>CAWDJB010000003.1:0-1029721 GCA_963802505.1 uncultured Acidimicrobiales bacterium | reverse complement strand
GTGCCGACGACACCGCGGCGCCGATCGCGGTGGCGAACAAGGCTGCGCACCTCCTCGCCCATCCGTCGTTGACCGTGATCCCGGGCGCCGGGCACCTCACGCCTCTCACCGCGCCGAACGAGCTGCACGCGGCGATCGTCCGGCTCCTCCCGTCCAGATGACCGCGATCGACATCGTCGTCACGATCGCGGGAGCGATCGGGTTCGGGTTCGCCTTGGTGCGCTGGCTGCGCGTCGCGCAGCGGGAGCACTACCACCCCGGATACGCGACCCGGTTCGCTCGCCGCTGGTGGGGCTCGACCAACCCGAACGTCGCGCTCGTGTGCGCCGCGGTGTTCACCGGCGCACTCTCGTTCGCGTGGCCGATCACGGGAGTGGTCACCGCCGCGATCGCGGTGATCGGGCCGTTCGGTCTCGCGCTGAGAGGTCGCACGAGCAGGCTGGCTTGGACCCGACGGCTGCGGACCGCGGCGATCGTCACCGTCCTGCTCACGATCATCGTCGTCGCGCTCATCGGTCTGCTGTTCGATCGCGGCCCCGCGGCAGTCGCGGTCAGCGGGCTCGTCGCGCCGCTGCTCGTCGACGGTGCGCTCTGGTTGGTCGCACCGCTGGAACGTGCGCTCGCGCGCCGTCACATCACGCGCGCGACTGCGACCCTCCGTCGCGTCTCGCCGACGGTCGTCGCGATCACGGGCTCGTACGGCAAGACCACGACGAAGCAGTACGCGCGTCACCTCATCAGTGGCAGCCGACGCGTCGTCGCGACTCCGGCCAGCTTCAACAACGCCGCGGGGCTCTCGCGCGCGATCACCGAGCAGCTCGCTCCGGGAACCGAGGTGTTCATCGCCGAGATGGGCACGTACGGGAAGGGAGAGATCTCGTCGTTGTGCGACTGGGTGCAGCCCCAGATCGGCGTCGTGACTGCCATCGGACCGGTGCACCTCGAGCGGATGCGCTCGCTCGACACGATCGTCGAGGCGAAGTCCGAGATCCTCGAGTGCGTCGGAATTGCAGTGTTGAACGTCGACGCCTACGGCCTCGCCGCCGTCGCAGACGCCAACCGCCTCGCGGGGAAGCGCGTCATCGCATGCAGCGGGGAAAGGCTCACGAGCCCCGTCGACATCCGCGTCCTGCGGGAAGACGGCCGCTTGACGATCGATGCGGGCGAGTCGTGCACCGCGACCCTGAACCACGCGGCGCAGCCCTCGAACCTCGCGTGTGCGATCGCGATCGCCGTGGCCGTGGACGTGCCGTGGGACGAGATCGAGCCTCGACTCGCGTCGCTCCCCCAGCCCGAGCATCGCCAGGAAGTGGCAGTCGCGTCTTCTGGCGTGCACGTCATCGACAACACCTTCAGCTCGAACCCGGCCAGCGCCGAGTCGTCGCTCTCCCTTCTCGCGTTCACGGGTGCCGTCGACGCGCGCCGCGTCGTGGTCACGCCCGGGATGGTCGAGCTCGGCAAGCAGCAGTTCCACGAGAACGAGCGCTTGGGCAGCGGCGCGTCGCTCGTCGCGGACGACATCGTTGTCGTCGGGCAGACGAATCGACGCGCCCTTCTCCAGGGCGCGGCCGGCGGCCTGGCCGCCGTCCACCAGGTCGCGACTCGCGAGGAAGCAGTCGCGTGGGTGCGTTCGGAGCTCGAGGCAGGAGATGTGGTGCTCTACGAGAACGACCTGCCCGACCATTACCCCTGATCTCGGCGTTGCCTCTGCCAGCATGTCCGGGTGACCCGTCCCGCCGTGCTGTTCGGAGGTCCGAGCCCCGAACACGACATCAGCGTGCTCACCGGGCTGCAGGCTGCGGGTGCATTCGCGAAGGACCACGTCGACGTCACCGCGATCTATTGGGCCCGATCGGGCGACTTCTTCGAGGTCGATGCCTCCCTCGAACCTGCGGCCTTCGTCGAGGGTGTCCCCCGTGGCGCGCACCGGCTCGACCTCGTGGCTCGGCCCGGCGGGGGGTTCGTGCCCGAGGCGGGCCGCTTCGGACGCCGCGGGGCGCTCGAGATCGGCGCCGTCGTCAACTGCTGTCACGGGGGTCCGGGTGAGGACGGCACCCTCCAGGCCGCACTGGACCTGGCCGGCCTGCGGTACACGGGACCGAGCGCAGCAGGAGCGGCTCTCGGGATGGACAAGCTGGCATTCGCCGGAGTGATGCACGCCGCGGGGCTGACCGCGCTCCCGCGCGTTGCGTTCGGCGTCGGCGACGGCCCCGCGTTCCCGGGCCCGTACATCGTGAAGCCGCGGTTCGGCGGCTCGAGCATCGGCATCGAGATCACCGACGACCTGACCGCGGCCGGGGCGCTTGTCAAGGCTTCGCCGCACTACCGCGCCGGTGCCGTCGTCGAGCCGTACCTCCCCGAGGCGGTCGACCTCAACATCTCGGTGCTCTCGCATCCCGAGACCCGGCTTTCCGGGATCGAGCGGCCGTTGCGGGGGTCGGGCGACACCCGCATCTACTCGTACGCCGACAAGTACCTGGGCGGGCAGGGGATGGCGAGCGCCAAGCGGGAGCTGCCCGCGCAGGTGCCCGCCGAGGTCTCCGACCAGATCAGAGCGGCGGCCACGACCGTCGCTCGGGTGGCTCTGGTGCGGTCGGTCGCCCGCATCGACTTCCTCTGGGCGAACGACCAGGTCTACGTGAACGAGATCAACACGATCCCCGGGTCGCTGGCCTGGTACTTCTGGGCGGCGGAGGGCGTGGGGTTCGGAGCCTTGCTCGCGGGGATGGTGGCCGAGGCCGAACGGG
Source organism: uncultured Acidimicrobiales bacterium (assembly GCA_963802505.1). Classification (GTDB taxonomy): domain Bacteria; phylum Actinomycetota; class Acidimicrobiia; order Acidimicrobiales; family DATKAS01; genus DATKAS01. The sequence continues at coordinate 1,026,974 of CAWDJB010000003.1, read as the reverse complement.
CGCCGACTGCCGAGTACTCCACCGATGGCGCCGACGGCACCGCCCTCCGGGCGGCCGGCTCCATCGCCGCAAAGCTCGCCTGACCTGGCTGACCAGCCTCAATTCAGCGCGACGGAGTGCCGATGGGCACTCGGTGAACAGCGCGGACGGAAGGCGGGCTCGGTGATGAACGCGAAGGACTGGATCTTTCGTCCCGGCACCATGCTCGGCCTCACCGGCGTCGCGTTCCTCGGGATGACCGGTGCGGTCATGGCTGGGGGCGGCGACACCACGATTCAAGTCGTGACCGCCACTCCCTCGACCGAAGCCGAGGCGACGACCACGACGACGGCCGAGGAGACGACCACCGTCGTGACGGTGCCGCCCGACACCACGCCCCCGTCGCTCGCGCTCGACCAGAGCCTCTACGACGGCATCCAGGTCGGCCAGAACCACGTGCTGGTCAGCGGGCTCTCCGATCCCGGCGCGCACATGGTCATCGCCGGCGTGGCGGTCACCGCCGATGGTGCCGGCGTGTGGGCAGTCGACGTCCCGCTCCAGCTCGGCCCCAACGTCATCGAAGTCACCGCGACCGACGACGCCGGCAACGCGACCGGCTTCGCGATCACCATCGAATACGTCGTCAGCGCGCCGCCTCCTCCGCCGCCGTCGAAGAAGCCGCCGAAGGCGATCGTCACGACGACGTCCACGCTCGCGCCGACAACGACGCGAGCCGCTTCGACCACGGTCAAGACGACGTCGCCCACCACGACGATCAAGGGATCGACGACGACGGCGAACGGCTCGACGACGACCGTGAGGACCACGACCACCACGACGCCGACCGGCGGTGTCGCCTTCCCGCCGACGTTCCCGACGAACCCGGCGACAACGCCCGCGCCGACCACCACGGACGCGCCGACGACCACCGAGGCGCCGACGACGACCGAGGCGCCGACCACCACCGAAGCGCCGACGACGACCGAGGCGCCGACCACGACCGACGCGGGCCCCCCAACGACCTGACCGTCCGGTCGGAGTGGCGTCAGGCGTCGACGACGAGCGCCGATCGCAGGAAGCCGAGCAGCTCGCGCCGGCGGACCGCGAGCGAGCGCAGCGTGGGGTCGATGCCGACCGCGCGGAGCACCTCGACCTCCGTCGCCACTCCGATCACTGCTGAGTAGGCCGAGAGCAGCACGAGCCGCGCGTCCTGGCGCCGCATCGTGCCTGCGTCCATCTCGGCCTCGAGGAACAGACGGGCGCGCTGCACCAGCGGGTCGAGCGCGTCAGTGAGCCGGGTCGCGGCCGGGGGGCCGAGCCGGCTCACTTCCCGCAGGAGCCCGAGCAGCTCCGGCCGGCGTAGCGCCAGCCGGAAGACCGACCGCACGACCGCCTCCACACGGTCCCACCCCTTCCCCGCGCGGACGAGCGCGTCTTCGAGCACTCCCGACAGCTCGGCCGCGCTGCGGTCGATCACGGCCTCGAGAAGCGCCTCTTTGGTCGGGAAGTAGTAGAGGATGGTCTGCTTGCGTACCCCGAGCTCTGAGGCGATCGCATCGAGCGAGCTGGCGTCGTATCCCCGCGTGCCGAACGAAGCAAGCGCACCGTCGAGGATGCGATCGCTCGTGGCCACGCCCCGGAGGGTACGGCGGGCGGTGTCGGTCTGTCTACCAACTGGTAGACACCGTCTCTACCATTTGGTAGAAAGAGCGAGATGATCAGGCAGGCCCTCGCGGGTCGGCGCATCGCCGTCACCGGATCGACCGGCTTCCTCGGCACCGCGGTGGTCGAGCGTCTTTTGCGTGCGGTCCCCGACTGCTCGCTCGTCTTGCTGGTGCGCGCAGGCCGTCGCACCTCGGCCGCACAACGGGTGCAGCGCGAGATCCTGCGCAACGACGCGTTCGACAACCTCCGCTCGATCCTGGGCAGCACATTCGACGAGGACATGGCGCGGCGGATCACCGTCGTCGCGGGTGACGTCAGCACTGACGGCCTCGGCCTCGACGACGCCGGCCGTGAGGCACTCGGCGGGTGCGACATCGTGATCCACTCCGCGGCGACGGTGTCGTTCGACTCCGCCATCGACGACGCGGTCGAGGTCAACCTGCTCGGCCCTGTCCGGATCGTCGAGACGCTGCAGAGCCTCGGGGTGCATCCGCACCTCGTGTCCGTGTCGACGTGCTACGTCGCGGGCAATCGGCGCGGCGATGCACCCGAGAAGCTCGTGAGCGACGGCCCGTTCGACTTGGGGATCGACTGGCGGGGCGAGGTTGCCGCGGCCCGACGCGCGCGTGCCGACGCCGACGCCGCGAGCCGCGATCCCAAGCGACTCGCGCACTTCCGCTCCGGAGCACGCTCAGAGCTCGGAGCCGCGGGCACGCCCGCGCTCGCGGCCAAGACCGAGCACCTGCGACAGCGCTGGGTGTCAGATCAGCTCATCCAGGCCGGACGTTCACGCGCGTCATCGCTCGGTTGGCCCGACGCGTACGCGTACACGAAGGCACTCGGCGAGGGAGCGCTGACCGAGATGAAGGGCGACGTGCCGGTGAGCATCGTGCGCCCGTCGATCATCGAGTCCGCCCTCGTCGAACCGCGCCCAGGATGGATTCGCGGGTTCCGCATGGCCGAGCCGGTCATCATCTCCTACGCCCGCGGGTTGCTGAAGGAGTTCCCGGGCGTGCCCGAAGGCACGATCGACGTGATCCCGGTCGACCTCGTGGTCGGCGCGATCTGCGCGGTCGCGGCTCTCGGGCCCGAGCAGGCGCCGCCGATCGTGCAGGTTGCATCGGGCTCGACGAACCCACTTCGCTATCGCGGCCTGGTCGACCTCGTGCACGGGTGGTTCAGCGAGCACCCGCTCTACGACAGCGCCGGGCAACCGATCGTCGTCGCTCCATGGTCGTTCCCCGGCCGCGGCAAGGTCCAAGGGCAGCTCAACCGGGCCAAGCGGCTGCTCGAGCGGGCGGAGAAGGCGTTCACAGTGCTGCCGGTGCGAGGCGAGGCCGCACAGGTGCCCGCCCGCCTCGAGGAGCGCCGATCCGAAGTCGAGCGAGCGCTGAGCTACGTCGAGCTGTACGGCGCCTACGCCGAGTGCGAGGCCATCTACCGCGTCGACCGCCTCATGGACGTGTGGCACAGCCTCGACGACGAGGATCGAACGAGCTTCGCGTTCGACCCGCGCGCCATCGACTGGACGTACTACGTCACCGAGGTCCATCTGCCGTCCGTCGTGCTGCACGCGCGCGTGCGGACGACGCCCGGAGGTCGCTCGGGCCCGACGCGCGACCAGCGGCTGCGCTCCGCGGTGCTCGCACCTGGTCGTCATCTCGCAGCGTTCGACCTCGAGAACACGCTCATCGCGTCGAACGTGGTCGAGTCGTACGCGTGGCTCGCGAGCCGACGCCTCGACCGCGACGACCGGCTGCGCTTGATCATGAGGACCGTCCGCGAGGCGCCGACCTTGCTGTCGCTCGACAAGAAGGACCGCGGTGACTTCCTTCGGTACTTCTACCGCCGCTACGAGGGCGCGTCGGTCGACCAGCTCGATGAGGACGCCACTGAGCTCATGAGCGCGTTGATCCTCACGAAGTCGTTCCCCGAGGCGATTCGCCGCGTCCGCGAGCACCGCGCACTCGGCCATCGCACGCTCCTGATCACGGGCGCACTCGATCTGGTCGTGAAGCCGCTGCTCCCGCTGTTCGACGACGTCGTCAGCGCGCACCTTGGTGTGACCTCGGACGGGAAGTACACGGGCGAGCTCGTCGACGTGCCGCCCACGGGGGAAGCGCGGGCGCAAGTGATGGCGGACTACGCAATCGCCGAAGGCCTCGAGCTGAGCGAGTCGGTCGCGTACGCAGACTCCTCCTCCGACCTGCCGATGCTCGAAGCGGTGGGCTATCCCGTCGCGGTGAACCCCGAAGTGCGCTTGGCGACGATCGCCCGCAAGCGTGGTTGGCTCGTCGAGCAATGGTCGAAGTCGGCGGGAGCGTCGCGGCCGCTGCTCCCGATCGGCCCTCCCCACATGACCGTCGCCAAGATGCGTCGCCCTCGCCCATTGCGGGAGGCCCGCTCGTGAAGGCTCAGCCGTGAAGGCGCTGCTCTTCGAACGCAAGGTCGCCCGCTACGCCGCGGCCCGCGTGGCGAGCGAGGTGCTGCCGGGAGGGGGCGCTCGCGTCGGGCCGCTGCGGCTCGTCGACACCGATCCGCCTGACCTGCCCGGCCCGGGCTGGGTGCGCATCCGCCCTCGGCTCTCCGGGATCTGCGGCAGCGACCTCGCGACCGTCGACGGCCGGTCGACCCGCTACTTCGACCCGATCGTCTCGTTCCCCTTCGTGCCCGGCCACGAAGTCGTCGCCGATCGCGACGACGACACGCGCGTCGTGATCGAGCCCGTGCTGGGTTGCGTCGCTCGGGGCATCTCGCCCCTCTGCCCAGCGTGCGCCCGCGGCGATCTCGGCAACTGCGAGCGCGTCGCGTTCGGGCACATCGAGCCGGGGCTGCAATCGGGCTTCTGCTGCGACACCGGCGGCGGCTGGTCGACGTTCATGGTCGCCCACGAGTCGCAGCTGCACGCCGTTCCCGACGACATGAGCGACGACGCGGCCGTGATGATCGAACCGACCGCATGTGCGATCCACGCGGTGATGGCGAACCTCGAGCCCGGTGCCGTGGTCGCTGTCTTGGGCGCCGGCACGCTCGGACTCGGCGTCACCGCCGCCGCGCGACAGCACGCCGCGCCGCAGACGTTGATCATCGGCGCCAAGCACGCGCAGCAACGCGCGCTGGCGGCCGACCTCGGGGCCGACCTCGTCGTCGAGCCCGCCGAGCTGGCGCGGGCCGTGCGTCGCGCGACGGGATCGCTCGCCGCGGGTGCGCAGCTGACTGGCGGAGCTGACGTCGTCCTCGACTGCGTCGGCTCGGAGGACTCGATCACCGACGCGCTCGCGATGGTCCGGCCGAGAGGCATCGTCGTGCTCGTCGGCATGCCCGGTTCGGTCAAGCTCGACCTGACGACGCTGTGGCATCGCGAGACGAAGCTCGTCGGCGCGTATGCCTATGGCACCGAGACACTGTCGAACGGCGCCGAGCGGCGAACCTTCGACCTCGCCTTCGACCTCGTGCGCGACGCCCGGCTCGAGCGCCTGGTCTCGGCCACCTACCCTCTGTCGCGCTATCGCGACGCGATCGAGCACGCCGCCACGGCCGGCCGGCGAGGCAGCGTGAAGATCGCCTTCGACATGCGCAACGAACGCGAGAGGAATCGCTGATGCCCCGCCCCGGGTTCGTCCTCGACGTCGATCGCTCCACTCCCCCGTTGCTCTTCCACCACGGCGAAGGACTGCGGCTGCACAAGCTTCCCTCCGGGACACGCGCGATCTACGCACCGGAGCCTCTCGACGGCCTCGACGACGTCGACGGCGCGATCCGCGACGCGCTGCTGCACCCGCTCGACGCCGAACCGCTCCCGGCGTTGCTGCGCTCGGGCATGAAGCTGACGATCGCATTCGACGACATCTCGCTGCCGTTGCCGCAGATGAAGCGGCCCGACATCCGCCAGCGCGTCATCGAGGCCGTGCTCGACCTGGCGGCCGACGCTGGCGTCGACGACGTCGAGCTGATCGCCGCGCTCGCTCTGCACCGGCGCATGACCGAGGCGGAGCTGCGGCGGGCGGTCGGTGACCGCGTCTACGACGCGTTCGTGCCGCAGGGGCGCCTGTACAACCACGATGCCGAAGATCCCGATGCGTTGGCGTTCCTCGGCACGACCGACAAGGGCGAAGAGGTCGAGATCAGCAAGCGGGCCGCCGAGTCAGACCTGCTCATCTACGTCAACATCAACCTCGTGGCGATGGACGGCGGCCACAAGTCGGTCGCCACGGGCCTCGCGTCGTATCGCAGCCTGCGCCATCACCACAACGTCGACACGATGCGGCAGAGCCGCTCGTTCATGGATCACCACCGTAGTGAGCTGCACTCGTCGAACTGGCGCATGGGCCGGCTCATCGCCGACAGCGGCGTCAAGGTGTTCCAGATCGAGACGACGCTGAACACCGACACCTTCCCGAAGCCATTCGACTTCCTGCAGAAGCGCGAGTGGGAGTGGTCACCGCGTGATCGCGCCACGTTCATCGCCGCGTCGAAGTCGCTCGAGCGCACGCCGCGCAAGTTGGCGCGGTCGATCTTCCAGGGGCTCGAGGCGCCCTACGCGCTCACCTCTGTGCAGGCTGGCGAGGTCGAAGCCGTGCACACGCGCACGCTCGAGTTCGTGCACAAGCAGCAGCTCGTGTCCGTCGAGGGGCAGAGCGACGTGCTCTTGATGGGACTGCCGTTCCTGTGTCCCTACAACGTGAACTCGGTGATGAACCCGATCCTCGTGGCGTGCCTGGGTCTCGGCTACTTCTTCAACCTGTATCGAGGAAAGCCGCTCGTCCGCGAGGGCGGCGTGGTGATCATGGGCCATCCCACGCCCTGGGAGTTCCACCCCGTGCACCACCCGAGCTACATCGACTTCTTCGAGCAAGTGCTCGCGGACACGACCGACCTCGACGAGATCCAGGCGAAGTACGAGAAGAGCTTCGCCGAGGACGAGTGGTACCGACACCTCTACCGCACGTCCTACGCCTACCACGGAGTGCACCCGTTCTACATGTGGTACTGGTGCGCGCACGCGTTGCAGCACGTCGCCGATGTGATCGTGATGGGGGGCGACCCACGCGCGGTGCGCCGGCTCGGCTTCCGTCCGGCGTCGACGCTCGACGACGCGCTCGAGATGGCCAGCGACGTGGTCGGCCGCCAGCCGTCGATCACCTACATGCACAACCCGCCGATGTTCCTCTCGGACGTCACGTGAGCACCGATTTCCTTGGTGAATTCCGCGCGTGGTAGTGAGAAGCACCAAGAGAACGAGCTGGGGGTTCCCGTACCGCGCGGCAGCGGTGCCGAAAGGCGTCGAGCCGCTGCCGGAGAAGGGACGCACCGGCGGCGACTACGACACCGAATGGTCGCGGCGGTTGCCGGCTCGCATGGCGCGGGTGCTGATCGTCGAGGGCCCGATGCGCGGCTTGGTGCGCGGCGTCGCGAAGCCCGAGCGCACCGGCTTCGATCGTCTCGCTGACCTCGACGAGGACCGGCCGGTCATCTTCGCGGCGAACCACCACAGCCACGTCGACGCGCCGCTGCTCATCACCTCGATCCCCGAGCCCTGGAGACACAAGCTCGTCGTCGGTGCCGCCGCGGACTACTTCTTCGCGACCCGCGTCACCGGCGCGCTGTCGGCGCTCGCCATGGGTGCGATCCCGATCGATCGCACGCGCGTCAACCGCAAGTCCGCGGACCTCGCGGCCGAGTTGATCGAGGACGGCTGGAGCATCCTCATCTTCCCGGAAGGTGGCCGCAGTCCCGACGGCTGGGGTCAACCGTTTCGGGGTGGCGCGGCGTATCTCTCGGTGCGCACCGACGCGCCTGTCGTGCCCATCCACCTCGAGGGGACCGGCCGCATCATGGGGAAGGGGATGAACCGACCCCGTCCGGGCCGCACGATCGTCACCTTCGGCAAGCCCATACGACCGGAACCAGACGACGATGCCCGGTCGCTCGGCGCTCGCATCGAGACCGCGGTCTACGAGCTCGCGGACGAGAGCGCGACGGACTGGTGGTCTGCTCGGCGGCGGGCGGCTGCGCGCGCGACGCCCGTGCTCACCGGACCCGAGGGACCGTCGTGGCGTCGCGCGTGGGCGCTCGGCGACCGCAAGGGCCGCACGCGCCGACCCAGCCGCAGCTGGCCCGACCTCGACTGAGGGCGTCGCGGCGCGCCGACGCGTACGTTGGGCGCCATGATCCGACTCCGCCAAGTCGCACTCGTCGCCCACGACCTCGAGCCGACCGTCGACGCGTTGAGCAAGACGCTCGGCGTCGACGTCTGCTACCGCGATCCGGGGGTCGCCGAGTTCGGCCTCGTGAACGCGCTGTTCGCACTCGGCGACGGCTTTCTCGAGGTCGTGTCTCCGCAGCAGGACGGCACCACCGCGGGTCGCCTCCTCGAAAAGCACGGCGGCGATTACGGCTACATGGTGATCATGCAGCTCTCCGACCTCGAGGAGGCTCGCTCACGGGTCGACGGGCTCGGCGTCCGGGTGGTGTGGAAGGCCGACCTACGCGACGCGGCGGGCACACACCTGCATCCCAAGGACGTCGGTGGCGCGATCTTGTCGCTCGACTGGATGGACCCGCCGGAGAGCTGGAAGTGGGCGGGCCCCGAGTGGCAGCAGCACGTGAACACCGATGTCGTGACGGCGTTGAGCGGCGTCACGGTCGCGGTGCCCGATCCCGAGGCGACGGCACGGAAGTGGGGTGACGTGTTCGGCGTCGCTCCGTCAGGCACCCGCATCGACCTCGATCACGGCACGTCTGTCGCGTTCGTGAAGAGCGAGCGCCCCGAGGACGAGGGCGTCTGCGGCATCGACGTGACGGCCGCCGACCGCGCACGCGCCGGTGAGAGCTCGACCATCTGCGGCATCACCGTGGCCTTCGTCTGATGCGCTACGGCGTCGCGATCCCCCACGCGAACCGCTTCGCGTCGGCTTCGGCGCTCGATCGCATGGCGGCGATCGTCGAAGACCTCGGTTTCGACTCGATCTGGACGAGCGACCACATCATCGTTCCGGAGGGTTCGGGCTACATCCCCGAACACATGCTCGAACCGCTCGCCGCGCTCAGCCACCTCGCGGCGCGCACGAGCCACGTGACACTGGGGATCAGCGTGCTCGTCGTCCCCTATCGCGATCCGGTGTTCACCGCGAAGTACCTGTCGAGCCTGGACGTCATCTGCGGCGGACGACTGGTGCTCGGCGTCGGCATCGGCTGGCTCGAGGAGGAGTTCCGCGCGCTCGGCGCGTCGTTCGAGGAGCGTGGCGCCCAGACCGACGAGTACCTCGAGGTCATGCGCAACCTGTGGGAGACCGAGACATCCTCGTTCGACGGGAAGTGGAAGCAGTACGACAACATGCGCATGTTCCCGAAAGCCGCAACCGAGCGGCGCGGGACCATCCCGATCTGGGTCGGTGGAAACACCGGGCCGGCGCATCGCCGCGCCGCGAAGCTCGGCGACGGATGGCATCCGATCAACATGAGCCCCTCGGAGCTCGCCGACGGCGTCGTCGCCTACCGCGCCGCGTGCGATGCAGCGGGCCGGGCCGCCGGACCCATCTGCCTGCGCCACATGCCAGGCCGACCCGGCGGAGATCAGCGGGCGCTGCTCACCGGGACACCCGCCGAGCAAGCCAGCGATGTCCGTGCGTACGCGGAGGCGGGCCTCGACGAGCTCATGCTGTCGATGCCATGGCGGTCGCTCGACGACCTCGCATCGAGCCTGCGCGCGTTCATGCGCGACGTCGTTCCCCGCGTCTGACCCCGTGCACGGCTCGGGATTGGGCAGTTGCGGGCGACATGCCGCGCCCAAGTGCCCAATCTCGACCCAGGGGTTCAGCCGGGCCGCATCGTGATGCTGATGCGGGGGCCGACGAGCGAAGCCGGCGACACCTTCGGCACGCAGTGACGCCAGCGGCGCTGGCAGTCGCCGCCCATCGCGAACAGGTCGCCGCGGCCGAGCTCGAATGCGCGTGACGGACCGCCTGCGGCGGGCTTGACGAGAAACCGGCGGCGATGGCCGACCGACACGATCACGACCAGGCCGTCGGACCGATCGCGCAGCACGCGGTCGCCATGCCAGGCCACGCTGTCGTGCCCGTCGCAGTAGAGGTTGCACCACACCGATCGGAACGTGACGCCATAGCGATCGCCGAGCGCGGCGGCCATCGCGTCGATGTAGGGGAAGTCGAAGCGCTCGCCGATCGCGAAGCCGGCCGTGCTGCGCGGCTGCTCGAGCTTGCGGTCGTACATCTGCACTTCGGGGCGGTTCCAGGTCAAGCGCTCGAGGAGCTCGTCGAACACGACGTCGGAGCCCGACAGCCAGCCGGTCTGGTGGTCGAGCCACGACCACTCGTCGAGCTCGTCGTGGAGCAGCTCGGAGAACGAGCCGTCGAACGACGGGACGCCCGTATCGAGGAGGGAAGGCTGGACGAACACGTGTTCGAAGCTATCACTGGATCGCCCGGTAGCGTTCCGAATTATGGAGCGCTGGGGGTCGCCGATCGCGAGGTGGACCCTCCTGGCGGCGGTCCTGGGCTCGGGGATGGCCTTCCTCGACAGCACGGTCGTGAACGTCGCGCTCCCGACGATCGCCGTGGACCTGCACGCCGATCTCGCCGACCTGCAGTGGGTGCTCGACGCCTACCTCGTGACCCTCACCGCCCTCCTGCTCCTCGGCGGCGCGCTCGGCGACAAGTACGGCCGTCGTCGCGTCTTCATGATCGGCGTCGGTGCTTTCGCGGCGGCGTCGGCCCTGTGTGGGATTGCTCCGACGACCGAGACCCTCATCGCGGCCCGGGCGTTCCAGGGAGTCGGAGCCGCCCTGCTGGTGCCGGGCAGCTTGGCCCTGCTTTCGGCGACGGTCCGCCAGGAGGATCGAGGACGCGCGATCGGTGCGTGGTCGGGGCTCGTGGGCGTTGCGAGCGCGGCCGGACCCTTCGTCGGCGGATGGCTCGTCGACGCCGCGTCATGGCGGTGGGCGTTCTTCATCAACATCCCGCTCGCCGGCGTCGTGCTGTTCGCCGCTCGGCACGTGCCCGAGAGCGTCGATCCGCAAGCGCCGCGCCGTCTCGACCTGCTCGGGGCCACAGTGGTCGCCCTCGGCCTCGCGTCCCTGACCGCCGGGCTCATCGAAGCGGGAGGCGAGTGGTCGGCACCTACCCTCGCCGCAGTCATCGCCGGCGTTGTCCTTCTCGCCGCGTTCATCGCCATCGAGCGCCGCAGCCCGGCTCCGATGCTCCCTCTCGAGCTGTTCCGATCAAGGCAGTTCAGAGGCGCGAATCTCGTCACGCTCGCGATCTACGCCGGCCTCGGCGGAGTGTTCTTTTTCGTCGTCGTGAACCTGCAGGCGTCGCTCGGATACTCGGCTCTCGAGTCTGGCGCCGCGCTGACACCGGCGACCGCCGTCATGCTGCTCCTGTCGGCGCGCATGGGCGCGATCGCTCAGAAGACCGGCCCTCGACTTCCGATGACGATCGGTCCCGCGATCGCCGCTGTCGGGCTCGCGCTTCTCGGTCAGATCGAGGCCGGCGACAAGTACGTCACGGCCGTGCTGCCCGGAGTGTTGCTGTTCGGCCTCGGCATGTCGATGACGGTGGCACCCCTCACGGCCGCGGTGCTCGGTGCAGTCGAGGAACGCCACCTCGGCATCGCATCTGCGACGAACAACGCGGTCGCTCGGCTCGCGGGCCTCCTCTCAGTCGCGATCATCCCGTCGATCGCGGGCTTCGAGCTCACGGGCGAAGGCAGCTCACTTCCCGGCTACCCGATGGCGATGTGGATCTCCGCTGCGCTCGCCTTGTCCGGGTCGGTGATCGCGTTCCTCACGATCGATCGCGGGCGGCAAGTCAGCTCGGTGCCCCAACCCATGGGCCAGTCGTGCCAAAGCCCTGCTCTCGTCGCGTCGAGCCACCACTAGCCTCCGGGCGGTGAGCGGCGAGACACGCGACGAGATCCCGACACAGAGCCCGAGCCATCACCCGCCGACAGGACGACTTCCTGCGGTCTTCGACCTCGCGTTCCTCACCGACGTCGAGGACGTCACCGAGCTGATCCTGGTGCGCCACGGCGAGCAGGACATCGCGGGGTTTCCGAACACTCCGGTGGGCGACGCGATCGATCCCCCGCTCTCAGCGCGAGGGAACAAGCAGGCCGCGGCGGTCGGCCTTCGGTTCAGCACGCAGCACGTCGACGTCGTCTACTCGAGCAACCTCGAGCGAGCCCGCGAGACCGGCTACCAGATCGCACGCCACCACGGCCTCGAGCCGATCGTGCTGGAAGACCTGCGTGAGGTCGAGGTGTTCCGTGACATCCCGCCCGACCAGCTCGCCGTCGACTTCGTCGGGCGCCAGCTGCTCCTCGGAATTCGGGCGCGGATGATGAACGAGAAGAGCTGGGACGTCTACCCGTACTCCGAGTCGAGCTTCGACTTCCGCAAGCGCACGGTCAACGCGATCGAAGGCATCCTCGCGACGCACCCCGGGGAGAGGGTCGTGCTCGCGTGCCACGGCGGCGTGATCAACGCCTACATCGGCCACATCATCGGCGTTGCGTACGACATGTTCTTCCGTCCCGCGCACGCGTCCGTCAGCATCGTGCTCGCCGCCAACGGCGTGCGTGCACTGCGCTCACTGAACGACGTGCATCACCTCGAGGCCGACGCGCTCGTCTCTCACTGAGTGGTGATTCGCCGTTCAGGCGAGGGGGCGCGTCGTCGGGAGGATCGGCGCCGGGAGCGTCGAGTCACCCATGAGCCATTGGTCGACTGAGGCCGCACACGAGCGACCTTCGGCGATGGCCCAGACGATGAGGCTCTGGCCGCGACCCATGTCGCCGCACGCGAACACGCCCTCGACCGACGTCTGGAACTCCGCGTCGCGGTCGACGTTCCCGCGGGCGTCGAGCGCGACGCCGAGCTGATCGAGCATCGGCCCGCGCTCGGGGCCGACGAAGCCCATCGCGAGCAGCACGAGCTCGCACGGCAGCTCGAAGTCGGAGCCGTCGATCTTCTCGAACCTGCCGTCGCGCATCTCGACCTCGTGGGCGAGCAGCGCGCGCACGTTGCCGGCTTCGTCACCGAGGAAGCACTCGGTGTTGACGCTGAAGACGCGCTCGCCGCCTTCCTCGTGGGCGGACGAGGTGCGGTAGACCATTGACCACTGCGGCCAGGGGTTGTCCGGGGCACGCGTGTCCGGGGGGCGCGCGAGGATCTCGAACTGGTGGACAGCCGCTGCGCCTTGCCGGTGCACGGTGCCGAGGCAGTCCGCGCCAGTGTCGCCGCCACCGATGATCACCACGTGCTTGCCGTTCGCGGTGACCGGCGGCTCGTCGATGTCGCCCTCCTGCACGCGATTCGAAAGCGGCAGGAACTCCATCGCTTGATGGATGCCCGCCGAGCTCGCGCCCAGGGATGGGCAGGTCGCGCCACGCCGTCGCACCCGCGGCGAGCACGATCGCGTCGAACTCCTCGTCGAGCTCGTCGATCGTGATGTCGACGCCGACCTCGACTGCGGCACGAAACTCGGTGCCCTCGCCTCGCATCTGCTCGAGCCGGCGCTCGAGGAACCGCTTCTCCATCTTGAACTCGGGGATGCCGTAGCGGAGGAGCCCGCCGATGCGATCGGCGCGCTCGAACACGACCACGCGGTGCCCGGCGCGGCTGAGCTGTTGTGCCGCCGCGAGCCCCGCGGGCCCCGAACCGACGACGGCGACGCTCTTGCCAGTCAGCGCCGCGGGCGGTTGCGGCACGACCCAGCCCTCATCCCACGCGCGGTCGACGATCTCGACCTCGACCTGCTTGATCGTCACCGGATCGCTGTTGATCCCGAGCACGCACGCCGCTTCGCACGGTGCGGGGCACAGCCGGCCCGTGAACTCGGGGAAGTTGTTCGTCGCGTGAAGGCGCTCGATCGCCTCGCGCCAGCTCTCGCGGTACACGAGGTCGTTCCAGTCGGGGATGAGGTTGCCGAGCGGGCAGCCGTTGTTGCAGAACGGGATGCCGCAGTCCATGCACCGCCCCGCTTGATGGCGCAGCTCGTCCTCGGAGAAGGGCTCGTACACCTCGTGCCAGTCGCGCAGGCGCACGGGCACAGGCCGACGGGTCGGCCCGACACGTGACCACTTCATGAACCCCGTGACGTCACCCATGGGAGGCCGCCATGACCCGCGAGAGCGTCTCGGCCTCGCTGATGTCGAGTGCCTCGGCCTCTCGCATCACATCGAGCACACGCTTGTAGTCCTTGGGCATGACCTTGCGGAACGCGGCGAGCGTGTCGTCCCACTCCTCGAGCAGGCCGGTCGCGACCGCGGAGCCGGTCTCGTCGCGATGACGAGTGACGACGTCGAGGAGGAACGCTCTGTCGACGTCGTCGAGGGCCTCGAGGTCGACCATCTCGTAGTTCACGAGGGACGGGAACACGCCGGTCGGGTCGTGCACGAAGGCGATGCCGCCGGACATGCCCGCGCCGAAGTTCCGCCCGGTCGTGCCGAGCACCACGACGCGCCCGCCGGTCATGTACTCGCATCCGTGGTCACCGACGCCCTCGACGACAGCGGTGGCGCCCGAGTTGCGCACGCAGAAGCGCTCACCGACGACGCCTCGGATGAAGGCCTCACCGCTCGTCGCTCCGTACAACGCCACGTTGCCCGCGATGATGTTCTCCTCGGCGACGAAGGTCGACCGCTTGTCGGGGAAGAGCACGAGGCGCCCTCCCGACAAGCCCTTGCCGACATAGTCGTTCGCGTCGCCTTCGAGGCGCAGGGTGATGCCTCGCGGCACGAACGCGCCGAAGCTCTGCCCGGCGGAACCGGTGAATTCGACCGTGATCGTGCCGTCGGGCAAGCCTTCCCCTCCGTACCGACGGGTGAGCTCGGAGCCGAGCATCGTGCCGACCGTCCGGTTCACGTTGCGAATCGGCAGCTCGAGGTGCACCGGCTGCGCATCTTCGAGCGCGCCTTCGCAAAGAGCGATGAGCGTCTGATCGAGCGCCCGGTCGAGGCCGTGGTCTTGCGTCGTTGTGCAGAGGAGCGAGTCGCCCTCGGCCAACGAGGGCATCTCGAGGATCGGCGTGAGATCGAGGCTCGATGCCTTCCAGTGCTCGACCGCCGCGGTCGTGTCGAGCAGCTCCGCGTGACCTACCGCCTCGGCGATCGACCGGAAGCCGAGCGCCGCGAGGTGCTCGCGCACCTCCTCGGCGATGTACTCGAAGAACGTGACGACGAACTCGGGCTTGCCGCTGAAGCGCTTGCGCAGCTCGGGGTTCTGCGTCGCGACACCGACCGGGCAGGTGTCGAGATGGCAGACGCGCATCATCACGCAGCCCGACACCACGAGCGGCGCGGTGGCGAAGCCGAACTCCTCCGCCCCGAGCAGCGCCGCGATCACGACGTCGCGACCGGTCTTCAGCTGGCCGTCGACCTGCACGACGATGCGATCGCGCAGGCGGTTCACGAGCAGGGTTTGCTGCGTCTCGGCGAGCCCGAGCTCCCACGGCGCCCCCGCGTGCTTCAGTGAAGTGAGCGGGCTCGCACCGGTGCCACCGTCGTGGCCCGAGATCAGCACCACGTCGGCATGCGCCTTCGACACCCCGGCCGCGACCGTGCCGACCCCGACCTCGGCGACGAGCTTCACGTGGACGCGCGCTCGCGGGTTCGCGTTCTTCAGGTCGTGGATCAGCTGCTTGAGATCCTCGATCGAATAGATGTCGTGGTGCGGCGGCGGGGAGATGAGGCCGACGCCCGGCGTCGAGTACCGCGTGCGCGCGATCCACGGGTACACCTTGTGACCCGGAAGCTGCCCGCCCTCCCCCGGCTTGGCTCCCTGCGCCATCTTGATCTGCAGGTCGTCGGCGTTCACGAGGTACTCGCTCGTGACGCCGAAGCGAGCCGAGGCCACCTGCTTGATCGCCGAGCGCCGCAGGTCGCCGTTCTCGTCGCGCGTGTAGCGATCGGCATCCTCGCCGCCTTCGCCCGTGTTCGACTTGCCGCCGATGCGGTTCATCGCGATGGCGAGGGTCTCGTGCGCCTCCTTCGAGATCGAGCCGTATGACATGGCTCCCGTCGCGAACCGCTTGACGATGTCGCCGACCGGCTCGACCTCCTCGATCGGGACGGGCGCGCGATCGCCGAGGTTGAACGTGAAGAGGCCGCGGAGCGTCGCGAGTCGCCGGGACTGATCGTCCACGAGCTTCGTGTACTCCTTGAAGATGTCGTACCGCCGCGCCCGGCTCGCGTGCTGCAGCTTGAACACGGTCTCCGGGTTGAACAGGTGGTACTCGCCCTCGCGACGCCACTGGTACTCGCCACCGAGGTCGAGCGTGCGGTGGGCGCGCAGCGCGGGGTTGGCCGGATACGCCGATGCGTGCCGAGCGGCGATCTCGTCGGCCAGCACGTCGAGCCCGATCCCGCCGAGCCGGCTCACCGTCCCGGTGAAGTACTCGTCGACGAGCTCGCGCCCCAGGCCGATCGCCTCGAACACCTGGGCACCCGTGTACGACGCGACGGTGGAGATGCCCATCTTCGACATCACCTTGAGCACGCCCTTGCCCGCAGCCTTGATGTAGTTCTTCACGGCCTTGTGCGCGTCGATGCCGGTCAGGCGGCCCTCGATGATCATGTCCTCGATGGCCTCGAACGCGAGGTAGGGGTTGATCGCACCTGCGCCGTATCCGATGAGCAACGCCATGTGATGCACCTCGCGTGCATCCCCCGACTCGATCACGAGGCCGACACGCGTGCGCGTCTTCTCGCGGATGAGGTGGTGGTGCACCGCTGCAGTCATCAGCAGTGAGGGAATCGGCGCGAGCTCCTCGGTCGAGTCGCGGTCGGAGAGCACGAGGATCCGCACGCCCTCGTCGATCGCCTTGCTGACCTCGCGACGCACCGTGTCGAGCGCGTCTGCGAGCGCGGCTCCTCCGCCGGCGACCGGGTACAGCCCGTGGAGGACTCTCGCCGCGAGGCCCGGCATGTCGCTGTCTTCGTTGATGTCGATGAGCTTGGCGAGCTCGTCGTTGTCGATGATCGGGAACGGGAGGGCAACCTGCCGGCACGACGCCGGTGTCGGCGCGAGCAAGTTGCCCTCCGGCCCGATCGTGGACCCGAGCGACGTCACCAGCTCTTCGCGGATCGCGTCGAGCGGTGGGTTCGTCACCTGGGCGAACAGCTGTTGGAAGTAGTCGAAGAGCAGCCGGGGCCGGGCCGACAGCGCGGCGATCGGGGTGTCGGTGCCCATCGAGCCGAGCGCCTCGCCGCCCGTCGCGGCCATCGGCGCGATCAGGATCTTCAGCTCCTCGTGCGTGTATCCGAACGTCTGCAGGCGCCGCATGACCGAGTCGTGGCTGTAGACGATGTGCTCGCGATCGGGGAGATCAGCGAGGTGGACGAGACCCGCGTGGAGCCATTCGTCGTAGGGCAGCTCGGCGGCGAGGTTCGCCTTGATCTCGTCGTCGCCGACGATGCGCCCGAGGCTGGTGTCGACGAGGAACATCCGCCCCGGTTGCAGGCGACCCTTCCTGACGACCCGCGACGGATCGATGTCGATGACGCCGACTTCGCTCGCCATGATCACGCGGTCGTCGTCGGTCACCCAGTAGCGACTCGGCCTGAGGCCGTTGCGATCGAGCACGGCGCCGGCCACGGTGCCGTCGGTGAACGCGATCGACGCCGGGCCGTCCCACGGCTCCATGAGCGACGAGTGGAATTGGTAGAACGCGCGCTTCTCCGCGCTCATCGAGGCGTGGTTCTCCCACGCCTCCGGGATCATCATCAGCACCGCGTGCGGCAGCGAGCGGCCGCCCACGTGGAGCAGCTCGAGCACCTCGTCGAAGCTCGCCGTGTCGCTGCCACCCGGAGTGACGATCGGGAAGATGCGCGCGAGGTCGCCGCTGATGCGATCGCTCTCGAGCAGCGCTTCGCGTGCCCGCATCCAGTTGCGGTTGCCCTGCACCGTGTTGATCTCGCCGTTGTGCGCGATGTACCGGTACGGGTGTGCGAGGGGCCACGAGGGGAAGGTGTTCGTGCTGTAGCGCGAGTGCACCAGCGCGATCGCCGACTCGACTCGCTCGTCGTTGATGTCGACGAAGAACTGCGAGAGCTGCACCGCGGTCAGCATCCCCTTGTAGATCAGGGTGCGCGACGAGAGGCTCGGGAAGTACACCGACTTGCCGACCTCGTGCTCGACCCGCTTGCGGACGACGAACGCGAGCCGTTCGAGCGTCATGCGGTCGATGGTCTGCCCGTGCGCAGCGCCGATGAAGAGCTGCCGGAAAAGCGGCATGACCTCGCGTGCCGAGGCGCCGATCATCGAGTCGTCGACAGGAACGTCGCGCCACCCGAGCACCCGTAGGCCCTCGCTGCCGACGATCTTCTCGACGAGCGAGACGACCTGGTCCGTGTCGGCGTCGGCGGTCGGGAGGAACGCCATGCCGACCGCGTACTGACCCGCCGGGGGAAGGGCGAAGTCGACGACCGAGCGGAGGAACCGGTCGGGCACCTGGATCGTGATGCCGGCGCCGTCACCCGTGTTCGCCTCGGCGCCCTGGGCGCCGCGGTGCTCGAGGTTGCAGAGCGCGCCGATCCCCATCGCCACGATCTCGTGGGAGGCCCGGCCCTTGATGTCGACCACGAACGAGACGCCGCATGCGTCGTGCTCGTTGGCGGGGTCGTAGAGCCCGAACGCGCGGGGAAGGTCGCCCGACCAAGGGGTGTTCAGCTCAGGGCGCGTGTCGCGTGTCATCACTGTCCATCCACATCACTCGTTGGGTGACGCAGCATGGTGGGACAGCGCTGGCCCGGGCTGCAGTGAGTGTCACTTTAGTCGGCGGCTTCGGGGCTCATCCGATTTTGAGAGCCCGCCGCGCAACACCTCCCCTCAGCTCGGACGGGAAGGTGGTGCGCCACGCGCCCTCCAGCGACCGCTGACGCACCAATCGGCCTGGACGCCGCTGTCGCGCGGATCAATTGGTGCGCCACGCGCCCTCTAGGGACCGCTGACGCACCAATTCTCCGGTCGGTCCCGGATCCTGCCATTGCTGACGTTGCGCGTATGGCGCGAGGTGATATCTCCGCCGATGTGCGCTCACGGAGAAGTGGTCAGTCTTCGAAGACGGCGTCGCGCTTCTCGAAGTAGGCCTGCACGGCCTCGGTCTGGTTCGGCGAACCGATGAGCGAGCGGATCGTGCGCTCCTCGGCCTTGAAGCCGTCGGCGAGGCTGACGGTGCCGGCCATGTTGAGCAGCGCCTTCGCACCGCGCACGGCGTGCGGGCTCTTCGACGCGATCTCCCGGGCGAGCGCGAGCGCGTCGACAAGCGGCGTCTCGCTGACGCGGGTCGCGACGCCGAGGCGCACGGCTTCGTGGCCGTCGATCATCCGGCCGGTGAACGTGAGCTCCTTCGCCACGTCGAGACCGACGACCCTCGGGAGCAGCTGGGTGCCGGTCATGTCGGGGATCAAGCCCCACCGCACCTCGAGCACCGACATCTTCACGTCGGGAGCGACGATCCGGATGTCCGCGCCGAGCGCGATCTGGAATCCGCCGCCGAGCGCGACACCGTGGACCGCTGCGATCACAGGCGCCGGGATCTCCTGCCACACGAACGCCGCCTGCTGGCCCGGATTGGTGATCTCCCCGCCGCGGCGGGGCGTCACGTTCTCGAGGTTGCCGCCGCCGTCACCTGCCATCGCCTGGAACGACCCGAAGTCGAGGCCCGCGCAGAACGCGCGGCCCTCCCCCGAGAGCACCACCGCGCGCACCGCTGGATCGGACTTGAGCGCCTCCCCGGTCTCGACGAGCGCCGAGAAGAGCGCGCCATCGAGCGCGTTCATCTTCTCCGGCCGGTTCATCCGCACGTCAGCGACGCCGTTCTCGATGCTGCAGGTCACTCGATCAGACATGTCGCGAGTCTGGCATGCTCCCGTCTCATGAGCCTCCACCTGAACCTGAGCGCGGACGAGGTCCTCACCACGACGCGGTCTGTGCGCAAGCGCCTCGACTTCGATCGTCCCGTCGACCGCAAGCTCGTCGAGGAGTGCATCGAGATCGCGATGCAGGCGCCGACCGGGTCGAACAGTCAGGGCTGGGCGTTCGTCGTGATCGAAGACGCCGACAAGAAGAAGGCGATCGCCGACTACTACGGCAAGAACTTCGACCTGTACGCGAACAGCCCGGCGCGGGCGCAGTTCAAAGACGACGACCTGCGAGCGACACAGGCCGACGCGGTGAGATCGTCGGCGACCTATCTGCGCGAGAACTTCCACCGCGTCCCGTACATGGTCATCCCCGTCATCCGAGGCCGGGTCGACAACGTGCCCGGCGCGGTGTCGGCGGGGTTCTGGGGATCGATCCTGCCCGCGGCGTGGTCGCTCATGCTCGCGGCACGGGAGCGCGGCCTCGGCTCGGCATGGACGACATTGCACCTCCCGAACGAGAAGGAGGTCGCCGAGCTGATCGGCATCCCCTACGACAAGTGGAGCCAGGCGGGCCTGTTCCCGATCGCGTACACGATCGGCACCGACTTCAAGCCGGCGAAGCGCCTCCCCGTCGACCAGTTCGTCCACTGGGACACCTGGTAGGGGTCCGGCCTCGTTCCTCGGTCAATAACGCGTCAGCGGTGACGCGTTATCTCCCTCAGAACCGGGGGTGGCGCGCCTACAGGGGGTAGATGAGGCTCGTCGGGATGAGCGTGGTGTCGTAGACGACCGTGAGCTCGGAGAAGCGCACGCAGCCGTCGTCGAGTGACAGCCGACCGAGGTATCGGCCGGTGCTGAACACGCGGGTGTCGCCCTCGGGCGGCGTCTCGAACACCGCGTAGGTCGCGGTCAGGCGGTCGGCGTCGCTCTCGCGGACAGCGCCGACGACATGGCGCATGACGCGCGGCGCGAACATCGAGAGCTCCTGGATCGCTCGGACGCGGTCTTCCATCATCGCCCGGCTCTCGCACAGCATCAGTGCGAGAGGCAGGTCGCGAATCTGGTTCTCGCGGGCGACGATCTTGTACGTCGCGTGCTCGGTGAAGAACGTGGGCCACACCTCGAGCGGGCCTTCGTCGAGGATGTCGACGTAGTGCGCGAAGAGGTCCGTCGGGGTCACAGCTCCATGACCTCGCGGTAATAGGTATAGAAGGCGCGAATCGCCGACTCGGTCACGATGTGATCGGCACGCTCGGTGTCGGTGCCGCCCATCTCGACGAACGCAAAGGCATCGGGATCGGCGGTCGCCCCGAGCTGCGCGAGGCGCATGACCTCGCTGTCGTCGATCGACACGAGCCCTGACGGGCCCATGAGGTTCGCCTGCCGGAGCCGACGAGTGCGCATCTCGGGGTCGTCGCCGGCGTAGCCGAAGAACGTCCACATCAAGTCGAACTGCTGGGGACCGCGGGGCACGAGCTGGCGCATGGCCAGCGTGTTCGACTGCTGCTGCACGATCAGGTTCGGCCAGAGCGTCTGCATGACCACCGTCGCCGAGCCGGGGAACTCCCGCACGGGGTCGAGGAGCCGCGGGTCGTGCAGCTTCACGTCGCGGAAGGCCCGCATCTCTCCGGTCGCCTCGGTCGCCGCCGCGCCTCGCTCGGACACCAGCACGCTGTGCCGTCCGGTCTCGTCCATCTCGGTGGCCGACGGGTTGTCGGCCCGGAACAGCCCGAACGTCACGAGGAACACGTGCAGCAACGAGGCGTGATACGGGTCCTTGATGTTCTCGAACATGAGCTTCCAGTTCGCGGGAACCCGCTGGCGCATGTAGCCGAGCAGCTCGAGCTCGCGTCCGTCGAAGACGCGGTCGAACCAGCCGAGCATCGTCGTGCCGAGGTATTCGTCGAACGGCGGCGGCGAGCCCATCGACGCGAACACCACGCCGTGTCGCTCTGTCACCGGCAGCGAGGCGAGGCCGTGGTCGGCGAGCTCGAAGTCGTCGGGCATCCCGCCCATCCTGTGCCCACCGGATCCGGTGACACCCTTGCGAAACGGTGCGGCGACGAGGTTGCCCGCGAGGTCGTAAACCCACTGGTGGTACGGGCACATCAGCTCGTCGGCGTGCCCGCTCGGCGAACGGCAGAACGCGACGCCCCGATGCGCGCACCGGTTGAGGAACGCGCGCACGGAGCCATCGGGTTGGCGCACGACGACGACGGGTTGCTCCCCGATCCAGGTCGAGATGAAGTCGCCGGGGTGCGCGACTTCACAGGCCAGCGCGACATAGCTCCAGAACGGGCCACCGAAGACGCGCCGTTGCTCGCGCTCGTAGACCTCGGGGTCGGAGTACACCCAGTACGGGATGCGAGTGACGCCTTCGTCGGGCCACGTACGCATGCACGCAGTCTGTCACCCGGCTGTCACTCGACCAGGTTGAGCCCGGCAGGTGAAGGGAGATCGACGACGAACTCGGTGAGGTGCGCCGGGAAGACGTGGACGCTCAACAGCACCGCGTTGCCGTCGACGTCGCGGGTCACTCGCTCGCACCGCAAGACCGGCGATCCGACCGGCACCTCGAGCAGCTTGGCGTCGGCCCCCTCCGCCAGCGCCGCGCCGATCGTCTGCGTCGCGCCTCCGATCGTCACTGGCAAGAGCTCGTAGAACGGATGCGCGGCGACATCGGCGCGGGACAAGTTGGCGCCGAGTTCAGCGGGACACCACACGGTCACACGGGCGAACGGCGAGCCGTCAGCGAGGTTCAGGCGGCGCACCCGGAGGACCTGCTCGACGCCCAGCACGGCGCGCACGTGCGCGTTGGCGCTCACGAAACCGAAGTCGAGGATCTGGCGCTCGGCGACGACCCCGCGCTCGGCCAGCTCGCGCTCGATGGTCGAGAGCTGCGCGAGGTTCTGACGCACGCGGTCGACGGCGACGAACCAGCCGAAGCCCTGCCGTGAGTCGACGAGGCCCTGGTCGCGGAGCAGCTCGAGCGCGCGGCGGATCGTGACCCTCGACGCCTCGTAGGACTTCGTGAAGTCGGCCTCGCTCGGCAGGATGCCGCCAGCAGCGAACTCGCCCGCCTCGACCCGACCCTTCAGGTCTGCGGCAATCTCGCGGTAGCGGATCTCACGCACTTGTACTATACTTGTCTACATAGGGTCACGGGTCAACCGACCGGTCAACAACGGGAGATCAGACATGGCTGTGACTGCGCAGACGCCGATCGAGCTCATCCAGGGTGTGTACGCCACGCTCCCCGACCGAGTCGCAACCGGCCGTCGCCGGCTCGGTCGTCCTCTGACGCTCGCCGAGAAGATCCTCGTCAACCACCTCCGCGATCCGGAGGGGCAGAACATCGAGCGTGGCCACTCGTATGCGGACTTCCATCCCGATCGGGTCGCGATGCAAGACGCGACCGCGCAGATGGCGCTGCTGCAGTTCATGACCGCAGGTCTCGACGAGGTCGCGGCGCCGACGACCGTGCACTGCGACCACCTCATCCAGGCCAAAGAAGGCGCGGGGATCGACCTGAAGATCGCCCTCACGATGAACGACGAGGTCTACGACTTCCTGCGCACCGTGTCGGCGCGCTACGGCATCGGGTTCTGGAAGCCGGGTTCGGGGATCATCCATCAGGTCGTCCTCGAGAACTACGCCTTCCCCGGCGGGATGATGATCGGCACCGACAGCCACACCCCCAACGCCGGCGGTCTCGGGATGGTGGCGATCGGCGTCGGCGGAGCGGACGCGGTCGATGTGATGACCGGCTTCCCGTTCAACGTGCGCTGGCCGAAGCTCATCGGCGTGAAGCTCATCGGCGAGCTCTCAGGATGGTCGTCGCCGAAGGACGTGATCCTGAAGGTCGCCGAGGTGCTCACCGTCGAAGGTGGCACGGGTGCGATCGTCGAGTACTTCGGTCCTGGCGCTGACTCGATCTCCGCGACCGGCAAGGGAACGATCTGCAACATGGGCGCGGAGATCGGTGCGACGACCTCGCTCTTCCCCTACGACGCGAACATGGCCGCGTATCTGAAGGCGACCGGCCGCGAGGCGATCGCCGATGCCGCGAGCGCCGTCGCCGCCGACCTGCGGCCCGACGCCGAGGTCGAAGCCGATCCGGGCACGTACTTCGATCGGGTCATCGAGATCGACTTGTCGACGCTCGAGCCGCTGATCAACGGTCCCCACACCCCCGACCTCGCGCACAAGGTGAGCGAGATCGGTGCGCACGCGAAGCAGCACGACTGGCCGCTGAAGGTCTCGTCCGCGCTGGTCGGTTCGTGCACGAACTCGTCGTACGAGGACATCACGCGTGCCGCATCGATCGCCCGGCAGGCTTCGGCAAAGGGCCTCACCTCGAAGACACAGCTCCTCGTCACCCCAGGGTCCGAGCAGGTGCGCGCGACCATCGAGCGTGACGGCCTCCTGGCCGACCTCGAAGCGATCGGCGCGACGGTGCTCGCCAACGCGTGCGGCCCGTGCATCGGTCAGTGGGATCGCACCGACATCGATCCGTCGGTGAAGAACACGATCATCAACTCGTACAACCGCAACTTCCCGAAGCGCAACGACGGCAATGCGAACACGCTCGCCTTCGTGACCTCCCCCGACACCGTCATCGCGTACGCGCTCGCGGGCACGCTCGACTTCAACCCGCTGACCGACACGCTCACGAACGACGAGGGCGTCGAGGTGAAGCTCGATCCCCCGGTCGGCGAGGTGCTTCCCGCGAAGGGCTTCGACCCGGGCGAGAGCGGCTTCCTCGCACCGCCCGACGACGGCTCGTCGGTCGAGGTCGTGGTGCGGCCCGACTCCAGCCGCCTGCAGCTGCTCGAGCCCTTCGCCGCGTGGGACGGCACTGACCTCGTCGATCTGCCGGTGCTGATGAAGGCCAAGGGAAAGTGCACCACCGACCACATCTCGGCGGCGGGCAAGTGGCTGACCTACCGAGGCCACCTCGAGAACATCAGCGGCAACCTCTTCCTCGGCGTGGTCAACGCGTTCACGGGCGCGACCGGCGAGGGCAAGGATCAGCTCGACGGCTCCACCCGGTCGTTCCCCGACATCGCCAAGCACTACGGCGAGGCGGGCGTCGCGTGGTGCGCGGTCGGAGACCAGAACTACGGCGAGGGCTCGTCACGCGAGCACGCGGCGATGGAGCCGCGGTTCCGCAACGGCCGTGCGATCTTCGCTCGCAGCTTCGCTCGCATCCACGACACGAACCTCAAGAAGCAGGGCCTGCTTCCGCTGACGTTCGCCGATCCGGCGACCTACGACCAGATCGGCGAGGACGACCGCATCTCCGTGCACGACCTCGCGGCGCTGGCACCCGACGAGCCGGTGCGCTGCTCGATCAAGAAGCCTGACGGCTCGACGACCGAGTTCTTCTGCAACCACACGTTCTCGAACGAGCAGATCGAGTGGTTCAAGGCGGGCAGCGCGCTCAACATCATCCGCGCGAGGCGGTAGAGGAGGCGGCGCACTGCGCCGCCCAGTCGACGTTCAGTCCGTTCCGGGCCTTCGTGTCGTCTCGGCGGTGGGATCGCCCTTGTAGCCAGACGGATACGTGCGCCGCAGCTCCTCGTTCGAGGGCTCGTGGTACTCGTGGGCTTCCGCGGGCAGCAACGCCATGATCGCTTCCATGATGCGCTGCGTGTCCTTGTCGATGTTCTTGTACTTGAGCTCGACTGCCGGACCGACCCGCACGCGGATCGTCGGCGGGTTCGTCACGTTCATCACGTTCGGCAACCGTGCACTGCGGGGCCACACCTGCTCGGTCCCCCACAGACCGACCGGGATCACGGGCACGCGTGTCGTGTGCGCGAGGCGAGCCGCGCCCCATCGCCCCTGCAGGACAGGATCGAAGAACGCGGGACCGCGGGGGATGGTGCCCTGCGGCATGATCGCCACCAGGTCGCCGGAATCGAGAGCAGAGACCGCGGCCTTCAGCGGCTCGTCTGACCCGGTCCCCCGGTCGACGCGGATGCCGCCGAACGCCTTCGCCACCTGACCGACGACCGGCACGTCGAACACTTCCTTCTTGCCGAGGAAGCGCACCGTGCGCCCGCTCTTCGCGATGAGCATCGCCATCGCGGTGACGTCGAAGTAGCTGCGGTGGTTCGCGACGATGATCGCAGGGCCCCGCTTCGGAATGCGCTCGACGCCGGCGATGTCGAAGCGCGCGTACGGCACCAGCTCGGGCCGCGTGAACGCCATCGCGAGCTGTTGCGGCTCGAAACCGAGGAACTTGGGGACACCGTCGGGCACGTCGAGGTGCAGCGTAGGCCACCTGCGCGCCGAGGCGAAGAGCTGCAGGCGAGGGTCGGGGTTCACGGCGACCGGATGCCCGACCGCCGACAGCAACGGCGTGTCGTAGACGCTGTCGGAGTAGAAGTAGCTGTTCGCCAGGTCGACCCCGTGCTCGTCGGCCCACTTGCGCACCGCAGCGAGCTTGCCGTTCGCCCACACGAAGTTGCCGACGATCGTGCCGTTGTAGGTGCCGTCGTCGGCCACGCCGTAGCGAGTCGCGACGACATCGTCGAAGCCGAGCAAGTCGGCGAGCGGCTTCACCAAGTCGTAGGGCGTCGTCGTCGCGAGCACCAGAAGGCGCCCCTCGGCGCGATGCTCGTCGAAGAGCGCGCGGGCCTTCGGCTGCACGCGGGCGAGGAGGAGCTCGGCGGCCTGCTTCGCGGCTTCGTCGACCACCGACTGCCGCCAGCCTTTCGCCACGTTCGCGGCCTGGCGCGCGAGCGCCATGCTCGGCAGGGTCTCCCCCATCCGGTTGAACAGCCCGTAGATCAAGCCCTCGCCAGGGATCGTCCGGCTCGAGATGACCCCGGCGTCGCGCAGGGCGGCGCTGATGATCGGGCCGCTTGCACCGGAGAGCAACGTGCGATCGAGATCGAAGATCGCGGCGGTCTGGGCCACGTGCGCACCTTAGGGAGACGGGGAAACGGGGGAAAGAGCCGGAAAACGGGAAAGGGCCGGCCCTTGGGGGGTTTGGCCGGCCCTCTCAACCTGGAGCCCTGCGGTGGGGGGACCGCTCCGGGGCTCACATCGAGGTGGATCCGAGGGGGGACTTGGTCCACTTCGATCTTGTGACGTTCAGTATGCCGTTGCGTGACCTGATCTGTCCAATAGTTATCACTGGTGTTCGCTATCGCTCCGAGCGATGGGATGGCACACTAGGGACACATGGACGTTCGCCAGCTGCAAGCACTCGTGGCCGTCGCCGAGCACGGGACGTTCTCGGGCGCGGCCAAGGCCCTCCACACCGTCCAGTCGAACATCTCGGCGCACGTCGCGCGGCTCGAGCGCGAGCTCGGCGTCAAGCTCGTCGACCGCCACTCCGGCCGTCTCACTGCGGAAGGCACGGCCGTGGTCGCTCGGGCCCGGCGGGTGCAGTCCGAGCTCGACTCGATCCGGGCCGACGTCGCGCGCCTCGGCACCGAGCTGAGCGGCGACGTGCGGTTCGGCGTGATCGGCACCACGGCCCGGTGGATCGTGGCCAGCGTGCTCGACGGGCTCCGCGAGCAGCACCCTCGCATCCACACCGTCGTGGTGGAGGCGACGACCACCTCGCTCTCGCTCCAGCTGCTCACGGGCAACCTCGACCTCGCCGTGGTGAACCTCCCCGCCGACGACGTCGAGCTGGCCACCGAGCCGCTCTTCGAGGAAGACCTCGTGCTCGTCGCGCCGTCCGACCACCCTCTCGCCCAGCGCGATCGGGTGACCCTCACACAGCTGGGTGACTACCCCCTCTTGTTGAGCGCTCCCGGCACGGCGCTCCGCGACGAGCTCGAGCTGCAGGCGGCGCGGGCGGGTGTCCGGCTTCAGCCGCAGGCCGAGCTCGACGGTGTGCGCCTTGCCGCGTCGCTCGCGTTCCAGGGCTTCGGTGCCGCGGTGCTCCCCGCGACCGCAGTCCCCACCGCCGTGAACGGCGCCTGGAAGCGGCTCCCGGTCAAGGGGCTCGCTCGCCGCAGCGTCGGTCTCGCGTACCGCCGGCGGGGGATGTTGTCGCCCCAGGCCCAAGGAGTCGCGGGCATCGTGCGAGGCGTCGTGCGGGCCCAGGCGACCGATCAGCCCGGTTTGCACCTCGCCCTCCCCGCACCGTCGTAAGTTCGTTGCGATGCGAGTCGCGATCCGGGCCGGCACCCGAGGTTGCGTCACCGCGCGGGTCGACGACGTCGGAGGGCGACCAGCGGTCGTGCTCGAGATCGATCCATCCGACCGCAAGGGCGCGCTGAGCTCCGACGACGGTGAGTCGATCGCCATTGCTGCGCACATCGCGCTCGCCGAACGGATCCCCCTCGTCGGCTACATCGCCTCGAGCGGCGCCGACATCGTCGAGGGGATGGCAGCGCTCCACGGGTGGGGGTTGGCGGCCCGCGCGCTGGCCAACTGCTCGGGCATCGTCCCGATCGTCCTCGCAGTGACGGGTCCCGCGGTGTCAGGCCCGGCGCTGCTGCTCGGGCTCGCTGATCTCGTGGTGATGACGAGCGATTCCTACGCGTTCGTCAGCGGCCCGACGATGGTCACCGAGTTCACCGGCGTGCGCATCGACTCGGCCGAGCTCGGTGGCGCTCACGTGCACGCCCGCCACACCGGCGCGGCGTCGCTCGTCGTCGACGACATCCCGGCCGCACGGGAGATGGTCGCGCTGCTCCTGTCGTACCTGCCCGCGAACGCGGACGAGACGCCTCCCTTCTGGCCGACCGACGATCCGCCCGACCGGCTCACACCCGAGGCGGGCGAGCTGCTGCCGAGCGCGTCGGCGGGGAGCTACGACGTCCGCAAGGTCATCGGCGCCATCGTCGACGAAGGCGAGCTCCTCGAGCTGCGAGAGCGGTGGGCACCCAACCTCGTCACCGCGTTCGCGACGATCGCGGGCCGGCCGGTCGGCATCGTGGCGAACCAGCCGATCGCGATCGCAGGGACGCTCGACATCCCGTCGTCGCAGAAGGGCGCTCGCTTCGTCGGGTTCTGCGACGCGTTCAACCTGCCGATCGTCACGCTCGTCGACACGTCGGGCTTCTATCCCGGCAAGGACCTCGAGTGGAGGGGGATGATCCGCCACGGCGCGCAGCTCGCATTCGCCTACGCCCGAGCGACGGTGCCCCGGATCTGCGTCATCCTGCGCAAGTCATACGGCGGCGCCTACATCGTCATGGACTCGAAGAAGATGGGGAACGACCTGTGCCTCGCCTGGCCGACCGCCGAGCTCGCGGTCATGGGAGCGAAAGGCGCGATCGAGATCCTGCACCGACGGGCAACGCCCGACGAGCGGGCCCAGCTCGAGGTCGAATACGAGGAGCGGAGCCTCAACCCGTACATCGCAGCGGAACGGGGGTACGTCGACGCGGTGATCGAGCCCGTCGACACTCGTGCGGAGATCGCACAGGCCCTCGCGATGCTGGACAGCAAGCAGGAGTCGCTCGTCGGACGCAAGCACGACAACTCGCCTCTGTAGGTACGCTGAGGCGAGGACGAATCAAGGGGGCTACGAGGGTGGCTGACACCATCACCATCATCGACAACCGCACCGGCAAAGAGATCACGGTCGACATCAACAACGGCGTGTTCCCGTCGTCGGCGCTGCGCGAGCTCGACCCTGATCTGCGCATGTACGACCCTGCGTTCTTGTCGACGGCGGCATGTGCCAGCGCGATCACCTACCTCGACGGCGACGCCGGCATCCTGCGCTACCGCGGCTACCCGATCGAGCAGCTCGCCGAGAAGTCGACCTATCTCGAGGTCGCGTACCTGTTGCTGAACGGCGAGCTCCCGAACGAGCAGCAGCTCTCGGTGTGGACGGCCGACGTCACGCATCACACGTTCATCCACGAGAACATGCGCAAGCGGTTCATGGACGGCTTCCACTACGACGCCCATCCGATGGGCATGCTCGTCTCGACGGTCGCCGCGCTGTCGACCTTCTACAACGACGCCAAGGACATCTTCGATCAGGAGTCGCGCGACAAGCAGATCCTGCGCCTCATCGCCAAGATGCCGACGCTCGCGGCCTGCTGCCATCGCTTCAGCGCCGGCCTGCCGTTCGTCTATCCCGACAACACGCTGACGTTCCCCGCGAACTTCCTCAACATGATGTGGAAGATCGGCGAGTACGACCCCGATCCGGTGCTGGTCCGGGCACTCGACCTTCTCTTCATCCTCCACGCCGAGCACGAGCAGAACTGCGGCACGACCGCGATGCGCGTCGTCGGCTCGGCGCACGCGGATCCCTACTCCGCATGCGCGGCTGCTGCCGCCGCCCTGTACGGGCCGCTGCACGGCGGCGCCAACGAGGCCGCGGTACGGATGCTCACCGAGATCGGCTCGGTCGAGAACGTGCCCGCGTTCATCGAGTCGGTGAAGCAGGGAAAGGACCGGCTACAGGGCTTCGGCCATCGCGTCTACAAGAACTACGACCCGCGCGCCACGATCATCAAGAAGGCGGCGTACGAGGTGTTCGAGGTCACGGGCATGAACCCGCTGCTCGACATCGCGCTGAAGCTCGAAGAAGCCGCGCTCAACGACGACTACTTCATCAGTCGCAAGCTCTACCCCAACGTCGACTTCTACTCCGGCCTCATCTACCAGGCGATGGGGTTCCCGCTCGAGATGTTCACCGTGCTCTTCGCGATCCCCCGCACCGCCGGTTGGCTGTCGCACTGGGTCGAGCTGCTCGGCGACAAGGACCAGAAGATCTCGCGGCCGCGCCAGGCCTACATCGGGCCACCATTGCGCGACTACGTCCCCCTCGCGAGTCGGTAAACGGCCGGTTCTCTTGGCGGAATGGTGTCTCTCAGACAACTTCGCGCCAAGAGAACCAGTGGGCTACTCCACGTCGAGCACGATCTTGCCGACGTTCGCGTTCGACTCCATGTAGCGGTGCGCCTCGACCACGTCTTCGAGTGAGAACCGCCGGTCGATGACCGGCTTCAGCAGACCCTGGTCGAACAGCGGCACCATCTCGCGGCCGAACCGTCGGCTGATCGCCGCCTTCTCCTCGAGGGGCCGCGCCCGCAGCACCGTCCCGATCAGCCGCGCTCGCTTGTACAGCATCTTCCCGAGCGCGAACGACGCCGTGCCGCTCCCCATCGCACCGACCTGCACGATCGTGCCCTGTGTGGCGAGCGCGTCGATGTTGCGCTCGAGGTACTCACCGCCGATGACGTCGAGGACGACATCGACGCCACGCCCTCCCGTGAACTCGAGCGCCGCCGCGACGAAGTCTTCGCTGCGGTAGTCGACCGCCCGATCCGCGCCGAGCGCCTCGCAGGCCTCGACCTTGCCGGCCGACGTCGTGACGAGCACCCGCGCTCCGATCGCCTTCACGATCTGGATGGCGGCGGTGCCCACGCCCGACGCGCCCGCATGCACGAGCGCGCTGCGACCCGAGGTGAGCCCGCCCTGCACGACGAGCGCATCCCAGGCCGTGATGAAGACCTCGGGGATCGCCGCGGCGTCGAGCGTCGGAACGCTGAACGGCACCGAGAGCAGCTGGCGCTCGTGCACCGCGCAGCGCTCGGCGTACGCGCCGCCACTCACGATCGCCATGACCGCTTCGTCGATCGCCCACTCCGTGACGCGCGAGCCCCGGTCGACGACGCGGCCCGAGAGCTCCATCCCCGGGATGTCGAACGTCTGCCCTCCATAGACGAGCTTCGGGCCGGGATAGCCGCCCCGCCGCTGCATCAGGTCGGCGCGGTTCAGAGCGGTTGCGGCCACCTCCACGATCACCTCGTCAGGCCCCGGTGTCGGCTCGGGGATGTCCGCGACCTTCAACACCTCGGGTTCACCGAACGACTCGAGCACCACTGCTCTCACGACAGCTCCTTCACGAAGGCGATCAGCACGAGGTCAGGGACTGGCTCCCAATCGAGCGCGGGCGCTCGTGCGAACCCGGCTCGCTCGTAGATGCGGTGCGCGGTCGTCATCCACTTCGTCGTGTGGAGGATGATCCGCTTGCGGCCGGTGAGCCGACCGCGGTCCACGCACCACGCGGTCAGCGTCGAGCCCGCTCCCCCGCCTTGATGGTCGGGTGACACCGCGAGCATGCGGATGCCGGCCGCGTCCGGGTCGTCGAACTCGGCGAGGTCGTTCACGTGGTCGGGCACATAGGTGACGCCGCCGACGAGCGCTCCATCGTCGGACACCGCGACCACGACTTCGGCTCCCGCCTCGACGCGTCTCGCAACGTCGCGCAGCTCGTTCTCGTAGCCGTCGAGCGCCTCGCGCGGCGCGCCGCGAATCGCCCGGTACGCGGCCACGGTGAGGTCGCCGAGCGCTTCGTATTCGGCCTCGCGCACCGGGCGGACGATCACGGCGGGCAGCGTAGAGTGCCGCCATGGCCGAGAAGATCACGCAGAACGCCGACGGATCGCTGAACGTCTCCGACGAGCCAATCATCCCCTTCATCGAGGGCGATGGCACTGGCGTCGACATCTGGCCCGCGTCGCAGCTCGTGCTCGACGCCGCGGCGGCGAAGTACGGCAAGAAGGTCGCGTGGAAAGAGGTGCTCGCCGGTGAGAAGGCGTTCAACGCGACCGGTGACTGGCTGCCCGAGGAAACCGTGCAGTCGTTCCGTGACCACCTCATCGGCATCAAGGGCCCGCTGACCACGCCGGTCGGTGGCGGCATCCGCTCGCTCAACGTCGCGTTGCGTCAGATCCTCGACCTGTACGTGTGCCTGCGGCCGGTCCGTTACTTCGCAGGTGTCCCTTCACCGGTGAAGCATCCCGAGCTTGTCGACATGGTGATCTTCCGCGAGAACACCGAGGACGTGTACGCGGGCATGGAGCTCCAAGCGTTCACGCCCGAGGCCAAGAAGCTCGCTGACTTCGTGAAGAGCGAGTTCGGTTGGAACGTCCGCGCCGACTCGGGCTTCGGGCTGAAGCCGATCAGCGAGTTCGGGTCGAAGCGGCTCATCCGCGCGGCGGTGCAGTACGCGGTCAACCGCGACCGCAAGTCGGTGACGATGGTGCACAAGGGCAACATCATGAAGTTCACCGAGGGCGCGTTCCGCAGCTGGGGCTATGACCTGGTCCGCGAGGAATTCAGCGACGTCGCCGTCGGCTGGGACGACTGCGACGGCAACCCGGGCGACAAGATCCTCGTCAAGGACGCAATCGCCGACATCACGCTGCAGCAGGTGCTCACGCGCCCTTCAGAGTTCGACGTCATCGCGACTCCCAACCTGAACGGCGACTACCTGTCCGACGCGCTCGCCGCGCAGGTCGGCGGCATCGGCATCGCGCCCGGGGGCAACATCAACTACGTCACCGGCCACGGGGTGTTCGAGGCGACGCACGGCACCGCTCCGAAGTATGCGGGGCAAGACAAGGTCAATCCGGGATCGGTGATCCTGTCCGGCGTGATGATGTACGAGCACCTCGGCTGGCAGGGCGCCGCCGACCTCATCGTGAAGGCGATGGAAGCGACGATCGCCGACAAAGTCGTCACCTACGACTTCGCGCGCCTCATGGACGGCGCGACCGAGGTCAAGTGCTCGCAGTTCGCGCAGGCGATCGTCGACCGGATGTAGTCAGTCCGGCTGCGGTGGTGGCGGCGGCAACGGCGCCCCGGGAGGCAGACCAGACGCCGTGCGGCCGGAGGAGCTCGAGACGCGCAACCCGAGCACGAGGAGCAGCACTCCGACGCCGGCGAGCACCACTCCCACCACGATGGCGGTGATGCCCGCAGGCACGGTGAACGGAACCTTCACCCCGACCCTGCCGTTGGCTTCGACGCTCGGAGACGAGTCGACGTTCATGATCACCAACCGGAACGCGCCCGCCTCGACCTTCCAGTCGATGGCCGCTTCGTCGGTTCCCGACGCCTCCGCGTGCCAGAAGCTCTCGTCGTTGGGGTCTCCGGGCACTGCCTCACCGGGGATCGGGGTCGTCTCGAGACGGTAGGGCCGCAGCTCGAAGTCAGCGATCTCGTCGACCGACACGCCGTCGAGGAACGACTCGACGTCGTCCGCAGGCCCGATCCCGACGAACACCTCTTTGCCGTTCGTGGGCTCGACCGAGACGCGGAGCCGCACACCGCCACCCGCGTCGATCGGAGCCGAATCAACGATCGTCGTCGCTTCCGACACGAGCGCCCGTCCGTTCGCCGCGACAGGGTGGCTGCCCGACTCGATCTGCCCGTCGGTGCCGAAGATCACGAGCAAGGCCACACCGCCGACCAGGATTCCGAGGCCGATCAGTGCAACCAACGAGCCTCCGACGATGAGGAGCGTCTTCTTCATGTGCGCCTCCCTGTTGAGCTCCACAGGGTAAGGCGCGACGGCCGCTGCACCTACGATCGCGGCGTGGACTTCGACTGGTCACCTGAGCTGCAGGCGCTGCGCGCTGAAGCGGAGGAGGTCGCCGACAAGGCGATCGCGGAGTACGGCGAGCACGACGACGCGTGGATCAACGGGTACTCACGCGAGTTCTCGCGCGAGCTCGGACGACGGGGCTGGCTCGGCATGACGTGGCCGGTCGAGTGGGGCGGCGGCGGGCGCACCGTGCTCGAGCGGTTCGTCGTCACCGAGACATTGATCGCGAAGGGCGCGCCGATCGCGGGCTCGTGGTTCGCCGACCGCCAGATGGGCCCGTCGATCCTCACCTACGGCACCGAGGAGCAGAAGAAGCAGTTCCTCCCGGGGATCATCAGCGGCGAGACCGGTTGGTGCATCGGGATGAGCGAGCCCGACGCCGGCTCGGACCTCGCGTCGCTTCGCACCCGCGCGATCCGTGACGGCGACACCTACGTGATCGACGGGCAGAAGATCTGGACGAGCTTCGGAGAGACCGCGAACTACTGCTACCTGATCTGCCGCACGTCGACCGACGGACCTCCACACGCCGGCATCAGCGAGCTCATCGTTCCGCTCGGCTCGCCAGGCATCACGATCACTCCGATCAAGGACATGACGACGAACCGTCACTTCTGCGAGGTCTTCTACGAGGACGTGCGCGTCCCAGCGGCGAACCTCGTCGGTGAAGAAGGCGGCTCGTGGAAGCAGACGATGCGCCAGCTCGAGCACGAGCGCGGCGGCATCGATCGACTGTTGTCGAACTTCGCGCTGTACCAGGTGGCTCGGCGGGAAGCCGACACCACCGACCCGATCATCCGGCAAAAGATCGCCGCGCTCGAATCGGGCTACCGCATCGGCCGCCTGCTCGTGCTGCGCGAGGTCATGGGACAGGCGCCGAAGTCGTTCTCGGCCGCGACGAAGACGTTCTGCACCGAGCACGAGCAGCGAGTCGCCGACTTCGTCGCGAGCGTCGCCGGCGCCAACGCGCTCGTGTGGGGACGGTTGGCGAAAGGGTTCACCTACTCGCCCGCGTACACGATCATGGGCGGCACCTCGAACGTGCTGCGCAACATCATCGGCGAGCGGGTGCTGGGGCTTCCGCGGGAACCGGCCTGAGCATCCGCCGCGACGCGGGGGTCGGGTTCGCTGACGGAAGGGAGACACGAATCGACAGGTCGACCGCCGTCGCCGACGTCGTGGAGATGAGCACAGGGTTCATCGTGAGCTCGGCCACCTCAGGCACGAGATCGGCCAGCAGTCCGACGCGGAGCAGCAGATCCTCCACGGCGGCGATCGCGTAGTCGCTGTCCGCGAGCACCGACCACGCGCGCGCCGATCGCACGAGATCGACGGCGTCACGGTCGGTAAGTGGCGTGACCCGGGTCGCGGTGTCGGCAATCGCCGCGGCGAACGCGCCTCCGAGCCCGAAGGTGACCACGGGCCCGAACGTCGAATCGTGGTGGATGCCGACCGCGGTCTCGAGGCCGGGTGCGGTCATGACCTGCACGAGCGACTCGCTCATCCCGAGGCCGAGCGACTGGCTCATGCGCTCGTACGCGCCGCGGACGGCCTCCGGATTGTGCAGGTCGAGTGCGACGCCGGCCGCCTCCGAGCGACCGCGCCGCTTCATGCCCATTGCCTTCAGCGCGACCGGATACCCGAGGTCGTCCGCCGCGGCGATCGCCGCCTCGAGCGAGGCCACGGCGAGTCCCGGGGCCACCGAGATCCCGAACGCGTCCAGCAGGTCGGTGGCCACGGACCACGGCAGCAGCGTGCCTGCGGGCCTCACCTCGAGTGCGTGAGCGACGAGCTCGGCGGCGCGGTCGATGTCGATCCCGAGAGCGCTGATGTCGGGCACGATCCCCTCAGGTCGCCGCTTCCACAGCGCGTGCTCGGTCACCTGAGCGAGCGTCGCCGCGGCCGTCTCAGGGAACGCGAACGCGGGAACGACGTGGCCCGCCCTGTCGCGCAACCCTCTGTCGCCGACCCCGAGCACGCTGGCGAGCACGGGCTTCGTGGGGTTGTCAGCGTGGGCCGCGACGATCACGTCGGCGACGCCGTCGTGCTGCGCCGGGAGCGCCGAAGCGAAGATCACCAACACTGAGTCGACGTCGTCGTCTGCGAGCACGCTCCGTAGTGCCCAGTCGTAGTCGGAGGCCTCCGCGCCGAAGGTGAGGTCGATCGGGTTCGTCGCCGACGCGCCGGTCGGCAGCCCCCGCGACAGGTGGTCGCGTGTGTCGGCGCTGAGCTCTGCCATGCGCAGACCGGAGCGAGTCAGCGCCGCCTCCGCGAGCGATTTCGCCCCGTAGGCGTTGCTGATCACCGCGACGCGATCGCCCCGAGGCAGCGGCTGGCTGTCGAGCACGCGGGCCACGTCGAAGAGCTCGGCGATCTCTCCCACGGGGATCACGCCCGTCTGACGGAACAGCGCGTCGGCGGTGCGATCTTCGTCGCCGCCTCCCGTCTTCACCGCGACGATCGGCTTGGTCTTCGAGACCCGTCGCGCGAGCCGGGTGAACTTCCGCGGGTTGCCGAACGACGCGATGTGAAGCGCCATCACCGACGTCGACTCGTCACCCTCCCAGTACTGGAGGAAGTCGTTGGTGCTGACGTCCGCCTTGTTGCCGAGCGCGACGAAGTGCGAGATGCCGACCCCGGCACGGTGCGCTTGCTCGAGCAGAGCCACCCCGAGTGGGCCCGACTGACTCGAAAACGCCACCCGACCGGGGATCAGCGTCACCGGGGCGAACGACGCGTGCATCGACACCTCGGGCACCGTGCTGATCACGCCCATGCTCGCCGGGCCGAGCACCCGCATGCCGTGGCGGTGCGCGATCGACACGATCTCGGCCTCGTCCCGCGCGCCTGCTTCGTCGACCTCGGCAAAGCCCGCCGCGAGCACCACGAGACCGCGCACTCGCTTTCGCGCACATTGCTCGACCACCTTGACCACCTCACCCGCGGGAACCGCGATCACCGCGAGATCGATGTCGTCGGGCACGTCGAGCACCGAAGGCCACGCGCGCACGCTCGCGATGCTGTGCGCGGTCGGGTGCACCGGATACACCGCGCCGGTGAACCCGTGAGCGATGAGGTTGCGCAGCACCTCGTGACCGACCGTTCCTCGACGTTCGCCCGCACCGATGACTGCGATCGTGCGAGGGGCGAGCAACCGCGCGACCGAATGCGCCTCGGCGACGTGCTCGCGCTGGTGCATCGCTTCGAGTGCGACATCGGTCTCGTCGATGTCCATCTCGACCGCGACCACGCCGTCGGCGAACTGGCTCTTCGCTTGGAATCCAGCCCGCTTGAAGACCGACAGCATCTTGCGGTTCTCGGGAAGGACCTCGGCCGTGAACCGCGTGATGCCGTGTGATCGAGCGATGACCGCGAGGTGCTCGAGGAGCACCGTCGCGACGCCGCGGCCCTGGTGCTCGTCGTCGACCGTGAACGCGACCTCGGCCTCACGCCGGCCCGGCCAGCGGTCGTAGCTCGCGATGCCGACGAGGTCGTCGCCGAGCAGGGCGACGAGCGCCATGCGGTCGTCGTAGTCGACGGTCGTGAAGCGCGTGACGTCGTCTTGGCTGAGCCGTGGCCGCGGACTGAAGAACCGGTAGTAGATGCTCTGGTGCGACAGCCGTCCGTGGAAAGCGACGAGGCGCTCGGCGTCAGCGGGACACACCGGGCGGACGTGCACCGTGCCGCCATCGGTGAGGACCACATCGGCCTCCCACTCGGCCGGGTAGTCGCCAGTGCTCACGTCATCGAGCGTACCGACACGTCTCGTCGCCGGCCTCCGCTCCGCTTCGGCCGGCTCCTGCTCGCTGCGCTCGACAATCGGTACTTCGTGCGCCCGGCGGCGCCTTGCGCCGCCCTTCGCCGGCGCCGGCCTACGAGTCGACGTCGACGACCACGCTGCGGACGAGCTTGTCGTGCCACGCCTGGCGCTTCTGGTCCCAGAGCGGCGAGAGGTAGTCGAGGAGCAGCGGGATCACGCACGCTATGGCGAAGACATAGAGGATGAGCTGACGGCCGAGGCCGCGCCCGAAGCCGATCGGGCCACCGGTCTCGATGTCGCGGACCTGGATGCGCATGAGCATCTTGCCGACGGTCTGCCCCTTGGCTCCGCCGTTCAGGATCGCGTAGTAGAGAACCACCGCGACGATCGTGATGAGGAAGCCTGGGCCTCGCATCTCGACACGCGCCTCACCGTCGACGGTCGTCGTCTCGATGCCACCCACGATGCTGCTCACGATGCTCAGGGGAACAGTGAGGACGATCGTGTCGATGATGAGCGCGACCGCTCGCTTCCACCAGTGCGATGCCGTGCGTCCGAACGCGGTGACCGGCCCGGTCGGTTGGCCGTACGCGCTGTACGTGCCGTAGCCCGGGGGCGGCGCGCCGTAGCCAGGCGGCGGGGCACCGTACCCGGGAGGCGGCGGCGCGAATCCGGGCGGTGGTGGAGGAGGCGGTGACCCCGCGGGGCCGTAGCCGCCTGTCGCCGTGCGCTGCAGCCCGAGCTGCGCCTCGTACCCCCCGAGCGTCGACCACTGCGAGGTCCCCGCGAGCATCAGCTGTGACGCGGACGTGAGCCTTCCGACCGACGCGAGCACGCGGATCGCTTCGTCGTCGACCGGGCCTCGCGTCTGACCCGACTCGATGTAGTACCACTCGGCCACGAAACCCTCCCCACGAGCGCTTCAGCGCACCGTACCGGAACCCTCTCGGCGTCGAAGTGCTTCGGTGAACGCGCTGTTCCACGTCTTCAGGTGGGGCCAAAGCTCCATCGCTGCCTCGGTGGCCTCGGCTTCGGTCAGCCCATCGCGCTGCATGAGCCACGCGCGCAGGACGAGACCGGTGCGTGACTCGCCCGCGAAGCAGTGCACGACGACCGGCTCGCCTGCTTCGATGCACGCCGTGACCGTGGTCATCACGTCGTCGAGCACTTCGTCGAGGGCGATGTTGTCGTCCGGGTCGGCGGAGTCGACGAGGTAGAAGCGGCGCCAATGAGGTTGCTGAGGCCGATCCCCCACCCGCGACAGTGAGACCACGTGTGCACCCGGCACGACCTCGTGCGAGCGCGCCGCACCGTTCAGATCGGCGACCCACAGCCCGCGTGGATCGACGAGATGCGGGCCGCGCGCCGGCCATGCCGGCTCCTCCACGTTGTCCTCAGGTGCGAGGTTGGCGAGCCGTACCGCGAGAGTGCGGAGGCTGACGATGTCGTAGTCGCTGTCGGCGTCCCCGCTCACCGGCCCGTGCAGTGGCGAGGCCCATCGCGCGGGGATCGCCCCGATGCCCCAGCGCGCGCCGGCGAGCGCGCCGGCGCAACACGCGGCGATGCGGGTGTCGCCGCCGGCATCGATCGTGCGCACGAGCGCCTGGGAGAA
Organism: uncultured Acidimicrobiales bacterium; assembly: GCA_963802505.1. Taxonomy (GTDB): domain Bacteria; phylum Actinomycetota; class Acidimicrobiia; order Acidimicrobiales; family DATKAS01; genus DATKAS01. Next base: position 987,746 of record CAWDJB010000003.1, on the reverse strand, counting down.
CGAATCGACGCCGTCGAGACCCGCGACCTCGTCTCGCCCGCCGAGCGCGTCCTCGATCGCGAGGTGCAACGCGACGCACGCCTCGATCGCATCGTCGTCGTGATTCGTCAGCCGGCAGAGCCGCTGCGCGGCGTCGATCGTCGCATCGGCACCCTCCGCCGCGAAGGCGATCGCCGCCGGAATCGTGCGGACGAGGGGCTCACCGCCGACGCCCCGCGCTTCGAGATCAGCTTCCGAAAGTCCTTCAGCGTCGATCAGCGACTCGGCCACCTGCAGCATCATCTGCGTGTGCTCTGTCCACCGACCGCCATCGAGCATCTCGCCGTGTCCTGTGAGCACGGGCCGCGGGAAGCGCGCGGTGAACGCTCCGGGCGGCTCTGCCGCGAAGGGTGCCGCAAGTGCGTCCCCGACGATCGCACCGACCAACGCGCCCATGACGCGTTGCCGGCGGTGGAGGTGCGTCTCGGTCACGAGACCGCCCGTCGCGCTGCGACGACCCAAGTCGCCGAGGGGATCCGCACCCCGTCGGAGGTGACGTAGGGCTCGAACGCGACCCGGATCGAGTCGGCCACGCGCGCTCGGGTGCCTTCGTCGATGTCGCCGAGGAGGCTGCGCATCGACCCGGACTCGATCGAGAAGCCAACGGCAGCGTCGAGGTCCGCGGCGCCGCCCACGAGCAAGTCGTGCTCGACCGATTCGATGGCCACGTCGGCAAATCCCGCGGCGCCCAAGATGCCGGCGAGGCGGTCGCGGTCGGCGAATGCCCACGGCCCGGGGGCATCGGGCGGCTGAGGCGGTGGCGGGGGCACATGCTGCAGGGCAGCCGCCACCGGGATGCCCATCCACGGATTGCGACCGCGCTCCTGCCAGCACACGAACGCGAGCCGTCCGTCCTTGCGCAAGCCGCGCCCGATGTTCCCGAGCGCGGCGACCGGGTCGTCGAAGAACATGATCCCGAAGCGCGAGAACGCGAGGTCGTTGCCCCGAGGGACGAGCGCCCGCTGCGCGTCCGCGCGCAGCAACTCGACGTTCGTGAGCCCGAGCGCGTCACAGCGTTCGCGGGCACGCTCCAGCATCGGCTCGGAGATGTCGACGCCGAGCACCCGACCACTCGTCCCGACTCGCTGGGCGAGGGCAATCGTGGTCGCCCCGCACCCGCATCCGATGTCGATCGCTCGTTCGCCGGCTGAGGGCCCTGCGGCAGCGAGGGCTCGGTCCCCGAGCGGCTCGAGCATGCGGTCGTGCTGCTCCTGCTTCGCGACCCAGCCCGGCCCGGCTTCGAAGTTCCAGTGATGCGCTTGCGCCGCGTTCGCTTCGGCCACGCCTCGGACCGTAGCCACTGCGTCCCTCAGGAGTCGCGCACGGTCCGAACCGCGAGAACGCCCCCGAAAGCCATGACGCCGAGGCCGGCAACGACGTCGGCCGCTTGCAACGCACGGTGCCCGATCCGGCGGCGTAGGAGCGCCATCCCGCTCGACAGGACGAGGAACCAGGTCAGGCTCCCGGTGCCGATGCCGACCAGGAACGACGACGTCGAGCCCGCCGAGGTCGTGACGCTTGCCGCCGAGGCCGCGGCGAAGAGCGCGGCCCACGACGCGATGGTCATGGGGTTCGAGGCGGTCGCGACGAGCGCGACGCGAAACGCCCGCGCGGGGGTGGCGACCTCACCGGTGGCTTCGCCCCCGTCACGCACGCGACGCGCCATCCAGAGCGTGCGGGCACCGAGCACGAGCAGCACCGCCGCGCCGACGAGGCCGAGCACGATGCGGAGCCCTCCGAAGCTCAGCAGCCGTGCGGTGCCCGCGACGCCGAGGCTCGCGTAGGTGACGTCGATGATCGCCGCGCCGGCTCCGATCGCCGCGCCCACCTGCCAACCGTGACGGAGGACGCTGCGCGCGCAGAGCAACCAGATCGGGCCGACTTGGGCGGCGACGAGGAACCCAGCTCCGAGGCCCGCCAGCAATGCACCCCACACGGTCGTCGACGCCATTCGAGAAGTGTGACGGGCGCGGCCCGCTCAGCTCACATGATTTCGGTGTGGTGTCCCCGCAGGTCGCCGATGCCGAGCGAGCCGTCGCTCGTAGTGGGCCCGCCGGTCGCTTCGGCCTGGGCCTCGAGCCGCAGGATCGAACCCGATGTGAAGAGGTAGGTGCGCAGGTGCTCGTCGAGCTTCGGGTCGCGGCGCCGAAGCCACTCGAGCACCATCGCAGCGTGCTCCTTCTCCTCGTCGCGGTTGTGGACCAGGATCCCGGCGAGCTCCGCGTTCTCCGTTGCTTCGGCGCGCTGGGTGTACCAGTCGACGGCCTCGAGCTCCTCCATGAGCGACACGATCGCCCGGTGGTCATCGATCGTCGCGGCGGAGAGTCGATCCTCGGGCTCGTGGAGCCCTGCGCTTGATGCAGCCATGCGCTGACCGTAGCCAGTCCGCGGCGACCCGAGACCGAGCCTCGCTATGCGGCGCGCAGGGCGAGGCAGAACGCAACGGCACTGCCGAGGCTCGTGACCGTTCGTACGTGGTTCAGCCCCGTCCACCACCTGAGGTAGTGCGACCACGGCTTGGCCGAGGCGGCGCTGTCGGGGTCGAGCAGGGCGAGCGCGTCGTTGTGGGGCACGTGGTAGGTCATCGTCAGCGCGATGCCGGCGAGGTAGAGCAGGCCACCGACGAGCAGGTAGGGCGCCCAAGGCTCGTCGAGGTTCGCAACCGCGACGACGACCGCTCCGACCGAGAGCAGCGCCGTGCCCATGAGCGCCGTCATGAACACCGGCGTCGGCGCTTGCTTGTTGATCGCCTGCATCGCCGCGATGCCGCGGGGAGCGGTCAGATGACCGAGGCCCTGCATCACGAAGGTCGAGAAGGCGAAGAACACGCCGGCGTTGACGCCCGCGCCAATCGCGGCGAGCAGGGTGAGGGTTCGGGGATAGCCGTCGATCATGCGATGAGTGAACAACGGGTTGGCGAGACGATCCATAGTTGAAAGCCGCTGATCCATGTTCAAGCGTCTACATTCAGGCGGATGGATGCGCTCGACGGTCTCCTCGACGGGCCTCGCGCCCGTGGCGCGTTCCTGCTGCGCTCGCTCATGAGCCCCCCGTGGTCGGTGCGGGTGCAGGACGAAGCGCCGCTCTCGCTCGTCGCGATGGTGCGGGGTGAGGCGTGGGTGGTGCCCGATCGCGGCGAACCGATCAAGCTCGTGGGAGGCGACGTCGCGCTCCTGCGGGGCGACGAGCCGTATGTGTTCGCAGACGCTCCCGCGACGTCGCCCCAAGTGGTGATCCATCCGGGCCAGCACTGCACGACACCCGACGGGCACGACCTCAGCCAGCAGATGGATCTCGGCGTGCGATCGTGGGGCAACGACCCGAACGGATCGTCGGTGTTCCTCATCGGCACCTATGAGCACCAGAGCGAGCTCAGCCGAAGACTGGTCGAGGCGCTGCCTCCGCACGTCATCCTGTCGAGCGAGCAGTGGAGCTCGCCCCTGCTCGGCTTGCTCGCGGACGAGATCACCAAGGACGAACCGGGTCAGCAGGTCGTCCTCGATCGGCTGCTCGACCTCATCGTGATCGCGGTGCTGCGGGCGTGGTTCTCGCTCCAGGAGGCGGACGCGCCCGCGTGGTACCTCGGGTTCGGCGATCCGATCGTCGGGCGCGCGCTGCGGATGATGCAGAACAACCCGGCGCATCCGTGGACCGTCGCGGGTCTCGCATCAGAGGTCGGCGTCTCGCGCGCGGCACTCGCGCGACGGTTCACCGAAGTCGTCGGCGAACCGCCGATGTCACTGCTCACGTCGTGGCGACTCGCGCTCGCCGCAGACCAGCTGCGCGACTCCGACGCGGGCCTGGGCACGGTCGCAAGTCGTGTGGGCTACGGCAGCGCGTTCGCTCTCAGCACTGCGTTCAAGCGCACCTACGGAGTCAGTCCCACGACCTACCGGCGCGGGGAGCTTGCGCGTGCGACTGGGTGAGTCTCATCCGAGACAGGGCGTGGAGGGGTGGGCCGTAAGGGACTTGAACCCCTGACCCCTTGCGCGTCATGCAAGTGCTCTGCCAACTGAGCTAACGGCCCGAAGGGCTTTGAGCCTACACAACCTGGTCAGCGCGCCCCCGAGAGATCATGTCATAGCCTTTCATTGCTTTTTGTCCCACCCTCGTGGTTGGATGTCGCTTCCTACGAGACCGGCGGACATGAGAGCAGGCGGCGGAGTGAGCGAACACGTGAGCGTCGAGGTCGGCCCGGGCGGTGGGCCGGTCGCGGTGAAGCGAGCAGAAGGCGGCGACGGCAGGCAGCGGCTGCGGCGCGAGGCCGAGGTGCTGAAGACCGTGCAGGGGCCGGGCGTCGTCGACTTGGTGGCGCTCGATGACGACGACACCACCACCTCGCTGTCAACGGCCTGGCTCGGAGGCGGCACCTTCGCGGCGGCGAGCTTTGCGCCGAAGAAGCTCGCATCGGCGACCGCCTCGCTGGCGCTGATCGTCGCTTCGCTCCACGACCGAGGCGTCGCGCACCGGCGGGTCACGGGCGACCATGTGTTGCTCGACAGCGCCGGAAGAGTGATCCTCACCGGCTTCGCCGAGGCCACCGACGCGTCGACGAGCTCCGACACAGCCCCGAGCGCCAGCGCGGCGGCAGACGACGTGCACGACATCGGTGACCTCGTGCTCGCAAAGCTCCCGGCCGAGCCGCCTCCCGTCCTCAGGCTCCGCACCAACGCTGCGAGCGCCGAGATCGTCGAACGGCTGCGCGCGATTGCGAGCCGCGCCACCGATGCCGATCCGACGAGGCGCCCGTCAGCCAGGGCGCTGGCCGGCTTGCTGACCGAGGTGGCGGGCGAACGGCCACCGGCGCCACCACGCGGACCGATCCCCCTCAGTCGGCCCGAGCTCGCCCGCACTCTCGCCGAGCCGCACCCGCTTGCGCCTGCGCTCGATGCCGCGAAGACGGCGATCGCGGCGGCACGAACGGGGGCGGCGATTCGCGTCGTGGCAGTCGCTGCGTGCGTGGGCGTCGTGGTGACCATCGCGCTCGGAGCTCGCGCCGCCTTCGCAGGCGGAGGTGGGGAACAGATCGACTCGGCCGCGGTCGAGCCGATCGAGGCGATCACCGTTGCGGCAGCGACCACGGTAGAAACGGCCGCGCGGGTGTGGCCCACGACCTCGGTCTCGACCGAGACGGTGACGATCGAGCAGGGCGCGATCCGCGTCGGCGATCGGCAGTACGACGTCGGTGAGCCAAACGCCTCGATCGCCGTGGCCGACTGGGACTGCGACGGGCGCGACACGGCCGCACTCGTGCGCCCTGAGACCGGCGAGGTCTTCGTGTTCGACGCGTGGGCCGACGCCGGTGCGCCCCTCACAGCGCGGCTTCTCGAGCGCGTCGAGGGAGCGAGAGCGATCGAGCCCGAGACGTGCGGGGTGCTCGCCGTCATCGGCGCCGACGGCACGCGGATGAGCGTGCCGCTCGACGCGGGAGCAGGAGGATGAGCGGCGACCGTGCATGGACGCGCCCGCTCGGGCTGGCGGTCGTCGGCGTGCTCGCGACATGGGCGCTGTGGAAGATGGGATCGAGACTGCCCATGCCGCGAAGCCTCGAGGTGGTCGAGGTCGAGACGTGGCTCCGCGAGGCCGGCGGTCCAGCCGCAGCGTTCGCGATCGTGCGCGTCGGAGCGCTCGCGGTCGCCGCGTATGCGACCCTTCTCGGCGCGCTCGGAACGCTCGCACTCGCGACACGAGCCGCGGCGCTCTCACGGATCGTGCTCCGCCTCGCGTTGCCCACGCTCCGCCCGCTGCTCGCGCCCGCGGCGGCCATCACGATCACGATCGCGAGCGCCCTCCCCGCAGCGGCGCAAGGACGCGGAGAGCCGAGCCGTCCCGCTCCCGTCATGCAGATGATCGGCTCCGCGGCGAGCGAGCCGCCGGTGATGACGCTCGTGGTCACACCGCCGGCCGTCGCGGTGAAGCCGGAAGCGGCACCGGCGACCTACACCGTGACCCCGGGCGACACGTTTTGGTCGATCGCCGACCAGACGCTGCGCGCCGCCGGGCACGACCCCGACGACGGGGCGATCGTCCCGTACTGGCGATCGCTCATCGAGGCGAACCGTGATCGGCTCCGAGCCCGCGACGAGCCCGATCTGATCTTCCCGGGGCAGGTGTTCGTGTTGCCGCCGGTCAGCTGAGTCGCAGCGCGACCTCGTTTGCCAGCAGACGTCCACGCACTGTGAGCACTAGTCGGTCGCCCTGCGGCTCGACGAGGTCGTCGAGCCCCTCGGGCAACGCGCTGCGAGGCACGCCGGCGCGGGTGCGGAGCAGAAGCTGCAGGCCCTCGATGCGCCGCTCGTCGTCGTCGAGATGCTCCGACGCCGCGATCGGCAGCCCACCCGCGTTGATCGCGTCGATGTAGCGATCGGGTGTGCGCACGTTCCACCAGCGTCTGCCGTCGCGGTGCGAATGCGCCGCACATCCGACGCCGAGGTACTCCCCCTGCGACCAGTACAAGAGGTTGTGCTTGCACTCGTGGCCGGGCCGTGACCAGTTCGAGATCTCGTAGCTCTGCAGGCCGTGGTCGACGAGCGCGCGATCCGCGGCGAGGTACTTGTCGGCCTGGTCGTCATCGTCGGGGTGTCGATCGGGTTCGTCGGCGAGCGGCGTGCCGGGTTCGATCGTGAGGCCGTAGGCACTGATGTGGGGAGGGTCGAGCGCGAGCGCTTCGCTGACGGTGGTGCGCCAGTCATCGAGCGACTCCCCCGCGGCGCCGTAGATCAGATCCAGGTTGAACGAGTCGAACCCCGCATCGCGCGCCGCGCGGACCGACCCGACGACGTTCGCTGGATCGTGGGTACGCCCCAGCGACGCAAGGACGTGCGGCACCATCGACTGGACGCCGAAGCTCAACCGGTTCACGCCGCCGCGGCGATACGCACGCAGGAGCTCGGGCGTGACGGTGTCGGGGTTGCATTCGACCGTCACCTCCGCGCCCGGGGATCGGTCGATGTGGTCGAGCACCCGCATCAGCGCGTCGGCTGGCACGAGCGAGGGCGTCCCTCCCCCGAAGAACACGCTCGTCGCCGACGGGATGCCGTCGTGCTGGGCTCGGTCGAGGTCGGTGACGCACGCGTCGAGATACGAGTCGACGAGGTGCATTCGGTCGGTCCACGTGGCGAACGCGCAGTAGTCGCATCGCTTCGCGCAGAACGGGATGTGCACGTACACGCCGAACTGCGGCGTGGAGTCGGACGCGCTCAGGGGCGAGGCAGGCGTAGGCCCAGATCCTCGAGGCGGCGGCTGGCTTGGTCGGCCTCGACGTCGAGGATGCACGCGATCGCCCGGACGTCGTCGGCGCGCACAGTTAGCACGCGGCCGTTGAAGTCCTGTCGCTGCACCTGGATCATCGAGAGGTAGCGGGTGAGCATCTCGGCGTCGGGCCCTCTGATCTCGTCGAGCCGGGTCAGGTCGATCGCGATCTTCTCGTGGCCCCGCTCGCCCCGACGTTCGGTCAGGTCGACGACCTCGCCAGAGTCGAACTCCGGACCCTCGTCGGCAGGCAGCAGCTGATCGACCGGCACGTTGTAGAAGCGGGCGAGCCGCTGGAGGCGCGGCACCGAGATCGCGCGTTCTCCTCGCTCATAGGCGCCGAGCACAGACGCTTTGAACTCCTGGAGGGAGTTCGCCTCGACATCCTGCAGCGACAGCCGCTTCTGTCGTCTGATGCTGCGGAGACGCTCGCCCACCCTGCGTCCGTACGCGGTCGACTGTGGTTCGTCGTCCGACAGTCTCTCGTCAGTCATGCCTCGCCCTTGCCTCGCCACCTGGGCTCGCCCTTGCCCAGCTCCACCCCATGTTCTTGGGCCACCATACCGACGGCGGTCACGGTGCGCAATCGATCGCGACGGAGATCTCACCCAACGTGACCGTGCACCACGCCTGATCGAAGGGCGCCGAGAAGCACACCGGCCGCGACCGCGGCGGTCTCGGCGCGGAGAACTCCAGGCCCGAGCCCGACTCTCGGCAGGTCGCGCGCGAGCTCGGCGTCGGACCAACCACCCTCGGGGCCGACGAGCACCGTCGGATGCGCGAGGTCGGGAGCTGAGGCGCCGCGGTGAGCCATGCAGACCCCCGCGCGCGTCACCGCGTCTGCGAACGAGACGGGCGCTGCCACTTCGGGGAGGTAGCACTGCCGCGACTGCATCGCGGCTTCGCGGCTGATGCGGCGCAGGCGATCGAGCTGATGCGCGACCCGATCGCGTGGCCACACCACAACCGACCGCTCCGCGACGAGCGGCACGATCGTGTCGACGCCGAGCTCGGTGAGCTTCTGCACGACCCACTCAGGCCGATCGCCCTTCACGGGGGCGAACACGATCGTGATCAGCGGGGCCGCACGCACCACCGTGATGATCTCGCCGGTCGGTTCGACGGCGTCGCCGAAGCGCGCCGATCGCCACCGGCCCGCGCCATCGCACACCGTGATGTCGTCACCGTCACGGGTGCGGAGCACGTGCAGGTGGTGGCGGTCGGCCTCGGAAAGCTCAACGTGCTCGAGGTCGGCGACGAAGACGTGCGGCCCATGCCGCCCGTCGGGCGTCACTTGAACGCGGAGCGGATCTTCGAGAAGAGGCCTGCGTCGGCGGGCGCGACGTCCTCGCCCCGCTCCTCTGCGAGCTGGCGCATCAGGTCTTCCTCGGCCCGCGACAGACGCGTCGGCGTGTCGACCCGCACCCGCACCAGCACGTCGCCGCGTGAGCGACCCTGGAGATGAGGCACCCCGCGGCCGCGCAGCTTGAACACTCGGCCCGACTGCGTGCCCGCGGGCACCACGAGGTCTTCGGCGCCATCGAGCGTGTCGAAGGTGAGATGCGTGCCGAGCGCGGCTTGGGTGAACGCGATCGGGATCTCGCAGACGAGATCGTGCCCCTCGCGCGTGAACCGATCGTGCGGTCGGACGCGCACGTGGACGTACAGGTCACCCGGCGGCCCGCCGCGGGGCCCGACCGCGCCGCTGCCGGTGAGCCTCAGCGTGGAGCCGTTGTCGACGCCCCCGGGGATGTCGACCTGATAGGTGCGCTCCTCGACGGTACGGCCCTCGCCGCGACATGCCGCGCACGGCGAGGCGATGACCTCGCCCGCGCCACCGCAGCGCGCACATGGGCCGGCCGTGACCATCTGGCCGAGGATCGACTGCCGCACCCGGCGGACCTGGCCGGTGCCGTTGCACTCGTAACACGTGACGGGTTGCGTCCCCTCGGCGGCGCCCGAGCCCGAGCAGACCTCGCACACGACCGCGGTGCGCACCGTGACGGGTGCTTGCACGCCGAACACCGCTTGCTCGAGATCGAGGTCGATCACGACCTCGAGATCAGAGCCACCTGGCGGACCGGAGGGCCCACGGCCGCCGTTGCCGAAACCTCCGCCGAAGAACGCGTCGAAGAGGTCTCCGAGGCCTCCGAACCCTGCGGTCGAGTCGCCGAAGCCGGCGACCCCGTCTGGACCGAACCGGTCGTAGCGCTCGCGCCGCTCGGGATTCGAGAGCACCTCGTAGGCGAGCGCGACCTCCTTGAAGCGCGCCTCGGCCTCTGGCGAGTCGGGGTTCGCGTCGGGATGCAGCTCGCGAGCGAGCTGCCGGAACGCACGCTTGATGTCGTCGCTGCTCGCGTCACGCGAAACGCCGAGCACCTCGTAGTAGTCCGCCGGCATCGAGACGAACCTAGCCCTCGCTCAGGCGCTGACCGAGCCGCCTGCTCACGATCGCCACGGACGCGAGTGCCTGCTCGTAGTTCATGCGGGTCGGGCCGACGACTCCGATCGAACCCGCGGGCTCGCCGTCGATCTCGAACGGTGCGACCACCACCGAACAAGACGACAGCTGCTCGAGCCCGAGCTCTGACCCGATCGCGACGCTGAGCCCGCGGTCGAGGATGTCGCGGACGAGCGACACGACGACGTATTGCTCCTCGAGCGTGCGCAGCACCGAGCGCACGGTCTCGACGGCATCGAACGCTTCGGCCATGCGCGCCACGCCACCGACGTAGATGGGCTCGGGACCCCGCGCGCTCGAGCTCAGCGCAGCGTGCGCGGCGTCGACCAGCTGGTCGACCGCCGGGTCGCCCGTCGGTGGGACGACCAAGCGGGAGCTCGTCGAGGTGCCGACCATGGAGCGGGCCAGATGGGCCGACGCCACAGCGATCTGGTCGTCTTGCAGCTCGGCGCCGAGCTCGATCGTCTGCCGCTCGATCGAGCCGTTGGAAAGAATCGTGACGGCGAGCACGACGCGCGACGAGAGCCCCACGAGCTGCACGCTGCGAATCGTGGCCTGCTCGAGCGGCGCCCCGACGACGACCGCGGCGTGATCGGTCAGGCGGGTGAGCAGCTGGCTGGTGTCGCTCAGCATCTGCTCGAGCGCGCCGTGCGCGTGAGCGAAGAACGTGCGCACCTGTTGGGCCCGAAGCGAGTCGAGTGGCCCCGGTCGCGCGATCGAGTCGACGAAGAAGCGGTACCCCTTGTCGGTGGGTACGCGGCCCGCGCTCGTGTGCGGCTGCTGCAGATACCCATCGGCTTCGAGCGCCGCCATCTCGTTGCGCACGGTCGCAGCCGACACGTCGACACTCGTTGCGGCGAGCACGTGGTTCGACCCGACCGGCTGCGCGGTGCGGATGTACTCCTGCACCACGGCCTGCAAGATCGCGGCCTTCCGCTCGTCCAACACATCACGGATGTTACCGACGTACCTCGAAGCCCCCACGGCTGGGGTCGGTTGGGTCTTCCCTGACAGGCGACCTCGGGACTACTGTCCCCGATCGGGAGTGGGGGTGCGCCCTCTGGGACGGAGTCTCATCGAGGAGCGCGCGCGTGTCACCAGAGCAGACGACCATCCCCCGGCTTGCTTCGCTGGCGGACGACCTTGCCCGCGCCGAGTCGGGCACGAGCTTCGTCTACGGGTGCCTCGCGAAGCTCGTCGAGGAGCTCGCGCTGGAGCAGGTGGTCGCCGTGGTCGAGCGTGAGGGCGTCACCCAGGTGTTCAACCGCAACGGTCTGCCTCTGACCGTGGGCTGGGAGCGGCGCGTCGCCCTGGATCGGGTCGCGGGCATCCACACGGTTCCCGACCGATCCGACCACGACGCCCTCCTCCGCGAGGCCCACCACCTGTGCACGGTCGCATTCCGGCTCGCGCAGAGCCGCCAGGACGATCTCGAGTCACTGCTCCGGGCGACCGCGGGGATCGTCGCGGTCGGATGCGAGGACACCGGTGCGTCGACCACCGTGCAGGTGCTGGTCGACGCGAGTCGCGCACCCTCGCGTGTCCGCGAGCTCGTGCGCAAGATGGCTCGCGCAGCAACCGATGGGCCGTTGGTGCTCGAAGTGATCGTGCACGAGCCCGCGCGCCTCCGCGCGATCTGAGCTACTCCTCGAGTCGCAGGGCGGAGATGAACGCCTCCTGGGGCACCTCGACGCGCCCGATGTTCTTCATCCGCTTCTTGCCTTCCTTCTGCTTCTCGAGCAGCTTGCGCTTCCGCGTGATGTCGCCGCCGTAGCACTTGGCGAGCACGTCCTTGCGCTTCGCCTTGACCGTCTCGCGGGCGACGATGCGCCCGCCGATCGCGGCCTGGATCGGCACGTCGAACATCTGTCGGGGGATGAGCTCGCGCAGCTTCTCGCACATGCGTCGGCCGTACTCGTAGGCCTTGTCGCGGTGGACGATCGTGCTGAACGCATCGACCGGCACGGCGTTCAGCAGCACATCGACCTTCACGAGGTTCGCCGGCTGGTAGCCCGCGGGCTCGTAGTCGAGGCTCGCGTAGCCCTGGGTGCGGCTCTTCAGCTGGTCGAAGAAGTCGACGACGACCTCGGCCAGGGGGATGCGGTACACAAGTTCGACGCGCTCGGGCGAGAGGTACTCGAGCTTCACCATGTCTCCGCGACGCGTCTGGCACAGGTCCATCACCGTGCCCGTGTAGGTGGACGGGGTGAGCACGGTCACCTTCAGCATCGGCTCTTCGATCGACGCCGTGTCGATGCTCGCCGGCATCGCACTCGGGTTGTCGACTTCGACGATCTCGCCTTCGATCGTGTGGACGCGGTACTCGACCGACGGCGCGGTCGCGATGAGGCTCAGGTCGAACTCGCGCTCGAGTCGCTCGCGCACGATCTCCATGTGGAGGAGACCGAGGAACCCGCACCGGAAGCCGAAGCCCAACGCGCCGGACGTCTCGGGCTCGTACGTGACGCTCGCATCGTTCAGGCGGAGCCGCTCGAGCGCTTCCCGCAGGTTCGCGTAGTCGTCGCCGTCGACCGGATAGAGGCCGCAGAAGACCATCGGCTTGGGGTCTTGATAGCCCTCGAGCGCCTCGCCTGGCCGCGCCGCCTCGGTGACGGTCTCACCACTGCGGGCTTCGCCGACGTCCTTGATGCCCGCGATCAGATATCCGACCTCACCGGGTTCGAGCACCGGCACGGGCGTGGGCACCGGAGCGCGGTAGCCGATCTCGTCGGCTTCGTGCACCGCGTTCGTCTGCAGGAACCGCAAGCGGGCACCGGTCGTCAGCCTGCCGTTCATGACCCGCACCGAGCTGATGACCCCGCGGTACTGATCGAAGTACGAATCGAAGATGAGGGCCTGCAGCGGGGCGTTGCGATCGCCTTTCGGCGCGGGGATGCGATCGACGACGGCGTCGAGCAGCTCGGTGACGCCCTCCCCCGTCTTCGCGCTGAGCCGCAAGATCTCGTTGGCTGGGATGCCCAGGACGCGCTCGATCTCGTCCGCGTAGAGGTCGGGATCGGCGGCCGGGAGATCGATCTTGTTGAGCGCGGCCACGATCTCGAGGTCGTTCTCGAGGGCGAGGTAGCAGTTCGCGAGGGTCTGCGCCTCGATGCCCTGCGCCGCATCGACGACGAGCACGACGCCCTCGCACGCCGCCAGCGAGCGCGACACCTCGTAGCCAAAGTCGACGTGCCCCGGCGTGTCGATGAGGTGCAGCACGTGGTTGCGCCACTGGACCCTGACGTTCTGGGCCTTGATCGTGATGCCCCGCTCGCGCTCGAGGTCCATGGAGTCGAGGTACTGCTCGCGCATCTCTCTCGCATCGACCGCGCCGGTCAGCTCCAAGATGCGATCCGAGAGCGTGGACTTTCCGTGGTCGATGTGGGCGATGATGCTGAAGTTCCGGATGCGGTCCAGCTCCATGACCTGGTCGACGCTACCAACGCACCCCCCGCTCACCGTGGCTGGCTTGGGACGTTCGGGGGTCGCTGGTAGCCTTGACTGGCTCAATCGAAGGGATCTCCGTGGCGAACATCAAGAGCCAGAAGAAGCGCAACCTGCAGAACGTGAAGCGGGCCGAGCGCAACAAGGCAGTGCGGTCCGAGCTCAAGACCCGCGTCAAGGCCGCGGTGCGCTCGTGGAGCGCCGGTGAGGATGTCGACGCAGCGGGGAAGCTGGCTCAGCAGCGACTCGACAAGGCCGCCTCCAAGGGGATCATCCACAAGAACCAGGCCGCCCGGCGCAAGTCGCGCCTCATGAAGAAGCTGGCCGCCGAGCAGTCCTAGCCGGCCGCCGGCCCCCGGCGCCGCCGAGGCGCGACAGGCGGGCCACCAGCACTTCCAGCAATAGGTCGTCGGGCCACTCGATGCGCCCCCGCATGTCGAGATCGGCGCCTGCCAACAGCTCGTAGGCCCTCGCCACACCGTGCGGACCGAGACGCCGCGCCTGATCGAGCGCCTTGCGCGCCGGAAACGTCGAGCCGCGCAGGCCGAGCAGAGCGGCCGCCGACTTCTCGTCGGTCACGTCGCTTCCCGACAGTCGCAGCACACGCCCGTAGTGGCCGGACAGCGTCGCCAGGATCTGAAGCGGGTGGCGCTCGCCGCCGCCCATCATCCGCGTCAGGCGATCGAGTGCGGCCGCGGTGTCGCCACGATCGATCGCATCGGTGAGCTCCCACGGCGGAACGCCACCGGCGTCGCCGAGGAACGGCTCGACGTCGTCTTCGCTCAGACGGGCGCCCGGCCCGTAGGTCGCCTCGAGCCCGTCGAGCAACGCGGGGAGACGGCCCAGGTCTTCACCGAGCCGCTCGACCACGAGCTCGCGCGCCGCCTGATCGAGCTTGACCCCCGCCTCTTTGAACTGACCCTCGAGCCACTCCTTGGTCGCGCGGCCCGGATCGGTGTCGACGGTGTGGCCGGTCTTCTTCACGGCCTCGACGAGCGCCTTGTGCACGGTGCCGGAGGCAACGAGCACCAGCTCGGTCGTGTCGAGCGGGTCGGCGAGGTATTCGACGAGAGGCGCGACGTCGTCCTGACGCGTGAACTGCTCGATGTGGCGCGCCACGACCACGCGCTTGCTCGTGAGGAAGGGAGGCGTGCGGGCCGCGTCGACGATGCGCGCCGCCTCGTAGGTCTCGTCACTGATGTCGTCGACGACCAAGGCGCGATCGTCGTCGCCGACGAGCTGCTGCACGAGCTCGCTGACCCCATCGGCCAGAAGGGCCGGGTCGGCGCCGCGCAGCAGATGCACCGTCACGACGCCGCCTCGAGCACCGCGGCGAGCACATCGGCCGTTCGTCGAGCGCCCCGCACATCGTGGGCTCGCAGGATGCGACACCCGAGAGTGATGCCGAGCGCGTGCGCAGCGACCGTTGCTTCGCGTCGCTCACCGACGTCGAGGTCGAGGAGCACACCGAGGAAGCGCTTGTTGGAGGCCGAGAGCAGCACCGGGTAGCCGAGCGCCGCGAGGGCTCGCGACTCGCGCAGCAGCACGAGTGACTGTGCCTCGCTCTTGCCGAGATCGAGGCCGGCATCCACGATGATCCGCTGTGGAGGGATGCCGGCCACCTCCGCACGCGCGGCGCGCTCGGCGCAGAACGCCACGACTGTGCCGACCAGGTCGTCGTACTCGGGGTTCGGGTCGGCAACGCGCGGGGCCAAGCGGATGTGCGTCGCGACGACGGACGCGCTCGCCGCTGCGGCGACGGTGAGGTACTCCGGGTCTGCGAACCCGCTGATGTCGTTGCCGATCACCGCGCCGACGGCGAACGCGGCCTTGGCCACCGACGCCCGCCACGTGTCGACTGACACGGGCACGTCGAACCGCGAGCACAGCGCGTCGATCGCGGGCACGACGCGATCGAGCTCTTCCGCTTCGCTGACCTCGTCGCCGGGACCGGCCTTCACGCCGCCGACATCGAGGAGGTCCGCCCCGTCGACGACGAGCTGCTCCGCCTTCTGGAGGAAGTCGTCGAATCGGTAGTAGCCACCCTGGTCGAAGAACGAGTCGGGCGTGCGGTTCAAGATCCCCATCACGAGGGACCGCGAGGTGATGTCGTAGCGCCGGGCGCCCAGCTCCACCTCCACGGCGGCGAACCTAGCCGTCGCCACTGTCGCACGATCCACGCTGCCCCGAAGACGAGCGCGATGACGGCCACGATGACCGCGCCGCGCGCGCCGAGGGCGACGGGTGGCAGCGCGCTCATCGAACGGGCCACGAAGTCGACCCACCAGATCGCGAGCGAGGTCGGGGCGTGGAGCACGCTCGCGGCACGCTCACCGAGAAGTCCCGCGGGCAGTCCCGCGATCAAGCCCCACATCATCAACGGGCCGACGACCGGCGCGACGAGCAGGTTGGCCGGGAGGGCGGCGAGCGGGATCGAACCGAAGACGGGGATCGCGACCGGCGCGACGCCCAGCTGGGCCGCAGTCGTGACCCCGAGCGCTTCGGCGAGCCAGGTCGGACCCGGACACCGGTCGGCGATGGGGCGGGCGAGCAGCAAGATGCCGAGCGACGCCCCGACCGAGAGCCGGAAGCCGATCGACCAGACGAGGAACGGGTCGACGAGCACGAGACCCGCGATCGCGAGGGACAGCAGCCGCAGCCCCGATGCCGGACGACCCGACGCCTGCGCGACAGCGGCGAGCCCCGCCATCGCGCTCGCGCGAAGAACCGACGGCTCGAAGCGCGTGACCGTGGCGAAAAAGCTGATCACCACGAGCGCCGCGATCGCCCGTCCGCGGAGCCGAAACCTTCGAAGGATCGGCCCGGCAGCGGCAAGGACGAACGCGACGTTCTCACCGGACACGGCGAGCAAGTGCGTGAGTCCGGCGGCTTCGAACCGCCCGTCCGTCGCGTCGTCGACGCCGCGCCGGTCGCCGACGACGAAGCCGAGGTAGAGCCCTTCGGCCTTTCGCGGCAGCACGCGGGCTCCTGCCGCGAGCGTGCGATGCACCCAGTTCGCAGCGCGGTGCACCGGGCTTGCCGGCGCGGACCCGTAGATCGCGTCGATGGCGAGCCGCGCGACGACGTGGCGGTGGGCATCGCGCTCGCGGCTCTGCAGGGGCACGGCTCGGATCACACCGGTGACCGCGACGCGTTCGCCGGCAAGGTGCGACGCGAGCGCTCGCGCCTCCGCGCCATGTGCCCAGAGCTCGACGTGACGATGCTCGAGGCGGACGACGACCTTGACGCCGCCCGGAGCCGGCGCCGGATCCGCGAGCAGCGTGACCCAGCCCGCGAATCGGTGCGCGGGCATCGGCGCGGCTCCGGCCTCGGCACGCGCGGCCGAGCCCGAAGCGAGCAAGGCGCAACACACGGTCAGCAGCAGGGGACGACGCAACACCAGCGCAACACCCGCTCCCCCGAGGGCGATCCACACAGGTGCCGCGTGACCGATCGCGGCGCCGGTGACAACCGCGACCGCGAGCAACACCGTGGCGAGGTCGCTCATTCGACCCTCCGACCGTGAGACGGCGAGAGGGGAAGATGGGTGACGCTACAAGATCAGACGCGAGCGCCGATCTGGCTGACCGCCTGCACGAGCTGCGGCTCGCGCACGATCGCTTCGGCTTCGGCGAGCGTGAGCGGTCGAGCGAAGTAGTAGCCCTGCGCTTCGTCGCAGCCGAGGTTCAACAGCGTGGTCATCTGCTCCGCGGTCTCCACGCCTTCCGCGGTGACGCGGTGCCCGAGGGCATGGCCGAGGGCGATCATCGCGGCCACGACCGACGTGTCCTCCCCAGGGACGCCGAGGTTCTTGACGAACGACTTGTCGATCTTGAGCGAGTCGAGCGGGAACTGCCGCAGGTACGCGAGCGAGCTGTACCCCGTGCCGAAGTCGTCGACCGCGACGCCGACGCCGAGGCGGCGCAGCTCCTCGAGCCGGAGCACGGCGATCTCGGGGTCCTTGACGAGGAACGTCTCGGTGAGCTCGAGCACGATCTGCTGTGGCGTCACCTCGCATGACTGCATGAGCTCGTCGAGGTGCTCGACGAGGCCGGGCTGGTTCAGCTGCCGTGCGGACACGTTGATCGAGAGGTTGATCGTCTGCCGGTCGGGGAACAGGAGGTTCCAGCTCTCGAGCTGCCGCACAGCCGAGTCGAGCACCCAGCCCCCGATGCTGTTGATGAGACCGAGCGCCTCGGCGATCGGGATGAACTCCTCGGGCAGCACCGTGCGCTCACCCGGCCGCTGCCACCGCACCAACGCCTCGAAGCCGACGAGCGCGCCGGTGCGCAGGTCGATCCGTGGTTGGTAGACGAGAAACAGCTCGTTGCGGGTCACCGAGTGGCGGAGAGCGTTCTCGAGATCGTGACGGCTCGCGACCCACGCACGCATCTCGGAGTCGAACAGCTGGCATCGGCCGCGGCCGTCTTCCTTGGCTTGATACAGCGCGATGTCGGCATCTCGGAGGAGCGCGCCCGCGTCGATCTCGGTGTCTGATGCCAGCGCGATCCCGACGCTCGCGGACACGAACGCCTCGAACCCGTCGAGGTCGAACGGCTCGTTCAAGGTGCGGATCACGCGTTCGGCGACATCTTCCGCCTCGGCGACGTCGGCAAGGTCCTCACAGAGCACGACGAACTCATCGCCGCCGAGCCGGGCGACGGTGTCGCCGACTCGGACCACCGCTCGAATGCGCTCAGCAGCTTGCCGGAGAAGGACGTCTCCCGCCTTGTGACCGAGGCTGTCGTTCACCATCTTGAAGTGGTCGAGGTCGAGGAACAGCACCGCGAGCGCGCCGCGTCGCCGGCCGACGAGATCGATCGCGTGCTGGGTGCGGTCGAGAAGGAGCACTCGGTTCGGAAGGTCGGTCAACGCGTCGTGCGTGGCTTGGTGCGCGAGCTCGGCCTCGGCACGCGCCGACTTCTCGCGCGCCCGGTTCGCCGCGTTGAGGAGCACGGCGAGACGAGTGACGACGATCGCGGTCACGACCGCGGCGACGAAGATGACGACGACCTCGTTCATGTCGTAGCCGAGTGAAGGACCCGTCGCCGCGAGCACAGGCGGGAAGAGCAACGCCGCCGCGAGCAACAGCAGCCGTGTCGGATGGATGCCCGGACCTCCGAGATGCTGGGCGGGTCTTGCGATCGACTCAGCCGAGGGGTGCGCGGCGGCGAGCGCGAGCATGCCGAAGCTCACCACGTACCAGGGGTCGACCCATTGCGTCGTGGTGTCGCGGTTCAACAGGCCGACCGCGTTCTGTGCGAGATCCGCGGCGAGCATCAACGCGAGACCGGTGCTGAGGAACCACACCGAAGCACATCGTCGCCCGGGCATGAGCAGCAACCAGAGCAGCGCGGCGACGAGCACGACATCGAGAAGCGGATACGACGCGAGCACCGTCCGTTGGAAGATGTCCCCGTCGTCCATGAGTCCGGTGTTCACGATGAGGAACTGCCAGATCGCGAGACCGGCCGACATCGCGATCGCCGCGCCGTCGACGAGACCGTCGCGCCATCCCTGCGGTGTGCGGATCACGACGAGCAGTCCGACGGCACAGGTGATCAACGGATACGCCAGCAAGTACAGGCCGTCGGCCGGCGAAACGGCGGGACGCCCGCGACCGAGCAGCGCGTACACCTCCCAGATCGCAGCCCCCACGACGATCACGCCCATCGCGAGTGCGAGCAGGTGCCATGGTCGTCCGGCGCGTCCGGGCGTCATGACGGCACGCAGGAAGAGGGCGCCCGCGGCACATGCGCCGGCTGCGACCGTCGAGATCGCCGCAGCCTGCGTGCCAGGCGAGAGGACCACCACTGCGGTGAGGGCGAGGGATGACAGCGCGAGCCACCAAGGACGCGGACGCGGCAGTCGTACCACGACACCTCATCGGCGCCACGCTGCGCGCGATCCAGGCTTTCCTTCCGTCACGGAGCGCAGTAGGGCCGTATGGCCTATCCACCAATGCCCGACGCGACTGGGCGATGCTCGGTGCCGTGATGATGACTGATCGCTCACTCGGATCCCTTGCTCGGCCCACTCGCTCGAAGCCGGCGACGCGCACGGGATGGTGGTTGCCGATCACTGCGCTCGTCGCGTGGCTGTGCTACCGGCAGGTCGACGCGGTCACGGCCACGAGCGTCGCGTTCGTGGGCGCGGGCCTCTTCATCGCAGTGTTCGGCGTCAGCGTGCTGCGCGCGGCCGCGCACCGCTGGTGGGGCGGCACGACGTACACCGCTCGCCGCTCGCGCTGACTGTCAGGTGCGCTGCGCGCGCAGTGCGTCGCGGATCTCGGTGAGGAGCTCGACCTCGGTGGGGCCGGCGTCCTCTTGCTTCTGCCGCATCATCGTCGAGGCAGCCTTCAACACCAAGAAGAGCGCTGCGGCGACGATCAGGAAGTTCACGACGGCGGAGATGAAGGTGCCGTAGAGGATCACGCCGTCGCCGATGTCGAGCGTGAGGCTGTCGAAGTTCGGCTTGCCGAAGATCGCCGCGACGATCGGCATCAGGATGCCGTCGGTGAACGTCTTCACGACCCCCGCGAACGCGGCGCCGAGGACCACCGCGACGGCGAGGTCCAAGATGTTGCCGCGGAGCACGAACGCCTTGAACTCCTCGTACAGCTTCTTCACTGGTCGCTGTCCTCCTGATTCGCCGCGGTGATCAGTTGTCGAGCTTGTCGACGACGTCCTTTGCCTTGTCAGCCGCGGCATCGATCTGCGCGTCGGCCTTGTGATCCGTCGCGTCCTGCGCCTTGTCGGCCGCGGTGTCGATGCCCTTGTCGATCTGCTTCTTGTTGCCGCCCACCATGCCCTTGAGCTTGTCCATCAGTCCCATGACAACCTCCGATGTCGGGCCTGGGGCCGCGACGGGTCAAGAATGGTGCCCGGCTGAGGTGACGGCAAGAGCCCGCCGCTCGCGGTGACGGTCAGTAGACCCAGACCCCGATGCCCTTGGGCATCAGGTTCGCGTCCCAGATGAAGTTCATCGCGGGAACAGAGACGCGTGCGCACCCGTGCGACGCGGGATATGCGGGCACAGAGGTTGCTCCGTGGACCGCGATGCCCGTGGACGTGAAGTACTTCGGCCGCCAGAGCTGGCCGAGATCGGAGGTGCGCCAGCCGTTCGGAAGCTCTCGCGTGATCGTGAACCGACCGACCGGCGTGACCGCGTTGCCCGATGCGATGCGACCACCTGCAACACGCTCGCGGAACGGCACGTTGGAACCGGTTGACGAGTTGAACACGGCAACCGTCTTGCCGTCACGAACGACGAAGATGATCTGCCGGCCCTTGTCGATCTCGACGAGGTTGCCGCTCGTGGTGCGAGCAACCGGCGGCACGGCGACCGTGAGCGCGTCGACGGTCGGCTGGTCGGCGATGCCGGTGCGCGGCAAGCCCATGTACTTCTGGAAGGCCATCACCGCTTGGCTCATCAGCGAACCGGTACGCCCGTCGATCGGGCCCATCCAATAGCCGAGCTTCGTGAGCCGGTCCTGGATCGCCCGAACGTGGTCGCCCTGATCGCCTGGGAGCGCCGGCACGAACCCGTCGCTCGCTGCGACCCAATATCCCGCGCCCGCCGGTGCAGCGGCGATGCCGACGACGTGCTGCCCCGCGGGGAGCGGCGCGACGGGAAAATTCGTCGCGTCACCGAACGCGTACACGCCACCGGCGAGGCTCGCGATCCAGTAGCCCGCTCCGGTCGGTGACACGGCGCCGCCCACGACCTTGCCCGCGGGCTGCACGTTGACCGTGGGCAACGAGCCGACGCCCGGCGCAGCACCGAAGGGATGGACGCCGCCGCGATCGTCGACGATCCAGTAGCCGTCGCCTTGCGGCCGGGCGAGCAGGTCGACTGCTCGTGCCTTCACCCCTGCGCCGGGGAGCGACCCGAAGAAGGCGGCGGATCCGAACGTGAAGACCCCGCCCTCCGCGGTGAGCATCCAGTAGCCGCCCCCATCGGGCGCGGCCGTCAGCGCGACGACCGGGTTCGGCACCGGCCCACCGGCGAGCGAGCCGAAGGAGCCTGCGTCGCCGAAGCCAAGGACTGAACCGTCGGTGCCGGCAAGCCAGTAGCCGCCGCCGCTCGGCGTCGGCGCGATGTCGATGATCGGCGCGCTGAGTGGCGAGCCTGCCGCCGCTCCGGCGAAGCGCGCCGAACCGAACGTGAACACGCCGCCATCAGCCGACGCGAGCCAATAGCCGGTTCCCGAAGGATCACTCGCGATCGCAACCGCAGGCCGGACCACGGTGCCCGGTGTGCCGAGGGAAGGGGCCGAGCCTCCGACCGATGTCTCGGCAGCGCCCGCTGCAACTGCGAAAGCGCTCGATGCCAAAAGAAGGGCGACCGACACCATCAGTGTGCGCGCCGCCCGATTGATCACGGCTGACAGGCTAGAGGCAACCCGCTGCAGCGCCCCAGCGGGCGCGAGGGCGCGGGTCTAGCGTCCCGATGCGTGGCCGGCACCGACGAGCGCCAACGGCGAGGTGACGGCGACAACACTCCGCTCGTGCTCGACGAGCTCGGCGACAAGCTCGATGCGTTCTGGTCGCTCGCGACCGCCGACGACGCCGACGCCGAAAAGGCCCTCGAGGAATTCGGCGCACGCGGGCGGGTCGAGGCCGACATGGCCTACCAGCTCTCCGTGCCCGCTCCTCTTGCTCATCCCGAGCGATTCGAGCAAGCACATCGCCTCGCCATGCGGGGCCTCGAGGTGCTCGATCGCAACGGAGGGCGCAAGCCGAGCTCGCTCCCGAAGCTGGGCCTGCTGAAGCCCGCTGCCTCGTGGTTCGTCCAGCTGGTCACTCGCTACATCGTTCGCAGCTACCAGGTCAGCGTCGCCGAGAACCTCGCCCGGCTGTACGCGCGACGCGAGGCGAACTGCCGTTGGGGCAGCGACGAGATGCACATGCTGCGGCGAGCGCGCTTCCAAGCCGAGCGCCTCGCGCCCGGCTACAAGCGCAAGGCGCTGGGCTTGCCCACCTTCCTCGTCGGCGGCGCAGTCATCTCGGGCGCGGTCGGCGCGCTCCAAGCGTTCGGCGACATCCTGGCCCGACAGAAGCTCATCCTCGTGTTGACGACCCTCCTGCTGTTCGGCCTCTTCATCCTCACGTCGTTCGGCATCCTCCACGCGGCCGGCATCTCGCGCCGCCGCATCCGCGTGTGCATCGCTCAGCCGCTCGCCGCGCTCTACGAGACGATCGGCGCCTGCGGCACCCCACCGAAGGACCAGGCGCGCACCTTCGCTGTCTACGCGATCGTCCTCACTGGGATCGCATGGCTCGTGATCCCCCTCGCGATCGTCTTTGCAATCGTCACCTAGCGTGAACCGCCGATGACCGCGCTTCCCGCAGGCTTCCGCGCCCACGTGGCGAACATCGGCATCAAAGACTCGTCTGACGATTTCGTCGTGATCGCCGCCGACCACGCGTGCTCAGCCGCCGGCGTGTTCACGAAGAGCCGCTTCTCCGGACCGAGCGTCGTGGTCAGCCGAGAGCACCTCACTGATGGAACCCTGCGCGCCTTCGTCGTCATCTCCAAGAACGCCAACGTGGCCACGGGCCCGCAGGGCATCGCCGATGCGCACGAAGTCGTCAGCGGGGTCGCGCACGCCCTCGGGTGCGACGACGACGACGTGCTGATCGCCTCGACCGGTGTCATCGGCCGCCACTACCCGATGGACAACGTGCGCGCCCATCTCGCCGGCCTCACCGCACCGTTCGCGATCGTCGAGGCCGAGCCGGCGGCGCGGGGCATCATGACGACCGACACGTTCGCGAAGGTCGCGTCCGCATCGGCAGGCGCGGCCACGGTCGTCGGCATCGCGAAGGGCGTCGGCATGATCGAGCCGGACATGGCGACCCTCATCGCGCTGTTCCTGACTGACGCGTCCATCGACAGCGTGACCCTCGACGTGATGTTCCGTCGGGTGATCGGCCGCACTCTCAACGCGGTGAGCATCGACACCGACACGTCGACGAGCGACACGGCAGCGATCATGGCGAGCGGGGACGCGGAGGCGGTCGACCTCGCCCACCTCGAGGCCGCAGTCCACGCCGTCGCGCTCTCCTTGACCAAGCAGATCGCGCGTGACGGAGAAGGCGCGACGAAGCTCCTCACGGTGACGGTCGACGGCGCCCGCGACGACGCTCAGGCCAAGCGAGTCGCCAAGGCGATCGTCAACTCGCCCCTCGTGAAGACCGCGGTCCACGGCGCCGACCCGAACTGGGGACGCGTCGCGATGGCGATCGGGAAATGCACGGACGACACGGACATCGCCGAGGAGCGCGTCGTGATCCGCTTCGGCGCCCAGGAGCTGTTTCCGCGCCCTGTGGAGGACGACGACCTCGCCGCGCTCACGAAGTACTTGACGGGAGATGACGTCACGATCCATGTGAGCCTCGGCATCGCCGACGGCGCGTTCACCGTGTACGGATGCGACCTGAGCGACGGCTACGTGCGGATCAACGCCGACTACACGACCTGACCGCAGTCGGCGGCCGGCTCGCGCTCGTCAGTCGAAGAGCTTGTCGAGCAGCGGGATGTCGTCGAGTGGGTTGTGCTCGAGGAACCACGAGATCGGCGCGTGCTTCACGACGGTCTTCATCGCGCTCGCGGCCCATCCCGGGAGGGTGCCACGGTCATGGGCATCGTCGATCGCCCGCAGCGTGCCCGCCTTGACCGCGTCGTCGATCGTGTCGCGATCCCAACTGATGTCGCCGACACCTGAGTTCGGGTCGAGGCTGAGTACGAGCTCCTCGCGACCGACCCCGAGGTCGCACGCGGCGCCGTTCAGCCCGCCGAGCGCGATCCGCTGGATGGCGCCGTCGATCCCGTCGCCGTCGTACGGCGATGGTGGCGCGGTGCACGGGTCGACGAACTCGGTGCGGCCGAAGTCGGACGCGCCCGCCGCCACCTCGGTCGCGATCAGGCCACCGGCGACCGCCACGAGCCCGACGAGCACCATGGCCCGACCTCGGTGGCGCGCCTTCTTGTCCTCCGATGCCTTCTTCGCGCCGCGCACGGCGAGGAGCCCCGGGATCAGCGCCAGCGCGCCGAGGCCGGCAGCGATGAGGAATGACGATCGGAACGCACGCGTCAGGGTGTCGCGAATCGCGGCAGTGAGGTCGTGCTGCACCTGCGCGACCTCAGGCTTGTCGGCGACGTCTCGCTTCGCGAACGCGACGGAGAGGTCGGGAACCTCGCCGTCTGGCGCGCTCACCAGCACGTTGCGGATCTCCCACGCGAGCGGCACCTTCTCGCGGACCGACAGCTGCGCGTCGAGCACGGTCGCAGTGCCGGCGAGCGTGGCGCGATCGGCAGCCGTGTCGAGGTTCGTCGCGAGCGTCGGCGCGATCGCCACGAGCCCGAGCACGAGTCCGAGATGCCGCGCACACACCGACAGGTTCGCGGCGACACCCGAGTCGTGGTCGGGGATGGACAACGGGCCCAACACGTCGCTCGCAAACCCGAGACCGGCGCCGAACACGGCGAGGGCAGCGGCGAGGTAGCCGGGGCTCGACGCGGGGAGCAACGCGAGGGCAACCAGACCCGCCGCGATGAGCGCGATGCCACCGATGAGCAACAAGGACGGGCTCACCGAGCGCCCGAGCCGGCGCGTGAGGAGAGTGGCGGCGGGAAGCGCGCTCACGACGAGCGCGCCGGTGAGCGGCTCGTACTCCCAGACCTCGACGACCAGCAGCACCCCCAGGAACAGCGCACCGACCGACGCCGCGCCGACGAAGGCGAGCGCGAGGTCGGCGGCAATCGGCTTCACGCTGAGCACGCGCGTGGGCGGCGCGCTGGTGTGCTTCGGCATGCGATGGGCGAGGACCCCGACAAGAGCGAGCGCGGCGACCGGGGCCTGCAGCAGGAAGATGGCTCGCCAGTCGAAGAGCTGGGTGAGCAGGCCTCCGAGCGCGGGGCCGATCACGGCTCCGGCGACACCGGCGCCGGCCCACAGCCGGCGACCTGCGGCAGTCGATCCGTGCAACGCGGCGAGCACCGGCAACGAGGCCCCGAGCATGAGCGCCGCCCCCGCGCCCTGCAGGCACCGGGCGAGCATGAGCCCGGCCGTCTCGTGTGCAACGCCTGCACAGAACGACGCGAATGCGAATGTCGCGAGGCCCGCGACGACGAGCAGCCGCGGATTCGTCCGACGTGCGAAGGGAGCCAGCAGAAGCCCGCCGATGCCCACGACGAGCGCGTAGGCCGTGATGACCCACGAGACGCCGACGATCGTGGTGTGGAGCTCGCTGTAGATCTCGGGGAGTGCGAGCACGACGATCGACGCATCGGCGAACGCGAGTGCGACCGCCACCACGAGCGCGATCGACCCGATCGACAGCCTCGGTCGCTCCACGCGCGGGGGCGAAGGGATCTCGGTGACAGGTGGCGGGGGTGGCCAGGCCAGCGCCACGGAACCGCCGCGATCGTGGCCTTCCATCCCCCACGAGGCTACCGGCGCGGTCGCCGGCGCCTCAGTCGGGTCTGACCTCGGTGACGGGGATCAGCGGAAGTCGGATGTGGCCGCTCCGAGGAGTGCAGACACGACGACGCCGAGCGGGAGCGCTCCCCAGTAGCTGAGCCCCGTGTGGAGGTTGCCGAGGAACAGCATCAGCATCCAGGTCGCGGGAAACGTCGCGATGAAGAACGCGACGATCAGCATCAACAAGCCTTTGATCATGACTCGCCCTCCGAAGGTCTGGCACCGACCAGGTCGGAGCCGCGGCGAGTATCGCGCCCACCTGCCGGCGATCTGGGGATGGGCACTGCACGAAAGCGCACCGGTTCGTACGCTGAGGCGACTCGCTTCGAGGGGGACGACATGGGACAGCTCACTGCTTCGTACGACGCCGGGACCGCGGGAGCGCCGCTCGTCGGTGACACGATCGGGGTCGCACTGGCGAAGATGGTCGTCGCGCAGCCCGACGTCGAGGCCTTGGTCTCCCGGCACCAGGGCGTGCGCCTGTCGTACTCCGAGCTCGGCGAGCAGGTCGAGCAGGTCGCGCGGGGCTTGCTCGCCGTCGGGATCGAGACCGGCGACCGGGTCGGCATCTGGGCGCCGACATGCGTCGAATGGACCTTGCTGCAGTTCGCATGCGCGCGGGTCGGCGCGATCCTCGTCAACGTGAATCCGGCCTACCGGCCGAACGAGCTCGCCTATGCGCTCCGCCACTCCGGCGTGCGGCTGCTCGTCACCGCGCGTTCGTTCAAGACGTCCGACTACCTCGCGATGCTCGCCAGTGTGCGCGGCGAGCTCCCCAGCCTCGAGATGGTCGTCACCATCGACGGCGAGTCAGCAGGCGGGTCCAAGGACCTCGAATGGCCCGCGCTGGTCGAGCTCGGCAATGGCATCCCCGCCGAACAGGTGCGCTATCGAGAGCTGCAACTCGACACCGACGACCCCATCAACATCCAGTACACGAGCGGCACGACCGGCAACCCCAAGGGCGCCACACTCACGCACCACAACATCTTGAACAACGCCCAGGCGATGGCCCGGAACATGGGGTACACGTCGATCGACCGCGTCTGCATCCCAGTGCCGCTGTACCACTGCTTCGGCATGGGGATCGGCAACCTGGGCTGCATCGCGTCGGGATCGACGATGGTGTACCCCGCCGCAGGCTTCGATCCGCTGGCGACGCTCGAAGCGCTGGCCGAGGAGCGGTGCACTGCCGTGTACGGCGTCCCGACGATGTTCATCGCGATGCTCGAGCACCCGCGGTTCTCGGAGTTCGACACGTCCGCGCTGCGGACCGGGATCATGGCGGGCGCGCCATGCCCCGTCGAGGTCATGAAGCGCGTCGTCGACGAGATGCACGCCCACGAGATCTGCATCGGGTACGGCATGACCGAGACCGCGCCCGTGTCGTTCATCACTCGCCGCGACGACGACCTCGAGCGCCGCGTCAGCACCGTCGGCACCGTGCTGCCCAACGTCGAAGGCAAGATCGTCGACCCCGGCTCTGGGCACACGGTGCCCATCGGCACAGCCGGTGAGGTGTGCGCGCGTGGCTATCTGGTGATGCGTGGCTACTGGGACAACCCCGACGCGACCGACGAAGCGATCGACGAGGCCGGTTGGATGCACACGGGCGACCTCGGCGTGATGGACGAGTCGGGCTACCTCAACATCGTCGGGCGCATCAAGGACATGGTCATCCGCGGCGGCGAGAACCTCTATCCGCGAGAGATCGAGGAGCTGCTCTTCCAACATCCCGCGGTGGCGAGCGTGCAGGTGATCGGTGTGCCCGACGAGCGGATGGGCGAGGAGCTCATGGCGTGGGTTGTCCTCCGCGACGGCGCGGAAGCGAGCGAGGACGACCTGCGCACCTTCTGTCGCGAGCGCGTCGCCCATTTCAAGGTGCCTCGGTACATCAAGTTCGCGACCGAGTTCCCGATGACCGTGACGGGCAAGGTGCAGAAGTTCAAGATGCGCGAGATGGCGATCGACGAGCTCGGCCTGCAGTCAGCCGCCGCGATCACCACGGCCTGAGCCACGCGAGCGATGGGGACCCCTCTCGAAGCCTGGACCGGCGTCCTCGTCGCCAACCGAGGAGAGGTGGCAGTCCGGGTGATCCGGGCCGCTGCCGACCTCGGCGTGCGCACCGTGGCCGTCTACTCCGAGGACGACGCGGACGCGCTCCCGGTCCGCCGCGCCGACGCCTCCATCCCGCTGCGCGGTCGAGGCCCGGCGGCGTACCTCGATGCCGAGCAGATCGTCGACGTCGCGGTGAGTGCGGGGTGCACCGCGGTGCACCCCGGATACGGCTTCCTCAGCGAGCAGGCGAGCTTTGCCGCTCGTTGTGCCGAGCAGGGGCTGATCTTCGTGGGGCCGTCGCCGGCTGCACTCGCCGCGCTCGGCGACAAGTCGGTCGCGCGGGAAATCGCCTGGCGGTGTGGCGTCCCGATCCTGCTCGGCACAGAGGGTGCGACGACCGTCGACGAAGCGCTCGCGTTCTTCGACTCACTCGGCGGCGACCCGATGATGATCAAGGCGATCGCCGGCGGTGGCGGGCGGGGAATGAGGGTGGCGCGGACGCGCGACGACATCACCGACGCCTTCGCGCGCTGCGAGTCGGAGGCCAGAGCCGCGTTCGGCGACGGTCGGCTGTACGTCGAGCAACTGGTCGATGCAGTCCGCCACATCGAGGTGCAGGTGCTCGGCGATCAGAGAGGCGACGTCGTCCAGCTCGGTGAGCGCGACTGCAGCATCCAGCGCCGCCACCAGAAGATCATCGAGATCGCGCCCGCCCCTCACCTCGACCCCGCAGTGCGCGATCAGCTGGCCGAGGGCGCCCTGCGCATCGCACGCGAAGCGGGCCTGCAGAACGCGGCGACCATCGAGTTCCTGGTCAGGGGCGACTCACACTGGTTCATCGAGGCGAACGCGCGACTGCAGGTCGAGCACACGATCACCGAGGAGGTCACCGGCGTCGACCTCGTGCAGGCACAGCTGCGGCTCGCGGCGGGCGAGTCGCTCGCCGACCTCGGGCTCGGCGGCGACCGCGCGGTCCACGGGTTCGCGGTGCACGGGTTCGCGGTGCAGGCCCGCGTCAACCTCGAGACGATCGCGGGCGACGGCACCGTTCGCCCGACGGGCGGCGTGCTCCGGATCTTCGAGCCCGCCACAGGCCCGGGAGTGCGCACCGACACGTACGCGTCCACCGGCTACCAGACCAACCCCGCCTTCGACTCGCTGCTCGCCAAGGTGATCGGGCACGCAGCCTCCGACGACGTGTCGGACGCGATCGATCGCACCAGGCGGGCGCTGCGCGAGCTGCGAGTGATCGGGGTCGAGACCAACGCCGGCTTCCTCGAGGCAGTGCTCGCCCACCCGGACGTGCGCGCTGGTGTCGCGACGACCGACTTCGTCGACAGGAACGTCGCCGATCTCGTGGAACGGGCGAACGCGCTCGAGTTGGGTCCCCCCTCCGATGCCACCCGGGCGGGTGCGGTCGTCGACTCGAGCGACCCGCTCGCGGTGCTCGTGCACGGCAAGTCGTCCACGGTGTCTCGCGACACGACTCTCTCGACCGTCGACGTCGACAGCGCGGTCGTCGCTCCGATCCAAGGGACCGTCGTCAGCGTGAGCATCAACGCAGGTGACGAGGTGCACGTGGGCCAGCCGCTGCTGGTGATGGAAGCGATGAAGATGGAGCACGTCATCGAGTCGACGATGAGCGGCATCGTGCGGGCAGTCACGGTCTCGGTCGGCGACACGGTGTTCGAGGGACATCCGCTCGTGGTCGTCGAGGCCGATGGCGAGATGCGAGACGCGATCGTCGAGATCGAGGCGATCGACCTCGACGCCATCCGTCCGGACCTCGCCGAAGCACTCGCCCGACAGGCGATGACGCGTGACGAAGCTCGTCCCGAGGCGGTCGCGCGGCGCGTCGCCACGAACCAGCGCACCGCGCGCGAGAACGTCGATGACCTGTGCGACCCGGGGTCGTTCCAGGAGTACGGCTCCCTCGTGATCGCGGCGCAACGGCGCCGGCGGACGCTGGAAGACCTCATCGCCCGCACACCGGCCGACGGCATGATCTCGGGGATGGGCCGCGTGAACGGTCGGCTCTTCCCGGACTCCGAAGCCCGATGCATCGTGATGTCGTACGACTACACGGTGCTCGCCGGGACACAGGGCCTGCAGAACCACCGCAAGAAGGACCGCCTGTTCGAGCTCGCCGAGCGCTTGCGGCTGCCTGTCGTCGTGTTCACCGAGGGCGGTGGCGGGCGCCCAGGTGACACCGACGGCACCGGCCTCGCCGGCCTCGACTGCATGGCGTTCAACTTGTTCGGCCACCTCAGCGGTCTCGTGCCTCTCGTCGGAATCAACTCCGGCAAGTGCTTCGCCGGGAACGCCGCATTGCTCGGATGCTGCGACGTGGTCATCGCCACCGCCGACTCGAGCATCGGGATGGGGGGTCCCGCGATGATCGAGGGCGGCGGCCTGGGCGTGTTCCATCCGGACGAGGTCGGCCCGATGTCGGTGCAAGTGCCGAACGGCGTCGTCGACGTCGCGGTGGCCGACGAGGCCGAGGCCGTCGCTGTCGCGAAGCAGTACCTCTCCTACTTCCAAGGCGCGGTGAGTGACTGGGAGTGCGCCGACCAACGGCTCTTGCGGTCGGCGATCCCCGAGAACCGGTTGCGCGTCTACGACATCCGCAAAGTCATCGAGACGATGGCCGACACCGGATCGATGCTCGAGCTCCGGCGCGAGTTCGGGCCCGGCATGATCACCGCGCTGATCCGCATCGAGGGCCGGCCGCTGGGACTCATCGCGAACAACCCGATGCACCTCGCCGGCGCGATCACGAGCGATGGTGCCGACAAGGCCGCGCGGTTCATGCAGCTGTGCGACGCGTTCGACCTCCCGATCCTGTTCCTGTGTGACACGCCCGGGATGATGGTCGGGCCCGAGGTCGAGAAGACCGCACTCGTGCGCCACTGCAGCCGCATGTTCGTCGTCGGCGCGAGCGTCACCGTGCCGTTCTTCACGATCGTGCTGCGCAAGGGCTACGGCCTCGGGGCGCAGGCGATGGCGGGGGCCAGCTTCCACGCGCCGGTCTTCACGGTCGCATGGCCGACGGGCGAGTTCGGCGGGATGGGCCTCGAGGGCGCCGTGAAGCTCGGCTATCGCAAGGAGCTCGCCGCGATCGAGGATCCCGCGGCGCGGACCGCCCTCTTCGACGAGATGGTGGCCCGGATGTACGACCACGGGAAGGCGCTCAACACCGCCACCCATTTCGAGATCGACGACGTGATCGACCCGCTGCAGTCCCGCACCCGGGTCGTCGAGGCGCTCCGAGCGTCACCCGTCCCACCTGCAAGAACAGGAAAAAAGCGCCCGTGCGTTGACACCTGGTAATTCCCCGCTATATTGGCGATACGAAACGATATATCGCAATACACCGCCGATATCGCGGCGGTTGGCGAAAGGAATCATCAGAGATGGAAGACACACGACGTGGCCGGGGCCGTGGCCCCTGGCGTGAGTACGGACACGGGCACGGTGGCGGTCGCCGCCGTCGAGGCGACATCCGCACCGCGGTGCTCGCTGCGCTGGAAGAGTCGCCGGCCCATGGCTACGAGATCATCCAGCGGTTCGAGGAGAAGACCGCGGGCGCATGGCGCCCGAGCGCGGGGTCGATCTACCCCACCCTCCAGCTGCTCGAGGACGAGGGCCTGGTGCGGCCGACAGAGCGGGACGGCAAGAAGGTCTACGAGCTGACCGACGAGGGTCGCACGGCGGCCACCGAGCGGATGGCCGAGGCCGGAGGCAGCCCGTGGGCCTCGGGGCAGATCAACCGCGGCTACAAGGACTTCGGTGACGCGATGCGCCAGCTCGCGCTCGCCTCGAAGCAGGCCGTGATGACCGGCAACCCCGACGTCATCGCAAGCGTCAACGAGATCCTCACCGACGCTCGCAAGCGGATCTACACACTGCTCGCCGAGAGCTGACGCTTTCTCAGCCGAGGTCTGCTCAGAGGGTGCCCGTGGCGGCGAGCTTCTTGTCGCCATGGGCCCACTCGACCTCGACCTCTTCCCCGCCCGAGATCCGCATCATCGTCTCGAGCTCGGCGCGGGTCACGATCGGCGCCCCACCGACGGTCAGCAGGACGTCGCCGGCGACGAGCCCGATCTTGTCGGCGAGCGTCCCCGGCATGGTCTCGATCACCTCGAGCCCGACCGTGGTCTCGAGCAACGAGCACCCCAACATCGCCCACGTCCGCGCATGGCGGTCGCCTCGCACTCCACGGTCGAGGTAGAGCGCGAGGTCGGCGACGATGTGACGCCACCCGATCGCAAAGGCGTCGGTGGCGAACGCGAACCAGGCGGGGAAGCCCGATTGGGAGACGGTCACCTTCGTGCCGCTCGCTTCGTGCTCGAGCACGATCACGATCTCGCTGCCGGCGCACGGCTCAGTGACCTTGCGGACGTGAAGCCGGCTGCCGGCTTCGACGTCGATCTCCTCGCCAAGCGCTTCGAAGGCGGGCAGGAGCCAATGGCCCTCCCCGTCTTGTTGGTCGAGGCGCTTCCAGACGACGTCGGGTGACGCCGCGATGCTGAAGGTGGTCTCGAATCGATCGGTGGTCATGTCTCCTCCTCGGGATCAGATCCGGGCTCGGGGTACGCGGCCACCGCGACCCGATAGCGAAGCCCGCGCTTCGTGCCGTACTTCTTGAGGAGCGGGCCGAGCATGGAGAGGTAGTCGGTCATGAACGCGCTCCGCGCCGCTTCGTCGGCGAAACGGATCTCGCCCTCGACCGTGGCGCTCGCGATCTCCTCACCGTCGAACGCGGCGCGGTCGAGCAGCACGGTCGCGTCGCGTTGCAGTCGTTCGCCGAGAACGACGAGGTGTGCGAGCGACGCCTGATCGCGTAGCGCTCGCTCGCGGTCCGCACCCCTCCAGACCAGCCGAGGCGACACGACGAACGTGCTCGCGACCGCTCGGAAGAGCTGCTCGACGAAGTTTCCCTTGCGCTGCTCCCCCGCGGGGACGATCAGCCCCGCCCGCTCGAGCTCCTTCAGGTGGTAGTTGACCAGCTGCCGAGACTGGCCGATCGCGCGCGCCACCCCCGCCGCCGAGTCAGGCGTGCGGAGAGCGCCGAGCGCCGCGATGCGCACGGGGTGGGTGAGCGCGGCCACCTCTTGTATGTCCTCGACGACACCGACGCGCTCCTGTTGTCGCACCTGGTCATTATAGACAACACTTGCTGTCTAGACAAGAGATACTGTCTAGATGTCCTCAGGCACGTCGCCGAGGAGGTACCGAGGTCCGGCGCCGAGTGCCGCCGCCCGGTCTGACGGGTTGTAGAGCGAGCACGCACGAAGAGACAGGCAGCCGCAGCCGATGCAGTCGGCGAGCTGGTCGCGGAGCCGCTCGAGCGCAGCGATGCGGTCGTCGAGCATCGGACGCCAGCCCTGTGACAGCCGCGCCCAATCCGCCTTGTTCGGGGTGCGGCTCCTGGGCAGCGACGCGAGCATCGCTTCGATCTCTCCGAGGTCGAGACCGACCGACTGCGCGACCCGGATGAACGCGACCCGCCGCAGCACCTCACGCGCGTAGCGGCGCTGGCCACCGGCCGATCGCGTCGACTCGAGCAAGCCCTCGCGCTCATAGAAGCGCAGTGCCGAGGTGCTGAGGCCGGTTCGAGCCGCGACCTCACCGATGGTCAGGCTGTCTTCTTCCATCGCACGCACGCTACGACACCTCGCTCTTGACTTGAAGTTCACTTCAAGTTGTACGGTCCAGACATGCTCCCGATCGAGGACCTCTCCGATGCCGAGCTCGTGGCGGCAGTCGCATCAGTGGTGCGCACGCCGCGGGCGGATCCTGCTGACTCGTTCGTGCTCCACGCGCCGCTCGAGCTCGCCGCTCGCACCGCCCTCCTCCCCCACGTGGCGACCGGAGAGCGAACCGCGGCCCGCGCCCGGATCGCCGCGATCGCCGCGACCTACGAGGCGTTCGGTCCGCCGGCGCCGAAGCACGCAGACCGCGCCTTCGAGTCGCTCGAAGCATCGGCCGCATGGCTCGGTGACGCGCTCGCCGCCGGCGATCTCGACGAAGTCGACGTCGCTGCGACCTGGCTCGGCCGCCATGCATCCAGCGCTCGACTCGCACCGCTGCTGGCCGACCTCGTCGTCCCCAGCCTCGCAGCCGCCGCGCACGGCCCGATCTTCCTGTTCCAGATGCCCCGGGTCGCTCCGCGGGGCGAGCTCACGGGCGAGCTCCTCCGCCCTCTCGCTCGCGAGCTGGCCCGCAACCCGAGCTGGAGGCTCGAGTGGTTCGCGGACCGGACAGCGAGCGCCGAGTCGTCACCTGCGGCGCTCTTCGACGCGCTGCGCTCGACGCCGCAGCTCGGCGTTCCGGGGAGCGACTTCATCTATCCGCTCATGTCGCAGGTCGAGCGGACCGGGGTCGTGAGCGAGCTGCTGTCAGAGACAACCTCCCTCGACGTCGAGGCGGCAGCCCGAGTCATCCTGCACGCCGCGGCGCTGACGATGCTGCAAGAGCCCGGCGACTACGCGCCGTACGGCTGGAGCCACTGCTTCACGATGCCGCAGGCGACCCTCGGGATCGCGCGGTGGTGCACGGATCCGTCCGTGGCAGTCGCGGTCGCCGCGACCTATGTCGTGGGGTTTCGTGCCGCACTCGCGCGCAACCCGCTCGAGCGGGCGTGGACGCCATCAGTCCCCGGCGTGGATCTCGCCACAGCACTGGAACACGAGCCCGAGCTCGCCGCGGCGGCCGTCTGGCACGCGCCCGCGGACCACGTCGGGACGATGACGACCCTGCTGGCGACGAGAGCAGCCATCCACCACGACGCCCATCTCGTGAAGTACACGCTCGCGTGCCTCGACGCGGCGGACTGGGACAAGGAGCACGCTCGCTTGTACTTGGCCGCGGCTGCGGCCCTGCACAGCTGGTGGACGCAGGCGGACGCGGCTACGCGGGAGGCTGCTTCCGCATCTGCGTGACCGACGACTTGACGAGCTGGCGGAGCACCTTCACGTCGACGTCGTCGAGGCGGCGGATGTGCAGGCACGACTTGCCCTTTGTGTGCTTTCCCAGGCGCTCCATCAGCTCGGTTCGGCTCTCGAAGCCGTCCATGAGGTACAGGGTGACCTTGTCCTTCCGAGCCGCGAATGCGACAAGCGGCCAGTCGCCTTCGCGACCCGACGACGAGACGTAGTGGTAAGTGCCGAAGCCCACCATGCTCTCGCCCCACATCACCGGCTTCTCGCGGGTGATGTCCTCCATCATCGAGCACAGCGTCTTCGCGTCACGACGGCGATCGGGGTCGACGATCGCGTCGAGGTACGCGCGCACGCTGCTGCGAGTCGCCTTCGTCTTGAGCTCAGCCATCGGGCCAACGTAGCGACCTAGCCTCGGACGCGTGCCAGAACCAGCGATCCGCACCATGGGCCTGACGAAGCGGTTCGGCACGCTCGTCGCACTCGACGACCTCACCCTCGACGTGGCCGACGGCGAGGTGTTCGGATTCCTAGGCCCCAACGGCGCCGGCAAATCGACGACTCTCCGCTTGCTCCTCGGCTTCATCCGCGCGACCGCGGGTACCGCGGAGATAAAGGGCATCGACACCCGCGACGTCGAAGCCTGTCATCGTCACATCGCCTACGTGCCGGGCGACGTGAGCCTTTGGCCGAAGCTGACCGGTGAGGAATGCCTCGAGCTTCTCGGCAACCTCCACGGCGACATCGACGTGCAGTACCGCGCCGAGCTGGTGAAGCGCTTCGACCTCGAGCTCGACAAGCGCGCCCGGACCTACTCGAAGGGCAATCGCCAGAAGGTCGCGCTCGTCGCAGCGTTCGCGACGCGAGCGGATGTGCTTCTGCTGGACGAACCGACGAGCGGCCTCGACCCGCTCATGGAGCAGGAGTTCCGTCGCTGTGTCACCGAGGCGGCGGACCGTGGGCAGACCGTCTTCCTCTCGTCGCACATCCTCTCGGAGGTCGAGCACCTCTGTGCGCGGGTCGGCATCCTCCGCGCCGGCGTCCTCGTCGAGGTCGCGTCGATCGACAGGTTGCGCGCGATGCGCAGCACCGAGCTGGAGATCGACATCGACGGCCCTCCGCCCGATCTCGAGGGTGTCGACGGCGTCGCCCAGGCGAGCAGGACGCCCACGGGCATCAAGGTCACACTGAACGGCCCACCGGGCCCCGTGCTCAAGGCGATCGACGGCCTCCCCATCACCGCCGTGCGATCGCAGGAGGCGTCGCTCGAGGAGATCTTCCTCACGTACTACGGCGAGGGAGATCGCGCATGAGCACCACGCGCACCGTGACGAGACTGACGGCTCGGCAGGTACGAGTCGGCACGGTCGTCGTGAGTGCATCGTGTGCGGCCGTCGTCGCGTCGACGGTCAAAGCGCGCGAAGCAACCGAAGCGCTCACGCCTGGTCTCGTCGAGGATCTCGCCTCGAACCCGGCTCTTCGCGCGCTCTACGGCACGCCCTTCGACCTCGCAACCCCCGGAGGGTTCACGGTCTGGCGTCTCGGGATGTTCCTCGCCGCGACGACGAGCCTCTGGGGCTTGCTCACCGCCACGCGGCTGCTCCGGGGCGAAGAGGATGCGGGGCGCGCCGACCTCGTGCTGACCGCGC
Source organism: uncultured Acidimicrobiales bacterium (assembly GCA_963802505.1). Classification (GTDB taxonomy): domain Bacteria; phylum Actinomycetota; class Acidimicrobiia; order Acidimicrobiales; family DATKAS01; genus DATKAS01. The sequence goes on along the minus strand of CAWDJB010000003.1, from coordinate 951,416 downwards.
CCATCAGTCGACGGCGACTGACCGATGTCACGATGCTCGTCGTCGCGGCGGCTGCACCGATCATCGGCGCTGCCGTCGCCCTCGGCTTCATCGCCACTTCCCAAGCGGTGTCCAGCTCGGCGCTCTTCGGCGCCGGCATCGCGCTGCTCACCCTCGACTTCATCGCAGTCGGAGGGCTCACATCGCAGCTGTTCGGGACGCGACGACGCGCGTCGGGAGCAGCCGGTCTCGCCTTGGGGGCGACCTTCCTCTTGCGCATGGTCGCCGACGGGTCGAGCGGGCTCGGCTGGCTGCGATGGTTCACGCCCTTCGGCTGGCTCGAGGAGCTGCGGCCGTTCGCAGACGAGCGCGCGTTTCCGCTCGCGCTGCTCGCCGCGTTGGCCGTCGGGCTCGGCGGTCTTGCACTCGCACTGTCGCGGCAACGCGACCTCGGCGACGGGATCGTCCGCGAGCGCGACACCGCTGAGCTCCGTCCCCGTCTCCTGCAGTCGCCGCTCGGATTCCAGTGGCGGCAAGGCCTGGGCGGGCTCGTCGGTTGGGGTCTCGCGCTCGTCGCGACCGGCCTCGTCATCGGAGGCATCACCAGCGCATTCACCGCCTACGTCGCCGAGAACCCGGATGTGCAGGACTTCGTCGGTCGGTTCGGCTTCGGCGACCTCGGGACCGTGGCCGGCTTCGTGGGGTCGATGGATGTGTTCGCGGCAATGGCGGTCGCGCTGTTCGTCGTGACGGCGACCAACCGCGTCTGGGAGGACGAGCAGGCACGCCGACTCGAACTCGCGTACCCCACTCCGGTCACGCGGCCCGAGTGGCTCAGTGCGTCGGTCGCCTCGACCGTGAGCGCGGCCCTGATCGTCAGCGCAGGGTGCGCTCTCGCGACGTGGGTCGCGGTGCAGGCGGCGAACGGCGATCTCGGTCTCGCCGACGCGGCGCTCGGGTTGGTCAACACGCTGCCCGCCGTCGCCGTCTTCCTCGGCACCGCGGTGCTCCTCCTGGGCGTGAAGCCGGAGGTCACGAGGCTCGGTGCGGGTGGATTCGTGATCGTGGCCCTCTTCATCAGCGTGTTCGGCCCGACCGTGAAGCTGCCGGGGTGGGCCCTCGACCTCTCGCCGTTCCATCACCTCGCGCCGGCGCCCGCCGCGCCCGTGGCGTGGGAAGCGACGACAGTGCTGCTCGTGCTGGCCGCCGCGCTGTCGCTCGCCGGCTTCGTCGCGTACCGCCAGCGCGACCTGCGCGGCTAGAAGCCGGGACTAACCCGGCTGCAACGACCGCCCGAGGGCGATCATCTCGTCGCGGTCGAGGTTCGACTCGAGTCGGTACTCGACGCCGTCGTCGACCCATAGCAACACCGAGCGCGCGGCCAGCTTGCGGCCCGGTGTCTCGAGGATGTGCGTCCCCTCGATGAACAGCGCGTCGTCACCCAAGTCCGGGATGTGCTCAACAGCCTCACCCGCCGCGAGGAGCTTGTCGTAGAAGGGCCCCGGCTCGAGGCCCTCCGGATGCACCCACAACGTCGTGTCGCCCTCCGTCCAACCCATGATCACCCCGCGTTCGGGCGAGCGAACCAACAGGTCGGGATCGCCGAGCGCTTCGATCGTCGGCAGGGGTTGACCCAACGCGGTCTCGGCTTCGTCGCCCGAGATCGGGGTCAGCTGATCTTGCAGAGAGGGCAGCCCCGTCGTGTCGACGCCGCCCTCGACCTTGACGATGCGGGTATGGCCGATGCCGAGCCAGTCGGCAACGGCCTCGCGCACAGGAGCGATGGCGACCGTCGTGATGACCACGGCAACGAGAACCGCGGCAGCGATCGCGAGTCGTCGCGGCCACGGCGAGCCAATGTGAGCAACAGGCGAGCTCGGGGCCTCGACGACCAGATGGTCGCCCACGCTCACCAAGATCAGCTCGAGCCGCGCGTCGGAGAAGGCGTCAGCCATGCACCGCTCCTTCGGATTCCAGCTCTGCCTTCAGCCGGCCCATGGCGCGCGACAGCCGCGACTTCACCGTGCCCGCCGCCACGTCGAGAGCCTCGACCATCTCCGCCTCTGACAGCTGCTCGAACCAGCGGAGTGCGATCACCAGCCGATCGTCGGCATCGAGCCGGTTGAGCGCGTCGACGACCCGCTGCCTCTCGGCGTCGGTGACCGCGGTCTCTTCGGGGGTCACGACCGCGCGAGCCGCGTCCGCCGACGCCACGCGCACCTCGAGGTGCGCTCGTCTTCCGCCGGCGCGTCTGTCGTTGCGGGCTCCGTTCGCGACGATCCTGAGGAACCAGGGCCGAAACGGCCGAGCCACGTCGAAGGTTGCGATCGCTCTCCACGCCCGCTCGGTTGCCTGCTGCACCACATCGTCGGCTCCCTCTGCGCGACCGAGCACGACCGTCGCGACCCGGAGCGCGGCAGGTCGATGGCGAGCCACGAGGTCGCCATAGGCGTCGGCGTCGCCCGCCTGGGCGCGCCGGGCGATCAGCTCGTCGACGTCGTCGATCCCTTCGTCCTAGTCGTGTAGGAGATATGCCACCAACGCGTCTACCTCTGCCCCCGAGACGTCGAGCATGGGCATCGACGTGGTCGTCCCGACACCACCGTGGAACGCCGGGGAGATGAAGGCCTGAGGCTGCTTGATCGACTCGGCGACGTACTCCTCGGCGGAGATCCCGGGAACCCGCGAGCCCGCGAACGACGCGACGTTGCTCAGGTCCGGGAAGCCGTCGATCGACGATCGAGAGTCGGGCCCGTTGTGACAAGACGAACATCCCTTCGCCCGGAACAGCGAAGCGCCGTCGAGCGCGGCGCGGGCCGCTGCGGCGCGCGGGTCGGCCGATGAAGTCGACCCCCACCCGATGATCGAGGCGACGCCAAGCGCGATCGCGCCGATGGCAGCGACGATGCCCGCTGTGCTCACGACACTGGGCTCTTCTTGCGACGGCTCACGATCGCGTCGGTGATGGCGACGGTCGCGAGCGCGATGGCAGCAAGGGGAACGAGCGCGCGGGCCGCACCGGGCCACCGGTATGACGACGACTCGACCGCACCCGGAGCGTTGGACGTGCCCGCAGCAACGGTGATCGCACCGAGGTCCTGGGGCTCGAAGAACCCTTGACGGATCTGCCACGTCGATTGGCCTTCCTCGAAGGTCACCGACGCGACGTAGTGACCTTCGACTCCGTCGCCCTTCGCGGGAAACACCGTGGTCTCGCCCGACGGGGCAGTGACCACGATCGCGGTGTCGTCGAGGTCGACGGGTGTGACGCCGTGCTGTCTGATCGTGAAGCCGATGTCCGTCGGGACACCGGCGACCGGCGCCGACATCGGGTCGAGTGTGCTCACCGCCCAGCCACCCGCCCACGCGGCGGGGGCCACCACCACGAGCAGCGCGAGGGACAGACCGAGACCAGCCAGAAGCTTCCTCATGCCCTCCTTACACCGCACCAGCGGGAAAGGTTCCGCCGGACAAGGATTGGTCCCGATGAACGAGCCGAAGGTCGTCGATCGCCGGACCATCGCTCGCCGCCGCGCCCGGCTCACCAAGATCGTGCTCGCACTGCCCGGCGCGACGGTCGAGGGCCAGCAGCACCTCAGCCTCGCCTACAAGGGCAAGAAGTTCTGCTACTACCTCGACGACCACCACGGAGACGGCATCGTGGGGCTCTCGTGCAAGGCCGAGCCCGGCGTGAACCGCGCTCTCGTCGACGCGGAGCCCGATCGGTTCTTCATCCCGTCGTATGTGGGACCGAAGGGCTGGCTCGGACTGCGCCTCGACCTCGCCGACATCGATTGGGACGAGGTCGAGGCGTTCGTCCAGGACGCATACCGGCTCTGCGCTCCTAGATCGCCTACCGGCTCTGCTCCAGCGAAGGCAGGTCCCCGAAGAAGCCCGTGATCTTGCGCAGGCGGCCGTCGGGCGCGACCTCGCCGACGTCGATGCCGGCGATCACTGGGTTGCCGTCAGGTCCGACGAGCTCCCATCCGTAGCGAACGAACTCGTGGTGCGTGTCGATACCGCTCACCCGGCGGAACGTGTGCCCCGCGTAGTGCGTGTTCACGAGGTCGGCCGCTTCGCTCAGCCCGCCGTAGCCCTCACCCTCGAGCGGCGGGTCGACCAGACGGCCCTCGGGGCTCCAGGCCTGCTCGATGAGCTTCGTGCGCCGCTCGACATCTTCCTCTGCGAAGGCCTCGAGCCACGCATCGATCACTGTGGTCAGATCGTTCATCGCTGTCTCCCTTTGTGGGGTCCGTATTGGGTACGGGGTCGACTCTGAGCCAAGGGGCGTCGCGCGGCGATTACTCATCAGGTAATGGTGAGGGCGACCGGACGGTCGTAGGTTCGACGACATGCCCAAGGAAGCCGTCGGGACGCTCGTCAGGGAGTGGCGCGACCGCCGTCATCGAAGCCAGCTCGATCTCGCGATCGAGATCGGTGTGTCCGCGCGACATCTGAGCTTCGTCGAGACGGGCCGCGCCAAACCGAGTCCCGAGCTGGTGGTCGCGCTCGCCGAAGGACTGGAAGTCCCGCTGAGGGAACGCAACACGATGCTCCTCGCGGCGGGGTATGCGCCGCGCTACGGCGAGACGTCGCTCTCCGATCCGGCGATGGCGATCATGCACTCCGCGATCCAGCGGCTCCTCGACGCGCACGATCCGTATCCGGGGCTCGTCATCGACCGCCACTGGAACGTGGTGCTGAGCAACGCCGCCGCGACGACGCTGGTCGCCGCGCTGCCGCCGGACCTGCTCGGCCCGCCCATCAACGTGTACCGCGTGTGCCTCCACCCGCGGGGTCTGGCCGCGCACACCCGGAACTTCCCCGCATGGGCGAGCTACCTCCTGCACCAGCTGCGTCGATCGGTGGTGCTCACGAACGATCCAACCCTCGTCGAGCTGCAGGACGAGGTGACCGCCTATCCGAACGTCGCCGAGCTGAGCCGCGCGCAACGCGGCGCGGCATGGGACGAGCCGCCGTTGCTCGTTCCCGTGGTCCTCGAGCTCGGAGGCGTGGTGCTGTCTCTGTTCACGACGCTCACCACGTTCGGCACGCCGCGCGACATCACGCTCGATGAGCTGGCGGTGGAGCTGTTCTTTCCGGCGGACGCGGAGACCGAGGCATTGCTCCGGTCTTCGTGAGGAGGGCAGACAACCACGCGGGCCGCGCGGCCAACACAGGTGATGCGAGCGCAAGGACGAACACGTAGAGGCCGACAAATGGCGGGATCCGCGCATCGAGGCCGGCCTCGGCAGCAAGGCTCGCGATGATCAGCGAGAACTCACCGCGCGCGAGCACTGTCAAGGAGATGCGCGCCGCCGCGTCGGCGCCTTCGCCGACGAGTCGAGCGGCGATGATGCCTGCCGCGGTGTTCAACACGAACGACAAGAGCACCGCAGCCGCGACGATCCACGCCGCGCTCACCGCGTCGCCGGGGTCGAGCGTGAGGCCGAACGCGAAGAAGAACACCGAGGCGAATGCATCGCGCAGCGGGAGCACGAGCCGCTCGACTCGGCTCGCGACGACTGTCGCGGCGATGACGGTGCCCGCGAGGAACGCGCCGATCGCGTCGGACACACCGAGCTCCTCGGCCACGCCCGCGGTCAGGATCGCAACGCCCAAGAAGCCGATGGTCAACAGCTCGTCGTCGGGGCTCGCGATGAGCAGTCCGACGAGACGCGCTCCCTTGCGCGCGATCACCACGATGACGAGGACGAAGAGGAAGGCGACGAGCACGTCGCGCACGGCGTGCCACCCGGAGCTGCCCGAAAGCACGGGTTGCAGCACCGCGAGGTAGAGCGCGAGGAACAGGTCTTCGACGACGACGATGCCGAGGATCAGCCGCGTCTCGGGGTTCGCGAGCCGACGCAGCTCGACCAGGAGCTTGGTGACGATGGCGGACGACGAGATGCCGATCGCTCCGGCGATCACCAAGGCCTCGCGGGTCCCCCAGCCGAGGGCGAACCCGAAGGCGAGCCCACCACCGAGGTTGAGGGAGAGGTACGTCGCGCCCGCGATCACGAGCTTCCGCCCGCCTGACGCCAGATCGTCGAGGGAAAACTCGAGGCCCAGATGGAACAGCAGGAGCACGAGGCCGAGCGCGGCGAGGAGCTCGATCTCCTCGGGACGATCGACGAGCGAGATGCCGGGAGTGTTCGGCCCGAAGATGATGCCGGCCGCCATGAAGAGCGGGATCGTCGGGAGGCCGATGCGCTTGCCGGCGCGTGCGAGGAGCGCCGACGCGAGGAACGCGCCGCCGAGTGCGACGAGCGAGCTGCCCATCAGGTCACCACGGTCCCGAGGAAAGTCACCAGGTCCTCAGGCCGCCCGATCACGACGAGCCGATCACCGACCTCGAGCACGGTCGAAGGGTCGGGGGCGACCAGGGTGGCGTCGTCGCGCACGATGGCGGCGACGGTCATGCGCGTAAGGCGTCTGATCTCGAGGTCGGCGATCGAGCGACCGACGCCCGGCGAGCCCTCGTGGAGGGTCACCCAGTCGATGAGCAGACCACCGATCACCGCCTCGACTTGCGCGACTGCCGCCGGCTTGAAGTACACGCCGGCGAGCAGGGCGCCGAGCCGGCGGGCCTGGTCGTCGGTGAAGCTGACGGCGTCGACCTCGTTCGAGCCGCGCCTCGGCACATAGACGTCTCGGCGACCCGAGTGATGCACGATCACGGTGATCACGTGGCCGCTGTCGTCGGTCATCTGGTAGCGCCGACCGATGCCAGGAAGGTCCTGCTCGGTCACGGGATCGTTGAACGTGGACATGAGGTCCTCCCTCGTCGAGCGCGCGCGAGACGAGCGGCGCGCTCCTCAGCTCCGGTGTGAAGGTCTCAGGCGAGCTGGACGGGCGGGGCGCGCGCCAGACGAGAGCCGCGGGCACGGAGCGCGGGGGGCCTGAGCAACAGAATCGCCACAAAGGCGAACATCACGATCGCGAACACAACCACTGTCGGCGGCGAGACGCCGGGGAGCGCTCGGCTCGTCACGACCTTGCTCGCGACCGAGGCGGCCGGGTCGGCGCTCACTTGGGCGTGGCGACCGTCTCCCGCAGGGCCCGAGGCCCACATGCTCGGCGCCTGAGCCGGACGGCACGACAGCACCAGCGCGACGACGGCAAAGAGAGAAACCAGTGCCAGACGCCGCATCGGTCAAGGCTAGCCACGGTTGACGTGGCCGCGACCGGTTGGGCTCAGATGTCGTGGCTTCGCGCCGGATGCACGTCGACGAGCCAAGCGGCAACGTCGTCGGGGCCGTTCGGCCCGTCGATGCCGATCACCCATCCGACCGAGGGTCGGTAGAGGAGCTTCGTCACGACCGCGATGCTGCGCGTCGGTGTGTGATAGCAGCGCGCGTCGAGCTCCTCACCGCCGAGATCGAGGATGATCCGGTTGGTCAGTCCCCTCGAACGGCTCCAGCGCACCACCATGGGCGCGAGCGCAAGGCGCGCCGACAGCTGCTGCAGTCGATGTTCGCGAAGCAGCCACGCCGCTTCGCGGTCGATCTCGTCGAGATGCAGCTGACGGATGACGCGCGTCAGCTCGAGCCCTCCAAGGACTGCCGAGACACGAGCACCGGGATCACCCACATCGTCGCCAAGCCTGGTACAAATCGGCCGCGCTCATGCGTCACTGAGCGCTGCGTCGAGAGTTCTCCGAGCGACGCGCGCCATCAACGGGTTGTCGGCCGACCCTGACAGGATCGCGACAGACAGCGCGAGCGCCCAACCCCGGGCCCGTGCCCACGTGTCGTCGTCTCGCTGTCCGGCGGCTGCTCGAAGGAACGGTCGCTGGCTCGCATCGAACATCATCCACGCGACCGACAGATCGGTCGCCGGATCGCCGGCCGTGATGTCTCCGAAGTCGATCACCGCGGACAACCGGCCCGCGTGCACGAGCACGTTCGCGGGATGGAGGTCGCCGTGCAGCCACAGCGGCGCTCCATCCCAATCGGGAACCTGGAGTGACTCGTCCCACAACGCGAGCACCGCGATCCTGTCCAGCTCGTCGGTCAGCTGCTCGACCCGTTCCCGCATCACATCGTCTCGATGCGCGAGAGGAACGCCTCGGAACGGGTTCGCCGGAGCGTCCGCGGGAGCGGGACGGTGCAGCGCCTCGAGGAACACACCGAGGGTGTGCGCGGCGGATCTCGCGTCACGAGGCGGCCGGGTCGCGGCAGGCTCACCGGGGAGCCACGGGCACACGCTCCATGCCCATGGAAAGCCGCAGCCCGGCCTCCCGAGACGGACCGGTGCAGGGATCGGGAGCGGGAGCCGCGGCGCGAGCTCGGGCAGCCAACGCTGCTCGTGCAGGACGAGCGGTGCTGACATCACCCGGCGCGGCAGGCGGATCAGCAGGTCGGTGCCGAGGCGGAACATGACGTTGTCCCAGCCGTACACAGGGTCCGTGAGTGCGAGCCCCGCGAGGTCCGCGTGCTGCTCCTCGAGCAAGGCACGGACCAGGCGCTCGTCGATGACGACGTCGGCGGTCGGCATCGAGTCGGCGGGCATCGGCTCCGTCCTCGGCGCTGACCCGTCAGTACTGCACGACGTGCACAGGCTCGGCCGCCGAGTCGAGTGCCTCGGCGAGGTCGTCGACGCTCCAGCTGGGTCGCCGGTCGAGGATCGTCTCGTGCGGGTGTGACCACAACCCCAGCTTCGTGCCGTTGAACGTGATCAGCTGGCTTCGCAGATGTGCCGCCCGGTCGCTGCACAGGTAGACGACGACGGGAGCGACGGTTTCAGGCGTGCCGAAACCGATCTCGTGGGGCTCGGGTGGCGGCTTGCCGGCTTGTTCAGCCCGCTTGGCCGCGTTCTCGAACACGACCTGGGTCATGTCGGTCTGCGCGATCGGCCAGAGCGCGTTCGTCCGGATGCCGAAACGCTGCAGCTCCACGTCCCATGAATAGAGCAGCCCCATGACGCCGGCCTTGGACGCCGCGTAGTTCGACTGGCCGACCGATCCCACGAACGCCGCGTTCGACACGACCTGCAGCAGGAGCCCTCCGGACTCCCGCATCGCGCGGGCAGCATGGCGACTCACGGACCACGTGCCCCGCAGGTTGACTGCGATGACCTCGTCGAACTCCTCGGGGCTCATGTTCATGAGCGTGCGGTCGCGCACGATTCCGGCGTTGTTCACGACCGCGTCGATCCCGCCGAACGAGTCGACGCAGGTCTGCACCACCGCTTCCGCGACCCCATCGTCCGCGACAGTCCCGGGCGCCGCGACGACGCGACCGCCGTTCGCCTCGATCTCGCCCGTGAGATCGTGCAGCAACGGCTCGTTCGTGCCGTTCACGACGAGGTGGGCGCCTTCGGCTGCGAGCGCGAGCGCGAACGCCCGACCGAGACCTCGCGACGCACCCGTGACGACGATCCGCTTGCCGTTGAGCATGCTCACGGCGGGCGAGCGTAGGGGAATGCTTCCGGCGGTACCGTCGCCGTCTTGGACGCCCGCGCGATCGCCGACCACCTCCTCCAGGCATCGGATGGTCGCACCACGATCCCGCTGCTCTCCGAGACCATCGAGGGATTCGACGTCGCGCGGGCCTACGAGGTGCTGTTCGCGATCAGTGATCGCCGCCGCTCAGCCGGATGGAAGCCGGTCGGCTGGAAGATCGGCTTCACCAACCGCACCCTGTGGCCTCGATACGACGTCTGGCAGCCGATGTGGGCGCCGGTCTGGGATCGCACCCTGCACCTCGCCCCGGGAGGCGCGGCACAGCTCGACCTCGAGCCGCTCGTGCAACCGCGCATCGAGACCGAGGTGGTGTTCGGCTTGCGCGCCGACCTGCCGGCGACCGACGACGCGCACGTGGTGCTCGAGCACACTGAGTGGATCGCAGCGGGGTTCGAGATCGTGCAAAGCCACTTCGCCGGCTGGCGCTTCGCGGCGGCGGACTGCACCGCTGCGTTCGGGCTGCACGGCGCCCTCGTCGTCGGACGCCCGCTCATGCTCACCGACACCGAGCGCGGCCGGCTGCTGACGTCGCTCACTGATGCCGACGTGACCCTGCGGCGCGGGGACGACCTCGTCGATACCGGAAGATCATCAGTCGGGCTCGACAGCCCGGCGCTCTCGCTCGCCCACCTCTCGCGTGGGCTCGCCGCGCAGGGCGTTGCGGCGCTTGTCGCCGGCGACATCGTCACAACCGGCACGATCACCGACGCGTGGCCCGTCAGCACCGGCGAGACGTGGTCCTCGGACTATGGGTCTCTGGGGATCGACGGCCTCACGTTGACATTCACCTCGACCGCCTGAGGCTGCATCTACGCGCGACGAGGATCTACGCCCTGCGTGGCGGCGGGAACTTGGCCGCCAGGCCCTTCGCGCCGACTTGGAACAAGGTCATCGGCTCAGGGATGCCCCGAAGCCGGTGAGCGCCGAGGCTCCGGTAGCGGATCAGCTCTTGTGTCGCGCGCAGCGCGGCCTGGCGAGTGGCGCTCGACACGACGATCTGGCCGCCGTGAGCCAACGCGCAGATCCTCGCGGCGGCGTGCACGTCGAGCCCGATGTAGTTCGAATCGTTCACCGTCGGTTCGCCGCTGTGGATCCCGATGCGCACCCGCACGGCGACGCCGTTCGTCCACGACCGCATGCGCAGATCGCGCTGGATCGCGACGGCTGCATCGAGCGCATCCTCGGGCTGCGAGAACACTGCGAAGAACTCGTCGGCCCGGGTCTCGACGACGACACCTCCGCCGTTCGTCGCCGAATCGCGGAGGATCGACCGCACGCTGTCGATGAGCTCGCGGTACCCGTCGCCCAGCGAGTGGACGAGCGCAGTCGAGCCCTCGATGTCGGTCATCATCATCGTGACGAACCCGGTCGGGAGCACGACCGGCACCTTCGCCTGGAGCTCCCCCCGCTGTCGCTCGGACTGGAGCTGCCCGGTGATGAACCCGACCGGGACGATGCCGTACTTCTTCGCCGCCGTCAGCAGCTTCTTCCGGGCCCGCTCGCGCGCCCGCTCGTCCTCGAACGCGACCTGCTCGAAGCGCGCCAGCGCGTTGCGCACGTGCGCCTCATCGTTGATCGGGAGACGCCGCTTTCCCCTCGAGTCGACGTAGGCGAAGGCGCTGTCGGGCAGGTCAGCGCGCTTGGTGGAGTCGAGCTTCGCCACGCTCGGAAGTCAACCAGACGAATGCTCCCCGACAGCATGTGACGCGCGAAACTGTCCTGGTGACCGTCACCGAATCGCCCCAGAACGCTTGGCGGCAGGAGACACCGGGCCCGACGGGCTGGGCTCACTCGGCGAGACCAGATGATCCGAACAAGTACTTCATGGTGTCGTCGGACTGCCACGCCAACGAGCCCGCGAGCTACCTCTCCGATCACATCGAGGCCGAGTTCCGCGAGCGGTTGCCGCACATCGAGGTGCGCGCCGACGGATCGCAATACTCGGTCTCCGAGGGCAACCGACCGATGATGATCAGGCCGGCCGACTCCGTGATGGCCCAGGCCCCGGTTGAGCGGCGGCACTTCAGCCAGCGTCTCGAACCCGAAGACGCGTTGCGCAACGCCACTGGCCGCACCATCGACGAGCGTCTGCGCGACCAGGCCGCTGACGGTGTCGACATCGAGCTGATCTTCCCGAACAAGGGACTGCTGTGCTGGGCCACGCCCGACCCCGTGTTCGCGGACGCCATGTGTCGCGCGTGGAATCGATGGGCCTACGAGTTCCACGGTGGCGACAGCGGATGGTCAAACGGGCGCACCCGTCCTCTTGCGTGCATCGCGACGGGCAACCTCGACTGCGCGCTCGCGGAGGTCACGTGGGCGGCAGAGCACGACTTCGTCGGCCTGTGCTTCGGCAACTCCCCCGTCTATGGGCCGAAGGTATGGGGCCACATCGAGTACAACGACCCCGCCTTCGAGGCGCTCTGGTCGCTCGTCGAAGAGACGGGGCTTCCGGTGACCTTCCACGTGTCGACGGGTCGTGACCCACGCGCGGTGGGCGGCAACGGCGGCGCGATCATCAACTACGTCTGCCACTCGATGGAGACCACCATCGAGCCGCTCGTGCAGCTGATCACGTCGGGCGTCTTCGAGCGCCATCCCCGCATGCAGGCGGGTCTCGTCGAGTCGGGCATCGGGTTCGTGCCGTGGTTGCTCGAGACGATGGACTACGCGTACAAGGCGCATCACTTCTGGGTCCGCCCGGTCATCCCCGAGCTCCCATCCGAGTACTTCCGCCGTCACTGCTTCGCGACGTTCCAGGAAGATCACGTCGGCATGGACACTGTCGAGCAGTACAACCTCGTCGACAACCTCATGTGGGCGAACGACTACCCCCATCACGAGGGGTCGTGGCCACACTCAGCCGCATCGATCGAGCGGCAGATGAGTGGGCTCACCGACGAGTCGAGGGCCAAGATCCTGGGCGCCAACGCAGTCCGCGTGTTCTCGCTGTAGTGCACGGCGCGGCGGTCGTCGTCGGTGTCGGCGAGTCGCCCTACTACAAGCGGGGCGGCGCGACCGAGAGCGAGTTCCAGCTCGCCTGCATCGCGATCCAGAACGCGGTGGCTGACGCGGGACTGACGATGCGCGACATCGACGGGGTCGTCGCGTACATGGAACGCAACGAGCCCGTGCGATTGAGCGCCGCGCTCGGCATGGGCGACCTCGCGTTCACCGCGCAAACGTTCGGCGGCGGCGGAAACGGCGCGGGCGCGGCGGTCACGCTCGCAGATGCGGCGATCAGCGCGGGCTACGCGCAATGCGTCGTCGCATTCCGCGCGCTGGCCCAAGGCCAGTTCGCCCGATACGGGCAGTCGGGGCGAGCGCGGCGCTCGCGCGGAGCCGGCGCGTTCACGGTGCCCTACGGGATCCAGACGCCCGCGCAGATCTGCGCGATGCAGACGAAGCGGTTCATGTTCGACCACGGCGTGACCCAGGACAGCCTCGCCGAGGTCGTGCTGGCCAGCTACGCGCACGCGCAACGCAATCCACGGGCGGTGCGATACGGCACCCCGTTGACTCGTGACGAGTACCACGCCTCGCGGTGGATCGCGGAGCCCCTGCACCTCTACGACTGCTGCCCCGAGAACGACGGCGCAGCGGCCATCGTCATCACGACCGCCGAGCGAGCGCGCGACCTCCCGCGCGAGCCCGTCGCGATCCTCGCCGGCGCGCACGGGCTCGAGCACCGCGATGGGGTCGCCGCGTTCGGCGAGGCGAACTTCCCGACCGCGCACCATCGCCATGTCGGGCGCCAGCTGTGGCAACGCGCCGGTGTGAAGCCCGAGCACATCCCGGTCGCCCAGTTCTACGAGAACTTCACCGGTCCGGTGCTGATGGCGATCAGCGAGATGAGGTTCTGCGAGCCGGGCGAGATCAACGACTTCGTCGCGGATGGCAATCTGCAATGGCCCGACGGGCGGCTGCCGATCAACACGAGCGGCGGCAACCTCGGTGAGGCGTACATCCACGGCTTCGGCAACGTCGTCGAGGCAGTGCGTCAGGTGCGAGGAGAGTCGACCTGTCAAGTCGCCGATGTCGAGCTGAGCCTGTCGGTCTCGGGTCCGGGCTACGCGCCGGGCAGCGCGGTCTTGTTCGGGAAGGCATGACGTGGGCGCCCTTCCGCCCGACTGGGGCGTCCCGGAGCTGACCGAGACCAACCGCGCGTGGTTCACGTCGGGCGCGCTCGCGGTGCAGCAGTGCACGTCGTGCTCGACCCTCATCCATCCGCCCGAAGAGGTGTGCCATCACTGCGGCGCGATGTCGTTCGACACGAAGGTCGTCGCGCCGCGGGGCACTGTGCACAGCTACACCGTCGTGCACTACGCGGCGAACCGCGCGCTCGCCGACGCGGTGCCCTACACGGCAGTGCTCGTCAGCCTCGACGATGCTCCCCATCTCAGGATCGTCGGCAACATCGAGGGTCCGGTCCACATCGGGATGGCCGTCGTCCCGTACTGGGAAGAGCGCATCGCAGACGACGGCACGGTCGTGTTGCTCCCGCAATGGCGGGCCGGGTGAGCGGCCCCATTGCGCTCCGCCCGGTGGAGCCGGGCGACTATGAGTACGTCATTCCTCGCATCGACCACTGGTGGGGAGGACGGAAGATGGCAGCGCTGCTGCCTCGGCTCTTCTTCGAGCACTTCGGCCCGACCACCACGATCGCGGTGGACAGTGAGACACGACGCATCGTGGGATTCGTGTGTGGGTTCGTGTCGCAGACCGACCCCGATGTCGCATACATCCATTTCATCGGCATCGACCCAGAGCGGCGACGGGCCGGTGCCGGGAAAGCCCTGTACGAGTGGTTCTTCTCGCAGGCCGTCGCACGCGGGTGCCGGCGCGTCACGTGCGTGACCGCACCACAGAACGCAGGATCACGCGCCTTCCACGCGGCGATGGGCTTCAGCGAGCATTGGGTCGAGGACTACGACGGGCAGGGCGAGCCCCGGATCGTGTTCAACCGTGAGCTCGCCGACTCGGAAGGAGGCAACGATGCTCGAGCGACTCGAGAGCCCTGACACGGTGCTGGCGTTTCGCGCCGTCGGCAAGATCGACGCGGTGGACTACGAGCGTGTCCTTGAACCCGCGGTCCACGAGATGCTCGACACGCTGGGCGAGCTCAGGCTCGTCTACGTGCTCGGCGACGAGTTCGACGGGTACACCGCGGGAGCCGGCTGGGAGGACGCAAAGCTCGGGATCCCAAACCTGTCGAAGTGGAAGCGATGCGCGGTCGTCACGAACCACGAGTGGGTGGAGCATCTCATCGGCATCTTCGGATGGCTGATGCCCGGCGAGATCAAGGCCTTCACCTTGGGAGAGGTGCAGGCCGCGATCGCCTGGGCGGCCGCGTAGACGCGCGAAAGCGCGTGACCCGACCACGAGGCCAGGTCACGCGCTTTCCGTTGTCAGTCAGTGGCGGAGTGGCGCAGCAGTGAGATCGAGGTGACCACCACGAACGCTCCCCAGACCAGGAACCCGCCGACCGCGAGGGCGAACACAGGGCTGGCGTTCAGGATCGCAGGGGTGCACATCGCTCCGACACCAAGCGCTCCGGCGCCGACGAGTCCGACGGTCTTCCATACCGACGAGAGAAGACCCATGCGCACGCATGCGGCCGTCAGGCCAGCCAGCGCGATGGCGATGAACATGAGGTTCACGCCGAACACCGACATGTGCGTCAGCCACAGGCCAGACACCACCGAGGGGTCAGGTGCACCGCGGTGCACGTAGGTCGAGAGCGCGAGCTCGGTCGCCGACACGATGGCGAACATCGCGATCACGGCGGCGGCACCCAGGCCGCCCCACACGGCTGGCGTGCGGGCCGCTCCTTTCGCCCGCGAGACGATGGTGGCGACGAAAGCCGACAGGCCAGCGGCCCCGATCGGGAAGAGCACCGCCAGGGCGAGCGCCACCGGTCGGTGGTCGCTGTAGTAGCGGATGATCTCGGTCGGCGAGGCGTCGTTGGCGGGAGCCGAGGCCCGCAGGACGTTCTGCGCCAGGATGCTGGCAGCGAAGGCAAGCCCGCCGATGGCCCCGGCCCGGGCGGGGACGGCGAGGCGGCTGCTTGTGGAAAGGACAGTCGAGGAAGGGACGGTGGTGGGGACAGTGGGGATCGTGATGCTGCTCATGGCGTGCTCCTCGGTTCGTGTGCTGGGTACATGAGTTGTAGGAAGATCAACTGACTTGATGACTATACAACTGACTTGAACTAAGATCAAGAGTATGACGAAGAATCCGAGCAGCAACGAGAAGTCGACTCCCCCCGGGCGCCGAGCCCTCCAGGCCGAGCAGACGCGCCATGACATCCTCCAAGCCGCCCGCCGGCGGTTCGCGACGCAGGGCTACGCGTCGACGAGCCTGAAGGACGTCGCGTCCGACGCCGGCGTGTCAGTGCAAACGCTGTACGACAGCATCGGCTCGAAGGCCGATCTCGTCCGACGGTTGAACGACCTCATGGACGCGGAGGCGAACGTGGGCGAGATCGTGTCGACCATCGGCACGGAGACCGACCCGCGGGCGATCGTTCGCATCCCCGCACGCATCACGAGACGGCTGCTCGAGCGATGCGACGACATCTTGCGCGCCGCGCTCACCGGCGCGCAGGCCGAACCCGAGCTCGCGGCCGTGGTCGACGAGGGAGGGAGGCGACATCGCGCCGGCGCCGGTGGTGTCGCGGGGCGCCTTGCCGCGCTCGGCGCGCTCCGTGCCGGGCTCACCGTCGAGGAGGCCGCGACGACGATCGCCGCACTCTCCGACTACCGGCTCGCGATGGTGTTGATCGACGACCACCACCTGACCCTCGACGCGATCGAGGAGTGGATGACCGACCTGACCGCCCGCGCAGTGCTCGGCTGACCCGCCGCGGCAAATACCTCTGATTCAGAGGTATTGTGGGTGCATGATCGGTGCAGAGCTCGCTGAAGCAGTCGCCCGGTTCCGACGAGTCAGCCGGCGAGCGTTGCGGGGCAGGGCCGGGCCGCCTCCGTTCGGCAACGCCGAGATCGAGCTCATCGTCGCCCTCATGGATGAACCGGGGCAGACCGTCGCCGCGATCGCCGCACGTCTCGGGCTGGCGCCCAACACGGTGAGCACGCTCGTGACGAAAGCGGTGGCCGAGGGGTGGCTCTTGCGCCAGGTCGACCCCGCGGATCGGCGAGCGGCACGGCTCTACCCATCTGATGCCGCCGCGCGAAGGATCCACGTCTGGCGCGACGAGCGCGCCGCACTCGTCGACCGCGCCGTGAGCCTGCTTCCCATGCGCGAGCAGCGCGCGCTGGTCGCCGCACTCCCCGCGTTGCGGCGCATCACCGAGCACATCGAGCACGAGATGACGTTCGCGGAGAAGGGCGCGTGACCGATCCCGCGCGTCCCGATGCCGTCGTCATCCGCGGCCTGCGCAAGATGTTCGGCACCCACGCCGCGGTCGATGGTGTCGACCTCGCGGTGCATGCCGGCGAGATCCTCGGCGTGCTCGGACCGAATGGCGCCGGCAAGACGACCACGATCCGCGTGCTGACCACGCTGCTCCCCTACGACGAGGGATCGGTGAAGGTGTTCGGACGCGAGGTCCGCGAGCATCGTTTCGAGATCCGCCGACTGATCGGCTACGTGCCGCAGCAGCTGTCTGCAGACGGCTCACTCGACGGCGAGGAGAACGTGGCCCTGTTCGCTCGCCTCTTCGACGTTCCGCGGCGAGAGCGAGCGGCACGGGTGGCGGAGTGCTTGGAGATGATGGGGCTCACCGACGCGAGGCACCGGCTCGCCAGCACGTACTCGGGCGGGATGGTGTGCCGCCTCGAGCTCGCGCAGGCGCTCGTGAGCCGTCCGCGCCTGCTGATGCTCGACGAGCCGACCATCGGGCTCGATCCCGTCGGCCGCGAGGGCGTGTGGGAGCGAGTCGAGGACCTGCGCGACAACGCCGGCGTCACCATTCTCGTCACCACGCACTACATGGAAGAGGCCGATCACCACTGCGACCGCGTCGCGCTGATGCACAACGGCACGATGCGCGCGATCGACACGCCCGCCGCGTTGAAGGCAGCGCTCGGGCCGAAGGCGACCCTCGAAGACGTGTTTCGCTCGTACACCGGCGACGACCTCGAGGAAGGAGGCGATCTCCGTGACGTCCGCAGCACCCGCCGCACTGCCGGCCGACTGGGCTGAGTCCCCTCGTGCGACACACCGATGGTTCTGGCTGCCGAGCCGCGTCTTCACGTTCTGCCTCGTCGAGTGGCAGAAGCTGCGCCACGATCGCACCGAGCTGCTCACGCGGGCCATCCAACCCGTGCTCTGGCTCGTCATCTTCGGCAAGACGTTCAGCCGCATCCACGCCATCAGCAAGCCGAACGGCGTGCCCTACCTCGACTACCTCACCCCTGGCGTGTTGGCACAATCGACGCTCTTCGTCGCGGTCTTCTATGGGATCCAAGTCATCTGGGAGCGCGACGCAGGCGTACTTGCCAAGTTGATGGTCACGCCGACGCCACGGTCGGCGCTCGTGCTCGGCAAGGGCTTCGCTGCGTCCGTGCGTGCCGCCGCGCAGGTCGTCGTCGTGATCGTGGTCGCCCTGCTGTTGGGCGTGCACTTGAAGCTCGCGCCCTGGCGGATCGTCGGGTCGATGGCTGCAGTCGCATTGGGTGCGGCGTTCTTCGCCTGCCTGTCGATCACGGTCGCTGGGCTCGTCCTGTCGCGCGAGCGGCTCATGGGCATCGGTCAGGCGATCACGATGCCGCTCTTCTTCGCGTCGAACGCGCTCTATCCCATTGCTCTCATGCCGCCTTGGCTGCAGTGGGTCAGCCGCGTCAATCCGCCCAGCTATCAGGTGAACGCGTTGCGCAGGCTGCTACTCGGCTTCCCGGCGCACTACTGGACGGACTTCGGGATCCTGGCGCTCGCGGTCACGCTCGCGGTGACCGTCGCCGCGAGCGTGCTCCCCCGGCTCGTGCGCTGACCCGGGCGGTGTCGTGGCCGCCGGTTCGACGGGAGGGTGCTAGCACCATCGACCGATCGTCTTCGGCACGTCGCCGAGCGCACACTGAGAGCACCCCCACCAAGGAGTGCTCATCGTGCGCCATCGGATCGTCCTCGTCGTGCTCGTCGCCGCGGGAGTCGTCGCGGCCAGCGGCACGGCATTCGCCGTCGCGAACTCGGTCAGCACGACTCCCCCGCCTGCGTTCATCTCGCATCTCGACAAGTCGATCGTCGACCACCCGGACCCGACCACCACGAACGACGACCACGGCGACGACGCCGCGACCTCGACGACGGTGCAGGGCGCGTCAACTTCAGTGGACGACCGTGATGTGGACGACCATGGCGCAAACCGCGGACATGACGGCGCAGACGACAGCGCTGACGACAACCGAGGCCCCTCGGCCCAATCGGGTCCGGGCTCCACGCAGGCGCCTTCGACGACCGTGGCCGGCGGGGCGACGACCACCGATGACGACGACGAAGCATCAACGACCTCGGTGACCACCGGCATTACGATCGACGACGACGTGTCGACGACTGCGTCGACGGCGGCGACCTCGGTCGACGACCACGGCAACGACAATGGGAACGAAGGCCCCGGCGGCGGGTCCAGCGGGTCCGGCAGGTCCGGTGGTGGGTCCGGCTCGGGCGATCCCGGCGAGGGCTGAGCGTCCGGCAGTCTCTACGGCCCGACCGGGGGCAGGTTGCGCTCAGCCCAGAGCGCGGCCTGCGTCCGGTCGGTCACGTCGATGCGGGTGAAGATGTTCGTCAGGTGCGCCTTCACGGTGCGCTCCGCGATCCCGAGGCGCCGCGCGATCTGCTTGTTCGCCAGGCCTGTCGCGACGAGCCTGAGCACCTCGATCTCGCGCGAGCTGAGCTGCTGGTCTGAGCGCACCCGCTTGGTCTCGAGCAGCACTCGCGCCGCCTTCGGATCGAGCGGCGCGTCGCCCGCCGCGGCAGCGCGGATCGCGCCGAGTAGCTCATCGGGCTCTGCGTGCTTCAGCACGTAGCCGATCGCACCGGCCTGGAGCGCCTCGACGATGTGCCGATCGTCGGCGAACGACGTGAGCACGACGACACGCGCCGCGGAGTCCGCCGCCAGGATGCGACGGGTTGCCTCGGCGCCGTCGACCTGTGGCATCGAGAGGTCCATCAGGACGACGTCGGGTCGCTCGCGGCCCACCACCTCGACCGCTTCCGAACCGTCTGATGCCGAGCCGACGAGCTCGAGGTCAGCCGCGGTGGACAGCAGCTGAGCCAGGCCTTCGCGCACGACGGCGTGGTCGTCGGCGACGACCACCCTGATCGTCACAGCGGGACCTCGACACGGAGCATCGTGCCCTCGCCCGGCGTGCCCGCGAGCGTGAGGGTGCCGCCGGCATCTGTGACCAGTCCCCGCAGCGCGGCGATGCCGAGGTGGCCCGCTTCTCTGGCGGTCGCGACCGCACCCGTGTCGAAGCCTCGCCCATCGTCTGTGACCACGAGCTCCGCACCTGGACCGACGGTCGCGACTCGCACCGCGACCTGCTGCGCGTCGGCGTGGCTCACGACGTTGCGCAGACCTTCCTGCGCCGCGCGGTAGAGCAGGCGCGCCACCGGGTCAGGCAGCGGGTCCTGGAGCTGAGTGGCGTCGAGCTCCGTCTCGATGCCGGTCTCAGCGGTACGTGCGAGCAGATCGGTGAGCGCCGACTCGAGCGTCACCTCGCCGAAGTCGGGCGGATAGATGTCGATCACGAGCGAGCGCAGCGCGCGGATGCTCGTCCGCACAGTGGCTGCGGCCTCCTCCACGACCCTCGGATCGACGGCGTCACCGTTCGCTCGACGAGCCTGAGCCGAGAGCGCGTACGCCGCGCCGGCAAGGTCCTGGACCACGCCGTCGTGCAGGTCGCTCGCGATGTGGCGTCGCTCGACATCCGACGCCTCGAGCGCCTGACGTAAGAACAGCTCACGCTCCTCGGACTTCTGCCGGAGCCGACGCGCGAGCGAGTACGCGAGCGGGATGAGCACGAGCTCGAGCGCGATCAGCGAGCCGAGTGCGATGGGAGCGAAGCTCCTCCAGAGCTGGTTGCCGTTGTTCGACACCAAGGAGTACCGGTAGTACGCCTCGAACAGAAGCGGCTCACCCGAGGGTGTCTCTATCGGGAGGTAGACCTCGAGCAGCTTGCCCTGCGACTGCTCGTAGCGGTTCTCGGGCTTCGTGAGGTCGCTCACCTCCGCGTCGATGCGCCCGGTGCTCAGCGCCGACAGCTCGTCCTCGCCGAGCACATAGCGATCCCCGATGAGCCGAGGCTCGTCGGAGTACACGACCGTGCCGTCGCCTCTCCAGAGCTTCACGCGCACCAGCGTCGAGTCGAGGACGTCGTCGCGCACCACGTCGTCGACCTCGGCAAGCGACCCGGCTGCGCCGCTGAGCACGCCGTCGTTGAGTGCGGGGGCGACGAGCCCCTGCGCCTTGCTCACCGTGGTCGTCCGCGCGTTCGCGATCGCCTCGCGCTCACCGACTCGCCGGCTCGCGATCGCGGTCGCGATCCCGACGATGAGCAGCACGACGGCGCCCGCGAGCGCGAAGCGCCCCACCTCGACAGCGACAAAGCGACGACCCGCCCATGACCTGTTCACGACGCGGCGTCCGCACTCGTCACGTGGAACGCCCCGACCCCGTCACTCTGCGAGCGTAACGGCGCGCCCGGCGCCTGCCGCCGCGAGGGTCGACCCAGATCACGCGCCATCAGACCGCTGCTCTGGTCGACCTCACAATGGGACGTTGGTCGTAGCACCTCGGCCCGCGGGCCGCGCTCACACGGCGGGACTGGCCGCGAGGATCGCGTCGATCTGCGAAAGGGCTTCCTTCATGCCCTCGTCCATCCCCATGGCGATCAGCTGCTCCATCGCTTCGAGCGAAGGGAACTGCGAGTTGATGGCCATGAGGGTGCGACCACCGTCGCGCTCGGTCAGCGTGACGACCGTGTTCGTGACCGGCATCGACTCGTTCGCGGCCCCGCTGTCGTCGGCGAACCCATCTTTGAACACCAGGCGGCTCGGCGCGTCCGCGGCCAGGACGTCCCAGTACCCGAAGAACTTGTCTCCCTCGGGGCCAGTCATGAAGTAGGTGACGCGGCCACCGGCGACGAGATCGTGATCGACGACCGTCGCGGGGTAGGTCGGCGGGCCCCACCACCGCTCGAGCTGTCGCGGGTCGGCCCACAGGTGCCATGCGCGTGCGACGCTCGCGTCGAGCTCGGCGGTGATCGTCATCGTGAGGGCCTTCGGATCCTTCTGGACGTTGGTGACAGTCATGACTTCGTTCCCTTCTGCGGTCGTCTGGTCTGAGATCGGCTCGGT
The DNA here is from genome assembly GCA_963802505.1 of uncultured Acidimicrobiales bacterium. Classification (GTDB taxonomy): domain Bacteria; phylum Actinomycetota; class Acidimicrobiia; order Acidimicrobiales; family DATKAS01; genus DATKAS01. The sequence goes on along the minus strand of CAWDJB010000003.1, from coordinate 929,653 downwards.
GGATCGTCGGCGAGCACCTCGTCCATCCGATCGAGGCGATCTCGCCAGACCGCTTCGAGCTGGTCGAGCAGCCGGTTGGCCTCGCGGATCGTCTCGACGTTGCTGCGAACGAGCTGTTCGCGTCCATGGCGGCGTTTGATCACGAGCCCTGCGCTCTCGAGCACCGCGACGTGCTTTTGCACCGCGGCGAAGCTCACGGGATAGAGGCGCGCGAGCGCCGACACGTTGTGCTCTCCCTCGAGCGTGCGCAAGACGATGTCGCGCCTGGTCGCGTCGGCGAGGGCGTGGAACACCCGGTCGGCCCGCTCGGTGGAGAGATCTACAACCATTTGGTTGTAGGTTACGCAAGAACGATCCGTCGCGCAAGGCTCAGGCGGCGAGCTCCGGTACCTCAGCTTCGAGGATCGGACATGGCCTGAACCCCTTGACGATGAGGTAGATGCCGAGCGACAGCTCCCAGATGAACTCCGGGATGGTCGCGATGATCTGGACCGGGGAGCCGGCATCGATGACGTCGAAGAGGACGAGGATCCCCGAGGCGACGATCAGCGGACCTCCGATGATCCCCAGCATGGCCATGCGGCGCGGCACCAAGCCCGACCGATACATGAGGTAGCCCAGCAGCAGCCCGTTCCCGACGCCGACGATGAAGCCCGGCCCGAGCAAGAACGTCCAATCATGGATCGCGATGAGTGCCTTGCCGAGGGCGGCATTCGCGCCCAGCGCGCCGTCTTCGCGCACGGTCAGGATCGTGAGGAGGCTCACGAGGCCGATCGCGATGAAGGTGGACTCGACGAGGCGAGCAGCGACATAGCCCAGCGCGCCCGCTTCGCTCTGCCGCTTGAGGATCGGGAACAGCACCACTGCCGTGCCGACGTTGGCGATGATGAGGAGCACCTCGAGCAGCGCCCCGAGAGCCACGCTGTTGTAGGCGTTCGCGCCGGCACCGGTGATGTAGTCGGGCTTGTCGAGCACCGGACCGTAGAAGACGAGCTGCGCCGCGATGCTCGTGACGTAGGTGGCCACGAAGAGCCAGCCAGCGAGCGCTGCCGTTCTCCGGTTCGAGTGGATGTCGCTGCGAGCGAGAGGGTAGGACGACGTGATCATCAGCAGCCTTCGCGTGGAGGGATGGGGCTGCCGGGGTCTCGGGCGACTCGTAGACGACCCTATCGGTCCATCGGGGCCGCGATGGGGTACACGGCAGTAGGGTCCCGAACGTGGTTCGAAATCCTGACCACGTGACCGTGGCAGTGGCCGACGCTCTGGCCGCGATCGAGTTCTTCGAGCTCCTCGGCTTCAAGAAGACCCACGTCGCGACGATCGACGGCGGTGCGCCGGCGCTCTACATGGGCATGCCCGACATGAAGGCTCAGCACATCACCCTCGTGCTCGAAGGGAGCGAACCTCGCTTCGAGATCCAGCTGCTGCAGTTCGACCCAGCGCCATCGGAGGATCCCGAGCGACATCCCTCGAACCTGCGGCGCCGGGGCTACAACCACCTCGCGTTCCGCGTGGATGACATCGAGGAGACGACCGCTCGCCTCGTCGGGCACGGCGTGAAGCTGCTGAGCGAGGAGATGGACTACATCAGCCGGAAGCTCCGCTTCTTCGAGGGTCCGGAGGCCATCACCCTCGAGCTCGTCGAGTGGGTCGACGCAGCGCCTGTCACCTAGCCCAGCCACCCGAACCGCATGTTCGCCGGTTGTTCACCCGCGCGCGGCGTTTCGTTCACCACTGCTCATTAGACACGCGCTCCATGCGCGCACATCGAATGGGTTCCTTCGCGGCGGTGCTGGCTCTCATTGCGACGAGCGTCGTCTCGCTGGTCGTGGCCTCGCCGGCCGGTGCCGCGGTGCCGGGGCAGATCGTCATCACCGAGTGGATGTACAACCCCACCCTGTCGCCGCCTGCTGCCGCCGAGTTCGTCGAAGTGACCAACGTCGGCGGCGAACCAGTGAACATGGCCGACGACTATTCGTTCGACGACGACAGCAACACGCCGCGCACGTTCTCGCTCGCGGGCCTGGGCACTCTGGAACCGGGCGAGTCGGGCCTGATCGTCGAGGGCACGGACACGGCGTTCCGCTCCGATTGGGGCCTCGGCACGACCGTCAAGATCGCCTTCAACAACGGCGCCAATCTCGGCCGCAACGACGAGATCAACATCTACCACGGGACCGCGCTCGTCGACCGGCTCACGTACGGCGACCAGAACATCCCGGGTTCGATCCGGACCCAAGGCACGTCGGGTGTTCCCCCGACATGCGTCGCGCTCGGGGCCAACAGCGCGAGCGCGTGGGTGTTCTCACAGGTCGGCGACGCGAACGGCGCCAAGAAGTCCGGGTCGGGCGACATCGGTTCGCCGGGTACCACCACGCTCGGAAAGTGCGGGCCGGTCCCGATCCCCGCTGAGGACAACCACGGCGGGAACACCTTGCCCTGCCTGCCCGAGGCGGCCTCGGGCACCGGTCCCGTCGCCGCGGGCGCGGAGCCGTGGCCGGGCGGTGCGTCCGTGACGGTGGTCGACCAGCTCTGCGCTTGGAAGACCCTCACCGGGCCGGAGGGCCGTGACATGAGCGGCCTCGTGTTCGACCCCGCGAACCCCGACGTGCTCTACGCAGCGAAGAACAAGAACTGGGTGTTTCGCATGGTTCGGCAGGGCGACCTGTGGGTGCCCGACACCGCGAACGGGTGGAGCGCGGGCAAGCAGATCTTCTTCCCCGGCGGCGTCGGCCTGCCCGACTCCGAGGGTCTCACGGTGGGCGCCGACGGCGCGCTCTACGTCACGACCGAGCGCAACAACGCGGCAACAACTCGATCTCCCTGAACTCCATCCTGCGCTTCGACCCGAACGCTGCGGGCACGACGCTCATCCCGACGCAGCAGTGGATCCTCACGGCCGACTTGCCGAGTGTCGGCGCCAACCTCGGCTTCGAGGGCGTCACCTTCGTGCCCGACACGTACTTGGTGCAGAAGGGCTTCGTCGACCAGTCGACCGGTTCGGCGTACGACCCGAGCCGCTATCAGGGTCACGGCGGTCACGGCGCCGGTCTGTTCTTCGGGGCGCTGGAGAACGACGGCAAGCTGTACGGCTACGCCCTCTACGCCGACGGCTCGTTCCAACGCGTTGCGGTGGTCGATACAGGCATGGGCCACGTGATGGATGTTCAGTTCGACGCCGACCTCGAACGGATCTGGGCGCTGTGCGACAACACGTGCTCGGTGTCGTCGACGCTGCTCGACGTCAACGCTGACGGCGCGATCGTCCCCGACGTCGTGTACGCGCGGCCAGATGGCCTCCCGAACGTGAACATCGAGGGCTTCGCGATCGCCCCCGACTCGACGTGCGTCGACGGAGTCAAAGAGGTGGTCTGGTCCGACGACGGCATCTCCGCACCGGGCCACGAGGGTCACGCGCTCTACCGCGGCACCTTCCCATGCGACCTCGACCTCGATCTCGATCAGACGATCGACTTCCCGGCGCTGCCCAACACCTCGCCGATCGGCACGGTGACCCTGCGCGCGACCGCGTCGTCGGGTCTCCCCGTCAGCTACTCGAGCACCACCCCGACCATCTGCACGGTGAGCGGATCGGTCGGGAACCCGAAGGCCGCGGGAACCTGCACGATCGAGGCGACCCAGGCCGGCAACGCCGACTACAACCCGGCGCCGCCGGTCAGCCAGTCCTTCACCGTCCAGTGCCAGACCCTGTGCCTTCTCAACCCGACTGCAGCAGGGAGCCTGCGGGCCGACGGGAGCGCGCGAGTGAACGCAAGCGGGGGCGATGTCTTCGTCAACTCAAACGCCTCTGCCGCGGCGACGCTCAGCGGCAGCGCCAAGATGAGCGCGGCCTACATCGGCGGTCCCGGTGGGTTCACCAAGACCGGGTCCGGGTCCTACAGCCCGACACCGAAGCTGTCCGCACCCAGCGTCGATCCGCTGGCCGGGCTCGCCTCATGTCCCGACATCTCCGGGGCCTGCCCGACCGGAGCGCCGAAACCTCCGGTCAAGGTCGGCGGAGCCACTGCGACCACGATCGGCCCGGGCGTGTACCCCTCGCTCGACGTCGGCGGCAGCGGCAGGCTGACCCTCCAGCCCGGCGTCTACGTGGTCACCGGCCCGGTGTCGGTGGCGGGGGCCGGCCGCCTCACCGGCAGCGGCGTCACGCTCTACCTCGCGTGCACGAGCTACCCCACACCGTGCTCGGGTGCCGGCGCATCGCTGAGCGTCGCCGGCAGTGGCGTGGTCTCCCTGACCGCGCCCTCCACGGGACCGTTCGCAGGGTTCAGCGTCGTCGGCGATCGGGGCGACACGTCCACGTTCACCTTCTCGGGCAGTGGCTCGTGGACCTCCGGAGCGATCTACGCCAAAGCCTCCCGCCTCGAGCTCGCCGGCAGCGCGACGGTCCGGGCTCCACAGCTCGTGGCCGACACGCTCAAGCTCTCTGGAGCCAGCGGCCTCACGGTCGGCTGATCAGCCCGTCGGATCACAGCCAATCGGTTCACGATCGCCCAAGTATCGCTCCCGGGCGCGGCGATCCAGGGATCCGGCACCGAGATCGCACGCTCGATCGAGATTGAGGACATCGAGCGTCGCAAGGGTGCCGTCGCCGCCTGCGGTGACCACGACGGCCCCCGGCGTCACGGCCAACCTCCACACCTCGCCGTCGTGATACTCGTAGCGTGGACCGATGGCCTGCCCGGTCGCCGAATTCCACAGTGTGATCACGCCCTCTCGATTGCTGCTCACGAGCGCATCGCCGAGACTCGTGAACGCGACGTCGAGCGGCGCCGCCGGCTGCCCGTTGAGCTCACTGCGACGTTCACCGGTCTCGATGTTCCACAGCGTGACGCCGTCGGTTGCGCCGGCTGCGGCAAGCAAAGTCTGATCGGGGCTGACTGCAACGCTGAACACCGCGTCGCCGTCCGAGTCGACCTGAAGCGCGTCACGCATCTCACTCCCGTCGCGCCTCCAGAATCGCACCCGGCCGTCGCCATACGCAGCGACGACTTCGCCCGTACCCGAGAACACAACGGCATTCGCGCCCGCCGCGACGGCCGCGGTCTGCGCGACCGGATCCGAGAGATCGTCAGTGGTCCAGAACCGGACGATCCCGTCGCTCCCCGACGACGCGACGAGATCGCCGTCGGCGTTCACGGCTACGTCAGTGACCGGGCTGCCCGTTTCGACCGTTGCGATGGCGCCGGTGTCCACGCTCCACAACCGGAGGGTCCCATCGCGTCCGCCAGTGACGAGCCGACCGTCGGGTAGGAAGGCCATGCCGAAGACCGGTCCGTCATGCCCGACCAACTCCGTCACGGGCCCACCGTCGATCGCGGAGATGCGCACGGTTCCTTGTTCGTCACCCACGGCCACGCGTCGCCCGTCTGCGTTCACGGCGACGCCGTAGAGGGGTGAACCGGCGTGGAGTACAGAGACAACCGTCGGGCGACGCTCGGTCGTGTCCCACACGCGCACGTCCTGATCGCGGCCGAGGGTGACGAGCACCGTGCCGTCTCGCGATGCCGAGGCGTCGATGACCCGGTCGTCGTGGCCGACCGGCGAAGAGGCCGCGATTGCGGCGTCCTCGAGCCGATATTCGTGGACCCGACCATCGTCGCCGCCGGCGTAGAGCGCCTCGCCGTCGGCTGACCATACGAGGCCCTCCACACTGTCGAGGTCTGCGAACGGCGTCGCAACAAGCGCGCCGGTGCGGAGTGACCACACCCGCGCTGTGCCGTCGCTGCTCGCCGTTGCGACGAGGTCTCCATCTGGATGCGGGACGATTTCCCACACGTCGTTGGTGCCGTGCGCGGCGATCGGCGAGCCGGCGGCGGGCTCCCCTGTCGCCGCGTCCCAGACGTACACCCGGCCCCCGCCCGTTCCGGCGAGGACCCGTGTCCCGTCGAACGTGAACGCGACGCTCAGGAAGTCGACGGCCTCGGTGAACGGCTCCCCTACTTCCGTCCAGGTGGCGGTGTCGTAGATCCGGACGACGCCGCTTTCGGCGGCCGTCGCGAGGCGTGTGCCTTCCTCGGAGAACGCCGCCGACCACAGCGCACCATCGGACTCGTCGACAGCGGCGGCCTGCGGGTCCGTCTGGTCGAGATCCCAGCGCCAGGCACCGCCGTCGCCGACCGCGACGAGCCAGCGACCGGTCGGATCGATCGCGGCCTCCTCCACGCCGCCCACACTGCTCGTGAGGGTATGGGTCGCCTCGCCGGAGCGCGCGTCCCAGAGCCGGATGGTGCCATTGCGCGCTCCCGTGATGATCGTCGACCCGTCGGGAGACACGAGGGTCGTGAGCACGTCACCGACGGGAATCGGTTCGAGGTCGGGAATGATGTCCGACGCGGCCATCGTTTCGCGCGCAGTGGCGATCGCGTTTTGCGCTTCGGGTGTGATCGGCTCGAGGCGGGCCGCACTCTCGACCGCGAGGAGCAACGCGAGCTTCGGGCGCGTCGGGGCGAGCGACTCCGCCTGGGTCGCGAGCGAGCGTACAAACCGTTCCTCCGCCTCGGCTTCCTTGTCTTTCGACTGCTGCAGGGCGGCGAATGCCACGATCGACGCCGCCGCAGCAGTCGCGGCGAGCAACGAAAGCACCGTGAACGCAAACCGGCGAACCCGATGGCGACGCCGCTCCGCGTCGGCCGCAGCTCGTTCTTCGACGTCGCGAGATTCGCGGCTCGCGTCGAGAAAAACGGCCGGGAGCTCCGCAAGCCCGACATCGGAGCGGTCGCGCCACTCCAGGGCCGTCGCGAGAGGGGTTCCCCGATACAGCAGATCGGGATCGCGCTCCTGACGGGCCCACTCCGCGGCGGCTTGCGTGAGCCGCTGGCGCATTCGCAGATCGTCACGGTTGTCGTCGATCCAGGCGCGCAGTCGCGGCCAGGTGCGGATGAGCGTTTCGTGCACGATCTCGACGCCGCGGTCGTCGACCGTGAGCAACCGCTCGTTGGCGAGCGTGTCGACGACGGTGCGGCTGTTCGCATCGGTGTCGATCTCTTCCCATGAGAGTCGCCGGCGCGTGTCGGGGGTGTCGTCACCCGGGTTCACGAGCCGAAGGAACAAGCGTCGAGCGACCCTCCGCTCGTCGTCGTCGAGGCGTTCGTAAGCGTGCTCGGCCGATTGCGAGATGGCGCCGACAACGCCACCGGCCGCGCGGAACCCGTCGAGTGTCAGCAGCGTGCCGCGCCGGCGGAGCCAGGTCTCCAGCAGGGCGTGCGCGACGAGGGGCAACGCGCCCGCCTCGTCGCCGGCTTCGTCGAGAATCGCCTCGGTGAGGCCGGCCTCGAGCCGCAGTCCGGCGCGCTGCGCCGGGCCTTGAATCGCACGCATCAGCTCGTCGCGGCGCATCGGGCCGACGAGGACCTGGTTGGCGCTGATGCGGTCCGCCAGCCAGGCATAGTCCGCGCACGCCGAGTAGAAGTCCGACCGCAACCCGAGCACCACTCGGATGGTCGCGTCGGCTGACTCGGTGAGAGTCGCCAACACATCGAGGAACGTGTGCCGATCGGCGGCGTCGATGCCGTGTGTGAGCAGCTCTTCGAACTGGTCGATGACGAGCAAGCCGGGAGTCTGTGACGAAAGAGACCGCCGGATGCACTCCGGGTCGTCGCGCAGCTGCGTCGCAGTCGGTGCCGCGTGCTCCGTGAACCGGTCGAGCTGATACGCAAGCTCTTTCATCGCGTCTGGGCCCGGAGTGAAGATCGCTATCGGCCAATGCTGGCTGCCGGGCAACGCGCCCGCGGCGATGTTGGGCACGAGCCCGGCCCGCAGCAGCGAGGACTTGCCGCTCCCGGAGGGACCTCCGATCACGAGCGTCCGCGCGGTCTGCAGCCGCGCGACCAATTCGTCGACGAACACTTCGCGCCCGAAGAAGAACGATGCGTCCTCGGGCTGGAACGATGCCAGGCCTTTGTACGGACATGTGGTTCCGGGTGTCGCGGCGCGGAATCCCACCCTGACCGCCCCGGTGGCCTCGTCGAGCGCCCCGAGCGCGGCCGCTTCCCACTCGGGCATCGTCGCGAATCGCTCCTCTGGCTCCGGTGCGAGGCCGCGAACGAACACCTCCCGCCACGCCAGCGGAACTGTGGCGAGCTGCGCATCGAGGGAGTCGCTCGCCGCCGGGACATCGCCGGTGAGGAGGTTCCACAACACTGCGGTCGCCGCGAACACGTCGGCCGGCGGGCCGATCTCCGCATTTCGACGTCCCTGTTCCGGTGCCCGGTAGTGCGGAGTGCCGCCCATGATCGTGGGTCCCGCGTCTGTTCGATCCTGATCCTTGGCGAGCCCGAGGTCGCCGATGACGCCTCGCTCCCCTAGGGCGAGAAGGCCGCGTCGTTGCGCGGTTGCCGAGCCGGTGTCGGCTGCCTTGGCATCGCCGACGATCAGCAGGTTCGCCGGCTTCACGTCGCGGTGCACGATGTTTGCGGCATGAAGCGCGCCGAGTCCGTTCGCGAGCGCGACGATCATGGCCCGCACGCCTTCGGCGTCCGCGACTCCGCCTGGTTCGACGCGGTCCGCGAGCACGCCGCCGCTGGCGAGCTCCATCACGAAGAACGGGCGTCCGTCGTCGAGCGCTCCGATGTCGTGCACCGCGATCACGTGGGCGTTCTTCACGCGGCGCAGGAGCTGGGCCTCGCGGACGAATCGCTCGAGCGTTTCGGGGTTGTGCGCGTGCTCCGCGCTCAGCACCTTGATGGCGATGTGAGCGTCGAGCGCCTCGTCGAACGCCGACAGGACGACGCCGAACCCGCCGACGCCCAGGATCGAGCGGATCCGATACCGGCCGATCTGTTCGGGGACGCCGTGCACCGCACCCCCTTCAGGGCGTCAGAGGAGTTCGGACACCTCGTAGCAGTCGACCAGTGACGAGTCGATCACGACGTGGTCACGGTCGCCAGCCGTCACGCACAGTGTCGTCGAATCACCACGGGCTGCCGTCGACACCGGGCCCTCCGTGACGTACTCCGGGTACTCGTCGGTCGGCACCCATTCGCCCTGCTCGACTCCCCGGTCGGCCGCATCGTCGCTGACCTGATCCGCGGTGTAGGTGTCCCAGAAGACGTGAATGTGGTTCTTCGAGAAGTCGGGCGTGAAGTTCGCTTCCCAGGTGATGCGGAGCTCCTCACCATCCTTCTGCACGTCGCTGATCGTCACTGTGCAGCCGTCGACCGGGCACGCGTTCTGCCCGTCGTCAACGGTTGACGGTGCTTCTGTCGCCGACGAGCTCGAATCGGTGGCGTCGTCGTCGTCGTCACCGCCGCAGCCCGCGAACAGCGCGATCGAAGCGATCAGGAGAGGCGCGATCAGGACCGATGCGAGTGTCTTCGGGGCGCGCACCCGGGGAGGCTACTCCTCGCGCCAGTTCACGGTCCACACCGTCTCGACGCCGCTGATGCCGCGCAGCTCCACATCGCGCGGCTGCACGAACGTGACGGCGCCGCGTGGCTCGGCGATCTGGCGCACCAGGGACGAGACGAGGATCTCCCCACCGTCCGCAATTGCCGCGATGCGGGCGGCGACGACCACGTGTTTGCCGAAGAGGTCCCCGCTGTCGTCCATGACGACCTCGCCGGTGTGCATGCCCATGCGCTCCCGGAACTCATGGTCGGCACACCACTCCCTGCGCGCGAGGTCGCGCTGAATGCCAATCGCACAGAAGATGGCCGAGTGCGCGCTCCGGAAACAGAGCATGTACCCGTCGCCCTGATGCTTGACGACGCGACCACCGTGTGCGTCGACGTGCGCGTGCACGAGGGCGTCGTGGCGTCTCAGAAGGTCGAGCCAGGCGGAGTCGCCGAGCGCGACGGCAAGCGCCGTCGACGATTCGATGTCGCCGAACACCACAGTGAGCGTGCCCGGTTCGTCCGCGGCCGCGCCGAGTACCTGCACGCTGAGGTCCTCGACAACCGCGTCCGCGACCGCGTCGATGCTCGACCGCCCGGCCTTCGGAGTATCGAGCGTTGTCTGGTTGTGGGTCGCGGTGCGGTCCGGGGCGCGGCTCATCCCGATCTCGATTCGCGTGTCGCCGATCTTGACCACCGAGCCGGGGCGAGCGCGAGTCGGCCCGTCCACGGGGAGGCCGTCGAGGGTGGTGCCGTTGGAGCTCCCGAGATCCGTCACGACCACGGTGTCGTCGGGCCCCGGCTCCAACGCGACGTGCCGGCGCGAGGCGCGAGTGTCGACCACGACGATTCCGTCCGCTTCTCGGCCGAGCTCGATACGGGCATCGAGCACCAGCGTGAACGCCTGCCGGTTCGGAGTCCGGATCGTGACCAATGTCGCGCCCATCGGGATCCAGCGTGTCAGGTCGCGTCACCGCGCGTCATGGTGGGCTGAAGTCATCACTCTTGGTCGGCGTCGGCCTCCTTGGCCTTCAAGGCCGCCCACTCGGCATCGATGTCGGCGAAGACCTGATCGATGGTGCGAACTCCGTCGACCCAGTCGAGCATGCCCTGCCAGACGGGTCCTCGCACTCCCTCGGCCGTGATCCCCCCGATCTCGTTGGGCATCGCGTCGGAGCCGTCCGCTCGGAAGGCGCCAGCTTGCAGGGCTGAGTGAGCCATCCCGGCAAGCTCCGTTCGAATCGCGGCCTCGACGTCGGCGTCGGCGTCGCCGTATGTCGAGACGTCGAATCTCGCGTTGGCGGACGTGAAATCGCTAGTGCTGCTGGCTGCCCACACGCGGCCCCACTGTGGACTGGCGGCGAACTCCATGAAGGCCCGCACTTCGGGTCTGTCGACGAGAGCCGACGCCAATTCGGCGTTGCCGATCAACGGGATCGGCTCACTCGGATCGATCGGCGGGAGCATGAAGTAGTCGATGTCGGTGCCGATCCGAGCGCCCGACGGAAGGTTGAACGTGAGCAGGTACTTGGATGCTTGGTGCAGCCAACACTTCGGCTCGATCTCCCCCGTCGCGCTGTTTCGGGCGAGCACGTGCTGCAACTGATCCGAGAAGAACGCGCCACTGATGATCTCCGGGCCACCCCTCGCATATCCCGGCCCGAAGACCAGCTGGTCGGCAAGTCGCCCCGCCTCCATCACCGCAGGACTCGTGAATCCGATCTCGCCGGCCACCCACGCGTCGTACGCGTCCGTTCCTCCCACTCGGAGCACGAGACTCTCGATCAGGTCCGTGCCCGGCCATCCGCTCGCTTCGCCCGACGCGAAAGCGAAGCACCACGGTGCCCCGCCATCGGCGACGATCTGATCGGAGAGCGCGATGAGCTGATCCCAAGTCGCGGGGATCGCGTATCCGGCCTCCTCGAACTCGGCCTTGGGATAGAAGACCAGGCCCTTGACCTGGAGATCGAGCGGCAACGCGCGCACCGGCTCCCCCTCCGCCAGTGAGCGTCCCGCGCTCGCAGACGACCCGAAGCTCAACAGGTAATCGCCGAAGTCAGAGCGCAGCGTCTCCGGCGCGACGAACGTGCTGATGTCGATCGCGCGCTGCTCGACCCAATCCGGAATGACGCCGGCGAACGCGACGACGTCCGAAGGGCGACTGAGCTCGTCGAAGTTAGGGCCGCCCACCGTCGCCTCAACGTCGCCCGGCGTGACTTCGACGGCGATGCCCGTGCGTTCGCTGAAAGCCGCGAGCTCGCGGCCAATGCCCGCGTCGTTGCTCAAGAACGGGGACGCGATTGTGACGGTCGTCCCGCGCAGTGCATGTGGCCCGGTACGAGCGCCGTACGCCTCCAAGCCCCCCTGAAGCTCGAGGTCGATCGGGATGTCGGCTTCCGCAGGGCACGGTCGGGAGAGGAAGGTACGGCACTCGTCGTCGGTGAGGCTTCGTTGCACAGCCGATTCGGCGAGCCGCATGAGCTCGGCAGGTGGGAGCGCGTACACACCGAAGAGACCGTTCGGCCCGGCTCTCACGGCGACCGGAGTCTCGGGGTCGACCTCGTACGGGACTCCGAGCTCCTGCAGACTGAAGTGGACCGCGTCAACGCCCGCGCCGGTGGCGTACCCATCGTCGACAGTCAGTCGCACCGCCTGCATGGCGAGCAGCAGCGCGAGCTCGGGATCGTTCTGGAGTGCGTCCGCCGAGGCGGTGACGAGTCCCTCCACTGCCAGCAGGTCCTCGACGTCGCGCTTGGCGTCGACCGCCGAACGCCACTGTGCGGTCCCGAACACCGCGAGGCCGGCCACGAGCACGGCCACGAGACCGACCGCGAGGAGTTGGCGACCTCGTCTCACCTGGCGCCGCTCTGCGGTGACGGCCCGACGCTCGCGGTCCTGCATCTCCCGCGCCTCGCGATCGCGCTCGGCAACGCTGCCGGCGAGGAACGCCCGTTCCGGGCCCGAGAGCTGGACCGACGTCATCGTCGCCCAACCAGTCATCTGATCGAGCAGACCTCCGCGCAAGAGGTACGCGTCAGAGCTCCCGGCGGCGACCCACTCACGCATGGCCTCGGCAAGTCGCCGTTGCATCCGCACATCTGCCCGTGCGCCATCGATCCAACTTCGCAGTCTCGTCCACTCGGTCAGCAACGCCTCGTGCGAGATCTCCACCGTCGGACTCCTCGTCACGGGATCCCGGTCGAAGCTGAGCAGCCGATGGCGACCGAACGTGTCGAGCACCGAGCGCAGCGTCTGGCGGTCCACCTCGAGCTCTTCGAGCTCGCTGCGGAGCACACGCCGGCGCGTGTCCTCGCTTTCCTCCGAGACCGTGACGAGCCGAAGGAAGACCTGTCGGGCGACGTTGGCGGCACCGTTCCCAAGGCTGGACAGGAGGCCCTCGGCACGCTTGACCAACGAGCTGGACATTCCGCCGAGCGCCTCGTACGAAGCGAAGTCGATCCGGTTTCCGCTTCGACCCTCGAACAGCTCGGTGAGCGTGTACTGCAGCAGTGGCAGCGCACCGGGCCGATCCGTCACCTCCCTGAGGAGCTCGGCGATCAGCGGCGGTTCGAACGTCACGCCGTGAGATTCAGCGGGACGCGTGATCGCACGCTCGAGCTCGACGGGGCTCATGGGCGTGATGAGCTCGGTGCCCTCGCGGAGCAGCTCGCCGAGGCCCCGATGTTGCAGTGGTCGGTCGTAGAAATCCGCCCTGAGGGTCACGACGACCCGAACTCGACTCTGCTGATCGGTGACGGCGCTCACGACGCTTTCGATGAAGCGGTTTGCAGTGGCCGTATCGACCTGCGTGAAGAGCTCCTCGAACTGATCGATCAACAAGAGGAGCTGTGAGCCGTCGTCGGGCAGCACGCGGTCGATTGCACGCTCCATGCCCTGTTCGCCGGCGAGCTGCTCCAGCAACGACGAAGGAGGATCGACGGCGACCCCGAGCAACGCATCCTCGAGCTGCTCGAACGGATGCGGAGCTGGCGTCATCTCGATCGTGAACCAAGTACCCGACAACGGCAGCGCGTCCTGCCGAATCGCCGGCAGCAGCCCCGCTTTCACGGCACTCGACTTGCCACTGCCGCTGGGGCCGACCACGGCGATGAATCGCCCGCGCGTGCCGCTGCCCCCAAGGCGTGCGACGAGTCGCTCGACGAGGCGCTCGCGACCGAAGAAGTCGAGCGCGTCGACGGCGTCGAACGCTCGCAGCCCCTTGTAAGGATTCGCGGCGGCGAATCGCTCCACCGAGGGGCGAACGAGCAATCCTGGCTGGTCGTTGAGCACGGCAAGGTGAATGTCACTCACCAGGTCGGCAACGGTCTCGTAGCGACCGGCCGGATCATCGAGGAGCGACCGGTCGAGCACCCGAGTGACGCGGTCGGGCAGAGCGTGACGGCGCCCGCCCTGCTCAGGCCTCTCTCCGGTGAGCGCCTCCGACACGAGCGCGCCGAGCGAGCGGATGTCCGAATCCGGATCGACATCGCCCTCGTCCACTGCGACGCCGAAGTTCGACAGGTAGGCGTTGCCACCGTCGTCCAGCAGCACGTTGTCCGCTTTGATGTCGCCGTGGACGAGACCCAACCGGTGCGCGGCCTGCAGTGCGTCGCCCAGCTGATCGACCATGGCCAGTGTCTGCGCGGTCGTGAGTGGGCCGCGTGCGAGCACAGAAGCGAGGGTGCCGCCGCGCAACAGCGGCGCCACGAGATAGGCCGCGTCCGGTTCACGCCAGTAGTCGTAGAGCGGGACGATGTGGGGATGATCGAGGGTCGCGATCTTTTGTGCGTCGGTTTGGAAACGACGGATGAAGCCAGGGTCGTTGGCAAGGTCTGCACGGATCACTTTGATCGTGACCTCACGGCCGACAGCCGGCTGGTAGGCGCGGTACGCAGTCCACCGCGCGGTTTGACCGAGCTCCTCCCGCAGCTCGTACCCGCGAACTGCCGGACCGGGACCGGTGCTAGTGGCCGACACGCGCAGTCGCGCGCGCGGCTCCAGCGCCTCGTCCCCGGTGACGATCTGCTCCTCCAGCCTGCGAAGCGCAGCGGTCGGTTCGATGCCGAGCTCCTCGCCGAGCCTCGACTTGAGCATTTGGTACGCGCGCAGCGCCTCGGCCTGACGGGACGATCGATAGAGGGCGACCATCAACTGGCCCGTGAGGCGCTCCTTCAGCGGATGCTGACGCACGAGCGACTCGAGCTCCGAGATCAGCTCGCGAGCGAGGCCACGCGCGAGGTCGGCTTCGACGCGAAGCTCGACCGCCTCCAGACGGAGCTCCTCGAGACGGGCGATCTCGGCCTGCGCGAACGGTTCGTACGTGAAATCCTCGAACCCTCGCCCGCGCCAGAGCGCCAGCGACTCACCGAGCACGAGCGACGCCGCCGACGGGTCGACCTCGACGAGCCCCCGCCCCTCGGCGACCATCCGCTCGAAGCGCAAGGCGTCGATGTCGTCAGGGCCGGCCTGGAGGAGGTAGCCGGGCGCTCGGGTCAGCAGGATCGTGCCCTCGGTCCGCCTCGCTCGCCCGGGCTCGAGCGCCTTGCGGAGGCCGGACACATACACCCATAGGGCGTTGTGCTTGTCGACCCCGCCGTCGGCGCCCCACAGCTCGTCGAGGATTCGATCGGTGGAGAGGACCGAGTTGGGGGCGGTCAGCAGGAGGGCAAGGAGCGCGCGCTGCCGGAACGCTCCCAGCTCTACCCGCTCGCCGTCCCGCACGGCCTCGAGGTTTCCGAGTACCAAGAACTCCACCGACACCTCCTCGGGTTCTCGGGTGTTCGGGGGTGGTCTGAGTCTCGACCACGCAACTTAGGTCGGCCTTAAGCCCTGGTGACGAGGTCTCTTCAGTCCTCGAGGGTTGCCGCCGGAATGAGGCCGCGGGCGACCAGGTCCCGAATGAGGTCCTCGCGGGAAGGCGGCGCCGACTCGAGCGTTGCCGCCGGAACGACACCACGGTTGACGAGATCGCGCACGAGGTCCTCGCGGGAAGGCGGCGCCGACTCGAGCGTTGCCGCCGGAACGACACCACCATTGACGAGATCCCGCACGAGGTCATCGCGCGACCGAGGGGCGGGTTGCGTCGTTCGATCGGGTGACGACGGACCGGAGGTCTCGACGATCTCGACGATCGCGACGCCTGCGATCGTGCCAGCGACGAAGATCGCCGCCGCCGCTATCAGTATCTTGCGAACCGGCTTGCGACGCTTCGCAATCGGCCTTGGGCTATCGGCCTCGATTGTGTCGAGGGGGGCTGTGTCGTGGGTGAGCGTCATGGTGATCCTTTGCTGGGTCATGCTGCCCACCGCTGTGAGCAGCCCGTTGACCCAGACGATCCGCGACGCGACTTAGACGCGGCTGAGGCCGACTTCAGGCCGACTTCACTCCACCGGCGCTAGGGCGGGCTCAGGCGCAGCGACAAGGCACGGTCTGATCCAGCACCTGCCAACGGAACCGCACGGGCGGTGACGCCTCACCGCATCCCGTGCAGCTGATACGCCACGCGTCGCCGACGCGCGCGATCACGAGCCCCACTTCTCCCGTCGACAGCCGCTTGGGCGCAACCTTGGGAGTGGCGACAGGCGGGAGGTTCGAGAGCGAGAGCTCGAGATACCGAGGTGCGGCGTCGGTCGGCTTCGGTAGTCGCGGCTCCAGTCGCTCGAGATCGATGAGCCGGGCGTCGTCCATGTTCTGGCGGTTCGTGAAAGCGAGCAGCGCGTACGAGACCTCGACGCCGACATTTGGGTCCACGGCCCCACTCTCGTGCTCGACGTAGTCGGGTTCCGGGACCTCCGATGGTCCGGGCGCCGCGAGGAACGTGTCGAGCGCCTCGAACTCCGCGCTGTCGAAGATCCCCGTCCGTTCGGAGATGCGTTGGATCTCCTCGAGGAAGCCGTCGCGTTCGAATCGGTTGCTCGGGTCCTCCAGTGTGTCCTTGGCGAACATGATCACGAAGCGCGCCGCGATGCCGCTGCGCTTTCGGCGCAGGATGCGGCCCATTCGCTGGATCATCTGCCGTCGGGTCCGGCTCGCACTCATCACGACGCCGAGATTGGCGTCAGGGACGTCGATGCCCTCGTCGAGCACGCGGGGCGCGGCAACAGCATCGAGAGTGCGGACCCGAAGATCGTCGAGGATCTCGCGCCGTTGCCCGCGAGCCGTGGCGCCGGTGATCAGCTCCACGGCAACGAGCGGATCGAGCCGGTTGATCGCGTGGTTCGCGGCGCGCACCGTCTCGGTGAACACGAGAGCGCCTTCCGCGTCCTTGATCGCTGGTGCCAGGCTGCCCAACAGGTCGTACTTTCCCGTCGACCGGGCCACGATCTGGCGCCGCTTGGAGAACGCGTCGAGGTAGTCACGCGCCGCCCGTCCGTCGGCGCCCCCGTCTCGTTCCGCCAGATGCGCGACCGCGGCGAGAAAGTCGCCGAAGGGTTCGAGCGGCATGTCGCGGAGGCCGCGCAGGTGCTGCCGCGCCTGCACGAGTCGGTCTTCGACCGCGATGTACTCCGCGCGTTCTTCGTCCGACAGCGGCACGCCGACGAACGCGACGCGCGGGCGGGCACACACGCCGTCGGCGATCGCCTGTTCGAATCCATACCGGTAGCAAATGCCGCCGAAGAACGGCAGGAGCAAGTCGGTGACGGCGTCGTCGCTGCGCTCGAGCGTCGCAGTGAGCCCGAGCCGTTCGTCGTACTCGGGGAGCAGCGCCCGTCGCAGCGTCTTGCCGCCGAGACCATGGCATTCGTCGGCGATGAGCAATCCGCCGGTCGCGCCGGGCGGGATCGGCTTGTACGCCGCCGCCGAGTGGCGGGTCGCAACGAGCACGTCGCAGGTCTCGACGGTGTCGCGACCGTCGTCGCCGAGGCGTCCGATGCGCGCATCCGGCAGCGCCGCGCGCAGCGCCGTGTGCCATTGCTCCATGAGCACACGCGAAGGAACGAGCACGAGGACGAAGCGACCTCGTCGCAATGCATCGGAGGCGGCCGCGATCGCGACTTCGGTCTTGCCCGACCCGGTGACCGCTTCAATGACGCCTCGGCGCCCGCAGCGCAGCCATGAGACAAGCGCGTCGAGCTGCCATCGGTACAGCTTGCGATCCGGTGAGCTGAGGCTCGTGACCATCGTTCAGTGCCTCACTGTGCAGACAACGGAGAGGCTGGTGATGCATCGCCTACTCGCTACGCGGATCGGGAGGCCGGTGACACGACTCGGGTGCGATGATCGGCCGCGAGGCCGTGCTCCCGACATGTCTCACCTTCGGATCGTGGGCAGAGGACAAAGTACTCAGTGGCGGTCGCGCGGTACAGGCGGTACGGCGCGGGCCCACGAAGCTCGTCCGCGATGTTGCGTGGGTGGGTGACTTGTGGTCACGACATCCAATAGAAGTCGCGGTAGTCGTCCTGGGCGAAGTACACGGGGGACACCCACGGGTCGCCACGTGCGTCGGCACTCGCGATCGTCATGTATCGGTTGGCATCGATGACCTCGCGCGCGATGGCAGTGAGGTCCACGCTCATCATCTTCTGTCCGTACCCGCTGAGGTCCGCGCGCGACACGCTGCGGGCTGGAGCGAACGAGTCGTCCGACCCATCACGCGGGCTCGCTCGGGAGCCGATGGTTATCGGGCGAGCGGGGCCGGTGCGGGTCCGGGCGGAACGGACCCCCGGCCCTGCTCGACCTCGCTCCACTCGCAGGTGTCGCCCGCGTCACCTACCCTGGCGTCGGCTCGACCAGGGGGATCACGGTCCGCCCCGCTCATCGCCGCCGGTGAGCGCAACGTCGTGCCTGAACACCCGGCTCCCGGTTCCGCCATCGGGGACCGGGTGTTCGCCTTTTGCGACGTGCACTCCCGGACCGACGACCGAGGGACGGACGGAGCTCTCGGCCGGACCGACGACTTCCCGCGTCGCGGTCTCATCGACTGACTGCGGCCGAGAGCCGCCCGCCTCATCGCCCTCCGTGGGCTCAGATCCCGATGATCGGTACCGCCGTCTCGCCGTGAACGACCCTGAAGAGCTCCGTGCATCCCGTGAGCTCCAGAAGCCGCCGGGCGCAGGGACTCGGATTGACGACGCTGAGCGTGCTGTCCCGTTCGAGCAAGAGACGACGCGCGGTGAGGAGCGCCTGGAGTCCGCTCGAGTCGATGAAGTCGACGCCCGACAGGTCGACTTCCACGGCGCACTCCGACACGGCGCCAAGCCCCACCAAGAAGTCAACGAGATCCCGCCCGTTGCCTAGATCAAGGTCGCCGTCAATCCGAGCGACCACACGTTGATCGGCCGCTTCGATCGTCCATTGGTCCATAGCTGCCACCCCCAGGAATCGCCTACTTGTCGAAACGAAAACAGGGTTACGCAGACCCCCCGCAGATCCGGGCGGGGCTGGCGAAAGTGTAAATCGCCGTCTCGACAGCGCTCAAGAGGAAACGTCCTGATCGGAGCACTCACCGCGAATCAAGCTGGAGCGCCGTGCGCGATGTTCGTGTCGGAGGGGGGACTTGAACCCCCATGCCCTTGCGGGCACTAGGCCCTCAACCTAGCGCGTCTGCCAATTCCGCCACTCCGACGTGGGGCGTGAACCTTAGCGAAGGCCTGCCTGCCAGTCGATGTCCGTCAGTCGACGAGCAGGCCGAGGCCGATGGTGCAGAAGACGAAGACCAGCGCGACCACGACTGTGATGCGGTCGAGGTTCTTCTCCACCACCGTCGAGCCCATCGCCGCAGACCCGATGCCGCCGCCGAACATGTCGGACAGACCGCCCCCCTTGCCGCTGTGGAGCAGCACGAGGAAGACCATCACGAGGGCGGCGGCGACGTCAGCGACGGCGACGAGGGCGATGAGCACGGTTTGGCAGGCTACCAGCCGATCCCGGCGGAGACGTGAGCGCGCCTAGACGATTTCGGCGGCGACTTCCGCAAAGTGGCAGGCCACGGGGTGACCCTGGCCTCGGTCGATGAGCGCCGGCTCTTCGGTCGCGCAGATGTCCTGAGCCTTCCAGCAACGGGTGCGGAACCGGCAGCCGCTCGGCGGGTCGATCGGGCTCGGCACGTCGCCCTCGAGCACGATCCGCTTGCGCTTGCGTTCCCGCTTCGGGTTCGCATGGGGTACCGCCGAGAGCAGCGCCTGCGTGTACGGATGGCCGGCCTTGTTGTACAGGTCGTGCGAGGACGCGACCTCGACGAGCTTGCCGAGGTACATGACCGCGACCGTGTCGGAGATGTGCTGCACCACGGACAGGTCGTGCGCGATGAACAGGTACGCGAGGCCGAGGCGCTCCTGGAGGTCCTCGAGCAGGTTGACCACGCCGGCCTGGATCGAGACGTCGAGCGCAGAGACGGGCTCGTCGAGCACCAGCACTGAGGGGTCGAGCGCGAGCGCGCGGGCGACACCGACGCGCTGACGCTGCCCACCGGAGAACTCGTGCGGGTACCGGTTCGCGTGATGACGGTTCAGCCCGACCAGGGAGAGCAGCTCCTCGACTCGGGCCTGGCGATCGCCGGGCACCTTGTTGATGACGAGCGGCTCCGCGATCGCGGCGCCGATTGTCATCCGCGGGTCGAGCGACGCGTACGGATCCTGGAAGACGATCTGCATCTCCCGCCGCACTGCGCGGAGATCGCCCTTGTCGAGCGTCGTGAGCTCGGTGCCGCGGAACCTCACCGAACCCGAGGTCGGCTCGATCAGTCGCAGCACGCAGCGGCCGACCGTCGACTTGCCCGAGCCGGACTCACCCACGAGCCCGAGCGTCTGGCCCGCACCGATCGAGAACGACACGTCGGACGCAGCTTGCACCGTGCCCTTCACCGTGCGCACGCCCTTGGTGGTGCGCACGTTGAAGTTCTTCACGAGATGCTCGACGACGAGGACCGGGGTCGCGGCTGCGCCCTCCGCCGGTGTCGTCTCCTCGACGACTGTGCTCATTCGGGAAGGCCCCAGTGGCCCATCAGCTGCTCGCTGAAGTGGCAGGCCGCGAGCTGATCGTTCTTCCCCACGAGACGAAGCGCCGGCACCTCGACCTCACAGATCTCGGCGGAGTAGGCACACCGCGGCCGGAACGCGCAGCCCGTCGGTGGCGCCAGCATGTTCGGCGGCGAGCCCGGGATCGGGCGCAGGCGCGAGCCGTCGCCGCGGGGGATCGAGCTCATGAGCCCCACCGTGTAGGGATGTCCGGGGTTCTCGAAGATGTCGTCGACGTTGCCGACCTCGGCGCTGCGACCGGCGTACATCACGCGGACCCGCGTCGCGAGGCGAGCAATGACCCCGAGGTCGTGCGTGATGAACACGATCGCCGACTTCGTCAGCTCCTGCACCTCTTGGATGACCTCGAGGATCTGGGCCTGGATGGTCACGTCGAGCGCGGTTGTCGGCTCGTCGGCGATCAGCACCTCGGGATCGTTCGAGATCGCCATCGCGATCATCGCCCGCTGGCGCATACCTCCCGAGAACTCGTGCGGGTACTGGCCGGCGCGAGTCGCGGGCTGTGGGATGCCGACCTGGTCGAGCAGCTTGATCGCCTTCGCGTAGGCCTCGTTCCGCGACACGTCCTGATGTGCGAGCACGGCCTCGGCGATCTGGTCGCCTACGTTCAGCACGGGGTTCAACGCGGTGAGCGGGTCCTGGAAGATCATCGCGAGCTTCGACCCGCGGTAGTGGCGGACGTCGCCCGCGTCGAGCCCGAGCAGCTCCTGGCCGCGGAACTTCACCGAGCCGGTGATCGTCGCGGACCTCGGGAGCAAACCCATCGCGGCGAGCATCGTCACCGACTTGCCCGAGCCCGACTCCCCCACCACGCCGAGCACCTCGCTCGCGTGCACCGCGAGGTCGACGCCGCGCACCGCGTAGACAGGCCCGTCCTCGGTCTTGAAGGTCACGTGGAGGTCTTCGATCTCGAGGATGGCGCCGGTCGAGCCCGCCCCTCGGGGTGTGCCGACGGGGTCGGCCGCGGTCGTGCTCATCACCCCACCCGCTGTTGGCGGGGATCCGAGCGCGTCGCGCAGACCGTCTCCCATGAAGTTCACGGCGAGCACCACGAGCACCACCGTGAGGCCCGGGAACCACACGAGCCACGGAGCGATGCCGAAGTAGCCCTTGCTGTCGGCGAGCAGGTTGCCCCACGTGGGTACCGGCGGGCTCACGCCGAAGCCGAGGAACGACAGCGCCGACTCGGTGAGGATCGCGGCGGCGACGTTGAGGGTCACCGTGACGATGATCGGGCCGGCCGAGTTCGGGAGCAGGTGGCGGAAGATGATCCTCTTGTCGCTCGAGCCCAACGCACGCGCGGCTTCGACGAACTCCTTCTCCTTCAGCGAGAGCACGACACCGCGAACGATGCGCGCGGTCGGCATCCAAAAGAAGAGAGACAGGATGACGATCGTTGCTCGCATGCTGCCGGCGTTCCCCATGACCTGCTTCGCCCAGGGCTGCCGCTCGGGCAGGTTGCGCAGCAGGATCAACACCACGAGCAACGGCAATGCGATGAAGAGGTCGGTGACCCGCATCACGAAGTTGTCGAGCTTGCCACCGAAGTACCCGGCGGTCGCACCGACGCAGGTGCCGATGAACGTTGCGACGAGGGCCACGGCGAAACCGACCGCGAGCGAGATGCGACCGCCGTAGATGATGCGGCTGTACAGGTCGCGGCCGATCGCGTCGGTGCCGAACCAGTGCGCGCTGGTGGGGCCTTGGAAGACAGGGCCGACCCCCGTCTTCTCGTACGGGTAGCGCGCGATCTGATGGGCGAAGATCGCCGTGAGGCTGATGAAGATCAGGAAGATCGCGCTCGCCATCGCGAGCTTGTGCCGGCGGAACTTCCGCCAGGCCAGAAGGCCTGGCGAGAGCGAGATCGGGGCAACCTGCTCGGCTTCGGCCTCGATGATCTCGTGAGGGACGACGCGGCCGACCGCACCTTGCACGGCGGCCTGTTCCCCGACGAGCGGGTTCGACTGGAGGTCAGTCAAGTCTGATCCTCGGATCGAGCCACGCGTACGTGAGATCGGCCAACAGGTTGAAGAAGATGACCGAGAAGACCACGATCATCATCCACGGCAGGATCTGGGTGTAGTCGCCGTTCTGATAGGCGTTCACGAAGAAGCGACCCATGCCCGGGTATTGGAAGATCGCTTCGGTGATGACCAACCCGCCGACGATCGCTCCGAGGTCGAGTGCGGCGTAGGTGACGAGCGGGATCAGGGCGTTCCGGAAGCCATGGCGCACGATCACTCGCTTCTCGCTGATCCCCTTCGAACGCGCGGTGCGCATGTAGTCGGAGTTCATCACCTCGAGCATCGACGACCGCATGTACCGGCTGTAGATCGCGATGCCCTGCACGGCGACGACCATCGCCGGAAGGATCATGAACTTGAGCCGCAACCACGGGTCGAAGCCCTCGTGACCCGGTGGATACAACCCTGCGACCGGTAGGAACGGCTCGTGTAGGTGGAACCACTTCGTGAGGGTTACCCCGAAGAACAGCTGGAGAATCAGAGCGAACCAAAACGGCGGGATCGACAGGCCCATGAACGACGCCCCGGTCGTGAGGTTGTCGAACTTGGAGTACTGGCGCAGCGCCGAGATGATGCCCACGGTCACGCCGACGGAGATCGTGATGATGAACGCGAAGCTGCCGAGCACGAGCGTGTTGACCAGCGCGCTCGAGATGTCAGGCCAGACGTCGCGGCGTGACGAAAGCGACTGGCCCCAGTCGCCGCGCACGAAGTCCGTCAGCCACGTCCAGTACTGCACCGGGAGGGACCGGTCGAGTCCGAGGGCGTGCTTGTACTCCTCGAGCGCCTGCGGGTTCACCCGAGGGTTCCGGGCAAGCGCCGCGACCGGATCGGTCGAAGATCGCACCGCGATGAACACCAGGATGCTGGCGATGAACAAGATCGGTATTGCCCACAGCACCCGCTTGACGACGAACCTGGTCATCCTGTACCTCCCCGAGGCAAAAGATAGAGGAGGCGACGCCGGAATGCCCGACGCCGCCCCCTCTTCGTACCCATCAACCCGTGCGTCGAACTAGCTCTTGACGCTCCAGTTGTACATGTTGGTGAACGGGCTCAGGTAGTTGCTGACGTCGGCGTCGATCGGGCCGTCGAGGCGGTCCGTGCGCCATGCCGCCATGGTCGGGAACTGATACAGCGGGACCATCACGAAGTCGTCGGCCATCAGCTTGCCGATCTGATGGATCTCGTCGACACGCACGCTCTCGTCGAGCTCGGCGTCGGAGTCGTGCATCAGCTTGGTGGCGTCTTCGTTGCAGTAACCGCTGTTGTTCTGACCCGACGGGTTCTCGGGCGTCGGGATGAAGTCACACGCCATGATCGTGGTGATCGTCGGATCCGGCGCCGCGACGTTGATGTACATCGCGAGCTGGGTGTCGAGCGTCGGCAGCTTCTGCTGGAAGTAGGTCGCCGCGTCGGTGTTGTCGGGGACGAGCTCGAAGCCCTTCGCCTTCATGTCCGGGATCACGAGCGCCTGGGTGTTCTCACGACGCGTGTTGCCGGTGTTCACGGTCCACTTGATGGTGGCCTTCTGGTCGCCCTTGGCCCAGATGCCGTCGCTGCCCTTGGCCCAGCCGTTGTCCGTGAGGAGCTTCGCCGCAGCGTCGGGGTCGTAGAGGCCCTCGTTCAGGCTCGGATCGCACCAGTCGCCAACGGTCGGCACCCACACCATGCAGACGTTCTGCTTGGCGTTGGGGTCGATCGGCTTGTAGATGGTGTCGATGATCGACTGCGTGTCGACCGAGCGGACGAACGCCTGGCGCAGGATCGGATCGGCGAACGGTCCGGTCTTCTGCTGGATCCAGAGGTTCTCGTACTGGGTGCCGTACCCGATCGTGGACTTGACGTTCGGGTCGGTCAAGCGCTCAGCAGTACCGGCAGCAGGCTGCGGGTAGATCATGTCGACCTGGCCCGAGAGCAGCGCGTTGATCTCGGTGTCGGTGTCCTCGAGCGGCACCATGACGACCTTGTCGACGAGCGGCGTCTGGCTCTTGTCCCAGTAGTTCGGGTTGGGGACGAGCACCAGCTGCTCGGGGCTCCACGAGTCGATCATGAACGGACCGCCGGAGAACGGCACCGTGTCGGTCATCTCGTTCTCGAGGTTGGTCTCGCCCGCGGGGAAGGCCGCTGCCTTGTAGACCGGGTAGAAGAGGTTCTTGTAGGCCGCGTAGTTCGCCTTGAACTTCACGATCGGCCGTCTGCGGGTCGGTCGTGTCGATCGAGTCGATCTGGTCGTAGCCCGTCGTGCTCAGCGAGCCCGTCGTGTCGAGGGTCGCCTTCCACGTGAACTCGAAGTCCTTCGAGGTGATCGGCGAGCCGTCTTCCCACGTCGCGTCAGGGTTGATCTTGAACGTGATCGTGAACGGGTCCTCGGTGATGCCGCCGTTGTCGAGCGTCGGCTCCTCGGCGAGCAACGACGTCGCCGCGTAGCTGCCGTCGTTCGTCGTCTTCCACGCGCCGGCCATCGTCGGCGTCATGATCGTCCACTGCATCCACGACGAGTTGCCGCACTGGGTGACGACGTTGATGCACTCGGGCCACTGCTCGGCACCGATGGTGATCGTGCCGCCTGTAGGCGTGCGATCAGTCGCAGCAGCAGTTGTGCCTGCTCCGGCAGCCGACGTACCGGCGCCGCCGCCAGTCGTTCCGGCGCTGCTTCCGGAATCATCGCTGCCGCACGCGGCCGCAAACAGGCCGAGACCGAGCAGCAAGGCGAGCGCCTTGACGCTCCTCGGGGTTCGTCTCACGTAATGGACCTCCTGGTAAGTGCGTGGGGAGATGGAGCACGCCTCCCTCTGCAGCGGAGACCCGCCTCAGAACACGTGATCCGCCCGGCAGGAACCGCCCGGCCCCGATGTCTGGGACCGGCGTTCGACCACTGGGTTGAAGCGCACCCGTCCTACCTCCCCTTATCCAGGGCGGATGGCCAATTTCGACGATAGCAGAGGGGTTCCGGGCCTCTTAGGACCCCACGCGTTACGAGTTGTTGACGACACGCGACACGCGACGACGGTGACGCGACGTCAGCGAGGGGCCGTCAGGCGGTTCGGAGCCGGTACTGGACGATCGCGCCGAACTCGTCGGGATCGAGGCTCGCACCCCCGACCAGAGCGCCATCGACGTCGGGTTCGGCCATCAGGTCGGCGATGGTGACCGCCTTCACCGAGCCGCCGTACTGGATGCGGATCGTCGCGGCCGCGTCGCTGCCCGCGATCGCGGCGACCTCGGCACGGATCGCGCCGCACACCGACTGGGCGTCGTCGGGCGTCGCGGTGCGGCCGGTGCCGATGCACCAGATCGGCTCGTACGCGACGACCATCGCCCCGATCGCGGCGCGGTCGACCTTCGCCAGGCCGGCCCTGACCTGTCCGAGGACACGGGTCTCGGTATCGCCCGCCTCACGCTCCTCGAAGGTCTCGCCCACGCACATGATCGGCGTCATGCCGCTCGCGAGCACGGCTCGAACCTTGGCGTTGACCTGCTCGTCGGTCTCGCAGAAGAGCTGGCGCCGTTCCGAGTGACCGACGATGACGTACCGAACCTGGAGCTTGGCGAGCATCGTCGCCGAGACCTCGCCCGTGAACGCACCCTGCTGCTCGAAGTGGCAGTTCTGGGCGCCGAGGATGAGCGACATGTGGTCCGACTCGATCGCGGTCTGCACGGTGCGCAGGTCGGTGAACGGCGGGTGCACCGACACGTCGACGGCGTCGTAGTCGGCCTTCGTGAGCTTGTAGTGCAGCTTCTGGACGGTCTGCAGCGCCTCGAAGTGATTGAGGTGCATCTTCCAGTTGCCGCTGATGAGCGGCTTGCGCGGGGAGTCAACGGGCATTGGGAGCCTCTCGCAACGCGGCGAGACCCGGCAGGTCGCCGAGCTCGAGCAGCTCGAGTGAGGCTCCCCCACCGGTTGAGACGTGGTCGACGCGGTCGGCCAGCCCGAACTGCGCCAGTGCGGCTGCGCTGTCGCCTCCACCCACGACCGTGAAGCCGTGCGCGTCGGCGACGGCGTGCGCGATTGCGAGCGTGCCGGACACGAACCGCTCGTCCTCGAACACACCCATCGGTCCGTTCCAGAAGATCGTGTTCGCGTCGGCGATGACGTCCGCGAAGGCAGCCGCGCTGCCGGGCCCGATGTCGTAGCCCTTCCACCCGTCGGGAAGCCGAGTGCCGTAGGTCGCGACCTGACCGGTCGGCGACAAGGCGACGATGTCAGACGGCAGGTGGATCGGCTTGCCGCCCTCGAGCAGCTTGCGGCACGCATCGACCTGATCGGGCTCGAACAACGAGTCACCGATCGATGCCCCCTGCGCGGCGAGAAACGTGAAGCACATGGCACCGCCGACGACGAGCGCGTCGACGATCCCGAGGAGCGCGTCGATCACGCCGAGCTTGTCGCTCACCTTCGCACCGCCGAGGACCGCAACGAACGGGCGTCTCGGCTTGTCGCGCATCTCGAGCAGCACCTCGACCTCGCGGGCGAGCAGGCGGCCGGCGGCGCTCGGGAGCGTGCGCGGCGGCCCGACGATCGACGCGTGGGCGCGATGTGCGGCGCCGAACGCATCGTCGACGTACGCGTCTTGGCCTTCGACGAGCGTCGCGACGAATCCCGGATCGTCCTTCTCCTCGCCGGGATCGAACCGCAGGTTCTCGAGCAGCTCGACGCCGGGCGCCAGCTCTGCCAATCGCTTTCGGACGGGCTCCATGGAGTAGCGCTCGTCCGGCTTGCCCTTCGGCCTCCCGAGATGGCTGCACACCGTCACGGCGGCGCCGCGCTCGGTCAGCCACTCGATCGTGGGCAGCGCCGCGCGGATGCGGAGGTCGTCAGTGATCTCGCCGTGGTCGAGCGGCACGTTGAAGTCGGCGCGGACCAACACGCGCCTGCCGCGGACGTCGGGCAGGTCTTCGAGAAGCGGGAGCTTCAAGTCAGTCGTCGGGGTCAGTGGTTCGCGGCGCCGACGATGAGGGCGAGGTCGACGAGCCGGTTGGAGTATCCCCACTCGTTGTCGTACCACCCGAGAACCTTGACGAGATCGCCCATCGCCATCGTGAGGGGCGCGTCGAACGTGCACGACGCGGGCGACCCGACGATGTCGGTGGAGACGATCGGATCGTCGGAGTAGACGAGCTTGCCGGCGAGCGGTCCACTCGCCGCGGCCTTGGCGAACGCCTCGTTCACCTCGTCGACCGTGACCTCGCGCTTCAGGACGCCGACGAAGTCGGTGATCGAGCCGTCGGGCACCGGGACCCGCAAGGCGGTGCCGTCGAGCTTGCCCTTCATCGACTCCAGGACCAGGCCCGTAGCCCGGGCGGCGCCCGTCGACGCGGGGGTGATGTTGATGGCGGCGGCACGGGCCCGCCGAAGGTCCTTGTGGGGGCCGTCGACGAGCATCTGGTCGCCGGTGTAGGCGTGGACGGTGGTCATCAAGCCCTTCTCGACGCCGAACGTGTCGTCGAGCACCTTGATCATGGGGACGAAGCAGTTCGTCGTGCACGACGCGTTCGAGACGATCAGATGCTTGGCCGGGTCGAACGTGTCGTCGTTGACACCCATGACGAAGGTCGCGTCGGCCCCGTTGCTCGGGGCGGAGATGACCACCCGAGGAGCGCCGCCCTCGAGGTGGGCGGCCGCCTGGTCGCGGTCGGTGAAGAAGCCCGTCGACTCGACGACGACGTCGACACCGAGATCTCCCCAGGGGAGCTGCTTCGGATCGCGGACGGCGAGCACCTTCAACAGGTCACCGGCGACGTAGATGCCGTCGTCGACGACGCGCACCTCGTCGGGCAGCCTTCCCATCACGGAGTCGAACTTGAGGAGGTGGGCCATGGTGTCGACCGAGCCCAGGTCGTTGAGGGCGACGAAATCGATGTCAGCGCCCGACGCCTTCGCGGCTCGGAAGAAGCCTCGGCCGATGCGACCGAAGCCGTTGATCCCCACGCGTACCGCCATCTCGCCCACACTCCCTTGTCGACAGGGCCCTTGCTCAGACGAGAAGAACGCTACTTGTCGATGTCGCGATGCACGACCACGGGCTGGTATCCGTGCTGGCGCAGCCTGCGGGCCACTTCCTCCGCGACGACGACCGAGCGGTGCTGTCCGCCCGTGCAACCGAACGCAAGCGAGAGGTAGCTCTTTCCCTCTCGCACGTAGGCAGGCAGCAGCAACGTGAGCAGCGCGTCGAGGTGGCTGAGGAACTCGATCGTGGCTTCCTGCTGCATCACGAAGGTGCGGACCTCGAGGTCGAGGCCCGAGAGCGCGCGAAGGTCCTCGTCCCAGTACGGGTTCGGGAGGAACCGGCAGTCGATCACCATGTCGGCGTCGAGCGGGAGCCCGTGCTTGTACCCGAAGGACCTGATCGTCGTCTGCATCCCGGGCGCGGGCGCCTCGCCGCCGAAGATCGCGAGCAGGCGATCGCGGAGCTGGTGGACGTTCAGGTCGCCGGTGTCGACGACGACGTCGGCATCCGCCTTCACGGGCTCGAAGAGCAGCCGCTCGCGCTCGATCGCCTCGGTCAGCGACCCGGTCTCGTCCGCGAGCGGGTGACGGCGACGGGTGCTGCTGTAGCGGCGAACCAACACGTCGGTCGGCGCGTCGAGGAACAAGATGCGCACCCGGTGTCCGCCGGCCCTGAGGTGGACCAGCGCCGGGAGCACGTCACCGGGATTGGGCCCGCGCCCTACGACGAGCGCGACTCGGCCGATGGTCGAACCCGGTGCGGCGGCGAGCTCGGCGATCGTCGGGATGAGCGTCGCCGGAAGGTTGTCGACGACGAACCAGCCGAGGTCCTCGAGCGTCACGGCGCCTTGTGAGCGACCGGCACCGGACAACCCGGTCACGATCAGGAACTCACTCACGCCTTCGATGGTACCGACGCGCTATTCGGACACCGTGTCTTTCTCCGCGGGCTCCGTGTCTTTCTCCGCGGGCTCCGTGTCTTTCTCCGCGAGCAGGAACAGAAGTCGAGGGATCGTCGCGGCCGCTTCGTACTCGGCGGCGCGGGCGAGGAACCCCGGCGGCGGCGCCGGCTCCTCCATGTGCCGGATCACGAGGCCCGCCGCTGCCATCGCGTTCACGTAGCGGCTCAGGGGTCGGTGGATGAACGGGATGAAGATGTCCTTCTCGACCTCTTCGATCGTGCGGTCCTCCACCAGGTAGTCGCCGATGCGCCAGTACTGCTCGGGCGGATCGAGCACCTGATCGTCGATCCATCCGCTGTTCGGCGTCTGCAACAACGGGTGGTTCAAGAAGAAGAGGAACCGGCCGCCGGCCGTGAGCATGCGGCCGACCTCGCGCAACGCGTCGTCGACCGCATCGATGTGCTCGAAGACCAGGCACGCGACGACCGCATCGAAGCTGGCGTCGGCGAACGGCAGCGCGTCTGCCAACGCGCGCCCGTAAGCAACACCCCCGGAGCGCTCCGCCGCCACGTCGAGCTGCGCGGCCGTCGGATCGACGCCCACGACGACGCGCGCTCCGCCTTTCACCGCGAGACGGGCGACCTGTCCTTCGCCACAGCCCACGTCGAGCACGCGCCTCGCACCCGCGAGATGCGACGCGGCCAGCGGAAGGATCTGCTCGGTGTACTCGGGGTCGGCGCCGTCGGTGAAGCCGTCCTGCCACCACCGAGCGTTGACCTGCCACAGGTCGTCGTGTTCGCTCACGATCGGGCGGCAGGGAGGTGGATCTTGGCGTGCACCGCTTCCGCGACGGGGTCGGGCAGCCACGACAGCGCGCGGAGCGTCTCGAGGTCGGCGCGCTTCACGTTCTCGACCCCTCCGAGCTCTTTGACGAGCCGCTGGCGCCGCGTCGGGCCGAGCCCGGGGATGTCATCGAGCACGCTCTTGGTCATGCGCTTGCCGCGCAGCTCGCGGTGGAAGCTGATCGCGAACCGATGAGCCTCGTCTCGCAACCGCTGCAAGAGGTACAGCGCTTCGCTCTGCCGCGGGATCGCAACCGGGTCACTGCGCCCCGGGACGTACACCTCCTCGAAGCGCTTGGCGAGCGCGGCGACCGGGATCTCGTGCTCGAGGCCGAGCTCGTGCACGACGCGCTCGGCGACGCTCAGCTGTCCCTTGCCTCCGTCGACGAGCAACAGCTGCGGGGGATACGAGAAGCGACCCGGCCGCCCCTCGGTCGGCTTGTCGCGATCCGCGAGGTACGCGGTGAGCCGCCGGGTCAGCACCTCTTCCATCGCCGCGAAGTCGTCGTTGCCCGCGACACCCTTCACCTTGAAACGGCGGTAGTCGCTCTTCTTCGGGAGACCGTCTTCCATCACCACCATCGACCCCACGTAGTCGGTGCCTTGGATGTGGCTCATGTCGTAGCACTCGATCCGCAGCGGAGCTTCGGGCAAGCCGAGATGATCCTGCAGCTCGTTCAGCGCTCGCGCTCGGCTGTTGTGGTCGGAGGCGCGCTTCAGGCGGTGGCGCGTGAACTCCTCCTTCGCATTGCGAGTGACGGTCTCGAGCAGCGCGCGCTTGTCTCCCCGCTGAGGCACCCGTACGACGACACGCGAGCCCCGCATCATCGTGAGCCACTCCTCGTACAAGTCGAGCTGCTCGGGAAGGTTGGGGACGAGCACCTGCTTGGGCACGCCCAACGCCGGCTCGTCGCCGTAGAGGCCCTCGAGGATCCGGGCGACGAGGCCCTCGGGGCTCAGGTCCTCGACCTTGTCGACGACGAAACCCTTGCGCCCCACGACGCGCCCGCGGCGCACGTAGAAGACTTGGACCGCAGCCTCAAGATCGTCATCGACGATGCCGACCAGATCGAGATCCTCGCTGCGTTCGGCCACCATCTGCTGGCGCTCGATCGCCTTCATGACGCTGGTCAGGCGATCGCGCAGCCGAGCGGCTCGCTCGAACTCGAGGCTCTCCGCGGCCTCTCGCATGTCGGACGTCAGCCGTCGGACCGTCGCCTCGGTGTCGCCGTCGAGGAAGCCGAGCAGCTCCTCGACGAGCCGGTCGTAGGCCTCCTTGTCGATCTCGCCGACACACGGACCGCTGCACTTCTCGATGTGGAAGAGAAGGCACGGCCGACCGAGGCGTTGGTGGGTCAGCAGCTTGCTGTCGCTGCACGTCCGGATCGGGAACGTGCGCAGCAGCATGTCGAGCGTCTCGCGGATCGCGTAGGCGTGGGCATACGGGCCGAAGTAGCGGACGCCCTTGCGCTTGCGACCGCGCATCACCATCGCTCGCGGCCACTCGTCGTCGAGAGTCACCGCGAGGAAGGGGTAGCTCTTGTCGTCGCGGAGCCGGATGTTGAACCGCGGGCGGTGCTGCTTGATGAGGCTGTACTCGAGCATGAGGGCCTCGACCTCGTTGCGCACCTGGATCCACTCGACGCTGTCGGCCGAGGCGACCATCTGGGCGGTGCGGGGGGCGAGGCCACGCGGATCTTGGAAGTAGCTCCCGACTCGGCTGCGCAGGGACGCGGCCTTGCCCACGTAGATGACGCGCCCCTCGTGATCCTTGAACTGATAGGACCCGGGGGCGTCGGGGATCGTGCCTGCGGGGGGCCTGTCGACCATGAACCCTCAGCCTGCCGCAACTAGGGAAAAATCGTCGTCATGAAGGCGGACACCCCTCGTCGAGAGGGAGCGCGCGCGGGCAGGTACCTGTGCCTCGACGCGCCCCATCTCGTCGTTGCTGGCGTGGTCGCGCTCATCAGCTTCGGACAGGCATGGTTCCGGTGGATCGACTGGCGCAAGGGGTTCGGCGACATCCCCGTGATCGACCAGGTCGCGTGGATGCTCTCGCGGGGCAAGGTGCCCGTGATCTCGAGCCTCGACTGGAACGCGTTCGGCGATCACCTTGCTCCCGTGTACTTCGTGTTCGGCGCGCTCTACCGCGTGCATGCGACCGTCGCCTGGGTGTTCCTCGTCGAAGCCCTCGCGTTCGGTCTGTCGATCCTCGCGTTGCCCCCGATGCTCTCGGCGCTCCGCGTCGAAGGTCGCTTGAAGACCGCGTTCCAGATCGCATTCGTCCTGAACCCGCTCATGTGGAACGCGGTCGGGTTCGCCGGCCACACGACGACGATGGCGATTCCCGTCCTCATCATCGGGATCACCGCGGCGGTGCGCGGGCGGGTCGGCGCAACGGCGCTCAGCGCGGTCGCCCTCCTTCTGTTCCGCGACGACCTCGGCTTGGCGATCGCCGCGATCGCCGCGATCGGCTTCTTCAACGACCGCGACCGGCGGTGGACACGATGGGGAGCGATCGCGGCCGGGGCGATGCTCTGGGAGGTGATCGGCGGACAGATCGCGCTCGGCCTCGGCGTCGACCGTTGGTGGCTGCAGCGCTTCACCTATCTCGGCACCGGCCCGGTGGACGCCATCACGCATCCGTTCCACAGCGTGCCCGCGCTGATCGGACAGCTCTCCAGCGGCGCGTCGCTCGCGCAAGTGATGCTCTGGCTCGCGACCGTGGCCTTCTTGCCCGTGCTCGCGCCGAAGCGGCTGCTGCTCACGATCGTCGTCGCACTTCCGGTGCTCGCCGCACAGGACGGATTCGTGCACAGCCCCTACTTCCACCACGGAGCAGTCATGCTTCCGTTCCTCTTCTGGGCGGCGGTCGGCGGCGCGCAGCGGTGGGAGGCGATCGCCGGCAAGCCTTTGCACGCGTTCGTCGTTCCCGCCGCCGCCATCGTGGTCCTCGCGCTCCGCGGTCCTGTGGCTGCGGGCAACTTCGATCGCAGCCCGGTGAGCCGCACCGACGGCACCGCGGCACTCAGTCGGCTCGGGCCCGACGATCGGCTCCTCGCCCAGCCCGACGTGGGCGCGCGCGCGTCACAGCGCGAGATGGTGCTCCTCTACCCCTATCCCTTCGCCGCCGATTGCCAGGCCGTTCCGAGAGTCGCCGGCGAGCGCAACATCGCGCTCTGGCCGGCGGCGGAGATCGACACCGTGGTGCTCCCCGCAGCTCGAACGGCCGCCGAGCAGGCCGACGCCGACAAGATCCTGAAGTCCCCGTGCTTCGCCGACCTCGGTCCGCCCGAGCACGTCGGCGGCCTGCTTGTCTACCGACGGCTCGACGCCTGATCCGCGTACACTGAGCGCACGCCGGCCTGGTCTCCGGCGTCATATCGAGCTCTGGGGCCGACATCCCCGTGGAGGGCGACCAGGCTGTCCCCACCGGCCGTAACCAGGGCCTATCCCCGAAGGGCCTCAGGGTCCGAAGTGGAGGGACATCCCAGCATGTTGCGGATCCAGACCCCGCTGCCGGACGGCTACGCCGGCGCCGACCCCGACGACCTCGCGCAGCGCATCAGCGCCGCGAAGGCGGTGCTCGGGAGTCGCGTGTTCATCCTCGGCCACCACTACCAACGCGACGAGGTGATGCGGTGGGCCGACGCCCGCGGCGACTCGTTCCGCCTGTCGGTGCTCGCGCAGCAGCACTCTGACGCCGAGTTCATCGTCTTCTGCGGCGTGCACTTCATGGCCGAGTCAGCCGACGTGCTGACCGGCGACCACCAACAGGTGATCCTCCCCGACCTCAACGCGGGCTGCTCGATGGCCGACATGGCCGACATCGACTCAGTCGAGGAGGCGTGGGAGTCGCTGAGCGAGGTGATCGACATCAGCAGGCTGGTGCCGATCACCTACATGAACTCGTCCGCCGCATTGAAGGCGTTCGTCGGCCGGCACGGCGGGGCGGTGTGCACGTCGACCAACGCGCGCGCGGTGCTCGAGTGGGCCTTCCGGCCCGCAGCCGAAGGGGGCGCGGGCGGCACCAAGGTCTTGTTCTTCCCCGATCAACACCTCGGTCGCAACACCGGGCTCGCGATGGGCTACACGCACGACGACATGCGCGTCTGGAACCCTCACCTCGACCGGGGCGGGCTCACCGAGGCCGACTGCAAAGAGGCGACGTTCCTGCTGTGGCGCGGGCACTGCTCGGTGCATCAGCGATTCCGGCCCGAGCACGTCGACGCGTTCCGCGAGACCTATCCCGACGGCATCGTCGTCGCGCATCCCGAGACCAGCTATGAGGTCTGCGAAAAGGCCGATCAGGTCGGCTCGACAGACTTCATCATCCGCGCGGTCGATGCAGCACCGGAGGGATCGGTCATCGGGGTCGCGACCGAGATCCACCTGGTGCAGCGACTCGACGCCGAGACCCCGGGGAAGACGATCGTGTCGCTCGATCCACTCGTCTGCCCGTGCTCGACGATGTTTCGCATCGACGCCCCGCATCTTTGCTGGGTGCTCGAGAACCTCGTCGAGGGCCGCGTGGTCAACCAGATCACCGTCGACGCCGAGACCGCTGACGCAGCGAAGGTCGCTCTCGAACGGATGCTCGCGATCACGTGACTCAACCCGGAGGCGGGCCGGCCGACAGTAGGCTGAGAAGGTTGCCGATGAAGGAGGCGCCGTCGTGAACGAGACCGTCCGACCGGACGCACCCATCTTCGTCGCCGGACACCGGGGTCTCGTGGGGTCCGCGATCGTCCGCCAGCTCGAGCGCGCCGGCTTCACCAATGTCATGACGGCGAGCCGTGAGCAGCTCGATCTGCGCGACCAGGCAGCCGTCAACTACTGGTTCCGTGATCACCGGCCGGAGTACGTGTACCTGGTCGCCGGCACGGTGGGCGGCATCCTCGCGAACAGCACGCGTCCGGCGGAGTTCATCTACGACAACATGATGATCCACGCGACCGTCGTGCAGGCGAGCTACGTCCACAGCGTGAGGAAGCTCCTGTACCTCGGCAGCTCGTGCATCTACCCCCGCGACGCGCATCAACCGATGACCGAAGAGGCGCTCCTCACCGGTCCGCTCGAGCCGACGAACGAGCCGTACGCGATCGCAAAGATCGCGGGCATCAAGCTGTGCCAGTCGTATCGAGCGCAGTACGGCGCGAACTTCATCTCCGCGATGCCGACCAACCTCTACGGCCCGTGCGACAACTTCGACCTCACGAGCAGCCATGTGCTCCCCGCCCTGATGCGCAAGTTCCACGACGCTTCGATCAGCGGTGCACGCGACGTCGAGATCTGGGGCACGGGTAGACCGCGCCGAGAGTTCCTCCACGTCGACGATCTCGCCGACGCGTGTCTGTTCCTCATGGACAACTACACGGGCGACAGCCACATCAACGTCGGCACGGGCGTCGATCTCAGCATCCGCGAGCTCGCAGAGCTCGTCCGCGACGTGGTGTATCCCGAAGCTCAGCTCCGCTTCGACACGAGCAAGCCCGATGGGGCGCCTCGCAAGCTGCTCGACGTCGGTCGCATCAACCGGCTCGGATGGAAGGCGTCGATCGAGCTCCGCGAGGGCGTCGAGTCGACCTACGCGTGGTTCCTCGAACACCAGCGGGTCCTCGCGGGCACCTCCTGACGCTGAGCCCCGCCAACGTGCCTCCCTCGGACACCGCTCTCGAGCGCGGGGCTGCTTCGTCCGCCGAGGCCTTGGCCACGGCAGCATCCGAACCGCCGCCGGCCGCCTCCTCTCGCACCGGCACCGCGCTGAAGGGCGGGCTCGCACTCGGCCTCCACCGCGGGCTCCTCCTCGCCGTGAGCCTCGTGATGGTGCCCCTGGCCGCTCACACCCTTCCCCGCGCCGAGTTCGGCGCGTGGCTGCTCCTGAGCACCATCCCCGCGCTGATCGGCTTCCTCGACCTCGGGCTCGCCAACGGGCTCGTGACGATCGTGGCAACCGAGTCCCCTCGCGGCGACGAGGGTCGCCGGAACATCCACCGGTACGTCTCGTCGGCCGCCTTTTTGCTGCTCGGCATCGGGGTGACCCTGGCAGCCGCGCTGGCGGTCGTGGTGAGCGTCATCGACCTGCGCGCGGTGATGGGCTCGTCGCACGCGATCTCGCGGGCCGAGTTCGCAACCGGCCTCGTCGTGTTGGTCGTCGCGACTGCGCTGCTCATCCCGTTGTCAGTCGGACAGCGGCTGGCGCAAGGGTTGCAGCGGATGCACGTGGTCGGGGTCACGGGGGCGATCGGCATGAGCGTGCAGCTCGCCGTCGCTGTGGCATGCACCGTGCTGGGCGCGGGTTTCGCCTGGTGGGTGTTCGCTTCTTCAGTCGGCTCGTTGCTCGCGGGCGCGCTCGCGTGGTTCGTCGTCTTCCATCGCATCGCGCCGGACCTGCGACCGTCCTGGCACCTCGTCGACCGAGCCGCAGCTCGGGTCGTACTCCGCCGAGGCAGCCTCTTCCTCGTGATCGGCATCGCCGCCGCGGTGGGGTTCCAAACCGATGCCCTCGTGATCGCGAGTCGTCTGGGTGTCGAGAGCGTGCCTGAGTACGCCGCCCCCTATCGCCTCTTCTCTGTCGTGACCGGTGTCGTCACGCTGTTCGCCCTGCCGCTGTGGGCCGCGCACGCTGACGCGTTCGCCCGCGACGAGCACGACTGGACGCGCCGCACGTTTCGACGGTCGATGATCGGCGCTGGAGTCGTCGCGACCCTGGCGACGGCGGCCATCGTGCTGACCGCGCGACCGATCCTCTCCCTCACCCTCGGCTCCGCCGACCCCAACCCCTCGTTCGGCATCCTGCTGGCGCTCGCGGCGACGGCGATCGTCATCAGCCTCAGCCAGCCGCTCGGCGTGCTCCTCAACGCGGCGAACGTCGTGAAGTTTCAGGTGGTGATCGGCACGTTGATGTGCGTGCTCAACCTCGGCCTGTCACTCGTGCTCGTGGAGGCGATCGGCGTCGCGGGCCCGCCGTTGGCGACTGCCATCTCGCAAACGGTGCTCGGGGTGATCCCGTGCGCGATCTACGTTCGGCGGATGGAGCGCAAGCACGACCTCTCGGTCGCGAAGCCAGCCACGGCGCCTGTCCACCAGCTCGCGCCGTAAGTCGCGATCCCCAACACCGCGATCGCGCGCTCGCGCACACCGCCTTCGGGTCCTGGACAGCCGAGTCCCTCGACCGCAAGGGCGGTCGCGCCGGCCGCGACGACCGCGGGCACGAGTCCGAACCGTCGGGCCAAGATCGAGACGCCGCCGAGAGCGACAGGTGGCAGCGCCAGGATCACCAGCTGGCGAGGCAAGGGGCGTCCACCTCGCGCCCACCACGTGCCCTTCGCGAGGCCGAACGAGTAGTGCTGCCGAGCGAGGAGGCCGAGCGTCGGACGCGCCAGGTATCCCGACTGCAGTCGAGCGTCGAACCACACGACCTGGCCCGCGGCGACGTAGCGCTGGCTGAGCTCGAAGTCTTCGGAAGCGACGACTCCGGGATTCCAACCGCCGATCGCACGCAGCTCGTCGGTGCGGAACGCGCCCATCCAGACGTGCTCGGCCGGCCCCGACACCGTGGACCGGCGATACCGGCTGAACCCCGAGGTCAACCGGTTGCGCTGTGCTCGCGCCAGGCCGACCTCCCGAGGTTGCGGCGAACGAGGACGGGCGAGCTGGGCCCCACCCACTTCTCCGACTTCTGGACGCTCGCGGAGCACGTCGACACACGTCCGCACATAGTGGGGCTCGACTCGGCTTCGCGCGTCGACGCGGACGAAGTACGAGCCCGTCGCGGCACCAAGACCGACGTTGAGACCCGCCGACCGGCCGCGCTCCGGGTTCTCCAAGACTCGAAACGACCCGAAGCCGACATCGGCTGCCGCCGAGGCAGCCGCGGCGCGGGTCGAGTCGTCGCTCTGTCCGTCGACCACGATCACCTCGAGCGCCGACAGTGGGTAGTCCTGCTCGGCCAACGTGTCGATGCACCCCGCGATGTCCGCTGCTTCGTTCAGGACGGGGATGACGATCGAGACGAGGGGGACCCCAGTCACCGCCCTTGCCTCTGCACGACGCTGCGGAGCGTCCGGCCGATGATGCGGAGGTCCATCACCAGGCCTTGGCGACGCAGGTAGAAGAAGTCGTACTGCAGCCCCTCCAAGGCTTCCGCATCGCTGCCCGCATAGCCGTACTTGACCTGACGCCAACCCGTCATGCCCGGCCGCACCAGGTGTCGCAGGTCGTAGAACGGGATCTTCTCGATCAGCTCGCTGACGTAGGCAGGTTGCTCCGGGCGTGGCCCCACGATCGAGAGATCGCCCTTCACGACGTTGACCAGCTGCGGGAGCTCGTCGAGGTGGGTGGATCGCAGGATGCGGCCCACTCGGGTGATGCGAGGGTCGTCGTCCGACGTCCAGTGGGTCGCCGCTCCGGGAACGTCGCGCATCGTGCGGAACTTCCAGATCGTGAAGACCTTCCCCGTCTTGCCGACCCGTTGCTGCTTGAAGAACAGGCGACCTCTGTTCCCCGCGACGTTCGCGATCATCACGAATGGGATGAGCACCAGCAGCGCAGGAAGGCACACCACCGCGAGGAAGACGTCGATCAACCGCTTCAGCCGGCTGTAGCTGTCGCGGTGGATCTCGCCGATGTCGAACATGAGGGACACGCGCTCGAGCTCTCCGAGCGGCACCTTCCCGAGCCACTGCTCGTAGAACAGCGAGAGGGTGCGCACCCTCGCCCCTCGCTCGTGGAGAAGTGCGGCCTGCGCAACGATGTGCTCGTCGGACTGCGCCTCGCGGTCGAGCACGACAAGGGTCGCGTTTGCGGCGGTTGCAGCGGCGATCAGCGGAGGCCCGCTCCCCGTCGAGGAAGCCTGGGCGCACGTGAGCACCGCGGAGAGCTGCGCGGGCCGCTCGGGGCGCGCTTCGAGCTCGTCGCGGAGCAGCTGGCCCTCGTCGAGCCGACCGACGAAGACGAGGCGCTCACGCTCCTCGGCGCGGCTGCGGGCGGCGCGGGCGAGCGTGGCGCACAGCACGAACCAGGGGATCAACAGAGCCGCCGAGCCGAAGACCACAAGACGGGGAAGCAGCACGCTGTTCAGGCCGAGCTGCGCGACCGACACTCCGAGCGCAGCGACGGCGCACGCGCTCACCCCCGCTGACCATGCGGCGCGCCTCGACCGGACGAGCTCCGGCAGCCCGAACGAGTAGGACGACACGGACAGCAGGCCGATGTACGCGAACGACCACGCGAACCGAACCGTCCCCGTGTAGTCGTAGCCGTGCCGCAGCGAGTGGATCCGGGCGAGACCGAGCACGGCCAGGACGACGCCCAGGTACTGCAGCGGGCGCGCGAAACGGGCCATGGACACCTATGAACCATCGGCACACCCCGCGGTGCAATGAGTCAGACGGCCCGTTCACGCGCGGTGGGCGATCAGGCGGACAACAACCGCCCCAGAAACTGGCCCGTGTAGCTCTCCGGAGTGGCGGCGACGACCTCGGGAGGACCCTCGACCACGACGGTGCCGCCGCCCGCTCCCCCTTCGGGCCCGAGGTCGATGATCCAGTCGGCCGTCTTGATGACGTCGAGGTTGTGCTCGATCACGAGGACAGTGTTTCCCTGGTCGACGAGGCGGCTCAGGACCGTGAGCAGCTTGCGCACGTCTTCGAAATGGAGGCCCGTGGTGGGCTCGTCGAGGATGTAGATCGTGTGACCGGTCGAGCGCTTCGCGAGCTCGGACGACAGCTTCACCCGCTGCGCCTCCCCACCCGAGAGGGTCGGCGCGGGTTGCCCGAGTCGGACGTACCCGAGCCCGACATCGACGAGCGTCTGCATGTGACGAGCGATGACCGGCTGGTTCGCGAAGAACTCGACTGCCTCCTCGCACGACAGGTCGAGCACCTCTGCGATGTTCTTGCCCTTGAACGTGATGTCGAGCGTGTCTCGGTTGTACCGCGCGCCTTTGCACACCTCACACGGCACGTACACGTCGGGGAGGAAGTGCATCTCGATCTTGATCGTGCCGTCGCCGGCGCACGCTTCGCACCGCCCGCCGCTCACGTTGAACGAGAACCTCCCGGGCAGGTACCCGCGCACCTTCGCCTCTTGCGTCTGGCTGAAGAGTCGGCGGATGTGGTCGAACACACCCGTGTACGTCGCAGGGTTCGAACGCGGCGTGCGTCCGATGGGCGACTGGTCGATGTCGATGACCTTGTCGAGATGCTCGATGCCCTCAATCGTCTTGTGGCGCCCCGGCGGCATCTTCGACTTGTAGATCTTCTGCATCAGGGACTTGAGAAGGATCTCGCCGACCAACGTCGACTTGCCCGACCCGGACACGCCTGTGACCGCCACGAAGCAGCCGAGGGGGATCTCGACGTCGATGTCGCGGAGGTTGTGCTCCTTCGCTCCCCGGATGACGATCCACTCGTCGCTGGGGACACGTCGCTTGGCGGGCACGGGGATCGACCGCTTCCCCGCGAGGTACTGCCCCGTCACCGAGTGCTTCGCGCGGAGCAAGCCCTTCACCGTGCCCGAGAACACGACCTCTCCCCCGTGCTCACCCGCACCGGGGCCGATGTCGACGACGTGGTCGGCGACTCTGATCGTCTCTTCGTCGTGCTCGACGACGAGCACGGTGTTGCCGAGGTCGCGCAGGCGGATGAGCGTGTCGATCAGGCGGCGGTTGTCGCGCTGGTGCAAGCCGATCGACGGCTCGTCGAGCACGTAGAGCACGCCCACGAGCCCGCTGCCGATCTGGCTGGCGAGGCGGATGCGCTGCGCCTCGCCGCCGGCGAGCGTTCCTGCGGACCGCGAGAGCGAGAGGTAGTCGAGCCCGACGTCGAGCAGGAAGCTCATGCGGGCGTTCACTTCCTTCACCACGCGCTCGGCGATCATGCGATCGCGCTCGGACAGCTCGAGCGACGCGAGCGCCTTCGCCGACTCGCCGATGCTCAGGCTGCAGAGGTCGTAGATGTTCCGGCCGTCGATCAGCACCGCGAGCGAGGCCGGGCGGAGCCGCGCGCCGCCGCACGCCGGGCACGGCACTTCGCGCATGTAGCCCTCGACCTGCTCGCGCGCCCAGTCGCTCTCGGCATCGACGTGACGACGACGGAGGAACGGGATCACACCCTCGTAGGTCGTCTGGAACGACCGCTGCCGTCCGTACCGGTTCTTGTAGCGAACCTGCACGCTGCCCGACTTCGATCCATTGAGGATGACGTTCTGCTGCGACTTCGTGAGCTTCGACCACGGCGCATCCATGTCGATGCCGGCTTCGTCGGCCACCGCGGTGATCAACCGCTGGAAGTACTGCGTGCGCGCACTCGCCCACGGCGCGACCGCGCCCTCGTTCAGCGAGAGGTCGGGGTTCGGCACGACGAGCTCGGGATCGACCTCGAAGGTCGTGCCGAGCCCATCGCACGTCTCGCACGCTCCATACGGAGAGTTGAACGAGAAGTTGCGCGGGGCGAGCTCGTCGAACGAGGTGCCGCACTGAGGGCAGGCGAGGTGCTGGCTGAAGGTGAGGATCTCGGCTTCGGCTTCGTCGGCGCCCTTCGGCATGATCTGCACCTCGGCCACCCCCTCGGCGAGCCGAAGTGCGGTCTCGAGAGAGTCGGTGAGACGTCGCTCGATGCCATCGCGGCGGACGAGGCGATCGACGACGACCTCGATCGTGTGCTGCTCGTACCGCGCCAGCTTGGGAGTGTCACCGATCATGTCGGCGAGCTCACGGACTTCACCGTCGATGCGGGCTCGCACGTACCCCTGACTCGCCAGGTCGGCGAGCAGCGACTCGTACTCCCCCTTGCGCCCGCGCACGACCGGCGCGAGGACCTGGAAGCGCGTGCCGTCGGGAAGCTGCAGCACCCGGTCGACGATCTGCTGAGGTGTCTGGCGTTCGACCCGTGTGCCGTCGTTCGGGCAGTGCGGCACCCCGATGCGGGCGTACAGCAACCGCAGGTAGTCGTAGACCTCGGTGATCGTGCCGACAGTCGACCGCGGGTTGCGTGACGCGGACTTCTGGTCGATCGAAATCGCCGGCGACAACCCCTCGATGAAGTCGACGTCGGGCTTGTCCATCTGCCCGAGGAACTGGCGCGCGTACGACGAGAGCGACTCGACGTAGCGGCGCTGGCCCTCGGCGTAGATCGTGTCGAACGCCAGTGACGACTTCCCCGACCCGGACAGCCCGGTGAACACGATCAAGCGGTCGCGAGGCAGCTCGATCGAGATGTTCTGGAGGTTGTGCTCTCGGGCGCCCCGGACGACGAGCGTGTCGGCCATCCGGACGATCGTACCGCCCGCGCGGCGATTCCGAACAGATGTACGGTCGGCGTCAGGTCGCGACGTAGCGCCGGATCACGACGTCGGTCCACAGGAACTTCGTGGTTCGCGAGCTGTCGAAACGGAAGCCCTCGTAGGGCGGGTTCTCGGCCATCCGGTCGAGCGCGTGGTCGTGGGAGTCGACCACGTCGATGCGGGTCGCGCCGGCCTCCCGGGCGAGCTCCACGGCCGCTCCGACGTCCTGGGGATCGGCCTCGTTCGGATCGCCGTCGTCGGCCCGTGTGGTGAGCCAGCGCCGATCGCCATACCAAGTCCCGACCTCGCTGCCCATCCAAGGCTGGTCGCCGATCACCACGACATCCGCGGGCGCTGCCATGACGTCCTGCGCGAACCGCGTGATCGCTCGGGTGCGTTCGATGTGCCAGGCCACCCCCACGACGCTCATCGCCACGCTCAGCCCCACGAGCGCCAACACGAGCGGACGCGCGCCGAGCCGGCGGACCTGCGAGGCGGCAAGCACGACGAGCAGGCTCGTCGGCAGGAGGAGGTAGCGCCCACCCCACTGCGGAGTGTGGCCGCCCACCCACTCGGTCATCCACACGGTGGGAATCGCGATCGAGGCCCCTGCGAACAGCACTTGCTCGCGTCGCGTGCGCTCGCCGAAGAAGCCGAGGGCCGCGATGGGCGCCGCGCACAGGAACCCAGGCACGGTCGAGACGCCGAACGTCGAGAATCGCCAGATCATCCCGCCCCACGCGACGACCCCACCGACCACTCCGGCAATCGGCAGCCGCTCCGAGGTGTCGGTGGCCGACGACGCGAGCAGCAGGATGCCGATGCCGATCACGCCGCCGATGACGAGCGCGAGCCAGTAGTCGTTCGCCAGCACCCCTACCGATGTGATGACCGCATCGCGAAGCCGACCGGCGAAGTCCGCGCCCATGCCGCCGGCGCGTCCGGCGGCACGTGCCGAGCCCGCCCCCGACGCGAGCACCCCGTGCTCGACGATGACATTGAGGAACACGACGCCGACCAACGCGCCGCACCCGGCGGCGAGCTCGCGCCAGCGCTCACGACAGCGGCGCCGCTCCTCTGGCACGAGAAGGGCCGCGACGCCGAGCGCCGCAAACGTCGCGAGCAGGTCGTTGCGCATCACCACCGCGAGCCCGGCGACCAGGCCCCCGACGACCGCCTTCCTTCCGCCGCCTTCGAGCACCAATGCGACCGCGAGAAGCGCGAGCGCGAGCGCGGGCGCGTGCTCCCAGAAGTCGGCGCCGTAGAACAAGACCGGCGAGAGCAGTCCGACGAACCAGAACGCCAGCCAGCCGTCGCCACCCGAAGCCCACCGGGACAGGCGCCGGGCCGCGTAGGCAGCGAGCACCACGCTGAGGACCGGGAGCAGCACCGCTGCTCGTGCGCCCCCGATCTGCCAGAGCGGCTTCCCCGCGGTGACCAATGGGAGAGCGTTCACGGCGACCCACCGGTCGCCGTGCGGCTGCGCGAAGAGGATCGCGTGATGGTCGCCGGTCGGATCGACCGCGCCGGCCCAGTAGCCGAGGTCGGGAACCCACGAGCCAGAGTCGGCCATCACCTTGGTCGTCGCGAGCCGGCCCCCCGCGTCGGAGAACGACGCTGCACGGGGATCACCGAGCCACGCCACGGCGAGAGCGACGAGTCCGACGGCGAGGAGCGCCAGTGCGAGCGTGCCGCGGTGGTGGGAGCGCGCTCGATCGGCGAGTTCGACGCCCTCGCGCATCTCGATGAGGCTACCCACGCACTGCCTATCGGCAGAGGCACGTCAACGGTTCAGGCCGGACCTCGCGAACGTGCCGGCAGCACCCGCGTGAACGATCGGGTGACGTAGCGCACCTTCAGCTTCCATCGCCCCCGCTCCGGACCCGCGAGGTCGATCAGCGTGAACTGGGTCGCGTAGCTGCGGTACGAACGCTTGTCGGTTGCTTCCCACCACAGCCGCTTGAGCGACGTCGGGCCGGTGTACTTGCTCAACGCGGTTCCGTCGAGATGCACCCGGATCTCGGTGCGATTGGTCATCAGCAGACGAAACCCGTGGCGGGCCAGCCGGCGGCTGAACTCGTAGTCCGCGGCGTAGTGAGGGAGGCGCTCACGGTCGACGTTGCCGACGACCCGGATCATCCGCAATGGCACCAAGGTGCCGCGACCTTCGAACACGTCGGTCGACCACGTGCTCGGCGTCCCAGGCACGTCCCTGCGGTGGAGCATCCGAAACCGCCGCCAATCGATGGTCGTCCCTGCGTTCACGACCGACCCGTCGATGGCATCGACCGCGATCGGCGCCACCGCGGCATCGTGCTCGACCGACTCGCGCACCAAGACCTCGATCATCTCCGGACCGAAGGTCGTGTCGTTGTTGAGCAGGAGGACGAAGTCGTCGTCAGAGCCGGTGCGGAGCGCGTGCTCGATGCCGTGCCACGTCGCGCCCGTCCACCACTGCTCCCCGATGCCGGCGATGAGGGTGACGTCGGGCTCGGCGGCGACGACGGCGACGGTGTCATCGGTCGAGCCGCCGTCGATCACCACGATCTCGATCTCGGGATGGCGCTGCGCGCGGAGGTGACGGATGCACGCGCGCGTCGCATCCACCTTGTTGAAGACAGGGATGACGACGAACACGGTGCCGGGAGAGG
This sequence comes from uncultured Acidimicrobiales bacterium, assembly GCA_963802505.1. Lineage (GTDB taxonomy): Bacteria > Actinomycetota > Acidimicrobiia > Acidimicrobiales > DATKAS01 > DATKAS01. Next base: position 884,673 of record CAWDJB010000003.1, on the reverse strand, counting down.
ACATAGGTCGATCCCAGTTATACGAGCTCTCGCAGCTCCCGCTTGAGATCGTGGATCTCGTCGCGCAGACGGGCGGCGTACTCGAACCTGAGGTCGGCCGACGCGTCCTTCATCTCCTCTTCGAGGGTGCGGATGAGGCGAGCCAGCTCGTCGTGCGGCAGCTCGGAGAGATCGGAGCGCGTGCGATCGCGCATGCGCGACCGCCGGTCACGACCCGGCGTCGGCGCGGACTCGGTGCCTCGGAGATGGGCGAGGATGTCGGTGACCGCTTTGCGGATCGTCTGCGGATCGATGCCGTTCTCCGTGTTGTAGATCTGCTGCAGGTGGCGCCGCCGGTTCACCTCGGACATCGCCCGCGTCATCGAGTCGGTGATGGTGTCCGCGTACATGATCACTTGACCGTCGACGTTGCGCGCGGCCCGGCCCATCGTCTGGATCAGAGAGGTCTGGCTGCGGAGGAAGCCCTCCTTGTCCGCGTCGAGGATCGCGACGAGGGACACCTCGGGAAGGTCGAGACCTTCGCGGAGCAGGTTGATGCCGACCAGCACATCGAACTCGCCGAGGCGGAGGTCACGCAGGATCTCGATGCGTTGCACCGTGTCGACCTCGCTGTGCAGGTACCGCACTCTCACACCGAGCTCGAGCAGGTAGTCGGTGAGGTCCTCGGCCATCTTCTTCGTGAGGGTGGTGACGAGGACGCGGGCACCGGCGATGACCCGCTGGTTGATCTGCTCGAGGAGGTCGTCGATCTGGCCCTTGGTCGGCTTGATGATGACCTCGGGATCGACGAGGCCGGTGGGTCGCACGATCTGCTCGACGACCTGAGTCGAGACCTCGAGCTCGTAGCGCGCCGGGGTCGCCGAGAGGAACACGACCTGGTTCAGCCGCTCCATCACCTCTTCGAATCGGAGCGGACGGTTGTCACGCGCGCTGGGGAGGCGGAAGCCGTGATCGACCAAGGTGTCCTTGCGGCTGCGGTCGCCCTCGTACTGCGCGTGGAGCTGCGGGACCGCGACGTGGCTCTCGTCGATGACGAGCAGCCAGTCCTTCGGGAAGTAGTCGAGCAGGGTGTAAGGCGGCTCGCCGTAGACGCGCCCGTCGATGTGCATCGAGTAGTTCTCGATGCCGTTGCAGTACCCGACCTCTTGGATCATCTCGAGGTCGTACTGCGTGCGCATGCGCAGCCGCTGCGCCTCGAGGAGCTTGCCGTGCTCCTCGAACCACGCGAGCCGCTCTTGCAGCTCGGCTTCGATGCCGACGACAGCCTTGCGCATGACCTCGTCGCCGGCGACGTAGTGCGTCGCCGGGAAGACGATGACCTCGGTGAGCTCGTGCATCTGCTCGCCGGTGAGCGGATCGATGATCGAGATGCGCTCGATCTCGTCGCCGAAGAGCTCGATGCGGGTGACGGTCTCCTCGTAGGCGGCATGGAGCTCGATGGTGTCGCCGCGGACACGGAACTTGCCGCGGCCCAGCGCCGCGTCGTTGCGCTCGTACTGCATGTCGACGAGCTGTCGAAGGATCGAGCGCTGGTCGCGCTCCTCACCGACCTTCGCGACGAAGAGCTTGCCTTGGTACTCCGCCGGGTTGCCCATGCCGTAGATGCAGGAGACCGACGCGACGACGATGACGTCTCGCCGGGTGAGCAGGCCCGCAGTCGCCGCGTGGCGAAGGCGGTCGATCTCGTCGTTGATCGAGCTGTCCTTCTCGATGTAGGTGTCGCTCGACGGGAGGTACGCCTCGGGCTGGTAGTAGTCGTAGTACGAGACGAAGTACTCGACTCGGTTGTTCGGGAAGAACTCGCGGAACTCGTTGGCCAGCTGCGCGGCGAGCGACTTGTTCGGTGCGAGCACGAGCGTGGGGCGCTGCACCTTCTCGATCGTCCACGCGATCGTCGCGCTCTTGCCGCTGCCCGTGATGCCGAGCAGGGTCTGAAAGCGATCGCCGCGCTCGATGCCTTCGGCGAGCTGCTCGATCGCGCGCGGCTGGTCTCCGGCGGGCTCGAAGTCGGAGACGACTTGGAACGGAGGCACTGCTCGATGCTACCGAGGGGGTGTGACACTGCCTCCGGGCGGTGACGCTTGGTGCGGGAGCGAGCGGATGAAGTCCCACACCTCTGCGACCTTCGCCTCCAACGCCTCGCGCCCTCCGGAGTTGTCCACGATGATGTCCGCTTTTGCCAGACGGTCCTCGCGTGATGCCTGCACTGCGACCCGGGCCCGTGCGTCCGCCTCGACCATCCCTCGTTGCTCGACCAGGCGCTGGATCGCGATGTCGGTCGGCACGTCGACCACGATGATCGCGGCGAGCCCTCCCCGGCCGGTCTCGACGAGGAGGGGCACGTCGAGCACGACGACGTGATCGGTGTCCTGCTCCGCGGCGAGCCGGCGAGCGGTCTCGACGCCGACCGCGGGATGCACGATCGCGTTGAGCTCTTTGAGGGCCGCAGGGTCGTTGAATACGATCGCCGCGAGCGCGGGCCGGTTCAGTCGGCCGTCACCGTCGAGGACCCGGGTGCCGAACCGCTCGACGATCGCGTCGAGCACCGGCTGGCCGGGCTCCTGGAGCTGCCGGGTGATCGCGTCGGCGTCGATCACCACGGCCCCCCGGGCGGCCAGGAGCGCGGACACGGTCGACTTTCCGGCGCCGATTCCACCCGTGAGGCCCACGAGGATCACGGCGGGACGGTACAGCGGCGGGTCGGGGCAGTCGGGCCGGTCGAGAGGCCTTTCGGGGCGCGACGGAGACACCCTCAGAGGGACTTCGGAATGTTGGGCTGAATCACGAATCCCAACGTGCCGACCATTTACCCTGGGACGGCGACGTTCGTGACCGCCGTCTCCGATCGTCGACAACCACGGCCGCGGGCCAAGGGGAGGTGAAGATGGCGTTGCGAGCGCGCCAGGACCGTTCCGAGCGAACGGCTCCCGACGACGAGAGCGCCGCCACCGACACCCAGGCCGACGCCGCCGCTCCCGAGGTCGACTCGTCGAGCATGTGGGCCTTCGGCTCCAGGGCGAACTGGGGCCGCGAACGTCGGCGGCTGCCCGATCTGCGGGTCGCGGCCCTCACGCCGCCGGTCATCGCCATCCGATGGGGCGCCCTTGCGGTGGGCTTCGCCCTGGCCTCAGCCGACGTCGCCGACGGCGACACCCGGATCATCGCCTTCGGCGCCGTCATCTTGGCGTACGCGGTCTTCCGGACCCTCCGGCCGATCCGCTACGAGGAGGGCCCCGTCGCCGTCTGGGGGGTGCTCGCCGAGCTGGCCCTCTGTGTCGTCGTGGTGGCGTGCACCGGATACTGGGAGTCCCCGTTCGTCTTCTCCCTGATGACCGCGGTGATCGCCGCGGGCTTCGCCCGGGGCTTCACGTTCGCCATCAACTCGGCTCTGGGGGCTGCGGGCGCCGTCGCGATCCCCTACCTCCTTTCCTCTTCGGACGACCAGGCGCTCCGGCGGTCGGCGCAGTGGGCGTTCCTCCTTCTCTTGGTAGCGATGGTCGCCGGCTACGCGCGGCGGATCTTCACCGAGTCAGAGCGGCAGCAGTCGCTGGCACTGGACCGCCTCGGCCGCCTGACCGAGGCCAATGAGCTGCTCGAATCGCTCCATCGGGTCGCCCAGTCGCTTCCGGCGTCGCTCGACCTCGACGACGTGCTCGATTCCACGATGATCCGCCTGCACGACTTCATGGAGTGCGACGCTTCGGCCATCCTCCTCTTCGACGAGACCGACTCCACCTGGGTGGCCGCCCGCAGGGACGGCGTCAAGGTGCCCGCAGCCCTTCCCACCCACCGCCTCCCGCCACCGCTGCGCCGGGCGATGGGCGCCACGACGGCGGTGACCGAACCAAACCTCCTCGAAGCCGGCGGCCCGGGGCTGTCCCCGAGCGCGGGCTCGGGCATCTACTCGGCGCTGCGAGCCCGAGGCTCGCTGATCGGCCTCATCTCCGTCGAGCGGACCAACGACGACGCATTCGCCGCCCGTGACCTCGAGCTGCTGAACCGATTCGTCGAGCCGGCGGCGCTGGCCGTCGACAACGCCCGCTGGTTCAACCGACTGCGCACGGTCGGCGCGGACGAAGAGCGCACCCGAATCGCCCGCGACCTCCACGACCGCATCGGGCAGTCACTCGCCTACCTCGCGTTCGAGCTCGACCGCATCGTCCGGGCCGCGGACAAGGGCGAGAACGTGCGAGAGCCTCTCGACAACCTCCGCCACGACGTCAGGGGGGTGATCGGTGAGGTGCGCGACACGCTGTACGACCTGCGCACAGATGTCACCGAGGTGCAGGACATGACGTCGACGCTCAAGCAGTTCCTCGAGCGCGTGTCCGAGCGCAGCGGCCTGCGGGTGACCCTTCGCACCGAGGAGCGGGGACGACTCCCCCTTCTCCAGGAGCGGGAGATCTGGCGCATCACGAAGGAGGCCGTGGCCAACGTCGAGCGCCACGCGCGGGCGTCGCAGCTCGCAATCACGTGGCGGTGCGATGGGTTCCGGGCCGAGCTCGTGGTCTCCGACGACGGCGTCGGCTTGGGGAAGGGCCAACCGGCCCGGCTCGACTCCTACGGCATCATCGGCATGCGCGAGCGGGCGGCGAGCATCGGCGCCCGGCTCGACTTCGACACCAATCCCGGTGGTGGGACCGCAGTGAGGGTCTGGCTCGACCCCGAATAGGCCTCGCTCGACCCAGATAGGCCTCGCTCGACCCCGAATAGGGAGGCACCCCGTGACTGATCACGACGAGACCCCTGAGGGCATCCGGTTGATGCTCGTCGACGACCACAAGATGCTCCGCGAGGGGCTGCGCCGCTCCATGATCGAGGAGGGCTTCGACGTGGTCGGTGAGGCCGCGGACGGCGAAGAGGCGATTCGCCTGTTCGACGAGCTCAATCCCGACGTCGTGCTCATGGACGTGTCGATGCCTCAGATCGACGGGGTAGAGGCCACGAGGCGCATCCGCAACGAACATGCGGACGCCCGCATCGTCATGCTGACGATGCACGCGGACCACTCGGTCCTCACCGACGCGATCCGCGCGGGTGCAGTGGGCTACCTGGTCAAGGACTGCTCGGTCGACGAGGTCGCGTCCACCGTGCGCCAGGCCGCGACCGGCGACACCGCCCTCTCACAGGACCTCGCGGCGTCGATGCTCGACGAGGTCCACAAGATCGACACGCCGACGACGCGAGACGAAGACCGCCTGATCACCAAGCGCGAGGAGGAGGTGCTGCAGCTGATCGCGGATGGCTGCTCCACTCCCGAGGTGGCAGGAAGGCTCTACATCAGCCAGAAGACGGTGAAAAACCACCTGGCGTCGATCTACGAGAAGCTCGATGCCCGGGATCGCACGCAGGCCGTGCTCCAAGCCGTCCGGATGGGGATTGTTCACCTGCGGTAGTCCGCCGGCCCCACTCCGTGAATTTGGGCCGATTGTCCTATTCATGAAGGACTGCTTGCCGACCGATACTGAGAACACAGGAAGCGCCAGCATCCTGGCTCATAACAGCCCAAATCCCGACGGGAGAGATAAATGGACCTGAAGACCCAGTGGGACTTCTTCGCCTCGTGGATGCGTGCCCGCTTCGCTGACAGCGATCGTGGTGCGACGATGGTGGAGTACGCCCTGATGGTTGCCCTGATCGCCGTGGTGTGCATCGCCGCTGTGTCGCTCATCGGCAACAGCGCAAACTCGAAGTTCAGCACGGTCGGCAACTCGATCAGCGGCGCGAGCTGAGCAATCCCAATACACGGAGTTCCGGAGGGCGGGCCGAATCCGGCCCGCCCTTCGCACTTTCCGCCTCATTCCCCCGAGTTCCTCGTACAAACGATCACGACAAGGTGGTTTCTGACATGAAAGCCCAGCGCCAGCGTCTCAGCGGTGATGACGGGGCAACCATGGTCGAGTACGCACTGATGGTCGCACTGATCGCCGTGGTCTGCATCGCCGCGGTCACGCTCATCGGCCGTAACGCCAACTCCAAGTTCAGCACGGTCGGAAACTCGATCAGCGCCTCGAGCTGAGCGAATTCCCTCGATGACCCAACGACGCCTCCACGGAGAAGACGGCGCCACGATGGTGGAGTACGCCCTCCTGGTCGCACTGATCGCGGTCGTTTGCATCGCCGCGATCGGTCTCCTCGGCAACGTGGCGGCGCAAAAGTTCAGCACGGTTGGCAGCAACATCGGATCGGCCAGCTGATGCGCACGAAGTATCCACGGCGGGAGGTTCAAATGCGAGCAAAGCGTGTGAAGCGATTTCAGGGAGACGACGGCGCGACGATGGTCGAGTACGCGCTCATGGTCGGCCTGATCGCGATGGTGTGCTTCCTGGCTGTCAGCTTCCTCGGAGGCCAGACGAACGGTGGCTACACCCGGTTCAACAGCTCGCTGACCGCGGCCAGCTGAGCTGACCTGCGTGTCCTAAACCGGTTCAACGGCGGGGGTGGGCCGCCGGACCGGTCGCTCTCCTCCCCTACCGGCGCGACGCCGAGGGGATGTCACGCCTCGATGTCACACCCCCTGTCTAGGGTGGCGGCTGAGGCTTCGTAGCCCGCCTTCGAGTGGCTTCCGTGACTGGTCGACGTGAGGTCGGTCATGTCGAGGCCCGTAGGTGTCCACGATCTCGAGCTCGTTGCACGTGCAGTGCGCTTCGTCGCGCGCCATCTCGATCCCTCCGAGCTGAGCGTCGATGACCTCGAAGCCGCCCTGGTCGAGGCCGCGGCCGTCGAGTCGATGGGCGCGACGATGAAGGTGCTGCTCGCGGCACGCCTCGCGGCCACCGGTGCCTACAAGGCAACCTCGTCGTCCTCGCCCCAGGCTCACGTGGCCCGGCTGACCGGAGTCAGCCCGCTGACGGCCCGAGCCCAGATCGAGACCGGCGAACAGCTCGGCACGCTCGACGCGACGCTCCAGGCGGCACGCAGCGGTCAGCTGTCGCTCGGGCAGGTCCAGGCGATCGTCGCCGCGGCGACGGTCGACCCGACAGCCGAGGACGAGCTGCTCGAGAGCGCTTCGCATCTCACGTTGGGCCAGCTGCGTCATCGATGCGCGGAGATCATCGATGCCGCCGATGACGATCCCGAGGCGAAGCGCAAGCGCCTGCACCGAGGCCGGGCGGCGCACCGGTACCGCACACCCGATGGTTTCAATCACCTCCATCTGCGATCGTCGCCCGAGGCCCTCGCTGAGATCGACGTGACGCTCAACGAGATCACGAACGAGCTGTTTCGCGACGCGAACCGGCACGGCCGGAAGGACCGGCGCGAGGCATTGATGGCCGATGCCATGGTCGAGATGGCCCGGCGGGCAAGGGGTCTGTCAACGCGGGATAGGTCGACTCCCACGTACACCGCGGTCATCCGAGCCGACTTGAGCGCGTTGGTGAACGGCCGCACCCAGAACGGCGAGGTGTGCGAGATCGCCGGCGTCGGCCCGGTGCCCGTTGCGACCGCGCGAGCGCTTCTCGGCGACGCCGTCTTGAAGCTCGTGCTCACGCAGGGAGTCGACGTGCGCAACGTGACGAGCCTCGGACGCGGGCCGACTGCGGCCCAGAAGGTCGCGTTGCTTTGGGAGCAGCCGACGTGCGCTGTCGAGCACTGTGGCCGCAGGGCGCGACTCGAGGCCGACCATGCGCACGGGGCCGAGTACGCGAAGACGAAGCACACCCGGCTCGACGAGCTCGACCGGTTGTGCGATCAACATCACGACAAGAAGACGCGCGAAGACTGGGCGTTGGTGCGGGGACGAGGACTACGACCGATGGTCCCGCCGACCGACCCGAGGCACCCGAAGCACTCGCGGGCGCCGTGAACGTCAGGCGCCGGTGCGGCGCGTCGCCACGATCCAGTCAGAGTCGGCGTAGCGGATCTGCCACGCCGGCGACTCGGTGAGCACCACCGCGAGCGGCATGGAGCGCTGCCACACGATCGTGCGGATGTCGTAGCGGTCGAGGATCGTGGCCCATGCCGGGGCAGCCCCGAGAAGGCTCAGGTAGTCGTCAGACGTTTGCTTGCTGAGCACCTCTGCGCGGTCGTCGACGAAGACGTCCCGCACGGGCCCGTCGAGGTACTCCCGCAGGTTGCCGACGAAGTCTTGAGCGAGCAGCCGGCCGTCGCTGCCATCGGCGGGCGGCAGCAGCCCCTCGTCGTTGATGTACGCCAGCGCCCTCACGGGGTACGAGCGGAGGTCGAGGCTCGGCGTACCTAGGGGGGTCGTCAAGGTGAGTAGGCAAAGCGCGCTCATCGCGAGCGCGCCCACCCATGCGAGCAGCGGCGAGGACAGCCGGGCGTTGGCCTTGAGGTCGCCGACGCCCTTGAGGCACGGTGCGACGGCTGCAGTCAGCACGAGGCTCGCGACGAGGATGTTGCGGGCGCTGTAGAGCGCCGCCGGGACGAACACGACGAACGGCAGGGCGACGCGCCACCGCGGCTTGCGCACGAGCACGACCACCGCGGCCGCGATCTGGACGAGGAACAGCTTCTGCCAGATGTCCATGTACGAGGGCGCTTGCCACTCGAGGATGTGCCGGAGGATGTCGTTCCGCTGCAGCAAGTAGACGGGGAAGATCAGCAGCTTCGGGCCGTACGGGTTCAGCCCCGCGATGAGCACACCGAGGCTCGCCCACTTGAGGCAGCGCCACTCGGTGGTGCCATCTTCCTCGTCGAGGCGGCGGCCGGCCCAGAGCAACAGCAGAGCGAGGATCCCGAGTGGGAACGAGCCGTGGGAGTTCACCCAGATGTACATCGCCGGCGCCAGCCACCGCGGATCGAGGCCGCCCTCGGCCGCGATGAGGGTGACTGCGAGGAGCACCAGTCCGATCATGAGGGGCCGCTCAGCCCAGGCGCTCGCTCCGACGCCGAGGGTGATGCCGACGAGGGCGAGGCGAGCGACGAAGCCGTCGGCAGGACGAGCGATGCGCACGATCAGGATGGCCAGCAGCGCCGTCAGGGCGGCGTTGAAGGCGAGCAGCGCGCCGAAGCCCCACGCTTTGACGAGAGACCAATACACGGCCGACGCCAGCCAGCTCTGGACGATCCACGACGGCTCGTGCGGCGTGAACAGGTAAGGGTCGCTGCGCGGAAACCCGCTGTCGAAGATGATCCGCCCCGTCGCGACATGCGTGAGCATGCTGTTGTCGCTCAGGGGCTGCAGTCCGATGCGCAGACCCCAGGCGAGGGCGAACAGCCAGATGAACGTGGCAGGGGTGGGCGCCCAGCGTGACTTCGCAGCCGGTACGTCCTCGCCGCCCGCGGCCGGTGCCGAGGTGTCCGACTCGAGATCGGTTGCCACGATGGAGCCGACCGTCAGAAGGACTTGACGATGTTGATGACCGCCGGAGCGAGCACCACGATGAAGATCGACGGGAAGATGCAGAGCACCATCGGCACGAGCATCTTCACGGGCGCCTTCATCGCCTTCTCCTGAGCGATCTGACGGCGCTTGATCCGCATCTCGTCGGCCTGCGTGCGGAGCACGCGACCGATCGACACGCCGAAGGTGTCGGCCTGCAAGATCGCGAGCACGAACGAGCGCATCTCGGGCACGTCGCAGCGACGCTCGAGAGCACGCAGCGACTCGGCACGCGAAGGCGCCGGCCCGGATCTCACCGAGCATCCGAGTGAACTCTTGGGCGAGGGGCCCGGGCACCGCAGACGTGGTGCGGTCGAGCGCCTGCTCGAAGCCGAGACCCGCCTCGACGCTGATGACGAGCAGGTCGAGCATGTCGGGGAGCTTCGTGCGGATCTGCCACTGCCGCTCGGCGACCTTGCGGTTGATCATCGCGTCCGGTCCGAGGACCAGGAGCAACGTCGCGAAGCCGATGACGCCCAAGCGAATGAGGCCCTCGATCGGCGCGAACTTGTAGATGAGGATCACGACGACCGGGATGAGCGCAATGGTGACGACGCGCACTGCGAGGAACCGGTCGACGTCGTCGGTGCCGTGGCTGCCGAGGGTCGAGAACTTCTGGCGGACGTTCTCGAGATAGCCCTGCGGCGTGAACCGGCGGCCCACCGCGGTGAGTCCCGCGACGACCGGCGTGACGGCACGTTCCTTGAGCGGGTTCAGCAGCTCTTGGTCGCGAACGTTCTCTACCTCGTAGTCCTCGAGCTGGCGAAGCGAGCTGCGGACCACCGCACGCTCCTGCGCCTGCGAGAGGAAGTAGTAGACGATCAGCGCGACCGCTGCCCCTATGCCGACCACGAAAAGTGTCACCGCTCAGACCTCGATCTCGATGACCTTCTTCATCCAGAAGAAGCCGATCAGTGCGAGCACGATGCCTCCGAGGATGAGAAGCTGACCAACGGTTTCGTCGAACAGAGTGCGGATGTAGTCGGGGTTGATGACGTACATCGCGAAGCCCAAGATCACCGGGAGAACTGCGAGCACGATGGCGCTGATGCGGCCTTCGGCAGTGAGCGCCTTCACGTCACGGCGCAACCGCTCCCGTTGCAGCATCGTCTCCGAGACGATCATCAAGAGCTCGGCGAGGTTGCCGCCGACCTCCCGCTGGATGCGAATGGCCATGACGGCCCACTCGAAGTCGGGGCTGGCCATGCGAGTGGCGGCGTCGTCGAGCGCAGTCTCGAGCGGGCGACCGAGGCGGGCCTCGACCATGACCCGGCGAAGCTCACGCCCCATCGGATCTTCGACCTCCTGCGACACGGCCTCGACGCCCTGCTGCAGCGAATACCCGGCGCGGAGCGAGCCCGAGAGCAGCTGCAGCGTGTCGGGCAGCTGACTCACGAACGCCGCCTGGCGCTTCCGAGCTTTGTAGTTCAGGTACGCCGGCGGGATGATGATGAACGCCACGAGCACGAGCACGGCGACGATCAGGTTCTGGCTGAGCACGAGGGCCAGCGCGGTGACGACGACCGTGAGCGCGAGGTAGAAGAAGATCGCCTCCGCCGCGCGCAGCGGGAGGTCAGCTCGTTCCAGCGATCCTTCGACCCTCGCGAGGAAGCCGCGGTTCTCGGCGAATTGGCCCGTCAGCTCGACCGCACGCTGCAGCACCTTCGTCTGCGCGAGACCACCGGCGTTCGGGTCCTCGTCCTCGTCCGAGTCGGACACGTAGGAGTCTGCGTAGGGCTGCAGAGCGGTGTCGAGCTCGCTGCGATCACGGAAGAAGATGAGCCCGATGCCGTAGGCGAGCAGGATCAGTGCCGCCAGGGCCAGGAGGCCGCCCATGTACTTGCCGCTCGTGTCCGACAGGAAGCTGGGCCCGCCCGCGAGCGGCGGGTTGTAGACATCGGGAGACAGTGCGTTGCCCGTCGTGAGGCTGCCCGGGTTGAACGTCGCCTTCGCCGACTCGTCGCCCGCCGTGACCACGAGATCGATGGTGGTCGCGTTCGGGTCACCGGAGTAAGTCAGAAGCACCTGAGCGTTGACCGTCCCGCCGATGAGCGCAACGTTGTCGGCAACTTTGCCCATGTCGTTGAGCTGGTTGTAGGTGCCGTGGGTCGATGACACTTGCGACTGAAGGTCGCCACTCGAGAGCTCACCGGTGTCGAGCCCGACGCCGAAGACCATCACGTTCGAATCGAGGAGGTCACCTTCGACCTCGCCCTGCGTGCTCACCGAGACATCGTCACCGCCGGCCTGGAACACGATGATGTTGCCCTGGAGGCTTGTGTCGTCGAGAAGGCTGAGCGCAGTGCGCATGCCGTCGCGCTCGACTGACTCGGGACGCTCGAGCGACGGGCGAATCGTCGAGATCGCCGAGACGAGCGTGTTCGTGTCAGTCGTGAAGTTCGAGACGACACGCGCGGTGACGCCGAAGCTCACGATCGCGATCTGCTGGTTCGGCGAGCGCTTCGCCACGGCGTCCGTGAGCGACGCCTTCACCTTGTCCATCGCCTCTTCTTTGCCCATGGCGACGCTGGTGTCGACGACGTAGACGATGCCGACGCCGACGCCGGCATCGGTGAGCGAGGCAGCCTGGACGGCCGAGACTGCTGCGCCGTTCTCCTCCAACTCGTAGCTGGCGGGCGACGGCGCGGGACCGACCGGCAACACGACGACCTTCGTCTCGGGGTAGCTGAGCGCGTCGACGGAGCGGATGACCAGGCGCTTGTCGTCGTCGGCTCGGGCCGCGCCGGTGAAGGCCGCGAAGAGCGAGATGACGAGGACCACGAGCGCGGCGAAGCGCAGGTCGCGGAAGCGGAACGACTTTCGCATCAGAGACTCGATGCCCTTCGTGCAAAGACCTCGGGCTGGAACACCTCGGGGCCGAGGCGGATGCCGAGGTCGGCGAGCTTCTCGGCGAACTTCGGCCGCACGCCGGTCGCCTTCAGGTGACCGCGGAAGCGGCCGTCCTCGTCGACGCCCATGCCGTAGTCGAACAGGAAGATGTCCTGGAGGGTGATGACGTCACCTTCCATGCCCTGCACCTCGGTGATGTGGGTGATGCGACGGGTGCCGTCACGGAGGCGGCTGAGGTGGACGATCAGGTCGAGCGCCGAGGCCATCTGCTCACGGATGGCCCGGATCGGAAGATCGAAGCCGGACATCAGCGTCATGGTCTCGATGCGGGCGAGGGTGTCGCGAGGGCTGTTCGAGTGGACGGTGGTGATCGAGCCGTCGTGGCCGGTGTTCATGGCCTGGAGCATGTCGAGCGCCTCGCCGGAACGGCACTCGCCGACGACGATGCGGTCGGGGCGCATGCGGAGGCAGTTGCGCACGAGGTCGCGGATCGTGACCTCGCCTCGACCTTCGATGTTCGGAGGCCGCGCTTCGAGCGTGAGCACGTGCTCCTGGTGGAGCTGCAGCTCCTTCGCGTCCTCGACGGTCACGATGCGCTCGTCCGAGGGGATGAACGACGACAGCACGTTGAGCGTCGTGGTCTTGCCGGTGCCGGTACCACCCGAGACGATGACGTTCAGGCGACCGACGACGCAGGCCTGGAGGAACCGGGCGGCGTGCGCGTTCAGCGTGCCGAAGCGGATGAGGTCGTCGATCTGGTAGCGGGTCGGTGGAGAACTTTCGGATGGTGAGGAAGGGGCCGCCGATCGCGAGGGGATGGATGATCGCGTTGACGCGGGAGCCGTCAGGGAGGCGGGCGTCGACCATCGGCGTCGCCTCGTCGATGCGACGACCGACCTGACCGACGATCTTGTCGATGATGCGGCGGAGGTGCGTCTCGTCGACGAACGATGCGTTCGACTTCTCGATGCGACCGCGCGCGCTCGACGTAACACGGTGTCGGGACCGTTGCACCATGACCTCGGTGATGTCCTCGTCCTTCAGGAGGCGATCGATCGGGCCGTAGCCGAGGATGTCGTCGGAGACGTCCTGGATCAGCTGGGCCTTGTCGGCGGCCGACAGCGGCGCGCGCTCCTGGGCGAGCGCAGCCTGCAGCTGCTCGTGGACGCGGCGACGCAGGTCGTCCTCGGACAGCCGGCGGTCGTAGAGGATCGGACCCAGGGAGTCGATCAGGTGGTGATGGATCTTCTGCCTGAGCTCATCGAGGATCGGATCCCGCCGAGAGCTCGTCGCACCCGTTGTCGGCCTGTACCTCGTGGAGCCGCTTGTAGAGCGACATCGCGCTCCTCCTGAGTGTTCGATGTGTCCCCTGGACTCATCGGCCGGGGGGTCCAGGACTGAAGCGGCTAGCGCTTCCGCTTCGCGTCGGCCGTGAGGAACAGGTCAGCAAGGCTCTCGAGCGACTTGGCGACGCCGGACTTCGGGGCGTCGAGCACGACCGGCGTGCCCCGGTTCACCGACTGCGGCACGACGACGTCGCTCGGCACCAGGATGTCGGCCTTGATGCCCAGGGTCCGCTCGACCTCACCGACATCCAGCTTCACCTTGCTGTTGGCCCGGTTGAGGATGAGCTTGAGCTTCGAGAGCGGGATGTTCAGCAGGCGCAGGGTCTGCAACCCGATCTTCACGTTCTTGATGTTGGGGATGTCCATCCCGGCGACGAGGAGGACATCGTCGCTCGCCTCGATGAGGCCGAGCACCACGTCGTTGAAGTACGCGGGAGTGTCGACGATGACGAACGCAGAGGTCTGCCGCAGCAGCTCGATGATGCGCAGCATCTGCGACGACCCGATCTGGTCCGCGAACGCAGGCTCGAGCGGAGCCGGCATCACGAGAAGACCCGAAGGATCATGACGGGCGAGAAGGCTCTGCAGGAGCGGACCGTCGAGCTTGTCGATCGCGTTGACCGCATCGACGATCGTGTGCTGCGGCGCCAACTTCAGCATCACCGCAACGTCGCCGAACTGCAGGTCGGCATCGACGAGCACCACGGGCCGGTCGGACCGCGCGCGCGAGCGACACCGCCAGGTTCGCTGCGATGACCGACTTGCCCGCCCCACCCTTGGTGGAGAAGACCGTGATGAGCCGCCCGTATCCGCTCGGGGCTCCGGGGGCCTCGGTCGCGAGGGTGCTCGGTGTGACCGTTGCGAGCGTGCCACCGACCCGCTCGACGGCGAGGGCGAGCTCTCCGGCCGGCACCGGCGCGGCCAGCACGTCCTTCACACCCGCGCGGAGCGCCCGCTGAAGCACGTCGGTCGACAGCGCGTCGACCATCAGCACCGTGCCCACCTCGGGCCGCGACCGCGTCAGCCGCTCGACTGCGATCAGACCCGCTGAGTCAGCGCACGACGGGCCGAGCAGCGCGACGACCGGCGTGCCGTCCTCGAGCCGCTCCTCGAGCGATTCGATTGTCGGGAACGCAGCGGCGCGAACACGCTCGCCGAGATCAGCGATCAGCTGGGAGCGAAGTGCTGGGTCGCTCTCGATGACGGCCACATTGAAATCGGCCATCTGCACCTCGTTGCCCGAATGGGCTGCATTGAGAGTCGTGGGGGACTGCTCCACGCTAGGCCACTTCCTCTGTGATCAACCGCCAGCCGGATACGGCGTGAGCACGCCGGGCTGGAAGAGGTTGGAGAAGTCGACGGGCGGAAGGTCGACCGGCTGGAAGTCCTTCGGAGCCAGTGTCATGTAGAGGTCAGTGCCGGCGAGTGCGATGCGCTGCGCTGCATCGGGCGGCACGTTGAAGGTGATGAGACCGCTGCCCGGGTTCTCCGGCGCTTCGGTCGCACCAGCGTCGGCGGCTGCGGTCTGGCCGATCGCGAGGACCTCGACGTTCTGATAGAGGTACCGCACGGTCTGGTTCGCATCGACCGTGCCTTCGGGGTTCTGCTGCTGCGGCTGACCGGGCTGACCGGCGGTGAGCGCCGCGAGCTGCTGGTCGAGGACCACCATCAGGTTCACCCTGTCGCCGGGCACCAGAAGGCCCGCCACGCCGTGCACCTGATCGACCGACACGGTCACTGCGACCTGGTCGACGGGGATCCGCTCGGAGAAGGTCACGAACGCCGTGGCCTGATCGACGAACATGCCGTCGACGACCACCTGGCCGGGCACGAGGTTCGTCAGCGCGACCTTGCCATCGAGCACCGCGGTATCGGTGATGGCGGTCGCCGGACGGAACTCCTGCGGGATCTGGCCCGCCTGGACCAACTTGTCGCCAACGGCCTGATCACCCGGTGTCCCCTTGGCGATCGGCTGCTTGACGACGAACACCTGGACACGCTTCGCGTTGTCATACGCGCGATCTTCGACGCCGTTGACGTAGTTGTAGAGCGCGTAGGCAGCGACGGCTCCGATGAGCACCGCTGCAATCAAGATCACTGTGCGCCGAGAGCCCACAACCACCTCACTCGTCTCGCCGAGCGAAGCTGTTTTCGCCCGGTCTCCGTTGCTGATCGCGAGGTGAAACTCGCGCTGCCGCTACTTGTTCGGCAGCCGTCTCGCGATCATGAGCGCTCGACTGCGAATGCGGCCCCTCCGGCCCCACACCTGTGTTCGCGCTCGCCGGTCAGCATGACAGAGGCGACTAAGAAGAAAAGGGATAGCGGCTGAAATGATCCGAATGACCCAAAGCCGCGTATAGGTCTTTTGACCTATGCGCGAGGGGGCTCGCTACTCGGCTTCTTCGGCGGCTTCCGCGACGACTTCGTCGGCCGTGGTGTCGGCCGTGGTGTCGACATCCGCAGCACCAGCTGATGGTGCATCGGGTGACTCCTCGGACCCTCCGTACTCGTTGTAGTACTCCGCCCACGCGGCTTCGCGATCGGCGTCGTCCGCGGTGACCGCGGTGCCGATGTAGTTGCCCTGCGCGTCGTAGGCGTGCTCACCGAAGTGCTCGCGGTACTCCTCCGCGACCTCGCCGCCCTCCGCTGCCTGCTTGATCGACAGGCTGATGCGGCGGCGCTGCAGATCGAGGTCGATGATCTTCACCCAGAGCTCTTCGCCGGGAGTCACGACCTGCTCGGGAAGGTCGACGTGATGGGCCGACATCTCGGAGATGTGCACGAGGCCCTCGATCCCCTCGCCCACCTGCACGAACGCGCCGAACGGAACGAGCTTCGTGACCCGGCCGTAGACGAGCTCACCGACGCGGTGCGTCGAGGCGAACTCTTGCCACGGGTCTTGCTGGGTGGCCTTCAGCGACAGGCTGATGCGCTCGCGGTCGCGGTCGACCTCGAGCACCTGCACCGTGATCTCGTCACCGACCTGCACGACCGACCCGGGATGGTCGACGTGCTTCCACGACAGCTCGCTCACGTGCACGAGACCGTCCATCCCGCCGAGGTCGACGAAGGCGCCGAAGCTCACGACCGACGACACGACGCCCTTGCGGATCTCGCCGGGCTTCAGGTTGTCGAGGAAGTCTTCGCGCTGCTCCTTCTGCGTCTCTTCGAGCCAGGCGCGACGCGACAGCACCACGTTGTTGCGGTTCTTGTCGAGCTCGATGATCTTGGCCTGCAGCGAGCGGCCGACATAGGGCTGCAGGTCGCGCACGCGCCGCAGCTCGACGAGCGACGCGGGCAGGAAGCCCCGAAGCCCGATGTCGAGGATGAGACCGCCCTTGACGACCTCGATGACGGGGCCTTCGACGACGCCGTCCGCCTCTTTGATCTGCTCGATGTTTCCCCACGCTCGCTCGTATTGCGCGCGCTTCTTGGAGAGGACGAGCCGGCCTTCTTTGTCCTCCTTCTGGAGGACGAGTGCCTCGAGGTCCTCGCCGAGCGACACCACCTGCGCGGGATCGACGTCATTGCGGATCGACAGCTCGCGCGAGGGGATGACGCCCTCGGACTTGTAGCCGATGTCGAGCAGGACCTCGTCCTTGTCGATCTTCACGACCCGCCCGTGGACGATCTGGCCATCCTCGACCTCGACCATCGTCGACGCGACGGCCTCGTCGAACGAGACTCCGAGGTCGTCGGCCACCACCTGCCGTGGGGTGTACACACCTTCCTCGTCGAAGGTGCCAGGGGCACCCTGCTCCTTGACGGTGCCGGGAACCTGCTCGCCGAGGCTGTCGGAAGCACCGTTGTCGGCGACGGTGCCCGTGGCACCGGTGGCTTCCAAGGTGTCCGTGGCGGCGTTGTCTGGGTTCGCGGCTGCGGGAGCGGGATCGGACGGGACGGCGGGCTGCTGGTCGGACACGGATTCGCTTTCGGGGTCTTGCCTGAGTGGGCTGGAGGAATGAGTGGAATTGCGCCGGTGCGGCTGTACGGAGACGCGCAACGCGGGGTCGCTCAGCGCCCGGAGAGGCTACCACCGGGCTTCGTAGCGATCACCAGGAACTCGGCGAGCTCGAGACCAGGAGGGTTTCGTCCGTAGCGGCCGGGCTCGACCGACCACAACCCGTCCACCCGTGCCCCCGCGGTCGCCACCATCAGGCGGAGCTCACGAGGCGTGAAGCACGTCGTCCACAGCTCGACCGGGATCGCCCGGCCGTCCTCGTCGCGCACCTCGGTGTGCTCGTGCTGCACCCCCGCGTCCGCGTCGAACTGGCCCACGTCGTCGAGGTGACGCACCTGAAAGTAGGAAGAGAACGCCGACAGCACGATGCGCCCGCCAGGACGCACCGCGGCGATCATCTCGCGCAGCACGTCGAGGTCCTCGTCGACACCGCTTCCGGGGCCGCCCAACAGCCCGAACGCGCCCTGGCACAGCGAGATCGCCACGTCGAAGCTGTCGGGACGCACCGGCAAGTGGCGAGCGTCAGCTTGCACGTACACGCCCCCCGGCCGAGCGCGACGCCAACGACACGAACCGCCACGAGAGGTCGATGCCGACCACCTCGATCGAGCGCTCCGCGAGTGCACGAACGTGGCGCCCCGGCCCACAGCCCACGTCGAGCACACGGCTGCCGGAAGCGAGCCCGACCTCGCCGACGAGGAAGGCGACCTCCTGCGCGGTGCCCTTCGTGAACGAGTAGCGGAGGTAGGCCGCCCCCAAGTGATCGGCGACGGGTTCGAACCAGTGGGGCTCGCGGCCGCTCACTGACTCACCTCAGTCTCACCTCAATTGCCGGGCGCGATGACCTGCTTGCACTCCCACTTGGGCGGCACCAGCGACCAGTCCTTGTGGCCGAAGCTCACGTTGTCGCACTTGTTCGCAGTCGCCACCGCGACCGTGATCGAGATCAACGTGTAGACGACGAGGGCAGCGAGCAGCATGGGAATCCAAAAGCTGCTGCGTCCATGCGACATGGCCACATTGTGGAACAGTGCCAGGCGCTTCTACCAGGGGTCATTCGACCCGCCTCCCAAAGCGCACGACCGGATCACGATTTCGCGTCCGCCCACGACGGGCCGAAGGCGAGGTGCACCTCGAGCGGAACGCGTAGCTCGACGGCCCCCTTCATGACTGTCTGCGTCAGCTCGGCTACTTCTGCATGCTCGGCCGGCTCGACCTCGAGGATCACCTCGTCGTGCACCTGGAGGATGAGTCGGCTCGCGAGCTTCCGCTCCTCGAGGTCGTGGTCCAGCCGCACCAGTGCAACCTTGAAGATGTCCGCT
The DNA here is from genome assembly GCA_963802505.1 of uncultured Acidimicrobiales bacterium. GTDB lineage: Bacteria > Actinomycetota > Acidimicrobiia > Acidimicrobiales > DATKAS01 > DATKAS01. The sequence continues at coordinate 865,848 of CAWDJB010000003.1, read as the reverse complement.
GCGAGGCCCTGGATGCCGGCGTTCATCGCTTGCCGCTCCCCCGCCTGGCGGATCCGGAAGTTCGACGACGACAGCTCGGGGATCGGGCGTCGGCGCCCGAAGAGGGTCTCGGTGTAGCCGCGTTGGCGAGCCTCGTTCACCGTCCGCTCCATGTACCGCTTCACCGACGGGAACGCGATGAAGTACGCATCGAGGATCTCGGCGGCTTCTTCGGTCGGGATGTTCAGCCGCTGACCGAGCCCGTAGGCCTCCATCCCGTACGCGAGGCCGTACGACACCATCTTCGCCTTCGCCCGCTGCTCGCTGCTCACCTTGTCCTTGTCCACCCCGAACACGCGTGACGCGGTCTCCGTGTGGATGTCGGTGCCCGCGTCGAACGCTGCGATGAGCCCGGGATCCTCGGCGAGGTGCGCGATGCACCGCAGCTCGATCTGGTTGTAGTCGGCGACGAGCAGCTCGAACCCCTTTGCCGGCACGAACGCCTTGCGGAACTGCCGGCCTTCGTCGCTGCGCACGGGGATGTTGTGGAGGTTCGGTTGATCCGAGGAGAGCCGGCCAGTCCGCGCGACTGTTTGGTTGAACGACGCATGGATGCGTCCGTCGGGCGCGACTTCGTTGAGCAGACCTTCGCCGTAGGTGCCGCGCAGCTTCTCGAGCTCTCGGTACGAGAGCAGCAGCTCGATGATCGGATGCTGATCGAGCAGCCGTTCGAGAGATGCCGCGTCGGTCGAGTAGCCGGTCTTCGTCTTCTTCTGCGGGGCGAGGCCGAGCTTGTCGAACAGCACCTCGCGCAGCTGGTGCGTCGAGTTCACGTTGAACTCGAACCCCGCCTCCGCCTGGATCGCCTTTTCGAGGCGCCCGCACTCGCTCACGAGCCGATCGTTGAGCGCGCGCAGCTCCACGACGTCGACGCCCACGCCCACTCGCTCCATGCGCGCGAGCACGCGGACGAGCGGGTTCTCGATCGTGTCGTAGAGCATCCGCATTCCCTGATGCTCGAGTGCGTTCTCGAGGGCAGGCGCGAGCCGCGCGGTGGCCACCGCGTCGAGCGCAGCCACCATGCTGTCTTCGACGCTGCTGCCGTCGAGGTCGAGCTGCAGCTCGTCGGACTGGTGGTCGCCGAGCGCGAGCCCTGTGTACCGGGCGAGGAGGTCGCCGATCGCGTAGCGCGACTCGGCGGGATCGAGCAGGTACGCCGCAATGGCGGTGTCGAGCTCGAGGCTCCGAAGGTCGAGGCCGATCTCGTACAGGGAGCGCATCAAGGCCTTGGCCTGGTGGACGCGCACGCCAGGCCGGTCGTCCGAGAGCAGCTGGGCGAGTACCGCCCGCACCTCGTCGTGGGCCAGCACGGCTGAAGGGATCCACACCGCGGCTTCGTCGCCGGTGGCGAACGCGAGTCCCAGCAGGTCGCTGCGACCGGCCACCCCGACCCACAGCGGGCCGATCGACACGGGCTCGGCTCCGCCCTTCAGATCTGTCAGCGCGGCGACGGCGCCCGCGACATCGAGCTCGATGACCTCCGCTGTGACCTGCCCCTCGGACGGGTGGGTCGCGACGATGGGCGCGTCGAGCACCTCCGCGAGCCGGTCGAAGAGCGACCGGAACTCGAGGAACTCGAACAACCGCTTCACCTCGGCGAGGTCGGGCTTCACGCCGAGTGCGGCGATGTTCGTCAGATCGAGGTCGATGGGCGCGTCCCGTCGCAGCACCATGACCTCTGCGTTCTTGCGCACCCGCGCCTCGTTGGCAGCGAGGCTCTCGCGGAGCTTCGGAGTTTGCTTATCGACGTTCGCGAAGATGCCGTCGAGCCCGCCGTACGTCACGATCAGCTTCGCTGCGGTCTTCTCGCCAACGCCCGGCACACCCGCCAAGTTGTCGGACGGATCACCGCGCAACGCCGCGTACTCCGTGTACTCCGCCGGCGTGACGCCGGTCTTCTCCTTGATGCCGGCCTCGTCGTAGAGGACGTAGTCCGAGACACCGCGACGGTTGTAGAGCACGCCGACATGCGGATCCTCGACGAGCTGATAGGTGTCGCGATCACCGGTGACGATGACGACGTCGAGGTCGAGATCGCGCCCACGCGTCGCGAGGGTCGCGATCAGGTCGTCGGCCTCGTATCCCTCGAGGTCCGCGACCTCGATGTTCAGTGCGTTGACGACCTGACGGACGAGGCCCATCTGTTGGCGCAGGATGTCGGGCGCGGCTTCCCGTTGTGCCTTGTACTCCGGGACCGCGTCGTGCCGGAACGTGGGCTCGGGACGATCGAAGAGGACGACGACGCCGTCGGGCTTCTGGTCACGCAGGAGGTTGATGAGCATCGACGTGAACCCGAACACTGCGTTCGTGACCTGGCCCGACGCGGTCGCCATGTCCGTGGGGAGGGCGAAGAACGCCCGGTAGGTCAACGAATTGCCGTCGAGCAGGAGGAGCTTCGCCACACACCGAGCGTACGCTCGGCTCGGGTTCAGGGGACCAGCCTGCCCTCGAGGATCTGCTCCGCCACGGCCGCCATGGTCGTACGGCTACGCATCGCGGTCTGCTGGATGAACGAGAACGCGTCGGCCTCGGTCAGATCGTGCTGATCCATCAACATCCCCTTGGCGCGGTCGATCACCTTGCGCGCCTCCAGCCGTGACGTCGCGTCGTTCACCTGCCGCTCGAGTGCCACCGTCTCGCGGTGGCGCGCCAGCGCGAGCTCGACGGCGGGCATGAGCTCGGCCCGCTGGAACGGCTTCACCAGGTAGGCCTGAGCTCCTGCATCGCGCGCCTGCTCGACGAGGTCGCGCTGGCTGAACGCGGTGAGGATCAGCACCGCGGTCGTGCGCCGCTCGTGGATCCGCCTCGCCGCCTCGATGCCGTCCAGTCCCGGCATCTTGATGTCGAGGATCGCGACGTCGGGCTCGAGGCGTTCGACGAGGGCGACGGCTTCGTCGCCGCGCGCCGTCTCACCCACGATCTCGTAGCCCTCCTCCTCCAGCGACTCGCGCAGATCGAGGCGGATGATGCTCTCGTCTTCTGCGACCACGACCCTGACGGTCACGGCTGCCGTGTCAAGGAGCAGTCGTTCACGACTGCTCTGCGAACAGCCGATCGAGCAGGTTGTCTTGGTCCGCTTCGAGGCGGGCGATCGTCGCGGCGACCTCGGCGCGCTGTCGGGCCATCGCATCGGCATGGCGCTGCGCCTCGCGCGCTTCGTGGTCGGCGAGGGGCGTTTCGGAGACGAGCGCCTTCAGCTGCGCGTCATCTGCCTCACCGGCCAGGTGGGCGAGCTGCTCGTCGACGATCGCGAGCTCCTTTCGGAGCTCCTTGAGGCGACCGCCCAACTCGGTGAGGCGGCGCTCGATCAGCGAGCGCGACATTTGGCCCACTCTAGAAGACGCATCCCCTCCGTAAGGCCCTCCGAGCAGTGCGAGACTTGTCGGATGGCCGTCGACGCCTGGGGCATCACGGACGGCTATTGGAGCTCGGACCGCGTCCGCGTCGACACGACGCCAGAGACGCGAGCCGCGCTCCTCCACGCGATGGGGGCCGACGAGCATCCCGACGGACCCCCCGAGCCATCGCCCCCGATGTGGATCGTGCGACAGGGCGCCACCGACGACCTTTGGAACGCGGCCGACCTGCACCTCGAGGACGGCTCTGTCGTCGAAGGCGTGAAGGCGCTGCCTCCCGATCTGCCGCTCGGCTACCACCACCTCATCCCGCTCGACGGGTGGCCGAGCTCGCAGCTCGTGGTCGCGCCGGCCCGAGCGCACCCCGTCGGGGAGCGCGTGTGGGGGTGGGCCGCGCAGCTCTACGCGGCGCGATCGCGCGCGAGCTGGGGCATCGGCGACCTCGGTGATCTCGCGCGTCTCGCGCGCTGGTCGTCGAGCCTGGGTGCGCGCGTCCTGGTGCTCAACCCGCTGCACGCGGTCGCCCCCGTGCACCCGCAGCAGCCGAGCCCCTACTACCCCGCGAGTCGGATGTGGAAGAACCCGCTCGCGCTCCAGATCGAGACCCTCCCCGGAGCGGCCGCATCGAGCGACGAGCTCGCCCGTCTCGCGAACGCCGGTCGCGCGCTCAACGAACGAAGGCTCATCGATCGCGATGCGGTGTTCCGGCTCAAGCGAGCCGCGTTCGACCGGGTGTTCGCATGGTGGTCGGCGCACGCACCCCAAGCGGAGCGTGACGAGTTCGCTTCGTTCTGTGCGCTGCACGGTGACGACCTTCGTCTCTTCGCCATCTACTGCGCCCTCGCCGAGCGCCACGGCGGCGGCTGGCGCGCGTGGCCACCGAGCTACCACTCCCCGAGGACAGGGCGCGTCGCCGCGCTTCGCCCGGGAGCACGAGTCGCCCGTGCGGCTGCACATGTGGCTCCAGTGGCAGCTCGATGTGCAGGTGGCTCGCGCTGCCGCGAGCGGCTGCCAGCTGGTCGGGGATCTCGCGGTCGGCTTCGACCCCGGAGGCGCGGACGCATGGATGTGGCAAGACCTGCTCGCGCTCGATGCTCACGTCGGCGCCCCGCCCGACGGCTTCAACGTCGAGGGACAGGACTGGGGACTTCCGCCGTTCATCCCGTGGAAGCTCCGCGCGGCGCACTTCGATCCGTTCATCAAGACCGTGCGGGCAGCCATGCGCGGCGTGAGCGGGTTGCGCGTCGACCACGTCATGGGTTTGTACCGCCTCTTCTGGATCCCGCCAGGTGGGTCCGCGAAGACCGGCGCCTACGTCCATCTGCCGTCGAGCGAGATGCTCGACCTGCTGGCGCTCGAGAGCACGCGAGCGGGCGCGTTCGTCGTCGGGGAGGATCTCGGCACGGTCGAGGACGAGGTGCGTGAGGACCTCGCCGATCGCGGCATCCTGAGCTACCGCCTCCTGTGGTTCGAGGAGACCGAGCCCGAGCGCTATCCCGTGCAGGCGCTCGCTGCGGTCACGACGCACGACCTCCCCACAATCGCGGGCGCCTGGACCGGCTCGGACCTCGAGGACCAGAGACGGATCGGGATGACGGTCAGCGAGTCCGGTGCCGACTGGTTCAAGTCGCAGCTCGAGAAGGTGACCGGCTTCGGTCCCGACGCGGAATTGAGTCGAGTCGTGATCGCCGCGCACCGCGCCCTTGCCGACGCGCCCTCGGTCGTGGTGGCGGGAACGCTCGACGACGCGCTGATGGTGCCGGAGCGTCCCAACATGCCCGGCACCGTGGACGAGTGGCCCAACTGGTCACTCGCGCTGCCCCGCCCCCTCGAGGAGGTCGAACAAGACCCGATCGTGCTCGGCGTCGCCGCGGCCCTCGACGCAGGTCGCCGGCGCGCCCGGTCATAGCGTCACGTCGAGCGCCACGTCAGAGCGACCACGGCATAGGGTCGGGTCGTGCTCATCGAGGGTCTCCCGCTCTGGCTCGCGCAGACGAACGCGTGGATCGTCTCGGCGAACGGTCCCGGTGGTGAATGCGTGCTGATCGACGCACCACCCGATCCCGCCGCGATCCTCGCTCGCCTCGCTCATCACGAGATGCGGCTCGTCGCTCTCTTCAACACCCACGGGCACATCGACCACATCGGTGGCGTGGGCACGTTGGTGCACGGCGCGGACGAGCACGTCGACACCGACGTCGAGGTGCGCATCCACGACGCCGACAAGCACATGCTCCTCGATCCTGTCGGCACGAGCGGCACGCTCGGCTCGTACCTCGAGGGTCTCGACCTTCGACCGCCCGAGGTGATCTACGGCCTCGACGACGGGCAGCGCATCAGCGGCGCGGGCATGACGTTCACGACGATCCACACTCCAGGTCACACACAGGGGTCGGTGTGCTTCCGGCTCGACATCGACGGTGAAGGCCCGATCCTGTTCTCGGGCGATCACCTGTTTCAGGGATCGATCGGCCGCACCGATCTTCCCGGCGGGAGCTACGAACAGTTGATGGCGTCGATGGCCGAGAAGATCCTGCCGTTGCCCGACGAGACCCACGTGCTCCCCGGACACGGCGGCACCACCACGATTGGTCTGGAGCGAAAGACGAACCCGTTCCTGCTCGAGCTCCAATCCTGAGCGCGCTGATCGGAGCGCAGCGCAGAGCGCGGTGTCGAACGGGCGGCGCAATGCGCCGGCCGGGTGCGCGAAGTACCGATTGCCGAGCGAAGCGAGAGGGCGCCGATCGAAGAGCGGCGTCCAGACATTCCCGTGCCCGAGGCGGGACTTGAACCCGCACGCCCTTGCGGGCAAAGGCTTTTGAGGCCTCCGTGTCTGCCATTCCACCACTCGGGCGCGCGCTCGGTCGCGAGCGTCGAGGAGAGTATCCGTCATTACTCACAGGTAACCGGCCGGTAACCCCTGAGTCTGAGAAACTTCCAGCGCCGTAGAGAGGTCACACTCACCACACAGCGACTTCCGCCTCGCTGCTTCGACCTACTGGAGTGCCGCCACTGATGCTCGCATTCACGTTCCCCGGCCAAGGGTCACAGCGACCAGGGATGGGGCGGCCGTGGGCGAGCGAAGAGTCGTGGGAGCTCGTGGGTGAAGCGAGCGAGATCGCCGAACGTGACCTCGAGCGTCTGCTGCTGCACGCCGACGCCGACGAGTTGAAGGACACCCGCAACGCGCAGCTCTGCACGTTCGTGTCGAGCCTCGTCGTGCTCGACGCGATCGAGCGCACCGGTCTCGACGCGATGTTCTGCGCGGGCCACAGCCTCGGCGAGTACACCGCGCTCGTCGCAACCGGCGCGTTCTCGTTCGACGAGGGAGTGCAGCTCGTCTCCGAGCGCGCCGAGGCGATGCACCTCGCTGGCCAGGATCAGCCCGGCACGATGGCCGCGGTCCTCGGGCTCGACGACGACGAGGTCGAGATCGCGTGCCGCCGCGCTGACAGCGATGTGTGGGTCGCGAACTTCAACGCTCCCGGACAGGTCGTGATCGCCGGGTCGCCCGAAGGAGTTGCGTCCGCTGCTGCGAACGCCAAGGAGCTCGGAGCGAAGAAGGTGCTCCCGCTGCCGGTGAGCGGGGCGTTCCACACTCCCTTCATGGCGCCCGCGCGCGATCGGTTGCGCAAGGCGATCGCCAACGCGAAGCCGCGCGACACAGATGTGCCGGTGATCTCGAACGTCGACGCGCTCGCGCACCACCAGGGGGACGACTGGGCGAGCCTGCTCTCAGCGCAGCTGTGCAGCCCCGTGCGATGGCGCCAGTGCCTCATCGCCCTCGCCGATGCAGGCGTGACCACCCTCGTCGAGTGCGGGCCGGGCGGTGTGCTGACCGGCATGGCGAAGCGGACCGTTCCCACCCTCCAGGCTCTCTCGGTGAGCACGCCCGACGAGGTCGACAACCTCCTCGGATCCATCGCCGGCACCACCACCACGCCTCACCTCACCGGTCACGAAGGCGAGCATCTGTTCGCGACCGAACGACTCGTCGTGAGCCCGGCGGCGGGAGTCTTCACGCCCGATCCCTCGATCGCGCCAGGGCACATGATTCAGGCAGGAACGGTGGTCGGTCGAGTCGGAGATCTCGAAGTGCGATCGCCGTTCGGTGGTTCCGTGATGGGGCTCATCGCGGTCGACGGCGAGCGCGTCGCGGTGAGCCAACCCATCGCATGGCTGCGCACGGCGTGACCACCCCGTCTGCTCTCGGGCGCCTACGCGGGGCGCGCATCACCGGATGGGGCACAGCCCTCCCCGACAAGACAGTCACGAACGACGACCTCGCCGCGACGATGGACACGAGCAACGAGTGGATCACCGAGCGCACCGGCATCAAGGAGCGCCGCGTGGGCGGCACCACCTGCGGTCTCGCGGTCGAAGCGGGCCGTGCCGCCCTCGAGTGCGCGGGCATCGACGCGACGGAGATCGACCTGCTGGTGCTGGCCACCACGACACCCGACCAGACCGTGCCCGCAACAGCATCGTCCGTGCAACACGAGCTCGGGCTCCAATGCGGTGCGTTCGACCTCAACGCCGCCTGCTCTGGCTTCGTCTACGCGCTCGTGGCCGCGCACGGCTTCATCGGTGCGGGCGCGGACAAAATCTTGGTCGTCGGTTCCGAGACGTTGTCTCGGATCGTCGACTGGGAGGACCGGGGCACCGCGATCCTCTTCGCTGACGGTGCAGGTGCGGTCGTGCTCGAGGCCGTCGAGGGCGCCGGGCAGCTGCTCGGCTGGGACCTCGGTTCCGACGGCGCCGCGCAGCCCCTCCTGTACGCGGATGTCGGTGGCTACATGAAGATGGACGGGCGAGAGGTGTTCCGCCGCGCGGTGCGCGTGATGGTCGACTCAGGCAACAAGTCGCTCGCTCAGGCAGGCATCTCGGTCGACGACCTCGCGCTCGTGGTGCCGCATCAGGCGAACCTGCGCATCATCGAGGCTGCGGCGACCCGGCTCGGCGTCCCGATGGAGAGGATTGCAACCGTCCTCCACCGAACCGGCAACACGTCGTCGGCATCGATCCCCCTCGCTCTGGTCGACGCGATCGAGCACGACCGCGTGCACGACGGCGATCTCATCCTGCTCGTCGGGTTCGGCGCCGGCATGACGTCCGCGAGTGCGGTGATCAGGTGGGGCGCCGAGTGACGGAGCCACAGAGCGAACCGCGCACGGTCCTGGTCACCGGCGGGTCGCGGGGCATCGGGCTCGCGTGCGCACGGGCATTCGAAGCGGTCGGCGACCGAGTCGCGGTCACCTACGCGACGAAGCCGCCTCCCGACGACCTCTTCTCCCTGAAGTGCGACGTGACGAGCGTTTCCGACGTCGATGCGGCCTTCTCGGCCATCGAGGAGCGCTATGGGCCCGTCGAGGTGCTCGTCGCGAATGCCGGCATCAACCACGACGGCTTGCTGCTTCGCATGAGCGAGGAGCAGTTCACGAGCGTCGTCGACACGAACCTTACCGGCGCCTATCGCCTCGCGAAGCGGGCGGCGTCGGGGATGGTGCGCGCTCGGCGAGGGCGGATGATCTTCATGTCGTCAGTGGTGGGGCTCCTCGGCTCGGCGGGGCAAGCGAACTACGCCGCGTCCAAGGCCGGTCTTGTCGGCCTTGCCCGGTCCCTCGCACGAGAGCTCGCATCGCGGTCGATCACGGTGAACGTGGTCGCTCCCGGGCCCGTCGCCACCGACATGACGGCCTCGCTTCCCGAGAACCGGCAGGCCGAGCTCACGGCCGCCGTGCCCCTCGGCCGCTTCGCCACTCCCGAGGAGATCGCCGCGGTCGTGCGGTTCCTCGCCTCCGACGATGCGGGCTACATCACGGGCGCCGTGATCCCCGTCGACGGCGGCCTCGGGATGGGGCATTAGGTTTTCGACCACCACTCGAGAGAAAAGAGCTGACCAGTGGCCAACGATGAGAAGTTCGATCGGTTCAAGAAGTGCGTCGTCGACGTGCTTTCCGTCGAGCCCGAGAAGGTCACGATGGAAGCGAAGTTCGGCGACGATCTCGACGCCGACAGCCTCGACCTCGTCGAGCTCGTGATGGCGCTCGAAGAGGAGTTCGGCGTCGAGGTGCCTGAAGAAGAGCTCGACGGCATCCAGACCGTCGGCGAGGCCTACCAGCTCATCACCTCGAAGTAGCGGTCGGGATCGTCATGGAAGGCAGGCGCGTCGCAGTCACCGGCATCGGGGTGGTCGCGCCCTGCGGCACCGGAAAGGACGAGTTCTGGGACGGACTGCTCGGGCCGGCGCCCGAGGGTGAGCGGCGCGTCTTCGACTTCGACCCCGAGGCGTGGTTCGACAGCCCGAAGGACGCGCGGCGCACCGACCGGTTCGCGCAGTTCGCCCTGGCCGCGGCAACGATGGCGCTCGGCGACTCGGGCGAACCCGGAGCCGATCCGAGCCGGGCGGGCGTCATCATCGCGACCGGGGTCGGCGGTCTCGCGACGATCGAAGAGCAGGTCCGTGTCTACGACGCCAAGGGTCCCCGGCGAGTCTCGCCCTTCCTCGTCCCGATGATGATGTCGAACGCGGCCGCCGCGGGTGTTTCGATGCGCTTCGGATGGCAGGGGCCGTGCGAGAACGTGGTCACGGCATGCGCGGCGAGCACACATGCGATCGCGAACGCGGCCCGGCTGATCGCCTACGGCCGTTGCGACGCGGTGTTGGCCGGTGGTTCAGAAGCCGCCATGACCGCGGTCGGCATTCAGGGCTTCATCAACATGACGGCGATCTCCTCGCTCGGCATCTCGCGGCCCTTCGACGTCGAGCGCGACGGCTTCGTCATCGCCGAGGGCGCGGCCGTGCTCGTGCTCGAGGAGTGGGAGGCCGCGCACGCTCGCGGTGCGCACATCTATGGCGAGATCATGGGCGGCGCGAGCACCGCGGACGCGCATCACATCACCGCGCCGTCACCGGGCGGCGTAGGCGCCATCTCGTGCATCGAGCTGGCGCTCGCCGAGGCGAAGATCTCGCCGGCCGAGATCCGCCAGATCAACGCGCACGGCACCTCGACTCCGTTGAACGACGCTGCGGAAGCCGAGGCGATCGAGAAGGTGTTCGGCAAGCCTGGTCCCCCGGTCACCTCGACGAAGGGAATCACGGGCCACGCACTGGGTGCCGCGGGGGCGCTCGAGGCGGCAGCGGTGCTGCTGTCGATGGAGCGCAAGCTGATCCCCCCGACGGCCGGGTTCACGAAGTCCGACCCCGACGTGCACATCGACGTGGTGCACGGCGAGCCGCGGCCCTGGGAGCCGGCACCGACACTCTCGAACTCGTTCGGCTTCGGCGGCCACAACGGCTGCCTCGTGATCGGCCCTACCGACTAGCGGCAAACCGCGCAACGTCTCAGCCTGCGTCGACCACCACGAAAAGCAGCTCGGCTTCGCACGCGACCTGGCCGCCGACGCTCGCCTTGCCGCTCCCCCGCCCTGCACGCCCCGACAGCCGCGCCAGCTCGACCTCGAGCTCGAGCGTGTCACCGGGAACGACCTGCCTGCGGAAACGTGCCGAGTCGAGCCCGCCGAAGAGGGGCAGCTTGCCTGCGAAGCGCGGGTCGGTCAGCACCGCGACCGCGCCGAGCTGTGCGACCGACTCCGCCATCAGCACCCCCGGCAACGTCGGCCGCCCCGGGAAGTGACCCGAGAAGAACCACTCGTCTCCCGTGAGATGCCAGACGCCGCGTGCAGACTTGCCGACCTCGAGCGCGGTGATCTCGTCGACGAACAGGAACGGCGGCCGATGGGGCAGGACGTCGATCGGCTTCGGGAGCGGGTCGGTCACTTTCCGAGCGCTTCCAACAGGTTGGCCGGGGTGTCCTTCGGGCTGATGCCGTACCACGCCTCGGCGACCTTGCCCTTCTCGTCGATGAGGAACGCCGAACGCAGGATGCCCATGTACTTCTTTCCGTACATCGACTTCTCGCGCCATACGTCGAACGCCTCGGCGACGCTGTGCTCGGTGTCGGCGAGAAGCGGGAAGCCGAGCCCGTACTTGTCGTCGAACTTCTTCTGCTTCGCCGGCTTGTCAGGGCTGATGCCGATCACGGCAGTGTCGCCGATCTTCGGGAGGATGTCGCGCAGCCCGCACGCTTGCGCCGTGCATCCCGGCGTGTCGGCCTTCGGGTAGAAGTACACGAGCACCTTGCGGCCCTTGTAGCTCGACAGCTTCACGGTCTCGTCGTCTTGATCCTTGAGCGAGATCGCAGGCGCCTTGTCACCGGTCTTGAGCTCAGCCATGACGGCGACGATACGCCAGCCGCGTCTGTGCCAAGGTCGGAAGATGCGAATCAGCGTCAGCGAATTCATCAGCCTCGACGGCGTCGTGCAGGCGCCCGGCGGAGCCGAGGAGGACACTGAAGGGGGATTCGCGCACGGAGGCTGGTCGATGCCGTTCTTCGATCCCGACGTCATGGGATCGAGCATCGGCGAGATCACGGGCCAAGCCGATGCGCTGCTCTACGGGCGGCGCACCTGGCAAGTCATGGCCGGCGCGTGGCCATCGCGTGCAGGCGACCCGTTCGCCGACTGGATCAACTCTGTCGAGAAGCACGTGGTCTCCAACACCCTGAACGAAGCCGACCTCACATGGGGGCCGACCACCCTCATACGAGGCGCCGACCTGCCAGCCGCGATCGGCGCCCTACGCGAACGTGAAGGCCGGAGCGTGAACATCATGGGCAGCTCGAAGCTCGTGAAGACCTTGCTCGAGCAAGACCTCGTCGACGACCTCAACCTCATGATCGAGCCGATCATCCTGGGCGGCGGGAAGTCGATCTTCCCCGCCGACGGGGTCGCCCGGAACTTCGAGCTCGTCTCGTCGAAGACCGCCCACACGGGCGTGCAGGTCTGCCTCTACAAGCGAGCCCGCTGAAGCATGAGCTCCACTCGGGCCGTCACCGTCGCCGCACATCCGCGACCCGTCACGCTCGCACCTGACCGCGCCGCTGTCATCGTCGTGGACATGCAGAACGACTTCGGCAGCGTGGGCGGCATGTTCGAGCGCGCCGGCATCGACATCTCGCCGATCCAGGCGATCGTCGAACCGATCGCGCGCTTCCTCGAGGCTGCCCGCGCGAGCGACCTGTTGGTCGTCTACCTCAAGATGGCGTTCACGGCCGACCTTGCCGACGCGGGGTTTCCCGACTCGCCGACCTGGATCAAGCACGAGCCGCTCCGAGCCGGTGAAGCGGTGACCGCGCCCGACGGGAGCCCGAGCCGGATCCTCGTTCGCGACACGTGGAACACCGACATCGTCGACGAGCTCGCTCCGCAGCGCAACGACATCGTCCTCTACAAGACGCGGTACAGCGGCTTCTACGGAACCGACCTGGAAGCCACGCTGCGCGCTCGAGGCATGGAGACGATCGTCTTCGTCGGCGCGACGACCAACGTGTGCGTCGAGTCGACCGTCCGAGACGCGATGTTTCGTGACTTCCATTGCCTCGTGCTCTCCGACTGCACCGCGGAGCCGATCGGCGCCGATCTTTCCCGCTCGAACCACGAGGCATCGCTTCTCGTGCTCGAGCTGCTGTTCGCGTCGATCACGACGTCCGACGCTGTCATGACCGCACTCGCGGGCGCAGCAGTGTGACCGACGAGGAGGTGCTGCGAGGCGGGGCCGTGAATTCCTCGGTCGTGCGCATCGGCGACACCGTGCACCGCACCGCGAGCGCGGCGACACCGGCCGTGCACGACCTCCTGCGCCACCTCGGCTCCAAGGGATTCGACGGCGCGCCGCGGGCCCTCGGGTTCGACGAGCGAGGGCGCGAGATCCTGTCCTACATCGACGGCACGGTCTCGCTCGACGATGCCTGGCCCGACGTGCTTCATCAGGACGAAGGCCTCGTCGCGGTCGTGCAACTGATCACGCGCTTCCACGACGCGGTCGCCGACTACTCGCCGCCCGGCCTCGGTGCGGGCGAGATCATGTGCCACGGCGACCCTGGACCCTGGAACATCGTCTGGAGCGACGACCGCCCGATCGCCCTTATCGACTGGGACTTCGCGCTGCCCGCCGTACCCCTCTACGACGTTTCGTACGTCGCGTTCGAGATGGTCCCGCTGCGCGATGACGATCGCTGCGCCCAGGTCGGGTTCGCGGAGGTCCCGGACCGCGTGAACCGCCTTCGCCTCGTCTGCGACACCTACGGTCGCGGCGCGACCCCTGAGACGCTGATCGATCTCGCCGAACGGCACCAGTTGGCCGACATCGACGAGATCGAGGAGCTCGGTCCGCAGGGCGTCGAACCGTTCAAGACGTTCATGGAGCAGGGCCTCGCCGACGAGGCTCGGGCCATGCTCGAGTGGCTACGACTCCACCGCGAGGTGTTCCTCGGCTGAGCGACGACGGCGCCGCCACGGCGCGGTGAGGCTCCACACGCCCCATCCGACGAGCGCGAGGGCGGCGAGCGGCACCGCGTAGCCGAGGATCACGACCATCCCGCCGAGGACGTTGAGCGCGCCGCCTGTCGCGTCGTCCCACGCCTTCGACAGGATCGTCGGCTCGGGATCGGGTGCGGGCGCGAACGCGACCCCGGGCTCGTACATCGAGACCGTGATCGTCGAGAACGTCGACTGGTCGTTCAGGTTCGCCTGCTCGGCCTCGAGCTGCTCGATCTGGGTGCGCACGTTGAAGAGCTGGTCCTGGATCTGGAGGATGTCGCCGATCTCGGTCGCCTTGCCGAGCAACGTCTGGAACGCGGCCTCCTCGGCCTTCAGGCTCGTGATGCGAGCCCCCAGGTCGACGAGCTGGCTCGAGACGTCCTGCCCGTTGATCGTCTCGGTGTCGACTTCGCCGAGCCCGGACAATGCTGCTCGCGTAGCGTCGAACTTCTCGGCGGGCACCCGGATCGTGAGCTGGCCGGCGCGCGCCCGGCCGTCCGAGCCCGGTTGAGCACTCGTGTCGTCGAGCGGGATCGGGTTGCCCGGGAAGCCCGTCGTCGAGGTCGACGAGCTGACGACGAACCCGCCGTTCGCCGTCGCGATGCGGCTCGCCTCCGAGAACGCGCTCGTGAACTTGCCCTTCTCCACGGACACCGTGAGGTCGGCGGTCTTGATGATCTTGGCGCCGTCACCGACGTCCGCCTGACGCGAGGCACTCGTCGCCGCGTCTCCCGCGAGCGGCGGCCGCGGGCGCTGCCGCGCTCTCGACCTGCCCGCTCGCGAGCTTGCCATCCTGCGGCGCGAACGCGGGGATCGTCGTCGCCGGCGCGGCGAAGTCGGCGGCGCCGCCCGCGTTGCTCGCCGCGGTGTCGTCGGCCGAGTCGAAGCGACCCGACGAGGCCACTGCGACACCTCCCAACACCAGGGCGGCGACACCCACCAACGTGATGTTTCGGACGTTCCTGCGCATGATGCCCCCTGGGTTCAGGTCGTTCCGTCTCCCATGGGACGTGCGCAGGCGAGCGCCGGTTCCGCGTCACTTTCGTGAAGCTTGCGGAGGCCGGCTCCGCAGATCACACCGGCATGGGGAAGATCATCGGCTCGCCCGCCACCGCTTCGGTGGCGTCGGCCATCTCCGCCGACGACATCGGGGTGAACCCGTCGATCGCGCGCAGCACCTCCGCGAGCACTGCCTCGTCGGCGGGCGTGCAGAGTGCGTGCACTCCCTCGACAGAGAGCGTGAACCGCACCCCGCGTTCGACGGCGGACGGCTCGGTGTAGGGCTCGTACCAGGTTGTCGCCGAGCGCTCCTCGCTCGATGTCCACGGCCGTGCCGCCGCGGTCTTGATCGCCATCACCCCGACGTCGCGGTCGGCGCAGAGCTCGAGCAACGCCTCGGCGTCTCGGCGGTAGCTGGGGTCACCCCACATGCGCGCGTTCACCGGAAACATCACAGTGTCGAGGTCGTAGCGTCGGATCGCTTCGGCGTGTGCCGCGGGTGCGCCGAGGTCGTGCCCCGTGACGCCGACGAACCGGCACAGGCCCTCGTCGCGCGCACTGAGCAGCGCCGCGACCGCTCCGGAGCGCGAATCCAGCTCTTCGATCGAGGTCACCGCGTGCAGCTGGTGCAGATCGAACGAGTCGCAGCCGAGCAACTCGAGTGACTCGTCGAGCTGGGCTCGGAACCCGTCGCCGTTGCGACGAGTGCTCTTGCACCCGATGAAGAGCCGGTCACGCACCGCGGGCACAAGGGGCCCGATGAGCCGCTGCGCGTCGCCGTACCGGGGAGCGATGTCGAGGTGGTTGATGCCTGCGGCCAGCGCCGCGTGGAACGAGGCCGCGGCGCGCTCCGGCGTCGACCGCGCGTACGCAGCGGCGCCGAGGACCGCGACAGACGATTCGTGACCAGTCCGACCCAAGCGGCGTGTCAGCACACGCGGACGCTACCCTCCTCGCGACACAGGAGGTGAGGGTTGGCGCGCAACGATCCAAGGCTCGAGATGCTCGCCGGTGTCGAGCTGTTCAGCGAGTGCTCGAAGCGCGAGCTCTCACAGATCCTCGCGGTCGCGAAGGAGATCGACTTCGACGCCGGGCAGGACATCTGCGTGGAGGGTGAGGCGTCGGGGCGCTTCTATCTGGTCCTCGACGGCTCGGTCGCGGTCAAGCAACACGGGCGCACCCGAGCGACACTCGGTGCCGGCGACTACTTCGGCGAGATCGCTCTGATCGACGGCCAGCCCCGCACTGCGACGTGCACCGCGGTCACACCCGTGCGCACGCTGGCGATCGCGCAGTTCAACTTCGTCCCGCTGCTGAAGGAGCACGCCGGCCTCTCGCACAAGCTGTTGCTCCACCTGTGCAGCCGGCTCCGCGCCGCCGAGGCCCAGCTCACGGACTAGTGAACTGCGACAGGCCGGTGTTGATCATCGCCGTCGCGGCCTGGTCGAAGTAGTCGAGCATCGCCGCCTCGATGTCGGGCGGCGCGCCCATAGAGCGCACGGCGTCGGCCATGTGCGTCCACCACGCGTCGCGCTCGACGCGCCCGATCGAGAACGGAGCGTGTCGAAGGCGGAGCCGCGGGTGCCCGCGCTCGTCGCTGTACGTCGTCGGCCCGCCCCAGTACTGCACGAGGAACCCACGCAGGTGGGCGCGGCTGAGGGCAAGGGCATCGACGTCGTCGGGATAGAGGGGCCGCAGCACTGGATCCCGCTCGACGGCGTCGTAGAAGCGGTCGACGAGCGTCGTGAAGAACTCCGCACCGACTTGGTCGTAGACAGACACCGCGATCGAGTGTGCCAGAGTCGCGCCCGTGGCCGAACCGATCGATCCGACCAATGCGCGCAAGGTCTGGCGCACCCTCGAGCCCTATCACGGGATGATCTACTTCGTGCCCGAAGCGGCCGAGGAATACGCGCGACTCGGGATCTCGGGACGTCACGGCTACTTCGCCTCCCGGTCGGCACCGATGGGCGCGGTATCGCCCGAGGTCGTCGTCGCGACGTTCTTCAACTTCAACCCTGAGGTCGTGAAGGCCGCGATCCCCGCAGCCTGGGATGCCGCGCCGCCGTCCGCAGTCGTCGCGTCGCGGTTCGAGGCTGCTGACAGGGCCCTGCGACGCGTGCTGGGGCCGGCGACCGACTCGCCCGAGATGGTCGAAGCCGCGTCGCTCGCTCGGTCCGCCGCCGAAGCGGCGTGCTGCGACGGACGTCCGCTCGCGGCGGCCCACGCCGCACTCGCGTGGCCCGACGAAGCCCATCTCGTGCTTTGGCACGGTGCATCGGTCCTCCGCGAGCACCGCGGCGATGGCCATGTCGCCGCCCTCGCGCTGGCGGGCGTATCGGGGATCGAGGCCCTCGTGCTGCACGCAGCCACGGGTGAGGTGCCCCGGGGGATCCTCCAGTCGACGCGTGCCTGGTCCGACGAGTCGTGGGACGCTGCGCTCGACGGTCTCGTGACCCGCGGATGGGTCGACGTCGAGGGCGGCTTCACCGAGGCAGGCAGAGAGGCACGCGCCGAGATCGAAACGATCACCGATCGGGCGGCGGCTGCACCCTGGGGCGCGATCGGCGAGGAGGGAATCAGGCGCCTGCGCGAGCTTGCGCGGCCCTGGTCGAAGGCGATGGCCCAAGCCCTGTGAGCAACGCGGGCACCGGCTATCTCGTCGCGCCACCGTCGGGCCACGGTCCCGGCGTGCTCGTGCTGCACTCGTGGTGGGGGCTCACCCCGTTCTTTCGAGCGACGTGCGACCGCTTCGCCGACGAGGGCTTCGTCGCGCTCGCACCCGATCTCCACGGCGGTCGCACCGCCGATCGGCCCGACGAGGCGGAGGCACTGCTCGCCGCGATCGACCCGAACCCCACCGCCGCGCTCGTGCTGTCGTCCGCGGCGACCCTGCGCGACCTCCCGATCACGCCTGACGACCCGATCGGCGTCGTCGGGTTCTCGATGGGAGCGTCGTGGGCGCTGTGGCTCTCTGTGCGAGCCATCGACGTCGTGGCCGCGGTCGTCGCGTTCTACGGAGCGCAGGATGTCGACTTCCAAGGTTCGCGATCGGCGTACCTCGGGCACTTCGCCGAGCACGACGAGTTCGTCGACGACGACGAGCTCGCGTTCCTCGAGGCCACGCTCCGCCTCGAGGGCCGCCCCGTCGAGTTCCACCGGTATCCCGGCACGGGCCATTGGTTCTTCGAGTCAGACCGGCCTCCCGCCCACGATCCCGCTGCGGCGGACCTCGCCTGGCGCCGGACCATCGACTTCCTACGCCGTGAGCTGGTCTCCTGAGTCGGGCGTCGCTCGCCGGCGACTGCCGAGGAACACGAGGACGAGCCCGGCGACTCCGGCGACGAGACCGATCGCCACGAGCCCGGTGGGAACGGTCTTCTTCGCGAGCGTGATCTTGTCCTTCTGATCCTTCACCTGGCTCGCGATGTCGGCGATCGACGCGTCGGTCTGTGAGAACTCGTTGCGGAAAAGTGGGATCGGGTTCGTCTTCAACGAGGTCAACCCCGTGAGCGCGGCCTGTGCCTCGGGCACCTGCGGGTAGCGCTGCAGCACGTCGATGATCGGAGGCAACGCGTCCTCCGACGCGGTCGCGGAGATCGTCTCGACGAGGTCCTTCACGACGACGATCGCTCCGGTCTCGGGCTCGACCGCATCGCTGCCACTGAACGTGTCGAGGTACACCAGCTCGACGGGCTTGGTCGCGAGGCTCGTCAGCGCCGCCAGGTCCTCGGGCGAGATGACCGGGGCGAGCGCGGCAAGGGTGCCCGGAACATCGATCCCGACCGAGAGGAGGAGCGGGGTGAGCTGCGTGATGGTCAGCGACTCCGGCAGCGGCACGCTCTCGGAGAGGAGGTCGATGTACGCCTGGGTGATCGGGAGCGGCCCGGCGGACGCCGCGAACGCGATGAGGTGCAGGCCGTCGACCTCGAGCTCGGGTTCCACCGGATCCGGCGTCGCCGTGTAGGTCGTACCCACCTCGTTCTTGTAGATGAGGTACTCGCCGTCGGGATCGGTGTCGAGCGGGAAGTTGATCCGAAAGGCCGGCGACCGGTCGACGACGTTCCCAGGCGTGAACGTGTAGGCGTTGTCGCTGGCGACGTTCTCGATCGACCGCCGATCCATGACGTACTGGTTGTCCTGCGACTGCGAGAACTCGCCGCCCGCGTCGAGCTCGATCTTCTCCGACACCACGACCTTCGAATAGCTGCTCTTGCTGCCGAGGGCGTCGATGTGGCGGGTGACCTTCAGTGGCAGCTCACGCGGCGTGTCGAGGGGAGCGAACGTGTCGGGATCGACGAACAGCGTGAAGGTTCCCTCGTAGACCGGAGTCGCATCGATGTCGAGTGGATACCGAACGAGCGCCGGCACCGCGAACACGAGCCAGAGCAACGCGAGGACGAGCAGACCGACGCCGACACCGATCAGCCACTTGCCCCCCCGGACCATCGGGCGACCTTACGCTCGTCACGGCGTCGCCGCCTGAGCCGCCACAGCATCGACTTCCGGATCGTCGGTGCCGATCGCGTCGGCGAGTGCCATGCCGAAGATGGCGATCGCCGTACCGAACAGCGCGCCACCGATCCCGTAGACGTCGTAGCCGAGCAAGAACACGATCCCGATGAGCGCGGGTCCGACGTAGATGATCCGACCGCGCTGCCGTCGCTGCAACAAGACCTGCACGGTCTGCATCGCGAGAAAGACCACGAGCAGCACTCCGGCCACGGTGAATGACCTGAAGCCTGCAGTGAGCAGGAGCGCGGGGATCGCTCCGAGCACGACGCCCAGGTACGGCATCATGCTCGTGATCCCGATGATCAGGCCGAGCGGCGCGGGCGCGGGCACATCCGCGGCACGGCACACGATCCAGCTCACCAGCCCGATCACGAACGCCTGCGCGAGCGCGTGCAGCAGGTACGTGCGTCCGTTGCGGAGCGCGGCGATGCCGATGTCGTGGACGCGCGTTCGTCGTTCCTCGTCGGAGATCTGCGCCAACGCGCCCTGACCCATGCGCGGTCCCCAGGAGAGGAGGAAGAGCGTCAAGATGCCGCCGACCACGTACGTGGCGAACCGTCGTGCCGCCTTCTGGGCCTGCTCGGTCTGCTTGTCGCTGAGGCTGTTCACGGCCTCGGTGACGCGTTCCTCGAGACGGAACTCGCGTGCCGCCTTCCCGAACCGCTGCGATCGCTCGATCTCGGCCGCCGCCTTCGGGGCCGCCTCTTGCAGCCGGTCGATCTGAAGGTTGATGTCGCCGAGGACGCCCCACGCGACGACGCCGATCACACCGAGGAGCAAGATGATCGCGAGCCCGACGGCGACCACGCGACGCATCCGGCGCTGAAGGATCTCGACCAGAGGCGTGAGCAGGATGGCGCTGATGCCCGCGGCCGTGAAGAGCGCAAGCGTGTGCCGCGCATCGGACAACACGTCCCGGACAGCGAACGTGAACACCACGACGAGCAACAGCGCGACGACGCTGGAGAAGGCGATGGCGACGCGTAGCGACCGCGACAAGTCACGCGATCGGGGCGGCTGGCGCTGGTCCCCCGTTGGGGCCGTCATTGCCTCGTACAGTACCGAGGGTGGCTGCCGAGTCCGGTGAATCCGACGAGGCAGAAGAACCAGGACGTCCCAGAGACACCCGTCGCGCCACCGCTGCCCGAATCCGTCGAGCGGATGCGCGCGCGAGTGACGCTCGAGCTCGACTGGGTCTCCCTGCTCGCCGTCGGTGGCGCGCTCCTCGCGGTCCTGCTCGTCGTCGGTCTGGTCAGCAGCGGGGCCGATGCGTTGCTCCGCATCGCGACGGGCATCGTCCTGGCGCTCGCACTCGACCCCGTCGTCGGGATGGTTCGGCGTCGCCTGCATTGCCGCCGCACGATCGCGGTCGTGTTGGTCGGGCTCGGGCTGCTCGTCGCCTTCACCTTGCTGCTCCTCGTGATGGGTCCCGCCGCCGTCCGGCAAGCCCAGCGGTTCGGCAACGAGCTCCCCGAGACAGTCACGGAGATGTACAGCTTCCCCGTCATCGGACCGCGTCTCGAGCGTGCCAACGCTGCAGACCGAGTCGAGCAGTGGGCCGAAGAGCTGCCCGCGCGCGTCGACACCGACACGATCACGAACCTCACCAGCGCGCTCGTCAGCGGCGCAGCCACGCTCTTCACCGTGGCGGTGGTCGCATTCATCGTGCTGCTCGACGGCGAGTTCCTCGTCGCGCGCGTGAGGCGCCTCGTGCCCTCGCGCCACCGACCACAGGCCGACTGGATCGGCCGCACCTTCTACAAGGTGCTCGCGAAGTACTTCGCCGGATCACTCCTCGTCGCCGTCCTCGCGGGCGTCTACATCCTCGCTCTGGGGTTGATCTTGCAAGTGCCGCTGGCTCCGCTCGCCGCGGTGTGGATGATGGTCACCGACCTCATCCCTCAAGTCGGCGGGTTCCTCGGTGGAGCGGTCTTCGTGCTCCTCGGCCTCACGGCCAGCCCGCTGACCGGTGTGATCTGCCTCGTGCTGTACGTCCTCTACATGAACTTCGAGAACCACATCCTGCAGCCCGCGATCGTCGGCGACGCGGTGAACCTGTCACCGCCGACGACGATGCTCGCGGCCCTCGTCGGCGCCGCCGCGTTGGGCGTGCCAGGCGCGATCGTGGGCACGCCGATCGCGGGCACCGCGAAGGGTCTCTACATGGAGTTCCGGTACGGGCGAGTCAACCCGGCTGATCCCGACGCTTGAGGCCATGCCCGAAGAAGGCTCCGCGAGGCCGCGCATGCGCGTGGTAGTGGTCGGGGATGTTGCGCATGTGGTCGTCGACGTAGTGCTCGAACTCGAAGTGCTGCGTCACGACGGCGGCGAGTCGCTCGTGCAGCGCTGCCTTCACCTCGTCTGACGGCAAAGCGTCGTGCTCGCGCCACACGACCATCGGGACCGCGCAGATCTCGCACTCCGCGATCCAGCACAGGTCGTCCTCGTAGAACCACTCGGTGATCTTCGCCGCCTCGCAGAGCTCGCACGCCATGTCGTCACGTTACGCGGGTCAGACAGACCTGGATCACGCCGCGTCGATCGCGGCGCGCACGTCGGCGACGAACGCTCCCGCCTCGTCGGGCCCGCCGCCGTCGAGGAGCAACCTGATGATCGCCGAGGCCATCACCACACCGTCGGCCTCCTCGCACGCCGCCGCGGCCTGTTGGGGGGTCGAGATGCCGATGCCTGAGATCACGGGCCTGTCGGTGATCGCCTTCAGCCGCTTGGCCATCACCGTCGTCGACGCCGCCAACGTCGCACGCTCGCCGGTCACTCCGACGAGCCCGACGGCGTAGACGAAGCCGCGCGCTCGTGCACAGATCCGAGGAAGCCGGTCGTCGGGCGCGGTCGGCGCCGCGAGCATCACCGTCGCGACATCCGCGTCATCGGCCGCCGCACACCAGGGCCCCGACTCCTCGAGCGGGAGGTCGGGCAGGATGCAGCCCCCGACATCGCTCTCGCGCAAGCGGTGCGCGAACCGCTCGTGCCCCGCGTGGAACGCGAGGTTGTAGTACGTCATGACCACCAGGGGGACCTCGACGTCGAGGTCGGCGACCTCCTTGAGCACACCCATCGGCGTCGCGCCGGCGCGCAGCGCCCGCTCGGACGCCTCTTGGATCGTCGGACCGTCCATGACCGGATCGGAGAACGGGATCCCGATCTCGATCGCGTCGGCCCCGGCAGCGGCGTACGCACGCACGACGTCGAGCCAGTCCTCGCCGAACCCGCCGGTCATGTACGGGACCAGGAGCTTGCGGCCCGAGTCGCGCGCCACGCGCAACGACGCCTCGAGCGGAGGTCGGCTCACGCCGCAGTCACCCGAGCAGGTCCATCATCTGCGCGACGTCCTTGTCGCCGCGGCCCGACAGGTTCACGAGCACCGTCGCTCCGGGCATCTCGGGCGCCGCTCGAAGCACCCACGCGATGGCGTGCGCGGGTTCGAGCGCCGGGATGATCCCCTCGGTCTGCGACAGCACCTTGAACGCCTCGATCACCTCGGCATCGGTCACCGGCACATAGCGAGCGCGTCCGATGGTCGCGAGGTGCGAGTGCTCGGGCCCCACGCCCGGATAGTCGAGCCCGGCGGAGATCGAGTGGGCCTCGAGAACCTGGCCGTGCTCTGACTGCATGAGGTACGACTTCATGCCGTGCACGACACCGGGCACCCCGTGCCCGATCGCCGCGCCACCGGCAGGTTCGGCGCCCACCAGCACCGCTTTCGTGTCGACGAACCCCGAAAATATGCCTGCGGCGTTCGAGCCCCCACCGACGCACGCGACGACGACGTCGGGTGGCCCGCCGATGAGGGCCTCGCACTGCGCGCGGGCCTCGTCGCCGATGATCCGCTGGAACTCGCGGACCATCCAGGGATAAGGGTGCGGTCCCATCACCGAGCCGAGGCAGTAATGCGTCGTCTCGACAGAGGCGACCCAGTCGCGCATCGCCTCGTTGACCGCGTCCTTCAGCGTGCGGCTCCCCGATGACACCGGCGTGACCTCGGCGCCGAGCAGCCGCATCCGGAACACGTTCAGCGCTTGGCGATCGACGTCGACCTCACCCATGTAGACGCGGCACTCCATGCCGAGCAGCGCGGCGGCAGTCGCCGTCGCGACTCCGTGCTGGCCGGCACCGGTCTCGGCGACGAGCCTCGCCTTTCCCATGCGACGGGCGAGCAGCGCCTGCCCGAGGACGTTGTTGATCTTGTGCGAGCCGGTGTGGTTCAGGTCCTCGCGCTTGAGCAGCACTCGCACGCCGAGTCGCGAGCCGAGGTTCTTGCACTCGGTCAGCGGCGACGGCCGGCCCGCATAGTCGCGGAGCAGGCTGTCGAGCTCCGCGCGGAAGACAGGGTCGCCCCATGCCTCGCGAAACGCGAGCTCGAGCTCCTCGCAGGCGGGGACGAGCGTCTCGGGCACGAACCGCCCACCGAACTCGCCGAATCTCCCGGCGCCGTCCGGCTCGCCCATCAGCGAGCCCAACCGGTCCCCTTCACTCGTCTTCCTGCCAGTCGTAAGGGAGCTCGTCGGGACCTCGATAGGCCACGGGCGCCGACGAGCGCGCGGCCTCCATGAACGCCTTGAGCTTGCGCGGGTCCTTGCGGCCCGGGCTCGCTTCGACGCCCGTCGACACGTCGACGCCCCATGGACGCACCGCTTCGATCGCGATCGCGACGTTGTCGGGGGTGAGCCCGCCGGCGAGAAGCACCCGCATCCCGAGCGGCGCGCCTTCTGCGAGCGCCCAGTCGAACACGTGGCCCGAGCCGGGTTCGGGCGAATCGACGAGGATCGCGTTCGCGCCGTAGGTCGAGGCGCGTTCGAGCGACGGGTCGCCGGCGGCGAAGGCCTGGATCACGAACGGCACCCGCGCCGCGACATACCGCGTCGTCTCCGCGGTCTCGTGGCCGTGCAGCTGGGCCGCTCGCAAGCCGGCGGTATGGACGATCTCGACGACCCGTTCGGGAGCTTCGTCACGGAAGACGCCAACGGTCATCACCTCGGGCGGAAGCCGGCGCGCGATCTCCCGCGCGAGAGCCGGCGCGATCTGCCGAGCGGACGGCGCGAACACGAAGCCGACGGCATCGGCTCCGAGGGCGACGGCGAGCAGTGCGTCGTCCTCGTTGGTGATCCCGCAGATCTTTATGAACATCGAGACGGCGGTCTCACGCGTCGACGAGGCGGCCGTGGTTGAAGTCGTCATACGCGGAGAGGTCGAGCAAGCCATGTCCGCAGTAGTTGAACAGAATCACCCTCTCGGCCCCCTCCTCTTTTGCCGCGAGGGCTTCGTCGATGGCGGCGCGGATGCCGTGGCCGCACTCGGGTGCCGGCACCCGCCCTTCGACCTGGGCGAAGAGCTTCGCGGCCTCGAACACCTTGCCCTGCGGGTAGGCAAGCGCCTCCATGCGACCGGTGCGCACGAGGTGGGAGATGATCGGAGAGTCGCCGTGGTAGCGCAGCCCGCCGGCATGGATCGGTGGCGGCATGAAGTCGTGGCCGAGCGTGTACATCGGAAGCAGCGGAGTGGTCCCCGCGGTGTCACCGAAGTCGTACTCGAAGCGCCCTTCGGTGAGCGTGGGGCACGACGAGGGCTCGACCGCGACGAGGCGCACGGAGGCGTCTTCGACGAACGGCAGCGCGAGGCCGCCGAGATTGGAGCCGCCGCCACACGGCGCGATCACGACGTCGGGCAGCCGCTCGCCAGCGATCCCGAGCTGCTCCTTGGCTTCGAGCCCGATCACCGTCTGATGCAGCAGCACGTGGTTCAGGACCGAGCCGAGTGAGTAGTGGGTGTCGGCGCGGCTCGCAGCGTCACGAACCGCGTCGGAGATCGCGAGACCGAGCGAGCCGGGCGACTGGGGATCGTCGACCGGCGACGGCACGCACTCCGCGCCCCACGTCTCCATCATGATCTTGCGGTACGGCTTCTGGTCGTACGACGCGCGGACCATGTACACCTTGCACTCGAGGTCGAACTGGCTGCACGCGAACGCGAGCGCCGTCCCCCACTGCCCCGCCCCCGTCTCGGTCGTCAGCCGCGCGATGCCTTCGGCCTTGTTGAAGAAGGCCTGCGGCACGGCGGTGTTGGGCTTGTGCGAGCCAGCGGGCGACACCGACTCGTCCTTGAAGTAGATGCGCGCGGGCGTGCCGAGATGCTGTTCGAGGCGCGTCGCACGAACGAGCGGCGTCGGCCGCCACAGACGAAGGATGTCGAGGACCTCGCCAGGGATGTCGATCCACGGCTCGCCTGAGACCTCCTGGCCGATGAGCGCCATCGGGAAGAGCGGTGCAAGGTCGTCGGGGCCGATCGGCTCGCGCGTGCCCGGGTGCAGCGGCGGCGGAACGGGCTCGTCGAGTCGCGGCATCACGTTGAACCACGACGTCGGCATCTTGTCGGCCGGCAAGTGGAAGCGCATCTCATCCCCCTCTCAACGCGCCGATCGCGGCGCCCGGATCCACAGCGGTGACCAGGTGCTCACCGACGAGCACCGCGTCATATCCGGCCGTCGCGAGATCATGTGCGTCGGCGGCTCCTCGCACGCCCGACTCTGCGACCTTCACGACGCTCGCCGGCATCGCCGATGCCATCCGCAGTGCTCGATCGTGGTCGACCTCGAACGTGGAGAGGTCGCGCTGGTTGACGCCGACCAACGTCGCCCCGACCGCCAGCGCACGCTCGAGCTCGGGCTCGTCGTGCACCTCGACGAGCGCATCGAGCCCGAGCTCGGCAGTCAGGTCGTGGAAGCGGGCGAGCTCCTCGTCGGAGAGCACGGCGGCGATGAGGAGCACCGCGTCGGCGCCCATCAGGCGCGCGTCACAGACATCTCGCTCCCCGACAGTGAAGTCCTTCCGAAGCACGGGAACATCGACCGCGGCCCGGGCACGGGCGAGGTCGTCGGATGACCCGCTGAAGTAGTCAGAGTCCGTGAGGACCGAGAGACACGCGGCCCCGCCCTGCTGGTAGGCCTTCGCCAGCAGCGCCGGGTCGAGATCCTCGGGAGCGAGTGCGCCTTTCGAGGGCGAGCGCCGCTTGATCTCCGCGATGACCGACAGGCCGTCGGGCTGGAGGGCCCGCGCAAACCCCCGGCTCGGGCCTGCGCGACGCGCCGCGTCGGTCAACGCGCGCAGGTCTCGCTCGTCTCGCGCTGCGGACGCGCGGTGTGCGGCGACGATCTCGTCGAGGTAGGTCGCCCGCGCGGTCATGCCGCAGACTACCGACGCGCGTTGTCCGCCAACGCGTGAAGGATCGTCTTGACCTGGAACGGAGTTGCCTCTGGGTGCTGTCCCAGGATCCGGGCGACCATTCCGGTGATGTGTGGGGCAGCGAAGCTGTTGCCCGTCACCTCGAGGGTGCCACCGCCCGACCACGCGACCTCGACGTCGATGCCCGGCGCGCCGAACTCGGCGGGTCCGTCGGGGTTGTAGTCGTAGCGCTCTGGGTTCGTGCCCGAGTGAGCGGCGACCGACACGACCGAGGCGAACTCGGACGGAAACGTCGGCATGCGCAGGTTGTTCATCGCCGAGACGACGACGCACCGCCGGAAGTAGGCGAGGTCGACGAGCTCGTGAAAGGTTCCGTACCACTCGCCGCGTGAAGTCGACAGCGACAGGTTCACGACATCCATGTCGTGTTCGATCGCCCATCGCAGACCGGCGGCGAACACGCTCGCCCGACCGGTGAGCTCGGCCCCGAGGACGCGCACGCTGTAGATCTCCGCCTCGGGAGCCAACGCCCGGACGATCCCCGCGCACGCCGTGCCGTGCCCGTAGAGATCTTCGTGCGGCCCTTCGACGAAGCGGATGCCGTCCTCGTCGTCGGGGTCGATCTCCACCCCCACGGCGCCGGCGACCTTGCCGACCATCGGGTGACCGTCTTCGACGCCCGAGTCGACGATCGCGACCTTGGCGCCTCGACCGCTTGCATCGCCGAACGCCCACTGCCGCGTGATCGCGCCGTCAGGAGCGAGTGGGTGCGCGTCGCCCAGCCGTCCCCGATCGAACGCGCCCGCCCACGCCGGTCTCATCGGCGTCGCGACTGCCGCCGGGCATAGGTGGTGAAGTCGTCGAGCAGCGCGAGCGCAGCACGGCGTTCCACCACACCCAGCGACGCGATCTCATTGAAGCATGCTGCGATCTCGGCGAGCTCGCCGGTCGGGCCGTCGACTCGATCGGCGACCGTGCGCAGCGACCTCGTGAGGTCGGGGTTCTCCGACTTCGCGGCCTGCCCGGCCGCGAGAAGGATCATCCGACCGAGGTTCCCGAACAGATCGGCTTGTTGGAGCGCGAGCCCTGCCTGTCGCGCGAAGACGCCCGCCAGCTCGAGACCCTCTTCACCGACGCGCTCGTCGCTCCAGTCGAGGACTTCGATCACACCCGACACACCATCGGTCGTCTCGATCGGGACGGCGAGGATCGACCTTGGGATGTACCCCGTCGCCTCGGCGGCCTCGCGGTCGAACCGCGGGTCGCGCTCGACATCGTGGACGGCGATCGCCTGCCCCGAGGCAACGGCGTACCCCGCGATGCCGCGCTTCACGGGGAGTCGCATGCCGACCACCGACGTCGCTGCGCTCCCGGTCGCCGCCGCGAAGACGAGCTCGCCGGAGTCAGGGTCGAACACCGCGATCGAGCATGCCCGCGCGCCAAAGGCCACCTGCGCGGCTTCGCAGATGGCCTCGAGGACAGCGTCGTGATCGATCGGCGCGAGGGCCACGCCGAGGTCGGAGCCCAAGCGGCCCAGCCCTCGGAGGACGTCGCGCGGCTTGGTCACGGGCTCAGCATCGCACGTCGAGAAATGGCACCTCCACGACCCGCCCCTCCGGGGGCCGAGGAGGTGCCACGCCTTGCCGGGAACGCGCTAGCGAACGTGGATGCTGAGGTCGTCGCCCTTCTTGTGGCTGACGCCCCTCTTGCCGCTTGCATGGCCTTCGACCTCGGGCGCGCCCTTCTTGGCGCTCGTGCCCTTCTTGCCACTCGTGCCCTTCTTGCCGCTCGTGTGGCCTTCGACCTCCGGCGCGCCCTTCTTGCTGCTCGTGCCCTTCTTCCCGCTTGTGCCCTTCTTGCCGCTCGTGGCCATCTGGACCCTCCCCATGTCGGTGGCGACCGGATGGCCGCACGTTCCCCTCGCCAACAAGATGCGCCACACGGTGCCCGCGTCTCTGTGGACAGCGTGACACGCTTCGTGTGCCATGAGCCACACCGTGACATCGACCGCATGACATCGACTGCGTGACGTCGACTGCATGAGTCAGACGATCGAGACGAGCGCGTCGCTCCGCGCTCCCCTTCGCCATCGCCCTTACCTCATCCTGCTCGGCGGCTCCACGATTTCCCAGAGCGGCGACTGGCTCTACAACGTGGCGCTCGCGGTCTACGTCTTCGACCGCACCGGCTCGGCGGGTTGGGTCGCGGCCGCGACCGTCCTACGCCTCGTCCCCTACGTCGTGCTCGCTCCGATCGGCGGCGTCATCGCCGATCGCTTCGACCGGCGCAGCGTCATGATCGGGTCGGACGTGCTGCGCGCGCTGTCGATGGGGGCGCTCGCGGCCGTCGCCGCGGCTGACGGCCCGATCCTCGCCGTCACGCTCCTCGCGTTCGCCACCACCGCGTTCGGCACCGCCTACGTGCCCGCGATGATGGCCGTGACCCCAACACTCGTCGGCGAAGACGATCTCGCCGCCGCCAACGCGCTCAACATGCTCGTCGACAACCTCACGATCGTGGTCGGGCCGGCGGTCGGCGCCGCCCTCCTCGCCGTCACCTCGCCCGTGTTCGCGTTCACCGTCAACGCTCTCACCTTCCTGGCCCCCGCGCTGCTGCTCACGATCGGGCTGAAGCGGGTCGAGAGACCCCGCGACGAGACGGTCGAGGTGAGCTGGCACCCGGGAGCCTTTGCGACCCACCTCGCGGAGGGGGCTCGTGAGGTGAGCAAGTCAGCAGGGGCGCGGGTCCTCGCGGGCTTCTTGCTCGGCACCGCGTTCGTCTACGGCACCCAGACAGTGCTCCTGGTGCTCGTCTCGGACGAGCGGCTCGGCACCGAGGCTCGCGGCTATGGCTACCTGCTCGGCGCGCTGGGAGCGGGAGGGGTCATCGCCGCGCCACTCGTGAACCGCCTCGCTTCCGGTCGGAAGCTCGCCCCGACCCTGCTCACGGGGATCGCAATGGCGGCGATTCCGATGGCCGTCCTGTGCGTGGTGCACAGCGTGGTCGTGGCAGTCGCGCTCATGGTGGTGTCCGGGGCGGGCGGCACTGTCGTCGACGTGCTGGGGGTGACGCTGCTGCAGCGTGCGCTGCCTGACGAGCTGCGCGGTCGCGTGTTCGGCTTGCTCGACTCAGGGGTCGTCATCGCGATCTTGGCCGGGTCGATCATCGCCTCGCCGCTCGTGGACGCGCTCGGGCTCTCCGGCGCGCTGATCACAGTCGGAGTCGGTGTCAGCGCGCTCGCGCTCGTCGGGGTCCACCGCACGATCGTCATGGACCGAGCCGGCGCCGCCGAGCTCGACGCGGTCGCACCGATCGTCGAGCTGCTGGCAGGCCTGCCGATCCTCGAGCTCGCCCCCCGGGCCTCGATCGAGCAGCTGGCCCAAGCGGCAACGATCGAGGAGGTGGATGCCGGCCATGTGGTCGTGTCCCAAGGCGATCCGGCCGACGACCTCTACGCGGTGTTCTCGGGGGAGCTCGAGGTCGAGATCACCCTCCCCGACGGGCAGCGCGAAGTGGTCGGCACGGTCGGCCCGGGCGGCTTCTTCGGCGAGATCGGGCTCATCCAAGGCGTGCCGCGAACGGCGACGGTCACTGCGGTCACGCCGACGCGACTCGCGCGCGTGCCCGGCACCGCCTTCTTGGACTCGCTCGCCGCGTCGCCCACCGCGTGGGCCCGCGCGCTCGAAGGCACGACGACCCGCCTGGGCAGCCGCCAGCCCGTGGGCTGACTAGGCGCCTTTGCCCCCGATGGGAGTGACCAGGTGCATCTCGGGGCGTCCGGCGAGGAGCCCGGCGAGCGAGGAGCCGAGCGACTTCATCGTGTCGCTCGCGCCATGCGCCCCCAACGCGTCGTTGTCGGTGTACAGCTCATAGAACCACAACACATCCTCCTCACCATTGTCGCTGTGGAGGATGTAGATGAGCGTGCCCGACTCGGACTCGACATGGTCGAGCATCACCTTGAACGCGGCGGCGAGCTCGTCGCGCTTGCCGGGCTGAGCCGTGAGCTTGACGATCGCACTGACCTTCGACATGGGTCCCCCTACCAGAGAGCATCAGAAGAATCGGAGAGCGCGGACGATAACGTCCCACGGCGGATGACACGAGAGCAGACGATCGTGGTCGTCGAGGACGATCCCCACATCGCCGATCTGCTCGACCTCTACCTCCGCGATGCCGGGTTCCGCGTCATCCAGGCTCAGGACGGTGAGCGTGGGCTGGACGCGATCCGCGAACAGCAACCGGTGCTCGCCGTGCTCGACGTCGGGTTGCCCGGGACGATCGACGGCATGGAGATCTGCCGGCGAGTGCGCAGCGGAGCGAACCCCGATCTCCCGGTGCTGATGCTGACCGCTCGCGCCGGCGAGATCGATCGGGTGCTCGGCCTCGAGCTCGGTGCCGACGACTACGTCACCAAACCCTTCTCGCCCCGCGAGCTCGTCGCGCGTGTGCGAGCGATCCTGCGACGCGTCGAGGACAGGGGACGGCCGGCCGTGAGCGTGCTCGGGGTCGGAGGCGTCGAGGTCGACCTCGGCCGTCGCGAGGCGCGGGTCGACGGCTCGGTCGTGCCCCTCGCGACTCGCGAGTTCGACTTGCTCGCGTTCATGGCCGAGAACGAGGGGCTCGTGCTCTCCCGACAGCAGCTGCTCGACAACGTGTGGGGCCATGGCTGGTACGGCGACGAGCGCACCGTGGACGTGCACGTGCGCCAGCTGCGCAAGAAGCTGGGCGACGCGCTCCCGCTGGCGACGGTGTGGGGCGTCGGCTACCGCCTCGGCTGACCGCACTCGTGAAACGTCGCCTCACCCTCGCGATCCTCGGCACGGTCGTGCTCACTCTCGTGCTCGCTGGCCTCATGACGCTCGCCTTCGCCGCGATCGAAGCCCGTCGCTCGACCGAGCGCGACCTCCGCCAGCAAGTCGCCGACGGCGCGGACGGCCTCCGCGAGCTGTCAGAGGGCAACACGAACGCCGGCCCGGTGCTGTCGGCCGCACGACAGCAGGCGATCCTGCGAGCCCTCCGACGGACGCTTCGGTTGGAGGGCGCGGCGCTGATCGTGTTCGGTCCGGCCGGCAACACGGCCGACGCGCCGCCAGAAGGCGTGTCGGCCTCCGATCTCCGCCTCGACGACCTCCGCGCCGATCCGGACCTCGTGGTCAGCGGGCATCACGGGTCGCTCGTGTGGGCCGCGACCTCGGTCCTCGACTCCCGCCGAGGAAGTGCCGTCCTCGTGCTGACGCAGAGCTCGAGCCTCGACCTCGGACCGACCGTCCGTTGGTTCCTGCTCGCGTCGGCTGCCACGATCCTGCTCGGTGCGCTCGTCGCGTCGCGGCTCAGCCGACGTCTCATCCAGCCGCTGCGCGATGCCGACACCGCCACGCAACGAGTGGCCGCCGGCGACCTGACCGCGAGAGTGCCCGTTCCCCCGCGTGACGACGAGCTCGCCGACCTCGCCCGCTCGATCAACTCGATGGCCACGACACTCGAACGATCAAAGGGCCTCGAAAAGCAGTTTTTGCTCTCTGTGTCGCACGACCTGCGCACGCCGCTCACCTCGATCCGCGGCTATGCGGAGGCGATCGCCGACGGCACCGCTCCCGACTCGAGGGCCGCAGCCGACGTCATCCTCACCGAGTCGAGGCGCCTCGAACGTCTCGTGCGCGACCTTCTCGATCTCGCGAGGCTCGAGTCGCGACAGTTCACCCTCACGATCCGCGAGGTGGATCTCGCCGATGTCGCCGCCGCGACCGTGGACGGGTTCCGGCCGGACGCGCAGGAGAACGGCATCGAGCTCGCGATGGCCGGGACGGGTGCCGGCGTGCTCGTCAACGCCGATCCCGACCGGCTCGCACAGGTCGTCGCGAACCTCGTGGACAACGCGCTCAAGTACGCGCGCACACAGGTGACGGTCCGAGTGACCCGCGAAGGCATCGACGCGATCCTCGTCGTCGACGACGACGGACCAGGCATCTCTCCGGAGGACCTCCCTCACGTGTTCGAGCGTCTCTACGTGTCACGCCACGAACCGGTTCGCAAGGAGACTGGCTCGGGACTCGGCCTCGCGATCGTCCACGAGCTCGCCGTTGCGATGGGTGGCACGGTCACGGCCGAGGCAGCGCCATCCGGGGGCGCCCGCATGTCGGTGCGCCTCCGCGCTGTCTAGCTCGGGAGCTCGAGCACCTCTCCCGACAACCGATCGGCCTCGTCGACGACGGTCACGGATGCGGGCGGCACGACGGAACGAGCGAGCACCGCGAGCGCGACGCTCCCCCCGCCTTCGACCGCTGCACTGGTGACCTCTCCGACGTCGCGACCGTCGTGCTCGACGCGCGCCCCGCGCGCACCGGGCGGTCGGTGCGCAGGACACGCACGTGGCGCGGCACGTTGCCGCCCCGCGAGTCGATGCGGGCGACGAGCTCCTGCCCCGTGTAGCACCCCTTCGTGAAGCTCGCCGAGCGCTCAAGGACACCTGTCTCGGCCGGAATCGTGGCCGTCGTGATCTCACGACCCATCGCAGGAACGCCCGCGAGGATGCGGGCCCGCTCGTACTCCTCGATCGACCCGACTCGCCCGGCGTGCACCTCGACGGCCTGGTCGACAGAGGGTCCGACGACGTCCACACCTTCGATGCCCGGCCATTGAGCGTCTAGCCCCGCTACGTGCGAGGCGCCCTCGCCCCGAACGGCAACGCACTGCCACTCGAGCACGGAGATGTCGACCTTGACGCGCAGCCGGAAGCGGTTCAGTCGCGTGACGACTGCCTCGCCGAACCCCCCGTCGACGTCGAGGACGAACGCTTCGGGGCCGGCGACGCTGACCCGCAGCCACGCGTCGACCTTTCCCTGTGGTTGCAACAGGAACGACCATGCCGAACCGCGTGCCTGCACGACATCGATGTCCTGGCTGAGCTGACCTTGGAGGAAGGTCGCCGCATCCGTGCCCGACACCTCCACGAAGTCGCGCGCCACGGCCACCATGAAGAGGTCAGTCATGGGGCGTGCTCATGCGTCTCGCGGCGGGAACGGCGGCGAGCAACGCCTTCGCCTTGTTCCAACACTCTTCGTCCTCGGCGGCGGGGTCGCTGTCGGCGACGATGCCGGCGCCGGCCTGCACGGAGGCGCCGTTCGGCCCGATGAACATCGTGCGGATCGCGATCGCGGTGTCGAGGTTCCCCGAGAAGTCGATGTACCCGATGACGCCCGCGTAGCCGCACCGCTTCGTGGGCTCGAGATCGTCGATGATCTCCATCGCCCGCACCTTCGGGGCGCCCGAGACGGTGCCGGCGGGCAGAGTCGCCCTCAGCACGTCGACGGGGCCGAGGCCCGGCGTGAGCTCACCTGACACCTGCGACGTGAGGTGCATGACGTGGCTGTAGCGCTCGAGCACCATCATCTCGTCGACCTGCTCAGTGCCGAAACGCACAACGCGACCGACGTCGTTGCGGGCGAGGTCGACCAGCATCACGTGCTCCGCGATCTCCTTCGGATGCTCACGAAGCTCTGCGCCGAGGCGGCGGTCGTCTTCATCGGTGGCTCCCCGCCGCCGTGTGCCGGCGATCGGCCTCGAGATGACGCGCCCGCCGAGCAGCTGCACCATCGGCTCGGGCGACGATCCGACGATCGTGACCTCGGGGTGTCGCACGAAGTACATGTACGGGCTCGGGTTGACTTGTCGAAGCACGCGATACACGTCGAAGGGCTCCGCCTGCAGGTCGAGATCGAACCGCTGCGCGAGCACGACCTGGAAGATGTTGCCGGCGAGGATGTGCTCCTTCGCGGCCTCGACCGCGCGTTGGTACGAGTCGTGGCCCATCGTCGACTTCACGTCGGGCAGTGGCTCGCCGGGATCAGGCGGCGCGACGGGCACGTAAGCCAACGGCGCGCCGAGATCGCGTGCCGCTTCCTCGATGCGCACGATCGCGGCGTCGTACGCGGCGTCGATGTCCTCCTCGGTCGTTCCGGCTTCGAGCGGGACGCTCTCGACGAGGTACACGCGCTGCCGCCAGTGGTCGAATGCGGCGAGGCTGCCGATCACCGACAGCACGGCGTCTGGCAGACCGAGGTCGTCGCGCGGCACGCACGGCAGCTGCTCGACCTCGCGCACGACGTCGTAGCCGAGATAGCCGACGAGGCCGCCGTGCAGCGGTGGCAGATCGGGCATCGGTGGCGAGCGGTAGGCGGCGAGCACCCCCTCGACCGCGCGGAGCACACCCTGATCTCGCGGAACGTCGGTGGCCAGGGTGCCCGTGACCTCGATCTGGCCGTCGCGCGACACCAGCGTGGCCGTCGGTCGCCGGCCGACGAACGAGAACCGACTCCAACGCTCACCGTGCTCGACCGACTCGAGCACGAAGCCCGGGCCGTCACCGACGAGCTTGGCGAATGCAGCGACTGGCGTCTCGAGGTCGGCGAGCAGCTCCGTCCAGACGGGGACGACGGTGAATTCGCGCGCGAGTCGACGGAACTCGGCGCGATCGGGGCGGATGTTCACCCGAACGAGCGGTAGAAGCACGAGTGCTCACCTGTGTGGCACGCGCCCGAGCCCTCCTGTTCGACCACGAAGAGCAACGTGTCTCCGTCGCAGTCGTAGTAGGCGGCTCGCACCCACTGACGGTCACCCGAGGTGTCGCCCTTGCGCCAACGCTCCTGGCGGGACCGGCTGAAGAAGACGGTGCGCCCGGACTCGAGGGTCTCGCGCAGGGTGTCTTCGTTCATCCATCCCATCATCAGCACGTCGTGCGAGCCCGCGTCTTGGACGATCGCGGGCACGAGGCCGTCGGCGTTGTACTTGACTGCCGCCAGCTGCTCCCCGGTCGGCTCGATGCGGGTGCCAGTGGGCATGGCTCCATCGTAGGGGTCAGGATCGAAAGGGTCAGAGGTAAAGACCCGTGCTGCCGACGTCGAGGCGCGAAGCCGCGACCGCGTGGATGTCGCGCTCTCGCAGGATCAAGTAGTCGTCGCCGCGGACCTCGACCTCGTAGCGGTCTTCGGGGCTGAAGAGCACCTGATCGCCGATCTCGATCGTGCGCACGTTCGCACCGGCGCCAACCACTTCGGCCCACACGAGTCGTTTCGCGACCTGCGCGGTCGCCGGGATGAGGATGCCGCCGGAGCTGCGCCGCTCGCCTTCCTCGGTCGGGAGCTTCACGAGCACGCGATCGTTCAGCATCTTGATCGGCAGCTTCGCGTCGCCTGGGACCGCAGTCACCCACAGGACGGTACCGTCTCGCATCGTGGCCAGGGAAACGACCGTGCTCGAGACCGCTGACGCGATCGCTCTCGAGGCAGAGATCGACGTCCCGGTCGATCGATGGGCGGGCGTCGTGCTCGCCCACCCCCATCCCACCTATGGCGGCAACATGCACGCGTCGGTGACGGACGCGCTTTTCGAGACGCTTCCGCGTCACGGCCTCGCGACCGTTCGATTCAACTTCCGCGGGGTCGGGTCCTCAGGTGGCGAGCACGACCACGGCCTGGGCGAGCGGCTCGACATCGTCGCCGCGATCGAGCTGCTGTCGATGTTCGTCGACGGACCGCTCGTCCTGTCGGGCTACTCGTTCGGCGCCGACGTCTCGCTTTGCGTCTTCGACCCCCGGATCACAGGGTGGTACGCGGTCGCGCCCCCGCTCCGCACTGTCTCGGCCGCCGACTTCGCGGCGGCGACCGATCCTCGCCCCAAGCACCTCGCGGTGGCCGAGCACGACCAGTTCAACCCGCCCGACGCGGCGCGAGCCACCACGGCCGAGTGGCGCGCGACGGAGGTGACGTGCATCCCCGGGGCCGACCACTTCCTGAACGGGCGACTGTCAGCACGTCGCCGACGGTTGCATCGAGTTCGCGCGTTCGTTGGCATGAAAGGGGCGGCGCGCTGCGCCGCCCCACTTCAGCTCACCGTTACTTGCATCGTGAAGTCAGGCGGATACGGCGCGGTGACCGTGCGCGCGGTGAGCACGTAGTCGCCGGGCGACACCGGGAGGGGCTTCGTCTCGGCAAGCTGCACCGTGTACGTCTGACCGGCCGGCAGCGTCTGGCACCGGATCTCCTGGGTGAACGCACGGTCGGCGCTCCACTCGTAGACCGCCTTGCCGTCTTGGCTGAGGATGACGTCGGCCTGCTGGCTGGACGCGAACACCAACGGCACGTCAGCGTCGGAGGTGTTCGTGAGCGTGATCTTGAAGTTCGCGGGCTGTCCGTGCACGAGTGGCGCGGTAGGAGCGGCGTCCACCTTCAGGATCGACGGATCGATGGTCGCGATGTTCGGCGGCGGGCACTCGCCCTGGCTCGGCAGCTCTCCGACTGCGGGCCCGCCGGGGTTTGGCGCCGCGGCGTTTCCCGAGTCGTCGCCACACGCGGCTGCCGTGATCGTGAGCCCGGCCACGACGACGCAGAGGGCCGCGGCCCGACGCCAGCTGGTCATGCCGCCACCGGACGAACCGTCACGCCGTGCGCGGCGAGCACCTGCTTGGCTTCTGCGACGGTGTGCTCGCCGAAGTGAAAGATCGACGCGGCGAGCACCGCATCGGCCCCGCCCTCGAGCACTCCCTCGACGAGGTGATCGAGGCTGCCGACGCCGCCACTCGCGATCACGGGCACGTCGACGGCGTCGGTGACCGAGCGCGTGAGCGCGAGGTCGAAGCCCTCGCGCGTGCCGTCACGATCCATCGACGTGAGCATGATCTCCCCCGCGCCCAGCCGGACCACTTCCTCGACCCACGCGATCGCGTCGATGCCGGTCGCCGTGCGCCCTCCGTGCACGTACACCTCCCAGCCGCCGGTGCCGTCGCGGCGACTGCGCGCGTCGACTGCGCACACGACGCACTGAGCACCGAACTCGGTGGCGATCGCAGTGAGCAGCTCGGGATGCTCGACCGCGGCGGTGTTCACCGACACCTTGTCCGCGCCCGCCCGGAGCAGCGCTCGCGCGTCGTCGACCGATCGCACACCTCCGCCGATCGTGAACGGGATGAACACGGTCTCGGCGGTGCGGCGGGCCACGTCGATCATGGTCTCGCGGCCGTCGGAGGACGCCGTGATGTCGAGGAAGATGACCTCGTCCGCACCCTCTTGGTCGTACCGCGCGGCCAGCTCGACCGGATCGCCGGCGTCGCGCAGACCGACGAAGTTCACGCCCTTCACGACGCGGCCCCCGTCGACGTCGAGGCACGGGATCACCCGGGTGGTGCGCATCGGCGAGGAACCTAGCGGCCGGCCACCGCAGCCAAGGCGTCACCCAGACCGATCCGACCCTCGTAGATGGCACGACCGACGATCGCCCCCCCGAGGCGCCGACCGTCGACCTCGAGTGCGACCAACGCCTCGAGGTCGGCAAGCCCGCCGACCCCACCCGAAGCGATGACCGCGAGGCTGGTGCGCGCGAGCACCGCCGTGAGGCCGTCGATGTCGGGCCCCGAGAAGGTGCCGTCTCGTGAGATGTCCGTGACGATCAGCGCCTCGATGCCCGCGTCGGCGAACCGCGGCACGACGTCGAGGAGCCCCTCGCCCGACCCGTCGATCCAGCCGCGCAGCGCGACCTCGCCTGATCGGGCGTCGAGCCCGACGGCGACCGGTTGGCGCGCGGCGATGCGGGCGACGACAGGCGGATCCTCGAGGGCCGCGGTCCCGATCACCACCCGCGCCACCCCCGCGTCGGCCAGGGCCGCCGCTGCCGCCTCGGTGCGCACTCCTCCGCTCCCCTGCACGCGAGCGCGACCGGCGACCGCGTCCGCGATCGCTGCGATCAACGCGCGGTTCACTGGCTCACCGGTTCGGGCCGCGTCGAGATCGACCACGTGGATCCACCTCGCGCCCGCATCGGCGAAGCCCACTGCGACCGAGACGGCGTCGTCGCCGTACACGGTCTCTCGGGCGTAGTCGCCTCGGTAGAGCCTCACGACCTGTCCCGCCCTCAGGTCGATGGACGGGTACAGGTCCATCTACGCGCGTGCTCGGTCGACGAAGTTCGAGAGGAGCCGCAGACCGGCGGTGCTCGACTTCTCCGGGTGGAACTGGGTCGCGAACACATTGTCGGTCTCGACCGCGGCAACCACAGTCCCGCCGTACTCGCATGTGGCGACGACGGCCTCGGGGTCGTCGGGAGTCGGGGCGTAGGAATGGACGAAGTACACCCAGGCCTTGTCTTCGAGCCCGTCGAGCATCGGCGACGGCCGCACGACGTCGAGGACGTTCCACTGCATCTGGGGCCGCTTCACCCCTTCGGGAAGCAGGTGGATCGATCCGGGGATGACCCCGAGCCCGCGAGCGTCGGGGTCCTCGTCGGAGCGGTCGAAGAGGAGCTGCATGCCGATGCAGATCCCGAGGAAGGGTCTGCCCGAGGCGACGGCATCGAGGGCGGCTGCCTCGAGGCCACACTCCCGCAAGGCCTCGACACACCGACCGAACGCACCCACTCCCGGCAGGACCACCGCGTCGGCTCGGTCGATGATCGAACGATCCGCGGTGAGGCGCGCATCGGCTCCGACTCGCTCGAGCCCCTTCTGCGCCGAGCGAAGGTTGCCGATGCCGTAGTCCAGCACCGCGATCAGCGGACGATCACTCACCTCGGTCGTCACAGGGCGCCCTTGGTGGACGGGATCGCGTCGCCCTCGACGCGAACCGCGTCACGCAGGCAGCGAGCGACGCCTTTGAAGGTCGCTTCGACGACATGGTGGGTGTTGCGGCCGGCGCGCTTGGTCACGTGGAGTGTGAGCGCTGCCGAGGTCGCGAACGAGTGGAAGAAGTGCTCGACGAGCTCGGGGTTGAACGGCGGATCACCGAGCGGAAGGACCTCGCCGAACGGCACGTCGTAGACCACGAAGGGCCGGCCCGACAGATCGAGGGCCACCTCGACCAGCGCCTCGTCGAGGGGATAGAGGCCGCTCGCGAACCGCCGCACCCCTGCCTTGTCGCCGAGCGCCTCACGGAGGGTCTCGCCGAGTGTGATCGCGACGTCCTCGACGGTGTGGTGGCTGTCGACCGCGAGATCGCCCTGCGCGTGCACCGTGAGGTCGAAGCCACTGTGCCGGCCGAGCTGGTCGAGCATGTGATCGAAGAACGGAAGTCCCGTGTCCACGTCGGCCTGGCCACGCCCGTCGACGACGAGCTCGACCTCGATCGAGGTCTCACGTGTGGCTCGCTTGCGTGACGCCTGACGAACGCTCATCGCACCACCTCGGCCAGTGCTCGGAGGAATCGGTCGTTCTCGACGGGCGTGCCGACCGTGACTCGCAAGCAGTCGTCGAGCCGCGGCCACGACGCGCAGTTGCGGACGAGCACGCTGTGGTCGAGCAGGCCCTTCCAGATGTCGTCGCCCGACAGGTCGAACCGGAACAGCACGAAGTTCGCACCCGATGGCCAGACCTTCGCCCCGAGATCGGTCAGGCCGGAGACGACCCGCTCGCGCTCGGACACGACGCGAGCGATCCGGTCCTCCATCTCGTCCACGAACGTGAGTGCGAGCACTCCCGCGATCTGCTTCGCGGTGTCGAGGTGGTACGGCAGGGCGACCTTGTCGAGCTCGGTGACGAGCCACGACGGGCCCACGAGGTACCCGAGACGGGCCGCGGCCATCGACCATGTCTTCGAGAACGTCCGCGTGACGACAAGGGGCACGTCCTCGTCGACGAGCGCCAGAGCCGACCACGGCGCGAACTGTCCATAGGCCTCGTCGACGACGACGAGACCCGGCGCCCACGACGCGATCGACCGCACTGTCGCTTCGGGCTCGACCATCCCCGTCGGGTTGTTCGGCGAGCACAGGAAGGTGATCGCCGGTTGCACATCACCGATCACTCGCTTCGCGTCGGTGAGATCGATCTCGAAGTCCGACGTGCGGTCTGCCTCGACGACGGTCGTCGCGGTGAGTCGTGAGATGTGCGAGTGCAGCTGGTACGTGGGTTCGAAGGTCAGGGCGGTGCGACCAGGCCCGCCGTAGGTCAGCAGCAGCGTCTGCAGCACCTCGTTCGACCCGTTCGCCGCGAAGACCTGATCGCTCGCGACCCCGTGCAGCTCGGCGATGGCATTGCGCAATGCGGTGGCGCCGCGATCCGGATATCGGTGCCAGTCGACGCGGCTGAGCTCAGCGGCGAACGCATCGCGCCACGCGGTGGGCGGCGGATCCGGAGACTCGTTCGTGTTGAGGCGCACCTCGACCTCGACCTGCGGTGAGTGGTAGCCGTCGAGCGCGCGTAGGTCGTCTCGAACCTGCGGCCGGTTCATCGCGGCGACTCCGCGGTGCGGATGCGCACGGACGCGGCGTGAGCGGCGAGACCTTCGGCTTCGGCGAGCGCGGCGACGTGCGGCGCGACCTTGCCGAGCGCGGCTTCGTCGAGGGTCACCACGTGCACCATGCGGGTGAAGTCGGCGACGGTGAGCGCCTGGCCGAACCGTGCCGAGCCGAACGTCGGCAGCACATGGCTCGGCCCCGCGATGTAGTCGCCCACCGACGCGGGAGCCCACGGGCCGCAGAACACCGCACCGGCATGGCGCACGAGCGGCACCAGCGCGTCGGGGT
This sequence comes from uncultured Acidimicrobiales bacterium, assembly GCA_963802505.1. Taxonomy (GTDB): domain Bacteria; phylum Actinomycetota; class Acidimicrobiia; order Acidimicrobiales; family DATKAS01; genus DATKAS01. The sequence continues at coordinate 824,855 of CAWDJB010000003.1, read as the reverse complement.
CCGCGCACATCAGCTCGAGGTGCTCGGGAGCGATCGCGTTCGCGACCGCGAGCGCCTGCTCCGGCCCGTCGACCAACACGAGGAAGCCACCCTCGGCGAGCGTCGCCTCGATCTCGTCGCGGCGGGGAGCCCGCTCGACGAGGCGGTCGATCGCCGCGCTGATCGAGGCCGCCGCCCCTTCTGACCAGGTGATCAGCCACGCCAGGCCGTGCGGGCCGTGCTCGGCCTGCACGATCACGTCGATCGCGGCGCTCTCGACCGGCGTCGTGTCGTCGGCGATGACCACGACCTCCGACGGGCCCGCGAACGCCGACGGGATGCCGACGAGACCCTCCCCCGCGACCTCGCGCTTGGCGACCGCCACGTAGATGTTGCCCGGCCCCACGATCACGTCGACGGGCGCGATCGACTCGGTGCCGTACGCCATCGCGGCGACTGCCTGCGCGCCACCGAGCGCGTAGACCTCGTCCACCTCGGCGACCGCGGCCGCGGCGAGCGTCGCTTGCGGCACCTTGCCGGTCGCCCGATCTGGAGGCACGCACAGCGCGACCTCCGCGACGCCCGCGATGCGCGCGGGGATCGCCGTCATCAACACGGTCGACGGATACACAGCTCGTCCACCCGGGACGTAGCACCCTGCGCGGTCGACGGGCACGGGGATGGTGCGCACCACGATGCCGTCGCGCTCGTAGCTGGACTCGGTCGCGCGCTCACTCGAGTGGAAGTCGGCGATGCCTTCCGCGGCTCGCTCGATCGCGTCGCGCAACGTCGGCGCAATGGCTTCACGCGCGGCGCGAAGGTCGGCAACCGGAACCCGGAGGTCGTCGAGGACGACCCCGTCGAACCGCTCGGTCAGCTCCCGCAGCGCGGCATCGCCACGCTGCTTGACGGCGGCGAGGATCTCGCGCACCGCCGCCACGGGAGCGTCAGTCGCTATCGAAGGGCGGGGCAGCCGGGAGCGGAGATCGCCGGTGAAGCCGCGGAGATCGAGCACGGAGAGCATGAGCAAGGATCAGGGTACCGGCCGTGTCTGGACGGTCCGGGAGGAGATTTCGGCGAGACTGCCCCGCGTGACACCGGACATGAACGCCGATCGGGCCGAGCTCTCCGCGCTCACGACCGCGGTCGAAGACCTCACGAAGCGCGTCACGTCGATCACCGAGCGATACAGCAGCGGCGTGCGTGACGACGTGCTCGCCGCGCTCGAAGACGCGGAGCGCGCGCTCGTGCAGGCTTCGCGCCGACTGACGATCGCGCTGCGAGCCCTCGCGTCGTGAGCGCGTCATGAGCGCATGGTGAGTGCGTCGTGAGCGCAACATTGCCCAAAATGCGGAGACGGCCCCCGAAGGGGCCGTCTCACGCAGCGACGCCAGGCGGCGGATCCCGGCGTCGCCACTAACCAGGTGGCGGGAACCTGGTTGAGACTTTGACACTACTGGATTGCCTCCGTCTCGCAACCCCTCCCCAGGTCGGTATCGGGTGACGCCAGGGCCATCTGTGCTGCTCAGCGGGACACTCTCGTCGACGAGGATGGGCAGAAGTCGTTCAGCACGCAATCGGGGCAACGGGGGTTGCGAGCGATGCAGATCCGTCGTCCGTGAAGGATCAACCGGAGGCTGAACGTGCCCCGTTTCGCGGGCGGGATCATCGAGTTCAGCTCACGCTCGACCTTCACCGGATCGGTCTGCGTGGTGATGCCGAGCCGACGTGTCAGCCGCAGAACGTGTGTGTCGACGGGCAACCCCGGAAGGCCGAGCGCCACGCTTCGCACCACGTTCGCGGTCTTGCGGCCCACGCCCGGCACGGTCACGAGGTCCTCCATCGCGCCCGGCACTTCGCTGCCGAAGCGCTCGACCAGTGCCGTCGCCATCCCCGTCAAGCTCTTCGCCTTGTTGTGGAAGAAGCCGGTCGGCCTGATGATGTCCTCGAGCTCGGCGGGTTCGGCGACTGCCAGCGCCTCGGGCGTGGGGTACCGGGCGAACAGCTTCGGGGTGACCATGTTCACGCGCTCGTCGGTGCACTGCGCGGACAGGATCGTGGCCGCCAGAAGCTCGAACGGGTTGTGGAAGTCGAGCGCGCACACCGCGTCGGGATACTCCTCGGCGAGACGGCGTTCGGTCTCGAGCGCCCTTCCCTTCGGAGTTCGCGGACGTCCCATCGCGGACGAGGGTATCGAGCCCTTAGCCTCTGGCCGTGGGGCCGATCGACATCGACCAACAAGTCGACGGCGACCTGCTGATCGCGAGCGCTCGTGACGACGGAGGTCGACTCCTCGCGCGGGCACGCGCCGAGCGCGGCAACGACACCTGGAGCGTCGAGGTCGACCTCGAGCCGGGCGCCGAGCCGCGACGCGAGCTGCTCTCCCGCGTCGTCGGCGCCGCGCTCGCCATGACGGAGGCCCACGGCGGCGGGATCGTGCACTGGTGGTCGAACGACGCCGGAGCCGCTGAACGCGCAGTCGCCGCGGAGCATGGGCTGCGCGAGGAGCGGCAGCTGTTCCAGATGCGCCGTCGCCTCCCTGTCGAACCCGAGATCGCGGCGACGACTGACGGGCTCGCGCTGCGGACGTTCGTCGTCGGCCAGGACGAGGACGCCTGGCTGCGCGTGAACAACCGCGCGTTCGCCTCCCACCCCGAGCAGGGTGCGTGGACCCGCGACGACGTGGAGGAGCGGGAGGCCGAGCCGTGGTTCGATCCGAGCGGCTTCCTCCTGCACGACATCGACGGCGCGCTCGCCGCCTTCTGCTGGACGAAGGTCCACCGCGATCACACGCCGGCGCTCGGCGAGATCTACGTCATCGCGGTCGATCCGGCGTTCCACGGGCGAGGGCTCGGCCGATCGATGACCGTCGCCGGGCTGCAGTCGCTGTCCGAACGGGGCATCGAGGTCGGGATGCTCTACGTCGACGCCGCGAACGTTCCCGCCGTGACGCTGTACTACGACCTCGGCTTCACGCTGCACCAGGTGCGACGTGCCTTCGTGCTCGACCCGATCCCCTGAAGCGCGGACCTCAGGTGCCGAGGAGCACCCCGATGCCGTAGGTGACGCTGGCGGCGACCGCCGCGATCGCGACCTGCCGGCACGCTGAGAACACCACCGATCGACCCGTGAAGCGGGCGAGCAGGCCACCCACGATGGCCGCGGCGACCGCCGTGAGGATCACCGACGCGAGCTTCGCACTCGCACCCGACCCGAACAGCCACGGGATCAGCGGGATGAACGCGCCGAGGCTGAACGCGAGGAAGGACGAGCCCGCGGCGGCCCACGGGGATCCGAGCGAACGCGGATCGATCCCGAGCTCGTCGCGAGCGTGCGCTTCGAGTGCCGTCTCGGGGTCACGCATCATCTCGGTCGCGACATCGCGCGCCGTGTCGGGATCGACACCCCGGGCCATGTAGATGTGCGCGAGCTCGACGGTCTCCGCCTGGGGGTGGCGGTCGAGCTCTCGCTGCTCGATCGTGAGCTCGCGCTCCAGCAGCTCGCGTTGCGCCTTCATCGACACGTACTCCCCCGCGGCCATCGAGAACGCGCCGGCGACGAGACCGGCAATGCCTGCCGTGCGAACGACCGAAGCGGTGGTGCCGGCGCCCGCGACGCCGAGGATGAGCGACACGTTCGACACGAGGCCGTCGCTGACACCGAACACGCTCGCTCGCGCCACGCCCCCGCTCACGTTTCGGTGGTGGTGCTCGACGGGAGGCGCCATCTCTGTGGGCGCCGGCACCCCCGAGCTCGGCACGTCGGTCACGACTCGACCGTACCCCCGTAGCCTTCCCATCGTGCCGACTCGCTACGACGTCACGAGGGCAGAGCTCGCCGACCTCCTCGGGGGCGAGCCGCGCTACCGCGTCGACCAGGTGTGGCACGCGCTCTACGACGAGCTCCTCGAGCCGGCCGAGATGACGACGCTGCCGAAGCCGCTCCGCGCCCGGCTCACCTCCGAGCTTCCCGCGTCGCTCGAACCGATCGCGGAGTCGGCCAGCGACAAGGGCACGACGGTGAAGTGGCTGTGGGGCCTCGAGGGCGGCGCGCGGGTCGAGACGGTGCTCATGCTGTATCCCGATCGGGCGACGGTGTGCGTGTCGAGCCAAGCGGGCTGCGCGATGGGATGCGGCTTCTGCGCGACCGGGCAGGCCGGCTTCGACCGTCACCTGACCGCGGGCGAGATCGTCGAACAGGTCGTGCGCGCCACGCGGCGGGCGCGCGACGCGGGGCGGCGGGTCTCGAACGTCGTCTTCATGGGAATGGGCGAGCCGTTCGCCAACTACGACCGCACCTGGCATGCGGTCGAGCGCCTGCACGACGACCTGGGTATCTCCGCTCGCCATCTCACCGTGTCGACGGTCGGCATCATCCCCGGCATCCGCCGGCTCGCGGCCGAGCGCCTGCCCGTGAACCTCGCCGTCTCGCTCCACGCGGCGAACGACGAGCTCCGCAACGAGCTGGTGCCGATCAACCGCCGCTATCCGCTCGACGACGTCGTCGCCGCGTGCCAGGTCTGGATCGCCGCTCGCAACCGGCGGCTGTCGTTCGAATGGGCGCTCATCGACGGGGTGAACGATCGCCGCAGCGACGCGAGCGAGCTCGCGGCGCTCGCCCGTCCACTCAAGGCGCACGTGAACCTCATCCCGCTCAACCCGACGCCGGGATGGCCCACGCCCGGCACCCCGCGAACCGGCGTGATCTCGTTCCGTGACCGCCTGCGCGATCTCGGCGTGAACGCGACGGTGCGCGCCAACCGCGGCACCGAGATCGACGCTGCGTGCGGCCAGCTCGCCGCCGCCGTGATCTCTGACGACAGGGTCAGCCGACCTGTGACGCTCGGCCCGCCCAATAAGGCGCGCGCAGCTCGCGCTTGAGGATCTTGCCCGACCCCGTGCGGGGCAGCTCTTCCATGAACGAGACGCTGCGGGGCACCTTGTAGTTGGCCAGGTGCTCTCGTGCGTGCGCCATCACGTCGGCCTCGGAGAGCGCGCCCTCGGGGTGCACGACGACGACCGCGTGCACGGACTCGCCCCACTCCTCGGAGGGGATGCCGAAGACCGCCGCGTCGTAGATGTTCGGGTGCTGCTCGAGCGCCGCTTCGATCTCTGCGGGATAGATGTTCATGCCGCCGGAGATGACCATGTCCTTCTTGCGGTCGCAGATGTAGAGGTAGCCCTCGTCATCGCGGTAGGCGACGTCACCGACCGTGTGGTAGTCGGCGCGCATGTCGGCCTCGTACTTGTCGTGCTGCTTGTAGTAGTCGGCGAACACCCCAGCCGAGCGGAGGTAGAGCTCTCCCGGATGATCAGGTCCGGTGCCCTCGACGACGTTGCCGTCGTCGTCGAAGAGGACGATCTCGACCCCGGGCGCGGCCTTGCCGCACGAGCCGGGCTTGCGCAGCTGGTCCTTGGGTTCGAGGACTGTGTTCACACCGAGCTCGGTCGATCCGTAGACCTCGAAGAGAGACTCGGCCGGAAAGTCGGCCAGGTACATCTGCTTGAGCGCGGACGACCACGGCGCGGCGTTGGCGATCATCACCCTCATCGAGCTGCGGTCGTACTTCTCCTTCACCTCGGAGGGGAGGCTGCAGATCATCCGAATCGGGGTCGGCGCGGAGAACGTCGACGTGACCTTGTACTTGTCGACCAGGCGCAGCCAGTCGACCGGGTCGAACTTGCGCTGGATGACCACCGAGTTGCCCAACGTCTGCGCGACACCCATGAACCCGCCGGGACCCGAGTGATAGAGCGGACCGGTGGTGATGTAGATGTCGTCGCCCGTGTAGCCGATCAGCCCGAGCAGTGCGGCGCCCTGGGCGGGATCCCCGGCACTGGTGCGCAGCGCGCCCTTCGGCTTGCCGGTCGTGCCGGACGTGTAGATCATCGTGGCGCCCGGTTCGCCGGTGTCGGGCGGCACGGGATCAGTGGTCGGCGCCGACTCGATCCGGGCGTCGACCTGGGTCATGCCGGCCGGCGCCTGGCCGTCGAACACGAGGATGTGCTCGACCTTGGGGATGTCCGCGCGGATCTGCTCGAAGAGCGGCGCGAACTCGGCGTCGACATAGACGATCGTCGCGTCGCAGTGGTCGGTGACGTACGCCGCTTCCTCGGGTGACAGCCGGTAGTTCAGAGGTACCGCTGTCGCGCCGACCTTGCGGGCCGCGTTCACGATGGTCACGATCCCGGGTGAGTTCTGGCCGCACCAGACGACTTTGCGGCCGGGCCCGGCGCCGTGCTGGATCAGGACGTGACCGAGCTGGTTGGCCCTCGCCTCGAGCTCGCCGAACGTCCATCTCAGGATCGTGCCGTCGGGCCGATCGTCGACGACCGCGAGCTTGTCGGGCATGGCCTGCGCATAGAGGCTGAGGAAGTCGGGCATGGCCGCGCAGTCTGTCAGAACTCACCGACGGATCCCCACGCCAACGCCCGAACAACCCGTCCTCAACGGACGAGCACGGTCACGCGCTCGCCCGCCCTGATCGCGTCGACGAGCCGCTCGCCCTGCGCGACGACCGTGCCGTCCCACAGCACGCACCGCTCGGCGCGGCCGTGCACGGCGGCACCCTCTCCGAGCACCGTCGCGCCGCCGCTCGCCCAGAGGTTGGCAGCGAGATAGGACCGCGGGGTGCCGCAGTCGAACCACGTGACGGCCCCCGCGTCGAGCACCTCGAGCTCTCCGGCATCGGCGGCCGGCGCCCACGACTTCCGGTAGAGCCCACTCGGCTCGGGCGCCAGCCGCTCGACGCTCGACCAGGGCATGAGCGCGGCACACAACCGCAGGTCCGGGTCGAGCGCCGCGCCCCCGGCTGCGACCAAGCGGATCCGCTCTCGGTCCCACGACGCGACCGCAGCTCCCAGGTCGGCGTCGGTGACGAGATCGGCGTTCACGACGACGGCAGCGCGGCCGTCGATCCAGGTCTTCAGGTTGCCGAGGGCTCCGGCGGTGCCGAGCAGCACCTCCTCGACGGCCAGGTGGACCCGTCCCGTCAGGTGGTTCTCGAGCTGCTCGCGCCCGTAGTGGACGTTGACCGCGACGTCGGAAGTGACCTCGCCGAGCCTCTCGATCGCCCTGTCGACGAGGGGCACCGCGCCGACAGGGCAGAGCGCCTTCGGACGCAGCCGCGTCAACGGAGAAAGCCGCGTGCCGCCACCCGCACTGAGCACGATCCCTGCCAGAATGTCAGGCATGGAGACCCGCCGCTGGCTCAACCCTTCGCAGCCACAGACCCTGCAGATCGCGGTGTTCCTTCTCTACATCAATGCGTTCTTCAGCGTGCTCGGCGGGTACCTCGGCTGGATCCCGTGGGGCATCGCCCTCATCGTCTGCATGGTCGGAGGCGGCTTCGGCATCGCGAACGAGCAGAAGTGGGGCTACGGGCTCGGGCTCGCCGCCGCCTTCTCGCCGTTCGCGCTGCGCTGGCTGTTCCTCGGCCCGAGCCATGTGTTCGGCGCCAACATCATCAACCTCATGTTCGAGGTCGCGCTGGTCGCGCTGCTCCTTCACCCGATGAGCCGCGACTACGAGCGCATCTGGTTCAAGTAGCCACCGCCGCCACTGGTCGGCAATGATCCGACCATGACGACGATCATCGAAGGCATCGACGGTCTGAAGGCCAAGGTCGGCGAGCACCTCGGCTACAGCGACTACGTCGAGATCACTCAGGAGCAGGTGAACCAGTTCGCCGATGCCACCGGTGACCACCAGTGGATCCACATCGACGTCGAGCGAGCCAAGGCCGGTCCGTTCGGCGGGCCCATCGCACACGGCTATCTCACACTGTCGCTCGGCCCCGCGTTGTCGCCGCAGATCATGGCTGTGACCGGCGTCGCGATGGGCGTGAACTACGGGTGCAACAAGGTGCGGTTCCCCTCGCCCGTACCGGTCGGGTCGAAGGTACGACTCGGAGCGAAGCTGCTCGGCGTCGAGGACGTGACCGGCGGCGCGCAAGTGACCATGGAGTTCGTGTTCGAGGTCGAGGGCGCGCCCAAGCCCTCGTGCGTCGCCGAGGTCGTGTTCCGCTACTACACCTGAGCTCACCGGAGCCGCGCTCAGCGGAATTGCGGCATCACCTTCTCGGCGAAAAGCGTCAGCGTTTCGGTGTCGGGATAGTCGGAGCACCAGGGGACGATGCCCGACATGCCGAGGTCGCGGTAGGTGTTGATGCGTTCGGCGACCTGGTCGGGTGTCCCGACGAGGTTGCCCGCGGTCCAGGACTCGACCGGCTCGCCCCAGAACGAGCGCGATCCCGCGGCCTTCATCTCGGCCTCGGTCTCGCGGATGAACACCTCCGGCGACCAGGTCTTTCGGATCTCGTCATAGTCGCGTCCGACGTCCTTGCAGTGTCCCTTGAGCAGCTCGCACTTGGCCGCGAACTCGTCGGGCTTGCCGCCGAAGTTCGAGCGATCGGCGTAGCGCGCGACGACCCGCAACGTGAGCTTCGGGCCGCCACCACCGATCCAGATCGGGGGATGCGGCTGCTGCACCGGCTTGGGGTCGCAGTGAGCGCGGGACATCGTGTAGTAGCGACCGTCGTAGCTCGTCTCGGGCTCGGTCCACATCGACGTCACGATCTCCACGCACTCGCGGAGCATGCCGATGCGCACCTTGGGCACGGGGAACTCGAAGCCATAGCCCTTGTACTCGTTCTCGTACCAGCCGGCGCCGATGCCCCAGTCGAGGCGGCCGCCGCTGATCACGTCGATCGTCGAGGTGATCTTCGCGAGCACGCTCGGCTGTCGGTACGAGTTGCAGCCGACCATCTGGCCGAGGCGGATGCGGCTGGTGCGCTGGCTGATCGCAGCAAGCGTCGTCCAGCACTCGAAGACTGCCTCGTGCGCGGGCCGAGGCACGTTGTGGAAGTGGTCGTAGACCCAGATCGAGTCGTAACCGAGCTCCTCGGCCAGCACGGCGATCTCGACCGCTTTGGCCCACTTCGCCTCGGCGCCGTCGATCGAGGACAGCTCCATCTTCCAACCCTGTGGCAGAAACGCTCCGAAGATCATGGCGTCGCTCATGGGCGCACATTAGGCCCGGCTACACGGGCAGGAACTGGCCCGCGTCGTGATCGTCGATGGCGGTCAGGATGCGCTCGACCATCGCGTCGAAGAGCTGCACCCCACGCTCGTTCCCGGGATCCATGCTCGATCCGATGACGGGGATCGTGAGCTGCGTGACGAGGCTCATGCGGTAGTCGTCGTAGAGATCGTCGAACGAGTAGCCCGTCACACCACCCGCGACGAGGCCGTCGTGGTAGCGCTCGAGGAGAGCGCGTTCGTGCGCTCGGCGATCCTCGATGGAGAGGCTCTCGCCGAGGAAGTAGCCGACGTCGATCGCGCCCACGTTCCGCACCGACAGCTGCCAGTCGATGATCGTGACCGGTGAGCCGTCCGCGTGGTCGAAGAAGAAGTTGTCGAGCCGGAAGTCGGTGTGGGCGATCGTGGTCGGACGGTTCTCGATCACCCAGTCGAAGACGTCCGCGATCTTCTCGCGGTAGGCGTCGGCGACGGCGAGGCCACCGGGCGACACCCTCGTGGCAAAGCGGTCGACGAACCCGGGCCACACCGCCGCGTACTGCTCTTGCGCGGACTTGTACGCGTCGTTGTTCACCGGACGCAGCCATGACAGCCCGTCGAGCTTCGGGCTCTCCCACCAGTACGAGTGGAGCGCGGCGGCCGCGTCCATCACGTGTGCGGCATCAGCCGGTGGGCACCCGACGACCTGGTCGGCCATACGAGCCGAGCCGAGATCCTCGAGCAGCAGCACGAACGTGCTTGCCGTGGTGTCGATGTCGCTGTGGTACACGGCAGGCGTCCGGAGGCCCGGCGTCAACGAGCACTCCCGATAGAACGACACCTCGTTGAGGTAGAAGCCGTAGTGCACCGCGACTGCGACGGTCTCCGGATTCGATGACGCGATCTTGGCGATCATTCTCGACGGACGGGCGCTGTCGCCGTCCGCGAAGGTCAGTTGCAACCGGGCGAGCAGCCCGAGGATCCCGACGCCTTGACCCACCCTCTCGACCTCGACTGCGCAGACCTCCTCGCCGAGCGCCTCGCTCAGCCAGTCGGGCTGGAAGTCGTCGATCGATCCGGGGATGGTGGGCACGCGCGGCACCGTAGTGCTCGATTCGTGCAGTCCAGGGGAGGCGTTTAGTTTCGGTCCGATGGATCTCAACCTCGCGACTGCCCATGAGGCAATCGCCGCCGCGATCCCCGATCGAGAGTGCATCGTCTTTCGCGACCGGCGACTGACGTGGGCCGAGGTCAACGACCGCACGAGACGGCTCGCGAACGCACTGTTGGACCGGGGCCTCGGCAAGGTCGTCGAGCGTCCTCAGCTCGCCGGGCACGAGTCGGGCCAGGACCACTTCGCGATCTACCTCTACAACGGCAACGAATATCTCGAAGCGATGCTCGGCGCGTTCAAAGCGCGAGTCGCACCGTTCAACGTGAACTACCGATACGTCGCCGAGGAGCTGCTCTATCTCCTCGCCGATTCCGGGGCGAAGGCGATCGTGTACCACTCCGCGTTCGCACCGATCCTCGCCGACGTGCGCGACTCGCTTTCCGCTCTCACCGTGCTGCTGCAGGTCGCCGACGAGTCGGGCAACGACCTGCTCCCCGGCGCCGAGTGGTACGAGGACGTGCTCGCGGCGGCATCCGCCGAAGCGCCGCCGGTGACGCCGTCACCCGACGACCTCTACATCCTCTACACCGGCGGCACGACGGGAATGCCGAAGGGCGTGCTCTGGCGACAGGCCGACATCTTCGTCGAGGCCCTGGGCGGCCGCCGCAACGACGGCGCCCCGTTCGAGAGCTACGACGACCTCGTCGCCGGAGCGTCGGGCACCGAGGGCGGGCTGCGCGCGGTGCTCGCTCCCCCGTTCATGCACGGCGCCGGTCACTGGATGAGCTTTCTCACGTTCCACCGTGGCGGCACGGTCTTCATCCAGAGCCAGCCCGAACGGCTCGACCCCGGCGACATCTGGTCGATCGTCGAGCAAGAGCGGATCGCCTTCCTCCTCATCGTCGGCGACGCGTTCGCGCGTCCGCTGCTCGACGAGCTCGACCGAGCGACCTACGACCTGTCCTCGCTCACCGTGCTGCTCTCGGGGGGCGCGCCGCTGTCGGCCCCACTCAAGCAGGAGTTCCTCGCTCATCTGCCCGCACTCATCGTCGTCGACGGCCTCGGGTCGTCCGAGGCGGGCGGGCAGATGCAGCACGTGTCCGCGGGCGGTGCCGCGTCGACGGGCACGTTCATGTTGTCGGCCGGAAATCACGTCCTCTCGGCCGACCTCACGCGCGAGCTCGGCGAGGACGACGACGAGATCGGTTGGCTCGCCAAGTCGGGCCGGCTCGCGCTCGGCTACCTCGGCGACGCGGAGAAGACCGCCCGCACCTACCCGACCGTGAACGGCGTGCGCTACGCGGTGCCGGGTGACCGTGCGCGGGTGCGGCCCGGCATGATCGTCGAGCTCCACGGCCGCGACTCAGTCACGATCAACTCGGGCGGAGAGAAGATCTTCGCCGAGGAGGTCGAGCACGCGCTCCGCCATCATCCGGCCGTCTACGACGTCGTCGTCGCACCGCGGCCGTCCGATCGCTGGGGCCAGGAGGTCGTTGCGATCATCCGCCTCCGCGACGGCGTCGGGTCATCTGACTCACTCGAGGCCGAGCTGCTCGAGGAGAGCGAGAAGCACATCGCCCGCTACAAGCTGCCCAAGGCGTTCGTCTTCGTCGACGAGGTCGTGCGATCTCCGTCGGGCAAGGCCGACTACCGCTGGGCGCGCACGACCGCCGCCGGCTGACCCCCACCCCCGCGTTCTGCGTCGCGAAAACCGTCAGCTTTGGCGGTCCACGCGACCGAGAACGACAATGGGGGCGTGGACCACCTGGTGCGCGACCTGCTCGAGATCGCGATCCTCGTGGCGGTCATCGGCATGCTGGTCTCGGCCGTTCGAAGGCTGCGACGAGGCCAGATCGACGTCGTGCGGTGTCGGGAATGCGGGCGCCCGACGTCGCGTGCCTACCCCAACTGCAAGCATTGCGGCGCGGTTCGCATCGAGCCCTGATGGCATGAGCATCCCGAGCCGTCACGCGCCATTGCCCGAGGGCGAGGAGAAGGCCCGCGCGGTGCGGGCGATGTTCGACGCCATCGCTCCGCGCTACGACCTCGTGAACCGGGTCATGACGTTCCGGATGGATGTCGGCTGGCGGCGACGCACGGTCGACGAGCTCGGGCTGCCCAGCGGTTCGATCGTGCTGGACCTCGCTTCGGGGACGGGCGACCTGTCCCGCGAGCTACGCGACCGAGGCCTCGAGGCGATCAGCGTCGACCTGTCAGAGGGGATGCTGCGCGCCGATCGGAGTGGCGTCCCCCGCGTGCTCGCCGACGTGCTGCAGCTGCCCCTCCGCGACGGTGACGCCGACGGCGCCACATGCGGGTTCGCGCTGCGCAACCTGCGCGACTTGCAGTCGTTCTTCGCCGAGCTCGCTCGCGTGGTGCGGGTCGGAGGGCGAGTCGCGTTGCTCGAGGTCGCAACCCCTGACAACGCGGTCATGCGTTGGGGTCACGGCATCTACTTCGGGCACGTCGTCCCGGTCATCGGCGGGTGGCTGTCCGACGGCGACGCCTACCGATACCTTCCTCGTTCGGTGGCCTACCTGCCCGAGCCCACCGCGCTCGTCGACATGTTCCGTGCGGCCGGGTTCCCCGACGCGCAGCGAACGACGTTGTCGGGGGGCATTGCCCAGCTGCTCACAGGCACGCGCCGGTGATCGCCCGCACCGTCCGGCTCGACGCCGACATCGACCTGCTCGCTGTCGCGGGCGCTGACGGCTTCCTGTTCGAGGAGCACGGGGCCGGCCTGGCAGGGCGAGGCGTCGCGGCCCGGCTGCCCCTCGTCGACGCCGCCGACGCGCTGGCGGCCATCCACGTGGAGGACGAAGTCGGGCTTCCTGGGTGTGGGCCTGTCGCGTTCGGCTCGCTCCCCTTCTCGGGCACCGACCGCGGCGAAGTCGTCGTGCCGGAGCTCGTGGTCGGTCGCACGAGCGACGGCGCACGCTGGATCACGACCATCGGCGAGCTCGGCGCCCCGACGCCGCAGATCGAAGCGGGTGCTCCGACGGCCCGCCCGGGCTGGGCGGCTGACGTACGCATCACGTCGAGCCGTCCGCCGAGCGAGTGGCAGGCCGCCGTCGCAACGGCGCGCGATCGCATCCGCGCGGGTTCGCTCGACAAGGTCGTGCTCGCCCGCGAGATCGTGATCGAGATGTCCGAGCCGATCGACGTCATCGGCGTGCTCGCGCGGCTCCGCTCCTCGTTCCCGTCGAGCTTCGTGTTCTCGGTCGACGGGATGATCGGCGCGAGCCCCGAGCTGCTGGTCTCTCGGTCCGGCGACGTCGTGCGATCGCACCCGCTTGCCGGCACCGCCCCCCGCAGCGGTGATCCCGTCGTCGATGCCCGCATCGCGAACGCGCTCGTCGCCTCGACGAAGGATCAGCTCGAGCACCGCCTGACGATCGACATGGTCCACGACACGCTCTTGCCGTGGTGCTCGTACCTCGACGAGGAAGCCGAGCCGTCGATCGTCGCGGTCGCGAACGTCCAACACCTCGGCACCTTGGTCGAAGGTCGGCTGTCGAAGCCGCTGCCGTCCGTGATCGAGCTCGTCCGGGCCCTCCATCCCACGCCGGCCGTCGGCGGGTACCCGCGCGAGTCCGCCCTCGCGGTGATCGACGAGCTCGAGGAGATGGACCGGGGCCGGTACGCGGGCCCCGTCGGATGGGTCGATGCGGCGGGCAACGGCCGGTGGGCGGTCGCTCTGCGCTGTGCGCACGTCGACGAGGGGCGCGCTCGCCTCTACGCGGGGGTCGGCGTCGTGCGCGACTCCGACGTCGATGCCGAGCTCGCCGAGACTCAGGCGAAGCTCGCCGCGATGCTCGGGGCGCTGCTGCGCCCTTAGCCCGGCAAGTCGATCGGTCGTTCCATCGCGACGGCTTCGATCTTGACGCCGTCGGGCATCGTCAGGATGGCGTGCTCCAGCTCCTCGAAGCCGAACGACCGGTAGAGCGGAACGCCCGCGAGGGTTGCCATCAAGTCGAGCCGCTCGAAGCCCTCGCCCCGCGCGGCCTCGCGTCCCGCCTCGAGGATCGCTCGCCCGAGCCCTCGCCGCGTCCAGTCGGGCCGCACGAACATCGCCCGGATGTGCGCCGCCTCCGACGAGGGATCAAGAAGCCTGCCGTCGTCGGCCTGGTCACCAGAGCCCGTGTAGAGGCGACCTCGTCTGCTCCACCCCCCGCAGGCGAGCACCTCACCGTCGGTCTCGAACACGAAGTATGTGCCGTCCGCGATGAGTGCCGGATCGACGTGTGCGATGTGCACCGACGCGCTCGCGACCTGCTGCTCGTTGTAGAAGCCGGGGAACAGGTCGAGTACCGAGGCGCGCATCACCGCGCTCATCGCGTCGATGTCGTCAGACGTCGCGATGCGCAGCTCCGGAGCACGCACACCCACGCCGAAATTGTTAGCCCAACGCGTCGACCACCGCACGGTTGATTGCGTCGTGGGCGCGGACGTTCTCGGCGCGATCGGTGTGCACCCGTACCAAGCGCACTCCCGTCCCTCTGCCGACCGCCGCGACCTCGGGGATGCCATGGACGGCTGCCAGCGCGACGAGGTCGACCCCATGGGGAGTGCCGAACAGCCGCTCGAACATCTCCGGCCCGAGCTCGGTCGCCTGCGGAAGGAACGAGAAGATGCCGCCACCGTCGTTGTCGACGATCACGATCGTCAGGTCGATGTCGCGTGACGCGGCGCCGAGCATGCCGTTGGTGTCGTGCAGCAGCGCCACGTCACCGATGAGGACCGCAGTCGGCGCCCCTCGGGCGAGCGCGACCCCGACTGCCGTCGACAGCACGCCGTCGATGCCGTTCGCACCCCGATTGGAGTACACGTCCACGCCCGAGCGAGGAGCGGCGAACCACTCGACGTCGCGCGCGGGCATCGATGACGAGAGCACCAACGCCCCGTCCTCGGGGAGCGCCGCCATCACCGCACGCGCGACACCCGGCTCGGTGTCGCCGTCGAACGTCGAGAGGGCGTCGCCGATCGCGAGCTGTGCGACTGCTTCCGCGCGTGACCAGCGCGCGAGCCACGGCGTGCCCGATGCCGCGCTTCCCGAGAGCCGCTTCGTGAGTGCGGCGACGACGCGCGCGGGATCGGCCACGACGATCAGCTCGGCCGAGCGATCCGGATCGATCCACGCGCCGCGGCGGGCGACCACGATCTCACGCGCCTGCGCGGACGCCAGCCATTGCGCCAAGACCTTCGACGCGGGCTGCTCGCCGAGCCGCAGGATGACCTCCGGGCGATGGTCACGCGCGAACTGCGGATGCCGCAGCAGCGAGTCGAACGCGGCGACCGTGGTCCGCGCCGGCACCCGCGCCCCGGACCGGGGGTCGGCGAGCACCGGCCAGCCGAGCCGTTCGGCCAGTGCGTGCACTCCCGAACCTCCCGAGCCGCGCCCAGCGACGACGACACCCCGTACGGCATCGAGCACCTCAGCCAAGTTGTCGACGGCCGCATCGTCGATCTCTGTGCGGTCCTCGACGACCGAGTGCCACGGACGTCCCTCAGCACGTCCCTCCGGCATCGGCCCCGCGTCGCCGACGAGCGGGTCGCGGAACGGCAGGTTGAGGTGCACCGGCCCGGGACCGCGCCCGCCCGCGCCCAGAGCCTCGGCGACGACCCGCGCGCCGAGCGATCGCCACATGCCGCGCGACTCGTCAACCGGCACTCCGGCATCGGCGAACCACCGCACCGATCCGCCGAAGAGATGGGTCTGGTCGATCGTCTGGGGTGCGGCGACCGCCTGCAGCTCGGGCGGTCGATCGGCGGTGGCGGCGATGAACGGCACGCCGCTCTGGTGGGCCTCGACCACCGCAGGATGCAGCTCGACCGCCGCGGTGCCACTGCTCGTCAGCACGACCGCCGGGCGCCGGCTCGCGAGGCCCAATCCCAGCGCCACGAACGCCGCACTCCGCTCGTCGTGGTGCACGTGCACCGCGATCCTCGCGTCGGAGGCGAGCGCGACCGCCAGAGGCGTCGACCGCGAACCCGGGCAGACGACCGCGTCGGTGACACCCGCGCGCGCCCACTCGTCGACGAGCGTCGCGCAGAACGTTGCCGCCGTCGTGATCGCCATGGACTCCTATCCTGCCCCGGTGGCGACCATCGTTCTGGTGCATGGGTTCACCCAGAACCGCAAGTGCTGGGGCTCGATCCTCCCGGCGCTCGGCCGCGACCACGACGTGATCGCCGTCGATGCGCCCGGGCACGGACAGGCATCGGACGTGCGAGCTGACCTCTGGCAGACCTCAGACCTGCTCGCGACCAACGGCAGGGCCACGTTGGTGGGCTATTCGATGGGGGCGCGCATGGCACTTCACGTCGCCCTCAGGCACCCCGACCTCGTCGATGGGCTCGCCTTGGTCAGTGGGACGGCCGGCATCGAAGATCCCACCGAACGCGCAGCACGAGTCGAGCGCGACGAGGCGCTCGCGCGCTCACTCGAGCGTGACGGCCTCGACGCGTTCCTCGCTCGCTGGCTCGACCAGCCGTTGTTCGCGACGTTGCCGCCGAGCGCTCGCGACGACGATGCCCGCCGCGCGAACACCGTCGACGGCCTCGCGTCGAGCCTTCGGCTCGCCGGCACGGGCACGCAAGATCCCCTGTGGGATCGGCTCGACGAGCTCACGATGCCGGTGCTCGTCGTCTCGGGCGGGCTCGACGAGCGCTTCACCACGGCGGCGCACCGGATGAGCGACGCCATCGGCGCGAACGCAACGCGCCGCGTCATCGCCGATGCGGGACACGCGTGCCACCGCGAGCGTGAACCCGAGTTCTGCGCGGTCCTGTGCGAGTGGTTGGGTCAGGGCACGTAGCAGAGCCCGGCGGCGAGGAGCACACCGAACACGATGATCAACCGACCGGTCGCACCGAGGACTGGGATCAACGCGGGCCCGGTTGCCCCCTCGAGCACGACCTGCACCGGCCGTCGCGCGACGACGACTGCGATGAACGCGAGCGCGGCGAGGGGGCGGCCCAGCGCACCGAAGATGGGCAGCACCAGGAATGAGATGAGGATGAGCAGGCAGTAGAGCCAGCGGGTGCGCTTGTCGCCGAGCCGCACCGCGAGCGTGCGCTTGCCCGCCGGTCCGTCGGTTGGGATGTCGCGCAGGTTGTTGACCACGAGCAACGCAGTGATCAGCAACCCGACGGGGATCGCAGCCACCACTGCAACCGCAGTGATCCTCTCGATCTGCACGTACGCCGACCCGATCGTGGCGACGAGCCCGAAGAACACGAACACGAACACTTCGCCGAGGCCGAGGTAGCCGTAGGGCCTCGGCCCGCCGGTGTAGAAGTACCCAGCGAGGAACGAGAGGCCGCCGACGAGCAGCAACCACGGGCTCACCGCGATCGCGAGCGCGAGCCCGGCGCCCGCGGCGACCAACATCGACACCAGCGCGGCCTTCCGCACCGCGGACGCCGTCGCGAGGCCCGACGCGACGAGGCGGACGGGACCGACACGCTGCGTGTCGGTGCCGCGGACTCCGTCCGCGTAGTCGTTCTGGTAGTTCGTGCCGATCTGGATGGCGAGTGCGACGACCATCGCCGCGATCGCTCGCCACACGATCACGCCGCCCTCGCCGACTGCGCACGCGGTCCCGACGACGACGGGGACGACGGCAGCGGGAAGCGTGCGTGGACGGGCGCCGAGCACCCACTTGTTCACGTCACGGCCGGCGAGGGAACTTCGAGAAGTCGGGCTTTCGCTTCTCGACGTAGGCGTCGCGGCCTTCCTGCGCCTCTTCACTCATGTAGAAGAGCATCGTGGCGTCGCCGGCCAGCTGCTGGATCCCGGCCAGACCGTCATCGGCTGCGTTCATCGACGCCTTGATCATCCGGAGCGCGATGGGCGACATCTGAAGCATCTTGCGGCACCACGCGATCGTCTCGCTCTCGAGGTCGGCCAGCGGTACCACGGTGTTCACCAAGCCCATGTCGAGGGCCTGCTGCGCGTCGTACTGATCGCACAAGAACCAGATCTCGCGCGCCTTCTTCTGCCCGACGATGCGCGCGAGGAGGCCCGACCCGTAACCGCCGTCGAACGAACCGACCTTCGGCCCGGTCTGGCCGAAGCGCGCGTTGTCCGCCGCGATGGTGAGGTCGCACACGACGTGCAGCACGTGGCCGCCACCGATTGCGAAGCCGGCGACCATCGCCACGACCGGCTTCGGCGTGCGGCGGATCTGGATCTGGAGGTCGAGCACGTTCAGCCGGCCGATGCCGTGCTGCGCGATCGCGTCGTCACCGATGTAGCCGTCGTCACCGCGGATCCGCTGATCGCCGCCCGAGCAGAAGGCCATGTCGCCCTGCCCCGTGAGCACGATCACCCCGACCTCGGGATCGTCGCGAGCGACGTTGAACGCGTCGGACAGCTCGAAAAGGGTCTGGGGGCGGAACGCGTTGCGCACCTCGGGCCGGCAGATCGTGATCTTCGCGATCCCCTCCGCGGTGTCGTAGGAGATGTCGGTGTAGTCGCCGGAGCGCTGCCAGTCGATCGGGGCGTACAGCGCGTCGTCGCGCTGGTCAGGGGAGGTGGTCACGAAGCCTCAGCATGGCAGCCCGGTAGGTTCGCGCGCATGCCCGAGCTGGTGGCGCTTCCGGTGCCGAGCCCGAGCTTCGTCGACCAGCTCCGGCGCGCCTGGGACGCGGGGCACGCCGTCTTTCCGCTGGACCTCCGCCTCGCGGGGCCTGCGCAGGAGCGGGTGCTCGATGCGATGGCGCCCACGTGGATCGGAGCGTCCGAGGACGGCTGGACTCGCCGCGCGGGCGGCCGGCCGGTTGAGGATGGCGACGCCCTTGTCGTGGCGACGAGCGGTACGACGGGAGCGCCTCGAGGCGTCGTGCTCACGCACGATGCCGTGCGCGCCTCCGCCGAGGCCACCAGCGCGCGCGTCGGCGTCGACCCACGCGACGACCGTTGGCTCGCGTGCCTGCCGCTCTCCCACGTCGGAGGCCTGTCGGTGGTCACGCGCGCGATCGTCACGAACACGCCCCTCGAGGTGCTTCCTGCATTCGACGTCGACGACGTCGCGACCGCGGCGCGCCGCGGCTGCACGCTCGTGTCGCTCGTCCCGACTGCTCTCCGCCGGATCGATGCGGCGCGCTTCCGCGTGATCGTGCTCGGCGGGGCTGCGCCGCCCGAGGCCCTCCCCCCCAACGTCGTGACGACCTACGGGATGACCGAGACCGGCAGCGGTGTCGTCTACGACGGGCTCCCCCTCGAGGGGGTCGAGGTGGCGATCGACGACGACGACGGCACGATCCTGCTCAGGGGCCCGATGCTGCTGCGCTGCTATCGCGACGGCGTCGACCCGAAGCTCAGCGGCGACTGGCTCAGCACCGGCGACGTCGGAGAGCTCACCGACGACGGCCGGCTCGTCGTCCACGGGCGGCGGGGCGACCTGATCATCACGGGCGGCGAGAACGTCTGGCCCGAGCCCGTGGAGAGGGTGCTGGCAGCCGTCGTCGGAGTCGCCGACGTCGCGGTCGCCGCGCGGGATGATCCCGAATGGGGCCAGCGGGTCGTCGCCTTCGTCGTACCCGACTCGAGCGGGCCGCCGACCCTCGATACGCTCCGCTCCGCGGTGAAGGAAGCGCTCTCCGCCCACGCCGCGCCACGCGAGCTCGTGCTCGTCGACGAAGTCCCGCGCACGGCGCTCGGCAAGGTGCGGCGCGCCGCGCTCCCCCGCCTCTGTAGCGTCCCGCCCGTGGCATCACGCATCGAAGGAAAAGTCGCAGTCATCACCGGCGGCGCGTCGGGAATAGGGCTCGGCATCGCGCGGCGCTTCGTCGCGGAGGGCGCCGTCGTCGTCCTGGGCGACATCAACGAAGCAACACTCCAATCGGCGGTGAGCGAGCTCGGCGACCCGGCGACTTCCCTGCGCACCGACGTGATGGCCGAGGACGACGTGGTCGCGCTGTGCGAGCACGCTCTCGAGCACCACGGGCGTCTCGACATCGGCGTCAACGCGGCCGGCCTCGGCGCCTACGCGCCTTGTGTCGATCAGGACACCATGACGTGGGACATCGTCATGGCGGTCAACCTGCGCGGCGTGATGCTCTCGATGAAGCACGAGGCGCGAGCGATGACCGCGGCCGGAAACGGCGGCTCGATCATCAACATCGCCTCGCTCAACGCGATCCAGCCCGCGGAGGGCATGGGCCTGTACTGCGCGACGAAGGCCGCCGTCGACATGTACACGAAGTGCGCGGCGATGGAGCTCGGGCCGCACGGCATCCGGGTCAACTCGATCGGCCCTGGGCTCGTCGACACGCCTCTTGCCGCCGTCTTGAACCAGACACCGGCGATCAAGGCAGCGTTCGTCGAGAACGCGCCGCTCGGTCGCACGGGCACGCCCGACGACGTCGCTGGGGTCGCCCTCTTCCTCGCGTCCGACGATGCCTCGTGGATCACCGGCGATCTGCTCAAGGTCGACGGGGGCGCGCACACGAAGCGCTACCCCGAGCTCGGGAAGATCCTCTCCGCCGAAGGCTGACGGCTACTCGCGGGGCGGCGCGCCGCGGTTGTGCGCGACCCCAGCGCCGCCGTCGATCACGTACGTCTCACCCGTGATCCACGACGCGAGATCGCTCGCGAGGAACGTCGCGAGGTGCGCGATGTCCTCGGGTTCGCCCAACCGGCGGGTCGGGGTCTGGCGGGCGAGGTTGTCGCCGAAGTTCTCGACGAGCATCTGCGCGAAGTCGGTCTTCACGAGACCGGGAGCGATGCCCACGACCCGCACCTTCGGCCCGAGCTCGCCCCCGAGCTGGCGGGTGAGGTGGATGACCGCTGCCTTCGTGAGGTTGTAGATGCCGAGCAACCCCTCGGAGCGCAACCCGCCCACCGAGGCGATGTTGATGATGACGCCGCCGTTCTCCTTCATCCACCGTCTCCACGCCGCCTGCGACCAGAAGACGACGCCCTTCACGTTGACCTGGAACGTCTTGTCGTAGCGGCCCTCGTCGACGTCCATGATCGGGCCCGCGTACGGATTGGTCGCCGCGTTGTTCACGAGGATGTCGAGGCGGCCGAAGCGCTCGATCGTCGCCTCGACTGCCTGGTCACCCGCCTCTACGTCGCCGACGTTGGCCACGAAGACGTGGGTGTCGCCGTCGATCGTCTTGGCCGCCGCGACGAGCTGGTCGAACTTGCGCGACGAGAGCATCACCTTCGCGCCCGACTCGGCGTAGCTCTTCGCGATCGCGAGGCCGATGCCCTTCGACGCGCCGGTGACGAGTGCGACCTTGCCTTCGAGACTGACCTGCATGGGTGGGGAGGATATCGACGACAACTCACCGCTGGCGCAACGAGCCGCCGGGTGCACGAAGCACCGATTGTCGAGCGCCAGCGAGCAGGAGCCGGCGCACTTGTACCTGTGGGCGCCCTTTCGGGCGTCGGGAGGTACAAGTTGGCGCGCCTGTGCCCCTGCTACCGCGCACTTGTACCTCTGGGCGCCCTTTCGGGCGTCGGGAGCTACAAGTTGGCGACGTGACGAGGACTTAGCCTGCATGGCGGCGCAGTGCGCCGCCGGGTGCACGAAGCACCGATTGTCGAGCGCCAGCGAGCAGGAGCCGAACACTGACGAAGCGGACGACGGCGACGTGAGGACTTAGCCTGCGCGCGTGAACCGGCTCAGCGACGAGACGTCGCCCTACCTCCGTCAGCATCGGGACAATCCGGTCGACTGGTACGCGTGGGGACCCGAGGCGCTCGAGGCTGCCGCCGCTGGCGACAAGCCGATCCTGCTGTCGGTCGGGTACTCGGCGTGCCACTGGTGTCACGTCATGGCCCATGAGTCGTTCGAGGACGACGAGGTCGCCGGCGTAATGAACGACGGCTTCGTGTGCATCAAGGTCGATCGCGAGGAACGTCCCGACATCGACGCGATCTACATGGAGGCGGTTCAGGCGATCTCCGGTCACGGGGGGTGGCCGATGACCGTGTTCATGACGCCAGAAGGAAAACCGTTCTTCGGCGGCACCTACTACACGAAGCCACAGCTCCTTCACCTTCTGGCTGCGATCACCGATGCCTGGCGAGATCGACGCGCCGAGCTCCTCGAGCAAGCCGGGCAGGTCACGCTGTCACTGAGCCGCATGTCGAAGCTCGCGACTTCCGAGGGGCAGGCGCTGCCCGGCACTGACGTGCTCAACGCCGCGCTGCAGCAGATCGGCTCGCAGTTCGATCCCGAGTGGGGTGGGTTCGGCCGAGCGCCGAAGTTCCCTCAGGCGATGACGCTCGAGCTGTGCTTGCGCGCCCACGCGCACAACGGCGGCGACGGTGCGCGCACTGTCGTGGAGACCTCGCTCGATGCGATGGCGTCGGGCGGGATGTACGACCATCTCGGGGGCGGATTCGCGCGCTACTCGGTCGACGCGTTCTGGATGGTGCCGCACTTCGAGAAGATGCTCTACGACCAGGCCCTGCTCGCGCGCGTGTACCTCCACGCCTGGCTGCAGCTCGGCGAGGAACGTTGGCGGCAGGTGCTCGACGAGACGATCGCCTATGTGCTCCGCGACTTGCGGCAGCCCGAGGGGGGCTTCTCCTCGGCCGAGGACGCCGACTCCGAGGGCGAGGAGGGTCGCTTCTACGTGTGGCGGATCGAGGACATCGAAGCCGTGCTCGGACCCGAGCTCGCGCCGGCCGCCATCGAGTGGTACGGCGTGACCAAGGCCGGCAACTTCGAGGGGTCGAACATCCTGCACCGGCCCGTGCGCGGCGATCTCATCCGTCCGCGGGAGATCGAACAGGCACGTCAGAAGCTGTTCGACGCGCGCGAGCAACGTGTGCGGCCCGGCCTGGACGACAAGGTGCTGACCGAGTGGAACGCGCTCATGCTCGCCTCGCTCGCGCAAGCGGCCGCCGCGACGCAGCACCGCGAGTGGCTCGACGCCGCGATCGCGAACGGCGAGTTCCTGATCAGCCGCCTGCGCCGCGACGACGGCCGATGGCTCCGTTCGTGGCAGCGCGACGGCGGTGCTCGCCACCTCGCTTACGCGGCCGACTACGCGGCGCTCGTGCAGGCGTTCGTCTCCCTCGCCGAGGCCACGGGCCAGAGTCGGTGGATCGCCGAAGCCGTGACGACGGCCGATGCGATGCTCGACCTCTTCTGGGATCCGGAGGAAGGCGGCGTGTTCACGACCGGCGTCGACGGTGAGGAGCTCGTCACCCGCCCGAAGGACCTGCTGGACAACGCGACGCCGTCGGCAAACAGCCTCGCCGCGCTCGGACTCCTCCGGCTCGCCGCGCTGACCGGCGATCGGCGTTACCAGCACCATGCCGAGCAGATCCTGCTCCTCGTCGGATCGCTCGCGACCACCCACCCGCTCGCGTTCCCCGAGCTCCTGAGCGCGGTCGACCTCCATCGGTCACGCGCGACCGAGATCGCCGTCGTCGGCAATCGACCGGACCTCGTCGCCGCGGTGACCGCGCGGTACTTGCCCAACGCAGTGCTCGCGTGGGGCGAGCCGTACGAGTCGCCGTTGTGGGAGTCGCGAAACGTCGGCTTCGCGTACGTGTGTCGCGACTATGCGTGCCTCGCCCCTGTCGACACGGTCGAGGCGCTCGTCGCCCAGCTCTCGTCGAGCGGGGACATCGACTCCTAAGGGCCGGGCGGAGGCGGTGGCGGCTCGGTCGGCCCGGGCGCGCCGCCCGTGCCCGTGTCTCCGCGCTGGCGACGGGCCTCGCGGAGATCGATCACACGTCGCACCGTGACCGCGGGGCGGTCTACGGGCAGCTCGGGCGCGGGAGCGCGCGAGGCCTCCATGGCCGCGGCAACGAGCTCAGCCGCAGCGACCATGGCGTCCTGCTCGGACGGAAGCAACGGCACGGGCCGCGTGCGCAATGCGTCAACCGTTGCGACCACGTAGCCGCTCGGATCCGAGACGGGCCAGGAGCACCATGCCCGCACTCCCGCCGCGGAGAGGCCGGGCAGCCGCGCCGGCGCCGGCGACGCGCTCACGTCCGTGAGCACGACCGGTTCGTTGCGAGCTGCGGCACGCGAGCACGGCGCGCCCGACGGGTCGACGGCGACGGACCGGAGCGTGCCGGCGAGCAGGGGTGGCACTCGATCCCCGGCTGCGAGCTCGAGCACGCCGGCCCGGACCCGCATCACCACGCCGAGCGCCCAGTCGAGCTGGCCCTCGATCAGCAGCACCACCTCGTCGAGCGTGCCCTTGAGGGGCTGCCCCTGCTCGATGCGGTCACGGATCGCGACCTTCGCCTTCTCGAGGCCTTCCCGGCGCGCCTCATGAGTCGTGTCGCGCAGCTGGATCGAGAAGAACTGCGGTTCGTCCGCGGTCTCCGCGGCCAACACCATGTCGGCGGCGACGTGCGTGGTCGTGCCGTCGGGACGGAGCAGCCGCAGGGCGCGCGACCGCACCGGCCCCGCGCCGTCGAGCATGCCGTCGGCGTCGGCTTGGAACAGCGGGAGGTCTTCGGGATGCAGCAACGAGTCGAACGGCAGCCCGGTGAGGCCGCGGGGACCGCTTCGACCGACCAGCTCGGCGAGCGCCGGGTTCCCCCGCGTGATCCGTCCGTCGCGACCGATGATCGCCATCCCGACCGGGCTCAGCTCGAAGCCGAGACGCAGCTGGTGCTCGCTCTCGACGAGTGCTTCCTCGGCGGCGTGACGATCCGTGACATCGCGTGCGACTGCGAGGCCCGCGCGTCGCCCCTCGAACTCGATCGACTGCGCGGAGACCTCGACCCAAAGGTGCGCTCCGCGTTTGGTGCGGTGCCGCCACTCCCCCGGCAGCGACGGGCCGGGACCGGGGCGACGGAACCGCGCGAGGAGCAGCGGTACGTCGGCCGCGTCGAGCAGGTCGGCGAGACTCATCGTGCGGAACTCGGCCTCGGACCATCCATATCGGGTCACTGCCTCGTCGTTGACGGCGAGGAACGACAGCGTGTCGAAGTCGTACACCCACATCGGGTCCGGCGACGCCTCGAAGAGCTCGCGATAGCGACTCAGCGATGCGAGGAGCTCGGTCTGGGACTCGGCCAGCCGGGCCACGTGCAGCCGCAGCGCGAGGTACAGACCGGCGCTCGAGACCAGCACGAACGCCGCGAGACCGAGGACCGCGATCCAGCCGATGTCGTCGGTGCCCGCCAGGGCGACGTACAGGCCTGTGAGTGCGGCCGCGGCGAGCAGGGCGTAGATCAGCGCGAAGCGCGCGGGTCGTAGTGCTCCTCCGCCCGCCGCCTTGCCGGTCACTGGAGGCGAACGCTAGCCCCGCGTGATCGAGATCTGCCCTGAACCGGTCTGCGCCGAGATCGTGCGCGTCGAGGTGCCCGATTCGTTGACCGCGACCACCACGTCTTCAGGAGACGCGGCCTGCGCCTCGACCGCATATCCGAGGTCGGGCACGACGAGGGTGATGTCTCCCGAGCTCGAGCCGGCGCCGATTCGGTCGGCGGCTCCCGTGATGTCCAGCGTGATGTCGCCGCTCGAGGTGCCGGTCTGGATCACGGGGCTCGTCAACGAGGTGCCGTCGATCGAGCCGGCGTCAGTCGCGACGTCGAGGGCGCCCGCGATCGAGTCGAGCGTCACGCTCCCGCTCGTCGTCCGGACCTTCACGTCAGACGTCAGGGAGCCGAGCGCGACGCTTCCACCGCTCGTCTGCACGTCGACCTTGCCCCCGACACCGGCGATCTCGACGTTGCCGCCGCCTCCGACGACCCTGACGGCCACGTCGGGGGGCACCGAGACCCGGTACTCGACGTCACAGATGAACGACGGGCCGATGCAATCCGCCTTGACGACCAGCGTGCCTCCCTCGACGGTGACGTCCATGTCGGGCTTGAGGAGCGTCCACTTGGCTCGCCGGCTGACCTGCACCTGGTTGCCCTCCGCGGGGACCACGACGACGAGCCCGGCCGAGCTGTCGATCAGGACCTGGGACGGCGAGCCCGAGAAGGTCACCACGTCGTTCTGATGCTTTCGCGCGGCCACGAAGGCGACGAGCAGCAGCGCCACCGCGGCGAGGATCGCGGCGACCGTGACCGGCCACCGCGACTGCGACTTGCGAGCCTCTTGCTTGCGAGCCTCTTGTCGGGACGAGCTCGACGCCGCCGTCGTCACGACACCATGGTGGCATCACCAGCCACCTCGATGGATGACGTCCGAGAGCGGGCGGCGCGACCGGGTCACCGGGGACCCGGTGTGCTCGGCATCCGCGGCGTGCCCGATCGCGACGACGCCGATCAGCTGATGCCCAGCCGGGACGCCGAGCTGATCGAGGACGGCGAGATCAGTGCCGCGGAAAAGTCCGAAGAAGAGGGCCGCGAGGCCCGCATCGACGGCTGCCAGCAAGAGCGTCATCGTCGCCATCGCGGTGTCGACGAGCCAGTACGGGACCGGCCAGGCGGCAACGTCCTGCAGACCGGCCGCGGCCTTGTCGGGCTCGGAGTACCGGCGGAGGTACGCGCCCGCATCCGCGATCGGCAACACGAGCACGGGTGCGCGCACCACGCCCGGGAACTCGCGTTCCCAGTACGCACGCAGCTCGGGGACGTCCCAGAACAGTGCGGTTTCCTCCGGACCTTGCAAGACGACGAAGTCGATTCCCTGACTGAAGCCCGCGCTCGGGCTGCGACGCGCGAGGTCGATCATCTTGTCGACCGTTTCGACGGGCACGGGTGTCGCCTCGAAGTTCCGCATCATGCGTCGGCGGCGGATCGCGTCCTCGAGATGCATCACAGGCTTTCCCTCGCGTGTCACGGTACGTTCACATGCATGGACGCGGCGGAGCGTACCCAGAGACGTGCACCAGGCCCATCCGACCCATCCAGCTCAGTACGCGCGCCCTCAGCATTCCTGCTGGCCGCGGAGCAACGCGCCGTCCTCGAGCTCGGCGCGTTCTTGGCCGCATCGCCGCTGTTGCGGATGACCGGCCGCGGCGACCGGCACCCGGTGCTCGTCCTGCCGGGCTTCACCGCCGGCGACCGATCGACGATGCCGTTGCGATGGTTCCTCCGTAGTCAGGGGTGGTGGGCGCACGGCTGGCACCTCGGCCCGAACTTCGGACCGACGCGTCGCGTCGTCACCGGCATGCAGGAGCGGCTCGACGAGCTGCACGGGTTGCACGGGCGCACCGTGTCGATCGTCGGGTGGAGCCTTGGTGGCATCTATGCCCGCGAGCTCGCGCGGCGCAACCCGAGTGTCGTGCGCCAGGTGATCACGCTCGGGAGCCCGTTCCGCATGGTCGACGGCGACCGCAGCTGGGCGTCGGGCGCGTACGACTCACTCGCGCCGGCGCACCGCGCCGAGCTGCTGCGAATCGCGCAGAAGGAAGAGGAGCGCGAGCGGGTGCCGGTTCCGACGACCGCGATCTACTCGCGCACCGACGGCATCGTGCGCTGGCACACCTGCATCGACGAGGTGGGGCCCGAGCACGAGAACGTCGAGGTCCGCGGCAGTCACAGCGGCCTCGGCCACAACCCGACGGTGCTCGCGGTGATCGGCGACCGGCTCGCGCAGCCGGAGGGTCGGTGGCGGCCGTTCAAGCCCGCGCCGTGGGCGGCGGCCTGCTACCCGCGCCCTGCGAGCTGGCGCCCGAGCCCCGCCTGAGACGCCCACCCCTCCCCACGCGTTCTCTGTTGCAAAACGCGCCAGATGTGGCGCACCTTGCAACACAGAACCGGAGGGCGGGCTGACCTCGCGCCCGAGCCCCGCCTAATGGGGGTCGACTGTCCTTCCCTTGGAGGCGAGGATGGTTCCGAGCCACCGGCAGGTCAGCACTCGCCCAGCCTGAACGTTGAGTTCTACGCCTAGAGCGTGCGCCTGTCGGTCGGTGAGGCTGACCTCGGATGGCTGCTGGGATGACGTGCCTGGAGCACTGAACCATTAGGACGCTGCTGGTCGCCTCGGGCTCAACGATCCGATCGGCGACCAGGAGGTGCAGGTGGCGAAGGTGTTCGTGGGTCATGACTGGGCTGAGGCTCATCACGATGTGCATGTCGAGGACGAGTTCGGCCGCAAGCTCGCGGCGGCGCGGCTCCCGGAGGGAATCGAGGGGGTGCGCCGTTTCCACGAGCTGGTTGCTGGTCACGCTGACGAACCGGGCGAGGTGACGGTTGCGACCGAGACCGATCGTGGCTTGTTCGTCGGGTCTCTCGTCGCGGCGGGTTACCGGATGCTGGCGGTGAACCCGATGTCGACATCTCGCTATCGGGAGCGCCATTCGACATCAGGCGCGAAGTCCGATCCCGGCGACGCCAAGGTTCTCGCTGAGCTCGCTCGCCTCGATGGGCACAACCACAGGCCGATCGCCGGTGACACGGAGCTGGCCGAGGCGATCAAGGTGCTCGCTCGCGCCCATCACTCGATGATCTGGGCTCGCCAGCGCCAACAGAACCAGCTCCGCTCCACCTTGCGTGAGTTCTTTCCGGCGGCCTTGCTGGCGTTCGACGATCTCGCCTCTGGCGATGCCCTCGCGGTGCTGGCGATCGCGCCGACACCGTCGTTGGGTCGAGGGCTGTCGCGTTCAAAGATCGCAGCCGCGTTGCGGCGCGGCGGACGCCAACGACGCATCGACGATCGGACGGTCGAGATCCAAGCCGCGCTGCGGTCCGAGCAGCTCGAAGCACCAACAGTCGTCGCTGAAGCCATGGGCGCGTCCGTCGCCGCACTCGTCGCGGTGATCACCGACCTCGTTGCTCAGACCGCACGGCTCGAGCAGGAACTCGCGGACCGTTTTGAACAGCGAGTTCGGGGATGACCCGACCCGCTACCACGACGCCAAGTCTCGCAAGAACTACGCCAGCACGTCACCCATCACCCGAGCATCGGGCAAGCAGCGGGTCGTGCTCGCCCGCTACGCCCGCAACCGCCACCTCGCTGACACCTGCCGCATGTGGGCCTTCGCCACGATCACCACCAGCCCCGGAGCACGAGCCTTCTACGACCAGCGGCGAGCGAACGGAGACACCCACAACCGCGCGCTACGGGCCCTCGCGAACCGCCTCGTTGACCTTGACCCGCTCTGGTGGACACCTGATTCTGGTGTGAGGCCAGAGGAAGGAGCCCTGGATGGGGCGTCCGTCGAAGTATCCGCCGGAGTTCCGGCGTGAAGCCGTCGAGTTGGTGAAGACCTCGGATCGTCCACGTGTCGAGGTGGCCCGATCGTTGGGGATCAGCGACAACACGTTGGCGAACTGGATGCAGGAGGACCGCGACGCGCAGACCCGCGCCGCGGATCCTGATGGTCTGTCGATGACCGAACGCGAGGAGCTGCGGGTGTTGCGCAAGGAAGTCCTCGAGTTGCGCACCGACCGGGAGATCCTGCGCAAGGCGGCCGCCTATTTCGCTCGGGAGACGACGCGGTGAGCCGCTTCCGCTTCGTCGATGATCACCGGGACACCTATGAGGTGAAGCGGCTGTGCCGACTGGCCGAGTGTTCGACGTCGGGCTTCTACGCCTGGAAGCAGCGGCCGCTGTCGGCTCGGGCGATCACCGATGGGGTGCTGCTCGCTGAGATCCGATCGATCCACACCGAGTCCCGTTGCACCTACGGCGCGC
This sequence comes from uncultured Acidimicrobiales bacterium, assembly GCA_963802505.1. GTDB lineage: Bacteria > Actinomycetota > Acidimicrobiia > Acidimicrobiales > DATKAS01 > DATKAS01. Next base: position 795,219 of record CAWDJB010000003.1, on the reverse strand, counting down.
CGCGGGTGCATGGTCAGCTGCGCCGGCGAGGCCGTCAGGTCGGCTGCAAGCGCGTCGCCCGGCTGATGCGCGTCTGACGGGCTGATGGGCGTGCACAAACGCAAGTGGCGTCGCCGGCGGCCCGACATCGCGCCGGCGCCGGATCGGCTCAACCGTGACTTCACCGCGGCCCGCCCGAACCAGCGGTGGGTGGCCGACATCAGCGAGTTCCCCACCGGCGAAGGCAAGCTCCACGTCGCCGGGGTCCGCGACCTCTGCCACCGCGGACTGGTCGGCTGGTCGATGAGCGCGCATCCCGACGCCGAGCTCGTCGTCGACGCGCTCGTGATGGCCCTCGGCCGCTGCGAGCCCGACCCGGGCGGGCTCGTGCATCACTCCGACAAGGGCGGCGCCTACGTCTCGGGCGACTTCTGCGCGATGGCCACCCTCGCCGGTCTCCAGGTGTCGTTCGGGTCGACCGGAGACTGCTGGGATAACGCCGCCATGGAGACGTTCTGGTCGACACTCAAACGCGAGATCGCCTGGATCCGCGGCAGCATCTGGTTCCCGACCCGACACGACGCGAGGCTCTACCTGTTCGAGTTCATCGAGGTCTTCTACAACCGTCAACGCCACCAAGCCGGACTCGATCACATGACACCCGTCGAGTTCGCCGCCACGTTCAACCCGTGACAACCGAAACCCCGTGTCCACCAGAGCGGGTCAAGGTCATACGTCGGCATCCTCCACGGCTGCCTACAACACGGCACCCTCTACAACGAACACATCGCCTGGGCACACCGTGCCACCCTCGCCGCTTGACACCAACGAACCCTGGGATATCTAGGCGAGCTTGGCGAGATCTTCGGCCATGACCCAGCCGAAGGCCACGAGGCAGTCGCCCCGGTTCGCCTTGAAGCCCTTGAAGAACGCAGCGACGTCAGCCGGGATCGCCTCGGGCTTCAGCGACTCGTGGTCGAGCACACGGGCGACGGCGCCGTTGCCCTTCACCGAGAAGCCATGCTCGTCGTAGGTGCCCTCGACCGCGAAGCGCTTCGCGAGGCGACGGCCCCATGCGCGCTCCTCGCCGTTGGCCTTGTGGCCCGGCCGGGGATTGATCTCCTTCATCGACTTGAACGCCTCGAAGCCGGAGGGCGACGCGAACCGTGTGCCGACCAGCACGTCCTCGTCGGGGAACGCCAGCACGGCGCGGCGGAACTGGTCGTGCATGACCGCCTTGAGCACCGCATCGCGCTTCGAGGTGCGCTTCACCGACGCGAGGCCGATGAGGACACTCGGCGTGCCGCCGATGCGCTCGAGTGTGCAGAACGAGAACCCGTGGAGCTTGCCCTCGGAGCGGGCGAGGGTGATGAGCACCCACTCTTCCCGCTGCTTCGAGAGCAGGCCGAAGTCGAAACCAGCGGACCCACCCGTGCAGATGTCACCCATCTCGCCGAGCTCAGCATCGCTCAGCGCCGTGCAGTCCTTCGTTTCGACATCGATCGCCATTGGTCAGCCTGCCCCTGGATCGTCGCTGGTGCAGAGTCCATTGTGCCATCTCGGCGCCCGGATGCGCCCATCGGCGGTGGCAGCGCGACCGCCCGTCGTGTGCTAGGCGACGATCGCGTCGGGGCCCAGAAGCACCCTGATCTCGCCCGCGAGGCCGTTTCCGGAGTCGACCGAGAAGTGCGCCGGAAGCCGGAGCACCTGGCCCTCGCCGAGGTGCAGCAACACCGGCGTCTCGCCGGGATGGTCGACGAGGAGCTTCTTCAGGTTGTCGATCATCTCCTCGCTGGCGACCGACGGGTTGACACGAATTCGCAACGGTGCGGCGGCCTCACTCACCGCCTCGAGCACGGTGACGTCGAGACACATGAGCTTCGCGACGTCCTCGCGTCCGTCGACGCGGCCTCGCACCAGGACGAGCGCGTCGTCGGCGAGCTTGAACCCCTGGTCTTGCATGACCTTCGGGAACACCATGACCTCGATCGCGCCCCCGAGATCCTCGAGGGTGAACACCGCCATCAGGTCACCCTTCTTCGTGTACTTCCGCGCCAAGTTCGTGATGACGCCGCCGACGGTCAGCGACTCGCCGTCGGCACGCTCGAACACGTCTGCGACCGCGCAGTCGCTGCGTCGGCGGAGCATGCCCTCGGCGCCGATGAGCGGGTGATCACTCACGTAGAGCCCGAGCATCTCCTTCTCGAACTTGAGCCGCTGGGCCTTGTCGAACTCGAGGTCGGGGATCGCGACCCGCTCGGTGTACACGTCCACACCTGGCGTGCCCTCGCCGAACAGGCTCATCACGCCCTGGTCGCGCTCCCGGCGACGGGCCAGCGTGATGTCGACGATCTGGTCGTAGACCGACAGCAGGCCGCGCCGGGGGTGCCCCAGTGAGTCGAATGCGCCGGCCTTGATGAGCGACTCGATCGCCCGCTTGTTGAGCGCGGACGGGTCGACCCGCTCGCAGAAGTCGTAGAAGTCGGCAAAGACACCGTTCTTCTCCCGCTCCTGGATGATGTTGGCCACCAGGCTCTCGCCGACATTGCGCACTGCCGAGAGCCCGAATGGGATCAGCCCGACGGTGCCCGGCGGCAGCGCGATGCCGGAGGGCGCCTCGTCGGCGCCGAGCGCCGCGAAGTCGATCGACGAGACGTTCACGTCGGGGACGAGCACCTTGATCGCGAGCTGCCGGCACTCCGCGAGGTACACGGCCGCTTTGTCCTGGCTTGCCTTCACGCTCGTGAGCAGCGCGGCGAGGTACTCGATCGGGTGGTGGGCCTTGAGCCACGCGGTCTGATACGCCACGAGCCCGTAGCCGTACGAGTGGCTCTTGCCGAACGCGTAGTCGGCGAACGGCTCGATGATGTCGAACAGCTTCGTGCCGATGGTCTCGCCATAGCCGGTCGCGACGCACGCCTCGACGAACTTCTCGCGCTCGCGCGCCATCAGCTCGCGGATCTTCTTGCCGCAAGCCTTGCGCAGGTTGTCGGCCTCGGAGAGCGAGTACCCGCCGAACCGTTGCGCGACGCGCATCATCGACTCTTGGTAGATCATCAACCCGTACGTGTCGCCGAGGAGCTCCTCCATGTCGGGGTGGAGGTATGCGATCGGCTTGCGCCCGTTCTTGCGATCGGCGAAGTCGGTGTGCATGTTCGCCGCCATCGGACCGGGCCGGTAGAGCGCGATGAGGGCGGCGACGTCGTCGAAGCTCGTCGGCGCGAGCGAACGCATCAGCGAGCGCATCGGCCCGCCTTCGAGCTGGAACACACCGATCGAGTCGCCTCGCTGCAGCATCGCGAACGTGGCGTCGTCGTCGAGCGGGATCGTGTCGACGTCGACGCTCTCACCAGTGCGCTCGCGGATCAGCTCGACGGTCTCGTCGATGACCGACAGGTTGCGCAGCCCGAGGAAGTCCATCTTCAGCAGACCGAGCGCCTCGACGCCGTGCATCTCGTACTGCGTCACGATGGGCGCTTCGTCGGGCTCCTGCCCGTTCTCGGGCTTGCGCTGGAGCGGGACGTACTCCGTGAGCTCGTCGCGGGTGATGACGACGGCCGAGGCGTGGATGCCGGCTTGGCGACGCAGGCCTTCCAGGCCTCGGGCGACGTCGACCACCTTCTTGACGTCGGGGTCGACGGCGTACATCTCCCGGAGCTCGGACGCGGCCTTGTAGCCGTCCTCGTGCTTGGGGTCGAGCTCGAAGCACGCCCGCAGTGGCGTGTCGCGGCCCATGACGAGCGGGGGCATCGCCTTCGCGACCTTGTCGCCGACCGCATAGGGGTAGCCAAGGACGCGAGCCGCGTCGCGCACCGCCGCCCGCGCCTTGATCGTGGAGAACGTGACGATCTGTGCGACGTGGTCGCGGCCGTACCGGTCCGCGGCGTACCGGATCATCTCGTCGCGGTATCGGTCGTCGAAGTCCATGTCGATGTCGGGCATCTGGATGCGACCGGGGTTCAGGAACCGCTCGAACAGCAAGTCGTACTTGATCGGGTCGAGATCGGTGATGCGCAGGCAGTACGCCACCGCGCAGCCGGCCGCGCTCCCCCGGCCGGGCCCCACCCGGATGCCTCGCTCCCGCGCGTACCGGATCAGGTCCCACACGATCAGGAAGTAGGAGGCGAAGCCCATCTCCGCGACGACCTGCAGCTCGAAGGCGAGACGCTCGGCGATCGTCGGATGGAGGTGAGTGCCCCAGCGCTGCTCGGCGCCCTCCATCGTGAGGTGGCGGAGGTAGTCGACGTCGTCGGTGAAGCCTTCGGGGATGGGGAACGCCGGCAGCTGTGGCTTGCCGAACTCGATCTGCACGTCGGCGCGCTCCGCGACCCACAACGTGTTGTCGCAGGCGTCGGGCCGCTCCGTGAAGAGGCCCCGCATCTCGTCCGCGGTCTTGAGGTAGTGCTCCTCGCCGTCGAACTTGAACCGCTTCGGGTCGTCGATCGTGGTGCCGGTCTGGACGCACAGCAGCGCGTCGTGCGCGACGGCGTCGTGGCGATGCACGTAGTGGCTGTCGTTCGTCGCGAGCACGGGCGCGCCCAACGTCTTCGCGATGTCGAACAGGCCTTTCATCGTCTGGCGTTGCGCGGGGATGCCGTGGTCCTGCAGCTCGACGAAGAGGTGATCGGGCCCGAAGATCTCACGGAGGCGCGCGGCGGACGCGAGCGCTCCGGCATCGTCGCCGGCGAGCATCGATTGCAACACGTGGCCGCCGAGGCACCCGGTCGTCGCGATCAGGCCCTCGTGGTACCGGTCGAGCAGCTCCCAATCGAGGCGGGGCTGGTAGTAGTAGCCCTCGAGGAACGCGAGGCTCGAGAGCTTGATGAGGTTCTTGTAGCCGGTCTGGTTCTCGGCGAGCAGGGTCAGGTGGTAGTAGAGCTTCTTGCCGCCTTCGGTGTCGCCGCCCGAGTCGTCCATGCGACCGCGGCGCGGCGGTCGCTCGAAGCGTGACTCGCCCGCCATGTACGCCTCCATGCCGATGATCGGCTTGAGGTCGTGGTCGCGACAGGCGCGGTAGAAGTCGAGGACTCCGTACATGTTCCCGTGGTCGGTGATGCCGACGGCGGGTTGACCGTCTGCCACTGCCGCGTCGATGACGTCGGACACTCGGGCCGCGCCATCGAGCATCGAGAACTCGGTGTGCAAGTGGAGGTGGACGAACGAGTCCCCCAATGCGTTTCCCCTTCTTGCCCGCTCGTCCGGCCCCCGCGGCCCGACTTACACGCGTGTCATTTGCACCGTAGCAGGACCGCCAGCGGCGCGACCCGGTCGGTCAGAGTTGGTCAGAATCGGTCAGAGATACGTGCCGGGACGCTGCTCCGGAGGCGCTGCTCCCTGGCCCGGAGGCAGCTGGCCCCTGATCTGCTCGAGCTGCTGGCGGGCCGCGACCTGCTGGGCGAAGAGCGTCGCCTGGATGCCGTGGAAGAGGCCCTCGAGCCACCCCACGAGCTGGGCCTTGGCGACCCGGAGCTCGGCCTCGCTCGGCGTGTCGCTCGCGAACGGCGGCGCCAGGCGGGCGAGCTCGTCGCGGAGGTCGGGCGAGAGCGCCGCCGCGAGCTCGCGCACCGACGTCTCGTAGATGTCCCGCAGCCGCTCGCGGCTCGGTTCGTCGAGCGGTGCCGCCCTCACCTCGTCGAGTAGCTGCTTGATCATCGACCCGATCCGCATCACCTTCGCGGGTTGCTCGATCGTCTCCGTGTCGGTTTGCGCGACCAGGTCGGATTGCGATCCCGGCTCGATCACCTCGGCGGGACGGATCGTCTCGTCGCTCATGCTCGGCACACTACGGCCCCGACCTCGGGCACCCTCACTTCAGAGAAGCCACCAGAGGCACGAGCATCTCTGCCTCGGTCACCGAGCCGTGCCGGGCGATCAGCGTGAACGGTCCGGTGTCTGCCGGATCGTCGAAGGCGACGTCGCCACGCGCGGCGAGCAACACGTCACCGAGCCGGTCGGCCGCCGCCTCTGACACTCGCGAGCCGAACCATCCCTCGTCGAGGACTTGGGCCTTGCTGGCAACCCACGCCTGGTCGCTGTAGTGCGCGACCGCGGCGGTGAGCAGGTCGTCGGCCCGGCCGTCGAGCGCGTGAAGCCATCTCGCTCGTGCCTCACCCGACTGGCTGTGGACCAGGCCGAGCACCTCCGGATCGAGCGTGAGCACGTTCGCGCCGACGTCGACCTGGCCGTGATCTGCCGTGAGCAGCAGCACAGCACCGGGGGGAAGCACCTCGAGCAGATCGCCGACCAGCCGATCGACCCAGACGAGCTCGGCCTCATAGTGCGCACCCAACCCGTACTCGTGGGCGACCTTGTCGATGCCGTCGTAGTACGCGTAGACGAACGGCTCACCTTCGGCGAGCAGCTCACGCACCTCGGTGATCAACGTCGACGGCACCCGCCAGCCACGCCACCGCACGTCGCGCAGATGCGCGGTCGAGAAGCCCGAGCCGAGGAACTCGGCCTTGGTCACGACCGGGGGACGCCGGCCGAGGAACGGCTCGAACGGTTGCATGCTCTCCGGCGGGATCGCGCGCCGGGCGTCGCCTCGCGACGTCGACCAGCGCAACACGTTCAACACGTCGCCGTGGACGTCGATGCGGTAGCCCACGACGCCATGCTCCCCTGGCGAGAGGCCGGTCGTGATCGACGTCAGCGCGGTCGCCGTCGTCGACGGCACCACCGACGTGATCGGGCCGCCGGTCATGGCCCCGACGAGCGGCATGAGCGCGCGGTGCTGTTGCAGCTGCTGCCAGCCGAGCCCGTCGAGGACCAGGAGCAGCACCTGCGGCGCATCGAAGGCGATCGAGGGGAACCACGCCGGGACGCCGTCGCGACGCGGCCCCAGCAGCGTCGGGACGACGTTCGTGAGGCACGCACCGGCATAGTCGGGCAGCAGCGGTCGTTCAGTCACGGCGTTCGTCACAGAGGGCCATAGCGAAGCAGACCCGAGGTCCTACAGTGAGGTCGTGCGGGTTTCGACACGCGGTGACTATGCGAGCAGGGCGTTGTTGTCGCTTGCACTGCATGCCGACGAGTCGGGACCGACATCGGTTCGTGACATCGCCGAGCGCACCGGGCTCCCCCAGCCCTACCTGGAGCAGATCCTCCTCGCGCTCAAAGGCGCCGGCCTCGTGCGGTCGAAGCGGGGCGTGGGTGGCGGATACGTGCTCGCCCGGCCGCCGTCCGAGATCACGCTGTCCGAGGTCGTGAGCGCGGTCGACGGGCCGATCGTCCTCGGCGACTTCGGCCAGCCCCACACCGACGGTGCCTGCGACCACGAGGGGCAGTGCGTGCTGCTGGCGATCTGGAACGTCGTGGGTGAGCAGATGCGCACCCGTCTCGACTCGTACACCCTCGCGGATGTCGCCGCTCAGGCGCGCGGCGAGCGCCCATGGCCGGCCGGCGAGCGACAAGAGATCGAGCGCTAGCGGCATCACTCGCTGAGCTCCGCGAGCACGGCGCGGAAGTCCGCAGGCAACGGCGACTCGAGGTCGATCGATTCACCGGTCGTCGGGTGCACGAACCTGAGCGCCCGCGCGTGCAGCATCGGGCGTGGCGCGTGGAGTGGCTCCCGCTGTCCGCCGTATCGGCCGTCGCCGACGATCGGATGGTGGATCGCGGCGAGGTGGACGCGCACCTGATGCGTGCGACCGGTCTCGAGCCTGCATTCGAGAAGGCTCACGAGCGCGGGTTCCCGGTACACCGTCTGCACCCGGTAGTGCGTCCGCGCCGCTCGACCTCGGGTGCTGACCGTCATGCGCGTCGGGTCGCGAGTGGAACGACCGACGGGCGCGTCGATGACACCTGTGGCGGGCTCAGGTCGGCCCCATGCGAGCGCGTCGTACCGCCGCTCGACCGAGCGAGACGAGAGCTGCGCCACGAGCGACACATAGGCGGCGGGCGAGCGGGCGACGATGAGCAGCCCGGACGTGCCCTTGTCGAGCCGGTGCACGATGCCGGGGCGCGCCGGGTCGCCCACGTCCGCGATCTCCGGGAACCGTGAGACCAGCCCGTGCACGAGCGTGCCCGAGGTGTTGCCGGCGCCAGGGTGCACGACGAGGCCGGCGGGCTTGTCCACGACGAGCACGTCAGCGTCCTCGTGCACGACGTCGAGCTCGACGGTCGGATCGCCCCTGACTCCGATCGGCTCGGGCTCGGGGACGTCGACCGTCAGCGAGGCGCCCTCCGCTACTCGAATCTTCACGGAGCGTTCGATGCGACCGTCGAGCTCGACGGCGCCGCCGTCGACGAGTGCGGCGGCAACCGCACGGCTCACCCCGGTGACTGTTGCCACGACGCGATCGAGTCGCTCCCCCGCGAGCGCGGCAGGGACCGAGACGGTGGTCACGGGGGATCGGCGATCGGGTGCTTCGGCGTGCTCCAGACACCGACCACGACGAGGAGGATGCCACCGATCACGACGCACGCGTCCGCCACGTTGAACACCGGGTACCACTGCGGATCGATGAAGTCGACGACGCGGCCGCCGAGAAAGCCGCTGCCCTCGCGGAAGAAGCGATCGAGCAGGTTGCTGATCGCACCGCCCAGCACCAAGCCACCGGCCACGGCCGCGACCTTCGTCGGCGCGCGCGACGTACCGAGCAACAGTCCTGCGACCAAGCACACGCCGACCACCGCGATGATCGGGCCGAACCCGCGCCCCCGGCCGAACGCCATGCCGCTGTTGAACGTGAGGTTCAGCTGCAGCGTCCAGAACAGATGGATGATGCGGTCCTGCAGATGGGTGACCGCCCACCACTTCGTGAGCTGGTCGAGCACGATCACGATGCCCGCGACGCTGAGCGCGATCGTCAGCGCCGAACGGCGACTCGTCACCGCGGCGTCGAGATCGAGCGCGTCGATCTCACCGTGAGCTGGTACCGAGCCCGCCCACCTTCTCCTCGACCCGCTCTGCGGCCCACGGAATGGCGCGCAGGCGCTCCTTCGGGATCGGCTGGCCCGACACGATCGACAAGCCGTACGTGCCGCCCTCGATGCGAGCCAGTGCCAGGTCGATGTCGTTGACGGCTGCCATCGCTTGGGCGCTCATCGCGAGGTCGCGCTCACGCTCGACGACGATGGTGTCGCCCTCACCCGACTCCTCGTCGAACTGCACGTCACCCGGCTCGAGATCTTCGACGAGCGCTGCGGCCTCGGACGCGAGCCGGTCGGCCTGGCGCGTGTAGCGCGCCCGCTCTTCGATGAGCAGCTCGCGTTGCGCTTCGAGGAACTTCGCGTCGTAAGGGCTGACGAGCTTCTTCGGCGGGGGGGCGGGCTTCGGTGCGGGCGCGGCGGCAGCAGCCTTCTTCGCGACCGGAGCCTCCTTCTTCGCAGGGGCGGGAGCCTTCTTCGCCGGCGCCGGAGCCTTCTTCGCCGTGGGAGCTTCCTTCTTCGCCGGGACCGCGGCCTTCTTCGCCGGCGCGGCCTTCTTCGCCGCGGGCGCGGCCTTCTTCGCCGCGGGCGCGGCCTTCTTCGCGGGTGATGCAGCCTTCTTGGCCGGCACCGCCTTCTTCGCCGCTGGCGCGCCCTTCTTGGCCGGCGCGGCCTTCTTGGTCGCGGCCGACTTCGCCGAGGCGGACTTCGTCGCCGAGGCCTTCGCTCCAGCCGACTTCGTTGGGGTTACCTTCGCCATGCGTGTCCTCTCGTGCCCGCCAAGGGGTCCGGAACTGTACGCCGAGCCGTCGCGCTGCTCAACCAGCGCGACCGGGCCGGCGATCGACGCCGTCGCCCGCCGCGGCGAGGATGCGGTCGAGCAGGGTGTCGACCCGGTCGAGCTCGAGGCCCTCGATGCGGAAGCGCTTGCTGCGACTGGAGTCGCCCCCGACCAAGCTCACCTGCGCGCCCTTCACACCGAACTCGTTGGCGAGGAGCGCGACGAGGGCCTCGTTGGCCCGTCCCCCTTGAGGAGGGGACGCGACCTTGACCTTCAACGCGTCGCCGAACCGCCCGACGACCGCGGAACGGCCGGCTCCCGGCTGCGCGTGCACTCGCAGGACGATCGCGTCGTCACCGGCGAGCTCGTAGAGACCTGTGGTCATTGCGGGGCACTGTAGGGCGGCGTAGTACGCCGCCGGGTGCGCGAAAGCACCGATTGCCGAGCGAAGCGAGAAGGAGCCAGCCGAAGCGCAGCGGCGGATGGCGACGACGATGAACGAGCAACTGCTCCGGGAACAGACCAGGCCCCCGCCTACCATGAGTCCATGCCGTTCGGCCCGGTCGACCCGAACCTCGACCTCGTCGCGCTCGAGGAGCGCACGTTGGCTCGTTGGCGGGCGCGGGACGTCGTCGAGGAGACCAAACGCCTCCGCAAGGGTGCCGAGCCCTGGATCTTCTACGAGGGGCCGCCGACGGCGAATGGGCGACCGGGCCTGCATCACGTCTGGGCCCGCGTGTTCAAGGACCTCTATCCCCGCTTCCAGACCATGCGCGGCCACGACGTCCCCCGCAAGGGCGGCTGGGACTGCCACGGGCTCCCGGTCGAGATCGAGGTCGAGAAGGAGCTGGGGCTCAAGAACAAGCACGAGATCGAGGCGTTCGGCGTTGCCGAGTTCACCCAGCGCTGTCGTGACTCCGTCTCGCGCTACGTCGAGGACTGGGCCGCGCTGACCGAGCGATCCGGCGTCTGGATCGACACCAAGGACGCGTACTGGACGCTGTCGAACGAGTACATCGAATCGGTCTGGTGGATCATCCGCCAGATGTGGGACAAGGGCCTCGTCTACGAGGGCCACCGCGTCATCCCCTACTGCCCGCGTTGCGGGACGGCTCTCGCGAGCCACGAGGTCGCGCAGGGCTACCAGGACGTCGTCGACCCGTCGGTGTACGTGCGCTTCCCGATCGCCGCGGGCGGGCCCGCCGACGCAGACCTGCTGGTCTGGACGACGACACCGTGGACGCTCGTCTCGAACGTCGCCGTCGCGGTCGGGCACGAGATCACCTACGTGCAGCTCCGCGGCGCAGTCCCGGGACGCGACCTGGTGCTCGCCGAGGCCGCTGTCGAGCGGCTCTTCGGTGAGACCGGCGAGATCGTCGCGCGGTTCGCCGGCAGCGACCTCGTCGGGTGGCGCTATCTGCGACCGTTCACGGACCTGCCGCTCGACGCCACCGGGGAGCGCGTGGTCGCGGCCGACTTCGTGTCGACGACCGACGGTTCGGGCATGGTCCACATGGCGCCCGCGTTCGGCGAGGACGACTCGAACGTCGGGCGCGCCGAGGGCCTGCCGGTCCTGAATCCCGTCGACGCCGACGGCAGGTTCGACGCGACCGTGCCCCGACTCACCGGCATGTTCGTGAAGGACGTCGACCGCACGCTCATCGACGACCTCGCCGCGCGCGGCCTCCTCGTGCGCGAGGTGCCGTACGAGCACTCCTACCCACACTGCTGGCGCTGCGGCACGCCCCTCATCTACTGGGCCAAGACGTCGTGGTTCGCGCGCACCTCCGAGCAGCGTGGCGCGATGGTGCGCGAGAACGAGCGCATCGGTTGGCATCCCGAGCACATCAAGCACGGGCGCTTCGGCAACTGGCTCGAGACGAACGTCGATTGGGCCCTGTCGCGCGACCGGTACTGGGGCACGCCGTGGCCGGTGTGGCGCTGCTCGGATCGCCACGACACCTGCATCGGCAGCGTCGCAGAGCTGTCGCAGCTCGCGGGCCGCGACCTGACCGGGCTCGACCTGCATCGCCCGTATGTCGACGAGGTGACCTTCCCGTGTCCGGTCGACGGCTGCGGGCAGGCGGCGCGCCGGCTGCTGCCCGTGATCGACACGTGGTTCGACTCGGGCTCGATGCCGTCCGCGCAGCACCACTACCCGTTCGAGGGCCGCCAGCAGTTCGAGAGCTCGTTTCCGGCCGACTTCATCTGTGAGGCGATCGACCAGACGCGAGGTTGGTTCTACTCACTGCTTGCCGTGAACACGCTCGTGTTCGAGAAGACGCCGTACAAGAACGTCGTCTGTCTCGGGCTGCTCGTCGACGAAGACGGTCAGAAGATGTCGAAGTCGAAGGGCAACGTCATCGACCCGTGGATGATGTGCAACACCCATGGGGCCGACGCGCTGCGTTGGAACTTCGTGTCTGCGGGCCAGCCCTGGACGACGCGCCGCGTGTCCGACGACGGCATCCGCGAGACGACACGCAAGACGCTCCTCACGCTCTGGAACGTCTTCTCCTTCTTCGCCACCTACGCGGACCTCGACGGATGGACTCCCGACGCCAGCGCGGACGCCGAGCCCGAGCACCTGCTCGACCGCTGGATCCTCAATGAGCTGGCCGACTCGGTGCAGGTGGTCACCGACGCCCTCGACAGCTTCGACGCGCTCACCGCGTCGACACGCATCGCGACGTTCGTCGACGACCTCTCGAACTGGTACGTGCGCCGCAGCCGGCCGAGGTTCTGGAAGAGCTCCGACCCGCGAGCCCACGCGACGCTCCACCGTTGTCTCGTGACGACGACGCAGCTGCTCGCGCCACTGTGCCCGTTCCTGTCCGACGAGATCTACATCGCGCTCACCGGCGAGCTCTCCGTGCACACCTCCGACTGGCCCGCGGCGGCGCCCAGCGACCCGAGTCTCGCGACCGAGATGCAAGCGGTGCGCCGCCTCGTCACCGTGGGCCGCGCCGCGCGAGCAGAGGCAAAGGCAAAGGTGCGCCAGCCTCTGCGTCGAGCGCTGCTGCTGCACCCGGGCACCGAGCTGTCCGAGGACGCGCGCGCCGAGATCGCCGACGAGCTCAACGTGAAGGCGCTCGACGACATCGACAGCCTCTCGGGCCTCGTGAGCTGGACGGTGGTGCCGAACTTCCGCGCGCTGGGCCCACGGCTCGGCGCGAAGGTGAACGACGTGAAGGCAGCGCTGTCCTCGGCCGATGGCGCCGACCTGCAAGCCGCGCTCGAGCGTGACGGCTTCGTCGAGGTCGCCGGCGAGCGGATCACCGCCGACGAGGTCGAGGTGCGCGCGGACAGGCACCAGGAGTTCGCACTCGCCCAGGACGGCTCGTGGGCGGTCGCGCTCGACCTCGAGCTCGACGACGAGCTGCGCAGCGAAGGCACCGCTCGAGAGCTCGTGCGCGCGGTCAACGACCTCCGCAAGTCGGTCGGGCTCGAGCTATCCGACCGAGTCACCCTCGTGGTGTCGGGGCCTGACGCGATGCTCGACGCGGTGGCGCAGCATCAAGCCTGGATCGCGGGTGAGGTGCTGGCGTCGGCGTTCACGGTCGGCGACGCCGGGCCCGGCGCCGCGGGATCGGGTGACGACGTGCACGACCTCGACATCGACGGCGCGACGGTCTCGGTGAGGATGACGAAGGCGTAGCAATGGCGGTGTCACCTCCCAAGGCGCCTCCGAAGACGCCACCGCGAGCGACCGTGGCGTTCGACGCGCCGCCACCGGCCGAGGTCATGGTGCCCGCCGGTCTCGCCGCGACTCGCGAGCACGTTCGTCGCCGGGGTTGGCTCGCGGGCCTCTTGCTGCCGGTCGTCGTCGTCGCGACCGCAGCCATCGTCTTGGAGATCCCGTCCGAGGGGCACATCGCGAACGTCTTGGGTGTCACCGGCTCGCTGCTCGCATTGCTCGCGGTGCCGACCGCGGTCGCGTTCGGCATCCCCGTCGAGGTCGGCCCGGTGCGCGCCGGGCTCGCCGTCGTGACGAGCCTCCTGCTGTGGGCGCTGCTCGGATGGTGGGCCGGACGACGAGTGTCAGAACGGGTCGTCGGCGGATGGCGCGAGTGGGTGGTCGAGTTCGGATGGGTCGTGCTGTGCCTGTGGGCGGGCGTGCTCACCGGCGTCGGCGTGCTGTTGCATCTCGCGTCCTGAGGTCGATCAGACCCGAACCAAGTCAGCCAGCTGATCGAGCTTCGCGGGGCCGATGCCTCGCACCTCGAGCAGCTGATCGACCGAGGTGAACGGCCCGTGGCTCTCGCGGTAGGTCACGATTGCCTTCGCCGTCGCAGGTCCGACACCCGGGAGTGCGTCGAGATCGCGCTCTGACGCGGTGTTGAGGTCGACAGGCCCTGCCGGCTCGGCCGCACCGGTGGGCGCGCTCGGCAGCGCCTCGCCGACCCGGGGAACGAAGACGCGCTCACCGTCGCTGACCTTGGCGGCGAGCGCGAGCCGGTCGGCGTCGGCTCCCGGGGCGAGACCGCCTGCCGCGTCGATGACGTCGATCACCCGAGCGTCGGCGGGCACGCGATAGACGCCCGGACTCAGGACCGCGCCTGCCGCTTGCACCATGAGCGCGCCTTCGCTGGGGGCCGACGCCGGGATCGACGAGACGGCGGCCGCAGCCGCCCGCGGGATGAGCGACTCGGAAGGCGGAGGTGTGCGCAACAGCCACACCGCAGCGACGACGACGCCCGCGAGGAGAGCCACCGCGACCACGCTGACGAGGGCGACGTGCGAGGCCCGCAGTGGTCGATGGCCGAGGAGCGCTTCGAGGCGAGCGCGCCACCCGAGCGGCGGCGGGACAGGCAACAGATCGTGCATGGGGCTTCCTCGAACGACGGGCGATCGAGGGGGAAGCTCAGGTCGACGCTACCTCCAGCCGGCGCGCCACCCACTCGGCCTCGATCTCGAACGGGATGCGCCGGTACGCGGCCTTGTGCGGATACCCACGCAGCCGGCTCCGGAGATATGCGGCCACGTACCGACGGAGGAAGCCGACGTAGCCGAGGTCGCTCCACTGCACGACGTGGACGACCTCGTGACGAACGAGGCGAGGGCGGTCCGCGGAACGTGTCCGCACGCACACCGTCGAGCCGACCGTGATGCCCTCGGAGCCGCGCGGCACCGGCCCTCCGATCCAGAGGCGATACCCCGAGCGGCGCTCGATCGGCATGGCCGGTCAGTAGAGACGAGCGGTGAGCGCCTTGCGGTAGGCGGCCGTGCGCGGGTCGTCGGCTCCCATCAGCTCGAGCAGGTCGACGTACTCCTGTCGCGCCGCGTCGTCGTCCTTCACGCGATCGAGGAGCAAGTTCAGCTTCTCGTCGAAGTCGTCGTCGACGGGCGCCTCGTCACCGAGGCGAGCGAGCGCGGCCACGCGACGTGTCTCTGCGTTCTCCGGGATGCGCGCCAAGAGGCTGAGCGCTTCCTCGCTCTCTCCCTTCTCGACGAGCAGCTCGGCGAGCCCGATCACCGCCGCCTCGTGCCCGGGATCGAGCTCGAGAACCTGCCGGAGGGAGGCTTCGTCACCGACGGCGACCAGAGCGTCGATCGCGCTCTCCTCCTCGGTCGGCAGCAGGCCGAGCACGAAGTCGCGGACTGCCGGCTCGGGTTGCGCGCCGAGGAAGCCGTCGACCGCCTGCCCGTCCTTCACTGCGATCACGAGCGGAATCGACTGCACCTGGAACGCACGTGAGATGTCCGGGTTCTCGTCGACGTTGACCTTCACCAACACGACCTGGCCATCGGTCTCGTCGATGACCTTCTCGATGATCGGGCCGAGCGTGCGGCACGGACCGCACCAGGGAGCCCAGAGGTCGATGACGACCGGCACCTCGGCCGAACGCTCGACCACGTCGGTCTGGAAGGTGGCATCGGTGACGTCGAGATACATGGGTTTCAGGCTATCGGCGGCGTCGAAAAGACAGATGGTGTAGAGACGGCCCGTGCGCTTCGCGATCAGCGTCCCCAATGTCGGCGACCCGGCGGCGCTGGTCGAGCTCGCCGAGCTCGCCGAGTCGTCGGGTTGGGACGGCTTCTTCTTGTGGGACCACCTCCACCTTCGTCGTGATCTCCACCTCGACGTCCACGACCCCTGGGTCGTGCTCGGCGCGTGCGCCGCACGCACGAAGAGCTTGCATCTCGGCCCGGTCGTCACACCGCTCCCGAGACGACGACCTCAAGTCGTGGCCAAGCAGATCACCACGCTCGATCACATGACGAGCGGGAAGGCGATCCTCGGCGTCGGTCTCGGCTTCCCGCCAGACGAGGAGTTCGGCGCGTTCGGCGAATCCGTCGACTCGAAGGTGCATGCAGCGATGCTCGACGAAGCGCTCGAAGTGCTCACCGGCCTCTGGTCGGGCGAACCATTCAGCCATCACGGCGCGCACTACCACCTCGACGATGCGCATCTGCTGCCTCGGCCCGTGCAACGGCCGCGGCCACGCGTATGGGTCGCCGCGCTGTGGCCCTACACCCGCCCGCTGCAGCGGGCCGCCCGATGGGACGGTGTCGTGCCGCTCAACCCGACCGGCAATCCCCTGACGCCCGAGATCGTCAGCGGCGTCGTCGCGACCATCGGTGCGAGCCGATCACTCGATGGGTTCGATGTCGTCGCCACCGCGAGCGCGGGGTTCGATCCGCGCGCGTACGCCGAGGCTGGTGCGACGTGGCTGGTCGAGAGCACGTGGCCCGCTGACGAGGGCTGGTACGACGACATGCGCGTGCGGTGCGCCGCCGGGCCGCCCTCCGTCGCCACCGAGGCGACGTGACTACGGTGTCGGCGTGCACGTCGACGGACCGGAGGGCATCGACACCGAACGCGTCGGTACGTGGCTCGTTGCCAACATCGACGGAGCCGCGCCGCCGTTCACGTACGAGCTGATCGCCGGCGGTCACTCGAACCTGACGTTCAAGGTCACCGACGCGACCGGGACGCGTCGTGTCCTACGGCGCCCGCCGCTCGGTCACGTCCTGGCGACAGCGCACGACATGGGACGAGAGCACCGCATCATCGCCGCACTCGGCTCGACGAGCGTGCCCGTCGCGCCCGCGCTTGGCTATTGCGACGACGTCGAGGTCAACGGGGCGCCCTTCTACGTGATGGGGTTCGTCGACGGCTACATCCTTCGCGACGCGAACACGGTGCGAGGCGCGCTCGATGCCGACGCCCGCCGCCGAGCGGGTGAAGACCTCGTCGACGTCCTCGCGATGATCCATGACGTCGACCCCGATGCCGTCGGGCTCGGCGAGCTCGGACGCAAGGAGGGGTACATCGAGCGGCAGATGAAGCGGTGGTACTCGCAGTGGGAGAAGTCGAAGACCCGCGAGCTGCCGCACATCGACGAGGTGTACCAGCGCCTCATGGCCCGCATCCCTCCGCAACACGGAGCCTCGATCGTCCACGGTGACTACCGGCTCGACAACTGCATGGTGTCGGCCGACGGACGCATCGCCGCTGTCCTCGACTGGGAGATCTGCACGCTCGGCGATCCGCTCGCCGACCTCGGCCTGCTGATGGTCTATTGGACCGGCCCCGACGACTGGGAAGGCGGCCTGGCCACGTCGGCGACCGCGGTCGAGGGCTTCCCGAACCGGGCCGACCTCCTCGAGCGCTACACCAAGACTTCGGGACGCGACGCCAGTGCCATCGACTTCTACACCGCATTCGCGTTCTGGAAGCTGGCCTGCATCGTCGAGGGCGTCTACGCGCGGTACCTCGCGGGAGCGATGGGCTCCGGGCGCGAGGGCTTCGAGGTGTTCAAGGTGCAGGTCGAGCGCAGCGCCGCAAACGCCGCGGAGATCGCGCAGCGGGTGTCGTGAGCGACGGCGCCGCGTCTCCGCTCTACGAGCTCCACAGTCGGCCCACCCTCGACTCACCGGCCCTCGTGGTCGCGCTCGAGGGCTGGATCGACGCGGGGCTCGGTGCGGCCGCGGCTGCCCAGGCCCTCGTCGCCGACCTCCACCCGACCGCGATTGCGACGTTCGACGCCGACCGGCTGCTCGACTACCGCGCACGACGCCCCGTGATGCACCTCCGCGACGGCGTGAACACCTCGCTCACCTGGCCCGGCATCGAGCTCTACGCCGCCAAGGACCACGCGGACCGCGACGTGCTGATGCTCCTCGGGCACGAGCCCGACTCGCTGTGGAAGCTGTTCACCGAGCAGGTGGTCGCGCTCGCGCGTGACTTCGGCACCCGGCTCGTCGTCGGTCTCGGCGCGTATCCGTTCGCAGCGCCGCACACTCGGCCGTCCCGTTTGTCGACCACCGCCAACTCGACCGAGCTCGCCGAACGCCTCGGCTACTTGCGCAACTCGGTCGACGTCCCCGCGGGAGTCGAAGCGGCGATCGAGCGGAGCTGTGCCGAGATCGGGTTGCCCGCCGTGGGGCTTTGGGCGCAAGTGCCGCACTACGCGGCCGCGATGCCCTATCCCCCGGCTTCGATCGCGCTGATCGACGGCCTCGGGCAGGCGGCCGGCCTGTCGCTCCGCGCGGACTCACTGAGGCAGGCAGCTTCAGAGCACATCGCCCGTCTCGACGAGCTGGTCTCGCAGAGCGACGAGCACCGCGAGATGTTGCGACAGCTCGAAGCACAGGCTGACGCCGAGTCGGCGGAGTCGACCGAACGCACGTCGCTCGCTCCCATCAACCAGAGCGACCTGCTGAGCGGTGACGACCTCGCCGCGGAGCTCGAGCGCTTCCTGCGCGAACAGGGCTGAGGGTCAGCCCGCGAGCAGATCGGCGGTGAGCGCGGTGTCTTCGGACCCGCGGTAG
Organism: uncultured Acidimicrobiales bacterium; assembly: GCA_963802505.1. Taxonomy (GTDB): domain Bacteria; phylum Actinomycetota; class Acidimicrobiia; order Acidimicrobiales; family DATKAS01; genus DATKAS01. The sequence continues at coordinate 776,810 of CAWDJB010000003.1, read as the reverse complement.
CGGCACACCTTGCCGTCCCGGAACTGCCACCAGTGGTGCAGCTCCATCTCGCCCGACTTCCCCGTCGCCTTCGACTTCATCCCGAACCGGATCGTGACCATGACGTCCGTGTCGTTCGCAGCGATGGAGAGAGGTGTGAACTCGAGCACGTCGACGGTTGCGCGGAGCGTGGAGAAGAAGTCGGGCACCTCGCCCTTGCCCTTGTGCACGCCGTACCACGGTGCCGCCGTCGAGCTGGCCTCGGAGGCCCAGTCGACGTCGTCGGTCAGCTGATCGAGAATCGTTGCGACGTCGCCGCGGCCGAACGCCTCGTAGATCTTCTGGACGGTCTGGATCTTGGGATCGCTCATGGCGGACATTCGCTCGCGCGCCGTCGGCCGGATCACTCGCGCCGGGCTATCGTCCGCGCCCATGAAGGTTGACGGAGGCATCGGATTCGATCTCACCAAGGCAGCCGCCGCCGCGCAGGACGCGGAGGCCCAGGGATACAGCGGCATCTGGTCGGCAGAGACCAGCCACGATCCGTTCTTCCCCCTGCTCATCGCCGCGCAGCACACGAAGGACATCGAGCTCGGCACCGGCATCGCCGTCGCGTTCGCCCGCAACCCGATGCTGCTCGCCAACATCGCGTACGACTTGCAGGCCGCCTCCGGGGGACGGTTCATCCTCGGCCTCGGCAGCCAGATCAAGCCGCACATCGAGAAGCGCTTCTCGATGCCGTGGAGCCACCCGGCTGCTCGCATGCGCGAGATGGTGCTTGCGATCCGCGCGATCTGGGACTGCTGGAACAACGGCACCAAGCTCGACTTCCGCGGCGACTTCTACAGCCACACCTTGATGACACCGTTCTTCAACCCCGGCCCGAACCCGCACGGCGACGCACGCATCTTCCTCGCCGGCGTCGGCAGCCTGATGACCGAGGTCGCGGGCGAGGTGTGCGACGGCTTCATCTGTCATGGCTTCACGACAGAGAGCTACTTCCGCGAGGTCACGCTCCCGGCGCTCCAGCGCGGCCGCGCGAAGGCCGGCAAGACGATGGAGGGCTTCGAGATCTCGGGCCCGTCGTTCGTCGTCACGGGCACGAACGACGACGAGATGAAGGCAGCAGCTTCAGGCACGCGCCAGCAGATCGCGTTCTACGGCTCCACGCCCGCGTACCGCACCGTCCTCGAACACCACGGGTGGGGGGCGCTCCAAGACGAGCTGAACGCGCTGTCGAAGCAGGGCGAGTGGGTGAAGATGGGCACGCTCATCGACGACGAGATCCTCAACACGTTCGCGGTCGTCGGCGAGCCCGAGCAGATCGCGCCCGAGCTGCACAAGCGCTACGGCGACGTCGTCAACCGGATCTCGTTCTACGCGCCGTACCGCACCGATCCAGATCGGTGGCGCGGGGTGCTCGAAGCGCTGAAAGCTGCTTGACAGATCGACTCAGTCGTGTCCTGATATATCGGATGTCGACTGAGTCTCGGGACACACGACCACTCCAACCGGCTGCGCTGCACATCCTGCTCGCGCTCGGCCGGGGCGAACGCCACGGCTACGCCCTGATCGGCGACGTCGACGCCCTCAGCGACGGCTCGATCAAGCTGGGCCCCGGAACGCTCTACGGCACGATCAAGCGGCTGCTCGCCGACGGCCTGATCGAGGAGGCCGAGGAACGTCCCGACCCCGAGCTCGATGATCAGCGCCGGCGCTACTACCGGCTCACGGCGTCGGGTGCGGCGGCCGCCACCTCTGAGCTCGACCGACTCGCCTCACTCGTGAAGCGCGGGCGGGCGGCGTTCGCACCGATGCCGAAGCACGCCTGATGGACTTCTATCGCCACCTCCTCCGCGTCTACCCGAGATCGGTCCGCGAGGAGTACGGCGACGCGATGCGGCAAGCGCATCAGGACCTGCGCGTGCACAGCGGATTGCGGGGACCACGGCTGTTCGTCGCAACGACGCGCGACCTCATTCGGTCCGCCCCGCGACTTCGACTGGAGGAAGGCATGGCCACACACCCCGGACGCACGCGCGCCGTCGTCACGATCCTCGTCGCCGCCGCGCTCGTCGGCCTCGTCGCGATGGGGCCGCTCCTCGGCGTCCCGGCGCTGATCTGCCTCGTTCTCTACATGCGGAGCCACCGGGAGGATGTGAGCGCCGCGAATGAGTCCGCGGGCTTCTGGCTCGCGTTGCCCATCGTCGGGGCGATCCTGCTCGCAGTCGGAACGATCGCAGGGTTGCTCATGGGAGAGGACAGCCGGTGGTGGCCCGTCGCCGTGGGCCCGGCGATCATCGGCCTCGTGATGGTCGTCGTCTCGCTCGTGCTCATCACCGTGCGCGAGGCGGGCATCCGGTTCTTCCACCGTCCGCAGCTCATCGCCCCACGCGTGCGGGCCGCGAGCGGCGGCCTCGCCCTCGGCACCCTGGCGGTCGTGCTGGTCGCGACAGGCGAGGACGCCGGCTGGTTCCTCTTCATGACCATCTTGCTGTCGCTGATCACGCTCGCAACGCTGGGCGTCTACGCGTTGCTCGCGCACTTCACCCGCCCGCGCGGAGCGGCCGCGGTCTGACGCGACGCTGGCGGTCAAGCGAGCTGAAGGCCCTCTTCGAGGTAGCGCTGCTTGCAGAGGCTCCGCTGCAGCTTGCCTGACGACGTCTTGGGCATCGTGCCGGCGACGACGAGCATCACGTCGCGGGGCGGCACACCTGCCACCTCGAGGACGCGTTGATGCACCGCCTTGCGGACCGCCTCGACGTCGTCGGCTCGCGTCTCCGCGACGACGACCACCGACTCCTTGCCCTTGTAGCCGTCGACGCCGAAGGCGATGACGTTGCCCGCGCGCACCCCCTCCATCGTGCCGACCGCACGCTCGATGTCTTCGGGGAAGAGGTTCCGGCCTCCGATGATGATGACGTCCTTGATGCGGCCGCAGAGCACGAGCTCGCCGTCGAGCACGTACGCGAGATCGCCAGTGCGCAGCCATCCGTCCCGGAAGAGCTCGGCCGTCGCGTCGGGACGCTTGTAGTAGCCCGGCGTGACCGAGGTACCGGAGATCTCGAGCTCGCCCACCTCGCGCTCACCGAGCACCGCGCCCGTCTTCTGGTCGCAGACGCGGATCTCGAGCCCCGGGACCGGCTTGCCGAGCAAGGGCAGCCGGCGCGCGCCCTCGTCGTCGACGTCGACGGGCTTGGCGACGTGCTCGCTCTCGAGCATTCGCCGGTCGACCACGTCGCACACCATCCCGCGCATCGGAGGCGGGAACGTGCCCGCGATCGCGACCTCGGCCATGCCGAACGCGCAGAACTCGGCGCCGGGACGAAAGCCGTGCGGCGCCGCCGCCGCGACGAACGCCTCGACCGCGTCGGGATCGATGGGCTCCGCGCCGTTGAGCGCGATCCGCATCGGTGAGAGGTCGAGGCCGCTCATCCGCTTGAGCGCGCGCGTGGCGAGCACCCACGAGAAGTTCGGACCTGCGGTCGCGGTTCCCTTGTAGGTCGAGATCCACTCCATCCACGCACCCGGATGCGCGAGGAAGTCCTGCGGCGACGCGAGCACGAGTCCCGCGCCCGTCGTCATCGGTGTGGTCAGGCAACCGACGAGGCCCATGTCGTGGTACAGCGGCAGCCACGAGACGAGGACGTCCTCGTCGGCGTCGAGCGCCGTGGCTTGTTCGATCGCGTCGAGGTTCGAGCACAGGACCCGCTGAGGCAACATCACGCCCTTCGGCTCGGACGTCGAGCCGCTGGTGAATTGCAGGATCGCCAGTCGATCGAGGTCGTCGCCGACCGCGTCGAACTCATCCGGGCTGGGCCGCCCGCGGCCGGGCATCAGATCGGGCAGCAGCGCCGAAGGCGGATCCCCCTCGACCGGTTCGTAGAACGGCGCGAGGTCGGGATCGATCAGCAGCAACGCAGCGTCGGCGTTGCGGATGCGGGAGCGGGTCTGATCGACGAACTCCTCGAGCGAGCCCATCCGCATCGGGAGCGGCAGCACGACCGCGCACGCGCCCGCGAGCCAGCACGCCTGGATTGCGGTGACGAGCGGACGGCTGGTCGGCCCGAGGATCGCCACGTGCTGACCGGGGTTGATCCCGCGCGCCTGCATGCCGGCCGCGACGACCCGGGCGTCGTCGTGCAGCTGCGACCACGGCACGAAGACCCGGTCGTCTTTCGTGATGAACGTGGCCCCGTGTCCCTGGTCGGCGGCGCGCTCGATTCGAGCGATCAGGGGGATGGGAGCCACGGACATAAGACTCGCGGACGCGAGGACCGGTTACGAATCACGGGCAGGCCAGCGGGGGTGGGCCGGTAACCTCAGCCTTCATGTCTGACCGTCCCGACGTCCCTGCGCACCGCTACGACGGCCGCGTCGCGGAGGAGATCGAGACACGCTGGCAGGCCCGGTGGGACGCCGACGGCATCGTACCACGCACCGAATCCCACGGGCCCTCTCGCCACCGGCTTCGAGGCGATGGAGGGCAAGCCGAAGACCTTCGTCCTCGACATGTTCCCCTACCCGAGCGGCGACGGCCTCCACGTCGGCCATCCCCTCGGCTTCATCGGCACCGACGTCTACGCGCGGTTCCTGCGCATGACGGGCCACAACGTCCTGCACACGATGGGGTTCGACGCGTTCGGGCTCCCCGCCGAGCAGTTCGCGGTGCAGACCGGCCAGCACCCCCGCATCACGACCGAGGCCAACGTCGCGAACTACCGCCGGCAGCTGCACCGACTCGGACTGGGCCACGATCCACGACGCTCGATCTCGACCACTGACGTCACGTACTACCGATGGACGCAGTGGATCTTCCTGCAGATCTTCAACGCGTGGTACGACCCGATCGCGGGTCGCGCTCGCCCCATCGCGGAGCTGATCGCCGACTTCGAGTCGGGAGTGCGCGAGACCCCCGACGGCCGCGACTGGGGCAAGCTCGATTCGATCGAGCGTCGCGAGGTCGTCGACTCGTTCCGCCTCGCCTACCTCGACGAGGCTCCGGTGAACTGGTGTCCGGGGCTGGGCACGGTGTTGGCCAACGAAGAGGTGACCAGCGAAGGCCGCAGTGACCGCGGCAACTTCCCCGTCTTCAAGCGCCCGCTGAAGCAATGGAAGATGCGCATCACCGCGTACGCGGATCGGTTGATCGACGATCTCGACGTCCTCGACTGGCCCGAGTCGATCAAGCTGATCCAGCGGAACTGGATCGGTCGGAGCGAAGGCGCGCTGATCCAATTCCCCGTGCCGTCGATCGGCCAGCCCATCAGTGTCTTCACGACGCGCCCCGACACGATGTTCGGCGCGACCTACATGGTGCTCGCGCCAGAGCATCCGCTCGTCGACGTGCTGACGCCTGGGGCGTGGCCCGACGGAACGCCCCCGGCCTGGACGGGCGGAGCGGAGACGCCCTTCGACGCCGTCGCGCAGTACCTGCGGCGCGCAGGATCGCTCACCGACGTCGAGCGCCAGGTCGAGTCGCGTCAGAAGACCGGCGTCTTCACCGGAGCGTACGCGACGAACCCTGCGACCAATCAGTCGATCCCCGTGTTCATCGCGGACTATGTGCTGATGGGCTACGGCACCGGGGCGATCATGGCCGTGCCGGGCCAGGACGAGCGCGACTGGGAGTTCGCCGAGGTCTTCGAGCTACCCATCGTGCGCACGGTGCAACCGCCCGCCGAGTTCGACGGCAAGGCCTACGTCGGCGAGGGCCCCGCGATCAACAGCGGGTTCCTCGACGGTCTCGGCGTCCCCGACGCGAAGCGCAAGATCATCGACTGGCTCGATGCGAACGGATACGGCGAAGGCACGGTCACCTACCGGTTGCGCGACTGGCTGTTCAGCCGCCAGCGGTACTGGGGCGAGCCGTTCCCGATCCTGTACGACGAGACGGGCCTGCCGATAGCGGTGCCCGAGTCGATGCTGCCGGTGCTGCTTCCCGAGCTCGATGACTTCAGTCCCCGCACGTTCGCGGACGACGACGAAACGTCGATGCCCGAGCCTCCCCTGGCGCGCGCACACGACTGGGTCGAAGTCGAGCTCGACCTCGGTGACGGCCCGCGCGTCTATTGGCGCGAGACGAACACGATGCCGCAGTGGGCGGGCTCGTGCTGGTACGAGCTGCGCTACCTCGATCCCACCAACGAGAACGAGTTCGTCGACGCGGACGTCGAGCGCTACTGGATGGGACCACAGCGCCCCGGCGATCCCGGCGGTGTCGACCTCTATGTGGGCGGCGTCGAGCACGCGGTGCTGCACCTCTTGTACGCGCGCTTCTGGCACAAGGTGCTGTTCGACCTCGGCCACACATCGTCCTTCGAGCCGTACCGGCGGCTGTACAACCAGGGCTACATCCTCGCGGCGGCCTACCAGGATCCACGTGGCATGTACGTCGAGGCCGCGGCGGTCGAAGAGCGCAACGGCCACTACTACCTCGGCGGGGTCGAGGTGAAGCGCCAGATGGGCAAGATGGGCAAGAGCCTGAAGAACGGCATCTCGCCCGACGACTACTACCGGGAGTACGGCGCGGACACGCTGCGCTTGTACGAGATGTTCACGGGCCCGCTCGACCAAGAGCGCCCCTGGGAGACGCGCGCGATCGTGGGCGTCCACCGTCTGCTGCAACGGCTGTGGCGGCTGGTGATCGACGAAGAGACCGGTGCCCTGCGCATCGACGACGCACCCGCGGACGACGAGACCCGCCGCGTGCTGCACCGCACGATCGACTCGGTGCGCGCCGACATGGCGAACCTGCGGTTCAACACCGCGATCGCGAAGCTCACCGAGCTGAACAACCACATGACCGCGAAGGGCGCGGACACGACCCCTCGCGAGGTCGCCGAGCCGCTCGTCCTGATGCTGGCACCGTTGGCTCCCCACATCGCCGAGGAGCTGTGGCACCGCCTGGGCCACGACGAGACCGTCGTCTACGCACCGTTCCCGCAGGCCGACCCCGCGGTGCTGGTCGACGAGACGCTGCAGATCCCGGTCCAGGTCAAGGGCAAGGTGCGAGCCCACATCACCGTCTCTGCCGACGCCGACGCGGCAGCGATCGAAGCGATCGCTCTGGCCGACCCGAACGTCGTGAAGGCGATCGCGGGCAACGCCGTGCAGCGAGTCGTCGTGGTGCCGGGACGCATGGTGAACGTGGTGACCTGACTGGTACCGTCGATCATCCCTCGGGGCTATAGCTCAGTTGGTAGAGCGCTTGCATGGCATGCAAGAGGTCACGGGTTCGAATCCCGTTAGCTCCACCATAAGGGTCTTACTAGAACCCTTGTCGGCCATGGCCGCGACGAGAAGATCGGTCGTCGGGGCCTTGGCGTCGGAGGTCGGGCGGCGTCGACGTCCGAGGTTCGGGTCGTCGGCGTAGGCCGTTTCGACGGCCTTGAGCGTTCCGAAGGGCTCGCGCATGACCGCTCCGCTGAGTTCGCCGTCATCGATGTAGAGCTTGTCGAAGATCGCTTGGTTCAGGACCCGGCGGAAGTTCGGCCCTGATTCTCGGTAGAGCGTCTCGGCGTCTTCCAGGAGCCTGAGCGCTGCCTCGATGAGCGCGGCTCCGATCTCAAGTTGCTCGTCGCAGCCTTCGAGTTGCTGCTCGAGGGTCGCTCGTTCGTCCGCGATGCGGTGCAGCCGTTCGGGAATCTTGGCGTTGGGGACGGTGCCGTCGGCGGCGAGGTCGACGAGACTCGTCTCTTGCTGGTCGAGCTTGGCGATGCGTTCCTTGATTTGGTCGTGCATCAGTTTTGCGACGAGCGTCTGGTCTTGGAGGGCGTCGTTTACCGCGCGGCGAACTCGTGCAACGAAGTCGGGAGCGAATCGGATCGTCTGGTAGCACCGCGTGATCGCGTCCTCGATCTGTTCGATCTGCGTGTATCGCGAGAGGCAGTCGTTGTCTTGCTTGCGGCTGCAGAAGAAGTAGTAGTACTCGCCGCCGCTCTTGCCGACTGTGCGCTGGATGAGCAATCGCGCCTCGTGACCGTTGTCGTGGCAGTGGCCGCACCAGATGCTGCCTTTGAGGTAGTGCGGGTGCTTCCGAAGTCGTTCGCCAGCGGTCGCTCGCGTTTCGAAGACGCGTTGCACCTTCTCGAATAGTTCCTCGGTGATCAGTGGTTCGTGGCGGCCGTTGTAGAGCTCGCCGTCGTAGACGATGACACCGCAGTAGTAGGGGTCGCGGAGCATCGCTTGGATCTTCGATGTGGAGACGGGCCCCGGCGGGTAGCGCCCGGAGCGACCCACGAGACCGCGGTCGGCGAGCACGGCCTGAAGCTGGTCGATGCTGTACTCGCAGGTCGCGTTGAGCTCGAACGCCGTCTTCACGAACGGTGCCCGCTCGGCGTCGATCGCCACCGTCCTGACTTCGCGGCCGTCGACTCGTTCACGGACGTTGGTGTAGCCGAGCGGCGCGCGCCCAAGGGTGCCGCCCTTGCGCGCCTTCTCGCCCATCTTGTAACGGATGTCGGCGCCGTCGCCTTGTGAGCGGAACTGGTTGAGCGCAGCGAGCACACCCATGAGCATCTGCCCTTCGGGCGTGTCATCGATGTTCTCGGTGGCGGACACGAGTGTGACGTTGTGCTTGCGGAGCGTCAGCAGCGAAGCCGCGCTCTCCGCCCAGTTCCGGTTCATGCGCGACAGCGCGTAGACGACGATGTAGTCGACGTCAGCTCGGTCTGGATTCGGTTCATCATGGCCTGGAAGACGGGCCGGCGATCGATGTTCGTGGCGCTGCGTCCGGGCTCGACGTACTCGTCGGAATGTCGACACCCATCTGCGCCGCCTTGCGCTCGCAAGCGGTTCGCTGAACTGAGATCGAGATGCCTTCGGGGTCGTAGTCAGTGTTCACCTGCGCTGCGGTGCTGACGCGCAGGTACAACACGGCGCGCGTTTTCGGATACGCGTCTCTTCGTTCGACTGCTTGAGGTTCACGAGCGACCGGACGCGACCGTCGTAGACCGACGACGACGTCGCTGGTCTCTCGCGCGGGCTCATGCGGCCCCTCCGCTCGCTCGCGCGGTTACCGCCCGGGCGGATTTCGCGAACCCTCCGGTGTGGGAGCGTCGCACCGGTTCGCGCGATGCTCGGCACGCTGTGTCGTGAAGGCGACGATCTCCTTGATGTCTGCCAGTCGGAGTGTCGGGTACTTGGCGCGTAGGTAGACGTCAAGGTCGGGAAGCTCGCTCGGTGTGGTGTATCCGGCAAGGGTGAAGTAATCGGCGGCGTCGACGCCGAGGACGCCGGCGATGGCTGCGAGCAGATCGGGTCTGGGCGCGAGTATCTCGCCGCGTTCGAGTCGCAGGATGGTGCTGTTCCGCAGTCGGCTAGCCGGGTCCGCCCGTCCCAGTTTTTCGTCGGCGAGTTCGGCAAGTTTGTTCTGCGAGAGTCCGACTGCGACGCGCGCTCGCCGAATTGCCGCGCCGAGTCGTTTCGCCTGTCGTGGTCCGCAGCGTGGGCCGCGGAATGCGAACACGACAACGAACGACTTGGGCAGTTCACCGACGCGTACCTCTGCGACTACGACACGTTCGCTGCATACGCCGAACAACTCGTCGACGACGTCGGGTTGCAGCGAACCCTCGACGAGCACCTTCCCGAGGGCCTCCAGGCCTACGTCACCATCGACACCGACGCACTCGCTCGCGACCTCGAACTCGGCGGCGACATCAGCACCGTCGAACACGAACACGGCGTGTGGATCTTCGACCCGAGGATCTGAACCGAGATGACAACACGACCACCCAGACCGGCCGAAACCACCAACGGTTCGGTTGTGGAATCGGCCGCGACTTGCTGGATCCACTCGATGGCGTCGTGTTCGTCGGGTCGATAGGCCCCGAAGCCTTCGAAGTCGTGGATCGCGTAGTCCTCCGCTCGTGGTGTCGTCGGCGACGTGGCGAGCATCCGTTCGACGCGGTCGCTGATCTCTTCGAGGTCGACGGTGGCGTCGATCCATGCGCCGTGGAGGGAACCTGCGTTGTAGTCGGCGAGCGACGCGACGTAGATCTGTGGCGGGTCGTGTTGCTCGATCTCGTGGCGCGCGGTGGCGGTGGTGTCGGGCCCGGCGCGCCGCGCTGGTTCGTATTCCATCTGGTTGTCCTTTCTGAGTGTCCTTTCTGGTTGTTGCCGGGCGGGAAGGTCGAGAGCTGGTGGTGCGATCACGTGTCGTGCTCGCGTTCTGCTCTCGACGCTTCCCGGCCCGGGTTCCCGATGGGGGTTGGACGACGACCGAGGGCCGTCAGCCGGTGGTTTTCTTCGCCCTGGTCGACTTGGTCGGCGTGGTGAAGAGTTCGGCGATGGCCTTCTGACGGGCTTCGGCTTCGCGCTCGATGTCGTCGAGCACGGCCTGGGCCCGTGCGCTCAGGTCAGGGTCGCTCTTGGTGGCGGCGAGATGGGCCTCGATGGCCTGCTGGATCTCAGCGGCGATCGAGGTCTCCCTCAGCCGGGCGACGACCTGGAGTTGGGCGTGGACGTCGTCGTCCAGTCGGATGGCGAGGGTCTTGTAGCCCTTGCCCTTGTCGTTGGTACTCACGTACCTACCTCCTCCTCGGTGGTGGTGCGACCGACGAACCTGCGCGGTTCGTCTGCTGTTCGTCTGCACAGCTAGGCCGCATGCCACCGACGAGAGTCAGGCCGCCATCGGCATCTCCGTGTCCGATTGCGGGCGCGCGCGTTCGATCCGTTTGCGCGCGACGTCGGTGTATTCGGGCTTGAGCTCGATGCCGAGCCAGTCGCGACCGTGACGTTCGGCGACGATCGCAGTGGTGCCGGCTCCGATGAACGGGTCGAACACGAGCCCAGGCCGCCACCCTGTCGCACAGGAGCACGGCGCGACGAGCTGCCCGAGCGCATCCAGGCGGCGGGTCGGATCGACTGCGGTTCGCTGCCACGGCGTGCCGCATCTCGCGCAGACGCGTTCGGGACACGTGGCAAGGATCGGCCGTTCGACGAGGGACTCTGGGAACATCGCGTGATGGATGCTGCGAACGCTGCTCGTTGCGTGCGCCCAGACATCGCCAGGATTCGCGCCGAGTGGGTGACCCACGCGGCCCTCAGCTTTCGTTCGGTCGAGGCCGCCGTTGGATCCCGCGAGCGGTCCTGCCCACCCGGGTCGGCGGTCGTTTCCTGCCCGGAGCGCGGCGGAGACGCTTGGCCGATGCAATCGCGAGCGGTGCGGGCGGCGGATGCGGTCGAGGTCGAACACATAGTCGATTGGGTTGGCCGAACGCCGCGTCCTACAAGGCCCGTCACCCCGCGACGACGACGTCATCAAGGCGTGGGCGTGGGCAATGGTCGAAGCGGTCCGGAGCGCCGTCGATGCAGGCCTGTCTCAGGTTGCGGTCAAGCTTCCCTCCGACGCTCACGACGCGGCACGCGTAGGAGGCGAGCTCGCTGCATTGCTCGACATCGCGATCCGAGGCCAAGTCGCTGTCTGCGAGAAGTTCGGGGTCACCACCACGGACGGGAAGCCGATCTCCTACGAGCTCGTGCGGAACCGACTCGGTGATGAACGTTCACGCGCAACGCTCGAGTGGTCTCTGGACAACCTCGACCTCGACGACGGCTGCCGAGATCTGACGCGCGTATCTCCGCGAAGACGTCGCATCCTCGTCGGAGCATCTGAGGTCGCCCCGGCATCGGCCACGCCAACGCGGCCATTGGCCCGGCCAGACTCCGGCTGGCTCCGAGTGTCAAGCCGCGGTACCCGCACGAGAGGTTGGCTCCGGTACGTGAACGACTGCTGATCCTCACGCGGTCTTGAGCTTGCGGTGCCGTTGGGGGTGGGTGGCCACGAGCATGCCTGCATGGACGATCAGGACCAGATCTTGGAACGGGTGTGTGGGCTGGTGGATGTCATGGTCGTGTCGCTGCGTCGTGCTGGTGGTCGGGCGCCTCGTCGAACCCGCTCGCGCAGTGGTCGCTGCAGAAGTAGAAGTCGCGCCCGCCCACGGTGCGATGCGCCGCTGCAGCGGCAGGATCGACGGTCATTCCGCAGATGGGGTCCACGGCGGTGTCGGTGACCGCGGGCTCGGCCCCCACTTCGACCGTTGGTTCCACTGCCTGCGGCACCGTGGCCGGTGTCTCGGCGCGGTGCCAGCCACGGAGGCGGTTGGCGTTCGCCACGACGGAGAGGGAGCTGGCTGCCATGGCTGCGGCGGCGATCATCGGGCTGAGCCGGATTCCGAAGAAGGGATAGAGCACCCCTGCAGCGATGGGGATCCCGATCCCGTTGTAGATGAGCGCGAAGAAGAGGTTCTGGCGGATGTTTCGCATGGTTGCTCGGGACAGGGTCAGAGCCGTGACGATCCCGTCGAGGGCGCCGGAGATGAGAGTGATGTCGGCTGCCTCGATCGCGACGTCGGTGCCAGTCCCGATCGCGAGGCCGATGTCGGCCTGTGCGAGGGCGGGAGCGTCGTTGATGCCATCGCCGACCATCCCCACCACTCGGTGCTCGTCCTGCAGCCGGCGCACCTCGGCGGCCTTGTGCTCGGGGAGCACCTCGGCCAGCACCCGCCGAATGCCGACCTGCTTGGCGATGGCGCCCGCGGTGCGACGGTTGTCGCCGGTGATCATCACGACGTCCAGACCAAGTTGGTGCAGCGCGGCAACGGCCGATGCAGACCCGTCCTTGATTGTGTCGGCGACGGCGATGACTCCGGCGGCCCTGTGATCGACAGCAACGAACATCGGAGTCTTGCCGTCCGCAGACAATGTCGCCGCGTGTTCTTCCAGTGAGGTGGTGTCGATCGTTGCGTCGTCCAGAAGTCTGCGATTGCCGATCAGGACCTCACGTCCGTTGACGGTCGCACTGATCCCCTTGCCGGTGATCGAGTCGAACCGGGTCGGTTCGGAGAGGACGAGGTCTCGACCACGTGCACCGGCGACGATCGCTTCGGCCAGGGGGTGTTCAGAGTTGCGCTCGGCGGACGCGACGAGGCGGACGAGTTCATCCTCCTCGACGTTGCCGTCCACGACGACATCGGTGAGTGCGGGCTTGCCCTGGGTGATCGTGCCGGTCTTGTCGAGCACGATGGTGTCGAGCTTGTGTGCGGTTTCGAGCGCCTCGGCCGATCGGATGAGGATCCCCGACTGCGCACCCTTGCCGGTGCCGACCATGATCGAGAGCGGTGTCGCCAGCCCGAGTGCACATGGACACGCGATGATCAGAACAGTGACCGCGGAGACGAGTGCGAATGTGAACGTCGGGGGCGGTCCCCAGACGAACCAGATTGCGAACGTGCCGATCGCGATGAACATGACGGCAGGAACGAAGTAGCTCGATGCAAGGTCGGCGAGCCGCTGAATCGGCGCCTTGGAGGCCTGCGCCTGCTCGACCAGCTTGATGATCTGAGCAAGCATCGTGTCGCGGCCGACCTTGCTGGCCCGCATGCGGAACGCACCCGTCTGGTTCATGGTGGCGCCGATAACGGTGTCGCCCGCGGCCTTGGTGACGGGAATCGGCTCGCCGGTGACCATCGATTCGTCAACGGCCGAGCGTCCCTCGACGACCTCGCCGTCGACGGGGATCTTCTCCCCGGGCCTGACGATGATGATGTCGCCGACTGCGACGTCCTCGATGGGGATCTCGACTTCAAGGCTGTCGCGCAAGATGCGCGCTGTACGCGCCTGCAGGCCGATGAGCTTGCGCATCGCTTCACCGGTGCCGGCCTTGGCGCGCGCTTCGAGCAGTCGCCCGAGAAGGATCAGCGTGATGATGACCCCGACTGCCTCGAAGTACACCTCGCGCACGTCGCTCGGCAGCAGGCTCGGCGCCACCGTCACGAGGAGGCTGAATCCGTATGCGGCGATGGTGCCGACGGTGATCAGGGTGTTCATGTCGGCGGTGCGATGACGCAACGTCAGCCATCCGGTGCGGTGGATCGGCCAGCCCGCCCACCACATGACTGGCGAGATCAGTGCGAGTTCGAGCCAGTGGTTCGACAGCCATCCGGGCATCCACGCCGGGTTGAGGAAATCGCCGACCATCACTGCGAACAGGACTGGAGCGGTGAGCAGTGCGCTGATGATGACGCGGCGCGTGAGGTCGGCAACCTCGGCTCGATGCGCGGCGGCCTCGGCCTCTTCGGATGCTGCCGATCCAATGTCCGCAACATGCGCGTGATCCGCGCTGTCGATGTTTTCGGGTGACGGTGCTGCAGGCACGGAGCGCCCGGTCGGCTCGACCTCGTCTCCTTCTGCGGATTCGACGACGAGGGTGCCGTGCACCATGTTCATCCCGCACGCGAAGCCGAACTGTCCCGGTTGATCCGGAGTGAACTCGACGGCCGTCTTCTTGTACGCGGGAAGTGAGCTGTTTACCTTGAAGTCGGGGAAGACGACATGCGACGTGCAGTCGCCGGTCTCCTGGCGATCGAAGACCAGGCGCACCGGCACTCCTTGTCGAACCCGGATGAGGTCCGGCTGGTATCCGCCCTTCACGACGACGGTGAGTTCCTGAACCCCGCCTCGAAGCACGGCGTGGCTCGCCTCGCGTGGCCCGAAGAAGAACCACGCGAGTCCGCCGATCAAACCGAGCGAACCGACGATGACGATCACATCGAAAGGCGTCACGTTGTCATCTCCTCATGGTGTCGGGTGCTCGGCCGCTGAAGGGGGCGCACTCTCGGTGGGCGTTGTGAACGCCGACGAGAACCTGACCGGGTCGGCGGCGAACTCGTCGCGGCAACCGGTCGAGCAGAACCATCGCACCGCGCCCGTGTACTCGAGGTGCGGATTGTCGGCGGGACGGACGCTCATCTGGCAGACGGGGTCGACGACAAGTGTGTCGAGAGCGCGAATCGACCCGTCTTCGAGCCACAGCAGACGGTCGGCGATGTCGTGCAGACGGCTGTCGTGCGTGACGATGAGGACGCTGCGGCCATCATCGTTGGCGAGGTCGCGCAGAAGCCGACCGACCTGTCGCCCGTTGCCGGAGTCGAGGTTTGCTGTCGGCTCATCGGCGAGGATGACCCCTGGATCGTTGACGAGGGCCCGGGCAACCGCGAGACGTTGCTTCTCCCCGCCCGAGAGCTGATCGGGACGGAACCGAGCACGTTTGCTCAACCCCACGCGGTCGAGCACGACTTCGGCACCCTGCCGAGCCTTCGCACCGACGGTGCCGGCGAGGTTGGCGGCCACCTCGATGTTCTCCAGAACGCTCAGCGCGGCGAGAAGGTTGAAGTCCTGGAAGACGAAACCGAACTGACGGGCGCGAATCGCTGGGCGGTGGCGTTCAGGAATCGTCCACAGATCCGTGTCGCCGACGATGACGGTGCCCGAGGTGGGCGCCAGCAACCCGCCGAGCATGAGCAGGAGGGTCGTCTTGCCAGAGCCCGATGGGCCATCGACCAGCACGACCTCGCCGGGACGGAGATCGAGGTCCACGTCGCGCACCGCAAAGACTGTGAGTTCTCCCTCGCCGAACGTCTTGGTGAGCGCCTGGGCGGAAAGGGTTGGAGAGGTCATGACGCCCTCCGAAACGCGGATGCCGCGTCAACGGCAAGCACCCGCCGCAACGGCAGGAGGCTCGCGAAGACTCCGATTGCGGTTGCGGCCACGGCCACCCGCGTGACACTGCTCACGGTCACGAGGATGTCGAGAGTTGGAGCAACTCGTGTCACCGCTGCGCTCACGACGAGGGCAAGCATCACCGAGGCCACGACCGCGAGTGCGATCGACCACGCTGCTTGCGCGATGACCACTCCAGCGAGTCGCCTGGGACGTGCTCCGATTGCTTTGAGTACTCCGTAGTCGCGGATGCGCGCCAGGGTGAGCGTGAACAGCGTCAGCCCGACTACCGAAAGTGCGATGACGAATCCGATCGTCGAGCCGATGCTGAGGATGTCGCTGCTCATGTCCGAGACGATCAGCGCCTCCTGGCTTGCGAACTCGTCGCGTGTCTGCTCCGACACACCGGGAACGGCCGCGGCTATGCGGTCTCGGAGCTCGGCGCCGGTCACGTGAGGCTGAGCAGAGACGAGGAGGTAGCTCGGAGACGGTCCACGGATCGCTGCGAAATCAGCTGCCGTGATGAACGTTGTGGTGTTGACGATGCTCGTGCCGCCGCTCGAAAGACCGACGATCCGAAAGTCCGTCGCGAGGACTCGCACCTGGTCACCGATGCGCAGTCGGAGCTGGTCGGCCGCGGCCGAGTCAACAACCGCCTCTCCGTGTCCCGGTGCCCGACCACTCACGAGCTGCGTTGGTCCGCCGAGAGAGCCCGGTGTGTAGCCGATGATGTAACTGAGCTCCCGCCCGGATGGGCTCCCGATGGCGCCGCTGGCAAACCAGATGGGGTCGGCCGCCGAGACTCCGCTGACGGCGCGAACACGGTCGGCAGCATCCTCGGGAAGCGACGACACGGACATGTGCATCGTGCGTACGCCGCTCTGGGACACGATGACATCTGCGGAGCTGTGCCTGATGTACGCGGTGACCTGTGTCATCGCTCCGGCGAAGATCCCGTCGAGGACGAGCACCAGGAGGAAGGCGACAGCGATGGCTGCGGTCGCCATGGCGGCACGGCGACGCTCGGCGAAGACGTACCGACGCGCGATGGGAACGCGGCCGTTCATGTCGGGCTCCGAAAGGCAGCCGCCGGATCCAACCTGTTGAGACGGCGCGCTGGAACCAGTGCCGCGAGGAGTGCCATGACAAGCGCCGCCGCACCCGCGATGAGGATCGTGTTCCCGGTGAGAAGGACGAGGAACTGTGGGCGTAACCATTCGATGACGGCGCGACCCCCGAAGAACAGCACCAGGCTCGCTGCGCCTCCGATCGCGGCAAGCCCGAGGGTCTGCTCAACAGCGAGTGCAGTGAGGCGCCCTCGGCTCGCTCCGAGAGCTTTGATGACTCCGTAGTCGCGTCGCTGCTCGGTGACGAGCGTGTACGCGGTCAGCGCGATCACCAAGGTGCCGGCGAGCACGCCGACGCCGACCATCAGCTTGAGTGGCTTCCCGTAGATGTTCGTTGCGAGCGCGAGATCGGCATCATGCAGCCGCTGGCGCGTCACGACTGTGAAGCCGTCAGCCGAGAGACGAGCGGCGACGCCCGACGGCTCTACCGTGCCGACGAGCACCGCGCTCGTGGTGTTCGGTGAGCGCAGCGCCGCGTCCATCGCGTGCTGCGTCACGAACACGAGACTGGTCATGAACATCGACGTGTCGCGCGAAAGTCCCACGACGTGCAGCGGCACGCCCTCGACATTGATCGTCGAACCAACCGTTAGGTCATGGCGGTCTGCAAGAACGCGATCGATGACGATCTCGTTGTCGGCTCGCGGTGAGCGACCGCGGGCCAGGCTCCACGGTCCTCCGTGTTGACCGGGGACGGAGCCGATCACCGCGACGGCTTCCTTGCGACCGTGCAAGTCGACGATCGAGTACGTGGTGCGGACCGGAGCCGCCCAATCAACACCGTCTGTGGAGCGGACGCGGTCAACTGTCGAGAGCGGGATGTTGCTGCCATCGGCGAAGAGGTTCAGCGTTCCCGGAGCAACGACATACAGGTCGGCGCCGACGTTGTCCTCGTACAGCGTGACCTGGGCACGTATCCCGGCCCATAGTCCTTCGAGCAGAAGGATGAGCATGAGCGCCGCGCCGACGCCGAGCACGCTCGCGGCGAGCCGACGTCGATCAGCAAACAGCGAGCAGCGGGCAAACCCGACGCGGCGCATGGCTAGCCCGCCGTCGCCTGGCGACGCGCATCGATGCCGCCGGTCATCGTGCGTCCACCCGTGTTGTTGCCAGAGGCCAGGAATGCCCACCGACCGAGGCGCTCGCCGAGGCGCTTGTCGACGCCGAAGACGCGTCCGGCGTATGCGTCGATCGCCCAGATGATGCCGAAGTCGATGCGCAACGCAGCGACCCCCCTCGGTGCGACGTTGGCTGAGGTACAGCCAGTCGCCGCGGTCGTGCCCGGCAACGCCCATGCCGGCCTCGGGCTCCCGCGAAGCGGGGTTCGTGAGTGCGTATCGAGCGTGGCCATCGTGACCTCCGAGGCGTCGGGTGCCCTTCGTCGATGGTGCGCTCGCGTACCCCCCGGGGGTAGGGACCTTCGACCCTAGTCAGGCCGCGGAGAACCGAGGACGCTCGAGTCAGAGAGCTGACAGGAGGTCACCGAGATGCAAGCCAACCGCCTTCCGATGTACGTGATAGGTGCGGCAGCCGTGGCGCTTGTCGCCGTTGTGGCTGGCGTTCCCCTCGCGAGCTTCCTTCCGTTCGCGATCCTCCTCCTCTGCCCGCTGATGATGTTCTTCATGATGAGGAACATGGGCGGCATGCACGGCAGCAGCGCGGATCAGACGACGCGCAAGGAGAGCGAGACCTACCCGACTCACGATCGAACGGGATCGCATCACGTGTAGTGCTCGCCACCGAGACCGAGGAGAGGCAGCGATGACCCGCGGTTACACGATGGACAGGGACGAGTATCTGACTCGCCTACGCAAGATCGAGGGCCAGGTGCGTGGTCTCCAGCGCATGATCGAGAACGACGACTACTGCATCGACGTCATCACGCAGATTGGCGCTGCCACGAGCGCCCTCAAGAGCGTCGCTGTCGGTCTGCTCGATCAGCACGTACGCACGTGCGTCGTCACCGTGGCCAAGTCGTCGGACGGGGAGCGCGACGAGAAGTTGACGGAAGCGAGCCGTGCCATCGAGCGGCTCTTGAAGGTCTGACTCTGCAACACGTGTATCCGGAGGTTTCGTGATGATGAACAACTGGAACGGCAGCTGGGATTGGAGCGCCTGGTTCGCCATGGGATTCATGATGTTGGTGTTCTGGGGGCTGATCGTTGCGGTCGTCCTCGTTGCGATCCGCTCCTGGGGCCACCGCCCCGAAAGCCCGTCGGCAGGCACAAGCTCAGAGAATGACGCGCTGCGCGTGCTCGACACACGCTTCGCCAGGGGCGAGATCGATGCGGACGAGTACACGAGCCGCCGCGAACTCCTGCAAAGGCGGTGACCGCGGTGCGTACCCGGCCAGGACTGGTCGCGGCGGCCACCGCCGTCGTGCTGCTGTTGGCCGCCGCCTCAACCGTGGCGTTGGCCGCTGCGAACGGAGCGTTCCGGTCGAGCGCGTCCGCTCCCAACGGTCAGTGCTCTGCGCCTGCGCTGCCCGGGACGGTCGTGAACGTGGAGCTTGCCAACATGGGCGGATCCAGCATGATGGGTGACGGCATGATGGGCGGAACGATGCGCGTCCTCGTCGATCGGCACGACGTCAGCAGCGGGACTGTCTCGTTTCGCGCAGCCAACATCGGGAGCCTTGTGCACGAGTTAGTCGTGCTGCCGTTGGCGAACGGCGACCCGGTCGGGTCGCGAGCGGTCGGAAGCGACGGGAAGGTGAGCGAAACCGGGAGCCTCGGGGAGGTGTCACAGACCTGTGGCGCTGGAGCCGGTGACGGCATCAACCCCGGTGCGCTCGGGTGGACCACACTCGACCTGCCGCCGGGCGACTACGAGTTGATCTGCAACCTTCCGGGGCACTACGCCTCCGGAATGTACGCCGAACTTCACGTCAGCTAAGGGCACGCGTGCGGGGCGGCGGGGCGACATCGGAGGCGCGCATCGATGAGCTCGAGCGCCGCCTCGCCGACCTGTTGCAGCGCCGCGGTTCGGATCGAGTTCAGCCCCCACCGCGGTGCTCGGCAAGACCCAAGCGGTCATCGACAAGAAGCCCGGGTAGTAGCAGCCCTCCCGCAACTTCGGGATCGCCAGATCTATCGACCCCACCCGGGTGTCGAGCGGGCGGGACCGATAGCCGTTACGGCTGGTCGTACGCTCAGGCGTCACCTCGCCGTAGCCGGCGTCGCAGATGGCCTCGACTTCCGCCGCCATCAGCCGCTCCGCGAACGTGCGCACCATCTCGCGCAACACGTCGTTGTCGTCAACGAGGTTCCTGCGCAACCACTCGAGCGCGTCCATGTTGTTAGGGACTGCCACCGCGTCTACCTCCTCAGATCGTCTTCGCAGGACTTTCTGAAGATGACGCGGTGGTCGTCGCGTCTGGGGGACCCTCAGGCCCTCAGTCCATACACCACTCCCTGGGACTCAACTTATCCCTAGTCGCGGCGGCTCCGACGGATCAGGGTTTGGAAGCGACGACGAGCACGCGGCGGCGACAAGGCCCCAATCGCCATCGTCAGGCCATCTCGCCGCGCAGTGCTCGAAACACGCGCTCCCATCTCGGGCACGAGGCCGCTTCGGCGGCGACGACGGCTCCGTGAGCGTCATGAAGCCGTTTACGCCATCCGGGTGTCTCGTCATATCGCCCCCCGCGCGCGCATCCTCGCCGAAGACGGCCAGGCCCTCGCGCGTCTCGTCGAGCGCGCTCGCGAGACAGGCACCGACGTTCCTTTGCGGACATGAAGGCCCCTCGGCTCGCCTTCTAGCTCCACTGGTTCGTCCCTGCCTCACGAGTCGGTATCCCGGCCCGTCGGAACATGTTCAGGACCGTCCGAGCTGACACCCCCAACTCCGCCCCCACCTTCGCGAGCGAGAAGACAACGTCGTGAGCTCGCGAGCCATCTCGACATCGGCATTTGCGCGGTACCTGACCGCGCCCCCGGCCGCCCGAACGATTCGCGTCGCCGTCCTGCGGTCGATGTCGAACGCGAGCGCGAGGGCGTGCTCCGACTCGCCGTCCAAGTATCGCCTCATGAGCTCTGATCGTTGCGAATCGGTCAATCGCGTCTGTTTCTGGCGGACCGATGGGACGGGTCGACGGGACGGTCGATCACGCCCGTGACCAGACAGAACGCGGCTCAGACGCGTCGCGTTGTAAGGGTTGGAATAGCGTCCTAGCACCTCCACTGCCACTACCCTCTCGATCGTGGGTCAGCCGATCGCCGTCACGGAGAAGCCCTCGAACAAGCCGGGCATCGTCCGGTTCGAGACCAACCGCAGCTTCACCGGGATGGGTCACGAGCACTTCGGAGCGACCGCACAGATCACCGGGCATCGCGCCACCGACGAGCTCGCGCGGCGACTGCTGAGCACCGGCAAGATCGACGGCGTGCACGTCTACATGAACATGATCACCGTCGACGTGAAGAAGGGCTTCGAACCGACGGGCCTCAAAGAGGTGATCGAGGGCCTGTACACGTACTGGCAGCCCGGCATGGTGCCGCCGTCCTTCGAAGATGTCGCGGCCGACGAGCCCACAGCCGCGGCTCCCTCGGCGTCAGGTGGAGCTTCCGTCGACGACGCGATGTCCGAGGCCGCGAAGAAGGTGCCCGCCGCACTGCTCGAGCGCAGCCGTCTCGCCCGCGAACGGGCGAAGGCCAAGGCCGCCGCCGGCGAGTAACCGGTCAGCTGGTCGCGACGGGCTCGGCCCACGCGACGCGCGGCACATCGCTCCAGAGCCGCTCGAGCTCGTAGTAGCGGCGCGTCTCGTCGAGGAACACGTGCACCACGAGGTCGCCGTAGTCGATGAGCACCCACGTGAGCTGGTCGAGCCCCTCGACCTGCCGCGGCTTCGGCCCGCCCATCCGGCCGAGCTCCTCCTCGACGGCGTCGGCGATGGTGCGCACCTGGCGGGTGTTCGCTCCGCTCACGATCACGAAGTAGTCGGTAATCGCCAGCACCGCCCCGACGTCGAGCACGACGGGATCGTCGGCCTTCTTGTCCGCCGCGGCCCGAGCTGCGCGCTTGGCCCAATCCTCGACGGTGGACGCGGTCACCTTGTCAGCCAGTGGAAGTCGTCTCCTGCGTCGTCGTCGAGGTCGTGGTCGTCGCCGCGGCGTGCTTGGCGACCTCGGCTTCGAAGTCCTTGCCCAGCACGACCGTGAGGTCGATGCCGTCGACGACGGTAGCGTCCTGCACGACCTTGCCGACACCGAGGGACTGCGCGACGAAGTCAGCTGCGCCCTTGAACCCGGGAGACGCGTAGAGCACCTGGGTCTGGTCCACGGCGGCGGCATCGCTTGCGATCACGAGGTTGGCCTGCAGGACCAGCACGAGGTCCGCGCCGGTGAGCATCGCGTCCTCGTCGCCCGTCGTGTTCACGAGACGGATGCGGGCGCTGTTCGTCGGCGGCGACACGACGCCCGGCATCGCCTCCGCGACGAGCAGGCGCATCGGCCCCTGGTCGGGCTCGTAGGCCTCAGGCTCGCCGGGCAACGCCTTCACCGGCAACACGATCACCTCGTGCGCGCCCGCCGCGATCGACGCGAGATGCTGCTCCACCGGCAGCGGCGGAGGTTCGACTTGGGCTTGTTCCCCGGGCACCGTCGTCGATGTCACCGAGGGCGGAGGCGTTGTCGCGTCGATCGAGGTGAGCACGCCGTCCCACAGCGTCTGGTAGCGCACGAGCCGCGCCGCCTCGGTCTCGTCGGGCAGGTGCGCGCCGAACGCGATCGGCAGGTCCGTCGCGGTCAGAGTCGCCGGCCCTGCCGGATACACGACTTCGAGACGACCGTCCGCACCGGGTGTGCCGACCGCATCGTCGAAGCTCACGGTCACCGTCCCTGACACGAGCCGTGGCCACGTCGCCGCATCGAGGACCGAGACCTGCTCGAGGCGGACGTCGAGCAGGCTCTCCACCGTCTGACGCAGCAACGCGGGACCGCCGGCCGCGTACGCGCTGCCCAACGGGCCCTCGCCGACCCCCGGCACGTTCACCCGCAGGAGCGTGGGCAGCAGGATGACGAAGCCCCCGCGTGAGCCTGGTCTCAGCGCCGCAACAGCGATGGACTCGGGCGTGCCGGTGGCGTCGAGGCTCACGAGCAGCTGCGTGGGAGTCGCAGGAAGGTAGATGTCAGCGGCGCGCCCTTCGCGTTCGACGAGGCGTCCTTCGCGGCTGTCGACGATCGTCTTTCCCGCGATCGCGCCCAGCGTCGGGATCGCTGCCGCGATCAGCACCATGACGAGCGCGATCGCGGCCGTTCGCCAGGGACGCGTGCGGGAACGGTGCACCTTCCCGCGTCGCGGCTCGGGAGGCGGCGGGATGACCGTCGTCGCGGGCGGCGGCGCGACTGGCGGCATGCCCGGCGACGTCTCGGGATCGCGTCGCTCGGGGTCGCGAACGGTGTCGCGGACGCTCGGCTCGGCCGAGACCGCGACCGTCACCTCGGGATCGTCGATCACGGACGCATCGCGGGCGCGTAGAGGCCTCGCGTCCGGATGCACGCGATGACGTCCGGCGGGATGAGGTAGTCGAGCGGCCGGCCATCGAGCACACGGGCGCGCAGATCGGTGCTTGACACGTCGAGGCGGGGCACCTCGACGCGCTGCCATCGCCAGCCCGGCGGAGGCTCCTCCCCCTCGGCGCCTGGGCGGTCGACCACCACGACGGAGCATCTGTCGCGTACCTCGGCCAAGCGCTCCCAGGTGGTGAGACCTGCGGCCGCGTCGCTGCCGAGCACGAGGAACAGCTCAGCGCCCGGATGCAGGCGCTGCAGGTCGGCGAGGGTGTCCGCGGTGTACGACGGCCCGCCGCGGTCGATCTCGATGCGGCAGACATCGAGGCCCGCCACGCCGCGAACGGCGGCCTCGACCATCGCCAAGCGGTCCTGCGCAGGGCTGATCGCCCGCTCCCCCACCTTCTGCCAGGGCACGTTCGCGACGACCAGGAGGACGGAATCGAGCGACAGGGCGTGGCGCACGTTGACTGCGGTCACCAGGTGGCCGACGTGGGGGGGATCGAATGTCCCTCCAAAGACGCCCAATCGCACGAAGGCGCAGGATATCGGCCCTGCATCTCGGGTAAATGTCGAAGCACACACGTGCCGATGGGTGTGTCATGTGGCACGCAGGTCCGAGGGTGGAAAGGGAATGACAACCGGGTAATTCAGGTTGCAGGATCCGCCATGAGTGACGCAGTTGGTCTGTATTTGAATGAGATCGGTCAGGTCTCCCTCCTCAACGCAGAAGAGGAGCGGGAGCTTTCCCGCGCGATCGAAGCCGGACGCGCCGCCTCCCAGCGGATTGCCGACGGCGACAACGACCCCGAACTCGACGAGATCGTGAGGGTGGCGCACGCCGCCAAGGACCGGTTCATCCGGGCGAACCTCCGCCTCGTCGTCAGCATTGCCCGCCGCTACCCCCTTCCCCCCGGCATGGATCTCCTCGACCTCGTGCAGGAGGGCAACCTCGGCCTCGAGCACGCGGTCGACAAGTTCGACTGGCGCCGGGGCTTCAAGTTCTCCACCTACGCGACGTTCTGGATCCGCCAGGCGATCGGCCGAGCCCTCGACCAGAAGGCGAGCCTCGTCCGTCTGCCCGGTGACCGGTCCGCGAGCCTCCGCGCCGCCCTTCGTCAGGTCTCGGGCGACGGCGACGAGCTCGACGACGAGAACGCTCGCCTCCACCGCCTCTCCACGCCGGTGTCGCTCGATCGCTCGATCGGTGACGACGGCGACAGCACCTTGGGCGACCTCGTCCCGAGCGACACGATCGGCCCCGAGCAGGCCGTGATCGCCGAGGCCGAGGGAGCCATGCTCGACGAGCTGCTCGGCACTCTCGACACGCGAGCCCGTTACGCGGTCGAGCGCCGCTTCGGTCTCGTCGACGGGAAGAAGTGCAGCTATCGCGAGGTCGGTGAGGAACTCGGCGTGACCGCCGAAGCCGCTCGCCGTCTCGTCAAGCGAGCCGTCACCGGTCTTCGGGACGACGCTGCTCGCATCCTCGCCGCCTGATCCCCCCATCAGGCTGGCGTCATGGCCCGCCTTTCGAGCGCAAGACCCCCCAAGCGCTCGGAGGCGGGCCATCTCGCGTCTCTTTCCTCGTCGCCATCCTCCGCTTTGCTTCGGCGGGGCATATCTCTTTGCGCACGACCCTGGCGACCGGCCACCCTTTGCGGGTGAACGCTGAGCGCTGGTCGCCGTCGACCTGGCGGGCGTACCCGGCCGACCAGCAACCCGACTGGCCCGACGAAGGGGCGCTCGACCGAGCGTTGAAGCAGGTCCAGGCCTTCCCTCCGCTCGTGTTCGCCGGCGAAGCGCGGGTCCTCACCGAGTCGCTCGCCGAGGTCGCCGCGGGACGGGCGTTTCTGCTGCAGGCCGGCGACTGCGCCGAGTCGTTCGACGACTTCTCCGCGGTGAGCATCAGGGAGAAGCTCCGCGTGGTGCTGCAGATGGCGGTCGTGCTCACCTACTCGTCGGGCGTGCCCGTCGTGAAGGTGGGACGGATCGCCGGGCAGTTCGCCAAGCCCCGATCGGCTTCCGTCGAGCGCGTCGGTGACGTCGACCTGCCCTCGTTCCGAGGGCACATGGTGAACGACATCACCCCGACCGAGGCGGCGCGGACGCCCGACGCGGAGCGGCTCGTGCAGGCCTACCACCAGTCGGCGTCGACGCTGAACCTGCTGCGCGCGTTCACCAAGGGCGGGTTTGCCGACCTCTCGCGCGTCGCCGCCTGGAACCAGGAGTTCGTGGCGTCGAGCAACGAGGGCCAGCGATACCGCTCGATCGCATCCGAGATCGAGCGAGCGCTGCGGTTCATGGAGGCCTGCGGCATCGACCTCGCGCGCAGCCCCCAGCTCCACGAGGTCGACTTCTACACGAGCCACGAAGCGCTGATCCTCGGCTACGAAGAGGCGCTCACCCGCACCGACTCGCTGACCGATCGTTGGTACGACTGCTCGGCCCACATGCTCTGGATCGGCGAGCGCACGCGCCGTATCGACGGCGCGCACGTCGAGTTCCTGCGCGGTGTGGGCAACCCGATCGGCTGCAAGGTCGGCCCGACGGCGACGCCGAGCGAGCTGCTCGCCCTGTGCGAGCGGCTGAACCCCGAGAGGGTGCCGGGCCGGCTCACGCTGATCGCGCGCATGGGCGCCGAAGCCGCCGAGGAGCGGTTGCGGCCCCTGCTGCGTGCAGTGACCGACGCGGAGCACCCAGTGGTGTGGACGTGCGATCCGATGCACGGCAACACGTTCACGAGCTCGTCAGGCCGCAAGACGCGCCACTTCGACGACGTGCTCGCGGAGATCGAAGCGTTCTTCCGGGCGCACGCTGCCGAGGGCACGTGGCCGGGCGGCGTCCACGTCGAGCTCACCGGTGACGACGTCACCGAGTGCCTGGGCGGGGCCGAGGAGATCTTCGACCATCAGCTCGACGACCGCTACGAAACGATGTGCGACCCGCGGTTGAACGCCCGGCAGTCGCTCGACCTCGCCTACCGCATCGCGGAGCTGCTCAGGCGGTAGCGCCTCGTCATGAGCCGACTTGGATCGGCGGCGGCGTGACGAATGGCGTGGTCGGAGCCGCGGTCGGCGGGGGCGGCGGGGGCGGAGGCAGCGTGGTCGTCGGCCTCGGGCGCCGGCGCCGCGTCGTGTCCACAGGGAGCGTGTCGACGGAGCCGGGCGGGGCAGCGGGCGCGGTGGTGGCCGGCGGCGCCACTGTCGTCTCGGGAGGGACGACGGCCGTCGGGGGCACCGTGCTGGTGCTGACCGCGGAGGTGTCGACAACGGCGACGACCGTCGTGCCAGTGTCGACGTTCGTCTTGCTGTCGTCGTCGTCCCCGCTCACGGCTTTGACCGAGAAACCCACCAGGAGACCGAGCGCGACACCGCCGGCGATCGAGCCCGTCAGCCACTTGCGGGGATAGCTCACCTCAGGAAATTACTCGCTGACCTGCTCGCCGAAGTATCAAGTTCGCAACAAGTCCGGTCCAACCCGTCTGATGTGACGCGCCGAGACCCGCGCCCGTGTCGCCATGGAAGTACTCGTGGAACATCAGGTGATCACGCCATGCAGGGTCGTCCTGGAACCGCGCCGAGTCGCCATAGCACGGGCGATGCCCCTCTTCGTCGAGCAAGAAGATCGAGATCAACCGATCACTCAGCTCGTCGGCGACCGCGTCGAGCGACATGGCGTTTCCCGAGCCGGTCGGGAGCTCGACGGTGAAGTCGTCGCCGAGGTAGCGGGAGTAGCGGCGCAACGAGTCGATCAACACGTAGTTCACGGGAAACCAGATGGGTCCTCGCCAGTTCGAGTTCCCGCCGAACGATCCCGACATCGACTCCGCAGGTTCGTAGTCGACACGAGCGACGACGCCGCCGATCATCATCTCGAGCGGGTGCTCGAGGTGATACCGGCTCAGGCTGCGCACCCCGTGGGGGGAGAGGAACTCGGCTTCGTCGAGCATCGCGGTCAAGACGCGGCGCAGCCGATCGGGCCCGACGATCGACATCAGGCGCCGGCCGGCTGCACCCGAGACGTGCGTGTGCGCGACGACCTCGGCGAACTCGGGCTTGTTGCGCTCGAACCAGGTCATGCGGAACGCGAAGTCGGGCAGCAGGAGACGCACCTCGTCCTCCAGCACCATCGCGGCGGTCATCGGCATCAAACCGACCATCGAGCGGCACGCGAGCGGCAGCGATGAGCCATCCGCGTCGCGGATCACGTCGTAGTAGAAGCCGTCGCGCTCGTGCCAGAGACCCTGGTCGTTCATCGCAGTGGCGATGTAGCTGAAGTGCTCGAAGAACTTCGTCGCGACGTCTTCGTAGGCGCGGTCGTGCATCGCGAGAGTGACTGCGATCTCGAGCAGGTCGAGGCAGTAGCGCGCCATCCACGCGGTCCCGTCGCTCTGCTCGAGGTACTGGCCTGGGGGCATCGGCGCCCCGCGGTCGATCGGGCCGATGTTGTCGAGCCCGAGGAAGCCTCCCTCGAAGACGTTGTTGTCGGCCTCGTCCTTGCGGTTCACCCACCACGTGAAGTTGATGAGCAGCTTGTGGAGGACGCGCTTGAGGAACTCGTAGTCGCGTTGACCATCGATGCGGAAGACCTGGAACGCGGCCCACGCGTGCACCGGAGGGTTGGCATCGCCGAAGGCCCACTCGTACGCGGGCAGCTGGCCGTTCGGGTGCTGGTACCACTCGCGCAACAGCAACAAGAGCTGTCGCTTCGCGAAGTCACCGTCGACCTGTGCGAGCGCGACGCAGTGGAAGGCGAGGTCCCACGAGGCGAACCATGGGTACTCCCAGGTGTCGGGCATCGAGAGCACGTCGAGGCTGTCGAGATGCCGCCAGTCCTTGTTGCGGCCGTTGAGCCGCTCGGGCGGTGGCGCCGGCATCGAGGGGTCGCCGACGAGCCACCGGTCGACGTCGAAGTGGAAGAACTGCTTCGACCACAGCATCCCTGCGAACGCCTGCCGCAGCACCCGTGCCTCGTCTTCGGTCGCGGCGTCGGGCGTGAGCCGTTCGTAGAAGGAGTCGGCCTCGGCACGACGTTCGTCCAAGATCTCGTCCGCGGTCTCCTCTTCGCGGCTGGTGCCCGGGCCGAGCGTGAACCGCACCTCAGTGGTTTCGCCGGGAGCGACCGTGAGGCGATACCGCGCCGCCATCTTCGTGCCGACACGGTCGGGGTTGATGGTCGCCGCGCCGTGGACCACGTGATCGTTGATGCCGTCCTTCGGATACGCGGGACCCGGCCCACCCCAGAGCCGGGTCGTGTTGGTCTCGTTGTCGCAGAACAGGAGCTCGGGATCGCCTTCCAGCTCGAGCACGTAGCGCCCGAGCTCGTGGTGCTCGGCGAAGACAAAACCCGCCTGGGTGCTCAGCGTCGGCTTGCGCGGATCGATCCCCCACGCCCACGTGTTGCGGAACCACAGCGTGGGCAGCACGTCGATGGTCGCCGGCTCGGGACCCGCGTTGCCGACGGTCACCTTGACGTACACGTCGTCAGGCGTCGCCTTGGCGAACTCCGCTTCGATCCACCAGTAGCCGTCGTCGAACGCTCCCGTGTCGAGCAGCTCGTACTCGGGATCGAGCTTCGTGCGGCGACGGTTCTCAGCGACGAGGTCGGCATACGGGAACTCGCGCTGCGGGTAGTGGTAGCGCCAGCGCATGTACGAGTGGGTGGGCGTCGAGTCGACGAACCACCAGTACTCCTTCGCGTCCTCGGAGTGGTTGCCTTCGTTGCCGGTGAGCCCGAAGATCCGCTCCTTCAGGATCGGGTCGCGACCGTTCCAGAACGCGAGCGACAGGCAAAGCGTCTGGCGGTCGTCGCACCATCCGGCGAGGCCGTCCTCGTTCCATCGGTATGTGCGCGACCGAGCGTGGTCGTGCGGGAAGAACTCCCACGCGGTCCCGTAGGGGCTGTAGTCCTCACGCACCGTGCCCCACGCCCGTTCGGCCAGGTACGGGCCCCAGCGCTTCCACGCCACGAGGCCGTGCTCGGCTTCTTGCAACCGAAGGCGCTCGGCGCCGACCGTCGATCCGTCCGCTGCCAAGCCGGGTGCCCTTTCCCTCAGCGCGTCGCGCGGCGATGATGGCACGAGGAGGCGTGTTTGATGGTGATCGAGTTCGGACGCCAGGTGTGCGGGAGCCTCGCCGAGTCCTCCGCGCGCGAGTGGCTCGTGACCGACGGCCTCGGCGGCTACGCGATGGGCACCGTCGCGGGGCTGCGCACCCGCCGCTACCACGGCCTGCTGATGGTCGCCGGCAGCGCGGCGAACGGCAACGGCGACGCGGGTGTGAGCAAGCGGATGCTCGGCCTCGCGGCGCTCGATCCGGTGCTCGTCGTGGGCGACACGCGGATCCGGCTGGCAACCGACGAGTGGGCGGGCGGCGCCGTGGATCCCGCCGGACACCGTGAGCTCGAGTCGTTCACCCTCGACCACGGCATTCCCCGATGGCGGTGGGTGATCGGCGACATCGTCTTCGAGCGCGAGCTCGCGATGCTGCACGGGCGTCCCGCCGTCGCGGTGCGGCATCGGCTGGTGGCCGCTGGTGGGCGCGTCGACGTGGAGCTCACGCCGTTGTGCACGTGGCGCGACGGCCACAGCGACCGCCATGCGGGCGCCGACCCGAGTGTCGAGGCGACGGCAGACGGGTTCGTGTTCGAGCATGCGTACCGCGTGCAGGGGCCCGAGTGGGAGCCCGGGGGCTCGTGGTACCGGGGCGTGCGGGCGCGAGCCGAGGCCGACCGCGGGCTCGCCGACGTCGAGGACCTATGGGCAGCCGGACGCTTCACCATCACGCTCGCTCCAGGTGAGTCGGCGGACGTGCTCGCGTGGGCCGGCGACCTGGCCGATCCTCCGCCACCCGCCGCGGACGTCCTCGCGAGGGCCAAGGCACGTGCGAGCCGGCTCGAGACCACGGCGCGCGCCACCGACGAGGTCGACGGGATGCTCGCGCGCGCCGCTGATCAGTTCGTGGTCTCGACGGCGACCGGACCGTCGGTGGTCGCTGGCTATCCGTGGTTCGGGGAGTGGTCGCGCGACACGATGACGTCGTACGAAGGCCTGTTCCTCAGCACCAGGCGCTTCGAGGAAGGACGCGACCTCCTCGCTCGGTCGGCTGCGACGCTGTCCGAGGGGATGCTCGCGAACACCGCTGACGCGGGAGGGCTCGAGTACAACACCGCGGACGGCACGTTGTGGTTCATCCATGCCGTCGGACGCCACGTCGCCGTCACGGGCGACGTCGACATCCTCACCAAGCTCAACGGCGCCCTCGACGGCATCATCGACGCGCACTCCCACGGCACCCGATTCGGCATCAAGGTCGATCCGAGCGACGGCTTGTTGCAACAGGGCGCCCCCGGGTGGGCGTTGACGTGGATGGACGCCCGCGTGGACGGTCAGCCCATCACCCAACGAGGTGGGAAGGCAGTCGAGATCAACGCGCTCTGGATCAACGCGCTCGGCACGATCACCGACCTCAACACCCGACTCGGTCGCCACACCGGACGGTGGCAGTCGCTCCACGACTTCGCCCGGGAGTCTTTCGTCAAGCGCTTCGCGCGCGGTGACCACCTGCTCGATGTCGTCGGAACCACTGGGCCCGATGACAGCGCCATTCGGCCGAACCAGCTGCTCGCATTGTCGCTGCCGCACGCACCCTTCCACCGGACCGCGGTCGCCGGCAACAGCGCCCTGGCCGAGATCGCCGCAGGGGTCGTACGCCGAAGCCGCGCCGAGCTGCTCACGTCGCTCGGGATGCGCTCGCTCTCCCCGCGAGACCCCGCCTACATCGGCTCACATCACGGCGGCCCTGCCGAACGCGATCGCGCGTACCACCAGGGAACGGTTTGGCCATGGCTCGTCGGGCCGTTCGTCGATGCTGCGGGCGACGGTGGCGTCCTCGACGGGCTCATCGCGCATCTGGGCGAGTGGGGCCTGGGCTCGGTCTCGGAGACGGCCGACGGCGACGCTCCCCACGCGGCGACGGGCTGTCCCTTCCAGGCGTGGTCGGTTGCCGAGCTCTTCCGGGCCCGGAGGGCCGTGCGCGGCTAGAGCGCTTAGACCGCAGTGAGCGCCGCGCCGACGATGCCGGCTTCGTTCTGCAGCTTCGCCGCCACCACCTCGCAGCGCGGCGTGAGGAGGGGGATGAACTTCTCACCCTTCTTGCTCACGCCACCACCGATGATGATCAGGTCGGGCCACATCAGCGCCTCGAGGTGATCGAGGTACTCGTCGACCCGCTTCGCCCACTTCTTCCAGTCGAGGTCCTTGCGCTCACGCGCGCTGTCGGCCGCCCGCGTCTCGGCGTCCTTGCCGCGCACCTCGAGATGGCCGAGCTCGGTGTTCGGCAACAACACGCCGTCCTGGAAGACCGCAGTGCCGATGCCGGTGCCGAGCGTGACGATGATCACGACGCCTTGCCGGCCCGCACCGGCGCCGAACTTCATCTCCGCGACTCCCGCGCAGTCCGCGTCGTTGGTGACGGTGAAGGTGCAGCCGGTCGCGTCTTCGAACCGGGCCCGAGCATCAGTGCCCACCCATGACTTGTCGACGTTCGCCGCGGTCTGGACGACGCCGTGCTTCACCACGCCGGGGAACGTGCCGCCCACCGCGCCTTGGTAGCCGAAGTGCTTCACGACCTGGGCGACGATGTCGGCCACGGCATCGGGTGTCGCAGGCTTGGGCGTGAGCAGCCGGAAGCGCTCGCCGGTCAGTTCTCCCGTCTCGAGATCGACCGGAGCGCCCTTGATGCCGGTGCCGCCGATGTCGATGCCGAGCTTCACGCCGGTTGCGTCCATCGCGGCAGCGTAGGTGCTCACGGCCAGCCCGCGCCCGGGACGTCCACCCGCACGGTCTCGACACGGCCGGGCAGCTCCTCCACGAGCCCGGCAACGTCGCCCGTCAGGCGGCCGGTGATCAGGTGGAGCGTGCGCCGATCCTCTCCCCCGAGCATGCAGGCGAAGCACCCCTGTTCGGTCGCGATCCGATCGGTGACCTCGCCGCCTTCGAGCACGCGCACGCATTGTGCGTTCGTCGGATCGGCGACCCAGATGCCTCCGGCCTCGTCGAGGCAGATGCCGTCGGGTGTGACGTTGCCGAGCTCGGCCCAGACCCGGCGGTTCGACAGAGAGCCGTCGCCGGCGATGTCGAACGCGGTGAGCCGCCGCCCGAACGTCTCGCCCAGAACGAGCGTCGACCGATCCGGCGTGATCACGGTTCCGTTCGGGAACTCGAGATCCTCTGCTGCTGCCGACACGACGCCATCAGGTGTGACCAGCGCGAGGGTCGCTGCGCGCAGCTTCTCGCCGCCGGCGAAGTCGTATCCGAAGTTCCCCACGTAGGCGCGCCCGTCGGGATCGACGACCATGTCGTTGCAGTCGCCTGTCGCGATGCCACCGAGGTCCGCGTGCTCCGTGAGCCCGTCAGGGTCGAGACGCATCAGCTTTCGATCCGTCATCGAGACCACGAGCAAGCGGCCGTCGGGCAACCAGCCGAGCCCCGAGGGACGGTTCGGCACCTCGACGATCGTCTCGGCGCCGCCGGTGTCGTCGATGGCGAGCACGCGATGGGTGTGGAAGTCAGACACCCAGAGTCGGTCGTCGTGCCAGCGCGGACCTTCGCCGAAGGAGAGGCCTGCGTACAAGATCTGCGGCTCGGTCATCCGGTGAACAGTACGGCGGCAGTGCGGTCGGGGCCGATGTGGCCCTCCCGCCGCAGCGCCTCGAGACCGGCCAATCCGGCGGCGCCTGTCGGGCTCACGGCGATCGCGGTCGCCACTCGCGCTCGATCGGTCGCATCTCCGAGCTCTTCTTCGGTGACCGTCACCGCGCGACCACCGGTGCGCTCGAGCGCGTCGAGCACCGCCGCCCAGTCGTAGGTCTCGTCGTCGAGGATGCCGGTCGCGATGCTGTGCCCCGGGGGTTCCCACGGCCACATGAGCTCGCGCCGGTGCCGGCGCGCGTCGGGCCGCCGGCGCTCCCACGCACGGACCAGCGGGGAATGGACGGCTGCCTGCACCACGTGGATCGTCGGGACGGTGTCGAGCGCGCCGAGGCTCCCTGCCTCGCCGAGGCCTTGGGCAAGGCTCGACGCCAAAGCGCCTCCTCCGACTTGGACGATCACGTCGTCGATCGCGACGCCGGCGTCGGCGATCTCGTAGCCGAGCGTCCTGCCGCCGTCGATCGTGAGCCCGTTGTCGGGCCCTTGGCACGAGAACGGCACCGCACCCGAGGCGACCGCCTCTCGGAATCGGTGCACACACGGATCGCCCGGCGGATCGCCGTCATGTCGGGGGCACACCTCGATCGCGGCGCCGAGCTCGCGCAGGCGATCGATCACCGCCGCGTCGGCCCACGTCGGTACGTACACCGTGAGGGGGCGCGCCGCCGCCCTTGCGATCACCGCAGCGGCGAGTGCCGCGTTGCCACAGCTGGCTATGGCCAGGGGACGTGAGCGGTCGATCTGCACGACGTCGAGCCAGATCGCCAATCCCATCAAGTGGCGGCCCTTGTGCGACCCACCGACGTTGCCCGTCTCGTCCTTCACCCACGCGCCGAGCGACTCACTCGGCGCGAACGGTGTGACGACGAACCCGCGGCCGTCGACCTCCGCGACGGCGTCGTCCAGTCGCTGCACGATGCCGAGGAAGTCGGCGTCGCTCTCGGCGCGGTCGTGGGCGGACAAGAGCGATCGGTACCGGACGAACGGGTTGACCTCGTCGCCCGATGGCCACTGCGCGGCTGCGGGAAGGCGGCGCACGAGGACGTGGTCGACATCGTCGCCGGGACGGCCCGCCCGAGGGCAGCGAAACGGAGTCTCGGCGCGGGGCGGGGCGGGCCAACCGCAGCCCGCGCACGAGATCACCATTCGCCGCTCACCAAGACGACAGCACGCCCGTCCGGTCGTTGAACTCCTCGATCGCGGCGTCCCATCTCGGCACCAGGTCGAGAAGGCGGTCCCAGAACGCTCTGGCCCGGCGCGCCTCGAAGTCGTCGAGCGAGACACCCTGCTGCTCCACCCAGGTGAAGTAGCCGAGGTTGAAGATGCGGTTGCGATCGTCGGTCGAGCACTCGAGCAGGTGGTCGTCGGTGATCGCTCCGAGGTGCTCGGCGAACACGGCCGCGGCGGCGCGCTCGTCGAAGCCGTCCGGCCACAGCCGGGCCATCGTCTTGGCACGCTCAGAGCCATACAACGCGGATCCGTCGGTCGCGACGGTGGCGATGAGATCGCCCGAACCGAGGCCCAGCCGCGTGGCGACCTTGATCGATGCGACGAGGTTGCAGATCGAGGAGAGGCCGAGGTTCGGAAGCGCGGCGATGACGTCGGCGGACACCCCGCGGCGCGCGAGCTCTCGCTGCCCTTCGGGTGTGTTGAAGAGCACGTCGAGCGCGTCGGTGGAGCGATCGGACACGGCCGTCACGACGTCGGTCGACATGACGTTGTGGATGTACGGGACGTGCTTGTCGCCGATGCCTTGGATGTTGTGCTCGCCGAAGCCGTTGCGCAGCAAGGTCGGGCATTCCAACGCTTCGACGGCAACGGTGAGCGATCCGAACCGTTCCTTCAGCGCGTCGCCCGCGGCGAGCGTGCCGGCCGAGCCCGACGCCGACACGAACGCGCGCAGGCGCTTGTCACCGTGCGCTGCGCAGAGCGCCTCGATCGCTCGACCCGTCGCCAGGCGATGGGCCAGGTGGTTGCCGAACTCGCAGAACTGGTTCAGCACGACGTTCGCCGGGTCGCGTTCGAGCAGAGCGCACGCGTCGTAGATCTCCTTGACGTTGCTCTCCGACCCCGGCGTGCGCACGATGTCCTCGGGGTCGTTCACCCACGCCTCGAGCCACTCGAAGCGCTCCCGGCTCATGTTCTCGGGCAGCACGGCCACACCCCGGCAGCCCATGATGCGCGAGATCGCGACACCGCCTCGCGCGTAGTTGCCGGTCGAGGGCCAGATCGCGCGATGCGCAGTCGGGTCGAACTGGCCGGTGACCACCCGAGGCGCGAGGCACGCGTACGCGGCCTGCACCTTGTGCGCACCGATCATCGGGAATCGGTTGCCGAACGCAAGCACGATCGTGGCGTCGACGCCCGTCAGCTCGGGTGGAGCGACGAGGTGGCCGGGAAGATCGACTCGGGAGGTGCGGTCCGCCCCGTTGAACCAGTGGACGCGGAACAGGTTCGCCGCGTCCGCGTCGTCCGCGCCGATGCGGGCAAGCCGCGCGGCGACCGACGCTGGCGCGAGCGTGGGATCGGCGAGCTGCGCGAACGTCGGGAGCGCGATCCCCGCGTCGCGAAAGCGAGCGACCGCTCGATCACGAGCTGCTGCGTCGACGACTTCGGTCTCGAGACCGAAGGCGGTCATAGAGGCGATGCGGCGGACTCGTCCACCAGGAGCGACGCGTCGGCCCGCACGTGCGACGCCGGGATGCTCATGTCGCGAGCGACGAGCCGCTTCACCATCTCCGCCTTTCCCTCACCCGCGGCGAGGAACATCACCGACCGGGACCGGTTGACCGCGGGGACGGTCAGGGTCATCCGAACGCGTCCCCGATAGGGCTGGGTGAGCGCGACGTCTGCATCGCGCACGTTGATGACCGGGTCGCCGGGGGGCCACGACGCGGTGTGTCCGTCGTCGCCGAGACCGAGGTGCACGACATCGAGCACACCGTCGCCGGTCACGTCGGACAGCTCGTCCGCGTACCTCCGGCAGGCGCCGGGCAGGTCCGCCGCCGTGACGTCCATGAGGTGGGCAACGACGGGCACCAAGTCGAGGAGGTTCGCCCTGAGGTCGTTCAGGTTTCGATCGGGGTCGCCGTCGGGAGCGACGCGCTCGTCGACCTGGAACACGTGGACCTGCAGCCACGGCAGATCGAGCCGCGCGAGCTCCGCGAACATCGCTGCCGGCGTCGAGCCGCCGCTCACCGCGATCGTGAACCGACCGCGCTCGGCGATCGCGGGTTCGGCGCGGGCGGCGATCCATCCCGCCGCGGCACCGGGCAGCTCCTTCGCGGAGTACGTCTCGACGTCCATCAGGCCACTCCCATCGCAGGCAGGGCACCCGCGATCGAATCGCAGATGTCGTTCCATCGGAAGAACACCCTGGTCTCTCGTTCGTAGCCGAGCACGGACAGCGTGGCAGGCGACAACGCGAACAACCGGCCCGCGGTCGGCTCAAGTTCGAGCCATCGGGCGCCGAGGACTCTCAAGAGATGCCCATGGGCGAACAGCAGCACATCTCCGTCGGCCTCGAGGGCGCGGGCGATCACTCGGTCCGCGCGCGCCCCGACGGCAGCGGCAGTCTCACCCCCGGGCACCCCGTCGTCCCAGAGCGTCCAGCCGGGTCGCTCGAGGCGGATGTCCGCAGTACGCCGACCTTCGTACTCCCCGTAGTCCCATTCGAGGAGGTCGTCGGTCGGCTCGCATTGGTCGGCGAAGCCGGCGAGACGGCAGGTCTCGCTCGCCCTCGACAAGGGGCTCGTCAGGACCAACCCGAAGCTGCGTCCGACCAGCCGGCGGCCGGCGAGCTCGGCCTGCGAGCGCCCCTCCTCGGTGAGGGGGATGTCGGTGCGGCCAGTGTGACGGCCGAGCCGAGCCCACTCGGTCTCGCCGTGACGGACGAGAACGACCTCGTTCTGCGGCATGACCGGAGCCTGCCACGCGCGCGGGGAAGACTGCTCCCCATGCCGGTGCGACGTGCGTTCGCGGTTCTCGTCGCGGTGATCGCCGTGATGATGGTCCCCACCGTCGCCGGGGCGCAGGCGACCCCGCCGGGGCCGTTGTCGATCAACCCGACCTCCGGTGCCGCCGGCTCGTCTTTCACTGGCTCGCAGGACATCTCATTCGGGTTCGCGCGAGCGAACTG
The DNA here is from genome assembly GCA_963802505.1 of uncultured Acidimicrobiales bacterium. Taxonomy (GTDB): domain Bacteria; phylum Actinomycetota; class Acidimicrobiia; order Acidimicrobiales; family DATKAS01; genus DATKAS01. Next base: position 739,844 of record CAWDJB010000003.1, on the reverse strand, counting down.
CGTCGACTGGTTCATGTTGTTCGACGCCACGGTCCCCTCTTCGCACGACGGAAACACGCAGGGACCCACTCGCTCCGCCACGATGCAAGTGCCTCTCAACGCCGCGCCCGGGGCTCACAGCGTCACGTCGTACTGCACCGACCTGAAGAAGGGCACCAGCCAAGTCGGGAGCGCGACCTTCACGGTGATCGGCCCGACGACGACCACGACCACGACGACCACGTCCACCACGACCACGACGATCGCCACCACCACGACGGCGTCGACGACCACGACGGTCGCGACCACGACGACCGCGGCGACCACGACGACGGCAAAGCCGACGACCACCACGGCGAAAGCGACCACGACCACCGCGAAGGCGACGACCGCGCCGACGACCGCGCCGACCACCACTGTCGCGACCACGACGACCGCACCCACCACGACGACCTCGTCGACGACGACCACGATCGCGACGACGACCACATCGCCGAGCCGGGCAGCTCCGGTTGAGTCGCGGGCCCTCGCCCTCGACAAGCCATCGGTGTCACCGGGCGGCGACGTCAAGGCGACCGGCACCGGTTGCGATCCCGGCGCGGCGGTCACCCTCGAGATCGAGGGCGAGCAGGTCGGCGAGACGACGGCGGGCTCCGATGGTTCGTTCTCGACGCCCATCGATGTCCCCGACGTGGACCCCGGGCGGCTCGAGGTCGACGCCCATTGCGGTCCGGTCCTGACGACTCAGCTCGACATCGTGCTCGCCTCGTCGGTCAGCGGTGGACAGTCGATCCTCCTCGTCATCGCGATCTCGGTCCTCGTGCTCTTCGCCCTGCTCTGGTACGGCATTCAGACGCGTCGGAGCTGACCGGTACAGTTCGGTCGTGGCGAGGACGACCGTGCCGATCCCGACCAGGGTGCTGGTCACCGGGATGCGCCACGACGACGGCGAGATCGTGGCCGCCGAGCTGTATGCGGTCGCCGAAGCGTGCGGGCAGACCTCCGAACAGGTGCGGTCGTGCCTGCGCCGGCTCGTCAAGGAAGGTCTCTACCTCCAACACGGCAAAGGGCGCAGCGCGCGCTACGAGGCCACCGAAGCCGGCATCGCGCACCTCGAGACCGGCTGGGCGCGCACCCGCACGGCGTACCAGCAAGACGCTGCGGGCCGGGGTTGGGATCGCATGTGGCACCTCGTCGCCTTCGCGGTTCCCGAAGACCGGCGCGCCGCGAGAGACCAGCTGCGTGACCGGCTCGTCGCGCTCGGCGGCGCGGCCCTGCAAGGCGGGGTGTACGTGTCACCGCACCCGTGGGACGACGCGGTGCGCCACGAAGCCAAGCGACTCGACCTCGCCGATCACCTGTCGCTCGCGACGACCGACGACCTCGAGATCGGAGGCGTGCGCGACCCGCGACAGCTGGCGCTGACGTTGTGGCCGATCGAGGACGTCGCGCGCGCGTACGAGACGTTCATCGAGCAGTACCGCCAGGTTCCCGATCAGCTCGAGGACATGCGACGGCGCAAAGCGCGGTTCAGTGACGACCACTTCCTGCCCTTCGCGTTCGAGATCGCAGTCGCGATGTCGGAGTGCGCCCGCAGCGACCCCTTCCTGCCACCCGAGCTGCTGCCTCGACCTTGGCCGGGTCGCGCCGCGCGCGAGCTGGTGCTCCGCAGCCGCCGGCTCGCGCTCATGGTGCGCGAGGAGCACGACCGCCCTGCACTCTTCCACCTCTTCGACTTGATGATCGAAGGGCTCAGCTGATCCGAGTGGTCAGCCGACGCCGGCGAGGTGGGCGGCATCGTTGTAGCGGAGCAGCCGCCACCTCTCGGACCGCCGGTCGCGTGCGGGCACGAGCACGAGCTCGCTGAGCGCGGTGTTCTGGGTGAAGAGCTCGAACCCACCGACCATCGGGAGGTCGAGCAACCCTCTGATCGCCGCGTCGATCACGCCCGCATGGCAGGCGATCACGACCGTATGGTCCGGGTGCTCGGCGGCGACGCGCCTCACCGCGGTGGCGACGCGCCCGTGGAAGTCGATCCACGTCTCGCCGCCCGGCGACAACGCGACCGACGGATCGTCCTCGAAGTCGTCGTAGCCGTACTTCGCGATCGCGTCGTCATACGACATGCCATCGGCCTCGCCGGGATGGCGCTCGCAGAACGCTTCGTCCTCCCGCACGGCCAGGCCGCCGAGCGACGGCGCGATGATCTCAGCCGTCTCGCGGGCACGCGGCATCGTGCTGGCGACGAGGAGGTCGACGGGGTCGAGCTCGTGCGTGATGGAGAGTCGTTCGCACAGCGCGGAGGCTTGGCGACGACCGAGGTCAGAGAGGCCGTTGCACGCGATGAGCCCGCCGACGATGCGGTCGACGAAGACCTGCGATTCTCCGTGGCGGACGAAGACGAGGCGAGACACCGCCGACTCAGGCGAGGTTCTCGACGAACCGCTCGAGCTGGCGCAGGTTGCGGCACTCGAACACGCCGTCGGTGTGGACGCCGTACTCCCCGATGATCGAGTCGCCCGTGTCCCAGTACGAGCGCGGCTCGGGGTTCAGCCAATACACGTGACGAGCGCGGTGGCGCATCTCCTTGAGCACCCAGGACTGCGCCGCGTGGTAGTTGTTCCGCGCGTCGCCGAGGAGGATGACCGTGGTCTTCGGCCCGACCTCGCGGCCCCACTTCTCCCAGAACACCTCGAGCGCATGGCCGTAGTCGCTGTGGCCGTCGACCCACACGACGTCAGCCTCGGTGTTGACGCGGTGCACCGCTTCGGTGATGTCTTCGACGCCCTCGAAGTAGCTCGTCACCTCGTCGATGCCATCGATGAAGACGAACGCCCGCACCTTCGAGAACTGGCCGCTGATCGCGTAGACGAGGTGGAGCGTGAACCGGGCGAACGCGGCGACCGACCCTGAGATGTCGGCGACGACCATGATCTCCGGCTTGGCCGGCCGCGGGTACCGGAACTTCGGCTCCGCGGGCACGCCGCCATACGACAGCGAGTGACGAACGGTGTTGCGGAAGTCGAGCGGCCCCTTGCGACCATGACGGCGCTTGCGCGCGAGTCGCACTGCGAGCTTGCGAGTGAGCGGGTAGAGCGCGCGGCGCAGCGCCGCCATCTCGTCGCGCGACGCGTGCATGAAGTCGACGTCCTCGGGGAGCGGCTTGCGCAGCGTCTTGGCCATGGCCTCGACCCCACGGTCGGCGACCAGCCGCCGCCGGATCTCGGCCTCGATCTCCTTCTTCAGCTGCTCGATGCGCGTCTCGAACTCGTCGCGCTCGAGGCGCTCCTCGAGGGCGGTCATGTCGCCGCCGACTTCTTGGCGAGCGGCCTCCATGAGCTTCTCGAGCATGCCGTCGAGATCGAGGTTCCGCAGCGTGCGGTAGAGGTAGTACGTGCCGCCGACGGGGCGGCCCGGCTCCATGCCGGCGTACCGGCTGACGGCCTGGCGGGCGAGGGCCCGCATCATCGCCTCGTCGGCGTTCATCAGCGCCCGATAGAGCATCTCGGCGAGCTGCTCCGGCGTCAGCTGGTCCATCGCGCCGCCGGGACCACCCTGTTGCTGCTTGCCGGGCTGCATCTCGCCCCACTGGTCGCCGTCGCCGTCACCGTCGACGGCGAACTCGGGACCTCGAAGTGAGAAGTACACCTCGAACACGGTCTCGAACGCGCGCCAGTGCGCGTTGTTCTTCACGAGCGTGGCCGCGAGCGCGTACTTGAACGCGTCGCGATCCTCGATCGGGATGTGCTTCACCGCCTCCATCGCGTCGAGGTTCTCGGTGAGCGACACCGGGAGGCCTGCCGCCCGGAGCTCTTGGATGAACCCGCCCAGCAGGTCGAGCACCGCGCGAGCCTAGGACTCGCCGCGGATGACCGGCATCGACGTGAGGCGCGTCGTGTTCCAGTCGTACATCGACCAGCCGATCGCGCCTTGCTCTTGCGCGCCTCGCACCATGCCGCGGATCTCGTCGTCGGTCGCGGTGTTCGCGATGCCGCCGATCGGATGTACGACCGCGCTGGGGTTGCTGATGTGCTGACGGATCAGGCTGATGTTGTCGACGGTGTAGCGGTAGCCGTCGTGGTACCCGGACGCCTGCGTGCGGCCGGTCCAGTAGTTCATCGGCATCCACACGTTGTAATAAGGCGCGAGGCCGGCCCAGGGGAAGTTGGGCCAGAAGTTCACGTTGATGACGTCCATCACGACCGGCGGCACGACGATCGCGGAGAGCACTGCGCTGCCGGTCTGCGCGCGCAGACGCCGCGACAGGTCGACGAGGCGGGCGCTGCGGTCGTTCACATCGGGGACGACGCGCGCCTCGATGTCGACGCCGATGCCGTCGAGCGTCTGACCGTTCACCTGGAAGTTGAACATCGCCATGAGGTGCTGGAGGTCACGGTCGACGTTCGTGAGCGTCGGGAGGTACCAACCGACGACGTTGATGCCGTAGCTGTGCGCCGTGGTCACCCACTCGCCGAGCAGGTTCGGATCGATGAGATCACCGGGCGAGCGGGGATCTTCCTTCGCGACCTGGAGATAGACCGTCTTCACGCCCTGCTGGGCCATGCTCACCAACACGTCGGTGTGCAGCGGCGCGGGCTTGCCCGTCGTCTGGTAGCCGTCGACGTAGTCGTACGCGTCGACCCAGGCGCCCACACCCTGGTAGGGCAGGTAGTCGGGGTGCCAGGTGCCGTTCGCGTCGGGACGGATGCCCGGCGGCGGCAGGCACGCGCTGACGAGGCAGGCAACCGCGACGAGAAGTGCCAGCAGCCCGAGTCGGACCTTGGTGCTGTCAGCTCTTGCCAGCATCGACCGAGAGCTCCTTGGCAGCTTTTGCGATGTCTGTCTGGTACTTCAACAAGATGTGCAACGTCTCCTTCGCTTGCTGCGCATCGATCGAGTCGATGCCGAGCAGCACGAGCGTGCGCGCCCAGTCGAGGGTCTCTGAGACCGAGGGCGCCTTCTTGAGCTCGAGCTGACGGATCGAGCGGACGATGCGCGCAACCTGATCTGCCAGGTTCTCGCTGATCTCGGGAACCTTGGTGAGGACGATCTCCTTCTCGCGATCGAGGTCCGGATAGTCGACATGCAGGTACAGGCAACGGCGCTTCAGCGCCTCGGACAGCTCACGAGTGTTGTTCGACGTCAGGAAGACGAGGGGGATCTGCGTGGCGACCACGGTGCCGAGCTCGGGGATCGACACTTGGTAGTCGGACAGGATCTCGAGCAGCAGCGCCTCGGTCTCGATCTCGACGCGATCGACCTCGTCGACGAGCAGGACGACCGGCTCGCTCGCGCGGATGGCCTCGAGCAGCGGACGCGTGAGGAGGAACTCCTCGCTGAAGATGTCGTCGTGGAGGTTGTCCCAGCCGTCGGACTGCCGGTCAGCCTGAATGCGCAGCAGCTGCTTCTTGTAGTTCCACTCGTAGAGGGCTTTGCTCTCGTCGAGGCCCTCGTAGCACTGCAACCGGATCAGGCGGGAGCCGGTGAACTCCGCCACCGACTTCGCGAGCTGGGTCTTGCCCGTTCCGGCCGGTCCTTCGATCAGGACGGGCTTCTGCAGGCGGTCTGCGAGATAGACGACTCCGGCGATGCCATCGTCGGCCAAGTAGCGCACGTCGCGCAGGCCTTGGCGCACCTCGGGAACGGAGTCGAACCGGTAGGACATCTGGGGAAGCGTACCGGTCCGCTTGACCGCAGGGTCAATCACCATGCTCTGATCAGGTATGACCCCGCGTCAGCCACAGCTCGCGCGGCTCGCCGTGGCAGCGGTGTTCTTCACGAACGGCGCGCTGTTCGCCAACGTGATCCCCCGCTACCCGGAGATCCGCGACGAGCTCGGGTTGAGCAATGCCGCGCTCGGCGCGGCCCTCGCCGCGTTCCCCTTGGGAGCGCTCCTCGCCGGCGCCCTCGCGGCACCTCTGATCCAACGGTTCGGCTCGGCTCGAGTCGCGAGCTCCGGGATCGTGGCGCTCGCGGTGGCGCTCGTGCTCGTGGGGCTCGCTCCGAGCTGGGGTGTGCTCGCCGCCGTCCTCTTCGTCGCCGGCGCGATCGACGCCGTCACCGACGTCGCGCAGAACGCGCACGGCCTGCGCGTGCAGCGGGTCTATGGGCGGTCGATCGTCAATTCGTTCCACGGGATCTGGAGTGTCGGTGCAGTCGCGGGTGGCCTCATGGGCGCGGCGACGATCGCGCTCGACGTGGCGCTCGAGACCGCCCTGGTCACGGCTTCGGTGCTCTTCGCCCTGGTCGCGATCGTCGCGCATCGATTCATGCTCAGGGGGCCGGACGACACCGAACGGACCGATCGCCATCGCGGGAAGATCTCGGGGTCGACGATCCGCACGCTGACCGCCCTCGGCGTGCTCGCGGCGTGCGGCGCGGTCGTCGAAGACGCGGGCGCCTCGTGGGGTGCGATCTACTTGAAGGACGACCTCGGCACGGCGGCCGCCGTCGCCGGGCTCGCGTTCGTCGCGTTGCAGACGGCGATGACCATCGGAAGGCTCACCGGCGACCGCGTCGTCGACCGCTTCGGGCAGCGCACCGTCGTCCGCACCGGCGGAGTCGTCACCGCGGCGGGCATGGGCTTCGCGTTGGCGGTGCCCAGCGCGGCGACGACACTGATCGGGTTCGCGATCGCGGGGCTCGGGGTCGCGACCCTCGTTCCCGCGGCGATGCACACGGGCGACGAGCTGCCGGGGTTGCCAGCGGGCGTCGGGCTCACCGTCGTGAGCGTGCTGTTGCGCGTCGGCTTCCTCGCCTCGCCGCCCCTCGTCGGTCTCACCGCCGATGCGGTCAGCCTGCGGGTCGGACTCCTCGGCGTCGTGATCGCCGGCACCATCGTGGTGTTCTTCAGCCGCGTGCTCTTGCAGCACAACCCGTCCGGGGCGGAGGCGGCGGCCCCGACCCGGGCGTAGCCCTCTGCCGCGGAGGGCGGCCGGGTTCAGACCCGGATGTGGCCGTCTCCCTCGATCACCCATTTGAGCGTCGTCAGCTCGCGCAAGCCCATCGGCCCGCGCGCGTGCAGCTTCTGGGTCGAGATGCCGATCTCTGCGCCGAACCCGAGCTGCTCGCCGTCGACGAACCGGGTCGACGCGTTCACGAGCACAGCGGCGGCATCGACCTCACGGGTGAACCGCGACGCCGCATCGACCGATCCGGTCAGGATCGCCTCTGAGTGACCGGAGCCGAATCGAGCGATGTGGTCGATCGCCTCGTCCACTGAATCGACGACCTTCACCGCCAGCTTCAACGCGAGGAACTCGGTCGCGTAATCGTCGTCGGTCGCGACCCCGACTCGATCGGCGCCGAGGATCTCACGCGTCGCGTCGTCACCGACGAGCTCGACGCCTTCGAGCCCCCGGACGACTCGCCGCAGGAACGGCGCGGCGATTGCACTGTGCACGAGCAACGATTCGGCTGCGTTGCACACAGACGGCCGTTGCACCTTCGCGTTGACCACGATCTCGGCTGCGCGCGGCAGGTTGGCAGTGGCGTCGACGTAGACATGGCAGTTGCCGTCGCCGTCGATGACGTACGGCACGGTCGCATGCTCCAAGACGCTCCCGATGAGCGACGGGCCGCCCCTCGGGATGAGGCAGTCGATCACGCCGCGAAGGCGCATGAACTCGATCGCAGCCTCGTGGCTCGTGTCTTCGACGAGGATCACGCTGTCGCCGGGCAGCCCGGCCTTCACGAAGCCGTCGCGCAACGCGCCCGCGACGGCGATGTTCGACGAGATCGCACCTGACGACCCTCGCAAGAACGCCGCGTTCCCCGACTTCACGCACAACCCGGCTGCGTCGCTCGTGACGTTCGGCCGGTTCTCGTACACGATCGCAACGACACCGAGTGGCACTCGCACTCTTCGCACGCGCAGACCGTTCGGACGCACCCATCCGTCTGCGATCTCACCGACCGGATCGGGCAGACCGGCCACCTTCCGCAGCCCCTCCGCCATCGCTTCCACGCGCGCCGGGCTGAGCCGCAGCCGATCGACGATCGTCGGCAACGCATTCGATTCCTCGGCCCGGGCGACGTCGGTCGCGTTCGCGTCGATCAGCTCGTCGACACGCTCGACGAGCAGGTCGGCCGCGGCGTGCAGTCCCGAGTCCTTCGCGTCGGTCGACGTGCCGGCGAGCACCCGAGCCGCGGCCTTCGCCCGCAGGCCCAGATCGCGCATGGGTGACATCTCGTGAAGGCTACGCGGCAATAGGGTCGGTCCAATGGTCCGCGCGACCCGCCGAGTGCCCAGCCTCCCGGCGATCGGCCTCGCAGTGCTCGGGGTCGTCGTGCTCGCGATGGCCGCGTGCACCGACGACACGGGGACGACCGCGTCGGTCGAGACTGCGCCGCCGGCGCCGGCCACGAGCGCCGCGACCCCGGTCGACCCGATCACGGGCAACCCCATCGACCCCTGTTCGCTCCTGACTGCCGACGAGGTCGGGAGTGCCCTGCAGGTCGCGGTGGGTCAGCCACAGGCGGGCCCCCAGAGCAACCTGCCGAACCCGCTCGGCCAACGCACCTGCACCTGGTCGACGGCGGAATCGCCGCCTCGCTCTGTCGCGGTGTCGGTCGTGACGACCGAGAGCGCGTCGCTCGGCGGCGCGTCGGGCGGCGACTACACCGCTGCGAACCTCTTCGAGGACACCAAGCCGCTCGCCGAAGGGCTCGAGCCGATCGACGGGCTCGGCGACGAGGCGTTCTTCGGGGCCGTGGCGGGCATGCAGGTGTCGGTGCTCGAGGGCGACGTGTACCTGTCGGTGACCGTGCCGTTCGGGACGACGGAAGGCGACGCGGCGGCCGTGCGCGCTCTCGCGCCGCTCGCGGTCGGGCGACTGCCCTGAGGCCAGCCGCTCAGGCCTCGTCGATCAGCCCCACATCGCCGTCGGCCCGCTGGTAGACGACCGCGGCCTTGCCGGTCTGCGCGTTCGAGAAGAAGAAGAACGAGTGCCCGAGCAGCTCCATCTGGAGCGCGGCCTCTTCGGGTGGCATCGGCTTCATCTCGAACCGCTTCACCTTCACGATCCGCGACTCGTCGACCTCGGTGCTCGCATCGGCGAGGGCGGTGGTCTTGCCGTTGACCGGCGGCCGAGCGCCGTGACTGCGCCGCACCAGCTTCGTCTTCAGCCGTGACAGCTGATGCTCGAGCTTCGCGACCGCGACGTCGACCGCCGCGAACTGATCGGGTGCGGCGACCTTCGCGCGCACGTGATGGCCGTGCCCTTCGATCGTCACCTCGCAGACCTCGCGAGCGGAGATGCGAGGGTTGCGCTCTTCACTGAAGTGGATCTCGGCGTGATCCATGCCGTCGAGAAACCGGTCGAGTCGCCCGATCTTCTCCGTCACTGCCTGACGCAGCGCGGGAGAGACGTCGGCGTGCCGACTGCTCACGGTGATGTCCACGGGCCGCTCCTCGCTGCCGGGGAGAGGCCGAGTGTACGTGGCGTGGCCGCAGCGGCGACTCCGTGGACGGCGGACGCGCCGGCGTCGCGCAGCGCGCGTGCGGCCGCGGCCATGGTCGCGCCTGAGGTCACGACGTCATCGACGAGCAAGACGTCGAGGCCCGCGACGATGCCGGTGGCTCGCAATGTCGGGCCGTCGAGTCGGGCAGCGAGGCTGCGTCCGGTCTGCGGCGGTCCCGGGCCGCGGACAAGCAGGCGCCGACACGGCCGCTTGGATCTCGCCGCGACGGCCCTCGCCAGCAGCTCGGCCTGGTCGAAGCCGCGCCCGCGCGACCGGACCGCCGTGGTCGGGACCCACGTCACCAGCGCCACATCGGGAGCGACGGCGGCCATCGCCGCGGCGAGCTGAGCCAGCCCTCCCCGCGCGTTCCGATACTTGAGCCCCGCGACGATCTGGCGTGCCCCTCCCTCGTACGCGAGGACGGCCCGCACGCTGTCGAGGCCGGGGGGCACGGGGAGCGCTCCGGCGGGCGCCCGCAGCTCCGCGACGCAACGCGCACAGACGCCCCGATGGGGGCGTCTGCACATGGGACAACGATCGATGAGGAGCACCAGCGGCCATTAGCGGGCCGCTGTGACGGCTCAGCCGCCGGTGGTCGTGTCGATCCCGCACACCTGCGTGAGGTAGGCCTCGACGCGGGCGCTCGCATCGCTGAGCTCTTGGCTGTCGAAGTCCTGCAGCTTCGCCGCAGCCGTCGGGTCTTGCGCGAGCTTCGTGACGTCGTAATCGACCGATGCGAACACATCCATCAGCGTCGCGAGAGCGGTCGACAGGGTCTCGACGTCGCCCTTGATCTCGTCGGGTGCCTTGCTGGCAAGGTCGTCGAGCGCGCTCTTCGCCTTCTGGTAGTCGGCTTCCAGCGACGCCGGATCGGTGTTCGAGAACGACTCACCGCCGAACACGCTTTCGAAGTCCTTCGCCTGGCCGCAGAACGCCTCGCCACCCGACCCCGAGAAGTCCGGGACCGCGGTGGTGCCGGCGGAGCTGCTGTCGGAGGCACCGGTGTCGGAACTCGCAGCCGGGGCGTCAGAGCCCGAGCTGCCCGACGTCGCGCCAGGCGCGGGGATGCTGCCGCTGTCGTCACCGCCGCACGCGGCGAGGGTGAACACGATGGCAACAGCGAACAAGAGGGCGATCGGCTTGCGAAGCATGGGGGGAGAACCTACTGGGTGTCGTTGTCGATCCAGCGTCACTCGCCGAACCGGCCTGGGCGCGGGTTTTGCCCGGCGACGATCTCATCGGCCCGTTCCGACACCGCCTTGAGGAACTCGGGATGGGGGGTGATCCAAAAGCGGTCCTCGATGATCGCGTCGTGCACCATCGCCGCGACCTCGGCGGGATCCATCGCACTCTCGAGGAACTGCTTGAGACGCTCGTTCTGCTCGCGGGCGTCGCGCGGCGCCCGCGACTCGTTTCGAAGCGACTCTGGCCGGTTCCGCTGACTCTCGAAGATGTTCGTCCGCACGTAGCCAGGGCACAGGACCGATACTCCGACCTTCGATCCCGCGAGCTCGAGCTCCTTGCGCAGCGTCTCGCTGATCGCGACGACTGCGAACTTGCTCGCGTTGTACGGGCCGATGCCCGCGCCGGCGACCAGCCCCGCGACCGACGCCGTGTTCACGACATGGCCGCCATCGGAGTTCTCCACGAGCATCGGCATGAACGAGTGCAGACCGTGCACCACGCCCCAGAGGTTCACCCCGAGCACCCACTGCCAGTCAGCGAGCGTCTGGTCGACGATGAAACCTCCTCCACCGACGCCGGCGTTGTTGCAGAGCACGTGCACGGTGCCGAAGCGATCTCGCACCGCGTCGGCGAGCGACTGCACCGAGCTCGAGTCGCTCACGTCGGTGAGCACACCGACCGCGCCGAGCTCGGTGGCCGTCGCCTCGAGCGGCGCCTTCTCGACGTCGGCAATGACGACGTGCATCCCCGCATCGACGAACCGCGCCGCCATCGCGCGGCCGATGCCACTGGCTCCGCCGGTGACGACTGCGACGCGTCCCGAGAGCTCGCGCATTGTCAGTACCGGTACTGCTCGGCCTTGTACGGCCCTCCGGGCGGCACGCCGAGGTACTCGGCTTGCTCGTCGTCGAGCTTGGTGAGCTTGACGCCCAGCGCGTCGAGGTGCAGCCGAGCGACCTTCTCGTCGAGCTGCTTCGGGAGCACGTAGACGCCGACCGGGTAGCCCTCGGTGTGGTTGAACAGCTCGATCTGCGCGAGCACCTGGTTCGAGAACGAGCACGACATGACGAAGCTCGGATGCCCAGTCGCACAGCCCAAGTTCACGAGGCGGCCTTCGGCGAGCACGATGATCGAGTGGCCGTCGGCGAACGTCCACAGGTCGACCTGCGGCTTGATCGTGAGGCGCTCGACACCGGGATAGCGGGCCAGGCCCGCCATGTCGATCTCGTTGTCGAAGTGACCGATGTTGCAGACGATCGCGTTGTGCTTCATGCGCGCCATGTCGTCCACGGTGATCACGTCCACGTTGCCTGTCGCGGTCACGAAGATGTCGATGGTCGAGACGACGTCGTCGAGCACGGCGACCTGGTACCCCTCCATCGCCGCCTGCAGCGCGTTGATCGGATCGATCTCGGTGATGATGACGCGCGCGCCCTGGCCGCGAAGTGACTGCGCGCACCCCTTGCCCACGTCACCGAAGCCGCACACGAGCGCGGTCTTGCCTCCGATCATCACGTCGGTGGCCCGAGCGATGCCGTCGATCAGCGAATGACGGCAGCCGTACAGGTTGTCGAACTTCGACTTCGTGACCGAGTCGTTGACGTTGATCGCGGGCCAGAGCAGCGAACCCTGCTGGTGCATCTGGTAGAGGCGATGCACGCCAGTCGTCGTCTCCTCGGTGACGCCCCGGATGCCCGCAGCCATCCGCGTCCACTTCGTCGGATCGGTGCGCAGTGAGTTGCGCAGCAGCGCGAGCACGACGCCGAACTCGACCGACGCGGCGTGCTCGGGATCGGGCACCTCGCCGAGCTTCTCGAACTCGACCCCCTTGTGGATGACCAGCGTTGCGTCACCCCCGTCGTCGAGGATCATGTTCGGCCCGTCACCATCGGGCCAAGAGAGCATCTGGTCGGTGCACCACCAGTACTCCTCGAGCGACTCGCCCTTCCAGGCGAACACGGGGACACCTTGCGGATCGTCCTCGGTGCCGTGGGGACCAATGGCGACTGCGGCGGCCGCGTGGTCCTGCGTCGAGAAGATGTTGCACGACGCCCACCGCACCTCGGCACCCAGCTCGACCAGCGTCTCGATGAGCACAGCAGTCTGGATCGTCATGTGCAGCGAACCGGAGATGCGCGCACCTGCGAGCGGCTTGCTCGGACCGAACTCGGCGCGCAGGGCGCGCAGACCGGGCATCTCGTGCTCGGCGAGGTGGATCTCCTTGCGTCCGAACGGGGCGAGTGAGACGTCGGCGACGCGAAAGTCGCGCCGCGCGGGGGGTGCATCAGTCGTGGTCACGACGCCGAAGTCTACGGGTCAGTCGTCGAGGTCGGTTCGGGATCCCGCGGGTCAGGAACCAGCCAGCGACTGCTTGATGAACTCCAACGCGGCGATGGGTCCCGGGTCGACACCCGCCTGCTCGGCCATCGCGATCGACATGAGGTCGCCGTAGAGCACGAGGTCGAAGAGCTGGGCGAGCGGCCCTTCGCCCTCGGCGCGCACCTCCTCGATGCCGCCGACGACCTCTTCCTCGAGTGAGTTCACGAGCTCGAACCGGCGGGCGAGGTGGGGATGCTCGTGGTCGTGGCGCAGGTTCACGATGGTGAACACCTGGCGAGTCACGTCGCCGTGCTGCCCCCAGCCCGCGATCTCGTTGTGACACAGCTCGGGGACGCGGTTGTAGAACGAAGGCGCTTTGGCGTTCTCGTTCACGTCGCACTTCCACCGCATCGCGGCAACCGCCCCGATCGGCCCGGCGCCGTAGACGATCGGCATCGTGCGCCCGATGCGCCTGGCGAGCGCCTCGGCGGCGTTGCCCGCCGCCGCGAGCTGGTCGCGCCGTCGCTCGAGCTGCTCGACGGCCGCTTGCACCCAGCCCCGCGCACCGGGGAACAGCCCGATCTGCTCGAGCGCGAGCAGCGGCGGCACCGCGAGCGCACCCAGACCGGCGCGCGGCATCGGGATTCCCGGGGGTACGCCGAGGACAGGGCGGCCCCACTCCCCCGCGAGGCGCGCGAGCTCGCCCCCCGCGGTCACAGGGACGACGAACGCACCGAGCGCGTTCGCCTCGGTCGCAGCTTCGACGGTCTCCTCGGAGTTCCCCGAGAACGAGATCGCGAAGACCAGCGTGCGCTCACCGACGTAGCCCGGAAGCTCGTAGTCCTTCGCGATGGAGATCGGCACCGGCACGAACGGCCCCGCAACGACGCAGAGCACATCCCCCGCGATGCCGCTGCCGCCCATGCCGAGCGCGAGCACATGACTCACGCGCTCGCGGTCAGGAAGCCCGTCGATGCCCTGCTCGACCGAAGCGGCGGCGTCGGCCACCTGCTCTGGCAGCGCGAGGGCTGCCGCATGCATGCCGAGCGAGTCGACGGTCACTTGAACGTCGGCGCGAGCCCCTCGGAGGCAACCTTGGCCATCAAGCGATCGTGCTCGGCGTCGGTGACCGTCTCGGCCTCGTCGATCAGCATGATCGGGATGTCTTCGCGCACCGCGTAGCGGCGCTTCAACCGCGGGTTGTACAACGAGTCCTCGTCCTGGAAGTAGTACAGCGGGCCCTTGTCTTCAGGACACGCCAAGATCTCGAGCAGCAGCGGATCGAGGGCCATGGCCAGCAGTGTGTCAGCCGTCCGTGATGAGCGCCAACACCTCGGCAACGTGCGTGTCGCACTCGTCGCGTGTCGCAGCTTCGAGGTTCAGGCGCAGCAGCGGCTCGGTGTTCGAGGGCCGCAAGTTGAACCACCAGTCGCCGAAATCGACGGTGAGCCCGTCGAGACGATCCTGCTTTGCGTCCCGGTAGTGAGCGGCGACGCGTTCGATCGTCTCGTGCGCATCTGAGACATGGGTGTTGATCTCGCCCGAGTCCGCGTACCTCTCGAGCGGCTTGCGCAGCTCGGACAGCGGCATCCCCGACTGCGACATCCGCTCGAGCACCAACATCGTCGCGATGATTCCCGAGTCGGCGCGGTAGTTGTCGCGGAAGTAGTAGTGCGCAGAGTGCTCGCCGCCGAACGCGGCGCCGGTCTCGGCCATCACCTGCTTGATGAACGAGTGCCCGACGCGCGAGCGGATCGGCTCCCCGCCATGCTCGCGGATGACCTCGGGCACCGCCTTCGAGCAGATCAGGTTGTAGATGATCTTGGCGCCGGGCTCCTTGGCGAGGACGCCGACTGCGAGCATCGCGGTCGTCGTCGAGCCCGACAGCCCGCGGCTCTGTTCGTCGACGAGGAAGACGCGGTCGGCGTCGCCGTCGAACGCGAGGCCGACGTCGGCGCCGAGCGCGGCGACCCGCGCGCGCAGGTCGCGTTGGTTCTCCGGCTGGATCGGGTCGGCTGGATGGTTCGGAAACGTGCCGTCGAGCTCGGGGAACAGCAGATCGAGCTCGACGGGAAGCTTCTCGAACACTCGCGGGACGATGAGGCCGCCCATCCCGTTCGCGGTGTCGGCGACCACCTTCATCGGTCGGAGCGCGTCGAGGTCGATGAACGAGTGCACGTGTGCGACGAAGTCGTCGAGCAGGTCGAGCGACGTCTCGGTGCCGCGCGCCGGCCGAGTGTCGCCATCGGCGAGCAGCGCGGCTGTCGTCGCCTGGATCTCGGCGAGCCCGCTCTCGACGCCGACGGGCCTCGCACCCGCAAGGCACAGCTTGATGCCGTTGTACGCGGCGGGGTTGTGCGACGCCGTGAGCATCGCGCCTGGCGAGTCGAGCCGGCCCGCGGCGAAGTAGATCATGTCGGTCGACGCGAGCCCGAGCTGGACGACGTCGACGCCCTCGCGGCGAACGCCCTCGGAGAACGCGGCGGCGAGCTCCGGGCCGGACTCCCGCATGTCGTGCGCGATCAGCACTCTCGGCGTCTTGGCGAACCGTGCGAACGCCGTGCCGATCGCGCGCACGATCGTCGCGTCGAGCTGATCGGGGACGGTGCCCCTGATGTCGTAGGCCTTGAAGATCGTGTCGAGGTCGCGCGTGGTCACCAGTTCTCCGAGGAGTCTTCGTGGTCCCATGGCTCGCCGTCCCACGAGTCATCACCGAAGCTGTCCCACTCCTCCCACGTGTCCCACTCGACAGGGGCGGCGACGAGCGCGTCGTTGTCCGGGACGTCGTCGCTCTCCGGGCGTGCCTTCGGAGCCGGGAACGCCAATGGCGGCGTGCGCGCCAACCAGACCACGCCCGCGATGCCGAGCAGGGTGAGGAAGATCGCGATCAGGTCGATCGGCGTGCGCCCGTAGTGCAACGACACGTGCTCACTCGTCGGGATGACCACCATCAGGTTGGGAGCTACCCGCCACGGGCCCTCAGCACCCGAAGCCTGCCAATTGGGGAAGTAGGACACCTTCACGAGCACGGGGACACCGACCTGGTCGACGTCGAAGCTGATGCGGTCGTCGTCGGTCGTGATGTTCGAGACGTTCACCGGCTCGAGCGCGGTCTGAGGCGGCGCATCGCCGGACTCGATCCGCTGCCATTCCTTCGGCCCGCTCCCGGCGAGCTCGACACCCCACTGTGTCGGGTCGAGGAAGAAGTCCTCCGACATGTTCAGCCAGCTCTTGGCGTTCTTGTCCGCGCCTTCGACCACGACCGGCTCGTTCGCCAGCGGCGTGACGAGCTCGGAGTCGGCGACTTCGAAGATCACCCAAGGACCCGACGTCGCGATCTCGCGCAGATCGGTCTGCTCGCGAGCCTCCTTCACGGCGGCCGGCGAGAACGCCATGTAGTACTTGACGCCCAGCAGCTGCATGTACTGCACGCCCTTCGCCACGTTCAGCGGGTCGTAGCGGAGGTTGCGCACCGGCCGTGACGGCGCCGCGGACAGGGCCGAGCTGGCGAGGAAGTGATACGGGGTCGTGGCCGACGACTCGAAGAACAGACCCTCCATCGAGCCGATGCAGCCGTCGGTCCAGAACGGCAGCAACATCATCGCCATCGGCGTGCCGTACTGGTTCAGCTCTGCGTCGTACTCCCACTCGGCGCGCCCACAGCCATTGGTCTTGCCGACGTCGTCCATCGTCGTCATGACGTCGCGGTACTCGCCGTACGCGGGCTTGCCCTCGTACCCGGCGTAGTTCCACTTCGCCCAGTCGTCGACGAACGCCGCTTTCGTGCTCTCGAGGCCGAGCCAGCTGTACGCGGTGCCGCCGCCCTCTTTGGTGACGAGGTGGCCGCCGGGAAGGATGCGCAGGCTGAGGCCGAGGATGACGACGCAGATGCCCGCGCCGACGACCGGCGTCAGCAATGTGACGGCGCGCCTCGCCCCTGGCGCGACCAGCCGCGCCGCAGTCGACGCGAGCCACAGCCCGATCTCGGCGACGCCGATCGCGGCAAGGAGGTAACGGCAGATGTAATAGAAGGGAGTGAGCCGCGCGTTCCAGAACATGCTCTGCGGCCACACGACGATCCACGCGCCGTAGATCAGCGTCATGAGCCCGAGCCAGATGCCGGTGCGCTGCCGGCGGATGACCGAGGCGATGAGGCCGATCGCTCCGAGCGCGAACAGCACCACATCCCACTTCCACGTGAACGGGAAGAGCATGTTCACGTAGTCGGTGCGCCGCTCGTAGCCCATGTCGGTCAAGTAATGGCGACGAAGGAAGAACGGCATCACCCAGAACGCGGTGAGCAGGGCGCCGACGGGCAACATCGTGGCCAGCCACTTGAAGCGGTGCCGGTCCGCGTACAGGAGGAACCACACAACGGTGCCCGCCGCCGCGAAGATCGCGACGATCAGGTGGCACAGCACGCACAGTGCCAGCAGCACGGCAGCGAGCGCGCGGAGGCGTCCGGTGCGAAGACCTCGCGCGACCACTCCGAAATAGACGAACGCGATCGAGAGCGCGATCGAGAACGAGAACTCGCCGGCCATCGTCGACGCGATGTTCCCGCCGTAGATCGTGAAGCTCTCGTCGAACAGGAAGATCACGGACAGCGCGGCGAAGAGCGCCGGCACCGGGAACTTGAGGCCGCTCAGCTTGCCGAACGCCCAGACCGCGATCGGAAGCGTGAGCACTCCTGCGATCGACACGAGCTTGAGCGCGAGCCCGTAGGGAAGGACCAGATTGACGAGCACCACGGCCAGCGCAGGGATGACCATGTAGAACTGGTACATCGGGAAGCCGGCGTACCAATCGGGCGCCCATCCCGAGAGGCGGAAGTGCGGGAGCAGGTGGTCGCGGAGGTACGCCGGTCCCCAGACGTGCGCACCCATGTCGCCGCCGGTCGGCGTGCTGTTCGAGAACAGAAGGTCGGGGTGCAGCTGCGCGAGGGTGAAGACCACCGCGCCCAAGACGATGCCGAAGGTGATCCAGCCTTCGAGCGTGATCGAGCCGATCCGGTGCGCGAGCCGGTCGAGCCAGCCAGGGACCGGCGGCTCAGGCGCTTCCTCGTGCGCGCCAGTTGGCGCGGGCAGCGGCTCTGGGGGGGTCTGCTCGAGAACGTCGGTCATGGGTGTCCTGACATGCTTTCACCACCCGATCGGCCGCGAGCAGTCACCGGTTCAATACCGGTCCGCGAGAAGGATGGCGATCGTCACCGCGTTGAACCCCATGTGGGCGAAGATCGCGGGCCCGAGCCGTCCGTAGCGCTGCACGAGCCAGCCCGCGACGAGGCCGAAGAGCACGAGGGCCGCCGTCTGCAGAAGCTCGAAGTGGATCCCGCCGAAGAACAGCGCAGACAGCCAGAGCGCCCACGCCTGCCCCATCGAGCGCTCGAGCGCACCCATGAGGAAGCCACGGAAGAAGAGCTCCTCCACGATGGGGGCGCCGACCACCACGAGCAGCACCAGCACGGCGATGCCCGCCCCCGAGGCGCGATCGGTGAGCTCCCGGGCGTCGTCGGAGAGGTCCCTGTTCCCGAAGATCCAGAAGATCGGCACATAGAGGAGCGGCACCAGCACCAGCTGGGTCAGGACGCCGACAGGCAGCCCGATGAGCGGATCGCGGCGCTCGGCTCGGAAGCGCATGTCCCGCCCGAGGTCGCCGGTGCCTTTG
Source organism: uncultured Acidimicrobiales bacterium (assembly GCA_963802505.1). Taxonomy (GTDB): domain Bacteria; phylum Actinomycetota; class Acidimicrobiia; order Acidimicrobiales; family DATKAS01; genus DATKAS01. The sequence goes on along the minus strand of CAWDJB010000003.1, from coordinate 721,232 downwards.
CGGCGGGAGAAGAACACGGTGCCGCCGACGAGCACCATCCAGAACGGGATTTGGAGGACGGCGGTCAGCCACAGAGGCGGATCGGGTTGGTCGGCCCCGAGATGCCCCGTGGCTCCGAGGACGACGCCGCCGACGATGTTGCTGACGACGAACGCGGCGCCCCAGGTCAGGAACGCATCGCGTATGCCGGGCGCGGTGGAGGTCTCTTCGGCCATCGGGCCGCCGAATCAGACGGCGAGCGCGACCGATGAGGCAGCGCGCACGCGGCGATCGTCGAGCGCCCAGCCCAACGGGGGACGCAAGCGCTCGGCGTGGCGGGCGCACATGTCGTACGCGTGTGGATCGCGCTCGGCGCTCAACGGGTCGACCCATGCCGCCTGCTCGCCGTAGTGGTACGTGACCGATGCCACCGCGGGTTCGGCACACGCGGGGCGGCAGCACTGGCGTCGCATCGCAGGCGACGATAGTTGGATCGGCTGGCTCCGCTGCGGACGCTCTACTCCCGGCGTCCTTGCGGACGCTCTACTCCCGGCGTCCTTGCGGACGCTCTACTCCCGGCGTCCTTGCGGACGCCTCGGCCCCTAGCATGGATGCATGAGCCAGCTCCCCCCGCCCCCGCCGTCGGGGAACGGCCGCGGTCCGGATGACCGTCGTCCGAATCCCGATGGCTCCGGCAGTGGCCCGAACGGTCGGCCGACGCGGTCGTCAGGCATCCCGAAGTGGGCGATCTGGGTGTTCCTGGGCCTCTTGGCCGCGGCGTTGCTCGTGCCGACGCTGATGTCGCGCAAGAGCGGCGAGGACCTCACCTACTCGCAGTTCCGCTCCGAGGTCGAGCAAGGCAACGTCGACTCCATCACCGTCAACAACAACACGGGCGGCATCAGCGGTCAGCTGAACAATGGCAAGGAGTTCCACACCACCGGCCAGGTGCCGCTGCCCGACGCGGACCTCGCTCTGCTCGACCAAAAGAACGTCGACGTCGAGTTCAAGACGCCCCAGAGCAGCTTCCTCGGAAGCCTCATCCCGCTGCTCCTGCCCGTGCTGCTGATCATCGGCTTCTTCGTCTGGATGCAGCGCCGCGCCGCTGGCCAGATGGGCAACGTGATGTCGATCGGCCGCTCGCGGGCCAAGACCTACTCCGCTGACAAGCCCTCGACGACCTTCGCCGATGTCGCGGGCTACGAGGGCGTGAAGCAAGAGATCCGGGAGGTCGTCGACTTCCTCAAGACGCCCGAGCGCTTCCGCGAGATCGGCGCCCGCATCCCGAAGGGCGTGCTGCTCGTCGGTCCCCCGGGCACCGGCAAGACCCTCATCGCTCGGGCGGTCGCCGGCGAGGCCGGCGTGCCCTTCCTCTCGGTCACGGGTTCCGACTTCATGGAGATGTTCGTCGGCGTGGGCGCCTCGCGCGTCCGGGATCTCTTCCAGCAGGCGCGCAAGCTCGGCCGGGCGATCATCTTCGTCGACGAGATCGACTCGATCGGCCGCAAGCGAGGTGCCGGGCTCGGCGGCGGGCACGACGAGCGGGAGCAGACCCTCAACCAGATGCTCTCCGAGATGGACGGCTTCGAGGCCACCGAGGGCATCGTGATGATGGCGGCGACCAACCGTCCCGACATCCTCGATCCCGCGTTGCTGCGTCCGGGTCGGTTCGACCGCCAGGTCGTCGTACCCCTTCCCGAGTTCGAGGAGCGTCTCGCGATCCTCAAGGTGCACGCCAGGGACAAGAAGATCGGTCCCGACGCCGATCTCGAGGTGATGGCGCGCGGCACCCCGGGGATGAGCGGCGCTGATCTCGCGAACCTCGTGAACGAGGCCGCACTGTTCGCGGTGCGTCGCGGATCGAAGGTCATCGAGCGGCTCGACTTCGAGTCCGCGCGCGATCGAGTGATGATGGGCGCCCGCAGAGAGTCGATGGTGCTCTCACTCGAGGAGAAGAAGGCGGTCGCCTACCACGAGGGCGGGCACGCGGTGCTCGCTGCTGTGTTGCCGAACGCCGACCCGCTCCACAAGGTCACCATCCTCCCGACCGGCATGGCGCTCGGCGTCACGCAGCAGATGCCCGAGGAGCGGCACCTTCACAGCCAGCCCTACATCGAGGACTCGCTGTGCATGCGCCTCGGCGGCCGCATGGCCGAGGAGCTCGTGTTCGGGATGGTGTCGACGGGTGCACAGAACGATCTGGTCGTGAACACCGAGCTCGCTCGCCGCATGGTGCGTGAGTGGGGAATGAGCGAGCGCATCGGCCCGATGGCGTGGGGCTCGCAGGGACAGGTGTTCCTCGGCGACGACCTCATGCACACGCGTGACTACTCAGACGAGACCGCTCGCGTCATCGACGAAGAGGTCGAGAAGATCCTGCGGGTGCAGGAGGATCGTGCCCGCGACCTGCTGACCAAGCATCGTCGTGGGCTCGACCTGGTCGCGCAGGCGCTGCTCGAGCGTGAGACGATCGAGGGATCTGACGTCTCGCGCCTCGTGCAGCAGGGCCTCGAAGAGGTGCACGGGGCGACCCCCGAGCCCGAGCCGGAGTCAGTGCAAGCCGACTAGGGCCTCGGCCAGCTCGTTCGCAGTCACTGCTCCCGCGAACGAAGCCCGCACCATTCCGTCGCGATCAGCCACGACGAGGATCGGCACCGCATCGATCTCATAGCGACGATGCGCGTCAGCGCGGGCGCCGAGCTCGGCCTCGTCGACCGCGACCGCGTCACTCGCGAGCTCGCGCGCGGTCGCGACCATCGCCGCACACGAAGCGCACGTCGCGGACGTGAACACCGCGATCAGCACCGGAGCCTCGGGACGGATGAACTCGCCGCGGTCGATGCGATCGGGCACGTGGTGTGCCGAGATCATCGCCGTTGCCTTCGGCTTCCGCCGGTTGATCAACCAGGCGACAACGAGCGCCGCGGCGCCGAGCGCCACCGCGATCAGGACGTTCGTCACGTCAGCGGCACGCCGAGCTGTCGGGACGTGCCCACCTCGCCTTTAAAGACGAGACCGCGCTCGACGACGATCGGCGTGTCGCTCTCGACGAGCACGGTGAGTGGCGTCTTGTCCACGAGGTCGTTCAGCTTCACCTGGACGAAGCCACCTGGGGGCACGGTCAGCGGGTCGCCGAGCGCCTTCACGCCGTCGGCATCGACCGACGAGATGGTGACTTTCGCGTTGTCGCTGCCGTCGTTCAGCACGGTGAGCTCTTCGACGACCTCATCAGAGGTGGCGCCGGTCGCGAGGAGCCACGCGCGTGCGGCAACGCGGGAGCCGAGCATCGAGCTCACCCCGCGCGTGCCCGAGTCGGCGACCAGGTTCGTGACTCGTTCGGCGACGATCGGAACATCGTTGGCGGACGAAACGACGATGCTGTGCACGCCGTCGGCGACGGTTGCGTCGCCGGTGACGTCGTAGGCCGTCGACGAGAACGGCGACAGGGTCAGCGATTGCAGCGTGGCGAGCTCGACGTCCTCCTCGTCCCCGCTCAGAGGAGGCCGCACCTCGATGTCGACCTCAGCCGAGTCGGGCCCAGGGTTGTACACGACAACTCGCTCGGACACCTGCGGGACGCGCCGGCCGTCGGGGAACAGCCACTCGGTCGCCGTGCTCGGCGCCGCCAGCCCCCAGGTGTAGCCCTCCGGCCCCGCAGTGCCGTCGTAGGTCTGGAGGCGTCCGACGACGACCCGACCGGAGCGAGCGGTGATGGTCCCAGAGACCGACGTGCGCCGGCGCACCTGTTCGGTGACGTCCACCGCGCGGACACTCCCCCCTCGAATGACCAGGCCCTGGAGCGGCTGGGGCGCGAACCGTCCCTCGTTCGTGGCGAAGTCCATGTCGACGATCGCATCGTCGGGATAGGGATTGAAGACCAGGTAGGTGAGCGTCGCATCGCGAGTCGTGACGCCGTTCGCCACGTACCACGTCGGCGCAGTCGCGGTGGCGCAGGCGCTCGGGTCGCGGATCTCGCCCTTGGCGACGCTCTGCTCGACGACGGCACCGCCGCCGGCGATGTCGACTTGCGCGGCTGCCCACGCAGCGGGGGCGACCTCGGCGACGTTCACGGACGTCGTCGTGTGTGCGGCCAGTGTCATCGATCGCTTCGCCACCACGCCCTCGCTCGGCACGACCGTCAAGGTGGCGGGCAGGTCGGCGTCGGTCGGGTTCGCCATCGTGACGAAGCCCGCGGTGGTGCCGTCGGCAGGCGCCGGCATGCCCGGGCAGAACCACGTGGTGGTGGCGGCCGACGGTGGCGGAGCGATCGGCTGCACGGGCGCGGTCGCCGTGCCGAACACGACCTCCGCGGGAGCAGGTCGGTCGCGGTCCACCACGAGGCCAGCCGCGAGCAGACCGCCGAACACGAGGAGGATCGGGAAGCGGCGCATCAGAAGGTCGAAGCTCCCGATGTCTCGAGCTCGGCCACCACCGCGGCAGGGACGTTGCCGTTGCCATCCCCGTTCGGGCTCCCGGGCACCACGGCGTGGCGGCCGCGAGCGCGGCGCCACGGCGTCGAGGTGCGCCACCGCAGGACGAGCAGGATCGTGAGGATCCAGAGCAGCGCCTGTCCGGCGATGGCAGCCGTGCGAGCGAGCGGCGTGTCGAACACGAGCGACGAAGGACCGGCCTGCGAGATCGTGTACGAGCTCGAGAACTCGTTCGTCGAGCTGGTCTTCACGGCAGTGCCGTCGACCGCGAGCTTCCACCCACCATTCGGCGCGTCGGCGACCGTGACCGTGCCGTTCGCGAGGTCTCCTTCGAACGTGAAGATGCCCGTCTGATCGAGCAGCACCGGTTTGATCGGGCCGGCAGGAGGCGTCAACGCGCGAACCGGTGTCCACGACGTGTTCTCGTACACGCGAACCGCATCGTCGACATCGAGCCGGCGGAGGTCGAGCTGCGAGTCGAGCGCCGTTGTCAGCGCGACCGGCGCCGGCACGAGCGGCGTGTCGTCGGTGCTCGGCGCGAGACGTTCGGGCACGACGACATACCGGATGCCCATCGGGCCGAGCAACGACCCGAGGCGGTCTGTCTCGCCGTCCGCGGCGAGGGTCACGCTCCGTGCGATGAGCTGCGTGCTGTCGGGGGCGGTGCCGGCCCACAGGTCGGTGATGTCGGGGAAACCGTTGTCAGACGTCGCGTAGGCGACCCCATCCGCGAGCTCCCAGCCCGAGAGCGGCAGAACGCTGGGCTGGCCCATCCACAGGACCCGGAACGCGCCGGCCCCTGGGTCGTTTCCCATGAACGACAACGACGCGGCGAAGTCGCTGTGCGGCGCGCGCCACCGGCCACCTCCGGCCGCGATGAGCGCGGGGATGACGCCGACGGCGAGCGCTGCCGCCGCCGCAAGCGACGCGAGCTGTCTCCATCCGAATCGGTAGCCACGGAGATCGACCTCGAATGCCGCGATGCCAAGGCCGGCGGCGAAAGCGAGGCCGACCGCCGCCGGGGCGAGCAGGGTGTCGGCCGAGGGCAGCCCCACGTCGATCCACCCTCTCGAGGCCGCCCACGTGAGCGCGAACGGCACTGCCGCGATTGTCCAGGCCCGCGTGGCCCAACCGAGTCGCCAGCCCTTCCCGATCACGAGTGCGAGCGCCCCGACGACGAGGAAAGCCCAACCGAGTGGGGCCGCGCCGAGCGAGCCGGTCTCGAAGCGAAGGATCTGTCCGAGCGAGAGCGAGCCGGCGCCCGCCGGATCGACCGCCGCGAAGCCCGACCAGTCGGCGCTGGGGGTGAACACACCGAGCGACCACGGCAGGTTCAACACCAAAGCGATCACCGATGCGCCGACGGCGACGCCGAGCGCGCGAAACGCGCCCCGCCAGCCTCCCGCGAGCACGCTGGCGATCACCAAGCACAACGCGGTCATCAGGACGAGGACGACGACGAAGGGGACGATGGCGACCGCGACGGCGACGACGAGGCCCAGGCCCAGCACCTCTGACTTCCACGTCGAGCGTTGCGGCCGAGCGAACGGAGCGAGCCCGCTCGCCCGCGCCAGGCGCGCGACCACCCAGGGCATCACGGCATACGCGACGAGGCCGTCCCAGCGCCCGTTGCTGAGCGCGTTGTACGGCAGCGGGATCGCCGCGTACGCGACGAGCGACGCGATGCGGGCCCGCACCCCGCCGATGGTCGCGGTGAGCCGCCAGATGCCGATGAGCCCGATGAGCAACGGCAAGAGGGTGAGCAGGGTGTGGAGCAGCCCGGTCTGGCCGAACACGGGGATCGCTCCGAGGCCGACGAGTGCGAACGCCGTCGGCGCCGCGGCGGTCGTGCCGAGCCCGATCGAACGCCACCCGGCCCCGAACGAGCGCATGAGGTCGGCGGCCGACGCAGGCAGCGGGGCGAGCTGCCCGATCGCGGGGACGCCCTGCGTGATCAGCTCGCGGCTCCCGAACAGCAAGAAGGCGATGGCGACCACCCAGGCGAGCAACGCGGTGCGCCGAGGCCCGGGCATGAGACTTCCGGCGACCGTACGACCGACCGCCGCGGCAGCTGCGAACCGCTCGTCTGAGGCGGGACGGCGCATGACCCCTCGAACCTGCGCGCTGCCCCTCGTTTGCAGCCGGCGAACCTCGTTGTCGGGGACGAGACGGATGCGCTCGAGGTATCGGCTGCGACGGCGGATCTCGCTGTAGTGCGCGAAGTTCCACGACCATGCGCCGATCGCGTCCTTCGCGCGCCCGGGGTGACCGGTGAGCAGGGACGAGAAGACCGTCAGGATCGTGAGGATCGCGATCTGGGGCAGGACGCGGATCAGGTTGAGCGGCCCGTAGCAGATGAGCACCGTCCGTAGCCGGTGACGGGCGACCAAGCGACCCCGGTCGTCGTCGCGCACGCCGTCTTCCTCGGCTTCGCGATGTCGGACGCGGGAGTCGGGGTTGACCATGACGCGCGCACCCACGACATGCGCGCGCCAGCACAGGTCGAGCGCCTCGCCGTAGGCGGGGATGCCGTCGTCGAAGCCGTTGAGCGCGTCGAACAGGTCGACGCGAACGAGCATGCAACCGGACGGGACCATGAAGACGTCGCGGACCGCGTCGTGCTGCTCTTGGTCGAGCTCTCCGGGCTCACAGAGCGGAACCAGGACGCCGGCCTTGTCGGCCCCCATCCCCACCGAGCGCAGCCGCAGCGGGTCGTCCCACTCGACGAGCTTCGGGCCGACGATGCCGGCGTTCGACCGGAAGGCCTCCTCGACGAGCTGGCGAACCGTGGCGGGCTCGAGCGCCACGTCGTCGTGGAGGAAGCAGAAGAACCCCGCGCCCTCGACGAGCTTCAGCGCCTCGTTCGCGGCCGGTCCGAACCCCGGGTTGGCGTCGAGCCGGCGGACGTAGGCCCCGGGAAGCCGGGCGGCGACCGCTGCGGCCACGTTCCCATCGCTCCCCGCGTCGATGACGAGCACCGAGAAGTTCGGGTAGTCCTGAGCGGCGAGAGAGGCCAGCAGCTCGTCAAACCATGCGCCGGGATCGTGGGCAACCAGCACGGCGACGACCGGCGGCGCCGCCTGCGGTTGGGCCTCCACAATGGCCCGAGGCTAGCGGCCGGGCTTGTCCGGACTGGGGCACACGGAGAGGTCGAGGACCCGTGTGCCATCGATCACAAGCGCTTGCAACTGTTATGCAACGTGGGTAGCGTTGCAAGCACATCGCCGCAACCCCGAGGAGGAGCGATGCCCACTTCCACCCCCACCTTCGAGACCCTCACCAAGCCCGCGAAGGACGCGTTCTACGTGACGGTCGGCCTCGGTGCCGTGGCCTACGAGCAGCTGAAGTCGAACCAGGGCGAGCTGCGCAGCTGGTTCGAGACGCAGATCGCCGACGGCAAGGCCCAGTTCGAGACGCAGGCGAGCCAGATCGAAACGCGTGTCGAAGAGCTGCTCGAGTCCCTGCAGTCGAAGCTGCCCCAGCAGGTCGCTGAGCTCATGAAGCAAGCGCGTGACGCGGCCAAGGACGCCCGCGAGCAGGTCAAGGACTTCGTCTCCCGCACCACGCCCGGACAGTCCGCAGCGGCGTAGCTACACCGCATCTCCCGCGCTGGCGGTCGTGCCGTCCGCGCGCACCAACCGGTAGCCCCCACCGCTCGCCGTCACGGACATCCCAACGACTGGGGCGGCAGCGGGGGCGGCAGGATTGGCCGAAGGCGCACCGATCGACGCAGCAGCACCCAAGCCGGTGACCGTGCCGTCTGCGGCGACGAGCCAGTAGCCGTCGGCTTGAGGACGCACACCGATGCCGACGATCGGCGAGGGCGAGCTCTTGACTCCCCCGAAGTCACGCGCGTCACCGAACGCGTAGACCGACCCGTCGACCCCCACGACGTAGTAGCCACCGCCCGACGGCGTGGGCGCCATCGTGACGATTGCACCTGCAACCTTCCGATCGCCCGTCGATCCGAAGAAGGGCGCAGCGCCGAAGCTGAAGATCCCGCCGTCCGCGGCGACGAACCAGTAGCCGTCGCCTTGGGGCCGCACTGCGAGACCGACCACGGGCTTGTTCAGCTTGATGTTGCCGGTCGACCCGTAGAAGGGCGCGTTGAACGTGAAGACGCCACCGTCCTTCGCCAGCAGCCAGTACCCCTGGCCGTCCGCAGTGGCGGTGATGCTGACGACCGGCGCGTTCAGCTTTGTGCCGAACATCGAGCCCCGATCGGGCGCGCCCTGCACGGCGAACACAGCACCGTCACCCGTGGCCAGCCAGTAGTCGTCGCCCTTGCCGTTGGCAACTGCGACCGCGGGCGACTGCGAGAAGTCCGCGACCTGGAACAGGTCCGACTTGAGGCCGAATGCAGCCCGGAACTCGTTGCCGGTGAGCGTGACCGTCGACGTCGTGCCCTTCAACGCGATCTTCGTCACTCGCCCGCCGAAGGCCCCGAGACCGTTCCGGTTGGTCACTGTCACGCTCTGCAGCACGCCGAGCTGCGGGTACGCCTGCACGATCGCGTCACCGCTCACCGATGCCACCCACGCGGCGTTGGGGTTTGCCGCGAGGGAGTCGCCTTCGTCGGAAACCGCCGGGAACACGCCACCGGCCGTGTAACCGCCGGTCGACGAGGAGAACTCGGTGCGAGCCACCGCGCCCTTGGCGTCGATTCTGACTTGGCCGCTCGTCTCGGCCACCGCTCGATCGGTGCGAGGGTCCTCGAGCGGCGACACCACGCCGGCGACAGAACGCACGTCCGCTCCGCTGTACACCTGACACGTTGCGCCGTCACACGTCTTCGCGTACGAGTACCGCGACTCTGACCACGCGTACGAACGGGCCGCGATCGCCTGCGCCTTGACCGCTTGGAAGCCTGCGCCGCTGCCCTGGTCGGCCCACGACGCCGAGACCTCGCGGGGCACGACGCCCCGGACGTACTGGTCGAGTGGCACGACGTTCACCGCGCGCGAGGCACCGTTCGCGTCCCTCACGGCGAGCAAGCTGCCGCGGTAGTAGCGCATGGTGCCGCCCGGCTCGCACATTGCCAGCAGGGCGCTCGGGTCGGCGGTCGTCAGGGCGGCCGGATCGGTGCGGAAGTCGACAGACGGCACCGTCGCAACTGGAGTCCACGGGCCGGCGCACCCAGGACCGGATTGCAGCGAATAGGTGCCGTCGGGCAGCGGCTGGGCGCGCAACGCGGTGAAGACGCCGGGGATCGCCCCCGTCGAGAGCAGGTTCCGCTCGGACATGACGATCACGTCGACGTCGTCCTCACGCAACAGCCGCACGCGCACCTCGGACGCTGCGTCGACCGCGCCAGGGGTCGTGCCTCCGTAGAAGTGATCGAGGATCTGCGCGCTCGTCCAACCCTTCAGCGCGTAGCCGAGTGCTCCCCACTGTCCGAGCCCGCGGCCATGGCCCCATCCTTTGCCCTGCACGAGGAACGTGACGGGTGACGGTGGGGCCGGCTGAGCGCTCGCGTCTGCGATCGGGATCAGCAACGCGAGCGCCGCGACGAAGCAGGCGCGAATGAGGCGTGTGATCGCATCGAAGGTACCGGCGCCGCCCTTGTCGCGTCATGCATCCCCTGTGACCAGCACCGGCGCCCGTAGCCTCGCGAGGGTGCTGGGTCGCCATCGCTACCGCGCGACGTACTACGGCCGCGGACGTGACCCAGAGTCACGTGCGGGGTTGTCGGGATACGAGCGGTACACACGCGACACGTCGAACGCGGATGTCGTCGCGTATCTGCTGTGGCGCTTCTTCCCCCCGGGCCGCGTCCTCGACGCCGGGTGCGCGCAGGGCTTCGTGGTCGAGGCGCTGCGAGAGCTCGGCATCGACGCCGAGGGCATCGACACGAGCCGCTGGGCGATCGCGCATGCGCCGCGGTCAGTCGCGCCCTTCGTCCGGCGCGCCGACCTCGTGAAGCGGCTCCCGTTCCCGAGCGGCTCGTTCGACGTCGTCACGGCGCTCGAGACACTCGAACACGTGCCGCCCCAAAGCGTGCCGCATGCGCTCGCCGAGCTTCGGCGTGTGTGCCGCGGATGGGTGGTCGCGACGATTCCGTCGTTCGGCCCGAATCGAGGAGGCCCGCCGGGGTGGCTCGATGGCAAGGTCCGCGACGAGCGACTCGCCGACCTCTATGCGCTCGGCAGTGAGTTCGACGGACCTGTCGCCGAAGCAGATCTCGCGCGCGACGCGAAGGGCTACCTGCTCGAGGGGCACGTCACCATCGCGTCGTACCGCTGGTGGACGAGTCAGTTCGAAGCCGCGGGCTTCGTGCGCTGTCCCGCGATCGAGCGTCGTCTCCATCCGCATGTCGCACGGTTCGGGCTCACCCGCGCCTGGTGCCTCTACGTGATGCGGACGCCCGCCACCTCCATCGCTCCGATCGACATCAGGGATCCCGAGTCGCACCTCGCGCGTGAGCGTGCATGGCGACTCGACGAGCGCCGGCCGTCTTCGGCGGACATCGAGCTCCTGCGACTCGGCCTCGGCGAGGACGCGGTGCGCGAAGCGCTCGTCGCCGTTCGCTAGCGGTCACTCGCAGCAGCCCGAGCACACGTCCGGGCGCACGCCCAAAGAACCCAGCGCTCGGCGCGGTAGCGACGGATCGAGGCGCTCCTCGATGAGCTCTCGCACCATCGACACGAACTCGGAGTCGACACCGGGAGTCGACGCTCGGACGAGCTCGATCCCCGCCGCTGCGGCCCGCTTCGCCGCGACGACATCGAGATCGTTGATGACCTCCATGTGGTCGGACACGAACCCGATCGGGACGACGACGACCGCGGGCACGTGCGCGCCCGCGAGGGCATCGATGTGGTCGCCGATGTCGGGCGTGAGCCAGGGTTGCGTCGGCGGGCCGCTGCGGCTTTGGTACGCGAGCGCCCACGGGAGCCCTGGTGCACCGCGCTCCGCGACGAGTCGGGCGGTCTCACCGAGCTGCGCGACGTAGTCGGATCTCTCGGCCATCGCGATGGGAAGGCTGTGCGCGGTGAACGCGACGTGAGCGCCGGCGCGCTGCGTCGGCGTGAGCTCGTCCAACGCCGCCGCGAGCGATCGAGCGAACGGACCGACGTAGCCAGGGTGGTCGTAGAACTGGCGAATCTTGTCGATCACCGGCGCTCCGGGGCCGACCTGCTCACGCGCGGCCTCGATGTCTTCGAGGTACTGGCGGCAGGAGGAGTGCGAGCTGAAGCCCGACGTGACGAAGGCGAGCGCGCGCTCGACCCCGTCGTCACGCATCTGGCGCACGGCATCGACGACGTAGGGACGCCAGTTGCGGTTGCCCCAGTAGACCGGAAGCGCGTGACCCGCCGCGACGAGCGCGTCGTCGAGCGCGGCGACGAGCTCTCGGTTCTGACCGTTGATCGGGCTGACCCCGCCGAACCGCTCGTACTGTGCGGCCACCGCTCGAAGGCGTTCGGGCGGGATATTGCGCCCGCGCGTCACGTTCTGGAGGAACGGCATGACGTCGTCTGGGCCTTCCGGCCCACCGAACGACACCACGAGCACGGCGTCGTAAGCGCTCACGAGCGTCAGTGTCGCAGAGCCGTCGTCGGGCCTCTCACGCCAAGCCTGGTGATGCCGACGGAAACGAGCATGGCTCCTATGCTTCACACCGACCCGGAACCTCAGGAGCAGACCATCTCCGCTCGACCGCCGAGCCGCCTCGCCGCCTTGCGAGCCAACCCGCTGCCCGAGGGAACGTTCACCGTCGGCACGGGACTCGTCATCGCCGGCGTCGCCTCCTACGCCTTCCTCGCCATCTCCGCCAGGGCGCTCGGCCCCGACGCGTTCGCGCCGTTGTCGGTGATGTGGGTCATCACCTTCCTCGCCGGTCCCGGCTTCTTCCTCCCGGTCGAACAGGAAGTCACCCGCGCGCTCGCCCACCGGCGCGCCGAGGGCATCGGTGGCGGTCCGGTCATCGTGCGGGCCGCGCAGCTCGGCGGCATCCTCGCCGCGATCCTCGTGGTCGTCACCCTGATCTTCAGCCCACTGATCGTGGAGCACCTCTTCGACGGCTATTGGCTGCTGCTCGTCGGCTTCCTGCTCGGCCTCGTCGGCTACTACGCCGGGCACCTCGGGCGCGGCACGTTCTCCGGCATGGGTCGCTTCGGCGCGTACGGCCTCTACATGGGCGGCGAAGGCGTCATCCGGATGGCGCTGTGCGTCGCGCTCGCCGCCGTCGGCGTGCACACCGTCGGGCTCTATGGACTCGCGGTGGGCATCCCGCCCCTGATCGCGGTCTCGATCGCGGTGCGCAGGGAGCACAACCTCATCGAGCCCGGACCCGAAGCTCCGTTCAGCGAGGTCTCATCGAACCTGGGCTGGCTGCTCGCGGGATCGGTGCTCGCCGCGTTCATGATCAACGCGGGCCCGATCGCGGTCACGCTTCTCGCGACGCCGTCCGAAGAGTCGCTCGCGGGCAAGTTCACCACGAGCACGGTCATCGCGCGTGTCCCCTTGTTCCTCTTCCAGGCGGTGCAGGCCTCGCTGCTGCCGAAGCTCGCGTTGCTGGTCGGCGCCGGCCGCTTCACCGACTTCCGCGCCGGGTTCCGCCGGCTCCTCACCGCCGTGGCCGGGCTCGGCGTCGCCGCGGTGATCGGCGCGTTCCTGATCGGTCCCTTCGTCGTCCGCATCCTCTTCGGGCCCGACTACGACCTGGGGCGCCGCAACCTCACGATGCTCGCCGCGTCGAGCGCGCTCTACATGGTGGCGATCACGACCTCGCAGGCGATCATCGCCCTGCACGGCCACGCACGCGTGGCGATCGGGTGGCTCGCCGGCGTCATCACGTTCGTCGCCGTGACTGCGGCAGGCAACGACCTGCTGCTCCGCGTCGAGACAGGCCTCGTCGCCGGTTCGGCGATGTCGGTGCTCGCGCTGGGGGTGCTGCTGCTCCCGCTGCTGCGACGCGGCGCCGCTCCGGACCAGGAGTCGCTCGTCGAGGCGTTCCAGGATCTCCCGCTCGAGCCCTAAGCGCCGAACCCCGCGGGGTCTAGCGCCGCTCGGCCTTCCTGGTCTCGAGCGCGAGGTCGTGGGCGAGCATGCGAGTGACGAGGCCCCGGAAGTCGACTTCGGGCGCCCAGCCGAGCTTGTCTCGGGCTTTGGCGGCGTCACCGACGAGCAGGTCCACCTCAGCGGGTCGGAAGAACCGCGGATCTTGCTTGACGTACTTCTGCCAGTCGTCGAGGCCGGCCTCTTCGAACGCCGCCTCGACGAACTCGCGGACGAGATGGGTCTGGCCGGTCGCGACCACGTAGTCGTCGGGCTCGTCCTGCTGCAGCATGAGCCACATCGCCTTCACGTAGTCGCCGGCGTAGCCCCAGTCGCGACTCGTCTCGAGCGTTCCCAACACGAGATCTTCCTGCAGACCGAGCTTGATGCGGGCCACGGCGTTCGTGATCTTGCGGCTCACGAACTCGATGCCACGTCGCTCGCCCTCGTGGTTGAACAAGATGCCCGAGCACGCGAACAGCCCGTACGAGTCGCGGTAGTTCACCGTGATGTCGTGGCCGAAGACCTTCGCGCAGCCGTAGGGCGACCGAGGGTAGAAGGGTGTCTGCTCGTTCTGCGGGGTCTCGCGGACCTTGCCGAACATCTCCGATGACGACGCCTGGTAGAAGCGGATCGGGTTGTTCTCCGATCCGCCGATCATCCGGATCGCCTCGAGCATCCTGAGCACGCCGAGGCCCGTGATGTTGGCGGTGAGCTCGGCTTGCTTGAACGAGAGGGCGACGAACGAGATCGCGGCGAGGTTGTACACCTCATGCGGCTGCGTGTACTCGAGCGCCGCGACCAGCGACGGGAGGTCGGCGAGATCGCCGCTCACGAGCTCGACGTAGGGCAGCTCCTGGCTCACCATCTCGGCCTTCGGGTTGTTCTGACCCTTGACGACGCCGAAGACTTCGTAGCCCTTCGAGTGGAGCAGCTCAGCCAGATGCTGGCCGTCTTGGCCGGTGATGCCGGTGATCAGGGCGCGGGGCATTTACTACCTCTGGGGTGGGGGGGACCGCTTTGAGGATACTGCCTGGGCCAACAGCGATTCGTGCCGCCCGAGCACGTCGTCCCATTGGTAGTGACGCGCGACATAGGCGCGGCCGGCTTCGCCGAGGCGCTCACGCAGCGCGGGTTGGGACACGAGCAGATCGATGACTTCGCCGAGCTCCTCCTCGTTGCGGTACGGCAGAGCACCACCGCTCCGTCGAGCGTGCCCCGCGAGCACGGGGCTCAGTGCTTGTACGGCGGCCGCTTTGCCTGCGGCCCAGCCCTCCATGAGGACGAGGGAGAAGCTCTCGTAGTGCGACGGATGTACGAGCGCGAGGCTGCCGTCGACGGTCGCTTTGCGGGTGGATTCGTCGACGATCCCCGTGAGAAACACGTCGGGGTGAGTCGGCACTTCGTTCGCAGGATCGCCGACGAGCACGAGCGCGAGCGGGCCGGGACGCGCCGCTTTGTAACGACCGAACCACTCGACGAGCTCGAGCGTTCCCTTGCCCGGGTCGATGCGCCCGACACACACGAGGTACGGCCGCGCGCCGAGACCCGGCATCGCGACCGGTGACATCGGGCCCTCGCTGGCGCGGTCTCCGGTGTCGACGCCGATGCCGGTGACGGTCGACGGCCGGGAGATCCGGAACCGGCGCTGTACGAGCTCCGCCTCCTCCTCGGTGAAGAAGCCGAGCGCGTCACTGAGCCGGACGAGCCGCTCGTACACGGGAAGCCGCAGCGGCGGCTCGTCGTGGGCGCACGGGTGGAACACGAGCGGCGTGCGACCGGCGAGCGTGGTGATCGCCTCCAGGGCCGGGAGGTACAGGTATGGGAGCACCACTGCGACATCGAGCGCTCGGGCGTGCTGACCCAGCCACTCGCGAAACCCGCCGAGCCGAGGCCCCTGCTCCGCGAGCCACGCATGCTGGACGTGGGCGGGTGCGAGATGCCGACCGGTGAGGGTCCGCATCGAGATCGCAGAGAAGCGCTCGAGGTCGCGAGGCTCGACGGTCGGCAGACGATGCACCCGCACGCCGTCCTCGATCGCCTCTCCTGACGGGAGGACGTTCGCCCAGTCGAGGTAGCTGGTCGCGCAGCTCGTCACGACCTCGACGGAATGGCCGCGGGCGGCCATCCGGGTCGCGAACGAACGGCATGCCCCCTCCGCGCCGCCGGCTGCGAGCGGCCCGTAGCGGGGCACGACGTACAGGACTCGCATCGTCAGACCGACGGCCACGCCGGCCCGAGGTCGCGCAACGCGAGGCGCTCCGCAGGCGACGGATCGACGTGGAACCTGACGTTGTGCAGCTTGAGCTCGGCCCGGTACCGCTCCAGAGCCGCGAGGTGGCGAGGATCGGGCGCCGGTCCCGCCATCACCAGCTCGGCAGTGGGGTCGTCATAGGTGCACACGAGGTCGAACGCGGCGAGCAGGCGCTCCGCGCCGCCGTCGCGGGCGAACGAGCCGATCCAGACGAGAGGTTCGCTCATTCGGCATCGCGAAGCGCGTTCAGCTCGCGCTGCAAAGACGCGAGCTGATCGGCGACGTCGTCGAGCCGACCCTGCACCTCGGGCGGGGCGGGGTCGTCGAGCGCGTCGACGACCGCGACGAGCGCGCGATGCACCGAGCGCGCGAACTCGTCGAGCTGCGCGCACAGGTCGGTGAGATGGCGAGTGACCGTCTTCCCGACGAGCGAGTGCACCGCGCCACCACCGGGCACCTTCGACGATGCCGGCACATCCGGGATGTGGAAGTGCCCGGTGCTCGCGACCGCGTCGAGTGGGGCCGACAACGCGGCGGAGTAGCTGCCCCGGTGCTGCACCCGCTCCCACTGCTCGGCGAGAGTGCGCTCCAGCTCCTCGTCGGACGGCGCGTCGTCATCGGGCACCCGCGAGTCAGGCATCGGCGGGCAGCGTAGAGGCGAGGCGCTCGGCGAAACGCCGGTAGCGGTCGATGACGACCGGCCACCGGTACTGCTCCGCGTACCGGGCGCCGGCGACCGCGAGTGACTGCTGCAGTGCGTCGTCGAGCAGAAGCCGGTCGAGCGCGGCTTCGAACACGGCGTAGGTCTCGAACGCGAGCCCGCCGCCGGACCGCGTGACGTGCTCGAGCGTGGCCGAGCAGCGCGCGTTGACCAGCACGGGTCGACCGGCCTCCCAGGATTCGAAGAGCACGAGCGAGAACGACTCGAAGGCGGACGGCGAGACCAGCGCGGTCGCTCCGCGCAGCAGCGCCCACTTCGTGGCCTCGTCGACCTCGCCGACCTGCACGACGTCGGGATGGCTCGGCACGGGCCGCTGCACCGGACCGACGACGGCGAGGGCGAGCGGCCCGGGTCTGCGTTGCTTGTACCGCGCGAAGAACGACGCGAGCAGGTGCGTGCCCTTGCTGTGGTCGACCCGCCCGAGCACGAGCAGGTAGGGCCGGGTCCCGAGCCCCGCGATGTCGTGTGGGCCGCTGGCCGCAGGTGGTGGATCGATGCCGAGGCCGACCACGACCTGAGGCTTCGCGACGACGACGGGAAAAAGCTCCTCGGTGATCGCGCGCTCGCCTTCGGTGTAGAACGCCAGGCCCTTCGCTGCCTCGAACACGTCGCCGAACAGTCGCAGCCGGATCGCGGGCTCGTCGTGCGCCGCGGGATGAAGCACGGCCCGCTCCCGGATCGCAGGCAGACCGGCCACGGTCGGGTGGTAGAGGTAGGGCGTGAAGGCGACGAGATCGTGGTCGCTCTCGCGGATCGCCTCGATCAGGTCAGGGCTCACAGGTCCTTGCCGATCGATCCAGTCGTACGCGTCCGTGTCGTTGACGCGCTCGGGATGCGCGAGCAGCGAGAGCGTGAGGCGCCGGAAGTCGGCATCCCGCTCTGCCCGATTGGGAAACCGGCGCACGGTCACGCCTTGCTCGACGGTGCTACCCGGCGCGTAGTCGTTCGCCCAGCTCCACGCGTCACGTGCGCACGTCGTGAGGATCTCGACCGACCAGCCTTCGAGTGCCGCCAGCCGCTCGGCGAGCAGTCGCGCGCCGAGCTCGGCCCCACCGATGACATCGGCGCCGTAGCGGGGCGTGACGAAGGCGAGCTTCACGACAGCACCGGGGCCATCGCCTCGAGGAAGCGGGCGCGGCTTCGCTCGAGCGTGAAGTCGCGCAGGCGACGCTCACCTGCGGCGACGAGCTGAGCCCGCAAGCCCTCATCGCTCAGCGCACGGTCGACCGCTTCGGCGACGAGGGCAGGTGACTTGTCGGGAAGGCAGATGCCGGCGTCAGCCAACGTCTCGGGGACCGCGGTCACCCCGAAGGCCACGATGGGGACACCGAAGTGCATCGACTCGAGCAGCGGCACGCAGAAGCCCTCGTGCTCGGAGAGGCACACGTACACATCAGCCGCTCGGTAGTAGGCCGCGAGCCCGCCTGGCGAGACGGGGCCCGTCAGCGAAACGCAGTCGCTGAGCCCGAGCTTGCGGACGAACGCGCGCAGCGCTGCGGCGTACGGCTCGGAGGCGACGCCTCCGACGATGTGCAGCCGGGCGTTCGCGTCGTGGAGCATGCGGTAGGCCGCGAACGCCTTGACGACGTCGTGCTGGCACTTGTTCGGAGTGACCCGGCCCACGAACAGCCAGTCGGCGCCTCCCTTCTGCTTCCCGTGCTCGAGCTCCTCCAACACACGCTCGTCGACCTCGCGGTCGAACCCCTGTAGGTCGAGGAGGATCGGCGCGACCGCCGTTGGCCTGTAGCCGTTCGCGGCGATCTCGGCCCGGTTGAATTCGGAGTCGGCGAGGCCGAGGCGGCAACGCGGAGCGAGCGCGGCCATCTGGTTCCTGCCCCACTCGACGGCATGGAGGATCGGTGGGTCCCACTCGTCGAAGAACTTCGCGGGGGTGATGTTGTGATAGTCGACGACGAGCGGCTCGGTGCGTGAGAGCAAGAGATCCGCGAGCACCGACCCGACCGCAAGGTGGTACACGACCGCGACACCCGCGCCACCGGTGAACTTCTGGAACGAATGCGCGCGACCGACCATCGAGTGGTGCACGGTCTGGGTGTAGATCTCGCTTACGAGGCCGAGCCCGCGAAGCAGTCGCTGGGCCTCGAGGGTGTGGTTTCCGACAGCGTCGCCCGGGTCGAGCGTCGGCAAGAACTGGTGGATCGCCCTCACGCCGCGACGCCGATCGCCGACCCGACGGCCGCGATGAACGTGGCGCTCGTGTGCACGAGGTCGAAGTCGAGCAGCCGAGCCTCGCTCGCCCGCGCCAGCTGCGCCCGCAACACGACATCGTCCATGACGACCGAGACCGCCTGGGCCACCGCCGCGGGAGCCTTGTCCGGGAGGCACAGACCCGCCTCGCCGAGCGTCTCCGGCACCGCCGCCGCCGCATAGGCGACGATCGGCACCTGGTGATGCATCGCCTCGAGCAGCGGCACGCAGAACCCTTCGTGATCGGACAGGCAGACGAACGCGTCGGCGGCGCGATAGTGCGCCGCGAGCACACCGTCGGACACCGATCCTGGCATGCGCACGGCTCCGCCGAGCCCGAGCGACTCGACTGTCTCGAGCAGCGCGCGCTCATAGCGAACGGACGAGGCGCCCCCCACTAACGACAGGGTCGCGTCGGGGTCGTAGCACCGCCGGTACAGCGCGAACGCGCGCAACACGTCGTGCTGGGCCTTGTTCGGGGCGAGTCGTCCGACGAAGAGCCACTCGGCCCCACGCTTGCCCGCGATCAGCGCTTCGTAGGCTCGGCGGTCGACCTTGCGATCGAATGTCGCGAGGTCGACGAGCACCGGAGCGACCGCGGTCGCGCGATAGCCCAAGCGATCGAGCTCAGCGCGGTTGAAGCTCGAGTCGGCCAGTCCGAGCACGGCCTGCTCCCCCAGCCGCGCGAGCTGCCGTCGCCCCTCGTCGAGCTCGCGGGCGATGCGCGGCTCCCACGCCTCGAAGAGCCGTGGCGGCGTGATGTTGTGGTAGTCGACGATCAGCGGCGCCTCGCGCTCGGCGAGCACGTCGGCGACCGGCGCGCCGGTGGAGCACTGGTAGATCACCCAGGTGCCGCCGTCGCGTCGCAGCGTCTCGACGTCGCGCACCGCGTGCCGGAGCCTCCGGGCGGCTGATGCCGTGTAGATCTCGGACTCGAGACCCATCGAGCGCAACAGCCGCTGCGCGATGAGCGAGTGGTTGCCGATCGCGTCGCGCGCCGCAAACGTCGGGACGACCTGGTGCACAGCGAGCGGTTCGGCGCGGGCCACGATCGAGTCAGCGCCGGCGCGCGACGACGGCGTAGCCGGGCACCTCGGGAGCCGCGGCCACGTCGACGACCGACGTCACGTCGAAGCCTTTGCCTTCGAGCACCGACGCCCATGTCTCCGCGTGCAGAGGCCGGCCGGGCGCGAGGTCGGCGATCACGACCGGCACTGCGGCGCTCCACGCCTCGGGCTGGCTCCCCAGGACGACGAGGCACCCGCCCGACACGATGGCGCGTGCGGCCAGGTCGGCGAGGTGCACCTGCGCGCCGGTGGGCTTCGTGTCGAGACCGGACAGCACGAGGGCCCCGAGCGCGCCCGGAGCGATCGACGTGAGGTGATCAGTGGCGCCGTCGGGCCGGATCTCGAGGCCCTCGCGGAGCGCCGGCGCGAGCAACCGCCGTCGGGGCTCGACGCCATACACGTCGAACCCGGCCTGCGCGAGGTGACGGACCAGGTCTCCCTCGCCACACTCGGCGTGGAGCACTCGGCCCTTCGCTCCGCGAAGCTGGTCTGCGACGATCTCGGCGGTCGGGGCCGGCAGGGGCACCGGATCCATCGCTTCGAGCGCGCTGGCCACGGCACGGCTCGCGCCCGGTGTGGACTGCTCGACGATCGAGACGCGCCGGTCGAGCATCCGCAGCGCGCGCACGGTCGCGCTGCCGAACGAGCTCACCTGGTTCGCGAGGTACTGCATGTACCAAAACGTGAGCTTGCGGACGCCCTTCTTCACCTGCCCCGCGGGGAACTTGCCGGCTGTCGGCGCGTCGACGTCGATCGTCACCGCCTTGTCGGCCTGGCTCAGCACCCCGGACAGCGAGTCACCGGTCACCGCGCTCGGCGCGTAGTTCGCGAACTCGGCGTCGAGCTCGGCTTCGAGGTCGGCCGGCAGCTCGCCGCTGGCGCGCCGCTGCGCGACCGCGTCGTAGATCTCCGCGATGACGACGTCGAGATCGACCTCGTCCCCCGTGGTCAACCGGTCACCTTCACCTTCACCGGCAGCGCGACCGTGCCGGTCGTCTTCTCGGGGTTCATCACTTCAAACCAGTGACGCTGCTCGCTCCAGTCGTAGACGATGCCGTCGTCGTGGCTGTGGATGCCGAGCGTGATCGGGTACGTGCCGTCGAGCAGCGGCACCGACGCGATGTCGAACACGACCTCGCCCGCGCCCTCGACGAACGGGATCGGCACGCCGAGCATCTCGGTGTTCGCCCCGTAGAGATGACGGCCGTCGGCGAGGTCGTACACGGCGAAGCCGAACACGACGTCGTCGATGCGACGCTCCGACTCGTAGCTCACCCGCACCGAGAGTGGCTCTCCCGGGAGCAGATACGGGCGGTCGGCGCGCCCGGGATGGTCGAGCTCGACGGAGGTGATGCGCACCTCGAGGCTCTTTCGCTCCTCTTGTGTGAAGCCGTGCGCAGTGTGTGCGTCGCCCGCGAGCCCGCGGCTCTCCAGGCGCTCCCGCCGCTCGACCTCCTCGGCATGCAGGCGCTCGCGGAACGTGCGGATCGCCTCACCAGGTTGTGCGAGGGCGACGAGGTCGCCGTGGTCGAGCACACCCACCCGCGTGCAGATCCGACGCATGAGATCCGCGGAGTGCGACACGACGACGATCGTGCGGCCCTCGTCCTGGAACTGGTGCACGCGGTCCAGGCACTTGCGCTGGAAGGTCTCGTCACCGACGGCGAGCACCTCGTCGACGAGCAGCACGTCGGGATCGACGTTGACCGCGACCGCGAAGCCGAGCCGGACGTACATCCCGGACGAGTAGTGCTTCACCTGCTGGTCGATGAACCGCTCGAGCTCGGCGAACTCGACGATGTCGTCGAAGCGCTTCTCGATGTCGACACGCTTGAGCCCGAGCACCGCGGCGTTCATGTAGACGTTCTCGCGACCGGTGAGCTCGGGATGGAAGCCGGCTCCGAGCTCGAGCAGCGAGGCGAGCCTCCCCCGCACCCGGATGAGCCCCGTCGTCGGCTGCATGATGCCGCCGACGAGCTTGAGCAGCGTCGACTTTCCCGACCCGTTGTGGCCGAGCAGCCCCAGCGTCTCGCCCTCGTCGATGTCGAATGAGATGTCGCGGAGCGCCCAGAAGTCCTCGATCTTCCGGCGGCCGGGGTGGATCACCCGCTCCTTGACCGAACGCGGCTTCCCGCTGTTCAGCCGGAAGCGCTTCGAGACCGAGTCGATGCTGACGGCGACAGACACGTCAATTCGCCTTCGGCATGTCAGATCTCCTCCGCGAACGACCCCTCGAGGCGATCGAAGACCTTGATCGCGACCACAACGAGCACCGACGCCGCGACGAGCACGATGAGCACGTTGCGCAGATACCACCACTGCGACTCGTCGGGCAGGATCGCCTGGCGAGTTCCGTCGGACTGCACGTCGCCGTAGACCTTGCCGTAGATCCCCCGCTGGAAGCAGAGCACGATCGGCGTCATCGGGTTGAGCAGCGCCACCCAGCTGTTCGCGCCGAGCTTCCCGGCGACGAGCTCGTACGGGTAGACGATCGGCGTCATCCAGAACCACGCGAGCAAGACGAGGTCGAGGAGGTGGCGGATGTCGCGCGCGTAGACGCTCACCGCACTCAGCAGCACACCCAGGGCCGCGGTGAGCACCAACAGGGTCAAGAGCGCCGGGAGGACGAGCCACACGTAGGCCCATGGCAGCGGGTATCGGACGATCGCGATCGCGGCGAAGAGCACGAGGGACTGCAAGCAGAAGTGGACCAACGCGGCGCCCACGGACGCGATCGGGAGGATCTCCCGCGGGAACCAGACCTTCTTCACGAGCGATCCGTTGTCGATGATCGACCCGGTCGCCGGTGGCAGCGAACCCACGAAGAGGTTCCACACGAGCAAACCCGAGAGCAGGAAGATCGGGAACGACGGGATGCCGCTGCCCAGGAACACCTGGAAGACGAAGTAGAAGACGACCAGGTAAAGCAGCGGGTTCAGCAAGGACCAGACGAACCCGAGGACGCTGCCCTTGTACCGGACCTTCAGCTCGCGCCGGACGAGGCCGATCTGCAGCTCGCGGTAGCGCCAGATGTCGCGAAAGTGCTCGCCGACGCGGCGGCGCGGAACGACTTCGAGCAGTGCGGGGTCGTCGGACATGAGCGGTTCAAGGCTACCCGGCGACCTTCGGGGCTCCCGGTAGCCCTGCGAGATCGAGCCGATAGCGTCGCAGGTCGTGCAGGTCGCCATCGATGCCACGCCGCTCGTCGGCCCCCGCACTGGCGTCGGTCGGTTCGTGGAGGCGCTGCTGCCCGCCCTCGACCGGCGAGACGACATCGACCTCGAGCCGTACGTCATGAGCCGCCGGGCCGAGTCGAGCGACATCCCCGCGGACGTGAAGCGGCTGCTGCTGCCGGCAGGACTCGCCCTGAAGTCGTGGGGGCGAGGCGGCCCCGCGCTCACGGCACTCTTCCCGGCTGCGGACGTGGTCCACGGCACCAACCACATCGCTCCGCCCACTGAGCGCACGGTCGTCACGGTTCACGACTGCTCGTTCGTCACCAAGCGAGAGCTGTGCTCGCCCACGGTCGTCGCGTTCGGTCCTGTGGTGCGTCGCATCGCCGCGAACGGAGGTTGGATCCACACCCCCTCCGAGCACGTCGCCGTCGAGGCCCGCGCGCTCTTCGAGACCGACCGCGTCGTGTCTGTCTCGCACGGGCCCCCGTCGTCATCGGGGCTCAACCACGTGTCGCCCTCCCACATGATCCTCGCGCTCGGCACGATCGAGCCGCGAAAGAACTTCTCGCGCCTGGTCCGCGCGTTCGCCGCGGTCGCGGCGGACGACGCCGAGGTCACGTTGACCATCGCCGGGAACGAAGGCAGCGACTCTGACCACCTGCGCGCGACGATCGACGAGCTCGACACTCCCACGCGTGGCCGTGTGCGCCTGACGGGCTGGATCGACGACGACGAACGCGATCGCCTTCTCGCCTCGGCTCGGGTGCTCGCCTATCCGTCGTTGGACGAGGGCTTCGGCCTCCCGATGCTCGAGGCGTGGCAGCACGACGTGCCGGTGGTCGCCGCGCGGGCCGGCGCGCTCCCGGAGGTCGCGGTGGACGCGGCGCTGCTGGTCGATCCGCTCGACGTCGACGCGCTTGCCGGCGCGCTGCAGCGGGCGCTCGACAACGATGCCGCGCGACGCGAGCTCGTCGACCATGGCCGCAACCGGCTCGCGACCTTCTCCTGGGACAGAACCGCCGAAGGCATCGCTGCGATCTACCGTCAGGCGATGCAGAGCGCACGCGGATGATCACCGTGCTCGCCGGGGGCGTGGGCGCCGCGCGCTTCCTGTCCGGGCTCGTGCAGGTGCGGCCTGCCTCCGAGATCACCGCGATCGTCAACACCGGCGACGACGTCGTCCTGCACGGCCTTCACATCAGCCCCGACCTCGACACCGTCACGTACACCCTCGCCGGGGCGATCAACCCTGAGACGGGCTGGGGTCTCGTCGGTGAGACGTGGAGCGCCATGGACGCGCTGCAGCGCTACAGCGATGTCCGCCCGCTCGCGTCGAGCGCGGGCGCGACGTGGTTCCGTCTCGGCGATCGTGACCTCGCGACCCACCTCTATCGGACCCATCGCCTCGCCGAGGGCGCCTCGCTCTCGGAGGTGACCGCGGAGATCACTGCGGCGTGGGGGCTCGCGCTGCGCGTGCTCCCGATGAGCGATGACCGGGTCGAGACGCGCGTGATCGTGGCCGGCGAGGGTGAGGTCGGGTTCCAGGAGTACTTCGTCGGGCGAGGGCACAGCGTGGCCGTGGAGGGCATCCGACTCGACGGCGTCGATCGGGCTGGTCCGGCTCCGGGCGTGCTCGAAGCGCTCGGCGGCGCGTCGACGATCGTCATCGCACCCTCGAACCCGATCGTCTCGATCGGCCCGATCCTGTCGGTCGACGGGATGCGCGACGCAGTCGCCGACCGCCGCGATCACGTGGTCGCGGTGTCGCCCATCATCGCGGGAGCGGCGTTGAAGGGCCCTGCCGACCGGATGCTCACCGAGCTCGGCCACGAGTCGTCGGTCGTCGGGATCGCGCGGATGTACGCGGATGTCGCGGCCACGCTCGTGGTCGACAGCGCCGACCGCGAGCTTGCCGGTGCCGTCGAGGCCGAGGGCGTGCGCTGCATCGTGGCCGAGACGGTGATGAGCTCGCCGGCGATCGCGGCGGCACTCGCCGAGACCGTCGTGTCGAGCGCGAGCTGAGGAGGCGAGATGGCGCGGATCGAGATGTGGGGGGTCGAGGGCATCGGCGAGGTGCACCCGGGCGACGTCCTCGCGGACCTCATCGCCGAGGCGATCACGACGATGGCGAGGGCCGATCCGAGCGCAGCACTTCGCGACGGCGACGTGCTCGTCGTCACCCAGAAGATCGTGTCGAAGGCGGAAGGCCGGGTCGTCGCGATCGACCCTGAAGATCCGTTGTCGCACAAGCGGCTCGTGGAGGAGGAGGCAGTCCGCGTCGTACGCCGGCGCGGCGACCTCATCGTGACCGAGACGAAGCATGGCTTCGTCTGCGCGAACGCCGGCATCGATCTCTCCAACATGGAAACGGGATGGGCCGCGTTGCTGCCGCTCGACTCCGATCGGTCGGCGCGCCGGATCAGGGACGGCCTGCGCGCCCGGTTGGCCTGCACGATCGGAGTGATCGTGTCCGACACGTTCGGGCGCACATGGCGCAAGGGCCTCACTGATGTCGCGATCGGTTGTGCCGGCGTCGCGGGAGTCGTCGACCTGCGGGGCACCGAGGACGCGCTCGGCCGCGTGATGCAGGTGACCGAGGTCTGCGTCGCCGATGAGCTCGCGGGCGCCGCCGAGATGGTGATGGGCAAGTCCGCGGGCATCCCCGTCGCTGTCGTGCGAGGGGTGGATGCGAGCTGGCTGCGAGATGCATCGGTCCGCGACGAGATCGTCCGCAGCCCGCAGGACGACCTCTTCCGCTGACGGCTATGGGCGGCTCGAGCGGAGCCAGTCGAGGACAGCGGCCGTGCCGGCTTCGAGCGTGGTCCACGGCTTCCAACCGAGATGGATCTCGGCCCGGCCAGGGTCGAGGACGGATCGTGCGAGGTCACCCGCCCGCGGCGGGACCGTACAGCGGCGGCGCCGTGACCTCGGCTGCGGCCGCCATCGTCTTGTACAGCTGGTTCACCGACGTCTCTCGGCCGCTCCCGATGTTGAGCAGCAGCCTCCTCCCTTCGTGGCCGCCCGGACGAACGCGTCGACGACATCGTCGACGAAGACGTAGTCGCGAGTGTCCTCACCGGTGCCGAAGATCGTGCAGGGTTGTCCGGAGAGGAGGCGCGCTCCGAAGATCGACACGACGCCCGCCTCACCGTGGGGATCTTGGCCGAGGGCCGTACACGTTGGCGAGCGCGAGGGACGTGAACTCGAGCTGGTGGAGCTCGCGGTACGCAGTCAGGTAGTCGTGATCGACCTTCTTCGAGACGCCGTACGGCGAGAGGGGGCGCTGTGAGTGGGTCTCCTTCACCGGGAAGTCGCGCGGGTCGACGTCGCCGTAGATCGTGCCGCCGCTCGACGCGTAGACGACCTTGCGACTGCCCGCTGCCCGCGCGGCCTCGAGCACGTTCACGGTCCCGAGCACGTTCACCGCAGCGTCGAGACGTCGGATCAGCAACCGACACACTGCACGCTCGACTGCGCGGCGATGTGGAACACGACCTCCGGCTTCTGGCGCTCGGCCAAGCGCCACGAGCTCTGGGGCTCTGATGTCGAGATTGTGGATCGTGAGGGCGTGCGGCGCCGCGCCGGGCCTCGGCGAGGTTCGAGAGCTTCCCGGTGGCGAGGTTGTCGACGACGTCGACGCTGTGACCCTCGGCGAGAAGCCGATCGACGAGGTTCGAGCCGATGAACCCCGAACCGCCCGTGACGAGAGCTCGCATCTAGTCGGGCTCCGGGAGCCGGACATCGACGAGCGTCGCGCCAGCTTCGACCGAGTGCTCCGTCACCGACCACCACTGCGATCGAACGTTGCGCCGGCGCCGACGGTCGCACCGCGCCCGATGACCGAGCTGCTGACCTGGGCCCGTCCGGCAACCACTGCGTTCGCCATGAGCACGGAATCATGCACTGCAGCGTCGCCGGCGATGTGGCATCCCGGACCGCACAAGGGAACGCTCGACGACCGCGGTTTCGTCGATCACCGCGTCGGGGCTGATCCCGTCCACACGGAGGGCACGCGCGCCGAGCAGGTCGAGGTTCGCCTTGAGGTATTGCTCCGGCGTCCCCGTGTCGAGCCAGTAGTCATCAGTCGCGAGCGCGTACAGACGGCCCTCGGCCGCCATCACGGGAAAGACCTCCCGTTCGATGGACACCCGGCGATCACCGGCGATGCGGTCGAGCACCGACGGCTCGAACACGTAGGTGCCTCCGTTGATCTGATTCGTGGGCGCCTCGTCGCGCGACGGCTTCTCGATGAACGCGACCACCCTGCCCTCGTCGTCGGTGGGTACGACGCCGAACATCGACGGGTCCTCGACCGGCGTGAGGTGAATCGTCCCTTCGGCGCCGGACGCGCGGTGGAAGCGCACCAGCGCGTCGATGTCGAGGTCGGTGAGCACGTCACCGTTCACGACGATGAACGTGTCGTCGACGCCGGCTTCGAGAGCGGCGAACCGGATCGCGCCCGCGGTGTCGAGCGGTTCGGGCTCGACCGCATAGGTGATGCGCACCCCATTGCACAGGTCGTCGGGAAACGCCTCGATGAACGCGTCCGGCTTGTAGCCGAGCGACAGGATCGCCTCGTCGACACCGTGGTCGGCGAGGTGACCGACCACCCACTCGATCATCGGCCGGTGGCCGAGCGGAAGCATCTGCTTCGGGGTGGTCAGGGTCAACGGTCGGAGCCGGGTGCCGAAGCCCCCGACGAGGACGACCGCTCTCACGAACCGCTGGTCGTCGACCCTGCGGGGGCAGCCGTCGTCGGGGCGGACGTCGTCGCAGGCGCGGTGTCACCCGTCGCGGTCGTCTCGAGCGGAGCGCCCGGCTCGACCGGCAGGGTCGTCGTCGCGCCCGCTTGTGTCGGGACGTCGGTGAGCTGGTCGAGCTGTCCGACGCTCGGCGGCTTCGGGATCTCGGTGCCCTCCGGGACGAAGGCGAGCGTCATGAGCATGCGGTCGTTGTCGAAGTGGATGCTGCCGAAGTCCTGCGTCACGATCGTCGGGGTCGCGGCGTCCTCGGTCTGCCAGATCGCGACCTGCCAGGTCGCAGGCTTGCCGTTGCAGTCGTCACCATTCTTGAAGGTGCCCACGCCGGGCACCTCGATCGAGTCGTCGCTCAGCTTCAGACCCGTCGCGTCGGCGAACACCTGCAGGGTGGCGTTCTTCCCCGCAGAGCTGCTCAGGAACGGGTGGATGTGGATCACGCCATCCGCGTGGCTGTGGATGCCTTCGGGATCGGTTTGCACCTGCAGCGGGTCGAGGAACGTGTCGCATGCATAGACGCCGTAGGCGGTGTGCCAGTGGTCGACGTTCGCGACAGGCGCGGTGTCGTCGGCGGTCGCCTTGTTGTTGCGGCTCGCGAAGATCACGAGTGACAGCCCGAGCACGAGCACGACCGCGATGGTGATCGGAAAGGTGAGGTTGCGCTGCTGCGAGACCTTGCCGCCGCCGCCGGCGCGGCTCGCGCGAGCGACCTTCTTCGACGACGAGGCTTTGCCCATAGGGATCTGACGCTAGCCGTGCCGACGCGGGCTCCGAAGTCACCGCAGCGTCATCGGCGCGTCTCGCGCGGCTCTAGCGACGACCGGAACGCAGCTCGGTGAACAGGTCCTCGTACCGCATCGCGATCGCTTCGGGCGACGCCCATCCCTCGACGAAGCGCCTGCCGGCCGCACCCATCCGGGCGACCTCTTCGGGAGCGGCCACGAGCCGGGTCAAAGCCTTGGTGAAGGCCTCGGGATCGTCCGGCGGCACCGAGACGCCCGCGCCGGATTGCTCGACGATCCGCTCGACCTCGGTACCGGGGTCGACGCTCGCGAGCACGGCACGCCCCGCGGCCAGGATCGAGTAGGTCTTGCTCGGGACGCTCGAACGGCCGAGGCCGCGCTTAAGCGGCACGACGTGGATGTCGGCTGCGGCGAGCACCTCGGGCAAGCGGGCCCGCGGCTGGAGATCGACGAAGTGCACGTTCGGCAGGCCGCGCGCGGCGACCTCGAGCCCCGGCCGGGCGGCGCCGCCGCCGTTGATCACGAACTCGACCTCGGGATCGTGCGCGAGCGCGGTCGCGGCAGCCAGCATCAGCTCGAGCGACTGCGACATGCCGATGTTGCCCGCGTACATCACCACGGTCTTGCCGTCGATGCCGAGCTCGCGGCGATAGCTGTTCTCTCGTGGCTGAGGCGTGATCCACTGGGTGTCCACGAAGTTCGGGATCACCCGAACCTTTGCCTCCGCGCCGGGGGCGACCTTGGCGACGACGTTCTCTCGAAGGTCTTCGGACAGCACGGTCACGGCGTCGGCACGCGCGTACGTGAGCCGCTCGAGCCACTTGGCGGCAGCGATGACGCGCTCCCCCTTCAACACCCCGAGCTCGATCGCGACGTCGGGGAACACGTCCTGGATGTTGAACACCATGGGAGCACGGCGCGCGACCGCGATGCTCCATCCGGTGAGCCCGAGTGTGAGGGGCGGTGACATCGCGAGCACGCCGTCGACTCCATTGCCCACGACACCGACACCCGAGACCAGGGCACTGAAGCCACCGAACGCGAGGGCGCGGCGCGGGATGTCGCGCTTGTCCGTCGGAAACGGATGGACGCGGGTGATCTTCCCCCATGACACCGTCTCTCTGCGGACGGCCTTGCCGCGGAACTCGGGCTCGACCTCGTGGTGCTCGTACCAGGGAAGCGACGTGATGACGTCGATATGGTGCCCGCGCGCAGCCAGCTGTTCGACGATCTTCGTCATGACCTCGCCGGTAGGTGCGACATCTGGTGCGAAGTGCGGGCAGACGACAACGAGCTTCACGCGCGGCTCACCTCCGTGGCGAGACGGTAGGCCGTCAGCAGCGCCGTCGCGGCCCGCTCGGCGCTGAAGTAGGTCGCCCGCGACCGCCCCGCGACAACCAGCGCTTCGCGGCGCTCGGGGTCGGTCAGGATCGCATCCACCGCTGCGACCCAGCCGTCGATGTCGTCGGGGTCGACGAGCGTCGCCGCGTCGCCGACCACCTCGGGCAGCGCCGTGGCCCGGGCAGCGACGACCGGACAGCCGCGGCGCATGGCTTCCAACGCCGGGATGCCGAAGCCTTCGTAGCGTGAGGGGATGACCGTCATCGCGGCTTCGTCGTACAGGCCGTTGAGGTCGACGGCAGGGATGCGGCCGGGGCGCCGCACGCGATCAGTGAGCCCGAGGCGCGCGATCTCGTCGGCGACCGTGCCCTCCGCAGGACCGGCTGCTCCGGTGAGGACGAGCACGAGATCCGGATGCGTCTCACAAAGTGCGCCCAACGCCCGGACCGCAGTGACGTGGTTCTTGTGGGCCCACGTCACCGCTGGGTAGAGGAGGAACGGTCCGGTGACGCCGTAGCGGGCGCGCACCACGGCTGGTGGTGTCGCCCATCCCGGTTCGGCCAGCGTGATGCCGTGCGGCACCACCAGCACCCGGTCGGGGGCGACCCCGAGCTGCTCGATGACCGTGCCGCGTGCGAACTCGCTCGGCGCAGTCACCAGGTCCGCCTGACGCGTCGATCTCGGCACGACAGCGCCGAGGTAGCGGCGCTTCAGCGACGAGAAGAACTCGGGGTAGGCGAGGTACTGCAGGTCGTGCAAGGACAGCAGCACTGGTCCTCGTGTCCGCACCGGCACCGTTCCGCCGGGGTGATGGACGAGGTCGACCTCGAGGCTGTCGAGTCGAGCCTTGAGCCACGTCGACTCGGCCACGATCCTCGCCGCCCTCGAGCGGCCCGATATCGCAGCGACCTCCAGGCGATGCGCGTTCGCGAGCGCCGGGTGCGCACCCCAGAAGCGGCGGTTCACGAACAGCGTGATCTCGACGCCGGGCGAAGGCACCTCGTCGACTCCTTCGAGGAGACGACAGATGTACTCCTCGGACCCACCGACCTCCCCAGGCACGAGCCAAAGCAGGTTGACTCCCACCCGGAGCACGCTCATCGAGACGAGGCCCCGACGAGCTCGCGATAGAGGTCACGCGTGCGTTCCGCGCAGCGCTCCCACGTCAGCTCACCCGCGCGCTGACGGCCTGCGACTGCGAGACTGTCGGCGAGGGCGTCGTCGTCGATCACCTGTCGCAGGCCGTTCGCGATCGATTCGGGCGACGCGGGATCCACGAGCATCCCCGCGCCGGCCGCGACCTCCTCGGTGGCCGTGCCCCACGACGTGACGACCGGCGTTCCCTGCGCCATCGCCTCGAGCACGGGGAGGCCGAAGCCCTCTCGTGTGCTCGGGTAGCAGAGGACCGACGCGCCTGCGACGACCGCGCTCCGGTCGTCGTCGGAGAGGAAGCCGAGCGCGCGCACGCGGGTTCTGACATCGCCACCGAGGGGCGCGAGGAGCTCGTCGAGCTGCGGCCCCCATCCCGTCGGGCCGATGAGCACGAGCTCGTGGTCGCGATGGTCCCGCGCGACGGACGCGAACGCGGCGAGGAGACCGGCGACGTTCTTCCGCGGCTCGACGGTTCCGACCCACGCGACGTATGGCCGGCGCAGATCGAACCGTTGCTTCGCGACGGCGATCTCGTCGAGGGACGCAGGATGCCCGTCGGCTCCGAGCAGCACGACCCGCAACCGGTCTTCGTCGATCCCTGCGTCGACACAGTCGCGCCGCGTCGCTTCCGACGAGCACACCACGACGTCCGCGTGGGCCCGTGCCAGCTCGAGGCCGCGACGCATGAACCGGTTCCCCCGGTGCGTCAGCTGATCAGGAGCGTCGAGGAAGGCCAGGTCGTGGATCGTGACGACGAGGGGTGCCCGCGTCGGCGGTACGACGAGGCTCGTCGCGTGCACGAGGTCGATGGGTCCTGTCGCGCGCTCGACTTCGGGCCGGCGCAAGCCGTGCCACGCCTCGTAGAGCGCGGCTCGCGGGAGCGGAAGCGACACGACGGGCGCCGGAGGGCGCCATGGGGCCGCCGGCGGCTGACGGTGCCGCGCCGAAACGCCCACGACCTCGACGTCGTCGAGGGTCGCGAGACCACGCATCAGGCCCAGCGCGGCGACCGCAGTGCCGCCCGGCACGCGGTGCCAGCACTGCTCGATCGTGAGGGCTACCCGCAGGCTGCTTCCGCCGGTGGGGTCACGCCGACGATCGTGGACGAGGGCGGAGGTGTCGTGGTCGTCGCCGAGTCGGATCCGCTGGCGGGCGCCGAGGTCACGGGCGTCGCCCGCACGGCGGTGAAGTCGCGGCCGAGGATGATCTGGACGTCTGCCGCTCCCGCCGCGCTCACGGGCTGCAGGTCGGCACCGGACTCGAGGAAACTCGCCAGCGTGCGGGCCGCCGCCTCCTGGCCCTTCGTGTAGCGGATGATCGTGCGCTCGTACTGGCTGCTGTCGGCGTCGCCCTTCCCCGTCACCTTGAACGAGAGGGCCGTGAGGGCCTGCTCGGTCTGGGCAGCGAGGCCGCGCACGCCGGCGCCGTTGAGCACCTCCACCTGCACGGTCGAGGGCTCCACAGTCGGCAAGGGCGCCGCGGTCGTGGAGCCGTCACCGGTCGTCGCCTCGGTGCCGCGGAAGACGTCGAGCACGGGCTGAGCGGCTTCCTCTTGCAGCAACAGCACCGAAGCGCCGTTGATCGACGTGGGTGTGATGGGCACCGTGTACATGTCGATCTTCGACGGGTCGAGGGAGCGGAAGCGGTTTCCGAGCCGGATCAGATCTCGCGCCGAGAGGCTGCTGTCCACCGTCACGTTGCTGATGCCGACGTCGATCAGCTGGTTGAGCACGATCGGGTTGCGGATGCCCTTGGCGACCGCCTTCTTCAGTGAGCGTCGGATGAAGTCCTGCTGGCGGCTGATCCGGCCGAGGTCTCCCGTGCCGTCGGTGCGCCACTTGTTGCCGACCTTGTACTCGTAGTGCCGCGAGCGCGCGTAGGCGAGCGCTTGGTCTCCGGAAAGGTTCGCGCAACCCGCCACCGGGATGTTGAGGCCCGTGTTCTTGTCGCGGGCGGGGTTCTCGAAGTAGACCGGCACACCGCCGACCGCGTCGACGAGTCCCTTGAAGCCGGCGAAGTCGACCTCGACGAAGTGCTGGATAGGGATGCCGAAGTTCTGTTGCAGCGTCGCGACGAGCACGTCGGGACCACGCGAGAACGCGGTGTTGATGCGCTGCTTGCCGCCCGTGCCGGCGATCGACACCCACAGGTCGCGCGGGAACGACAGGATCGACGCGCGTTCTGACGCAGGATCGATGCGCAGCACCATGATCGTGTCGGACCGTTGCCCGCCGACCTCGGACTCGCTGCCGAACGCGCCGATGTTCGGATCGTCAGGATCGATGTTGGCGCGACTGTCGGAACCAACGAGCAGGAAGTTCTGCGCCTTGTCGATCGCCTCCTTCGGCGGCTCGGCCGAGAGCACGTGCGCGAGCTCGACGCGAGGCAGATCGCCGAATCGGTTGAACGTGTAGAAGATGCCGCCCGCGGTGACGAGGCACACGCCGACCAGGAAGACGTTGAAGCCGATCAGCAGGCGCTGCGGCCATGTGCGTCGCAGCTTTCGTGGCCTGGGCAACGCCGCTGCTCGCGTACTCGAACGGCGGGCTGACACAGGAAGTCACGCTACAGGAGCCCTCGCGACGGCTCTGGTCACGCAGCGGCCCTACGACGGCGCGTTGCGAAGGTGCACGACGTCACCCGTCATCACCTCACGGTCACCTGTGGGCGTGCGCACGACCAGGCGGCCGTCGGCCTTCACGTCGACCGCAAGGCCCTCCCACACGTCGGCCTGCTCGACGCCCGCCTGCTCGATCCGAACCCGTCGTCCGAGCGTGCCGAGTGCGGCTCGGTAGCGATCGAGGAGGTCGACAGGCGGCTCGAGGGCGAGCCGGTCGAGCATGGAGTGCAGAACGAGGTCGCGGTCGACCTCGCGTCCGGCCTCGAGGTTGAGCGCGGTCATCGTGACCACGAGCTCGTCCGGAAGCGGGGCCGTCCAGGTGACGTTCAGCCCGATTCCCACCACGACCGCGAGCTTCCCCGAGGGCAGCGGCACCGTCTCCGCGAGCACTCCGGCGACCTTGCGATCACCGATGAGGAGGTCGTTCGGCCACTTCAGGGACGGAGAGACGCCTGCCACGTCCCGGCACGCGTCGCCCGCGGCGAGCGCGACCGCCTGCGTGTACCGGTGCAGGCCTTCGACGCTGTCGGCGTGGAAGAGCATCGAGACGAGCAGCGAGCTGCCCGGCGGGGCCTGCCACCGGCGGCCCAGTCGGCCGCGCCCAGCGGTCTGGTGGTCAGCCACCAGCGCCGTCCCGGGCGGCGCTCCCTGCCGGGCCGCGGCGACCAGATCGGCGTTCGTCGACCCGGTCTCGTCGACGCACTGCACGATCCAGGCCACCGCCTGTCAACATATGCGCCGCATGCTGACCAAGATCCTGATCGCCAATCGCGGAGAGATCGCCGTTCGCGTGATCCGTGCGTGCAAGGAGCTCGGCATCGCGTCGGTCGCGGTGTACTCCGAGCTCGACCGCGACGCGATGCACGTGCGGCTCGCCGACGAGGCATACGCGCTCGGTGGTCAAACAGCGGCCGAGTCGTACCTCAACACCGAAGCCATCCTCTCCGCGATCCGCACGAGCGGCGCCGACGGCGTGCATCCCGGCTACGGCTTCTTCTCCGAGAACGCCGACTTCGCGCGTGCGATCACCACCGAGGGAGTCGCGTTCATCGGTCCGCCGCCCGAAGCGATCGAGTCGATGGGCGACAAGATCTCGGCTCGGCACGCGGCCGAGCGCGCACACGTCGTCGGGGTGCCCGGCATCAGCGAGCCGATCACGTCACCGGACGAAGTGCGTGCGTTCGGCGAGAGCCACGGCTGGCCGGTGGCCGTGAAGGCGGCATACGGCGGGGGCGGCCGCGGCATGAAGGTCGTGGCCAGGCCGGCCGACGTCGAGGCCGCGATCGACTCCGCGCAACGGGAGGCACTGGCGTACTTCGGGCGATCCGAGGTCTACGTCGAGCGCTACTTGCCGTGGCCCCGCCATGTCGAGGTACAGATCATCGGCGACACCCACGGAAACATGGTGTGGGTCGGCGAGCGGGATTGCTCCGCGCAACGCCGTCATCAGAAGCTCATCGAGGAGAGCCCCGCTCCCCTTCTCTCCGACGAGACCCGCCGAGCGATGGGCGAGGCGTCGGTGTCGGTCGCACGATCGGTCGGCTACTCCAACGCCGGCACCGTCGAGTTCCTGTATGCCGACGGCGAGTTCTTCTTCCTCGAGATGAACACCCGGCTGCAGGTCGAGCACCCGGTCACCGAGCTGGTGACGGGCATCGACCTCGTCGCCGAGCAGATCCGCGTCGCGTCGGGTCTGCCCCTCTCCTTCGACCAGTCGTCGATCCTGCGGCGAGGGCACGCGATCGAGTGCCGCATCAACGCCGAGAACCCGGCCGGCGGCCGCTTCCTCCCCTCCCCCGGCCGCATCACGAAGCTCGTCGTGCCCGACGGCTTCGGTCTGCGCTTCGACGCCGGATACGCAGCCGGCGACGAGATCAGCCAGTACTACGACAACCTCATCGGCAAGCTCGTGACCTGGGGCGTCGACCGCGAGACCGCTCGTCGCCGCATGCTCCGCGCGCTCGACGAGATGGTCGTCGAGGGTGTCGCGACGACCATCCCGGCCGACATCGCGATCCTCGAACATCCGGACTTCATCGACGCGACGCACTCGACCAAGTGGGTCGAGGAGCGTCTCGATCTGACGGGCATCGCAGCTCCGGCACCGGTGAGCGCTTCGGAGGCCGACGCGGCTCCGCGGGTTCGCCGCGATGTCGACGTCGAGGTCAACGGCAAGCGGTTCGCGGTCCGCGTGTGGGTGCCCGAGACTGCCGGCGGAGCTCCCGCGGCCGAGTCCACACGCTCACGGCCCTCACGCGCTGCATCGACCGCGTCGAGCGCGGTCGGCGGCAGCGGCCAGGTGACCGTGCCCATGCAAGGCACGATCGTCAAGGTGCTCGTCGCGGTCGGAGATGCCGTCGAAGCCGGCGATGCGGTGTGCGTGCTCGAGGCGATGAAGATGGAGAACAACATCACCGCCGAGCGCTCGGGAACAGTCACCGAGGTGAAGGTCGCAGCCGGCGACACCGTCGGTGCCGGCGACGTCGTCGTCGTCATCAGCTGACGACCGCTGCCGGTCCTCCGAACACGTTCACCGTCGTGATCGAGGTCGCGTTCGCCTGCAGATGCGGATCGCGGTGTCAGCTGCCGCCGGGCCGGCGGGCAGGGCGAGGAGCCCTGCCGCACCGGCGACGGCAACGACGATCAACTTGAGAGCAGCGGCCCTCAACGGGCCGCCGCTCGTCAGGTGATTGCGGTGTTGATCTGGACCACGACGGGTTGGGACACCGCCGCGGTGCCGCCGTAGATGAACGCGCCGATCAGCGTGGACTTGATGGACTGCAGGTAGCCCTGGACCGTGGGCGGCAACGCGTTCGTCTGCGTGAGCAGCAGGGGCCCACCGATCTTGCCGATGTGGGCGCCACCGGTGAGACCGTCGGGGAACGCCTCGCCGGTTGCGATCCCGACGCTGGTGGGAGTCGGGTTCACGAAGAATCGCTGAGCGCTCAGCACCGCCGTCTGGTAGCGGTCAGCGCCGACCACCCGGTTCGCTGCGGGCGCCACCCCTGTGTTGGCTGCCGGTCCGCCGATCGCGAAGATCGTCGTGCCCGTCCGACTGGCGAGGTACTGACTCGTGACGGGCATCATCTGGGCCACGTTGGTCAGAAGGATCGCCCCCTGGAGCTTGGCGGCCACGGGGCCGGCCGACAGGGCGTCCGGGAAGTTGATGCCGTCCGTGAGGAACAGGTTGGTCGGGTTGTTGAGACCCTGCTGCGCGATCTTGACCGCAGTGTCCCATCGATCGACGCCACCGAAGCGCACCGGTGCGTAGCCCAGGGCTTGCAGCTGCTGCAAGATGCTGTCGGGAAGGGCAGTCGTGCCACCCAACACGAAGACCGTCTTGCCCGTCGTCAGCACGCGCTGGATCTCCGACACCGTCCGAGGGTCGATGGTCGTTGCCGGGGCGACCAGGTTCGCGAGCAGGAGCGGCCCGCCCTTGGCGACGGCCAGCGGGGCGCCCGCGAGCGCGTCCGGGAAGAGATCGCCACGGGCCAGCACGACAGCATTCGCGGAGCCCCCAACCGGGAACGAGGCCTTCGAGACGTTGACTGCGGTTGAGATCCGGTCATCGCCGCTCAGCACGATCGCGACCTTGCCGCTGACCTGGGTCAACACGACGTCGTTGGCGCCGGTGCCTGCGTTGTAGTTGATGCGGTAGGTGACACCGTTCGCCGCTTGGAACGTGGCGTTCTCGGGCAGGTTCGCGAACGTCCCGACGACAGGGCTGCCGCCGGTGTTGTCGATGAGCACGAACTGGGTCGAGGCGTTCGCGGCGAACGTGCCGGTGAGGCCGAGAACCGCGTTGTTGAGAGCCACTCCCCCGGTGACGGTGATGCGGTCATGCAACGTGCCGGGAGTCGCACCGAGGATGTCGAACGTCACGGTCACCCCGGGGTTGAGCTGCAGCGCTCCGTTCACAGTGAGGATTCCTGCGCCGCCGACCGGACCAGGTGCGATGGCGCCTCCCGCCGCAGTCACCGGACCGGTAGACCCGCCACCGGCGAGGATGCCGGTCGTGAGCGTGACCGCGCTGGTGTTGATGCTGCCAGAGACGACGAGCGTGCCACCGTTGATGGCCGTCGGGCCGCTGTAGGTGTTCACGCCGTTGAGGACCAGCGTGCCTTGGCCCGACTTCTGAATTCCGCCCACGCCGCTGATCACTCCGCCGAGGACGAGGAGGCCGTTGGCCGGCACCACGCTGACGGGGGTCTGGGCTGCGGTGATGCTGATCGGCGTGTTGACCTGGTTGGTGCCGGCGACCGACTGAGTGACCCCTTGCAGGTCGATCGAGCTTGTGCCGGAAACCGAATAGCCCGAGCCGCCAAAGTTCAACTGCAGCGCGGTGCCCGCATCCAGGTCGTTGGTCATCGCCAGCGTCGTCGGGCCCGTGGGGAACGACAACACATCACCCGTCGCAGGCGTTTTCACGGGAGTCCAGTTCGAGGCGGCGCGCCAGCTGCCCCCTGCTGCACCTGTCCAGGACAGGGAGTCTGCGCTCGCACTCGGCGCGATCACCACCCCCATCGCAAGGAACGCCGCTGTGGCTATGACAGCCAAAGACCGATGGTGTCGACGCGTCATGTTTGAACCTCCGTGGCGTTCGGGTGGACCACCTTGTTCGGCGGTTGACCGTAGCAAGGTGTCGAGAACGATGCGTCAAGAAGTCCGCGCGTGGTGACGCCGCGACAACTCGGTCGCTACTCCGCGGCGTCAGCCAGTGCTTCAGAGAGCGCGGGATGCACCAAAAGGCTCTCATAAATGTCACTGACCTTCAGGTTGGCCGTGACCGCGAGTGCGATGACCGAGATCAGCTCGGCCGCGTGCCGCCCGACGATCGACCCGCCGAGCACCACGCCCGTGGCGGGGTCGGAGATGATCTTGACGAAGCCCCGGGGATCGTTGTTGATGAGGGCCTTGGCGCTCGCGGAGAACGGCACCTTCGTCACGCGGATCTTGCGTCCTTCGGCGAAGGCTTCGGCCTCGGCCAAGCCCACATCGGCGATCTCGGGCTCGGTGAAGATCGCGGACGCGGCCTTGTCGTAATCGAGATGACGGTGCTCGCGCGTGTGCAGACCCATCACGTGCTCGGCGATCTTGCGACCTTGCATCGCGGCGACGGACGACAGCGGGAGCTTCCCCGACAGGTCGCCCGCCGCGTAGATGTGCGGCACGTTCGACACGCAATGGTGGTTGATCCGTACGTAGCCGGCGTCGTCGGTCTCGACACCAGCGGCCTCGAGCCCGAGCCCTTCGACGTTCGGCACCGAGCCGATCGCGAGGATCGCGTGACTGCCTACGACGCGCCGGCCGTCGTCGCAGCGCACGACGACGCCGTCGTCGACATCGATGCCGATGGCACGCGCTCCCTTCAACAGCACGACCCCGCGCGAGGAAGTCGGCTTCGAGCGCGGCCGCCACTTCGGGATCCTTCGTCGGCAACACCTGCTGACGACTCACGATGAGCGTGACCTTCGAGCCGAGCGACGAGAGCATGTGCACGAATTCGACGCCGGTGACACCGGAGCCGATCACCACCGCGTGCTCGGGGATCTGCGGCGGCGGGTAGCAGTCGCGCGTCGTGAGGATGCGCTCGCCGTCGGGAGTGCACCATTCGGGCACGCGCGGCCGGGAGCCGGTCGACAGCAGGATCGCGTCGGCCTCGAGCTCCTCGACGCCGGTCTCGGTGTCGACGACGACTTGATGTGGTCCCTTCAATCGCGCCGTGCCCTTGATCATCCGCACGTGCTGACTCGCCAACAGGTCGACGATGGAGCTGTGCAGCCGAGCCTCGATGCGCTCGACCCGGCCGCGAAGGCCGTCGCGGTCGAGCTCGGCGTCGACATCGAGACCCATGCCTTCGGCCCGCCGGAAGAACGACATCGCACCACCAGTGGCGATCATGGTCTTCGAGGGGATGCAGTCCCACAGGTGCGCGGCTCCACCGACGATGTCCCGCTCGACGAGCACCACCTCGGCGCCGAGTCGCGCGGCGTAGGTCGCGGCCTGGTTGCCCGCCGGGCCGCCTCCGATGATCACGAACCGCGTTGTCACCGCTCCAGGGTACCGGCGAGGTCGCGCGGGCTAGCGTCCTCCGGTCGGGGACTCGCACAGCGCTCGCGCAGAAGGGGGGAGGTCGTGGCCGAGGAGCAACACCCGGAGCACGGTCACGTGCCGCCCAAGCCTCCGCCCAGAGGCGCGAGCGTGCCGCCGCCGCCTCTCGCACCGCCGTCGCAACCCACGGTGTCGTATGTGGCCGACGACATCGCGGCGCCCGTCGCCGAGCCAGGGGTAGGCGCGGCAACCGAGCCGGAAGTCGCCGCAGCGCCCGCTGCTGCCGCCGTCGCCACGGCCGAGCCGCCGGCGCGCCCCCGCGGCACGGGCAAGACCCCGCCGGACCGACTGCGGCGGATGATCATCTACTCCGCGATCGGTGGCGCGGTCGCCGTGGCGCTCGGCGCATACGCGAAGGTGCACGACCCGACGGGTGAGACACCGTTCGTGTGGTTCTTCAGCGGCCAGCCCGAGTTCAAGGTGTGGTTCGCCACCCTCGCGGCCGCGCTCGCCCTCTTCCAGGAATGGGTCGGTCGTCGCATCTACGGCAAGCACGCGCAGGGTCGACGCAAGCCGTGGATGCCCCAAGCTCATCGGCTCGCCGGAACGCTCGCGTTCATCGTGTCGTTGCCCGTCGCGTATCAGTGCCTGTGGGCGATCGGCTTCAACAAGATCGTCAACCCCTGGTGGGCGGTCCATTCGGTCGCGGGCTGCCTCGTGTTCGGTGCGTTCGTGACCAAGGTCCTGTGCGTGCGCAACCGCAAGCTGCCGCGGTGGGGTCTGCCCGTGGCGGGTGGGGTCGTGTTCGCGTCACTCATCATCGCCTGGGCCACGACCTCGGTGTGGTGGTGGTTCAAGTTCGGGTTCCCGTCGTTCTGATGAAGCGCTTGACGAACGTCGTGCAGATCATCGCGGTGGTGCTGACCGCGTTCTTCGTCATCTGCTTGTTCACCTCCTCGTTCCCGCCGTGGTCGGGTGACGATGACGGTGGGGCGGACGCGGCGCCGAACACGACTGTCGTCGCGGCGGGCACCACTGCGGCAGCCGCGGGCACCACGGCCGCCGGCGGCGCAGTGACGACCGCCGCGGGCGGGGCCGGGACGACTGCCGCGGCCGCGACCACCGCAGCGGCGAACGACATCGACGGCCAGGCCCTGTACGACGACCAGTGCGCCTCCTGCCACGGCAAGACCGGTGGCGGCGGCTTCGGCCCTTCGCTCGAGGGGATCGGGGACCGCATGTCGGAGGGAGAGGAAGCCGACATCATCGCCAACGGTCAGGGTTCGATGCCCGCCTTCGGCGGCGACCTGTCGGACGAGGAGATCGCGGCGATCGTCGCGTACACCCGCACGTTCGGCTGAACGCCTACCTCTCCATCACGGCGCCGGCTACGCCTCCATCACCACGGGCACGATCATCGGCTTGCGGCGCGTCCGCTCGCTCACGAAGCGGCCGACGGCTTGGCGAACCGTCTTCTGCAGCGACTCGGTGTCGTGGGTGCCCGACGCGTACGCGTGCTCGACCGCCCGGCGCACGTGGTCGGTCGCTTCGTCGATGAGATCCTCGGCTTCGGGCGCATAGACCCATCCGCGGGTGATGATCTCGGGACCGGTGATCACGTTGCCGGTCGAGCCGTCGATGGTCAGGATCACCACCACGACGCCTTCCTCCGCGAGCACGCGCCGGTCACGGAGCACCCCGTGCCCGACATCGCCCACGATGCCGTCGACGTAGAGGTAGCCCGCGGGAACCCGTCCGGCGAAGTCGATGCCTTCGTCGGTCAGCATCACGACGTCGCCGTCCTCCGCGAGGAGGATGTTGCCGTCGGCGATCCCCATCTGGTTCGCGAGGCGAGCGTGCGCCATCAGGTGCCGGAACTCGCCGTGGACCGGGATGAACAGCTCGGGCTTCGCGATCGACATGAGCATCTTCAGCTCTTCGGCTTGGGCGTGGCCCGTGGCATGCACATCGGCGACGCCGGAGTGCACGACCTCGGCCCCGACCCTGAGCAGGCCGTCGATCACCTTGTTGACGTTGTGCTCGTTGCCGGGGATGGCGTGTGAGCTGAGGATCACGGTGTCGTCGCTCGTGAGCTTCAGCCAGCGGTTGTCACCCGACGCGAGGAGGGCGAGCGCCGACATCGGCTCGCCCTGCGACCCCGTCGACACCACGCAGACCTTGCCCGGAGCCATGTCGGCGACCGCTTCGATCTCGACCAGCGACGCGTCGGGGATGTGGAGCAACCCGAGCTCGCGCGCCAGCCGGACGTTTCGCTTCACCGACAGCCCGAGCGTCGCCACGACGCGTCCCGAGGCGATGGCCGCGTCGGCGATCTGCTGGATTCGGTGGATGTGGCTCGCGAACGATGCCGTGATGATCCGCCGGCCGTCGTGCTGGCGGAAGAGGTTCGTGAGCACCCGCCCGACATCGCGCTCGGATGGCGCGTGGCCGGCCTCCTCGGCGTTCGTCGAGTCGGACAGCAGCAAGCGCACCCCGGTGGACGACGCGATCTCCCCGATGCGTGAGAGGTCGGTGCGCCGCCCGTCGACCGGCGTGAGGTCGAGCTTGAAGTCGCCTGAGTGCAGGACGACGCCTTGCGGGGTGTGGAAGGCCGTGGCGAACGCGTAGGGCACCGAGTGCGTGACCGGGATGAACTCGAGGTCGAACGGACCGACCTTGCGGCGCTCGCCGTCCGCGACCGGGATCAGCTGCGTCTGGCCGAGCAGTCCCGCCTCCTCGATGCGGCTGCGGGCGAGACCGAGCGTGAGCGGCGATCCGTAGATCGGGAACGACACGTCACGCAGCAGGAACGAGAGGCCGCCGACATGATCCTCGTGCCCGTGGGTCGCGACGCAGCCGTCGATGCGATGCGCGTTCTCGCGGAGGTAGGTGAAGTCGGGAAGCACGAGGTCGATGCCCGGCATGTCGGCCTCGGGGAACATGAGGCCGCAGTCGAGGAGCATGATGCGCCCGTCGACCTCGACGCAGGCGCAGTTCCGCCCGATCTCGCCGAGTCCTCCGAGGAAGACGATGCGGACCGGGTCAGCCACGGCTCGCGGGCTGCCGCGACGTCAGACGCGACGCAGGTTGTCGATGACCTGCCGCGCCCGCTCTTCGGTGCCCGCAGGCGCCGGTCCGAGCGGGGGCCGGCATTGGCCCACCGCGTGTCCGAGTACCCGCATCATCGCCTTCGTCGGGATGGGGTTCGGAGTGTCGTCGCTCGTCTCGAACGCGTACGACTCGAGCAGCCGCGCGTTCGTCTCGCGAGCCGCGACCACATCACCCTTCTCGAACGCCGAGATCATCTCGCCGTGCTCGACGCCCGACCAATGCGTCGCGACACCGATCACACCGGATGCACCGATCGCGAGGAGCGGGAGGGTGAAGGCATCGTCACCGCTGTAGAGCTCGAGCCCGCTCGGCGCCCGTGCGAGGAGGACCGCCGACTCGGATGGATTTCCCGCGGCGTCCTTCACCGCGACGATGTTCGGGACATCGCGTGCGAGCCGCAGCAGCAGGTCAGTCGAGACCTTGCGGCCGGTGCGGATCGGGATGTCGTACACGATGACCGGGAGGGCCGTCGCGGCGGCAACCGCCTTGAAGTGCGCCTCGAGCCCCGCTTGGGAGGGTCGGTTGTAGTAGGGCGTGACCACGAGGCACCCGGCAACGCCGAGCCCTGACGCCTTGGCGGTCATCTCGATCGCGTGATGCGTGTCGTTCGAGCCCGTGCCCGCGACCACCGGGATGGTCACGGCCTCGGTCACCGCGGCGAGCAGGTCGAGCTGCTCCGCGTCGGTGAGCGTGGGCGCTTCGCCAGTGGTGCCCGCGATCACGAGACCGTCGTTCCCGTTCGCCTCGAGCCACCGCGCCAGAGCGACCGCGGCATCGAGATCGAGCGCGCCCTCAGCGTCGAACGGCGTGACCATCGCAGTGAGGACCGATCCGAACCGTCCTGCCATCAGTAGCTCCCTTCTTCCGCTCGGTCGATGCCGAGCGTCAGCAAGAGGTCTTGGTGCAGCTCCATCCACACATCGTGGTACGAACCGCACATCACGCCGGTGAATTGCTTCGGGTCGCCGGCCTTCACCTTCTCGATCGCGGTGGTGAGCCGCGGCGCGTACGGCTCGTAGCGGGTCAGCTGGTCGGTGAAGGCGACGCAGACGCCCTGGGCGTTGCGGTCGAGCTCGACGAGCCGGGCGATGACGCCGGCGTCGTAGGCGGCGTCGGAGTGATCGTTCGGCGCGCGGTTGTCTCCGTCACCAGGGAAGAGCTGCCAGTCCCCGCAGAGCTCCTTGAACTTCTCGTTCAGGGCGAGGAAAGCCGGATAGGCCTCTCGCAATCCCTCCTCGACGCCCGAGTCCTTCAGCTCGCGGGCGACGAGGTCGGCCGCGACCTGCTTCCCCTCGGCCGTCGGCATCCAGAGCCCTCGGGCTTCCTTGAACTGCGCGAGCCCCTGCTCGAGCATCGGGATCAGCTGCGACTCGACCTTCGGCTCCGACAGGCCGGTGATGC
The DNA here is from genome assembly GCA_963802505.1 of uncultured Acidimicrobiales bacterium. GTDB lineage: Bacteria > Actinomycetota > Acidimicrobiia > Acidimicrobiales > DATKAS01 > DATKAS01. The sequence continues at coordinate 677,224 of CAWDJB010000003.1, read as the reverse complement.
GCGCGATGTCCTCGACGGTGCCGAACCCCTTGACGTGAAGGGCGTGGGAGACGAGCAGGTGCGGATCGGATTGGTGAGCCATCCGTCGCGAACCTACCAGCGCGCCCTGGTCAGCCGGTTGAACTTGGCAGCCTCACGCGCTCGCGACTGCACCCTCAGGGAGGGCGAACTCGCCGTACTCCTCACCCGTGTCGACCCAGTCCTCGAACTGGATGACGCCGAGCTCCTCGTAGCGGTGACGCAGCCAGCCGTCGGCCGCGTCGAGCAGGCCGAGCTTCTTGCAGTTGGGCACGATCTTCGAGAAGAGCATCTGCTGGAAGAGGCCCCGCGTGTCGTCGGTGATGATGTACGGGATCATCACCTTCGGCGAGATGCCCATCCGCTCCCACACCTCTTGCTGCAGGAAGCGGTCGCGCATGCGCACCGACGCCTCGAACGCGAACTCCTGACGCTCACGGATCTCCTTGGCGTCCATGCCCGCGTAGACCTCCTGCAGGCTGAGCACGCCGAAGGCGACGTGGCGTGCTTCGTCGCTCATCACGTAGCGCAGGAGCTGCTTCAGCAGCGGCTCGGTCGTCATCTGGTGCATGAAGCCGAACGCGGCGAGGGCGAGGCCCTCGACCATGATCTGCATGCCGAGGTAGGTCATGTCCCAGCGGCTGTCGTTCACGATGTCGTCGAGCAGCATGCGCAGGTGCGCGTTGATCGGATAGTGCCCGGTGAGCTTCGTGTCGAGGTACTTCGCGAACACCTCGACATGACGGGCCTCGTCGACGACTTGCGTCGAGGCGTAGAGCTTGGCGTCGTACCACGGAACCGTCTCGACGATCTTCGCCGTGCACAGCAGCGCGCCTTGCTCGCCGTGAAGGAACTGGCTGAGCGTCCAGTTCTGGCTCTGGATGCCGAACTCGAGCCACTCCGGGTCGCCCCACTTCTCGACCGGTGAGCCGATGTAGTGGTCGGGGTTCGTGCCGATGCCGCCCTGTGCCGCGGCCGCGTTCGCGATGACCACCGCTTCCTGATCGACCTCGGTCTCCCACGGCAAGTCGGTCTGGCCGTTCCACTGACCGGTCTTCGCCTTCTCGTAGAGCTTGCGCAGCGCGGGACGAGCGAGGTCGTAGTCCCACGTGAACAGCGCGTCGGCGTTGTCCTTGACGGCGTGCTCGACGGCGTCGATGTCGGTGTTGGTGATGGCGAGGATGGCCTCGACGTCGTTGACGTCGTCGCGGCCGATCATGTCGGAGATCTCAGTGCTCATGACGCTGCCTTCTGTGAGGGAAACGCGGGGAGGACGAACTGCTCGATGAAACGCCGCGCCGACTCGGGATCGCCGAGATCGACATAGCGGGACGGAGAGAAGAAGTAGGAGAGGACGACGCGAGCCAGCCACTCCGCGAGCTCGGCCGACGCTTTGGCGCCGATGAACGGCGCGAACCACGGCGTGAGGAAGATGGTCGCCGAGTCGAAGATCCGAGGCAGGCCGTCGAAGCTCATGTCCGCGAGCAGCTCGCCCGGCTGCGACGCGAGCATCAGCTGGAGGTGCTCGTCGGCCCGCAGCGCTTGGGTCGCCGCGACGACGCCCCTGATGAGGAGGTCCTCGTAGCCGTTCGCCTCCGCCAGGTGGGCGTTCAGCTTGGCGAAGAACTCACGGTTCTCGCGCTGGCGCAAGGTCTCGTAGATGTTGTCCTTGCCGCCGGGGAACAGGCGGTACACGGTCGCTCGCGAGCACCGGGCCTCGGCAGCGATGTCGTCGATCGTGACCTTCGCCATCCCCCACCGCTCGCAGCAGGCCTTGACGGCATCGAGCACCCGATCTTCGAGAGAGAGGTCGAGCACGAGGCCAGCGTCAGTCACAATTGAGATGGTAAGACGAAAATCGTCTCACCGTCTAGCGGGCGTCCGTCACAGCTCTCCCGCGTTCCCACTGGCGCCGATGTGGTCGCTCAACAGCCCCTGCCGCGCCAGTGCCCTGGGCCTTGCGCCAACTGGCACCCATGTGGTCGCCCAACGACCAGTGCCGCGCCAATAGCCGTCGATCGGCGGGGAAGTCGGAGCTCCAAGAGAAGAGCGGCGTGCCAACGCACAGGGAAGCATTCGGGCATGTCGGACATCAGCGAGGCGGGATCTCGCTGACTGCATACCGGTCGATGTCGACTCCGGCATCGTCGTAGTCGACCTGGTCGAGGGTCAGATTCGCTCAGTTAAGGTCATCTACCGACCGGACGTGCAGGCGATCCTCGGTCAGCCGGGGAGGGCGTAGTCGGCGAAGCGGGTGCGCAGGTCCTTCTTCGAGAACTTGCCGACGGAGGTCTTGGGCACCTCGTCGATGAACACGACGTCGTCGGGCAGCTGCCACTTCGCGAGCTTCGGGGCGAGGAACTCGAGCACCTCTTGCTTCGACAGGTCCTCCCCTGCCTTCACGACGACGCATGCGAGCGGCCGCTCGGCCCACCGCGGATGCGGCACGCCGATCACGGCGGCTTCGGCGATCTTCGGGTGTGCCATGAGCTCGTTCTCGATCTCGACCGAGCTGATCCACTCACCGCCCGACTTGATCAGGTCCTTCGTGCGATCGACGAGGCGGATGTAACCGTGCGCATCGATCGTCGCGACATCGCCGGTCTTCAGCCACCCGTCGTCGGTGAACGACTCACCCGACCGCTCGTCGTTGTAATAGGCCTTCGCGATCCAGGGGCCCCGCACCTGCAGCTCGCCGCTCGACTCGCCGTCCCAGGGCAGGGGCGTGGTCGACCCGGGCTCGACCACGCGCTGCTCGACGCCGAGCACCGCGGGCCCCACTGTCGCCCGCAGGTCTGCCATCTCGTCCTCGGAGTCGGTCACGAGCGTCGACTTGATCCGCGCGACTGACGCGATCGGACTCGTCTCGGTCATCCCCCACGCCTGGAGGATCGGCTTGCCGAGCTGTTCCCGGTAGGCCTCGGACAGCGCGCGCGGCACGGCCGACCCGCCGCACGGGATCGTGCGCAGGCTCGACGCGTCGCGCCCGTTGAGCTCGGGCAGCACACCCATCCAGATCGTCGGGACGCCGGCCGCGATGGTGACTCGTTCGTTCACGATGAGGTCGGCGATCGCCTTGCCCGAAAGGTCGGGGCCGGGCATCACCAACGTCGCACCGCACGCGACCGCGGCATGTGCCAACCCCCACGCGTTCGCGTGGAACATCGGCACGACCGGGAGGATCACGTCGGACTCACTCGCGCCGAGCGACCCGGTCGTGGTGGCACCCATCGTGTGCAGGAACGTCGAACGGTGTGAGTAGACGACACCCTTCGGATTGCCGGTCGTGCCGCTCGTGTAACACATGGACGCAGCGCGGTTCTCGTCGTCGACGCCGAACTCGACCGGCGACGCGGCCGCGAGCAGCTCCTCGTAGTCGTGGATCTCGAACCCGTCCGCACCCTCCTCGGGGATGGTCCCTTTGCCGTCGTCCATCACCACGATGTGACGCACGGTGTCGAACGTCTTCAGCAGCGGCCACAGCAGACCGGTGAGGGAACGATCGACGAAGATGACCTGGTCCTCGGCGTGGTTGGCGATGTAGGTCAGCTGTTCGGGAAACAAGCGGATGTTCAGCGTGTGCAGCACGCGACCAGTGCATGGCGCGGCGAAGTACAGCTCGAGATGGCGAGCGGTGTTCCAGGCGAACGTCGCGACCCGACCGTCGGCCGAGATCGCCAGATCGTCGAGCACGCCGCCCAGCCGATGGGTGCGTTCGGCCCAATCGCCGAACGTCGTGCGGTCGATGCCGGTTGCGGTCGCGGTGACGAGCTGCTTGTCGGCGTAGAGCTGCTCCGCCCGGCGGAACAGGTGCGGGATGGTGAGCGGATAGTCCTGCATCAGGCCCTGCATGAGCGTCCCCCGTCGTCGATGCGTGCGGTGAGGAAGCCTAGAACCGGCGACGGCGAGCCTCTTCCGCCGGCCGGTACGCTCCGACCGCCGTGTCGTCTGCCGATCAGGCCGCCGAGCCCTTCCAATTCGACCGTCGCCGCCTCACGCTGCTGCTGGTGCCGATCGGCGTCCTCGTCGTCATGGCGAACGTCGGCACCGCGCTCGCGCCGACCCTCGTCAACCACCACCCGGTCCTGCTCATCACCCTGGATGCCCGGAACCGCCACCTCCTGTTGGTTGTCGCGGCCGGCATCGATGCGGCGCCGTTCTTCCTCGTCGGCTTCTTCCGGCTGCTCGTGTCCGACCCGCTGTTCTTCCTTCTCGGGCGCTGGTACGGCGAGCCCGCGATGCAATGGCTCGAGGCCAAAGCCGGGAAGGGCTCGACGCGCCAGCTCCGGTGGCTCGAGCGAAAGTTCGGGAAGTTCGGATACCCGCTCGTCGCGGTCATGCCGAACAACGCCATCTGCCTCTTCGCGGGGACGTCTGGGATGCGGCCGCGCACCTTCTGGACGCTCAACATCGTCGGCACCATCGGCCGCCTCATCTTCATCTGGTTCCTCGGCAAGGCGCTGAAGGATCCACTGACGACGTTCCTCGATTGGGTGCAGCGCTATCAGTGGCCCCTGCTCGCGCTCTCGGTCGGCGTGGTCATGATCCAGGCCTTCCGAGCGCAGGGCCGGGGTGAGATCGAGAGCCTCGTGAAGGTGGAGGACGAGATCGAGGCCTTGGCGACCGACGACCCGCCGCACGACGACAACCCCGTCGCAGACGACGACAACAGAGTCGCAGACGACGACGGCAGAGACGTCCGGTAGGGTCGGGGCCTTGCACCGGGGGGTCGCGGTCGTCACGGGGGCGAGCAGCGGCATCGGCGCGGCGACCGCGAGGCATCTGGGGAAGGAAGGCTTCGACGTCGTCATCGGCGCGCGACGGCTCGATCGGCTGCGCGAGGTGGCCGATGCTGCGGGCGCGCGGGCGATCGTTCTCGACGTCACCGACGACGCATCAGTCGACGAGTTCTGTGCCGCGATCGGCGAGTGCCGCGTGCTCGTCAACAACGCCGGCGGCGCGCTCGGTCTCGACCCGATCGAGAAGAGCGACCTCGACGGATGGCAGAGGATGTTCGACGCGAACGTCCTCGGCACCGTCCGAATGACGAAGGGCCTGCTGCCGAAGATCGAAGCGAGCGGCGACGGGCACATCGTGCTGATGGGGTCGGTTGCCGGGCTCGAGGGCTACATCGGCGGCGCGGGATACAACGCCGCGAAGTTCGCCGTGCACGCCATGCACCAGGTGCTGCGGATGGAGCTGCTCGGTCGACCGATCCGGGTCACCGAGATCGACCCGGGCGCGTGCGAGACAGAGTTCTCGCTCGTGCGCTTCGACGGCGACGCCGAGCGCGCCGCGAAGGTGTACGAGGGACTCACGCCTTTGACTGCCGACGACGTCGCCGAGTGCGTGGCCTTCGCCGTGACCCGACCGTCACACGTGAACATCGACCAGATCGTGCTGATGCCGCGCGACCAAGCCAACGCGCGGATGTTCCACCGCAAGACCTGACTCACGACCAACCGAGACCACGACCAACCAGAAGGGAGCACCATGCCCGATCCCGTCTTCACCGGCGTCGCCGCCGCCGTCGTCACGTTCTTCGACGAGCACGGATGCGTCGACGCCGCCACCACCGCACGCCACGCGTCACACCTCGCGGACCGCGGAGTCACCGCCGTGGTTGTCGCGGGCACGACCGGCGAAGCCGCGCACCTGTCGATGAAGGAGCGCCTGTCGCTGCTCGACGCCGTGCGCGCCGCAGTGCCGGCGCACGTCCCGGTGATCATCGGCACGGGCGCGCTCCCGACCGGTGTCAGCTCGGCCGAGCTCACCAAGCGGTCCATCGACCACGGGGCCGACGCAGCGGTCGCCCTCTCGCCCCATCACGGTGACGTGCGCCAGTTCTACGAGGAGATCGCCTCCGCGGCGGGCACGTTCCCTGTGATCGCCTACCACTATCCGAAGGTCTCGCTGAACGACGGCATTCCGGTCGATGTGCTGCCGGTCCTCCCGATCGCAGGCCTGAAGGACTCCACCGGCGACCCGACCCGCATGCTCGAGCAGCTCGCGGTCTACGAGGGCCCGGTCTACAGCGGCTCGGCCGCGATGGCGCTCTACGCGGGCGCGCTCGGTTGCACCGGTGCCATCCTCGCTGCCGCGAACCTCGAGCCCGAGCTCAGCGCGAAAGCTTTCGCCGGCGACGTCGACGCGCAGCGATCGTTGCTCGACGCCCACCGCATCGCGTCGTTCGACTCACCGCACGGCCTGAAGCGCGAGCTGCACGCGCGCTACGGCACGCCCCCGCACTGCCGCCACCATCACGATTGACGGAGCCGTCGTCCGCTTCGCTTCCTCCGGCTCCGCTCGCTTCGCTCGGCAATCGGTGCTTCGCGCACCCGGGCGCCGCACTGCGGCGCCCCTCACCCGGCGGCATTGCGCCGATCCCTAGCTACAACCCCAGTACCGCGTCGAGGCCCACGGTCACGCCAGGTCGGTCCGCGACTGCCTTCACTGCGAGCAGTACGCCGGGCATGAACGAGCTGCGGTCGTACGAGTCGTGGCGAACGGTGAGCGACTGGCCGGTGGTGCCGAGCAGCACCTCTTGATGCGCGACGAGTCCGCGCAGGCGCACTGAGTGGACGTGGATGTCGCCCGGGCCCAGCCCGCCGCGTGCGCCCGGCGTGACCTCGATCTTCGTCGGATCGGCTGACCACTCGGACGACGCGTCAGCCATGCGCTGCGCTGTCATCATCGCCGTGCCCGAGGGCGCATCGATCTTCTGGTTGTGGTGCAGCTCGATGATCTCGGCGGTCTCGAAGAACGGAGCTGCGAGCTCGGCGAACCGCATCATGAGCACCGCGCCGATGGCGAAGTTGGGCGCCACGATGCAGTTGCTCGCGGTGAACAGATGGCGCAGCTCGTCGAGCTCGGCCTCGCCGAGACCGGTCGTGCCCACCACCGCGTGCACCTCGTGCATCGCGCACCAGCGCAGGTTGCCCATCGCCGCCTCGGCCGCGGTGAAGTCGACGGCGACCTGCACGCTGGCATCTGCCATCGCTCGTGGCGCTGGCGCGATCGCGAGGCCCGCCGCGGCGGGCTGCCCTTCGTAGGAAGGATCGACGGCCGCGACGAGCTCGAGTGATGCGTCGCCCGCAACCGCCTCGCACACCGTGGAGCCCATGCGCCCGCCGGCCCCGAACACCCCCACGCGGATGGCCACGCGCGGCACGCTACACACCGGCGCTACGGTCACCGCGATGTATCCGGGCACCTACGCCGCGACCGCGCCCGACCGTCCTGCCGTCATCATGGGCGGCTCTCGCGAGGTCGTGACCTACGGCGAGCTGAACGACCGGTCGATCCGGCTCGCGCGCATCCTGCGCGACGCGGGACTGCAACGCGGCGACCACGTCGCCTTGTTCATGGAGAACCAGCCACGCTTCCTCGAAGTCGCGTGGGCCGCGTTGCGCTCCGGGCTCTACATCACGGCGGTCAACAGCTACCTCACCGTCCCCGAGGTCGCGTACATCGTGAACGACTGCGAGGCGAAGGCCTTCATCACCTCCGCCGCAAAGGCCGAGGTCGTCGCGGGGCTCACCGGGGAGCACGACACCCCCGATGTCGCGGTCCGCCTGATGATCGACGGCACGATCCCGGGCTTCGACAGCTACGAGGATGCGCTCGCCGCCACCTCCGGCGATCCGCTCGACGACGAGACGATGGGCGCGGCGATGCTCTACTCGTCGGGCACGACCGGTCGGCCGAAGGGCGTCAAGCGCCCGCTCCCCAAGTACACGCCGAGCGACCCAGACCCAGCCGTGCTCGGCGGCAAGGTCGTGTACGGCTGGGGCGAGGACACGATCTACCTCTCCCCCGCGCCGATGTACCACGCGGCGCCGCTCGCCTTCTCGCTCAACGTGCAGCGGTTCGGCGGCACCGTCGTGATCATGGAGCACTTCGACGCGGCCGAAGCGATCGCGCTCATCGAGCGCGAGAAGATCACGCACTCGCAGTGGGTGCCGACGATGTTCGTCCGCATGCTCAAGCTGCCCGACGACGTGCGCCTCGCGCACGACCTGTCGTCGCACCGAGTCGCGATCCACGCGGCGGCTCCGTGCCCGGTCGAGGTGAAGCGGCGCATCATCGAGTGGTGGGGTCCGATCCTCCTCGAGTACTACGCGGGCACTGAGGGCAACGGCGCCACCTTCATCGCGAGCGAGGACTGGCTGCAGCACCCGGGTTCGGTCGGGCGCGTCGCGATCGGCAAGCTCCACATCGTCGACGAGGAAGGCAACGACCTCCCGCCGAACACCGAGGGCACGATCTACTTCTCCGGCGGCGGCGAGTTCGAATACCACAACTCTCCGGAGAAGACCGAGGGCGCACGCCTGAGCGGCGGACGCTCGACGCTCGGTGACGTCGGATACGTCGACGACGACGGCTACTTGTTCCTCACCGACCGCAAGGCGTACATGATCATCTCGGGCGGTGTGAACATCTATCCGCGCGAGATCGAGGACGTGATCGTCACGCACCCGAAGGTCGCCGACGTCGCTGTGTTCGGCATCCCCGACGACGACTTCGGCGAGCAGGTGAAGGCCGTCGTCCAGACGATCGAGGGCGTCGAGGGATCTGACGAGCTCGCCCGCGAGATCACGGCCTACGCACGCGAGCGGCTCGCGGGGTTCAAGGTGCCGAGATCGATCGACTTCGAAGACGAGCTGCCGCGGCTTCCCACCGGCAAGCTCTACAAGCGCATCCTGCGGGACCGCTACATGGGCAAGACCAGCACCATCGTCTGACTCGTCCCTCGGCCGGCACCCCCACCGAACCGGCGCGAAAACCCGGCCATCGGTGGCCGGTTATTCGCGCGAGAACGCCAGGAGGGGCTATGCCGACCGGGCGAGGCGTTCGGTGAGCGCACGCTTCGGCATCGGGCCGACCACCGCGAGCGACCGCGGCTCGGTGAGCACGCGAGCGGCGACCCGCCGCACGTCCTCGAGCGTGACCGCGTGGTACCGGCCCAGCTGCTCGTCGAGCGTGCGCACGTGCCCGCGGACCGTCAGCGAGCCGCCGAGGCGCGACATGCGGCTGCCGGAGTCTTCGAGGCCGAGGACGAGCGAGCCTTCGAGGTAGCCGAGGGCGACGTCGAGCTCGTCGGCGGTGATGCCGTCGACGAGCAGCCGGTCGAGCTCCTCGTCGATGAGGTCGAGCACTGAGTCGACTCGCCCGGGAGAGGTCGCCGCATAGATCGTGAGCGCGCCGGCGTCGCAGAACTCGGTGTGCGCGGAGTACACGGCGTACGCGAGCCCGCGGTCCTCGCGGATCGTCTGCAGGAGGCGGCTCGACATCCCCCCGCCGAGCACGTGGTTCAGCACCTCGAGCGCTTCGCGGTCCGGATCGTTGCGGGCGAGGCTCCGGATGCCGATGGCGACGTGGGCCTGATCGATCGAGCGACGGAGTGCCGCGAGCGGCCGAGTCGCCGACACCGGTGGCGTGCGCTCCACGGTCGCAACTTCCCGGGCGGGGCCGAACCGCGCGTCGACCGCGCCGACGATCGCGTCGTGCTCGATGAGCCCGGCGGCCGCGACCACATACGCCGGCGGGCCGTACCGCTCGGCGAAGAACGTGCGGATGTCTGCGGCCGCGAGTCCCTCGACCGTGTCGAAGCTGCCCGCGGTCTCGCGGCCCAGCGGATGCTTGGGGAAGAGCGACTCGAAGACGAGCGTGTGCACGCGGTCCTCGGGCGTGTCCTCGTCCATGTGCAGCTCTTCGAGGATGACCTGCCGCTCGGCTTCGATGTCGTCGTCGCGGAGCGATGGCTGGGTGAGCACGTCCGCCAGCAGGTCGATGCCGAGCTCGACATGGCGGCTCGGCAGCCGCGTGACGTACGCGGTGTACTCCTTCGCCGTGAAGGCGTTCATGTCGCCGCCGACTCGGTCGATCGCCTGGGCGATGTCGCGGGCCGAGCGAGTGTCCGATCCCTTGAAGAGCAGATGCTCCAGGAAGTGCGAGACGCCGCTCAGCGACTCGGGCTCGTCACGCGCGCCGATTCCGACCCACACGCCGACGCACGCCGAGTGGGCTTCGGGCATTCGCTCCGTGATGACACGAACGCCCGAAGCCAGCTGGGTGCACTCGATGCGTGACCGCTTAGCGACGGCGGCCGCCTCCGCCACCGCCGCTGCGACACGGCCCGCGACCACGGTCGCCACCCCGGTCGTTGCCGCGTGAGCCGCCGCCCGAAGGGGCAGCCGCCGCAGCGGGACCGAGGTCACCGAACTGCTCTCGCGCCTCGGCATCGAACGAATCTTCGAACGACACCGAAGCGCCGGGGGCTCCGGATGAGGAGCTCGTGCCGGAGAAACGCGGAGCGCGGGTCGCGCCGCCATCGCCGTCGCTCTCACCCGCCGACTGACCCTCGTCGCCTTCGACGATCGGGGTGAGCGAGACCTTGCCGTTCGGGTCGATGTCGTCGACTCGCACCATGATCTCGTCGCCCAGCTCGAGCACGTCCTCGACTCGCTCGATGCGCTTGCCGCGCCCGAGCTTGGAGATGTGCACGAGGCCATCGCGACCCGGGAGGATGTTCACGAACGCACCGAACTTGGTGATGTTCACGACCTTGCCGGGGTAGATCTCGCCGACCGATGCGCTCGGCGGGTTGATGATGAGGTCGATCTGCCGGCGAGCCTCGGCGACCGCGCCGCCGTCGACCGAGCCGATCGTGACGATGCCGACTTGGCCATCGTCGTCGACCGCGATGTCAGCGCCCGTCTCCTGCTGGATGGTGTTGATGACCTTGCCCTTGGGCCCGATCACCTCGCCGATCTTGTCCATGGGGATGTTGAAGCTGATGATCTTCGGCGCGGTCTCGTTGACCTCGGGCCGCGGCTCGGCGATGGCCGCGTGCATGACCTCGAGGATCTGCATGCGGGCGTCGCGGGCTTGCTGCAGCGCAGCGGCGAGCACATCGGCGGGGATGCCGTCGATCTTCGTGTCGAGCTGCAGTGCGGTGATGAAGTCGGCGGTGCCGGCAACCTTGAAGTCCATGTCGCCGAACGCGTCTTCCGCGCCGAGGATGTCGGTGAGCGTCGTGTATTTGCCTTCGGCGAACACGAGACCCATCGCGATGCCCGCAACCGGTGCCTTGATCGGCACGCCTGCGTCCATGAGCGAGAGCGTCGACGAGCAGACCGACGCCATCGACGTCGAGCCGTTCGACGCGAGCACCTCGGACACGAGGCGCAGCGTGTAGGAGAACTCCTCCTGGCTCGGAACGACCGGCAGCAACGCACGCTCCGCGAGCAGCCCGTGGCCGATCTCACGCCGCTTGGGCGAACCCACCCGACCGACCTCGCCGTTCGCCGACGGGGGCATGTTGTAGTGGTGCATGTAGCGCTTGTTGGTGTCCGGCCCGATCGTGTCGAGCAGCTGGTTCATCCGCGGCATGCCGAGCGTGCAGACGTTGAGCACCTGCGTGTCGCCGCGCTGGAACAGGCCCGAGCCGTGCGCGGTGGGCACGATGCCGACCTCGGCTGACAAGGGGCGGATGTCCGTCGGACCACGGCCGTCGATCCGCTGCCCGTCCTCGACGATGCGGCGACGCACGAGCTTCTTCGTGAGGGAGCGGACCGCCTCCTTGATCTCCTTCTCGCGACCCTCGAACGCACCGGAGAGCTCGGCGGCGATCTCGGCGCCGGCCTTCTCGATGGCCTCGTTGCGCTCGGACTTGATGACGATGCGCGTCGCGGGCTCGAGCTTGTCGGTGCCCACGGCCGCAACGCGCTGGAACACGTCGTCGCCGTAGTCGAGCACCGGCGTGTACTCGAGCGGCTCGCGGGTGCCCGCCTTCGCGACGAGGTCGCGCTGCAGAGCGATCGATTCCTTGATCCAGATCTTCGATGCCTCGAGGCCCGCGGCGATGACGTCCTCGCTCACCTTCGGCGCGCCGTCCTCGTAGTACTGCCAGGCCTTCTCGGTGCCGCCGGCCTCGACCATCATGATCGCGACGTCGCCATCGGGAAGCTCACGGCCCGCGACGACGAGCTCGAACGTGCTGCCGTCGCCGTCCTCGTAGGTGGGATGGGCGATCCACTCGCCGTCGGTGCCGTAGGCGACGCGGACGGCGCCGATCGGGCCCTCGAACGGGATGCCCGAGATCATCAGCGACGCGGATGCGGCGTTGATCGCGAGGACATCGTGCGGGTTCTGCTGGTCGGCACCGAGCACGGTGACGACGACCTGGGTCTCGTTGCGATACCCGTCGGGGAACGACGGCCGCAGCGGACGGTCGATCAGGCGGCAGGTGAGGATCGCCAGGTCGCTCGGCCGGCCCTCGCGACGGAAGAACGAGCCGGGGATCTTGCCCGCGGCATACGCGCGCTCTTCGACGTCGACGGTCAGCGGGAAGAAGTCGATGCCTTCACGCACGCCCTTCGCGGCGTTGGCCGTGACGAGGACGACGGTCTCGCCGATCTGTCCGACGACCGCGCCCTGGCTCTGTTGTGCCAGCCGGCCGGTCTCGAACGTGAGTGTCTTGTCGGTGCCGCTGATCGGCGCCGATACGGATGTGATGTCCGCCACGCGGACCTCCTCTCGGGTGCTCGCCCCTTGGCGGCCCCGTTCTGGAGCGGCGGTGGCCAGTTCCCAGTCGGCAACCTCCCCGATCGAGTTCGGGAGATAGGCGACTGGCAGCTGACCTCGGAGCCGCTCGTCTCTGTGTTGCGTGTGTTAGCGGCGCAAGCCGAGCCTGGCGATGACCGCGCGGTAGCGCTCGACGTCGTTCTCACGGACATAGTCGAGGAGGCGACGGCGGCGACCGACGAGCATGAGAAGCCCCCGGCGGCTGTGGTGGTCCTTCTTGTGGACCTTCAGATGCTCGGTGAGCTGGTTGATGCGGTCGGTCAGGAGCGCGATCTGCACCTCGGGCGACCCCGTGTCGGTGTCGTGGAGGCGGTGCGCGGCGATCGTCGTGGACTTTTCGGGCATGTGCTCGCTTTCTGCTTCGGCGCCGGGAGGCGGGGAAGACGCGCCAGAGATCGGATCGATCTCCCGAAAGGCGCATCGCGCCGCAGCGACAGGGCCGCGACGGACCCTCTCAGGCTACCAGCACAGCCTGGGCCGCAGCGACGTCAGCCTTCATCTGCTCGACGAGGGCCTCGACCGAGTCGAACCGCGCCTCGTCTCTGAGCTTGGCCACGAACCGCACCTTGGCGAGCTCGCCGTAGAGGTCACCGTCGAATTCGAGGAGGTAGGCCTCGAGCAGGGAAAACGGCTGGTCAGGGTAGAAGGTCGGCCGGCGACCGAGTGAGAGCGCGGCCGGATGCACCGAGCCGTCGGGCCGCTCGTACCACCCTGCGTAGATGCCGTCGGCGGGCAACGCGATGGAGGGGGGCACCGCCACGTTCGCGGTCGGGAACCCGAGCTCGCGGCCCCGGTGGTCGCCTTCGACGACCGGTCCCCACACCTCGTGCGGGCGGCCGAGCATCGCGGTCGCAGTCTCCAGGTCGCCCCGGGCCAGCGCCTCGCGTATGGCAGTGGACGACACCGCCGTGCGGTCGCCAGTCGTTGCCACGAGGCCGAGAGGCTCGACCTCGAAGCCATGGATGGCCCCCATCTCGCGAAGCAGCGCGACGTTGCCGCGGCGCCGGTTGCCGAAGTGGAAGTCCTCCCCCACCACGACGCCTCGAGCGTTGAGGCAGTCGACGAGCACCTGCTCGACGAACTCCTCCGCGGGCTCCGACGCTCGGCGCTCGTCGAACGTCAGCACCACCGTGTAGTCGACGCCGGTCGCCTTGATGCGGGCGAGTCGTTGGTCGAGGTCGGTCAGGAGCAGCGGGGCCGACTCGGGCCGGACGACCGCGGCCGGATGCCGATCGAACGTGACGACAGCGGACCGGGCGCCGAGCTCGGCGGCCCGCAGCTTGACCTCGGCGATCACCGCGCGGTGACCGAGGTGCACGCCGTCGTAGGCGCCGATCGTGACCACGCTGCCCTCGGGGGACGCGGGCACTGATCGCCGTCGCGGATCACCTCCACGGTTCGGACCCTAACGTCACGTGGCCGGCATCAGCACTACGGCGGGCTTCACCCTGCCGGGCTTGCCCGTCTGCTCATAGACGGCGAGCAGCACTCCCCGCTCGTCGACGACGGCCCAGGGGCCCTCGTCCTGCACGCCGATCGCGTCGGCGGCGAGCACCTTCCCGTGCCCTACCGCGCCGGCGACCTCGGCATCGACGACCGTCGAGGCGAAGTCGCGCAGCGCAACGGCCGGAGGCTGGAGCACGAGGGTGTCGACGGGGTTCGCCTCGCTCTCGGTGAACGACCCCACCGCGGTCCGGCGCAGCGTGCGGAGGTGCGCACCACCCCCGAGCGCGTGGCCGAGGTCGGCCGCGAGCGAGCGGACGTACGTGCCCGACGAGCACTCGACCTCGATTCGGTAGACGAGCGGGTCGGGCGTCGAGTCGACGTCGAATCGGTGGACGGTCACGGGCCGCGGCTCGCGCTCCACCTCGATCCCTTCACGTGCGAGCTCGTGCAACCGCCGGCCGTCGACTTTCAGGGCCGACACCATCGGGGGCACCTGCATGATCGGACCGGTGAGCGTCGCCGCCGCGGCGACCACCTGACCGAGGTCGACCTGCATCTCGTGGATCGCGGTCGTCGCTCCCGAGGCGTCGAGCGTCGAGGTCTCGCGCCCGAACACGACCTCGGCTGTGTACGTCTTCGACAGCGCGGTGAGGAACCGGAGCAGACGGGTTGCCCGACCGACGCCGAGAAGCAGCACGCCGGTCGCATCCGGATCGAGCGTGCCGGCATGCCCGACCTTCCGCTCGCCGAGGACTTTGCGGGCGCGCGCGACGACGTCGTGCGAGGTCCAGCTCGCTTGCTTGTCGACCACGGCGAAGCCGTCAGGCATCGAAGCCGAGCTCGTCAGGTGTCGGCGGCTCGTCTGCGATCGGTGGCAGCTCGCGCAGGATCTCGTCGACGCGCTCGCCCGTGCGCACGCCGGTGTCGGGCTTGAACGTGAGCGTCGGCGTCCGCTTCAGGCGCGCTTGCCGGCCGATCGCTGCCTGGATCGCGACACGGGCATCGCCGAGTGCCTCGAGCACCTCGTCATCCTTCGCCTCGCCGAGAAGGCTGTCGAACCACACCACGGCGCGGCGAAGATCGGGATCGACTTCGACCGAGGTGATGGCCACCAGCTCGAGTCGCTCGTCGTCGAGGCGCTCGATCTCGTCGGCCGCGATCTCCCGTACGAGCTCGTTGACCCTCAACGTGCGGGGATACTGGCGCGTCGGTTGTGCACGCGGCCGCCTCGGCTTCCTCACTCGAGCCACCTCCTCTCGGTCTTCAGCACCTGCACCTCGGGATGCGACCACACGAACCGCTCGACCTCGTCGATGACGTCCGTCGCGTGGTGCTGGCTGTTGGCGACGACCGCGAACCCGAGCCCGGCGCGCTGCCACTGGTCGAGGTGATCGACCTCGGCGCCGGCCACGCCGAAACGCCGGCGTGCACCCTCGACGATCCCCTTCACGACGCTGCGCTTCATCTTCAGCGATCGCGCCTCGGGCAGATGCAGATCGACGGAGAGGGTGAGCACGTGCACGGATCAGCTCCCGTTGCTCAGCTGCGGGGTATCTCGCGCTCCTCGAACGTCTCGATGATGTCGCCCTGCTTGAGGTCCTGGAAGTCGGACAGACCGATGCCGCACTCGAACCCGGCGTTGACCTCGCGGACGTCGTCCTTGAAGCGTCGCAGCGACTGGATCGCGCCCTTCCAGATGATCGTGCCCTCGCGCAGGAAGCGGACCTTCGAGCCGCGGGTGATCGTGCCGCTGAGCACGTAGCAGCCCGCGATCGACCCGATGCGGGGCACGCGGAAGATCTCGCGCACCTCGGCCTCGCCCGTGACGATCTCCTCGAACTCGGGTGCGAGCATGCCGACCATGGCGTTCTCGATGTCCTCGAGCACCTGGTAGATGATCTCGTAGGTCCGGATCTCGACGTCTTCCGTGTCCGCGAGCTCGCGAGCCTTGCGATCGGGTCGCACGTTGAAGCCGATGATCGTGGCGTTGGTCGCCGACGCGAGCGTGATGTCGTTCTCGCTGATGCCGCCGACACCGCGGTGCACGAACGCGAGCTTCACCTCGTCACGCTCGAGCTTGCGGAGGCTCTCGGTCAGGGCTTCGAGTGAGCCCTGCACGTCGGCCTTCACGATGAGGTTGAGCGTCGCGACCTCGCCCATCTGGATCTGGTCGAAGATGTCCTCGAGCTTCACGCCGCGGTGCGTGACTGCGGCCATGCCTCGCTGGTTCTTCAGCCGCTGCCGCTGCTCGCGCGCCTCGGCGACGGTCTTGGCCGTCTTGAGATCGGGGGCGACCCGGAACTCGTCGCCCGCGCCCGGCACCGTCGAGAGGCCCAGCACCTGCACAGGTGTCGAGGGCAACGCTTCCTTCACCTGCTCACCGAGGTCGTCGATGAGGGCACGCACGCTGCCCCATGCCGCACCGGCGACGATCGGGTCGCCGACTGCCAAGGTGCCCTTGTCGACGAGCACCGTGGCAACCGGGCCGCGGCCGACGTCGAGGTTCGCTTCGAGGACGACGCCCTTCGCGCGGCCCTCGGGGTTCGCGGTGAGCTCCTCGACATCCGAGACGAGGATGAGCTGCTCGAGGAGATCGTCGATGCCCAGGTCTTGCAACGCGGACATCTCCACGACGATCGTGTCGCCGCCCCAGGTTTCGGGCACGAGGCCTTGCTCGGACAGCTGCTGCATGACGCGCGCCGGATCGGCGTTGTTGCGATCGATCTTGTTGATCGCAACGACGATCGGCACCCCAGCGGCCCTCGCGTGGTTGATCGCCTCGACCGTCTGCGGCATCACACCGTCGTCGGCGGCAACGACGAGCACGACGATGTCGGTGACTTCGGCGCCCCGGGCGCGCATCTTCGTGAAGGCCTCGTGGCCCGGTGTGTCGATGAACGTGATGAGGCGGCCGTCCTTGACGGTCTGGTACGCGCCGATGTGCTGCGTGATGCCACCCGCCTCGCCGGCGACGACGTTCGCGGACCGGATGCGGTCGAGCAGCAGCGTCTTGCCGTGGTCGACGTGACCCATCACGGTGATGACCGGCGGCCGCGGCCGCTGCGCGTCGGGGTCGTCGTCATCGTCGTCGTTGAACAGCTGCTGGAGCTCGAACTCCTCCTGCTGTCCGGGCTCGATGAGCAAGAGGTCCGCGCCGATCTCGAGCGCGAACAGCTCCATCTGCTCGTCGGTGAGCGACATGGTCGCGGTCACCATCGCGCCTTGCTGCAGCAGGTAGCGCACGACGTCGGCGGCCGTGCGGTTCAGCTTCGGCGCGAGCTCCTGCGCGCTCGCGCCGCGCTCGATGACGATCGTGCCCTCGGGCACCGGAGCGTCGGTCGGCGAGTACGTGGGCGAGGACTGCGGCTGCAGCTCCTCCATGTTCCGGCGACGGCGCCGCTTTGCCGGCCGCGCCTGGCGACGCTGACCCGACCCGCGGCCTTGCCCCGGACCGCCCGGTCCGCCACCGGGACTCGGAGGGCCACCAGGCCCACCACCCGGTCGACTGAAACCGGTGCGCGGTCCTCCGCCCCCACCACCCGGGCCACTCGGACCTCCGCCGGCACGCGGCGGGCCGCCTGGACGCGCGGGATACGGGCCGCGGCCGGTGCTGACGCCACCCGGGGAGCGCGCGGGCGCGGGGCCGCGGCCACCCATGCCGGGAGGCGGCGGGATCGGCTTGCCGCTCTGCGAGCGCGGAGGCCCGGGAGGCGGCGGGATCGGCTTGCCACTCGCCGACCGAGGCGGTGCCGTCGGGGCGGGTGAGCTCGCGCTCGCGGTCGGCGCGCTCGCCGCCGCAGCGGGAGCGCTCGCGGCCGCGGCCGGCGCGCTCACAGAAGGCGCGCTCACAGAAGGCGCGCTCGGGGCGGGCGCACTGGCAGCAGGCGCGCTGACAGCAGGTGCGGGCGGGGCCTGGCTGACCGAAGGCGCTGTCGGTCGCGGCGCAGGAGGCGCCGACGGGGCGGGCGCACTCTGTGCGGGCCGTGGCGCGGGCCGGTCGCTGATCGCGGGCTGGCGCGCCGCCGAGGGAAGCGGCTGGTACTGGGACTCGCTCGGCTCGAGCGGACGGCTGCGCACGACTCGATGTTCGGCTGCGGGCACCTCGACCGGCGCGGTCGCCGCGGGCACGATCACCTCGGGAGCGCGGGCAGGCTCGACCGGCGCCGACGGCTCCGGGATCGTCACCACCGGCGCGGGCTCGACGACCGGCGCGGGCGGAACCTCTGGCTCGGCGACGGCGACGGCTGCGGGCTCTTCGGCCTTGGCGGCCGCCTTCTTCGTCGTCTTCGCCGCGGCCTTCGCCGGCTTGGCTTCCTCAGGCTGCTCGGGACGGATCAGCCCATCGCGTTCGGCCCGCCGCCGCACTCGATCTGCCTGTGCCTCTTCGATGCTCGAGGAATGGCTCTTGACGCCAATTCCGAGCGCGACAGAGAGGTCGAGTGTCTCCTTGTTGGTCATCCCGAGCTCTTTGGCCAGCTCGTGGAGGCGGATCTTTGCGGGCAAGGGTGCAGTCAGCCTTTCGGATGGGGTCTGGGGGAAATCAGTTCACGTGCGCGCCAGCCGATGGGGCTGTCGAGCGCGGTGGCTCATTCTCGCATGTCCGGGCCGATTTCCGCCCATCGCTCGAGCAAGGAGCGCAGACGAGCATACGCATCTGCGTCGAGGCGGACCCGGAGGGCCCGTCCCAAGGCATCCCGGCGGGACGCCTGGTCCAGGCAGGACGGGGTGTCGGCGCAGAGCCACGCCCCTCGGCCGGGCAACGACGGCCCGACCTGCACGCCACCGGTCCGATCCGCGACCACCCTCACCAGGGCATCGGGAGCCCGGCGCCGGCGGCAGCCGACGCACGTGCGGATGGGCCCGCGGTCAGCTGCCGTCAGATTCGACCTCGGCCTCGACTTCGGCGGCCTCGACTTCGGCGGCCGGGTCTTCGGCTTCAGACGCGGCTTCGGCCAGCAGCTCGGCCTCGCCGATCTCGTCGCCCTCGACCTCGATCACGGTCGTGAGCTCGGTGTCGGCCGGCGCGAGATCGGAAGCCGGAGTCGGGTCGACGGTGACGTCCTGCCAGTCGCCTGCAGAGACGGCCTCGCCACCTTCGGCGTCGTGCCACTCCATCTCGCCGGTCTCGGGGTTCTCGATCCACTGGCCCTGCGCCCACTCGTCGCTCTGGTAGCGCTCCTCATCCGCGAGCTGGGTCTCGCTCTTGATGTCGACGCGCCAACCCGTGAGCCGCGCCGCGAGGCGCGCGTTCTGGCCTTCCTTCCCGATCGCCAGCGACAGCTGGTAGTCGGGAACGATGACCTCGGCGTTGCCCGCATCCTCGTGGATGCGCACTTCCTTCACCTTCGCCGGTGAGAGCGCCTTCGCGACGAAGTCGGCCGGGTCGTCGGAGAAGGGGACGATGTCGATCTTCTCGCCGCGGAGCTCGTTCACCACCATGCGGACGCGCGCGCCACGCGCGCCGACGCACGCGCCGACCGGGTCGACGTTGTGGTCGTTCGACCACACCGCGATCTTCGTGCGGTGCCCTGGCTCGCGTGCGCAGGCCTTGATCTCGACGACGCCGTCGGCGATCTCCGGGACCTCGAGCTCGAACAACCGCTTGATGAGGCCCGGATGGGTGCGGCTCACGACGATCTGCGGGCCCTTCGATGTGCGGCGCACCTCGACGATGTAGGCCTTCAGCCGCGTGCCGGGCTCGGGTCGCTCGTAGGGCACCTGCTCGGCTTGCGGCAGGAGCGCCTCGACCTTGCCCAGGTCGAGCAGCGTGTAGCGCTGGTCGCTCTGCTGGATGATGCCCGTGACGATGTCGCCCTCGCGGCCCGCGTACTCCTCGTACTTGCGCTCACGCTCGGCCTCGCGGATGCGCTGGCCCATGACCTGCTTGGCCGTCTGCGCGGCGATGCGCCCGAAGTCGTCGGGTGTGTCGTCGCGCGGGTTGACCCAGTTGCCTTCCTCGTCGATGTCGTAGGCCATCACCTTGATGTCACCGGTGAAGGCGTCGATCTCGACCTCGGCCTCGTCGCCCGCTCCGGGCATGCGCTTGTAGGCCGACGCGAGCGCGTCGGCGAGTGCCTGGAGCAGCACGTCGACCGAGATCCCCTTCTCGGCCGCGAGGAGCTTGAGGGCCTCCATCATGTCGGGGTTGCCGGTGCTCACCGTGCAGCCTCCTTCGCAGCTGTTGACTTCGGCGCCGTGCCCTTCGGCGCCTTCGGCGACGCTTTCTTGGGCGCCTTCGGCGGCGCACCCCATTCGAAGACGGTGCGGGCGCGCTCGATCTCGGCGTAGGCGAGCCTGCGCGCGACCGGACCGTCGTTGCTCTCAGATGTCACCACGATGCCGGTGTCGTCGGCGGTGGTGAGCAGACCGGTGACCCTTCGGTCGCCCTCGACGCCCGGATTCGTGCGGACCGCAACCTGCTGGCCGACCGCCCGGAGGAAGTGGGCCGGCGTGCGCAGAGGGCGCTCGAGCCCGGGGCTCGAGACCTCGAGGGTGTAGCGGCTCGGGATCGGATCATGGACGTCGAGCTCACGCGAGAGGATGCGCGTGGCCGCGGCGATGGCGTCGATGTCGATCGACGTGCCGTCGGAGCGCTCGACCGTCACTCGCAGCAGCCCGCCGGCGAGCTCGATGTCGGAGACCTCGATGCCGAGGTCGGCGAGCGGCGTGGCAACGATCTCGTGCAGCTTCTCGGTTCCCGTGGTCATCTGCCGCTCACCTCCTCTGGTGCGCACTCATTGTCAACACAGCGTCTTGTCAAACAGAGCGCCGACGAAACAGAAGGCGTGGGCTGCGCCCACGCCTTCAGTCGACACTTGCATCGGACTGAAACGAACCCAAGAAGTATACCGGCGGCAGCCTCAGTAGGCCCGGCCTACGGTCGCGAAAAGGCCCGGCTCGGCGTCATCGAGCGGCAGCGATCCGTCCTCGCGGCGCAGGCAGCGCACGGTGACGCCGTCCGCCCGCATCCGGTCTTCGCCCTCGGTGCCGACCTTGGCCCAGGGCAACCGGGCGAACCCGTCGGCCGCTGCTTCGATCGCCTCCTCGACGGTCTCGACCGCGGCCGTGCGCTTCTCGAGGCGGGCCGTCGCCTCGGCGAGCAGCTCTCCCTGGATGTGCTCGAGGAGCGACAGCACCCGCGGGGCGGCTTCCGCGACCGGCACGGTGTCTTTCGCTCCGGAATCGCGCCGCGCCAAGGTCACCACGCCGGTCGCGAGGTCACGGGGGCCGACCTCGACGCGAACCGGGACGCCCTTCAGCTCCCAGTCGACGACCCGGCGCCCGAAGGACAGGTCGGTGCGGGTGTCGATCTCGGTGCGCACCTCGACGCCCCTCAGCTCGCGGGCAAGCCTTTCGGCGGCCTCCGCCGCGCCGTCCTCGCCGCGGATGAGCAGCACGACGACCTGGATCGGAGCAAGGCGGGGTGGGACGCGCAGGCCGGCATCGTCGCCGTGGCACATGATCAGCCCTCCGACCATGCGCGTCGACGAGCCCCACGACGTCTGCCACACATACTCGAGTGACCCCGACTCGGAGGAGTACTGGGTCTCGAACACCTTGGCGAAGTTCTGGCCGAGCTCGTGGCTCGTGCCCATCTGCAAGGCCTTGCCATCGCCCATCATCGCTTCGACGGTCAAGGTGTTGGTGGCCCCCGGGAACCGCTCACGGGCGGTCTTGCGTCCGGGCAGCACGGGCATCGCCAGCACGTTCACCATGAAGTCGGCGTACACGTCGTGGAGGATCTTGGCGGCGTACTCGCGCGCGTCGTCCTCGGTCGCGTGACACGTGTGGCCCTCCTGCCAGAGGAACTCGGTCGTGCGCAAGAACACGCGTGGCCGGAGCTCCCACCGCACGACGTTGGCCCACTGGTTGATCAGCAGCGGCAGGTCTCGGTAGCTCTGGATCCACTTCGCGAAGTAGGTGTTGACGATCGTCTCGCTCGTGGGGCGAACCACGACGGGCTCGGCGAGCTCCTCGCCCCCGGCGTGGGTGACGACCGCGAGCTCGGGCGCGAAGCCCTCGACGTGGTCGGCCTCGCGCTGGAGGTAGCTCTGCGGGATGAAGAGCGGGAAGTAGGCGTTGGCCGCGCCCGCCGCCTTGATGCGGGCGTCCATCTCGGCCTGCATCCGCTCCCACAGGGCGTATCCGTACGGACGGATGACCATGGTGCCCCGCACCGGGCCGTTGTCCGCGAGCTCCGCCTTCGCGACGACGTCCTGGTACCAGCGTGGAAAGTCCTCGGCTTGCGCGGTGAGCACACTGCCCTTGGCCATCGGGTCAGGGTAGTGGCCGACCCCGGCTCGATTTCGTGTCGATTCAGCTGACGCGCTTGCGGATCAGCTCGACGCGCTCCTCGCTCGCGTTCGCGTCCTCGCCGCGGTCGTTGAGCAACGCGGCGCGATCGGCGGCGGCTTCCGCGGCGGCGTTCGGGTCGGCCTGCGCGAGGGCGGCTTCCGGGCCTTCCTTCACGTAGACCTCGGCGAGCCGCACGAGCTCGTCGACCATCGCGGCCTCGGGGACGACACGGACGACCTCTCCCTTGATGAAGAGGTGACCGCGGTGGCGGCCGGCGGCGATGCCGATGTCGGCCGACCGCGCCTCGCCGGGACCGTTGACGACGCAACCCATCACCGCGACCTGGATCGGAAGGTTCATGCCCTCGAGGGCGCTCTGCGCGGCCTCGGCAACCGCGATCACGTCGATCTCCGCGCGGCCGCACGACGGGCACGCGATGAGGTCCAGGCCGCTGCGCTCACGCAATCCCATCGACTCGAGCAGCACGCGCCCGGCCTTCGCTTCCTCCACCGGATCCGCGGTGAGCGAGTACCGGATCGTGTCGCCGATCCCCTCGGCGAGCAGCGTCGCGATGCCGGCGGTCGCTTTCACGATGCCCTGCGGCATCGGGCCGGCTTCGGTGACGCCGAGATGGAGAGGGTGGTCAGTGACGTCGGCGAGCTGGCGGTACGCCTCGATCATGACGGCGACGTTCGAGGACTTCACCGAGATCTCGATGAGGTCGTAGCCGACGTCCTCGAAGTAGCCGATCTCCTTCTTCGCCGACTCGACCATCGCCCCCGCCGTCGGGCCGCCGAACTGCTCGTACAGCTCGGGGTCGAGCGACCCGGCATTGACGCCGATGCGGCACGAGATGCCGCGGTCACGCGCCTCGGACGCGACGAGCTTGATGTGCTCCGGCTTGCGGATGTTGCCCGGGTTCAGCCGCAGCTGGTGCACGCCGGCATCGAGAGCCGCGAGCGCCAGCTTGTGCTGGAAGTGGATGTCGGCGACGACGGGCAGCGGCGATCGCGGCACGATGTGGGCGAGGCCCTCGGCCGCCTCGGGCTCGTTGCAAGTGCAACGGACGATGTCGCAGCCGGCACCTGCCAGCGCGTAGATCTGAGCGAGTGTGCCTTCGACGTCGGCCGTCTTGGTCGTCGTCATCGACTGGATGCTGATGGGCGCATCGCCGCCGACGGCGACCTTCCCGACCTGGATCTGGCGGGTACGTCGCCGCGGGTACCGCTCGCTCACTGCCCGAAGGGGTTCCGCAGGGGGTCGGCGAGGTCGAGCCAGAGCGAGGACACGAAGAA
The DNA here is from genome assembly GCA_963802505.1 of uncultured Acidimicrobiales bacterium. Lineage (GTDB taxonomy): Bacteria > Actinomycetota > Acidimicrobiia > Acidimicrobiales > DATKAS01 > DATKAS01. The sequence goes on along the minus strand of CAWDJB010000003.1, from coordinate 653,582 downwards.
CAGGCCCATGAAGATCACGACCCCGTAGGTGAGCGGCATGAGCTTGGCCACGTCGGCCTGGTACCTCTTGCCCTTCCGCGACCGCAGCTTCTCGTAGGTGCCGATCGCGATGTGACCGCCGTCGAGCGGCAGCAACGGGATCAGGTTGAAGATGCCCACGAAGATGTTGATCGTGATGAGGAACCACAGCAGCTCCGGCAGGCCTGCCTCGGCCGCCTGCGACGCGAGCCGCACCGCGCCGACTGCGGACAGCGGCCGGTCACCCTGACTGTCGCTCGATCCCGATCCGGACGCGCTGGCATCGCCGGGCTGGTTGCCGCGCAGGGTGTCGACGTAGTCGGACAGGCCGCTCGGCGAGAAGAAGGATCCGAGGGCGCGGATCGAGGCCCAGGTCAGGTCCTTGAACTGGGTGGCGGCGTCGGTGGCCGCTGACGGGATCGACTGGCTCACGTAGGGATAGTGGGCGCCGACGCCGAGGAAGCCGACCGCCTTGCCTTCGGGGTTGTGGTCGTTGAGCGTGGCGGTGGTCTCGAACGTCTGGCCGTCGCGCTCGTAGCCGATCGCCACCGTCTGTCCGGGCCGGGCCTGGATGAGGTCGACGGTCTGATCGAACCCGCTGACCGGGATGCCGTCGACGGAGATGATGCGGTCGCCCACCTGCAGGCCGGCCACGATCGCCGGGCTCGTCTGCGCGTCGCCGAGGCGCGACAGCGAGCCGACGTCCCAGACCTCGTTCTGGCGCTGCCCGTAGAACGCGAACAGGGCGAACAGCAGTAGGAACGCCATGATGAAGTGCATCATCGAGCCCGCCGAGGCGACGCTCATCCTCCGCCAATACGGCTTGTTCTTGTAGGCGCGGGGCTCGTCCTCCGGCGGAACCGGATCGAGGTTGTGCATCCCGATGATGCGGACGTAGGCACCCGCCGGGATCGCCTTCAGTCCGTACTCGGTCTCACCCTTGTGGAACGACCAGATGCGGGGGCCGAACCCGAGGAAGAACTCGGTGACCTTCATCCCCGAGGACTTGGCCGTGAGGTAGTGGCCGAGCTCGTGCATGAAGATCATGACGAGCAGCGCGAGCACGACGATCACCGCCGAGACGGAGCCGAGCACGCCGAGCAGGATGATGCCGGCGATCAGAAGGACCAGGCCGATGCGTGACCCGGGTGCAGTCGCTTCCGCTGTCTCTGCGCCCGGCTCCTGGATGTCGGTCATCGCTGCAGTCTGCTCCTCTATGACACCTGCGGCTACGCCGCTACGCGGCTTGCCGCTGCCGGATCACCCGTTCCGCGACGGCCCGTGCCGTGCGGTCGGCTGCGATGACAGCGTCCACCGAGTCCGCCGAGTTCCCATCATGCCGCGAAAGCACCTCGGAGAGGACGTCGGCTATCGCGATCCACGGGACCTCCCCTGCCAGGAACGATGCGACCGCAACCTCGTTCGCGGCGTTCAGCCAGGCCGGCGCGGTGCCGCCGATCCGTCCCGCGTCGTAGGCCAGGCCCAGGCAGCGGAAGGTCTTGAGGTCGGGGGCCTCGAAGTCGAGCCGTGCGGTCGCCGCCCAGTCCATGCGGCCGAAGGGCGTCACGATGCGGTCGGGGTAGGCGAGCGCGTAGCCAATGGGCAGGCGCATGTCCGGCATCGAGAGCTGGGCGATGGTCGCCCCGTCGGTGAACTCGACCATCGAGTGCACGATCGACTGCGGGTGCACGACCACCTCGATCTGGTCGTAGTCCGCGCCGAAGAGCTCGTGCGCCTCGATGACCTCGAGACCCTTGTTCATGAGGGTCGACGAGTCCACGGTGATCTTCGGCCCCATGCTCCAGGTCGGATGGGTGAGCGCCTCGTCGACGGTGACTTGAGCGAGCTCGTCGCGGGTTCGGCCCCGGAACGGGCCGCCGCTCGCGGTGAGCACGATCCGGGCCAGGTCCGCGCCGCCATTCGTCTGACTCGCACGAAGACACTGGTGGACGGCGCAGTGCTCGGAGTCGACGGGCACCAGCTCGGCGCCGGGCGTCGCTCGAGCAGTCGCGACGACCGGACCCGCCGCGATGAGCGACTCCTTGTTCGCGAGCGCGAGCCGCTTCCCCGCATGGAGCGTCGCGAGCGTGACGGGCAGTCCCGCGAAGCCCACGACTCCGTTCACCACGACGTCGGCGTCGGCCGCGAACGACGCGAGCGCGTCGGCCCCGGAACGCACCTCGCACTCGGGGAGCGCAGCGCGCAGGGCCGCTTCGTGCGCCGGGTCAGCGATCGCCACGACCTTGGGGCGCACGGCACGCGCCTGTTCGATCACACGGTCGACCGACGACGACGCCCCGAGCGCGACCACCTCGAACCGATCGGGCTCCGCGGCCACGACGTCAAGGGTCTGCACCCCGATCGATCCCGTCGAGCCGGCGACGGCGACGCGCGTGGTCACCGACTCAGGGTACGCCCCACCGGGGTCAGAAGATGTTGGCGACCCGCGCCAGGTAGTAGACGGCCGGGAGCACGAAGAGGAGCGCGTCGAACCGGTCGAGGATGCCCCCGTGACCCGGGAGGATCGTGCCCATGTCCTTGATCCCGAGGTCGCGCTTGATCATCGACTCGCAGAGGTCGCCGAGCGGAGCCGCGATCGCGACGACGACGCCGAGCTTGATCGAGTCGCCGAGGTCGTCCCACGGCACAAACCGGCCGCAGATGACCACCGCGGCGAGGATCGCCATGAGCATCCCGCCGGCCAGGCCCTCATAGGTCTTGTTCGGGCTCACGTTCGGCGCCAGGTGCGAGCGACCCGCGCTCGACCCGACGAAGAGCCCGCCGACGTCGTAGGCGACGGTCGCGATGATCGCGCCGAGCAACATGCCCACTCCGTTCGGGAACTGGAGGATGAGCGCGGCGAACGCGCCGAGCAACCCGACGTAGACGACGCCGAGCAGCGTCACCGCGAGGTTCGGTACCGGCCTGACGTCGTCGGCGGCAAAGAGGAACCAAAGCAGGCCGAAGACGACGCTCAGCGCGAGCACGAGCGGGATCGCTCCCTCGCCCCGCCAGTAGGTCGCGAGGGGCAGGCCTGCGCACGCGACGATGCCGAGCAGCGTCGCCGGGCGGTACGCCACCTTCTGCATCGCGGCGTAGAACTCGGCCGCGGCGGCGGCGATGACCAAGGTGACGAGACCCATCGCCGCGCCCGGGCCGATCGAGAAGAGCACGAGTGCCACGACGGCGAGCGCGACACCCACCCCAATCGCGACCGGCAGGTCGCGATCACCCGAGGGGGTGGCAGGACCTCCACTGCCGGGACGAGGCGGGGAAGGCTGCTTGCGCGCGGTGGTCGATCGAGCCGCAGCGGCGGCGGCAGCAGGCGGCGGTGCGGGCGCGGGCGCGCTGCGACTCCCGGTGCGGATCGGCGTCACCGCCGGCGCGGGATCGGTCGGAGGCTCGGTCGTGTCGTCGAACACGAACACGCTCGCGGACTGGTCGGCGCCGGAGTCGAGCGCGCCGATGCGCGTCTCGGAGTCGCCGAACTCGGAGATGTCGGTGTCGTCGTCCCAGTCGTCGGCAGAGCTGCGCCACCGCGGCGTCGCGGCGAACGACGACCAGGCTTCGAGGTCTTCGTCGGGCTGCTCGGGCTCTTCGTCGAAGAGCAGCCGAGGCATCTCGCCGGTCGCCGGCTCGGTCCAGTGCGGCAGCGGCTCGGACGGGCCGACGAGACGAATGCCCTCGCTCTCCTCGGGCTCGCGGTCATCGGGAGAAGGGTCCTTCGGCGGTTTGAACCCGGTGTCATCGCTCATTGCATCTGCCTCCTGAGCTCGCTCAGACCTCGAGCAGCTCGTGCTCCTTGTGCGCCAGCGCCTTGTCGATCTCTTCGACGTGTTCGTGCGTGAGCTTCTCGAGCTCCTTCTCCGCGCGGTCGAGCTCATCGGCTGAGATCTCGCCTTGCTTCTCCGAGGTCTCGAGGTGCTTGCGCGCGTCACGTCGGATGTTGCGGACCGCCACGCGCCCGTCCTCCGCCATGTGCTTGACGACCTTCACGTAGTCGCGGCGACGCTCCTCGGTGAGCGGAGGAAACGCCAGACGGATCACGACGCCGTCGCTGCTCGGGTTGATGCCGAGATCGGAATTGCGGATCGCCTTCTCGATCGCGGCCATCACTTCCTTGCCCTTGTCGTAGGGCTGCACGACGAGGAGCCGCGCTTCGGGGACGCTGAACCCTGCGATCTGCTGCAGCGGAACGTCGGATCCGTAGTACGAGACCGGCAGCTTCTCGACGAGCGCAGGCGACGCGCGACCGGTGCGAACGGTCGAGAACTGGCTACGAGCGTGCTCGACGGCCTTCGCCATCTTGTCCATCGAGTCGAGCAGGGTCTCGTCGATCATGGGCCACGACCATACGCCGTCGCACCCGCAGGAGGGGGACGGCGTGACTAGGACGACACCAGCGTACCGATGGGATTGCCCTCCAGCACAGCTCGGATGTTGCCCGGCTCCATGAGGTCGAACACCACGATCGGGAGCTTGTTGTCCATGCAGAACGTGATGGCTGTGGAGTCCATGACCTTGAGTCCGCGGTTGAGCACCTCGATGTATGTCACGTGATCGAAGCGCGTTGCAGTCGGGTCGAGCTTCGGGTCCGCGGTGTACACGCCGTCGACGCCCGAGTGGGTGCCTTTGAGGATCGCCTCGGCCTCGATCTCCGCCGCCCGCAGCGCGGCCGTGGTGTCGGTCGTGAAGTACGGGTTGCCGGTGCCTCCCGCGAAGATCACGACGCGACCCTTCTCCAGATGGCGGATCGCGCGGCGACGGATGTACGGCTCGGCGACCTTGGCCATCTCGATCGCGGTCTGCACCCTCGTCGGCTGCTCGAGCCGCTCGAGCGCGTCCTGCAGCGCGAGCGAGTTGATGAGGGTGGCCAGCATGCCCATGTAGTCGGACTGCGCCCGATCCATGCCGCTGCCGGCTCCCCGCATGCCGCGCCAGATGTTGCCGCCGCCCACGACGACCGCGATGTCGACCCCGAGGTTGTTGCGGACGTCCGCGATCTCGCTCGCGATCTGCTCGACGACGTTGCCGTCGATGCCGTAGCCGCTCTGCTCGGAGAACGCCTCACCGGAGAGCTTGAGGACGACCCGCTTCCAGCGCGGCTTCACCATGTCGCCGCTCACCGTGTCGCCGCTCACTGCGGTGCTCTCAGGCGCCGATCTCGATCTGCGCGAACCGAACGATCGATCCCGAGCCGACGATGTCGCTCACAGTCTTCTTGTCGTCCTTCGCGAACGGCTGATCGAGGAGAACGAGCTCCTTGAAGAAGCCGTTGAGGCGACCTTCGACGATCTTCGCGATCGCCTGTTCGGGCTTGCCCTCGTTGCGGGTGATCGCCTCGAGCGTCGCGCGCTCCTTGGCGACGTCGTCGGCGGGCACCTCGTCACGCGTCAGGTACTTCGGCCGGGCGAACGCGATGTGGACCGCGATGTCGTGCGCGACCTCTTGCGAGGTGCCCGAGGTCTCGACGAGCACGCCGTTCACGCCGCGCTCGCTCTGGATGTGGAGATAGCTGTCGAGGATGTTGCCCTCGCCCTTCACGAACTGGACGACGCGACCGAGCTCGATGTTCTCCTTCAGCGTGATCTTCAGCTCGTCGAGGTCGCCCGACCGCTGACTCGCGGCATCGGGGCCACCGGACAGCACCGCCTTCGCGAGATCGTTCGCGACCGCGTTGAACTGCTCGGACTTGGCGACGAAGTCGGTCTCGCACTTGAGCTCGACCATCGCCGCCCCATCACTCGAGATCGTGAGGGCGACTGCGCCCTGCGTGTTGTCGCGGTCGGAGCGCTTCGCCGACGCGGCGAGGCCCTTCTCGCGCAGCAGCTGCATGGCTGCTTCTTTGTCGCCGTTGGTCTCCTCGAGCGCCTTCTTGCTGTCGAGCATGCCGGCGCCCGTCGCCTGACGGACCTCTTGCACGTCCTTGGCGGTGAACTCAGCCATGGGGTCTTTCACTCCTCAGTTGCTTCAGCGGGGGTTGCTTCGGTGGTCTCGGGTTCGGGGGTGGTGGCTGGCGCCGCGACTTCGGCGACCGCGACTTCGGGGGCCGCCGCTTCGGGGGCCGCCGCCTCGGCCTCGGATGCTGCGGCCTCGGCCTCGGGCGCGGCTTCCTCTTCGGTCAGCGCACGCTGACGCGCCGCGAGGACGCGGGCTTCGCGCTCGGCCGCGGCAGCCGCGGCCTGCCGGCGCGCTTGAGCCTGCTCGCTCGCGATGCGCTCCTCGTCGGCCGCGTCGCGCGGTGCCGGTCCGCCTGCAGCGACCCGCGGGTTGCGACGCGCCGCGATGAACCGTCCCTCGTCGACGGCGTCGGCGATGATCCGGCACATCAAGGTGCCTGACCGGATGGCGTCGTCGTTGCCGGGGATCACGTACTGGATGACGTCGGGGTCGCAGTTGGTGTCGACGACCGCGACGATCGGGATGTGGAGCTTGTTGGCCTCGGTGACGCCGATGTGCTCCTTCTTCGTGTCGAGGATGAAGACGGCTTCGGGGAGCTTGGTCATGCGGCGGAGGCCGCCGAGGTTGCGCTGCAGCTTCTCGAGCTCGCGGCCGAGGATCAGCGCCTCCTTCTTGGGCATCGCGTCGAACTCACCGGTCGCGCGCATGCGCTCGTACTCCTGCATCTTCTCGACGCGCTTGGCGATCGTCTCGAAGTTCGTGAGCATGCCGCCGAGCCAGCGCTCGTTCACGTACGGCATGCCGCAGCGCTCGGCGTACGACTGAATCGGATCTTGCGCCTGCTTCTTGGTGCCGATGAACAAGACCGACCCGCCGTCGGCGACCAGGTCGCGGACGAACGAATATGCGGTCTCGATCCGCGTCAGCGTCTGCTGCAGGTCGATGATGTAGATGCCGTTGCGCTCACCGAAGATGAAGCGCTGCATCTTGGGGTTCCACCGCCGGGTCTGGTGACCGAAGTGGACACCGGCCTCGAGCAGCTGCTTCATGGTGACGACAGGCGCCATCGCAGTCATTGTGATCTCCTCCCGGCGGTTGGACGAAGCCCGCACCCTTCGCCCGAAGGCGACCGCGGGTGGGCACGGGTGATGGTGTGGTGGTGACGCCCGGAGGGCAGGGTTTCTGGCACCCGGCGGGCGCGTCGGGCCGAAGCAGTGTAGCGGCGACCTCAGAGAGCGAGCGCCGCGAGGTCCTCGGTCGTCGCCACCACGTCGGTCGCGGCGTGATCGGCCAGGGCGTCGACGAGGCCCTCGCACGTCGGAGCCGCGCCGCGGACCGCCAGCCCGACCTGGGTCGTGACTGCGGGGGCCCGCGGCAGCTTGCCGTGGGCGCCGAGGCCGCCGAAGTCGACGATCAGATTGGCGGCGCCGTCGAGGCGCGTGTCGCGAGCAGGGACGACCGGGTCCCATCGGCCGCCGATCGACACTGCGAAGACGCCGTCGGGGACGCCCGCGGAGCGGTAGTCGTCCATGAACGGCGATGCCAGCGAAAGGTCGGCCGCGGCCCCGCTGTCGTGGGCGTCGTCGGTGAACATGTCGAGCCTGCGCTCCGCGGCGTCGAGCGCGACCTCGTGCAGCGGATCGCGTGAGAGCAGATCGGCGCCGGTCGCGGCCGTGTCGCCGCGGTGCGGTGAAGCGATCGTGACGAGGTGGGTGCCGGCAGGCAACGTGCCGCGGGAGGCCGCGATCTGCAGGCCGCGCAGGGCTACAACACCCCCTTGCGAGTGGCCGATCACGTCGATGGGCGCACCGGGGTTCGCGGCGGCAACCTCGGCGACCGCGTCTGCGAGTCGGCTCGCGACCGCTTCGAGCGCGGCCTGGCTGTCGGCCGAGGTGTAGGTGGTCGCGTCGAGCGCGGCGAACGGCGCGCCAGTCGAGGTCGGCGTCCTTCCGCCGTTGTACGAGAACCGCATCACGTGATCCGCCGGGATTCCGGCCGCGGTGAGGTCGACGAGGTCGACACCCGCTCCCGGGGTGCTCGCGGACCCGAACCCCGCGATCAGGATCACGAGGTGATCGCTGACCGGCTGCTGCAGCACCTGCGCCACGTCGCCCGACGCGGTGCAGCGCGATCGCGACCGATACCAACGCCACGTGGCGGCACCGAACCCGGCGAGGTGCGCAGTCACCGACGTCGCCGCGGAGTAATGCACCGCGAGCCTGATGATCGCTGCCGGATCGGCAGTCGAGCGCAGCCACGACACCACCGAGCTCGTGAACCCGCCGTGGGCCTCACCGCTCAACAGCTCGTCGACGACCGCATCGCGGAGCATCTCGCCGAGCCTTCGTTGTGCCTCGGTCTCGCCTTCGGCGGGAACGAGGTGGACGCTGAACGCGGCGCCGCGGAGCACGAGCTCGGGGTCGATGTAGGTGTCGCCGGATCGCACCCCGAAGTGGAGCGAATCACCTGCGTCGCCGACGATCGTGCCCCTCGAGACGGTCTGCCCGTCGACGACCGCGATCGACGCGAGAAACGAGTAGCTCGTGCGGAGCCCGTCGGGATGGCGCACGACGACGTGCAGAGTGCCGCCGACCTGACCCGCGAACTCGACGCGACCTTCTTCAGCGGCGGTCACCGGCGTGCCCGCGGTGGTTTGGTAGTCGATGCCCCGATTGCCGGCGGCCCACTTCGCGGGCGGCGGGCGGAAGTGGTCGACGATCGGCGCGTCGATCGGCGGCTGGTAGTCGAGATCGTCAGCGGCGGCACGTGCCGCTGACGCGACGAGGAACGGGACGATCAGGACAGAGACGAGCGCCGCTCTGAACACGGGCTTCCCCCATGGCGAAGGTCGTTCGCAGGGGAAGCGAGGTCAGGAGGAAGGTATCAGCCGAGCTCGCGGTCGACGGCCGAGAGGCGCGCCCGAAGATGGAGCACGGCCTTCGTGTGGATCTGGCACACGCGGCTCTCGGTGACGCTGAGCACGAGCCCGATCTCGGCAAGCGTGAGACCCTCGTAGTAGTAGAGGGTGAGGACGATCTTCTCGCGCTCGGGCATCGTGTTGATCGCCGTGGCGAGGATGTGGCGCATCTCCTCGACCTCGAAGCTCGCGACCGGTCCGTCGCCGCGGTCGGGGATCGTGTCACCGAGGGTCGCTGCGTCGCCGCGCTCCCCTGCCGACAGCGTCTCGTCGAGCGCGACGATGCCGAGGAGGGAGATCTGGCTGAGCGTCGCCTGCAGCTGCTCGGGCGTGACCCGCATCTCGGCCGCGAGCTCGTCGTCGGTGGGGCTTCGGTGCAGGGTCGCCTCGAGCTTCATGAACGCCTTTTCGAGCGACCGGGACTTCGCGCGCACCGAGCGCGGCACCCAGTCGATCGACCGCAGCTCGTCGAGGATCGCTCCCTTGATGCGCGCGATCGCATACGTCTCGAACTTGTAGCCGCGATCGAGGTCGAACTTCTCGATCGCATCGATCAGGCCGAAGATGCCGTAGCTCACGAGATCGGACTGATCGACACTCGCCGGGAGCCCGGCAGCCACGCGTGCGGCCACGTACTTCGCGAGGGGCGAGTAGTGGAGGATCAGACGGTCTCGCAGCTCTCGCTTCCCCGTGACCTTGAACTCCGCCCACAACCGGTCGATCTCCGTCGGCGCGGCGGGTTCCGCCTCCTCAGGCTCGGGGATGGGTGGCTCCGTGGACAACACGGAGACGCTCTTTGGAGACATGTGTGTATCTCTGTGTGGTCGCGAGATTGGCGTGCCCGAGCAGCTCTTGGACCGCTCTCAAATCGGCACCACCGTCGAGAAGATGAGTGGCGAAGCTGTGCCGCAGGGCGTGCGGATGGGTCGGCGAGGCAGCCCGCCGGTCGATGATCCTGCGCACGTCCCGGGGCGTGAGCCGCACCCCACGGCGATTCAGGAACACCGCTTCGGGCGGCGTGACGTCGGTGATCAGCTGCTGGCGACCAGCGCGGAGCCAGCCCGAGACCGCCTCGACAGCCGGCTCGCTCATCGGGACCTTGCGTTGTTTCGATCCCTTTCCCCACACGGTGACCGTGCTCGATCGGCAGTCGAGGTCGGCCGGCGACAGGCCGCACAGCTCGGCCACGCGCAGACCGCTGCCATAGAGCAGCTCGAGCACGGCGTCGTCACGCAGGCGGATCGCATCGTCGTCAGCGTCGATCACTGCAGGGGGCTCGTCGAGGAGCACCTTCAGCTCGTCGCCTCGAAGCACTCGGGGCAGGCGCGAGTCGCCCTTCGGCGCGTGGAGACCGGCCGCGGGGTCAACCGTGAGGCGACCCGTGCGCACGAGCCACGCGAAGTAACGACGCAACGCCGACGCGCGCCGAGCGATCGTGCGCGGCGCGTAGCGGCGCGTCGACAAGTAGGCGAGATAGCGGCGCAGCGTCGTGCGCTCGACCCGCACGGGACCGTCGAGCCCGGCGCGATCGGCCCATTCGACGAACGACCCGAGGTCGCGGGCGTAGGCCTCGCGCGTCGCGGGAGCGACGGAGGTGAGCGACCGCTCGAACGCTTCGAGCTCCCACGACATGAGGGCACCGTACCGGCCACCCGTCTCGGCGAGCCGGTCATGCGGGCTGCCACCACCCGCCATTGCGGGTGACCCAGCCCGCGGCTTCGAGGCGATCGAGGGAGAGCAGCGCGTCGGCAAGCGGTTGGCCGGACACGCGCACGATCGTCTCGACGTCGAGCGCATCGCCGGCGTCGAACAACGCGAGCACCGCGCCATCGACACCGCTGGGGCGACGACGACTGCGGGGCCCGCGTTCGCGCTGCGCTGTGGTGAGCCCGAGCGCCACGAGCACGTCGAGCGCATCGCGCACCGGGCAACAGCCGTCGTAGATGAGCTGGTTCGTGCCTTCGGACGCAGGACTCGTCACCGAGCCTGGGACCGCCATGACCTGACGTCCGCGCACGATGGCCTCGCGCACCGTGAGCATCGACCCGCCTGCCGCGCGGGACTCGACGACCACGACGAGATCGGCGAGGGCGGCGATCAGACGATTGCGAGCGGGGAACCGCCACGCCGACGGCGGCGCGCCAGGGGGTGCCTCGGAGATCAGGACGCCCGCGGCGGCGACATCGGCCCAGAGCCGCGCGTTCGCGCGCGGGTAAGGGACGTCGAGCCCGCTGCCCACGACGCCGATCGGCGCCGCTCCACTCGCGCGTGCGGCCCGGACCGCGCCGGCGTGCGCCGCGCCGTCGATGCCGCGCGCGAGGCCCGACACGATCGCGACGCCGGCTTCGGTCAGCTCGGCGCCCAGCCGCCGCGCCGTCTCGAGGCCGGTCGCCGTGGCCGACCGGGTGCCGATGATCGCGACGCGTGCGGGTGCGGCGATGTGCGCGAGGTCGCCGAGCGCGAAGCACACCGCGGGCGGCTCGGGATCGGCGGCGAGCTCGGCGGGATAGTCGGGCCGGCCCAGCAGCCGCACTGCGATTCCGGCCCGCTCGCAACGCGAGAACGCGGCCGCGGGGTCGGTGCGCTTCGCGGCGCGCGCCCACAGCGCCCGCACGTTGTCGCGGTCACGCCCGCACGCGGCCGCGACTCGCGGATCATCGGCGGCGCGGTCGTTCGCCACCGCTTGCCACGCCTGGGGAGGCGTCCACCGCGCGAGCAGCGCTCGCAGGCGAGCGGGTCCCATCATCGGGAGGTCGGCGAGCGCGACGGCGCACGCGATGTCGTGCTGGCCGTTCACACGCGGAGCGAGCTGTCGTGCGCGACCGGGTCGACGCGGAGCTGCAGCGCGACGGCCACGTGGCCGTCGGAGATGACCTCGTCGCCGCCGTGGAGGTCACACAACGTGCGGGCGACCCGTCGCACTCGGTGGAGCCCGCGCCCAGAAAGCCGACCGGCTTCGAGCTCGCGTCGAAGCAACGCCGCGGCCCCACGACTGAGCGGCGCGAAGTCGTCGAGCCGCGCCGCGTCGATGTCGGCGTTCGTCTCGACACCGCGAGCACGGGCGACCTCGCGCGCGGCGGCGACGCGACACGCGACCGTGGCCGAGGCCTCGCCCGCGGCCGGTCCCATGAGCTCGTCGACGCTCGGACGCATGACCGGGACGCGCAGGTCGAACCGATCGACGAGCGGGCCCGACACCCGCCTGATGTACCGGTGTCGCATCGCCTCGCTGCACGGACACGCGCCCGGCTTCCCGCCCTCACCGCACGGGCATGGGTTCATCGCCGCGACGAGCAGCACCTTGGCCGGGAACGCGACTGTTGCTCTGGCCCGGCTGACGCGCACCACCCCCTCCTCGAGTGGCTGGCGGAGGCCGTCGAGCACGGGCGCGATGAACTCGGCGAGCTCATCGAGAAACAGCACGCCGTTGTTCGCGAGGCTCAGCTCGCCCGGACGCATCGACGCGCCACCCCCGCCGACGAGCGAGACCATCGACGAGCTGTGGTGGGGCGCTCGGAACGGTGGATGGCGCACCAACCCACCCCGCGGCAGGCGCACGCCCGCAGCGGAGTGCACGATCGTGACGTCGAGCGCCTGCGGAGGGGTGAGCGGCGGCAGCAGCCCGGGAAGGCGCGTCGCGAGCATCGTCTTGCCCGAGCCCGGCGGGCCCACCATCAAGAGGTGATGGCCACCCGCGGCCGCGACCTCGACGGCGAGCCGGCCGAGCTCGTGCCCCCGGACGTCCGCGAGATCAGGGCCGGGCAAGGCGGGCTCGGCGTCGGGAGCCGGCACGACCCGCCACGGCGCCTCGCCGCGCAGCGCCTTCACGAGCTCGGCGAGGGTCGCTGCGACCCCGACCGCTCCGCGGTGGGCGAGCCCGGCCTCGGCCGCGCAGTCGGGCGGCACCACGATGCGTCCCGGCGGCATCACCGCGGCGAGCGGGACCATGCCCGGCACCCGCCGGAAGGCGCCGTCGAGCCCGAGCTCGGCCAGGAAGGAAAGGCCGTCGACCAGCGCCGCTTCGAGCTGTCCGTCCGCGACCAGGACGCCGATCGCGATCGCCAGGTCGAGCCCAGAACCGCCTTTGCGGAGCCCTGATGGGGCAAGGTTGACTGTGACCCGCTTCAGCGGCCACCCGAAGCCGCTCGAGAGGACGGCACTGCGCACCCGGTCTCGCGACTCCCGACACGCGGCATCGGGTAATCCGACGACGGTGAACCCTGGGAGCCCGTTCGACACATGGACTTCGACGCTGACTGGACGGCCCTCGACACCGAGGAGCGTCGCGGACGGGACGGTTGCGAGCATGGCTTCTCCCCAAAAGTGCGCGATGCGCACACGACGTGGGAGGGGAAGCGGGACTCGGGGCTGCAGGGCCACCGTACGAGGGGGGTGTGACATTCCCTCACCGGGGACGTCGCCGCGCTCTCACCACTCTGCGTGGGCAATTCGACCAATCTCGGCGAATGGCCCTCAAGACCATCAGCGCAGGGCCGACCGGCAGACCGTGGAGTTCGGGACTGTCTCAGACCGCGCATCGGGCGGTCGCCGCGCCCTGACCCGAAAGCTCGTCGGTCTCGTCCTCGGAGGGCTGCTGCTGCTCGGTCTCACGGCGTGCATGTCGACGGAGGAGTCGAGCATCTTCCTCCGGATCAACGACCTCCGGGCCGAGTCGGGCCAGCCTGCGCTGCTCCCTGACAGCGAGCTGGTGGCCAAGGCGCAGGCCCAGAGCGCGGCGATGGCGGCCCAGGGAAGCCTCTTCCACAGCACGCTGCGTGACGGTGTGTCCGGCAATCCCCCGCGCATGGGCGAGAACGTCGCCTACGCCGGGACGATCGACCAGGCGTTCCAGGCGCTGCTGAACTCGCCGCCTCACCTCGCCAACATGGTCGACGGCACCTTCAACCGGGTGGGTGTCGGCGTCTTCACCGGATCCGATGGTCGGATCTGGGTGACGATGGTCTTCGCACAGCGCTGAGCGGACTCCCGCTGATCGAACCGTCCCGGTCCGGCGGACGCGGCTGACTACCGTCTCGCCCACATGCCCAGGTCGTCGAGCGAGCAGGTCACCGACCGCATCCTCCGACTCGCCGCGTACGTCGAGAAGCGGCGCGAGTTCACGCTCGAGCAGGCCACGACCGACGTCGACGGCTACGACACCGACAAGGGCCACGAGGCCGTCCGCACGCTCTTTCGGCGCGATCTCGAGGTGTTGCGCACCGAATTCGGGATCGAGGCGCCGTACGACTCCGACACCGCGAAGTACGAGCTGCAACCGGCGTTCTTCACGCCCAACGAGCGGCGAGCGCTGATCGCGGCCGCGGGCGCGGTCGTCATCACGCTGGAGGGCGAGGGCGACACCGACCCGGAGGCGCTGGGTTCCGCCGTCGACGACGACCGCGCAGAGGTGTTCCTCACCGTGACCACGGACGCGCTCACGTTGCTGCGCGCCCAACAGGCTCGCACTCCCGTGCGCTTCACGTACAAGGACAAGGCGCGCGACATCGAGCCTTGGGCCGTCGGCACCTGGCGCCGGCACTGGTACCTGGTGGGCGACGATCGCGAAGCAGGACCGGGGCGCCGGTTCCGGATCGACCGCATCACGGATCTCGAAGTGAACGATGGTCACTTCGAGATCCCCGCCGACTTCGACAGCGACTCGGCGTTCGACATGGACCCGAACACGTGGGGGCAGGACCCGCGCGTCCGCGTGCGCATCGAGGTCGAGCCCGCGTTCGCGGACCGGCTCGCCGATGCCGTCGGAGGCGAGGTCTTGTCACACGGTGGTCCATGGGCCACGGTCGAGCTCGAGTCGGCCAACCGCGACGCGCTCATCGACCGGCTGCTCGAGCTGGGCCCCCGCGCTCGCGTGGTCGATCCCCCCGAGGTGGTCGACGAGGTGCTCGCGTTCTTGCGCGCGATGGCGGAGTCCTGATGACGCTGCGCTCGAGAGACCGGTTCGAGGTCGTGAAGGCCGTGCTCGCGATGGCCGAGGAGCAAGGCGGCGTCGCGATCAGCTCCGCGGCCGATGCGCTCGGGATCGACCGCGAGGCGCTGCTGTCCGTGCTGTCGCCGCTGCTCTACATGTCGTTTCGGGCGCAGACCGATGACGAGATGATCGACATGACCTATGCCTTCGAGTACGACGAGGACAGCGATCGCCTTTCCGTCGAGCAGGCGCATTGGCTCCGTGACATGCGCTCGACGCCACCAAGCCTCGCGACGTCCCAACGACTGCTCCTTGCTGGGCTCGTGGTGCGGGCGACCTCGACGACAGATGACCCCGCGCTCGAGGCGGCGCTCGCGAAGCTGGAAGGCCTCAGCGGCGACATCTTCGTCTTCATCGCAGAGCCGATCGTCCTGGAGACGGTGCGAGCATGCGTCGAGGAAGAGACACCGATGCGATTCCGCTATGCGAAGGCTGGCGCCGACGCCGTCACGGAACGGGTGATCGAGCCGTACAAGGTCTTCCAAAGCGGCTGGTGGTACGTGGCCGGGAAGGACCTCGGCGACGGAGAGGTGAAGTACTTCCGGGTCGATCGCATGCTCAGCGCGGAGATGACCAAGCTCGCGCGGTTCACGCCGCCCGCTGATGTAGAGGTGTTCGACCGCGTGCAGGTGGAACACCTTCTGCAACGCGTCACCGTCCGCGTCCCGGAACGGCTGCGCAACCTGCTCACCGACGACTACGCCGTCGACGAGGTCGTGGCGCTCGGAGACGGCAGGCTCGAGGCACGGGTTGGGGTGCTCGGCGACGAGCAGCTCGACTACCTCCTCGTGCGGCTCGGCGCGGAGGCCGAGTGGGTCGAGCCCGAGCTCGCGGCGCGACGCGCCGCTGTCGCGCAACGGGTGCTCGCGGCCTACGACGCATGACCGCGCGACGAGCCGGCCTCGTGACGGTGATGCTCGCGTGCACAGCGCTGAGCGCGTGCACCAGCACGGACATCGTGCCGACGGCAGCGACGACGTCGACGACCACGACGATCACGCAGACGCCGACCGGGCGCGTGGTGGTGCTCGCGGCATCGCCGATCGCGGCGACCCTCCAGATCCTGGGCAACAACTTCACCGCGACCTACCCGGGAGTCGAGGTCGCGGTCACCTCAGGGACCGCGAATGGCCTGGTCAACCAGGTGAGCGGCGGGCTCACGGGCGACGTGTTCGCGAGCGTCGGCGACGGCGCCGTGGATCAGCTCGCCATCGACGGCCACCTCGCGAAGCCACCGCTCGTGTTCGCCACAGACCCGCTCGTGCTGATCGTCCCCCCAGGCAACCCCGAGGGTCTGACCGGCATCACCGACCTCACCAACCGCGACCGTGCGATCGCGCTCTGCAGCCTCGACTCGGCATGCGGACAGGCCTCTGATGCGGCGCTGATGCGCGCCAACGTCACCGCGAGCCCCGATGTGCTCGCCACCGACGGCGCGACTGTGGTGCAAGCGATCGCGACCGGACGCGCCGCCGCGGGTCTCGCCTACCGCACAGACGTCACCGCGTCGGTGTCGTTCGTCGACCTGAGCCTCGACCTTCAGGCACGCGTGCCGACGATCGCGGTGCAGCTCCAGGCTTCGACGAACCCGGCGGCCGCGGACGCCTTCATCGCGTACCTGTTCACCCCCGAGGCCAAGCAGCAGCTCGCCACGATCGGGCTCGTGCCGCCGCCTGGCTGACCGCAGCCGGCGCGGCACCGAGTCACCAGCTGAAGGCGACCTGCAGCTGGCCCTCGACGGCTTCGGCCCGCAGCACCGTCGCTCCGTGCACGACATCGTCGCCCTCGATCTCGATCTCGACGACGTCGCCGACGTCGAGCCGGGTGGAGACCGGCACGAAGCATCGAGCGCCGTGCAGGCTGCGATCGACCATGCGCGCGGGCACCGCTCTCCCGCCGAACCGAATCACCACCGAGCGGTCGACAGGGATGCGAGCGTGGCGCCTCCGCTGCACCTGCACCGGCGTCTCGAGCGCCTCGAGCCGCCAGCCCGGCAGCGGGCGGACCTCGATGCTCATGAGCCGAGTGCGGCACATCCGTGCGCCGTACTTCGCGCCCCACCAGAGGTGGATCGTGTCACCGGGGGACGGCTGCGAGACGACGAGCTTTCGAGGCGCGGCAACGAGGAGGATCGGGCCGCCGCCTTCGTGCACGCGCGACGGGTACTCGGTCGGATCGTCACGAACGAACACCCGAATCGCCGTGCCCGCGTCAGGCCACTCTGTGCTCTCGAGGCCGGGCATTCCCTCTACCTTGCCGCGCGCGCACCACCAAGGACAATGATGCTCGTATGCCGATCCACCTCCGGGCCGAGCCCGGCGACTACGCGCCTGCGGTCCTGTGCCCCGGCGACCCTCGACGCGCCGAGTACATCGCGAAGACGTTCTTCGATGCGCCGCATCTCGTGAACGAGGAACGGGGCATGCTCGGGTTCACCGGATCGTTCGAGGGGCAGCCGATCTCGGTGCAGGCGACGGGGATGGGATGCCCGAGCGCGGCGATCGTCTACGAGGAGCTCATCATGCTCGGCGCGAAACGTCTGATCCGCGTCGGCACGGCGGGCGCGCTGCAGCCGACGATGCAGATGGGCGACGTGGTGATCGCGGTGTCGTCGACGCCGCAAGATCGAACCGCGCTCAGCTACGTCGGTGGCGATCCTCATGCACCGACGGCCGACTGGAGGCTCGTGGAGAACGCGCTGGCGGCTGTTCGAGAGGAAGGGCTGCGGTTCCACGTCGGGCCGATCGTGTCGAGCGACGTCTTCTACGACCACGACACGAGCAAGCACGCACGCTGGGCGGACCGCGGCCACTACGCGGTCGAGATGGAGGCGTCGGTGCTGTACACGATCGCCGCGCTGCGCAAGGTCTCGTCCCTCGCGGTGCTCGCCGTCAGCGACTACCTCTACACCGGCAAGTTCGAGCGGATCGGCGACGAGGAGCTGCGCCAGAGCGTCGACCGGATGACCGCGGTCGCGGCTCGCGTGGCGGTGACGCCATGAACCGCGAGGTCACACCCCCGTCGATCGCTCCCCCGGCGGCCGCGTACGCACACGCGGTCGTCTCCGAGGCGACGACGACCATGCTGCACACCGCGGGCGTCGTGCCGATCGCGCCCGATGGGTCCGTTCCCGAGGGTCTCGCAGATCAAGCACAAGTCGTGTGGCACAACATCGAGGCGATCCTCGCCGCCGCGGGCTTCGCGATCAGCGACATCGTGAGCATGACCACCTACGTCGTCGCCGGTGCAAACCTCGCACTCGTGATGTCGGCACGCGACGAGGTACTGAAGGGGCATCGCGCCGCGTCGACCCTCGTGTATGTGCCGGCGCTCGCCAGGCCACAGTGGCTGATGGAGGTGGCGGTCGTCGCCGCTCGCTGAACGCGCTACACCATCGGCCATGACACAGCCTCCGGCCGCCACGCAACCTCTCGACCTCTTCGACCTGTCGGGCAAAGTCGCCCTCGTGACCGGCGGAAGTCGCGGACTCGGGCGATCGATGGTGCTCGCGTTCGCCGCGTGCGGAGCCGACGTCGTGATCGCGAGCCGCAAGCTCGAATCGTGCGAGGAACTCGCCGCGGAGGTCGAATCGACGACCGGCCGAGCCGCGCTCCCGATCTCGGCCCACGTCGGCGCGTGGGACCAGCTCGAGACCCTGACCGACGCGGCCTACGACCGGTTCGGGCACGTCGATGTCCTCGTGAACAACGCCGGCATGTCGCCTCTCTACGACAAGCTCGTGAACGTCACCGAGCCGCTCTACGACAAGGTGCTCGACGTCAACCTCAAAGGCCCGTTCCGGCTGAGCGCGCTCGTCGGCAGCCGCATGGCCGAGGGTGACGGAGGATCCATCATCAACGTGTCGAGCGTCGCGGCGATCCGCCCGACGCCCGACGTCATCCCCTACTCCGCAGCGAAGGCAGGCCTCGAGGCGATGACGATCGGCTTCGCGAAGGCGTTCGGTCCGAAGGTGCGGGTGAACTGCATCGAGGCCGGTCCGTTCCTCACCGACATCTCCAAGGCCTGGGATCTCGAGGCGTTCAGCGAGCGCGCCAAGCTGACGATGCCGTTGCAGCGCGGTGGCGAGCCGGGCGAGGTCGTCGGCGCGGCGTTGTACTTTGCGAGTGACGCGTCGAGCTTCACCACGGGAGCGATCCTGCGCGTCGACGGAGGTTCCGCATGACGATCGGCACCCGTGCGCTCGGCACGCAGGGTTTGCAGGTGTCCGAGCTCGGCCTGGGCTGCATGGGGATGAGCCAGTCGTACGGCGAAGCCGACCGCGACGAATCGATCGCGACGATCCATCGCGCGCTCGACCTCGGCGTCACGTTCCTCGACACTGCCGACGTCTACGGGCCACACACCAACGAGGAGATCGTCGGCGAGGCGATCAAGGGACGCCGGGACGAGGTCATGCTCGCCACGAAGTTCGGTATCGGCCACGACACTCACGACCCGTCCCGTCGCACGATCAACGGTCGTCCCGACTACGTGCACCGCGCGTGCGACGCGTCGCTCCGCCGGCTCGGTGTCGATCACATCGACCTCTACTACCAGCACCGCGTCGACCGCACCGTGCCGATCGAAGACACCGTCGGCGCGATGGCCGAGCTCGTGGCGGCCGGCAAGGTGAGGTACCTCGGCTTGTCCGAGCCGGGGCCCGACACCGTGCGACGCGGCGCACGCGACCTATCCGATCAGCGCGCTCCAGAACGAGTGGTCGCTCTGGGAGCGCAGCCTCGAGACCGGCGTGTTGCCCGTGGCGCGCGAGCTCGGGATCGGCATCGTGCCGTACAGCCCGCTCGGCCGAGGCTTCCTCACCGGCCAGCTGAAGTCTGTCGACGACTTCGACGAAGACGACTTCCGTCGAGGCCTCCCCCGCTTCCAGGGTGAGAACTTCGACAAGAACCTCGAGCTCGTCGAGAGAGTCAGGGACTTGGCGGCGGCCCGCGGAGCCACCGCCGGACAGCTCGCGCTGGCGTGGGTGCTCGCGCAAGGCGACGACGTCGCGCCGATCCCCGGCACGAAGCGGCGGCTGTACCTCGAGGAGAACGTCGGATCGGCCGACGTCGTGTTGACGGCCGATGACCTCGCCGCCCTCGACGCGATCGTCCCGGCGGTCGCGGGTGATCGGTATCAGGACATGCGGTTCGTCGGTGGTGACACCCCACCGCGGGAGGCAAGCCAATGATCAAGCGGGTGGGTGGGAACCTCACGGTGTTGACCGCCGAGGTGCCGGCCGGAAGTGTGCAGCTCGAGCGCGACGGTTACGCGGTGCTGCGCGACGTGCTGACGCGCGACGAGATCGACGCGATCGCCGCCGAGATCGACGCTGCCTTCGAGCGCTATCCCGCGGAGCGAGGCCGCACGGACAAGGACGAGTTCCGCTACGAAATGCTGAACCGCGGGGCCGCGAGCCAGGCCGCGATCGGGCACGACCGCATCCTCGAGGCGATCGAGCCGCTGCTCGGCACCGACTGCCACGTGATCGCGAACACCGCGTGGCGCAATCCCCCCGAGTTCGGCGGCGGGCCGTGGCATTGCGACGCCGGACCGCACGTCCCTCGACCCGAAGGTGTCGACTGGGACGATCGCATCCCGTATCCGGTGTTCGCGATCGGCGCCCACCTCATGTTGAAGGACTGCCCCTTGTCGTGCGGGCCGACCGCGGTAGTCCCCGGATCACATCGCAGCGGCCGCCTCGCGCCGTTCGACCGGCTCACCGATCCTGACCTCACCTACGACGGCCGGCCGCCGGTGCTGCTCGAAGCGAACGCGGGCGATGTAGCGCTGTTCGTGTCCGACGTCTGGCATCGCGGCACGCCCGCGAGTGGTGGCGACGGCCGGCTGTTCTTGCAGTGTCACTACGGGCGTCGCGACATCGCGCAGCGGATCCGCACGACCGCCGACGTGAACCACCTCTCGCCTGAGGCGATCGAACGCGCGACGACCCACCGCGAGCGCGACCTCGTCGGGCTGCACCACCCGTACTTCTACGACGGGTAGTAGGGGTTCGCCGACCTGGGGCGATTCGCTCATTTTCGGTCTGACCTGGTGAAACACTGCCGGCTGTTACTCGCTGTTTCGGAGCGATTCTGAACCTGCGAGTCCTGGCTGAGTCCCGGCGCGCGCCAACTGTTCGAATCCCAGGGGCGCACTGGTCTGACCTGCAGCGATGCGGTCTTTGAGGGGCGAGTGGTCACGGATTGGTCACGTATTGAGTGGGGGCCCTCATGGGTCTGCGTAAGCCGCTCGCAGTTGTGTTGCTCTCAGTAGCACTAGCTGCATGTGGCGGAGGTGGCGGCAAGACGAGTAGTTCTGGCGACACCGATGGTGCGGCGACGTCAAACGCTCTGCGTCCCACCTCAGGCGCACAGTTGACCTTGTGGCAGGAGGCATGCTGTCGACGTGCCATCGAAGGGGTCGGGGTGGTCCGCCGAGGCGATGCCAGTCCGGGCGCGGGTGATCAGCGACAATGACTATTGCGGCGATGCGGACGGGCTCGTTCAGCTTGCGCATCATCTGTTGAGTCCGAGCGTCCATCTCCGGTGCGTGGTCGCGTCTCCCATGGCTGACGAGGCGTCGATCGGCCAGTCCGCCTCCGCGGAGGCGTCCGCTGCGGCGGCGAGCACGATCGCGGGGCTTTGCGGTCGCTCTGACGTCTCCATCGTGGCCGGTCAAGAAGCGTCGAGTGCGATCATCGTAGAAGCGATGCGAGAGGACACCGATGCTCCGCTGTTCGTCGCGTGCGGCGGAGGTCTCACCGCGATCGCCGCGGCATGGCAGCAGGAGCCGCGCATCGCTGATCGATTGACGCTCGTATGGATCGGTGGACGCGAGCATGCGGATCTCGCGCCGGCGCCGCCCGACGATCCGCCGGTGGAGTACAACACCGGGATCGATTTCGCCGCCTCGCAGGTGGTGTTCAACCAGTCCGATCTGCACGTGTGGCAGGTGCCGCGCGACGCCTACCGACAGGTGATCGCGTCGCGCGCTGAGCTGCTCGTGCGCATGCGGCCACACGGTCCTCTCGGTCGCCATCTCTACGATGCGCTCGCCGGCACCGTCGACGTGCTGAGCGGCATGGGGATGCTGCTGGGCGAGACGTACATCCTCGGAGACAGCCCACTCGTGTTGCTCACCGCGCTGTTCTCGAACTTTCACCCGGGACCATCGTCAAGCGCATACGTCGAACGGCCACGACCATGGCTTGCGGACAACGGCGCGTACGAGGAACGCGAGGCCGGCCCGCCTCTTCGGATCTTCACGAGACTCGACACTCGGCTCGTGCTCGAGGATCTCTACGCCAAGCTTGAACTCCGCGCTGAGGCGATCTAGCTCCGCTTGATCCGGATCGATCTGAGTTTGCGCGGCGACGCGTCCCGGGCAGGCATCGCGCTGTAGCAGGGGCGCCCTGCGGGACTTGAGCACAGTGATCGACAAAGTGATCACGGATTGTTCGACACTAGGACAGCCTTGGTCTCAGTTCTGCGCTGGGAAGCTGTGCCGAAGCTCGTCTTGCAGTCCAGCACATTCGGGTGCTTCGGCAAGGGAGGCCTCGTTTATGGCGCGCCTCGTTCGGGCACCGCATCCTCGACTTCTCGCGTCCGCGGCGACTAGGGGAGCAATGGCCGGTAGTACTCGCGTGCCTCGTCGATGACCTCGACGATGTCACGGAGTTGGCGGTCTTCGTCGAAGCGTCCGGCACGGCGCACGAGCGACTCGAACTCGTCCAGCCAGTCGAGGCACCACAGTGCGTCCTCGGCCCTTGCGACCCGAACGCCGACGACATCGACGTAGATGGGGCTCGTGTGGGCGTAGGCGTACCAGCCCAAGATGTCAGGGCTCATCGGACCAGTCGCGACAGCCACGACAAATGTCGGCTCGACGATGTCGACCTGAGCTTGAAAGCGTCCGCCCTCGGCCGGCACATCGAAGCTGGCGGCCACACCCCCGCCGGTCCTGATCTCGACCGTGTCGGCACCGACTCCCGAGACGGAAACGCTCACCGTCACTCGTTGCGGGGCCGTGAGGTCGATGCGATCACCGATCTCGCCGCTTCGTCCGTTGGCCTCGAGGTGCAAGTCGAGCCAAGGCCCGTTGGTGACGGTCGTGCGGCCGTCGCGAATCGCCTGCTGGAACGAGTGAACGGACAACTCACCTTCCACCTTCGCGTAGACCCGACCGAAGCCCATCGGGTTGCTGAAGGTGATGGCGTTGCGAAACGACAGGAACACATCAGTGCCGGCCGTCGCGGCCAGCGGGATGCCCGCTCCGAGAAGTCGACGGTAGAGGATCGCGGAGCCGCGGCTGTCAGCGGGAGAGATCAAGTCCACGCCGTCGACCAGTCCGAGCGCCGCGTCGGCGACGAGCTCCCGAGCCTCCATGGAGCGGACCATGCCGTGGAACACGGCCGCGGGCGAGCTGTCGTCGTCCGTCAGCGAGAAGATCGGATGGCAGTAACCGATGGTCGCTCCGAGATCCTGAAGTTCCGCCGCGGCCACAGCGTTGGCCGGGTGGTCGACCGGATGGTCCGAGGCCAGGTGTCCGGTGCAGAACCGGCTCGGCGCGGCCCGTGGGCCAAAGGCGTGGAAGTGGCCGAGGAGGTCGTTGCGATACTCGACGCCCATCGCGGCGAGGTGGTGCTCGTTGCTCCACGGGACCGTCGTTCCCACCCAGGTCCGGAAGGCCCCCTCGTCCATGATTCGCGACGTGGCAAGGTTGCCGGCGACGAGATTCGCGACGTGGAGTCCTTCGCCACATTGCATCAGCGCCGCATGGTGCGGACTGCAGACCTGCTCACCGGAGTAGTTCATGTGGACGTGCATGTCGCCGCCGAACCAGCCATCGGCTGCGGGGTCGATTCGTCGTTGAGGCGTCAGCTCGACCTCGGCGCGACCACCCGCGTCGACAGTCACCGTCGTCCCCGTTCGCTCGAACTCGAGGCCGGCACCTGCCGTGACAGTCAACGTTGTGCCAGCTGGAACAGCCAACCTCGCCCTTCGGGCGTGGAAGTAGGGTCGGTTGTGGTTGTCCCACTTCTGCAGCGCACCCTCGGGGAACCATCCGTCGTTCTGCTCGTCGACGACGGACCAGCGGATCACTCGATCGCTCGTAACCGTCAACTCGCCCGCCGGCACGACGGTCAACAGGCGATCGACATTGATCGCCTCGCGATCGATTCGCAACGAACCGTGCGTGTTGCCAGCGGTGAGCCTCAGCTGGACAACCGCTGCGCCGCCGGGCGGAACCTGGTGAGCGAAGCCGTTGGTGCTGATGATCGCCGGCGCGCTCCGCCGCGAGTCGATAAGCACATCCCATCGAACCGTGGTGCCCGGGAGCGCCCGACGGGGCCCCACGACGTCGCATTGATGTCCATCGTCATCGATCCGAAGCACGATCGTTCCGGGATAGCGCGCCTTCCCGTCCAGCACCGCGCGTGCCCCACGGAGCCAGTCGACCATCGTGATGTCGTCAGAGAGCGAGCCGCCGATCTTTGCGACGATCGCGAGCGCGGGCGCGAGCCGCGTGACGGGATGGTGCGGGGTGGTCTCCGACTCCCGCCACGTCGGACCGAAGTGATCGAGCGCGGCGCGGTACTCGATGAGCGACTCGGCGACGGCGACCGGGAGTGCCTCGGCGCTGTGGTCTCCGTCGCAGCACACGGTCGGGACCTTACCCTCTTGTTCACGTGCGCTCCCCCGGCGCTTGCGGTCGACCCGCCGACCTTCCATCAGCGTGGCGACACCGATGGCCGGGGTTTCGCTTGCCGCCAGCGGGCGGAGCGCCACAGGCAGTCGGCGACGTCGGGACTGTCAGTGAACCGTTGGCAACCGTTGACGGGCGAGGGCTGCCCGAACGTGATCGAGGCGAACACTCCGCCCTTCTCCACGATGCAAGCGCACTCCAGCCGGAAGGTTCCCGCGGCGAGGATCATGTGGAGGCCGATCGGCTCTGCGAAGGCCGCGACCGCGCGTCACGCGGAGGTCGTCCGGGCGAGGTCGTCGTCGAGTGCGCAGGACCGAAGCACATGACGCACGGTCGATTTCACACTCGACGTGTACGGGCACCTGATGCCGAGCGGCGATGACCGTCCAGGACGGCGATCGAGCGTGCGAAGACACCGCGCGACCGCGTATCGGGGCCCTCCTCCGTGCGGGCAGGCCGCAAGCCATGCTCGCACGATCGGTCCCACGAATCCGCCGCCACCCGACTTGAAGGCCGCTTCCCTTCGGCCAGGTGAAGGGGCCTTCACGGCCCGCCATCGGTGACGCGCTGGAGTGCCGTGGTGATCGCTTCGGTCGGCCCCACTTGCCGTACACGCTGAGCGTCACGCCGAGACGGCCCGTCTCCTCGTGATAGCCGATCACTCCGCTATGCGCGTGCCGTGACCTAGCGGTTGCTCGACCCCCGTACGCTCCGTCCCGGCGCCCCGGGGTCTGATCCAGCAGGACGCCGGGGGACGGGCGACTTCGGGGGCGCGATCAGCGCTCAGGCGCCGGCCGCCTCTTTCGCAGCGGCTACCTGCTGGCCGAGCTCGTCGAGTTCCTCGGCGCTCACCGAGTCACGGAACTTCGGGAAGACCTCGTCTTCCTCTTCCTCGACGTGGTGAGTGATGCCCGCTTCGAGCATCTCGAGCGCACCGTCGAAGCCCGGCTCGTTGGGTGAAAGCTTCTCGACGTCGGCGAGCACCTTGCGGGCGCCCTCGTGCTCGGTCTTGGCCTCCGCGACCATGTCGCCGCCGCCACCGACCTGCTTCGCGATCGCCGGGTACACGATCGACTCCTCGACCTGCATATGCAGCCGGAGGGCATCCACGAGCTTCACCACAAGCCCCGCCCGTGCGGCGCCGTTCGTCTCTTTGATCTTGGCGAAGAGATCCTCCGCCTCGCGGTGGTCCGCCTCGAGCATCTCCGTCACATCTGCCATGGGTTGCCTCCTCGGGCTCGGGTCGGCAGTGCGCTACCCGCCGCAGTCGGGTGAGAAACGCGCGTGAAGGACTTCCGTTCAGGTCGATCGGCCGCGCGGCAATACCGGCCCACAACAGGTTTGGGCTTGGCTCGTCGCGTGGTACGCCGCGACCAGAACCAGACACACACCCCGTGGGACCCACCCGCCCGAGTCCTAGTTGCGTCGGCCGCACCGTTGACGGTGAGACATCGCGGGGTAGTTGCAGGTGCAATGAGAAGGGTGGCGACCTGCGCCACCAGCGCCGGACACCTCGTGCGGCCACGGGGCGACCTACACTGCCCGAAGCGGACCCGCCTTCTCCTTCCTCCTTGCCCGAGGAGCCAGTCGGATCACCGGCCTGCTCGAGGAAGCCATGAAGACACCGAGTGTCGGGCCGCAGCGGCGAACGGCGACGTTTCTCTTCACTGACATCGTCGGCAGCACCGAGCGCTGGGAGCGCGACGCCGTCGACATGCGCGCGGCGCTCGCCCTTCACGAGGAGTTGCTGCGCGTCGCGATCGAGGCGAGTGGAGGCGAGGTCTTCAAGACTGTCGGCGACGCGTTCCATGCGGTCTTCACGACAGCCACGGCTGCGATCCAGGCCGCTGTCGCCGGCACCCGCGCTCTTTCGACCGAGGATTGGAGCGGCGAGCCGGTCGAAGTGCGAATGGCGGTGTACACGGGCGAGGCCGAGGCCGTAGCCGACGACTGGCTGGGCCGGCCGCTCAATCGTTGTGCGCGGCTCCTCGCCGCAGCCGGCGGCGGTCAGATCCTCGTATCGAACACCACCGCTCGGCTTGCCGACACCGATCTCGGCGCAGACATCCATCTCGTCGAGCTGGGCACTTACCGGTTCCGAGGCGTCGCCCGCGCCGAACGAGTCTTTCAGGTCGTCGCGCCGGGTCTTGTGAGCGAGTTCGGCCCACTCGTCGAGGGCGAGCCGCAGGATGACACCGAAGGGCGGCGCTCCGTAGTCCCCCGCGATCCCGCGCTGCCCTCGTCGCTGGCAGGCCACGCGGCGACCATGTGGGTCGGGCGTGATGCCGAGCTCGAGATCCTGCGCAGCGCGTGGGAGGGCGCCTCATCGGGCACCTCCAGAACGGTGTTGATCGCCGGCGAACCCGGCGCAGGGAAGACGGCACTTGCGACGAGATTCGCCGCGGAGGCGGCACAGCGCGGAGCCTGGGTGCTGCACGGGCACTGCGATGAGGAGGCGCTTCTCCCCTACCACGCGTTCGCCGAAGCGCTCGAGCAGCTCGTCGCCTCGGCAGAGGGGAGCCTCTTGGCCGCGCACACCGCGGACCACGGAGGAGACCTCTGCTCGATGGTGCCGCTCCTGGCTCGACGCGTCCCGGGACTGCGCCCCACCATGTCGACGACGCCGGAGGCTGACCGCGGCCGCCTCGCGATGGCGGCAATCGGGCTCCTCGAGGCCGGCGCGCGGAATCGGCCAATCGTCGTCGTACTCGACGACCTGCACTGGGCCGATTCGGGAACCGTGGGTCTGCTTCGCGAGCTCGTGCGTCGAGCACCGAGCGTGGCGCTGCTCGTGGTGGCGACGTATCGCAGCACGGACGTCGACCGAGAGCAGCCGTCCGCCCGGTTGTTCGCCGACCTGCGACGCGAGACGGGCGTCGCTCGGATTGCGCTTGTCGGCTTGTCCGAGGGCGAAGTGTCCGGGCTCGTTTGTGGTCTGGCTGGCCGGCCGCTCGATGACGAGGCTCAGGCGTTCGCGGCGTCGCTGCGTCGCGACACCAACGGCAACCCGTTTTTCATCATCGAGGTGTTGCACCACCTCGTGGAAACCGGCGCGCTGGAGCTTGGCGACGGCCACTGGTCTCTTGACGCCACGACCGCGCAGATCCCCGAGGGAATCCGGGAAGTGGTCGGGAATCGTCTCGATCGGCTGGGCACGGAGGGATCGGAGATGCTGCGCACCGCGGCAGTGATCGGACCGCGGTTCGACCTGCAAGTGGTCGCCGAGGTCCTCGCGGTGAGCCACGACGCGGTGCTGGCAACGCTCGAGGCGGCGAGCGCGGCTGACTTGGTTGCCGAGGCAGCTGGGGCGGTCGACTCGTGGCAGTTCACGCACGAGCTCGTGCGCCGCACGTTGGTCGATCAACTGAGCCTGAGCCGAAGGGCTCGCACACATCGCGCGGTGGGAGAGGCGATCGAGCGCGTGCGACCGGGTGAGCTTGCTGCTCTCGCCCATCACTTCGCCGCGTCGGCAGGTCTCGGTGACGTGAACCGTGCCGTCGAGTACGCGTGCGCTGCCGCCGACCAAGCCGCCTCACGCGCTGGGCACGCTGATGCCGCCAGGCTCCTCGAACGGGGGATGAACGCGGCGGAAGATGCGGACGGACTGGATGACGCTCGTCGCATCGAGCTGCTCACACGCATTGGTTCGGAGACCGCAAAGGCCGGTGAAGCGGCGGCCGCGGGCGTTCATCTCGACCGTGCGATCTCCCTGGCTCGAAGCATCGCCTCGCCCGAACTTCTCGCGGAGGCGGTCCTCGCGCGAACGAGCTACTCCTGGTCCTTCGACGAAGACAGTGACCCGCGCGCGCTGGTTTCCGAAGCCCTCGCCACCGAACCGCTGAGCGCGAGAACGCGCGCGCGGCTGCTCGCGGCTCTCGCCGCGTTCGGTGCCTACAGCGTTGAGCCGTTGAGCCGGAAGCGAGCCGACGTCAGCAGTGCGATCGCCGCCGCCCGGGAAGTCGGTGACCCGGAAACGCTCGCCGCCGCCCTCGTCGCGAGCGCGAACCTCGGATCGGGCCCGGATCAGGTTTCGGCTCGGCGATCCGAGCTCGACGAGCTCGTCTCCGCGTCGCAGACGGCCAACCGGCCCGACTGGGAGGCGACCGCCTGGGGATTCCACGTCGACCGCCACCTCACCCTCGGAGAGTACGACCTGGCCCGAGGCGCCGAGCGGGAGCTCGAACGAGTGGCAACGGAAACCCGCGATCCCTACGCGCTGCTCCTTCTCGACGAAGTCGTGTCGAGGCGAGCGTGCATCAACGGTGACTTCGCGTTGGCCGAACGACTCGCGGGAGAGCAGACATCGCTGGGCGCCCGACTCGGGGCAAGCGCCGGAGCCATGATGATCCCCGCTGCGGGCCTCTGCGTGCCCATCTGGAATCTCCAAGGCCGGCTCGATGAGCTCGAGCAGTTCCTGGGTCTCGCGCCGAGCACCGGCGAGTGGGAACAGATGCATGCGCTGTGGACGGGCAGCGTGCGCGCCCGTCAGGGTCGCCTCGACGACGCAGGCGCGGCGATATCGGGCTGCGGCCTGCCCATCGAGCGCGGGCGCAGCTGGGGCGTCGGCGTCGCCGACGCCACCACTGCCATCACGCGTTTGAACGACAGAGCACTCGCCGAGCAGCTACTCGGGGAACTCGAGCCGTACCACCATCTCGACTGCGTCTTCGACTTCTTGCAGTACCGCGGAGCCGTCGTGCATCACACCGGCCGGCTCCTCATCACATGCGAACGGTTCGAAGACGCAGCCGAAGACCTCGCCGAGGCGGGCGAGCGTTACGAGCGTCTTGCCTCACCGCCCTGGCAAGCGCTGGCGAGACGAGACCTCGCGCGAGCATTCCGCGGTCGAGCACGTCCCGGCGACGAAGAACTCGCCATCGACCTCGAATCTCACGTCCGTCGGGAGACAGAGCGACTCGGAATGGCCTGAGCAGGAAGCGGTGTCAATCGGAAGGTTCACCGGATTCGTCGCCGGTGGTGGCACCTTCTTCCTCGGCTTTCTCCTCGAGGTCTCTCACCGTTCCGGCAGGCGTGGACTGCTTGTCGGGATCGGCGTCGTCGGAAGCGGGAAGCGGCGATTCGTCACTCACAGTGCAGCTGTACCCCGTACAGCACGAGAATCAGCCCAGCGACGGTCATGCGGGCGCAGGCGCGACCACCTGATCCCTCTTGGTCCACGTGAGGTAGACGACGACGACGAGGATCGCGGTGAGGAAGACGACGCTGGTCCACGTCGTCCCCCATCCCAGGCCTCCGTCTGCTTGCGGCTGGGAGAGGTAGTCGCCGATCGAGGCGCCGAGCGGCCGCGTGAGGATGTACGCCATCCAGAAGGCGAGCACTGCGTTCAGCTTGAAGAACCGCCACGCGATCGCCACAAGGGCGATGCAGCCACCGAAGAGGAGTGCGGACTTCCAGTACCCGAGGCTGAGCTTCTCTGCGATGAGGTCACCTGCAGCGGTGCCCAGCGCGAAGGTGAACAGGATCGCGGACCAGTAGAACGCCTCACGCTTGGTCGTGTAGATCGTGTGGATCGAAAGCGTCTTCTCGCTCGCGTACCAAACGGAGAACGTGACTGCGAGGGCGATCGCGAACAGAGTGGTCGTGGTCCAGAGCGACACGCCGAAGTTCTCGACGAGGTTGTCCGTGATCAGCGTGCCGACGATGCTGATGCCGACGACCGCCAGCCAGTAGAGGCCAGGCACGTACCGTCGGGCGCGGAACTGGAAGACGAGCACCACCGCGAGCACACCGCTCATGATGTAGGTGGTCGCGGTGAGCCCGAGGCCGAGCGTGTCGTTGAGGAAGTCGGCCGCGGTCTCCCCGACGGTGGTGCAGAGCACCTTGATGAGCCAGAAGAAGATCGTGACCTCGGGGACCTTGTTGAGCATCCTCCGAACGGTCGCTTCCCGAGTGGCCATCAGGCGACCGTACGGTTGGCGCGGTTAGGACCTTCGGCCCCCTCGGATAACGGAAGGCAAAACCGCCGGTCTCGCGGCTCGCTAGGCCTGAGCCGGCAGCAAGAGCACAAAGCGCGGATGTGGGCTCGGCCGCTCGAGGACGAGACGGCACCCCTCGGCCTCGGCGAGGCTTCGAGCGAGCGCCAGCCCGATGCCGTACCCATTGCCTGTGGTCCGCCGCCGCTCGAAGACGCGCTCGGGCTCGGCAATCCCCGAGCCCTCGTCGCTCACGCTCACCGCCACACCAGCCGTGACCGCGTGGGCCTCGATGCTCACCTCTCCAGTGCCGTGACGGCTCGCGTTGTCGACGAGCACATCGAGCACCTGGCTTATCGCGAGAGCCGAAACCTCGGGCCGAGGCAGCGGGGAGTGGACGGCGAGACGCAGCGGCCGTCCCGATCCGGCAAGCGGACCGTGCCAGCGCCGGTCGAGCCCATCGAGCAACGCGGACAGGTCGACGGGCTCACGATGCCCTCCAGAGTCACGAGCCAAGGCCAGCAGCTGATCGATGGTTGCCTCCAACCGATCGAGCTCGTCGAGGGACTCGCGCAACACACCCGTGGGATCGTCGCGAGGATCGGCGAGCTCGGTCTCGATGGTCAGTCGCAGCCCGGTCAACGGGGTGCGGAGCTGGTGCGAGGCGTTGGCGCTGAACGCGCGCTCCCGGTCGACGAGATCCCCGAGTCGCCGCGCCGTTGCCGTCAACGCCTCTGCGACCTCGTCGACATCGGTGAGCCCTGAGGTCGGAACGGTGACCGAGAAGTCACCGTCACCGAGGCGGCGTGCGGCTTCACGCACGTCCTCGATCGGCCGCGTCAACCGCCGCGAGACGAGGACGGCCACAACGGACGCGATAGCGAGCACCAACACCGCGAGGCCCGCCATCGCAGCCCACCGGCCCCACACCCTGGACTCGACTCCTGACATCGGCTGTTCGGCTCTGACGATGCCGATCACGTTCTCGTCCGCGCTCACGGGCACCGCGACGACGAGCTTGCCGTTGCCTTCCGTGTCGGTGATCGAGCCTCCCGCGGCGTCGAGCACAGGCTGGTCTCCCTGTTGCGGACCGTCGCCCGCGAGCAACGTGCCCGCAGCCGAGTAGAAGCCGTACGTGACGTCCGACGGAGCGGCGGGAAGCTCGACGGGATCGGTGGCGCCGGCGCTGTCCGAAGACACGACCCGCGCCGCCAACGTCGCCTGTCGCTCGAGCCGCAACGTCGCCTCGTCGATCTCCTGGCTGCGGACCGCGATTCCGAGCGGGACGCCAAAGAGCACAACTGCCAACGCCGCAATCGCGAGGATCGCCACCACGATGCGTCTTCTCATGAAGGTTCGTAGCGGTAGCCGACACCTCGGAGCGTCGTGATGCGGCTCGGAGCATCGGTGCGCCGGTCGAGCAGCCGCCTGAGCGCTGCGATGTGCACGTCGAGGGTCTTCGTCGAGCCGAACCAGTGCTCGTCCCACACCTCGGACATCAGGCGTTCGCGAGTCACTGCCCTGCCCGCCTCCGCGACGAGCACCGCGAGCAAGTCGAACTCCTTCGCTCTGAGTTCGAGCTCCGCACCGTCGACCCAGACCCGCCGCGCCGCGCGATCCACCACGACACCGTCGACCTCGAGCCGCGGCAGGTCCGTCTGCACAGCCGGCCTTCTCAGCTGAGCTCGGACGCGCGCAAGCAGCTCGGCGAGTCGGAACGGCTTCGTGACGTAGTCGACGGCGCCGGCATCGAGACCGAGGACCACATCGATCTCTTCTTGCCGAGCGGTGAGCATCACGATCGGGAGCGTCGGGTCGTCAGCCCGGATCCGCCGGCAGACCTCGAGACCGTCCAAGTCGGGCAGACCGAGATCCAAAAGCACGAGATCGACGTCCGCCACGTGGCGGAGCGCCTCGGCGCCCGTGCTCGACCTCGTCGCGCGATATCCGTTTGCCGCGAGCGCGCGCTCGAGGTTCGTGGCGATCCTGTCGTCGTCTTCGACGATCAGGATGTGCTCGACCACACCAACAGGGTAGGCAGTGCGCGACGCGCATCCGAGTCCGTCCGAGAGGTTTTGCCCTGCGCTAACCCCCGCCGTGGACCGCGATTACGGCGCCGTTCATAGGTTCGACTCATGCGACGCAACCCTCCTCACGCGCGGCTCTCCGCGGCGCTCCTGATCGCGGCAGCCAGCGGCATCGTGCTCGACAGCCCGACGATGGGAGCGGTTCTCTGGGCCGACTCCGGCGAGACGGCACCCCGAGCGGCGCGCGCTGCGGTCGTCTTCCAGTCGCCCAGCCTCATCCCCGATCTCGACGTGCTCGACAACGTCACGCTGCCGTTGCTCCTGGCCGGTGTCGACCGCACGTCGGCTCGACTCGCCGCCTACGAAGCCCTCGCCCGGATCGGGCTGTCCTCGCTCGAGGAGAGGGTCCCCGATGAGCTGTCCGGTGGCCAAGCGCAACGCGTTGCGG
This sequence comes from uncultured Acidimicrobiales bacterium, assembly GCA_963802505.1. Classification (GTDB taxonomy): domain Bacteria; phylum Actinomycetota; class Acidimicrobiia; order Acidimicrobiales; family DATKAS01; genus DATKAS01. Next base: position 620,641 of record CAWDJB010000003.1, on the reverse strand, counting down.
TCGCCAGGGCGCTCGCCACTCGGCCGCGTCTGATCCTCGCCGACGAGCCCACGGGCCAGCTGGATCTCGAGACGGGAACGCACGTGATCGACGCGCTCATCGAGGCGGTCGACGACCTCGGCGCCGCGCTCGTCGTGAGCACCCACGACCGCGCGATCGCCGGCCGCCTGCCCGCGACCTGGACGATGCACGACGGCCGTCTCTCCGTCGAAGGAGCCGCGCGATGGTGAGCTTCACGTGGCTCGTCGGCCTCTGGACTCATCGCCCCGGTCGACTCGTCGCCACCGCCGCGGGCGTCGCATTGGCTGTCGGACTGCTGGCTTCGATCGGTGTCTTCGTGTCGTCGTCGAAAGCGACGATGACCGCCCGTTCGATCACCCGAGTGGCTGTCGACTGGCAGGTCGAGGTGCAGCCCGGCGCCGATCTCACCGCGGTGGAAAGAGCGGTCGCGTCGCTTCCGGGGGTGCGGGACGCGCTTCCCGTCGAGATGGCGGATGTGTCTGGCCTCGAGGCGACGACCGGCGCCACGACGCAGACCACTGGTCCGGGTGTCGCTATTGGCTGGCCCCAGCAGTATCCGCAGCTCTTCCCCGACGCGACGCGGGCGCTTGCCGGACGAGCAGACGGCGTGTTGCTCGCACAGCAGACCGCAGCGAACCTCCACGCGCAGCCCGGGGACGTGGTGAACATCGCGCTCCCCGGCCGGCCGCCGGCGAGCCTCACTGTCGACGGCGTGATCGATCTGCCTCAGGCCGACTCCCTGTTCCAGAAGGTGGGAGCGCCGCCGGGCGCGCAGCTGCAGGCGCCACCCGACAATGTGCTCGTCCTTCCGCTCGCCACCTGGCACGCCGTCTTCGATCCAGTCGCGGCCACCCGTCCCGACCTCGTCCGACACCAAGTGCACGTCGCGCTCGACCACGACCTTCCGCCGCGACCCCGCCGCCGCGTACGCGGCGGTCACCGGGAAGGCGCGCAACCTCGAGGCCAAGCTCGCGGGGGCCGGGTTGGTGGTTGACAACCTCGGCGCGGCGCTCGCGTCGGCCCGCAGCGACGCGTTGTACGCGCAGCTGATGTTCCTCTTCCTCGGGATCCCGGGCGCCGCTGTCGCCGCGCTTCTGACGGCGGCGGTCGCGTCCGCTGGCCGAGACCGGCGTCGGCGCGAGTACGCGTTGCTTCGTGTCCGGGGAGCGTCGGCACGCACTCTTGTGCGACTCGGCATCGGGGAGGGGTTGTCGGTCGGTGTCGTCGGAGCCGCGTTCGGGCTCGGCTTGGCCGCGCTGGTCGCCCGTACGGTGCTTCGAGGCGATGGTCGCGGCACCGCCTCAGTCACGCTTCTCGAGTGGTCGGTCGCGTCCGCTGTGGTCGGGCTCGCGATAGCGGCATTGGCGATCGCGGTCCCCGGCAGAAGTGACGCGCGCGACGTGTCAGTGTCCGACGCCCGCCGCGCCGCGCGTCCGCACGGGGCCGCGTGGTGGGAACGGCGGTATCTCGACGTCGCGGCGATCGCCGTCGCCCTCGCCGCGTTCTGGGCGACATCGCGGAACGGCTACAACCTCGTGCTTGCCGTCGAGGGGGTGCCCTCGATCTCGGTGAGCTACTGGGCGTTCCTCGGCCCCGCTCTGCTGTGGTTGGGCATCGGTCTCCTGATCTGGCGCGTCGCGGCGCTCGTGCTCGCGCACGGCCGGCGACAGCTCACCGCTGCGCTCCGCCCGGTGTCCGGCCCGCTGTCGGAGACAGTCGCTGCCTCGATGAGCCGTCAGCGCAACCTCCTTGCCCGTGGGACGGCACTCGCTGCGCTCGCAGTCGCATTCGCGGCATCCACCGCCGTCTTCGATGCGACGTTCGCTCATCAGGCCGAGGTGGACGCCGTGCTCACCAACGGTGCGGACGTGACCGTCACGGAATCGCCCGGCGCCGTGGTCGGTCCCGCGGGGGCATCCGCGATCGCCCAGGTGCCGGGCGTGAGATCGGTCGAGCCGCTCCAGCATCGGTTCGCCTACGTCGGCAACGACCTCCAAGACCTGTACGGCGTCGATCCGACGACCATCGTCGACGCGGGCAAGCTCCAAGACGCGTACTTCTCCGGCGGTTCAGCGCGCGAGCTGATGGCCACGTTGGGACGGAAACCCGACTCCGTGCTCGTGTCGAGCGAGACCGTGCGCGACTTCCAGCTCGTGCCCGGTGATCAGATCACGCTCCGTCTGCAGGACGGACAAACGAAGCAGTACACGGACGTCCCCTTCCACTACGTCGGCGTCGCGAACGAGTTCCCCACCGCTCCCTCCGACAGCTTCCTCGTCGCGAATGCTGCCTACGTGGCGTCAGCGACAGGATCGGACGCTGTCGGGGCCTTCCTCGTGGACACGGGAGGTCACGACCCGGCGTCGGTTGCGCGCTCCGTCCGCGAAGCGCTCGGCCCGACGGTGGCGGTGAACGACATCGTGTCGAGCCGGAAGGTGATCGGGTCGAGCCTCACTGCGGTCGATCTCGCGGGCCTCACCAAGATCGAGCTCGGGTTCGGCCTCGCGCTGGTCGCTTCGGCGACCGGTCTCGTGGTGTGGCTCGGTCTCGTCGAGCGGAGAAGGACGTTCGCGATCGCCTCCGCGCTCGGCGCATCGCGGAGGCAGCTCGGCGGCTTCGTCTGGGGCGAGGCGCTCTTCATCACCGCTGGCGGGCTCGTCGCCGGGGCCGTCGCCGGTTGGGCGTTGAGCGCGATGCTCGTGACCGCGCTCCGAGGTGTGTTCGATCCCGCTCCGAGCGGTCTCACGATTCCCTGGGGCTATCTCGCCGTAGTGGGCGCGATCGGACTGACAGGTGTCGTGGTCGCCGTCGAGGCCACGATCACCGCGGGGCACCGATCCTCGGTCCAGATCTTGCGAACGCTCTGAGCGCCGCGGCAGCCTCACTCCCACGCCCGAGGCTCGAGGAAGTCGTCGAGCTCGACGTGTCCCGCAAGGTTGTCGACGAGCTCGCGCCAAAGTCGCGTCCGACACCTTTCCCCGCGCGACCGCGATCTCGCGTGCAAGCGCATGCACCGCAGCGAGTGACGACGAGGCTGGCGCGCGTCCTTCCCGCACCGCGCTGATATCGCTCTCGTCGACACCGAGGTTCCCGAGCACGGACGCTGGGCGTCAATCGTTGTCTAAAGAGCGGCCGTACCGGGCATCCACCAATCGTGACCACTCACGTGGGACGCTGCTACGTGGTGTGGTGCGTCGACCGGGGGGTCGGGTCCAGAGCACAGGCGACGTTTTGACCGCCGCGTCGTTGTTGTGGGCGTGGGCGCTCATCGCTGCGGCCTGCACGATCAGCTGCGCGGTCGCGATCGTGGTCGGCAGGCGCCTCCAGCACTTCGAAGACGACCGCTCGCGACAGCAGTGGCAGCACATGTGTGCGGAGATCGGAGCGGAGAACCTCGACGCCGGTTACCCGTACGAGGAACTGCCGACTGCCGCGGCCCGCGAAGCGATCCCGACCGAGGCACTGCGCTAGTCCCCAAGTGACCGCGCGGCTCGTCGCTCTGTCCTTCGATGCAAACGATCCACTCCGCCTCGCGCACTTCTGGGCCAGGGCGCTGCGCTGGGACATCGACGACGAGACCGGCGACGAAGTCCGTCTCGTGCCTACCGATGCCACGACGTTCGGCATCCGGTTCCGGCCCGGTGCGAAGCCGAAGGTGGAGAAGAACCGCTTCCATCTCGATCTGACGACGACGTCGATCGACGACCAACGGGAATCAGTCGAAAGGTTGGTCGCGCTCGGTGCCCGTCACATCGACATCGGTCAGGCGCCCGACGACACCCATGTCGTGCTCGCCGACCCCGAAGGCAACGAGCTCTGCCTCATCGAGCCGGGCAACAACTTCCTTGCCACCTGCGAGCGGCTCGGATCGATCACCTGTGACGGCACGCCCCAGATCGGGTACTTCTGGAGCGCCGCGCTCGCATGGCCGTTGGCGTGGGATCAGGATGAAGAGACCGCGATCCGCGCGCCGGACGGCACCGGCCCGATGATCACCTGGGGTCCGCCGCTCGCGCCGAAGATCGGGAGGAACCGGCTGTACCTCGACATCGTCGCCGACCACGTCGACCGCCAAGAAGAGATCGACCGTCTCGTTGCTCTCGGGGCGACGCGAGTTGACGCAAGCGGAGGCGAGGGCGATTGGGTGGACATGGCCGATCCCGATGACAACGAGTTTCGGGTGTTGAGCCCCCGATAGCGCGCTACGACGGCTGCGACGCGACCGGCTCGACCGCGTGCACCGGCTTCTTGGCGAGGAACCGAAGGTGTGCGGCGCGCGCGTCCCACCCGTAGACGACCGCGGTGCGGGCGATGAGGTCGTGTAAGGCGCGGCGATCGCCGCGGATGAGGATCAGCCAGAAGCCGAGGAAGAAGACCAGGAAGCTCAGGGGCGTGACCAGCACCCGGACGACCGCCTGGCCGCCCGTCAGATCGCTGCCGTCTCGGTTGACGGCGCGAAGGCCCACGATCGCCATGCCGAGGGTGCGACCGCCGGCAGCGAGCGAGTACGCGCAGTAGAAGAACGCCCAACCGGCGAGCGCGATCGCCGATAGCCACGGAGCGTCGCGCAACCGAACGTCCGCGCCGAAGACCGCCGACATGAGGTAGTCGAACACCTGGCCGGCCACGGCGAACAACCCGAGCACCACGAGCGCATCGATCGCGAAGCCGGTGCCGCGCGTGACGATGCCCGCGTACGTTCCCTGCAGCTCGACGTCCCGCCCCGGGTCGCCGGCGGTCATGCCGGCGCCCTCTCCTCGTTCGAGACGAGCAGCGGAGGGCCGAGCGCGCGCCCGGCGGGACGCCTGAACACTCGGTCGGCCCAACGGTGCACGAAGGAGTCGAGGCCGACACCGGCACTGCGAACACCGTCGATCGCCTCGCTCACCACCCCGGAGCTCGCGCTGGCAATGATCGGGCCGAGCTCGGTGCGCTCCATGAGGCTGTTCACGTCGACGCGCTCGAGCAGCTGGTCGATGTCGATCTGGGCCATGAGTGCGTTCAAGTCGAGCTTGGCGATCACCGGGTTGAGGTCGATCTGCATCATGATCCCGTTGACCATCGCCGCGAGCACGGTCGGATCGAGGCGGATCAGCACGCGCACGATGTCGACACGGTCGACCAAGTGGTCGACATCGACCTTTGCCAAGACCTCGTTGAGGTCGACTCGATCGATCAGCGCGTCGACGTCGATCCGAGCGAGGACAGCTTGGATGTCGACGCGGTCGACGACCTCGTCGACATCGATGGCGTTGACGACGGTCGGCGCGACCTCGTTCACGACCGACTGGAGGATCGCGGTGGCGTCGTCCCTCAGCGTGTCGAACAGCGCTGCCCGACGCGTTCGTCTCAGCGGAGGGGGAGCCGGATCGATCGCCATGAGTCGCTGGCCCTGAGGTCAGCTGGAGGGTCGAGTGGTGGTGCGGCGTCGCTGCGTAGCGGACTCGGCTTCCGGTGCGTACGCCTTGAACGCGGTGGCGAGGCACTCGACGAGCAGCTGCGAGTCGGGGATCGCGTTGGGGTCGACCACGATGCCGATGTCGAGGCGGTCGCCGTTGCCGAAGGCGCTGATGTTCGCAAGGCAGCCCAACCGCGGGCCGAAGGGGAAGCACTCCTCGATGAGCGCGCCGCCCACGTGCCGCTCGGTGCGGAAGCCCGGCACCGCCGTCGCGACGAAGTCGACGGAATTGGCCTGTGCGTGGAGGGCGGGCGTGAGCACACGAGTGGGGAGCCGACCGACGACCGAGGCGACGCTCCCCGCGATCCTCATCACGGGTTCGCGGCGAGCGTGCGCGAGGCGCTCGGCAACGATGCCGAAGTGCGGCCCGGGGTGCTCGGCCGAGGTCGGCACCTCCAACCGCGTCGGCGCAACCCAGTTGCCGCCAAACACGCCGCTCTCTCGGTGCTGCGTAGTGGGGAGGGCGAGCCGAAGCTCGTAGCAAGGCTGGCCGACCTTCTCGTGGTAGAGGCCGAGTCCCGCACTGGCGCCTGCGACGAGGAGATCGTTGCGGCTGCCTCCGAGTGCGCGGGCGGCATCGCGTGCGTCGGGGATCGTGAGCACGTCGAAGCGACTCGTCATGGCTCCGGACGGTGGGATCGGCGACAAGCGGCCACCGGTGACGACGACCTGATGCGAGACCGAGCTCGCCATGTCGAGGCCCCACTGGACGCTGCGCACGAACAGCTCGAGAGGATTGATCGTGCGAGCGAACGACACGCCGGCAGCGACACCCTGGGCAACCGGCGCGGCCGCGCTGGTGAGATCGATGTTGATGCTCACCGTGCCGGGCTTCCTTTTGGACGAGACCTCTGCCTCGGCTTCCTCCGCCGCTTCAGCCGTGAATGGCTCAGCCGCGGGGGCCTCGACGACCGGCGCCGGTGGGATCGCCTCGTCGACGAGCAGTCCGATGAGCGACAGACCTCCGAGGCCGTCGGTCAGCACGTGGTGAGCCCGGAGGTAGAGCGCGGCGCGGCCACCCTCCAGTCCCTCGATCAAGGTGACATCCCAGGGCCCGCGGTCGGGGTCGAACGGTGAAGGCTCGAGCAGAGCGATGAGCTCGAGGAGCTGGCTGCGGTCGCCCGGACTCCCCAACGCCATCGTGCGGAGATGCTTCGCGGCGCTGAAGTCAGGGTTCTCGACCCATCCCGGCCGCACGTGAGTGCCGGTGGGATCGTCGAGACGCCAGCGGAGCCGCGGCGCTTGCTCGGCTGCGGCCTCGAGACGGGCGATCACTGCCTGGCGGGTCGGCACGCGGTCGAGGACCATGAGCGTCCCGACCGCCATGCGAAGAGTGGCGTCGTGGCCGGTCCGCCACATGATCGCCTCGATGGGGCTCAAACGCTGGGTCACCCCACGACCGTACCGCTCGCGCGACGCCTCCGTCGCCGCCCGATCGAGGGGATCAGCGCCGGGCCGAGAGCACGAGCCCGACGCCGGGGATGTCGAGTGCGCCGTCTGGGGTCTCGAAGGCGGCCACGGCCGCGTGCGCGCGCGTGCGGAGCTTGTCGCTCGTCTCGGCGTCGAGATTGCCGACGATCAGGGCCAACGGGCCGGCGAGCGACGTCGTCATCCGCCACCAACCGTCGAAAGACGGCGCCCGCATCGGCACAGACAGATCTTCGACAGACACCTGGGTGAACCCGGCGTCGACGAACAACGTCTCGAGCTGCGACGCGTCGCTCAGCGAGAACGGGCCCGGGATGCCCGGAGGGGGCACGGGCTGTCCGAGCTGCTCGCCCAGCACGTCGAACACGAGACCGAGCCACGGGTTGCGGTCGCGCGCAGCCCACGTCGCGACGGCCACGCGCCCACCGGGCTTGACGACCCGGGCGATCTCGTTGACGGCGCGCGCCGGGTCGAGAGCGAACTGCAGGCCGTCACGGCAGCAGACGATGTCGAACGAGGCGTCGGGCTCGGCAATGTCCTCGATGTCGAGGCGTCGACCGTGAACGTTGTGGAACCCGCGGCTGTGGGCTCGGCGCTCGGCGACATCGACCATCTCGACCGCGACGTCAGACGCGATCACCTCGCCGGGGTCCACCAGCGGTGCGATGGCCAGCGCGACCGCACCCGGTCCGCACGCGAGCTCGAGCACGCGATCGCCCGGAGTAGGCGTCGTCGCCGCGAGAAGCCGTTCGGTGACCCCGCTGCCGCGTTTCTCGATGAAGTCGGCATGCTCGGCCCAAGCGCCCGAGACGGAGGACCACACGCCGTGGAGCTGGGGGCGCAGATCTGAGCTCATCCTCTGTTCCTCTCCATTTGCTACTCTGTAAGAGTAATCAATACTTCGGTACGATACTGAAATGTCCGCCGACGTCAACCCACTCAAGCGGAGATATGAGTCACCGCGACGTCGCGAACAAGCGGCGGCGACGCGGCGCGAGATCCTCGGCGCTGCACAACGGCTCTTCGAGGAGAACGGCTACGCAGCCACGACGATGGCCGCGATCGCGGACGAAGCTGGCGTCGCGCTGAAGACCGTGTACCTGGCCTTCGAGACGAAGAGCGGGCTGATCCGAGCTCTGTGGGACACGCTCCTTCGCGGCGAGCCCGACATCGCGGTCGCACAGCAGCCTTGGTACCTCGAAGTGCTGCAAGAGCCCGATCCGGTGCGACAGCTGCAGGTGAACGCACGGAACTCGACAGTCGTGAAGCAGCGCGTCGCAAACCTGCTGCGCGTGATCCGTGACGGAGCGTCCAGCGATCCCGACGTCGACGCGCTCTGGCAGCTGATCAACACCGACTTCTACGCGAACCAGCGCGAGATCGTCCGGTCGCTGCACAAGCGGAAGGCGCTGCGGCGCGGGCTCGACGTCACGAAGGCGGCCGACATCCTCTGGACCCTCATCCACCCCGACGTCTGGCACCTCCTGGTCACAGCGCGGGGGTGGACGCCCGCGCAGTACGAGAAGTGGCTCGCCGACACGACGTGCGATCAGCTGTTGAAGACCGGCTGACGCAACCGCCAGATCCGCAGCTCGTTGTCGGGCAGCGTGACCGTGAAGATGCCAGACGGATTCGCCTCGTGCAGGGCGCCCCGGGCGTCAGCGACGAACTCATCCAGGCGATCGCCGAAGAGACGCGGCGCAGTGGACGAGGACGACAACGACTGTGCGACGAGGTCGTCGGCCGTCCGCTCGAGCACCCTGCCGTCGGGCACAGTGACGACCTCCATGGGGAGGAAGCCTGCGGCCTGGAACACCTCGTCTTCGCCGCTCGGCGACGTGTTCCGGATCGACTTCCCTGCCCGCTTGTCAGATCCGAGGTACCGGACGCGGAGCTCGTCGATCGCGTCCTCCACGGGCGATCGATACGCGCGGGTGTCGATCTGCACCGCGGCGCCACTGGGTTCGAGCATCGAGCGCACGGCCGCCGCGACCTTCGGACGGTCCATCCAGTGGAAGGAGGCCGCGAACGTCGCAGCGCGAAACGTCCCGAGATCCGCGGCCAAGGCCTCCGCGCGGTCGAGCACCCAACGCGCGTTCGTCACGCCCCGCTCGTCAGCGAGCCGCGCCGCCTCCGCGAGCATCCCGCGGTCGGGGTCGAGCCCGACGACCTCCTCGAAGAGGTGCGAGACGAGGAGCGCAACCTTGCCCGGCCCGCATCCGACGTCGAGCAGGCGGCCCCGACCGTCGAGCGCGAGCGCATCGCGGAGGGCGTCAGCTATCCCGGGCGCGTACGGCGGCCGGCCTTGCTCGTAGTAGGGCGCGCATCCCTCGAAGAGGGTCTCGTCCCACTCCCACGTCTCCCAGGTCACGGGCGTCAGTAGCGGATCTCGGCCATCACCGCGAAGTGATCTGAAGGGTCGACGCCATCGAGGCCGGGCGCGCCCAAAACCTCGCACCGCACGGGATGGCCGGCGCCTCGTGCCCGCGGCCACGCCGAGAGCACGTAGTCGATTCGCCGATCGGGCAACAGCCCCGCCGCCGCATAACGGTTGCGCCGCGACCAGGTGTGCCCGGGACCGCCCTCCGACGCGACGTCCCACGCGTCCCAGAAGACCAGCCCCGGCGCCGCCACCTGCGACTGCCCGGTGAGCATCCGCATCTCGTCGGTCTCTGGCCCGGCGTTGAAGTCTCCGAGGATCACGACGGGGTGCCCTGCGCTTCCGGTCTCGTTCACGTACGCCGCGAGCTCACGCACCTGCGCCTGGCGCACATGGCTGAGGTCGGGACGCCAGTCGAGCATCACGACGAACACGTCGATCTGACCGCGTGGGCCGTCGACGCGAGCGAACTGCACCAGTCCCCCGTCGCCGCCGTCGAACCCCGCGAGCTTGCGGCTACCCGACTCGCTGACCGGCCACCGCGACAGCACGGCGGTGCCGCTCTCGAGCGCTGCTGGCTCGAACCACTCGATGCAGGGCGTGTAATGCACTCCGAGCTTGTCGGCGATGACCGCCGCCGGATCGTGGCCCGCCGCGCGCCAGACCTCTTGCATGCCGACGATGTCCGCGTCCATGCCACGAAGCAGCTGCTCGATGCGAGCGAACCGCGCCTCCCACGGCCCCGCGTTCGCGAAGACGTTCCACGTGACGATGCGCGCACGCGTCTCGATGAGCGGGCCGTACGGCTCGAGCGGATCGAAGGGCATCGCGCGAGCATCCCATCCCCGAACGGGGCTCGCGTCACACGACCAGCTCGCCCCTGTGGATGACCTGACGCACGAGCTGCATGCCCGGCCTCGACGCGAGGTGGATGTAGGTCGGCGCGTCGAGGATCACGGCATCGGCCCGCGAGCCCGGACCGAGCCACCCGAGCTCGGGCTGCCGGAGCGCCATCGCTCCGCCCCGAGTCGCCGCCCAGAGCGCCTCGGCCGGCGTCATGTGGAGGTCACGTACCGCGAGGGCGATGCAGAACGTCATCGAGCTCGTGTAGCTCGACCCAGGATTGCAATTGCTTGCGATTGCAACGGTCGCTCCGGCATCGATCACGCGACGAGCGTCCGGATAGGTCTGACGGGTCGAGAAGTCGCTCGCCGGGAGGAAGGTGACGACCGTGTCGCTCGCCGCTCAGCGCGTCGACATCGTCGTCGGTGAGGTAGGTGCAGTGGTCGGCCGAGGCTGCTCCGTGCTCCACCGCGAGCTGCGCGCCCGGCCCGTATCCCAGCTGGTTGGCGTGCACCCGCGACCCGAGACCCGCCTCGCGTCCGGCCTTCAGCACCGCCCGCGACTGGTCGACGTCGAAGGCGCCCTCCTCGCAGAACACGTCGATCCACCGCGCGCTGGGAGCGCATGCAGCGAGCATCTCTCCGCAGACGAGGTCGACGTAGGCGTCGGCGCGACCCGCGTACTCCGAGGGCAACGTATGCGCTCCGAGAAACGTCACATCGTCCGTGAGACCGGACGCGAGCTCGACGAGACGCCGTTCGTTCTCGACATCCAGCCCATAGCCGGACTTCACCTCGACATGCGTCGTCCCTGCTCGGAGCGCCTCGTACCGCCGAGCGACGGCATCGGCGCCGAGCTGCTCGGTCGATGCGGCGCGGGTCGCCGCGACCGTCGTCATGATCCCGCCCGCCGAGTACGGCGTTCCCGCCATCCGGGCTGCGAACTCTTCGGAGCGGTCACCGGCAAACACGAGATGCGTGTGACTGTCGACGAACCCGGGGATCACGCACGCGCCTTCAGCGCTGATGCGCTCGTCGGCCTGCGCACCCGCCCGCTCGATGCCGATGACGCGGCCTGCCTCGATCACGAGCGCGGCGTCCTGCACGAGCCCGAGACGACCGCCCCCTCTCGCGGGATCGTTGGTGACGAGCAGCCCGATGTCGTCGACGACGAGAGTCATCGCTCGCGCCACGCGGCTCGCACCGCGCGGTCCAGCTCGGCGGCGACATCGATCGAGATGTGCGCGCGATCACGCACGACCTCGTGTCCGGCGACCATCACATCGGTGACGTCGTCTGCCGTCGCCGCGAACGTGAGCGCGTCGAGAAGCGCATTGACGGGCGTGCCGGCAAGCCGCGGCGAGCTCACACCGATCGTCACGAGGTCCGCCTTTGCGCCCGGCACGAGCGTGGCGCCGCCCGTGGCCGCACCGAGAAGCTCGGCCGCGGGATGGATGCCGCGCTCCCCCGTCGCGAGGCGAGTGTCGAGCTCGATGCCGCGAGCTTCCTCAAAGATGTCGACGACGGCGTTCGAGTCGGAGCCGACCGTGAGCATCGCGCCGGCATCGCGCAGCCGGCCGCTCGGCGCGATTCCGTCGGCGAGATCGCGCTCGGTCGTCGGGCAGAGGCACACCGTCGAGCCGCCGAGCAACGAGACGTCGGCGTCGTCGAGGTGGATCGCGTGGACGGCGGTGAAGCCGGCCCCGAGTGCTCCCGCGTCGTGGAGCAGCTGCGTGGGCGTGGCGCCGTACGTGTCGATGCATGCCGCGTTCTCCGCAGGCTGCTCGCTCACGTGCGCGTGCAACGGCGCGGAACGCTCGGCCGCCCACCGAGCGACCTCCTTCATGTCCGTCGGCGACACCGCACGGACGCTGTGGATCGCGCCCGCGACCTGCACATGGCCCTCGGCGTCGAGCGCGTCGAGCGCGTCGACGCGATCGGCCCACGCCTCCACGCTCCCGTCGCCGAACCGCAGCTGCACGCCCTCGAGCGCGCGGCCGATCCCGCCCTCGAGGTAGCACGCATCGATGAGCACGATGCGCAGGCCGGCGTCTCGAGCTGCCGCGATGACGGCATGGCTCATCGCGTTCGGGTCGCCGTACCGGCGGCCGCCCGTGTCGTGATGCACGTAGTGGAACTCCCCCACCGTCGTGATGCCCGCGAGCGCCATCTCCCCATAGGTCGCACGGGCGAGTGCGTGCAGCGTGTCGGGATCGAGCAGCGCGGCGAGCTCGTACATCTGGTCGCGCCACGCCCAGAACGACCCCTTGCCGCCGTGCGTGCGCGCTCGCAGCGCCCTGTGGAACACGTGGGAGTGCGCGTTCACGAAACCGGGGATCGTCACGCCGGCCCGCCGCTCGGCGTCTCCGGGACACGAGCTCACGCCGGCCGTCACCGACCCGATCTGCGCACCGTCGATCTCGATGACGACGCCCGACTCGACGTGCTCGCCGCCGAGCCATGCCCACTCGCACCACAAGCGGCTCATGTCTCGCGCATCGGCACCCGCACGCCGCGCTCGTCCGCTACCTCGACGGCCCGCTCGTAGCCGGCGTCGACGTGACGGATCACGCCCATTCCCGGATCGGCCGTGAGCACCCGCTCGAGCTTCTCTGCAGCCAGCTCGGTGCCGTCCGCGACGCACACCATCCCCGCGTGGATCGAGCGACCGATCCCGACTCCTCCGCCGTGGTGGATGCTCACCCAGGACGCACCCGAGGCCGTGTTCACGAGCGCGTTCAGCAAAGGCCAGTCCGCGATCGCGTCGCTGCCGTCGGCCATCGCCTCCGTCTCGCGATAGGGCGACGCGACCGATCCGGAGTCGAGGTGGTCGCGGCCGATGACGATCGGCGCCGACACCTCGCCGGAGCGCACCATCTCGTTGAACCGCAGCCCGACCCGGGCCCGCTCGCCGTAGCCGAGCCAGCAGATCCGCGCGGGCAGTCCTTGGAACGCGACTCGCTCACTCGCCAGGTCGAGCCATCGAGCGAGGTGTGCGTCGTCGGGCAACTCCTCGCGCACCGCACGGTCGGTCGCAGCGATGTCGGCCGGATCGCCCGACAGCGCGACCCATCGGAACGGTCCCTTGCCCTCGCAGAAGAGCGGACGGATGTACGCAGGAAGGAATCCCGGATAGTCGAAGGCCCGGTCGAACCCACCGAGCGCGGCCTCGGCCCGCAGGCTGTTGCCGTAGTCGAACACCTCGGCTCCGGCGTCGAGGAAGCCGACCATCGCTTCGCAGTGCGCGGCCATGGCCTGGCGCGACCGGCGCACGTACTCGCCCGGGTCGTGGTTGCGTAGCTCTTCGGCCGCCTCGGGGCTGAGGTCGTTCGGCACGTAGCTCAGCGGGTCGTGCGCGCTCGTCTGGTCGGTGACGATGTCGGCGTCGAAGCCCATGTCGAGGAGCCTCGGCACGACGTCGGCCGCGTTGCCGAGCACGCCGATCGACACCGCGCGACCAGCGGTCTTCGCGGCGTGGCATCGATCCACTGCGTCGTCGAGCGAGGCCGCCACCTCGTCCAGGTAGCTGGTCTCGAGCCGGCGCTCGATTCGGTGTCCGTCGACCTCGACGCACAGCGCCACCCCGTCGTTCATCGTGATCGCGAGCGGCTGCGCGCCGCCCATGCCGCCGAGCCCGGCGGTCAGCGTGATGGTGCCGCGCAGCGACCCGCCGAACCGCCGGCGCGCGATCTCCGCGAAGCACTCGTAGGTCCCTTGGAGGATTCCCTGTGTGCCGATGTAGATCCACGAGCCCGCGGTCATCTGCCCGTACATCGTGAGGCCGAGCGCCTCGAGCCGGCGGAACTCCTCCCACGTCGCCCAATCGGGGACGAGGTTGGAGTTGGCGATCAACACCCGGGGCGCCCATTCGTGCGTGCGGAAGACACCGACCGGTTTGCCCGACTGCACGAGCATCGTCTCGTCGGCCTCCAGCGTGCGCAACGTCGCGACCAGCGCGTCGAACGCGGCCCACGACCGCGCAGCGCGCCCGGTGCCGCCGTAGACGACGAGGTCGTCGGGTCGTTCCGCGACATCGGGGTCGAGGTTGTTCATCAACATGCGCATGGCGGCCTCTTGTGGCCAGCCCTTGCAGGTGAGCGCGGTCCCGCGCGGTGCGCGCACGGGCCGCGCCCCTGCGGTCATCCGAGCGCTCCCGTGACCGATTCGACCGCCGACACGAGCACGCCCGAGGCGATCACCTCGACGGCCGCGTCGAGCTCGGGGGTGAGCCAGCGATCGGGCCCCGGACCGGGCACGACCACCCGCAGAGCTCGGAGCGCGGCACCGGTCGGCGCGCCGGGCTCGAGCGGCGCGCGCAGCTCGATGGCGCGCGCGGCGGCCACCAGTTCGATGGCGAGCACCCGGGTGAGGTTCGTGACGACGACGCGCAGCTTGCGCGCTGCGGCCCATCCCATCGACACATGATCCTCTTGCATCGCCGACGTCGGGATGGACGCGACGCTCGCGGGCGTCGCGAGCCGTCGGTTCTCGTCGACCAGCGCCGCTGCCGTGTACTGGGCGATCATCAACCCCGAGTCGACGCCCGGCTCGTCGGCGAGGAACGCGGGCAAGCCGTGCGACCGCGCGGGGTCGAGCAAACGGTCGACCCGTCGCTCCGCCATCGAGCCGAGGTCGGCGAGCACGATCGCGAGGAAGTCCGCCGCGTGGGCCAAGGGAGCGCCGTGGAAGTTGCCGTTCGACGTGACCCGGCCGTCGTCGAGCACGACGGGGTTGTCGATCGCCGAAGCCAGCTCGCGCTGCACGACGCCCTCGACGTACGACAGCGCGTCTCTCACCGCGCCGTGCACTTGGGGCGCGCAGCGCAAGGAGTACGCATCCTGCACCCGTGAGTCGCCCACGCGATGCGACGCGACGATCGATGATCCGTCGAGCAGCCGGCGCAGGTTCGCCGCGCTCGCGGCCTGGCCGGGATGAGGTCGGAGGGCGAGGATCTCGGGCGCGAACACCGCGTCGGTGCCGAGCAGCGCCTCGACGCTCATCGCCGCGGTGATGTCGGCGACGACGAGAAGAGTGCGGACGTCGTGACAGGCGAGGGCCAGCATCCCGAGCATGCCGTCGGTGCCGTTGACGAGGGCCAAGCCCTCCTTCGCCTCGAGGACCACTGGCTCGATGCCCGCTTGCTCCAGCTGGGTGCGCGCGTCGACGCTCTCGCCATCGACGACGACGTCGCCCTCGCCGAGGAGGACGAGAGCAACGTGCGCGAGCGGCGCGAGATCCCCGCTGCACCCGAGCGATCCGTGCTCGGGAACCCTCGGCGTGATGTCCGCGCCGAGCAGGTCGAGGAGCCGGTCAGCGACGAGCGGACGGGCGCCGCTGTGGGCCATCGCCAAGGTGCGCGCCCGCAACAGCATCATCGCCCGCACGACCTCGGCCTCGACGGGCTCACCGAGTCCCGCAGCGTGCGATCGGATCAGCGCGGCCTGGAGGCGGGCCCGGCTCGCAGGCTCGACATAGACATCCGCGAGCGACCCGAAACCCGTCGAGACGCCGTAGACCGGTCGCCCCGACGAAGCGAGCTCGTCGACGATGTCGCGCGACGCCTGCATCGCGGCTCTCGCCCGGTCACTCAGCACTGCCCGCGCACCATCGCGGGCCACTGCAACGATGTCGTCGATCGAAAGGCCGCCGCCGTCGATGACGACGTCGGTCATGAATTCTCGAGGCCGAGCCGCTTCATTGCTTCGGTGTACTCGTTCGCCTCGATCTCTTGATACTGGGCGATGCGAGCGGCCAGCGCGCGGACCTTCTTGTTCTGGGCGTGCTCCGCGGCGTACCTCGCCATGTGCGCGCCGCCCAAGTGGTGGTCACGCATCATCGTGAACCATGCCCTGTCGAGGTCCTTGCCGGTCAGGGTTCCGAGCTGATCGATGGCCTCGGCCGACTGCATGCCCGGCATGGCGCCGACCGGCGAGGGCATCCCCATCCACGCCATCGCGGTGCGACTGACCTCGCCACGGGGCTTTCCCCAGTCGGCGAGCAGGGTGTCCATGACACCGACTTCCCACCGCTGGTAGATGACGACCTCCCGGGCGAAGCTCTGCGTGGTCGGGTCAGACGGCCGGCCGATCACCGCCATCGCCATCGTCACGGCTTGGTCGTGGTGGTCGATCATGTCCTGCAGGAACCCGACGTCGACGGCGTTCGGCTCGTCGCCCCTGCTCGACACCAGATAGGTGCCTGCGCCCGCGAGGAATGAGAAGGCCAGCACGACGGCAATGACCTTCGGCCAGGTCCACTGGAACCGAGGACGTTCGTCGATCTCGACGTCGACGTCGTCGTCGATGTCAACGCCATCAGTGCCGTCGGTGCCGGTGCCGTCAGTGTCGGTGATGGTCATCTCGCGTCCGTGCTCGGTGCGGCAGTCCCGCCACGCGGGCCGCTGGTCAACCTATCTGGACAACGCCGTCTGCGACCGGCAGGTTCCGCCGAAACGGCTGCAACACCTGTGCCACGACGCCAGATGGCATGGGCTGGTCGATGCCGTAGCTCTCCGGACGGCGGTCGATCGGGAGGTAGCACGTGCCGAAGACGATGTCCCAGAGCGGCAAGAAGACGCCGTAGTTCTTGTTCCATGCGGCGCGCTCGTTGCTGTGATGCCAGTGGTGGAACTCGGGGGTGAAGACGATGCGCTGCAACGGCCGGAGCCGCCACCGGACGTTGAGATGCGCGCTGATGCCCAGCACGACCTGCACGACCGCGAGCGCCCCCGCGATGCGCAGCGAGAACCCCGCACCGAGGAGCACCGCGAACGCCGGCGCCGCGAAGACCCCGTCGAGCGGATGGCTCCGGAAACCGGACACCCAGTCAAGCGTCCTGGTCGAGTGGTGCACCGAGTGGAACCGCCAGAGGAACGGGATCTCGTGCGATGCGCGATGGCTCAGGTACACCAGGAAGTCGAAGAGGAGGAAGCCGGCGACCGCGCGCACGGGGCCCGGCAGCGCGAGGACGATCGGCCTCAGCGGCAGTGCCGGCACCCAAGCGAGGCTCACGATCCCGATGACGAGCGCCACGACGGCGCCGATCACCTGGCTGAGCGGAGCCAGCATCGCCCACGTCAGGTCGGTGCCGAGCTCGGGACGCCGGACGCGCTGGGGGTGACGCGGCCAGAGCTTCTCGAGCGGCACGCCGACGACGAAGACAGCTGCGATCGCTGCGGCCGCGCCGTACCCGGCCCGCAGGAGGATGACAGCGATCGCGACCGCGCCGACGGCGACGAGCCGCCGGTGGCGCATCCGAAACGTGGGCGGCCGAAGGCTCGGTCCGGTGGGTGGTGGATACGCGAAGACCCCTGACTCGGGCATCACGTGTCGGTCATCTCCCGCGCGGCCTCAGTCGCCGTCGACCTTGTCGAGCACCTCGTGGGCCGCACCTGCTGCCGTGCCGACCACACCGTCGTCCTTCTCGGTCAGGTCGATGGCCTTGTCGTCGGCCTTCGCTGCGAGCTCCTGCGCCTTGTCGACCGTGTCCGCCGCGGCCGCTTTCGACGAGTCGGCGACGTCGCTCGCCACGTCCTTCGCCTTGTCGGCGGCATCGCTGGAGACGTCCGTCGCCTTGTCCTTCGACTTCGCGGCGTAGTCCTTCGCCTTCTCCGCGAGGTCCTTGCTCACCTCGATCCCGCGCTTCCACGCGGCCTCGGCGATCTCCTTGATCTTCTCGAAGGCCTCCTCGGCCCGAGCCTTTGCCTCGTCGGCGTTCATCGGCCGTCCTCCTTCACGCGGGGAAGCTCATCCTTGCACTCCCCGCGATCCATAGGCTTCCGGGATGATCCGGGGGATGCTCGACCTTCCGACCCTGCACAACTTGGTCGACAGCCACGAGATCGACACGGTGCTCGTGGTGTTCGCCGACCAGCAGGGCCGGCTCGTGGGCAAGCGCGTCACCGGCCACTACTTCCTCGACCACGTCGCCGCCGACGGAGGCGCGATCGAGTGCTGCAACTACCTCCTGACGGTCGACGTCGACATGCACGTCCTCCCCGGATACGAGTTCGCCAACTGGGCGCAGGGCTATGGCGACGTGATCTGCCGGCCCGACATGAGCACCCTCCGGAGGATCCCGTGGCTCGAGGCAACAGCGCTCGTGGTCTGCGACCTGTTCGACACCGACACGGGAGAACCGGTCGAGGTGGCCCCCCGACGGATCCTGCAGCAGCAGGTCGAGCGGGCGCGGCAGGCGGGCTTCGAGGTCATGACCGCGTCCGAGCTCGAATTCTTCGTCTTCCGCGAGACCTACGAGGAAGCGGCGGCGAAGCGGTACGCCGACTTGACCCCGCAGAACGACTACGTCCTCGACTACCACATCCTCCAGACGACGAAGGACGAGTACCTGATCCGCGCGATCCGCAACGGCATGGACGATGCGGGCATACCCGTCGAGTTCTCGAAGGGCGAGGCAGAGGCCGGGCAGCACGAGATCAACCTTCGCTTCGCCGACGCGATCACGATGGCCGACCGGCATGTCGTGTACAAGAACGGAGCGAAGGAGATCGCCGCGAAGCACGGGCAGTCCATCTCCTTCATGGCCAAATACGACATCGAACGGGTGGGCTCGTCGTGCCATATCCACTCGTCGCTGTGGCCGACCAGCGGCAAAGACTCGGCGATGGCCGACGCGAGCAGACCCCACGGCCTCAGCGATGCCGGCCGATGGTGGCTCGGCGGCTTGATGGCCGGAGCGCGTGAGCTCTCCCTGTGCTTCGCGCCGTACGTGAACTCGTACAAGCGGTACCAGCCCTCGTCGTGGGCGCCGACCGCGGTCGCGTGGGGACTGGACAACCGCACGCTCGGGTTCCGGGTCGTGGGTCACGGAGACGGGCGTCGCGTCGAGTGCCGCATCCCGGGCGCCGACGCCAACCCCTACTACGCGTTCGCGGCGACGATCGCCAGCGGCCTCCACGGCATCGAGCACCATCTCGAGCCGGGCGATCCCTACGTCGGGAACGGCTACACCGCCGCGGACCTCCCGCGTGTGCCGCACACTCTCGTCGACGCGATCGATCTGTTCGAGGCCTCCGAGCTGGCGCGAAAGGCGTTCGGCGACGACGTCCACGCACATCTGCTCAACACCGCGAAGCAGGAGTGGAGCTGGTTCAACCAGCACGTCACCGATTGGGAGCTCCGCAGGGGCTTCGAACGGCTGTAGACAGGCAACCGATGCGCCCGCTCATCGCTGTCACGACGCGTCTCGCTGCGCGCGACCAGGCCGGCGGCCGGGCCGACGCGCTCGTCGTGTCGCGGCGCTACCTCGACGCCGTCCGGCGTGCCGGCGGCCAAGAGGCGGCGCTGCTCGAACGGCACATCACCGACGCGGAGGCCGACGAGGTCGTGCAGCAATTCGATGGTCTGGTGCTGATCGGCGGCGCCGACGTCGATCCCACGCACTACGGCGCAGAGGCGCACGAGGCCACCTCGACGGTGCCCGCGGACGTCGACGCGTTCGACATCGCCCTCGCTCGGGCTGCCGTGCGCAACGGCACGCCGACGCTCGCCATCTGCCGCGGCCTGCAGGTGCTGAACGTCGCGTTGGGCGGCACGTTGATCCAGCACCTCCCCGACCTCGCCGATCGACACGAGCATCGCGAGGGCGTGCTCCACGAGGTCGACTTGAAGCCGGGGTCGAAGGTGGCCGAGGCGATGACGACCGCTCGGCCGATGTGCTCGTCGTTCCATCACCAGGCGATCGACCGCCTCGCTCCGGGGCTCGTCGAGACGGGCCGAGCCGACGACGGCACGATCGAGGCCGTCGAAGTCGAGGGCGACCACTGGATCGTCGCTGTGCAATGGCATCCCGAAGACACCGCCGCCGACGATCCGCACCAGCAGCGGCTCTTCGACGAGCTCGTGAGGAGATCAGGGAGAACGTGACATGACTGCGCCGAGAGCTGAACGTCCGGACATGCAGGACTACGGAGTCCCCCGGGATCTCGCGGACGTGCTCCCCTGGTCCTGGGCCGAGGAGCGACTTCTCTCCAACAGGAACTACTGGGTGATCACTGCATCGGCGGCGGGACGTCCCGCCGCGATGCCGGTGTGGGGCGTGTGGCTGCCCGACTCGTCGACGTTCGCGTTCTCGTGCTCTCCGAACGCCCGCAAGGCGCGCAACATCCGCGCCAACCCGCAGGTCGCCTTCGCCATCGACGACACCGTCGAGTGCGTCTCGGTCGAGGGCACGGCACGCGAGCTCCCGGCCGACCGCCAGCAGGCGGCGGCCGAGACCTACGCGGCCAAGTACGAGCCCGACCCCTCCAAGCGCGCGGACATGGTCACTTTCGTGACGAGCCACTCGATGTGGGAGGTCATCCCGCAGCGCGCCTTCGCCATCATCGAACGTGAGGACGAATTCGCGCAGCGGGCGACCCGCTGGGTGTGGGAGTAGAGCCTTAGCTCCCCGATGAGGCGGCCGGCGACCCGGGCGGCGGCGGATAGCTCGGGGGCGTCTCGGCCTCCGGTAGTTGGTCGTACACCGTCACCGAGTTCGCGGGATCGAACACGTCGAGGTCGCTGGTCCACTCGCCCAGGCGGTAGTGCTGGCCGCCGTTCACGAACTCGAGCATGCCCTTGCCTTCGCGGCGTATCTCGTCCTGGCCTGTGGCTTCGGGGTTCCACCAGATCTCGGTGAAGTCGTCGATGCCGTAGTAGTCGGGCGCCTCGGGCCACAGGCCGTGATCGCCGTAGGTGACCAGCGGCACCGTGAACGCCGGCGGGGGCAACTCGTCGGTGATGCCGAAGAGGCCCTCGCGGAACGTGTCTGTGGTCAGGTTCGGCCCCGCCGCCTGCACAGCGGCGAAGAAGAGCCCGGGCTGTGGCTCGAGCACCCCACAGCTGTCGTCCGCGGCACAGAGGTCACCGAAGTACCACGTGTGGAGGTCGTACTGCTTCACGATGGCGGGTGACACCTTTGCGAACAGGTTGCTGATGCCGAAGGCATGAGCCCACTGCGTCTGGTCGTAGGTGCGACCGAAGGCGTTGGTGTCGATCAGGATGCCGCCCCCGAAGATCCACTCCGGGAAGTAGTTCTGCTTCGTGGCCTCTTCGGTGAAGATCTTCGGCGCTATCGGGTCGGTGCTCACGACGACAGTGGTCACGCCCGCCGCCTTCAGCTTCTGGATCACGCCCGCTGCTTGCTCTTGCAGCGTCGCCGGGTCGAGCGTGTACGGGATCTGCTGCACGAGGTCGATTCCGCCCTCGGAGAGCTGCTGCTTGAAGTCCGCGGCGTCCTGTGCCTGCGGCCCACCGACGGTCTCGATGTAGAACTGACCGAAGACTCGTGGCTGCGTCTTCATCGCCTCGTCGCCGGCGAACTCGGCATTGCCACCCTTGAGCTTCTTGGTCATGTACTCCGCGAGCTGGAGGCGAGTCTGCTCGCCGCTCTGGACGATCGGGAACACGTTCGGTTCCGGATCAGGGATCGCCGGGCAGCCGAGACAGATCACGCCGCGGGCGTTGATCTCCTCCGTCCACGCGGGAGCGAGCGCGGGGCCACCCCACACAGCGAAGGCACCCATCTCCTCGACCGCCTTGACGGCGTCGGCCCGCGCTGCAGTGGCGTTGTCGGACGTGCCCGACGCGTCGAGGAACTTCAGCGTCACCTTGCGCCCGTACGTCTGATAAAGCGCATTCCACATGTCCGTGTAGTCCTGGTAGCTCTCTTTGACCTGTGCACCAGTGTCGTCGTTGTTGATCGCCGCCGTGATGAAGTCGAGCACCGGGTCGGTGTCGGGCGCGACGTAGACGACGACCGTGATCGCGTCCGCGGTGACTCCGGGCGCCGTCGCTCCGCCGTTGTCGTCGGCGTTCGCGTAGCACTCGGGCGCGAAGTAGCTGGGGATCTTCAGGCGGCCGGTGCTCGTGTCGCACGAGTCCATGAACGTGAGGTCGGTGCGTCCCGCCTCTTTCGCGGCGTTGTAGGTGATCGCGCCGCGCGCTTCGGCCGCGCTGTCGCCGCCTCCGGCCGCCGTGGTCCCGGCAGCAACGGAGCTGCCCGAGCCGGCCGCGGTCGTGCCCGCGCTCGCGGCGGCTGTCGTCGCGGCGGCGTTGCCGTCGTCGTCGTCGCCGCTGCTGGCGAAGATCAGGATGCCGGCAATGACGGCGATGACCGCCACGATGGCGATCAGCGGCCCGTATCGGCGCCACGGATTGCCCGACTTTGTCGTTGTGTCCCCGCTACTCGGTTGCATGGACGTCGTCCCCCCTTGTTGAGTTCACGAAACAGAGCCCAGGGCTCCAGAACGCTCGATGGCGTCGGTGGTGGTGCCGAGGTATGACTCCACGACCTGAGGCGCGGTCAGCACCTCGGTCGGGTCACCGGTCGCGATGACGGCCCCCTGATCCATCGCGACCATCCGGTCGGACACCGACCGGAGAAGTGGCATGTCGTGCTCGATCACGACGAGGCTCGCACCCGTTTCGTCCCGAATGCGCAACAGCACGGGCACGAGCGCCTCGACCTCCCGCTGGGCGATGCCGCTCGACGGCTCGTCGAGGAGGATCACCGACGGGCGGTGAGCGAGCAGGCAGGCGAGACCGACGACGCGCTTGGTGCCGGTCGAGAGCTCACGGGTGAACTTGGTGCGGTGCGCTCCGAGACCGAGCAGGTCGATGAGCTCGCGGACGCGTGCCTCGACGGCGCGCTCGGAGTCGTACGCGTTCGGAAGGTGGAGCGCCGCGGAGATGGGGTTTCGCACCTTGATCCACCGCTCGCACGCGACGGCGATCGTCTGCTCGACGGTGAGCGACGAGAAGAGGGCGGCATCTTGGAACGAGCGCCCGAGGCCCTGCTCGGCTCGACCGGCCGGACCTGTCGACGTCACGTCCCGGCCGTTCAGCCGCACGACGCCTGCGTCCGCGTGCAGGTAGCCCGAGATCAAGTCGAAGAGCGTGGTCTTGCCCGCACCGTTCGGGCCGATGATGCCGAGCACCTCGTTGCCGTAGAGGTCGATGCTCACGTCGTGGACCGCGCGGTTGCCGCCGAAGGCGATCGAGAGCCCAGAGGTGGAGAGCAAGGGGCCGGTCGTGCGATCGATCACCCGTGCGGGCAGCTCGTCCACGCTCCCGGGCTCGTCGCCGTTCGCGTGCGCCGACTCGAGTCGGTTCGACGCACCCTCGATGAACACCGACCGCATCACGTCGGGCCGGTTCAGCAGCTCGGCGGTCGGGCCCTGGAACCGGATCCGTCCCCGCTCCATGAAGTAGGCCCGGTCGGCGACGGTCAGCGCGAGGTTCACCGACTGCTCGACGAGGATGATCGTCGTGCCTTCCTTGCGGAGGTGATCGATGAGCGGCAGCAGCTGCGCCACCACCACGGGCGCGAGGCCCAGCGACAGCTCGTCGATCATGAGCAGCCGCGGCTTCGACAGGAAGGCCATGCCGAGTGCGAGCATCTGCTGCTGGCCACCCGACATGTTCCCTGCATGATCGTGCTGGCGCTCAGCGAGCACCGGGAACAGCTCGAGCACCCGAGCGATGCCCTCGTCGACCGCCGCCTTGTCGTGCCGGTGCAACCACGACGCGATGTGAAGGTTCTCGTCGACGGTCAGGTTCAGGAACACACCCTGCCCTCCGGGCACCTGACGGATGCCGAAGGCCGCGATCTCGTTCGGGGGCGCGTGGGTCATCTCGCGGCCATCGAAGATGACGGCACCGCGGTCGGCCTCGACGATGCCGGAGATCGCCTTCAGGAGGGTCGACTTGCCGGCGCCGTTGGTGCCGAGGAGCGCGACGCAGGTGCCTTCCTCGATGTCCATGTCGACGTCGAACAGCACCTGCACGCTGCCGTACGAGACCTGCAGACCGCGGACCAGGACCAGCTTCGCTCGGCCCTGAGCGCGTTCCAAGGCGACTTCCGATCGAGCGGCGGTGGATCGCCAGACATCGGCGATGTCGCCGTTGATCGTGTTCTTGGTCGTCGCCAGGATCAAGCCGCCGACGAGGAAGAGCGGCGTCATCATGAGCATGCCGGTGCGCAGCCCGAGGTGGTCGCCGACATACCCGATGATCGGCAGAACGAGAAGCCCGGGGATGATCCAAAGCGACGCGACCGAGAAGCCCATCGATCGCGCCCGCGGTGGGATCGCCAAGCTGAGTGCGGCGAAGATGCCGGGCGCGAGGATCGCACCGAGGCCCGTGACCGCGAAGTTGACGCCGATCGTGACGTAGAGGTTGGGCACCGTTGCGAAGAGGACGAGCGCCGCGCACACGACGTACGCGATGTGCGAGAGGAACTTGAGGATCTCCGCCGGGCCGCCCTTGGCCATCACGCGAGTGGCGATGCGAGCGCCGAAGACCAGCCCGATCAGCTGCGCCGGCTCGACACACGCGGCGATGATCCCGCGCGCCCGCTCGTCGAGGTCGTACACCTGCTCGTAGAGCAGGGAGGCGAGCACCGAGAAGCCGACGAGCGACACGGCGAGGAACGGCAGCGCGTACCAGATCCGGCGCAGGCTCTCGACCTTCCAGACGATGCGCCACGACTCCGCGAAGCTCGGTGTCGCCTCTTCGGTCTGAGCGGCGTCCTCGGACGCTCCCGCGGCCCGGCGCTCGTACACGCCGCGCTTCGGCTCCTTCAACCGCCAGGCGAGCACGACGAACACGAGGGTCGGGAAGGTGAAGACGATGAACGGCCAGCGCCAGCCCCACTCGGCCGCGATGAGACCGGCGGTCAGCGGCCCGATGATCGCCCCCACCGCGTTCGCGGCACGATGGAACGAGTACACGCGGGGCCGGACGGGGATGTCGTAGTAGTCCGCGATCAGCGAGTTGTGGGTGGGGTCGACGACTGCTTTGCCGATGCCCGAGCCGGCGCGCGCGATCCCGAGCACGACGATCGTCCAGGCGAGTCCTGTGAGGAGGCTGAAGAACGCCCACGCGAGTGCACCGATCCACGTGATGCGGACGCGGTTGTGGCGATCGGAGTACGCAGCGATCGGCACCTGCAGCACGAGGGCGACGAACGACACGAACCCGATGAGACCGAGGAGGCCGGTCAGGTTGAGATTGAACGCGTCGCGGATGTTCGGGAGCAGCACCGCGAACGCCGTGCGGTCGAGCTCGTCGACCGCGTTCAGACCGAACAGCACGAGCAACGGGAAGACTGCGGCTCCGCCCGTGATGCCGAGGAGCCACTTCTTCACGCTGAGCTCCCTCAGCTTCGGGATCTTCATCAGTCCACCGCCCCGGTCGGTACCGCGTCGTCTTCCTGCTCGGGCTCCGCGGCCAGCGGCGGAGCAGCCTCGGGCACGCCGAGCAACGATGTCGCCAGACCCGGCGCCTCGATTTCGTGCTCACGAGCGACCTTCGCGAGCCAGCGATCGCGGAGGCGATAGAAGAGGCCGCCGAGGCCGTTGGGCAGGATCAGCAGCACGATGAGGACGCCGACGCCGCTCACGAGGATCTGCCAGCGCACCGGCAGCAGATTTCCGAGGCCGATCCAGTACGCCGCCCCGATGATCGCCCCGAGGGGCGCTGTGACGCCACCGATGATGACGTACGTGAGGATCAGAAGGTTCTGGAAGGGAGCGATCGGATCGGGATCGATGCCCTGCTGCTGATCCGCGTACAGGCAACCGGCGAGCCCGGCGAGCGCGCCCGACAAAGCGAACGCCACCAGGCGGACGCGCGTCGCATGCAGTCCGTAGGCCTCGGCCGCGCGCTCGTTGTCGCGCAGCGCCATGAAGGCTCGCCCGGTACGGCTGTTGTGGATCCCCTTGACGATGAACAGGCATCCGACAAGGACCGCGTAGACCACGTAGTACATCGAGGCGGTCGAGGTGAGGTCGATCTTGCCGAAGAGAGGCTCGCGGGGGATGCGGCCATCCGGCACCCATCCGAAGTACTTCGAGTTCAAGAAGTACGAGGTCGTCGCCAACGAGAACGCGAGCGTGGCCACAGCGAGGTAGAAGCCACGTCTTCGCAACGCGGGGAATCCGACTGCGGCGGCGACGACGCCGCCCACCACGAAGCTGATGATCAAGGCGAGGCTCAGATCGAGACCCCAGTCGACGGTCGCCTTCGCGCCGACTGTCGCGCCGATCGCGAAGAACGCGATCTGCCCGAGCGACACCTGGCCCGCCCACCCGGTGAGCACCACGACCGACAGCCCGAGCACTGCGTACACGCCGACCGTGGCGAGCTTGTACGTGCGGTCGACCGAGAGCACCTGCGGCATGATCAGCACCGCGGCCGTGATGACCGCGAAGGTCCCCCACTTCACGGCGCGCACGATCGGGATGCGGCCCACCTCGTCGGGAATCGGACGGACGTCGTCGGCGCTTCGCCACGTCGACACGTCGGCCTCGTCCACGCGCGACGAGCCGCGTCGCGTGAGCACCAGTGCGACGATGATGACGGCCGCGAGGATCGGGTCGATGAGCAGTGGGCTCGAGGCCGCGAAGCCGACGGCGACCTCGAGGATGCCGAGCGCGACCGCGTTGGCGCCGATCGCGAGCAGGTTCGTCATCCGGCCGAGCACGAGCGCGGCGAGAGCGCGTAGCAAGACACCCACCGTGAGGGCCCCGAACACCGGCAATCCGAGAATTCCCGCTCGCAGGAAGATGGCGATGAACGCCATCAGCGAAGCGACTGCCCAGACGAGCGTTTGCAGGCGCTTGACCGGAACCCCGAGCAGCGAAGCACGATCAGCGCTGTCCGCGCTCGCCCTGATCGCCACGCCGACGCTGCTCCAGCGCAGGAACACTGCGAGTCCGATGAGCGCGAGCGGCGCGACGATCATTGCAATGAGGTCGTTGGCGTCGAAGACGACCGTGCCGATCGAGAACTGGAGATCGAACGGCGCCGCCAGCCGCTGCCCCAGCAGCGGGAAGTCGGCTCCCCAGAGCCTCGGGAGCAGGATCGCGATCGCGGTCAACAGCTGCGAGAGCCCGAGCGAGGCGACCGTGAGCAGCAACCGGGGCGCCTTGAAGAACCGCCGGATGATGCCGAGCTCGATGACCGCCCCTAGGACGAGCGCGGCGACGACGCCCGCCGGGACGGCGAGGAGGTAGGGCCAGCCCCACGCGGTCATGAGCATCACGATCAGGACCACGGGGATCGTGCCCATGTCGGCCTGCGCGAAGTTGATGAACCGGTTCGACCGGTACGTGAGCGCCATGCCGAGCGCGATCAGCGCCGTCAGGAGCCCGATCAACACTCCCCGGACGAAGATGCCGAGGGGCACGCTGAAGAAGATCTGCTGGACCGCGACGATCCCGGCTGCCAGCAGGTACGGGGTCGCCCGATCGAGGTCGAACGCGCGGCGCGCGCGAACCGCAGGAGCAGTCACGCGATTCCCCGTGCGCCGGCGCCCAGCGCGCGCGATCTCATCGTTCTACCAGGACCCCCCGATCGATGGCTGCGGTGAATATAGAGGGGCTGGGACGCACGGCCGGGTTGGGCCGCAGTTGTCAAGGAGTTGTCACAGACCGAGGCCGATCCGCATCACGCGGTCTTTCACGAATGTGGGGGTGAGCCGCTGCGCGAGAAGGATCGCCTGTGCGTCGAGTCCGACCAGGTAGCGGCTTCGCGGTACGCGGGCAGTGAGCGCGGTCGCGATGACGCGAGCGCAGGCCTCGGGGGCACCCATGATCGGCTCCATGAGCCGCTGCCCCTGCAAGGAGCGCCGGTACGCAGGGCCGTGGCGAGTGCCCTCGGCCTCCCGGGCGACGACGTCGCGCTCGAGCTCCTCCCAGATGCCGGTCTTGAACCCGCCCGGCTCGACCAGCACCACGCGGATGCCGTCGCCGGCGACCTCGACGCGCAGCGCATCGGACAGCGCCTCGAGTGCGTGCTTCGCGCCGGTGTAATGCCCGGCGAACGGCATGGTCGCGAGGCCGGCGATCGACGAGATGTTGACGATGCGACCCGCTCGGTGCGCTCGCATCGACGGCAGCGCGAGACGAGCCAGCCGCATCGGCGCGTGCACCATCGTCTCGAAGAGAGCACGAGCCTCCTCGTCACCGACGTCCTCGACCGCGCCTGTGACCCCGTAGCCCGCATTGTTCACCAGCCCGTACAGCTCGAGGCCGGCCATCACCTTCTCGCACTGCTCGGCGTCGGTGACGTCGAGCAGGACGGTCTCGACGTCGACTCCTGCCTCGCGCGCCGCCTGATGGACGACGTTCGCCTTCGCCACCGATCGCACCGAGCCGACCGAGTGGAAGCCCCGCTTCGCGACCTCGACGACGGTGGCGAGCCCGATCCCCGAGTTCGCTCCGGTCGTGAGAACCGTCTGTGCGGCGCGCTCAGTCATGGTGGTCACTCAGTGGGAAGGACGACGTCGACGCCGGCCACCTTCCCGAGCGCGACCACGTCGTCGAGGATGTCGTCGAGCAGGTCCCACAGATCGGGCACGAGCTCGCGGCAGCTGACGAGTCCGAAGTCGAGCGTGTTGAGGTAGCTCTGCACCGTGATGTTCAAGCCCTGGCCGTCGACGATCGTCGAGACGGGGTAGTAGTGCAGCAAGCGGGCTCCCGCGGTGTAGAGCGGCTCCCGCGGCCCGGGCACGTTGGAGATCACGAGGTTCACGGGCGTGCCGAAGCGGCCGCTGAGGCGAGTGGCTGTCCGCATCGCCTGCGCGAACACCGCCGGAGGCGGGAACGAGGCGAAGTCGGTGAGGGTGTCGGCCGGCACTGCGTCGAACAGCCGCTTCGCGTCTCCCATCGCGTCGTGCACGCGGGTCACGCGCTTCACCGGATCGGCCTCGTCGGTCGGAAGCCCCGCGAAGATCGCCGAGACCCGGTTCGTCCACTTCTCGGTCTCGTCTCCCGTGCGGATGGACACCGGCACCATCGCGATGAGCGGCGCGTCGGGAAGCGCGTCGTGCCTGTCGAGGTAGGTGCGGAGGCCGCCCGCGCAGACCGCCATGACCACGTCGTTCACGGTCGCGCCAAGTGCAGTCTTGATCGCCTTGATCGTGTCGAGCGGCACCGAACGAAACGCGAAGCGACGATGCGGCGTGATCGGGCCGTTGAACGGAGTCTTCGGCGCGACGAGCGACGGCGCTGGGCCGAGCTGCTCACCCTCCTGCTCGCGTGGCCGGCCGATGTTCATGAGCGCACCGAGCGGACCACGAAGGTTCGCTCGCGCCTGGTTTGCGGCACCGACCAGCGCCGGGTTGCGGGTCGCCTTCCCGAGCTCGCGCACCGTGCGGGTCGTGAGAAGCATCGCTCGACCGGGCTTGCGCACGAGCGAGACCGATGCACGGGCGATCATCTCGCCGTCGCTCGGGACGCGGTCGCCGTGCCACACCGAGGTCGGCGGATCGATCCAGTCACCTTCCGGATCGCTGTCGAGCATCATCGTGAGCAGCTCGGCTCCCGATGCTCCGTCGATGGTGGCGTGGTGGACCTTCGTCAGGATCGCGAAGCGGTCCTGCGGCAGACCTTCGATGACGTAGGACTCCCACAGCGGTCGGTCTCGATCCAACGGCCGGCCGATGATTCGTGACGTGAGCTCCGCGAGCTGCTCGTCGGAGCCCGGCGGTGGCAGCGCGTTGTGTCGGACGTGGAAGTCGAGATCGAACGCGGAGTCCTCGATCCAGAACGGATGGTCGAGCCCGAAGGGCACGACGCGCAACCGCCGCCGGAGCGGCTCGAGGAGATGGAGTCGTCGCTCGATCTGGTCGCGCCAGGCCGTGTACGGGTCGTAGGTCGGATCGTCCGGTCTCTCGTAGATCGAGACGCTCGAGACGTGGCCGAACTGCGACCCGGTCTCCATGTAGAGGAAGGACGCATCGAGCCCTGACAGCTGCTTCATCGGCTCCCCCTGGCTGGTTCTCTTGGTGTTTCCCACTGTTTAGTACGGGTTTCCACCAAGAGAACCGGCCGAGTGGTTGCGGCGGTACGCGTCACCGGGTTTGATCGAAGCATGACGATGACCGAGAGCCCGGCTGCGCACCTCCTCGGCTGGGACTGCATCGAATTCTGGGTCGGCAACGCGCGCACGACGGCGGGGTTCCTCATGTCCGCGTTCGGCTTTCACTGCACCGCGTATGCGGGGCCCGAGTCAGGGATGCGCGACAAGGCGAGCTATGTGCTCGAGCAGGGCGACATCCGCCTGGTGGTGTCGGGAGCCCTGAGCGCCGAGTCGCCGATCGCCGAGCACGTGCGACGCCATGGCGACGGCGTGCACGACCTCGCGTGGCTCGTGAACGACGCCGACGCCGCGTTCGCGGCCGCAGTGTCGCGTGGCGCTCGCCCCATGCGCGACCCGTGGTCAGAGCACGACGAGCACGGCGAGCTGCGACTCGGCCAGGTCGCGGCGTACGGCGACACGGTGCACACGTTCGTCGACCGCAGCCGATACCGCAGCGAGCTGCTCGAGCCCGGCTATCACGACGACAACCTGCCGAACCCGACGGTCGGTCCGCCCGTCGGCCTGACTCGCATCGATCACGTCGTCGGCAACGTCGAACAGGGCCGGCTCGACGACTGGGTGCGGTTCTACGCCGAGGTCATGGGCTTCAGCCAGCTGCAGCACTTCGACGACGACCAGATCTCGACCGAGTACTCCGCGCTCATGTCCACGGTCGTGTGGGACGGCTCGAAGATCGTGATGCCGATCAACGAGCCCGCCGACGGTCTCAGGAAGAGCCAGATCCAGGAGTACATCGAGCACTACGACGGTCCGGGCGTGCAGCACATCGCGATGCGAACCGACGACATCGTGTCGACGGTGCAGGCGCTGCGCGACCGCGGCGTTCGCTTCATGCAGGTGCCGCCCACCTACTACGTCGAGGCGCGCGAGCGCTTGGCGGGAGTCGATCTGCCGTGGGCCGAGATCGAGCGGCTCAACATCCTCGTCGACCGCGATCACGAGGGTCACTTGCTGCAGATCTTCACCGAGACGATCACCGACCGTCCCGCGGTGTTCTTCGAGATCATCGAGCGCGAGGGCGCGAAGGGCTTCGGTGAAGGCAACTTCAAAGCGCTGTTCGAGGCGATCGAACGCGACCAGGCGCGCCGAGGGAACCTCTAGCCATGCCTCCGTACCGCCGCGTCGGCGACATCCCGCGGAAGCGCCACACGTTGCACCGCGTCGACGGGAAGGTCGCCGCCGAAGAGCTCATGGGGGAAGAGGGGTTCTCCGCAGCGTCGTCGCTGCTGTACCACCGCCACTCCCCTTCCGCGCTGCGATCGATCGACAGCCTCGAGGCGCCCGAGCCCCTGTTCACCGCGAACTCGCCGCTGCAGCCCCATCATCTCCGCACCGGCGAGCTCGGCCCCGGCGCATCGCTCGATCCCGTCCTCGGCCGCCGCTACCTGCTCGGCAACGACCAGGTCGCGCTCGCGTTCGCGGCTGCGAGCGAGTCGTCGCCGCTGTACCGCAACGCGACGGGCGACGAGCTCGTGTACGTCCACAGCGGCGAGGCGGTCCTCGAGTCCGTGTTCGGCCGGATGGCCGTGCGCGAGGGCGACTACGTGATCGTCCCGAGCAGCACGACGCACCAGTGGTTGCTCGACGGGCCGGTCGAGCTCTTGGTGATCGAGGCGCGGGGCCACGTCGACCTCCCCCGCAAGTACCTCACCGAGCGCGGCCAGCTGCTCGAGGGTGCGCCGTTCAGCGAGCGCGACCTCCGAGGGCCGGACGGCGACCCGCTCGTCGTCGAGGGCGAAGACGTCCCGGTGCTCGTGCGTACGCGCAGCGGTCTGAGCCGGCACGTGCATGCGAACCATCCGTTCGACGTCCTCGGGTGGGACGGGTGCAACTACCCGTTCGCGCTGTCGATCCACGACTTCGAGCCGATCGTCGGGCGCGTGCATCAGCCGCCGCCCGTGCACCAGACCTTCACGGGCCCCGGCCTCGTCATCTGCAGCTTCGTGCCGCGGCTGTACGACTTCGATCCCGACGCGGTGAAGGTGCCGTACCACCACTCGAACGTCGACTCCGACGAGGTGCTCTTCTACTCGGGCGGCGACTTCATGAGCCGCGCCGGCTCCGGCATCGGCAAGGGCTCGATCAGCCTTCACCCGTCGGGGTTCGTCCATGGCCCGCAGCCCGGCTCGCGCGAGCGCAGCGAGGGCAAGGACCGCACCGAAGAGCTCGCGGTGATGATGGACACGTTCAAGCCGCTCGGTCTCACCGACGCGGCGCGGTCGGTCAGCGACCCGACGTACCCCTGGTCTTGGGCGGGCCATGCCTGACACGTGGGCGCCGGTCCCCGAGGGGTCCGACTTCCCACTCGAGAACCTGCCGTTCGGGATCGTGCGGATCGCGGGCTCAGAGCCGCGAGTCGTCACCCGCGTCGGCGACCACGTGCTCGACCTCGCCGCGGCGGGCGTCGTGCCCGAGCTGACCGCGCATCCGTCTCTGAACGCACTGATGGCGTCGGGTCGCGGCAGCGAGGTGCGGGCCCAGGCGACCGACATCCTCGTCGGGCGACCCCGCGACGACGTCCTGAGCCTCGTCGAGGATTGCGACGTGCTGCTGCCGTTCGAGGTCGCGGACTACGTCGACTCGTACTCGTCGATCCACCATGCGACCAACCTCGGGCAGATCCTCCGGCCGGACAGCGAGCCACTCATGCCGAACTGGCGGCACATCCCGGTCGCGTACCACGGGCGCGCGGGCTCAGTGGTCGCGTCCGGCACGCCGGTGCAGCGGCCGATCGGGATGGTCGCGTCGGGTGAGGCGGTCCCGGCCGCGATCCCGAGCCGGTCCCTCGACATCGAGCTCGAGGTCGGCACCGTGATCGGACGAGGCGGCACCCGGATCGCGCCGGACGACTGCGACGACCACGTGTTCGGATTCGTGCTGCTGAACGACTGGTCGGCGCGCGACATCCAGGCCTACGAGTACCAACCGCTCGGGCCGAACCTCGGGAAGAGCTTCGCCACGACGATCTCTCCGTGGGTGGTGACCCTCGACGCGCTGCGCCCGTTCCTCGTGGCTCCGCCGCCGCAGGAGCCCGAGCCCGACCCCTACCTGCGAGCAAGCAAGCCGTGGGGACTCGACCTGACGCTCGAAGTGCTGCTGAACGGCCACCCGATCTGCGCGACCGGCTTTGCCGACATGTACTGGACGTTCGCGCAGCAGGTCGCGCACCTGACGGTGAACGGCGCGGCGGCGCGCACCGGTGACCTGATCGGGTCTGGCACGGTGTCGGGCCCGAGCCCCGGCGAGCGCGGCAGCCTGATCGAGATCACGTGGCGCGGCCGCGATCCGCTCACGCTCCCCGACGGATCGACCCGCACCTTCCTGCAGGACGGCGACACCGTCATGCTGCGAGGTTGGGCCGGCGGCGCCGGCCATCCCCGCATCGGCTTCGGCGAAGCAACCGGCACGATCACCCCCGCCCCCGAGTAGCCCCCCCACTCTCGCGCGAATAACCGGCCACGGTTGGCCGGGCGGATTCAAGGGGTCACTGCAATGGCTCGGTGAGGCAGGTAGGGGTCTGTCTCGATCGGGAGGTTGCGGATGGCTCGTCATTTGAGTGTCGAGGAGCGCCAGCGGGCGCGGCGTTTGCACGCGCAGGGGATGACTGTCCGCCAGGTCGCTCGCGAGATCGGCCGTTCGGCGGGCACGGTGTTCCAGGTGGTGGGTGGGTTCGGTAAACGCGAGAGGTTGTCGTCGTGGTGGTGTCCCAGCCCGGCACGGTTGTCGCTGGCCGATCGAGAAGAGATCACGGTTGGCCTCGAGCGTGGCGAGTCGTTCAGCGCGATCGCACGCCGCCTGGGCCGGTCGGTGTCCACGATCTCCAGGGAGGTCGCCGCCAATGGTGGCCGGCAGCGCTATCGGGCCTGGCGAGCACACGACCGGGCGTTTGAAGCGGCGCGGCGGCCTAAGCCATGCAAGCTCGACAATCCCGGTCTGGCCGCGGTGGTGAGCGACTTGCTCGCCCAGTGGTGGTCGCCTGAAGAGATCAGCCGGCGCTTGCCGATCGAGTTCAGTGACGATCCCATGATGCGGGTGAGCCACGAGACGATCTACAAGTCGCTGTTCGTGCAAGGCCGCGGTGAGCTGAGCCGAGAGCTCGCCCGCTGCCTGCGGACCGGGCGAACCCAACGCCGGTCCCGCAATCGAGCCGACACCCGCGGACAGCTCCCCGGCATGGTCATGATCTCCGAGCGTCCCGCCGAGGTCGACGACCGCGCGGTCCCGGGCCACTGGGAAGGCGACCTCATCATCGGCAAAGACAACCGTTCCGCGGTCGGCACGCTGGTCGAGCGGACCACGGGCTATGTGCTCCTGCTCCACCTTCCCGACGGCAGAGACGCCGACAAGGTCGATGCCGCGATGCGCAGCGCGGTCACCAAGCTCCCCGGCGAGTTCTTCCGGACCATCACCTGGGACCAAGGCAAAGAGATGGCCCGCCACGCCGCCTTCACCGTCGACACCGGCATCCAGATCTACTTCTGCGACCCCCACTCGCCCTGGCAGCGGCCCTCCAACGAGCACACCAACGGGCTGCTCCGCCAATACCTGCCCAAGAGCACCGACCTGTCCCTGCACAGCGAAGCCGACCTCGACGGCGTCGCTCGCAGCCTCAACAACCGGCCACGCAAACGACTCGGATTCATGAAACCATCCGAACGACTCGCCGAGCTCCTTGCGACCACCCCTTGAATCCGCCCCGCTTATTCGCGCGAGAACGCCAGAGGGGGCCCGCCGTCAGTTGTCGACTTCGGCGACGAGCTCGATCTCGACGGGGATGTCGAACGGCAGCACCGCCATGCCCACCGCGGACCGCGCGTGCTTGCCCGCCTCCTCACCCCAGAGCTCGACGAAGAGATCGGACGCGCCGTTGATGACCGCGGGGGTGTTGTTGAACCCCGGAGCGACGTTCACCATCCCGAGCAGCTTCACGATGCGCCGCACATGATCGAGGCCGACCGTGGCGTCCATCGTCGCGAGGATGCACAGCGCCGTCTGGCGCGCGGCCTCGACTCCCTCTTCGAGCGTGAGGTCGTGCCCGACCTTGCCGCGCGTGTACTTCCCGTTGCCGTAGTCGGGGCCGTGGCCACTCACGAACAGCACGTTCCCGATCTTGCTGGCCCCGATGTAATTCGCCGCCGGAGGTGACACGGGCGGAAGGGTGATGCCGAGCTCTTCGAGACGCTGCGCGATGTTGGGCATGCGCCACCGTAATCATTGGCTCGGCCCGGCCCATGTGAACCGCGGCGATCGCCGCTCGAAGAAGGCGGCGACTCCCTCGGCTGGGTCGCCGCTCGCCGCGAGCTCGCCGGCCCATCTCGCCTCCGTGACACGCGAGATCTCACCGGTGCGCACGCACTCGTCGACCATCGCCTTGCTCGACTCCTGAGTGAGCAACGACCGCTCGGTCGCAAGGAGCGTCGCGAACGCATCGAGTCGCTCGAAGGCCGCGGCAGGATCGTGCACCTCGTCCACCATCCCGATCCGCAGGGCCCGGTCGGTGTCGATCAGCTCGGCGGAGTACAGCAGGTGCTTCGTCGCCGATGGGCCCAACAGGCGCACCGCGCGATCGACGCCGAACGCGGGATACACGATGCCCAGGCGCGCGGGCGTGATCCCGAACCGGGCCGTGGTGTCGGCGATGCGAAGGTCGCACGCGATCGCGATCTGCGCGCCTCCGCCGACACACGAACCGCGCACGAACGCGATCGTCGGCTTCGGAAACGAGCCGAGCGCATGCTCGGCGCCCGCGTTCGCGCGCCCATAGCTGGCGTCTCCGAGCTCGAGCTCCCCGATGTCCGCGCCGGCGCAGAAGTGGTCGCCCGTGCCGCGGACGACCATGACTCGCACCGTCCCGTCGGCGGCGAGCTCGGCGCAGTTCGTGGCGATGCCCTCCCACATCGCCTTCGTCACTGCGTTGCGCTTCTCGGGCCGGTTCAGCCAGAGCGTCGCCACCGGCCCGTCACGCGTGACAACCAGCGGCTCGGTCGATCCCGGGTCATCTGTCAGCATTGTCAGCCTTCCTGATACCGTCCGCCGCCGTGAGGTGGGGGGTGGTCGTCGCGAACCAGCGTGCCACTGCCGATGATGTGGGCGAGCAACTCGAGCTGATCGAGGCATTGGGATACGACAGCGCGTGGATGCCGGGCATCCCCAACGGCCCGGACGTCCTCACGCTCTTCGCTGCGACCGCGCACCGCACGAGCCGCATCGAGGTGGGCCCGGCGATCGTCTCCGCGCACGGACGTCATCCGGTCGCCCTCGCGAGTCAGGCGCTCACCACCGACGACGCGCTCGGCGGACGGTTGACGCTCGGGATCGGGGTGTCGCACCAGCGCGTCGTCGAAGACTTCCTCGGGCTCGACTACGCGCATCCGGCGCTCTACATGACCGAGTACCTGCAGATCCTGCGCCCTCTCCTTCGCGGTGAGAAGGCCGAGATCGCGGGACGGATCCTTCGCACCAGCTACCGCCTCGACCTGGCTGCGCCTCACGCGCCGTCGGTGTTCCTCGCCGCTGTCGGTCCGAAGATGCTCGACGTCGCGGGCACCTGGAGCGACGGGGCGGCGACGTGGATGGTCGGGCTCCGCACGCTCGCCGAGCTGACCGTCCCGGTCGTCCGCGCCGCAGCGGAGCGGGCCGGGCGGCCGGAGCCTCGCATCCTCGCCAGCCTGCCGATGCTGTTGACGAACGACGACGCCTCGGCCGCCGCGCGCGCCGAGGAGGAGTTTGCGATGTACGGACGGCTGCCCGCGTACAAGTCGGTCATCGAGCGCGAAGGGGTGGACTCCGCGGCCGGCATCGCGATCTACGGCGACGAAGCCACGCTCGCGAAGGCCGTCGACCGGGTGAGCGACGCCGGCGTCACGGACTTGCAGATCACGACCTTCGGCGACGACGCAGCGCGGCGACGCACGATCGAGTTCCTGATCACCCTGCGCTAGTCACCCTCCGCTAGCCACCGTCCCAATACGGAGCCCGGAGCTGGCGCTTCAGGATCTTCCCGGGACCCGACTTCGGCAGCGGATCGACCTGGATCGTGATCGCCTTCGGCACCTTGAACCCCGCGATTGCCGACCGGCAGTGGTCGCGCAGCTCGTTCTCGAGATCGTCGGTGAGGAGCGACGGGTCGCGCACGACCACGACGGCATGCACGGCCTCGACCCATCGCTCGTCGGGCACGCCGAACACCGCGACCTCCAGCACCGCGGGATGCGAGCCGAGTGCGTCCTCGACCTCGAGCGAGTACACGTTCTCCCCGCCCGTGACGATCATGTCCTTGGCTCGATCGAGCAGGGAGAGGTAGTGCTCGTCGTCGAGGAAGCCGATGTCGCCCGAGCGGTACCAGCCGTCGACGAACGCGGCGGCGGTCGCGGCCTCGTCCTCCCAGTAGCCGACCATCACGTTCGGGCCCCGCACGATCACCTCGCCCGCGACACCGCTCGCGCAGCGCTGACCGTCGCCGTCGATCACCGCGATCTCGACGCCGACGGCCGGCTGACCGACTGATCCGAGCCGGCCGCCTTCGAGATGGCGTTCCTCGTGGGGCATGCAGGTCACGATCGACGCGGTCTCCGTCGCGCCGTAGAACTGCGCGAGCTCCGCCGTCGGAAACGTGTCGTGCGCTCGGCGCAACAGGTCGGTCGTGATCGGCGAACCCGCGTGACCGAGCAGCCGCAACGAAGAGACGTTGCGCGGCCGTGCCGCCTGCTCGGCGACGAGCGCGGCGACCATCGTCGGCACAGGGATCGCGACAGTCACCCGATGCCGCTCGATCTGATCGAGGCTGTCGGCCGCGTCGAACGCCGGCAGGACGACGAATGACCCACCCAGCCAGAGCAACCCGACGAGCGCGGCCGTTCCGGCGACGTGAAAGAAGGGTGCCACCGCGAGGTACACGTCGTCGGGCTCGAAGCGACACGCCAATGTCTTGTGGAACGAGTTCGCCACCAGGTTGCGATGACTGAGCATCACGCCCTTCGGCCGGCCGGTCGTGCCGCCCGTGAAGTACAGAAGGGCCAGATCGTCCTCGTCGACGCGCGCAGGCGCAAGCGGCTCCGCATGATCGAGCAGGACGTCCCACTCCTCGAAGGTCACGACCCGCGGCACCGCGTCGGCCAGCGCGCCGGGATCGCGATCGGTGATCAAGACCTTGGGCCGAGCGGCTGCGGTGATCGCCACGAGCTCGGGCGTGGCGAGGCGAGTGTTCAGCGGAAGCAGCACCATCCCCGCCGCCGGAACGCCCATGTACGCCTCGACATAGCGATGGCAGTTCGCGGCGAGGATCGCGACGCGGTCTCCGGCGTTCAGGCCGAGCGACGCGAGTGCGGCGCCGACCCGGTCGCAGCGTGCCGCCAGCTCCGCGTACGTGATCGGGACGTCGCCGCAGACCAGCGCCGCGCGGTGCGCTCTCGTGTGCCGTGTGCGCTCGAGCGCCGTCGCGATCGTCGGTGCCGAGCTGTTCATCGGGCTCGTCTCATTGCACGTTGAGGGGGATCAGCTCGTCACGCTGCTCGAAGTACGCCTTCGCCGAGGGGTCTGCTCCCGATGCCTTGAGCCGCCGATAGTCGGCGCCGAGCGCGACCCCGAGGCTGGTCTTCGTGACCGTCGCCGGGAAGCCTTGGCCTACGGGCACCGCAGGGCCGTCGACGACCGTGTTCGACAGCCGCCCGAGGCCATCGACCTCGATCTCGACGACATCGCCGGGGAACACGGGACGGGAGTTCGCGGGCGTCCCCGTGAGGACGACGTCGCCGGGTAGCAGCGTGAGGTGGCGCGTGATGTCCTCGAGCAACGCGTCGATGCCCCACACCATCTCCGACACGGGGGCGTGCTGGACCATGACGCCGTTGACGAACGTGCGGAGCGTCGACTCGCGCACGTCCACGCCGCTCACCAACCCCGGTCCCAGCGGACAGAAGCCGTCCTGTCCCTTCACTCGCAACATCGAGCCCGAGTCGGTGTCGCGGAAGTCGTGCAGGCCCGCGTCGTTCGCGGGACAGAACCCGGCCAGGTGGTCCCACACATCATCAGCGCGCACCCGCCGCATGGGCCGGCCGACGACCGCGGCGATCTCGCCCTCGTAGTTCAAGAGCTCGCAGTCCGCCGGGCGGACCAGCTCGCCGCGATGGCCGTTGAGCGTCGACGCGGGCTTCACGAAGTACGTGGGGTGGTCGCCTTCGAGCTCGCGTCCGAACTCCACGGCCCGCGAGGCGTAGTTGAGGTGCACGCACACGATCGTGCGAGCATCGACGGGCGACACGTACATCGCCGAGGCCTCGTCGATCGTGCTGCCGTCTTCGAGCACGAGCACGTCCGCCTCGGGTCGGCAGTGGTGCACTCGACCTTTGTGGACCACCCGGCGCACCTCTCGTCTCGGGCCGTCGAGCACGCTCATGCGGAACCCTTTCCGTCGTCGAATCGGTCAGCGAGTGATCGAACGAAGTGTGTCACTGCGTGCAGGGTGACAGCGCCGCACTCGAGGTGGGGCGCGTGCCCGCAGCCCTCCAGCACCAACCTCTCGACCCGGCCCGCCGCGCCCCGCTCGATTGCCTCGACCTGCGCGACCGTGCCGTACTGGTCGACGGTGCCCTGCACGACGAGCACGGGTGTCTCGATCGCGGGAAGCGCGTCCTCGATGTTCCAGTCCCGGAACTCCGGTGAGAGCCACACGTCGTTCCATTGCCAGAACGTCGCGTCGGCATCGTCGTGATGTCGCGCCATGCGCGCGGGAAGGTCGGTCGTCGCGTACGCCTCTCGCGCCTCGGCGATGCCGGCGATCGACTCCGGTTCGACGAACACATGCGGCGCGAGCAGCACGAGACCCGTCACCGGCCGGTTGCTCATCCCGGCGTAGATGAGCGCGATCGACGCACCATCGCTGTGGCCGACCAACACCGGATCGCTCACCGCGAGCGAGTCGAGGAGCGCGGGCAGCGATTCGAGCGCTTCGCGATGCATGTAATCGGGACGCCGCTTCCCCGGCCACGGATCGGACCGCCCGTAGCCGAGCCGCGAGTAGACGATCGCCACACGCCCCGTTGCCGCCGCGACATCGGCAGGGAAGCCTCGCCACAAGCCGATCGAGCCGAGCCCCTCGTGCAAGAAGACCAACGGCGCGATCGACTCGTCACCCGGCAACCGGACGACATCGACGCTGCCCTCGGGAAGCGCGACGCTCAGACTCTCCACCGATCAGGCGTCGGTGACGCTGATCGCCTCGGCGAGGTCGACTTCCTCGTCGAAGAGCACGCCCTCGGAAGGAGCGCGAGCGGGAAGGAAGCGCCACGTGATGAACGCCGCGCACAGCACGACGGCGGCAGCGAGGAAGTAGACGAGCCTCATCGAGACGATGAACGCGTTGCGCGCGATCTCTGCGACGGCCTCGCTCTGTGCACCACCGAGTCGCTGCGCGGCCTCGAGCGCCTTGCCGATCGAGTCCTTCACCTGATCGCGGATGTTCTCCGGGACACCCGTCGCCGCCCCGATCACCGCGTGGTAACGCAGGGCGAAGATGCTGCCGAGCACCGCGACGCCGAGCGCACCACCGGTCTGCCTCGTCGTGTCGTTCACCGCCGACCCGACGCCCGCGCGGCCCGGAGGCAGTGACCCCATGATCGACTCGGTGGCGGGAGCCGTCGTGAGCCCCATCCCGGCGCCGAACATGATGCGTACCAAGATGCCGCCGAAGAACGACGACATCACCGTGTCGGACGCGTAGAAGCACAGTGAGATCGCGACGATGAGAAGGCCGGTGACGATCACTCGCTTCGTGCCGAAGCGGTCCACGAACTTCGGCGCTTGCGGAGCGAATCCCATGATCCCGATCGCCACCGGTGCGGTCATGAGCCCCGCTTTGAGTGGCGAGTAGCCCAATACGAACTGGAAGTACTGCGTCAGCAGGAACGTCGAGCCGAACAGAGCGAAGTAGGTGAGGGTGATCGTGGCCGACGCCGCGGAGAACCGCGGGTTCTTGAAGAAGCGAAGGTCGAGCATCGCGTGGTCGTTGTGGAGCTCCCACCAGATGAACACGCCGAGGAAGAGCAGTCCCACACCGATCGCGGCGATCACCTGCGGATCGCCCCAGCCGAGGTCCGGGGCTTCGATGATCCCGAACATGATCAGTCCGAGGGTGACGATCGAGAGCAGCGCGCCGATGGGGTCGAGCGCGCTCTCGTCGGGATCGCGCGAGTCGGGCACGTAGAAGATGCCGAGCAAGATCGCGGTGAGGGTGAGCGGGACGTTGACGAGGAACACCGATCCCCACCAGAAGTGCTCGAGCAGCAGCCCACCACCGAGCGGTCCGATCACGATGCCGAGCCCTGCGACACCCGCCCAGATGCCGATCGCCCGTGCCCGCTCCTGGCCCGAGAACGTGTTCGTCAGGATCGACAACGTCGTGGGGAAGATGAAGGCACCGCCCACGCCCATCAGACCTCGAGCGACGATGAGCATCTCCGCCGACGTCGACCGCGAGGCCAACGCGGAGAACGTGCCGAACAGCACGAGGCCGAGCGTCAGAGCCTTCTTGCGGCCGAAGCGGTCGCCGAGCGACCCCGCCGTGAGCAGCAGTCCCGCGAACACGATCGTGTACGAATCGATGATCCACTGCAGCTGCGATCCCTCGGCGCCGAGGTCGCGCACGATCGAGGGCAGAGCCACGCTGAGGATCGTGTTGTCGACGCTGATGACGACCAGCGAAAGGCACAAGACGCCGAGCGTGATCCAGCGCCGCTGATGGATCTGCTCAGGCGTCATCGGCATCCGGCGCCTCGTTCCCAGAACGCGCCCGCAGCATTCGCGACGAGATCGACGACATCGGTGAGCGCGAGCGCAGTCGAGTCGACGGAGAGGTGATACAGCCGAGGGTCGGCGGCATCGCGCTCGAAGAGCCGTTGCACGAACCGCACCCTCGCCTTGTCCGTGTCCTGTTGGTGGGCGCGCGCGGTGTCGAGGTCGATCGCCTCGAGCCGGCCGCCTTGCTCGATCCGTCGTTCGACTGGCCCGTCGAGGCGCACGTGGAACGCCCTCGGATGCGGCCCGAGCACGGCGGCCGCGCCTCGACCCAACACGACGCCACCGCCCGCCTCGGTCACCCGCCACAGGCTCTCCGCGACGCTTCGCCGCAGCTCCGTGTTCGGGTCGAGATCTCCGGCGTCGGGCACGGGGATGCCGAGTGCGCCGCTCAGATGGCTGAGGCTCGCGACGAGGCGTCCGGGAGGCGACGCGTTGCGCTCCTCCTCGGTGAGCCGCTCCTGGATCTTCTCCGGCGAGCGGCTCTCGGGTCCGTGGGTGAGCCGGTCGTAGAACGGCAGGTGCAACCGCTCGGCGAGCTGTGGCGCCACGACGCTGCCCCCGGCTCCATACGTCGCCGAGATGGTCACGACCTTCGTCACAACCCCTCCAGTCGCGCGAGGAACTCGACGAACGCAGCATCGAACGCGTCGCGATGGCTGATGTTCGGGGAGTGGCCGGCCCCCTCGATGACGACGAGCTCGGCGCCGCCGATCTTCGACGCCATGTACGACGATCCGGCGAGAAACGGCTCGTCCTTCTCGCCGACGATGACCAGCGTCGGCACGTCGATGTCCGAGAGCGACTCGATGACACTCGCGTCGTGCTGCTTCAGGATGCCCTCGGCAGTCAGCATCATGCGCGCCGCGATTGCCTCACCGTGCGCTGCCGCGAGCTGCGACGCCTCCCGGTCGACGAATCGATTCCACCCGGCGCGAGCTTTGTCGTCTCGATAGCCGGGCCCGGTGTCGATGAGCACGAGGCCGCGCACGCGCTCCGGATGCGCGATCCGGAACGACAGCGACAGGTAACCACCGAGAGAGTGGCCACCCAACACCGCCTCGTCGGCGCCCACTTCGTCGAGCAGCGCTGCCATGTCGCACAGCGTGAGCGGCACGGTGTACGCGCTGGGGTCGGCTCCTGCATCGGTGCTGCCGTGACCGCGGAGATCCCACGTGATCACCCGACAGCCGGCGTCGGCGATCGCTTGCGCGTTCGACGCGAACGCGGCGCCGCTCGACGAGAAGCCGTGGGTGAGAAGGACCGCTTGGCCCTCCGTGCCGAAGAGCTCGAAGTGGATCGACGCACCTTCGCGATCGAGGAACGGCATCGCTACACGCCCCGCTGCCCGTCGATGGTCTCGCGGATGAGGTCGGCATGCCCGGCATGACGCGCGGTCTCCTCGATCATGTGAAGGAGGATCCACCGCAGGTTCAGCCCATCGCTCTCGGGATGCGTCGGAGTGTCCGGGCTGCTCACGGCAGCTCGTGATCGTCTGCGATTCGGCGATCCGCTGTTCGTACAAGGCGCGCACGGAGTCGATCGTGTCACCGTCGCGCACCTCCAGCTCCTCCGCGGGATCAGCGGGGGGCCACAGGCCAGGGATCGCGTTGCCCGCGACCGCGTTCTGGAACCAGCGGCGCTCGACGAAGGCGAGGTGCTTCACGATCGCGAACAACGACAGCGAGCTCGCCGTGGGCACCCGCTTCGCCTCTTCGTCCGAGAGGCCGGCGATCTTGTGCAGGACCGCGTCGCGCTGGCTGTCGAGGAACATCGTCAGACCGGCCATCTCGTCGGGCGGACCAATGAACGGAGTCGGCATCTCGACAGTCCACCACGGCACATGATCGACTTCGACCGCACCCTTGGGCTAGTGAATGCACCGATGTCGACGATGCCGGGAACGCCGACGCTCTACCACCGCATCATCGGCACCCACGCTCCGGCGCTCAATCGTCTGATCGCCGGCGTGATCTTCGGAATCGTCGCAGCCGTGGTCTTGGGGTTCTTCGTCGAGTGGCAGATGGCGGTCCTCGGGGCGTGGGACACGACCTGCGCGGTGGTCCTCGGCGTGATCTGGCACGAGATCTATCCCGCCGATCCGGTGCGCACCCGACTTCTCTCGACCAAGACCGACGAGACCCGAGGCACGGCTCGCCTCCTCGTGACCGCCGCGTGCGTCGGCAGCCTGGTCGGCGTGGGCGTCGCGTTGCACCGAGCGAATCAGAGAAGCGGTGAGAGCCAGCTGATCCTCGTCGCCGTCGCACTCCTGACCGTGGTGCTGTCGTGGATCCTCGTGAACACCGTGTTCCTGCTGCAGTACGCGCATCTGTACTACACCGAGCCGCACGGCGGCGTTGACTTCGCGGAAGAGGAGGGCCCGCCCGACTACCGCGACTTCGCGTACGTCGCGTTCACCGTCGGCATGTGCTACCAGGTCTCGGACACGACGCTGTCGACGAGACACATGCGCCGCACGGCACTTCGTCACGGGCTCATCGCGTACATCTTCGGCGTCGTGATCGTCGCGACCACGATCAACATCGTCGCCGGGTTCTTGTGAAAGGCGGCGGGCTCATCGCCCGCCGCCTCACAGGTTTCGACTCAGAGCTGGTTGCTTACGCGAGCGCCTTGGTCTTCAGGCGCTCGTACTCCGCGTCATCGATCACGCCCTTGGCCTTGAGATCCGCAAGCTTCGCGAGCTCGTCGGCCGGGCTCACCGTGGACACGCTCTGGACGTACGTGCGC
Source organism: uncultured Acidimicrobiales bacterium (assembly GCA_963802505.1). GTDB lineage: Bacteria > Actinomycetota > Acidimicrobiia > Acidimicrobiales > DATKAS01 > DATKAS01. The sequence continues at coordinate 576,088 of CAWDJB010000003.1, read as the reverse complement.
ATCGCGTCATCTTGCTTTTGCGCCGCCTCCACCGCGTGCTCCTGCATCTTGTGCCCGCGGGCGATCAGGTACACGAACACACCGAGGTACGGCACCAGGATGACGAAGATGATCCACAGCGCCTTCGCGACGCCGCCCAGATCGTGGCTCCGGAAGATGTCGCTGAACACGATGATCAGCAGCCAGATCCAGATGAAGAACATGAAGAACCAGAGCATCGACCAGAACACCTGACCGGTGCCCCAATCTGCAGCCAACACGTGCATGAAAGAACGCCCTCCTCAGTGACCGGACTACCCGATCATCGTGGAGTCTCGCGCGTTCTGCCGTCATCATCCCCAGCGGATGAATCAGTCGCCGGTGCGAAGCTCCAGGCCGAAGAGCTCTCGGAACCTGTCGTAGTACTCCTCGTCATCTGACGCCATCCCGAGCGCGACCCAGTCGAGGTCACTCATGCGTTCTCGGCCCTCGACGATCTCGCGCGCGCCCCACGACATCACATAGCGAAGCTGCGGCGAGTCGGTGGTGATCGCGTGCTCGATCACGCGCGCGACATCGACGGCGTCGGTCGCGGCCGTCAACCCGGCCGCATAGAACTGGAACAACCTTCGGTAGTGGTCGGGATACGCGCCGGTTCGACTCGGTGCGTCGGGACTCTTCGCGAAGATCGCAGACTTCGTCACGCCGGGCTCGATGATCGCGACGCGGATGCCGAACGGCGCCAGCTCCTGCGCGAGGCCTTCGCTCACACCCTCGAACGCCCATTTCGATGCGACGTACGGAGACTGCGCGAGCGCTGCGATCCGCCCGGCGATCGAGGTCACGTTGACGATGGCCCCCCGCCTCCGCTCGCGCATGCCGGGGAGCACCGCCTGGATGCAGCGCACGGCGCCGCAGAGGTTGATGTTCATGATCTCGAGGTAGGTCGCCGTGTCGGTGTCCTCGACGACACCGGTGCCTCCGACTCCCGCGTTGTTCACGAGCACGTCGACGCGGCCGGTCGCGTCGAGGATCTCGGCCATGCCGTCGCGCACCGAGTCGTCGTCGGCGATGTCGAGCTCGACGAGCAGCACCTCGACGCCCCGCTCCTCTGCCATCGCGAGGAGCTTCGCTGCCTTGGCCTTGTCGCGCACCGTCCCGTACACGAGATCGCCCCGCTCGGCGAGGTGGAGCGCGGTCGCACGTCCGATGCCCGAATTCGCGCCGGTCACGACGGTGATGTTCGAGGCAGGGTTCACGGAGGCATCCATCGCGGTCGAATGTACCGTGGCCCCGTGACGCGGCCACTGCTGTCGGCGCTCGACCTCGCCATCGTGAGTGAAGGGAAGACGAGCGCCGACGCGCTCGCCGAGACGACCACGCTCGCCCAGCGTGCCGACGCGCTCGGGCTCACCCGGTTCTGGGTCGCCGAGCACCACAACATGCGGACAGTGGCGAGCACGAGCCCCGCAGTGCTGATCGCACACCTCGCGGCGAGCACCGACCGCATCCGCGTCGGCTCGGGCGGCGTGATGCTCCCGAACCATCCGCCGCTCGTCGTCGCCGAGCAGTTCGCGATGCTCGAGGCGTTGCACCCCGGCCGAATCGACCTCGGGATCGGGCGCGCTCCCGGTACCGATCTCGCTACTGCCGCGGCACTGCGGCGCTCCCCGTCCGCTCTCGGTGCGGAGGACTTCCCCCTGCACCTTCTCGACCTGATGGGCCTCCTCGGCGACATCCGCACCGACCGAGGGCTCTGGGGCCAGTTCGTGGCCACTCCCGTCTCCACGTCGACGCCGTGGATAGGGCTGCTCGGCTCGAGCGACTACAGCGCCGAGCTCGCCGGCTACCTCGGTCTGCCGTACTCGTATGCACACCATTTCGACCGGGGCCCGCTCGCGGCCACCGTGCGCGCCTACGAGATCTACCGCTCGGCGTTCCGACCGTCAGCGGCCCTCGACGAGCCCTACGCGATCGTGTCGGCGAACGTGCTCACGGCCTCGACAAGAGACCAGGCCGAATGGTTCGCCGGCCCGGCGCGCATCGTGCTGCTCGGCCGCCACCAGGGCCGCTTCGAGCAGATGCAGCCACCCGAAGCCGCGGCCGTGCATCCGATGCTCGACGAGGCGCGCGCCATGCCGTCGAACCGAATCATCGACGCGCCCGAGGTCGCGGTCGAGCGGCTCGAGGAGCTGGCGGCCCTCACCCATGCAGCAGAGGTCATGGTCAGCACCGTGACGTACGGCATGACCGAGCGCCTGGCGAGCCTCGAGCTGCTCGCCGACGCGTGGTTCTCGTGAGTGGCAATGTGCCGTTGATGGATCTCGGACGAGTCGGCATCTGGAGCGGCGTGCTGCGGCGCGGCGACCCCGCGGAGGCGGCTGACGCGGCCGCCGAGCTCGAGGAGCTGGGGTTCGGTGCGCTGTGGATCCCCGGTGGCGCAGGCGGCGATGTGCTCGGTGACTCGCGGCGACTGCTCGACGCGACGACACGCGCCGTCGTCGCGACAGGGATCCTGAACGTCTGGATGCACGATGCGCAGGATGTCGCGCAAGGTCACGCAGCTCTGACGGCCGACCACCCCGGGCGCTTCCTCCTCGGCCTCGGCGTGAGCCACGCTCCGGCGGTCGAGCGGGCCAACCAGCACTACGTGCAGCCGTTCAGCAAGATGGTCGACTACCTCGACCAGCTCGACGCTGCGTCTCCTCCCGTACCCCACGGGGAGGAGGTGCTCGCCGCGCTCGGGCCCCGCATGCTCGCCCTCGCCGCGCAGCGCACGGCGGGCGCGCATCCGTACTTCGTGCCACCGGAGCACACCGCGCTCGCCCGCAAGACGCTCGGCGACGGGCCGTTGCTCGCCACCGAGCAGATGGTCGTGCTCGACACCGACCCGAGCTCGGCTCGCTCGACGGCCCGCGAGAACATCTCGCGCTACCTCGCCCTGCCGAACTACACGAACAACCTGCGCGCCCTCGGCTTCACCGACGGCGACCTGGCCTCCCCCGGCTCCGACCGCCTCGTCGACGCCATCGTCGCGTGGGGCGATCCGGACGCGATCGCCGAGCGTGTCCGCGCGCACCACGACGCCGGCGCAGATCACGTGTGTGTGCAGGTGCTGCTCGCTGATCCCGCCGCGTTCCCCCGCTCCGAATGGCGAGCCATCGCCCCCGCTCTCATCCCCCCGCACTGATCCAAGGGAGACACCCCCCATGAAGTACACCCACCTCGGTCGCACGGGCTTGTCCGTCAGTCGCATCTGCCTCGGCACGATGAACTTCGGCCCGCAGACCGACGAAGCCGAGTCCGACCTGATCATGGATCGCGCGATCGACGAAGGCATCAACTTCTTCGACACTGCGAACGTCTACGGGTTCGGCGACCGCAAGGGCTGGACCGAAGAGATCGTCGGCCGGTGGTTCGCTCAGGGCGGCAGCCGCCGCGAGAAGACGGTGATCGCAACGAAGCTCTACGGCAGCATGTCGGACTGGCCGAACGACACGTTCCTGTCGGCGCGCAACATCCGCTTCGCGTGCGAGGCGTCGCTGCGTCGACTCCAGACCGACTACATCGATCTGTACCAGATGCACCACGTCGACCGGAAGACGCCGTGGGACGAGATCTGGCAGGCGATGGACACGCTCGTCCAGCAGGGGAAAGTCCTCTACTGCGGCTCGTCGAACTTCGCGGGCTGGCACCTCGTGAAGGCCCAGGAAGCGGCGAACCGCCGTCATTTCACCGGCCTCGCGAGTGAGCAGTCGCTGTACAACCTGATGGAGCGCACGGTCGAGCTCGAGGTGCTCCCCGCCGCGCTCGACTACGGCATCGGCATCCTGCCTTGGTCGCCCGTGCACGGTGGCCTGCTCGGCGGCATCTTGCGCAAGCAGGACCTCGGCCGGTCGAAGGGTGGGCGCGCGGCGGCCGGCGTCGAGAAGCACCGCGACCGGATCGAGAAGTACGAGGCGTTCTGCGACGAGCTGGGTCACGAGCCTGCGGACGTCGCGGTCGCGTGGCTGCTGCACCAACCCGCGGTGACGGCTCCGATCGTCGGACCGCGGACGATGGCGCACCTCGAAGGCGGCCTGCGGTCGCTCGACATCACGCTCGATGCCGACGCGCTGCAACGCCTCGACGAGCTGTTCCCGGGCCCGGGCGGCACCGCGCCCGAGGCGTACGCGTGGTGACACGCGTACGCAGACGTCGCGTGTGGGACGCCTGGTAGCGCGGCCTTGCGACTCGGCTTCTACACGCTCGCGGGAGCACCGCGCTCCCCGCGCGACCTCATCGACGAGGTGCAAGACGGAGAGCGTCTCGGTCTCGACGTGGTCTTCATCAGCGAGCGGTTCAACATCAAGGAGGCGGCGACGCTGTCCGGCGCGGTCGGCGCCGTCTCGTCGAAGATCGAGATCGCCACGGGCGCGACCAACATCAACACTCGCCACCCGATCGTCACTGCGTCGTACGCAACGACGATGCACCGGCTCACCGGGGGCCGCTTCACGCTCGGGCTCGGCCGGGGCATCGACCTGATGATGCGAGCGCTCGGGCTCGAAGCGTCGACCACTGCGCAGCTCGAGGACTTCGCTTCCCTCATGCGGCGGTTGTGGAGGGGCGAGACGATCGTGGGGCACGACGGACCCGCGGGTCGCTTCCCGTTCCTTCGCCTCGATCCCGAGTTCGACGAAGACATCCCCCTCGGACTCATGGCCTTCGGCCCGAACAGCCTCGCGTTGGGCGGCCGCGCGTTCGACCAGGTGGTGCTGCACACGTTCTTCACCGACGACACGCTCGTCCGTTGCGTGAACGCGGTGAAGCAGTCGGCGGATCAGGCCGGCCGTGATCCCTCGTCGGTCGAGGTCTGGTCGTGCTTGGCGACGGTTGGCGACCACCTGCCCGAGGACGTCCGGCTCAAGAAGACGGTCGGTCGCCTCGCGACGTACCTTCAGGCCTACGGCGACCTCATGGTGAAGACGAACGGCTGGGATGCGACGGTGCTCGACCGCTTCCGCGCCGACCCCCTCGTCGCCGGGTTCCGCGGCGCGCTCGACCAGACCGCCACCACCGAGGAGCTCGAGCACGTCGCGACCCTCATCCCCGAAGAGTGGCTCGCACCCTCCGCGACCGGCTCACCCGACCAATGCGCGAGGAAGGTGCGGGAGCAATTCGACCTGGGTGCCGACGGCGTCATCCTCCACGGCGTCGCGCCTGTCGACCTCGGGCCAGTCCTCGCCGCGCTCGGCCGCTGATCACTGCTACAACGGCGGGCGATGCCGACTGACCACGAGCGCCGCGACCTGGCCGACATCGAGGCGCTGACCGTCGAGTTCTGGTACCGGGTCGACCACCAAAACGGTGTGGGCGTCGCCGACCTCTTCACCGAGGACGGCGTGTACTCGGTCGCCAACGGTCAGAACGCCGGTCGTGCCGCGATCGCCGACTCTTACGAGCAGCGAGCTGCGCGCGGACCCCGACTGTCGCGCCACGTGCAGACGAACCTCAAGGTGACGTTCGACTCGACCTCAGTCGCCCGCGGACTCTCGATCCTCACGCTGTGGGCCGACGACGGCGAGGCGCCGCTCGAGCTGAAGATGCCGATCTCGGTCACCGACGTCGAAGACGAGTACGTGAAGGAGAGCGACGGGAAGTGGAGGATCCGCCACCGTCATCTCAGCCAGGTGTTCCTCGGAGACCGGCCGGGCGTGCTGCCCATGGGATCAACCGCGGAACCGAGACAAGGGGGACGATGATGCCCTACGACACCAATGACCTTCGCTCGCAGCTGAGCGCGACGCGCACGATCGAGCGTCCGGCAGGTGCTGCGTTCGCGCCGCAGTACTTCGAGTTCGGCGACCTGGAGCCCGACGAGATCTCCGCCGGGGGCACGAAGACTTGGATCGCGCGGAGCCAGACGATGTGCATCGCCTACTCCGATGTGGCCGCGGGAGACTCGTTGACGCGCACGGGCCAGCCGGACGAGTACATGGTGCTCTTGCCGTCGCCCGATGCCGCCGGAGTCGCGAAAGCGGGAGAGCAAAGCGAGGCCATCGACGGGAAGTCCGTGGTCGTGATGCCGCCCGGCGACAGCGAGCTCGTCGTCGACTCGGGTGGCCAGGTGATCCGCATCTTCTCGACCCAGGCGGATGACCTCGTCGCGCAGTGTCGAAACCGGGACGTCTACGAGACGCCCGACCCGAACGTCGCTGCATGGCAGCCGTGGCCGGATCCGCCGGCGGGCCATCTCATCCGTGTGTACCCGCTCGACGCGATTCCCGAGGACAGCGGACGCTTCGGCCGGCTGCTGCGCTGCAGCACGATCATGGTCAACTACTTCTATCCCGACGACGGCGCGCGCAACCCGCACAAGCTGAGCCCGCATCACCACGACGACTTCGAGCAGGTCTCGCTGCAGCTCGAAGGCGACTACGTGCACCACGTCCGCACGCCCTGGACCGTCGACATCGACGCGTGGCGCGACGACGACCACCACTACACGAAGAGCCCGGCCGTCACCGTCATCCCCCCGCCCACGGTGCACACGAGCCAAGGCATGCACGAGATGCGCCATCAGCTGATCGACATCTTCGCTCCTCCTCGGGTCGACTTCTCCGAGCGACCGGGTTGGGTGCTGAACGCCGACGAGTACCCGATGCCGTGAGAGCTGTTCCCGAGGGGCTGCGACGACCCGCTCCGGCGACGTTCGGTACGTGGGTGAAGCTCCCGAGCCTCGAGACGCTCGAGATGCTCGCGATGGCCGGCTTCGAGTTCGTCGTCATCGACATGGAGCACAGCCCGCTGACGCTCGACTTCGCGTACAGCGCCATCGTGGTCGCGCAGTCGATGGACATGACCGCTCTCGTGCGGGTGCCCGACCGCAGCGGCAGCCATACGCAACGCTTGCTCGACGCGGGCGCCGACGGTCTCCTGGTGCCACAGGTCTCGGACGCGGCAGAGGCCCAGCGGTGCGTCGACCTCATGGTGCACCCGCCGCATGGCACGCGAGGGTCAGGTGGGACGTCTCGAGCCGGGCGGTGGGGGCTCACCGGCCAAGCCGACTACCTCGGCCGCGGGCAGCGGACCGTCCGCGGCGTGCAGCTCGAAGATGTCGAAGCGCTCGCCCAGATGGATGCGATCCTCGACGTCCCCAATCTCAACGCGGTCTTCCTCGGCACCGGAGACCTGTCGCTCTCGAGCGGGCTGCCACCGACGGCACCCGATCTGCAGGCCTTGACCGACAAGCTGCTCGCGGCGACCGCGTCCCGCGGGCTGCCGTGCGGAACCGCGGTGGGCGACGCGACTGCCGCGCATGCAGCGGCAGCGCGCGGGTTCTCGTTCGTGATGGTGAGCAACGACGCGACGATGTTCGGGCGCTCCGCAGCCGAGATCGGCGCGGCACTGTGGCCCGGCGACGGAAAGGATGGGGCGCTGTGACGCTCGTCGACTACGAACAGCTCGGACTCCGTGGCATGCCGCCACTGTCCGCTCGCCACAAGCCAGACCTCCCCGGGTTGCTTCTCGACCTCGAGCACGTGGGCGACGAGGTGGTGGCGCAACCGTTTGTCGGCATCACCACCGACGGCGTCCTGGTGCCCGGCCTGTTTCCGATCGCGAAGACCGGCATCTCGACCACCGCGATGGTCGACGCCGCGCAGGCCTACCTGCAGTCCCTCGACGCGACCCGGCGCGACGCGGCGTCGCTTCCCGTCGACTCCGATCACTGGCGCACCTGGTGCAACGTCCACATCTACATGTGGCGCCACGGTCTGCTTCTGGAAGACCTGGACGCCGGGCAGCGGTCAGCTGCGCTCGGCCTGCTTCGCGCGAGTCTGAGCGCCCGCGGCTTCGACGACGTGCGCGACCTCATGCGGTGCAACGAGTTCCTCGCCGAGATCACGAACAGCCCGGACGAGTACGGCGAGTGGGCCTACTTCCTCACGATCTTCGGCACACCCTCGACCGACGAACCGTGGGGCTGGCAGCTCGACGGCCATCACATCAACCTCCATTGCTTCGTGCTCGGCGATCAGGTCGTGCTCACGCCGGCGTTCCTGGGCGCAGAGCCGTGCCACATCAAGTCGGGGCAGTACGCCGGACTGCGCGTGTTCGAGGCCGAGGAGGGAAACGGCCTCGCGATGGTGCGATCGCTGTCAGATGCCCAGGCGAAGAAGGCGATCCTGTACCCGTCGATCCTTCACGGCGACGTCCCTCCCGACCGCGACGTGCCCATCGACGGGCAGATGCAGGCCGGCGCGTTCCAGGACAATCGAAGGCTCGCCTACGAGGGCCTGCTCGCGGACGAGATGTCAGACGCGCAGCAACGGCTCCTGCGTGACCTCGTGCAGACCTACGTCGGGCGCATCCGCGACGGGCACTCCACGCTCACGATGAACGATGTCGTCGACCACTTCGACGAGACGCACTTCACCTGGATGGGCGGCACCGACGACGTGAGCCCGTTCTATTACAAGGTCCAGAGCCCGGTCGTGCTCATCGAGTTCGACCACGAGCCCGGCGTGGTGTTCGCGAACGACGAGCCGACCCGCCATCACGTGCACACGATCGTGCGCACGCCCAACGGCAACGACTACGGCATCGACCTCCTCCGTCAGCACTACGAACGCCACCACACCTGATCAGATGCGGCCGGTGTCGAGCCTCACCGCCACGCCCTGGGTCTCGCGCGACACCTCGGGATAGCGCTCGAGCACGAGAGGATCGTGTCCCGGCACGATCGCACTCGGCTCGCTCGCGAGGCTGCGCAGCGTGTCCCAGCCGCGGACCATCGCGTCGACGTCGAACACGATCGGGAACGGCCTCCCCGACTCGAAGTTCTCGTAGTAGTGCGTCGCGTCGGAAGCGAGGACCAGTGCGCCCCCATCGGTCTCGACCCGCACGACCTGCATGCCGTCGGTGTGGCCTCCGAGCAGGTGGACCGACAGCCCGGGTGCGAGCACGTCGTCGCCGTCGTGGAAGACCACTCGGTCCTCGTGCACGAGGCGGACGAGCGCGGCTACGTGGTCGGCGGTGAACCCGTGCCCCTGTGCCGGCTCGGTCATGTGACGACCCGTCGCGAACGCCATCTCGCGGTCCTGCACGTGGAACCGGGCGTTCGGGAAGTGGTCGAGCCCGCCCGCGTGGTCGTAGTGCAAGTGGGTCAGGACGACGTCGCTGATCGACGCGGCGTCGACGTCCACAGTGGCGAGGGCCTCGGCCGCGGTACGAAGGAGCCGTCGCTTGCGAGCGGTTGCGTCGAGGGTGCCGAACCCGGTGTCGACGACCCAGGTCCGGCCATCCCCGACGACCGCCCAGACGAAGTAGTCCATCGGCATCGGGGCATCGTGTGCGTCGCCGCCGACGAAGTGCTCGGCCCGGCGCGCGTCGCGCTCCGCGTACTTCACCGCGTAGACCCGATGCACCGGGCCGTACTGTAGGAGCCGTGAACGAGGAACTGTTCGACGTCGGCCTCGAAGCGCGCAAGCGCGTGCTCGGCGAGGAATACGTCACCCGAGCGTTCGCCACGGCCGACAGCTTCAACATCGAGTTCCAGCAGCTCGTGACCGAGTACTGCTGGGGCGCGGTGTGGGGACGGTCGGGCTTGACCGATCGCCAGCGCAGCCTCAACAACCTCTGCCTGCTCGCCGCGCTGAACCGGTCCGAGGAGTTCAAGACGCACTTCCGCGGCGCGTTGCGCAACGGGTGCACGCTCGACGAGCTGCGCGACACGCTGATCCAGATCACGATCTACGCCGGAGTGCCGGCAGGAGTCGAGGCCTTCAGGCTCGCTCGGCAGGTGCTCGAAGCTGAGGGCATCACACCGGAGCCGGCGCCGTGACATCGACTCCGCCGCCGGCGGTGCTCGGCTTCGTCGGGCTGGGGAACATGGGCGGGCCGATGGCCACGCGCATCGCCGCTGCCGGTCACGAGGTCGTGTGCTTCGACGCGGCGGGCACGCGAGATCGCCTGCCGCCGGGCGCGAGCGAGGCGAAGAGCGTTACCGACGTCGCCGCGGCCGCGGACACGATCTTCGTGAGCGTGCCGGACGGAAAGGCGAGCCTCGCCGTCGCGCACGACATCGCGGCCGCTCCCGAGCGGCGCGCCACGACCGTCATCGATCTCTCCACCGTCGGGCCCGCCGCCGCGCAGGAAGCTGCGGCACTGCTTGCGGACGCTGGCGCGCAGTATGTCGACGGGCCGGTGTCGGGCGGCGTGGCAGGCGCGCGGGCCGGCACGATCTCGTTGATGTTCGGCGGACCCGCCGAGGTGCTAGAGGCCCATCGGTCGATCCTCGACGCGTTCGCGGGCAACGTCTTCCACGTCGGCGAGAGGGCGGGGCAGGGCCAGGCGATGAAGCTGCTCAACAACTTCCTGTCGGCGACCGCGCTGGCCGCGACCTCGGAAGCGCTCGCCTTCGGCGAGGCGAACGGACTGACCCTCCCCATCATGCTCGACGTGCTCAACATGTCGACCGGGCGCAACTCCGCGACCGTCGACAAGTTCCCGAACCGGGTGCTGACCGGCACCTACGACGCCGGCTTCCACACCGCGCTGATGGCGAAGGATCTGCGCCTCTACGTCGAGATGGTCGCCCGCTCCGACACGGCCATGGAGGTGGGCAACGCGGTGTCGACGGTGTGGCAGGCCGCCGACGCGTCGATGCCCGGCAGCGACTTCACCGAGATCTGGAAGCACATCACCACCCGCAGCTGATCGGGCTCACAAGGAGGAACATGCACTTCATCACGCACTGCCTCGACAAGCCGGGTGCGCTCGACACGCGGGTCGCGCACTACGACGAGCACCGTGCTTATCTCGCCAACCCGTCGGTGCATCTCGTGGTCTCGGGACCGCTGCTCGCTGACGACGGCGAGACGATGATCGGCAGCTGCTTCCTCACCGAGGCCGACAGCAGGGCCGACGTCGAAGCGTTCAACCAGGGCGATCCGTTTTACGAGCACGGCGTATGGGACCGCGACACGATCAGGATCCACGCGTTCCTGAAGCGCATCGACGATCGCGCATGACGTTCACCGAACGGCTCGATCCCGACCTCCTGAGCACCTACGAGGCGTCACCCGAGATCGACCTCGGTCGCAACATCCCGAAGCTCCGTTTTCTGATCGAGCGATATGAGGCACCTCTGCGCGCCGCGTTGCCACCGATTCCCGAAGTGCGGGTCGCTGACCACGTGGTGCCGGGCGAGAACGGGAACCCGGACGTGCGGGTGCGGGTCTACGAGCGCGACGACCGTGGCGAAGGCAGTGCTGCACTCTTCTGGATCCACGGTGGCGGCATGGTGCTCGGCACACTCGACGGTGACGACTTCATGTGCAAGACGTGGGCACGCGATTTCGGATGCCTCGTCGCGTCGGTGGAGTACCGCCTCGCGCCCGAGCACCAATACCCCGCGCACATCGACGACTGCTACACCGGCCTGCGATGGTTCGCGGCGAGCTGTGACGAGCAATGTGTCGACCAGACCCGCATCGTGATCGGCGGTGCCAGCGCCGGCGGCGGGCTCGCGGCGGGCACGGCGCTCCTCGCGCGCGACCGAGGCGAGGTGCCGCTGCACTTCCAGTACCTCGTCTACCCCATGCTCGACGACCGCGATGCGACGCGGTCGTGCAACGAGATCACGACGGAGAAGGTGTGGAACCGGCGCTCGAACCAGATCGGCTGGCGGTCATACCTCGGCGATCGCGTCGCCGGCCCCGATGTGCCGATCTACGCGGCCCCCGGCCGCGCGACGGTCGATGAGCTCCGGGGGCTGCCGCCCACCTACATCGACGTCGGGGAGCTCGATCCGTTCCGCGACGAGGACATCGCCTATGCGATGCGACTCGCCGAGGCGGGCGTCTCGTGCGAGCTGCACGTCACGCCGGGCGCCTTCCACGGCTCGGAGATGGCGGTGCCGGATGCGCCGAGCTCACGACGCATCCGCGGCTACCGACGAGATGCCTTGGCCCGAGCGCTCGCCTGACGGCACCTCGACGCGGCCATCGGCGTGGCGAGCGAACCGCCCGGCGTCGCGCGGGTGCACCGGGTCGTCGGTCGGCCAGGGCCATCCGCCGAAGCCGCTCCGCCGGTAGTCGGCAAAGGCCTGGCGGATGCCGGCCTCGTCGTTCATCACGAACGGGCCGTACTGCGCGACCGGTTCGCCGATCGGCCGGCCCTGCAGCACGAGCGCCTCGGCGCCGTACGGTCCGGCGGTGACGACGACGGGCTCGTCGCAGCGCAGCACCGCGCCCGTCGAGGCCTCGAGGTCGTGGTCACCGATGCGCACCGAGCCTTCGAAGACGTAGAGCGTTCGCACGGTGTACGTGCCACGCGCTGGAGGCAACGTAGTGGCGGCCTTCGGCTCGGTGACGACATGCCAGATCGCGAGATCGGCCTCGGGGCGAGATGCCCACGAGCTCGGGGGCGGCGCCGGCGGCTCGAGCTCGCCGAGCCGACCCGCGATGACCGTGATCTCGGTGGCGCGGCCCTCATCGTCGGTCGAGCGCTGTCGAGGGATGTCGTCGTCCCAGAACATCGTGAAGTACGGCGGCACCATCTTGTCGGCGGCGGGAAGGTTCAACCAGATCTGGAACAGCTCGCAGGGGTTCGGCCCTCCGCGGTCGAGCAACGGGAACATCTCGCAGTGCACGATGCCCTCACCGGCCGTGAGCCACTGCACGTCGCCGCGCCCGAACCGCGCTGTCGCTCCGAGCGAGTCGGAATGATCGATGAAGCCCTGACGAACGAACGTCACCGTCTCGAACCCGCGGTGAGGATGCTGGGGGAACCCGGGCACGGTGCTGCCGTGGTACATGCGCCAGCCGTCGGCGCCGGCGAAGTCCATCCCGATGTCGCGCGCCGCGAGCGACGCGTTCGGGCCCAGGTGCTCGTTGCCTTCCGGGTACTTGTCGAGGTGGTGGACGCAGAACAGGAACGGGTCGACGGTCACCCACTGCATGCCGAGGGGGACCGCCTGCAGCACCGGATCAGCCATGCCTGCAGGCTACGGCCGATCTGACAGTGTGGGGCCGTGAGGCCAGGGGCGCCGTCGGTCACCGCGCAGAAGGTCGCGCTGCAGCGGCTCTCGTTCGACCGGTTGGCGGCGCCGTACGGCAACCCCGAGGCTGACCTCGCTCTCGCCCGCGACGTCGCCTCGAACGCCACGGTCGACGCCGGGTCGCCGCTCAGCGAGTACCTGGCCGCGCGAACGGCCTTCTTCGATCGGGTCGTGGTCACCGCCCTCGACCGCGGCATGACCCAAGCGTCGATCGTCGGGGCGGGTTACGACGGTCGTGCGCTCCGCTACGCGAAGCCAGGCGTGCGGTGGTTCGAGCTCGACCACCCGGCGACGCAGCAGGACAAGCGTGAGCGCCTCGACCGGTTGGGCGTCGACACCGAAGGGATCACGTACGTCGCGGCGGACTTCGCAACCGACGACGTCGAAGTCGCGCTCGTCGCCGCCGGCTTCGACCGCGGACGCGCCACGGTCTTCATCTGCGAAGGAGTCGCGGTGTACCTCGAGCGATCGGTGCTCGAGTCCCTTCTCCGGTCGATCAGAGCTGTGGCAGCCGAGCGTTCGCGACTGGCCATCAGCTTGTCCATGACGCCCGACAGCGACGAGGCCGCGGCTCGCCAAGCGTGGTTCCGCGCCCGCGTCGCAGCAGTCGGAGAGCCCGAACGGGATCGGCTCACACCCGACGAGAGGGCTCGCGTCCTCTCGGACACCGGGTGGAAAGACGAGACCACCAGCCCGCGCGCGCAGCGCGCGGGACTGGTGGTCCTGTCACCTACCTGATGCGTCGGTGGCGTCAGCCGCCGAAGACGCCGCTCTTGCCTTCGATGTCGAAGACGTCACCCGTCCGGACCTGGGAGCCCTTCGACGCGTCGTACTGGCCCATCTCGGCGTACTCGATGCCATAGGCGTCGGTGACACCGTCGACGTGGAACGAGCCACCGAGAAGGAGCGGGAGCGTGAAGTTCGTGGCCCATGCCGCGTTCATCACGTTCTCGTGAGTCAAGCCACCGTCCATGGCGGCGGCCTTGGTGAGGGTGTCGACGACCTGAAGACCGACGTCGTACCCGGTCAGGATCTGACCGTTGTTCGGGTCAGCACCGGAGGCGTACTTCGCGATGTCGGCCTTGTACTCGACGACCGCCGGATCATCGGCGAACTGCGGGTCGCTCGGGTCCTTCTGCTGGAGAAGCAGGTAGACGCCGTTGCCGGCGGGATCGACGGGCTTGAAGAACGACGCCACCGATGCGCACGTGTACGAGATGATCGTGATGCCCTTGTAACCACCAGCCGCAAGGCCGGCCATGAGCTTCGGACAGAACGCGCCGGTGGTCTCACCGAGCACGACGTCCGGATTGGACGCCAGGATCTTCGTGATCTCGTTGTCGATCGACGTTGCCGTACCTTCGTGCAGCTCGCTGTCGACGATCGTGAAGCCCTGGTCGGCCGCGACCTGCTTCATGGTCGTCGCGTAGACCTTGCCGAAGTCGTTGTTGAACGTGAGCTCGGCGATCTTCGCGCCCGGCTTCTGCTTGGCGATGAACTCGCCCCACATGATCGCTTCTGCGTTGTAGGGCATGATGCCGCCGATGGTCCACGGGTGGCCCTTCGGGTCGCCCCAGTTCGGGAAGCCCGTCGCGACGAACAGCTGCGGGGTGCACGCGGCCTCGAAGATGCCCTGCGACGCGGCAACGTTCGGGGTCCCGACCTGGAACACCGATGCCAGCACGTGGTCCTTCTCGACCAGCTCGGTGGCGAGCGGCGGTGTCTTGTTCGGGTCGTACGCGTCGTCCTTCGCGACGAGTGTGACCTTGTGGCCGTCGATGCCGCCCGACTCGTTGACCTTCGCGAACACGGCGTTCATGCCCTGCGGGATGGCGCCGAAGGCGGCGAGAGCGCCGGTCAGCGGGACGGTCATGCCGAGCACGATGTCGGCGCCATCGGCCAAGGGCGTGCTCACGTCCGCCGGGCAACCGTCGGTCGGGACCTTGAAGGTCTCGCCGCTGGCAGACCCGGCCGCGGTGGTTGCGGCAGCCGCTGCCGTCGTCGCTGCGGCCGCTCCCGTGGTCGCAGCAGCCGCGCCTGTGGTCGCGGTGCTCGACCCGCTGTCGTCACCGCACGCGGCGGCGACGAAGGTGAGCGCGAGACCGACCGCGGCCGCGCGAACCAGTGTTGCCTTTCTCATGTGGGTTCTCCCCCCTGGAGCTGATGGGTTGCTCCTGCAGGCGCGAGCACCACAGGAGTGGGTTCGTCCCCGCGAGATGTGGGGACGTCGGGCAGCTTGGGCACGAAGCGAATGATCTTCGACCTCACGAGCCGCACGAAGTACGCGATGCCACCGGGCATCACGAAGACGACAGCGATCAACAGGACCCCGTAGAGCGCGCCCGCCAGGATGGGGCCGTCACCCTCCGAGAAGAACCAGAAGTGCCTCGGGGTGTCCGACGCCGGAACGAAGAGGAAGCCGCCCCCCGACATGAAGTCGGACGTGTAGTAAGGCACGAAGGTCACGGCGAGGGCGCCGATGACCGCGCCCGAGATGGTGCCGAGTCCGCCGAGCACCGCACCGGTGAGGAGCGCGATCGCCGTGGCGAACCCCCCGGTCTCGGGCGCAGCGATGCGCGTGACGAATACGAGCATCGAGCCGCCGACCGCGCCGTAGGCAGCGCTGATCGCGAACGCCCCGACCTTCCACCCCGCGGGCCACACTCCGCTGACGGCCGCACCGACCTCGCTGTCACGGAGCGCGATCAAGGACCGGCCGGGCCGGCTCTTCATCATGTTCGACGCGAGGATGAAGACGATCGCGCCGACGAAGCACAGCACGAGGAACTGCCACCCCTGGTTCGAAAGCGAACCGGGCGCCCAGTCCGGCGTCTTCCACAAGATGTCGTCAGCGGGCTTGCCGTTCGCGCCGCCGGTGATGCTCTCGAGCGCTTGGAGCTTCGCCAGCACCGGGAAGACCGCCGCCAGCGCCAGAGTGACCAGTGCGAGGTAGAGCCCTCGGATGCGCAGCGCGGGAATGCCGACGAGGAACCCGATCGCGAACCCCAGTGCAGCGGAGACCGGGAGGGTCATGAGGAACGACCACCCGTGGTCGACGCCGAGCCATGCCGTCACGTATGCGCCCAACCCGAAGAAGAAGCTCTGGCCGATCGAGACCTGACCGCTGTAGCCGATGATGATCATCAGTCCGAGGATCGCGACGGCGTCAGCGGCCGCGCGAGCGAAGTTCAGGATCTGGTAGTTCTCGAATCGATAGGCGATCCAGAAGATGACGGCGGCGACGAGCGCATACCCGACAACCTGCCAGAGGCGATGCTTGGGCGAGCCCTTCGGGACGATCACGGGCCAGCTCATACGCGCTCGATTCTCTTCGTGCCGAACAAGCCTTCTGGCCTCACGAGCAGGACCACGACGATGACTCCGAGCGCGACTGCCAAGCTCAGCTCCGATCCCACGAAGCTGAAGAACGATGGGATGAACGCCTCGGCCATGCCGACGATGAGACCCCCGACGACGGCACCCGGGATGCTGTCGAACCCGCCGAGCGCCGCTGCCGCGAACCCGTAGAGCAGCACGGTTGCCATGAGGTTGAAGTCGAGCGTGCTCGCGGACTGCGAGACCATGATCGCGGCGATTGTGCCGAGCACGGCCGAGATCGCCCATCCGAGCATGAGCATGCGCCCGAGCGGGACACCGATGAGCTGGCTCGACTCGCGGTTCGACGCGACCGCGCGGTAACCCAGGCCGAGCTTGGTCTTCTGGAAGAAGAACCACAGGATCGCCACGACGAGGGCGAGCGCGACCCAGGTGCCGATCGCGCCGTACCTGACGGCGAAGCGAGGGGGGCCTTCGGCGATCACGAACTGGTCGTCGGGGAGGTTCGGGAACGGCGTGAGCGGGCTGAGCTGCTGCGTCCCCCAGATCGCGGCATTCAACGCGTTGATGATGAGGAAGATGCCGAGGGTGACGATGACGACGCCGAGTGCGCTGCGACGCTCGATGGGCCGGATGAGGGTTCGTTCGATGCCGGCACCGAGGAGGAACGAGAACACGAGCGCGACGGGGATCGCCAGCCAGTACGACCATCCGTGCTCGATGACCATGATGAAGATGATGAACGCACCCAATGTGCCCATCTCGCCCTGCGCGAAGTTCAGGTGCCCCGTCGTCTTGTAGATGATCACGACGGTGAGGGCCATCAGCGCGTAGATCGCGCCGTTCTTCATGCCATTGACGAAGAGCTGGCCGATCAAGGTCCAGTTGAAGAAGCCGTCGTTGATCAAGAATCCGAGCGTCATGGTCAAAACCCCAGGTAGGCCTTGCGGACGTCGTCGTGGTCGCGCAGCTCGTCGCTCGAGCCCGACAGCACGATCTGGCCCGCTTCGAGCACATATGCGCGGGCAGCGATCGAAAGCGCGAGACCGGCGTTCTGCTCCACGATGAACATCGTCGTGCCGAACTCGCGGTTGAGATCGGCGAACTGCTTGAAGAGCTCCTTCGTGAGCATCGGCGCGAGTCCCAACGAGGGCTCGTCGAGCAGGAGGAGCTTCGGGCGCAGCATCAACGCGCGGGCCACCGCGAGCATCTGCTGCTCTCCGCCACTGAGGCTGCCGGCAGCCACCGTGCGGCGTTCGGCGAGCCGGGGGAACACTCCGAGCCAGTGTTCGATGTCGGCACGCACTGCGTCGCGGTCGCTGCGGACGTAAGCACCGGCCTCGAGGTTCTCCTCGACGGTGAGCTCCGGGAAGGTGCCGCGGCCCTGGGGCACGTGGGCCACTCCCTTTCGGACGATCCACTCGGTCGGTCGCCCGACGCACTCGGCCCCGTCGAAGACGACCGATCCCTTCGTGTCGACCATGCCGCACAAGGCACGCACTGTGGTCGTCTTGCCGGCACCGTTCGCACCGAGCAGCACGACGACCTCGCCGTCGCTCACCTCGAAGTCGAGGCCGTGGAGCACTGACACCGGCCCATACGCGGCCTTCAGGTCGGTGACCCTGAGCACGGGTTCAGTCACGTGGGTGCCCCCAGGTATGCCTCGATGACGAGCGGGTCGCTCGACACCTCGGCGGGAGTGCCCTCGGCGATCTTGCGACCGAAGTTGAGCACCACGACCTTGTCGGAGATGGCCATGACCATCTGCATGTGGTGCTCGACGAGCAGCACCGTGAGCTGGTGCTTGTCGCGAAGGAACCGGATGGTGCCCGCGAGCTCGTCGACCTCGCTGTGGGTGAGGCCGCTCGCAGGCTCGTCGAGCAGCAACAAGCGAGGCCTCGCCGCCATCGCGCGGGCGAGCTCGATCCGCTTCAACGTGCCGTACGGCAGCCCCGTCGCAGGGTGCAGGGCGTGGCGGGTGAGGTCGAGCTCGGCCAGGATCTCCATCGCCTCCTGGCGCAGCCGCCGGTCCTCACGCTCGGCGCCGATTCGGAGAGCAGCGGTGACCCAGTTGGTCTTCGAGCGAGTGGTGGCAGCCGATCATCACGTTGTCGAGCACCGTCATCGTGGGGAACAGCGCGAGGTTCTGGAACGTACGGGCGACGCCCCTCCCAGCGATGCCGTACGCGGGGACGTCCAGCAGGTTCTGGTCCTCGAAGCGCACCGCCCCCCAGGTGGGGTCGTAGATGCGGCTGACGACGTTGAAGAGCGTCGTCTTGCCGGCGCCGTTCGGCCCGATCAGACCGCAGATCTGCCCGCGGTCCATCGTGAAGGAGA
Source organism: uncultured Acidimicrobiales bacterium (assembly GCA_963802505.1). GTDB lineage: Bacteria > Actinomycetota > Acidimicrobiia > Acidimicrobiales > DATKAS01 > DATKAS01. The sequence goes on along the minus strand of CAWDJB010000003.1, from coordinate 557,391 downwards.
GATCGTCGAGTGCGACGATCCCCCCGAAGCGGACAGATACCTCTGCGACTTCCAGCACTGGCACGTCTCGTTCCCCCAAACAAGCCGCACTGCGTGAACTGGCCTCGTGTTGGCAGCGACCGTAGCAAGCAGGCGCCCAATGGACGAGGGTTACTTGTCCTTGTAACCAACCTGACGTTTCGGCAGACGCTTCGAGAACCAATGGTGGGCGTACGTCTCATTGTTGAACGGACTCACCTCGACATAGCCCGTGGCGCGGTACAGGGCGATCGCTTCGGTGAGCGCGGCGTTCGTGTCGAGGCGCACCGAGCGGGCGCCGGCGAGCGCGGCGTGCTGTTCGAGCGCTCCGAGCAGGCGCCGGCCGACTCCGAGCCCACGCGCCGCGGAGTCGACCCAAAGCCGCTTGATCTCGGGCGGGTGCTTGCCGCTTCCTTTGAGCGATCCACACCCGATCGCCCGGTCGTCGAGGTACGCGACGAGCACGACGCCGTTGGGCGGACGCACCTCGTCGAACGCATAGGTCCGGCTCTGGCCCTCGTCGAATCCGCTGTCGAAGCGCTCCGCGAGCTCCGCGAAGTAGGCCTGGAGACAACGCACTGCGTCGCGGTGCAGCGGATCGACCGGCACGATGACGACGAGCGCCGCAGTGAGGAGCCGTTCGACGTCAGCCATCGCGGCGACGAGCTGGTCTCGCTGGTGATCGTCCAGAGGGTCGAGCAACGACTTGGCGAGGGCGTCACTGCGCCGGTCGAGCACGTCTCGTTCGGAGCGGCCCTTGGCCGTGAGTCGAGCCGTCCGCATTCGACCGTCGTGCTCACCCGGGCCGACCGTGATCAGCCCGTCTCGCTCGAGTGCTCGCAGCACCCGGCTCATGTACCCCGAGTCGAGGTGGAGGCGCTTGCGCAGGGCCCGCACCTCGCCGTCGCCCCGACCGATCTCCCACAAGACCCGCGCCTCGCCGAGCGCTCTGCCCCGGCCGAGGAAGTCATCGTTCAGGGCGCCCACCCGCTCGGTCACCGTGCGGTTGAAGCTGCGCACCTGATCCACGTACGCGTCTCCCATTTACCTGACTGTAGTCAGATACCATGCCGCCCGTGCCGGTGATGCCGACCGTCGGTGAGTTCGAACGCATCTACGACCCGTCGGCCGGCGAGGCCGAACGCTGGTACATGAACGACCACACGTTCGTCCGCGACGAGAGCGGCACGTGGCACCTGATCGGCATCACCCACGCCGAGCCGGCGGATCCATTCGACGAGCTCCACCTCGGCCACGCGACGGCCACCGATCTGCATGGACCGTGGACCAAGCAACCCTTCGCGCTCTCGACCGACCCCTCCTGGGGCGAGACGCATCTCTGGGCGCCGCACATCGTGCGTCACGACTCGCGGCACTGGATGTTCTACTGCGCGGGAGGCGCTGAGAAGTCCGCGTACCGCATCCACCTCGCGACGTCGACCGATTGCGTGCGGTGGACGAGACACGCGGCGAATCCGATGATTGTCGACGGGTTCGAGGCGCGCGATCCGATGGTGCTCTGGGTCGAAGACCGGTGGATCATGTACTACACCGCGACCAGCGACCCGACGGGCGGCGAGTTCGTCGTCGCGGCAGCCGAGTCGGATGACCTCGTGCGCTGGAGCGGTCGCCACATCGTGTACCGGGACGAGCTGTCGGGGACCGGAGCAGGACCGACCGAGTCACCGTTCGTCTTCGAGCACGACGGTCGCTACCACCTGCTCATCGGACCCGACTGGCACGGGCTCGTGACCTCGCACGCGCAGACCGGTCGCTACGACCGCGCCGCGTACCGGCGCACCCGCGTCATTCAGAGCAGGGACCCACTGCGCTTCGACCTCGCTGACCTCTCGGCCGTGATCGACGCGCACGCGGCGGAGGTCATCGTCGACGAGCACGACCGCTGGTGGGTGAGCCACTGTGGCTGGGGGCAGGGCGGCGTCTACCTCGCACCTCTGACCTGGACGGGCGAGACTCCTGAGCATGCCCACTCTCGATGACGTCGTCGCCCTGGCCCGCACCGACAGCTACCTCGCGATGGTGTCGACGGTCCGCAGCGACGGAACGATCCAGTCGTCTCTCGTCAACGCCGGGGTGATGCGTCATCCGACCTCGGGCGAGGAGGTCGTCGCGCTCGTCACCTACGGGCGCGCGAAGCTCGCGAACCTCCGCGCACGGCCGCAGGTGAACGTGTCGTTCCGGTCTGGCTGGCAGTGGATCGCAGTCGAAGGCACCGCCGAGATCATCGGCCCGAACGACCCCCACCCCGACTTCGACGCGGAACGGCTTCGCCTGCTGCTCCGCGAGATCTTCGAGGCCGCGGGTGGCACGCACGACGACTGGGACGAGTACGACCGCGTGATGGTGCGCGACGGCCGGGCCGCGGTGTTCGTGCGCCGGAGTCGGATCTACTCGAACGCTGGGTAGGTCTCGGCGAGCGCGGGCGTCGCCGAGCGGAAGGACTCGACCCGCACCCACTCCCGGTAGAGGTCCCACCCCATCAGGTCCATGAGCGGCCGCGTCTGTGATGCATGGGCCGCGAGGGCCTCGAGCTTCACGGCCAAGAGGTCGTCGGAGAGCACCGTCGACGCGGAGCAGTCGACGGTCGGCGTGCAGGGAGGATCCGGTTGGTCGGCCCACAGCCCGATCCGGTCGTTCGCGTCCGCGAACTGGTCGTGGAAGTCGGGCGTCTTCGTCGCATACCAGAGCGGTGTGTCGGGACAGATCGCAGCCCACGCATCGGTGGTCCATCGGCTCACGGCGCAGTGATCGGGATGCGCGGTGATGCCGTCGGGACCGAACGTGACGATGCGATCGGGCTCGACATCGGCGATGTGATCGGCGATCGCAGCGGTGCCGTCGACGGTGGCGCAGGTGCCGTCCTCGAACCCGAGCAGCCGCACCTCGTGCACGCCCAGCGCCGCCAGGCTCGCGTACAGCTCGCGCCGGCGAAGCCGGGCCAACCGCCGCGGTGGCCACGCCACCGGATCGCTCGTGCCGTGCTCGCCCAGCGTGGCGGTGACGATCACGACGCGGTCGCCCCGCTGCCGCGCTGCGGCCATGAGGCCCGCGCTCAGGTACGCCTCGTCGTCCGGATGGGCCCAGACCCCGAGCAGCGTCCGCGGCTTCATGTCGGAGTGCTCTCGAGCTCGGTGATCGCCTCGACCTCGTCGGTCATCGCACTCGTCAGTGTCGAAAGCAAGCGCGTGATCTCGGCTTCGTCCCACTCCTGGCTCGCGATGCGGTCGACGACGTCGAAGAGCGGTTCGCAGAGGCGGTCGCGAGTCGACTGGTAGTCGCCGAGCGCGTCGCGCATCGACGCCTTGGAGCCGAAGGCCTCGGCGACCGCGCGGGCAAGGAGCTCTGCGTCGCGGAACGCGTCGGTCAGCCCGTGCAGCCCGATCGGATCGGTGAAGCACCCGGCATCGCCGACGAGCGCCCACCCAGGTCCCCACGACTGGCGGATGTAGCCGCGGTGGCCCATCCACGTCCGAGCGAACGAGCGCGGGCTCGCCATGCGCAGGCGCTCGGCCACGTCGGGCGCCCCTTCGGCGATGACGTCCTCGATGAGGGCGACGCCACCGATCCCGATGCGGCCGGGTGAGCCCGCGGCGAACACGCATGCCTCACCGTCGTTGGTCGGGATGATCCCGGAGCACGCGTTCGGCCGGAAGGTCCACTCGTAGCCGTTGGTCTCCAAGTCGGCCCAGTACCCATAGGTCATCGCGCTGAGGTGCTGCCCGACCCGCAGTGCGGGGGCACCCACGCAGCGGGCGATCGTCGACCCGACGCCGTCGGCTCCGATCACGATCGGCGCGAGCAGCTCGAGGGTCCGCCCGTCGGCCGCGGTGGCGCGCACGCCGGCGACTGCGCCCTTCCCACCGACGACTGCGTCGCGGCGCTCGATGACATCGGTCACTCGCACCTCGTAGCGGATGTCCGCGCCGGCATCGGCGGCCGCGCGGACGAGCAAGTCGTCGAGGATCGTGCGGCGGGGCGCGTAGAGCGCGTCCACGCCGGGCGACGGACGATGGGTGATGACTGCGGTCTCGTCGCCGTACCGGAAGGTCGAACGCCTCACCGGGGGCGTGCCGGCGGCGATCACCTGGTCGAGCAGACCCCAACGACTCAGCTGGAGCACCCCACCGCGCAAGAGCGCGTGGGTCGACATCGGATCCGAGGTGCGATGGCCGCGATCGAGCAGCAGCGTCCGCAGACCGCGGCGAGCGAGGAGCATCGCAGTGGCGGCGCCGGCGGCGCGCGCCCCGACCACGATGACGTCGTGCGAAGGAGACGAAGAAGTCATGGGGCGACCGTACGGTTGCGCCCTTCCCGCCCCCTTCCTTCCCTCGCGTGAGAGAAGGAAGGTCAGGGGAAGAACATGAAACCTTCATGTGTCTCGGGGCTGTCGCCCGTACAACAGACGCATGCCCACGATCCACATCACGATGCTCGGGCGCTTCGATGTGACCGTCGACACGGTGCCCGTCGCAGACAGTCACTGGGCGCGCCGTCACGCCGCAGCGCTCGTGAAGGTCCTTGCCCTCGCGCCCGGGATGCGCATGCACCGCGAGCAGGTGCTGGATCGCTTGTGGCCTGACGACAGCGTCGACGAGGCGGCGCCGAAGCTCCACAAGGCGGCGCACTTCGCTCGCCGCGCGATGGAGGTCCCGAATGCCGTGGTGCTCCGCGGCGACACGGTTGCCCTCGGTCCTGAGACCGACGTCTTCGTCGACGTCGTCGAGTTCGAGGACCTCGCCCGCCGAGCCTTGGAGAGCGGTGACGCGATCGCAGCCCGTACGGCACTCGGGCTGTACGGCGGCGAGCTGCTCCCCGACGACCGCTACGAGGACTGGGCCGAGGAGCGACGCGAGCAGCTTCGGCTTCGCCAGCTCGACCTGCTCCGGCTCGACGGGCGATGGGCGACCGTCGTGGAGCTGGATCCGACCGACGAGACCGCGCACCTCGCGTTGATGCGGCAGCACGCTGCGGATGGCGATCGGCACGCGGCTCTCCGCCAGTTCGACCGGATGGACCGCGCACTCCGCCGTGAGCTCGGCGTGTCGCCCGGCCGCGACTCGATCGCGCTGCGCGACCGCCTGCTCTCCGAGCCAGAGGAAGTGGCTCGCCCCGTCGCCACCGACGCCGAGCTGATCGGGCGAGCGAAGGATGTCGAGATCGCCGAGCTCGCCCTGGTCGACGCCGCAGCGGGACGAGGTCGCACCCTGATCGTGAGCGGCCCTCCGGGAGTCGGGAAGACGGCGTTGCTCGAGGCGATCACGAAGCGCGCGCGAGCCCTGAGCTTCCGAGTGGGGGCGGGCACCGCGGCTCCGGTCGAAGGCTCCTGGCCGTATGCGCCCGTCGTCGAGGCGCTCGCCGACGTCTGCCGGCGTCATCCCACCCTGCTCGACGGCCTCGCCGACCATCACCGCGAGGAGATCGACCGCGCGCTGGCCGGCACGGAGACGCCTTGGGCTGGTGGGAGCTCCCACCAGCGCCTGTTCGTCGCTGTGGCCGAGCTCGTGCGCCTCGCGTCGGGGACGCATGGACTGCTGTTGACGATCGACGACATCCACGGTGCGGACGACGCGAGCCTCCGCCTGCTGCACTACGTCTCGCGGTCGACCGCATCCGAGCGCGTGTGCATCGTGCTCAGCCACCGCACGACACCGATGAGCGAGACCCTCGCGGAGACCCGTCACAGCCTTCTCGATCGACACAGCGCGGCCGCTCTCGAGCTCGGCCCGCTGAACGACGAGGAGATCGGCCTGCTCGTCGCGCGCCACGTCGACGACGCGTCTGGCGAGCAGCGCGGTCGCATCACTGCGCTCAGCCGGGGGATCCCGTTCGCGGTGAACGAGCTGGCTCGCCGCGCCGCAGCCGAGCCTCATTGGGTCCAGGCACTCGACGCCAACATGGTCACGGGCATCGAGCCGGCGACGCGCGAGGTGCTGCAACGGGTCGCGATCGTGGGCTCCACGTTCGACACCGACGAGTTCGTCGCGTTGTCCGGAGTATCCGAGGACGTCGCCTTCGCCCATCTCGACCACGCCCTCGCTGCCCTCGTCGTCGAGCCGTCGAGTGCCGGATACCGCTTCCGTCACGCGCTCGTGCGCGATGCGCTGCTCGACGACCTCCCTCCCCATCGCCGGCGCCGCATCCACCGCGATGCCGCCGAACGGCTCATCGAGCTCGGCGCCTCTGCGGCACGCGTCGCCCATCACCTCCTCGAGTCGGGGGATGCCGGCGACGCGGTGCCCTACCTCCTTCGGGCCGCCGAGACCGATGCCGCGATCGGCGCGTACCGAGACGCGCTGGCACTCGTCGATGCGGTGCGCCCGCACGCGACGGGAACCAACCGCACGACCGCGCTGTCGCTCCGAGGTGACTTGCTGAACGCTCTCGGCGACCCGATGGCGGCCGCGGCCTATCGGGAGGCGCTCGATGGCGCCGACGACGTCAGCGCACGCCACCTTCGTGTGCGACTCGCGCGCACCGCTCTCATGGCAGGTGACCTCGAGACCGCCGCAGCCGCCCTCGACGGCCTGGAGACCGACGGCGGGGCCGAGGACGCCGAGATCCTCCTCACGAAGGGCAAGTACGCGTACTTCACCTCCGACTTCGAGATGGCGCGGCTCGCGAGCGACGAGGCGCAGTCGCTCGTGCTCGCGGGCGAGCGCAACTGGCAGGTGCTCGACCTCGTCGCGCTCCAGGGGATGCTCGCTCACCGCTCGGGCAGCTGGTTCGACCGCATGCGGCTCGAGCTGCGGCGCACACGCGAGACGCCCGAGATCGCGAACACGATCTTCGACGGCTACCTGTGCCCCGCCGAGTACATGCTGTACGGACAGGCGTCGTATCCCGAGGTGATCGAGCTCGCACGCGATCTGCAGTCGACGGCCCGGCGAAGCGGCGCCCTCCGTGCGGCGGCGTTCGCGTCAGCGCTGATCGGCGAGGCGGCACTTCTGTCGGGTGACCTCGACCTCGCGGCTGTCGAGCTCATCGAGGCGGCTGAGCTGCATCGCGACCTGGGATCGGCAGGGGGTCAGGCCCATTCGCTGCAGCGCCTCGCTGAAGTACGCATCGCCGACGGCGACCGCGTCGAGGCGATGCGGCTGGTGCAGGAGGCGTTACCGCTCGCACGGTCGTCGATGATCGCGAAGCACCTGCTGCAGCGCGTGTTCGGGACCATGATCACCGCGGCGCGCAGCCCGCTGGAAGCGCGGGTGATCGTGGATCGGGCCGAGTCGACGCTCGGGTGGGACGACGCGTGCGCGTTCTGCCAGATCATGTTGTCGGTGCCGGCGACGATCGCGTGTGCTCGGGCCGGAGACATGGCCCACGCCCGGCGCCATCTCGAGGCGGCCGAGCGTTCCGCGCTCCTGTGGCAGGGCACCGCGTGGGAGGCGTCGATCTCAGAGGCCCGCGCCGCGGTCGCGACGGCCAGCGGCGATCCCGCGACGGCGTGCCGTCAGCTGCACTCGGCGACCGAGCGCTTCCGCCGGGCCGGCCAGCCCCTCGACGCGGCCCGCGTCGAGCTCGCCATGGCGAGCTGCTGACCACGCTCCCCACCCCCGTGGAGTTCTCGCGCGAATAACCGGCCACGGATGGCCGGAATTCCGCACCGGAATGCGCAGCGGGGTCAGACGAACGCCCTCGTGCTGGGCAGCGGCATGCCCGTACCGCCGCCCAGCGCGACCTTGGCGCTCACTCCGGAGCAGCGAACAGCTCGAGAGCGATGTTGTCGGGATCGCGGAACGACAGACCCGAGCCGTAGCCAGCGTCCTTGATCTCGCCGTGGGCGATGCCCAGCGAGTCGAGGCGAGCCGCCCATTGCACGAGCTCGTCGCGGCTCGCGACGCCGAATGCGATGTGGTCGAGGCCGACGCGCCGCTCGTTGAACGGCTCGCGGCTCACGAGCTCGGGGAAGCCGTGCAGGCCGAGCAGCGTGGTGCCGACCGAGTACACGATGTGCCGGAAGGGACCGGTGTCTTCGTCGAGCACCGGAGCGGCGCCGAGCACCTTGGTGTACCAGGCCTCGCTGCGGTCGAGATCGGTCACCGTCACGGCGACGTGGGTGATCGAAGGGATGGTTTCGGAGATTGCCACTGGTTGTCTCCTCCTTGGTCGTGGCTGTGTGTGCAGGAGGACCGTACGAAGTGCTCCTTCTCGCGTCCTTCCGCCGAGCGGCAATGAGGGGGAAGTCTCAGGGAAGGTCTCGTAGCGTGGTCCTCATGGCGATCATCCGGACGCTCGAAGAGCTCGACGCGCTGTACGACGTGCCCGTGCCGACGTCGATCATCAAGGAGATCGACCACCTCACCCCGCTGCACTGCGAGTACGTCGCGGCGTCCCCGTTCGTGCTCGTCGCGTCCTCAGGGCCCGACGGGCTCGACTGCTCGCCACGCGGCGACCCTGCCGGGTTCGTGCGGATCGTCGACGAGCGCACGCTGATGCTCCCCGATCGCCGGGGCAACAACCGGCTCGACACGATTCGCAACCTCGTGCTCGACCCGCGCATCGCACTGCTCTTCCTGATCCCGGGGGTCGGCATCACGCTGAGGGTGAACGGCACGGCTGTGATCACCGACGATCACGACCTATGCGAGTCGTTCCGCATGCAGGACAAGGTGCCCGCAACCGTGATCGTGGTCACGACTCAGTCGGTGTACACGCAGTGCCCGAAGGCCCTGATCCGTTCGAGTCTCTGGGACCCGTCGCTGCATCGTGATGCGTCCGAGCTGCCGACGACTGGCGAGATCATGGAGCTCATCACCAGCGGTGACTTCGACGGCGCCGCGCACGACGCCGCGTATCCCGAGCGCGTCCGCCAGACGATCTACTGAGCCGACCGAGGTAGCAGCCGCCGCGCGTTCGCGTTGAGCAGCTCGTCGACAGGCCGTTCGAGCACGCTCGTCTCCCGAAGGTCCGACAGCATCCGAGCGACGCCCGCCTCGGGAGTGAACGGCCAGTCGCTGCCGTAGAGCAGTCGGGACTCGTCGGTGATCCCGAGGAGTGCCTGCAGCGCGCTGTCGGTTCGCGGACCTGCGAGGTCGTAGTGGAACCGGCCGAGGTACGCGGCGGACGGCTGCTGAGCGCGGGAACGACCCGGCGCGAGCGCGTGCACCGCATCGAGCCGGAGGCTGAGTGCAGGGAGCGCGCCGCCCCCGTGCGGGATGATCCAGTTGACGTCGGGGCATCGGTCCAGCGTTCCCGAGTGGATGAGGTTCATCACCGCTCGCGCGGTGTCGAAGATGAACTCGAGCGCGGGCCGCGGGTAGTCCAAGAACGCGTCGCCACAGCACAGCGGTGTCGTCGGATGGACGAACACGGTCGCGGCGCGTCGGTTCAGCTCGTCGAACACCTCGTCGAGTCGCGGATCGCCCAGGTAGACGTCGCCGTGATGGGTGATCAGCCCGATCCCGTCGAGCTTCAGCTCGTCGAGCGCGCGGGCGATCTCGGCGAGGCTGTCGCCGGCGTCCGGAAGGGGCAGCGCGGCGAACGCTCCGAACCGTCCCGGATGGTTGCTGATGAGCTCGGCCGCGGTGTCGTTGACCCGGCGAGCGAGGTCGGTGGCGTCAGACCCCTCGACCAGCACGCCCGGGCTCGAGATCGAGAGGTACGCCGTCTCGATGCCCGTGGCGTCGAGGAAGCGAATCGCTTCGTCTTCGGACCAGTCGGGGACGCGAGCGATGCCGTCGGGCGGGTTGCCGGTGCGATCCAACGCTTCCCGATACGCGTCGGGGATGAAGTGATGGTGGACGTCGACGAGCCCGGACTGCGCCATCGGCGGACGCTAGAGGAGGACCGGAAGCCTCGCCGGGCTGCGCCCGAGCACGTAACGCCACTCGAGGTCGTCGAGCTCCTCGGCCGGACGGACGCGATCACCGACCGCGGCGAAGCCCGAGACGACCTCCTCGAGCGTCATGCGCGCAAGGGCGGCGCCGAGGCAGTAGTGCGCGCCCGATCCGAACGAGAGCAGGCGCGGCGCGTCTGACTCGGCGAAGCGGGCCGGTCGGACCGTCTCGGGGTCACCCCACACGGCGTCGTCTCGATTCGCGGACGCGGTCGAGAGGAAGACCATGGAGCCGGCAGGTCGCTCGATCCCGCCGATGACGACCGGCGCGGTTGCAGTGCGCGGCACCGTGCCGAGACTCGGCTCGTAGCGAATCGTCTCGTTGACGACGTGGCTCGCCTCGAGCGCGCCGCTTCGAAGCTCCTCCATCGACGTCGGGTTGCGCAACAGGGTGAAGAGCGAGCAGCCGATCTGGCTGGCGGTGGTGTCGTGTCCGCCGACGATCAGGTTGCCGACGATCGTCACCACCTCGTCGTGAGTCAGCCGGTCGTCCTCGGCCTCGGCGTCGAGCAACGCGCTGATGAGGTCGTCACCATGCGACTGAGCGCGTTCGGCGATCATGCGGTCGACCTCCGGCCCGAGGTCGACGACTGCCGCCGACGCTGCCGCGACTTGCTCTGCGTCCATGAACCCGAACACCGGACTGAGCGCGTCGGCGTAGCGAACGAATCGGCTCACGTCGTCGTCGGGAACGCCGAGGAGCCTGCAGATCACGCGGATGGGGGTCTCGGCAAACGCGGCGACGAGGTCGGTGCCGCCGTCCGCTGCCATCTGCGCGAGCGTCGAGCGTGTGAGCTCTGCCGCCAGCGCCCGATGTCGCTCGACGGCGCGAGGGGTGAACACCCGGGCAACGAGCCGGCGGAGCCGGTGGTGAGCGTCACCCTCGTTGGTGAACATCAGGCTGCCGTACCAGCGACGCAACGGGCCGTCCTCGACGCCGAGGAGGTCGAAGATCGTCAGTCCGACGCCGACCATCGCGGGGTCGTGCGCGAGGCGCTCGACCTCGGCGTAGCGGAGCACGACGACGGCGCCCGAGTCCGCGTCGATCGCCGTGGGTGATGCCTCACGGGCCGCGCGCAGCTCCGTGTGCATCGAGGGATCGGCGGCAGATGCGGAGAGCGTCGGCTCGATCGTCACCCCTCGCTCCCCATCGCGGGCACGAGCGTACGCTCGGGTGTCGATGCCCGCCGAGATCGCGAATGTGTCCATCGACTGCGACGACGTCCTGAAGGTGGTTCTTCAACAAGGTTCCAGAGGGGAAGGCCGCGAAGAACCGAGTCCACCTCGACATCGTCTCGACCGACGCTGACTTCGTCGACGAGCTCGTGCGCCTCGGGGCGACCGTCGTCGGCAACCATCAGATCTCGGGTCACGGGTGGACGGTGATGCAAGATCCCGAGGGCAACGAGTTCTGTGTCGCAGAGAAGGCGTTCGCTCCGCCTGCTCGCCCTACTTCAGTCCGGTGATCAACAGCGAGAAGGCCTGGTCGACCTTCGGCGCCAGCTTCGTCTTCATGTCGTCGGCGATCCACGACTCGGTGGCGACTCGGAGCGCTGCACCCGCGCAGGGCGGCCGATCGCTGTAAGACGCTTAGATGGCGGTGGGTGCCCGCGGCCGATCGAGGTCGCTTCGCTAGCGTGCCCCAGGATGTCGACCGCTGAACTCCGCGTCGCGACTCCCGCGCAGCCCTGGAGTGTCTCGACACGGTTGCTCGGGTTCGTCCGTCGGATCGTGAGGCGCCCGGAGTTCATCGGCGGTCTCGTCGGCATCGTGGGTTTCGCTTGGTACCAACGCTTCGGCATTGTGAACCCGACCAACGTCAACGCGTTCATCGCCGGTGATTGGGGAACCCACATGATGGGGTGGCTCCAGTACCGGCACTCGCCGTTGTGGAGCCTGCCACTCGGGCAGGTGCCACCTCTCGGCTACCCACTCGGGACGTCGATGATCTACACCGACTCGATCCCGTTGATCGGTGTGATCCTGCGGCCGTTCAGCGCGCTGCTTCCGACTGATTTCCAGTATCTGGGTATGTGGTTGCTGGCGGGATACATCCTGCAGGGTGCGTTCGGTGCCCGGATCGCGTCTCGGTTCTTGACGTCGAAGGTTGCCATCGCGGCCAGCGCTGCGCTGTTCGTCGCGATGCCAGCCTTCCTGATCCGCGCGGTGCATCCGGCGCTGACTGCGCAATGGATCATCCTGGCCGTGATCGCCGCGGCGTTGGGCACGGCCCGTCGGACCCGGTGGGGTCTGGTCGCGCTCGTCAGTGTCACGGCGTTGATTCAGCCCTATCTGTGGATGTTCGTGCTCGTGATGCTCTTCGGGCTCTTGATCGACGATGTCCGCCGCGGCCCGGCGCGCTGGCGCGACGCGCTCATATCTGCCACCAGTGCGTCGGCTGCGAGCATCGCGCTGCTCGCTCTGGTCGGTGCGTTCTCGTCCGGTTACCAGCCGGCGACGGCGGGATTCGGCCTCACAGGTCAGGCCAACGCCCTTGCGCTCATCGCCGACAATGAGATGTCCCATGTCTTCGATTTCATCTCCCTGCCGGTCACGCAGTCCGAGGGCATCGCCTTCCTCGGGGTCGGGGTCTTCCTGCTGCTGGCGATAGCAGCGATCCTGCTCCTCGCCCGGCGACGCCGATGGACGGGCAAGCTGGCCAGGATCTTGCACACGCGGTGGCCACTCGTCACCGTGGGGGCTTCGGTGCTGCTCTTCATCTATGCCCTGAGCAGTCACGTCTTCGTACGCGGGCGTGAGGTGCTCGACCTGTCATGGATGTACCACTCCATCCTGCCCTTGGCCGAGCGGTTCCGGACATCCGGTCGAGCCGTGTGGCCCTTGATGTACTTCATCGTCGCGTTCGCGATCGCGGCTCTACGAAGGTCGCTCAACGGCTGGGTCAAGAACCCAGAGCGAGTCGCTGCGGCGATCCTCGTCGCGTGCGCAACCGTCCAGGTCGTCGACCTCCGGATCTCGAACCGCTACGACGCGCTTCGCTCCTACTTCTTCTCGCAGGGCGCCGAGTACTACGTGCCTCGTCTCGAGGACCCGCGTTGGAAGCTGATGGATGATGGCGGTTACCGGCACATGGCTGCCGTGCCCACCGCGCTCTATGGATGCACGGGACCGCTCCCCGCCGAGGGCTACTACAGCGGACGAATCGCGTTGCTGTCCCTCGAGGCGTACCGGGCCGACCTCACGTTCAATTCCGGATACTTCTCCCGCCTGCGAACGGGAGTCGCCGAGAGCTGCGCAGCACAGAACGCCGCGGCAGCAAATCACCTCGACTCCGACACGGTCTACATCTTCATGAGCGACAGCGTGCCGCCCGCCGAGTCGACCTGTGACCTGCTCGACGACATCCGGGTATGCGTGACGTCGACGAACGACGACGTCCTCGCTCGCTCATTGCGGAGCTAGACGCGCGACCGCGATGAGGTTCTTACCCGCTGGTGGGCTGTTGACGACCGATTGAACTGCGCGGCTCATGGGGACGAGCACGCGATCGAACGCCGCCGATGAAGCGCCACCGAAGCGATTGACATCGAGCAGCCTGTACACGAGCCAGTACGGCACGAGCCCGACGACGTCGAAATGACGCAGGTCCTCGACAACGTATCCGGCCTCGGAGAGCACCGACCGCAGCGCGTCCTTGCGGTACCTGCGGTAGTGGCCCGAGATGTAGTCCATCGAGCCATAGGCGCGCGGTGCGGCGGGGACGAAGATGCACAATGAGCCACCCTCGCGAAGAAGAGGTCGGATGCGAGTGAGCTCGCCCACATCGTCCTCGATGTGTTCCAGCACGTTGACGTAGACGATGGTGTCGAACAGTCGAGTGCCGTCGTCGACGAGCTCAGCCGACGTCGCCTGCCGCGCTTCGATGCGGGGATGCTCGTCGGCGAGCTGCTTCAACTGGGCGAAGGGCTCGGATGCGGGCTCGATGGCCAAGACGTTCGATGTCGGCGACTGGTCGGCGAGCCGACGGGAGACCGTGCCGATGCCGGCTCCGACTTCGAGGATCTCCTTGCCGAGCGCCGGCTTCAGCTCGGCAACGATCCAATCGAAGAACCTGGTGGCGCTGCTGAGCGCCTGCAGCTCGGCCATCGCGTTGTACGACGCATGGGACGCCTCACCCTGGAACTGGAAGCGTGCGGACCTCTGCGCCCACGACGATTGATCGTCGAGGTGGTGGTGACGGACTTTCTTGACCTCTCGTCGCAACGCGAAGAGATTGGCGAGGAAGTCCACCATCTGACGAGAGGTGAGCTTGGACACGCCCGAGTACCGCGGCCGGAACGTGATCGGCACTTCGTCGATGCTGAATCCGTGGGCCTGAGTGAGCACCGCAAAGGAACTGAAGAAGGCGTATCCGTCGATGCTCAGGCCTTCGGGCTTGAAGAGCGTGACGACTTCAGGACGGATCACTCGAAACGACGTGGTGGAGTCGCGCACTCCGCGCAGGCCGGTGACGCGCCGGGTCAAGAAGTTGCCGGTGAGGCTCAACGCGGTGCGATGCATCGGTGTGCCCGGCGAGCGGCCGCCGCGAGTCCATCGAGAGCCGATGGTCATCCCGGAGCCGCGGGCGAGAAAGGCGCGGACGAGGTCTGGCAATTGCCGAGCGTCGTGTTGCCCATCGGAGTCCAACGTGACCAGGAAGTCGGGGGCATCGATCAGGGCGTGCTCGAAGCCTCGCAAGAACGCGTTGCCGGGACCGTGCGGTTCACCGGTGACCACCTCCACCGAGAGGCCGAGCCGTTGCGCCTCTTCGACCGCGATTCGCGCCGTCTCGTCGGGCGAGCCATCGTCGACGAGCAAGACGTCGAGTGTGATGCCGCTGCGCCGGAGAATCGTGGCGGCCTCTTCGATCTCGGCCAGCACCGGCCGTATGGCCGTCGCCTCGTTGTAGCTCACCATCACGATACGACCTCTGATGGTCGCCGGGGGCGTGCTCATGCGGGGCAGTCTTTCAGTTTCATCGCGGCTTCTTGTCGGACCACGGGTGCCCCGAAGGCACGACCATGAAGAACGCTCCGCCTGCTCGCCCTACTTCAGTCCGGTGATCAACAGCGAGAAGGCCTCCTCGACCTTCGGCGCCAGCTTCGTCTTCATGTCGTCGGCGATCCACGACTCGGTGGCGACTCGGAGCGCTGCACCCGCGCACGCCGCGATGAGCGCCGGGCGCATGTCGTCCGCAGAGTCGACCGACAGCCGCTCGGCGATGAGCGGCACGAGGGCGGTCTCGAACGCGACGAGCTGCTCTTGCCGGCGGTGCTGCAACGAGGGTGTCGCGAGCAGCAGGCTCACCCGTTGGCGGTCGTCCTCGGCGTCGGCTTCGTAGGTCTGCGCGAGCTGCAGGATCACCGCGCGGATCGACTCGATCACCGGCTCCGAGCGGGGCCGTTGGTCGAACGCCACCTGTATCTCGTCGAGGAACTCGCGGATGTCGCGAAGGACCAGGTCCTCCTTGGACGAGAAGTACCGGTAGAAGGTGCGATGCGACACCTCGGCCGCCGCGCCGATCTCGTCGACCGTGACCTCATCGAAGCCTCGTTCGAGGAACAGGCGCATGGCGACGCGCTCGATCTCTGCTCGAGTGCGCTCCTTCTTTCGTTCCCGCAGGCCGGTGGGTGGTGCCATGACCTGCATCTTACGGCGGTTGGCAGAAAATAGTGGCATTTATGTCAAATGCCAGATGTGCCGTTAACCTCGACCCATGTCTCGGTTCCTCTATCGCCTGGGCCGCTCGAGCGCCCGCAACCGCCGCTGGGTAGTCGTCGCCTGGATCCTCGTCATCGTCGGGCTCTTCGCAGGCGGCAAGATCGCCGGCGGGGAGATGAAAGACGAGTTCTCGCTGCCCGGCGTCGAGGCCCAGCAGGCGACCGATCTCCTGAAGACGTCGTTCCCGGCCTTCGCCGGTGCGTCCGCGCAGGTGGTGTTCCACTCCCCCGAGGGCACTCTGTCCGATCCCGCGAACGCCGCCGCGCTCGACAACGCGCTCGCCGCGCTCGGCGGACTCGACCACGTCGTCGCGCCCCCGCCCGTGGCCACGGTGATCCGATCCGCCGATGACACCATCGCCCTCGCGACCGTCCGCTACGACGGCGACAGCCGAGAGCTTCCCGACGACACCTACACCCAGCTGAAGAGCGCCGTCGGCCCGGCGCGCGACGCCGGCATCCACGTCGAGTTCGGCGGCGAGATCCCTCAGGCCGCCGAACGCCAACCACCGTCCGGCGCGGAAGGCATCGGGCTGCTCGTCGCGATGGTGATCCTTCTCCTCGCGTTCGGCTCGGTCATCGCGATGGGGCTTCCGATCGGCACCGCGCTGGCCGGCCTCGGCGCCGGCATCGCGCTGATGACGTTCCTCTCCGCATTCATCCACCTGCCCTCGACCACCGAGGCGCTCGCGACGATGATCGGGCTCGGCGTCGGCATCGACTACGCGCTGTTCATCATCACGCGCCACCGCGCCGGCCTCCAGCGGGGCCTGACCGTCGAAGATGCTGTCGGGCGGGCGATCGCGACCGCAGGTCAGTCCGTCGTGATCGCGGGCGGCACCGTCGTCATAGCGATCATGGGTCTCGCCGTGGCCGGCATCCCGATGGTCACCTACATGGGGCTCGGCGCGGCGCTCGTCGTGGCGATCATGGTGATCGCCGCGCTCACGCTTCTCCCCGCGCTCCTCGGGTTCTCAGGGCACAACATCGATCGCTTCGGCATCCCTGGCATGCGCAGGGTCAGTGAGACCCGCACGCGCGGCGCCGACGGCAAGTACCGCGGCTGGGCGCGCTGGGCTCACCACGTGTCGCGGCACCCGGTCGTGTACCTCGTCGCAGGGCTCACCGTCGTGCTGCTTCTGGCGGCGCCCCTCTTCGGGATGCGACTCGGGCAGACCGACGCGAGTCAGAACCCGATCAGCTCGACGCTGCGCCGCAGCTACGACCTGCTCGCCGAGGGCTTCGGTCCGGGCTTCAACGGGCCCTTGATCCTTGCGGTCGACCTGCCCGACTCGGGCGCCGACGCTGCGCTCGCCGCGATCTCCGCGGCCGTGGCCGCGGACCCCAACGTCGCGCAGGTCTCACCTGCGGTCACCGGGCCGACCGGCGACGTCGCCGTCATCCAGGTCACACCGAAGACCGGGCCTCAGGACGAAGCCACGACTCAGCTCGTCGACCGGCTCCGCGGCTCCGTTGTCCCTTCAGCGGTCGCCAGCAGCGGCGCGTCGGTGTACGTCGGCGGGCAAACCGCGATGTTCATCGACATGAGTGAGCGGGTCACCAGCCGACTGCCGCTCTTCATCGGGTCTGTCGTCGGCTTGTCGTTCATCCTGCTGATGATCGTGTTCCGATCGATCCTCGTCCCGATCAAGGCCGCGATCATGAACCTGCTCTCGATCGGCGCGGCCTATGGCGTCGTGGTGCTCGTGTTCCAGAAGGGCATCGGCGCAGGCCTTCTCGGAGTGCACGGTTCGCTGCCCATCATCAGCTTCATCCCGATGTTCATGTTCGCGATCCTGTTCGGGCTTTCCATGGACTACGAGGTCTTCCTTCTCAGCCGCATCCGCGAGGAGTACAACCAAAGCGGCGACAACACCGAGTCGGTGATCGTCGGCATCACGACGACCGCGCGGGTCATCACGTGCGCAGCCCTGATCATGATCTCGGTCTTCCTCAGCTTCGTCTTCGGTGGCGACCCGACCATCAAGATGATGGGTGTCGGCTTGGCAACCGCGGTCTTGGTCGACGCCACACTCATCCGCCTCGTGCTGGTTCCCGCAACGATGAAGCTGCTCGGCAACGCGAACTGGTGGTTCCCGAAGTGGCTCGACCGGCTCGCGCCGAACATCGACATCGAAGGTGAGCAGTGGCTGCCCGCGCCGGAGCACGAAGACGACCTGCGTCCGGCTCCCCGCGAGCTCCAGCCCGCCTGACCCACCCGGCGTTCCTTGTTGCAGAACGCGCCACATCTGGCGCGTTCTGCAACAGAGAAGCGGAATTGCGGGGTTCAGCTCGTCGAGGTGCGGCGAGTCCCCGCGGGCTCGGTCGCCCATGCGGCCGTTCGGCGCTCCCTGAGAGCGGCGATGCCTTCCGCGGCTTCGGGCGACCCGAACAGTGCAGTCGAGATCACCTCAGCGTGGCGAAGTCCGTCGTCGACGCCCATCGACGGGAGGTCGACGAGGAGGCCCTTGGTCGCCGCCACGGCGTTCGGTTCGGTCTGGCGCACCGCATGGAGGATCTCCGCGGTTGCGGCATCGAGCTGATCGGGCTCGACCACCACCGTGACGAGTCCCGTCTCGAGCGCAGTCTGCGCGTCGAACAGCTCGCCCGTCAGCAGGTAGCGGCCGGCCGCTCGCGGCGTCATGCGCCGTTGGCAAAGGACAGCGATCACCGCAGGTGCGACGCCGATCCGCACCTCGCTGAACGCGAACGACGCGCTCGTCGGTGCAACGACGATGTCGGCTGCGGCGACGAGACCGAATCCACCTGCGCGCACATGGCCGTTGAGTCGGGCGATGACGGTCTTCGGATACGTCCACAACGTGCTGAGGATCTCCACGAACGGCACGGCCCTCGCGCCCGCTGACGTCGCGCCCGAGAGGTCGGCGCCGGAGCAGAACGTCGTCCCGGTCGCAGTGAGCACGATGGCGCGCACCCCGCTGTCGTCGCGTGCGTCGCGCAGCGCGGTGTCGAGCTCGGCGAGCAGCTGCTGCGAGAGCGCGTTGCGGTTGTCGGGCGAGTCGAGGGTGATCGTGGCGATGTGGTCGTCGACGGCGAGATGGACGAGCGAGGTCACATCCCGATGCTCTCAGGTCACGGCCAAGAATGCCGTCGCCTGCTCGCGCACCTCCTCCGGGCGCTCGAGGTACGCGAAGTGCCCGCAGTCCGGCAGCACGACGAGCCGCGCGTGCGGCATCGCGGCCGCGACATGCCGCGCAACGTCATTTGGAATGAAGTCACGATCGCCGTGGAGGACCAGGGTCGGGACGTCGAGTTCCGCGCAACCGAGAGACGAGGTCGTACTCGGGGCTGAGCCAGGTCTCCTGGTACAGACGCTGTTCGATCTCCCGGGCGAGAAGCACGGCCTGGGGAGTGAAGTGCACACGGAGGCGAGCGACGAGACGCTCGAGCTGCTCTGGGTCAGCGATCGCCATGCTGAAGTGCGCTCGGTAGTAGGCCGCCTCGGCGGCAAGCTCACCACGTCGGTAGGGGTCACTCGCCGCGATGGACCGCATCTGCTCGGCGTCGCCCGCGGGGCGGTTCGACGCGAGCCAGTCGCGCCACAGCACGTAGTCGTCGTGCGAGGCCGGCGCGGTGTTCATCAAGACGAGGTGCGACACGCGGTCGGGATGGCGAGTCGCGTACTCCATCGCCACGACGCCTCCCCACGAGTGCCCGAGCACTGCGACGGTCTCGAGCCCGAGGGCGCGTCGCAGGGTGTCGACGTCGGCGACTTCCGACTCGATGGTCACGTCTTCGGGCGCGACCCCTCCCGCTGATCGACCCCGACCGCGCTGGTCGTAGTAGATGAGCCGGGCCTCGTCTGCGAGCCGATCCAGCTCCGGCCGCAGGTAGGTGTGGTCGAAGTCGGGGCCGCCGTGCAACACGATGATCGGCCGACCCGCGCCGACCTCGCGTACGAAGAGCTCGTCGACACGCACCGCGTGCAAGGCTCGCCTTCATGGCACCAGTGGGCAAGGGCAGCGTCGTGGCGGTGACCGGTGCGGCCGGGTTCGTCGGTGGACACGTGGTGCAGGAGGCGCTCGCGCGCGGTCATCACGTGCGGGCGTGCGTCCGCAACGTCGACGACGACGCGCGCGTCGGCTTCCTCAAGGCGATGAACCCCTACGCGTCGGGTCGCCTGACCCTCCATGCCGCAGACCTCGACGAGCTCGGCTGCTTCGACGAGATCTTCCGCGGCTGCGACGCGGTCGCCCACGTCTCGCATGTGAGCACCTACGACGACCCCGACTACGTGCGCCGCACGTGCGACCACATCATCAGCAGCATCGAACGGTCGGATTCGATCCGTCGGGTCGTGGTGACGTCGAGCCTGGCGGCGATCATCTCGGAGGCCGACATCACCGAGCTCGCGCGCCGCCCGATCGTCGACGAGGACCGCGAACCCGACGAGTCGAACCCGAAGCGCACACCCGAGCGCGGGCAGGGCTACTCAATGGGCAAGGTCATCGCGCAGCACGCGTTCGCGGATGCCGCGGCGGCGAGCGGTCGGTGGGATGCGATCACGGTGTGCCCGAGCGACAACGTGGGCCCGATCCTTGCTCCCCACCACAAGGATGGCGGGCCCTGGCAGCACCTGATCGATCGGATGGTGGAGGGCCGGTGTGAGATCTTCCAAGGCACCGGTCCCTATCGCCCGTGGATGACCGTCGACGTCCGCGACGACGCCGCCTGCCACGTCGGGCTGCTCGAGAGCGACAAGGTCGCCAACGGCGAGCGCTACCTCGCGATGTCGACGGAGACGCGGAGCTACGAAGACATCTGCGCCTCGATCGACCGCGTGTTGCCCGAGCTGCGGCACGATCCGGGTCCGATCGTCGACCCGTCGCCCGACCGGTGGAAGGAGCGTCAGGACGAGTTCCGTTCGATCTGGAGCGGGCTACAGCTGCGCAACGACCGCATCCGGGCCGCGGTGCCGATCACGTTCCGCCCGCTCGACGACTCGATCCGCGACTGCGTCGAGTCACTCCTCGCCGTCGCCAATGTGATCCCGAACCGCCGACCCGACTGAACGCCACGCTCGATACGCGTCGGGCATGCACACGGCGCAAGGTCGGTATCCGGCGGAGACGGCGGTCGCCGCGTCGACGAAGAACACTCGTTGCCTCACGTAGCCGCCTCGCGCGATTGCTCGGAGTGCTGACGGGCAGTCCAGCCGCCCGAAGATCTTGCTTCGTCGGTGTCCGCCGACCGTTCCCTTGACCGGGCAGCGATATGGGGACCCGTCGGCGCCGACCAGCGTGTAGACGCGGCGCTCCATCAGAACAGGCGCATCGACCGGTTGGCGGCCCGATCTTCGAGGTCGAGCAGGAGCTGCTTGCGCCGAAGCCCGCCCGCGTAGCCGGTCAGCTTGCCGGTGCTGCTGACGATCCGATGGCACGGGATCAGGATGCACAGCGGGTTGCGACCCACCGCGGCCCCGACTTCCTGCGGCGTCGTTCTGCCTCCGAGCTCGCGGGCGAGGCGCCCATAGGTCGACGTCTGCCCGTACGGCACTTGGCGGACGAGATCCCACACTCGACGCTGCAACTCGTTTCCATCGACGATGACGGGGACATCGAACTCGGCACGCTCGCCGCGGAAGTACTCGGCGAGCTGGTCGCGCACGCCGGCGAACCCTTCATCGGTGGCCTCACCGAACGAATGGCGGTCAGGCATGTACCAGTGGCCCGGGAAGTAGAGGCCGACCACGCAGTCGTCGCGCCGAACCAACGTGAGGTCACCCAACGGCGACTCGAAGACGCAGTGCGTGACGGCGCCGACGCGCTGATCGCATCGTCCGGTGATGGTCATGGTGGGTAGACGCCACGCAACGCGACGACGTGAGGTCCGCGACACCTCACGTTTCGCCCGCCGCCTTCGCGACGAAGTTCCGGGCTGCATTCCCGGACCTCGCGTTCGGCGGAACCGCCGACCTCATCGCTGACGGCGCGACCCGAGTACCGTCTCGGCGGCTCACGATCAGTGGAGGATCCGTGTCGCACCTGTCCGTAGGACCCGTCCACCACATGCGGATGGCGGTCACGGATGTCCAGCGGTCGCGAGCCTTCTACACCGAGGTCCTCGGTTTCGAAGTGGCCGTTGATGCCCCGCCACCGCCCGACGACGAGAACCATGAGGTGCTGGTCGACTCGCTGCAGGGGGGTGTGATCTTGATGCACGGAGGCATGTTCTTCGGGTTGCGTCCGGTCGACGACGAACGAGCCGCAGCTGCGGATCGCTTCGACCCCTTCCGCGTGGGGCTCGACCATCTCAGCTTCACAGTGCCGACGAGAGCAGATCTCGACGTGGCAGCGCGGCTTCTCGACGAACGCGGTGTCGAGCACGGTCCCATACGAGACCTCGCGCCGCTCGGCCTGTCGTTCCTTGCGTTCTTCGACCCCGACGGCATCGCCCTCGAGCTCACCGCGCCGATCTCCGACTCCGGGAGTCCTCGCTAGGGCAGTCTCGCCAGTCGCTGAGTTGTTGGAGCGGACGACGGGATTCGAACCCGCGACCCTCACCTTGGCAAGGTGATGCTCTACCAGCTGAGCCACGTCCGCGTGAGCCAGTCACTCTAGCAACCCGACGCCGGCGGTTACCGTGCCCGGGTGAGTGCCTTCCAGGCCATCGTCCTCGGCATCGTGCAAGGCCTCACCGAATTCCTGCCGATCTCGTCGACCGCCCACCTGCGCATCATCCCGGCGTTCCTCGGCTGGGACGATCCCGGTGCAGCGTTCACGGCGGTGATCCAGCTCGGCACGATGGCCGCGGTCGTGCTCCACTTCTGGAGCGACCTCTGGCGAATCGCGACGACCTGGCTGAAGTCACTCCGCGACAAGCGGCTTCGCGGTGAGCTCGACGCGCGGCTCGGCTGGTACATCGGCCTCGGCACGATCCCGATCGTGATCTTTGGGTACCTGCTGCGCGACCAGATCGAGACGGGTGGCCGGAACCTCGCGCTGATTGGCATCGCGATGATCGTCGGCGGTCTCGGGCTCTGGCTGGCCGAGCTCGTCGGCAGGCGTCGTCGGGCGCTCGCACAGATCAACTCGACTGACGCAGCCGTCATCGGCGGTGCGCAGGCGCTCGCGCTCATCCCGGGCTTCTCGCGTTCGGGCTCGACGATCGGTGCCGGCCTGTTCGTGAACTTCGACCGCGTGTCGGCGGCGCGCTACTCGTTCCTTCTCTCGGTTCCGGCCGTGGTGCTCAGCGGTCTGTTCGAGGCCCGCAAGATCGGCGACCCCGGCGGTGCCGGCGTTGCGCCGACGATCATCGCAACCGTCCTCGCGTTCATCGTCGGCTACTGGTCGATCTCGTTCCTGTTGCGGTACCTGAGCCGCGAGTCGCTCGCGATCTTCATCATCTACCGCATCGTGATGGGCGCACTCGTGCTGGTTCTCTGCGCGACGAACGCGATCAACTGACGATCACGCGGACGCGGCGACCTCGACAGCGCCGATGATCCCACGACGCTCGATCACGTGGTCGACGAGGCCGTACGCAACGGCGTCGGCGCCGCGCAGGATGTAGTCGCGATCGATGTCGCCCAGGATCCGCTGTTCGGACTGTCCAGTCGAAGCCGCGAGGATCGACACCATGCGCCTCCGCATCTCGACCATCTCGGCAACGGCGAGCTCGAGATCGGTCGACTGGCCCTGCGCGCCACCGTGAGGCTGGTGGATGAGGACTCGCGCGTTCGGGAGCACCGCCCGCTTTCCCGGCGCGCCCGCGGCCAATAGCACCGCCGCGGCCGAGGCGGCCTGTCCGACGCAGATGGTCGCGACGTCCGGACGCAGGAACTGCATCGTGTCGTAGATCGCGAACAGCGCGGTCATGTCCCCGCCGGGTGAGTTGATGTAGAGCGACACGTCCTGGTCGGGCTTGTCGCTCTCGAGGTGGAGGAGCTGCGCGATCACGAGGTTGGCGACGGTGTCGTCGATCGCCGTGCCGAGGAAGACGATCCGCTCGGACAGCAGGCGGGAGTAGATGTCGAACGCCCGCTCCCCTCGGTTGGTCTGTTCGATGACGGTGGGAACGAGCACGCGAGTCTCCTGTCAGCCGATGTATGCTGCAACCGATTCGTTGCACATCATAAGTGCAACCCATGAGTTGCACAACCCACCCCTGACCAGAGCGGAGGCCAGTCATGCACATTCGACGGGAGATCGACCTCGACGCCGACCTCGCCAGGGTCTGGCACGCGCTCACCGATCGCGACGAGCTGAGCGACTGGCTGGGCGGCGCCGTCGAGCTCGAGATGTGCCCGGGGGGCAACGGCACCATCGTCGACGACGAAGGCATCATCAGGCACGCGCGCATCGGCGATGTCGACCCCGAGCGGCGGCTGTCGCTGCGTTGGTGGTCCGACAGCGGCCCAGAAGAGGGCGCCGTCTCGGAAGTCACGTTCGAGCTGTGCCCGACCGAAGGCGGTACGCGCCTCGTCGTCACCGAGACCGCGCTCGAGCCGACCACCGCGCAAGCGAGCGTTGCGAAGGCCTCCTACTGGGAGGCTCGTCTCGACACCCTCTGGCTCCGGGTGTCGGCGGCAGCCCTCGTCAGCTGAGCGTCCCACCGTCGATGCCCGACCGACTCGACACGGGGTTCGGTCTCGATGCAGTGTTCGGCGCGCTCGCGGACCCCACGCGCCGTCACATGGTCGAGCGTCTCGTCGCCGACGGTCCGGAGACTGCGACTGCTCTGGCGCGCGATCTCCCCATCTCGCGTCAGGCGGTCGTGAAGCACCTGCAGTCGCTCAGCGAGGCCGGCCTCGTCGACGCCGCACGCGAGGGACGCGAGGTCAAGTACGCGATCCGGCCCGAGCCTCTGAGCGATGCGATCGCGTGGATGATGCGCGCCGGGGCGCAGTGGGATCGCCGCCTCGAGCGCCTGTCACACGTGCTTCGCCAAGAGGTCCGCGATGTCGCCGGGGCGAGTGAGGAACGGTGAGTGGTCGGTGTCCCACTCGACGATCTCGTCGGCGCGTCCGGCCATCGCTCGCTGCGCGCCCTCACTGAGCGCCTTGTCGTTCGTGCACACCACATAGGTCGAAGAGGCCTGACGCCACGCTGGTTCGACATCGATCTCCCAGGTGTCGCCGACCGGCATCGGCCGCAAGAGCTTCTCGATCTCCGCGACACGCGTGACGTCGCTGTCCTCGTAGAACACCTCGTGCAGCCTCGCGGGGTCGACGGTGACCGCGCCGCCCTCGGTGAGGATCGCTTCCATCATCGGTGACGGATGCGCCAGCATGTGCTGCATCGGCGACTCGCCCTGGTCGGTCATGAACGCCGTGAGGTAGACAACGCGCCCGACCGGCAGGCCGCTCGCAGCACGGGTGATCACCATGCCGCCGTACGAGTGGCCGCACACCACGGCTCCCTTGCCTGCTGCCCTGATCGCCTTGCGCGCCGCCTTCACGTCGTCGTCGTAGCTCGTGAGGGGCAGCTCGACGGCATGCACGTCGACGCCTTGCGCTTCGAGCGCGTCGACCACTCCCTCCCAGCACCACGGCCCGTGCCACGCGCCGTGCACGAGGACCACCTTCGCCTGCTTCCTGGCCTTCGACGCCACAGCCTTCGCCGGCGCGGGCTCGGCGCGCTTCTTCAGCTCGTCGAGCGCGTCGCGCAGCCCGTCGGCGATCGCCCACGCGTCGGGAAGCAGCTCCCGGCAGGTCACGATCCCGAAGTCGAGCTGGTTCATGTAGCTGAGCACCGTGATGTTCAGCCCGGCACCGTCGTTGATCGGGCCCATCGGGTAGTTGGCGACCATCCGCGCGCCTGCGGAGTACAGGGGGAACGGCGGACCAGGAACGTTCGAGATCGTGAGGTTGAAGATCGGCCGGTGTCGATCGGCGAGGCGGTACCGCGCGTACGCGCGCACGGCTCGCCCGAACACCGCCGGTGCGGCGAACTCGGCCCAGTCCTGCAGCGTCGTCGCACCGATCGCGTTCTGCTGACCCTTCGCCTGGCGCATGCCTGCCGAGATCGCGAGCAAGCGCTCGACCGGATCGTCGATCGTCGTGGCGAGCGACGCGAGCATCGAGGAGATGCGGTTGCCGCCTGCACCGCTCTGGTCGTCGGTGCGCACCGACATCGGCACCATCGCGACGAGGTCCTGGTCGAGCTTCTCCCCGTGCGTGTCGGTGTAGGAGCGCAGAGCAGTCGCACACATCGCCATCACGACGTCGTTGAGCGTGGTGCCGAACGCGTTCTTGACCACCTTCGCGTCGTCGAGTGACAGCGTCGTCATCGCGTACGAGCGGTGTGGGGACAACGCGTAGTTCCACGATGCGCGCGGCGCGGTGAACGGAGCCGGCGGCGGGGCGATGTCAGCTTGACGGGTTTGGCGTCCGACGTTGAGCAACGCCGAACCCGTGCGGTTGAGCGAGCCGACGAGCTTCGCCGGTTGCCTCGACAGCGAGCGCAGCGCGTACGCGAGCAGCTCGGCGTCGTTCGGGACGTGCTCGGGCTGCCACGCGTCGGACCCGACGTCGCGCCCCTCGGGCTCGGTGTCGAGCATGGCCACGGTCATCTCGTTGCCCGACACTCCGTCGATGGCGGCGTGGTGCGTCTTGGTGAGCACGGCGATGTAGCCGTGCTCGAGGCCTTCGATGATCCACGACTCCCACAGCGGCTTCCGCCGGTCGAGGGGTCGGGCGACGATCTCCTCGGCAAGCGTCGCGAGGTGCCGAGCGCCGCCCGGTTGAGGCACGGCGATGTGATGGAGGTGGAAGTCGAGGTCGAAGTCGGGGTCTTCGATCCACACCGGATGGTGCAGGCCGAACGGCACCTCGACGAGCCGTCGCCGGAATGGGGGCGCGAGGTGCAGCCGCTGCGCGTACATGTCGCGGACCTGGTCGAACGACCACTCGACGGGCGCCGTCGACGGGTCGAGGATCATCAGTCCCGCGACGTGCATGTACGAAGACGGCGTCTCGAGATAGAGGAAGCTGGCGTCGAGGCCGGACAGTCGCTGCATTGCGGCTCCCTTCGCTTGGGGTGCAAGCCTGTCAGATCGGCTCTGGCACGTCCTCGGCCTGCTCGAGGCTGCGATGTCGGACGACGATCGCGGCGAGTGCGCCCAAGACGATCGCGGCGCCCACGAGCTGACCCGCGGACATCCCCTCGTCGAGCAACCACCACGCCGCAACCGCTGAGACGACCGGCACCCCCAGGGTCATCAGCGACGAGACGGAGACGTCGACGTACTTGTGCGCCCACCCCATCACGACGTGCCCGCCGGCGCCCGGCACCAGGACGATGAACAGGATCCAAAGCCACTCGCTGCCGTGCAGCGACCCGAGGTCGTCCGACGTGAGCAACGCGTACGGCGTGAACACGACCGCGCCGATCAGCATCACACCCGTCATGTACTCGATCGCGCCCATGCCGTCCCGGCGGACGCGCTTCACCTCGAGGAAGTAGATGGTCCAGAGGATGAGGTTGCCGAATGCGAGCAGATCGCCCCAGCCGCTGACCTCGGGTTGCCCCGACGACGAGATGAGCACGACTGCGACACCGGCGAACGCGACAGCGGTCCAGGCGACGTCGTTCTTGGTCACGCGCTCACCGAACATCCGTCCGGCGACGAGAAGCACGAGCGCGGGCTGCATCGCGTTGATCAGCTGCGCGTTCACGACACTCGTCTGCTGGACTGCCGCGAAGAACAGGCCGATCTGCCCGGCGAACAGCAGGCCTCCCCAGATCGATCTCCTGAGCCCCGCGACGGTGAGACGACCCCCCGTCGCGTAGAGCAGCAGCACCATGGTGGGCGCCGCGATCCACATGCGCCAGAACGCGATCGTGACAGACGACGCGTCGATCGACTTGACCGCAACACCGCCGAGGCCCCAACACACGACTGCGAGCGCCACGCCTGCAACGGGGAGCCACGGATGGTCCTCGACGCTGGCCGCGCCGGCGGACGCGGGAACAGAAGTGGTCAGGGCTGCTTCCCCTCACCCCGGGCATCGGGCGGACGCAAGTCGATCCGCAGGACCAAGACGCCGTCGTCGATGCTGCCCTCGGCGTCGCCGATGATCGCGAAGTCCTGGAAGTCAGTCTGCGCCTGCGCGATGAATTGCTGGCGCTCGGCGCCGGCCACCGGGGGCAGCGGACGTTGACGAACAGCAGCGGCCCGGTCGCGGAAGCGCTGCAGCATCGCATCGAGATCGAGCGAGTCGGCCATCAGCCCACGGTATCCATCGACCGGGTGTCCATCGACCGGGTCTCCACGGACTGGCTGTTCGTCGACCGGCGGCGTCGACGCCGCTTGACCTTCATCCCGTCGAGCCCTTCGAGCGCCGGATGGATCGGCTTCGTCCACCGCCAGTACCGCACGGTGATGAGGAGGATCAGGAGGACGATGGCGAGGAGCGCGAGGAGGATCACCCTCACCGTCTCCTCAGCGGTCACGCCGGCGATGCTAACGAAGCGCCGACCACGTCAGACTTGGTGAAGGGGACACGAGTACGTCGTTCGACCGCCAACGGTCCTTCGCAAGAGCGGTGTTCCGTCCTTTGGGCAGACACCATCACGCCGTCGCTCCTCTTGGAGATCACCCGTGTGTGAGCCGCCGCGCTCGCCGAGCTCGACGAGGGTCGCGCGGAGGTGCTTGTGCAGGCGGCGGATCTCGTTCGGGGTCAGCGAGCGCGACTCGCGCGCGGGGTCGATGCCGGCGCGCCACAGCGCTTCGTCGACGAGGAGGTTCCCGATTCCGGACACGACCTCCTGGTTCATCAGTCGAGCCTTGATCGGCGCCTTGCTCGTCGCCACGAGGTCGCGCAGCTGCGCCGCGGTCACGTCGAGCGCGTCGGGGCCGAGGCGCTCCTCGTCGGGATCGAGCAGCACACCACCGAGGCGCCGAGGATCGCTGATCCGCAGCTCTCCCCCGCCGTCGAAGGTGAACGCGATCCGATCCCAGTCGGGGTTTTCTCGATCGCTGCCGTACTCGAGGTGTTCCATGCCGGGCACGCCGTCGACGAGCAAGCGGCCGGTCATCCCGAACCGCAACCCGATCGTCGGGCCGTGATCGTCGGTGTCGACGAGAAGGAGCTTGCCTCGCCGCCGCACGCCGGTGATCGTGCGCCCGACGACCGCCTTCTTGAGCACCGCCGCGGTGAGGCCTTCCTTCAGATACCACGCGTCCGGGGCCACCACCTTCGTGACACGACGACCGACCGCGCGCTCCGCGGCGCGGCGGTAGAACTCGATCTCGAGCATCTCGGGCATGGAGCGCACATCATCGCCGCGCCGATGAGCGATGCTGGACAGCGGTGAACCTGCTCTGGTGGATCGTGTCGTTCGGGATCGTGATCGGCCTGTTCTGGCTGGCGAAGCGAGCCGAGCCCGACCTCCGGTCGTCCGCCGACGGCATGAACTTCGACTGCAAGTACAAGGACATCCCGTTCGGCCCGGAGGAAAAGCAGAGCCCCACCGACGCAATCCGCCAGATGAAGTGGCACCGCGGACGAGGTGAGCTGGTCGACGATCGAGTGCTCGTCGTGGCGGGGCCGTTCGCGAAGGTGAGCCCCTACGGGCTCCCCTTGCCGGTCATCGCCCGCAGCCCGAACCCTCCCCGGAAGACGACCGTCTACGTGGCCGGTGAGGGAAAGACCTACGTCGCGGTCGCAGTCGCCCGCAACTCCCCCGCGGACGCTCGGCTCGGCGAGCTCGTGCAGTAACGCTCAGCCGAGCGCGGCGAGGGCCTGCGCGAAGTCGGCGAGCAAGTCGTCGGGGTGCTCGAGCCCGATCGAGACGCGAACGAGGCCGTCGGTGATGCCTCGCTCGAGCTTCTCCTCCTGAGTGAGCCCGACATGCGTGGACGACGCGGGATGGGTCACGAGCGTCTCGGGACCGCCGAGCGTCGACGCCAGCTGCGCGAGCTGCACACCCTCGACGAACTTGCGCCCCGCCTCGAGGCCACCCGCGAGCTCGACCGCGAACATCGATCCGCCCGACGTCATCTGCCGCTTCGCGAGCTCGCGCTGGGGGTGCGAATCGAGACCGGGATACCGCACATACGACACCGCGGGATGGCTTTCGAGCCAACCGGCGAGGCGCAACGCTGTGTCGCTCTGGCGCGCGAACCGCACCGGCAGCGTGCGGATGCCGCGCAGCCCGTTCATCGCGTCGAACGGCGACGCGCACGCGCCGTGAAGCACCGAGTACGCCCAGATCGAGTCGAGAAGGTCCTTCGAGCCCGCGACCACGCCCAACGTCGCGTCGTTGTGGCCGGCGATGCCCTTCGTCGCGGAGTGGAGCACGAGGTCGACGCCGTGCTCGAGCGGCCGCTGCCCGATCGGAGTCGCGAAGGTGGAGTCGACCACGGTGATGGGGCCCCTGATCGCACCGACCTCGTCGAGATCGACCAGCGCCATCTGTGGGTTCGCCGGCGACTCGGTCACGACGAGCATCGTGCGTCCGGGGACCACAGCGGCTGCGAACCCGCCGGGCTCGGTGCCGTCGACGAACGTCACGTCGATCCCGAAGCGTGGACATGCGCCCTGCAGGAAGAGCTGAGTGCCCGAGTAGATGTGACGCTGCGCCACGATGTGGTCACCGGTCGAGCAGAGCGCCATGATCGTCGTCGCCACTGCACCCATCCCCGACGAGAACGCGAGCGCAGCCTCCGCGCCTTCCAACGCGGCGACCGCGTCCTCGAAGCCCTTCACCGTCGGGTTCGAGTAGCGGGAGTAGAAGCGCTCGGAGCGCGGCACCGTCGACATCCGACGGGCTTCGTCGAGGCTTGGCGTGATGAACGCGCTCGTCGCCCACAAGGTGGGGGCGAGCGAGGTGTTCGTCTCGTCGCGTCCCGCGCGAATCGCGATCGTGTCGGGACGCGGGGGCTGCTCTTCCGCGGTCACTGGTCGTCCTGCTCCTTCTGGATGTCGTCGAGGAAGTCGGTCACGGCCTTGCCCACCTGGTCGAGGTCGATGAGGAACGCGTCGTGGCCGTGGTCGCTGTCGATCTCCACATACTCGGCTCGTCCGCCCGTGGACTGCAGCACGTCGCGGATCTGCTTCTGCTGGTAGGTCGGATACAGCACATCGGAGCGGATGCCGATCGTGCGCACCGGCACGCGGATGCGCTCCATCGCCATCTCGAGCCCGCCCCGGCCACGACCGATGTCCTGCAGGTCCATGGCCTTGCCGATCACGAGATAGGCGTTCGCGTCGAAGCGGCGCACGAGCTTGTCGCCGTGATAGTCGAGGTAACGCTCGACCTCGAAGCGCTGCCAGAGCGAGAAGCCGTCCTGTACGTCGGCCATCTCGCGACCGAAGCGGTCGGTGAACACGTCGTCGGAACGGAACGTGATCTGCGCGATCTGACGCGCGATCGCGAGGCCCTCGTGCGGACCGTCGCCGGGCGCGGCGTCGTAGTACTCGCCGCCCCGCCACTTCGGGTCGAGCCGAACTGCCCGACGGCCGACGCTGCCGAGCGCGATCTGCTGTGCGGTCGCCTGCGCGCAGGCCGCGATCGGAAGGAGCGATCGCACACCGGTCGGATACGTGACGCCCCACTCGAGCACCTGCATGCCGCCCATCGAGCCTCCGACGACACAGAGCCACTTGTCGATCCCGAGATGGCGGGTGAGCGCGGCTTGCACTCGCACCATGTCGCGGATCGTGACCGTCGGGAAGCGCGCGCCGTAGGGACGGCCGGTCGACGGCTCGGTCGACGCGGGGCCCGTCGACCCCTGGCAGCCGCCGAGCGTGTTGGGACACACGACGAAGAACTTCTCGGTGTCGATCGGGAGGCCGGGACCGACGACGCCCTCCCACCAGCCGGGGGCGACGTGGCCAGGCATGACCGGCCCGGTGACGTGGCTGTCGCCCGTCCACGCGTGGCAGATCAGGATGGCGTTGCTCGCCTCGTCGTCCAGCGAGCCCCAGGTCTCGTACGCGACGACGACTTCGTCGAGCGAGCCGCCGCCCTCGAGTGAGAAACGACGGTCGGTGGGCAGTGTGAAGAACTGCCGACGGCCGACCGGGTCACCGGGCCGCCAGGCTCCCGACGCAGGCGGCGGCGAGATGACGAGGCCAGCGGCGTCGCTCGCTTCGGTCATCGCTCACCTCCCTGTCTGCGCGTGAACTCGTCATGCGCATCAGGCGTGAGCCCGGACACTTCGTTGCCGCCGGCTCATCGCCGGATCGGCCACATCCCACAGCCACGCTGCGGATGGCACCTTGGGTTGTCCGTCCCAGGTTGCCGGACCCTCCGCCCAAAGGCAGGGCCACTCCTGATGCAGTCTGCAAAGACTATCGGCGCCCGGCGGAGCGGGCCAAGGTTTCAGCCCCGGTACTTCTCGTCGAGAGCGAAGTGGCGGTCGAGCTCGACGATGGCGCCGAAGTCCTCGAAGTCGACGAGACGATCGAGGTCGTCACGGAGCGTGCCCTTGTCGCGCAGGAGGGCGAGCGAGTCGCGCAGGGCCTTGGTCGCGGAGAACAAGCCTGACAGCGGCGACACGATGAGGTCGAAGCCGAGGTCGTGCAGCTCGCTCGGCGTGAGGAGCGGTGTCTTCCCGGTCTCGACCATGTTGGCGACCCGCACGACATCAGGCAGCGCGGCGGCGATCGCCTCGAGCTCCGCGATCGACTCGGGTGCCTCGACGAACACCGCGTCGACGCCGACGTCTGCGGCGGCCTTCGCCCGCGACAACGCCTCGTGGAGCCCCACGGCAGCGCGTGCATCGGTGCGCGCGGTGACGTGCAGATGGGTGCGGCGATCGACCGCGGCGCGCAGCTTCGCGAGCCAGTCTTCGCGCGGCACGACCTGCTTGCCGGCCATGTGTCCGCAGCGCTTGGGCCACACCTGGTCTTCGAGGAAGATCCCGGTCGCGCCCGCGGCCTCCCAGAGCTCGACCGTGCGCACGACGTTCAACGGGTTGCCATAGCCGGTGTCGCCGTCGACGACGACCATGGTCTCGGGCGCGGCGCTGCACACGCGCCGCGCCACTTCGGCCATCTCGACCTGCGTGAGGTAGCCGAAGTCGGGAAGACCGAGCTGGGTGCCCGACACGCAGTAGCCCGACAGGAAGACGGTGTCGAACCCCGCCTCCGCCGCGAGACGCACCGAGAGCGCGTCCCACACGCCCGGCATGAGCACCGGCTCGCCGGTCGCGAGGCGCGCCCTCAGGTCGTCGCCGCGCATCGCGCTACTTGCCGAGGCGCTCGGCGGCGAGTGCCTTCAGGGTCTTGTAGTCGACCTTGCCCGCGGGACTCCGGCCGATCGTCTCGACGACTACGACGTTGCGAGGCGCCTTGTAGGCCGCGAGCGATTCCTTCACGTGCAGGATCACCGCGTCGGCATCCACGTCCGCAGCCGACGCCGACGGCTCGACAACGGCGCAGATCGTCTCACCGAAGCGCTCGTCGGGGATTCCGACGCACACCGCGTCGCGCACCGCGGGGTGCAGCTTCAAGACCTCCTCGACCTCTTCGGGAAAGACCTTCTCGCCGCCCGTGTTGATGCACACCGATCCGCGACCGAGCAGGTGCAACGAGCCGTCGGGATTCACCTGCGCCCAATCGCCGGGGATCGACCACCGCTTTCCCTCGAACGTCTTGAACGTCGCGTCGGTCTTGACCGGGTCCTTGTAGTACCCGGCCGGCAAGAAGCCGCTCACTGAGACCATGCCGCGCTCGTCGCTGCCCGGGTCGACTCGCCGGCCGTCCTCGGTGAACACCGCGACGCGCTCGCCGAGCATGAACGCAGCGGTCTCGCTCGCCGCACCCTTCGTCGAGAGGGACGCGCCGAGCCCCACGGCCTCACTCGAGCCGAAGGAGTCGAACAGCATCACGTTCGGGATGTGCTCGAGCATGCGCTCTTTGACCTCGTGGCTCCACATCACGCCCGAGGAGCTGATGAGCGCGATCGACGAGAGGTCCCACTTGCCGGGGTTCGCGTCGAGTGCCTGCACCATCGGCCGCGCGAACGCGTCGCCGACGATCACGACCGAGGTCACCTGCCGGTCCTGACAGGTCTGCCACAGCTCGGCGGCGTCGAACTTGCGGTTCGGCAACGTCACGACCGAGCCGCCGAGGTTCATCGTGATGAACGAGGAGAACTGACCGGTGCCGTGCATCAGCGGGCACGCCGAGAGCGTCACGGCTCGGGGCATGTCCGGCGTTGCGCGGAGCCGGTCACCGGCCTCGGCGGCCGACGTGATCGGCGTGAGACCGAGCAGTGGCTGTCCGCCCGCGCCGAGGACGTTGAACAGCTCGTCCTGCTCCCACATCACGCCCTTCGGCATACCGGTGGTGCCACCGGTGTAGAGGAGCAGGAGGTCCTTGCCGCTCCGTCCCCACGGAGCGACCACACGATCGGCGCCCTTCGCCACGACCGACTCGTACGGCACCGCCCACTCGGGGCCGTCACCGGTCTCGTCGGGAACGACGTACCAACGGCGCACCTTCGGCAGCCGACCACGGATGCCCTCGAGCAACGAGGTGAAGGTCGCGTGGAACACGACCGCCTCGGCGTCCGCGTTGTCGAACAGGTAGACGATCTCCTCGGGCCCGTACCGGTAGTTCGTGTTCACCGGCGCGAAGCCGCCCTTGAACGCTCCGATGTAGGTCTCGAGGTATTCCACGCCGTTGTAGAGGTACGCGGCCATCTTCGACTGGTGCTGCAGGCCGGCGTCGATGAGGTCGGCCGCGAAGGCGTTCGCTCTCCGATCGAACTCGCCCCACGTCACGACCCGAGATCCGCTCACCTGGCACGGGGCGTCGGGGATCGCGTCGGCGATCGCTTCGTAGATGTCGGCGAAGGTCCAGTCGGTCATGGCGGTGAAAGTTACGACAGGAGACGGCGGCGGAACGAACGAGTGCCCGTGATCCCGAGCACGAGCGTCGCGATCGTGAGCGCGCCGACGGTGACCCACGCCGACATGTGCGGCACCTGCGGGGTGAGCGCGCCCCGCAACCCCTCGCTCACGTAGACCAGCGGGTTGACGAGGACGAGCACCTGCAGCCACCGGATCGCCTCGAGCGCCTTCCACGGGTAGTACGTGCAGCCGAGGAACATCACCGGGATCACGATCAGCGAGAAGATCAGCGGAACGGTCTGAGGCGCGAAGAGGGTGCCGAGCAGCAGGCCGAGCGAGGCCGAGGCCAAGCACGCGAGCGTGATGACCAGAGCGAGCTTGAACCAGTTGTCGACGTGGAGCGATGTGACGTCGCGAGCGACGAGCCACACGCAGGGAAAGACGACCAGCGCGGCGATCACGGCCTGGATCGCGCCGAACGCGATCTTCTGCATCGCCACGAGGCTCGTCGGCAGCGGCGCCATCGCTCGGTCCTCGATCTCGCGGCTGACGTTGAACTCGTTCACGAGCGGCAGCGCAACCGCCGACACCCCTTGGAACATGATCGCGAACGCGATGAGGCCGGGCAGGAGGATCGTGCCGTAACCGGCGACCCGACCGGCGTTGCCTCCGAACCCCTGCCCGATCCGTGGGAAGACATACGCGAACACGAACGCGGTGAGAAACGGCTGCATGACGGTGCGGGCGAAGAACATCCAGAACTGGCGACGCAGCACCGCGGCGTCGCGCACCATGAGACCCCAGAACGACGCCGCGTAGCCACGGGCCGGCGATGTCGTCGCGATGGGCGGACCGATGATCGCGGTGTCAGTCACGCAGCTCCCTCCCGGTCAGGTTGATGAACACGGTCTCGAGCGTGGGCTCGGTCGCCGACAGGTCGCGGAGGCCGTACGGCTGTGCGACCCCGACGACGCGAGGCAACAGCCCGTCGGAGCCCCTCGCGTACAAGGTCACCCCCGTCGAGGTGTGCTCGACGCGCGCGACGCCGTCGAGCTTGGCGAGCGCGACCGCCGCTTCGCTCACATCGCCGTCGAGGTGCACCTTCACCATCGTCTCCGCACCGACCGAACGCTTGAGCGCCTCGGGCGTGTCGCACACGAGCACCTTGCCGTGGTCGACGATCGCGAGCCGCGCGCAGAGCTGGTCGGCTTCCTCCATGTAGTGGGTCGTGAGCACGATCGTCGCGCCGGCGTTGTGCAGCTCGCCGATGGCCTCCCACAGCGCGAGCCGGCTTTGCGGGTCGAGGCCCGCGGTCGGTTCGTCGAGGAACAGGACGTCGGGACGGTGCGCGATCGCGCGCGCCACCTGCAGCCGCTGCGCCATGCCTCCGGAGAGCGCGTACGGCGTCGCCTTGGCACGGTCGGTGAGCTGGAACTGCTCGAGCAGCTCGAACGCCCGCACCTTCGCTGCGCGGGCGCTCCATCCGAAGTAGCGGCAGTGGTACACGAGGTTCTCGACCACGGTGCACGACCGATCGAGCGTGTTGAACTGCGTGACGACGCCGATGCGGCGGCGCACTGCGGGAGGGTCTGACACGACGTCGATGCCGGCGATGCGCACACGGCCGGCCGTCGGGATCACCCGCGTCGTGCACATGCCGACGGTCGTCGTCTTGCCGGCGCCGTTCGGGCCGAGCAACCCGAAGATCTCGCCTTCGCTGACGGCGAGGTCGATGCCGTCGACTGCTCGCACCGCGGGTGGGCCGGCGTAGTCCTTGACCAACCCCTCGATGGCAACCGCGACCGGCACGCTGCGAACGTATCGCCGCTGCCTGGGAAAACCGTTACCGGGCGACTCGCCCTGTCGCCCGAGGCGCCGACGCGTCGGCCGGGTCCCAGGCACCGAGATCGCCGAGCCGCGGGTCGTTCGAGAGCATCTCGACGATCGGCAGGTCGAGGCCCAGGCGGCGCTGCATCCGCCGCACCTCGAGCTCCTGATCCCAGAGCACGAGCGTGATGACGAGGCCCGACTCACCGGCCCGTGCCGTGCGCCCCGAGCGGTGGAGGTAGGTCTTCGCGTCTTCCGGCGGGTCGTAGTGCACCACGACGTCGATGTCGTCGACGTGGATGCCTCGAGCGGCGACGTCGGTCGCGACGAGAACCGGGAGAGTGCCGGCCATGAACGCCGACAGCGACTTCTCCCGCATCTGCTGGCGGAGGTCCCCGTGGATCGCTGCCGCCTGCACCCCCTCCTTGCCGAGCTGCTCGACCAGACGGTCGGCGCCGCGCTTCGTGCGCACGAAGACGAGCGAGCGGATTGCGGTGCGGGTGATCGCGGCGGCAACCTTCACCTTGTCGAGCTGGTGGACGAGCACGAAGCGATGGGACATCTCCTCGACGGTCACCGTCGTCGACACCACCTCGTGAAAGACCGGGTCCTTGAGGTGTCGGCGCACCACGTGATCAACCGCGCCATCGAGCGTCGCCGAGAACAGCAACGTCTGGTGGGGCGAGGTGATGCGGCGCAGCAGCCACTCGACCTGAGGCAGGAATCCCATGTCGGCCATGCGATCGGCCTCGTCGAGCACGACCGCGCACACGTCGTCGAGGCGGACGTCCCCGTTGTCGATGAAGTCGATGAGTCGGCCAGGCGTCGCGACGAGCACGTCGGCGCCATTGGCGAGCGCCACACGCTGGCGTTCCATCGAAGCGCCGCCATAGACCGCGACGACACGACAGCCGACCGCGTTGCCGAGAGGCGCAAGCACCTCTGTCACCTGCAGAGCGAGCTCGCGTGTGGGCACGAGCACCACCGCGTGGGGATGATTCGGCGTCGCCTCTGCCGCGAGAGCGAGGAGGGGGAGGCCGAATGCGAGGGTCTTGCCGGAGCCGGTCTTCGCTTTGCCGCACACGTCACGGCCGGAGACGGCATCGGGGATCGTGAGGGCTTGGATGGGGAATGGCGCAGTGATGCCGGAGGCATCGAGGGCGTCGACGAGGCGAGGGTCGACGCCGAGCGCGGCGAACGAGGTCATCTTCTTGTGCTCTCCGTTGTCATCGAGGTGGGCCTGCCTGGCACACCGTGACTGCGGAGACCGCCGGAGTGAAAGGTTGACCCGCGAGCCCACCACCCTGGCGGCGCTCGACACGACCAGGGTACCTGGGACTTCGCGCGAAGTCGCAGCATGCGGGCCCAAACGCGATCGAGCCGCCGGCAGAACCGGCGGCTCGACAACGATCACGTGAATCGATCAGACGACGCGGACGTTCTCCGCCTGGTCGCCTTTGCGGCCCTGGGTCACGTCGAACTCGACGCGCTGACCCTCCTCGAGCGAACGGTAACCGTTGCCCTGGATGGCGCTGAAGTGCACGAAGACGTCGGGGCCACCATCGCGCGCGATGAACCCGTACCCCTTCTCATTGTTGAACCACTTGACGGTGCCGGTAGCCAAGACCGAGCCCTTCTTTCTGTTTCTGCGGGTCGGTTCCAACCACCAAACCCTGTTTCGGCGCAAAGGGTAGCCGGTCGACACCGGGCCTCAGCACCGGCTGCAGGGTGACACGGAGTCAGTGGAACGCACGACTACTCTGCCGTCGGGCGGGAGCGGGGCGAGGCCAAAAGACGATTGTCGCTCACCACCATCGCGAGGTCATTTCGTGTGCGAATGCGATGACGCTGCTCTGCCGCACGGCTCCATGCGTGACGGCCATCTCCACCGGCGTCGTTTCCTTCAGGGAGCCGGTGCCGGCGCCGCCATGCTCCTCGGCGGTCGCATCCTCAACGCGACGCCCGTCGGAGCTCAAGGCAACGCCGGGAGCGACGGGGGCGAGGACTCGGGCGGCAAGGCCGCACCCGCGACGCGGCTCTTGCAGCGAGCTCCGATCAACGTCCCTCCTCCGATCGTCATCCCCCGGTCCGGCTGGGGCGCTGACGAGACGAAGCGCACCTCTGATCGCACCTTCGCTCCGATCCAGAAGCTGATCGTGCATCACTCGGCGACCGCGGTGACCGCCGACCCCGCCGCCGACATCCGCAGCATCTACAAGTTCCATATCGAGGGCCGCGACTGGGCCGACATCGCGTACAACTTCGTGATCGACCAAAGCGGTCACATCTACGAAGGACGATGGGCACGCGACTACACGGACGGCGAGGTGCACTCGGGTGAGTCGCCCGATGGTCTCGGTGTCGTCGGCGCCCACACGCTGAACTTCAACACGGGCAGCTGCGGCATCATGCTGCTCGGCGACTACTCGAAGATCCCGCCGACCGACGCCTCGCTCGTCGCCGCGATGCGCGTCCTCGCGTGGAAGGCGGGACAGAAGGGCATCGACGTCGCCGCCTCTGATCAGTTCACGAACTTCACCGGCGAGACGTCGATCTTCCCGAACATCACCGGTCACCGCGACCTCGGAGTCACCGAGTGCCCGGGCAGCGGGTTCTACTCGAAGATGGCCGCGGTTCGCGGCGGCGTCGCAGCGCGGACCCAGCTCGGTCTCATCGGGTACCGCGTGCTGTCCACCGATGGTCGGGTGCGGTCGCTCGGCGGTGCATTCGATCTCGGGGATCCCATTCGCGCCGGCGCCGCCGCGGGTGTCGCGATCGCGGCTGCCCAAGACGCCGACAGCTATTGGGTGGTCGCCAACGACGGTGCCGTCTTCACGTTCGGCAACGCGCGCAACCTCGGGACCCTCCCCGATCAAGGCGTCCGCACCAAGGTCGCCGACATGGCCGGCCGCGCCGACGGCAACGGATACTGGATCCTCGGCGAAGACGGCACGGTCTATCCCTTCGGCACCGCCGCCGCCCTCGGTGGCCTTCCCCAGATCGGCGTGGCGACCACTGCGCGCAAGGTCCGGCCGACCCCCACCGGCAACGGGTACTGGATCCTCGGCTCGGACGGCGGCATCTTCTCGTTCGGCGACGCCGCGTTCTTCGGGTCGGTGCCGGGCGTGGGTGCGACCACCGCTGCGGTCGACATGACCTCGACGCCGAGCGGCCAGGGCTACTGGGTGCTCGGCGAGGACGGCGGCGTCTTCTCGTTCGGCGACGCACATTTCTTCGGGTCGGTGCCCGGGTTGAAGATCAACTGGGCGCGTCCGGCGCGGGCGATCATGGCCGCGTTCGACGGCGGCGGGTATCACGTGATGGCGAACGACGGCGGCGTGTTCTCCTTCGGGAACGTGCCGTTCTACGGCAGCCTCGCCGGCTCCGGCCGCCGCCCCGCCGGCATCGCCCCCGCCATCCAGCGCTAGCCCGCGCCGCGCGGCCCCGCCCGCTCTCCCGGGCATTGGCGCGTCAGCGGCCCCTAGACGGCCGTTGCCGCACCAGTTCCCCCGTGCGGTGGGGCGGGAAGGAGCAGTGGTGCTGCGAGCGCCCCTATAGGGCGGCGCACGCACCACTTCTCCCGTCAGACTCACGTGGTGCTTTGGGGTGAACGAGGACTCTTGTGGCTCGAGGATCCCGAGCTCGGGTTGTCCGAACAGCTGCAGCGCGACCTCGAGGCGTGGGCATCCACGGAAGACTGGGCGCGGCCGCGACCGAAGCTGAACGCGCAGGGCGAAGCACTCCTGGCGCGGGTTCGGGCTGAGCTCCCCGATCGCTACGAGCTCGTCGACGACTGGCGCCGGCCCCCCGCGTACGCTCCGGGCGATGGCTGACTTGCGGGTGCTCATCAGCGCGAAGGACTACGACGAGTCGCTCGCGTTCTACGGCGAGCTGCTCGAGCTCCCCATCGCAGACTCGTGGGACGACCCGGACGGCCGCGGCACGCTGTTCGGCGCGGCCGGCGGCTTCATCGAGGTGTTCGAGGCGAACGAGCACCATCCAGCACACGCGGTGGAGGGAGTGCGGCTCGCCATCGAGGTCGCGGACGCGCAAACGATCCACGATCGTGTCGCCGCGCGCGGCGTCGCGATCACCGAGGCGATCGACGATCGCCCGTGGAAGCACCGCAGCTTCACGATCGACGACCCGAACGGCCTCGCGCTCACGTTCTTCCACGTCATCGACTGACGAGTCAGTTAGTAGACAACGCACACGCCGACGGGCACGCTGGCGTGCGTGCTGATGAACCACATCGACGAGAAGGTCTCGGCGCGGTCAGCGGGTGCGAAGGGCAACGGCCTCTACGCAGTGCAGCCGATCAGCGCGGGCGACACCGTCGTGGCGTTCGGCGGCTTCGCGATCGATCGCACGGCGCTCGACCAGCTTCCGGCTGATCGTCGCATGCATGCGATCCAGATCGACGACGACCTCTTCCTCGTCGGTCCCGACCCTGCGGAGCCTGGCGATCTCGTGAACCACTCGTGCGATCCGAACTGCGGCCTCGTGGGTGCGGTGCTCGTCGTCGCGATGCGCGACATCGAACCGGGCGAAGAGATCACGTTCGACTACGCGATGTGCGACTCGGTCGACTACGACGAGTTCGACTGCTCGTGCGACACGCCGCACTGTCGCAAGCACATCACCGGCGACGACTGGAAGCGTCCCGACCTGCAGCAGCGCTACGCCGGCTGGTTCTCGTCGTATCTCGCTCGGCGCATCGCCGCGCAGCCCGCGCAGGGCGCAGGCCGCCGGATCTTCGCCGCCTGAGCAACGCCTGACTCACGCCCGCATCACCCGACCCAGCCGAACCGCTGCCTAGCGTGCGGGCATGCAGATCCTCGTCGTGGGCGCCGGCGGCGTGGGGGCAGCGATCGCAGCGGTGGCGAGTCGCCGCACGTTCTTCGACGGACTCGTCCTCGCTGATCTCGACCCGGCGCGAGCCGAACGAGCCGTCGCCCGGCTCGGCGACGATCGGTTCACGGCCGCGACGGTCGATGCGAGCGACAGGCAGAGCGTGGCCGACCTCGCCCGCCGTCATGGGATCGACGCGATCGTCAATGCGTGTGACCCGCGGTTCAACCCGCCGATCTTCGGCGCAGCGTTCGACGCCCGCTGCACGTACCTCGACATGGCGATGACACTGTCGCAACCACATCCGAAGGAGCCGTTCGCCCGCACGGGCGTGATGCTGGGCGACGAGCAGCTCGCAGCGGCCTCCGAGTGGGAGGACCGCGGGCTCCTCGCGCTCGTCGGCATGGGCGTCGAGCCCGGCCTCTCGGATGTGTTCGCGCGCTACGCCTCCGATCATCTCTTCGACACCATCGACGAGATCGGTGTGCGGGATGGATCGAACCTCACGATCGACGGCTACGAGTTCGCACCCACCTTCTCGATCTGGACGACCATCGAGGAGTGCCTGAACCCGCCGCTGGTGTGGGAGAAGGAGCGCGGCTGGTTCACCACCGAGCCGTTCTCGGAACCGGAAGTGTTCGAGTTCCCGGAGGGAATCGGTGCGGTCGAGTGCGTGAACGTCGAGCACGAAGAGGTCGTGCTGATACCGAGGTGGCTCGACTGCAAGCGCGTGACCTTCAAGTACGGCCTCGGCGATCAGTTCATCGAGATCCTGAGAACGCTCCACCTGCTGGGCCTCGACAGCAAGGACAAGGTCCGTGTGCGCGACGTCGACGTCGCTCCCCGCGATGTCGTCGCCGCAGTGCTCCCCGACCCGGCCGGTCTCGGTGATCGGATGACCGGCAAGACCTGCGCGGGCACCTGGGTGAGCGGCAACAAGGATGGCCGGCACCGCGAGGTGTACCTGTACCACGTGGTCGACAACGCCCAGACCATGGCGGAGTACGGCCACCAGGCCGTCGTGCTCCAGACCGCGATCAACCCGGTGATCGCACTCGAGCTGCTCAACGACGGCACCTGGCGTGGCACGGGCGTGCTCGGCCCCGAAGCGTTCGACGCCGTGCCGTACCTCGAGATGCTCGCGACCTACGGCGCTCCGCACGGCATGGTCGAGCTCACCTGACGACCTCGTACTCACGCACGACCGGCTCGCGGAACCACTCCCCCATCTGTCGATCGATTGCGGCCACCTGCGAATCGGTGATCGCCTTCCAGAGCTCGCGGCTCTCCCACCACACCATGATCACGACGGTGTCGGGAAGGTCGCTCGGCACCCACACCTCCTTGCGCACGAATCCCGGCTGCGCTGAGAGGAACGCGGTCCAGACGCGCTCGTCGGCTTCGAGGAATGCGTCGAGGTCGGGTGTCGCGACGTCGAGCGTCAGCTCTTCGACAATCACCCGGGACAGCGTAGGAGCCATGGCTAGCGTCATCGCACGTGAGTGTGCGCGAGGTGCCGCCAGGACCTGAACGACGCGCGCTGATCCCCCTGATCCGCCTCGCCGAAGACTCCGAGTCGCAGCTCGAGGCTGCGATCGACGACGGCACCATGTACGCCGTCGACGACACCGGCGTCGTCCTCGTGCTCGACCACGTCGACCACGAGAACGGCC
The DNA here is from genome assembly GCA_963802505.1 of uncultured Acidimicrobiales bacterium. Lineage (GTDB taxonomy): Bacteria > Actinomycetota > Acidimicrobiia > Acidimicrobiales > DATKAS01 > DATKAS01. The sequence goes on along the minus strand of CAWDJB010000003.1, from coordinate 514,678 downwards.
ATGAGAACCCTCAGCGCGAGCTGCGGTACGTCGCGGTCGCGGAAGCCCACCAACGGAAGGGAATCGGCAAAGCCATGCTCGCCGACGTCGCCGAAGCCGAACGAGGCCGCGGCACGCGGCGGCTCCTCGTCGGCACCGCCAACGCCGACACCGGCAACCTCGACTTCTACCAACGGTGCGGATATCGCCTGCTCTCGATCGAGCGCGACTACTTCACCCCCGCCCGTGGCTACCCGCCCAACTTCGTGCTCAACGGGCTGCCTGCACTCGACATGGTCTGGATGGACATGGAGCTCTGATGGGCCGCCTGCGGAACATCGCCGTCGACGTCACACCGCTTCGCGACTCCCGAGACTTCCGTTTGCTCTGGGCGGGTGTCGGCATCACCGCGGCGGGCTCCCAGCTCACGCGCGTCGCCGCCGCGTTCCAGGTCTACGAGCTCACGGGCTCGACGCTCGTGGTCGGCCTGCTCGGCCTCGTGACCATGTTCCCGCTGTTCTTCGGCTCCATCCTCGGTGGCGCCATCGCCGACCACTTCCAGCGTCGCACCGTCATCGTGCTCGCCCAGCTTGTCGGCCTCGCGAGCGCGCTCGTGCTGGCGTTCAACGCGGCGGCGTCGCATCCGCAGACCTGGGTGATCTTCGCCGTGTTCTTCGTGTCGACGGGCGCGTACGCGATCGCCGTGCCCGCGAGCCGCTCCGCCGTGCAGATGCTCGTGAAGCGCGAGCAGATCCCGTCGGCGAGCGCGCTCGAAGCGGCCCTCGGCAGCACTGCTCTCCTCCTCGGGCCCGTCCTGGCAGGAGTCTTGATCGCCGGGTTCGGCCTCAGCTGGACCTACCTCGTCGACGTCGCGACGTTCGCGATCTGCATCGGGCTCGTCGCCGCGATTCACCCCATCCCGATCACTGGCACAGACGGTGTGACCCTCAAGGCGATCGGCGATGGGCTCCGCTACCTCAAGAGCCACGCCGTCCTGAAGGGCTCGTTCATCGCCGACCTCATCGCGATGATCTTCGGGATGCCCGTCGCGCTGTTCCCCGCGCTCGTCGACCAGCGCTTCGACGGAAACGCCCGCGTGCTCGGACTGCTCTATGCCGCGCCGTTCGCGGGCTCGCTCATCGCAAGCGCGACGAGCGGGTGGGCCCGCAAGGTTCCGCGTCACGGAGTCGCACTGAGCCTGGCCATCGTCGGCTGGGGCATCGCCATCACCGTGTTCGGTCTGGTGAACGGCCTCGCGATCTCGCTGTTGCTGCTCGCGGTCGCAGGCGCCGCAGACATGGTGAGTGGCGTGTTCCGACAATCGATCCTGAGGATGGCGACGCCGCCGGCCATGCTCGGTCGGATGGAGGGCGTCGGGATGGCGGTCTGGACCACCGGTCCCGCGCTCGGCGACCTCGAGGCAGGCGCGGTCGCGGCCCTCACGACTGTGGACACCTCGATCGTCTTCGGCGGGCTCGCGTGCATCGCCGGCATCGGCATCCTCGCGGCGGCAATGCCCGCACTGATCGCCTACAACGCACACACGTCGGCCGTGGCACCCGCTCCGACTCCCGAACCTGCGCCTGGTTAGGCGGGGCGGCGCAGTGCGCCGCCCGTGTGCGCGAAGCACTCCTTGTCGAGCGCAGCGAGCAGGAGCCGCCCGAAGCGGAGCGGAGGTCGGCGACGAGGAGTGAGGGGTAGGGCGCCGGTACCGTCCTCTGTCGTGTACGGGTTCCTCCGGCGACCGAGGTGGATCGTCTTCACGCTCGGAGTGATCCTGCTCATCTTCGTGATGATGAACCTCGGCTTCTGGCAGCTGCGGCGTCTCGACACGCGCAAGGAGCACAACGCGCAGATCCGCGAGCGCGCTGCCGCGGCGGTGGTGCCCGTCGGCGATCTGGTCGCACCGACGACGCCGATCGATCAGACGGGCGACGTCCAGTGGCGGAACGTCTCGACGACCGGCCGCTACGACGAGACCCAGCAGGTCCTCGTGCGCAACCGCTCGTACAACGGCATCCCCGGCTATCACGTGCTGACGCCATTGGTGCTGCCGAGCGGCGACGCGGTGATCGTCAACCGTGGGTTCGTCCCGCTCGAGACGAGCGGCGACAAGCCCGACGTTCCCGCAGCACCGTCGGGCGTGGTCACGGTGGACGGTCGGGCACGCAGCTCGCAGCAGCGGGGACGTTTCGGGCCACGTGATCCCGCAGAGGGGACGCTCACCCAGGTCGCCCGCGCGGACCTCGTGCGCCTCCAGCAGCAGATGCCGTACCGGATCCTCCCCGTCTACGTGGAGCTCGAGTCGTCGCAACCCGCCGACTCGACCGCGTTGACTCCCGTGCCGCTCCCCGAGCTCGACGACGGGCCGCACCTCAGCTACGCGATCCAGTGGTTCATCTTCTCGGCGCTCGCCGTCGTCGGATGGGTCCTGGTCGTGCGAAAGACGGCGAAAGGCTCTCCCGAGATCATCGCGATCGACGAGACCGCCCCGTAGGCGCTCCCCCGTAGGCTCCAGCCCATGGCAGTCACCGACGACCTCCGCTCCCCTGCGCCCGACAACGTCGAAGACGTCGCGTGGAACCTCGAGCCTCTCGTCGAGGGCAAAGGCGCTGCCGGCGTCGACGAGCTGATCGACCGGGCCGAGGCGATGGTGCCGGCCATGCTCGAGCGCAAGGGCCAAGTCGCCGCGATGGACGCGGCGTCGCTCGCCGACTTCATGCAGACGATGTCCGACCTGCAAGAGCTCATCGGCCGCGCTGCGTCGTATGCGGGCCTTCGATTCGCGGTCGACACGAGCGATCCGTCGAATGGCGCGCTCATGCAGCGGGTGCAGGAGCGGGCCACGGCGATCACCACCCAGCTGATCTGGTTCGAGCTCGAGTGGGCCGCGATGGACGACGCAGCAGCCGATGCCCTCCTCGCGGACGATCGCGTCGAGCCCTACCGCTATCACCTGCAGTCCGCTCGGCGGTACCGGTCGCACCTTCTCACCGAGCCCGAGGAGAAGATCGACGCGGAGAAAGACGTCACCGGGCGCTCGGCGTGGGTCCGCCTGTTCAGCGAGCTGTCCGCCGAGATCAAGATCACGATGCCCGACGGCACCGAGGCCCCGCTCGAGCGCGGGCTGTCGATGATGATGCACCCCGACCGCGAGACCCGACATCAAGCTGCTGATGCGATCACCGCCGGCCTCGCGCCCGGCCTGCGCACCCGAGCGTTCATCTTCAACACGCTGCTCGCGGACAAGGCGACCGACGATCGCCTCCGCCACTACCCCACCTGGATCACGAGCCGGAACCTCGCCAACCAGGCGACCGACGAGAGCGTCGAGGCGCTCGTCGACGCGGTGAAGCGCCGTTACGACATCCCGCAGCGTTGGTACGAGATGAAGAAGCGCATCCTCGGGCTCCCTCGCCTCGCCGACTACGACCGCTACGCATCGGTGGCAGCGAGCGAGACCGAAGTCGGGTGGGTCGAAGCGCGCGACATGGTGCTCGACTCGTACGCGTCCTTCTCGCCCGAGCTCGCTGCACTCGCCCGCCGCTTCTTCGACGAGCGCTGGATCGACGCTCCCGTCCGCGCCGGAAAGCGCCCCGGCGCGTTCTGCGCGTACACCGTCCCCTCTCACCATCCGTACGTGTTCTTGAACTGGACGTCGAAGCGCAACGACGTGCTCACCCTCGCCCACGAGCTCGGCCACGGCCTCCACGGTCATCTCGCTCGCGAACAGGGCGTGTTCCACCAGTCGACTCCGCTCACTCTCGCCGAGACGGCGTCAGTGTTCGGCGAGACGGTCACGTTCGGCCGCCTGCTGTCGGCGACGACCGATCCGCAAGATCGTCTCGCCCTCCTCGCCGAGTCGATCGAAGGAGCGATCGCGACGGTCTTCCGCCAGACCGCGATGAACCGGTTCGAGCGCGCGATGCACACGGCGCGGCGCGAAGAGGGCGAGCTGTCAGTCGACCGGCTCGGCGAGGTGTGGGCCGAGACCCAGACCGAGATGCTCGGTCCCGCGGTCGAGATCACGGAGGGCTACCGCAGCTGGTGGAGCTACATCCCGCACTTCGTCGGCACTCCGGGGTACGTGTATGCGTATGCCTACGGCCAGCTGCTCGCGATGTCGGTGTACCACCGCTACGAGACGCAGGGGTCTGACTTCGTGCCCCGCTACCTCCATCTGCTGCGGGCGGGCGGGTCGATGGCACCCGAGGACCTCGGTCGCATCGTCGGCTGTGATCTGGACGACCCCGGCTTCTGGGACGGCGGGCTCGACCTGGTCGAGAAGCAGCTCGAGCTCGCGGAGGACGCAGCGGTCGCGGCGGGCCGCCTCGCATAGCGTTCGCACATGAGCGAGCCCGAGATGGACATCGCGGAGTCCATCCTCGACCTCATCGGCAACACGCCGATGGTGAAGCTGCCGAGGCTCTCCGAATCGCAGGGTCTCACCGCGACGCTCGCGGTGAAGCTCGAGACGACGAACCCGGGCGGCAGCGTCAAGGACCGTCCCGCTGTCGCGATGATCGACGCGGCCGAGCGTCAAGGCCTGCTCAAGCCCGGCGGCACGATCGTCGAGCCGACCTCGGGGAACACCGGAGTCGGCCTCGCCATCGTCGCCGCGCAGCGCGGCTACAAGTGCGTGTTCGTGATGACCGACAAGGTGGCGCCGGAGAAGATCGCGTTCCTCGCGCGCGTACGGCGCCGAAGTCGTCGTGTGCCCTGTCGCGGTCGCGCCGGAGGACCCGCAGTCGTACTACTCGACGGCCGAGCGTCTCGTTCGCGAGATCCCCGGTGCGTACCGGCCGAACCAGTACGCCAACCCTGCGAACCCGCAATCGCACGTCGACACGACTGGCCCCGAGATATGGCGGCAGACCGCCGGACGAGTCACCCATTTCGTCGCCGGGCTGGGCACCGGCGGGACGATCACCGGCATCGGTCGGTACCTCAAGTCGCAGAACCCGAGCGTGCAGATCATCGGCGCCGACCCCGAAGGCTCGGTCTACTCAGGGGGATCGGGTCGCCCGTACATGGTCGAGGGCGTCGGCGAGGACTTCTGGCCCGAGACCTACGACCCGTCGGTCGTCGATCGCGTGATCGCGGTGAGCGACGAGGCGTCGTTCCTGATGGCCCGAAGCGTCGCGCGTGAAGAGGGACTTCTCATCGGCGGATCAGGAGGCACTGCGGTGGCCGCTGCGGTCCGTGTTGCCCAGGAGGCCGCGAGCACCGACGTGGTCGTGGTGCTCGTCCCCGATTCCGGCCGCGGCTACCTGTCGCGGGTCTTCAACGACGACTGGATGGCCGACTTCGGCTTCCTGCGCACGTGCGACCTTTGCGTCGCGGAGGTGCTCGACGCGCGGAGCGAGTCGCTGCCCCCGCTCATCTACGTGAACCCCGACAACTCGGTGCGAGAAGCGGTCGCGCTCATGCGCAAGCACGGCTTCTCCCAGGTCCCGGTGATCAAGAACGAGCCCCCGTTCGCGGCGGCGGAGGTGCAGGGCGCAGTCGACGAGCTCGAGCTCATGGACGCCGCCTTCCACGACCCGGCCGTGCTCGACCTCCCGGTCGGCGACGTCATGGGAAAGAGGCTGCCGACCGTGGGCATCGGTCAGTCCCTCGACCTCGTCGTGCGCAAGCTCGACCAGGCTCCCGCCCTTCTCGTCCTCTCGGGAGGCCGTCCCGTCGCGGTGCTCACCCGCACCGACGTCCTGACATTCCTGTCGCCCGGGGAGGACCTGGGTGGGTGAGGTCGAGCGCGAGGGGTCAGACAGCACGGCTCTCGGCTTCGAGACGCGCGCCATCCATGCCGGCCAAGACCCCGACCCGGCGACGGGCGCGGTCGTGACGCCCATCTCGTTGTCGACGACGTTCGCCCAGGACGCGGTCGGTGACCACAAGGGCTACGAGTACTCCCGCTCCGGCAACCCGACCCGGTCCGCGCTCGAGGTCTGCCTGGCCTCACTCGAGAACGGCGCGCACGGCTTGGCCTTCGCGAGCGGGTTGTCGGCGGAGGACGCGATCCTGCGCGCCCTCGTGCGTCCAGGACAGCGGATCCTGCTCGGCAACGACGCGTACGGCGGCACGTTCCGCCTGATCTCCAAGGTGTACGAGCCCGCCGGCTGCACGTGGAGTGCCGTCGACCTCACCGATCCCGCCGCGCTCGACGCGGCATGGCCAGATGATGCGGTGGTCGTGTGGCTCGAGACGCCGACGAACCCGCTTCTCACCTGCATCGACATCGAAGCGATTGCCGCCGTCGCGCATCGACACGGTGCGCGGTGCGTCGTCGACAACACGTTTGCCACCCCGTACCTCCAGCGCCCACTCGAGTACGGAGCGGACGTCGTCGTCCACTCGACGACGAAGTACCTCGGCGGGCACTCCGACGTGATCGGCGGCTTCGTCGCCCTCGACGACGACACGCTCGCCGAGCCGCTCCGCTTCATACAGAACGCGGCCGGCGCCGTGCCCGCTCCGTTCGACTGCTACCTCGTGCTTCGCGGCTTGAAGACGCTCGCCGTGCGCATGGAACGGCACTGCGCGAACGCGCGCGCGATCGTCGACCTGCTGGTCGGCCACGCGAAGGTCGACCGGGTGCTCTACCCCCAGCTCCCCGACCATCCGGGGCACAGCGCGGCGGCGAAGCAGATGCGCGACTTCGGCGGGATGGTGTCGTTCACCTGCGCCGGGGGCGAGGCCGCGGCCCTCGAGGTCGTGCGCCACACCCAGCTGTTCACCCTCGCCGAGTCGCTCGGCGCGGTCGAGTCGCTGATCGAGCATCCGGGACAGATGACCCACGCGTCCGCTGCCGGCTCGCCGCTGCAGGTCGATCCTGCGCTCGTGCGATTGTCGGTGGGCATCGAGTCGGCAACCGACCTCGTCGCCGACCTCGCGCAGGCCCTCGACTCAGTCTGAGGCCTTCAGTCGGCGGGCAAGAGCTCGAGGTGCGTTCGCAGCTTGTCGAGCAGTGAGTGCGCGGTGAGGAAGTAGGTCTCGCGGCGCAGCCAGGTGAGCTTCTTCTTGCGATCCGCGGGCCGCATGTCGATCACCACACGCGACGAGTACCAAGGCAGGAGCTCGAGCACGACCGGCACCGCGATCGGCGAGAACCGCAGTCGCAAGCGACCTTCGACTCGGCGCAGACGCGCGGCCACTCGACGCGGGTCATCCACCCCGTCGTCCTCAGCGGCTTCGCTCGGTCCGACCGTCAATCGCCAACAGCCCTTCCCCGTGCGCACGAACGTCGGCTCGGTCGCGAACCAGTCGTCGAACCTCGACGCCGCGCCCTTCGGCGCGACGAGAAGGAAGCGGCGGAGGATGAGGCTCGATCGGTCTGCACGGGGCGGAGGCGGCGGTTCCGTCGCGGCCACGACGGTGCCCTCGCCTCGATGGAACGTCTCGGCGATCACCTCGAGCGCGTGCGAGAGCGAGTGCGCGCGTTCCGGGTCTTCGGGCTCGGGATCATCCAAGACATAGAGCGGAAGGTCGTCGTCTGGAGCGTCCAAGACAGAGAGCGGAAGATCCACATGGGTACTCTGAGCCGATGTCGACGGTGGAGCAAGCGTCCACCCCGTTTTGGCTCTGACGGGAGGATCGCGATGGGACTGTTCAACCGGATGAAAGACCCGGTCGAGGGGATGGCCACAGTCGTGAGCTCGACCGGGCCCCCAGATCACGCGACGTCGGCCAACTGCCGGATGAACCTCGTCGTGCAAGCCGAAGGCGTGCCGCCGACCTCGGTGAACGTCAAGGGGATGATCGTCCCGGTGAAGAAGTGGCCGTTCCCGGGGATGGTGATCCCCGTGCAGGTCGATCGCGCCAACCCGCAGAACGTCAAGATCTTGTTCGACAAGATCCAATCGCACGCGGAGTCGTCGAAGGCGAGCGCCGACGCGCTCGCGGCGATGATGCGCGGGGAGACCCCGGCGACGGGCGAGCAGGCCGACTGGGCGGCGGCGGGCATCCCGCCCGACAAGGCCGACATCGTCGCCCAGATCCAGCAGATGTTTCCGGGTGCGCGCATCCAAGTCGCCGGCTCGAGCTCGGCGATGCCGCCGCCGAACGCGGGCAGGGCCGCGGGGTGGGGACCGCCGACCGCGGCGAGCGCCGCGAGCGCGGCCGAGGAGACCGACGACCGGCTCGAGGCTCTCGAACGTCTCGCCCGCCTGCACGAGAGCGGCGCGTTGACCGACGCGGAGTTCGCGGCCGAGAAGCGCCGCATCCTCGACTCGTAGCTCTGCGCCCCGACTTCAGCGCGACAGCAGCTCGGTGCCTTCCCACGCGGGGACATCGCGGCGCAACGCGAACCGCGGCGGTGGCAAGGTCATCGACCCGACCTCGATCGTCGCCGCGACCGGGTGCACCGGTTGCAGCCGCTCGTCGCCGAACCACGCGCCGTCGAACCGCGCCAGCATCGGGCGGCCGCGCTCGGCTCGGAGCGCTTCGAGGTGTGGCTCGACTTGGATGAGGCGCTCGCCGCGCCCTTCGATCGACCCTGCGTTGAGCCCGACGATGTGCTGGATGTCGTGCGGCGAGATCGGCCGCGGGTCGTCGAGACCGACGTCGAGCACGGGCCGGTCGCCGTCCACGATCGTCACCCGGATGCGGTCGTAGCGCCGATCGACACCGATCGTGGCCCGGCGCGATGGATATGCCCAGCCCTCCGTCAGCGCGTCGGCAAGCCGACCCTCGGCCGCGCCGCCGACGAGCAGCGCTCTCGCCCTGAACCCCGCGCGGCAGGACACGCGCAGCTGCACCATCTCGATGCCGTCCGCTCGCCAGACGGCGATCGTGAGCAAGGTCGGGATCGTCGGGTGCAGGCCGGTCGGCAACAAGTCCTCCCCTCGCACACCGGCGAGCTCGTACGAGATGAGCAGCTGCTCCGTCTCGCCGACGTCGAAAGGGGCCGTCGCCAACGTCACGGGCGTCGGAACTTCGGCATCACTTCGGCCGCGAACAACCGGAGGCTCGCGAGCACGTCCTCCTGGTCGATGACCTCCGTGGTGTTGAGGATGAAGTTGATGCCGTCGACGCCCACCGATTCCCATTGGCGCATCGCGTCGATGATGTGCGCAGGGTCGCCGATGGCCGTGCCTTCGGGCACCTGCCGTCGCTCGCCCGGTGCGCCCGTCTCCTTCGTGGCCCGGGTCGCCTGGTTGCCGAGTGACTGATACGCGCTGGTCGGGTACGCCTCGCGAGTCCAGAGGAGGTGCGCGTTCAACAGACCGAACGCGGCGGCCATGCGCACCCCGCGGTCGGCTGCGATGTCCATGTCCTCGTGGCAGTAGAGGAAGTTCTGCGTCGTCACCGCGTTCGTGACGATCGATCCGACCGGATCGCAGAGCTCGATGCGGCGGTGGTACTCGGCGGTGCGGCGCTCCTGCTCCGCGAACGTCACCGCGGCGACGCCGAGGCAACCGATGCCTCGGTCCGCCGCGTCGAGCTCGGTGCCGGGCGTCGTCACGGTGACCCAGATCGGTGGGTGTGGGTCTTGGAGCGGCTTCGGCAAGACGTTGCGCTCGGGCACATGGCACGACAGGCCGTCGAACGAGAATCGATCCTGCGTCCACATCTTCGGGATGATGCGCACGTACTCGTCCCAGGTCTTCTTGGTGAGGTCGGGATCGGTGCCGAAGCCGCCGAGCTCGGTCCAGGTCGACGACCGCGCGGTGCCGAGATCGAGCCGGCCCCCCGAGATGATGTCGAGTGCAGCCGCCCGCTCGGCCACGCGTACCGGATGGTTCATCTCGGGGACGCACACGACGGCACCGTGGCCGACGCGGATGCGTTGGGTGCGTGAGGCGACGGCCGTGAGGAACACCTCGGGCGACGAGCAGTGGGAGTAGCTCTCGAGGAAGTGGTGCTCGACCGCCCACGCCGAGTCGAACCCGAGCTCGTCGGCGAGCACTGCTTGCTCGAGCGCGTTGGCGTACGCCTGCTGCTCGCCTGCCCGCGACAACGGCGTCGGCACCGAGAGCTCGAAGAAGACGCCGAACTTCATCGCCGTGACCGTACCGTCCGCCCCCCTACGATCGCCCGATGCCCGAGATCACCCATCGTTTCGTCGACACCAACGGGATCCACATGCACATCGCCGAAGCCGGCCCGGCAGACGGGCCGCTCGTCGTGCTGTGTCACGGCTTTCCGGAGAGCTGGTACTCGTGGCGCCACCAGATCGGCGCGCTGGCCGACGCGGGCTACCACGTCGTTGCGCCCGACCAGCGCGGCTACGGGCAGACCGATGCCCCCGATGCGATCGATCAGTACACGCAGCTCCATCTCGTCGGCGACATCATCGGCCTGCTCGATGTCCTCGACGCCCCCACCGCGGTCATCGCCGGCCACGACTGGGGCGCGCCCGTCGCATGGAACACCGCGCTGTGGCGTCCCGATCGTGTGCGGGCCGTGATCGGGCTTTCCGTCCCCTTCACCGCGCGGGCCCCGATGCGACCGACGCAGCTGCTCGACATGATCGCCGGCGAGAACTTCATGTACATCCTCTACTTCCAGGAGCCGGGCGTCGCCGAAGCCGACCTCGGAAAGGACGTGCGCAAGACGATCCGAGGCTTCATGTACGTCGCCTCGGGTGACGTGGACCGCAGCGAGATCCAGTGGGGACGGCACGGCCGCGACGCGACGATGACCGACCACTTCGTCGACCCCGAGGTGTTTCCGTCATGGCTCACCGACGCGGACATCGACTTCTACACGGGAGAGTTCGAACGCGTCGGGTTCCGCGGCGGGCTCAACTGGTATCGCAACATCGATCGCACGTGGGAGCTGACTGCAGCTTGGGCAGGAGCAGTCATCACGCCTCCCGCGCTGTTCATCGGCGGAGATCGAGACGGCGTGATCGCTGCGAACCCCGACGCCGTGACGAACCTCGCGACGGTCGTCCCGAACCTTCGTCGCACCGTCATGCTCGAAGGCTGCGGGCACTGGACACAGCAGGAGCGGCCCGACGAGGTCAACTCGGCGATGCTCGAGTTCCTCGCCTCGCTGGATTGACCTGACGGCGGTGAACCTCTCGGAGGTCGACGGCTGGGCGGGCGAGCGCCACGCGGTGGTCGTCGTCGGTCCCGAGGGCACCGTCGGCCAACACGGTCTCGTCGACGAACGTCTCGCGCTGGCGAGCGTCACGAAGCCTCTGGTCGCGTACGCGATGTTGGTCGCGATCGAGGAGGGATCGCTCGATCTCGACGCTCCACTCGATGTCGGCGCTTCGCTCCGGCACTTGCTCGCCCACGCATCCGGGATGGCGCCCGACGAGCGACGCCTCATCGCTCCGCCCGGCACGCGCCGCATCTACTCGAACGCCGGGTTCGAAGTCGCCGGCGAGCTGCTCACCACGGCGAGCGCGATCGACGTCGCGGCCTACCTCGAGGAGGCCGTGCTCGCGCCACTCGGGATGCAGCGCACCTCGCTCGAAGGATCCCCCGCGTCAGGCGCCGCGAGCACCGCGACCGACCTCGCCCGCTTCGCGGCCGAGCTCCTCGCACCGACCCTCATCTCTGCAGCCACGCTCGAGAGCGCGACCAGCGTGCAGTTCCCCGGCCTCGACGGTGTCCTCCCGGGATTCGGCCGTCAGTCGCCCAACGATTGGGGGCTCGGCTTCGAGCTGCGCGACGGCAAGCATCCGCATTGGACCGCGCCGACCGGCTCGCCGCGCACCTTCGGTCACTTCGGCCGCTCGGGCACGTTCCTGTGGGTCGACCCCGACGCGAGAGTGGCGTGCGTCTATCTGGGCGACGCCGACTTCGGCCCGTGGGCCGCGTCGGCGTGGCCGGCCTTCAGTGCGACGGTTCTGGCAGCGGCGGGGGGCTGACCGGCTCGCCGTCGCGCAACACGACGTACTGGCGGTCGGGATCGTTCTGAAGGCCTTCGCTCGCCGGGCCGGGTCCGCGCACCGAGGCACCGTCGGGTGCGAACTGCACGATGTAGGCCTTCCGCACGGAATCGCTCGTGTTCGGTCCGGTCAGGTGCGGGGTCAGCGACGAGAACACGACGATGTCGCCGGCGCGAGCGGGCACGGGCACCGCGCCGACCGGATCGTGCAGGCACTCCCAGCCGTAGTCGGTCATCCAATGCTCGAGCGTGCCGAGGCGGTGCAGGCCCGGCATCACCCACGGGCATCCGTTCTCGACGGTCGCGTCGGTGAGAGCGACCCAGCACGTGAGGTACTGCTGCGGCTCGATGAACGTGTAGCCGTTGTCCTGGTGCCAGGGGAACGAGCGCGGCTTCTCGGGTTCCTTGTACACCGCCTGCTCCCAGTAGAGACGCACGTCGGGGCCGATCACGTCACCGGCCAGCGCCGTGAACACCGGCCCCGCCACCCAGTCACGCAGGTACGCCGATCGCAGCACGAGATGCGTGGAGAACACGAGGTTTCCTGCCTCGGCGATGTAGAGCTTCTCGTTCTCGCGCGTCCGCAGGAACGCGACGCTCCGCTCGTGGATCGGATCGATCTCGGCGACGACGCGGGCCACCTCGTCCGCGTCGAACGCTCCCTCGAGCCGGAAGAAGCCGTCCTCGTCGAACGCGTGCATCTGCGCCTCGGTGATGAACGACAGCGGCCCGACGTGATCGGTCCACTCGAAGTAGGAGTTGCGGGGGTGCCGCGTCGGCATCGTGGTCACGAGACCAAAGCGTATGGGGTCAGCGCACGAGTCGGAAGAACGAGCGCACGTCGTCGACGAGCAGGTCGGGCTCCTCCATCGCGGCGAAGTGCCCGCCCCGCGGCATCTCGGTCCAGTGCACGATGTTGAACGCGGCCTCGGCCCACGCGCGAGGCGGCCGGTAGAGCTCCTTCGGGAAGATGGCCGCGCCCGTGGGCACGTCGATGTAGTCGGCCGCCGGCCCGAAGCGGCGCGACCGCTGCGACTCGCAATAGAGCCGCACCGAGGACGCGATCGTGTTCGTGACCCAGTACGCGGTGATGTTCGTGAGCAGCTGGTCCTTCGTGAAGCTCGACTCGACGTCACCGCCGCAATCGCTCCACGTGCGGAACTTCTCCACGATCCATCCCGCCAGACCTGCGGGCGAGTCGGTGAGGCCGTACCCCAAGGTCTGTGGCTTCGTCCCCTGGATCGCCTGGTAGCCGGTCTCCTCCTCCCGGAAGTGGTTCATGTCGTCGAGCGCCGCGAGCTCGGAGTCGGAGAGCCCTTCGAGAGGGTTCACGCCCTCCCCGCCGGGCGGACCCGCGACGACCATGTTGAGGTGCAGCCCGATCGCGTGCTCAGGGTCGACGACGCCGATCAACGTCGTCGCGATCGCGCCCCAGTCGCCTCCCTGGGCGCCGTATCGGTCGTACCCGAGCTCGGCCATCAGCGCAGCTTCGGCTTCGGCGACGCGCCGGATGTCCCAACCTTGCTGATGCGTGGGCCCTGACCATCCGTATCCCGGCATCGAGGGGCACACGACATGGAACGCGTCGGCCGCGTCGCCTCCGTGCGCCGTCGGATCGGTCAGTGGGCCGAGGACGTCGAGGAACTCGACGATCGATCCTGGCCAGCCGTGCGTGACGAGCAGTGGAAGCGCGTCGGGATGCGGGGAGCGCGCGTGGATGAAGTGCATCCGCTCGCCGTCGATCGCGGTCTCGAACTGTGGCCACTCGTTGATGCGGGCTTCGGCCGCACGCCAGTCGAACTCGTCGTGCCAGTACTCGCACAGCTGCTGCAGATACGACAGCTCGGTGCCGTAGCCCCATCCCGCATCGTCGAGCTGCGCGGGCCAACGTGTGCGAGCGAGACGCTCCCGAAGATCCGCGAGCACAGCGTCGGGAACGTCGACTTGGAACGGCGAAACCATGGTTCGATCGTTGCACACGGCGTACCGTGAGCCGATGGCCGAGGTCGACGCCGTCACCGCGCGCGCGCAGCGCGCCCAGGGCTTGGCTCCGCTCTACGTCGCGACCTTCGTCATCGCCGCCGGCAACGGTGTCGTGTTCCCGTTGCTCGCCGACCTCCAAGATGAGCACGACCTCCCGACCTACGGGCTCGGGATCATCTCCGGTGCGTCGTTCATCGCGTCACTGATCGGCTTGCTCCTGCTGTCCGGACAGGCCGATCGCGGTCGAGCGAAGCTCCTCCTGCTCACGGGCCTCGGTCTCAGCGCCGTGTCGCTCGTGCTGTTCGCGCTGTCGAGCGAGCTCTGGCAGTTCACCGCGGCGCGGGCGCTGGGGGGCCTGGCGATCGGCTGCTACACGCCGGCGACGCGGTCGATCGTCGCCCGACTCGATGTCGAGAACGTCGGCCGCAACCTCGGCCGGCTCGCGAGCACCGAGCTCGGTGGCTTCGTGGCCGGTCCGGTGGTCGGTGCCGCCTTCGCGAGCGCGTTCAACCTCGACGCGCCGTTCTGGGCGCTCGCCGTGGTCGTCACCATCGTGTTCATCGCGCTCGCTCGACGCTCCATTCCCGGTGGCGGAGCCGTGGCGCCCGGGATGGCTGCCGGTGGTGTCGCGCTCGACCTGCTTCGCTACCGCGAGGTCGTCGTCGCCGCGCTCCTCTCACTCGCTCTCTTCCTCCCCGTCGGGATCTACGACTCGCTCTGGTCGCGCTATCTGCAGGATCGCGGGGCGAGCACGCTGTTCATCGGCGTCACCCTCACGCTGTACGGGGTGCCGTTCATCACGTTGGCGTCGCGAGGGGGCCGACTCGCCGACCGCACGGGACCGTTTCGCGCGTCGTTCGCCTGCCTCGTGCTCATCGCGCCGCTGATCTCTCTCTACGGCATCTTCACGATCCCGATCGCCATCGTGTCGATCGCCTTCGTCGAGGCAGTGATCCAAGCGGTGGCCGTGCCTGCGTCGCAGGCGGCGATGGCGAGCGCGTGCCCGCCCGAACGGCTCGGGGCGGGGCAGGGCCTCGCCGGGGCCGCGGGCCAGGCGGGCGCAGGGATCGTCGCCCTCTCGGCCGCGCCCATCTACGAGGGAGCGGGGCCCACGTTCCTCTTCAGCGCGGCGGCCCTCGTGACGCTCGGCCTCGGGGGGCTGGCATGGGTTCTGTACCGCCGAGCGGGGCCGAGTCCGAGCCGCAGGACAGGTGGATCGATCGCCTAGTTGTTAGACTCTCTAACAGAGATGCGTAGCCGATTTCGCCACAAGTTCAACTCCACGTTCGGTGCCGTTCACTCGAGCCGGAACTACCGGATCTACCTGGTAGGGCAGTCGATCTCCCTCTGCGGCACCTGGATGCAGACCGTGGCGCAGGCATGGCTGGTCCTCAAGATCACGGGCAGCGGCACCGCGCTCGGGTTCGTCGTCGCCCTCCAGTTCCTGCCCGTGCTGGTGCTCGGGCCGTGGGGCGGCGTGCTCGCCGACCGGATGCCGAAGCGTCGTCTGCTCCTCATCACCCAGGTGGCGTTCGGGCTCCTCGCGCTGCTCCTCGGCATCCTGACGGCCACCAATGTCGTGACCCTCTGGATGGTCTACGCGGTTGCGCTCTGCTTCGGATGCGTGACTGCCCTCGACAACCCCGCGCGCCAGACGTTCGTCCTCGAGATGGTGGGCCGCGAGCACTTGGCCAACGCCGTGACGCTGAACACCGTCAACATCAACATGGCTCGGGTCATCGGCCCGGCGCTCGCCGGTCTGATCATCGCCGTCATCGGCATCGCGCTGTGCTTCCTCCTGAACGCGGTGTCGTACATCGCCGTGATCATCGCCCTCCTCATGATGAACAAGAGCGAGCTGCGGCCCGCCCCGCCACAGGCTCGGGCGAAGGGGCAGCTGCGGGATGGCTTCCGATACGTCTGGTCGACGCCCAAGCTGCGCACCCCGCTCGTCATGATGGCGATCGTCGGCACGCTCGCCTACGAGTTCCAGGTGATCCTGCCGCTCGTCGCGAAGTACACCTTCGGCGGTGACGCCGCCACCTACGGGATCATGACCGGCGCGATGGGTGTGGGCGCCGTCGTGGGCGGCCTGTTCACCGCGTCGCGTCAGCGCACCGGCGACGGACCGCTGATCCAGGCGACGCTCGTGTTCGGTGCGCTGATCCTGGTGGCCGCGATCATGCCGAGCCTCCCGCTGATGGTGCTGCTGCTCGTCGGCGTCGGCGCCGGCAGCGTGACGTTCCTCGCGCGGGCGAACTCGACGATGCAGCTGCGCACCGATCCGGTGTTCCAGGGTCGAGTGATGGCGCTGTGGGCAGTCGCGTTCCTGGGCACGACCCCGATCGGCGGTCCGATCATCGGATGGATCGGCCAGAACATCGGGCCCCGCTGGGGGATGGTCGTCGGCGGCACCGCGACGCTCTTCGCGGGTGTGTGGGGTTGGCACGCGCTCGGCACCCGTGCGGCGAGAGCGTCGAAGACGACGAGCCTCGTCGCCACTGCGCAGGCGGCCGAGGTCTCCGCCGGTTAGACGCTGATCGTCGGGCGGCGATCGGCCCAGGGCACCGCCTCTTCGAGCTGTGCCGCGAGCCGGAGCAACAGGTCCTCGCGGCCGTACGCGGCGACGAGCTGCACGCCGACCGGGAGCCCTCCCTCGCTCATGTGCAGAGGAAGGGAGATGGCGGGCTGGCCCGCGAAGTTCCACGGCATCGTGAACGGCCCGAGGTCGATCGCGAGACCGGACCCGAGCTCGGGCGGCAGCATCGGCATCGTCGGCGTGACCAAGATGTCGTTGCCGTCGGCCCACCACGACGCCGCCTCGCGAGTCCACCGCTGCGCGAGCTCGACCAGCGCGATGAAGTCGGGCGAGCCGAGCGACTTGCCGATCTGCGCGAGGAACCAGGTCGTCGGTTCGACGTCGTTCTCGCCGATCGTGACCCCGAGTCGCTCGCCCCATCGATCGAGATCGCGTGCGACGACAGTGCCGAAGATGCCGGCCGCGGCGGGCGGGATCGTGTCGAGCGCGGGGAACGGCGTCTCCTCGACCTCATGGCCGAGCGCGGTGAGCGTGGCGACGGCGTGCTCGACCGCGGAGATGCAGTCAGCGTCGGGCGCATCGCCACCGGGCTTCGTCGTTCGCCATCCGATGCGGAGGCGGCCGGGATCGGCACCGACCTCGTCCGCGAACGGACGGCTCGGCGGCGGCGCGGTGTAGGGATCGCCCGGCATCGCCCCTGCAGTGCAATCGAGGATGGCCGCGCAATCGCGCACCGTGCGCGTGAGCACGTGCTCGTGCGTGAGCATGGCCCAGTACTCACCGAAGCTCGGGCCGAGCGACGTGCGGGCGCGGCTCGGCTTCAGCCCGACCAGGCCGCATGCGCTCGCCGGCACCCTGATCGATCCGCCCATGTCGTTCGCGTGCGCCGCGGGCACGAACCCTGCGGCAACCGCGGCGCCTGAGCCGCCACTCGAGCCACCGGTCGAACGACCCAGATCCCAGGGGTTGTGCGTCGGGCCGTACGCGACGGGCTCGGTGAGGAACGACGCGGCGAGCTCCGGGAGGTTCGTCTTGCCGACGAACACGAATCCCGCGGCGCGAAGCCTTGCCGCGAAGTAGCTGTCGGTCTCCTCCGTGTGGCCGCGCGCCTTCAGCAGCGCCATGCCGCAATGGAAGGGGTCACCGGCGGTGTGAGCGACCGCGTCCTTCATGAGGAACGGCACGCCGCGGAACGGGCCATCGGGCAGGTCGTTGGACTCCGCGGCCGTGCGGGCCTTGTCGTACATGCGGTGGATCACCGCGTTGAGGTACGGGTCGAGCCGCTCGATGCGGGCGATCGCCGCGTCGACCAGCTCGAGCGGCGAGCACTCCTTCGACCGCACGAGCTCGGCCTGCCCCACGGCATCGATCCACCCCAAGTCGTCGACCACGGCCGGAGAGTATCTTCCGGCGATGGGGATCGATCAGAGCAAGGTTGATGCACTGCTGGCCCGCGCCCGACGCGAGGTGGACGAGGGGCTGCTGCCGTCCACCCAAGTCGCGCTCGCTTATCAGGGGGAGCTGGTTGCCTTCGAGGCTTACGGCGACGCGAACCTCGACACGAGGTACCCGGCGTTCTCGGCCACGAAGGCGTTCGTCGCGTCGACGGTCTGGACGCTGATCGGCGAGGGGCAGGTCGACCCGTCGAAGCTCGTGACCGACTACATCCCGGAGTTCGGCACGAACGACAAGGACGTCATCACGGTCGAGCAGGTGATGCTCCACACCGCCGGCTTCCCCCACGCCCCGCTCGGCGCGCCCGACTGGTGGACACGCGAAGGCCGCGTGAAGCGATTCGGCGAGTGGCGGCTCAACTGGGAGCCGGGCACGCGGTACGAGTACCACGCGACCTCGGCGCACTGGGTGCTCGGCGAGATCATCGACCGCGTCACCGACAGCAACTTCTGCGACGAGCTCGAACGCAGGGTCACCGGGCCGATCGGGCTTCCGCGCGTCCTCGGCATCCCCGAGGATGCGCAGGACAACGTCGCGACCCTCGTCGCCGTCGGCGAGGTCGCGACTCCCGACGAGCTCGAGGCGACGTTCGGCATCCGCGAGCTGCCCGTCACCGAGGTCACCGAGGCAGCGCTGCTCGGCTTCAACAACCCGAGGGTGAAGGCACTCGGCGTGCCGGGTGGCGGAGGCCTGATGCGCGCCGCCGATCTCGCGATGTTCTACCAAGCGCTGTTGCACAACCCGGGTGGCGTGTGGAAGCCGGATGTGCTCGCCGACGTGACGACCAACGTCCGCAACCGACTGCCCGACCCGCTGTCGAACACACCTGCGAACCGCAGCCTCGGGCTGATCCTCGCCGGCGACGACGGTCGGTCACACATCCGGGGCATGGGCCGCACGGTCTCTCCGGGCACGTTCGGTCACAACGGCGCCGGTGGTCAGCTCGCATGGGCAGATCCGGCGACCGGGCTGTCGTTCGGCTACTGCACGAACGGCCTCGACGCGAACGCCGTCCGCGAGCCTCGCCGCGGCACCGCGCTCAGCAGCCTCGCCGCCGTCTGCGCCACCCCCTGACGGTTCTCGCGTCACCAGCTGCCGCCGCCACCTCCGCCGCCGCCGCCCCCGGAGAAGCCGCCGCTGAAGCCGCTGCCACCCGACGACGACGGCGTGCTGGCGTACAGCGTGCCGGTGGCGCTCGTCGAGAAGTCCTCGATCGTGCTCGCGAACGCCAGCGCGGTGAAGGGATGGTTCGCCATGTACCAGGTGCTCGTCGATTGGTTGACCTGCGTGTCGAGGCCCTGGAACGCCTCGGCCCACTTCTTCGTGCTGCCGTAGACGATCGCGAACGGCAGGTACTCGGAGAAGATGTTCTGCCGCTCCGCGAACTGCTCGCGCACCCCTTGTCCGGCGTCGAAGATCTGCCGGAAGCCCTGGATGCGGCTGTACATCGCGGTGCCCTTCGGTGTCCGCCGCGGCATCTTGCCCGCGAAGATCAGGAGCAGCAGGCCGATGATCGGGATCGGGATGGCTGCGAGTCCCCAACGCTGAGAGATCGCGACCACGGTCAGGAACACCCCGACGACCAGCACGACGAGCCCGATGCCGCGCCACAACCAGCGCACGTGATCAGGACGACGTGAGAACCAGCCCTGGTCGATCGCGTCGTCGTAGAGGGCGTTGCGCAGCTCGGTGAGCTTTGCTGAGAACTTGTACTTCAGGTCGGACAGCTCGACGACCGAGCCGGTCTCGAACAGCGAGTCGAGCAGCAGCACCTCGTAGGGCCGCAGACCGTCGCGGCTCTTTCCCAAGTCCGTGAGCCGGTAGTCGGGCTTGTGCTTGCCGTCCTCGCCCGGAACCTCCTGGATGAGGATGAAGCCGCGCACCGCGAGGTCGATGATCGTCGCAGTCACGTCGAGCAGGTTCGCCTGTTCGTCGATGAGGGTGCCGAGCTGCCCGGGACGGATGCCGTCCGGTGGCTCGAACTCGACCGGCCCCTGCGTGCGGCCGCGTAGCGGGACGGGCTCCTCCTCGCCGGTGACGTTGCCGAACGCTTGGTCGGTGGCGCTGCCGACGAAACGCCGATCACGGCCTCGCCGAAGCAGGAACACGAGGGCGGCGATCCCGGCCAGACCGACGATTGCGCCCGTCGCGATCTTCTGGGGGGCCGGATCGAACGCCGTCTTGAAGGTCAGCTTCTCCTCGAGGATGGGCGCCGGCGTCGGGTTCACTGCTCCGGGCGGCACGGCCACCACGACCGTCAGCCCGGAGCGGAACCCCAGATCGTCCTGCGTGAAGCGCGCGGTGCTTCCGTCGACGTTGGCCGACGTGCAGGGAAGCGACGAGCCCTGAGGACCGGCGAAGCACGCGACCTGCGTGATGTCGGCCGGCGCAGTGACGATGGCCTCGCCGCGCTCGATCGGCACGTCCCACTCGGTGCCGATCGCGTTCCAGAACAGCTCGTCGTGATCTTCGAAGTGGTTGAGCGCGCCCTCGACCTCGTAGGTGATCACGTACGTGTGCTGGCCGGAGATCGTGACGTCGGGGTCGCCGATGCGGATGCGCGTGACGTTGTCGACCTCGGAAACCTTCGTGTCCGTCGGAGTGCTCTCGGGATCGGCCGTCACCGAGCGCACGTGCAGCGGGTAGACGCGCTCGTGCTCGCTGTCGAACGGGAAGCGGGTCGGGATGTCGCGGAAGATGCCGTGCCGCTCGTTCGACCCGAAGTCGTACGCGATGACCTCGGTGATCTCGAGGCGGCCGTCGTCTTGGATCGCGATCGTCGTGCGGTAGTCCGTGATGCGCTCGGCCGACTGAGCGGTGGCCCGCCCACCGCCTGACAGCAAGAGGACGAGCGACACGGCAACAAGGGCGAGCATGCGGCGCACGTCGTCACTCTGGCACCGGACCGGGGTGGGTCGGCGCATCCCTGCCGATATGTTCGTCTCGATGCCCGAACGAGTGCTCGTGGTGATGGCCCACCCCGACGACGTCGACTTCGGCGCCGCCGGAACGGTCGCGACGTGGACCGAGCAAGGCATCGACGTCGCGTACTGCATCGTCACCGATGGCGAAGCCGGTGGGTCTGACCGCTCGGTCGATCGTGCCGACATGGCGGCCCTGCGCCGCGAGGAGCAGACGGCCGCTGCGAAGGTGGTCGGCGTCACCGATCTCCACTTCCTGGGCCATCCCGACGGTCGCCTCTACCCCACCCTCGACCTGCGCCGCGACATCTCCCGCGTGATCCGGATCGTGCAGCCCACGCGGGTGCTCACACAGTCGCCCGAGCGCAGCTTCCAGCGGATCTACGCGAGCCATCCCGATCATCTCGCCGCGGGCGAGGCGACGCTCTGCGCGGTGTACCCCGACTCGCGCAACCCGTTCTCGTTCCCCGAGCTGCTCGACGCCGGCCTCGAGCCCTGGACCGTGCCCGAGGTCTGGATGATGGTCGGAAACGCGCACAACATGTGGGTCGACATCACCGACACGTTCGACCGCAAGGTCGAGGCGCTGCGCGCACACACCAGTCAGACCGCGCACATGGAGAACCTCGCCGACTTCCTGCGGGGCTGGGCGAGCGCGCAGGCCCAAGCCGGTGGGCTCGCCGAGGGACGGCTGGCGGAGGGTTTCCAGGTCATCCAGACGGGCTGAGGGCTGGCACACTCTTCGCATGACGCTCATCAGCGACGTGCCGGTCGATCAGATCAAGCTCAGCGACCCCGAGCTGTGGAAGTCGCCTGACGACGAGCGCGATGCGGTGTTCGCGAAGCTGCGCGCCGAGAAGCCGATCTCGTTCCAGCCCGAGGCCGAGTACGAGCCACCGATTCCCCCGGGACCGGGCTACTGGGCGCTCACCCGGCACGCCGACATCTGGGCCGCGAGCCGAAATCCCGAGCTGTTTCAATCCGGCCGGGGGTCGAACATCGGCGACATGCCGATCGAGATCGCCGAGTTCTTCGGCTCCATGATCAGCATGGACGCGCCGAAGCACACCCGGTTGCGTCTGATCGTCCAGAAGGCGTTCACACCAAAGGTCGTCGCAGCGATCGAGGAAGACGTACGTCGCAAGGCCAAGGCCATCGTCGACGAGCATGCGGAGAAGGGCGAGGGAGACTTCGTGCAGCTCTTCGCGTCTCCGCTTCCGCTGCAGATCATCTGCGAGATGATGGGCATCGAACGCGACCAGTGGAACACGGTGTTCGAAGCGACGAACACGATCCTCGGCATCGGCGACCCTGAGTACGTCACCGACATGGGTCAGCTGATGGCAGCGGCGATGTCGCTGTACCAGATGGCCATCGATCTCGGCGAGCAGCGCCTCGCGAACCCGAAGGACGATCTCACGACCGCGCTGATGCATGCGGAGGTCGACGGCGAGCACTTGACGACGCAGGAGCTCGGGTCGTTCTTCATCCTGCTCGTCGCCGCGGGCAACGAGACGACACGCAACTCCATCAGCCACGGCATGAAGCTGCTGACCGACCATCCCGAGCAGCGCGCGCTCTGGCTCGAAGACTTCAACGGCCGCGCGCCAGGCGCCGTCGAGGAGATCGTGCGCTACGCAACGCCCGTGATCCACTTCCGGCGGACGGCGACGCGAGACACCGAGCTCAGCGGCGTGAAGATCGCCGAGGGCGAGAAGGTGGTGCTCTGGTACACATCGGGCAACCGTGACGAGACGGTGTTTCCCGATCCGTATGCGTTCGACATCACGCGACCCAACCTCAAGGAGCAGATGGGGTTCGGTGCCGGCGGTCCGCACTACTGCCTGGGCGCCAACCTCGCCCGACGCGAGATGACGGTGATGTTCGACGAGCTGCTGCACCGTTTGCCCGACCTGCAGATCACCGGGCCGCCCGCGATCCTCGAGTCGGCCTTCATCCACGGCATCAAGCGCATGCCCTGTGCCTGGACGCCTGCCTAGGCGTAACGTCCGCGCATGCTCGACTGCGTGATCCGAGGTGGCGATGTCATCGACGGGACGGGACGGCCGAGGCGCCGTGCCGACGTCGGCATTCGAGACGGTCAGATCGTCGCGATCGGCGAGGTGATCGAGGAGGCGGCGCAGACCATCGATGCGTCGGGCCTCGCGGTCGCGCCGGGGTTCGTCGACATCCACACGCACTACGACGCGCAGGCCTTCTGGGACACGACCCTCTCGCCCTCGCCACTGCACGGCGTCACCACCGTCATCGGCGGCAACTGCGGGTTCTCGATCGCGCCGCTCGGACCGGGCCACGGCGACTACCTGATGCGGATGCTCGCCCGCGTCGAGGGCATGCCGCTCGAGTCGCTCGCCGAGGGTGTGCCGTGGGACTGGACGACGACGGCCGAATACCTCGACCGGCTCGACAACCGGCTCGCCGTCAACGCCGGCTTCCTCGTCGGCCATTCCGCGATCCGCCGCGTCGCTATGGGCGAGGACGCGACCCGGCGCCACGCGTCGCCCGGCGAGCAGTACGAGATGGAGCGATTGCTCGCCGAGGGGCTCGCGGCCGGAGGCATGGGCTTCTCCTCGTCGTGGGCGTCGACGCACAACGACGACGAGGGCGACGCGGTGCCGTCTCGGCATGCATCGATCGACGAGCTGCTCTCGCTGTGCAAGGTCGTCTCTGCTCACCCCGGCACGACGCTCGAGTTCATCCCCACGATCGGGTTGTTCGAAGAGCACGACATGGACCTGATGACGCGCATGTCGCTCGCGGCGAACCGACCGCTGAACTGGAACGTGCTGCAGGTCAATTCCCGCAGCGGCGAGATCACGGCGAACAAGCTGTCGGCGAGCGACTACGCGGCCGAGCGCGGCGCGCGGGTGCTTGCGCTCACCATCCCCGACTCGATCAGGACGCGCATCTCGTTCCGTACCGGCTTCCTTCTCGACGTGCTGAACGGCTGGGCCAAGCCCATGGCGCTCCCGCCTGACGAGAAGCTCGCGCTGCTCGCCGACCCCGATCGGCGCCGCGAGCTGAACGAGGTGGCACAGCAGACCGAGGGCCCGTCGCGTGGCATCGCCTACTGGCAGATCTTCACCGTCGCCGAGGTGTTCACGCCCGAGCTCGAGAAGTACGTCGGCCGCGAGATCGGTGAGATCGCGGCGACCGAAGGCAAGGAACCCTGGGATGTCGTGTGTGACATCACCGTCGCCGACAACCTCCGCACGATCTTCACGCCGCCCGATCGGGGTGCGGACGACGAGAGCTGGAAGCGTCGGGTCGACGTGTGGCGCGACCCACGCGCGATCGTCGGCGCATCCGATGCCGGAGCGCACCTCGACTTCCTCGCGACCTTCAACTACTCGACGACGATGCTGGCCGAAGCCGTGCGCAAGCGAGGGTTGCTCGCGACAGAGGAAGCGGTGTCACTGCTCACCAACGCGCAGGCCCGGCTGTACGGGCTCACGGGACGAGGACGCCTGGCCGAGGGGTGGTGCGCGGACATCGTCGTGTTCGACGAGTCGTGTGTCGGGCCGGCGCCGGTCGTCACCCGCGACGACCTCCCCGGTGGCGCGCTTCGCCTCTATGGCGAGGCCGAGGGGATCGAGCACGTGCTCGTGAACGGGGCTGAGATCGTGCGAGCCGGCGAGTTCACCGACGCGCGGCCCGGGCGTCTGCTGCGGTCAGGCCGCGACACCGAGACGGTCTCGGTGCCGGGCGGCTGACCACAGCGCGCTCGTGCGACGAGCGCAATGACGACGGAACAGTCGGTCCGGCGTCACCGTCAGGCTCACCCACACCCTCCCTCACCGCAACGGCGACGGGACCACCACGGATCCACCTTCCCGAGGCGGATCTTGTGCTCCCGAGGCCATCAGCGGCTACAGGCCCGACGGCGACGGCCAGTCAGCACGGGAAGAGCCGACCAGCGAGATACGAACCGGTTTCAGTCGGCGGAGCCGAGTCCGGTCAGAGCGCCTCGAGCACGAGGCAACCTGCGGAGCCGATCATCCGAACGACTGCGTTCGTGGGATTGAGCAACGGGTCACCTCCTCGGTGATCTCGGGTGGTCGGAATTGACCGAGCGCAGTGTGACAGACGGGTCGGTGGGCCGTCCACGTATTTCTGGGGGCAGACTGAGTGACATGAGTGACACCGTCGCACCGAGAGCCGAGTTCACCGCGATGACCGAGGGCACCCGGCTCGACTGGCAGCGCATCGCAGAGGCGCAGCTCGAGTTCTACGGCGGCCTCGCCGACCGGGTGATCGATCACCTCCGTCTTCTCGACGGCGACTACGGCGGGTTCAACGTCGACCGGCTCACGCATTCATTGCAGACAGCGACGCGCGCGTACCGGGCCGATCGCGACGACGAGTACATCGCGTGTGCGTTGATCCACGACATCGGCGACACGCTTGCGACGTTCAACCATCCCGACATCGGCGCCGCGATCGTCAAGCCGTTCGTGAGCGACGGCTACCACTGGATGGTCGAGAAGCACGGGATCTTCCAGGGCTACTACTTCTTCCATCACCTCGGGCTCGACCGGAACCTGCGCGATCAGTTCATCGGGCATCCCCACTACGAGCTGTGCGCGGAGTTCTGCGCCGACTACGACCAGCCCGCCTTCGATCCCGACTACCCGACGATGTCGCTCGAAGAGTTCGATCCGTTGCTCCGCGACCTGTTCGCGCATCCGAAGCAATCGATCTACCTCTCCGACGCGAACGGGGCGACGTCGTGAAGGCCGCGTGCTTCTACCAGATCGGCGGGCCCGACGTCTTCAAGTACGAGGACGTTCCCGATCCCGAGGTGCGGCCCGGCGGTCTGCTCATCGAGGTCGCGGCGATCGGCATCCAGGGCGGTGATCTCCTGCATCGCCAAGGCGGGGTGCTGGCGACGACCCCGCACGTCGTCGGCTACCAGGCTTCGGGGGTCGTGCGCGAGGTCGGCGAAGGCGTGAGCGACTTCGAGGTCGGCGATCCCGTCGTCGCGACCATGGGAAACGGCTCCCACGCCGAGCTCGTCAGCGTGCCGACGCGGGCGGCGTGGAGAGTGCCCGATGGCCTCTCCCTCGAGGAGGCGGCCGGCATCCCCATCGAGTTCGGCACCGCGGACGACTGCCTCTTCGAGTTCGGCCATCTGAAGGAAGGCGAGTCGGTGCTGGTGCAGGCGGGGGCCGGAGGCGTCGGCCTCGCGGCGATCCAGCTCGCGAAGGCGGCTGGGGCGACGGTGCTCGCGACTGCGTCGAGCGACGACCGGTTGGACCGGCTGCACGACTACGGGATGGACCACGGCATCAACTACGCGAGCGCGGACGTGCCGAGCGAGGTGCGGCGGCTGACCGACGGCCGCGGCGTCGACCTCGTCGTCGATCCCGTGGGCGGCAAGACGTTGGAGGGCAGCATCGAAGCGCTGGCCTATCGCGGGCGCGTCAGCTGGGTGGGCCGAGCTGGCCGCGAGGAACGCGCACCCGAAGTGTGGCCGCTCATGCAGAAGAACGCGTCGCTGACCGGCGTGTTCCTCGGCGCGGAGATGGTGATCGCCAACGATCGGTGCCACGGCATGATCCACTCCCTCATCCGCCGGTGCGCATCGGGCGACCTCCGGGTGGTGATCGATCGCACCTTCCCCCTCGCCGACGCCGCCGAGGCGCACCGGTACATCGAGAGCAGGCGGGCGTTCGGCCGCGTGCTGCTGATCCCCTGATCCGCCGAGCCTTCGTCCTCGGGCTCGTCGCGCTCGCGGGGTGCTCGTCGTCGGGCGGTGCGACATGGAAGGAAGTCGGGGCGCTCCCCCGGGGCGACGCCGCTCGGGCGGAAGCGGTCGCGGTGCTGCCTCCTCTGAACGGCGACGGCTGGGTCGCCGTCGGCATCGGCCACCACGGCGAGCACGATCGGAGCCCGCTGTGGTGGACGTCGCCGGACGGCGCGACCTGGGCGACGGGCGCGGTCGATTCGATCACCGCCGACGGGCCGAACTCGGGGTTCGTCGGCGTCGCTCGGGCAGGCGCGGGCCTCGCGGCGCTCGGCCAGGCCTACTCGGGCGTGCACGGCAACGCGCGGCCGCTGGTGTGGGAGCGCGACGGCGAGGGTGCGCTGCGCGAGGTGCCGATCACGCGTGAGCTCTTCGGTGGACCCCGGGCGATGAGCGTGACCGGCATCGCCGGTGACGAGGGCGGGTTCGTCGCATCGGGTGGCTACATCGTCGGAGGCACGTGGACGGGTGGGCTCTCGAGCGTGGCCGCGTCCGTCTGGACTTCTGACACGGGTGCGACATGGGCGCGCCACCCCGACGACGCGCAGCTGACGAGCGGCGCCGACGAAGTCGTGCTCACGAGCGGGATCACCGCCGGTGACGGAATACGTGTGATCGTCGGGTCGACCACGCCGACAGGACCTGGTCCCCTTCAACCCGCGATCTGGCGTTCGGAGGGCGGCGACGCGTGGACACGGGTACCCGAGGCGACGATCTCGTCTGACCGTTCGCTCGACACCGAGCTGAAGGCAGTGGCCTATGCGCCCGCGGTGGGGTTCGTCGCCGCGGGAATCGAGGATGGCCGCGCCGTGGTGTTCGTTTCGACTGACGGCTCGCAATGGCTCCGCCGAGCGCTCGGCGGGTCGGACGTGACGATGCTCGACGCGGCGCCCCTCGACGACGGCGTGGGGGTCACGTGGCGCGACGAAAAGGGGATGCACCTCACGATCGTGACGACCGACAGCCTGGAGTCGGCGCCGGCTCCACCGTCCGGAGACGCAGTGCACCTGGCGCAATCAGGTGACGACACGCTGGCGTTGGTCAGCGAGGGCGGCGCGATCCACGCGTACGAGCTCGACGAGCGATGAGCCTGCTCGTGCTGATGAGCGGGTTGCCAGGCGTCGGCAAGTCCGCCATCGCCGACGCGTTGGGCGAGCGATTGCCCGCGACGGTCATCTCGGTCGACGAGATCGAGGCCGCGATGCTCCGATCCGGGATCGACCGGTCGTTCGAGACAGGGCTGGCGGCGTACAACGCCGGCGCGACGATCGCTGCCCACCAGCTGCGCCTCGGTCTGGCTGTGATCGCCGATGCCGCGAACTACCTCGAGGTCGGGCGGCAGATCTGGTGTGCGGCGGCCGAGAGTGCCGATGCCGACATCCGGGCTCTCGCGGTGGTGTGCAGCGACGAGACGGCGCACCGAGAGCGACTCGCGAGCCGTCGCCGTGGGTTCGAGCCGTTCCCTGAGCCGACGTGGGACGACGTCGTGCGTTGGCGTGCGGAGACCGAGCCGTGGTCGCGCTATCGGTTGACGCTCGACAGCGTTCGGCCGCTCGACGAGAACGTCGAGCTCGCTGTCGCCTACCTGGCGCGCCGCGCGCCGAGGTAGTCGTCGCACATCTCGACGAGGCGGTCGCGACCGAAGCTCGCTTCATGTCCGCCGTGCACGACGGTGACCGGCAGCGCGCGCAGCCGCTCCATGGTCTTCAGGTAGGCATCGATGTCAGACCCCTCGAGCTCGTCGAGCAGCGGGCCATCGTAGACCGCGTCCCCAGAGAACAGGATCCCGGTCTCGGCCTCCCACAGACCGATGCTGCCCGGCGAGTGCCCGGGAAGGTGCATGACCTCGAACGCGCGGTCGCCGATGTCGACGACGTCGCCATCGTCCAGCACGCGTGTCGCGGGTGCGCCCGCGATCTCGCCGATCATCGCCATGCCCGCCGTCGGCACCGCGTCGACCAGGAGCTCGGGGATGTCGTAGCCCGCGTCGCGGTACGGCCCCAGCACGGTCTCGCCGTAGTGCTGCGCGACGAGGGTCGTCTGCTGCGACTCCGCGAGGACTCCGGCCTCGACGCGATGAATTGCCCGGTCGGTGAACTCGGACATGCCGCCGACGTGGTCGGAGTGCACGTGCGTGGCGACGGCGAGCACCGCGTGATCGAGCTCGTGCTCCACGAGGTGCGCGATCGGCACCAGCCCGAGTGATGTGTCGATCACGAGGTCGCGGTCACGCCCGCGCACGTGCCAGACGTTGCAGCGCAGCAGCGGGTGGACGTGCGGCTCGGTGATCAGCATGACGCCGTCACTGACGGGGCGGGTGACGAACCAGGGATCGGCGACGGGGAGCTCGCGACCGAGGCACGACGGCCACTATGCCGCGTCGGGCTGTGGGTCGCTGGTCTGCTCGAACAGGTAGTACAGCGCCATCGCCGCGACGATCACCAGCGTCGCCCAGGGACTGACGAACGCGACGGCCACGGCGATCAGGTACAGGATCGCTCCCAGCCCGAATCGCAGGATCGCGGGACGAACCTCTCGCTCGGGCAGGGGATGGTGGCGTCGCTGATCGTCCCTCGTCGACCAGATGAAGATGGCGGTGAAGCTGAGCCCCGCACCTTCGAGGATCGCCGCGTAGATCGCCGCCGCGAGATGCGAGTCATTGCCGCCCTCGGTGAGGTAGGCCGCGAGCGTCGCCGTGCCGAACGGGATCGCGACGATGAACATCAGGAGCAGCAGGTTGAGGAAGAGCAGGGTGCGGTCGACGACCGCGATGGCCCCGAACAGGCTGTGGTGGTTGACCCAGGTGATCCCGACGATGAAGAAGCTCACGACGTACGCGACGTACGAGGGCCACTTGTCGCCGAGCTGATTCGCGAGTGACTCTCCGCCGGGGCCGCCCACCACGAGGTCGAGGGCGAGCAGCGTGATGGCGACCGCGAAGACGCCATCGCTGAACGCCTCGAGCCTTGCCTTGCTCAAATGAGTGAGGTCAGCTGCAGCCGCTCGTGCTGCCGCAGCTCGGGCACGCGTAGCAGCTGCCGGCACGGTTCATCTGCACACCGCACTGCATGCAGATCGGCGCGTCGCTCGCTCGGGTCGTCGGCGTCGCTGAGGGAGGCGGCGGGGCCGACGGCGTGATCCGGATCTGCTCGGTCGGCGGTCCGGCCGGCGCGAGCCCGAGCTCGATCTGGGTGGCGAGCTCGTTCGCCGACGGGATCGTCTTCGGGTCGGGAGCCATCTCGTGGCCCTGCGTAGTCTCGACGACCGTCTCCTCGACGCCCGGAAGCGTGGGCTGCAGCCGCTCACCGACCGACAGGATGTTGAGCTCGGCCCGCTCGTCGTAGCTGAGGTACTCGAGCGCGAGCTTCCGGAACAGGTAGTCCATCAGCGAGCTCGCGAACCGGATGTCGGGATCGTCGGTCATGCCCGCAGGCTCGAACCGCATGTTCGTGAACACCTCGACGAACGCACGCAGCGGCACGCCGTACTGCAGGCCATGGCTGATCGAGATGGCGAAGGCATCCATGATGCCGGCGAGGGTCGAGCCCTGCTTCGACACCCGCAAGAAGATCTCGCCGGGCCGGCCGTCGTCGTACTCGCCGACCGTCACGAAGCCCTTGCAGTCGGCGACGCGGAACTCGAACGTGCGCGACTGACGCGTGCGCGGCAGCTTCTGGCGAACCGGCTCACGGATGATCTTCTCGACGATGCGCTCGACCACTGTCGCCGGCGCCGCCGCCTCAGTGCTCGAACCCGCGAGGATCGCGTCGCTTTCCTTCTTCGTCGTCGAGAGGGGCTGCGCGACCTTGCAGTTGTCCCGGTAGATCGCGACGGCTTTGAGACCCGACTTCCAGGCCTCCATGTGCATGTCCTCGACGTCTTCGACGGTCGACGACTCGGGCATGTTGATCGTGTTGTGGTTCACGATGCCGTTGCCTACGAAGGCGTGGGTGCTCGGAACCGACACGTCGTAGACCTCACGCAGGCCGAGGTCGTCGACCGAGGTGACGGGCGAGAACCAGAGACCATCGTCGAGCACGCTGCGCAGCCACTGCGGCAGCACGGCCCCGGTTGACGCGACCCGCTGCACGCTTTGGCGTGATGACCACGTCGTGCGGTCGTCGCAGAGGTAGCCGAACTCGGCGCGATAGCCGCGCGGGATGAGCGCATGCAGATCTCGCGGTGAGATCGGAACGACATGCGCGGTGTTGTGCCGCGCGCTCACAGCGAGCGACGTCAGCGCGCTTGCCCGATCAGCCTTGTCGGGCTCCATGAAGGGAACGACGTGCACTAGGTACTGCGCGTCGTCGCCGGTTGCGTACACCTCGCCGTAGTACTTGTCGTACTCACGGTTGTACTTGCTGACCCGGCTGTGCACCACACCGAGGTTGGTCAGCACCGACTGGAGGTCATCGAGCAACGCCGGAGAGTCGAGGCAGATCGCCCACTTCGGCGCCGTCGACGTCGTCACGTATGCGTCGAGGGCGAGACCCTGCAGGAACGCCAGCACCATGTGGCGTGGGGAGGCGAGGATCGCGGCCGGGATCCGCTTCTCGCTCGCCCGCGCTCCGCAGCCGAGATGCTCGAGGAACTCGACGACCGTCTTGGAGCTGACGAGCACATCAGGACACCGGACGCCGTCATCGACGACCTTGGCGTCGAGATCGAACTCTGACTTCCAGGCCGACATGACGCGCTCGCGCACCTCCGGTACCGAGTTCGTGATGCGGATCGTCCATGTCGGACGGCTCGTGTGCCCCTCGGCTCCGTATGCACCGAGGAGAAATGCCAGCTCCTCAGTCATCTCGCTCGGGATGCGGACAGCCTTCTGCGATCCGTACGCGGGCGAAGGGATGAAGTGGTCGAAGCGCGGCGGCAGCGTCGACCAGAGGTCCGCGCCGTACTCGGTGGCAACCATGTCCCCGACCTCGATCTCGTCGAGACGCTTCCATTCGAAGCCTTCGGGCGTGCCTACCAGGAGACGGTGATTGAGCGTGCCTGCGACTCGGTGACCCGATCGCAAGACCACCTCCCGCACCTGCCGCAATCCGCCGTAGTAGAAGGCATCCGTCTTCTGAATGCCCTCGAGCGATGCAACTTCCGTGACGTGCGGACGGAAGCTGTCCGCTGGCTCGCCTTCATGCAGGCTGTCGATGCGAAGGAGTCCGTCACTCGTGGCCAGCAGCGTCTCGCCTGTGACGCACTTGGAGATCGCGCCCGAGATGAACGGCTGCGCCGCGGCCATCATCCGCACGTGGCCCATGTAGTGGATGACGTTGTCGCCCATCGAGCACGCGAACACCGGTAGGTGCTCGGCCTTCACGTGGGGTGCCCCGACGATCGACATGTTGGCGTCGACGTAGGCGACGATGCTGTCGATCTGGAACTGCGTGTACCCGAGGCGAGTGAGCGCACGCGGGATCGTCTGGTTGACGATCGACATCGTTCCCCCACCGACGAGCTTCTTCGTCTTGACGAGCCCGAGGTCGGGCTCGATGCCCGTCGTGTCGCAATCCATCAGGAACGAGATGGTGCCGGTGGGAGCGAGCACGCTCGCCTGCGCGTTGCGCACGCCGTATTGCTCGGCGAGGTCGACGGTCGCGTCCCACGACTCCTGCGCCGCACCGAGGAGCGAGGTCGGCACGATCTCCTCGTCGATCTTGGCGACCTCGGCCCGGTGCATCCGGAGCACGCGCAGCATGTGCTCGGCGTTCTCGGTGTAACCAGCGAACGGACCCATGCGTGCGGCCGTGCGAGCCGACGTCGCATACGCATGACCGGTCATCAGTGCGGTGAGCGAACCGGCCCACGCGCGCCCTGCGTCGGAGTCGTAGGGAAGGCCGAGCGCCATGAGGAGCGCTCCGAGGTTCGCGTAGCCGAGGCCGAGCTGGCGGAAGCGACGTGAGGTGTCGCCGATCTTCTCGGTCGGGTAGTCGGCGTTGCCGACGAGGATCTCTTGCGCGGTGAACACGACCTCGATCGCCGCCTTGTAACCCTCGACGTCGAACTCGTCGTCTTCGTCCAGGAATTTAAGCAAGTTCAGACTTGCCAAATTGCACGCGCTGTTATCGAGGTGAAGATATTCGGAACAAGGGTTACTTGCCGTAATTCGTCCGGTGTTTGCGGCCGTGTGCCAACGGTTGATCGTCGTGTCGAACTGCATGCCGGGATCTGCACACTCCCACGCAGCACGCGCGATCTCGCGGAAGAGATCACGCGCCTTCATGGTGTGCATGACCTCGCCGCTCGTGACGGCGTAAAGGTTCCAGTCGAGGTCTTGCTCGACCGCACGCATGAAGTCATCAGTCACTCGGACTGAGTTGTTGGCGTTCTGATATTGGATCGAGTGGCTGTCGGAGCCGTCGAGGTCCATGTCGAAGCCGGCGTCGCGCAAGACGCGCGCCTTGCGCTCCTCGACGGCCTTGCACCAGATGAACTCTTGGACGTCGGGATGATCCGCGTTGAGCACGACCATCTTCGCGGCGCGCCGTGTCTTTCCTCCGGACTTGATCGTGCCCGCTGAGGCGTCCGCGCCACGCATGAAGCTCACTGGCCCAGATGCGGTACCGCCGCCTCTGAGGTGCTCGCTGGAGGAACGGATCTTCGACAGGTTGATTCCGGAGCCGGAGCCGCCCTTGAAGATGTTGCCCTCCTCGACGTACCAGTTCAGGATCGAGTCCATCGTGTCGTCGACGGCAAGAATGAAGCAGTTGTGGACCCTCAGGTTCGAGCTGAGGTACTCACCACTCTCTGTCTGGATGTCATAGACCGGCATCTCGCCAAGGTCTTCGATCCTCTCGATCTCGATCCGCTTGACGTCACCCGAAGTCTTCGCCGGGAGCTCGAGCGATCCGACGAGCTTGTGACCTTTCGCCCAGTCGACGAACCCGATCTCTTCGCCGAAGCGCTGCCGGTCGGCGAGCGGACGGATGGAAAGCGACCAAAGGTCGTGGCGGTCGGGCCGCGGATCTGACTTCCTTCGAACCCGCGAGAAGATGCCGAATCGTGCGAGCAACTGCTGCACGCCACGGACCACCTTCTCCGAGATGAGGTCGAGTCCGACGGTTGCGGCGTTCTCGCGTACCGAGACATATCCATCCGCTTGGAACATGCTTCGCAGGTACGCGGCCACGACGGGAAGCGGCGCTTCGAACAGCTGCTCGGGGACGACCATATCGACGCCGCGCGCCAGAAGTCCCCAACGCTCGATGAACTCCCGGATCTTCTCGCCGGACAGGCGGATGCGGTGCCCATCGAGCTCCGTTGACTTGGTCTCGAACGTGCGGTCCTTCCGGTGCACCGTAGGAAAGCGCGTGTCGAGGTAGTACGACACCCATTCGTGCTCAGCGTCGGTGACCGTCATGAACTCAGCGATGAGCGACCTGTTCGTGCCGTGCGTGTACTGACCAACGAAGCCGTCGGACTGGAGCCAGCCGGCGAGCGCGGCTTCGGCGATGTCGTCCTGAAGAATCTGGCCCGAGCCCCACGCCTCGTTGCGGTGCCACTCGAGCTTGTCGCCGGGCCTGAGCGTGCCCGCCTCGCGGAAGGACCCGCATCCGTCACCACTCGACCTCCAGACGAGATGGTCGGGCGTGACGTCCAGTTGGTGGCCCGCCTTGGTGTGGATCCGAAGGACTCGCTTGAGTCCGTTCGCCTTGACCGCGACGATCGATGTCAGCCCGTGAGCGTCGAAGACCTTGGAGCCGACCGCGGCGGTCTCGACGAGACGGCCGATCGGGATCAGCCCATCCGGTGTGCTCACGAGCGCGTCGTACGGCTGACACGCGCTCGCCTGCTGCGGGACGCCCTTGACGCCGATGTTGAACCACACCGGCGAGTTGAACGCCGCCTTCTGCTGCACGATGAGGTGCTTCAGCTCGGCCCGGAACGACTCGGCCTCGCTGTCGTCGATGAAGTAGCCGCCCTGGACGCCCCACGACGTGATCGTGTCGACGACGCGATCGACGACCTGGCGCAGCGACGTCTCGCGCTCGGGGGTGCCGAGGGTGCCGCGGAAGTACTTCTGGGAAAGGATGTTCGTCGCGTTCACCGACCAGGTGGCGGGCACCTCGACGCCGCGCTGCTCGAACGCCACGGAGCCGTCTCGGTAATCGGTGATGCGGGCGTCTCGGCGCTCCCAGTCGACCTGGTCATAGGGATCGACCCCGGGAGTGGTGAAGTGCCTGCGGATCCCGATCCCCGTCTGCTCCGGCGCCAGCGACATCGACTCTCCCTCTGCTTCAGACCGCTCTGATTCGGACGTGACGGGCCGGTCGGAAGGACCGGCCCGGGACACAACATGTTGTGGTGCGGAGACGGCCCCCACCGCCTACGGCACAAGATGTGCGGGGTATTACACCATTGTAGTTACAGGGGTGTCAACGCCTCGTGGGCTGGGATCTTTTCCTGGCGCACATGCGACCAGGTCAGCCCCGAGATCAGCCCGAAGATGCGGGCCGCAGCGCGAGGAGGCAGGTCTGGGGCGAGCGCACGGGCCTCGTGCGCTCCGGGAGACTCCACACTGCGAGCCTGCCCTCCCCCGTGGTGCCACCCGGAGCCAGCTCTCCGAGCTCCCCACCCATCCGCCTAGCTCTCGCGCTGCGGCCTTCGATGGGCGTCAACCTAAGACGGGCGTCCTGTGGACCAAAAGAGGTACAACCCTGTGAATTCACGGTGGATTTCGTGCCCGCTTTCCACAGCCCCTGACCGGCCCTCGAGCGGGGTGACGGTGTGGGTGACCCCGCGTCAGCCTGCGAACTGGGCGACGACCGCCGGGAGATCGAGGGGCGCCACCGGCGGCGCGCCCTCGACTTCGTGCAACCGGTCGCGGGGCACCGCCCACATGACCTCGAACTCGTTGCCGTCAGGGTCGTGCGCGTACAGCGACTTCGTCGCACCGTGGTCGCTCTGTCCCGAGAGGGCGCCTGCGCGAGCGAGCACCTCGCGGGCATCAACGAGGTCTTCGACTCGCTCCACCTCCCACGCGAGGTGGTACAGGCCGACGGCTCCTCGCACGGGCCCATGGGCCGCAGCGCCGATCGCGAACAGACCGAGATCGTGATCGTTGGCCGACCCCTTCGCCCGGAGGAACGCTGCTCCCATCGTCTTCCAGTCGGGATGCACAGGCTCGAGGCCGAGCACGTCTCGGTAGAACGCGACCGACCGCTCGACATCGCGCACGTAGAGCACGGCATGATTGAGGCGGCGCACGGGGATGGCTGTCATGGTTACGCCAACAGCTGAGGCGGGGTCCGTGTTCCGCGGAGGGGCGTGCAAAGGGCGACACACGGTGGGATCGCGTACCAGCCTGCGCTCGACGGGCTTCGTGCGCTCGCAGTGGCCTCTGTCGTCGCGTACCACCTCGGGTACGGATGGGCTCGAGGTGGCTACCTCGGGGTCGACACGTTCTTCGTCCTCTCGGGCTTTCTGATCACGAGCCTGCTCCTGGCCGAGTTCACCCGTGCAGGCCGGATCGACCTTCTCGCCTTCTGGGCGCGAAGGGCTCGGCGCCTCCTCCCCGCGCTCTTCGTCGTGCTCGCTGCGATCGCGGCGTACGCCGCGTGGTGGGCACCCGCGGAGGAGCGGAGGCAACTACGGGGCGACGGCCTGGCCGCCCTCCTCTACTCGGCGAACTGGCGGTTCATCCTGGGCCACCACTCGTACTTCGACCTATTCGCTGCGCCGTCGCTCGTCGAGCACACCTGGTCGCTGGCGATCGAAGAGCAGTTCTACCTGGTGTGGCCCCTCGTGGTAGTCGCGTGCTTGGCGCTGGGCCGGGGCCGGCGAGCGCCACTCGTCGCATTCGCGACGTTCGGCGTGGTCACGTCAGCAGTGCTGATGGCGTGGCTCGCCGATTCCGACCCGACCCGCGCCTACTTCGGCAGCGACTCGCGCGTGCACTCGCTTCTCGTCGGCACCTTGCTCGCGATGCTCCTGGAGCGCCGGCGACTCGGTGTGGCGGGCGCTGAGGCCCGCGTGATCTCGGGGATCGGTGCGGTGGCCCTACTCGCCATGGCAGCGGCGTACACGACCATCGGCGACAACGAGCTCGGCATGTACCGCGGCGGCTTCCTCCTCTTCGCCGTCGGCGTGGCGATCGTGATCGCCGCCGCCGTGCAACCTCGGGGCCCGGTCCGCTCGCTCCTTTCTCTCGCGCCGCTCGTCTGGGTCGGCACGATCTCGTACGGCCTCTACCTGTGGCACTGGCCCGTGCTGCTCGTGCTGACACCGGGTCGCACGCACCTCAGTGGGATAGAGCTCGACGCGACCCGCATCGCCGTCACCGTCGCGTGCGCGACCGCCTCCTACTACGCGGTCGAGCTGCCGATCAGACGAGGCAAGACGCTCCGGGCCGCGATCGCACTCCCGAGCGCCGCCGCGATCGCGGGGAGTCTCGCCGCGGCCCTCGTGATGGCGACCGCTGCGACGTCGCCGGTCCTCGCCTTCGCCACACCCGTCAGCGCCGCGTCGGTCACGTTGTCGACCGTCGCGCCGTCGAGCCCGATCTCGAGCACAGCGACGAGCCGCGTCGACCGATCACCCACTTCATCGGAACTTCCTCCACCTCCCCAAGTGATCGGCATCGTCGGAGACTCGGTCGCTGCCAGCCTCATTCCGGGACTCGAAGCCGCGGCGGCGCGCCGAGGCGCCGCCGTCGCGGGCGCGGCGATCCCGGGCTGTGGCGCGACCGACGCGTTCTCACTCGACGACCAGGGCAACGCCTTCTCGTGGTCCGACGACTGCGTCACCGCGGTGCCGGAGATCCAACAGCAGCTGATCAGCCAGCTCCGACCCGACGTCGTCCTCTGGTTGAGCTCGTGGGAGACGAGCGATCGACTCGTCGCAGGAACGCGGGTGCACTTCGGCACGCCCGAAGCCGACGCCGCGATTCTCCGAGGCATGAGGGAGACACTCGACCGCGTCACCGCCGGCGGCGCGCGCCTCGTGATGCTCACCCTTCCTCCACGAGGAGACCGGATGGACGGACGACCGGTGCCGGAGGGGCGCGCGGCCATCGAGCATCTCAACTCGATCATCGTCGAGTTCGCCTTCGCGAATGCCGACCGAGTGCAGCTGATCGACTTCGCCAACATCGTCTGTCACGCCGGTCCGCCATGCCCGACCGAGGTAGACGGGATGTGGGTGCGGCCCGACGGAATGCACTTCACCAAGGAGACCGGGGAGTGGGCCGCGGACCGCGTACTCACGATCCTCTTCGCGACACCGACGTGACCGTCCTGCCAAGATCACCCTGAGATGCGCCGCCTGTATCCCGATCCGGTCGAGTCTGTGAGCGTCGCCGACGCGTACGCCGACTCGAGCCGCGCTGCGCACGACGGGCGGCCGTGGGTGTACCTCGTCATGATCGCGAGCGCCGATGGCGCCACCGCGGTCGACGGCGTGTCGGGACCACTCGGGGGTCCGGGCGACAAGGCCGTCTTCGCCACGATGCGCGAGCACGCCGACATGGTGCTCGTCGGTGCCGGCACGGCACGGGCCGAGCACTACGGGCCTCCCAAGCGGGCCGACCTCCGCATCGCGATCATCAGCCGCTCGCTCGAGATCGACTGGGCCTCGCCGCTCATGACGAGCGGGCAGGTGCTGATCGTCACGACGCAGACCGCGGGCACGGTGCCCGATCACATCCCCACGATCCGCTCTGGCGAACACGACGTCGACCTCGCCGCAGCACTCACGGAGCTGCATCGTCTCGGAGCGAACATCGTCATGGCCGAGGGCGGACCATCGATCAACGGCCAGCTGATCGCACACGACCTCGTCGACGAGCTCGCACTCACCTTGTCACCCGCTCTCGTCGCGGGCACTTCGTCACGGGTCGCGCACGGCGCGCTCACTGCGTTCAAGCGTTTGTCGCTCGTGCACGTCCTCGAAGAAGACGAGTCGCTCTTCTTTCGATACGTCGTTCAGGCGTCGGGGTCGCGGTAGGAGCGTTTCGGCTCCGTGCTCTTGCGCAGCAGCGTGAGCTCGCGTGCGAAGTCGTCGGCCTCGTCGAAGCTCTTGTACACGCTCGCGAAGCGCACGTACGCGACCTCGTCGAGCACCCGCAGCCGGTCGAGGACCGCGAGCCCGATGCGCTCGGTCGCGACGTCGCCACCGCCCTCGAGGCGCAACCCCTCTTCGACCTCGCCCGCGAGCGACTCGATCTGATCGAGGGACACCGGACGGCCCTTGGCCGCCGCGAGCACCCCTTCGACGACCTTCGACCGCTCGAACTGCACGCGCTCACCTGAGCGCTTCACGACCATGAGCGGGAGCTCCTCGAGTCGCTCGAAGGTCGTGAACCGGCTGCCACAGGCAAGACACTCACGGCGTCGGCGGATCGCCGAGCCATCGTCCGCGGTGCGCGAGTCGATGACCTTGTCATCGAGAGAAGCGCAATTCGGACACCGCACCACCGCGACGGTAGTGGTCAGGTTTGCAAGGGAACGAGCAATCGATCACCCGGCTGCAGCGGCGCCGGATGATCGGCGAGCAACGCGTCGACCAACGGCCGCACGTCGCCGTCGGGCTGCACCGCGTGGGCAATCGTCCACACGGTGTCGCCTGGCTGCACGACGACGACGCGGGCCGGGGGGCCGGTGATGGTGCCCTCGGGGGCGGAGGCAGGGACGCCCCCGAGGGTCGCCGTGACGGAACGCACGGCGAGGACAAGTGCCACGACCAGCACGACGAGCAGCACGAGCGCCGCGAGCCGACGGCGTCGGTACACCAGCGTGAGGTCGCGGCGAGGGGCGATGTAGAGAGGAACAGGGACGGGCGAGGTCGTCACGAACATGCGTTCGTCATGCAAGCACGAACGTCTGTTCGCTGTCAAGAACGGGTGTTCGAGCCGTCCGTCACATCCGGCCGACGCCCCGGAGGCCCCGGACAGGCCCCGAACACCGCCGCGCGTTCGCTGCCCGCCGCAATTGGCGCGGGAGCGGTCCCCTGACGGCCGATGACGCACCAATTCCCCGTCTGATTCGGCGACGGAGGTCGGCGCAGTCATTGCCGAGGCTTGCGCAGACCCCGGAACGGCCGGACGACCAGCTCCCCGCTCGCCCTCCTGATGAGGACGTTGCGGATCGGCCGAGTGCCGTCACCGGTGCGCCACTGTGCGAGCACCGTGACCGGCTCGCCCCGCTCGAGGTACGTCCGCCCGACGATGCTCACGGAGCCGACCGCCGCCGTCGTCGGGCCCATCGAGGCAGGCGCGTGTTCGCCTTCACCCGGTGGCGTTGGCGACGCCACGCCGCCGCGGGCGAGATGTGCAGCTCGTGGGCCTCGATGAGCACGAGCACGCCCACCATCAACGCGACTCCGAAGAGCGCCACGGCGGGCACCAGCGGTGCCCTGTG
This sequence comes from uncultured Acidimicrobiales bacterium, assembly GCA_963802505.1. Classification (GTDB taxonomy): domain Bacteria; phylum Actinomycetota; class Acidimicrobiia; order Acidimicrobiales; family DATKAS01; genus DATKAS01. The sequence continues at coordinate 474,832 of CAWDJB010000003.1, read as the reverse complement.
AGGTTGATCGCCACGATCGTCGCGAAACCCAGGATCGGCAGCGTGACCCCGAACCTCACCACCCAGCGCTCGACCGCCGGCGGCGGTGCTGCGTTCTCGGTTTCGCTCACCGCTAACCAGCATGCATCGGCCCTGGTCGAACGGGTGTTTGACCTGATCGGCCGAACATCCGTACGATGCCGCCATGACGGAGATCGTCCTCACCGACCGCCAGCGCGAGATCCTCCAGGTGATCGAGCAGCACATGCGGGCCCGGGGCTATCCGCCGTCTGTGCGCGAGATCGGCGAGGCGGTCGGGCTCACGTCACCGTCGACCGTCCACTCTCACCTCAACACGCTCGAGCGCCTCGGCTACCTGCGACGTGACCCGACGAAGCCTCGAGCGATCGAGGTGCGGTGGGACTCGTCGTCCGACGCGGCGATCGAACGCCGTCCGACTCGCCACGTGCCCCTCGTCGGCGACGTGGCCGCTGGCACCGATGTGCTGGCGCAGGAGAACGTCGAGGAGCTCCTTCCATTGCCCGCCGACTTCACGGGCGACGGCGACGTCTTCATGCTGCGTGTGCGCGGCGACTCGATGATCGATGCCGGCATCTTGAGCGGTGACTACGTGGTCGCCCGCCGCCAGCACGTCGCACGCACCGGTGACATCGTCGTCGCCGGAATCCCGGGCGAGGAAGCGACAGTGAAGACCTACACGCGCAAAGACGGCCAGGTCGTGCTGTTGCCCGCGAACTCGCGGCTCGCGCCGATGCCGTTCGACCCTGAAGACGTGACGATCTTCGGCAAGGTCGTCACGGTGATGCGTCGGCTCTAGAGCTTCGCGAGCGCGGCTTCGTACGACGCCTTGCCGCGCGGGGTGCCCAGGTTCTCCGACTCGAACTCGTCGACGACGATGCCGTTCTTGTCGATGATGAAGGTGGCTCGGTTCGCCGCGCCGACGGCCTCGTTGAAGATGCCGTAGGCCTGCGCCACCTTGCCGTGCGGCCAGTTGTCGGCGAGCACCGGGAATGTGTAGCCCTGCTCGTCCGCCCACTTCTTCTGCGCGAACCGGCTGTCGCAGCTGCATGCGAGCACCTGCACCTCGGCCCGCTCGTACTTCGACAGGTCGTCGCGAAGCTCGCAGAGCTCGCCCTGGCAGACGCCGGTGAACGTGAACGGGAAGAACACGAGCGCCACGTTCTTCTGGCCGCGGAAGCTCGACAGGGTCACGTCGTTGCCGTCCTGATCCTTCAGCGTGAAGTCGGGCGCCTCTGCGCCGATCGCGATCGCCATCTCGATGTTCTCCTCGGATCAGCCGGTGGTCGTAGTCGTTGCCTCCGCCGAGCCTAGGTCGCCAAAGAAGAAATCCGCGATGGCCGACGTCGCGTCGAACGACCGCCCGGTCGGCCACGAATGACCCGATCCGGTCAACGTGATGAACCCGGCCTTCACGCGGTCCCGACATTGCGACCAGGTCTGGGTCGTCGTCTTCGACACCGTCACCTCCTCGGGCGTGGTCTCACATCCGAGCGCCTGCACCATCCACGTCACCGAGACCTCCACCGGAGTGAGCGGGGGAAGGCCGGCGGCCTCGCTCTCGGTCGTCGAGCCGCCCCCGAATGGCACCACGCGATCCGCGGTGCCGTGGATCTCGAGGAAGGACAGCGGGTGCGCCGGCGGGCAGCCCGCCATGTTCGTACCTGCCACCGACGCGACGCCGAACACCGTCGAGTCCGGATCGCACGCGAGCCGGTAGGCCATCATCCCGCCGTTCGAATGACCGACGAGCACGACGCGCGCCGGATCGATCTGCGCGAAGCCGTCGAGATGATCGATGAGCGCGTCGAGGAAGCCCACGTCGTCGTGGTTCTCGCGGACAGCACTCCCGCAGCACGCGCCCGCGTTCCAATCCCCGCCATCGCCCTCCGGGTAGGCCACGACCATGCCCCGCTCGTCGGCGACCGCGTTCCAGCCCGAGCCGGCTTCGATGTCCTCGGGATCCCCACCCGCGCCGTGGAGCACGAGCACGAGCGGCACCATCCGGTCGACCGGAAGGTCAGTGGGGACATGCAGCAGATAGCGCCGTTCGATGCCGTCGTGCGTGATCGTCTCGACCGAGTCACCGGTCGGCGCGCGCGGTCGAGCGGGCGGCGTGGCCGTTGTGATCGTCGCTGTCGTCACGACCGCGGGACCGGTGGTGGTCGTGGTCACCGAGGCGCCTGACGTGACGGAGCAACCCGTGAGGACGAGGAGCGCAGCCGCCACCCGCCGCGAGACGCTCACTCCGACCCGACGAGGGCCGCACGTTGCGCGACCGCTCGGGCGAGTGTTCGGGGAAGGTCGCGCTCGGCAGCCAGCGCGACCGCCCGGTCGAGCAGGTCGAGAGCACGCCGCTGGACGTCCGCATCGTCGGGCGAGCGGCGTTGGATCACTTCGGCCCACGCCATCAGGGTTCGACAGACCCGTGGCGCGTGGTCCATCCCGCTCTCGAGCCGTTCTGCCGCCGCAAAGCACTCCTCCGCGCGGTCGTACTCGCCTCGGAGCGCCGAGAGGAGGCCTCGGTAGTGGTCGACCGCGCCGTGGAAGCCGGCTCCGGAACAGGTCAGCTCACCGGCCAGCCGCTCGAGCTGCCCTCCGAGCTCGGCGGCATACGTCGGATCGTCGAGGAACCACGACGCCGCAGCGAACGACGACATGCCGAAGCTCCACAACAGATCGGTCGGGAGGTCGGGCACCCCATTCGCGGTCAGGTCCCGCCAGAGCTCGCGCGCCCGGTCGGTGTCACCGAGCTCCGCGAGCGCGTGGACGAGTATCGCGCCGACGGTCGGCAACACGGTCGCCGCCGCGTTGTACAGCGCGTACGCCTCTTCGGCGCGACGGCCCTCCTCCCAGAGCAGTCCGATGTGCGCCGACATGAACACCAGAGCGTCGGGCTGGCCTGACTCCGAGCCCACCTCCAACATGTCCTCGGCGAGCCGCTCGCCCTCGTCGAGTCGCCCCTCTCCGATCGCCCGAAGCGCGAGCGCATTCGCGAGCAGGAAGACGAGAAGCGGCTGACGGGCGCGTTCGGTGTGCTCGATCTGCCGCCCGAGCGCCGCGTCGGCCTCGACTCGATCACCGGCGCGACACGCCAGGATGTGGAGACCCGACGCTGCCATCGTGGCCAGCGCAGGATCGCCGGTGCGCTCCGCGATCTCCAAGGCCTCCCGCGCCATGGAACGCATGCTCTCCAAGTCGAAGACGTCGGCCTGGACCGCGGTGAAGAAGTTGAGCGTCCGGGCGAGCACGGCGTCGTCGCCGAGACGACGCGCCATGGCCACAGAGTCGCCGAGCAGCGCCTTGCTCTGATCGAGATCGGCCGTGAACAGCAGCTCGGCGCCCAACGTCGCGAGGAGGTTCGCCCGCTCCACGCTGTCGTGCGGCCCGATCGAGTCGAGCGCGGCGCGAAGCGCGCTCACCCGTTCGTCATCCCGCTGACCCGCGACGCTGAAGAACCCGCGGCTGGTCGCGAGCACCGCCTCGACCTCCGTCGCCGTGTCGCCCGTGTCATGGGCACCTGCAGCCGCAGCGAGCAAGGTCTCCCGGTAGGAGGGATCGCCCGCGCGCCGCTGCGCGTCGCCGAGGCGAGCGAGAACAGAGACCCGTTGGGGGGCGCCCTCTTCGAGCAAGTCGAGCGCGCCCGCATAGAACGTCACGGCCTCGTCGTTCGCCAGCTGTGCGAGCGAGCGGTCACCGGCCGCCAACGCGTAGCGCACCGCTTGTTCCGTGGTGCCCGCGACCGCCGCCTCTCCATAGTGACGAGCGAGCGCGGACACATCGTCGGGTCGGCGCTCCTCGATGATCTGAGCGACCGCGCGGTGAAGCCGCACGCGCCGGCTCGTGCCGAGCTCGTCGTACAGGGTGGAGCGCACGAGCGCGTGAGAGAAGCGCCACCGGTCGAGCGTCACCTCGTCGACGAGACGCACCTGCACCGCGGAGCCGAGCGCGAGCAGCACGTCGTCTTCTGGCATCCCGGAGGCAGGCCCGAGCACGTCGAGATCGAACTCACGACCGATGACCGCGGCCACCCGCAGCACCTCGTTTGCCTCGGTGCTGAGCCGGCTGAGCCGGCGGCCGACGACCTCGCGCACGCCTTCGGGGAGACCGATCGAGTCGGGCGGCATCGACGTCGCCCAGCGCCCCTCGCTCTCGACGAGCACACCCGTCTCGGCGAGGTGACGGAGCACCTCACCGATGAAGAACGGATTCCCCTCGGTCTCGTCGCGCACGACGCGGGCGAGGTCGCGCCCCCGGCGACCCTGCTTCTGCCCGGACGTCCACTCGAAGAAGTCGACGACGTCGTCGGTGGTGAGCCCCTGCAGCGCAACCCGCTCGACGCGTTCGACCCGCCTGAAGTCGGCGAGCATGTCGGCGAGGGGGTCGCCACGCTGCAGGTCGGTGTCTCGGTATGTCCCGACGATGAGCAGCCGCATCGGCGGCACTGACGTGACGATGTGTCGCAGGAGGAGCAGCGTCGGCCGTCCCGCCCATTGCAGATCGTCGACGAGCACGAGCAACGGTCGCTCCCTGCTCATCGCGACCAGCCATTCCACGACCGCGTCGAACAGCCGGTACCGCTCGGTCTCCGGATCGGAGCGCGTCGGCCGCGGAAGGTCGGGCACGAGCGACGAGATCTCGGGCAGGAGGCGCGCGAGCTCGCCGCCGTAGCGCCCGAGGAGGTTCGGCAGCGCGCCGGGCTCGACGTGGTCGATCGTGAACCGGAGCGCCTCGACGAGCGGCTGGTAGGGAACTCCGAGCTCCTCCTCGCATCGACCGAGCAGCACGACCGCACCCTCATGATGGACCTGTCGCGCGAGCTGCGTCGCGAGACGGGTCTTGCCGATGCCGGGCTCACCGGCGAGGAGGACGAGACGGGCATGGGGATCGTCCCCGGTGACCATCTTCCACGCCGCGGTCAGCTGCTCGAGCGGGTCGGCTCGCCCCACGAACGCGAACTGCTCAGTGGATCCGAGGGCTCGAGGAAGCGGCAGGGCGGCGATCGAGCTCACCGCGGTGAGCGGCTCCCAGCGCACCACACACGCCTCGACCGGATCGGACAGGCCCTTCAACGAGAGCGCCCCGATGGGATCGAACTCATAGCCACCGCGAGTTCCGGCGAGCTGCCGCACGAGTGCCGCGACGACGATCTGCCCGCCGTTCGCCGCCGAGCACAACCGCGCCGCTTCGACCACCGGCGTGCCGAACAGGTCGTCACCCTCGGCCCGCGCGTCACCGGCGCTGATGCCGACGCGGAGCACGATCAGCTGCTCGCGGCACGCCGCCTGCTGGATCTCGACCGCGGCGCCGATCGCGTCGGCCGCGCCTCGGAACGCAGCCATGTGCCCGTCCCCGAGGCCTTTGACGAGCACGCCTTGATGCGCGTCGATCGCGCTCGACACCGCCGCGTCGAGCCTGCTGAACAGGACATCAGCAGCGTCGTCACCGAGCCGGCTGCGCACCTCGGTGGACCCGACGATGTCGGTGAACAGGACGCTCCACGTGCCGCTCTCGATCATGCGGGCAAGCCCGTCGTCACGAGGTCGTACAGCGCGGCATACGTCGCCTCGATCGGCTGACGGCGCACATGCTCGTCTCGAGTGTGCGCCAGAGTGGCGTCGCCCGGACCGAAGTTCGCCGCCGGGATGCCGTGAGCGGCGAAGCGAGCAACGTCGGTCCAGCCGAGCTTGGCGCGCACCTCGAGCCCGTTCCTCTCGATCAGCGCTCGGACCAAAGGGTGCGTGAGCGAAGGCGGCGCACCCTCCGCGAAGTCCAGAACCTCGAACGTGTCGCCGTCATCTGCGTCGACGAAGAGCAGCTCGCGAAGCATCGCCTCGGCGTCGACCGCCGAGTGATCAGGTGCGAAGCGATGGTTCACCCGCAGCCGCGCTCGGTCGGGCACGACGTTGCCGGCCACGCCCCCGTCGACGAACACGGCTTGCACCGCCTCGCGGTACTCGCAACCGTCGATGACGGGCCGGCGCTCCTCGAACGATTCGAGCCGTCGAAGGATCGGACCCAACCGGTGAATGGCGTTGCGTCCCATCCAGGGACGAGCGGTGTGGGCGCGGGCACCGGCCAGGGTGAGCTCGACGCGCATCGTGCCCTGGCACCCGGCCTCGATCGTGCCGTCGGTCGGTTCGCCGAGAAGCGCGACGTCGCCAGCCATCAGGTCGGGACGATCGCGAAACAGCCGCGCGAGCCCGTTGTGGATCGCGTCGACCTCCTCCGCCTCGTAGAAGACGAACGTGAGGTCGACGGCGGGGTCTGAGACCGAGCGCGCGAGCTCGAGCATCACGGCCAGACCCGACTTCATGTCGGACGCCCCACATCCCCACAGCGTGTCGCCTTCGATCTTCGCCTCGCCGTTGGCGTTGATCGGCACGGTGTCGGTGTGCCCCGCGATCACCAGACGCAGCGAGCGGCCGAGATCGGTGCGAGCGACGAGGTTGTGGCCGAGCTCATCGACGGTCAGCCACGGGGTCGCCGAGAGCTCGCCTCTGATCCGCTCGGTGATCGCTCCCTCGTCGTGGCTGACCGACGGGATGCCGACAAGCTCAGCGGTCAGGGCGAGAAGGTCGGCCATGCGACATCCTCGTCAGACCGTTGCGCCGTGGTCGCGCAAGATCGATTCGAGCTGGCCCTTGTCGTGCCGCTCGCCCTCGTGCAAGTGCTTGATGATCAGGACGCACGGCAGGCCGTACTCATGGCTGCCGAACCTGCGCGGCCGGGTGGCGCTCACCGCGACGCTGTGCGAAGGCACGCTGCCGCGACCCACCTCGGCCCCGGTCTGGGCGTCGATCACCGGGATCGACCCGGTCAGGATGCAGCCCGCGCCGAGCACGCTGCCCCTGCCCACGCGTGCCCCTTCGGCGACGATGCACCGGCTACCGATGAGGCAGTCATCCTCGACGATCACCGGCGCGGCTTGGGGAGGCTCGAGCACGCCGCCGATGCCGACGCCGCCCGAGAGATGCACGTTCGCGCCGATCTGCGCGCACGACCCGACCGTCGCCCACGTGTCAACCATCGTGTTGTGCCCGACGTGCGCGCCGATGTTCACGTAGCTCGGCATCAGCACGACACCGCGCTCGAGGAACGAGCCGTAGCGCGCGGAGGCCCCCGGCACGACGCGTACCCCGAGCTTCTTGAACCCGGACTTCAGCGGCAGCTTGTCGGCGTACTCGAACGGGCCGAGCTCCACCGTCTTGATCTTCGACAGCCGGAAGAGCAGCAAGATCGCTTGCTTCAACCACGAGTGCACCACCACCCGGCCGGCCACGACCTCCGCGACGCGCGCTTGGCCGGTGTCGAGAAGGTCGACGGCCTCACGAACCAGAGCAGCAGAGGACTTGTCGCCGGGCTCGACCTCGATGCGCCGTTCCCACATCTCCTCGATCTGCCCTTGGAGGTCTGCCATCCGCGCAGGCTAGCGGCGAAGCGCGACGGGAGACCCGGGGATCACGGAGCCTTGTACTCCTGGACCTCGTACACCGTGCCGTCCGCGCCGACCGTGATGCCGATGCCGATCTCGGTGTAGCGCGGGTCGATCATGATCGAGAAGTGCTCAGGTGAGTGCAGGAGCATCGTGTGGATCTGCTCCACCGAGCTTCCGTAGCCCACGTTCTCACCCAGGCGCCCATACGGTCCGGTGATCCCGGCCGCCAAGTCGGGCGAGTGCTCGAGGCGGCCGATCTCGGCGAGATGATCGGCGACGAGCAGGGCCTTCCGGGTGAGCTCATCAGTGACCCGAAGCGGAGGACGACCGAGCGCGGTGCGCGTCTCGTTGACGCGAGTGATCGCGTCGAGCTGCATGACCGGGTTGCACGCCGCCAACACGAGCAAGAGCGGCACGACAAGAAGGAGGACGATCCGCCGGGGCCGCAAGCCGGTGAAGTTACCCCAACGTCACCTGCTCAGCCGCTGAGCGACGAGCTCGATTCGGTCATCTGGTTGCACGAGCGCGATCCTCACGTGGTCAGGCGCACCGTAGAAGTCGCCCGGGCTCACGAGCGCGCCCGCGGCTTCGGCGATGGCACGCGTGAACGCCCAGCCGTCGCCGTCGGGCGCCTTCACCCAGAGGTAGAAGCCGCCCGGCGGGAGTGACACCGACGCGCCCGACCAATCGGAGAGCACCTTCGCGAGGCGTTCCAGACGCGCGAGGTAGCGAGCGCGCTGCACCTCGACGTGCTCGGTGTCTTCGAGCGCCGCGACGCCAGCCGCCTGCGCGGGCCCCGGCACCATCATCCCGACGTGCTTGCGCACCTCGCTCAGGTAGGTGACGAGATCGGGGTCACCGGCGTAGAAGCCCACTCGCACGCCCGCGAGGTTCGATCGCTTCGAGAGCGAGTGCACCGCGACGAGCCCGTCGGTGCCGTGCTCGAGGATCGATCGCGGCGGACCGTCCCACGTGAACTCCGCGTAGCACTCGTCGCTGAACACCGGTACGCCGTGGGCACGACCCCACGCTGCCGCGGCGGCGAGGTCGTCGAGCGCGCCCGTCGGGTTGCTCGGCGAGTTCACCCACAAGCACAGAGCGCGCGCTGCGTCGGCTTCGTCGATCGCGCTGAGGTCGAGCCGCCAGGCGTCGTCGACCGGCACGGGCACCGCGCGGCAGCGGGCGAAGATCGCGCCCATCTCGTACGTCGGGTAGCACACCGCCGGATAGAGGACGGTGTCGCGGTCGGGTCGACGGAGATGCAACCACTGCGGAAGCGTGCCGACGAACTCCTTGGTGCCGATGCACGCGGCGAGCGCGGGCGGCTCGTCGACATCGAAACGTCGGGCGATCCACTTGCTCGCCGCAGCACGCAGCGCAGGGCTGCCGATCGAGGGCGGATAGCCGCGCTCGGCGCCAGACGACGCGAGCGCGCGCACGACTGACTCGGGTGGAGGGTCGCAGGGCGTGCCGACCGACAGGTCGACCATGCCACCTTCGTGGCGCTCGGCGACTGCGGCGACCTCGTCGAGCCGGTCGTAGGGGTACGCCGGCGGGACGTAGGGCTCAGTCACGGAGTGCTCGCTGCGAACTCGGCGAGCCGGCCCTGAGCGGCAGCATCGAGGCGAGCCCGCACCCGCACTCCGTCGTCGTCGTGCGACTCGGAGACGATCTCCCCTTCTCGATGGAGCTCGGCGAGCACATCACCGCGCTCGTACGGGATCACGAGCTCGACGACCGCCGACATGGCCCGCAGCCGGTCGCTGATCGTGAGCAGGAGGTGATCGATCCCCTCGCCGGTCTTGGCCGAGATCGCCCCCGAGCCCGGGTGGGACTCGACGAGATGGTCGGCGTCCTTGGCGATGTCGACCTTGTTGAACACGATCAGCTCGGGCACCCGATCGCCTTCGATCTCCCGCAGCACGACCCGAACGGCGTCGATCTGGCCATCGGGATCGGGCGAGGACGCATCGACGACGTGCACGAGCAGGTCCGCGGACGCGACGGTCTCGAGCGTCGACTTGAACGCCTCGACGAGCTGATGCGGCAGCTTGCGGACGAACCCGACGGTGTCGGACACGAGCACCGGCTCTCCGCCCGGGAGCTCCAGTCGCTTCGTGGACGGGTCGAGCGTGGCGAAGAGGCGGTTCTCGACGAGCACACCTGCGTCGGTGAGCCGGTTGAGCAACGTCGACTTGCCCGCGTTGGTGTACCCGACGATCGAGATCTCGCTCATCCGGCTGCGGGTGCGCGCCTTGCGCTGGGTGTGGCGCGTCTTGCCGAGGGACTTGAGGTCTTGCTCGAGCTTGGTGATACGTCGTTGCAGACGACGGCGGTCGGTCTCGAGCTGCGTCTCACCAGGACCTCTCGTGCCGATGCGACCCGCCTGCTGCGAGAGGCCTCCGGCGCGGCCGCGCCGCAGGCGAGGCAGTCGATAGCGCAAGAGCGCCAGCTCGACTTGGGCTTTGCCCTCGAGGGTGTGGGCGTTCTGGGCGAAGATGTCGAGGATCACCGCGGTGCGATCGATCGCCGTGCGCCCGAGCAGCTTCTCGAGGTTGAACTGCTGAGCAGGCGTGAGCTCGTTGTCGAAGACGACGGTGTCGGCGTCGACCTCCAGGCAGACCTCGAGCAGCTCCTGCACCTTCCCCTTGCCGAGGAACGTCGCCGGGTCAGGACGGTCGCGGCGCGAGACGATGCGCGCCGCTTCCTCCGCGCCCGCGGTGTCGATGAGCAGTGACAGCTCGTCGAGGCTCGACTCGGTGTCGTCGAGACGCGCCGGCGGCAGGGTGACGCCGACGAGGACGATGCGCTCACGTATCGCGCGCTCGATGAGACTCACGCGCTCACCTCGATCTCTGCGATGTGGACTGCGGGACCGGCGAGGGTGACACCCTCACCGTCGATCGTGACTTCGCCGTCGCCTCCGAGCATGTGCACGACAACGCGATGGCCGGCGATCCCCCACTCCCGCGCTGCCCACGCCGCGGCGCAGGCGCCGGTGCCGCAAGCCTCTGTGATCCCGACCCCTCGCTCGTGCACTCGCATCGTGATCGCGTTCGCCTCGGGGCCCGGCTCGATGATCTCGAGGTTCACGTCGGGGACGGCAGTGCCGGCCGCGACGAGGTCGACTCCGTCCACGTCGTCGACCAGGACGACCGCATGCGGGTTGCCAACCGACACGTGCGCGACCGGTCGGGACGAATCGAGATCGAGCCGGTGCCACCCATCAGGCGGATCGGCCGGGGCGATCGCGCCCATGTCGACGCTCGCCCACGCCTCGGCAGGACCCGTGACCTTGATGTCGACCCGCCGCAGCCCCGCGTCGGTCGAGATCGCCAGCGTGGCCTCGGTCAGCCCTCGCTTGCGCAGCACCGCGTGGGCGAGGCAGCGGATGCCGTTGCCGCTCATCTCCGCATGCGAGCCGTCCGCGTTGTAGAGCCACATCTGGAGGTCACAGGCGATGCGTCGCACCGGTGCACCGCCGATGATGAGACCGTCCGCACCGATGCCACGCGTGCGATGGCAGAGCCGGCGCGCGAGCGCGGCAGCGACATCGTCCGGCATCGGGACGTTGTCGTCGGGCAACAGCACGAGGAAGTCGTTGCCGAGCCCGTGGTGCTTGCTCAGGTGCATTGAGCCGAGTCTCCCAGGATGCTCAGCACCGACTCCACCTGATTCGCCAGCTCGGTCTCGTCGAGCCACGTGATCCGGGGGTCGCGGCGGAACCAGCGCTCTTGCCGCACGGCGAATTGGCGGGTGCGCGTGATCGCCAGAGCGATCGCGTCGTCGAGACCGATGTCACCCCGCAGATGCGCGAGCAGCTCGCGATAGCCGAGTGCTTGTGACGCGGTGCGAGAGAGGCCGCCCGGTCTCGTGGCGAGCGCGGCGACTTCGTCGAGGAACCCGGCCGCCATCTGCGCGTCGAACCGCTCGCGGATGCGCTCGGTGAGGACCGCTCGAGGCACGCGCAGGCCGATCTGGGTGACCTCGGTCGTGTCGTAGCTCATGAGCCCAGGTCCGAACGACGAGAAAGGGCGTCCGCTGCCGAGCGACACCTCGAGCGCTCTGATCACCCGGCGCCGGTTCGTCGGCGTCATCCGCGAGGCGGCGACCGGATCGATCGCGTCGAGCCGAGCGTGGAGCGAGGCGACGTCGCGTTCCCACTCGAGCTCCTTGCGAATCAACGGCCACTCACCCGGTGGTTCGAGACGATCGACGACCGCCCTGAGGTAGAGGCCGGTGCCGCCCACGAGCAACGCGCGGTGCGCGCGTTGCTCGATGTCGGCGAGAGCGGCATCAGCGCTCCGGCGGAACGCGACGACCGTGTAGTCCTCCGACGGATCGGCGACGTCGATGAGGTGATGCGGGATCGCTCGCTGCTCGGCGGGCGTCGGCTTCGCGGTGCCGATGTCCATCCCCCGGTACACCTGCATCGAATCGACCGAGATGATCTCGACGCCCGGCACCACTCGCGCGACGGCCATCGCGAGGGCCGACTTGCCGGTGCCGGTCGATCCGACGATCGCGAACGGAGCCGGTGCGTCCGTGCTCAGTGCGCGACCACCGGGATGCGGGTGCGGTGCCGCGCCGGCTCGAGCAGCTCGACAAACGTGCCGTGGAGGTAATGCGCCGCCGCGCTCGTGACGTGCACCCGGGCGTAGGTGCCCGGCCGGATCGGCGACGGCGGCGCGAAGTGCACGAGCTTGTTCTGCCGGGTGCGCCCCGTCGTCACCGAGGGATCGCGCTTGCTCGGTCCTTCGACGACGACTTCCTCGTCGCGTCCGACGCGCGCAACGTGCCGGGCGAGCGCCGACCGCTCGACCACGACCCGCAGCCGATCGAACCGTTCCGCGCACACCTCGGGCGCGACGAACTGATCGACCATGCCCGCGGCCTCGGTGCCGGGCCGCGGCGAGAAGATGAAGGTGTAGGCGCTGTCGTACTGCGCCTCCGCGACCACCTCGAGAGTGCGCTCGAAGTCGTCGTCCGTCTCGCCGGGGAAGCCGACGATGAGGTCGGTGGTGACCGCGAGGTCGTCGACCGCCGCACGCGCCGCCGCGAGCCGATCGAGGTAGCGCGCCGCGTTGTAGCCCCGATGCATCGCCGCGAGCGTGCGGTCACTGCCCGACTGCAGCGGGAGGTGCAGGTGCTCGCACACTGCGCTCGTCGTCGCCATCGCCTCGATCACGTCGGGTCGCAGATCCTTCGGGTGCGGGCTCGTGAACCGAACTCTGCGGATGCCGTCGACCTCACCGACGGCACGCAAGAGGTCGGCGAAGAGAGGGCGTACGGAGCCGGTCGCGCCGGTGCGCCGCGCTGCCAGCGTCAGGTCGCGGCCGTAGGAGTTGACGTTCTGCCCGAGCAACGTGACCTCGGTGACGCCTTCGGCCGCGAGCGCCTCGACCTCGGCGACGAGCGCGGCGAACGGTCGGCTGATCTCCGGACCACGGACTGCGGGGACGATGCAGAACGCGCACGAGTTGTCACATCCGACCTGGATCGTGACCCACGCGCTGTGGCCCTGCTCGCGCTGGGCGGGGAGCGCCGTTGGGAACGCAGTCGCGTCATCGGCAGCGGCCGCCTCGAGCACCTCGACGATCGGCCCCTGCGCTCGCGACAGCTCGATGAGGTCCGCGGCGCGATGGACGTTGTGGGTGCCGAAGACGACGTCCACCCACGGCGCCTTCGCGCGGATCGCGTCGCCCTCGTTCTGCGCCAGGCACCCGCTCACCACGATCTGCATGCCGGGGCGGCGATCTTTCACGGCCTTCAGAACGCCGAGGTTTCCGTAGAGCTTGTTGTCGGCGTTCTCTCGGATGCAGCAGCTGTTGAGGACGACGACATCGGCCTGCTCGGCATCGGCCGCCGCGACGAGGCCATCGGCCTCGAGAAGCCCGGCGATCCGCTCGGAGTCGTGCTCGTTCATCTGGCACCCGAAGGTGCGCACGAAGTACGAGCGGCTCACCCGCTCAGGTTAGGCGCCGGTCAGCCCGCCGCGACCGCTCCGTGAGGCGGGTGCGGGGACGCGGCATCGTCGTAGTCGGCGCTCGGGTCGCCGGCGAGCTCACTGAGGTGATCGCGCAAATCGATGACGTCGGGCCGAGTGACGGCCGCGACGCCACGTGAGCGATCCTCGACGCGCAAGAGAATGGCAGTGCGAGTCACACCCTCGATGTCGACCTCGGTGAAGGAGGGGATGCACACCGGGTCGATCCCCTCCCCCAAGACGTGATCACGCGTGATCGCGAGTGCCTTGATGGCCTGATTCAGCGCCCCTGCGCCGACGACAGTCAGAACGGCGACGCCCTCGCGTCGAAGCAGCCCCGCAATCGCTCCCGCTACCGAGTTCGGATGTGATCGGGTCGAGACTTTGAGCGTTTCCATTCACCGTCGCGTCGTGTCGCCGAACCGACCGGTCTGGCCGGGTACTCCGCTCGACACACAGTCAACCATGCGCCACCCCCTCGGGGCGAGCATGCCAGAACGCGGAGCGCGGTGCGAGGAACGCGGTCAGTCCAGTGAGATCGGCTGCTCATCGGCCTCGGAGAACCCCTCCTGAGGGGTGACCGGCCCGCCCGGGGCCGGTTGGCCGATGCCCACCTGCTCCTTCACTCGCTCGGAGATCTGGACCATGAGCTCGGGGTTCTCGGTGAGGAACTGCTTGGCGTTCTCTCGCCCCTGCCCGAGCTGCTCGCCGTCGAAGGTGTACCAAGCCCCTGACTTCTTCACGATGCCGAGGTCGGTGCCGACGTCGAGCAGCGAGCCCTCACGGCTGATGCCCTTGCCGTACATGATGTCGAACTCAGCCTGCCGGAACGGCGGGGCCACCTTGTTCTTGACGACCTTCACCCGCGTGCGGCTGCCGATGACCTCGACGCCGTCTTTGATCGACTCGATGCGGCGGATGTCGAGCCGCACCGATGAGTAGAACTTCAGCGCCCGCCCACCCGGCGTGGTCTCCGGCGACCCGAACATCACACCGATCTTCTCTCGGAGCTGGTTGATGAAGAGGGCGATGGTGTCGGACTTGTTCAGGTTGGCGGTGAGCTTGCGCAGCGCCTGGCTCATCAGGCGAGCCTGCAGGCCCATGTGCGAGTCGCCCATCTCGCCCTCGATCTCGGCACGAGGCGTGAGCGCGGCCACGGAGTCGATGACCACGATGTCGAGCGCACCAGAGCGAATCAGCATGTCGGTGATCTCGAGGGCTTGCTCACCGGTGTCGGGCTGCGAGATCAGCAGCTCGTCGACGTCGACGCCGATCGCCCGCGCGTACACCGGGTCCATCGCGTGCTCGGCGTCGATGTAGGCGCAGATGCCGCCGTTGCGCTGCGACTCGGCCACGACGTGCATGGCCAACGTCGACTTGCCGGACGACTCGGGGCCGTACACCTCGACGACACGACCTCTCGGGAGGCCGCCGACGCCGAGCGCGAGATCGAGTGCCAATGCGCCCGTGGGGATGGCCTCGATGTTCATCGAGCCCTTCTCCCCCATCCGCATGATCGAGCCCTTGCCGAACTGCTTGTCGATCGAAGCCAGGGCCATCTCGAGTGCTTTGTCGCGCTCCACGCGCCGTCCTTTCGTCTCGCCAACCGCCCCCCGGCGGCCGCTCGTTTGCTTGGAAGGCGACCGTACAGAGGGGGTGTGACATTCCCTGCCGAGGGTCGTTCGGGCTCCTGCGCCGGACTCACATGACTGTAGTTTCGAACAGCTGTTCGGTCAAGGATTGGGGCCCTCTCAGGCCTCCGCCCACCCCGTTCTCTGCTGCAGAACGCGCCACATCTGGCGCACTTTGCAACACAGAAAGCCGGAGCCGTCCCGGGGGTCCCGGGATCCGGGCGAGGCCCTAACCGCGGCGGGGATCCCAGCGGAACTTGCGCACGGCGACGATCGCCCCGGCGACGCCCCACGCCGCGACGATCGCGAGGTCGCCCCAGTTCCACCCATGGGCGAGGCCGTGCGCGATGCGAGGGTCGAACGCAGAGAACACCGCGTTGACGAAGTGCCGCACCGGGAAGATGTCACCGATCCTGGTCAGGACCGAGTCGTCCTGCACGGGGAAGAACACACCCGAGACGAACAGGATCGGAAAGAGGATCCCGTTCACGATCGCCGGCGCGGCGTCAGCGTGAGGGATGACTGCTGCCACGGCGACGCCGAGCGCGCAGAACGCAGCCGTACCGACGATCAGCGACACCACGAGGGCGCCCCAGTGCCCAGGGAACGTCACGTCGAAGAACGCGACCGCGATGCTCAGCAAGATCGCAGTCAGCACGGCCGCGACCACGAGCGAGTTCAACAGCAGTCCCCCGAACAGCGACGTCGCCGGCAGCGGTGTCCCCCGGAGTCGCTTCAGCACCCCCTCGTCGCGACGGATGCAGACCGTCATCGCGAGGTTCGTGAACGATGCGCTGATCACGCCGAAGCACAAGATCCCGGCGATGTAGTACTGGTTCCACTTCAGTCCGCCGAGGAAGTCGATGGTGCTGCCGGTGTTCAGTGATCCGAAGAGCAGCAGGAAGACCACGGGGAACGCGAACGTGAAGACGGCCGATGCGGGGTTCCGCCAGTAGCTCTTCTGCTCGTAGCGGAGCTGATGGGCCGAGAGCGCGACAGCGTTCACTCCACGACCTCCGCAGATGTCAGCTCGATGTAGACGTCCTCGAGGGACGGCCGGTCGACTGTGAGCCCGACGAGGTCGATCCCCCGGTCGAGCGCCCATGAGGTCAACGCGTGCAAGACGCGCACCTCGTCGGTCGTCTCGATGACGTAGATGCCATGACCGTCACGGGTGCCCGCCATCGGCATCGAGTCGGCATCGACATCAGCCGGCAGCCCGAACCGGATGCGCACCGCCGCTTCCGCGCGCCCGCCGATGGTCTCGGGAGTGCCCGACGCGACGATCTCGCCCTGGTTGATGACGACGACACGGTCGGCGAGGTGCTGGGCCTCGTCCATGTAGTGGGTCGTGAGGATGATCGTCGCGCCTTCGTCGCGGAGCCGGTCGACGAGCTCCCATGCCCCTCGCCGTGCAGTCGGATCGAAGCCCGTCGTGGGCTCGTCGAGAAAGAGAAGCTCCGGCGCGCCGATGATGCCGAGAGCGACGTCGAGGCGCCGTTGCTGTCCACCCGAGAGCGTCTTCGCGCGCGCGTCCGCCTTCTCCCGAAGCCCGACGAGCTCGAGCACTTCCTCCACGCCCCGAGGCTTCGGGTAGTAGCCCGCGTTGCGTTCGAGCACCTCGCGCACTTTGAGGTAGGGCTCGACCACTGCACCCTGGAACACGATGCCGACGCGCTCTCGCCACGGTCGATCCGCGTCGGCCGGGTCGACGCCGAGCACGCGCACGGTGCCGCTGCTCCTGGCGAGAAATCCCTCGAGGATCTCGAGCGTGGTCGTCTTGCCCGCGCCGTTCGGGCCCAAGAGAGCGAACACCTCGCCCTGCTCCACGGTGAAGTCGATGCCCCGCACCGCTTCGAGCGGGCCGTACGCCTTCTTCAGGCCACTGACTTCGACCGCTGGCACTCGGCCGTACTAGCAGGTGTTCAACTCAGGGGAACAGCGCGGGCGACGCGAATCCGAACGTGGCGCAGAGTCGTGTCATGACCAAGGTGCTGACGCTGAACAACACGCCCAAGGCGAAGCCGCTCGACGAGTGGCAATCCGTCGCTGTCGAGCTGCTGGGCACGCAGACCCGCATCGTGCAAGGGAAGCACTCGTACCACCGTGTCATCGAGGCGGGCGACAGCACCGGCGAGCCCCTGATCCTGATCCACGGCATCGGCGGTCATGCCGAGACGTACGCCCGCAGCCTCCACAACCTCGCGAACCACGGATTCCACGTCTACGCGATCGACGCCCTGTTCCACGGCTTCAGCCAGAAGGACGGCTGGGACGAGGAGCACTGGACCGAGCTGCAGGCCGACGCCCTCGCCGACCTCATCCAAGCGCTCGGCCACGACTACGCCCACATCGAGGGCGAGTCGATGGGGGGCGCGATCACGTTCGAGTTCGGCATGCGTCATCCCGAGCTCGCGGGGAAGCTGATCATGAACACCGGGTTCGGCCCGGTCGACCTGAAGAAGAAGGACTTCAAGGAGAACCCGGGCGGCGGCTCGACGCTCCAGGAGCTGTCGCAGCAGTCGGTCGTCAGCCCCACGTTCGAGAACGTTCGCAAGCGCATGGAGTGGCTCGTCGCGAGCCCGGAGCGCATGACCGACGAGATGGTCGAGATCCGGCTGCGCCTGTACTCGTTCCTGGAGATCTACGAGTCGATGCAGAAGGTGTATCGCATCGGTCGGCCGTGGACTCGCAAGCTGCGCTTCACCGAGGACGACGTGGCGACCTTCAAGCCCGAGTCCCTCGTGTTCTGGACCGAACACAACCCCGGCCAGGCACCTGACTACGGCGAGTACTGCGCGAGCCTCATCCCCGGCGCGAGCTTCTACAACATGCTCGACGCGGCGCACTGGCCGCAGTGGGAGAAGCCCGAGGAGCACGACCAGGTGCTCATCGAGTTCATCAAGGGTTGAGCGTCAAGGGCTGACCGGCCCCAACACCTCGTCGAGCTGCGCGAGCTGCACGGCGTCGAGCTGCACGTCGACCGCGCCGACGTTCGCGTCCACCTCCGCCACGACTTCGGGTCCGACGACCGCGCTCGTGAGCATGGGCCGCGACAGCAGCCACGCCAACGCCAGCTGTGCCGCCTCGATCCCCCATTCCGCGCCGAGCGTCTCGACCCGACGCGCCGTCTCGATCTGCTCGGGCGGGTACGTGCGCGCCGACCCGAAGCGCTGCCATCCGCTCACCGACCGCTCGAGCACCGCGGAGCCCGCGAGCAACCCGCCAGCGAGGGGGCTGAACGCCGTGAGCGTCATCCCGGTGCGAAGGCACGCGGGCACGATCTCGCGCTCCACTTCCCGACTCAGCATGCTGTACATCACCTGATTGCAGATCGGCGCCCCCAGCCCGAGCCGGTCGCACACCCACAGCGCCTCGACCATCTGCCACGCGGGAAACGTCGAGAGCGCGCCATAGCGGATCTTCCCCGCCCGCACGAGGTCGTCGAACGCCTGCATCGTCTGCTCGAGCGGCGTCGTCGGGTCGGGATGATGCGCGTAGAGGATGTCGAGGTGGTCGGTGCCGAGCCGCTGCAGGCTGCGGTCGACCTCGCGGAGCATGTGGTAGCGCGACAGGCCGCCACCCGGGTTCACCGCTTTGGGTCCCGGGACGCGTCCGTCGTTCGGGCCGGGGCCGATCGCCTCCGAGAGCTTGCTGGCCAGGACGATCTCGTCGCGGACGCCCCGCAGGGCCTTCCCCATGATCTCCTCGGCGCTCGCCCGCTCGGCCGCCGGAGGTGCGCCCGGACGGTCGAACCTCGGCTGGTTGCCGTAGGAGTTCGCCGTGTCGAAGAAGTTGATCCCGAGGTCGAGTGCGCGGTGCACGATCCGCTCGGCCTCGTCGGCCAGGGGGCCGGCGCCGAACGTCGCGCTCCCGATGCAGATGCGCGAGACATAGAGACCCGAGGGCCCCAGCGTCTGGTACTGCACCGCCGCTCAGAAGAACGAGCTGAGGTTCTTCGCCAGCAGCGTCGATTGGTCGAGGATGATCTTGCGCTTCGCGATCTGCCAACCGTAGGGGTTGTCGGCGCGACGCAAGCGGTCGAACCGCTTGCCCACGAAGAGGTCCATCTCGCGCTCGAGCCGGGTGCGATAGAGCAAGAACGACGTCTCGACGTCGTACTCGTTGGGGTCGTCAGTCGGGTAGACGCGGAGGTTCGTCACGAGATGCCGTGTGCGAGACGGCGGATCCTCAGCCCACGCCATGCCCGTCTGCAAGCGGAACAGACGCTGCTGCAGATGTTCCTTGGTCTCGTCGAAGAACGCGGCTTCGTCCGGAGCCGAGATCTCTCGGTCGAGCTCACGCGCCAGGCGGTTCGCTCTCGTCGGCATCCAGTAGTGGACGTCGTCGGCCATGAGCTCGATCCACTCCTCGAATCGGCGCTCATCGAGGAGGTCCGCCTCGTCGAGAAGGAACTGCTCGATGTCGTAGTACGTCTCGGGATCTACCCGGACGCGGGTCTTCGACGCCTCCACGGCCATGGGTCGAGTGTGCGCGCCGGGTGCGATCTGCGCACGTGACGGGTTTCGTCGGGTGGAACCCGACTCTTCCCTCGTCACGCCCTACGAGGGACGCTCCCTCGGTGAAGGCGACCGCGGCGATCGTCGGATCGGGCAACATCGGCACCGACCTGCTCTACAAGCTCCTGCGCTCGGACTGGATCGAGCCAGTGGCGATGGTCGGCGTGGAGCCCGAGTCCGAAGGGCTGGCTCGGGCGCGCGCGGCGGGAGTCGAGGCATCACATGAGGGACTCGACTGGCTGCTCGCCCGGCCCGAGAAGCCCGACATGGTGTTCGAAGCGACCTCTGCGTACGTCCACGTGCGCAATGCGCCTCGCTACCGAGAGGCCGGCATCCGGGCGATCGACCTCACGCCCGCAGCCCGCGGCCCCTACGTGATCCCGCCGGTGAATCTGTCCGAGCACATCTCGGAACCAAACGTGAACATGGTGACCTGCGGCGGCCAGGCGACGATCCCGATGGTCTACGCGGTCTCGCGCTGTGTCCCTGTCGCCTACGCGGAGATCGTCGCGACGGTCGCATCGAAGTCGGCGGGCCCCGGCACGCGAGCGAACATCGACGAGTTCACGAGCACGACGGCGTCGGCGGTCGAGGCGATCGGTGGCGCGCAGCGGGGCAAGGCGATCATCATCCTCAACCCCGCCGAGCCGCCGCTGATCATGCGAGACACGATCTTCTGCTCGCTGCCCACCGACGTCGACGAGGAGAAGATCGGCGCTTCGATCGTCGACATGGTCTCCGAGGTGCAGCAGTACGTGCCGGGCTATCGCCTGCGCTCGGAGCCGCAGTTCGATCCGCCCGGTGTGTTCGGTGACCTCGGCCGCGTGGCGATCTTCCTCGAGGTCGAGGGGGCGGGTGACTTCCTCCCCTCGTACTCTGGGAACCTCGACATCATGACCGCCGCCGCGACGAAGGTGGGCGAGGTGATCGCGCGGCACCTGCTGGAAGGGGCCCGATGACGACGGCACAAGCGCTGGCAGACCGCCTTTGGGAGGCCGAGCAGAACGCGGTGACGATCGACCCGCTGCTCGGCGACCTCAAAGAGGGCGACGTCGAAGCTGCGTACGAGGTCCAGCTGATCAACACCGCTCGATCGCTCTCGCTCGGCCGTCGGCTGATCGGCCGCAAGATCGGCCTGACGTCACTCGCGGTGCAAGAGCAGTTCGGTGTGTACGAGCCCGACTTCGGCGCGCTGTTCGCCGACACTTGCTACGGCGACGCCGAGCCGATCCCCGCTCGGAAGGTGCCGCAACCTCGCGTCGAGGGCGAGGTTGCGATCGTGCTCGCTCGCGACCTCCCCCATCCGGACACGACGATCGTCGAGCTGATGTCCGCGGTGGACTTCGTCGTGCCCGCGATCGAAGTCGTCGCGTCGCGCATCAGCGGATGGCAGATCAGCATCGTCGACACGATCGCCGACAACGCGAGCTCAGGTGCGTTCGTGCTCGGCAACCGACCCGTGCGCCTGCCCGATGTCGACCTCCGGTCCTGCAAGATGCAGCTCACCGTTGACGGTGACGTGGTTTCCGAAGGCGTTGGCGAGGCGTGCCTCGGGCACCCGCTGAACGCGGCGCTCTGGCTCGCACGGACGATGGCCACGCGCGGCACACCGATGCGCGCGGGCGACGTGATCATGAGCGGCGCTCTCGGCCGCATGGCGCCGATCGCCGCCGGTCAGCGCTCCGAAGTGACCATCGAAGGGCTCGGTTCCGTCCGAGCGATCATCAGCCCGGAGGAGACCCCCTGATGGATGCACCCTCGACCGCGAAGTACGGAGCGCGGCAGTACTCGGACACGCTCGACTTCCGGCTGACCGACACGAGCCTCCGCGACGGGTCCCACGCGAAGCGCCACCGCTTCACCACCGACCATGTCCGCGACATCGTCTCGGGGCTCGATGCCGCGGGCGTGCCGGTGATCGAAGTGACGCACGGCGATGGCCTCGGCGGGTCCTCCTACAACTACGGCTTCTCGCTCACCGACGAGCGCGAGCTCATGGCGACCGCGGTGAAGGTCGCCGACACCGCCAAGATCGCCGCGCTGATGCTTCCGGGCGTCGGCACCAAGGACGACATCAAGTACATCGCCGACGCGGGCGTGTCGATCGTGCGTGTCGCGACCCACTGCACCGAAGCCGACATCTCCATCCAGCACTTCGGCCTCGCCCGCGAGCTGGGCCTCGAGACCGTCGGCTTCCTGATGATGGCGCACACCAGCGACCCGGACTCGCTGGCGGTGCAATCTCGGATCATGGCCGACGCCGGCTGCCAGTGCGTCTACGTCGTCGACTCCGCGGGCGCGCTGATCCTCGACCAGGTCGGCGAGCGCGTCGCTGCTCTCGTCGCAGAGCTTGGCGACGACGCCCAGGTCGGCTTCCACGGCCACGAGAACCTCGCGCTCGGGGTCGCGAACAGCCTGGTCGCGCACCGTGCCGGCGCGGTGCAGATCGACGGTTCGACACGACGTTTCGGCGCAGGGGCGGGAAACACTCCGTGCGAGGCGCTCGCGGCTGTGTGCGATCGGCTCGGCATCGAGACCGGCGTCGACGTGCTCGCGCTGATCGACGTCGCCGAGGACATCGTGCGTCCGGTGATGGACGGCGAGTGCCTGCTCGATCGGCTCGCGCTCATCATGGGCTACGCGGGCGTGTACTCGAGCTTCCTCAAGCACGCCTACCGCGCGGCCGAGCGCTACGACGTGTCCGGCGCCGAGATCCTGTTGCGATGCGCCGAGCGCAAGTTGGTCGGCGGCCAGGAAGATCAGATCATCGACGTCGCCGTCGAGATCGCCAACGGGCACGCTGTCAGCGCGTCGCGCTCGAGGTTCGGTCAACGGAGGGGGACGTCATGGGTCAGCTGGATGGAGAGGTCGCGCTGGTCACCGGTGGGGGAAGCGGCCTGGGCCGTGCCGTGGTCGAGCGGTTCATCGAGGAAGGCGCGCGAGTCGGCGTGCTCGAGAAGTCGAAGGACAAGGCTGCCGACCTCGACTCCGCGCTCGGCGACAAGGTCAGCGTGACCGTGGGCGACGTCACCGTCGCCGACGACAACCAGCGAGCGGTCGACGACACCGTGGCGGCCTTCGGCAAGCTCGACTGCCTCGTCGGCAACGCCGGCATCTGGGACTTCAACGTCAACATCGCCGACGTGCCGCTCGAGAACCTCGCGTCGGCCTTCGACGAGCTGTTCGGCGTGAACGTGAAGGGCTACGTCTTGGCGGCGCGCGCTGCCGTTCCTGCGCTGAAGGCGTCGAAAGGCTCGATGATCTTCACGGTGTCCAACGCCGGCTTCTACCCGGGGGGCGGGGGCGTGCTCTACACGACCTCGAAGCACGCAGTGATGGGCATGGTCAAGCAGCTCGCGTGGGATCTCGCTCCCGACATCCGCGTGAACGGCGTCGCCCCGGGCGGGATGATCACCGACCTCCGCGGCGTGCCGTCACTCGGCATGGGCGACATGAAGATCGGCGATGTCATGGATCCAGAGATGGCGAAGTCGTTCATGCCGCTCGGCTTCATGCCTGAGGCAAACGACTACGTCGGCCACTTCGTGTTGCTCGCCAACCGTCGCGATGCGCGCACTGCGACGGGCACGGTCCACAACTGCGACGGCGGGATCGGCATCGCCCTGAAGTCGGCGATGCAGGCGATGATGGCGTCGATGGCCGCGGAATCGAGCTGAGCGCTCGAGCTGCGCGCGCTAGCTGCGGGGCGCGAGCCGGCTCGGTACCGGTGTGCAGAGCCCGTCGAGGATGAGCTCCATGTAGCGCTTCCAGTTGCGATGCGCGTAGAAGTCGTCGTGTGACGCCTCCGCGATCGTCGCGAGCAGTGGCGGCAGGTCCTCGGCGACGATGTCGCGCCGCAGCGTTCCCGCGACCTGCGCGCGATCGACGAGCTCACACATGATCTCGACGACACGGCGTTCTGCGGGCACCGGCCGCGGCATCGTCGTGAACGGCGTGTGGAGCGCGCGAGCAAGCGTCGCTGCGCTCGCCACGCGGACGCACATCTGCTCGAAGAACGTGCGAAACGACACGGCGGGGTCGGCGATCGTCGCCGCCTCTTCGGTCGCGACCAGGAGGTCTTCGAACCAGGCGTTGACGACCGAGTAGATGAGCTCTTCCTTGGTCGAGTAGTGGCGATACAGCGTGCCGATGCCGACCTCCGCGCGAGCCGCGATGTCCGTCATCTGCGCGTCGACGCCGCACTCGGCGAACACCTCGGCTGCCGCGACGAGGATACGGTCACGGTTGCGGCGCGCGTCAGAGCGGAGCGGTGTTGCTGCCGGGTTCAATTGACGGCCTGGAAGTCCTGCGCGATCCCCACCGCTGCTTCACGGACCCGCCCCGCAAACTCATCAGGCTTGAAACGGTAGGTCGGGCCCGCGAGCGACACGGCCGCGATCGCCTTGCCTCCGGGGCCGAGCACGGGGGCTGCGACGCAGGTGAGCCCGATCGTCGACTCCTCCCGATCGAAGGCGACGCCTTCCTGGCGGATGGTGCCGAGCTGA
The DNA here is from genome assembly GCA_963802505.1 of uncultured Acidimicrobiales bacterium. Taxonomy (GTDB): domain Bacteria; phylum Actinomycetota; class Acidimicrobiia; order Acidimicrobiales; family DATKAS01; genus DATKAS01. Next base: position 450,734 of record CAWDJB010000003.1, on the reverse strand, counting down.
TCGACGAAGTGCTGAGGCTGGACGATCGTGTAGGGCGACACGCGCTGCAGCCCACGCGAGAGCACTCGCAGCACTGCTTCCTTGTCGGAGAACGCGAGCATCGCCTTGCCGAGCGCCGCGCACTCGACCGGCATGCGGCTACCGACGTAGGTCGGCGCCTTGCACGGGTTGTGGCCGTAGATCTTCTCGATGTAGAGCACGTCGGTGCCATCGAGCACCGCAAGGTGCACTGTCTCGTGGCTGGCCTCGTACAGGCGCATCAGGTACGGCAGCGCGACGTCGCGGAGCCCTCGAGGCTGGCAGTAGGGCACGAGGTTGCCGAGCTCGAACAGGTGCTTGCCCAGGCAATAGTCAGAGCCGGATCGCTCGACGAGGTTCCACTGGCGCAGGATCGCGAGCAACCGGTACGCAGTCGACTTGGGTAGGTGCGCCAGCCGAGCGAGCTCGGTGACACCCATCGGCCGGCAGCTGGTGCGGAACGCCTCGAGCAAGGCGAGCGCCTTGCCGACCGAGGTGTCGAGGTCGCCTGATGGACCGGCCTCGACGTCTTCGGCGCCGTCGTCGAGCACCTCATCGACGACTGCCGGATCGGTGGCCGTCGGGCTACGACGAGACCGCTGAGCGACTGCCATGCCTTCCCCCCTGGCTGACATCGAGCGGGATCCCCCCGATTCCGCTCTCCGGAACGGAGCGTATGCCCCCCGGAAATGGAAGACAAGGTTCCGTTTCCGATTTTTGTCAGTCGGCGTTCACACTCCTGCGGCCACCTGTTCGGGCTCGCGAGCGGCCTGGAGCTCGGCCAGCTCGGCCCAGCTCTTTCCGGTCATGAGGTCGGCCCAGCGCCGGTAGAGACCTCGTGCGGCCTCCTCGCCGAACACGTAGTTCGTGCGCCCGGGGTAGTCGCCGAGGTCGTGGTTCGCGTGCCCGAGGCCCATGCGGGCGTTGAGCGGATGGCTCCGCGCGACTCGGCCGCGGAGCACCTTTTGGATCTCGTTCCAGTTCTCGCCGTCGTCCTGTTCCAGCAGACCCGAGGGGCTGAACGTGCGCAGGATGTTGACGCGAAGCGCCTCTTTGACCTCGGGAGGAGCCATCGCCGGCACGGCGCCCCATGCCCACACCTCGATCTCGCCCGGGCCGCGCGGCTGCCACACGCGCATCGTCCCGTTCGAAAGGTACGAGAAGTTCGGGAACACCGTCTGGTGGCCCCGCACGTAGCGCATGCGCGACTCACCGAGGCGCTCCTCGAGCATCTCGCGATTGGAGAGCACCCAATCGCGCGCGAGCGGACCGTCCTGGTCGAAGTTCTCGGTGGTGAAGAAGCCCATGCCGTGCCCGTTGGGTGACGAGACCTGACGTCCGCCTTGCATGCGCCGCTCGGCCTGCTCCTCGACGCTCACCTGGCGTTGCGGCGCGAGCGCCATGATCGCCGACGCGTGGCTGATCTCCGCGTGGTACATGTCGCTCGCGAATTGCTCCGCGGCGAACTTCCAGTTGCACCTGATGACCCACTTGTGCACGCCGCCGATCACCTGGGTGCCGCCGGGCCAACGATCCCAGAACGAGTCGAGATACCACTTGAAGTCGCCCAGGTAGTCCTCGAGTGAGGGAGCGGTCGGGTCCCACGTCCCGAAGATCAGGCCCTTGTAGCTCTCGACCTGCGCAACCTGGATTGGTCCCCACTCGGCCTTGTCGATCTCGCTGTGGTACCCGTCGGCCTCGTGGGGGACGTTGATCAGGCGCCCCGCGATGTCGTAGGCCCACCCGTGGTACGAGCAGGTGAAGGTCTTCGTCGACCCGAGGTCCGCGCGGCAGATGCGCATGCCGCGGTGGCGGCACTGGTTGAGAAATGCCTTCACCGAGCCGTCGGCCTGACGCACGACGAGCACCGGATCCTCGGCCATGTACATCTGGATGAAGTCGCCGGCCTTCGGGATCATCGAATCGTGGGCGAGGAAGAGCCAGCAGCGACCGAAGACGTGCTCGAGCTCGGCTTCGTAGAGATCGGGGTCGGTGTAGATCCTCGGATCGAGCAGGCCGTTCTCGGAGTCGACGAGCTTCGTGACGTCGGTGATCATTGGGTCCTCCTCAGGTACCGCTACTCCCGGCTCACATCGACGAGCACTTGGCCGCCTTCGACCTTCACCGGATACGCGGAGAGGTCACGGGTGGCGGGGAGGCTCAACGCCTTGCCGGTGCGAATCGAGAACTTGGCCATGTGCAACGCGCACTCGACCACGTCGTCATCGATGTATCCGTCGGCCAGGGAGTACTTGTCGTGGGTGCACGTGTCGTCAATGGCGTAGTACTCGCCGTCGACGTTGAACACGGCGATCGGCGGGTCGACGTCGACGACGACGGCTTCGCCGTCACTGAGCGCCCCTTCGTCACACGCCTTCACCCAGGCCATGACGTCAGAGTGCGGGCTCGGCGACGCCGATCACCAGATGCTCGTTCCGCAGGGCGGATCGGCCCAGGCCAGCACGGTCAGGAGTCTGCCAGGGCGCGCGCCGCAGCAACGACGTCCGACGGCATCGGGATGATCGCCTCCTCCTCGGCGCCGTTGTACGGCAGGTGGCAGTCGTCGGCCGCGACCCTGACGATCGGCGCGTCGAGGTCGTAGAAGAGCTCTTCGGCCGCGAACGCAGCAACCTCCGCGCCGAACCCCATCGTCTTGTTCGCCTCGTGCAGGACGAGAAGGCGACTGGTCTTCAAGACCGACCTCGCGATCGCGTCCTTGTCCATCGGGACGAGCGTGCGAAGGTCGACGATCTCGACCTCGATGCCTTCGTCGGCGAGCGTCGCGGCAGCCTCACGGGCGATGTACAGCCCGATGCCATAGGTGACGATCGTGAGGGCGTCGCCGGTGCGATCAACGCGGGCGACGCCGATCGGCGTGAGGTCGTCGGCCCCTCCCACGGGCTCGGGCGCGAGGCGGTAGGCGCGCTTCGGTTCGAAGAACACCACAGGGTCGTCGTCGCGGATCGCGGACTTGAGCAGGCCCTTGCCGTCAGCGGGTGTCGCCGGCACGACGACTTTGAGGCCGGGCACGTGGCAGTACGCGGCCTCCATGCTCTGTGAGTGGTACACGCCGCCCTTCACTCCCCCACCGAACGGCGCGCGAAACACCGCTGGTACGCCGAACCCGCCGACGCTGCGCCACCGGATCGTCGCGGCTTGGTTGATGATCTGGTCGTACGCGGGATGCATGTAGTCCGCGAACTGGAACTCGGCGACGGGCCGCAGTCCCATCATCGCTGCGCCGATCGCCGCCCCCGCGATGACGATCTCGGAGACGGGCGTGTCGAGCACCCGGTTCGCGCCGAAGGCGTCGAGCAAGCCCTTCGACGCGCCGAAGACGCCGCCCTTCACTCCGACGTCCTCGCCGATCAGCACGACGTCGTCGTCGCGAGCCATCTCCTCGTGCAGCGCCTCGCAGATCGCTTCGATGAGCCGGAGCTCAGCCATGGAGCTCAGCCATCGGCGTAGAGGTGCTTTCGGGCACGATCGGCCGTGGGTTCGGGTTGCGCGAATGCCAGCTCGGCCGCGGCGAGCACGTCGGCCTCGATCGTCTTGCGCGTGACCTCGTCGTCCTCCGGATCGAGTGCGTGCAGCTCGATCAGCCTTTGGCGGAGACGAGGAATCGGGTCTCGCGCGGCAGCGGCGGCTTTCTCGTCGGCGTCGCGGTACGCGTCGTCGTCCTGCGACGAGTGGGGCACGATGCGAGGGACGCTCATGTCGATCAGGGTGGGGCCCTCGTTGCTGCGGGCACGCGTGACTGCTGCGGTCGTGGCTTCGTAGACGGCCTCTGCGTCGCATCCGTCGACGGACTCTCCCGCGAAGCCGTACGCGGCGGCTCGGGCTTCCATCGTCGTGATCGCCATCTGCTGATCGAGCGGTACGCTGATCGCCCAGCCGTTGTTCTCGCAGAGGAAGACGACCGGGAGCTTGTGCACGCCGGCGAGGTTCATCGCCTCGTGCACGCCTCCTTCGGACGCGGCGCCGTCACCGAACCAGCAGACCGCAACGGAGTCTTCGCCCTTGACGCGGGCCGCGTACGCAGCGCCCACGGCGTGGGGCACGTGCGCGCCGACCTCGCTGGAGACGCTGCCGATGCGGAGCGCGCTGTCGGAGAGGTGCGCCGTCAGCTGGCGTCCGCCGCTGTGCGGGTCGTCGGCACGGGCGAGCGCTCCGAGGAACAGGTCGTACGGCGTGACTCCGAGCGCGAGCCCCACGCCGAGGTCGCGGTAGTAGAGCCACGCGCTGTCCTGCCCCGCGCGCAGCGCCACGGCGCTCGCGATCTGCGCGATCTCGTGCCCGCGGGCCGTCAGCACGAAGCCGGCGCGGCCCTGGCGGGTCAGGATCCACAGCCGCTCGTCGACGGCGCGCGTGACCAGCGCGATGTCGTAGATCCGTCGGAGCAGGGCGGCGTCGGTGATGTCCGCATCCTCCCAGACCCGTCCGCCGGACCGTTTGCTCACGGGACCCACCTCAGACGTGGTCGAGTGAGCAAACGGTGCGGTCAGAAGAAGTTGCTCAGGTTGGCCGTGAGCAACACGGTCTGCTCGAGGAGGATCGTGCGCTTCGCGATCTTCAGCGCGCCGTCGACGCGGCGGAGCGTGTCCTGGCGCGAGCCGATCCAGGTGTACTCCTCCGACTTCAAGCGAGTGCGGTAGAGGAGGAAGTTCGACTCGACGTCGAGCTCGTCGCCGCGGTCCTCGACGACGAGCACGTTCGTGATGATGTGGCGGGTCCGCGACGGAGGGTCCTCCGCCCACGCCGTGCCCGTCGCGAGCTTCGCGACGCGACCGGCGAGCACCATCTTGTTGTCGTCGAACCAGGCCATCTCACCTCGCTGCGTGAACTCCTGATCGAGCTCGCGCTTCGTGCGGGTGCGCCGCAGCGGCATGAAGTAGTGGACGTCGTCCGTGAAGAGGTCGAGCCACTGGTCGAACTCCTTGCGGTCGAGCAGCCTCGCCTCCCTGTAGAGGAAGCGTTCCACCTCGAACTGCGTGTGCATCTCGTAGTCGAGGTCAGCGTGAACGTCTTGATCGAGAGACATGTCGGCTCCTGTCTCGGCCTAGAAGAAGTCGCCAGGCGTCGTGGCGGCCTTGATCTCGTCCCAGCTGTCGCCGCGCATGTACGCGGCCCACGCGTTGTAGGTCCAGAGCTGACCGTGCTCGCTGGTGGCGCCCTCGATGCGGGCGATGCCGTCTTCCTTGATGATCTTGCCCTCGCCCAAGTCCATCTTCAGGATCTGGGGGATCTTGCTGCTGGCGTAGCCACGGGTCTGCTTCGTGCTCTGCGTCCAGTTCTCGCCGTCTTCCTGCTCGAGGATGCCGGCAGGGCCGAAGACGTGGTTCGCCATGAACACCTGCATCTGCTGCGCTTCGGGCGGCGAGCTCTTGTCGACGAACGTGAACCACCAGATCTCGGTCTGGTTCGGGCTCAGGGGCACGCGGAGCGAGAGCTGCACGCTCACCGCGATCCAGGCCGTCGGGAAGATGTTCGGGTGGCCGCCGACGATCATGCCGACGCGGTCCCAGCGCCTCGCGGGCTTCGGGACGCTCGCGCCAGGTGTTGTCGAACGGCCCCGGCCGATCGCTCACCTTCGGGCCGCCGATGGCATGCCCGTACTCGCCGAGCACGGTCACCGAGTCGACTGCGCCACCACCGGGGATCGACATCTCGGTCCCGTCAGGCGTCGCCGCTCCGTCGGGGCGGATGGTCTCGCTCGGATCGATCGTCTCGGGGTTCGCACCGGGGAGGATGCCCGAGTTGAACGCCGACATGTGCGTGATCGACGGGTGGTACCAGTCGAAGAGGTTGTCGACGGTGAACTTCCAGTTGCAGTTGATGACAAACTTCTGGATGCCCGGCACGACCTCCATGTCGCCGCGCGCCGCGATCAGCTCGATGCCCAGACGCCCGGCCGCGCCGAGGAATTCGGGGAGGGGTGGTGCGGTCGGGTCCATCGTCGCGAAGACGAAGCCCTTGTACGTGTCGAGCTGCGCGACGTGCTTGAGCCCGTACTCCGAGCGATCGAGGCTGTTCTTGTAGAACTGCTCGAGCCCGGGCACGCCGATGAGGCTGCCGTCGAGGCCGTAGGTCCAGCCGTGGTAGGTGCACATGAAGACCTTGGTGTTGCCCTCCTCGGCGCGGCAGACCGCGTTGCCTCGGTGCATACACGTGTTGAGGAAGGCCTCGAGGCCGCCGTCCTTCTGGCGCACGACGAGCACGTTGTCGCGGCCCATCGGCGCCTCGAAGAAGTCGCCGGGCTTCTTCAGCTGGCTCTCGTGGCAGAGGAACAGCCACGCGCGGCCGAAGATCTGCTCCATCTCGCGCTCGAAGACCTCGTCGTCCGAGAAGATGCGGCGGTCGATCTCACCGCGCTCGACCGAGACGAGGTCGTCGATCCGGTCCAAGTCGACGGACATGGCAACTCCGATCGTTCAGCTGTTGACGATGAACTGCTCGACGAGACGGTTGAACTCCGCGGCGTGCTCGAGCTGGGCCCAATGGCCACACCGGTTGAACAGCACCAACCGCGAGTTCGGGATCGCGGACACGAGCCGCAGCCCGTTCTCGAAATGGACCGTGCGGTCGTCGCGGCCGTGGATCACCATGGTCGGAGCGGTGATCTCCTGCACGCGGTTCGCGAGCGCGAAGAACGCGGGAGCGGAGCGCATCATCGAGCCCCAGCTGGCGAGATGCTCCGGGTGCTTGAGCGCGTTCCGCGAGCGCTCTTCGGCGAGCTGATCGGTGGCGAACGACTGGTCGAACGCCATCACCGAGACGAGCTTCTTGAAGTTCTCGGGGCTCGGGTCTTCGTAGGCCGCGATGAGGATCTTGAGTCCCTCCGACATGCCGCCGCCGGGCGTGAACGTGTTGATGCCCGGGCATGGAGCGCCCATGGGGATGAGGTGCGAGATCCGGTCGGGATGCTCGATCGCGAACCTGATGCCGGTCATCCCGCCCATCGAGTTGCCGACGATCGCGGCCTTCTCGATGCCGAGCTCGTCGAGCGCGAGGACGAGCGCCTCGACATGGTCCCGGTCGCCGGTCGGGTCGAGCTCCTCGGTCTCGCCCCAGCCGGGCATGTCGAACGCCATCACCCGAAAGGCAGAGGAGAGGGCGGCGATGTTCGGGCTGAAGTTGCTCCATCCCGTCGCGCCGGGCCCGCTGCCGTGGAGCATCACGATGGGCTGCCCCTCACCGGCGCCGTAGTAGTGCAGCTTGTGGAGCTTGGTCGTGACGAACTGGCTGGTGCTCTCGGGCGTGAGTGCGGTCATGACAGGACGTTAAGGCCCGCTGGGGGCAGGGCGTGCCCTCGCGTGCCGAGCGCCGGAACGGTCAGATCGGGAGGCTCATCGGGGGCCGGCCGATGGCGTCGAGCTCGGCGAGCTGAGCGTCGTCGAGCTGCAGGTCGAAGACGCCGATGTTCTCGAGCAGCTCGTCAGGGGTCTCGGGGCCGATGATCGCGGCTCCGACCGCCGGCCGCGAGAGCAACCACGCAAGCGCGAGGTGAGCGGGCTTGTGGCCCCACGCCGTCGCGAGAGCGTCGAGCTCCAGCGCGGCCTGCTTCTGCTCGGGCGGGTAGTCGAACGGCATCCCCCAACGCCTGAGCCCGCTGTACGGGCGATCCATCACGGCGGCGCCGGCGAGCGCGCCCCCGCGAGGGGACTGAAGCAGGTGAGCGTGAGGCCGAGCTCGACCGCTGCGGGTTGCACTTCGGGTTCGGGCCACCGGTTCACGAGGCTGTAGGGCACCTGGTTCAACACCGGGCGCGCGAGCCCGAGGTGATCCGCCGTCATCACGGCCTGCGTCAGCTGCCATCCGTTGTAGGTCGACAGGCCGACGTAGCGAACCTTGCCCTGCGTCACGAGATCGTCCGTCGCGCGGAGCGTCTCTTCGATCGCGGTCTCGAGGTCGGGATGATGCAGGTGGTAGATGTCGATGTGGTCGGTGCCGAGGCGGCGCAGGCTCTGCTCGACCTCTCGCATGATGTGGTAGCGGCTGAGCCCACCACCCTTCCCGCCGAGTCCCCGCAGGATCATGCCGCCGTCGTTCGGCCCTTCGCCGACGGGCTCCGAGACCTTCGTGCACAGCACGACATTGTCGCGACGGCCTTTGAGCGCCCGTCCGAGCAGCTCCTCCGCGTGCTTGCGCTCGCTCGCTGTGGGCAGGCCATCGCGATCGAACGAGGCTCGGCTGCCGTAGGTGTTCGCGCAGTCGAAGAGGTTGATGCCGGCGTCGAGCGCAGCCCCGATCAACGCGTCGACGCCCTCCTCCGGCGGCGCGAGGCCGAGCACAGCGGTGCCCAGCGCGATGCGAGAGATCCGCATGCCCGTTCGTCCGACCAACACGTAGTCCATGTCGCAACGATGGGCGCGGGCAGTGCCGACGACGAAGACCGCGTTTCGTGTGCCGGAACGCCCTAGAGCACGGCGACCGCCTCCAGGCCCACGTCCTCGTCGAGGCTGTCGCGCAACGGGACGTCTCGAAGACGCAGGGCGAGCACCACCGCGACCGCGGCGATCGGCACGCACCACCGCAGCGTCGTCTGGTAGGCGTGCGCGAACACGTCGACGACGCCATCGCGCGCGGCGGGTGGGAGACCGTCGAGATCCGCTGGCTGGCCGTGGAGCGCGGCATCGATCGCGTCGCCCGCGCCGGGCACTTGCTGCAGCTCGTCGAGGTAGTCGAGGATGCGAGCGTTGAGCACCGCGCTGAAGTAGGCGACGCCGAACACGCTGCCGAGTGAGCGGCAGCACGAGACCGCTGAGCTGGTGACACCGAGGTCGCGCTTCGACACGGCGTTCTGCGCGGCAAGCATCATCACGTGCATCGACATGCCGAGTCCGGCGCCGACGAGGGCCAGTGAGATCGGCACCGCGATGCTCTGGTCGCCGACCACGGCGAACGACAGAGTGGCAAGACCCAGTGCCATGCACACCGTGCCCGCGATCGGGAACGCGCGGTAGCGCCCCCATTTCGTGATGATCCGTCCCGAGACGAGTGAGAACACGAAGATGCCGAGGAGCAACGGCGCGGTGAGGAGACCTGACACGGTCGGGCTCGAACCGCGTACCACCTGGAAGTAGAGCGGCATGTAGACGACGAGCCCGAAGACGGCGATGCCCACGACCACGCTGATCGACACTGCGAGCACGAACGTCTTGTCGCGGAAAAGGCGGAGCGGCAACAGTGGCTCGGGGCGCGCCGCTCCTGTGCGATGAAGAGCACGCCGAGCACCGCCCATGCGATCGCCAGCAACAGGATCGGCGCGGACGTCCACGGGTACTCCTCGCCGCCCCAAACCGCGACGAGCAGCGCGCAGGTCACGGCCGCGACGAGCAGCAACGCGCCGAGCACGTCGATCTTGTGGCGAGTCGGCACGAACGGGACCTTGAGCGACACCGTCGTGACCACGAACGCGACGATGCCGAACGGGATGTTGATCGTGAACACCCACCTCCAGGAGAGGTGATCGACGAACAGCCCGCCGAGCAGCGGCCCCGCGACGCTCGCGGTCGCGAACACGGCCGAGAGATAGCCCTGGTAGCGGCCACGCTCCCGAGGCGGCACGACATCGCCGACGATCGCCCAGGCCAGGCTCAGCAAGCCACCGGCGCCGACGCCCTGGACAGCCCGAAACGCGACGAGCGCCCACAACGACGACGACGTCGCGCACAGGGCGGACCCCACGATGAAGATGACGATCGCGACCTGAAAGGTCGGTCGCCGGCCGTAGAGGTCGCTCAGCTTCCCGAAGATCGGTGTCGCCGCGGTCGCGGTGAGGAGGTACGCGGTGACGACCCACGAGAGGTGGCCGATCCCACCGAGCTCACCGCCGATGGTGGGGAGCGCGGTGGCGACGATCGCCTGGTCGAGCGACGCGAGGAGCAGGCCGAGCATCACGCCCGCGAGGACCGCGAGGACGCGCGCGTGTGTGAGTGGACCGGACTCGCTCGTCATGCGGGGGGAAGGACCGTCAGCGTCAGCCGATGGGCATTTCGCGGAGGCGCTTGTGACCCCAGTAGCTCGCGGCCTCGTAGTGACCGACCGACCAGACCGAGTCGTCGATCATCCGGCCCGCGGTGCCGAACTCGCAGTCGAAGCCCGACGGTGTCTGCATGTAGAACGAGATCATGTGATCGTTCGTGTGCATGCCGATCGACGTGCTCGCGGGTGCGGCACCCGCGTCGACGATGTCGAACGCGCGGCCCACGTGGTCGAGCGACTCGACCTCGACCATCATGTGCTGCACGCCGCTGATGTTCATCCCCGGCACCGCGGCGAACGCGAGTGTGTGATGGCGCGGGTTGCAGTGGAGGAACTGCCCGTTGAGCCCGGGCATCAGCTCGATCGTGTCGCTCTCGAGGAAGCCGAGCTGGCCGACGTAGAAGTCGAAGGCCTCCTTCTGGTCGGGCACCATCATGAAGATGTGCCCGAGGCCCATGTCGCCAGTGACGAAGCGGTGGCCCTTGGGCGATGCAAACGCATCGTGATCCGTGCGCTGGCCGAACGACAGCTCGATCGCGTTTCCGGCCGGATCGCTGGTGCGGAGCAGCGCGACGACCTGCCGCTCCTTCGCGAGCGCGGCGTCCTCCTTCACCGCGATCCCGGCTGCCTCGAGCTCGCTCCCGAGCTCGTCCAGCTGACCGCGGGTCTTGACCTCGAAGCCGATCGCCGAGAAGCCGGGGTCGCCCTTCTCGACGAAGAAGCGATACACGCGGTCGTCCATGCGAAGCAGGAGCTTGTCGTCAGTGGAGGACGGGCTCACCTGCAGTCCGAGGACGTTCGTTGCGTAGGTCTTCCACGCGTCGATGTCGGGACCGGTGATGCCGAGGTAGGCGAGGGCGTTGACTGAGGCCATGTGAGTTCCTCCAGGCTGCTGGATCTGAGAACTAGAAGAAGACGCTGAGGTTCTTGGACAGGATCGTCGATTGGTCGATCGTGATCTTGCGGCGGGCGATCTGCCACGTGCCGGGAGCGATGCGCCGAAGCAGGTCGTCGCGGCGGCCTGCCCACACGTCGACTTCGGTGTCGCCGCGGTTGCGGTAGGTGAGGAACGCCGACTGCACGTCGTACTCCTCGCCTCTCTCGGTGGGGCCAGCCTCCGTCGGCCGCACCCAGACATTGCACACGAGGTGTCGCGTCCGCGAGGGGGGATCCTCCGCCCACGCCATGCCGGTGTTGATGCGGAAGACACGCTGCGCGAGCGAGCGCTTGTCCTCGTCGAAGTTCGCGACCTCGTTCGGCGCCGCGAGCTCCTTGTCGAGCTCGCGGAGGAGGCGGTTGTACCGAGTCGGCATCCAGTAGTGGATGTCGTCCGCGAAGAGAAGGAGCCAGTCGTCGAACCTTCGATCGTCCAGGAGCCGAGCCTCGAGATAGAGGAACTGCTCGATCTCGAACTGGAGGCCGGCGTCGACCTCGAGCACGACCCTGGGGATCGCGGGTGCTTCCTGTACGGCTTCCTGATCGATGGACACGGCGACTCCTCAGGCCGACACGCCGGCCGGGACGGCGACGAGATCGGGGTTCGGGGCACGGCGATCGGAGATGCCCGCGGCCTGCGCCGTCTCCCACGAGACCTTGCCGTCGCGGAAGAACTCGAGGAAGACCTGATTGAACAGGTCGGGCTGATCGGTCTGGCCCTGATGACCGGTCTCGTCCGGATAGAAGAACTGCACGTTGGGGAGAGCGTCTTCCTGGAGGTAGCCGGCCTCGTGCGAGATCAGCACGTCCTGGCGCCCGTACATGTAGATGCCGGGGATCGTCATCTTGTCGAAGCGACCCTTCGTGCTCATGCGGGCTGCCTTGTTCGTGTCGGGCGTGCCGCCGGGTCCGTTCTCGGCCATCATCATCTGCATCCGCTTGGTGTAGGCCTCGCGGTGATGGTTGGCCGCCGAAGTGCGCATCGTGATGAGGTCGTCGCTGATCGCGCCGCCGCGATGGATGATCGCCTCCATCATCGCCCGCATCGACTCGGGAGTGCCGTCGAACTGCATGATGTTCGGACGCGCGTCGGCGGGTCGCGGATCCGCCGCCATCATCTGGGCCATCGGCACGATGTCGCCGATGCCACCGGCGATGAGCGCGTAGCTGAGGATGCGCTCCGGATGCGCCGTCACGTAGTTCACCGCGTTCGAGCACCCCATCGAGTTGCCCGAGACGTGGAACTGGTCGATGCACACCGCGTTCACGAAGTCGTGCACGAAGTCGGCATGGCCGCCCTCGCCGAACGCGTACGCGTCGTATGGGTCCTCGGTGAGCCCGAACGCCGGCATGTCGGGGCAGTACACCCGGAAGCCGTTGGCGCCGAGAAACGGCGCCATGAAGCGCCAGCCCGCGGTGCCCGACGAGCCGATGATGCCGCCGTGCAGCAGCACGACCGCCGGGCCGCTCTCGCCCGATGTCATGTAGTGCGCCTTGGCACCCGTCGTGAGCCGCACCCAGCGGCTCATCATCCCCGGGACCTCGATGATGCCCTCGTCGGTCAACGACACTGTGTCTCCCCCTCTGCGTCGGTCTCTTACTTCACCATTGCTGGTTGCTCGTCGGCGACGGGCAGCTCGTTCGGCCACACGTCGCTGTCCATCAGCTGGGCGTACCGGCGGTAGAAGCCGCGCGACGCCTTCTCGCCCATCACGTATCCGAGGTCACCCGGATAGCGATCGTCGACGCGGTCGTGTCCGAGACCCATCTGGTAGTTGAACGCGTACCGCTTCTGCACGGTGCCCTTCAGCACCTTCTGGATCTCACCCCAGTTCTCGCCGTCGTCCTGCTCGAGCAGACCCGAGGGCGAGAACGTGCGAATCGTCTGCAGCCGTTGCGCTTCCTTCACCTCGGGCGGCATCGCCTTGTCGACGATGATCCACGCGTAGACCTCCATCGCGTCCGGCCCGCGGGGATGCCACACGCGCAGCGTGTTCGTCGTCGGCAGGAACGACGTGTTCGGGAAGATCGTCGCGTGAGCGGTGATCGGCCCGCCGGCGCGGTCCGCGCCGAGATGCTCGATCATCGTCGGCATGACCTCGCGGTAGTAGTCGACGAGCTTCGGCGGCAGCGTCTTGGTGAAGAAGCTGTTGAGGAAGTCCTCGACCAGGAACCCGGTGCCATGTCCGTTCGGGTCGGAGTACTGCAAGCCCTCGATGTGCTGGAGGCCAGCCGCCGCCTCGGCCATCTCCTCGGGCGACATGTCCATCATCATCGCCATGAACGCCGAGGCGTGACTGATGGGCGCGTGGTAGTTGTCCGAGCAGAACTGCTCGGCGGCGAACTTCCAGTTTCCTTTGAAGATCCACTTGTGGAGGCCGCCGATGACCTCGCTGCCTCCCGGCATCCGATCGCAGAACGCGTCGAAGTAGAACCTGTAGCCGCCGAGGTACTCCTCGAGCGGCGGCGTGGTCGGGTCCCACGTCGCGAAGACGAACTCCTTGTAGCTCGAGACCTGGGTGACCGGCACGAGCCCCCATTGGGCGACGTCGAGCTCGTTGTAGTACCCGTCTTCGAGGTTGGGCACCGACACGAGTGCGCCGTCGATGCCGTACGCCCACCCGTGATAGGTGCACGTGAAGCCCTTCGAGTTGCCGAGGTCAGCCCGGCACACCTTCATGCCGCGGTGGCGGCACGAGTTGAGGAACGCCCCGACCGTGCCGTCCTTCTGCCGGACGACGAGGATCGGGTCCTCGCCCATCGTCGTGGCGAAGAAGTCGCCGGGCTCAGGGATCTGGCTCTCGTGGCAGAGGAACAGCCAGCACCGGGCGAAGATCCGCTCGAGCTCCTGCTCGTAGATGTCTTGGTCCGAGAAGATCCGGCGATCGATGAGCCCTTCGTCCGCGCGGACCAGCGACGAGATCGTCATCGGCTCAGTATCCGCACTTTCGCACGAGCGACCCACAGCGGGAGTCCGTTAGGCGGAACCTCGGCCGCTACCGCGCGGGCGGCTCGACCGGCTCCTCGAGGCCCGTCGTCGCGAGCGCGTCGACCTCGGCCTTCTCGGCCTCAGTCAGCTCCCATCCCCCTCCGGCAGCGTTCGCCTCGATCTGGGCGACGTTGCTCACCCCGGCGATCACCGACGTCACGACCTCGTTCGCGACGAGCCATGCGATCGCGAGCTCGCCCACGGTGTGACCGTGATCGGCGGCCCACTCCTCGAGTGAGGCGACGATCTCCCAGTTGCGGTCGTTGCTCATCTTCGTGACGATCGGGCTGCCCGCGGCTCCCCGGGTGCCCGGCGGTGGCGGTTCACCCTTGCGGTACTTGCCGGTGAGGAACCCTCCGGCGAGCGGGTGATACGGGATCAACCCGACGCCGTACGCACGGCACGCGGACACCAGCTCCTGCTCGCTCTGGCGGTTCAGGAGGCTGTAGTGGTTCTGCACCGTCGCGAATCGCGGCACACCGAGCCGATCGGCTTCCAAGCACGACTCGACGAGCCGCCACGAGGTGTAGTTCGAGCACCCGATCTCGCGCACCTTGCCCGCGGCGACGAGCTCTGCGAGCGTCCCGAGGATCTCCGCGGCGGGCACAGCCGGGTTCGGCATGTGGATCTGATACAGCTCGATGCGATCGGTCCCCAGCTTCGACAGGCTCTCGTCGACGTGCGCGCGGATGCGATCGGCGGGCTTCTCGTCGCCGAGGCCCATCAGGTGAAATTTCGTGGCGAGCACCATCTCGTCGCGCCGATCCTTCAGCGCTGTCGCGATGTAGCGCTCGGACTCGCCCTGCCCGTACACGATCGCAGTGTCGACGAAGTTGATGCCGAGATCGAGCGCAGCGTGGATGACCTCGACTGTGGCTGCCTCGTCGATGCGCGGCGGGCCGAACGTGTTCCCCCCCAGTCCGACGACCGAGACCGAGATGCCCGATGAGCCGAGCGACCGCTGCTTCACGTCACCCCGCCGGGCTGGGCATCGGCGTGAGCTCCTTGTCGTTCAGCGCGGGACGCGTGGGGAGATCGCTCGGGAACACGTCGGAGTCCATGAGCTGGGTGTACCGACGGTAGAAGCCCCGCGCTGCACCCTCGCTCATCACGTAGCTCAGGCGGCCCGGGTAGTGCTCGACGTCTTCGCGCTCGTGGCCGAGGCCCATCTGGTAGTTGAACGCGTACCGCCGCTGCACGGTGCCCTTCAGCACCTTCTGGATCTCACCCCAGTTCTCACCGTCGTCCTGCTCGAGCAGTCCCGACGGGGAGAAGGTGCGCAGCGTGAAGAGGCGCTGCGCCTCCTTCACCTCGGGTGGCATCGACTTCTCGACGATGATCCACGAGTAGACCTCCATCTGCCCCGGTCCCCGGGGATGCCACACCCGCAGCGTGTTGGTGCCGGGCAGATAGGAGAACGACGGAAACAACGTCGCGTGCGCGTTCATCGGGCCTTGCACGCGCGCCTCGCCGAGGCGCTCTGCGTAGCGCGCTTGGCTGCTCACGTAGTAGTCCCGCAAGGTCTTCTCCATGAACCGCACGCCGCCATTGCGTTCCATCGGGCTGATGAAGAAGCCCGTGCCGTGGCCGCTCGCCGACGTGAACTGGCGACCGCCAGGCGTCCAGGTATCTGCGGCTTCCTCGGGGGTGAGCTCCGCGTCGGAGGCCATCGCCATGACCGCAGAGGCATGACTGATCGGCGCGTGGTACATGTCCGAGCAGAACTGCTCGGCGGCGAACTTCCAGTTCCCCTTGAACACCCACTTGTGCACACCGCCGATCACCTCGGTGCCGAGTGGATCGCGGTCGAACATCGCGTCGAAGTAGAAGCGGAAGTCTCCGATGTACTCGAGCAGCGGCGGCGCGGTCGGATCCCACGACGCGAAGACGAGGCCCTTGTAGCTGTCCACCTGGGTGACCGGCACGAGGCCCCACTGAGCGACGTCGAGCTCGTTGTAATAGCCGTCCTCGAGGTTGGGCACCGACACGAGTGCGCCGTCGATGCCGTAGGACCACCCGTGGTACGTGCACGTGAAGCCCTTGGTGTTGCCGAGGTCAGCCCGGCAGACCTTCATGCCGCGGTGGCGGCACGAGTTGAGGAACGCGCCGACCGTGCCGTCCTTCTGGCGCACGACGAGGATCGGGTCCTCCCCCATCGTCGTGGAGAAGAAGTCGCCGGCCTCGGGGATCTGGCTCTCGTGGCAGAGGAACAGCCAGCACCGAGCGAAGATCTGCTCGAGCTCCTGCTCGTAGATCGCCTCGTCGGAGAAGATCCGACGATCGATGAGGCCTTCGTCAGCGCGGACCAACGACGAGATCGTCGACATCTTCGTGTTCCTCCCGGGTGGGTTCAGGAATGTCATCGGCGTCAGCCACGGCCTCGGGCGGCGGTGGCGGCGACTCGGGCCCGCCGTGGCTGACGAACGGCACGTAGCGCGTCACGTGGTGCAGCGCGCGCTCGACGCGGGTCTCGGGTAGGTGCGGCGGGCGCCGCAAGATGCTGAGCATGCCGTCGGGCCGCGTCGCCATGAGCTGGATGATCGCGAGGCCGCCGAGGATGTCGGGCCACACCGTCGAGCCGTACTTCTGCAGGTTGAGCGCCTGCGGAATGGCCAGGAACGCGAGCGGGCCGATCAGCGGACCGACGAGGCTGCCGACCCCGCTGGCGACCGCATACAGCAGCACCTGGAGCGACAACCCGACTCCGAACGAGGAGGCGTCGGTGATGCCGACGAGCGCGAGGTAGAGCACCCCCGCGACAGCGGCGATCGCACCCGACAGCGAGAAGGCCATGATGCGCACGACGGGCGGGTTGAGACCGAAGTGTTTGGCCATGCTCGGCGCGGTGCGCACGCCGATGAACGAGATGCCCCACTGGGATCGCCGCACGTTGTAGAGGACGATCATCACGAGCAGGGTCACGACCACGAAGCCGAGGAAGAGGCTGCGCCCAGAGTCGAGGAACGTGGGCACGAGCATGCTCACGCGCGCCGAAGGCGCATGGAACCAATGGGAGTACATGAACCACTGCGTGACAACGCCGGTGAACGCGAGCGTGACGATCGCGGTCTGCACGAACGAGAGCCGGTAGCAGATCAGTCCGACCAGCGCTCCGCCGAACGTGCCGACGAGGATCGCGATCAGTACCGCCACCGCCATGGGGAGGTGGTAGTAGTCGTACGCCTCGTTCATCGCGAGCGCGCCCAGCGCCATGAAGCCGCCTTGCGCAAGGCTCACCTGGCCCGTCCATCCGATCAACGGGACGAGCGAGAACACCGCCACCGTGTACACGAGGATCAATGCACCGGTCTGGCCCCAGAAGTCGGCACGGTAGATCGCGAGGATGAGCCAGAGCCAGCCGCCCAGCAGCACGAAGCGCGCGACCATCCATCCGGGGTTCGCCTTGCTGATCTGAGGACGTGACCAGCCGATCTTCGAGAGCTCCGACGGCCAGTGCTTCCGCAAGAGCACGAGCGCCACGACGCCGAGGAACACGAAGAGCGTGCCCAACCCGATCGTGCTGCTCCACACCTGCGTCACGCTCAGGATCACGCCGATCGCGAGGCCGCCGACCGCAGTCAGCCACAGGGACCGCAGCCCGCCGACGAGGGTCGCGGTCAGGGCGATCAGGAAGTACTGGAGGAAGACCGAGCCCGTGAACGGCTGCAACGACGCTGCGAGCACGCCGGCCATGCCACCCACCATGGCGGCGAGGCCCCAGTTCAACATGCCGATCTGGTTCTTCGAGATCGCCATGAGCTCGGCGACCGTGTTGTCTTCGGCCATCGCCCTGGTCTGCAGGCCGAGACGCGTGAACCTGAGGAATGCCCCGATGCCCACGACGACGAGCACCACGGCGCACAGGTTGGCGAATTGCTGCCAGCTGACGTTCGTGCCGAGCACCGAGAAGCTGCCGGTGGGGAAGAGAGGCACTGCGGCCTTGACCTCGAAGCCCCAGACCTTGGCCGCGAGCGCGCTCAAGAGCAGGAACAGCCCGAACGTGAGGATGATCCGGTTGACCGGCGTCGCACGGTTCGCGTACCGGAAGACCAACAGCTCGGACGCGAGGCCCATGATCCCGACGAGCGCGATCGTCAGCGCCGCTGACCATCCCACCGGCCAGCCCCACTCATAGGTGAACTGCGCGTAGAGGTACGCACCCCACAGCGTGAACCCCGCGTGGGCGAAGTTCAGGACACGCGTGACCGAGAAGATCTGCGTGATGCCGACCGCGACGAGCGCGTAGGTGCCACCGACGGCGATGCCGCTGACGATGGCTGCCCTGTAGAGGTCCATGCGCTCCTCTCTCCGTTGATCGCCGATCGATTGAGCTCTTGATCGAGGAGCGGCCTGGGCGGTGGTGGGGGCGCCCAGGCCGCTCGACTTGGTGGCTGACTACGAGAAAAACTCGTCCGCCATCTGCGTGAGGTAGCACTCGTCGACACCGAGGAAGTCGCTGTTGATCATCGGCTCCCCTGGGCTCGGCGCGAACGGCACCATCTTCAGGCGCTGGTTCGCCTCGTCCCACGTCCACTTGCCCCACACCGTCGAGTCGTTTCCGGTCTTGCAATCCGGCGCCATGCTCTTCACCGGCTCCGCAAGGCCCGGGTCCCAGTTCTTGACGGTCTGGGCCCACTGGATCAGACCCTCAGGGCTGATGCCTCCGGTGAGCTGCGCGGATCCCACGATCCCGTCGGCGAACCACGTGCCGCCCATGTAGGCGAGCTGCGGGGCCCAGTCGTTGATGTCGTGGGAGTTCGTGAACTCCGCCTGGTACTTCGTCATCGAGTCGACGTACTCCTTCGTCGCCGGCGTCGGCGAGGTGTGCACCGGGCTGCCGTCGGCCTGCGTCGTCGGTGCGCCGGCGATGACGCCCAGGTCGGCCATCGGCTTCCCGATGAATGAGGACAGGTCGAGCGAGCTCGTGCTCGGACCGCCTTGGCCCATGGGCGGCGACCAACCCGCCTTGACCTCGGCCGGGATGCAGCTCAAGAAGTTCGTCGCGTGCATGTCCCAGTAGTCGACGTTGGCGTCCTTGTACTTCAGGACGAAGGCGTCGCAGGGATCAGCGGGACCGCCGGGCCATGGATCCATGATCACCGTCTCGGCGCCGAGCGTCTTCCACGCGTTCTCGATGAAGTCGAGCACCGGCTCCTCGTAGGGCAAGTAGCTCACGGCGACGACCTTCGGCTTCATGCCGAGCACGTTCACCACCGCGTAGTCCGCCTGCGCGTTCCATGCCGGGGTGATCGAGCCCGTCGGGAAGATCGTCGGGTACTTCGACGAGAACACTGCCGGCGGGCCGCCGAGCAGCGTCGTGGCGACGTTCTTCTGCGCGACGTAGTCGAGCGGCGGACCGACGATGTTCGCGACGTAGATGCCGAACACCTTGTCCTGCTCCCACAGACGCTTGAAGTTCTGCAGCACCTGCGCGGGATCGCTCTTGTCGTCGTAGTAGATGATCTTGATCTGACGACCGAGCACGCCGCCCTGGTCGTTGAGGAACGAAATCTTGGCGTCGAACGCTGCCTTGATCGGGCCGGCGAGGATCGCGAAGGGCCCGCTCTGGTCCATCGTCACGCCGATGGTGATCGTGTCGTCGGTGACTCCTTGGCCGTTCGTGAGAGTCGTGGGATCGATCGAGACGGTCGTCGTCGACCCGGCGCCCGCCGTCGCCGCGGTCGTCGCGGCACCCGCTGCAGTCGTGGCAGAGGCCGCGGCTGTCGTCGCGGTTGCCCCGCTGTCGCTGTCGTCACCACACGCAGCGGCGAGCAAACCGACCGACAACAGCACTGACCCGATGGCAACGCCCCTCGAGGCGGTACGCCGTGCTGGACGTCTACGCAATGTTCCCCCCATGGTTGGGGTCAGCCGATGTACGCGCTGACCAGCTCCTTGCTTGCCTTGATTGCTTCGCATGCGCCTTCGTGCGCGACACGCCCTTTCTCGAGCACATAGGCACGCTTTGCCGTGTTGATCGCGAGGTCCACGTACTGCTCGACCAGCAGGATGCTGAGGCCGTCTTGGTTGAGCTGCACGAGGTTCTCGTAGAGCCGTGAGACGAGCACTGGCGCGAGGCCGAGGCCGGGCTCGTCGATGAGCAGCAGACGCGGCCGCGACACGAGCGCACGTGCGAGGGCGAGCATCTGCTGCTCGCCGCCTGACATCGTTCCGGCGCGCTGCTTCATGCGCTCTTCGAGCACCGGGAAGTACGCGGCCGCCCTCTTGATCTCCGTCCCTGCCGCGCGCCGACCGAGCCCGTGTCCATAGGCCGCCGACGCGAGGTTCTCCCAGACAGTGAGGGTGGGAAAAACGCCCCGACCTTCGGGCACGTAGGCCACTCCGAGGCGGGCGATGCCGCTCACCTTCTGCTTGGCGAGCGACTTGCCGTCGAGGCTGATCTGACCGCTCTTCGGCTTCACGATTCCCGCGATGCCGTTGAGGGTGGTGGTCTTGCCGGCGCCGTTGCGCCCGAGGATCGTGACGATCTCGCCGTCGCCAACGGTCAGGCAGAGGTTGTGCACGACCTCGATCGGTCCGTACGCCATGGAAAGGTCGCTCACCTCAAGCACTGGCCACCTCGAAGTCCCCGAGGTACACGCGCTTCACTTCCGGCTCGTCGAGCACGATGCCCGGAACGCCGTGAGCGATGTCTCGCCCCGCGGACAGCACATACACCTGCTGCGCAGTGGCGCGCACGACGCTCATGTCGTGCTCGATCAAGACGACCGTCAGGCCGAGCTCGTCGCGGAGGTGCAGCACCAGCGCCGCGAACTCGGCGCTTTCGTTCGGACCCATGCCCGCGGTGGGCTCGTCGAGCAGCAGGATCCGGGGCGAGCTCGCCAGCGCGCGAGCCACTTCGACGCGCCGGCGCATGCCGTAGGAGAGCTCGCTGACCGCGAGGCGCGACAGGTTGGCGATGTCGAGCTGCTCGAGCGCGGCCCTCGCGTTCGCCTTGCGCTGGCGCGTCTCTGTGTGTGAGCGCGGAAGGCCCAGCGCGGCCTCGATGAGCGTGGCCCGCGAATCGCACGCTGCCCCGAGACGCACGTTGTCCTCGACACTGAGATCGTCCATGAGGTCGAGGTTCTGGAAGGTACGGCTGAGACCAGCGCGGTGCATCACGCCGGGTGTCGCCTTCTCGATGTAGTCGCCGAGAATCGAGACGCGACCGGTCTGATATGGAACCGCGCCGGTCAGCGCGTTCAGGAACGTCGTCTTGCCCGAGCCGTTCGGGCCGATCACCGCGGTGACCGAACGGTCCGCAGCGACGAAGTCGAAGTCGGCGAGCGCGGTGAGCGTGCCGTATCGCACGCTCATCCCTGTGACCTCGATCGCGTTCGAGCTCACGTGTCGTTGTCCCCCCGGGTGTCTGCCGACAGTGTCTGCCGACCGTGTCTGTGTACCGCTGGGCGAGAAACGGGCCAATGGTCTGGTTCTGCTGAACGGAATCAGGGCCCGCATCGTCAGCTATGTCGTGATCAGCCCCGCCAACGGACTGTCGTCGACCATGTGCTCGATCCACGCGCGGTAGAGGTCTGCAGTCGCCCGAGCATCGATGTGTCTCGGAGGCCGTGCGACCGGCATGTCCTCCGCCGGGCACCCATCGATCTCCGTCGCGCGAGGCTTCAGGTTGAGCACGACGGTCCTCGGACCCTTCGGTTCCAGTTCCGTTTCGATCACGGAGCGAAGACGATCGCTCGCGTCGAACGGTGCCTGCGCGGACGCCCAGAGCGCGACCTCGCACGCGTGAGGTCCCTTCGGGTGCACCGCGGCGACGAGCCCGCGGGAAGGCAATGCGAAAAACGAGGGAAACAGGGTCACGCCGTCTTCGCTCTCGGCAACTGCGCCGAGCGACTCGACCGCCACCTTCCAGTTCTCGTCGAGCCGGACTGGCTTCGGAAGGCGCTCGAGCGGCCCCGCGGCGCGGACGGCCCCGATCGCGTCCGCAAGCGCTGAACCCTCAGCCTCCAGCGACGGCGCCCAACCCGCATCCCACGTGCCGAACAGGAGCCCGCCCACCTCCGTGGTGCGAGTGATCGGGATCAGCGCGAGCCGTCGGTCCTGCGCCCATCGTCGGAAGTCCTCGTCCCCGTCGAGCACGCCCACGAGCCGCCCGTCGAGGTCGTAGGTCCATCCGTGGTAGCCGCAGGTGAGCCGCTGCGCCTCGCCGGCGGGCCCACATACCGGCAAGCCGCGATGGCGACATGAGTTCAACATGACCTTCGAGGTGCCATCGGTCTGCCGCACAACCGTCACCGGATCCTCGCCCGTGAACGTGCTCACGAACTGACCTGGTGTGGTGAATCCCTCCGCGTCGCAGAGGAAGCACCACGCGCGGGCGAACACTCGCTCGAGCTCGATGTCGTAGACGAGGTCGTCCGTGAACGCTCGTCCGGCGACGGTGCCGCGTTCGAGGTCGACGAACGCCGCGATCTCCTCCGGTTCGAGCGGCACGAGAGCACTGTGCCGCATCCCGCATCGGGACCGCGCGCCGACGTTCTGCAGTGCGGCACCTCTCCGTTGACCGGAGGGACGATGGCATCTTCATTGACACCATGGACGAGATCGGGCTCTTCGACGCGATCTACAGCCAGCGCGCGATTCGGAGCTTCAAGCCCGATCCGGTGCCCGACGATCTCATCGAGAAGGTGATCGAAGCCGCGACGAAGGCACCGAGTGGCGGCAACAGCCAGCCCTGGGCGTTCGTCGCGGTGCGTGATGCCGAGACGAGGGCGGAGCTCTCGGCGATCGCCCGAAGGAACTTCGACGGGATGTATCAAGCGGCGGTGAGCCGGGCCCAACCCGGCGACCCGTCCCCGTTTCCGAAGCTCAAGGTGATGGTCGAGCACATCGAGGACGTCCCGGTGTGGATCGTGGCGTGCCTGACGATGCCGGGAAGCCCAGGCGCCTACGGGTCGATCTGGCCGGCTGTCCAGAACCTGCTGCTCGCCGCGCGCGGTGTCGGCCTCGGCGCCGTGCTCACCGGCCTGCTCGGTGGCCCGTCGGTCGACGCCACCAAGAAGATCCTCGGGATCCCGGACGAGATCGAGCCGGTGGCGTTCATCCCGCTCGGCTACCCCGACAAGCAGCGCTACGGCCCGACCACCCGCCGGCCGCTGTCCGAGGTGTTGCACTGGGAGCACTGGGAGGAGGGCAAGGCCAACTCGGCCAAGATGCCGTACCGCCGGTAGCTGGTCCCGGCTGGAATCCGTCTCATCTAGGGGAACGGCGGTGCCGCATCGGCGCCGCGTCTCGTGAGATCGTGCGCTCATGGCGATCACCGAAACGTTCAGCGTCGAGGGTCTCGTGTCGGTCGAGCGTGGTGAGATCGACCGCCGGATCTTCAGCGATCCCGACATCTTCGATGCCGAGATGGAGCTCATCTTCGGCCGAGCGTGGCAGTTCCTCTGCCACGAGTCGCAGATCCCCAAGGCCGGCGACTTCGTCGAGACACCCATGGGGCTCGACAACGTCCTTGCGGTCCGGCAGAAGGACGGCAGCGTCAGGGGCCTCCTGAACACGTGCATGCACCGCGGCAACGCGGTGTGCCGAGCCGACGAAGGCAACACCAAAGCCTTCATGTGCACCTACCACGGGTGGTCGTACGACATCGGCGGCAACCTCATCGGCGTCCCCGGGATCGACAAGTTCTACAAGGGCGATCTCGACATGAGCCAACTTGGCCTTCGTCAGGTCGCGCAGCTCGAGAGCTACCACGGCTTCGTCTTCGCGACGCTCGACCCGACGGCCCCTCGGCTCGAGGACTACCTCGGCCCGACCGGCCGGCTGGGCATCGACCTGATCGCGCTGCGGGGGAACATCGAGGTCATCCCCGGCATCCAGAAGTTCATCATCGACTGCAACTGGAAATTCGCGGTCGACAACCTCTTCGACTGGTACCACCCGCAGGTCACGCACATGTCGGCGATGGCGTCGGGCATCATACCGCCCGATCCGAGCGTGACCGTCGACGTCGGCGGCGCGCAGACGACGACGGGTGAAGAGCTTCCGATCCCCGCGGGGCTCGGTGGGTCGGGCATCGACGAGATGACGTTCGTCGCCGAGTACGGACACGCCATCGGCGGGCCGAACGTGAAGGGCATCGGCGATGCCGGTGGTCTCATCGACCACTCGTGGCGGGACCGGCCGCACATCCAGGAAGCGCTCGGCCCTGTCGGTGCGATGGTCGCCGGTCACCCGAACATCTTCCCGAACAGCTGGGTCGCGACCGGCACGACGCAGCTCTCGTTGCGCATCCCCCGCTCGCCGAACCAGACCGAGATCTGGTGGTACAGCTTCACCGACCGAGACAACCCGCCCGAACGGCGAGCCGTCGACGTCATGGTGGCGAACCACATCTTCGGCCCCGCCGGCCTGCTCGAGCAGGAAGACGGAGAGAACTGGTCGCAGAGCACGATGCAGACGCGCGGCATGGCGAGCCGGCGTATCCCGCAGCTGCTGCGCATGGATCTCGGCCGCGGAAAGATCCTCCGCGACGAACAGGGTCGCGCCCGCATCGAGGGCACGACGAACGAGCACGCGCAGCTGTGGACCTACGCCGCGTGGGCAGAGTGGATGAAGGGCAGCGACTGGGAGACTCTCCGGGCGAACACCACCCCCGGCGAGTACATGTGACCGATCCGACCGAGGAGAGCGATCGACATGGCGATTGATCAGGAAGCGATGGTCGACCCCCGGCTGCTGGCCAAGCTGGTGACGCAGTACGAGGTCGAGCAGTTCTATTACGAGGAAGCGGCGCTGCTCGACGCACACAAGTACGCGGAGTGGGTCGAGCTCTTCGCCGACGACACCCACTACTTCATGCCGATCCGCCGCACTCGCTCGAAGCGCGAGCTCGACAAGGAGTTCACGAAGCCGGGCGAGATGGCCTACTTCGACGACGACAAGATGATGCTCAACGGCCGTGCGCTGAAGTTCGCATCGGGCACGTCGTGGGCCGAGGACCCGCCGTCACGCACGCGGCACATGGTGCACAACGTGCGGGTCGTCGACAACCGTGGCGACGAGCTCGACATCGAGTCGAACTTCCACATCTACCGCACCCGGTTGAAGTCGGAAGAAGACGCATGGGTCGGCAGCCGTCAAGACACGCTGCGCCGCGACGGCGATTCGTTCAAGATCGCGAAGCGCGTGATCTTGCTCGAGCAGACCGTGCTCCTCGCCCGCAACCTCAGCACCTTCTTCTAGGAGACTGCTTCACTCTTCGCCACTCGATCTCGGACTTAATGTCACACCCCCTCTGTAGGGTGATCTCACTTCCCTCGTTGTGTCGGTTTGGTAGGCGCGCGGGAGGTGGAAGTGCGGGTCGACGAAGTCGTGGGGCTGGTGCGGTCGGTCGAGTCGGTCGACGAGTCGAGCGATCGCAGTCGGGTCGTGCAGGCGGTCGCCGATCTCGCGGCGATCCGGCGGTGGTGCGACGGGCGGGAGGTCGCGCTCGCGGGGTTCATGCGCCGGCACAGCCCGGTCCCCGAGAAGCCGATGGCCAAGGCGGCGCGGAGCTCTCAACGGTCGGCAAAGAGGGCGTTGCGACGCCAAGAGGCGCTGAACGAGACACCCAAGCTCGCGAGCGCGCTCGACAACGGCGAGGTCTCGGGCGAGCACGTCGACGCCGCGGGCAAGGCGCTACGCAACGCTGAAGGAGCAAAGCGCAAAGAGCTGGCCGAGCGCATCGACGCGCTCGCCGAGGCCGCGGCCCGCACGTCGGCCGAGGAGTTCGGGCGGATGGTGCGCGCCGAGGCAGAGCGCCTCGCCGGCGACGACGGCAAGGCACGCCTCGAGCGTCAGCAGCGAGCGATCCGGTTCAACCATCGCGTCGACCCGGCGTCGGGGATGGTCGAGTTCTGGGGCAAGCTCGACCCGCTGCGCGGTCTCGGGTTCCTCAACCGGCTCAAGGCACGGATGTCCGAGCTGTTCGCGGACAAGACCCCCGACGGCTGCCCCACAGACCCCGTCGAGAAGAACGCGTACTTGCAGGCCCTCGCCCTGCTCGACCTCTGCGAACGCGGCGCCGGGCGAGCCGGGCGACCCGAGATGATCGTCGTGGTCGATACCCGAGCCAGCGACGATCGCGGTCCCACGGTCGACTGGGGTATCCCCGTCGAGCTCCCCATCAGCGTGCTCACCGAGATGGCGCCAACCGCCGGCGTCCACACGGTCGTGGTCCGTGACGGCGCGATCGTGCACGCGCCCGGCCGGCTCGACTTGGGTCGCACCACCCGGCTCGCCAACGCCGCCCAACGAAGAGCACTCCGAGCGATCTACCCGACCTGCGCGATCCCCGACTGCCCCGTGCGGTTCGATCACTGCAAGGTCCACCATGTCCGCTGGTGGCGACACGGCGGGCGCACCGACCTCGACAACCTCTTGCCCGTGTGCGCGCGGCACCACACCGCGATCCATGACGCCGGGTGGGTAGTCGAGCTCGCGCCCAACCGCATCCTCGTGGTCACACTGCCGAACGGGGAAGTGATGACAACCGGGCCGCCGCGAAGGCGCGCGGCGTGAAGTGTCAGGTGACGGACTTGGCCAGGTCGTCGACGACCTCGACGTTCGGCAGAGACACGAGCGCGGCCGGCGTCATCCGCAGCTTCGTCGACCGGTCGCCGCCGCCGAGCACGATCGACGCGGGCGTCATCACCGCGGCGTCGACCCAGATCGGAACGCCGTCAGGCAGCGCGATCGGCGTGACGCCGCCGATCAACATGCCGGTCATGTCGCGGGTCTCGTCGGCGGAGGCGAACGACGCCTTCTTCACGCCGAGGCGCTGCCGCACGATGCCGTTCACGTCGAGTCGCGTGGTGGCGAGCACGACGCAGGCGACATAGCGCCGCGGCTCTGACTTGCCGACGACGAGGATCGTGTTGGCCGACTCGTCGGGCGAGATGCCGTACTTCTCGCAGAACGCGGCGGTGTCGGCGAAGTCAGGGTCGCAGTCCATCACCTCGTAGTCGACGCCACGCGCGTCGAGGGCCGCGACGACGTCGGCGTGGGGATCGCTCATGGCTGGAGCGGCCATGTGGCCACCGTCTCGTAGCGGGCGGGGCCGCCTCCCAGATGACTGCGCACGAGGGCGAACGTAGCAACCGGCCAAGAGAGCGCCGGCACGTCGGTGAGCGGGGGCTTCGTCCGGCCATCGACCCGCGCCAGGGTGACGTGACCCCGAAAGGCGCGGTGTTCGGGCGGGCGGCCGAGGCTCGCTGTCGCGGCGAGCACGGCCGCGGCGAGATCGTCGAGCCCTGAGACGTGGACGCAAAGCACCCCGCGACCCAGGCGCTGGGTGCGGGTCGCGAGCACCGCGTCAGTCGGGGGCGCCGTGACTCGGCTGAGCGCTGCGATCACCTCGTCTGCGGCAGCGTCACCCAGAAAGCGCAGCGTGACGTGCCACTGATCACGAGTCGTCCACCGCACGTGTGACATCGACGGCCGTGGCAGCGCGGCGATGGCGTCGAGCACATCGTCCGGGAGCCAGGCGGCGATGAAAAGACGCTCGCTCAGCCGGCGCCGTTCCGCTCGAGCAGTCGCAGTCGCATCATGTTGAGCGAGGAGATCACTGCGAACTGCCGCATCTGGTCGCGATCGCCCGGAAGCCGAAGGTGCGCCGCCTCGCAGGCGCCGTCGATGCACAACCCGACGAACAGCGTGCCGACCGGTTGGCCGTCCTGCTCCGAGGGGCCCGCGACACCGGTGAGCGCGAGGCCGACGTCGGCGTCCATCACGCGGCAGGCGCCCTCGGCCATCGCGATTGCCGCGGCTTCGCTGACGACCGGACCCTCGGGAACACCGAGGATGTCCTGCTTCACCTCGGTCGCGTACGACACGACCGAACCCTTGAACACGTCAGATGCGCCCGGCACTGAGGTGAGTCGCGCGGCAACGAGGCCGCCCGTCACCGATTCGGCGAGGGCGAGCGAACGACCTTGGCCGCGGAGGATCTCGAGCACCGCGCTCTCCATCGTCTCGTCGTCGATGCCGAACACGAGTGAGCCGAGAATGGCTCGCACGGACTCCTCTTCGGCGGCGAGCACCTTCGCCGCCGCGTCGTGTGACTCGGCCTTCGCGGTGAGCCGCACCTTCAAGCCTTCGATGCCGCTCGCGAGGAACGCGAGGGTCGGGTTGCCGGTCTCGTCGAGGCGATCGATCAGCGGGGCCAAGATCTCGGCGAGGCCCGACTCGCTCTCTCCCCACGTGCGGAGCGTGCGACTCACGATGACCGCCGTCTCGCCCGAGCGTTCACGCAGGTCGGGCAGGATCGCCCGCGTCACCATCTCCTTCATCTCGTGCGGCACTCCCGGCACCGCGTAGATGACCTTGTCGCCCACCGGGCATACCAGCCCGGGAGCCGTGCCCCGGACCTGCGGGATGACCGTCGCCCCAGCGGGGACGTCGGCTTGGCGCAGGTTGTTCTCGGCCATGCGCCTGCCTCGGCTCGAGAACATCTGGGTGATGCGCTCGGCGATGTCGTCGTGGCGCTCGAGCTCGACTCCCATGACCTCGGCGATGCACTCGCGGGTGATGTCATCGTGCGTCGGACCGAGGCCGCCGCACACGATCACCGCGTCGCTGCGATCGAGAGCAAGGCGCAGCACCGCCACGATTCGAGCGCGGTTGTCACCGACCTTCGTCTGGAAGTGCGAGTCGATCCCCGAGAGGGCGAGCTGCTCGCCGATCCACGATGAGTTGGTGTCGACGACCTGCCCGAGCAGGAGCTCGGTGCCGACCGCGACGACCTCGCAGCGGAGGCTCACGCGCGCTGTGTGCGAGCGACTCGGCGCGCGTCCAGCAGGTACTGCGCGCCGGTGAAGAGGGTCAGGACCACAGCCACCCAGAGGAACCCGTTGAACAGCCACGGCGCATCGGCCGACCATGGCAGCAACGCGAAGCCGACCGCGAACTGCTGGCACACGGTCTTGACCTTCGCGCCCTGCCGGGCCGGGATCGTGATCCCCTGACGGCCGGCCATGCTGCGGTACATGCTGATCGCGATCTCACGTGCGGCGATGAGCGCAACCGGCAGCCACCAGAACACGCCCTGCTTCACCAAGGCGAACATGGCGCCGATGACGAGCACCTTGTCCGCGAGCGGATCGAGGAACGCGCCCGACCGAGTCGTGCCATGACGGCGAGCGAGAAACCCGTCGATTCCGTCGGTGGCGCAGAGCGCGAACCAAAGCACGAACGCTGCCCACGATCCTTCCTTGCCATCGATCATCACGATCAGGAAGGGCGCGGCGAGCAGACGAGCGACGGTCACGCCGTTCGCGGGAGTGGCGAGTGCCGAGGGGCCGAAGCTCGTGGCCATGGCTACCCCGCGACCTCTGCGACCAAGTCCGGCCCCATGGCGCCGGTGACCGTGACGTTCGCGAACGACCCGATCGGCAACGACGCCGGCACCTCGACGATCCCGTCGATCTCCGGGGCTTCACGGTGGCTGCGAGCCACGCCGGCCGCGTCGACCAGCACCTCGATCGTCGAGCCGATCAGCGCTTCCCTGCGTCGAGCCGTGATGTCGTCTTGCAGGCCGCGCAGCTCGGCGAGCCGCTCGGCGACGAGCCCGCCCGTCGACCTGGTCATCGAGATCAGCGGCGTAGGTGCCCTCCTCCCGTGAGAACGCGAAGAAGCCGCACCAATCGAGCTGCGCGGACTCGACGAACGCCAGGAGCTGGTCGTGATCGGCCTCGGTCTCGCCGGGATATCCGACGATGAAGTTCGTGCGGAACGCGGAGTCGGGCCTGCGGGTGCGGATGTCTTCGATCCGGCGGAGGAACCGGTCGCCGTCGCCCCAACGGCGCATCCGGCGGAGCAGCGGCTTCGAGACGTGCTGCAGGGACAGGTCGAAGTACGGCACCGGCCCGGAAGCGATCACATCGATCAGACCATCGGAGAGGTCAGAGGGATACAAGTAGAGGAGACGAACCCACGGGACGGCGGCGGCGACCTTCTCGACGAGGGGAACGATGGAGCCGGCGCCCAGGTCAGCGACGTCTTTCCCGTACGAGGCGAGGTCCTGCGCCACGAGCACGATCTCCTGGGCACCGAGCTGCTCGACCTCGTCGAGGATCGACTCCGGCGTGCGGCTGCGCTGAGGCCCGCGGAAGCTGGGGATCGCGCAGAAGCCACAGGTGCGGTCGCAGCCCTCGGCGATCTTCACGTACGCCCAGGGGGCCGACGCCCGGGGCCGCGGCAAGTTGAGGAGATCGAACGCGGGCACGGGGCGGGGCTTCGTCATGAGAGTCACCGGCACGCCGAAGCCGCTGACGGCGTCGACCTCGGGCAGCGCGGCCGCGAGCTCGTCGCCGTAGCGCTCGGCCATGCAACCGGTGACCACTACCCGGGCACCGTCACGCTTCACGGCCGACAGCGACAGGATCGTGTCGATCGACTCCTGCCGGGCCTCTTCGATGAACGCGCACGTGTTCACGATGACGAGGTCGGCATCGGCTGCCGAGTCGGCCGCGGTCATCCCGTCCGCGAGCAACGTGCCGACGATCTTGTCGGAGTCGACTTGGTTCTTCGGGCAGCCCAAGGTCTCGAGATAGAACTGCCGGGGCACCCGGTCAGGCTACTGGGCGGGCTGCACGCCTGGTCTTGGCACGCCGCTCGCGATTTCGAGTGCGCTTCGCATGTCGGTCATCGGCAGGTCGACGAAGCGGCCTCGGGCGGAGACTGCATCGAAGGTCATGTCGATCGTGTCCATCGCGACCGCCGCGCTCGCCTGTCGGCTGAACGGCGCCACGGCCCGGAGCAGGCTGCGCGGCACGTGACGGACACGGGCCGGTCGTCCCCGCACCTCCGCGAGGAGCGCGGCGAGCTCGTTGAACGTCATGTTCTGCGGGCCGCCGATCTCGAGGACCTGGCCGCGAAGACTCGGATCGACGACGGCTTGCACGACCGCGCCGGCCACGTCGTGGACCGACACGAAGTTGATGGGGTTCGTGCCCCGTCCGAACACGATCGGCTTTCGCATGATGTCGGCCCAGAGCTCGACGAAGGCTGTCGCGCGCACGATGGTCCACTGCACCGAGCTCGCCCGCAGATGCACCTCTGCGTCGTGCTTGGCGCGAAACAGCTCCATCGGATGGTCCTCGGCCGCGCCGACGACTGACAGCAGCACGACGTCGGCTCCGGTACGGGCCGCCGCGTCTACGAGGTTCGCGTTGCCGTCACGATCGACTGACGCAGGAGTGACTCGGCCAGGGCCCGCGAACCCGTGGACCGCAGACACGACGACGCTGACCCCTTCCACCGCTCGTTCGAGGCTCGCACGGTTGCGCACGTCTCCCTCGACGATGTCGATCGCGGCGTCGCCGAGGTGGCGCGTTCGGCTCGGATCGCGAGTCAGGACGCGTACGTCGAGACCGCGGGCGGCGAGCCGCTTCACGACGAGCGTGCCGAGACGACCGCTTCCGCCAGCGACGAGGATCATCGGACGACCTGCTGTCGCACCGCGTCGTCGACCGTGTCGGCGTCGTCGACGACGGGTTCGAGATAGAAGCGGGCCCAGCGCGCGACGCCGTCGTCCACGCCGAACACGATGACGCCGCGCATCAAGTGGGGAGTGCCATCGCGGCGCGTACCGGTCATCTCCCACTCGGTCCACGCGGTGTCGGCGTCGCACGTCGATCGCACCAGTCGCGCGTTGAGGTCAGGCACGAAGGCGAAGATCTGCGTCCAGTTTCGGCGGACCTGCTCGCGGCCGCGAAAGCCCCGCGCTGGATGCAGCGGCGTCTCGTTCTCGTAGT
Organism: uncultured Acidimicrobiales bacterium; assembly: GCA_963802505.1. Lineage (GTDB taxonomy): Bacteria > Actinomycetota > Acidimicrobiia > Acidimicrobiales > DATKAS01 > DATKAS01. Next base: position 419,048 of record CAWDJB010000003.1, on the reverse strand, counting down.
CCTCGGCGAAGCACGCGACCACGCCCTCGACGTCGTGGCCGTTCGTCGCTCGCAGAAGCCGCTCGACCATCGCCTGTGGTCCATCCATTGCGGTCTCCGATGCTCGACGGTGCTGGACAGTTCATTCCAGTTCACTAGAATCAATATCACACTATGGGCGAACACCGCGGCGCCGTCAAGCAGAAGCGGCCGTATGACTCCGCTCGCCGTCGGGAGCAGGCGCGCCAGACCCGCGAGAGGATCATCGACGGGGCCGAACGGCGATTCCTCCGCGATGGGTACGGCCCGACGACGATCGCCGCCATCGCCGACGACGCGGCGGTCTCTGCCGACACCGTGTACAAGACCTTCGGCGGCAAGCCCGGCCTAGTCAGGGCCATCCGCGCACGGGCGCTCGAAGGCGAAGGACCGGTGCCTGCCGAGCAGAGATCCGACGAGCTCCAGGCGCGCGAGCTCGATGGTCGAACGATCATCGAGGCGTGGGGTGCCCTGACTCTGGAGGTCGCCCCCCGCGTCGCTCCGATCCTCCTGCTCATCCGGGCCGCTGCAGCAAGTGACCCTGAGGTCGCGACACTGCTCGAGGAGATGGACGAAGACCGGCTGCGCCGCATGACGGACAACGCTCGCCGGCTCGGACGCGCCGGTCACCTCCGTGCTGGGATCACCGTCGCGCGCGCGGCTGATGTGCTCTGGACCTACAGCGCACCCGAGCTGTACGAGCTCCTTGTCCTTCGTCGCGGCTGGACTCCCGCCCGGTTCAGTCGGTTCATCGTCGACGCGATGATCGACGCCCTCCTCTGAACACGCCGCGCCACTCGTGTGCTGCCGCGCGGAACAGCGTGGTGGCCCCGCATGCGGCCGCGTTGTCAACTCGAGTCATGGCCCAGAAGCTGAAGCTGTCGAAGCCGATCAACGAGCGACCGCTCGAGGATTGGGCGCCGATCGCCGTCGAGTTCCTCGGCGCCGAGTCCGTGGTCGTCAAAGGCGAGCGGTGGAACCACCACGTGATCCACAAGGGCGACGGCCCCCCGCTGCTCATGTACCACGGGATCGGGGGCCACGCGGAGACCTACGCCCGGACGCTCCCGGCGATCGCGGCCGCGGGCTACCACGTGTACGCGGTCGACGCGCTCTACCACGGGTTCAGCTCGAAGCCCGACATGAAGGACCGCGCCGAGATGGCCGTGAACCAGGTCGACGGGGTCGTCGATCTCATCGAGGCGCTCGGGTACGAGTGGGCGCACTTCGAGGGCGAGTCGATGGGCGCCATGATCGGCACCGAGTTCGGTCTGAAGTACCCGGAGCGCGCCGGGAAGATCATCCTCAACGGCTTCGGCATGGTGAAGACGGATCGTCCGATGATGGACTTCGCGCCGTCACCCGGGCCGCCGATGCAAGACCTCTTCCCGCTCTCCGTCGCCGCCGTGACCGACCCGAGCTACGAGAACGTCGCGAAGCGGCTCCACTGGCTCGTCAAGGTGCCCGATCGCATCACGCCCGAGATGGTGCTGCTTCGCCAGCGGCTGTATCAGGAGCCCGAGATCAATCGGGCGATGCGCCAGGTCTTCGGCGTCGGTCAGCCTCCGCCCGACTTCATGTCGATGCTCGCGAACGCCCGGCCCGAGGACGACGTCCGCAACAGCTGGAAGCCTGAGGCGCTCGTGCTGTGGGGCGACCACAACCCCGGTCAGGGTCCTGAGTACGGCGAGTACTGCGCCGACATCATCGGCGCCAAGTTCTACGAGTTCGCCGACGCCGGCCACTGGCCCCAGTGGGAGAAGCCCGACGAGTACTCCCAGGTGATCATCGACTTCCTGAACGGCTGATCAGAAGAAGTTGCTGAGGTTCTGCGAGAGCAGAAGCGTCTGCTCCAGGAAGATGTGACGCTTCGCGATCAGGAACGACGAGCCGTTGCGGCGCAGCACGTCGCGTCGCGAGCCGATCCACGTGAGCTCCTCGGACTTGAGCCGCGTGCGGTACAGGATGAAGTTGGAACGGGCGTCGAGCTCGTCGCCACGATCCTCGGTCACGATGATGTTCGTGATGACGTGGCGGGTTCGCGACGGCGGATCCTCCGCCCACGCGGTGCCCGACAGGATCTTCTTCACGCGCGCTTCGAGCAGCATCTTCGTGTCGTCGAAGAACGCCATCTGACCGGGCTGCGTGAACTCCTTGTCGAGCTCGCGCTTCGACCGAGTGCGGCGGATGGGCATGAAGTAGTGCGCGTCGTCGCTGAACAGCGCGACCCACTCCTCGAACAGACGGTCGTCGAGGAGGTTGGCCTCCTGGAAGTAGAAGCGCTCGACCTCGAAGTGGACCTGCATCTGATCCTGCACGTCCTCGGTCATCTTCATCTCGTCGATGGCCATGTCGCCTCCCTCACATCACGTCGGGCGGCGTCGTGCGCGCCCGCAGCTCGTCCCAGCTACAACCCGACATCCATTGCTCCCACGATGCGTACGTCCACAGCTGTGCGTGCTCGGTGGTGTTCCCGTCGATGTGGGCGAGGCCGTGCTCCTTCAGCACCTTGCCGTTCCCGAGGTTCATCCTGAGCGCGTGCGGCATCTGCTTGCTGCGATAGCCGGCGGTCTGCATCGTGCTCTGCGCCCAGTTCTCGCCGTCCTCCTGTTCGAGGAACCCGGCCGGGCCGAACACGTGGTTCGCCATGCCGATCACCATCGCCTGATGCTCGGCCGGCATGTCCCGCGGCACGAACGTGAACCACCAGATCTCCGTCTCGTTCGGGCTGCGCGGCACGCGCAACGACAGCTGCAAGTTGGTGATCCACGAATTCGGGAAGATGTTCGGGTGTCCCGCGACCTCGCGGCCGACGGGGCCGAGCACCTCGATGGCCTCGGGGGTGTCTCTGAAGTCCTGCGAGAACACCGCGGCCATCGGACCGACGAGCATCTGCTCGATCCCTCGACGGTTCGGACCGCCGATCGCGTGGCCGTACTCACCGAGCACCACCATCGAGCCCATCGCGAGCGTGCGTTGCCCCGCGGCGCTGTCGATGTCCTTGCCGTCCGGCGTCGTCGCGCCACCCGTGTCGATGAAGGTGCCCTCCTCCGCCGGCATGATGCCGATGAGCCCATTCGCAGACATGTGGGTGATCTGCGGGTGGTACCAATCGAAGAGGTTGTCGACTGCGAACTTCCAGTTGCACGGGATCACGAACTTCTGGATGCCGGGCACGACCTCGAGGTCGCCGCGCAGCACCATGAGGTCGATCGCGAGCCGCGAGGTCGTCCCGAGGTAGTCGAAGAGCGACGGCGCGGATGGGTCCATCGTTGCGAACACGAAGCCCTTGTACGTGTCGAGCTGCGCGACCTCGCCGAGCCCGTGCTGAGACCGGTCGAGCTCGTCGTGGTACAGCTCCGACATCCCTGGGACGCCGATGAGGCTGCCGTCGAGTCCGTAGGTCCACCCGTGATAGGTGCACATGAAGGCCTTGGTGTTGCCCTCCTCCGCGCGGCAGACCGCGTTGCCACGATGGGCGCAGGTGTTGAGGAGACCCTTCAGGCTGCCGTCCTTCTGGCGGACGACGAGCACGTTGTCGCGCCCGATCGGCGCCTCGAAGAAGTCACCCGCCTTCGGGACCTGCGTCTCGTGGCACATGAACTGCCACGCGCGCCCGAAGATCAGCTCGAGCTCCTGCTCGAAGATGTCAGGGTCGCTGAAGATCCGCCGATCGACCTCGCCCCGCTCGAGCGAGACCAGCTTGCCGACGCCGTCGAGGGTCAATGACATCGTGCACCTCCTCGTCGAGGTCCAAAGTACGGCGGGGACTCGATGCGGATGGAGAATGGAGGTTCGGTGGACGGAACAGGATCGCTCCCCCTCGACGACATCCGGGTCGTGGACCTCACGATCGCCCGCGCCGGGCCGCAGTGCGTGCGCCAGCTCGCCGACTGGGGCGCGGACGTCGTGCGCGTCGAGCATCCGGCCGACCCTGCCGGGGTCGGCGGAAGCGATGCGCGCAACCTTCACCGCAACAAGCGAACGGTGGCGCTCGACTTGAAGGGAGAGGGCGCGATCGAGCAGCTGCTACTCCTCACCGATCAGGCCGACGTCTTCGTCGAGAACATGCGTCCCTCCGTGAAGCAGAAGCTCGGCATCGGCTGGGACGTCTTGCACGCGCGCAACCCGCGGCTCGTGTACGGATCGATCTCGGGCTTCGGGCAGGACGGGCCGTACGCAGATCGCGGCGGCGTCGATCAGATCGCACAGGGCATGGGCGGGCTGATGAGCGTCACGGGTCTCCCGAACACGGAGCCGACGCGGGCGGGCATCCCGGTGAGCGACCTCGCCGCGGGGTTGCACCTCGCGATCGGCATCCTCGTCGCGCTCCACGAACGCGAGCGCTCCGGCGTCGGACGGTGGGTGCGCACCTCGCTGCTCGAGACGATGATCTCGATGATGGACCTCCAGGCCGTGCGTTGGACGGTCGACGGTGAGGTGCCCTCGCAAGAGGGGAATCACCACCCGACGCTCGTGCCGATGGGGTGCTTCCCGTCGAGCGACGGCTGGGTGAACATCGCCGGTCCGTCAGGCCGCTTGCTGCGCCGCTTCTGCGAGACGATCGGTCTGCCCGACCTGCCGGCCGATCCGCGCTTCGACAGCGCGGAGAAGCGGTCCGCGAATCGCCGCGATCTCAACGAAGTCATCGCCGAGCGCCTCAAGCAGCGCACCACCGCGGAGTGGGTCGAGGCCCTCAACGCAGCCGGCGTGCCGTGCGGACCCGTGTACGCGATGGACGAGGTGTTCGCGGACGAACAGGTTCGTCACCTCGACATGGTTGCGCTCGACGTGATCCGCAACCCCGTGTCGATGGACGGCATCGCGACGGTGCGTTCGGCGGCGGGAGACCGCCCGACGTCGGTGGAGGCTGTGCTCGCGGACTGGGCTCAGTAGGCGAGCTTCAACCCCGGACGAGGCCACTCCGTCGACAGCAGGCGACCGCTCGACGAGCACGTGATGTAAGCGGTGCGCAAGTCGTCGCCCCCGAAGCAGATGTTCGTGGTGAGGAAGTCGCCGGTGTCCACGTGCTCGATGACCTTGCCGGCCGGCGAGATCACGGTGATGCCGGCCGCTTCTGCGATCGTCGCGACACACACGTTGCCGGCACCGTCGACAGCGAGTGAATCGAGCAACGAGAGCCCAGGCAGGCCGCACAGCAGCATGGCGGCGAAGTCGAGCGGTGCGACCGGTGCGACCTCGCCCGGCTTCACGATGCGACGCTGGAACACGCGGCCGGTGTGAGTCTCCGCGTAGTACACCATGTCACCCGCGGGCGACAGCCCGATGCCGTTCGGTGCGTCGGTCGGGAAGATCACCTCTGTGATCGACGAGCCATCAGCCTTGGCGTAGTAGATGCCGGTGCGGTCGCTCGAGCGCTCCTCTCGCAGGCCGTGGTCGGTGAACCAGAAGCCGCCCTCGGGGTCGAACACGATGTCGTTCGGCGCGCGGAGAGGGTGCCCTTCACACTCGGTGTAGAGGTCGGTCACCGCGCCCGTCGCGATGTCGATGCGCTGGATCCGCCCGCCGATGTAGCGATCGGGATCGAACGGCCCGGGCAGCATCAGCCCGCCGAGATCGACAGGGGTGAAGGCCCCACCGTTGTTGCACACGTACAGCGCGCCATCGGGGCCGACGGCGAGACCGTTCGGCCCGCCCGGCACCTCCGCGATCACTTCCTTCGTGCCGTCGGGCTTCACGCGGCTCACGGCTGGCCCGAACATCTCGACGAGCACGACACTGCCGTCGGGCATCGCGATCGGGCCTTCGGGAAAGCGCAAGCCGCTCGCGATCTCATGAAGCTCAGCCATGGGTAGCAGTGACCTCCGTCGTGATGCCGCCTCGTGGCAGCCAGATGGTGCGCACCGTCATGCGGCGGGGCGCGATCGCAGTGACCAGATCGTCGAGGATGCGGTTGGTCACGTCCTCGTGGAACGCGCCGTCGTCTCGGTACGACCACAAGTAGAGCTTCAGCGACTTCAGCTCGACGATCGACTCGTCGGGCACGTACTCGATGCGCACAGTCGCGAAGTCGGGCTGGCCCGTCATCGGGCAGATGCACGTCAGCTCGGACGTCTCGCACGTCACGACGTAGTCGCGGCCAGGGTGGGGGTTCGGGACCGCGCACAGATCCCGCGACGGTGAGCTCGACACGCCGCGGACGATACCGCTACGTCGCGTCTCCCTCGCGCCCGACAAGCGCAGCGACAGCGCCTGCCGCGGCCACGGCACCGCCGACGATGGCGATCGGCCGCAGATCGATGCCGGTCACGGGAAGGGTCTCGTCGCTCTGCGCCTCGACTTCCCCGTCCACCGGTGTGGCCCGCAAAGGCGCGGCACGCGTCGGCATTGTCGTCGCCGGTGAGGAATCGTCTGTCGGCACGCCGGTCGACGCGGTCGTTACGGCTCCGGAAGGCGGCGTGGTCGGCGTTGCTCCGGAAGTCGGCGCGGCGATCGGAGTCGGTGCGGCGATGGGATCCGGCGAGGGCCCTGGACCCGACGGAGGCGGCGACGCGAAGCACGACGCCAACGCAACCCCGACGCCGGGGTAACGCCGATCGGTCATCTCCGTCGACGATGACGACGCAAAGAGCGCGCCGGCGCACGACGCCGACACCACGAACGACTCCGGTTGGCAGACACAGCACACGTGGATCCGACCGGCGAGTGCCGCAGCCGCCGTGACGTAGATCTTGTTGGCCGCGTGCACCTGACACGCGTTGCAATCGCAGTGCGTCTTGTCCTTGGGGCCGATGGGATACCCCCAGTTCGCGTTGAGACGCCACAACGTCACCGTCTCGGCAGCCCTGGCGCCCTCCGCACCCGCGACGAGCGTCACCACCCCGCCGCCCATGACGGCCGCGACTGCACCGAGAAAACGGCGACGTCCGATCGTGGAGATCAGCGCGGGTTGCGGCATGTGAACGGCTCCACCTTCGGGGACTCCCCCGTCCGCTCAGGGAGCCGCATCAAGCCATCCACAGCCACACCGCAGTCCGAGCAGGACCTACCGGGGAAACCCCGGCGGCACCCCGCTAAGCCCACGGCTGCACTGCTTCCAACCCGATGCGACATCCTCAGCGGACGCCCGCCGTCTATCGGCCGGGATGTCGCGAACGTGAGGATCAGCCGTTCAGGATGCCGTCGAGCTCCTCGGGCGTCATGAGCACGGCCCGGGCCTTCGATCCCTCGGATGGGCCCACCACGCCGCGCTGCTCGAGAAGGTCCATCAGCCGACCGGCGCGGGCGAAGCCCACCCGCAGCTTCCGCTGCAACATCGAGGTCGACCCCAGCTGCGACCGCACTACGAGCTCCATCGCCTGGCGCGTCAACGCCTCGTCGTCATCGTCGTCACCGCCGAATCCGGGAGACCCGAAGCTCATCGTGGTCTCTTCGCCCTCGATGCCGGCCACGTAGTCGGGATCGCCGCCTCCGCCCTGCCGGCGCCAATGCCCGACGGCCTTGCGCACCTCGTCCTCACTCACCCACGCACCCTGCACGCGCTGCGGCACGCTCGATGCCGGACCGAGCAGGAGCATGTCGCCCTGCCCGATCAGGCGCTCGGCTCCTTGCTGATCGAGGATCACGCGGCTGTCGGCCAGGCTCGACACGGCGAACGCGAGACGAGCGGGGATGTTGGCCTTGATCACACCCGTGATCACGTTGACCGACGGTCGCTGGGTCGCGATCACGAGGTGGATGCCGACCGCGCGTGCCATCTGGGCGATGCGGCAGATCGAGTCTTCGACGTCGCGTGCGGCGACCATCATCAGGTCGTTCAGCTCGTCGACGACGACCAGGATGAACGGCAGCCGGTCGTACACGGTCTCCGACCCGACCGGGGGTACGAGCTCGCCGCGGTCGTAGGCCGAGTTGTAGCCGGTGATGTCGCGCACGCCGACCTCGTGCAGCAGGTCGTAGCGACGCTCCATCTCGCGCACCGCCCACGCCAACGCGTTCGCAGCGCGCTTGGGGTTGGTCACAACCGGCGTGAGGAGGTGGGGCAGCCGGTTGTACTGCCCCATCTCGACCCGCTTCGGGTCGACGAGGATCATCCGCACCTGATCGGGGGTCGATCGCATGAGCACCGACGTCACGATCGAGTTGATGCAGCTCGACTTGCCCGCCCCCGTGGCGCCGGCGACGAGCAGGTGCGGCATGGTCGCGAGGTTCATCATCACGGCCCGGCCGGCGATGTCGCGGCCGACTGCCACTTCGAGCGGGTGAGTCGCCTTGCGCGCCTCGGCCGAGCTGAGGATGTCGCCGAGCGCGACGAGATGCCGCTGCTTGTTCGGGACTTCGACGCCGATCGCGGAGCGCCCCGGGATCGGGGCGAGGATGCGCACATCGGCCGATGCCATCGCGTAGGCGATGTCCTTGTTGAGGCTCGTCACGCGGGCGACCTTGACGCCGGGAGCGAGCTCGAGCTCGTAGCGGGTGACGGTCGGGCCGACGGTCATGCCGACGAGGCGGGTCTCGACACCGTGCGCGGCGAGTGCCGCTTCGAGCACCCGGCCAGCTTCCTCGACGAGACGCTCGTCGACCTCCTGTGCGGAGCTGCGAGCAAGAAGGCTCAGCGCCGGAAGCTTCCAGCCCCCCTTCTTCGCGGCAGGTCCGAGCGGGATCTCGAGTTGCTCGACGACGGACTCCGCTTCCTCGTCGTCAACCTCGTCGTCAACCTCGTCGTCGTCGTCGATCGCGACGTCCAGCTCTGCGGTGTCGTCCTCGTCGACCACCTCACCGGCGCCGCTCGCGTCCTCCTCTTCGACGTCGTAGATGAGCGAGGCGCCCGCCGATGCCTCGCGGACGTCGATGACCGTGCCGACGTTGACGCCCGCGCCGAACCGGTCGGCCGACAACGTCGACACCGACCCGACGACGCGGCGGGCCGCTGCATGCACGGGTCGCACCCCGTCAGCCGCGCGAGAGGCGATCGCTCGCAGTGTGGCTCGAGTGAGGATCAGGATGCTCGCGAGCCCGACGCCGACGAGCACGAGCGCGGCACCCGCAGTCGCGAGCACTCGTTCGAGCGGGAGCGCGATCGCCGCGCCCATGTAGCCACCCGCGTCTTGGAACTCGTCGAGCGGTGCGCCCCAGGAGTCGGGGCCGAGCGACAGCTGGAGCAGCCCCGTCGCGGCGACCGCGAGCAACGCGAACCCGAGGCTCAATCGCAGTCGCTCCGCCGGCGCCCGTCCTCGGATCAGCGCGATGCCGACGATGGCGAGCGCGACCGGGACCGCGAGGCGCACCCAGCCGACCAGCATCCCGGTGAGCTCCCGCAGCGCGCTGCCGACGACACCCGACCAGTCCGCGTAGATCCCCAGCCCCGCGAGCACTGCGACGACGATGCAAGCGAGACCGGCCAGGTCGCCCTCGTGCCCGTCGATCGCCTCGCGCCAGCCCGGGCGGCGCGCATGAGCGGCCGCCTTCTTCGAGCTCGCCTTCCCTTTTGTCTGCGGGCCTGTAACCACAGCACCCACAACGCTAACAGCAGCAACATCAGCAACATGGGTGTTGTCCTGTCGCCAAGGGGGAACAACGCTCCCGAGATGAAGTGGTCACGGGGTGCCTCACGAGAACACGTCCGAGATGAGCGGGGTCAGTCGCCAGGCGGCGCCGGTCTCGGAGGCCTGGGTTCGATCATCGGCGGCCTCGGCCCGCTAGGGAAGGGCGGGGGGGCGGTCGGCCTCATCGTGGTACTGCTCGTCCTGTTCCTGGGCGGCAAGTCGGTGCTCGGGGGCGGCGGTGCGTTCGACCCCGGTGGGGTCGGTGGCGGCGCGGCTCCCGCCGCTCCGTCCGGGCAGTCGCTGAACGATCAGGCACCCGACCCCGACGCCGACCTCGTGGACTTCGTCACCTACGTCTTCGACGACGTGCAGTCCTTCTGGGGCCAGCAGCTCAACGGCTACCAGCCCGCCGAGCTCGTGCTCTTCAGCGGGCAGACCCAGTCAGGCTGCGGCCTCGCAGACGCGGGGATGGGGCCGTTCTATTGCCCCGTCGACATGACCGCCCGGCTCGACCTCGACTTCTTCCGCGAGCTGCAAAACCGATTCGGCGCGCCCGGAGACTTCGCACAGGCGTACGTGATCGCGCACGAGATGGGACATCACGTGCAGAACCTCTCGGGCATCAGCGACAAGGTGCACGAAGAGGAACAGAGCAACCCGGATCAGGCGAACGAGCTGTCGGTGCGTCTCGAGCTGCAGGCCGACTGCCTCGCCGGGGTCTGGGGGCGCAGCGTCTTCGCGCGCGGTGACCTCGACCAGGGCGACGTCGAAGAAGCGATCGGGGCTGCGACCGCCGTGGGCGACGACACGCTCCAGGGTGACCCGGGCAGCGACATCAACCAGGACACCTGGACGCACGGCTCCTCCGAGCAGCGCGTGAAGTGGTTCAACCAGGGTTTCGACAGCGGCGACGCCGGCCAGTGCGACACCTTTGGCTCGAGCGATTTGGGGTGACCCAAACGGGTTCTCGTGGCGCGAGGTGGTCCCACAGACAACCTGGCGCCAAGAAATCGAGTGGCCTACCGGGTCGGGTGGTAGATCCCGAACTCCTCGCGTAGCGCATCGCTGACTTCGCCGAGCGTCGCCCGCGCGAACAACGCTGCCCGCATCGGCGGGAGCAGGTTCTGGGTGCCTCGAGCCGCCGCACGGACGTCGTCCAGCGCTTGCGCGACCGCCTGCTGATCGCGGTTCGCGCGCACTGCCTTGACTCGCTCGACCTGTTCGCGCTGCAGCGCAGGATCGATCGGAAACACCTCGGGCTCTGAACCCACGTCTTCGACGAACCGGTTGACGCCGACGATCGTGCGCTCGCCGTCGTCGACCGACTTCGCGTACTCGTACGCGGCGGCCTCGATCTCATCCATCTGGAAGCCGGCCTCGATCGCGGCGACCGCACCGCCCATCGCGTCGATGCGGTCGAGATACGCCCGCGCTCTCGCCTCGACCTCGTCGGTGAGCCACTCGAGGTAGTACGAGCCGCCGAGTGGATCGGCCGTGTCGACCACGCCCGACTCGTATCCGATGATCTGCTGGGTGCGCAGCGCGATCTTCGCGGCGCGCTCGGTCGGCAGCCCGAGGGCTTCATCGAAGCCGTTGGTGTGCAACGACTGCGTGCCCCCCATCACCGCCGCGAGCGCTTGCAGCGCGACGCGCACGATGTTGTTCTCGGGTTGCTGGGCAGTGAGCGTGGAACCGCCCGTCTGCGTATGGAACCGCAGCAGCTTCGACGCCTCCTTCTGGGCGCCGAACCGCTCCCCCATGATCGAGTACCAGAGGCGGCGCGCGGCCCGGTACTTCGCGATCTCCTCGAGGAAGTTGTTGTGCGCGTTCCAGAAGAACGACAGGCGCGGCGCGAACTCGTCGACCGCGAGACCGGCATCGATCGCAGCCTGGACGTACGCGATGCCGTTCGCGATGGTGAAGGCGATCTCCTGGACGGCCGTCGACCCGGCCTCGCGGATGTGGTAGCCGGAGATGGAGATGGTGTTCCAGCGGGGGATGCGTTCGTTGCAGTAGGCGAAGATGTCGGTGATCAAGCGCATCGACTGCCGCGGCGGATAGATGTAGGTGCCGCGGGCGATGTACTCCTTCAGCAAGTCGTTCTGGATGGTGCCGCCACCGATGTCGGCCGCCGCAACCCCCTGCTCTTCGGCGACCAACTCGTAGAGCAGCAACAAGATCGCTGCAGTCGAGTTGATGGTCATCGACGTCGTGACCTTCTCGAGGGGGAGACCCGCGAGAAGCAGCCGCATGTCCTCGATCGAGTCGATGGCGACGCCGACCTTGCCGACTTCGCCTTCGGCGCGCGGGTGATCGGAGTCGTATCCCATCTGCGTGGGGAGGTCGAACGCGCACGAGAGCCCCGTTTGCCCCGCGTTCAACAAGAAGTGGAAGCGCTCGTTCGTCGACTCCGCGCTTCCGAACCCTGCGTACTGACGCATCGTCCAGAGGCGACCGCGGTGCATCGTCGGGTAGATGCCCCGCGTGTAGGGCGGCTGGCCGGGCTGTCCGAGCCTGGTCTCCGGATCCCACCCGGCGAGATCCTCAGCCGAGTACGCCGGCCTGATCTCGATGCCCGAATCAGTGTGTCGTTCGTCCTCGGCCATGGGTGAAGGTTACGGCCGGGCGCCCGCGGCGGCTGAGCCGGCTCAGTGAGCCCGGTGCGGCATGCAGAGCTCGTCGTACTCGGCGATCACGATGTCGGCCGGGTCGAGCGAGCACGCAGGGCACTCGGGGTCGCGCAGCACCTTGTAGGTGCGGAACGACTGCTCGAGCGCGTCGTACGCGAGGAGTCTTCCGGCGAGTGAGTCGCCGAGACCGAGGATGAGCTTGATCGCCTCGAGCGCCTGGATCGAGCCGATGATGCCGGGCAGCACGCCGAGCACGCCGGCCTCTGCGCATGACGGAGCGAGCTCCGCGGGCGGGGGCTCGGGCACCATGCACCGGTAGCACGGGCCGACGTACGGGTTGAAGACCGTCGCCTGGCCCTCGAAGCGGAAGATCGAGCCGTGCACGACGGGGATCTTCTTCTTCAACGACGCGTCGTTCAGCAGATACCGCGACGGGAAGTTGTCGGCGCCGTCGATGATCACGTCGTAGCCATCGATGATGTCGAGCACGTTGCCGGCATCGAGGCGCGTGTCGTAGGCGACGACGTTCACGTCAGGGTTCAACGCAGTGAGCGTCTTCTTCGCCGAGTCGACCTTGCGATCACCGATGCGATCCATGTTGTGGAGGATCTGCCGTTGCAGGTTCGACTCGTCGACGACGTCCATGTCGACGATGCCGAGCGTGCCGACGCCCGCCGCCGCGAGGTAGAGCGCGGCCGGTGAGCCGAGGCCGCCCGCGCCGAGCAGGAGCACCTTGGACTCGAGCAGCTTGGACTGGCCCTCGACGCCGACCTCGGGAAGCAGAAGGTGACGGTGATAGCGGATCTTCTGATCGGGGTTGAGCTGCGTGGGCACGGCCCACTCGCGACCTTCGTCCTTCCAGCGCCCGAAGCCGCCCGCGACCGAGACCACGTCGGTGTACCCGAGCTCGCCGAGCGTCTTCGCCGCGAATGCGGAACGAACACCGCCTGCGCAATAGACGACGAGCGGCGTGTCGTGCCCGGGGATCTTGCCTTCGACCTGCGACTCCAGGTGGCCACGGGGGATGTGCAGCGCGCCGGGAAGCGCACCCTGCTCGTACTCGTCGGGCTCACGGACGTCGAGCAGCACGGTGCCCGGCATGTGGCGCAGGTCGTCGGCGGTGGCCGTGTCGATCTCGCGGATCTCGCTCTTGGCCTTCGCCAGGAGCTCGCGGAAGCTGGACATACCGAAAAGCCTACCTGCTAGGTCGGGATTGCGCTACGCCCCCAATCGGCCGATTCGGCCGACGATCAAGCCTGGACGGCAGGGCCGACGATCTCAGGCAGCACCTCGCTGATCGAGCCGCGCAGGACCACGTCCGCGATCGTGTCCATCTCGGTGGGCTCGGCGTTCAAGATGATGACGTAGGCGCCGTTGCGCTTGGCGATCGGCACCACGTTCGCCGCGGGGTACACCGACAGGGTCGTGCCCACCGCCAGCACGACGTCGGCCTCCTCGGCGACCGTGTAGGCGCGGTCGATGACCTCGGGAACGAGCGACTGCCCGAACGAGATCGTGGCCGACTTGAGGATGCCGCCGCACGTGCGGCAAGGCGGATCCTCCTCTCCCGCTGCCACCCGCGCGAGCGCCTTCTCCATGGGCGCTGTCTCGCCGCAGCTCATGCAGGTGACCTGACGCATGGTGCCGTGCACCTCGATCACGAGGTCTGGGTCGGTACCCGCCCTCTGGTGCAGCTCGTCGACGTTCTGCGTCACCACGGCGTGCAGCTTGCCGGCGCGCTCGAGATCGACGATCGCCCGATGTCCCGCGTTCGGCTCCGCGTTCCATGCCGGCGAGTCCTGTCGCGTGCGCCACGCCTGCTTCCGCACCTCGGGATCACCCAAGTAGTGCTGCAGCGTCGCCGCCTTCTCGGCAGCCGGGTTCTTCGTCCACACCCCGTTCGGCCCGCGGAAGTCGGGGATGCCCGAGTCGGTCGAGATGCCCGCGCCTGTGAGCACCACCACGCGCCGCGCGTCGCGGATCGCCTTCTTGGCCAGACCGATCGGCGATGCAGGTCCCGACATCAGTGCGTGGCCTACCACGAGCCCGCGAACTCGGTCTTGACAAGATGGGCGGAAATACATGAAATACACCGATACATATCACTGGAGGCGGACCAATGGCGGAAGCACACGCGAACCTCATCTTCCCGACCGACGTCATGCAGGTCGTGCCGTGGGTCGACCCGGTCGTCGACGCGCTCGGCTTCGATGCACGGTCCGAGTACGTCGAGCTCTTCTGGCTCGGCGTCATCGGGCCGAGCACGACGTGGTTGATGCGCCGGTTGGCGGCCGGCCTCGACCGATCGCCCGAGGGCTTCACCCTCGACCTCGGCGAGACCGCACAGGCGCTCGGCATCAGCGGGCACGGCGGCACCTTGGGTGGACGCAATGCGCCGTTCGCTCGCACGCTCGTGCGCGCTTGTCAGTTCGGGCTGGCCCAACCGAACGGCACGCGGCTCGCGGTGCGACGTCGGCTCCCACCGCTCAACGCACGCCAGCTCGAGCGGCTGCCCGCGCGGCTGCAGACGTTGCACACGACGTGGCCGTTGCCCGCACGCGAGACGCCCGACGCGGCGGCTCGCCGTGCGCGTCACCTCGCGCTGACGCTGGTCGAGATCGGCGAACCCACTGACGCGGTGCAAGCGCAGCTCGGTCGCTGGCGCTTCGCTCCGGACCTGTGCCACGCGGCCGCACGCTGGGCTGCGCGCGAGCACGAGGCGCGCCGGCTCGCTCCTGACGCTGCGTGATCCGTAGCTCCTGAGGTCGTCGGTCGACCGTCCCCCTCCTCTGGCGGTCGGCCGATGTTGTGCGACGAGCGCGCCGGCGGATGCGCGCTCGTCGCCTACAACGTCAACGTCGCTCGGTCCGCTCCACAATCCGTGCTCCGCGCACCCGCCGGCGCACTGCGCCGGCCTGATGGCCCGCCTCAGGCGGGCGGGTGGAAGTGGTCGAGCAGCTCCACCAACGTCCGCACTCCGAAGCCGGTGCCGCCGCGCGACAAGACCCCGTCGTCGGCCTCGGCAAGCGCCGGACCGGCGAGGTCGATGTGCACCCACGGCACGTCCGCCACGAACTCCTTGAGGAAGATGCCTGCGGTGAGCGCGCCGCCGCCTCCGCCGCCCGAGCCGAGCACTGGCGTGCCACCGATGTTCTTCAGGTCGGCGACCGGGGAGTCGAGCAGCCGCCGGTAGTCAGCGGGAAGCGGCAGAGGCCACACGTTCTCGTCGGCACGAGCGGCCGCATCGCGCACCTGGGCCATGAGGTCGTCGTCGTTGCCCATCACGCCGGCGATCCGGTTGCCGAGCGCCGCGACCACCGCCCCCGTGAGCGTCGCCAGGTCGACGATCGCGTCGACCTTCTCCTCGACGGCGAGCGAGAGCCCATCGGCGAGCACGAGGCGACCCTCCGCGTCCGTGTTCAGCACCTCGACGGTCTTGCCGTTGCGGATGGTGATCACATCGCCGGGCTTGAGCGCCGTGCCGCTCGGCATGTTGTCGGTGCAGCACATGAAGCCGACGACCTTCGCCCGCGGCTTCGTCGTCTTGAGCACGCTCATCGTCGCGAGCACTGCGGCCGCACCGGACATGTCGATCTTCATCGACATCATCCCCTCGCCTGACTTCAGCGAGAGCCCGCCCGAGTCGAACATGATCCCCTTGCCGACGAGCGCCACGGAGCCGACGGGGTTGCGCGGTGTGTAGGTGAGCTTGATGAGGCGGGGCGGCTCGGTCGAGCCGCGGTTGACGCCGAGCATCCCGCCGAGGCCGTCGCGCTCCATGTCGTCCTCGTCGAGGATCTCGACGGTGAGGCCCTGTTCCGCCGCGATCTTCGACGCCAGGTCGGCCATGTCGCGAGCGTTGAGCGATCCGCCCGGAGTGTTCACGAGGTCGCGCGCCATCGCCACCGCCTGCGCGATCGCGTCGCCCCGGTCGACACCGGCTTGCGTGGCCTTCGTAGCGGATTCGGGAGCGATCAGCGTGAACGACTGCATGCCCTTCTTCGGCGCCTCTGACTTGAAGCGGCCGAAGCTGTACGCGCCGAGCGTCGCGCCCTCGACGACCGCTTGCGCGCCGCTCTTCGGATCGACACCCGCGGTCTCGACGATGCCGGTCGCGAGCGAGCCGAGCCGGCCGACGGCGCGCGCGAACGCGGCCGCGGACTTGCGCAGATCGGACACTGTCGTCTCGCCCTTCGCGCCGAGACCGAGCAGCGACGCGCGTCGGACCCGTGCCGCCGGCGAGGACGTACGCCTGACCCGGCTTGCCCTCGAAGCCCAGCGCAGTCAAGCCGGCGCGATCGATGCCCAGCGCCCGGCCGACTGCGCCTTCCGTGAAGACGCCGATGCCGACGGCCTTGGCGTCGCGGGGCACGGTGCGCGTGACAGAGAAGTCGATGGACATGAGGACTCCGCTTCTATGGGTCGATCAACTGGTGCGGGCGGGCAACGCCTCACCCTCCTGCCAGCGGGCCATGGTCCACAGCAGGTCGGAGAGACGGTTGAGATACGGAACGACGAGCGAGGGAGGCGGCGCGGCGGACAGCGACGCACGCTCGGCGCGGCGCACCACGGTGCGGCCGAGGTCGAGATAGGCAGCGACACGGGTCTGGCCGGGCAGGACGAACTCCTTGGGCTGCTCGAAGCGCGTCGTGAGGTCGTCGATGAGCGGCTCGAGCCGGTCGACCATGTCTTGGCTCACGCTCGACTGGCCCGGCGTCAGCTTCTGTCGGTTCTCGGGGGCGGTCGCGAGCTCGGCCATCAGCACGTACATGTCTCGCTCGAGACCCACGAGCATCCCGTCGAGCTCGCTGCCGGGCTGGGCCTCGACACGAGCGATGCCGAGCACCGCTTGGGCCTCGTCGACCACGCCGTATGCGCTCGGCTGCTCGGAATCTTTTCGTACCCGTCCGCCGTAGAAGAGCCCAGTCGTACCGTCATCGCCCTTCTTCGTGTAGATCTTCATCGCCGCCGGAGCCTAATGGCGACGTCCTGAACAGCCCGAGAGGGCCGACACGCCGCCGGTAGCCTGAGATCATGCCCTTTCTGGACGTGGTGCACGAGCGCGTCGTCATCTTCGACGGCGCCGTCGGCACCAACCTCCATCTCCGGGAGCCAACCGTCGACGACTACGCCGGCCCGGAGCGCGAGGGCTGCGTCGACGTGCTCAGCCTCACCCGCCCCGATTTCGTGCGCGACCTTCACGCCTCGTTCTTCGAGGTCGGCGTGGACGTGGTCGAGACGAACACGTTCGGGGCGTTCACGACCGTCCTGTCGGAGTTCGGTCTGGAGGACCGAGCCCACGAGATCTGCTTCGCCTCGGCACGCATCGCGTGCGAGGTGCGCGACGACTTCGTGACCGACGGCCGGCCGCGGTTCGTCGCCGGATCGATGGGTCCCGGCACGAAGCTCCCGTCGCTCGGCCACATCTCGTTCGTCACGCTCCGCGACGCGTACGAGGTCATGGCACGAGGCCTGCTCGCCGGCGGCGTCGACCTCCTCCTCATCGAGACGTGTTACGACCTGCTGCAAGCCAAGGCAGCAGTCATCGGCGCGCGGCGGGCGATGGCGGCCGAGGGTCGCCAGGTGCCGGTGCAGCTGCAGGTCACGATGGAGACGACCGGCCGGATGCTCGTCGGCAGCGAGATCGGGGCCGCGCTCGCCTCACTCGGCGCGCTCGAAGCCCGACATCTTCGGGCTCAACTGCGCAACCGGCCCCGCGAGATGACCGAGCACCTTCGCCACCTCGCTCACCACTCCGACGCCCCGATCTCGGTGCTGCCGAACGCGGGCCTCCCGAGCGTGGTGCACGGCCACACCCACTACGACCTCACCCCCGACGAGCTCGCCGAGTTCCACACCCGCTTCGTCACCGAGCTCGGCGTGCAGGTGATCGGCGGATGCTGCGGGACGACGCCCGAGCACATGCGCGCGGTCGTCGAGCGCTGCCGTGATCTCACGCCGGCCGTTCGTCATCCCTACCTCGAGCCGTCACTGTCGTCGCTGTACAGCCCGCAGCCCATCGCCCAGGACACGTCGTTCCTCATCATCGGCGAGCGCACCAACGCGAACGGGTCGAAGGCGTTCCGCGACGTCATGCTCGCTTCCGACTGGGAAGCCGGCGTTCGCATGGCCGGCGACCAGATCCGGGAGGGAGCACACGTGCTCGACGTGTGCGTCGACTATGTCGGCCGCGACGGCACCGTCGACATGGATCACCTCGCCTCTCGCCTCGCGACGCAGGCGAGCGTGCCGATGGTGCTCGACTCCACCGAGCCGGCGGTGATGGAGGCCGGGCTCGTCCACATCGGCGGTCGGGCCGTGCTGAACTCCGCGAACCTCGAGGACGGGGAGGGCGAGGGCTCGCGCTTCCATCGCGTGATGAGCCTCGCGGCGGAGTACGGCGCAGCCGTCATCTGCCTCCTCATCGACGAACGGGGCCAGGCCCGCGACGTCGAGTGGAAGATGGCTGTCGCGGATCGCATCCACGATCTCGCCACGACGCGGTACGGCCTGCGCGCGAGCGACCTCATCTTCGACGTGCTGACGTTTCCGCTCTCGACCGGCGACGACGACCTGCGTCGCGACGCGGTCGCCACGATCGAGGCGATCCGTCGCATCAAGGCCGAGATCCCGGGGGCGTTCACAGTGCTCGGCGTCTCGAACGTGTCGTTCGGGCTCAGCCCCGCGTCGCGTCACGCGCTCAACTCGGTCTTCCTGCACGAGTGCGTCGAGGCAGGGCTCGACGCTGCGATCGTGCACGCCGGACGCATCGTGCCGCTGTCTCGACTGCCGGAAGAGCAGCGGCAGGTGTGCCTCGACCTCGTGTACGACCGTCGCGAGCCGGGCTACGACCCGCTGCAACGACTGCTCGAGGTCTTCGCCGGCGTGCAGACCACGACCGCGGTCAAGGAGGATCGCTCGGGCTGGCCGGTCAACGACCGGCTGAAGCACCGCATCATCGACGGCGACCGCGACGGTCTCGATCGCGATCTCGACGAAGCGCTCGCCGCCGGCACGCCCGCCCTCTCGATCGTGAACGACGTCCTCCTCGACGGCATGAAGGTGGTCGGCGACCTCTTCGGCTCGGGCGAGATGCAGCTGCCGTTCGTGCTGCAGTCCGCGGAGACGATGAAGTCGGCGGTCGCGCACCTCGAGCCGTACATGGAGCGCTCCGCCGACTCGACGAGCAAGGGACGCATCGTGCTCGCGACCGTGAAGGGTGATGTGCACGACATCGGCAAGAACCTGGTCGACATCATCCTCACGAACAACGGCTACGAGGTCTACAACCTGGGCATCAAGTGCCCGATCGGCGACATGGTCGCGACCGCCGAGGAGATCAAGGCCGACGCGATAGGGATGAGCGGGCTGCTCGTGAAGTCGACGCTCATCATGCGCGACAACTTGGAGGAGCTGAACGGCAACGGGCTGTCGCACTACCCCGTGCTGCTCGGCGGCGCCGCCTTGACGCGGTCGTACGTCGAACGCGATCTCCGCGAGGTGTACGACGGCCGGCTCTTCTACGGGCGCGACGCGTTCGAAGGCCTCCGCACGATGGAGCGCCTGATGGAGCTGAAGCGCACGGGCGCGGAGGATCCAGACTTCGGGCGGGTCCCCACGGGGCGGGTGCTGCCGGCGAAACGAGGCTCGGGCGACGACGACACGGCACCCCCGCTCCCCCGACGGTCTCCACAGGTAGTCGCCGACAACGAGCTCTTCGTGCCGCCCTTCCTCGGGTCCCGTGTCGTGAAAGGGATCTCCCTCGACGACATCGCGGCGTATGTGAACGAGACCGCCCTGTTCCGCAACCAGTGGCAGTTCCGTCCGGAGTCGGGCGAGAGCGACGACGCGTTCAAGGCGCGCATCCGTCCGATGCTGCGGATGCAGCTCGCGGAGGCGAAGACGTCGGGCGTGCTGGTGCCGCAGGTCGTCTACGGCTTCTTCGCCGTCAACGCCGACGGCGACGACCTGATCGTCTGGCAGGACGGCAACCGGTCGATCGAGTCGACGCGCTTCACCTTCCCGCGCCAGCACGTCGAGCCCTACCTCTGCATCGCGGACTTCTTCCGGCCGATCGACTCGGGCGAGCTCGACTACGCCGCGTTCCACATCGTCACGATGGGCGCGCCAGTGTCAGACGCGACGGCCGCACTGTTCGCCGAGAACAAGTACCAGGACTACCTGTTGCTGCACGGGCTCGGCGTCGAGATGGCCGAGGCGCTCGCCGAGATGTGGCACCGCCGCATCCGCGAGGAGCTCGGCTTCGCCGACGAGGACGGGCCGACGCTCACAGGGCTCTTCCGCCAGCAGTACCGCGGCGGCCGTTACTCGTGGGGCTATCCGGCGTGCCCTGACCTCGAGGACAACGCGAAGGTCGCAGAGTTGCTCTCGGCGGACGCGATCGGCATCACCGTCAGCGAAGAGACCTCGTGGCAGTACCACCCGGAGCAGACGACGTCCGCGATCATCTGCCACCACCCCCAGGCGAAGTACTTCGTCGCCCGAGGCTGACGCCTGAGTCAGGCCGCGGTGTCGTGCTCGCGAGCGGCGGCGAGGGCCTCGTGGAGGATCCGACGAGCCTCCGCCACACCCTTCCGGCCCACCGCGCGCGTTCGAGTCGTCGAGCCGCCACTGTTCGTCTTCGCGGGTCTCGATCAAGGCGAGCTGTCGTGCCATGGCTCCAGTATGCGGAGGGGTGTGACATTCCCTCTGCGGCGTCGGTCACGGGGCTTCTGTGTCAGGCGACAAGTACCCGTGGAAGAGGCTCCGCATGCACGAGGGACAGCTCTTGCACCGCTCGGGTCATCGCGACGTAGAGGAGGCGGGCGCCGTTGACCTCGCGGTAGATCGCGGACGGCTCGACCACCACGACCGCGTCGAACTCGAGACCCTTCGCGCCGAGCGGATCGAGGAGGGAGACGCCTTCGCCGTGCGCGAGGACCGACTCGAGGTCCGGGAGCAACGCCTCGGGCCCGATCACCGCGACCGACACCCAGTCGCCCATGAGCGCGGCGACCTCTGACTCGACGGCGGCGACGAGCCCGTCCGGCGCGACGCTCACGAGCGCCGGCGGCGCGCCGTGCGCACGCACCGATCGAGACGGACGCACTTGGGGAGCGGCCTCGGGGAGCAGGCGATTGGCCATCTCGAGGATCGGGCCGGGCACGCGGTAGCCGATCTCGAGCTCCGCGACCTCGGCGTTGGGCGGCAGCCCGAGGTGGCCGAGCGCGTCTTCCCACGACGCCTGCGCCCACGCGGTGGTGGCCTGCGCGAGGTCGCCGAGGATCGTCATCGACGGCCGCGGGCCGGCCCGGCGCGCCAGCACGCGCAGCGCCATGGCCGACAGGTCCTGCGCCTCGTCGACCACGATGTGGCCATATCGCCGTGGCAGCCCGGCGATCAGCCCTTCGGCCTCGTCGATGAGCGGGATGTCTGCGTTCGTCCACGGCTCGTTGGTGGCGGATCCGACGGCCTTCCGCTGGATCATCCTCTGCTCGTCCGCGTCGAGGATCCCGTCTGCCGCACGAGCGAGCGCGGCACGGCTGGTGAGGAGCTGGCGCACCACTGCGGGCGCGCTGATCGTCGGCCAGATGCGGTCGAGCTTGCTGCTCGCCGTGCGGTCGTTGCGGAGGTCCTCCGCGATCTGCTCGCGCGTGGCCAGGACATCGGGACGCACGCGCTCGAGGCCATCGAGGATCAGACCGACGACGGCACCGCGGAACGCATCGCGATCGAGCTGCCACGACCGTGCGAGCGCGAGCGCGTCGTCCATCGCCTTGCTGAGCGACACGGGACTCAGCCGCACCGGCCCCCAGCGAGTCGACAGCACCATCTCCTCGGTAGGCGACCGAAGGCGGGCGCGGCACGCGTTGCGGATCACGTCCGCCATCCGAGCGTCGCCCTTCACGGCGCCGACAGCGGGCGGCTCGGTCGCGCGCACGGGGAACGACGCGCCGCGCAGCCCCGGCACGGTGGTCTGCACCACCGACGTCTCGCCGAGCGACGGCAAGACCTGCGAGATGTAACGCAGGAACACGGGGTTCGGGCCGATCACGAGCACTCGTGACTCGGTGAGGGCCTCGCGGTGCTCGTACATGAGGTATGCGGCGCGGTGCAGGCCCACCGCGGTCTTCCCCGTTCCCGGGCCTCCCTGCACCACGAGGCAGACGTCGAGACCGGCGCGCACGACGACGTCCTGCTCGGCCTGGATCGTCGCGACGATGTCGCGCATCTCACCAGTGCGCGCCCGCTCGAGCTCCGCGAGGAGCGGGTCGGCGATGCCACCGGCCATGCCGCTCAACATGCTGTCGGGGTCGTCGAAGACCTCGTCGAGGATGTCGAGCAGGTGATGGCCCTCGATGCTGAACCGGCGGCGGCGCTTCAGACCGAACGGGTCTTGCACCGTCGCTCGGTAGAAGGGCACCGACACCGGAGCGCGCCAGTCGACGACGACGGGATCCCCCTTCGGCGTCTCGACGTGGCGGCGACCGACGTAGAACGTCTCCGCGTCCTGTTCTTCGTCGATGCGTCCGAAGCAGAGCGCGAGGCCGCCCACATCGAGCTGCGCGAGCCGCTTGCCGAGATGCATCGCTTGCGCGTCAGCGTTGACGTCGCCACGGCGCGCGTCGTCGAGCGCGGCGCGCAGGACTACGCCAGTGCGACCTTGCATGGCCGCCAGGTAGTCGTAGGCCGCGACGATGTAGGCCTGTTCGGCCTCGAGGTCCGGGTGGATGTCACGGTGGGCGGTCGCCACAGGGCAGCCCACGGTACGCGCCGGCCTGCTAGGTGGTCGACATTTTCGCCTCTGGCACCATCGGCTCGAAGAGCTCGACGGGGTTGCCCGAGGGGTCGTCGACGAGGATCTGCCGCCCGCCGACGCCGGTGACGATGTCGTTGCGGAAGTGCGCACCTGCCGCCCGCAGCGCGTCGACCAACGGCTCGAGCGCCTCGACCTCGATCGAAAAGCGGTTCCACCCGCCCGGGGTGGGAAGCGTGCCGTCGGGCATGGCGGCTCCGCCCCCGCCGGGGCCACCCGGCGCGCTCAGGGTGAGCCGAAGGTCGCCGCGGGAGAGCATCGCAAAGGTCGGTGCCGGATGCATGACCTCGGTGAAACCGAGGTGCCCGCAGTAGAAGGCGATCGCCTCGTCCACGTCGTCGACGATGTAACGGACGCTCACGGTTGCCACGCGGCCATGAGATCACGCGAGGCGGCGTCACGGGCATCAGGCGTGGGTATCGTCCGGCCGGTGAGCATCTTCGGCTGGATCGTTGTCGGCCTCATCGCAGGATGGCTGGCACGGATCGCGACGGGCTACCGGCGGCCGCCGGGGTGCCTCTTCACGCTGGCGATCGGCGTGCTCGGCGGCCTCCTCGGTGGCTTCATCTTCACCGCCTTCGGTGGTGAAGGCATCTCCGACTTCAGCTGGTGGTCGATCTTCGTGGCGTTCGTCGGCGCCGTCCTGCTGCTCCTCGTCCTCGGCGCGATCTCGGGGATGGGTCGCCGCCGATAGCGCGTGGCGCTCGGTGGCCTGGGTCGATGCCGACAGCCGCCGGTACGCTCGAATCCATGACCGATGTCGTGATCGTCGAAGCCGTACGCACCCCTGTCGGCCGCCGTGGTGGTGGCCTGTCGAGCGTCCATCCCGCCGACCTCCTGGCGGCCGCGCAGTCGGCGCTCGTCGAGCGCTCGGGCGTCGATCCCGCGGCGATCGGCCAGGTGGTCACCGGGTGCGTGAGCAAGGTCGGCGAGCAGGGGTTCAACATCGGGCGCACGGCGTGGCTGTCGGCCGGGCTGCCGCTGTCGGTGCCCACGACCACGGTCGACACGCAGTGCGGGTCGTCGCAGCAGGCGACGAACTTCGCAGCGTCGCTGGTCGGATCGGGCGTGGTCGACGTCGCCGTCGGATGCGGCGTCGAGGTGATGAGCCGCGTGCCGATCGGGTCAGACAGCCGCCGCGACTTCGGGCTCGGCATCCCGATCCCGAGCTCCTACTTCTCGCGCTACGAGATGACGTCGCAATTCGAAGGGGCCGAGCGCATCGCCGAGAAGTGGGGCATCTCGCGCGACGACACCGACCGGTTCGGCCTCGCGTCGCAAGAGCACGCGATCCGCGCATGGAACGAGGACCGGTTCGCGGGCTCGATCGTCGAGATCGACGCGCCCGACGTCGACGAGGAAGGCAAGCCCAAGGACACGACGCACCACGTCGCCAAGGACGAGGGCCTGCGCGAGACCTCGCTCGAGAAGCTCGCCGGGCTCAAGCCGGTCGCCCGCGAGAACGGCGTGCACACGGCAGGCTCCTCGTCACAGATCTCCGACGGCGCGGCCGCCGTCCTGCTCATGACCGCGGAGCGCGCCGATCAGCTCGGCCTGACGCCGAAGGCTCGCATCGTCGACACCTGCCTCGTCGGCGTCGACCCTGTGCTCATGCTCACGGGCCCGATCGACGCGACGCAGCGCTTGTTCGAGCGCACCGGCCTGACCGCAGACGACATGGACACCTTCGAGATCAACGAGGCCTTCGCCTCCGTCGTGCTCGCGTGGGCGAAGGAGGTCCACCCGGACATGGACAAGGTGAACCCGAATGGCGGCGCCATCGCCCTGGGCCACCCGCTCGGCGGCACCGGCGCGGTCCTCCTCACCAAGGCGCTCTACGAGCTCGAGCGCACTGGTGGGCGCTACGGCCTCGTGTCGATGTGCTGCGGCGGCGGCCTCGGCACCGGCACGATCATCGAGCGGCTGTAGCTCCAGAGCTCGCGTCGACCATCAACGTCGACGTGTCGACGACCTCGAAGTCAGATCCGTGCAGCTGACCGAGCACGTGGAGCATGTCGTTGTTCCACCGCTCGTCGGGCACGCCGCTCATGAACCACGGCGAGCCGTTGTCGGCGACGATCATCCCGTAGGTCTTGAGCGCAGTCAGGATCACGCGTAGCTCCGGCGGATAGCCAGTGATGTCGACGCCCGGCTTCAGTCGCAACCGCAGCCCCATCGGCGGCAGCGACGGATCGGTCCGGCTGCTCGCGACATGGCGAGCCGGCCAAACGGCAGCGCGCTGCGTGCGGGGCACCGTGACGCGGATCGCGTGCGTGATCGCGCCAGCCGCGATCTCGTCGTAGCGGACGAGCCCAGGCAGGATCGGGAGCCCGGCCGCGTCGGCGGAGGTCCACCCGTCAGGACGGAGCGCGTTCGACTTCAGGTTCCAGATCGCACCCGAGCCCGCATGCCACGAGCCATCGTCTTGCGGGTACGCGGCGAACAGCTCGTAGAGCGTGCACGAGTCCTTGTCGACGAGCAGCACGTGGCGATCGCCGTCGCTCTGCGCGCCACCCTCGATCGGGAGGTTCGCGGGGATCGGGTAAGGCCCGGCGTCGCTCTCGTCGGCGTAGTCGAAGCCGACGGAGACCCTCGGCGTGGCCGCGCCGACGATCGCGTAGGGGATGCCTATCGGGCCGCCATCCCAGAGCCCGGAGCCGAAGTCCGCCTTGAGCGGTGCCGACTCGCCGATCGCTGCGATGTAGCTGCCGGAACGGGGATCGACGGGCAGCTTGGAGACGTCCGCGTGCCAGATGCTGTCGTCGGGGAAGATCGGGCAACCCGGCGCGCCCGGCAGGCGCACCTGACACGCCACCGTCGTGACGGTGAGCGCGAGGAGGACGGCGGCGAGAACGAACCGGCGCACATCTGAACATCGACCGGATCCGGCCCCGAGTTGATCCCCGGCCGTTCTCGCGCGAAAACCCGGCCACTTCTGGCCGGTTATCCGCACCGGTTCGGGGAGGAACGGGTTGGCCGGGGGCCGGGGGCGAGCGGGGAATGTCACACCCCCCTGCCATGATCTCAGGAGCTTGCGGCGGCGGCCGCCTCGATCGTCGAAGTGGCGGAGCAGTGATGCGTCGGATCTGGCTGGTGGTGATTGCGCTCGCGCTGCTCGGCGCGGCGTGCGGCAGGGGCGCAAGCGGGCCGGCGCTCGGCCCGGGCGAGGCCGTCGTGAAGCGCGTGGTCGACGGCGACACGATCGTCGTGCATCTCGGCGGCCGTGACGAGCGGGTGCGGCTGATCGGCATCGACACGCCCGAGACCGTCGACCCCCGCAAGCCGGTGCAGTGCTTCGGGAAGGAGGCATCGGCCCACACCCACGACCTGCTTCCACCCGGCACGGTCGTGCGGCTCGAGCGTGACGTCGAAGCACGCGATCGGTACGACCGGCTCCTCGCGTACGTCTACCGAGTGTCCGATGGGCTGTTCGTCAATCTCGCTCTCGCGCGTGACGGGTTCGCTCAGATGCTGACGATTCCCCCGAACGTCGCCTACGTCGACCAGTTCCGGGCTGCGGTCGCCGACGCTCGACAAGCCGGACGAGGGTTGTGGTCGTCATGTGCCTCGTCGACGTGAGCAGCCGGTATCTTCCGACTCGTGGCAACTCTGGCCGAGCGGCTCGGTTATCGGCCCGACGACCGCATCCTGATCATCAGCTGCGACGATCTCGGCGCGTGCCATGCCTCCAACGTCGGCGTCTACGACGCGCTCCGCGAAGGAGTGGCCACCAGTGCCTCGCTCATGGTCCCGGCCCCGTGGGCGCGCGAAGCCGCCGCCCAGTACCGCGGCGAGGACATCGGGGTGCACCTGACGCTCAACGCCGAGCACGAGCTGTACCGCTGGGGACCCGTCACCCATGCCCCCTCGCTCCTCGACGGCGAGGGCGGGTTCCCGCGGCGCGTCGACGACCTCTGGGAGCACGCAGATCTCGACGAGGTCCGGCGCGAGTGCCGCGTCCAGATCGAGCGGGCGATCTTGTGGGGATTCGACGTCACCCATCTCGCGTCGCATCTCGGGTCGATGCAGCTCAGGCCCGAGTTCTTCGACATCTACCTCGAGCTCGCCGTCGAGTTCGAGTTGCCGATCCGGTTGCCGAGCGCGGACACCGAGGCGTCGACGGGCTTCCCTTTCCGGCGTCTCGCGGCCGAAGAAGGTGTGCTCTTCCCCGACCACTTCACGCCTGCGCATCAGGCGGGGAGTCGCGAGCGAGTCGAGCGGACGTTGGCGACCCTGCAGGCGGGCGTCACCGAGGTGCACGTGCAGCCGATGGTCGACACGCCCGAGGTACGCGCGCTGTCCCCTCATTGGGAGGCGTGGGTCGACGATCATCAGCTCGTCGTGCACGACGAGAAGCTCGCCGACGCGATCGCACAGTCGGGCGCGCACCTCATCGGCTTCCGCCAGCTGCGCGCCGCGCAGCGCGAGGGCTGACGATGGGGCGCCGGCTGACGACCGTGCTCATCGCGACCGTCGCAGCGTTGTCGGCAGTGGCCATGGCGTCGTGCAGCGACGACGCCGACATCCCGAGCACGAGCGACGTCAACGCCTCGGTGCCGGTCAGCACCGCGACGGTGAAGATCACGAGCGAGGGCTTCGACCCCGCCTCAGCGACAGTGCAGGCGGGCGAGGCCGTGACGTTCGAGAACGGCGACGACCAAGATCACCGCGTCGTGGCCGACGACGACACGTTCAACACGGGCACGCTGAAGCCGGGTGAGTCGACAGTCGTGCTGTTCAGCGAGGCCGGAACGGTGAAGTACGCGGACGCGCTCGACCCGTCGCACACGGGACAGATCGAGGTGACCGCTAGTACTCCGTGATGTCGCGGATCTGCTCTTGGATCGCCTTGTACTCCGGGCTCGCGGTCAGGGGCATCAGCGACATCAGCTTCGCCATGTTCCCCGACACCTTCATCTTCCCCTGCATGAATGCGGCGTTGGGGTCGAGCTCGCCTTCCTGCACGAGCCGGTTGTCGGCATACGACACCTGCATCGTGAACTCGGCATCGGGATCTTGGCCGAGCGTCGCCTCGAGCA
Organism: uncultured Acidimicrobiales bacterium; assembly: GCA_963802505.1. Taxonomy (GTDB): domain Bacteria; phylum Actinomycetota; class Acidimicrobiia; order Acidimicrobiales; family DATKAS01; genus DATKAS01. The sequence goes on along the minus strand of CAWDJB010000003.1, from coordinate 391,039 downwards.
GCTTGCCGTCCTCGAGCACCCAGTAGTACCAGCAGTCGCCGCCCTCGGGCATGCTCGTGATGCGGTACTGCATGCGCGCGGTGGCGCCGGCGCGCTCGGGAAACGAGTGTGCGAGGCGGACGGTCTCGTCGTGCCACTCCTGCGAGAGGTACTTCGCCATCAGGCGAGCGTACCTCTGGACGATGTGGCACCTCCTCGGGCCTCGGTGCGGATGCCCGCGAAGAGATCAGACTCGAGCTCGCCTTCGGGCGGTGTGCCGACGAGGCTGCGCGCGAGCACCCAGTCTTCCCACGGGTACAGCTCGGCGAGCACATCGTCGGAGAGGCCGAACCAGAACGGCGACGTGGGATCGATCTGGGTCGCGTGGGCGAGGAGTGCATCTCGGCGCACCGACAGCCATTGGCTCACGTCGACGCGGGTCGTGATGCGATCGTCGTTCCAGGGCCGGTCGAACCACTTGGCGTCGTAGGGCGACTCGAGGCCGAGCTCGAGCATCTTGTTGTGCACCGCTTCCATGCGGGCCCGCGCCCAGATCGTGTAGTAGAGCTTCAGGGGCTGCCACGGCTCGCCCGCCTCCGGGTACCACTCGGGATCGCCGGCGCGCTCGAACGCCGGAAGCGAGATGTCGTGCACCCGCAGGTGATCGGGATGCGGATAGCCGGCCTGCTCGTCGCCGTAGGTGATGATCACTTGCGGACGCTCACGGCGGAGCACCTCCACGAAGCGACCGACGGCTTCGTCGAAGTCGGCCCTTGCGAAGCACCGAGGATCGTTGTTCGCCTCGGAGTCGGGCATGCCCGAGTCGCGGTAGCCGAGCATGACGAGGTCGTCGTACCCGATGATCCGGGCCGAGGCCGCGACCTCGTCGGCGCGAACCTGCCCGATGTTCTCGCGGATCTCAGGGCGATCCATGACCGGGTTGTGGATGTCGCCTTCCTCACCGCCGGTGCAGCAGACGAGCACGGTGTGCACACCTTCTGCGTGGTAGCGGGCGACCGTCGGCGCGCCCTTCGACGCCTCGTCGTCGGGATGCGCGTGGATGGTGAGTAGGCAGAGCGGCTCTTCCACCCAGGCCACGGTAGCGGCCGTCCCCCACGAAGCGGTCCACGGCGTTACCCTCGATCCCGTGGACTCGCCTGAGACCTGGCGGTGGATCTGGCTGGGTGCCGCCACCATCTTCCTGCTTGGCGAGATGCACTTCTTCGGCTCGTTTTTCCTGCTGCCGTTCGCGATCGGCGCCTTGGTCGCAGCGATCCTCGCCTTCCTCGGTGTCGGAGTCGGCTGGGAGTGGCTCGCGTTCGTCGTGGTGTCGGGCGCGTCGCTTGCGTGTCTGTATCCCCTCCGTCACCGGCTCGATCGGTCGCGTCCCGCCGAAGGCATCGGCTCGCGCCGGTTGATCGGCCAGCCCGCCCTCGTGCTGCAAGACATCCCGGGCGGTCCGGCCGAGCTCGGCCTGGTGCGGGTAGGGCGCGAGGAGTGGCGCGCCGAGAGCCGCGACGGGCGGCCGTTGCCCGCAGGCACGAACGCCCGCGTCATCGACGTCCAGGGCACGCGCGTGATCGTCTGGCCGGTCGACGAGATCGCCACTCCCCCTGACACCAACGACATCCCAACGACATGAGGAGCTAGGAGGCCGTCGTGGTCGCCGTCATCGTCCTCGCAGCGCTCGCCCTGCTGCTGTTCGTCTTCGTGGCGTCGGGCGTGCGCATCGTGCGGCCGTTCCAGCGCGGCATCGTCGAGCGTCTCGGTCGCTACAAGGAGACCGTCGACCCGGGCCTTCGCATCATCATCCCGTTCATCGAGCACTTGCGACTCGTCGACATGCGTGAGCAAGTCGTCGACGTGCCACCGCAAGAGGTGATCACGAAGGACAACGTCGTCGTCTCGGTCGACGCGGTCGTCTACTACGAGCCCACCGACGCGCAACGGCTCGTGTACAACGTGGCCAACTTCATGCTCGCGGTGACGAAGCTCGCGCAGACGAACCTGCGCAACCTCGTCGGTGACCTGCAGCTCGACGAAGCGCTGACGTCGCGCGACCAGATCAACAGCCATCTCCGCCAGATCCTCGACGACGCGACCGACAGCTGGGGTGTGCGGGTCAAGCGGGTCGAGCTGCAGCGCATCGATCCACCGCCCGACGTCATGCACTCGATGCACGAGCAGATGAAGGCCGAGCGCACGCGTCGTGCCGTCGTGTTGACGGCGTCCGGTGAGCGCGAGGCGGCGATCGCCCGCGCCCAGGGCCAGAAGGAGTCGGCGATCCTCGAAGCCGAGGGCGTGCGACAGCGCCAGATCCTCGAGGCGGAGGGGCAAGCGGGAGCGATAAAGGCGGTGGCCGACGCGGAGCGTTACCGGCAGATGACCGTCGCCGAGGGGCAGGCGTCGGCGACGGAGAGCGTGTACCGCGCGATCCACGCCGGGAACCCGACACCCGACCTGCTCGCGATCAAGTACCTCGAGGCACTGCAGGCGATCGCGAACGGCCGCGCGACGAAGATCTACCTCCCTGCGGACACGAGCAGCATGATGGGCTCGCTGGCCGGCGTGGCGGAGCTGTTCAAGAACGCGGGCGAGAACGGCAATGGCGAGGACAGCCGCGCCGCCCTCCCGCCGCCGAGTGCGACCGTGGGTGATCCGCCCAGCTAGGTGTACTCGGCTGGCCGAGTACTGCTAGCCGCGTATGCGGAGCACGACCGCCGGAGTGTCGATCGGCACCGCGGGCAGCGTGACTTCGACATCGCCACCGTTCGCTCGCCACTCGAGCGGCGCGTGGTGGCCCAGCATCTCGATCTCGCCCCCGGCCGCGAGGTCGCGGATCGTCATCGCACGCGTGGCGGGGCGACCGAGCACGATCGCGTACACCGCGCCGTTCGCCCTCGTGAACCGAACCTCGAGGCCCTCAGCGGTGGTGCCCACGGCCCGCGTCCACGGCGTGGTGTCGAAGATCGCCGCGCCGTTGACGCGCAGCCACCACCCGAGGCCGAGCAGCCGCTCCGCCTGCGCGTGCGGGATGCGTCCGTCCGCGGCCGGTCCCACGTTCAGCAGCAGGTTTCCGTTCTTGCTGACGATGTCGGCGAGAAGGTGCACGAGGGCATCGACGGTGAGCAGGTCGTCGTCAGCAGCGTTGCGATTGAGCCCGAACGAGTGACCGATGCCGCGGCACGCCTCCCACTTGTCGGTCGTGATGTCGTCCATCTGGGCGTACTCGGGAGTCGTGAAGTCCGCGTGCGCGGTGCCACCGGCGACGCCCATGAAGTCGAAGCGGTTGTTCACGACACCCTCGGGGTGCGCGTTGTAGTAGTCCGCGAAGAGCTGCGGCGAGTTGCCGGCGATCGGATACCCGATGTCGTTCCAGAGCACCGCGGGGTTGTAGCGCTCGATCAGCTCGCGCCAATGTGCATCCGCGTAGCGGCCGTACTCCTCGGACTGCGGGATCGCAGCGACGAGCGAGCGCATCGAGTCGATGCCTAGGCCACCGAACGTCCAGTCGAGTCCGCCCGAGTAGTAGAGGCCGTAGGTGAGGCCACGAGCACGCACCGCCTCGCCGAGCTCGCCGACGAGGTCGCGCTCGCTGTGCCATCCGTTCTTGAACGGGTTCGGATGCGCGCTCGGCCAGAGCAGGAAGCCGTCGTGATGCTTCGTGACCAGCACGACGTACCTCGCGCCGGCCGCCTCGAAGAGATCGGCCCAGATCGTCGGGTCCCAACCGGCGATTGCCTCCTTCCACTGCGGCGCGAACGCGTCGTAGGAGTAGTCCTCGCCGTAGGTCTCGCGATGGTGGGCCTGCACCGGGCTGCCATCGAGGGCGAGCGAGTTGAGGTACCACTCGGTGTACGGCGTGTTCCGAAACGGGTCGGGTTGGTCGAACATCCCTCCGGTCGTCGGTGCCCACGCGGGGATCGAGAAGACACCCCAGTGGATGAAGATCCCGAACTTCGCGTTCGCGAACCACGGCGGGACGGGATGGGCGCGCAGCGACTCGAGGGTGGGCTCGTAGGGCACGTCCCCACCGTAGGTGCCTTCGGTTGGGGGGGCGCGGCTGCCAGACTCGTCTCTCGTGCGTCCCCGATCGTTGATCACCTTCGCGGTCGCCGCCGCATTCGCGATCACCGCGTGCTCGCATGACGGACGCACATTGGCCCCCGCGAGTCCCGACCAGACCGCGAGCATCGTGACGACGTCGACGCTCGACCCGAACGCGACCTTCCAGCTCGCCACGCCGTTCGGCGACACGACACCGATCCAAGAGCAGTACACGTGCAAGGGGCAGGACATCTCGCCGCCGCTCTCGTGGGTCGCGGTGCCGACCGGGACGGCAGAGCTCGCGCTGGTGGTCACCGACTCCGACGCGGACGACTTCGTCCACTGGGTCGTCGCGGGGATGGACCCGGAGATCGTCACCGAGATCCGCGAAGGTGAGCCGCCCTCCAGCGCGGTGCAGGCCCTGAACGACTTCGGCAACCTCGGATGGGGCGGGCCCTGCCCACCGGCCGGTAAGACGCACCACTACGTCTTCACGCTGTACTCGCTTTCCGAGGCCGTGAGCATCCAGAGCGGCATGCCGGGGAAGGAGGCCGCCGACCTCATCAAGGGAGCGGCGGCTGCGGAGACGTCGGTGACATCGGTCTTCCCGTGATCCCGGAGATCCATGTCGCTCGGTTCGCCGAGCTGACGCCAGACGGGCTCTATGGCATCTTGCGGCTGCGCTCAGACGTGTTCGTCGTCGAGCAGGAGTGCGCCTATCTCGACATCGACGGTCGCGATCGAGAGCCCGACGCGCTCCACCTCTGGGTCGGTGGCGACGAGCCGGTCGCGTATCTGCGCGTGCTCAACGGCCCGCCCGCCGGGACGAGCCGGATCGGCCGCGTCGTCACCGCGGAAAGCGCGCGGCACCAAGGCCTCGCGGCGGCGCTGATGCACAAGGCGCTCGCGGCGACGATGGGGCCCGTCGTCCTCGACGCGCAGAGCTATCTCGTCGCTTGGTATGAGGAGCTCGGGTTCCGCGTCGCCGGAGACGAGTACCTGGACGACGGCATCCCCCACACCCCGATGCGCCTCGATCGGTGAGCTAGTCGGGGCCGGTGCGCCAACTTGTACCTCCCAACGCCCGAAAGGGCGCCCACAGGTACACGTGCGCCGGGAGCGAGAGCACCGGTGCGCCAACTTGTACCTCCCGACGCCCGAAAGGGCGCCCACAGGTGCAAGTGCGCCGGGAGCGGTGCTCGCTGCGGCCGGCGGACCCCGCCTGGCCGACCGGAGTGTTTGCTCACGGGACCACGGGTGAGGTGGCTGCGTGAGCAAACGGGCGGCGCAATGCGCCGCCCTGACTAGCTGGAGATCGCGATCGCGTCGAGCTGGTCCGCGAACTTCTCGAGGGCGGCGCGCCGGCGGGTCGGCACGTGCTCGGACGGCACATCGGCCGCCTTGTACTTCTTGAGCGTCTGGCGAGCGACGGTGACCTTGTGCACCTCGTCGGGCCCGTCGTAGATGCGAGCGGCGCGCGCCGCGCGGTACATCGACTCGAGCGGCAGATCGGTGGTGTAGCCGAGCGACCCGTGCACCTGGATCGCACGATCGATCACGTTGTAGAGCACCTTCGCGCCCCAGAACTTGATGATCGCGATCTCGACTCGGGCCTTCGACGCGCCGACCTGGTCCATCTTCCACGCGGCCTGGAGCGTGAGCAGCCGCGCCGCTTGCATCTCGGCCACCGACTCCGCGATCCAGTCTTGGATCATCTGCTTCTCGGCGAGAAGTGACCCGTGGGCGAACCGCGACAGCGAGCGCTCGCACAGCATGTCGAACGCGCGTTGTGACTGACCGAGCCACCGCATGGCGTGGTGGATGCGGCCCGGACCGAGCCGCTTCTGGGCGAGCAGGAAGCCGTCGCCCTCGTTGCCGATCATGTTGTCGAGGGGCACGCGGACGTTCTCGTAGAGGATCTCCGCGTGACCGCCGGGCTCGCCGGTCTTGTGGTCGGGCTCCCCCATCGTCGGGACGTCGCGGAGGATGTTCACGCCCGGCGCGTCCCGCGGGACGATGATCATCGAGAAGCGACGGAACGGCTCGACGTCGGGGTTGGTCTGGCACATCACGATGAGGAAGTCGCTGATCGACGCGTTCGACGAGAACCACTTGTGCCCGTTGATCACCCACTCTTCCCCGTCGCGCACCGCAGACGTCGTGAGCAACGTGGGATCGGCGCCGGCGCCCGGCTCGGTCATCGAGAAGCACGAACGCATCTCGCCCGACAGCAGCGGCTCGAGGAAGGCCTCGCGCTGCCACGCGCTCTCGGGCCGCTCTTCGATGCCAACGGCGATGAGCTCGGCGTTGCCCGAGTCGGGTGCGTTGTTGCCGAAGACCGACGGCGCGTACCCGCACGCTCCGAGGATCTCGTGCATGAGCCCGAGCTTCACTTGACCGAACCCGCCTCCGCCCATCTCCGGGGGGAGGTGCGCCGCCCAGAGACCCTGGCGCTTCACTTCCTCCTTCATCGGCGCGGTGATCGCGGCGAACGCCTCGCGGCCCTCCGGAGTGCGCCACACCTCGGCGAGCGTCTCGAGCGGCATGATCTCCTCGCGGACGAAGCCGCGCATCCAATCGAGCTTGGCTTCGAACTCGGGCTCGGTCGAGAAGTCCCAGGCCATTGCGTCCCCCTGACGATGCCGTCGTGCGTGTTCGTGCGACTCTAACGCCGGTGCTCCTGAACCTCGTCACGGTCGGCGTGCTCGCGTTCGTCGGAGTGCGATTGGTCGGGGGCGCTCGGCTCTCGTTGCAAGGACAAGGTCGCGTACAGACCCTGCTCATCGTCAAGGGCATCCGGTGGCGGCACGTGGTCGTCGCGCCGTTCGTCCTCGTCGTCGTCCTGGTCGTCGCGGGTCTGCTCATCCAGCTGCCCGTCCTGCGCTGGGGCTGGTGGACCGCGATCGGCGGGATCGGCAACCCGGTCACGGGCGGCACCGAGCAGACCAGTGGCACGGCGCTCGAGTGGCTCGTGCCGCTCGCGTTCCTGCTCGTCCTGCTTCCGGCGATCCCGCTGTTCGCGCAGGCCGAGGAGCGGATGTTCCGATTCGGGGCCGAGAGCTGGTCGAGGCCGAAGCGAGTGGCGAAGGCCATCCAGTTCGGGCTGGCCCATGCGATCATCGGCATCCCGATCGGCGTCGCTCTCGCGCTCTCGATCGGCGGCGGGTACTTCATGTGGTGCTACCTGCGCCGCTACCGAGCGACGCACCGTCCGTACGAGGCGATGATGGAGAGCACCCGGGCTCATGCCACCTACAACGCGGAGATCGTGGTCGTCCTGCTCCTGGCCTTCGTGACACTCGCCATTACGGGCGGATGAACCTCAGAACGACCCTCTCCGCGGCCGATAATGACCCGTGCTCGTGGTGATCCTCATCGGCGCGGCCGGGATGGTGGCCGGGCTGGTGAGCCTCTCGATGCTGATCGGTGAGCGCAACCGCGACCGCGCGCTCATCTCGTCAGCGCGGCGCTCGGGCCTGTCCTTCTCGAGCGAGGACCCGTTCGACTGCGCCGGCCCGCCCTTTGCCCTCTTCCGCGAGGGCGACGGGAGAGGCACGCAGAACGTGATGTGGAAACCGACCGCCGAACACCCCATTCGGGTCTTCGACTACTGGTGGTACGACGAGTACGAGGACGAGAACGGCGTCGCCCATCGCTCGTACCACCGCCGCACCTGCGCGACCGCCGAGGTGGGCTGGCTGTGGCCGCAGCTGTCGCTCGCCAAGGAAGGCATCATCAGCAAGGCGGCGGCAGCGCTCGGAGCGCGCGACATCGAGTTCGAATCGGAGGAGTTCAACCGCACGTTCTTCGTCACGTGCGAGGACCGCCGGTTCGCGAATGCGTTCCTCGACGCGCAGATGATCGACGTCCTCGCTGCGACCAAGGGGTTCGTCGAGATCGAAGTCAAGAACCGCTGGGTCCTGCTCCACACGAAACGACTCAACGGACAGGAGTTCCCTCCCCTGTACAAGCTCACCGAAACGATCGTCAGCCGGATCCCGAACCTCGTCTACGAGATGTGGCCCCGGTGAACATGATCTGGATCGTCCTCGGCATCGCGGCCGTGGTCTTCGTCCTCATCGCGATCTCGTACAACCGCTTCGCGTCGCAGACGACGCTGATGGCGAATTCGTGGGCGAACGTCGACACCGAGCTGCGGCGACGGCACGACCTCGTGCCGAACCTCGTCGAGACCGTCCGCGGGTACGCGGGACACGAGCAACGCGTCCTCGTCGACGTCACCGAAGCGCGCAGCGCGGCACGCTCGGCGACCGGCGAGGGCGCCGAGCACAACCGGGACGAAGCCGCACTGTCGGGCGCGCTGCACTCGCTCATCGCGCTGTCCGAGGCCTATCCCGAGCTCAAGGCGAGCGGGCACTTCCTCGATCTGCAGCATCAGCTGGTCGTCACCGAGGACCGCATCCAAGCCTCACGCCGCCTCTACAACGCCGACGTACGGGACTACAACCGCCGCGTAGCGTCGTTCCCCTCGATGCTCGTCGCCCGGATCGGTCGCTACAAGAAGGCGGACTACTTCGAGCTCGAGCCGTCGGTGCGCGACGTCGTGCCCGACGTGCGCACCTGACCGTTCACTGATCGTCAGGCCGGTCGCGTCGACCGACGCACCATCTTGGGCTTCGGACGCGGGTACTGCCGGTCGGAGGACCACCGCGCCGGGGGCGCCGTCACGAGCGCCGCCAATGCGATCAGGACGGTGTCGTAGTTGACACGCCAGCCCGCGAAGTCTCGCCACGCCTGTTCGCGGTCGGGCCTCAATGGCACGCCGGCCGCCTCGAGCTCGACGAGCACGAGGTCGAACTCGCGGCGAGTGATGGAGATCGGATCGTCAGGTCGAGGGTCGGGGTCGTACCGGATGCCGAAGATGTCGCACAGACGACGGAGGCACAGGAACCCGGTTCGGATCATCAGCTGGGCCTCCCCACTGCGAGGGCGGTCGACGACCGCGGTGACGAGCGAGGCGGTGTCGAGCACGCAGCCGGCCGCAGTGACCCACGACCGCTCCGGCTGCGGCGAGCGGAAGAAGACGAGGGCCGGGAACGAGGCGTGGCTCTCCTCGACGTCGACGAACCACTGCTCCCAGCGCCTGAACAGCTCATTGTCGACCATCTCCATCCCGCCGATCTGCGCGTAGCGGGCGAGCAGCTGACCGGCGGTCGGCGGGCTTCCCGCCCGCACCTCGAGCCCTCCGACGATCTGCTCGCGTCGAGCGAAGGCGCCGTAGATCGAGGGGAGGTAGCTGATCAAGAGAGCGACGAGGCCGAGCCCGATCATCGCCTCGAAGAACACGACCAGGTCGATCGGAAGGCTCGTCGGCGCGGCGAAGCCGAGCGTGAAGATCGACGAGCCGCTGAGGATGAACGCTTGGCGCAGAGGCTCGACGTTCAGCCCCCACAGGATCAGCGTGAAGCCGATGATCATGAACGTGATCCACACGAACGGCAGCAAGATGAGGCACAGCGGGCCGTACAGCGCCAGCACACGGTCGCGGTCGCTGAAGCTGCGGCGCTCGTGCGCGACCAGGTCGAAGACCCTCCGAACGCCGATGAACACGAACCGGTTGATCATCGTGCTCGCAGCGCGGGGCACGACGACGGTGCGCAGCGCGGCGAACCCGGTGTAGGTGACGATCGCGACGCCGGCGACGAACGCCAGCACCTGCACGACGACCATCGTGAAACTCTGACACTCCCCATGCGCCATGATCGGGATCAATGGAGCCGGCGGCGCGCGTGCGATGGGTGGTCGAGACCGCCCGGGGTGTGCTCGACGGCAGGCTCTCGGCCGATCAGGCCGCATCGTCGGTGCAGATGCAGCGAGACCAGCTCGTCGGCCTGCTCCGCAACGACCGGCTCAACGTCACCCAGCGTGAGTGCGACTCGGTCGCGACCACGCTGCGCCTCCTCGCCGAGCAGGTCAGCGACCAGGCCTCGTCACTCGGGGACAACGAGGACCACCTCGCGATCGCCGAGGCGCTCGGCTCCCTTGCCCAAGCCCTGCGGTGAGGCGCCACTAATCTGCCCGTGATGTCCGACACGCCTTTTCCCTGCTTGTCGGTCGTCACCCCTTGCTTCAACGAGGCCGAGACCATCAAGGTCGTCATCGAGCAGGTGCTCGCCTCGCCCTACACGCGCGAGCTGATCGTCGTCGACGACGGATCGACCGACGGCACCCTCGACATCGCCCGAGGCTTCACCGATGCTCGGGTCAAGGTCGTGGCGCAGGGAGTGAACCGCGGCAAGGGCGCCGCACTGCGGCGGGGCTTCGCCGAAGCGACCTCCGACTACGTGATCGTGCAGGACGCCGACCTCGAGTACGACCCGCGCGAGTACGGCCTCATGCTCGGCCCACTCCTCGAGGGCAAAGCCGACGTCGTGTACGGCTCACGGTTCCACAGCTCGCAACCACACCGCGTGCTGTACTTCTGGCACTCAGTCGGCAACAAGGTGCTGACGACGATGTCGAACATGTTCACCGACCTGAACCTCACCGACATGGAGACCTGCTACAAGGCGTTCCGTCGTGAGGTGCTCGACTCGGTGCACATCGAGGAAGACCGGTTCGGCATCGAGCCCGAGATCACCGCGAAGGTCGCGCGGGGCGGATGGCGCGTCTACGAGGTCGGCATCTCCTATGACGGGCGCACGTACGCCGACGGCAAGAAGATCGAGTGGAAAGACGGCATTCGCGCCCTGTACTGCATCGTGCGGTACTCGGCGGGCCCGCTGCGCCGAGGGCGTTGACGACCGTCTCCCGCATCGAGACCGACGAGGGCGTCGCCGAGGTCACTCCGTCGACCATCAAACCGCGGCGGACGTGGCCGCGGTGGCTCAAGCCCGTGCTGCTCGGTCTGCTCTTCGTCGGCACCGTGCTGCTCATGCGACGCCCGACGCCGTATCGCGTGTTCCACACGCTGCCGGGCAACACCGGCGATCCTGCGTTGGTCGCCTGGATCATGTCGTGGGACGTGCACGCGCTCCTCACGCACCCGTTCCACCTCTTCGACGCGCCGATCTTCTGGCCCCGCACCCTCACCCTCGCCTATTCCGACCTGCTGCTGCCGGCGGCGCCGCTCTACGCCTTGCTCCACGGACTCACCGGCAGCTTCGTCGCCGCGCTGAACCTCACGAGCCTGCTTCTCATGGTGTTCACGCAGGCGACCACCTACGCGCTGGCGAAGCGGCTCACGGCGCGCGATGACGCTGCGATCATCGCGGCACTCGCGTTCACGTTCAGCGGATACGCACTCGCGCACTGGGGTCATCCGCAGCTCCAGCTGCTCGGGATGCTCCCGCTCGGCTTCCTCGTGCTGTTTCGCCTGCTCGACGCGCCGACGACCCGCAACGCGGCGGTGTGCGGCGCGGTCACGGCGGCGATCGCGCTCGGCGCGTTGTACTACGGCGCGCTGTTTGCGTTGTGCGCGGTCGCAGTCGTCCTCGGGCACCTCTGGTCGCAGCGTTACCGGCTGAAGGAAGGCCTATGGCGAGGGATCGCGATCGCAGTCGTCGTCGCGGGCGTCCTCGTGCTGCCGTTCGCCGTGGGCTACGCGCGCCTTCAGTCCCAGCCCGGGTTCGATCGACCGTCGGTTCCCGAGTGGGGTCTCAAGGGCGCTGATCTCCTCACTCCGGCGCCTCGCAGCTACCTCTACGACTGGATGGCGCGCATCGGGCCCGAGCGCGACGGCGAGCACATGCACTTCGAGGGGTTCCTCGTGATGGCCCTCGGCGCCGTCGGTCTGGTCTCGGTGCTGCGACGCCGCGACGGTCACACCTGGCGCGACGACGTGCACGAGGGCGAAGAACCCATCGCCGCACGCCGCCACCGCGAGCTCCGTCTCCTCGTGCTCGCGGGCGCCGTGTCGGTCGTCCTCGCGCTCGGGCCCGAGATCTACGGCGTGACAACGCCCTTCGGGCTCATGCACGACTATCTCCCGGGCTTCGGGGGCATCCGGGTCGCCGCCCGACTCGCAGTGGTGGCCTGGCTCACGCTCGCGGTGCTGGCGGGCTACGGGTTCGCCGTGCTCACTCGTCGACTGCGAGGCGTTGTCCGGCCTGCGGTCGCGGTGCTTGCCTGCGCGGTGATCCTCGTCGAGCTCGCGGCCCCCGTGTTCACGGCGCGCGTGTCCACCACCGATGCGACGCTCGATGTGTACCGGGCGCTCGACGATCGAGCACAGGAACCAGTCGTCGAGCTGCCGATGGTGCCCCCGCTCACGCAGCCGTTCGAGTGGGCGACGGTGGAGTCGCCTCGCATGCTCTTCGCGACGATCGACTGGCACCCGCGGGTCAACGGATACTCGGGATATCTGCCGCCTGGGTACGCCGAGGATGTCGCGCTCCTCAACACGTTCCCCGCTCCCGACGCGGTCGCGCGGATGCGTGCGCTCGGGGTGCGCTACGTCGTGCTGCACCTCGGCGTCGGCCAGTACACCCCGCAGCAGATCGCGGACATCGTGAGTGCCTTGCCGCCAGGGACGACCGCTCGTCCCTACGGCGACGCATGGCTCGTCGACCTCGAGCCGCTTCCCGACACTGCGGCCGACGCCGTCAGGGGATCAGACGGGCGCGGCGCCGTACCTCGGCCTGGATGGCCTCGCGGTCGCCCTCCGGCCAGGGCTCGGACTGGGCTGGCGCTGACGGCGAGCTGATCACGCCCGCGGCCGCGGCCATCGCGGCGGCGAGGATGGCGTCGTCGTCGACAAGCACGGTGCCAGCCGGCGCCTGCTCGCCGAGACCGCCGACACGGGTGGCGATCACCAACCGGCTGTAGAGCGCGGCGCGCTCCATGACGCCCGACGACCAGATCTGGCGATACGGCAGGACGACGGCGTCGGCGGCGACGAGCCAGAGGTCGAATGCCTCGTCGCTCAGGTAGGCGTCGTGCAACGTCGCGCCGCGCGTCTGGCGGATCGCAGCCGCGAGCTCGTCACGGTGCTGCAAGAACGCCGGCTCGTCGACGCGAACCGACCCGACCACGTGGAGCTGCGCACCCACAGAGGCCGCGCCACTCGCAGCGAACGCGGCGACCGCCCGATCGAAGCCCTTGTGGGGCTGGATGAACCCGATCGCGACGAACATGAAGCGGTCGGGCGGAAGGCCGAGCACCGCTCGGGCAGCAGCACGATCGGCGTTCGTGTGGGGCACGAAGCTCGCGCCGTGAGCGATGAGTGCAGTGCGCTCCGGAGCGACAGGCCACACTCCGACGAACCGATCACGCTCGATCGCGGTGTGGAACAGCAGCCGATCGACCGACCGCCACATGCGCAGCGTCAACGCGCGGTTCCGGCGCCCGTAGCGAAGCGGTTCGTCGTCGAACTCGTGCACGACGACCTCGCTCTCGCTCGCGAGGCGGCAGGCGACCATCAGCCCGGCCGTGCTCATCGCGTGATCCCGCGGCGAGACACCGACGTGGAAGAAGACATCGGGGTGATACTGGATGATCAGCCGATCGAACCGGCTGACTCGTCGTGCGAGCGCGATCGGACCTCGACGGTTGCGCAGGTCGAGCCACTGGTGCGCCGCGGAGGGCGCCGGCGAGAGCACCTCGACCTCGTTGCCTTCGCGACGCAGCGCCTTCACCTGTTGCACGGCGTACGCGGCAATGCCGTCTCGGTAGGGCGCATACGGCGTCACGACGAGGACGCGGCTCACGGACGCGTCCATTCGTGCAGCGTCGCCTCGACCCGATCGAGCACGTCGTCAGGCGCGTAGTGCTCGAGCACGTAGTCGCGGCCGCCCACCGCCAGGCGGCGCGCGTCCTCGGGTCGCTGCGCCACGAAGTCGAGGCACGCGGCCAGCTCTTCCGGTGTCTCGTAGAGCAGTCCGGCACCAGACCGCTCGCAGTGCCACCGCACGACTGCGGCGTGCGCGTTCGCGATCACCGGCGTACCGGCGAGCCACGCTTCCATGATCGTGCGCGAGAAGCTCTCGAGCGCAGACGGCTGGAGGTAGGCATCCGCAGCGGCGTAGGCGCTCGCGAGCTCGTCCTCCTCCAGGAAGCCGAGGTCGAGGACGCGGCCGACGAGGGAGTCGGGCGGGAGCACCGGCCCGGTCCCGGTCGTCACCAACGTGAACGGCAGGTCGTGACGCGCGACAGCGTCGGCAAACGACGCGACGAGGCCCTCCCAACCCTTCGCCCCTTCGCGGCGGCCGGCGTAGAGCACGAAGCGACCGTCGATGCCGTGGCGGCGCCGGAAGCCATCCGGGTCGTAGCTCGACGGCACCGTCACGCCGGCTCCAACGACGGCCGTGCGCGGAGGCAGCGGTTGGATGCGCTGGGCCAGGGCCGCCTCGGGCTCGGAGAGGAACCAGATGCCGTGCGCGCCGGAGAAGAGTGGCGCGAAGAGGGGCAGCCGCGCCTCGGGCTCGTCGTGGAGGCACGGCATCAGGATCGTGCGCTCGGGGACGACCTGGCCGCACGCGAACGTCGGCCAGAACATGTACGGCGCGAACACCAGCGCGCGGTACTCGTCGCCGCGGTCGAGCAGATGATGGAAGAGGTCGGGGACGCGAAGGTCGTCGTTGACCCAACGCTGCTGCTCGGTGATCGTCAGCGTCTCTCCGGCGAGGATGCGCGCGTGGAACGTCGCCCGCTCGATGCGCGGCGTGTCGACGACAGCTTGGAACCGTCGCACGGTCAGCGCGCCATCGACCGACACCCCTTCAGGGAACTCGTTGACCCAGGTGAAGTGGTCGCGTGCGCAGGTCGTCAGGATCTCGACCGTCCAGCCCCGCTCCGCGAGCCCTCGGGCGGTCTCGGCCAGAACGGACTCGGCGCCGCCCACGACACCCGGCCCGTAACGGGGAGGCACGAAGCCGATGCGACCGGTGCGCTCCACAGGGGGAGCAGGGTAACCGGGACCAGCGCAGTACCCGGGACCAGCACAGCATCCGCCTACTGTGGTCCGACCGGTATGGACATCTGCGTGTGTGGCGCCCAGGTGCCGTTCATGTACGGCGGGGCCGAGCAGCTCCTGGAGAACCTGGTCGGCGCGCTGCGCGCGGCCGGGCACCGGGCTGACCTCGTGCGCCTGCCGGCCGCATGGGAGCGCGAGCGGGTGTTCGACTCGGCCATGGCGTGGCGGATGCTGCCGATCGACGCCGATCTGGTCATCGCGACGAACTTTCCGTCGTACTTCGTGCGCCACCCCCGCAAGGTGGTGTGGCTCTTCCATCAACATCGCGTCGCCTATGACCTCGCCGGGTCCGAGCTCAGCGACTTCGACCTCGACGACGGCGCGCTCGAGGAGCAGCGGCTCCTGGTCGAGTGGGACACGCGTGCCCTCGAAGAGGCGACGGTGCGCTACACGCTGTCTGCGGTCGTCTCCGACCGGCTCGCTCGGTACAACGGGCTCACGTCGACACCGCTCCCCCATCCGCCGCCTCACTTCGATCGACTCCACCCGGGACAGTCCGACGGATCGCTCTTCACTGCTCTCCGCCTCGAGCGCAACAAACGACCCGAGCTTCTGATCGACGCGATGGCCGAGGCTTCCTCCGACCTCACTCTCGACATCGCGGGCACCGGCAGCCTGCACGACGAGCTCGCCGCCCGGATCGAGCGCCACGGCCTCACCGGCCGCGTGCGGCTGCTCGGCTGGACGAGCGACGACGAGGTCGTGCGGCGATACGAAGCGGCCCGCGCCGTGCTCTACACGCCCTACGACGAGGACTACGGCTACGTGACGCTGCAGGCGTTCGCGGCCGGGAAGCCCGTCGTGACCGCGTCCGACGCCGGTGCGGTTCTCGAGTGGGTGACCGACGGCGTGAACGGCCTCGTCGCTGACCCCACGCCGAAATCGCTCGCCGCGGCGATCGATCGCATCGCAACCGACGACGTGCTGACGCAACGGCTCGGAAAGGCAGCGCGGGAGCGCGTCGCGTCGCTCTCGTGGGAGCCGGTCGTCGAGGCGCTGCTCACTGGAGCGATGGTGCGATGACATTTCCCAGGCTCGGCGTCGTGACCGGAGTGGAGCGAGCGGATGCGGTCGCTCCACTGCTGCAGGCGCTCTTCGACCGCTGTCACGTGGTCGCCTGGCATCCGGGCTTGCCCGTCGACGCAGTCTTCGTGGCGTCGTGGCGTGCGCCCCGCGCTCGCGATGCCAGCAAGGCGGCGGGTGGCCGAGTGGTGCTGTGGGACGACGCGGGCGATCCGCCGCCGGAAGAATGGCGCGACCGGGCCACCATCACGATCTCGACGCCGGATCCCGCTGTCGATGTCCGGCACTTCCGGGCAACCGCTCCCTTCATGCGCGAACGCTGGCGCGGACGGTTCGAGATCGAGCTGCCCGTCGAGCTGCCTACGGGCCTCACCTGGCGGCAG
Source organism: uncultured Acidimicrobiales bacterium (assembly GCA_963802505.1). Lineage (GTDB taxonomy): Bacteria > Actinomycetota > Acidimicrobiia > Acidimicrobiales > DATKAS01 > DATKAS01. Next base: position 374,674 of record CAWDJB010000003.1, on the reverse strand, counting down.
CGGCGCACGTTCCTCGCGCTGTGTCCAGCGGTCGTTGCAACCGGAATCACTGCGCTCGAGGCGCTGGCCTTCGCGACGCCACTGCTGACGGACTCGGCGACTGCCTCACTGCTCGGCGGAACCGACCGCGCCGACATGCTCGTGTTCGACGGTGAGCGTGGAGACGCGGTCGCTCTGGCCGAGGCACTCGGGCGCGACCATCGACGGGGAGCCGCGCTCGGACACGCCGGACGCCTCTTGGTCGAAGCGCGCCACGATCTCAGCCATAGCGCGGACGGGGTGACCCGAGCCCTTGGGTGGGTGGGCCCGGTCGGGCGCGTGACCGCTCACCTCGGCGACCTGCCGACGCCGCCTCTGTCTCGTCCGATCACCCGCGCGGAAGCCCGCGTCGCGGAACTCAGTCGCCGTCTGAGCGCGGCATGAGCAACGCCGATCCCGATCTCACTCCCGAGCACGTCGCCGACCTGCGGGCGGCGCTCGGACAGCCGCCGCTCCCGGCGCCCGGCGAGCCCGCGCCACCCCTTTCGGTTCGGGCAAGGAGCGCGATCGCGGCGGTGGTCGGTCCGATCGCGCGGCGAGCGCTCGAGGGCATCGCCGTGCGGGTGAGCGAGCGCGTCGCGGTGCGGGTGGAGACGCGGACGACCGGCAAGGTGCAAGAGCTCGGGGCCCTCGTTGCCTCGCTGCAACAACAGGTGACGCAGCTGGTGCCGTCGATCCACGCGCTCGGCATCCTCGACTCGAACATCGAGCTCTTTGCGTCCGCAGACGACGCGCTCCATGAGATCCGTGTGCAGGGCGTGCAGCTCGAGCTGCTGAAGGCCCAGCTGATGGCGTTCGAGCGAACGCTCGACGACCTCGGTCGCGCGATCGCCCCGGATGCGGGCATCGGCGCGGCACCGCATCGCTTCGCCGAGCTGCGCGACCAGATCCAGCGCCTCGACCGCGCGGTCCGTGAGCTGCGACGGCCAGAGGCTGTGGGGCCGGCAACCCCGGCGTCGGAGGTCGTTGCCGCCCGCTCGACCCGGGCGTCCGAAACCGTCGACTTCGACTACGTCGGGTTCGAACGGCGCTTCCGGGGCGACCCGGCCGACATCGCGATGACGTTGGCAGAGCGGTACGCCGAGCTGCTCGCTGCCCATGCGCCCGTCGTCGACGTCGGTTGCGGAGCCGGCGGCTTGCTCGCCGCGCTGCGAGAAGCGGGCATCGAGAGCCGCGGCGTCGATCTCGACGCGGGGATGGTGGCGGAGGCGCAATCGAGCGGGCTCGACGTGGTGCAAGGCGACGGCTTGTCGTATCTCGAGAACCAAGCCGACGGCAGCCTCGGTGCGATCACCGCGATCCACGTCATCGAGCACCTCGTGTTCGCCGATCTGTGCCGATTCCTCGACCTCGCGGCGACGAAGCTGCGACCGGGTGGCGTGCTCGTCTGCGAGACGCCGAATCCGACCGCGCTCATCGTGCTCGGCCACTCATACATCCTCGATCCGACGCACAAGTGGCCGCTCCACCCGTCGTTGATGACGTTCCTGTGCGAGCGAGCGGGCTTCGCCGACGTCGACGTGCGCTTCCACTCGCCTGCCGACTTCTTCGCGGTGCCGCTCCTCGACGAAGGCGTCGACGCGCCACCGCAGGTCGCTACCATCAACGAGGCGTTGCACCGACTGAACAGCGTTCTGTTCGGCCCTCAGGAGTACGCGATCGTCGCAAGTACGGCCAGTACGTCAAGGACACCGCCACGATGACAGCCAAGTCAGTCCAGGACTCCGCCGAACACGTGTGGCGCGCGGTGAAGGTGAGCTTCCGGCGGTGGTGGTCGCGCGGCCAGTGGGAAGGCAAGCTCGCAGAACCGTTCCACGCGACTGTCGACTGGTGGGAAGGCGGCTGCACGCCGCCGCCGCCCGCCGAGCGAAAGCGGCAGCTGCTGCATGAGCTCTGGTGCCAGCACCGCATGGGCGCGGCCGTCGAAACCGGTACGTTCCTCGGCGACACCACCGCCTTCCTCGCCGAGCGGTGTCCACGTGTGATCACCATCGAGCTCGACGACGACCTCGCCGCTCGCGCGCGGGCACGCTTCGTCGACCAACCGGGAGTGACGGTGGTCGAGGGTGACAGCGGTGCGCTGTTGGGGGGATTGCTGCATGACCTCGACGAGCCTGCGCTGTTCTGGCTCGACGGCCACTTCTCAGGCCCCCACGAGGGGGTCCAGACGGCCCGGGGTCGCACCGACACCCCCCTCCTCGAGGAGCTCAAGGCGCTGGCCGATTGGAAGCATGCCAAGGACAGCGTCGTCCTCATCGACGATGCCCGACTCATCGGGGTCGGTGACTACCCGTCGTTCGACGAGATTCGAGAAGTGGTGCGCGCATTCGGCGATCAGTCGGTCTCGATCGCGTGCGATGCCGTCGTCATCCAGCCGTTCAGGATCCTGCCTCGGGGACTCGCCTAGCCGGTGCGGAACCAGAACGCGCCGCCGTGGCGCTCGACGTTCGAGAGCGCCGGGCTCGCCCAGATCGGATCGCAGAGGCGATCGAGTTCGGGGACACTGCGGATGTAGTGAGAGGGCAGCACGACCTCGCAGCCTCCCCCGCCACCGAGCAGCCAGGCCGCGAGGAGGTACTGCTCGGAGTAGTACCGGTCGGCCCACTGGGGTGGGTAGTCCTCGGGCAGGAAGATGTCGTGGATGCCGACCAACACTCCCGCGGCAAGCGAGGGGATCACCTCGGTGAGCATCACCGTCGCATCGGAGTTCTGAAACGCGCGATGCGAGTTGTCGACGAAGAGCACGTCGCCGTCGCCGAGCCGGTCGAAAAGACCGAGATCCACTTCCTCGACGGGCAGCCGCACGACCTCGTCACAGATCGAATCGACCTCCGCTCGAGGAAACGGGTCGATCGACAGCACGTATGTCGACAGGCCGTGATCGCGCACGGCTCGGCGCACGAACTTCGTCGAGTTGCCCGATCCGACCTCCACGTAGCTGGCCGGTCGCTGGTCGGCGACGAACGAGTAGAGCGCGACACCGTCGAGGCCAGGAATGAAGCCGTTCGTCCAAAACGGCTCCTCGACCGACCGTGGCGAGTCGGCAGTGATCATGCCGAGCGCGTCCCGATGAAGCAGGAACCGCTGCAACACCGAGCGGTAGCGGTCGACTCCTGCCGCGATAATCGCCTCGAGGCGGGGATGCGAGGGAGTGCCCCAGCCATAGCGCGCGCGGGGACGCACCGGGTAGTCGACTTCGAGCTCCACGTCAGAAGCGCTCCCAGAACGATTGCACCCGACTGAAGATAGAGCCGCTCGGCAGCTCGGCCCCCACCCAGTACGCGGGCGCGAGCCATCCGTAGGACGACTGGAGCGTGCCCGTGCGGAACGCGAACGGGTTCGCGAGCGGGTCGATGGGTTCGGGTTCGACGCACATCACCGCGCAGTAGAGCGGCGGCGGGATCTCGAGCGTGGACGCGACCTGGGGATCTTCGGGAACCGTGCGGCCCCACTGCGGCCCCGGCGTCTCGAAGTCGATGCCTTTGATCGCGTCTTGCACCGCCTTGTGGTCGGGATGGAGGTAGCGGATCGACGGATCGAACGAGTCGTTGAAGTAGGCGGCCGCGACGATGTCGTCCTCGGCGGAGATCGGGAGCACGCTCGATCGCATCGCCCGCACCGCTTCGACGCCGAGCACGACCTCGTTGAGGCTCAGGTCGGTGTCGCCGAAGTCGAACGCGATCCGCGCCGACTTGTCACCCACCCACAGCAGATACGTCGTCGCCGGCACGCGGCTTCCCGAAGCCGTGACCTTGCTCGGGACCGCGGCACCGGGCGGCAGATCGAGGTCGAACTGACCGAGGAACCCCGGTCGACCCAGCGCAGACTCCACTGAGCCCCGCGCGTCGAGGAACGACGACCATGCGTCGATCCGCTGCTGTGCGCAGTCAGGCGTTCCCTGCCCAGTGAAGGGCTGTGGCTCCGGGTACCGCTCGGCTCGATTCGCTTGCAGCTCGGAGATGCCGCTGCCGTCGCAGTAGCGCGAGTACTCGCCGCGGGTGAGCAGGATGAAGACGATGTAGTGCGTGGTGTCGCCGGCGACCATCGACCACGCCTCGAACTCGTCGTCGGGATGCGGGAGCACGATGTAGCGGATCTTCAGGTCGGGTGACGCCGGGGGCACAACCGCGTTCGGCGGCTCGCCGCCCGTCGCTGGGTTCACGAACTCCGGGGCGAGGGGGACGCTCGAGGTCGAGCCGGGAGCCACCGACGACGGCGGCGCGACCTCCGCGGCAGGAGACTCAGCCGCCGCGCCGCTCGGAAGGTCGTCGGTCGGCAGGGTGGCGAGATCGGGGGCGGGCACGTCGAGCACAGCGGTCGTGGTCGGCGACAGGGAGGTCGAGGTGGTCGTGCTCGCGTCGCCCGCGGTCGTGGTGCTCGGCGCGACGCTCGACGACGCCGAGCCGCCGTCGTCGCCCGAGCACGCGGCTATGGCGCAGACCGCGAGTGCCGCGAGCGCGGCGCAAAGTCGTCGTCTCACAGCGTCACGTACCACCGTCGCGCATGGAGCACGCACGCGATGGCGGTCCACACGGCGAGCATGCCGAGTGCATACACGAGGTACGCGCCCGGAGGTGCGATCGCGCGCTGCACCACGTCCTCGAGCAGCCACGTCGACGCGGTGACGTCGCCGACGTGCACGCGCGACAGCCAGACGCCGACGATGTGCTGCCCGACATAGACGAGCAACGCGTTCCTCCCGAGCGCGACGATCGGCCACGCCGCGCGCGCCCCGAGACCTGGTCGGTCGGCGGCCGCGTGTGCGACGAGCAACAGCCCGATGGAGATCGCGGCGGTCACGAGCACGAACGAGGGCGTCCAGAGCCGCTTGTTGACCTCGATCGCGTGAGACCAGAACAGCCCCGCGCCCAAGCACACCGCGCCGAGCCCAGCGAGCTCGGGCAGCCGACGGCGCCGCAGAAGGTCGCCCGCGAGCCACCCGATGAGCACCGAGGCCACGGCCCCGGCGGTCGATGGCAAGCCCTCGGGGTCATAGCCGGCCGCGCCGTCGCGGTACAGGTGCGCGGAGCCGAACGTCGCCGCGTCGATCGAGCCGGGCACCGTGCACGCGGGGACGTCCACCCCCCGACAACCGTCGACGGTCGGCGAGGTCAACGTCCATCCGTAGCCGACCAGAAGGAGGGCGGTGACTGCGGCGATCGCCCACCATCGCCGCAGCCCGGCGACCACGACACCCGCGAGGAGGCCAGCGACCCCGATCCGCTGCAGCACCCCCGGGATCCGAAGCGAGTCGAGTCCGCCACCCTCGCCCCACCAGCCGAACACCACCACGCCGATCGCGATCAGTGCGAGCGACCGCACCGCGAGCCGGCGCAGCGTGCGAGCACTGACGGGCGGACGCAGCCAGAACGCCATCCCTGCACCCGTGGCGACGAGGAACAGCGGGAACACCACGTCGGCGATCGTGAGGCCGTGCCATGCAGCGTGCCGCCACCAACGGAACGACTCCAGCGGGCCGGGCAGGTTCTCGACGATCACCATCACCGCGACGGCGAGGCCCCGCACGACGTCGAGCGACGCGAGGCGACGCGAAGCAACCGGCTGTTCGACAGCTGCGAGTGATCCGGTCGCGACGGCCACGGCCTCAGTCGCTGTTCGGGGGCTCCGGCAGCTTCGGGATCGTCTCGCGGGCCAAGGCGACGACCTCGTCGAGCGTCTTGTTGGGTCCTGCGGCGACGTCGAGCTCGTACTGCCCGGTGAACACGACGACGAGCTTGATGTCGCTGCCGGGGAACACCGCGGCACGAGCGCCATCACCGAGATCGGGGACCTCCTGGAGCGGCTGCCCAGCGAACCGGTTCTCCTCGAGGTCGAGGAGATCGCCCTGGAGGTTGGCGCCCGAGCCCGGCACGAGCTTCGCGCTCACCGACACGCCGTTCTCGGCGACGCCCGAGAGGTCGTTGTACGCGCACACGGCGAGAGTCGTGTCGCCATTGACCTGGCTGCCCTTCATGTTGACATCGCCGACGTCTTGGCCCAGGAACGCCGCGGCATCCTGCTTCGTGAAGAACGGGCACCCGGCCAGCACGCCGAGATCGACGTTGCCGACGATCGGGTCGAGCGTGCTCGTCGCGCCGCCGCTGCTGTCGGACGGGGCTGCGCCGGTCGTCGCTGCACCGCCCGCCACCGTCGTTGCCGCCGACGAGCCGCTGTCGTCGCTGCAAGCGCCGAACGCCAGAGCGGCGACCGCAACTGGGGCGAGCCAATACAGGCGCGAGGGCTTCTGCATCGACTGGAGGCTAGTGGTGGCGTAGCGGCCGACTGCAGTCACCCGCTACGTCGCGCTGCCTCCGATTGCAGCCTGCGCAGCAAGACGCACCGACTCACTCACCGCGCTCGTGCCGCCGTACTGGAACCCTCCGGCGATGCTCGAGGCCTTGGCCGTGAGGTACGCCTGAATCACCGTGGGAAGCGCTGAGGGATCGGTGAGCAACATCGGACCAGAGAACCGGGCGATGTGCGCGCCACCCGCGAGCGCGTCGGGGAAGTTCGTGCCGGATGCGAGACCGATCGTCCCCGGTGTCGGGAAGAACCGGGCCGCGAGCTGCGCGCTGGTGTCGTAGCGATCAGCGCCGACGACCGCTTGTCCTGCCGGGTACGCGGTCGCGGCGGGACCGCCGACTGTCGTCAGCGAGAGCGAGGGCCGGCTCGCGATGTAGTTCGACGTGAACGCAATCGGTGACGACCCGTTCGACAAGAGCACCGCGCCGCTGACCTTCGCTGCTGCCGCTCCGGCGGAGAGCGCGTCGGGGAAGTTCGTGCCATCGGCAACGAAGAGGTTCGTCGGATTGTTGAGCCCGTCACGCGCGATTCGCACCGCGGTGTCGAAGCGATCGACGCCCTCGAAGCGAAAGATGGCGTAGCCCGCCGCGCCGAGCGCGTTCGCGATCGAAGGAGAGAGCGCGACCGATCCTCCCAGCAGGTACACCGTCTTTCCCGGCGTCAGCACGCGCTGGATCTCGGCCATTGTGCGGGGGTCGAGCGATGCGGAGCCGGTCAGGAGCAGCGGAGCGGTCTTCGCTGCCGCCAACGGAGTGCCCGCGAGCGCATCGGGAAAGCTGTCCGCACGAGCCAGCACCACGGCGGCGGCGCCACCGGCGCCCGGGAAGCTGGTCTGGGAGATCGCGTCCGCGGTGTCGATGCGATCAGCGCCGGAGATGCGGGTGACGGTCTTGGTCGCCGGCGTCACCACGATCGGCTGCGTCGCCGTGAGGACGTTCTTGCTGGGGTTCGAGAAGTAGCCGATGGTGTCGAACGTGTCGCCACTCGCAGGGTTGCCGCCACTCGCGCGCGTACCGAACGGGGCGCTGTTGCAATCGGTGAGGAAGACCTGCACCTTGCCGGGCGCGGTGCCGGGCTGCACCTTCGTGCCCGTGAGCGTGATGGAGCTCTGTACCGACGTCGGGTTGTTCAGGATGCTCACCTTGAGCCGCGTCGACGGGCCGGCCGGACCGTTGTCGATCGTGATGCCGTTGATGGCGTCGGACGGAACTGTCCCCGTTGCACTCGAAGTCGGCGCCGCCGACCACGTCGCGAGACCGGAAAGGTCGAGACAGACGTCGGTCGCCGTCCCTGCAGGGCCGAACGCGTCGGTGAGATGTTCGGCGATCGTGATCGGGTTCAGCGTCACAGGCGGGGACGGCAGGATGATCGCCTGGCTCACGGTGGCGCCGGTCAACGAGATGTCGGTGATCCACGCGTTCGACGTGTCCGCGGTGACGAGCGAGAACGGCGGACCGACCGCGCCGCCGCCCTGGAACTGAAGCTGCACCGGGCCGTTGCTCGCCGACCCTTCGATCGTGCCGGTCGAGCCGGCGGTGTAGCGGATGTTGCTCACGGTGATCGGGCCCGGTCCACCGATGAGTACCGACACGGTGAACACGTCGAACTTGGTGCCGCCGTCTTGCATCGCGCAGAGCGGCGTCGAGCCCATGCTGACCTGCACGCTCGCGGTCGGGCCCGGGATCGTCGCCGTGGGCGTGCCCTCGAACGCGACGAAATCGCGGAAGACGGCGCCGTCCTTGCAGTTGGGATCGCTGTCGGCATCGTCGATGCGGATGCTCACCGAGTCACCCGCCTGGAACAGGACCGTGCTGTCGCCGATGACGATGTTGCCCGCGGGAGCACCGCCGAACCCGGTGGGCACCTCGGTGGTACTGGACACCGTGACCTTCGCGGCGGTGATCGCAGGGATCGCCGCGCTCGCTGGTGACGCCAGCATTCCGATGCTCGTCGCCAGTCCTGCGAGTCCGCCGAGCGCGGTGATACGAGTGAGACGAGTCCGCCGCACGGTGTTCCTCCTTCAGCCCCCTGGGAGGCGGATGACGTTAGCAGCGAGGCTTCGATACCCCAGCGCAGCGCAGCCAAAACGCGAAAGCGGGGCCCCGAAGGGCCCCGCTTCCTAGGTTGCCGTTGGACGGACTTAGGTGGTGATGCCTGCCAGAGCGTTCTGGGCAGCGGTGCAAGTGGCATCAGAGATGGCCGCCTGCAGACCCAGGCACTTGATGGCGTTGACGACAGCCGACCCTCCGTTGGACGAACCAACAGTCGAGAGCAAGCCCTGCGTCGCGGCACCCAACGTGTTCGGGTCAACGGTCAGCAGGATGCTGGCCTCACCGCCGTAGTTGAGCTTGTTGGCATCAGCGCCGGTGCCGATGCCGCCGTTGACCGTCTGCACGCCCTTGAGCGAGCCGACGCCCTGAACCGCTGCAGTCAGCGAATCCGGGAAGGTGTCGCCGCGGGCCAGGAGGACCGTGGTGACCTTCGTGCGGCTCAAACCAGGCAGGGTCGTGTTGGTCGCAGCCCGCGTGGCGAACTGGTGGACCTGCACGGCCGTTTGCAAACGATCAGCACCACCGATGCGAGCGACGACCAGACCCAGCCCACCATCTTGCGTGGCCTTGGTCAGGGAGTCTTGCACGGCCTGCGAAACCGCAGTCGTGCCACCGATGATGTACACCTGCTGCGTCTGCAGGTCCTGCAGGGTGGCCTTGGCCTCAGGCGACAGGGCCGCAGGATCCGTGAGGATCAGCGGGATGCCGTCTGCGTAGGCACGCACGCCCACACTCAACGCGTCGGGGAAGTTCGCCCCCGAGACGAGGAACGCGCTGCGGCAAGTCACGCAGGAGTTCGCCGGCGAAGCCGGGGCCTTCTGCGACGTGGCATTGAACAGCGCGGGCTGGGTCTGCTGCACGGCGAGCGGAATCGAGATGGGAAGACCCGTCGCGATGTTGATCAGTCGCATCGTGCCGAAGCGGGTGTCGTTGAGCGGATCCTGGATCCGCGCAACCGAGAGTTTGGTGCCAGGAGCAACCCTCGAGTCACCGTTCGTCAGGCTGTTCTGGTTGGAACCGCACAGGCTGTCGGTGGTGCAGGAGGTCGGGAGCCCCTTCAGGAAGTCCACGACGGTGTCGGGCACGGCGGCGGGGCCACCGAGCACGAAGACGGTCTTGACGCCGAGGTTGGCCAGCGCGAGCTGGACCTGGGCGAGAGCGTCAACCGTAGGACGCACCAGCAGGATGGCTGCACCGGCGCGGCCGGCCAAGTACGAGGCCGAGAGAGCGTCGGGGAAGTTGTCAGCCGTCGCCACCATGGCGATGCGAGTGCCGCCGCAGACGGGAGCACCCGCCGTGGCAACGCTCGGCGTTCCGACCGTGCTCGTGCCGCCCGTGACGGTGCTCGTGACGAGGACCGGGACGGTCGCGATGGTCTGGCTGCACGGGATCCCGTTGTTGATCGGGTTCCCACTGGCGAGATCGACGTTCACACCCGAGAGGCCGTACTTCTCCTGCTGGAGGATGCGGGCGGTCGCGACACGGTCGTTTCCACCGGAGCGGTCAGCCAGCAAGAGGAAGAAGATGTTCACTCGGTTGAGATCGTTCGGATCGCTCGGGTTCGGGCCCGAGAAGTTGCCGATCGTTGCGAAGCTCGTGTTCGCCGATGTCAGCGGGTTGATCGCCGGCGGGATGCCGTTGCCTGCGGGCGGGCCCGCAGCGGCCAAGGCGCCGCCGTTCGCATCGCCAGCGGCCTGACCACGCAGGGAGCCACCAGGACCGAACGGATCACCGCAGTCGGTGAGGATCACGCGCACCGAACCAGTAGCGCTGGCAGCGATGCTGATCCGAAGGTTGTTGAGGGTCAGCGACGACAGCACGTTGGACGGGTTGTTGGCGATGGTGATCGACACTCGAGCGTTCGCGCCGCCGGGGCCGGTGCTATCCGGCACGACGATCGACTGCAGGAGGTCGGTCGCCAGGCCGTTGCCCGTGACCGTCAGCGAGGGCGACGCCAGGAAGACTGCGTTGCCGGACGCGATGTCGATGCAGAACGTGTTGTTGATGCTCCCAGCAGTGCCCCATGCATCGGAGACCTGCTCGGCCATCGTGAGGCCGCTGATCGTCTTGGTGAGGGCTGCGCCGCCGCCAAGAGTGGTCGTGAAGGCCTTCGGCGGAGGGGTGAGCGTGTTGGTGGTCACCCACGCGTCGCTGTCGAAGTTCGGTGCGACGTTGACGCCGTCAGCCGAGTTGGCCTTGGTGAGCGTCGTGACGCCGTTCTTCACGTTCGAGAAGAACATGAAGATGCGGACCGGGCCAGTGGTGGCCGAGTTGGCGCGCAGCGTCGGGCCGGCGTTGTTCGCCTGACCGGTGCCACGACCGACGTCGTACTTGATGTTGCTGATGACGATCGGGCCGGTGCCTGCCGTGGCGACGGTGAACACGTAGATGTCAATCTTCGTGCCGCCGTCCTGCACGTTGCAGAACCCGGGGATCGTGCCGTTGGCGCCGACAGAAGTCGACGACGACGGGACACCCGGAAGCAGCGTGAGCGTGCCGCCGCCAGGACCAGCTGCCGTCGGTGTCGCCGCGAACGAGACGAAGCGGCGGTCACCAGGGGCGGATTGGACCAGCCCGGTGTTGCTGCTGCAGTTCGCGTTCGCAGGTGCCGTGGGCGTGGTCGCCGGCGTACCGACACCAGGCTGAGCCACCTGCAGCGTGATCTGGTCGCCAGCGTCGAACGTGTCGTTCGCCGTGCCGATGCGGATGTCGCCTCCGGCGGACCCGGCCTGACCGGTACCGATGACCGTCTGGTCGAGCGCCAAGAAGGCGGGCGGATTGGCTCCGAGTGATGCGGCGCCGGCTACGGCCGACGTGAGCACCGGAGCAAGGCCTACTGCGAGAAGGCCGGCGACACCTGCGCCAACCAACCGCCTCAGCCTGCGGGACGGTGACTTCATACAACCTCCTGGTTGTTGTCCTATTCGATTGCGATCGACGCGCCGTCCAACTTGCAACCCGGCGATCGCATGCGGGAACAGGCAGAAGCCCTGCCGCCCCTCGTAGCAAGAACCCCAGGCGTGACGACTCGTGACACCCGAAATTCGGCTGGCGGCACCCTAAAGGCCTGCTGCGAGCGAGGTCAAGCACCGTGGAAGCCCGTCATCGCAGGTCAGAGCGGGTGGGCGAGGGCCCGACGGCGAAAAAGGCGCCTCAACCTGCGGGAATGGCATCGAGCCGAGATTGGAAGGCGTCAGTCGCCTCGGTGTCGCCCTGGGCCTTCGCCGCGGCCACCGCCTGGGTCAGCAGGCCGCGGTCGGTCGGGGACTTTCGGAGACCGAGCTCCACGACCTCTCGAGCCCTCTCCGGGTTCTCCAGGATCAACCACGCGGTGGCGGCGCTGCTGACGTAGCCGACGTTGTACGGGTTCGACCTCGCCGCGCGCGTGAACAGATCCGCTTCCTTCTCGAGATCACCACTGGCCGGGGAGAGCTCTCGGAGTCGAGCGAGCAATCGGCCGTAGCTCGCGAGCGACACCGGATCGCGCGGCCCGCGATCGATCGCGCTTTGGAGCAAGCCCTCAGTCTGGGCCAGCGCCTGCACGTTGTCGGTGTTCAGCGCGTTCGCGGCTGCGAGCACTCCCAGCTGGAACGTGGCTTCAGTGAGCGGATACCGAGACTCGACCGTGTTCTGCTTCGCGGCATCGCGGAACGCCTTGAGCGTCGAGTTCAGCGCCCTGGTCTGCTCCGCCGACGAAGAATCCGGCTGCGCCAGGACGGCGCTGCCCTCGACCGCGAGCTGATAAGAGCGATCCGCGCGCCACCACGTCGACGCGAACCACGAGAGCGCGAGCACCACCACCGTCGCGATCCCCAAGGGCACCGCGATGCTGCCGCGACGCGTGGGCCGTCGGTGCGGGCGACGGGGCGCCTCGAGCGGAACCGCTTCTTCCGCCGGCTCCACTCGGAGGATCGCCGCCGGGTTGAGGCCGACGGGAACGCCGGCGCCGAGGGCGACGACACTCACCGCCGCGGCCATCGCCCAGAGCACGACGTTGATGCCGAGGATCTCGACGTTGAACGAGTTCTGGAGCAGAACGCCCACGGCGGCACCGATCGCAGCGGTGAGGACCAGACGCTGCTCGCGCCACTCGGGATTCGCGCGCTCACGGGCGCGCACGTGCCTCCAGCCTCCCCACGAGCGCAGCCCGAGCCACACGAGGAAGAAGAGCAACGCGGCGAGCCCGAGGATGCCCTTCGTCGCCAGCGTCTGAGCGAGCGAGTTGTGCGCGCCGTTGATCACCTGATCGGGGCCGAACGCATCGACGAACTTCTGCGTCTGGTACGTCGGCGCCATGTAGCCGAACGTGTCGGGACCCCACCCGAGCAAAGGCCGGTCGGCAGCCATGTCGAGCGCCGAGTGCCAGAACTGAACACGTTGGGCGGCAGTGCTCGTTCCTGATGACCACTCGGTCGCGGCGTCGAGCTTGTGTCCGAGTGTTCCTTGCGCTGCGACGATCACGACCGCTGCGATGACAGCCACTGCGACGCCCGCGCCCAGCCATGCGGCCATCCGCTTGCGCGCGCGGAGCTCGGGGATCAGCAGCAACGCGGTCATCACCAATGCCCCGAAGCCGGCGCCGAGGCCGCCGAGGCTGCTCGTCTCGACGAGGCACAGCAGACCGCCCGCCAGGACCGCGCCCGCCAAGATGCGCGTCACGAGAGACTTGTCGCTGATCACGACGATGATGCCGATCGGAAGCAGGCAGGCGACGAAGCCCGCGAGGTGGTTCGGGTTGCCGAAGGTCGACCACACGGTGCTCGTCGGGCCGAACGACGCCTGGACGTTGAGGAACTGGATCCAGTCCCAGTGGGTGCTGAGCTCGACGTCGGCCGTCTGGATGAGGCCGTAGAGCACCACGAGTCCTCCGCTCGCGAGGAGGAAGGTCGTCAGGATTCGACGGAGATCTGACGGCCGCCACGACTCCGCTGCAACGAGCGCCAGGACCGCAAACGAGACGAGGGCCAGGTACCCGTCGTACGACTGGTACGCGCCGATGAGGCTGAGCTTCGGGCTGACGCTGAAGATCGTCGCCAGGCCGCCGACGACGACCATCGCCAGGATCGGCCAGTGCAGACCGGTGCGCAGGCTCGGGATCGTCACGTTCGTGACCGCGTCGACGACCCAGAGGCCCGCGAGCACGAGCGCGCCGATCATCAGAACGGTGAACTTCGAGACGCCGTAGCGCTCCGCTGTCCCCGGATCGAACGCGACCGGGAGCGCGAGCACGACGATGAACGACACGACACGACGAGCGCTGCGAAGCGCGTCGGTCGGGTCCCACAGCTCACGACATGCTTGCGCGACCGCGAGGACGGCCCATGAGAGCGCAACGAGGAACAAGGCGAGCCCGAACGTCGAGAGGACGCCGGTGACGCCGAGCAGCAGCCAGAAGCCGCTGAGGCCCAGGCCGGCGATCAGCATCGGGCTCAGTGCCGAGCCGCTCGGCGGCGCCTGATGGACCTGCTGCTGCTTGGGGGGTCGGGAGGCGCCGCGCGGCGGCACCGCGACCGCGACCGTGCTGCCAGCTGCGGCGCTCTGAGCAGGCGCGACGGGCGCGTTGGAGGCGGGCTTCGAGGACGTCGGGCGCGCCGGGCGGTGCGACGTGCGGCGCGATTTGGCCATCAGGTGAGCATAGGGGGAGGCCCCCGGCGGCCTGTCTTCAGCCGGCCGCGGGCACGTACCCTTCGGCCCGCATATGGCCAACCCGACGGTGTTCGTCGTGATCCCGGTGTTCAACCGCATCGACGCGACGCTTCATTGCCTCGACGACCTGCGCAATCAGACGTTCCCGAACATCCGGATCGTCGTGATCGACGGCGGTTCCACCGACGACACGGTCACGCAGCTGAGCCGCATGCGTGATGTCCACCTGATCAGCGACGTCGGAGAGCAGTGGTGGACCGGAGCGACGTGGTTCGGGATCGAGCACGCGCTTCACTACGGCGGGGACGACGACTACGTGATGCTTCTCAACAACGACACCAGGTTCGGCCGGGAGATGGTCGAGGTGCTCGTCGGGGAGTCAATCCAGTTCGGCGCCGCAGTCGCGCCGGTCGCCCGAGCCGAGAACGGCTCGGTCGTGAACAGTGGGACATGGATCGACTGGTCCACGTACGAGATCACGCAGCGGATGGTCGAGCCCGAGGAGATTGAATCGACATGGCCCGTCGACGTCCTCGAGGGCCGCGGTTCGCTCGTGCCGCTCCACGCGATACGCACGGCTGACAACGTCGATCCCGAGCGTCTGCCTCACTACGCGGGTGACTACGAGTTCACCCTCAGGCTTGCTCGTCACGGCTGTCCGCTCATGATGACGAACCGCACGTCGATCGAGGTCGATTGGGACCTCGATGTACTCGTTCACTATTCGCAACCCGTCTCCTTCGGCCGGATGTGGTGGGAGCTCACGAACAAGCGCTCGTTCGCGAACGTGCCCATCCACTTCAAGCTCATCGACCTCGCCGGCCCACCACAAGACCGACGGAGGCTGAAGGTCCGAGTGCTCGCTCACCGATTCGGCTGGATCAGGCAACGGACCCCGGCGCGCCATGTGGTGGGCCTGTACAGCACGACCTTGATTGCCAGTCGGCGCGCGCTCACTCGCCTCCGGCGTGTGAGCCGCAGACAGTGGTGGAAGCTACGAAACTGATCACTCGTCCGCGTACGGGATCACGGCCAGCAACACGCCGACGAGTAGCCCCATGATCCCGACCGCAGCCACGAGCAGGTAGGCCGAGACTCGATCGACGCGGCTGATCACGAGCGCGACGAGCCCGAGGCACACGCCCACCGTGTAGATGAGCACGACGGCCGCTGGCACGGGGATGCCCATGCGCACCAAGCGATGACTCGTGTGATCGCGACCCGCTTGGAACGGGCTGACGCCTCGAGAGAGGCGGGTCACGGTCACGAGCGTGGTGTCGAAGATCGGGACACCCATCACCACGATCGGTACCAGGAACGTGGCGTCGACCGGGCCGTCGAAGCGGAGCTTGAGCCCGAGATACGCGAGCACGAAGCCCAGGAACAGCGCGCCGGCGTCCCCCATGTAGATGGTCGCCGGATGGAAGTTGTGCCGCAGGAAGCCGAGCGCGCAGCCGGCGAGGCCGATTGACAGAGCGGCGACGAGGAACTGGCCGTTCGACGCGGCGATCACGAAGATCGATCCCGCGGCGATCGCGGCCACGCCCGACGACAGTCCGTCCATGTTGTCGAGCAAGTTGAACGCATTGGTGATGCCGACCACCCACACGACCGTCACGATCGCGTCCGACACTCCGGGGCCGAAGAGGTCGACTCCCGCCCCGATGCCCCACACGGCTAACCCCGCCCCCACCTCCGCGAGCAACCTCACGACCGGGCTGAGCCCTCGCAGATCGTCGAGCAGCCCAACCACGGCCAGCAGGATCGCCAACGCAAGGATGGCGAACAGCTCGTCTCGACCGGACACGGGAGGGCGCACGATTGCCGCGACTCCCACGGTCAAGGCGAACGCGCCGACGATCGCGATGCCGCCCAGATAAGGGACCGGGTTGGTGTGGGCCTTGTGCTCGCCGGGATGGTCGTACACCTTGCGCCACAGCGCGAACCGCAGCACAAGAGGAGTGAGAACCAGCGATAAGGCTGACGACACGAGGAACACGGCGAGGTACTGCCAGCCTCCCCCGGTCACGACGAGCGACAGTACCGGCCGACCGGAGCGCTACCGCAGGATCTGATCGAGCTCGGCGGTCGTACGCGCTTGCGAGCGCTCGGTGCGAACAGTCTCTCGAGCGGCGGCACCCATCGCCCGACGGCGCGCGTGGTCGCTCCAAAGCTCGATGACCCGGTCGGCGAACTCCTCCGCGGAGTCCACGATGAACCCGTTCACTCCGTCGACGATGGGGGAGCTGCTCGCGCTGCTCCGGGTGGCGACGACGGCGAGGCCGTGGGCCATGGCGTCGACGATCTTGACTTGTTCGCCGGTGCCGGCCAGAAGGGGGCATATGGCGAAGGCGCTCGTCCGATACAACGGACCGAGCTCGTGGACGGAGCCGTTGAGGACCATCCCGTCGTCGGCTTTCCAACGGACGAACGTCTGGCCGACGGCGTCGAGCGTGAACGTGGGCTGTTCTTTCCGGACAAGTGGGAGGACGTGGCGCGCGAACCACAGCAACCCCTGGAGGTTGAACGGGTTCGGGGCCCCGACGAAGACGGCGTTGCCGTCATAGGTGTTGTCGACCTCGGGGATCTCCACCGCCATCGGCACGTAATGCACCTTCGTGCGATGCGTTCCCCGCTTGATGATCTCGGCTTCGGTGGTGCTGATCGCGAGGACGTCTGTGTAGCGATCGTAAAGCCTGAGCTCGCGCGCCGAGACCTGCCGCGAGGCCGGTCGTAGGAAATCGGGCGTCAGCACTTCGGCCGGGACGTCCTGGGTCGAAAGCGGCACTCGCTGGGACAGAACCGGCGCGAGCTCGGCCCACATCGCCTGGGACGCGGTGACGATGTCAATGCTGTCGATGAGCGACTGCACCTCGGGGAAGTCGAAGTGCGGCACGACTCGATCGAACTGGGCGTACGAGCTGAGCATGAGATCAGGGCCGATCGATTCGACCTGGCGGCGCGACCACACCTGGTACCCGGGGGGCGTGGTGGCCCATGAGTCGATCGCGTGACGACCGATCTTCGACTGGAGATTCGTTCCGCGCGTGCCAAGCCTCCACAGCTTCCACTCCCGCGGACTCAAGAAGTAGAGCCGCACGTCGCGGACGAACCGGTACTTCAGCTCCTCGACGCTGCTGTCGGTCCACGGGTTGTGGGCGAGCTCGGAGCTGAGCAGCACCGACGACCAGCCGAGCTCCTGGAGGCCGCGAAGAAGGCTGAGGCAGCGTTGATGGGCTCCGGTCCGCGGCGGAACCGGGTTGTGAGGGAACCAGACGACAGCCCGCTTCATGCCGGCCATCAGTTGCGGAGCTTCCACCAGGTCCGGCGCCCGATTCGTCGCAACCGCATCGTGACGGGCTGGTTCGGGACCCGCGACTGTTGGAGCAGCGCTCGCGGATTGACGACCGTGAAGTCCGTGCCCTCCACGACCCGGGGCTGGTCGACCCAGCTGCGGCCGAGTGCCGTGCTGGCCTCGACCAGCAGCCGATAGATCGCGAACCGCTTCGTGCGCTCGAGCCGGGCCCAGATGCCCGCTTCGCCGTCGAGGAAGTCTGCCAGCACTGCGCCGGTCCAGAGCTCGACGTCGTCGACCACGAGGACGCCGCCAGTGCGCAGGTGGCGCGTCATGTAGAACCAGTCGACCATCGGAGCGGGGAACGCGTGATTGCCGTCGACGATGATCAAGTCGAGCTCGGCGTCGAGCTGCAGATCGGGCAGCACGTCCTCTGACTTCGCGACCATCGGCGTGAACCCGTCGACGGGGATCTCGTTCGCCTCGCAGTACGCGCGGATGCGCTCGGCCTCGCCGCCATCGGGCGAGATCGACGTGTGTTTCGCACCGAGCACGAGCAACACGATCGTGCTGATGCCCGAGCCCGTCTCCATGCTCCGCGCGCCGGGCCTCACGGCGTCGCGCAGGTGCGGCACGAGCTTGGGATCGATCTGGAAGTTGACGAGCTCGCCGGCCTCGTTCATGTGGAGAAGAGGCGGATGGTCGAGCAGGCGGTGGAGCGCGGCGTCCTGATCCGTCAGCAAGACGGTCAGGCTAGACGGCGACTCTCGGTTCCCGGCAACTCGCCCCTGCCGCCCTAGGCTCCCGCCGGTGCTGTCGCGCGACGGGCGGTTGCGGGTGGCCGTACGGCCCTCGTTCTTCCCGGGAGCCTCCGGGGTGTCGGGAGGGGTCGAGAGCTACGTGCAAGGTCTCGCGGCCGGGTTGAGTGCGCTCGACGGCGACGAACGCTACGAGTTCGTGGGCAGCCGCTTGCAACATGAGGCCATAGCACCGTTTCTCGGTGGACCGACCTCGTTCGTCACGCTCCCCGACACGTTGCGGTCGTCGCGGCTCCTGGTCCGCTTCATGGCCACGAGGCCGGGGAAGGCCGCGGTCGCGTTGCGTCAAAGGGTGCGAGCAGGGTCGACCGTGCAGCCGGGATCCTCACCCGACGCGGTCGAGCAGGACACCTACTCCGTCGTGCACTACCCCGCCCCCTCGGGCGAGCTGACGCGCCATCCGAACATCTACCAACCATGGGACCTCCAGCACCTGCACTTCCCGGAGTTCTTCTCTGCGGATCAGCTCCGCGGGAGAGAGGTGTGGAGGGTCTGCTCCGAGCGCGCCACGTACGTGCTGGTCGCGTCAGAGTTCGTGCGTGACGACGTCATCGGTGCCTACGACGTCGATCCCGGACGCGTGGCTGTCGTGGCGCCCGGCGTTCCGACGGCACTCCACGCGGCACCGCCGAACCCACGGCCCTCTGGCATCGCGTTCGCGCTCTACCCGGCGCAGCCCTGGAAGCACAAGAACCACCTTCGGCTGCTGGAAGCCATCGCATTGCTGAAGGACCGGGGCACCGAGGTTCCGGTCGTCTGCTCGGGACCACCGAACCCGCACGAACAAGCAGTGCGACAGCGCGCACACGATCTCGGCCTCGATTCCCTCGTGCGCTTTCCCGGATACCTCACCGATGCGGAGCTCGCGACGCGCTACCAACAGGCGCGGTGCCTCGTGTTCCCGTCGCTGTTCGAAGGGTTCGGCTTCCCCGTCCTCGAGGCGTTCAACGCCGGGCTGCCGGTGACGTGCTCGTCCACCACGTCACTGCCCGAGCTCGCCGGCGACGCCGCAGCTCTTTTCGATCCGACCGACGTCGAGGCGATGGCCGACGCGATCGAACGCGTCTGGAGCGATGAGGACCTCCGCGCACAGCTCGTCGCTCGGGGCCACGAGCGGGCAGCGCTGTACTCCTGGGATCGCCTCGCCCGGTCGTGTCGGGCGCTGTACCGCGCCGCGGCCGGCGAGTCGCTCGGTCCCGGCGACGACGACCTCCTGAAGGCCGCCGGCGTCTCGGCGTGAGGCTCACGCTCGTCACCCCGACGCTCGACGCCGCGACATACCTGCCCGAGGCGCTCGCGAGCGTGCGGGCACAGCAATGGCACGACCTCGAGCACATCGTCGTCGACGGCGGCTCGACGGACGCGACCCTCGACATCCTCCGCGCCGAGCCGAATCTCGTCGTCGTGTCCGAGCCCGACGGGGGCCTGTACGACGCGATCAACAAGGGCATCGCGATCGCGACGGGAGACCTCGTCGGATTTCTCAACGCTGACGATCTTTTGACCCCTGGTGCCCTCGAGGCCGTCGCGCGTGGCTTCGACGCGACGCCCGGCGCCGAGATGATCGCCGGCGGTGCGGAAGTGTTCGAGACGACTGCCTCGGGTACCGCGACAACAGTGAAGGTGAACGACCGCGGAGCGAAGTTCCTCCGCGAGCAGGATGTCGTCCACGGGGCGCCCATCTTCAACGCGCGCTTCTTCACACCCTCACTCATCGAGCGCGCCGGGCCGCTCGACACGAGGTGGCGGTGGTCGGCCGATGCCGACTGGCTGATGCGCGTCCTCGAGCTCGATCCTCGTCGCGCGGTCGTCGATCAGGTCGTGTACCGGTCGCGTGCCCACGCCGGATCGCTCACCTTCCGTGGCGGCATCGAGATCGAGCTCACCGAGGAGCGAAGGGATCTCACGCTCGCGAGGATCGGTGAGACGGCAGGCGACCCGTCGTTGCGCGCGCGCTACCGCCGTTGGCACAGCTGGACCGCCGCATATCTGACGTGGCGCTACGCGCGCCAGCGCCGCTTCGGCGACGCGGCGCGGCACCTGGCGCAGGGTGTCCGCGTCGATCCGCTGCTGCCCGTCGTCGTGTCGATGCAGATCGCGCAGCACCTCCGGATGCGGGCGCAGCATCGATGAGCGAACAACGCATCGCGCTCGTCGCGATGACGACCTCCGGAGCCGCAGGCGACTATGTCGGTGCGCTCGCCCGCGCGATGGGACGGATTGCGACGGTCGGCCTCTGGGTGCCCGAGCGGCCTGAGCTCGCAGTGCCGAGTGCAGAGGTGCACGCGCTCGCCAAGCCTGACTCTCGCGTGGCCGTCGGGTTCAACGAGGCCAAGGCCTTGTTTCTCTCCGGGTCGACTGCACCTGCGATCCGCGACTGGAGGCCCGACGTCGCCCACGTCGTGTTCGGCGAGGGCTATCCGTCCGCGGCCCGCACGTGCGCCGACCTGACCCGCAGTGGATGCACGACCGCGGCGACCTGGCACGACGTCGTGCCCCACGGGCAGATGTTCGACCGCGTGCAGCACACCGTGGCCCAGCGCACGATCCACGCGGTGAGCGGCGTGCACGTGCACTGTGAGGAGCTCACGCCCGCGAACCTCGACACACCGATCCTGGTGGCTGAGCATCCCGCGCCCGAGTGCGAGCAGTGCGCAGGGCAGACGACGACTCGTCCGCTTCGTGCCGATGGGCCGATCGTGGCGGTCGGGCGCTTCGCTCCGTACAAGGGCACCGATGTCCTGTGCGACGCGCTCGAGCGCTATTGGACGCAAGGCGGGCAACGCCCGCTCCGCGCCCTCGGGCAGGGCCGCGTCCCTTCGTCGCTCCGAAGGCTCGAGAGCCATTGGCGTGCGCTCGTCACGATCGTCAACCGGTACGCGCCTGCCGCCGAGCTGCACCAGCTGCTCACCGACGCCGCCATCTGCGTGATGCCGTACCTCACGGGCACGCAGTCGGGATTGCCGTGGCTCGCACGGCTGCACGGCGCCCATTTGATCGTGACCGATGTCGGTTGCATCGGCTCGGTCGGTCGCCGTGTGGGAGCTCGCGTGGTGCCCCCGGGCTCGGTCGAGGCGCTCGTCGACGCGCTCGCGGACCCGCCGTCGATGTGGACCGACGTCGCCCGGGTGCCGCTCCCGACCTACGACGCCCTCGCGGCGCAGCTGCTCGAGTGGTACCCGACGCTCAGCGCTCGGTGACGCGGGCCGAGTGGCGAGCCGCGACGATCGGTCCGCCGTGAGCGCCCGGGCCGATGACCAGGCCGGGGTCGAGCGCGGCCGTGCTTCTCAGGCCGCTGGCGCCGGTCACCGTCAGCGCAACTTCGTAGGTGCCGCTGCTCAGCGGGAGTGACGCAAGCTCGAACTCGACGCGATACGCGCGGGGCTCGAGGTCGGCACGCACAGATCCCTCCCAAAGGGCGATGGCGTCGCGGCCGATCTGGAGCGTCACCGCTGCGTCGGCGATCGCGGCGGCGACGTCGACATCGATATCGACGGTGCACGAGGAGCCGGCCTCGAGCGTGTGGACGTCGGTGCCGTTGAGTCGCCAGCGGCGCGCGGCAATGACCTTCGGCCCTTCGTTCACCACTCGCGCGACATACGTGTCAACGATCTCCTGCGGAGTGCCGCTGGCAACGACCTGACCGCCGTCGAACAGGTGGGCGACGTCACAGCGGCTGCGTACCGCAGCGAGATCGTGACTCACGAGCAGGATCCCGAGGCCTTTCGTCGCGACCTCGCCGATCTTGTCGAGGCACTTGCGCTGGAACTCCTCGTCACCCACCGCGAGCACCTCGTCCACGATCAGGATCTCGGGCTCGAGGTGGGCGGCGACCGCGAAGCCGAGCCGCACTTGCATGCCGCTCGAGTAGTGCTTGACCGGCGTGTCGATGAACTTCTCGACGCCGGAGAACTCGATGATCGCATCGAGCTTTCGCCGCACCTCGGCGCGGCTCATCCCGAGAACGGCTCCGGAGAAGAACACGTTCTCGCGGCCCGTGAGATCGATGTGGAAGCCGGTGCCGACCTCGAGCAGCGAGCCCACGCGTCCCAAGATCTCGGCTCGCCCCTCAGTCGGCGTCGTGATGCGCGACAGGAGCTTGAGGAACGTGCTCTTCCCGGCCCCGTTGCGACCGATCACCCCGGTCACCTGTCCCGCCATCACCTCGAGATCGATGTGGCGGAGCGCCCAGAACGGCTCCGCGACCGGGTGCTCTTCTCGACGCCAGGTGAGCTTGTCGGTGACGACGTCGCGCAGACGGCCGCGACCCGTCAGCGTGCGGCGGTAGCACTTCCCGAGATCTTCCGTCGTGATGACCGAGTCGCCCACGGACACCTACAGGATGTCGACGATGGCGCCCTCGGCCCGGCGGAAGTAGTGCACGCCGGTCAGCATCACCACGAGACCGACGACGCCCGACAGCACAAGGCCGCCGATCGCCGGCTGAGGGACGTCAGCGAGCACGGACCATCGGAAGCCCTCGACGGCGCCCGCCATCGGGTTGAGGTGATACGCCCAGCGGTACTTGTACGGGATCGTTGTGACTGAGTAGACGATCGGCGTGACGAAGAACCACAGCTGAATCACGAAGGGGAGTGCGAGGCGGAGATCGCGGAACCTTGCGTCGAAGGCAGCGAACCACACCGTGAAGCCGATCGCTGCGACCACAGCCATGAGGACGAACAGGGGCGCGAGCACGAGGGCGGGCCCCGGACCGCTTTGGTAGAAGATCAGCACCAAGGCGGTTGCGAGGAGCGCGAAGCCGAAGTCGATCAGCCCTCCGGCGATCATGGCCAGTGGCAGGTAGATGCGAGGGAAGAAGACCTTGGTCACGGTGTCGTAGTTGGTCGAGAGACTCACGCCGCCGACCTGCAGTGACTTCGAGAAGAATTGCCACAAGACCATCGCCGGCAGCATGAACGCGGCGTAGTGCAGGCCCGTCACTGGCAGCGGCACGAGGCGACCGAGGAAGATCGCGAACACCGCGGTAAGGCCCAGGGGTTGCAGCACCGCCCAGCCGGCGCCGACGAACGTCTGCTTGTAGCGCAGGGTGAAGTCACGCCACACCATGACGCGCAGCAGCTCGCGAGACCGCCACGTCTCGCCCCAGCTCGCTCCGCCGACACCCGCGCCGATCACCGTGCGCCGGGAGGGCATCGGCCGGGATTGCTCGCCCGGCGAGAGCGAGTCGTTGAGAGCGACCATGTCAGCCGACGAGCGTACCGGTGGGCTCTTGCGCGTCCGCGTCCACCGATCGTGCTCGTCGATCGGCGATCGTCTGGGCTCCGAGCGCCGCAAACAGTGCGACCGCCCACACGGCTTCCGCGCGATGGCGGAAGGCGGTGCCGATGTTGCCCTCCGCCAGCGCGTAGACGAGAACGATCCCTCCCGCGTACAGCGCGGGGAAGCCGAGCCATCGACGACGAGACCAGCCGCGGAACAGTCCGCAGACGGACAGGAGGAGCAGTGGGTACCAGAGCACCGCCTCGAGTCGAGCGAGCCTGACGCTCGTCGATCCGTCCGTCTCCCATGGATATGGCCGCAAGACGACTGCCGGGAGCCCGCAGGGCAAGTGCTCGATCTTCCCGGACATGCCGCGCTTCGTGGCGTCGCACGTGAGCGCGGTCGACGCGCCCACGGCGTTTCCCGTCCGGCGAACCTCGACCTCGGGGCTCGCGTCCTTGATCCATGGAATGCCGCCGAGTCCGTAGCCCAGGACCGCCGGAAAGACGAGCAGCACCGCGACGCCGAAAAGTGCCCGCCTCGGCCAGTCTGTGCCCGAGCCGAGCAGCAGCGCGACCGCCAGCGCCCACACCGCGATGACGAAGCTCTGGTCACGCAGGTGCGACAGGGCGAACAACAGGGCGAGAATGCCCGCACCGACCGCCGCGAATCGCTGCCTTGTCCCCTTGAGCTCGCACACGCCCAGAGCGAGCGCGACGACGACGCACCAGACGAACGCATCCTTGAGTGTCAGTGACGACCAGAGCACGACCGACGGGAGGATCGCCATCACCGTCCCGGCAGCGATCGCCCACGCCACACGGAGCGCCCGAACACCGACCGCTGTCGTGAGCGCCGCGGCACCGGCGCCCGCGACCCCAACGAGAAGCTGCCCGGCGAGCACCGACGATCCCGTGACCCAGAACACCGCCGTGAGCGGCCACAGGAATGTCGCCGTGTTGTTGAACAACGCGTGCTGGTACGGCGCCCATTGCGCCGATGCACCGCTGACCCGGTCGTCGGCGAGAGAGAAGAAGAAACGGTCGTCCGGAAACATCGTGCCGTCGTGCACGAGGAAGATGCCGATGGCGACGACGACGCGAACCGCCAGAGCGAGCAGGAACACCCCGAGGATCGGATGCGCCAGCGCCCAGCCCCAAAGGCCACGCGCGGCGGTCTTCACAAGCGCTCGTACGCGGGATTCCCGCGCGCCTCGATGGCTCCGACGGCGTCGAACACCGGCGCTGCGTCGGACAACGCCTCGAGCCCTTTCCACTCGGGATGCGCGACGAGCACGACGACGAGGTCGAAACCGTTGGCCATCGTCGGGCTCGCGGCGACCGCCTTGCGGCGCTGACCCTCGATCTCGAGCTCGGCCACGTGGGGATCGGCGAACTCCGCGTGCGCGCCTGCTTGCAGGAGCAGCTCGATGACGCGGATCGCCCTCGAGTTGCGAGTGTCGCTGACCCCGGGCTTGAAGGCCACGCCGAGGCAGAGCACACGCGCGCCGGCGAGCGCGACGCCTTGCCGGTCGGCGAACGCCCGGATCCGGCCGAGGACGTAGTCGGCCATCGTGAGGTTGGTGTCGGCCGCGAGGTCGATGAACTCGGTGCGGAAGTCGAACTCGCGCGCCTTCCACGAGAGGTACTGCGGATCGACGGGGATGCAGTGCCCGCCCGGACCGATCCCGGGACGGAAGGCCTCGAAGCCGAACGGCTTCGTCGCCGCCGCGTCGATCACCTCCCACACGTCGATGCCCATGCGATGGCAGAGCTGCGCGAGCTCGTTCACGAGCGCGATGTTCACGGCGCGGTACGTGTTCTCGAGCAGCTTTGCCATCTCGGCCGCATGAGGCGTCGAGACTTGGCGCACCAACCCGGGCGCGTCCATGAACGACTCGAGGACGACACTGGCCCTGCGGCCGCACTCCGCGGTGAGGCCGCCGACGACCTTGGGCGTCGTCGCCACCGTCCAGCGCGCGTTGCCGGGGTCGACGCGCTCCGGCGAGAACGCGAGGTTGAAGTCGACGCCGGCGGTCAATCCGCTGGCCTCGAGCTCGGGCCGGCAGACCTCGACGGTGGTGCCGGGGTAGGTCGTCGACTGCAGGATCACGAGCGCGCCCGGCTGCAGCACCCGCGCCACCGACGTGAGCGCGGCGCGCACGTACGAGAGGTCGGGCGTCTGGTGACGGTCGGCGGGCGTGGGGACGCAGATGAAGATGACACCTGCGGCAGCGAGGGCCGACGGCTCGGCCGCCGAGCGGAACCGTCCCGAGTCGGTGTGCAGTCCGAGCCGCTCGGACGACACGTCTTCGATGGGGCTGACACCCGCGTTCAGCGCGGCAGACCGTTCGGCGTCGAGGTCGAATCCGAGGACTGAGAACCCCGCATCGGCAGCGGCCATGGCCAGGGGCAGGCCGACGTAGCCGAGCCCGACGACGCCGACCACGAGCTCGCGAGACGCGACCATCTGGTCGAACTCAGCCATGGGTCGCCTTCCACCATGCGAACGTGCGATCGAGGCCGTCCCGCAGCTCGACGGTGGGCTGCCACCCGAGCACGGTGCGCGCCCTCGTCGTGTCGGGCTGACGTCGGGGCGCGTCCTCGAACCGACCGCCGTACGCGCTCTCGTAGGTCACCGGCTGCACTCCCGACGTGGAGCCAGTCACCTCGATGACGAGGTCGGCGAGCTCCCGCACGGTCGTCTCCTGCTCGGTGCCGAGGTTGAAGACGTTGCCGCGACCGCCGGGCGAACGGGCAGCGAGGAGCGTGCCGCTCACGGTGTCGGCCACGTACGTGAAGCACCGCGTCTGGGTGCCGTCGCCGTGCACGGTGAGGGGCTGTCCCGACAGAGCCTGCCCCATGAACTTCGCCACCACCGACCCATAGCCCTTCTCGTCGAGGCGCGGTCCGTAGGAATTGAAGTAGCGCACGATCGCAACGGGCAGCCCGTCCGCCGCGTACGCGAGACCGAGATGCTCGTCGAGGGCCTTCGCGGTCGCGTACGACCAGCGCGGCACGGACGTGGAGCCGAGCACGCGATCGTCGTCCTCGCGCCACGGCACCCACGGCGACTTGCCATACACCTCTGACGTCGAGGCGATCAGCACGGGCGTACCGCCCTGTGCGCACGACTCGAGCACGTTCTCGGTGCCGCGGATGTTGGTGCGCAACGCGCCGACGGGATCTTCGAGGATGTGGCGAACACCCACGGCCGCGGCGAGGTGGAAGACCTCGTCGGCCGCGTCGATCTCCCTGTCGACGAGGTCGGCGTCGAGGATCGAGCCGGGCACGAACCGCACGTGCGGGTCGAGGTTCGCGGCTCGCCCGGTGGTGAGGTTGTCGAGCACCGTGACCTCAGCGCCTTCGGCAACCAACGCGTCGACGAGGTGCGATCCGATGAAGCCGGCGCCTCCCGTGACAAGCGAGCGCACGGGTTCAGGGTAGGGCACGGGCGCCTCCGATCTCGACGCGCTCCGATCTCGACACACTCTGATCTCGACCCGCGTTGTCACCGCTACCGTGCCCTGCCGTGCCTGAGCGGGTTCGCATCCTGCGCGTGATCGCCCGGATGAACGTGGGCGGACCCGCTCGCATCGTGGCCGACTTGATGGAAGACCTGGATCCCGACCGCTACGAGCAGCGGCTGCTCATCGGCCAGGTCGGCGACGACGAGGCGGACGAGCTCGACCTCCGTCCGCGATCCTTCCCCGTGACCCGGATCGACGGGCTCGGCCGCGCTCCCAGCGTCCTCGCCGATCCCCAGGCGGTCGCGCGCGTGACCTCAGAGATCCGCTCGTTCCGGCCACATGTCGTCGAGACCCATACCGCCAAGGCCGGTGTCGTCGGACGTCTCGCCGCCGTGGCGGGCCGCGCGCCCGCGACCGTGCATGTGTTCCACGGGCATCTCCTGCACGGCTACTTCTCCCCGGCGGTCACGCGGGCCGTTGTGACGACGGAACGGTTGCTCGCGCGGCGCACCACGCGCCTGGTGAGCGTCGGCGCCCACGTGCGCGACGAGCTGCTCGCCGCGGGGATCGGACGCGCCGATCAGTACGCGGTGATCGCCCCGGGGGTCGACATCGGCCCCGGGCCGGACCGCGCAGATGCTCGCCGGCAGCTGGGGCTCGAAGCAGACGGCGTCGTCGTCGCGTTCGTCGGTCGGCTCGCGGGAGTGAAGCGTCCCGATCGATTCGCGCGGGTGGCCGAGCGCGTCGCCGCGGAGCGTGCTGAGGTGTCGTTCGTCGTCGCGGGTGACGGCTCCGGAGCCGACGTGCTGCGCGCGACGATCGATGCCTCGCCCCACCTGCGCGCACGAGCGCGGTTGCTCGGTTGGTATCCGGACGTCGCCGCGGTCTACGCCGCGTGCGACCTCGTGCTGCTGACGTCGGACAACGAGGGGATGCCACTGTCGCTGATCGAGGCCGCGGCTGCCGGTCGTCCGTCGGTGACGACACGCGTGGGCAGCGCGCCTGAAGTCGTCGTCGACGGCGTGACTGGCTATGTCTGCGATCTGGACGACGGCGCCCTCGCGGCCGCGGTCGTGCGGCTGGCTGACGACGCTCGGCTGCGCGAGGCGATGGGCTCGGCCGCTCGTGACGACGCGGTCCGACGGTTCAGCAGGGCGCGGATGGTCGCTGACATGCAAGCGGTGTATGAGGACGTCGTGTCGGTCAGCTGACGATCGCGTCGAGGTTCCACGACACCGTGTCGTCGGTGGTGCCCGGATTGCCGAGCACGATGTCGACGGTGAAGCCACCACTGCCGACGTTGGCTCCGGCAGACCCACTCGTCAACCGAGCCTGACCGCGCAGGCGCCACACTCCCGCGCTCAAGATCGCCTCGCCGGCGATGCTCCCGTTCACCACGCCGGTGGCCGTCGTCAGCGAGAAGCTTCCGGCGACGGTGTTGGGTGCGTTCGTGAACGCACCGCGCGTCACGGTCACGCTGAGGATCGAGCTGGAGATCGCCTGCGGCGTCGCGGCCTTGATCGTCGCCTGCACGGGCACGAGCGGCGCGCCCGCGAACGTCCACGTCGTACCGACCGCTGGGACCATGGACTCGGACGCCGCTCCCGAGCCGGTCGGATTCGCCTGGTCGACGTTCGCCGACAGGTTCATGCGTTGCAGCGCGCCGTACGACAGTGAGGTGCGCGGCGTCGCGCGACCCGAGAGGCTGACGCCTCCCACGACCGAGAACCGTTGCGGGCTGCCCACGAACGAAACGCACACGGGCGAGCTCGCGCCAGGTGTGCGCGGAACGCCGTCCGCGTCGCTGACGTAGCGACCTGTGGTGGCGACATCGAGCTCGGTGTCGAACTGCGTTGCCGCGCTGTCGCTGTACACCGAGAGCCACCGCACACCGAGCAGCGCGCTGCGCTCGTAGCACTGCCGCATCGTGCCCGCCGGGCTGCCGCCGACGGCGTACACGGGTGCCATCTCGAGCCCAGTCGTGAAGCCGTCCGCCACTGTCGGCGTGAGGTCGTCGGTGACTTGGTAGGTGCTGCCGGTCACCAACGTCGAAGCGTCGAGCAGCGCATCGTCGGCAAGCACCGAGTGACCACCGAAGCCGACCACGAAGCCGGGCATCGCGCACGACGGCAAGACCGCCGCACCCGAGCACCAATTGGACGTCGGGAAC
Source organism: uncultured Acidimicrobiales bacterium (assembly GCA_963802505.1). GTDB lineage: Bacteria > Actinomycetota > Acidimicrobiia > Acidimicrobiales > DATKAS01 > DATKAS01. The sequence goes on along the minus strand of CAWDJB010000003.1, from coordinate 345,660 downwards.
ACCGCCGCGAGGAAGGAGACGACGGAGGATGGCAACGCGGTGGCCTGCGGAGCAGTCAGAAGGATCGGCACCGCGTCACGGGCGGGACGGGTCGCGAGGGCGAGCGTGGGCGCCGAACCTGCAACGGGGGGAAGCAGACGCGGCGGAGGCCCCGGATTCGTCGCGCCTCCGTTGATGGCACCGCAGAACGGTCCCGCGCCGAGCGCATCGGGCCATCCGACCGAGTTCGAGCCCTGCCCTCCGGACGCGGCGAGACAGGCCATCGATCCGGCGGAGTCCGCGGGATCGCCCGTCGGCCACCAGCCACCGAGCCGCTTGGCCATCTCGACCGAGGTCGCGTAGCGATCGTCCCCCGCGATCCGCACGATCGCCGCACCGGTGAGCGACTGAGCCTCGTTCAACGTCGCGTCGGGGATCCGGGCCGTGCCGCCCAGGACGATGACGTTGTTGATCGCGGTCGCCTGCAACGCGGCGCGTGTTCCTGCGGGGAGCGAACCGTCGGGGGCGGTGAGCAGCACAGGAACCTGCCAAAAGCTCGTCCACCATCCCGCGGCGAGCGCGTCGGCGCCGGTGCCGCCGTCGGCGAGCACCACCGTGCGACCGAGGAGCCGGCACGAGGTGGATCCGTCCCGGAGCTCGACGACCGAGGGGGCGTAGAAGGTCATGCGCGCAGAGGAGTCGGTGACATCGCTGTCGACGCACGACGTCGTGCCGTCGGGCACCGGCTTCGTGCCGAGGGCTTGTGCCACCCGCGCGGCGGTGTCGAACCGATCGATGCCGGCGACTCGAAACACCTGCGTGTAGCCGAGGCTCAGCAGATCGGGCTCGACCGAGCGAGCCACCGCCCCGGCTCCCCCGACGATCACCGCGCTGCGAGCGGTGGTGCATCCGCCCTGCGCCATGTCTGTCGCGGCGATGCGCGAACTGATCGACAAGGTGGACGCACCCTGACGCCCGGAGGCGGTGACGATGATCGGAGCCAGGGCCATGTCGGGTCGCGCGAAGCCCCCAATCGGGTCGAACAGCGGGTCCGCTGCCGCGACGCGCTCGAGCAGAGGACCCGCCCCCTTGTCGGTGGGATCAGACAACGACGTCGCGGCAAGCGCGTCCGCGAAGTTGTCGCCCGCGACGATGATCACGGACTTCGGGCAGGCCCGCGCGCCCCACCACGAGTTCGACGCTCCAAGGCTCGACGCGCCCCCACTCGTGCGATCACTCGTTGTGAAGGGAAAGCTGGCCCGACCTCGGAGCGCGAGCGTCACCGCGAGGTTGGTCTCGAAGCGGTCGTTGCCGAGGAAGCGCACTGCGTGCGCGTCGGCCTCCATGCGCGGCGACGCTCCGGGACCCGTCGGCCACCGGCTCGGCTGCAGCGCGTTTGCGCCGTCATCGGCGCGCGCTGAAACAGCGGTCGCGCCGAGCGCACCGAAGACAACCGCAATCGCGAGGAGTGGGCGGGAGAGCCAGCAGGCGCGCGGCATTGGCGAGGCACCTTAGGCGCGACCCTCAGCGGCGCTAAGCGCGTGCGGCCCTAGATCAGCGTGAGTGTGAAGCTCGAGGCGTTGGCGAGGCCGACGATCATCGAGCCGGTGAGCGAGCCGGTCGACTTGACCCCGGCGCCGTCAGTGATCTCGTAACGACCTGCGCTCACCGCATAGGTGGTGACGCCCGTGCTGTCGGTCGTCGCGACCGCTCGCATCGCGAGCCTGATCGACTGCGTCGTGCCGTCGGAGGCCGAGAACGTGAGCGTGCCGTCGAGGCGAACCGGATCATCTGCGGACGCACCCGGCGTGACGGTGAGGCTCCCCACCGCCGAGCCGGTGGCGCCCGACAGCAACGCCGCGCCGGTGATCGAAACCTGATTGCCGGCAACCGTGGCGGCGAGACTCGGTGCAGCAAATGCACGCGGGCCCGCGCTCGAGACCACGGGGACGATCGCGTCTGCGGCTGGCGGCGTCGCAGCATCACCCGACTTGGTCGGTGTCGAGGTGTTGGGGATGGGAGCGGCTGCGGCTGCGGCCGCGGTCGCGGCGGGAGGCGCCGAGAACGTCTGCTGCTCGGACGATTGATCGATGGGCTGACCGGTGTCGGTGGTCGCGGTCGCGTCGGAGGTGGCGCCGTCGACCGGCGGCGTCACCGCGGGATCGGCCGGTGGAGTCGACGCGGGATCGATGACGACCGTGGTGTCCTGCGGAGTGCCAAGCGGTGCGGCGATGTTCTCGGGCGCAGGCGCGGCGACCACCGGGACGGGCGCGGGCGAGAACGTGTGGTCGGCAACCGTCGATGCGACGGGCACTGCAACCGTCGTTGCTGCCGCGGCAACGACACCGGCCACGATGCCGGCCTTCGTCGACATCGGCCCACTGAGCTCGACGGCGATGCGAGTGATCGTCGGGGCCTGCTGCGCGAGAGCCGAGACAGACGACGTGGCCGTGACGGGATCGGGCCCGCCGCTCGACAAGGCCGCTTGAGCCGCGCGCTCGCCCTTTCGCAGCGCAGGGATGAAGAGCGCGGCGAACGCGTAGGGCCCACTGATCAGACGTCGGAGCGCCGCGCGACCGCGGTGCACGCGAGCCCGGGCGTTCTCCTCGGAGACTCCGGTGACGTCCGCGACCTCGCGGAACGACAGCTGCTCGACGTAGCGGAGCTCGAGTGCCTCGCGGTACGCCTCGGGGAGCGACGCCAGCGCACTCGCCACCTCTCGCTGCGCGAACGCACGATCGAGGTCGACGACCTCGTCCGCCGGCGGCACCGCAGGGTCAGCGAAGGCAGCCATGCGGTCGAGCGTGCGCACCTCGCGGCGACGGCGGTCGCCCTCGTCGAAGCAGACGTTGGTCAGGATTCGGTGCAGCCACGCCCGCAGGTGGAACTCACCGTCGAACCGGGGCATGGCGCGGTAGGCCCGGAGGAAGGTCTCCTGGACAGCGTCCTCGGCGGCCCGGGGCTCGCCGAGGCGCATCATCGCGTGGGCGTAGAGCGACGGCGAGTACTCGTTGACGATGCTCACGAACGCGTCGGCGTCGCCCCCGTTGTGGGCTTCGACCAGCAGTCGTTCGTCGAGGGTCGTCATCGCCATGACGCGAACACTCCATTTACTCCATGGCCGCGAAACGCGGTGCTGAGAGGATCTACGGCATCCCCCGGGCTTCCACCTTAGCGTTGGCGGTCGCCCGCTCCCGAACAACCCCGCCGGTACCCTCCCCCGAGGTGTCGGAAGTCCCTCTGTCGGCAGATCCAGGGTCGCACGGCTCGTCTTCCGGAGCGCGGTCCCGCTGGCCGGGGCGAGTCCTGCGCGTCGGACGCTGGGTCTTCGCGATCGCGGTGCTCGCGGCTCTCGTCAAGGTCGCCGTCGACAACGCCGACGCCCTTCGCGATGTCGAGCTCGACATCCGGTGGGCGTGGCTGGTCGCAGCCCTGCCCGTCGGGCTCGCGGCGGGCGTGGTGCTCCCCCTGGGATGGCGCCGTTTGATCGCCTCCTACGGCATCGCGATCTCCCGGGGCCATGCCGTGCGGGTCTGGGTTCTCTCGCAGACGGCGCGGTACCTGCCGACTGGCATCGCCGGGTTCGCCGCCCGCGTCGTGATGGCCGCGAAGGAGGGCGTCCCCCGCACGTTGACGAGCGCAACCCTTGCGATCGAGCTCGGCTTGCTCGCCGCGTGGGCGGGCCTCTTCGCCGGCGTGTTCATCCCCTCGTCGGTTGTCGCGACACCGTGGCGCATCCTGCTCGGCGCCGGGTCTGCGATCGCGATCGTGGCACTGCCCGCACTGCTCGCGCTCGGAGGTCGCCTCTTCCCGCGCGCTCCTGCGCTCGCACCTCATCTTCTCGACCGCAGGCAGATGCACGAGGCGACTCTCGTGTACGGCGTGAACGCGGTGTTGAAGTCCACCCGCTGGGTGATGATCGCGGCGGGGGTGCTCGCGGTGCACGGGTCTGACATCCCGTTGCTGATCGGTGCCGAGGCGCTCGGCGTGCTCGCCGGGCTCGTCGGCATCACGCCGGCGGGCATCGGCGTGCGCGAGGCGGTGATCGCCGGAGCGCTTCGCGATCGGTTCGGCTTCGCGGATGCGTTCGCGCTCGCGGTGATCGCGCGCGCGTGGGACTTCGTCGTCGAGCTCATCTGGATCGGGATCGCGTTGGTGCTGCGCCGCAACGCGCGCGCGTCAGACGCCCCAGATCGAGCGGCACCGGCCAGTAGCCTCGGGGACACATGACGCAGCCCGACTCGCCGGCGCCTGACGCACCGACGCTCGACGTGAGCGTGATCCTCCCCGTGCACAACGAGGCGGGGCATCTGCGCGCCGAGGTCGATCGCATCGAGGCGGCGCTCGACGCGTCGCCGTACTCGTTCGAGATCATCGTCATCGACGACGGGTCCAACGACGGATCGCTCGACGAGCTCGCCGACCTCGCGGCGAGCGGCGCGATCCGTGTGATCAGGTTCGCGGAGAACAGGGGTTCGGGCTCGGCTCGCAAAGCCGGCACGCGAGCGGCGGCAGGACGCGTCGTCGTGTGGACCGACGCCGACATGACCTACCCGAACGACCAGATCCCCGCGCTGGTGAAGGAGCTCGACGGCTACGACCAGGTGGTCGGCGCCCGCACCTCCGAGCAGGGCACCCACCGCGCGGCACGGGTTCCGGCGAAGTGGTTCATCCGCAAGCTCGCGTCGTTCCTCGTCGAGAAGCGGATCCCCGACCTGAATTCGGGGTTCCGTGCGTTCCGGCGTGACGTCGGCCTGCAGTACGTGTCGCAGCTGCCCGCCGGCTTCAGCTGCGTCACGACGATCACGATGACGTTCCTCGCGAACGGCTACTCGGTGAAGTACATACCGATCGACTACGCGCCTCGGTCGGGACGCTCGAAGTTCCACTGGTGGAGCGACACGCGGCGCTACCTCACGCAGGTGATCCGGCTGGTCCTCTCCTACAACCCGCTGCGCGTGTTCCTGCCCATCGGTGTCGCGCTCACGGTGCTCGGCATCGGGAAGCTCGTCTACGACTTGGTCGACAAGGACTTCCGGGTCGCGACGAACACCTTGCTCATCCTGTTTGCAGCGTTCCAGGTGTTCGCGGTCGGATTGCTCGCGGATCTCGTCGTGCGGGTCACGAAGCCCGACACCGAAGTCGAGCCGGCTACGAAGTAGCGATCGCGCGCGCGTACATCTCTCGATGTGCAGCGACGACGGAAGACAGATCGTGCCGCGCGACTGCGGGCGCGGGGTCAGGCGGAGCAGGAAGCGGCAGGGCGCGCAGCGCGGCAGCGAGCGCGTCGGGGTCGTCAGGAGTGACGAGCACACCAGCGCCCGGGGTCACGACCTCGGGAAGGCCACCGGTGCGCGAGGCGATCACAGGCCGACCGAGCGCGAGCGCCTCCACGGCGACGAGCCCGAGCCCCTCCCGACGACTGGGAACGACGACGGCGTGGGCCGCGAGCACGCGGGCGTGCAGCGCAGCGCGCGCGATGGGATCGACGAAGGTGACCGCATCGCCGAGGCCCAACCGTTCGCTCTGGGCGACGAGCGGGCCGCGCTCGGGCCCGCTGCCGACGAGCTCGAGACGCACGTCCGCGCCGGCAGCGCGGGCTCGGGCCAGAGCCTCCAGCAGCACGTCGAACCCCTTCTCGGGCGACGCACGGCCGATCGCGATCGCGCGCCACGGGGGGCCTGCAGGGATGGGGTGAGCGGCCGGGGGCGCGTCGACGACGATCGGCATCGGCACGACGCCGCTGCGGGAGGCGTCGAGGTGAAGCGGCCCACGTGCCTCCTCGAGCAGCGCGTCCGAGACGGCCGCGACGAAGCGAGCGCGTGACGCGACCATACGACCGATCGGCGCGACCCCGGGCTTCGCGAGCAGTCCCACGTCGCTGCCGTGGAGCGTGACGACGAGCGTTCGGGGCCTTGCCGCGAGCGCGGCGAGTCCCGACGGCAGCCACCAATGGGCGTGGATCACGTCGGGACGACTCTCGCGCGCCACCTTCCGGGTGCCGTTCGCGAGTGCTGCCACGAGCCCGGGCACGAACGGGAGGCGGCGAACGTCACGCACGGCACGGAGCAGACCGCCGCGGTAGGCGAGCTGTTCGTACCGTGCGGGCGCGTATCGCACCCGCACGATGTCGACGCCGTCGATCTGCTCACGCCTCGGGAGCCCTTCGTCATGGGGTGCGATCACGGTCACCCTCATGCCGTCGACGGTCTGACCCCGCGCGAGGTCGAGGAGGAAGGGAGCGACCGCATCGTCGGGGTGGCGTGGGAAAGAGGAGGTCACGTGCAGGACCCGGTACGACACCGGCCGGTACCATACGGCCCCGTCATGTCCCGAGCCGACGGTGCCGTCGTGCCCCGCTGGTTCGAGCTGGCGGTCCTCTCCGCGGCGGCGTTCATCGCGGGCTTCGGGCTCGCTGCGCTCGCCCTTGCGGTGGTGTCCTCGTTCTCTGTCGTGCTCGTGATCGCGGTCAGCCTCAACGCAGGGTTGCTGTGCGTGCTCGGTGTCTTGCGTCTACCGGAGCGCGCGTCATCCGCGAAAGCGGGCCCCAGCGCGATCGCGGCGGTCGCGATCACCGTCGTCGTCGTGGCTGCGATGACGACGATGAACGGTTGGGCGAAGGCCCAGCACGTCCTCACCGATCGCGATCCGGGCGTGTACCTCGTCACCGGAAAGTGGCTCGCCGAGCAGGGCCAGCTCCCGGTCGAGGCGGCCGTGGGTCCGTTTGCGCGGTCCGACGCCGTCGATCCCGCCCCGCCGGTGAAGTCCGGGGGAAGTCCACTCGGCTTCTTCCCGTCCGGTTATCCCGACGACCCGTCCCCGACCGCCGAGCTGCAACCCCAGTTCGTGCACCTCTACCCGTCGCTGCTCGGCACCGCCGACTGGATCGGCGGGAACCGCCTTGCCCAGTCCCTCCCCGCGCTCATCGGCGGTGTCGCGCTGCTGGCGCTGTTCGTGCTGGCCGCACGGTGGATGCAGCCGTGGGCTGCGGCCGGAGCGACGATCGCCGTCGCGGTGTCGCTCCCTCAGGCGTTCTTCAGCCGCGACACGTTCTCCGAGGTGCCCGTCCAGCTGTTCCTCTGCGCGGGCATCGCGCTCGCGGTGAGGGCATTCGACGGCGACGACGACCGGATCGGCCCTGCCTTGGTGGCGGGGATCCTCCTCGGCGCGTCGGTGGCGACGCGCGTCGACGCGCTCATCGCTCTGGTGGCGGTGCCGCTTTGGATGTCGGCGCGGTGGATCGAGCGGCCGCGTCTCGTCTCGCGCCGGGTGCTCTTCCTCGGGGTCGGTGCCACCGTCGGCATCGCTGTCGCGGTGGTCGACCTGCTGTGGCGAAGTCGGCCGTACTACGAGCTGCACCGCACCGAGATCCTGTCGCAGGTTGCGCTGTTCGTTGCGGCGACCATCGCTGCCTTCGGCGCCGCGTTGCTGATCCCACGTTGGGCGTCGCTGCGCACGCACGTCACTCGTTGGCGGCGGCCGATCGCGTGGGTGGGCGCGATCGCCACGGTCGCGGTCGGCGCGTTCGCCTGGTTCGTGCGCCCGCACATCGAGACGACGACCGAGACCGCGAACGGACTCGTCGAGTTCCTGCAGAACGCCGAGGGCCTCGCGATCAACTCGCTGCGTCGCTACTACGAGCACTCGATGGAGTGGCTGTCGTGGTACCTGGGGCCGGTCACGCTCGCGCTCGGTGTCTTGGGCGTCGCGATCGCGGTGTGGTGGGTGGTGCTCGGCCGCGGGCGACGATCGGGCCTCGCCCTGGCGCTCGGCGTGTTCCTCGCGCCGACGGTCGTCTATCTGTGGCGAGCCCGCGCCGTTCCCGACCAGATGTGGGTGATGCGAAGGTTCCTTCCGGTGACGATCCCGGGCGTTGCGATCGCGTGCTTCGCCGTGCTCGGGATCATGTGGCGCACTCGAGACGTGCTCTTTCGCGTGCTCGCGGTCCTCGTCGGCATCTCCGCCGTCGTCGTGCCCGCGGTCGTGCTGCAACCGGTGTGGCGGGCGTCGACGCAGAAGGGGATGCAAGCGGCGACCGACGTGCTGTGCGCGCAGATCGGCCCGGACGCCGCGGTCGTCGTGCTGCAGGACAACGGCCTCGACCAGGTCATGACGCAGACCATCCGGTCGTGGTGCGATGTGCCCGCGGCGGGCGCGACCGACCTCTTCGACGCCGTCGCGGCGCGCCAGCTGGCCGCGCGATGGCGTCCGCTCGGGCGCCAGCTCGTGGTCGTCGGCAGCGATCCCGCGCACGTCAGCGCGGTCGCCCCCGTGCCCGTCGTCGACATCCAGGTCACGAATCCCCGTGAGCTCGAGCAGACGCTCACGCGGGTGCCGTCGCACTATGTGATCGGCTTCTACCGACTCGTGGTCGGTCGTCCGGGCGGGACCTAGCGGGGCTCGCGTGGGCTAACGCGGCACCCGGTCGAGCGTGCGCTCGTCGGCGAGAGCGTCATGCAGCAGGCCCAGCCCGTTGGCCACGCGGTTCGTGTAGTTCAGGTGCGCGCACTGGTTGTTCGTGTCGAGGATCTCGAGATCGCCGAGCCCGACCGCGCGGAGGGCGTCGACGTCAGCCTCGGTGACCTCGCCCGGACGGAGCGTCAGCACCTCGGTGTAGCGAGCGATCGCCGCGTCGACGGGATCGAGCGCGTCGTAGTCGTGCGTGTCGAGACGCTTCACGAGCTCCGCGTCGAGCTGCCCGCGTGAGAGCGACGCGCAGTGCGGCGTCGCGTTCAAGATCGACGTGAGGTACGCGATGAGCTGCTTCTGTCGCGCCGTCAGCGCGGACGGCACACCTTCGGACGCCTTGTAGAGCACGAGGCGCGCGTTGACGACTTCGGGGTCGAGGCTGCCGATCTGGGTGAACTCGGTCGGCCGGCCGAGCTTCGACGACTGCCACCCGTACACCTCCGCGAGGCGGCCGGTCGCGTCGTCGGGGTCGATCGTGCGAATCCAGGGCATGCGACCAGCGTATGTGCGCATTTCCGACCCCGTGCGCTGGGCGAACGTTCACGTTGTCAGCGACGCGCCGGTCGTAACCTTTCCCACTGATGACATCGCTGATGTCATCAGTGGGAGGGGGTCCCGCATGGCAGTAGACACATCCATCTCCATCGACTCCATCGCGCCCGTCGACACGTTCGAAGGGCCTCTCGCGGCCAGCGATCGGTGGCGCACGTTCGTCGCGCTCCATCCGTTCGCGGCCGCATCCATCGCCGGGATCATCGCTACGCAGATGGCGACGCTCGTCGGCTACTACTTCATCGGCATCGGTCTGCCGCAGACACCATGGCCGCTCTTCAACGGCGCCCTCGTCGCGCCCGCTGACGCGTACGGCGCGGTGTCCTCATACTTCGCGGGGCAGTCGATCCACATGGTCGACGCCGTCGTGTTCACCATCCTGTTCGCGGTGCTCGTGCACGGACGGCTGCCAGGGCCGAACACCGTCGGGGGCGACATCATCAAGGGGATCATCTACGGGCTGATACTCGGCCTCATCAGCATGGGCTTCCTGGTGCCCTACGTGTACGCACCGAAGCAGGGCTTCGGCTTCTTCAGCTTCTACACACCGAATACGTGGAAGCTCCCGCTGTCGATCGCGCTCTGGCACCTCACCTATGGGTTCTTGGTGGGAACGTTGTACAGCCCGATCCGCGCGAGGCAGACCCGAGCGTCCTGACGTTCCTCAGCGATACAGGTTGTTTCTGGAGCGGTCGCCCGCGAGCCAACGCTTCAACGTCTCGTGGGCATCCGCTTCGCGATCGCGCGCGATCTCATCGGCATTGTCCGCGTCGACAGTGAACTCGAGGCGAAGGCCGTTCGGGTCGAGGGTGTAGAGCGATCGGCAGTAGCCGTGGTCGACGACCCGCGGACGCGCGTCCCACCCTGACTCGGCGAGGCGCGTCTCGATCGCGCGCTGCACGTCAGCGGTGACGTTGAGCGCGATGTGGCGGAACGGCGTCGGCGTGAAGTCGGGGTCGAACTGCTCCTGGTCGGCTTGCTCGGCGAACTGGAAGAACGCGAGCGCGCTGCCGTCACCGAGGGCGAAGAACGTGTGGCAGTACTCGCGGTGGGCGCCGAAGATCTCGTCGGCTTCTGACCAGGTAGCGACGAGCGGCAGCCCGATGATGTCCTCGTAGAAGGCCCTCGTCGCCTCCTGGTCCTTGGTGAGAAAGGCGTAGTGGTGCAGGCGGCTCGGCCGGGCGTTCGTCATCGCCTCCGACGGTACCCCTCGGGAATGTCCCACCCCCTCTGTACGGTCTGGCCTCGCACTTCCCCTGCGATCTCCACCCAGTCAGGAGAAGTGCACATGCGGAGGCTCGAGAGCGCGCGTGACGCGCTCGACATCGTGTTGCTGTCCGCGTCCGACCCGCCCGAGCACCAGACCATCGTGCTGCTCGGCAAGCCCCACGAGGGCGGCGGCGTGAGCGTGATCATCGACGGCGAGGTCCGACTCGACGAGCTCGCGAGCACGGTCAACCTGCTCGCCGGGGCAGCCGGTCCGGCCACCCCGATCGTCGTCGCGACGGTCACCCCTGACATCCCGGCGCTCACCGAGGCCGAGCTCGCGGCGTGGCACGACCTCGACGACGCGGTCAGGCAGCACGGCGCGGTGCTGTGCGAGTGGTTCCTCGTCGGCGGCGGCACCGCGATCGCGGTCGGCGAGTGGTCCGACGTGTCGCCGCGGTGGCCGGTCAGCGAAAGTCGCGAGAGCGGATCCCGCCGCCGACGGGCATCGACTCGAGCTTTTCGGCCACGACGTTGATCACGCCCTCCGCCTTCTCGACGCGGCCGCGGATCAGCAGGGCCGGCGCGCCTCTCGCCACGCGCCGGTACCGCGCCCAACAACCCTTCGAGCAGATCACGTTGATGAGCCCGGTCTCGTCTTCGAGGTTGATGAACGTCGTGCCACCGGCAGTCGAGGGCCGCTGGCGGTGGGTCACCACTCCGCCGACCAGCACGCGGCTGCCGTGGTCGACCTCCACGAGCTTCGATGCGGTCACGACCCCCAGCTCGTCGAGGCGATCACGCACGAACCGGGTCGGGTGGCCTTCGGGCGCCACACCCGTCGCCCAGAGGTCGGCGTTCGCCTCTTCGGCCGGGCTCATCCCCGGCAGGGTGGGTGCGTCCGCGCCGAGCACCACGCCCGCGAGGCGGTCGGGGCGCGACTGGGCGACCGCGCCCGCCGACCACAACGCCGACCGCCGCGTCATCGGTGTCCCCACTGCCACGTCTTCGAAGCAGCCGAACGCGCCCGCAGTCGCGAGCGCCTCGAGCACGGGGAGCGTCGCACCGTTGCGCCTCGTGAAGTCCTCCATGCTCGAGTACGGGCGGCCGGCTGCGATGGCCTTGGCGAGGTCGGCTCCCACATGACGCACCGACTCGATGCCGAGGCGCACGGCGACACCGTTGTGCGACTCCTCGCACGGTTCGAGCGTGGCCTGCGCGTCGCTCGCGTTGATGTCGGGCGTGCGCACGATCACGCCGTGGCGGGTCGCGTCCTGCACGAGCGAGTGCGGCGAGTAGAAGCCCATCGGCTGCGCGTTGAGCAGCGCCGCACAGAAGGCCGCCGGCTCGTACAGCTTGATCCACGACGAGGCGTACACGAGGTAGGCGAACGACACCGAGTGGCTCTCGGGGAAGCCGAAGTTCGCGAACGCGGCCATCTTCTCGAAGATGCGGTCCGCGATCTCGCCGGTGATGCCGCGCTCGGCCATGCCCTCGTACAGGCGCTCCCGCAGTCGCTCCATGCGCTCACGGCTGCGCTTCGAGCCCATGGCCTGGCGCAGCTGGTCGGCCTCAGACGGCGTGAAGCCGGCGACGTCGATCGCCATCTGCATGAGCTGCTCCTGGAAGAGCGGCACACCGAGCGTCTTGTGCAACGAGCCCTCGAGCAGCGGGTGCAGGTAAGTCACGGGCTCGGTGCCGTTGCGCCGCCTGATGTAGGGATGCACCGACCCGCCCTGGATCGGCCCCGGGCGGATGAGGGCGACCTCGACGACGATGTCGTAGAAGGAGCGGGGCTTGAGCCGTGGCAGCGTCGCCATCTGCGCCCGGCTCTCGACCTGGAACACCCCGATCGAGTCGGCGCGGCACAACATGTCGTAGACCGCGGGGTCTTGGGGGATGGTGGCGAGGTCGACCTCGTAGCCACGGTGGTGGCGGATGAAGTCGATCGCGTAGTGCAGCGCCGACAGCATCCCGAGGCCGAGCAAGTCGAACTTCACGAGGCCGACAGCCGCGCAGTCGTCTTTGTCCCACTGCAGCACGCTGCGGTCGGCCATGCGTCCCCACTCGACCGGGCACACCTCGATCACCGGTCGGTCGCAGAGCACCATGCCGCCCGAGTGGATGCCGAGGTGGCGCGGGAAGTTCTCGACCTCCGCGGCGAGCTCGAGCACCGCGGGCGGGATGTCGTGCGAATCGGGGGCACGAGTCGTGGCCTCGAGTGGCCCCCACGCGTCGACCTGCTTCGACCATGCGTCTTGCTGGCCGGTCGCGTAGCCGAGCGCCTTGGCCATGTCGCGCACCGACGACTTCGCTCGGTACGTGATGACGTTGGCGACCTGGGCCGCGTTCTCGCGACCGTGGCGCTCGTACACGTACTGGATCACCTCTTCGCGACGATCGCTCTCGATGTCGATGTCGATGTCGGGTGGACCATCACGCTCGGGCGACAAGAACCGCTCGAAGAGCAGGCCGAGCGACACTGCGTCGGCGTTGGTGATGCCGAGCGCGTAGCAGACCGCCGAGTTCGCAGCCGAGCCCCGCCCTTGGCAGTAGATGTCGGCTCGCCGGCAGAACTCGACGAGATCCCACACGATCAGGAAGTAGCCGGGGAAGCCGAGCTTCTCGATCACTTCGAGCTCGTGCTCGAGCTGAGCGTAGGCACCAGGCACACGCTCGACGCCGCGCTTGCCATAGCGACGCTCCGCGCCTCGCCACGTGAGCGCACGCAGCCAGCTCATCTCGTCGTGGCGCGGCGGGCAGGGAAAGGGCGGCAGGTCGGGCGCGACGAGCGCGAGATCGAACGCACACGCGCGTCCGAGCTCGGCCGCGGCTTCGACCACACCGGGATAGCGAGCGAACCGGCGCGCCTGCTCCGCGCCGGAGCGCAGGTGTGCGCCCGCGCCCGCCGGAAGCCACGGATCGATCTCGTCGAGCGACCTTCGTGCTCTCACCGCGGCGAGCGCGGTCGCGAGCGGGCGCCGAGCGGGTGTGGCGTAGTGCACGTTGTTCGTGGCGACGCAGACGACACCGGCGCGGATGGCGAGCTCGGCGAGCGCGTCGTTGCGCACCGAGTCGAGCGGGTCACCGTGATCCCACAGCTCGACCGCCACGCGATCACGACCGAACGCGTCGACGAGGCGCTGCAGCTCGCGCTCGGCTGCGGCAGGGCCGCGCTCGACGAGCGCGGAGCACACCGCACCTTTTCGACAGCCGCTGAGCACCCACCAGTCGCCCGAGGGGCGGCCGTCACTCGTGCGGTTCTCGTCGGCGAGCGCTGCGAGCGAAGTGCGCGGCGCGCCCTTCTCCCCGGCCATCTGCGCGTGGCTGATCGCGCGGCCGAGCCGCGCGTAGCCGTCGGGCCCAGCGGCAAGCACGATCATGTGTGATCCCGCAGGATCGGCGATGCCGTTCTGCGGTGTGGTCGCGCCGAGCGTGAGCTCGGCACCGAACACCGTGGGCAAGCCGATCTCGCGTGCGGCTTCGGCGAAGCGGACCACGCCGTAGAAGCCGTCGTGGTCGGTGAGCGCGAGGGCTTCGAGGCCGAGGCGCGCCGCTTCTTCCGCGAGCTCTTCGGGATGGCTCGCACCGTCGAGGAAGCTGAAGTTCGAGTGGCAGTGCAGCTCGGCGTAGGGCACCGCATCGGCGCGCCGCTCGAGGGCCGGCGGCGGCTTGTAGGGCTGACGCCGGCGCGACCAAGCCGGGCTGTCGCCACCGGCGTTCGTCCACGGCGGCGAGCCCGGAGGACGGCCGTCAGAACCCCGATCAGAGAGCTGGTGCTCGAGCTCGATCCACGGGACCTGCGGATTGCCGAACCCCATGGATCGAGGTTATCGAACACATGTTCGACCGTCCAGAGGGTCTCCGCCTCCCCCGAGTGTTCACGCTCGGGGCACTCTGTCGCGCTCCAGCGTGAACACTCACCGTTCGCGAACATCGCGCCATGCGCATCGGCCTCGTGTCTGACACCCACGACAACTTGTGCGATTGGCCCGCCGTGCGGGGCCGCATCGCAGAGGCGCTCGCCGGCGTCGACCTCGTCGTGGCCTGCGGCGACCTGTCGACGCTCGCGGTGCTCGACGACCTCGAAGCGGTGGCGCCGGTCCACGCGACGCGTAACGCGGACGATCCTGAGCCGATCCCCGGCCGCCTCGACGACGGACCGATCGTCATCGATGCGGATGGTGCCGCGATCGGAGTCACGTTCTCGGTGCCCGATCCCCGGACAGGCACCGACTGGGCAGCGATGTTCGGCCGTCCCGTCGATGTCGTCGTGTTCGGGGGGACGCACGAACCCGTGATCGAACAGGACGGCGATGTGCTGCTGGTGAACCCCGGCAGTCCGTCGCTCGCCGCGGCGCTGACGGTCGGCGAGCTCGTCGTCGGCGACGGCCCACCGCGCGCTCGCATCATCGACGTGCCCGCTCAGTCATAGGTGGCCTCGACGCGCCACTGGCTGTTCTCGAGCACGAGCAGGTGCGCAGTGCCGCTCGCGGTGACGATCTGCATGCGGGCCTGACGCCGGCGCTCGTCAGCGGCCCACCACCGCTCGTCGAAGACCCACGGCCCTGACCACGCGGTCACGTCTTCGGATCGACCGTCGTGGCTGATGGTCGCAGGCGGACAGCTGAGCAGCCCTCGACCACTCACGACGACAGGCTCGCCGTGCCGGTCGCTCAGGTCGGCGGCGCGCCGCGTCGCATGGACGGCAGCAGGCAACGGTGGAGGCACACGGCCCGGCCACGGGGCATCGGGTGCAGGCGCCATCATCCGTCCGGGCTCGGCGAGACCGACGGGTACGAGCGCGATGTGCTCGCCCGGTGAGCGGCCGCCGCGCACCTCGGGAAGTGACACCGCATCGACGCCGAGCAGACCCTGCACACGCGCGAGCGCACGCGCCGCACGTTCGTCTGCGAGCGTGCGGCCTCCCCAGAACCCCATCTGATGGCCGCGCGCCGCACCGACCTCGTCGGGAACGAGCCGCAGCAACGTGATGCCACTCGTCGGTCGTTGTGCCGAGTGCAGCCACCCGTCGAGCTGCCAGCGCGCACGTTCGGCCACCGCTGCGGGCGTGAGGCCACCTTCGTGCCGCCAAAGCCGCACGAGATGCTCGCCGTGCTCGGTCTCGGCCTCGATGGCGATGCGCGTGCAGGCCAAGCCGCGACTCTCGAGTCGTTCCTGCAGCTCGTCGGCCAAGGCCTTGGCGACGAACGCCGCGTGATCGACGCGCTCCGCCGGAGGATCGAGCTCGGCGATGACCGCGAGGTCGGGAGGGACCGGGCGCTCGTCGAGCAGCCGGCCCTCGCGTCCGGAGGCGAACCGATGCGCCAGCGTGCCGAGCGGCCCGAAGCGAGCCGCCACATCTGATGCCGGCAACGCGGCGAGCCCACCGAGCGTGCGGACGCCGAGCCGGGCGAGCAGATCGACGAGATCTTCGAAGCCGAGCTCGGGCTCGACGACAGGGAATGCCGTCGTCGGCAGCGGAGCGAGGAACGCCGCGGATGCTCCGGCAGCGATCACGCGCGGGTGCTCCGTCGGCACATCGAGCGGCGAGCTCGGCCGCGAACGCGCTGTCGGCCACGCCGACGACGGGTGCACCGGCGACGTCGACGCGCGCGCCGAGCGTGTCGGTCACCAGCGCGATCACTCGATCGGTGAGCGGCTCGTCTCCACCGAAGTAGCGCGACGGCCCACGTGTCGCGAACGCGATGCGTCCCGGACGCGTGATCTCGATGCGGGGCGTGAGCGCGTCGAGCGCGATGGCGATGGGCTCGAAGGCACGAGCGTCTCGCGCGGGATCGGCGGCAACGACCACGAGGCTCGGACATCGCCCTTGTGCCTCACGGCGGCGCAAGCCGAGCTCGACTCCTTCGAACCGGGCCGCCGGCGACGACGCGATGACTCGGTTCGCGTGCACGACCGCAAGCGGTTGGTCGGGCACCGCACCCGCGGCGACGACCGGCCACTCGGGACAGCACAGCACCAACGTGCGCACCGCCGTCGCTATCCCGCCTCGGCGCGCACGAACGGCGTCACCGGTGTGACTTCAGCGCAGGTCGCGATCACGCCGTCGGGCCCTGGCAACCAGAGCGACGTCGAGCGCGCTCGCGCCGCGCTCCCCCGCCCCGTTGCGGTAACCGTCACTCGCCGCGACTGCAGGTGGCCGGCTCCGTGCTCGACACCCGACCACCGCGAGTCGGTGACCGTGCAGCGCACGTCGACGGTCAACGCGCTCGTGTGTCCGACGACGAGCAGCACTGCACCGCGCTCACGCGCCCGTGCGGCCAAGCGCCGCGCATCGCCCATCGCGACTCGCTGCGGCGGGCACACGAGCACGACGTCGATCGCATCGACGAGCGCGGCGACCACCGTCGCCCACTCACTGCGCTCAGGAGCGGACACGACCGCGAGGCGCTCGAGCGCGACGCCACATTCCGCAGCCGCGCCGAGGCCGAGCCACGGCACGCCGACTGACGCGACCCACGATCCCTCCTGCGACGGCCCGGCGGCGAGGGCGAGGGCCAGAGAGGTGACGCCGCTCTCGCCGTCGACCGCGACCGTCGTGCCCCGCACGAGGCCGTGCGGGAGCAGCGTCGTGAGCGGCGAGATGACCGGCATCACCTGCTCGCGAGCGAGCGCGATCGGACGCACGCGCCCGGCGATCGTTTCGGTGATCACGGGGGTGACCGCGGCGACTCCGCCTGCCATGCGGCGACTGTATCGAACAGGTGTTCGTGCGTCCAGAGCGGGGGAACCCCAGGTCATCGAGGGTGCACGCCTACGCTCCGCGGGTGATCCGAACCTTCAAGTACGTCCCCGGGGAGATCGCGGAGATCCGGAATCCCGAGGACATCTCGGACTACCTCCGATCGAGCTGCCTCATCTGGGTCGACGTCGAGGGGATGACCGAGGACGAGGCAGACCGCCTTCTCGAAGAGTTCGAGATCGACGACCTGGCGCAGCAGGACATGCGCGACGGCATGCGACGTTCGGGAAGCACGTCACCACGCACGAAGATCGAGAAGTACGACCACCACGCGTTCATCGCCGGGTATTCCGGATCAGCTGTGTCCCGTCAACCTCCTCATCGGACACGGTGGCCGCGACAGCGAGGAGGGAGAGAGCACGGCCGACTGGGTCATCACGTACCGGCTCCCGAACAAGCAAGGGGCGACGTGGTCGGTCGAGGACTTGCTGCTGCGTTTCAGGCGCCACGAGATGAAGACGCTCGGCACCCTGGTGTGGTCACTGCTCGACGCGCTCGTCGACGACAGCCTCGACGCGACCGCGGCGCTCGAGCTGCGGATCGAGGCAGCCGAAGGCGTGATCTTCGGCGGTGAGGCTCCGGATAGCAATGCCACGAAGGCCTTGCAGCAGGAGCTCTTCAACATCAGGCGAGATCTGCTCGCGCTGCAGCACAAGGTGCAACCGATGTCCGACGTCGCGGAGCGACTCATGAAGGGGGACATCGAGTGGATCGGGACAAGCAACCGGAACGACTTCGAGAACCTGCGCAACCATGTCCTTCGCGCCAGCGAGCAGCTGACGAACCAGACCGAGCTCGTGAAGAGCGAATTCGATGCACTTCTCTCGCTCTCGTCGCAGCGCATCAACGAGGTCATGAAGACGATGACCGGATGGGGCTCGATCCTCCTCGGCGCCGCACTCATCGCCGGCATCTACGGCATGAACTTCACCCACATGCCCGAGCTCCGCTGGTACCTCGGCTATCCGAGCGCGATCGCCTTGATGCTGATCCTCACGGGGGTGCTCTTCTACTTCCTGAGGAAGCGCGACTGGCTCTAGAGGGTCGAGTCGACCCGCGGGGACTCGGCAGTGCGGGCGAGGGTCTTGCGCCGCACCTGCGACACGACCACCCAGGCGGCGATCGCGAAGCCGACCGAGATCACGCAGATCACGGTGTGGACGGCCTTGAACGCGCCGTCGCGGGAGTCGTCGTTCCAGATGTTCCAGATCCGCGTGACCCAGACGTAGACGGTCCAGATGCTGAACGCTCGGATGACGTTGGCCTGGGCGCGGGTCACCCCGACACGGTACGTTGACCCGCGGGTCAACATCCACACAGAGCACGTACAGGGGGAAGCCAGCGCATGCCGGACATCACGCTCGAGCAGTTCGAGGCCGAGGCCAAGTCCTTCCTCGACGCCAATGCATCGCTGAAGGCGGAAGAGAAGAAGTTCGTCTGGGGCGAAGGCTCCGACAAGGTCACGCTGTTCGACGAGAAGGCTCGCAAGAGCGAGCGGGAAGAGCTCGCGAAGGCGCAGACCTGGCGGCAGACGAAGTTCGACGCCGGCTTCGGGTGGATCACAGGTCCGTCGACCTACGGCGGCCGTGAGCTCTCGCAGGCCTACGACCGCGCGTGGCAGTCGCTCGAAGGCAAGTACGCCGTGCCGAACCAGGGGTTCTTCGGCATCGGTCTCGGGATGGTGGCGCCGACGATCCTCGCCCACGCCACCGACACCGCGAAGGACTCATACCTGAAGGCTCTGTGGCGTGGCGACATCGTCGCCTGCCAGCTGTTCAGCGAGCCCGGCGCCGGCAGCGACCTCGCGTCGTTGCAGACCCGCGCCGACCGTGACGGCGACGAGTGGATCATCAACGGCCAGAAGGTCTGGACATCAGGCGCGCAGTACAGCGACATCGGCGAGATCATCTGCCGCAGCGATCCCGACATGCCGAAGCACAAGGGCCTCACCGGCTTCATCGTCGACATGCACGCACCGGGAGTCGAGGTGCGCCCGCTGCGCCAGATGACCGGCGGCGCCTCGTTCAACGAGGTCTTCTTCACCGACGTCCGCGTGCGTGACGACCACCGCCTCGGCGACGTGAACCAGGGATGGACCGTCGCCCTCACGACGCTGATGAACGAGCGTGCGTCGATCGGTGCCGGCGGAGCCGGGGGCAGCAGCCTCGCCTCGACGAACCGGCTCATCGAGATGGTGCGCCACTTCGGTCTCGACGAAGACCCCATCACCCGCCAGGCCCTCGCCGACCTCGTCATCCGCACGAAGGTCGCGAGCTACACGAACCAGCGCGCGATGGACAAGATCAAGATGGGTCAGCTCCCCGGGCCCGAGATGTCGATCGCGAAGCTCGCCCTCACCCAGAACATGATGAAGACCGCGGACTTCGTGGCCAACGTCCTCGGCGCCCGCATGGTCGCCGACTCGGGTGAGTGGGGCACCTACGCGTGGGCCCAGTTCGTCATGGGCATCCCCGGCATGCGCATCGCCGGAGGCAGCGACGAGGTCATGCGCAACATCGTCGGCGAGCGGGTGCTCGGCCTGCCGAAGGACGCGGGCATCGACTCGACGACGCCGTTCCGCGACCTGAAGGTCGGCACGCAGGCGAAGTGAGGTCTGCGCGATGAAGGTGAAGGTCGACGACGTCCGGCTCTACTTCGATGTCGCAGGAGCCAAGCGCGTGCCAGACGGGCCCACGATGGTCGATCGTCCCACGCTCGTGCTCCTGCACGGCGGCCCGGGCTTCGATCACACGAACTGGGCCGACTCGATGGCGCCGCTCAGCGAGTGGGCGCAAGTCGTCGCGTACGACCACCGCGGCAACGGCCGGAGTGACGCCGGGCCGCGCGACAAGTGGACGATGGAGCAGTGGGGTGACGATGTCGCTGCGTTCTGCGACGCACTCGGCATCGAGAAGCCCGTCGTCGTCGGCAGCTCGTTCGGCGGGTTCGTCGCGATGAGCTACGCCGGCCGGCATCCCGACCACCCGTCGAAGCTGGTGCTCGACTCGACGTCGGCAAGGCTCGTCGTCGACAGGATGTTTCCCGTGTTCGAACGGCTCGGCGGCGCGGGCGCGGTCGACGCGGCAAAGCGGTTCTGGAGCGACCCCTCGCCCGAGAACCTCGCGGACTACTCACAGCGGTGCCTTCCGCTGTACAGCCGCCGCGCGGACGCGATGCAGAAGATGGGCGAGATGGTGGGCCGGGCAGTCATGAACCAGGAAGTGCTCGAGCACTTCATCACGAGCGTCCAGCCGACCTACGACCAGATGAGCTTGCTGAGCAAGATCACGTGCCCGACGCTCGTGCTCTCCGGTGACGACGACCCCGTGACGCCGACCGCGTGCTCCGAGGAGATCGTTGCCGGGCTCGACCCGAAGCTCGTGCGCTTCGAGCGCTATGCAGGCGGCCACGCGATGTTCAGCGAGCTGCCCGAGCAGGCGAACGCGTTGCTACGGGAGTTCGTCGAGTCCTGAGGCCTCGGTCGCCGGCGCGATCTCGCCGAGCGCTTGGTGCATGCGGTCGAGCCAGTACGGCTCGAGGTTCGCGTAGACGAGCTTGGCGCCGGAGAACCGTTCGAGCTCGGTGACGAGCGCGTCGCGGTCGAGATCGGTGACGAGGAGGACGAGCGTCGTCGTGCCCGACTGCACCTCGTCGCGGAACCACTCGACCCACTCGTCGGGCACGCCGAGGTCGACGAGCTTGGCCGCGGCCGCGCCGCCCGCCGCGCCGATCGCACCACCCGCGAGCCACCCGACCGGGCCTCCGAGCAGAAGCCCGAAGAGGCTCGCCCACACTGCGCCGGACAACGCCGAGCGGCCCGGCTGCGGATCGATGGTCTCGCGCACGACGGTGTTGCCGTCGTCGCGCTTGACGACGAACACCGCATCCTTCAGATGCATGCGTCCGTTCGACGCGAGCCGTTGCGCCGCGGTCAGGAATTCCTGGGCCCGGAACGTGTCGCCGAACGAGATGCCGACGAGGGTCTGCGGGGAGTCGTCAGCCATCGCCCAATGCTAGGTTGCGCTGGCTCGGCTCCGGCCGGGTGACAACAGATCTCTCCAGACGGGGGAAGCCGGTCGAAGTCCGGCACTGACCCGCAGCCGTAGCCCAGGCGCTCCCTGGGAAGTCGGAATGCCTGTCTGCGAGTGCATCGGCTCACATCACCGCCGTGGTCTGCGGAACGAGAGCCCGGGGATTGCGCTCGTGGCGACGATGCGCAGCTTCGGTCGCGTTGCGCAGGCGCAACCGAAAGCGAGCAACCCGATGAGATCAGCCTCCCGCCGCCGACAGGGCGCCGTCGCTCTGCTCCTGCTCTTCATCGCCTTCGTGGTCCCGATCAACCCCGCCCGGGCCGCGAGCACCGATCCAACCCAGTCGGCGCTCGACTGGCTCAGCCGAGAGCTCAGCAACAACGGCCATCGCATTCCGTCGCCGTTCGGCGACGAGTTCACCGACTGGGGCCTGACGATCGACTTCTTGCTCGGCCTCGCCGGTGGCGGCCGGACGACAGAACCCGAGACCGTTGCGACGACGAACAACGTGCTGGCGAACACCTTGAGCTACGTGACCGGCGTGGACTTCGGCTCGCCCAACGATCGCTACGCGGGACCGCTCGCGAAGCTTCTCTACGCAACCAAGGTCCTCGGCGTCGATTCGTCCAACGTCGGGGGCTTGAACATCGAGTCCGAGCTCCGCGCTCGCATGCAGACGACTGGCCCCCAAGCCGGCCGCTTCTCCGACCAGGCCGACTTCGGCGACTTCAGCAACGGCTTCGGTCAGGCGTTCGCCGTGCTGGCACTCGCCCGGACATCGGGAGGGGTCCCGAGCGAGGCAATGCCGTTCCTCCTCGCGCAGCAGTGCCCAGGAGGCGGGTTCCGCCTCTTCTACGACAGTGGCGATACATGTACGAGCGACAGCGAGGCGGACCCCGACGCAACGGGTCTGACCATCGAAGCCCTTCTCACCACCGGCGCGCCGGGCGGATCGAGCGCCGCCGGCCGCGCGGCCTCGTGGCTCGTCGCGCGACAGGACGCAAGCGGCGCGTTCGGTGGCGCCGGTCCGACCGTCGCGCTGAACGCGAACAGCACGGCGATCATCGCCCGTGCGCTGCGCATCGCCGGCCAGACCGGAGCTGCCGACAAGGCCGGCGCATGGCTGCTCTCGTTGCAGCTGACCAAGGCGAACGTTGGCACGGGACCCGCCGCGCCTGACATCGGCGTGATCTCCTACGACGTCGCATCTCGCGACGCTTCGATCGCGAACGGCGTGCCGACGGAGAGCCGCGATCAGTTCCGCCGGGCGACCTCCCAGGGGGTCCTCGCGTTCCCGAAGATCATCCTGCCGCCGGTCGTGAACGCGCCGCCCGGCGGGACGACGAACGGTGCGAACGCGCCGACGGGGACGGCGACCATCTCGACCGACGCGGCCGCGCCGGGCGACAAGGTGACCATCAGCGGCACCGGGTTCAACCCCGGTGAGACCGTCGACTTCATCATGCACTCCGACCCGGTGTTGCTCGGATCGGTGACGTCCGATGCGAAGGGCGTCGCGACGCTCGCGTTCACAGTGCCTGCGAAGGCGGAGATCGGGCTGCACACCATCGACATCATCGGCCAGACGTCGGGCAAGGCGCTCAAGACGTCGCTTCAGGTGACGCAGCAATCGACCACCACCAGCACATCGACGACGGTCGCGGCCACGACGACAGTCGCGCCGACGACGACCGTTCCCGCCAGTGCCGCGCCGACGGTGGCGCCCACGACTGTCCCGTCGGGCAGCGAGCAGCTGCCTGTGACAGGTAGCGACGCGAGTCGCACCGTGCCGGTCGCCGCGACGCTGATCCTGCTCGGACTCGTGCTCGTCGCTCTCGCGTCTCGACGGGTCATGCGCGACCTCGGGTGATCGCCGCGAGCGCGCTCGTGCTGACGGGGTTGCTGCTGTCGTCGCCGTCGGCGGCAGCAGCGCCGCGGCAGGCCACGGGCGCGTGCGCGGGCAAGACCGGTGTCACCGTCGTCGTCGACTTCCAAGAGCTCGGCGGGGGGACGAACGTGGTCTGCGCGCCGGGGACGCCGTCGTCGGGCCTCGACGCGCTCGCGAAGGCGGGCGTGAGCTATCAGACGACCCAGCGCTTCCCGGGCTTCGTGTGCCGCATCGCTGGGAAGCCGAGCAACGATCCGTGCGTGAACACCTCACCCGCGTCGGCGTACTGGGCCTACTGGCTCGCCGCCCCCGGAGGAAGCTGGTGCTACAGCACGCTCGGCGCGGGCAGCCGCAAGCCGCCCCCGGGCACGTTCGAAGGCTGGTCGTTCGCGCTCAACCGCACTGCTGACGCGATCCCCCCGCCTCGGTTCGCGCCTCCCCCCGCGCCGGCCGGATCGCCGCCGGCCGAGCTCAACGGCAACGACTGCCCGTCGACGCCCACCACGCTGCCCGCGACCACGACCGCACCGCCGACGACCGCACCGCCACCGACCGCGCCGCCACCGACCGCGCCGCCACCGACACCTGCGGCGACGACGGCGCCGCACTCCACCACCGCGACCTCAGCCACCGACTCGACGACCGCCGATTCGACGACCACCGCGGCGGCAACCACGGCAGCGTCGACCACCGCCACATCAGCCGCGACCGTCGATGACGTCGCGGCGTCGCCCACGACAGTCGACCTGGGCGAGGATGGAGGCGGTGGAGGATCGCCGCTCGCTTTTGTCGTCTCGGCCGCGGTCGTGATCGCGCTCGGCGCAGGAGCGTTCGTGATGGCCCGCAAGCGCGCGGGACGCACGCCGACGTCACCATGAGCTCGGCACTCGAACGGCTGCCTCGCGAGCTGCATCCGGCCGCGTGGTGGATCTGGGCGCTCGGGATGGCCACCGCGGCGACCCGCACGACCAACCCGCTGCTTCTCGGCGCGATCATCGCGGTCGTCGCGTTCGTCGTCTCGGCCCGACGCGGCGATGCGCCCTGGAGCTCCGGGTTCCGCGGCTACGTGGTCGCCGCGCTCGTCGTGATCGCCGTGCGCGTGGCGCTGCGCACGGTGCTCGACGGGCAGTACGGCGAGCACGTGCTCCTCCATCTTCCCGAGCTGCCCCTGCCATCAGCTGCGGAAGGGATCCGCATCGGCGGACCGGTCTCGCTCGAAGGCCTGCTCGCCGCGTTCTACGACGGGCTGCGGCTCGCAACGCTGATCCTGTGCATCGGTGCTGCGAACGTGCTCGCCAACCCGAAGCGCCTCCTGAAGTCCACGCCGAGCTCGCTTCACGAGATCGGAGTGTCGATCACCGTCGCTCTCACCGTCGCGCCTCAGCTCGTCGAGAGTGCTCGCCGCGTGCGCCGGGCTCGTATGTTGCGCGGCGGCAACCCGTCGCGGCGTCACATCCTCCGACAGGTCGTCGTGCCCGTGATGACCGACGCGCTCGATCGGTCGATCCTCCTCGCCGCGGCGATGGATGCACGAGGTCACGGACGCACCGTCGAGTCGAACCCATCCCGTCGCCTGCTCAGCGGCGCGCTCGTGCTCGTCGGGCTGTGCGGCGTGTGCGTGGGCGTGTACGGGCTGCTCGATGCGACCACGCCGAGAGCACTCGGTGTGCCGATGCTCGTCGTCGGTGGCGCGGCTGCGATGGGCGGGTTTGCGATCGCCGGACGCAGCGTGCGCACGTCTCGGTACCGTCCCGACCCGTGGAGGACCGCCGAGTGGCTGGTCGCTGCGTCGGGCGTCGCCGTCGCTGCGGGGCTGTTCCTCGCGGGACATGTCGATCCCGACAACCTGAACCCCTCGCTGCAGCCGCTCCACTGGCCGACACTGCAGGTGCTGCCGCTGCTCGCGATCCTGATGGGCGCGCTGCCTGCGTGGATCGCGCCGCCTCCACGGCTCCTCGCCGATCGCGACCCGGCCGGTGCCCGCGTCGAGCTGGCGGCCGTCGCGTGATCCGGGCGCGCATCGACTCGTTCACGCACGCCGGAAGCGACCACCCCGTCCTGCGCGACATCGATCTCACGATCGACGAGGGGGAGCTCTGCCTGGTGATCGGGCCGACGGGCTCGGGCAAGTCGACGCTGCTCGGCACGCTCAACGGCCTGGTGCCCCACTTCACCGGCGGCCACCTCGTCGGCCGCGTCGTCGTCGGCGGTCGCGACACCCGCGAGCACAAGCCCCGCGACATGGCCGAGACGGTCGGCTACGTCGGCCAAGACCCTCTCGCCGGGTTCGTCACGGACACTGTCGAGGAAGAGCTGGCGTACACGATGGAGCAGCTCGGCCTGCCTCCCGACGTCATGCGCAAGCGCGTCGAGGAGACGCTCGATCTGCTCGGGATCGCGGAGCTGCGCGCTCGGCCGCTGCGCATGCTCTCGGGAGGACAGCAGCAGCGCGTCGCCATCGGCTCGGTGCTCACCGCGCACCCGCGCGTCCTCGTGCTCGACGAGCCGACGTCGGCACTCGATCCGACCGCCGCCGAAGACGTGCTCGCCGCGGTGACGCGGCTGGTGCACGACCTCGGCGTCACGGTGATGATCGCCGAGCATCGCCTCGAGCGAGTGGTGCACCACTGCGACCGCGTCGTGCTGCTGACCGACGGCACCGTGATCGACGGCTCCCCCGAAGACGTGCTGGTGCAAACACCGCTCGCGCCGCCGGTCGTCCAGCTCGCGAAGACGCAGGGATGGACGCCTCCACCTCTCTCCGTGCGCGACGCGCGCCGCCGCGCGGAACCCCTGCGCGACGCCTTGGCCTCGCGAGTGACGCCGACACGCGGCCGCGTCTTGGCGATCGGCGCGGATGTCGCGCTCGAGGGCTCGTGGGCTCACCGTGGTCTACGGCCGCACGATCGCGGTGCGTGAGGTCGACCTCGAACTCCACGGCGGTGAGGTCGTCGCGTTGATGGGACGCAACGGCGCGGGCAAGTCGTCGCTGCTGTGGGCGATGCAAGGCTCAGGCCCCCGGCTGATGGGCACCGTCGACGCCCCGGGTCGCATCGGCATGGTGCCGCAGGCTCCCGCAGACCTGCTCTACCTTCCGACCGTCGCGGCCGAGTGCGGCCAGGCCGACGCCGACATGGCCGCACCCGCCGGCACGTGCCGGGAGCTGCTCGACCGCCTCGATGTCGGCGTGCCTTCCGACGCCCATCCGCGCGATCTGTCCGAAGGGCAGCGGCTCGCGCTCGTCCTCGCGCTGCAGCTCACGGCGGCGCCCGAAGTGCTGTTGCTCGACGAGCCGACCCGCGGCCTCGACCCGACCGCGAAAGACCGATTCTCGACGATCGTCACCGACCTCGCCGCCGCCGGCCACGCCATCGTCATCGCGACGCACGACGTCGAACTCGTCGCGGGATGCGCCGATCGAGTGGTCGTGCTCGCCGAGGGCGAGGTGGTCGCGGACGGCCCGACCGCGGACATCGTCTGCTCGTCGCCCGCGTTCGCTCCCCAGATCGCGAAGATCCTGCAGCCGTCGCGATGGCTCACGGTGCACGAGGTCGTCGAGGCGCTCGCGTGAAAGCCACCGCGGCGAAGACGACAGTGGTGCAGCTGCGCACCCGTTCCACGACCGCGCTGCTGCTCGTCTCGATTGCCGGCCTCATGATGTTCGCCTGGCCGTTCCTCGTCACGCCTCCGAGCGGCCTTGCTCACGGACACGACGCGCCCTTCCTCTTCGCCGCCCTTCTCCCCTGCCTGATCGCGGTGCTCCTCGCGGAGATGACCGGTGGCCGAATGGACACGAAGGCGATCGCGATGCTCGGCGTGCTCTCCGCGCTCGGCGCGGCGCTCCGGCCGATGGGCGCCGGCACCGCGGGGATCGAGACCGTCTTCTTCCTGCTCGTGCTCGGAGGACGGGTCTACGGGCCGGGCTTCGGGTTCGTGCTCGGTTCGACGACCCTCTTCGCCTCGGCGATCCTCACCGGCGGCATCGGGCCATGGCTTCCGTTCCAGATGCTCGCCGCGTCATGGGTGGGGATGGGCGCGGGGCTGCTCCCGCCGGCTCGCGGTCGTCGCGAGATCGCGCTCCTCGCCGGGTACGGCGCCGTGTCCGCGTTTCTCTACGGGATGCTGCTGAACCTCTGGTTCTGGCCGTTCACAACGGGCGCCGACACGCAGCTGTCGTACGTCGCGGGCGCGCCGGTCGTCGAGAACCTCCACCGCTTCATCCTCTTCACCCTCGCGACGTCGACTTGGGGCTGGGACATGGGTCGCGCGATCACCAACGCGGTCGCGATCGTGGTTCTCGGTCCGGCCGTGCTTCTCGTGTTGAGGCGCTCGGCGCGCCGCGCGGCGTTCAGCGCACCGGTGTCGTTCGCCTAGCGCGGTTCGCGTCGGTCACCCGCTCGAGAGCGCCGCGCAGAGTCTCGAGCTCGTCGGGGCTGAGCGCCGAGGCGAAGTGCTCCTCGATCCCCCGGAGATGCACCGGGCGGGCCCGGCGCAGCGCCCGGCGACCCTCCCGTGTGATCTCCGCGTGGATCACGCGACGGTCTGACGGGCACGGATCGCGCTTCACGAACCCCTGTCGCTCGAGCTCGTCGACGATGCGGCTCACCCGGCTTCGCGAGAGCACGACCTCGTTGCCCAAGTCCTGCATCCGCAGGCGCCGGCCGGGTGCCCGTTCGAGGGTGAGAAGCACGTCGTACCAGCCCAGGGACATCGAACCCTCGGCCTCGACGTCTTCCTCGATCTGGCGGAGCACCGCGGCGTAGGCATGGACGAATGCGTCGAAGGCCGCCACGCCCGGGGTCTCCTTCATGCATCAAACGGTACCGGATCCGGAATATATGTGCGCCCGCACGCATTGAATAGGTGCGTCCGCACATAATCCCGCGGACCGATGCTCGTGATCCCCCAGGAGGACCCAAATGAGCAGCGCCACCCAAACAAGCAATCTGACCGAGACCCCGGTCGCCGGGATCTGGGACATCGACCCCAGTCACACGACGGTCGAGTTCATCGGTCGCCACCTCGTCTTCACGAAGGTTCGCGGTCGGTTCACCGACGTCGCCGGCCACGTCACGATCAGTGAGGATCCCACCGCCTCGTCGGTCGAGGTCACGCTGAACAGCTCGTCGGTCAACACGGGCCACGACGACCGAGACGGCCACCTGAAGTCGGCCGACTTCTTCGACGTCGAGAACCATCCGGTCATCACCTTCAAGAGCACCAAGGTGGAATGGAACGGCAACGAGGGCACCGTCACCGGCGACCTCACCGTGAAGGGCGTGTCCAAGCCCATCACGCTCCACACCGAGTTCAGCGGAGTCGTCACCGACCCGTGGGGCGGTACCCGCGCCGTCTTCTCGGCAAAGGGCGAAGTGAACCGCGAGGACTGGGGCCTGACCTGGAACATGCCGCTCGACAAGGGCGGCGTGCTCGTCTCGAAGAACATCGACTTCGAGATCGAGACCGAGATCGTCCTGCAGAAGTAGTCCCGGCAGGAGCGATCAGGCTTCGAACAGCTGTGCCTGCTCCGGCCGGAGGACTCGCATCCCCGGCCAGGGCAGGTGGTCCATGAACACCCACGTGCGCCGGTGGATCGACGTCGGCCCCCACGCCGCGAGCGCGGCCTTGTGCCGCGGGCACGGGTAGCCCTTGTTCGCGTCGAAGTCGTAGCCGGGGAAGTGCTCGGCCTCGGCTCGCATCATGCGATCGCGCGTGACCTTGGCGAGCACTGACGCAGTCGAGACCGTCAGGCACGTCGCGTCGGCCTTGATCATGCGATGCACCTTGGCCGTCGGCGCCGCCCGCGAGACGAAGTCCCAGTTGCCGTCGACGACGATCGCATCAGGGACGACGCCGAGCCCCTCGATCGCCCGCTGCGCCGCGAGGCGCTGTGCGTCGGACATGCCGATCTCGTCGCACTCCGCTTGCGTCGCGTGACCGACCGCCCACGTGACGCACCACGAGGCGATGCGCGAGAAGAGCTTCTCCCGCTCGGCTTCTGTCAACGCCTTCGAGTCGCGCACCTTGTACACGCGACGGTCGCGCGGCAGCACCGCCGCCCCCACCGAGAGCGGACCTGCCCACGCGCCACGCCCGACCTCGTCGACCCCGACGACGACCTCATGGCCCGCGTCCCACAGGTCGCGCTCCATCCCGAGCGACGGTGGACGCGTACGCATCATGCCGCGCAAGCTGACCCCGGCAGGACCGGAGACGACCTCGCCGATGATTGTGAAGCCGGCCGCCTCCGCGGAGGATGCCGCCGACGGGGCGAGCGCAGCGAGAAGGCCTCCCGACGTCTGCGGGTCGAAGCAGAGCGCCTCGACCGCCGGCGCCACCGACGACTGGACGCGATCAACGAGATGCTCGCGGTTGCGCGCATCGCCTCCCGTCCGCGTGCCGGCTTCCGCGGCCGCGAGCGCGCCGTCGTAGAGCGGAAGGCGCTCCGCATCGAACACGAGCCGCGAACCCGACCGCTCGGCCATCTCCCATCCGTGACCGGCCAACCCGTAGCCGGTCACGTCGGTGACGGCGTGCACCGCCTCGCCCATCTCAGACAGCACCTCGGACGCCGCTCGGTTCAACATGCGCATCCGCGTGATCGCGGCCGCCTTCTGCCCGGGCGTGCCGCCGGCGAGCACGATGCCCGTGCCGAGCGGCTTCGACAGTGCGAGCACGTCGCCGGGCCGTGCGCCGGCCTTCGTGAAGATCTTCGCCGGGTGCACGAGCCCCTGCACCGCGAGGCCGAAGATCGGCTCCTCGGACCGAATGGTGTGCCCGCCCGCGACCACGCCGCCCGCCTCGCGCACGACTTCGGACGCGGCTGACAGGATCGCGCCGATCGTCTCGACGGGCATGCGCTCGGGGAACGCCGAGATGTTGAGTGCCATCACGACGCGACCCCCCATCGCGAACACATCGCTGCACACGTTCGCGGCCGCGATCGCGCCGAAGTCAGACGGGTCGTCGACGAGCGGCGGAAAGAAGTCGGTGGTGGACACCACGGCGAGGTCGTCGGTGACCTTGTAGACCGCGGCGTCGTCGAACGGGGCGAGGCCGACCAACAAGGCCGGATCGGTGGACGATGCGAGCTCGCGCACCAACGCGGACAACGGCGCCGCGCCCCACTTCGCCGCGCAGCCACCGCACGACGTCCACTCGGTCAGGCGGATCACACCGTCGCTCAGATCGGTCATTGCACTCCTGCGATCGTCGGGAGCTCGGACTGGTCGACGTCCGTAGAGAGGAACGCATCGAGCATCTCGGCGGCCAGGCTGCTCGAGGTGAGGCGCAGGCCGAGCGCGAGCACGTTCGCGTCGTTCCACCGGCGCGCGCCCACGGCGGTCTCGGAGTCGGTGCACAGAGCAGCGCGCACGCCCGGAACCTTGTTCGCGGCGATGCTCACGCCGGTGCCCGTCCAACAGCAGACGACGCCGCGCTCACAGCGTCCCGAGCCGACCGCCTCACCCACCCGACGGCCCGCCTCGGGCCACGGGTCGCCGAGGGCCACGATCTCGACGTCGTGACCACGCTCGGTGAGGAGAGCAACGATCCCATCGGTGAGCAGAGTCTCCTCGTCGGTGCCGAAGGCGACGCGCATCGACGCTCAAACTACGACCTCGGCGCCCGAGATCGGACCAGCGGGCCGTGGGTAAGGTCGCGGGATGGCGAGGCGAGTGGCCGTGGTCCCGCACACCCACTGGGATCGCGAGTGGTACTCGCCGTTCCAGACCTTCCGGCTCCGGCTGGTCGACCTCCTCGACGACCTCCTCCCCCGGCTCGAGGCCGACCCCGCCTACGCGCACTTCCTGCTCGACGGGCAGATGGCCGTGGTCGACGACTACCTCGCGGTCCGTCCCGAAGCCGAGGAGGGTCTCCGCCGCCTCGCGACCAGCGGCCGCGTCGCCATGGGCCCGTGGTACATCCTCATGGACGAGTTCCTCGTCTCAGGCGAGACGATCATCCGGGACCTGCAGCTCGGCCTCGAGCGCGCCGCGCGCTTCGGGGGTGCGATGCGGGTCGGGTACCTGCCCGACATGTTCGGGCACATCGCGCAGATGCCACAGATCCTGCGGCAGTTCGGCTTCGACCACGCGGTCGTCTGGCGCGGCGTGCCCAGCTCGGTCGATCGCACCGCGTTCTGGTGGTCGAGCCCTGACGGAAGCACGGTGCGGGCAGAGTACCTCCCGACCGGTTACGGCAACGGCGCCACCCTCCCCGACGATGCAAAGGGATTGCTCGAGCGATTGCGCGGGTGGATCGACGCGCAGGGTTCTCTCATCGATGCCGACACCCCCGTCTTGATCATGAACGGCTCCGACCACCTCGCTCCGCAGGGCTTCCTCGGGCAGGTGGTTGCGGAAGCGAACGCGCTGCAAGACGAGCTCGACGTCGAGGTGACGTCGCTGACCACGTACCTCGAGCACGCGCCGCGCGACGGGCTGCCGACGTGGCAGGGGGAGCTGAGGTCGGGCGCCCGCGCGAACCTCCTGATGGGAGTGGCCTCGAACCGTGCCGATGTGCGGCGCGCCGCGGCGATCACCGAGCGCGAGCTCGAACGACTTGCCGAGCCGCTGAGCGCACTGCTCCTGCCGCCCGACGCGTGGCCGGCATCGCTGCTCGACCAAGCCTGGCTCGAGGTCATCCGCAACGCCGCCCATGACTCGATCTGCGCGTGCTCGGTCGACGAGGTCTGCAACAGCGTGCTCGATCGGTTCGCGCAGGCGCGCCAGATCGCGGAGGGGCTGACGCAACGCGCCGTCGAGACCCTTGGCGGGAACCTGAGCTTGCACGGGCCCGTCGCGGTCAACCCGTCGCACCGAGCGCGCTCCGGCCTCGTCACCATCACGGTCGACGCAGACGCGGTCACCGAGCACGGTCAGGTGATCGGCACGGTCGGCGGCGACCGACTGCTCTGGACACTGCCGGCGGCGAATGCCGGCGCCGTGCTGCGCGACGTGATCGAGTGGACGCGAGGGCTCTACCACGTCGACGTCGAGCGTCAGGACGACGGGTCGGTCGACGTCCGCTCGTACGCGGCACCCGGCGCGCCCCGCCTCGTGACGCAACCGGTGAAAGCCCACATCGCGGAGCTCGCGGCGGCGAGCCCGACTGCCCCGTTCCGCTATCACCTGAACGAGCCCGCTCACACGAGGCTCCTCGTACGGGCCGTCGACGTACCCGGCTTCGGATGGCGCCCGGTCGCCGCCGCGCCGCTCGACGTGGCGCCGGTCGAGATCGAGGAGGCGATGCTCTCGCAGCCCTCGATGTCGAACGGCCTGGTCACCATCGAGGTCGACACCGCGTCCGCGACGTTCTCGCTGACGAACGCTGATGGCCTTTCGACCACGGGTCTCGGTCGCCTGGTCGACGGCGGGGACGAGGGTGACACCTACAACTACTCGCCGCCGGCGTTCGATTCGGTCGTCGACTGGCCCGATTCGTGCACGGTGATGGCGATCGAGCGCGGTCCGCTCCGCGGCGCGCTGCTGATGACCGCGCGCTACCACTGGCCGGAGTGCATCGAAGACGGGGAGCGCATCCGCGGCCGCGACGTGACCGTCGAGACGCTGATCGAGCTGCATGCGGGCGAGCGGTTCGCTCGCGTCACGGTGGAGCTCGACAACCAGTGCCTCGACCATCGGTTGCGCGCGTGGTTCCCGCTGCCGATCCCGGCGATGAGCTCGGCCGCAGAGTGCGCATTCGCCGTCGTCGAGCGCGGCTTGACCGCGGAGGGCGGACCGACCGAGGTCGGCATTCCCACGTTCCCGTCCCGACGGTTCGTCGGCGCGGGCGGTCTCACGATCGCGCACGAGGGCCTCGTCGAGTACGAGCTCGTCGACGTCCGCGAAGGCGGCGCGCGCGCCCTCGCAGTGACGCTGTTGCGCTCGACCGGCTTCCTGTCCCGTGGGCCGATGGCGACGCGCGCGCTGCCGGCGGGCCCGATCATCGCGACGAGCGGCTCGCAGGTGCTCGGCCCGCACACATGGCGGTATGCGATCGCGCTCGGTGATGTCGACGGCTACGCGCTCGTCGACGACGCGTTCCTCCCGATGCACGTCGCGAACGGTGAGGGCCGCGGAAACTGGAGCGACGTGGGCGACATGCTCCGCGTGGCCGGCGCCGAGGTGTCCTCAGTGCGGCGAGTGGGCTCCGCGCTCGAGGTGCGGGTGTTCAACCCCAGTCCGCAGCAGGTGCAGGTCGACATCGGTCATCGCACCGGCTGGCTCGTCGATCTGACCGGACGCACCGAGTCGCATGTCGAGGGTTCGTTCAGCCTCGACCCCTGGAGGATCGCGACGCTCAGGTTGAGCTGACCTCGGAGAGCAGCACCTCACCTCGAGGCGCTTGGCTGCTCCACGCCGCATCCAGCGACGGCACACGGATCGTCATGGGTTGCTCGCACTCCCACAAGAGCGCCGGTCGAGCACCGTGCCACCGCACCGCGAACGAGACCTCGCCCCAACGCGTCGGGATTCGGTGCGCAGAGAGGTCGGCATGTGACCACTCGGGCGGGGGGACCGTCAGCAAGTCGATCGTTCGCGGGTCTGATCGATCGCGGGCGAGCATCTGACGAACGGTCGCCACGAGGGCGATGTCGTCATCTTCGTCGCAGCGGGTCACGACCTCGTCGAGCCGATCGACGACGCGGTCGATGTCTGCGGCGGCCCGCCGGTCGCCGATCGCGTCGAGCATGACGCGGGCATCGACCAGCGCAGCGCGGTCGACAGCCGTGGGCTTCTTCCGTGCCCGGTCGGCGACCAGCTGGGCCGAGACGGGCCGCGTCGCGCGCAGACAGGAGGTCAGACGAGTCGTTCGAGAGCCGCCACTGGGCCGCGGTCGTGAGCAGCTCGGTCGCGGGGTCGTCGTGCACGCCGAGGAGCAGCTGTGCGCGCGCGAGCGCGAAGTCGCCCGGCAACGTGCCCGGCGCGTCGATCCGTTCGCCTCGTTCGTCGACCGCGCGCCACCCGGCCGCGACCTGCGCGGAGGTCGGCAGGCGTGCGGGCCAATCGACCATCCCCCTCGTGAGGGGTAGCGCGACCCGGAGCACTGCGTGGTGCGCGAGCGGGAACACCGCGGCATCGGCCGGTGGGCCGTCGGTGCCCTCGGGCAGGGGCACCGCGGTCGCCCCACGCGGCGAGACCAGCGTCGGGCCGTCGCCTCGCATCGCGAACGCGATCGCCAAGGGCAGCGACGAGTCGTTCTCGATCTCGATCGCCGCCACGACGCCGCCGTCGACCGCGCCGAACACCCTCTGACGTACATCTCCGGCAGTGACCCGGACCGCTACCTCGAACACGGGCGTCGACTCGACCGCACGATGGCGCACCGACGGATCGACGGAAGGGTCACGCCATCGATCGCCGTCGCCGATCCACCAATCGAGCCGCCATGCGCAATCATTCGCGTGGAGCGCTCCCCGCTCGTCGACCTCGGCCCGCTCGGGGCTCCCGAGCACGCCGATGGCCCTGCGGATCGGCATCGACCTGACCATAGACTCGCCGCGGTGCGCTCCGCGGTGCTCGTGCCGGTCAAGAGCTTCCGCCACGCGAAGGTCCGCCTTGCTCCCGCGCTCGGCGCGGACGAGCGCGCGTCACTTGCCCGCCGCATGGCCGACGGCGTCGTCACGGCGGCGCGACCGCTCCCGGTTTTCATCGTGTGCGACGACGACGAGGTCGCCGCGTGGGCGAAGGCAGCCGGCGCCGAGGTGATCTGGCGGCCGGGACGCGGGCTCAACGGTGCTGTGGCCGACGGCGTCACCGCTCTGGGTGCAATGGGCTTCGATCGTGTCGTGGTCGCGCACGCTGATCTCCCTCTCGCCGTCGACCTCGCGTGGCCGGCGCGTCACGCCGGTGTGACGCTCGTGCCCGACCGGCGCGACGACGGAACGAACGTGGCGTGCGTGCCGACCGGTGCCGGCTTCCAATTCAGCTACGGGCCCGGGTCGTTCCGGCGGCACGGCGCCGAGGCGCGTCGGCTGGGCCTGTCGTTGCGGGTGGTGCGCGAGCCTCTGCTCGGCTGGGACGTCGACCTTCCGTCCGACCTCGACCATCCGGCAGTGTCGGCGCTGCGATGAGCACACCGCGATGAGCAACGAGCCCGGACAACCGAGCCGCGACGTGGGCCGAGGCCGGGGACTCGACCTCCCCATCCCCTCGGTCGCGCTGGCGATCGGCGCACATCCCGACGACATCGAGTTCGGCGCCGGCGGGACGCTGGCGAAGTGGGCGGCTGGCGGATGCACCATCCATCACGTCGTGTGCACCGATGGCTCGAAGGGCACGTGGGACGTCAGTGCCGACACCGAGGCGCTCGTCGCCCGTCGACAAGACGAGCAACGAGCCGCGGCCAAGGCGCTTGGCTCGACCGGCGAGGTCGTGTTCCTCGGATGGCGCGACGGCGAGCTCGAGTCGGGTCTCTCGCAACGGTCCGAAGTCGCGCGATGGATTCGGCTGCTTCGGCCGGATGTGGTCCTCGGCCACGATCCGTGGCGCCGGTACCGACTCCATCCGGATCACCGTCACGCCGGCCTCCTCGCCTGCGAAGGGATCGTCGCCGCCCGTGATCCGCACTTCTTCCCCGAGCACGGCGTACCCCACCACCGGCCGTCGGCGCTGCTGCTGTGGGAGGCCGACGAAGCCGACCACGCGGAGGACGTGACCTCGTCGCTCGACGTGAAGCTCGCCGCGCTCGAGTGCCACGCGAGCCAGTTCGAGTCGACGATGCACGCAAGCGGCGATCACCTCGACGCCGAGCTCGGAGCCTTCCGGTCACGTGTGCGCAATCGCCTCGCGGAGCACGGGCGGCAAGTGGGTGTGGCCTACGCCGAGGCGTTCAAGCTCATCGACTCTCTCTGAACTGGCCGGGCTGCCGGCCGGCGCCGGGAGGCCCCGCGAACGCTTGGGCGATCGAGATCCATTCCTCGGCGAGCGGCCCTTCGACGATGAGTCCCGTGTCCCTGACGTGGCGGCGCTGGGTCACGACCAAGCAGAAGTCCAGAGCGTCACCCGTCACCCGATCGACGCCGGACTCGTTCCATGCCCAGAGCTCGCCCGAGGGCGAGCGGAGCTCGACACGCACCTCGCCTTCGGGCATCTCCTGACCATTGGTCACGTAGCTGAACGCACGCGCCCGCACACCGATGTGCGCGACGTGTCGGAGACGACCGGTGGGCTCGCGCGACGCGCCGAGCGCGTCGACCACGTCCTGGCCGTGTGCCCATGTCTCCATCAGCCGCGCTGTCGCGAACGACACCGCACTCATCGGTGGGCCGTACCACGGGATGCGCGCCTTCGGATCAGTGCGACGAAGTTCGGCAAGCAGCGTCGCGCGGCCGTCGCGCCAGTGCTCGAGGAGCTCGACCCCGGCCATCGCGCGCGATGCGCCGAGCGTCGGATCACCCTCCCCCAACGTCGCGAGCAACGCCTCGACGGACTCGTTGAACGCATCGGCGTCGACGAGCGCGGTCGTCGCAGTCCCGTCGAAGTACGCGAGGTGCCCGATCTGATCTTGGACGGTCCAACCCGCGGCTGGGGTCGCGCGCTTCCAGTCGGCCTCGCCGAGCGGAGCGACGATCGCGTCGAGCGCCACGTGCTCAGCCGCGAGGTCGTCGCAGATCGCCTCCATCACGGCCATCGTGGCATGGACGCGCAACGAGGGGCCCTGTGCGGACCCCTCGACTGCGTTTGACCCTGTGGTGCTGGGTCTCTACTTCTTGGCAGCGGCCTTCCGGGCCGGTGCCTTGCGCTTGGCCGGTGCCTTGCGCTTGGCGGGTGCCTTGCGCTTGGCCGGAGCCTTCTTCGCTGGCGCCTTCCTCTTGGCGGGCGCCTTGCGCTTGGCCGGGGCCTTCTTCTTGGCCGGGGCCTTCTTCGCGGGCGCCTTCCTCTTGGCCGGCGCCTTCCTGGCCGGAGCCTTCTTCTTGGCCGGGGCCTTCTTGGCCGGGGCCTTCTTCTTGGCAGCCTTCTTGGCCGGGGCCTTCTTGGCTGCCTTCTTGGCAGGGCTCACGGGTCTCCTCTCTTAGCTAACCGTTGAGCTTCTCTTTGAGTGCCTTACTCGCCGAGAACTTCATCGCCGTCGATGCGGCGATCTGGACCGGTTCTCCGGTCTGAGGGTTGCGACCAGTGCGAGCCGCACGTTGGCTTGCACTGAAGTTTCCAAAGCTCGGCCACCCCACCTTGTCGCCGCGCTTTGCTGCATCGCCGACATAGTCGAAGAACGCGTCGAGAACAGTCTCGACGTCGACCTTCCGCATGTCAGTCGCCTTCGCAATGGCGTCGACGGTGTCGGCCTTGCTGACTGAAGCCACCGCTACCTCCTGGTCACAGCGCGTAGCGCCAGGGCAAATCAGAACCGAACTGAGCGCGAAGGTCAAGCATTTCCGCACATCACCGATCTCGACGCGTCATCTCGATGCACTCGGATACCAGCCGAACGCGGCCGATAGATGTTGCATCCGCAACTATCTCGGCGGATCGTCTCCCGTGATCCGGCGCGCGGAGATGAAGGTGAGCACGCGCTCACCCACCCGGATCTGTGACTCCGCGACGACCGCTTCAGGGCGTGAATGCTCGAGTCGCGACCATTCGCGGTCACCTGGACGGCGCACCCACGTGTCTGCGTCGAGCGCTCGATCCGCGACGGTGACGGCCCATCCGTCGAGCGCGATCTCGGCGTGCGTCGGCGCGACGCCGTCCTCCTCAGGCAACACCAGCGGGCGGACGTCGCCCCGCGACAGTGCGATCGCGAGATCGGGAAGACATCCGATGAGATAACCGGCATCGAGCGTGTACGAGGATCCGTCGTCGAGCATCAGGATCCCGAGCGTGGGCTGAGGGCGGTCGAGCAGGCGGGCGGTGCCGTCCACGAGCGACCGGCCGCAGTAGGCGCAGTGGGTCGCCGCTGGATTGTTCGGGTGTCCCGCCGAGCACCGCAGCGTCGGTACGAGCACCGCGTCAGGCTGCGGCAGGGGCTCGTCGAGCGAGGTCGTGGCCACCGGCAGCGGCTCGCGGACCGTCGGGACCGGGGCCCGGAAAAGAGGCACCGAGACGAACCCGCCGCTCGGCTCCGCGACCGTGGTCTCGGCCCGGGTCGCGGCCGCGGCGGGCTCAGACGCGCCGACCGGCTCGACCGTCTCGACCACCTGTGCGGGCATCGGCGCCGCCTCGCCGGGAAGTCGATCGCGCTGCGTGAGTCGCAGACCGCCACCGGGCACCACCCCGTCATGGAGGTCGAGCCGGACATCGCTCGGCGGTTCGGCCGAGCCGATCGGCACCGCGACGAGCCAGTCGAACCCCTCGTCGACGAGGAGGTCGACCCACGTGTCCGGGTCGGGGCCGGCGTGACGACTCACCTGCCCGCCGCGCGCCACGGTCACTTCGACCTCACCGCACAGCACGACCTCGACACCCTCAGCCGACGTCGCGAGGACGCAGAACGATGGGCTCGCGGGCATGCGCTCGCCGAGCAGCGCGTCGAGCTGGTCGACGAGGATCGCACCCGGCTCATCCATGCGAGCGCGCCCGAGCGCGCGGCAGGTCGCGAGCAGCTGATCGATCGCGGCGCCACTTCCGCCCGACAACGCGAGGAGCGCGACCTCGCCGAAGCGGCCGACGAGGCCCTGACCGGGCACGACCGTGAGCTGCAGGTCGTCGAGGCGAACCGCGGGAACGGCCATCGGGCTCAGGCGGCCAGCAGGAGCGAGCGCAGCCGCGTCGCGAGCGCTTCGGCGGTGAGCGGGCGTTCGACGGGATCTTCGGCGACGCAGTCGGCGATGATCCGCGCTTCAGCCGGCGCGAGCGACGGACCGAGCCGGGCGGAGGCGACGATCACATGTCGCAACGCTTCCGTCTCGCCCACATCGGGCACGACGCCGAACAACGACTGCCCTGTCAGCATCCGATGCAGTGTCGCGCCGAGCGACCACACGTCAGAGGCACGAGACGGCACGGCGCCGAGCAGGATCGACGGGTCGGTGAGGTCAACCGAGTCGCCGGCGCGGGTGCCCGCCGTCGTGCGCCCCGGATCCAGCACTGCGAGCAGCGACGCGTCGGCGAGCTTGGCGCAGCGGGTGCCGAGGAGGATGTTCGACGGCTTGATGTTGGCGTGCGCGATGCCCGCCTCGTGGAGGGCGTGCGATCCGAGGGCGGCGTCCGCGACGGCCTGCATCACGTCGCGGCGACCGATCGGCTTGGCCGGCGCGTCGAGCGCCGCACCGGCGACGTGCTCGGTCACCACGGCCATCGTGCGATCGGCCCGCACGACGTCGAGGGGCCGAGCGAGGTACGGCGACATCACCGCCGCGAACGCAGCCAGGTGCTGGGTCACACGAGCGAATTCGGCCTCGGTGACCTCACGGTGGAGCACCTTCACGACGACGTACTCGTCGCTCACGCCGAGGCGGAGTGGAGGCTGGGCGAGAAACGACTTGCCGTGGGACCCTTCCCCCAGCCGCCGCACCAAGAGGTAGTCGCCGAACCGCGCCATGTGAGCTTGCCCTCGCCCGCCGGCCAATTGTGAAGGGAGAGATGGTGTCCGCCGGCTCCGAGGCGAGGATACCGTTCGGGCCCGACCGGCTGTTGCCCACGCGTCAGTGGAGCTGCGCGTCGAGGACGACGGCGTCGTCCACGTTCGTCACCCACACCCGCGCGGCCTGGTCGAGTGGAAGCGCGGCCGCCATCTGCACGGTGCCGTCGCCGCTGAACGTGCCGGCCGCGACTCGGTCGCCGTCTTCGGTGCTGAGCCAGAGCCAGTAGATGTCGTGGTCGCCGTCGAGCCCCGCGACCTCGAGCTCGATCTGGGTTCCCCAGCTCGCGGGAGTCAGCTCGGCCGACGCGGCGACACCGGCGGGCGCCTGGGAGAACGCGACGTACTGCGTCTTCGAGCCTGACCCGCCCACCGTCGCGGCAACGATCGTCAACACGACCGCGAACACGGCCGCCGCCGCGAGCCCGCCGATGAACACGCTGCGCCACCGCGCCGACTTGCTGCGCCGCTGACGCATCTCGGCGACGGCAGCCACCACGTCACCCGCGAGCGAGGCCGGCGGTCGAGGCGGGTTGATCAGGCGTTCGGGATCGACGAGCGACAACGTGCCCGCGACTCGTCGCAGCTCAGAGAGCTCGTCACGGCAATGCCGACATCCGTCGAGGTGCGCCCTGAAGGCGAGCTCCTTTTCGGGATCGCTCGTGCCCGCGGCTGTGGCGGCGAGCTCTCCCCTCCACTCTCGGCAGTCACTCATCGTCCACCCACCCCAACTCTTCGAGCGCGAGGCGCAACGCCTTGAGCCCGTAGTACACGCGGCTCTTGAGCGTGCCGACCGGAACCCCGAGATCGGCCGCGACGTCGCCGTACGGACGCCCTCGCACATGCACCTCGACCAGCGCGACCCGGTGCTCGTCGCTCACCCGGAGGAGGGCCTCCTCGACCTGCCAGGAGGCGAGCGCCCGATCGAACTCGTCGATGCCCGACGCGGCGTCCCGGTCGGCGAGCGCCTCGCTCGCGAGCTGGGGACGCACGGCCCGGGCTCTGGCCATGTCCACGACGACGTTGCGCAGGATCGCGAACAGCCACGTGCGCAACGACGAGATCAACGGGTCGTAGCGGTCGGCGGCGCGCCACGCGCGGACGAACACCTCTTGCACCGCTTCTTCGGCGAGCGGACCATCGGAGAGCGACCGCACCGCGGCCCGGTAGAGCTCGGGTCCGTGGGCGCGGTAGGCCGCGGCAACCGATGCCTCGTCGGCAAGCACGAGCGGTGCGCGGTTCATCACATGGAGGCTACGGACCGGTTCCGTCGATGGTTCACCAAATCGCTTGTGACGAACGGCGCTGAATCGGACACTGTGCGATGCGCTCGACCTACTGGCCCCTGTTCGATATGCGTGTGGTGACGCCTCGGGTCGAGCTCCGACCGGCGAGTGACGAGGACCTCGCCGAGCTCGCTGCGCTCGCGGCCGACGGCGTGCACGACCCCGACTTCATGCCGTTCGCCATCCCCTGGACCGAAGGCGGTCCCGAAGCTGCCGCCCGCAGCACGCTGCAGTTCAACTGGCGCATCCGAGCGGAGTGGAAGCCCGAGGCGTGGCACCTGTCATTCGTGACTGTCGCCGGCGGTGAAGTCGTCGGGATGCAGGGCATCTCGGGCAACAGCTTCGCGGTCACCAAGACAGTCGACACCGGCTCGTGGCTCGGCCTCCGCCATCAGGGCAAGGGAATCGGCAAGGAGATGCGCGCCGCGGTGCTGCACTTCGCGTTCGAAGGCCTGGGCGCCGAGGTCGCCCAGAGTGGTGCGTGGGAGGACAACAAGGCATCGCTCGGGGTGAGCGCGGCGATGGGCTACGAGCCCAATGGCGAGAACGTCGGCGTCCGCCAGGGGCGCGGCGACCGCCTCGTCCACCTTCGCTTGCCTCGAGACGCGTGGGAAGCGCGCCGCCGAGACGACATCCGCATCGAGGGCCTCGACGCGTGCCGTGCGGAGTTCGGCATCTGACGAGTCAGCCGAGAGCAGCCCGGAGCTTCGCCGCGGTGTCCTCTGCTTCGCCGGGCTGATACCGGCGACGCGGCCAGAAGAAGCCCCGCAGCCCGTCCCCGCGATGGCGAGGGACGACGTGCACGTGGAGGTGGGCGACGCTCTGGCTCACCCGGTTGTTCATCGCGACGAACGAGCCGTCGGCCCCGAGCCCGACTTCTACTGCTGCGGCGACGCGTTGGACGCGCTCGAAGAACGGACCCAGTGCTTCGGCGGGGAGGTCGAGCAACGTCTCGACATGGTCTCGCGGGACGACGAGCACGTGGCCGGGAAAGACGGGACGTTGGTCGAGGAATGCGACCGCGACGTCGTCGTCGAGCACGACCTGCGCGGGCTCTGAGCCCGCGACGATGGCGCAAAAGGGGCACGAGGACCGTCCCGCGGCGGGAGCCTGGGCGCGCTTGGCAGGCATCGGGGCATCATGGCGCATGCCTCGCATCGCGCCGCTTCCACTCGACGACTGGGACGAGGAGGTGCGCCCGCTGGGTGCCGGCGGCATGTCGGCTCCCGACGGAGCGCCTCTCAACATCTTCGCCACGCTGGCGAACCATCCGAAGCTGCTCAGGCGATGGGTCGTGTTCGCGAACCATGTGCTGTCGAAGAGCAGCCTCAGCGCCCGCGACCGTGAGCTGCTCATCCTCCGCACGGGATGGAACAACCGCGCGCCGTACGAGTGGGGGCAGCACGTCGCCATCGCGCTCCGCAGCGACATCACCCAGGAGGAGATCGACCGCATCCCTGCGGGACCCGACGCACCGGGGTGGGACCCGTTCGACGCGACGCTTCTGCGTCTCGCCGACGAGCTGCACGACGGCGCGAACGCGACCGATGCGACGTGGGCAACCCTCGCCGAGCGATACTCGACGCAACAGCTGATGGACGCTGTCTTCGCGGTCGGTCAGTACACCTTGGTGTCGTATGCGCTCAACACGTTCGGCGTCGAGCGCGAAGCCGGCGTCGTCGGCCTGCCGTCCGCGCCGGGGTAGGGGGATACCCTCCACCCGTGCGCGTGTCGCTGCTGGTGACCTGTCTGATCGATCTCTTCGAGCCCGACACCGGCGCCGACGTCGTGAAGGTGCTGCGCGCGGCAGGGTGTGAGGTCGACTGCCCCGAGGGCCAGACGTGCTGTGGGCAGCCCGCCTGGAACGCCGGCTTCGCGGAGGACGCGGCGAAGGTCGCCCGCACGACGCTCGACGCGCTCGAGAGTGCCGACAGCGAGGCGGTCGTCGTTCCCGCCGGTTCGTGCGCCACGATGATCCGCGTCTTCTGGCCCGAGCTGTTCGAAGTGGTCGGGGATCACGCCGCGGCGGAACGGGCCCGGGCAATCGGCGCGCGCACGAAGGAGCTCACCGAGCTGCTCGTCGAGCGCGAGCTGCCGTCGATGAAGCTGCCCGAGGACTGCCGCGTCGCCTACCACCACTCGTGCCACCTGTTGCGTGAGCTCCACGGGCACGACCATCCGTTGCAGCTTCTCGACGACGTCGAGGGGTGCACGCGCGTCGAATGGACCGCGTCAGAGCGGTGCTGCGGCTTCGGCGGCTTGTTCAGCATGAAGCTCCCCGAGGTGTCGGTGGCGATGGCCGACGACAAGCTCGTGTCGCTCGCCGAGCAGAATCCCGATGTCGTCGTGAGCGCGGACAGCTCGTGCCTCATGCACCTGCGGAGTCGCGCCGCTCACGAAGGCAGCCCGATCGAGACCCGCCACATCGCGCAAGTGCTGGCATCGGGGCTCGAAGGCAAGGCGCCGTGACCGAGCACGCTGCAGGCGGCCACACGCTCGTCGGCACGACGCTGCGCGAACGCACTGCCGAGGCGACGAGCAACGTTCGTCTGCGCGGTGCCCTCGCCCGAGCGACGGCGCGATTCGGCGAGCATCGCCTTGCCGCCCTCGACACGCTCGAGGATCCCGACGGCTTGCGGCGCGCGGCACGGGCCATCAAAGCCGATGTGATCGCGCGGCTGCCCGAGCTGCTCGAGCAGTTCGCCGACAACGTGACCGCGCACGGGGGCCATGTCTTCTGGGCGGGCGATGGCACCGAGGCGAACGGCTACATCGCTTCGGTCGCGAAGCGCATCGGCGCGCGCACGATCGTGAAGTCGAAGTCGATGGCGACCGAGGAGACCGACCTCAACGAGGCGCTCGAAGCTGCGGGCTGTCACGTCGTCGAGACCGACCTCGGCGAGTGGATCATCCAGCTCGCGCACCACAAG
This sequence comes from uncultured Acidimicrobiales bacterium, assembly GCA_963802505.1. Classification (GTDB taxonomy): domain Bacteria; phylum Actinomycetota; class Acidimicrobiia; order Acidimicrobiales; family DATKAS01; genus DATKAS01. The sequence continues at coordinate 302,032 of CAWDJB010000003.1, read as the reverse complement.
CCGAGCCACATCATCGCCCCCGCGGTGCACCTCGACCGCTACCAAGTCGCGGAGTTCCTCCAGGAGCAGGTCACCGACGATCGCATCCTCGAGGCTGCGCCGGCGCCGCTTGCTGCCTTCGCGCGCGAGCAGCTGCGCGCAGAGTTCCTTCGCGCCGACATCGGCATCTCCGGATGCAACTTCGGCGTCGCGGAGACGGGATCGATCGTCCTCGTCACCAACGAGGGCAACGGTCGGCTGTGCACGTCGGTCCCGCGCGTGCACATCGCGGTCATGGGCATGGAGCGACTGCTCGCGGACTGGCAACAGCTCGACCTGTTCGTGAACCTGCTCGCCCGGTCCGCCTCCGGGCAGCACCTGTCGTCGTACACGAGCGTCATCACCGGGCCGCGCCGGGAAGGTGAGGCCGACGGTCCCGACGAGCTGCATGTGGTCATCCTCGACAACGGCCGCAGCGAGATCCTCGGCACCGAGATGCAGGAGATCCTGTCGTGCATCCGATGCGGCGCCTGCCTGAATGTCTGTCCCGTCTATCGCCAGGTCGGCGGACACGCGTACGGCTGGGTCTACAGCGGCCCCGTCGGCGCGGTGCTCACGCCCCTGCTCGCTCACGCCCACGAGGAAGCCGCGGAGCTCGCGAACGCATCGACGCTGTGCGGTGCGTGCATGGACGCGTGCCCGGTCAGCATCCCGCTGCAGGACCTGCTTCTCGCGCTCCGTCGCCGCCGGGCGGCCGAGGCCGGCCTCGCCGAGCGCAGCGCGTGGAAGGCGTGGGCGACGGCGTGGTCACATCCGAAGTCGTTCCGCGCGTCGATGAAGGTGGCGAGCACGGGGCGAGGGCTCGGTCGGTTCGCTGATCGCGCGCCTGGCCTGTCGAGGTGGACGGCAGGACGCGACGCTGCCGATGCCGGCAGCCCGAACCTTCCACGAGCGCTGGCGCGCCGGAGACATCTGATGGACCAGCGCGTCTTTCTCGCGCGGGTGAAGCGCCAGCTCGCCACGCCCGCGCCGCACAACCCCGCGCACCCGATGCCGCCGCTCCCAGCGACCGTCCCCGAGGTCGAGTCGCATCTCCTCGATGCACACGACTTGCCCGGCTCGTTCGAGCGTGCCGCGAAGAAGGTCGCCGCGGAGGTGCACCGCATCAACGACACCAAGGTGCCGCCCGAGCTCGTCGCCGAGCTCGTCGAGCGGTATGGGGTGAAGCGTGCGGTGATCTCGGCGGAGCCCGAAGCGGCGGCGGTCGCCGACGAGCTTCGGGCGCTCGCAGTCGAGGTCGAACCCCTGTCGATCGAAGCCGCAGCGCGCGCCGATCTCGGAGTCACGAGCGCGTCATATGGCCTGGCGACCACGGGCACCGTCGTGCAGGAGTCCGCGGTCGCCGGCGGTCGCACCGCGAGCCTGTTGCCGCCCGTGCATCTGTGCGTACTTCCTGTGAGCCGGCTCGTGCCGTCGACGAGCGCGGTGCTGCGCACGATGGGCGCTCCCGGGCGCTTGCCCAGCAACCTCGTCCTGATCACCGGGCCGAGCCGGTCGGGCGACATCGAGCAGATCATCACGCTCGGTGTGCACGGCCCCACCGCGCTGCACATCGTGCTCCTCGAAGAATCGGGCTGACCAGGCGCGACGTCTATGCTCCCCGGGTCCCCAAACCCCCAGGAGTTCTCAAGTGCGCAAGCTCGGAGCAGGTGTTTTGGCGATCGCGCTCGTGTTCGCGGTCGCCGCGTGCGGCGACGACAGCGGCGGCAGCAGCAGCGACACCGGCGGGGGGAGCGGTGGCAACTTCGGCGACTGCGACATCACGGTCGCGAAGGGTGAGCTCGGCGACGTGCAGCTGACCAACGACGGTGAGCTCACAGTCGCGACCAACTTGCCCGCTCCCGGATTCTGGAACGGCGACGATCCCGACAGCATCAACGGCGGCTTCGAGTACTGCATGGCCGCCGACATGGCGACGAGCCTGGGCCTCGACAAGGTCAAGGTCGTCCAGGTCTCGTTCGACGCCCTCGTCGCCGGCCAGACGAGTGACTTCGACATCGCGTTCTCGCAGGTCACGATCACCGACGAGCGGGCCAAGGTCGTCGACTTCTCGACGCCCTACTTCAGCGCAGATCAGGGCGTGCTCGTCAACAAGGGCACGACGATCTCGAACATCGACGAGGCCAAGAAGGCGAAGTGGGGTGTGCAGGCGAGCACGACCGCCCAGACCTATCTCGCCGACGTCGTGAAGCCGGACAGCGAGGCCGCGGTCTACCAGGACACTCCGTCGATGTTCGCCGCGCTCACTGCGAAGCAGATCGACGCGGTGATGCTCGACACCTCGATCATCCTCGGCCAGGCCGCGCAGAGCAACGGCGCGCAAGAGGTCGTGGCGCAGTTCAGCACGGGCGAGGAGTACGGCGGCATCTACCAGAAGGGCTCGCCGAACGCTGCAGCCCTCGACAAGCTCATCTCCGGCTACGCGTCGGACGGCACCCTGGAAGCCCTCCAAACGAAGTGGCTCGCCCCCGTCTTCGGAGGCGATCCGTCGGATATCCCCTTACATCACCCCGTAACCCGCACCCTTAGCCAAAGGAGCGCGACGTGACGAGCGTTCCGGCCACTGAGCTGCCCGGCGGCGCCGTCATGGCGCTGCCGAAACCCGCTCCTCACGTCCGCACCTACCTGCTGCCGTCCGTCTTCGCGCTCGTCCTGTTCTTCCCGACCGCGATCCCCGGCATCGTGCACGGCGTCGAAGGCCCGGCGTCTCGTGCGCGAGCAGAACGACGCGTGAGGCGCGGATCCACGGCGAGGCCGCACGGCAGTGGTTCTGGATCACCATCGGCGTCGGGCTCACCGTCTGGTTCTGTCTGCTGGCCGTCCTGAGCATCTTCCTGAACGACGGCGCCGTCCGGAGGGTGTTCCTCAACTGGGACGTGATCAAGGACAGCTACCCGGGAATCCGCAAGGGCTTCTGGCTGAACGTCAAGCTGTTCGTGGTCGCCGAGGTCCTCGTGCTGCTCTTTGCGCTCTTCATCGCGATCCTGCGGGGTCTGCCCGGTCGCGCGGCGGCACCGATCCGGTTCCTCGCAGTGGCGTACATCGACCTCTTCCGCGCCCTGCCCGCCATCATCGTCATCTACATGGTGGTGCTCGGCCTCCCCCTCACGGGGCTGCCTGTCGTAGAGAACCTGTCGGTGTTCTGGCTCTCGGTGATCGCCCTCACGCTCGTCTACGGCGCGTACGTCGCGGAGGTCTACCGCTCCGGCATCGAGAGCATCCACTGGAGCCAGTCCGCGGGAGCACGATCGCTCGGCCTCTCCTACCGGCGAGACGATGCAGTTCGTCGTCGTCCCGCAGGCGGTACGCCGGATCATCCCGCCCCTGCTCAACGACTTCATCGGGTTGCAGAAGGACACGGCGCTCGTTGGCTTCGTGGGGGTGCTCGACGCGTTCAACCGTGCCCGAATCGTCGCCTCGAACCGGTTCAACCTCTCGGCCGTCACGGGCGTTGCGATCGCCTACATCATCATCACGATCCCGCTCGCAGTCGTGGTCGATCACCTCGTCAAGCGAGACCAGCAGAAGATGCGGGCGAACGCGTGACCTCGTATCTCGAGGTCGAAGGCGTCGAGAAGCGGTTCGCCGAGAACTGGGTGCTCCGCGGCATCGACATGAGTGTCAACGAGCACGAGGTCGTGTGCCTCATCGGCGCGTCGGGCTCGGGGAAGTCGACGCTGCTGCGCTGCATCAACCTGCTGGAGAAGGTCGACGGCGGAACGATCACGATCAACGGCGACTGCATCACCGACATCGGTGTCGATGTCGACGACGTGCGCCGCGAAGTCGGCATCGTGTTCCAGAGCTTCAACCTGTTCCCGCACATGACGGTGATGAAGAACATCACCCTCGCTCCCATGCGGGTGCTCGGGCAGCGCAAGAACTACGCGGAAGCGGGGGCAATGGCGCTGCTCGAGCGGATCGGCCTCGCCGAGAAGGCGAACGAGTACCCCGATCGGCTCTCGGGCGGCCAGCAGCAGCGCGTTGCCATCGTGCGCGCACTCGCGATGCAGCCCCGCGTGCTCTTGCTCGACGAGATCACGAGCGCGCTCGATCCCGAGCTCGTCGCCGAGGTGTTGAACATCGTCCGCGATCTCAAGGAAGACGGGCTGACGATGGTGCTCGCGACCCACGAGATGGGGTTCGCCCGCGAGGTGGCGAGCCGCGTCTGCTTCCTCGCCGAGGGCGTCGTGTGCGAGGAGGGCCCGCCCGAGCAGATCTTCAGCGAACCTGCGACTCCCCGGCTCCAGGGGTTCCTTCGCCGGATCATCGAGGCCGGGCGGCTGTAGTTCGGCTCGCTGCGCTCGGGCGTCCCGGCAGGTCGCGCCCCATCCCCCACTCCCGAGGACGACTCGGGTTCAATGCCGGCACGACCCCTCGACGTCACCACACCACTTCGTGACCGACCTCCTTCCGGCGCAGGTCCCCACCGCTTGCACCTACGTGCTCGACACGTCCGTGCTCCTCGCCGATCCCGCAGCGGTCTTCCGCTTCGACGAGCACGAAGTCGTGCTTCCCCTCGTCGTCATCGCCGAGCTCGAGTCCAAGCGTGACCACCCCGAGCTCGGATGGGCGGCGCGAAGGAGCCTGCGGCTGCTCGAGGATCTCCGGGCGCAGTTCGGATCGCTCGTGCGACCGATGCCGATCACACCGCTCGGCGGCACGCTGCGCGTCGAGATCAACCACATGGACGCGACCGGGCTACCGGCCGCGCTCATCGGTGAGAACAACGATCACCGCATCCTCGCGGTCGCGAAGAACCTGGCGAACGAGGCCCACCGCGTGGTGGTCGTCACCAAGGATCTTCCGCTGCGCCTCAAAGCGAGCATCGTCGGCCTCGACGCCGAGGAGTATCGCAACGAGCTCGCCGGCGACGCGACCTGGACGGGCTTCGTCGAGCTCGAGGTCGAGAGCGAGAGCATCGACCAGCTCTTCGCGGAGCGGGTCGTCGATCTCGCGGCGACGCGCGACCTTCCGTGCAACACCGGCGTCGCGCTCAGCTCCGGATCGCAGTCGGCGCTCGGGCGGGTCCACGACGACAAGCGGGTCCACCTGGTGCGCGGCGAGCGCTCGCTCTTCGACGTGCGCGGCCGCAGCGCCGAGCAACGCGTCGCGGTCGACCTGCTCGCCGATCCGACCATTGGCATCGTCAGCCTCGGCGGCAACGCGGGCACCGGCAAGAGCGTCCTCGCTCTCGCCGCCGGACTCGACGCGGTGCTCGAGCAGCGCACGCACAAGCGCGTGCTCGTCTTCCGGCCGCTGTTCGCCGTCGGGGGTCAGGAGCTCGGGTTCCTTCCCGGATCAGAGACCGAGAAGATGGCGCCGTGGGCCGCGGCCGTGGGTGACGCACTCGAGTCGATCGTCGGCCCCGAGGTCATCGAGGAGGTGTTCGCGCGCAACCTCCTCGAGGTGCTGCCGCTGACGCACATCCGCGGCCGGAGCCTCACCGACAGCTTCGTCGTGATCGACGAAGCGCAGAACCTCGAGCGGGGCGTGCTCTTGACCGCGCTGAGCCGGCTCGGTGAGGGCAGCCGGGTCGTGCTGACCCACGACGTCGCCCAACGCGACAACCTGCGCGTCGGACGTCACGACGGGGTCGTGTCAGTGATCGACGCGCTGCGCGGTCATCCGATCTTCGCTCACATCACGTTGACGAGGTCAGAGCGCAGCCCGATCGCAGCAGTGATCACGCAGCTGCTCGACGCGAACCCCGAACGGGGCGACTGGCTTCAGCGGTAGCGCTCGATCAGCGGGTCGTATCGGTCGAGCACACCCTGCACCTTGTCGGCACTCGCCGGTGGCAGCGAGAGGATGACGCTTTCCGCTCCGGCCTCCTGATAGTGGTCGAGCACCTCGGCGTCAGGGCGTCCGCCGAACACCTGCAGACGGATCGTCGCGGGGTCGCGACCGGCCGCCTCGGATGCTGCGCGGAGCTCACCGACCCGCTGCACGATCTCGGCGCGACCTGAGATCGGCATCCACCCGTCGCAGTACTCGATCACGTGGCGGAACGTCACCGGTCCTCCCACTCCGCCCAGAAGGATGGGCGGGTGCGGCTTCTGCACCGGCTTCGGCCACGACCAGCTCGGCGGGAAGTGCACGAACTCACCGTCGAACGAGGCCTCGTCCTCCGTCCAGAGCGCCTTCATCGCGAGGATCTTCTCGCGCACCACCGAGCGACGACGCTTCGGGTCGACGCCGTGATCCTCCATCTCGTCCTCGTTCCACCCGACGCCGATGCCGAAGACGAATCGACCGCCGGAGAGGTGGTCGAGCGTCGCCACCTGCTTCGCGAGGACGATCGGATCGTGTTGCGCGACGAGGCAGATGCCGGTGCCGAGCTTCAGTCGCTCGGTGACCGCCGCGGCGACTCCCAGCGCGACGAAAGGGTCGAGGGTGTGGCTGTACTCCTGAGGCAGCTCGCCGCCGCCGGGCCACGGAGTGCGCCGGCCGACCGGGATGTGGGTGTGCTCCGGAAACCAGAGGGAGTCGTAGCCCCGACTTTCCGCTTCAGAGGCCAGCTGCGCCGGGCCGATCGAGTAGTCGGTGGGAAAGATCATCAGGCCGAGGTCCACGCGCGCTTTCTACCCGATGCCGAGGAGGAGCGCTCGGGGCGGCTGTGTAGCCTCGGCCAACACCTCCCAAGGCGGGCAACGCGGCCGTGAGTGACGTCTCTGCTGATCTCGAGCGCCAGACTTCGGGCGCCACGATGCGACTCATCGTGGAGTACGTCCGCGGGCGCGCGGGTGACCGAGGCGTGCGCCGTCTCCTCCAGCTCGCCGGCGAGATGCGCAGCGAGCGCGAGCTCTGCGACGAAGGCCAGTGGAGCACCTACGCGCAGAAGATCGCCCTCTTCGAGGCCGCCGCGGTCGTGCTCGACGACCCGATCGTCGCGCGCCATGTCGGTGAGGCGTCGCTCGCGCTGGGCGTCGGTGCGTCCACCAAGGCCCTTCTGCGGAGCCTCGGGTCGCCCGCGATGGTGCTCCGCAACCTGCCTCGAGTCACCGGGAAGTTCTCGAGTGTCGCGATCATGGAGGCACTCGAGATCGAGCGCTCGCGAGCGCTGATCGCGTATCACGTCCTGCCCGCGGTCGAGCCGCACCGCGCGGACTGCCAATACAACATCGGGCTGCTCTCGCAGATCGGCCCGCTCTTCGGCCTTCCTCGGTCCGCGGTCGTGCAGTACGGGTGTCAGGCCGAAGGCGATCGCCGGTGCATCTACGAGGTGAGCTGGCTCGGAAAGGCGCCCGCGCAGCGGGGACGGCGTCGCAAGGCATCGGTGCTGGCCGCGCAGCTGGCCGACCTCGACGCGACGTTCGACCAGGTCCTCTCGACCGCGGCCGACCTCGTGTCCGACGACGACGTCGACACCGTGCTGGCTCGCATCACGAACCGCGCCGCGGTCGCTGCGCACGCACCGCAGTTCGTGCTGGCGGTGCGCCCGAACGACGTGGATCCTCTGCGCGTCCACCACGTCGGGTTGACTGATGCCGAGGTCGCACTGCTCGTGCCGTCGCTCACCGGCCGCACGCCCCCAGAGGACGACCCGCGCCTGCTCGTCGTCGACGTGGTGTCGTCGCGCCGGCGATACGGACGCCTCGCGGCGCGCTATCCCGAGGCGCATGGGTTCCTCGCCGACGAGCGCCGCATGCTCGCGGTCTACGCCCGTCATGCGGCGGCCGCCCTCGATGCGGCGACCGCGTTGGACGAGGTGCGCGAACAACGCCAGCACCTCGTCGAGCTGCTCGAGCTGTCGCGCTCGCTTGCCGCAGCGCGCGAGGTGCCCCAGGTGGCCGACCAGGTCGCGGTCGCCGTCACCACCGTCGTCGCCGCCGATCGCGCCGCCGTCTTCTCGGCCGACTCGGCCGCCACCACGTTCACGTTACGGGCGACGCACGGATGGGCCGGCGGCGCGCGACGCGCCCGACCGTTCCGCCTCCGCGTCCTCGACAACCCCGAGCTCGCCGAAGCGTTGCGACACGCCGAGCCACGACGCATCACGATCGACACGGCCAAGCGGCATGGCCGGCGTCTGCTCAGCGCGGTCGGTGTGCACGGCGCCTTGCTCTCGCCCATCATCACGAGCGACCGCATCGTCGGGCTGCTCGTCGCCGGTTGGCTCGATGCCGACCGAGACGGGTCGAGTGATCCGCGTCTGGCCCAGGCACTCGCCGGCGTCGCCGACCAGGCCGGGATCGCGCTCGAGCGGGCCGAGCTCCTCGAGCAAGTGCGCCACCAGGCGCTGCACGATCCCCTCACCGACCTGCCCAACGCGTCGCTCGTGCGCGACCGCGCTGAACGCGCCCTCGCGAGCCTCAGCCGTCATCCCGGTCGCCGCACCGGCCTCCTGTTCGTCGACCTCGACCGGTTCAAGACCGTGAACGACGAGCACGGCCACGCGGCCGGCGACGCGGTGCTGCGAGAGGTGGCACACCGGCTCGCGGGGTCAGTGCGCGCCGGCGACACCGTCGGGCGGCTCGGCGGCGACGAGTTCGTCGTCCTGCTCCCCGACCTCTCGGGGCCGGGCAACGCGTACGCGGTCGCCGGGAAGGTGCTCGAGCGACTGCGCACTCCGATCGAGGTCGACGGGCAGGCCACGATGGTCACAGCCAGCCTCGGCGTGGCCGTCGCGCCCGACGATGCCGTCGACTACGAAGCGCTCCTCGCCCGCGCGGACGCGAGCATGTACCGGGCGAAGGAGTCAGGCCGCAACACTGTGCGCGGCACGGGCGCCGGCGCCGAAGACTGAGCGGGGTCAGGCGGGGATCACGCGGCGCATCGTCTCGATCATCTCGTCGGCGCTCGCCCCGGGGGTGAGCACCGCCGCCACGCCCAGATCGATGAGCTTTTGGACATCGCCGGCGGGGATGATCCCCCCGACCACGACCGGCACGTCGACACCGGCTTCACGCAGCTTCGCGACGACCTTCGGCACGAGCGTCATGTGCGCGCCGGAGAGCATCGACAGCCCGACCGCGTCGACGTCTTCGTCGATCGCGGCAGCCGTGACCGTGTCAGGCGTCTGGAACAGGCCGGTGTAGATCACCTCATAGCCCGCATCGCGCAGGATGCGAGCGACGACCTTCACACCACGGTCGTGGCCGTCGAGCCCGACTTTCGCGACGAGCACTCGCTTCGCAGCCATCGTGCTCACTTGCGGCTGTAGTCATAGAACCCACGGCCAGCCTTGCGACCGAGCAGCCCTGCCTCGACCATGCGGGAGAGCAGCGGCGGCGACGCGTACAGCGGTTCCTTGAACTCGGCGTAGAGCGAATCGGCGACGGCCATCGTCGTGTCGAGGCCGATGAGGTCCGCGAGGTGGAGCGGACCCATCGGATGCGCGCAGCCCTCGACCATCCCCGTGTCGATGTCCTCGGCGGTCGCGAAGCCCGACTCGAGCATGCGGATCGCGGACAGCAGGTACGGGATCAGCAACGCGTTCACGATGAACCCGGCACGGTCCTGCGACCGGATGACGCGCTTGTCGAGCTGGTCGGTGGCGAACCGCTCGGCCTGCTCGGTCGTCGCCGGAGCGGTCAGCAGCGACGTGACCACCTCGACGAGCTTGAGCACGGGCACCGGGTTGAAGAAGTGGATCCCGACGACGGCCTCCGGCCGGCGTGTCGCCATGCCGAGCTTCATGATCGGGATCGAGGACGTGTTGGACGCGAGCACCGCATCCTCGGCTTCGACGACCTTGTCGAGCAGCCCGAACACCTCGGCCTTGAGCTCCTCGGCCTCGATGACTGCCTCGACGACGAGCTGACGGTCGGCGAGCTCGCCGTAGTCCGTGGTCATCCGCATGCGACTGAGCGTCGCGTCGCGCTCGGATTCGTCGAGCTTGCCGCCCCGCGTCGCGCGGTCGAGTGAGGCGGTGATCCGCGCGAGGCCTGCTTCGGCCGCCTCGGGCGACGCTTCACGGATGACGACATCGAGGCCCGCTCGCGCGCACACCTCGGCGATGCCCGACCCCATGAGCCCACAGCCGACGACACCGACCCGTTCGATCACCATGGCGGCAGTCTCGCGCTCAACCCGGCACCGGGGTTCGAGCCTCGACGAGCAACCGACGTGTGGCGTCGGCAAGTCGCTGCGCGAGCGCCGCGGGGTCGGGCTCCGCGGGCACGCTCGAGATGACCTCGACGGAGTAAGGCGCCACGACCCCCATCGCGTCGAGCGACCGCACGAAGCGCATCAGGTCGAAGTCACCGTCGCCCGGCACGAGGCGGTTCGCCAGCGTGTCTTCCAGGTAGTCGCCGAGCACCGGCTGCGCCGGCCCGTCGTTGATCTGGATCGAGATGACACGATCGGCCCCGATCGCCGCCAGCTCCTCCCAGTCGCACGTGCCTCGGAAGTGGTGCCATGAGTCGACACACAACCCCGCGTCGCGGTCCGTGGCGCGCACGATCTCCATCGCGGTGCGCGCATCGGGCACGTTCGTCGGAGGAAAGAACTCGACCGCCGCGCGCAGACCGTGGCTCGCGGCCTCGTCGCAGATGCGCCCGAGCTCGTCAGCGGCCGCGCTCATGTCGCCCACGTAGGGGCCGAGCACGTGCACGTGGCTCGCCCCGAACATGTCGGCGATGCGCCACATCACGTCCTCGTTGCGCCGCGTCCCATCGAGTCGCAACGCTTCGATCTCGTCGACTGCGATCCCCGCGTCAGCGGCGGTCGTCACGAGTCGGTCGTCTGTCCACCCGGCCTCGCGCAGCCGGAGGTACTCCCCCGCCGCGAGACCGATGGCCGCAAATCCTGCTTCCGCCGCGACGCGCACGCGCTCGTCGAACTCGACGTCGCGCAAGCTGTACTGGCTGAGGATGAGGTCGTCCGGGCCGAGCCTCAGATCGACGGCACCTCGATGTGGCGGCCGAACACTTCGGCGAGGGTGTTCATGATCTCGCCGAGGGTGGCGTAGGTGTTGACGGTGTCGATGAGGGTCGGCATCAGGTTCGTGTCGGGTTGGGCGGCTTCGGCTCCCAGTCGGGCGAGGGCCGAGGCGACGGCCGCCTCGTCGCGGTCTTGTTTCACCGCGGCGAGCCGTTTCACTTGGCGTTCCTCGTCGGCGTTGGTGATCTCCAAGATGTCGTCGAGGACTTCGTCGTTGCCTTCGGTGAATCGGTTCACGCCGACCACGATGCGCCGGCCCTGGTTGAACTTGCGTTCGAGCTGGTAGGCGGACTCGGCGATCTCGCCCTGGAACCAGTTCTCCTCGATGCCCCGGATCGCGCCTTCGAGCATCGACCCTTCGCCAAGCGCGTCGATGTGAGCGAAGATCGCTTCGGCCTGGCGTTCCATCTCGTCGGTGAGCGCCTCGACGAAGTAGGAGCCGCCGAGCGGGTCGGCGACATGCGCGACGTTGGTCTCATAGGCGAGCACCTGCTGGGTGCGCAACGCGATGCGGGCGGCCCGCTCGCTCGGCAACGCCAGCGCTTCGTCCATCGAGTTGGTGTGCAGGCTCTGGGTGCCGCCGAGCACCCCGGCGAGCGCCTCGATCGCGGTGCGCACGATGTTCACCTCGGGCTGCTGCGCGGTGAGCGACACGCCGGCAGTCTGGGTGTGGAACCGCATCTGCATCGACCGCTCCGACTGCGCGCCGTACCGGTCACGCAACCAGCGCGCCCAGATCCGCCGTCCCGCCCGATACTTCGCGATCTCCTCGAAGAAATCGATGTGCGCGTTGAAGAAGAACGACAACCGCGGCGCGAACACATCCACAGCCAACCCCGCCTGCAAGGCCTGCTCCACATAGGCGAACCCGTTCGCCAACGTGAACGCGAGCTCTTGCGCGGCTGTCGAGCCCGCCTCGCGGATGTGGTACCCCGAGATCGAGATCGAATGCCACCTCGGCATCTCCGCCGCCGTGAACGCGATCACATCGCGCACCAGCCGCATCGACGGACGCGGCGGGAACACGAACTCCTTCTGCGCCTGATACTCCTTCAAGATGTCGTTCTGGAGCGTGCCGCCCAACCGCGCCCGGCCGATCCCCGCCAGCTCGGCCTGCGCCACATACATCGCCAAGATCACCGCCGCAGGCGAGTTGATCGTCATCGACGTCGTGATCGCACCCACATCGATGCCCCGATACAGGTCCTCCATGTCGGCCAACGTGTCGACCGCGACACCACACCGGCCCACCTCGCCGTCCGACAGCGGATCATCCGAATCCAGACCCATCAACGTCGGCATGTCGAACGCCGTCGACAACCCGTCACCACCCGCCTGCAAGATCTGACGGAACCGCCAGTTCGTGTCGTCCGCGGTGCCGAACCCCGCGAACATCCGCATCGTCCACAGCTTCGACCGGTACATCGACGCATACGGCCCACGCGTGTACGGCCACTGCCCCGGAAACTCCCCCTCATCGGGCCCATACACCGGCGCCAACCCGATCCCCGACATCGTCTCGAAATCGGCATCCCGATGCGGCGCCGCATCGAACGCCGCCTGCCACTCATCACGTCGACTCTTCGGGGATGGGCTCACCGCCGCCAGTGTACGGACGTCACGGGAACGAGCGTTTGCGCAGCGTTCCGCTCAGGGGACGCGACCCTCGCGCAGAGCCTCGACCGCTTCGGGCGATTCACGCAGCTTGGCCCGCGCCGCCTCGTATCCGATGCGCACGAGGGTGTCGACCTGCCGGTAGTCCGTGAGCGCGAACGGATCGAGCGGAGGGGCGATGAGGAGGTCGGCGCGGGCGGCGGCGCGCTCGCCTTCGGCGATGCTCGCAACGATCGCGGTGCGGTAGAGGATCCGCACGATGCTCGGGAACCCGGCCTCCGGGCCACGCCGCGCCGCTCGTCGCACGAAGTCGACCGGCGACGTGACCTCGCCCAGCGACGCATCGACCGAAAGCGCTTCTCGCGACGACACGTTCACCGCGATCACAGGCCCCGCCGACCGGGAGCGCAACGCGTCGACGGGGAGGTTGTCGAGCACGCCACCGTCGACCACGAGATGGCCCTCGCGATCGACCACCGGCGGCCAGATGCCAGGCGGCGACGCGGTCGCTCGCGCCCACAGCGCGGCGCTCCCCCGACGCTGCGGCACCATCCGGCAGGTCGTGAGGTCGACGGTCGTCACGAAGCACGGCAGCCACGCGTCCTCGACCCCGGCGTCGCCGAACATCCGGTCGAACATCGGGCGGGCCGTGCGCACGGAGAGCAACGACACCATCGGCACCGTGAACCGGCGCTGGATCGCAGCAGCGCCCCATTCCTTGCGGTTGCGTTCCTGCATCTGCTGCGTCGTCCACCCGAACGCGAGCTGCAGGCCCATGACCCCGCCCATGCTCGAGCCCGCGATCTTGTCGATCGGGATGTCGGCCTCCTGCAGCGCGCGCACCGCCCCGATCTGAGACAGGGCGCGGGCGCCGCCCCCGCCGAGCGCGAGGTGGACGCTGCGTCCGGTCAGGTGACGGCCGAGGCGCGCGAGGTCGGCCGCATCGCCGAGCCGCACGTGGTGGTGGGCAACGAACGATCGGAGGTCGAGCCACTGCCCTGTCCCCGATGGCTGCGTCGTGCGCGGCGGATGCACGAGCACGAGGTCCTCGGCGGGCGTCACGTCGCCGCGGTCCAGCCGCTCGAACACGCCACGCGCGTTGTCGGCCGAGGGTCGCTGCGTCGAGTCAGCGACGAGCACCACGCGATCGGCCTGCCGCGCGCACGCTTCCTCCCATGCACCGCCTCGCGCCGTGCCCACGAGCACCACGAGCCCGCCCGGTCGTTCGGCGCGGTCGATCGCATCCGCGAGAGACGCCTCGGAGTCGTCGGCGAGGGTGCCCATCCGCAGCACGGTCGTCTCGGTGCCGCGCGGGAGCCGAGCGAGCACAGAGTCGACGAACCCAGCGATGTCGAGGGTGTCGCCCGCTGGGAGGACCGCGATCGTGCCGATCCCCGATTCGGTGCGACCGGTGCGGCGGTCGTTCATCCGGTTCGCGACGATCCGCGCGATGGGGAGCGCGATGCGCGGCGTGCGCTCGATGACGCGCTCGAACGCCGGGCGCGACAGACGGGCCAGCTCGGTGTCGCGGACCGCGACCACCGTTGCCGAGCGAGGCGCGCCGGTGAGGAGGCCGAGCTCGCCGACAGCGTCGCCCCGGGACAGCTCCCTGACGACGACCGACTCGCCGGACTCGTCCGTGAGCAGCGTGCGAAGGCGGCCGCGGACGATCACGTAGAAGCTGTCGGACTCCTCCCCCTCGCGGAAGAGGGCCTCGCCTCCCGGGATCTCCACCCATTCGACGTCTTCGAGGAGCTCGTCGAGCTCGTCGTCGCTGATGCCGGCGACCAGGTCCATGGCCGCGACGGCCTCGCGTGCGCGAGCCGGGCGGTCGATGACCTTCATGACCGAGAGTCGTTCGCCGTTCGGTAGTCGCCGAAGGCGGCGTCACGCGCGTCGAGCGCGGCGGTCACTCCCTCGGCGAACCGGCCCATGTACTCGCGCGACGAGCGCTGGTGGAAGCCGAGCGCCTGCAGGTCGGCGGTCGCCCGGATGCCGTCGCGGATCCCCATCGCCTCCATCGCCCGGTGCACGACCCGCTTGTTCAACGCCTGCAAGTCGGGGGGCACCTTCGCAACGCGCTCGGCCATCTCGAGGACCGCGTCGTCGAGCTCGTCCGCCGCGAAGCTCCGGTTCGCGAACCCGGCCTCGACCGCCTCGACGCCGCTCATCGAGTCGCCCGTCAAGATCGCCTCCATCGCCCGGCGCATGCCGAGGAGCCACGGCTGCCACGCCATGTCGGGGGGGGACATCAGTCGCACGGGCGGATACCCGATCTGCGCGTCGGTGGCGACATAGACCAGATCACACGCCGACGCGAGCTCGGTGCCTCCCGCGAGGCAGTACCCGTGCACCTGCGCGATGAGCGGGGTGGCCATGTCCCACATCTCGAACCATCCGTGCACGACGTGGCGCGCCCAGGCACCGTCTGCCTTCGAGATCGGCCACGGCAGCGGCTCACTCGGGTCCTGTGCGAGGTCGTACCCCGCGGAGAAGCACGGTCCGGCGCCGCGGATGACGATCGCGTGCACGGAACGAGTGGCGTCGGCCTCGCGCAGGGCGGCGAACAGCTCGCCCCGCAGCGCGTTCGACAGTGCGTTGCGCTTGTCCGGCCGGTTCAACGTCAGGCGGCGAACCGCCGGACGAGGATCGTCGACGATGACGAGGGGGTCAGGCACCGCGGGAGCGTACGTCGTGCCGACGCGACCTTCACCGGAGCGCAACATGCCCCCGGCTAACGTTCCCCCGGTTTCGTCCCCTACGGCGTGAGGAGCGGGGCATGTCGAGCAACGACCCCACCCAACCAGGCATCGTCCCGACGCCGCCCCCACCACCTCCTCCTCCGCCGCCCCCGCCGCCGGGCCCAGCGACGACCGCACCGGCAGGGACGGGCGCACCGCCTCCCGCGACGCCACCGCCCGCCTACGCCGCGACGCCCCCGACGGGTGGAGGCGGCGGCAGCGGCAAGAAGGTCGGCATCATCGTCGGCGCGATCGCGGCGGTCATCGCGCTCGTGATCGGCGGCATCGTCGTGTTCGGTGGTGGCGACGACGACGACAGTGCGACCGGATCGACGATCGCGACCGACGACACGAACGGCTCTGACACGACGCTCGCGGGCGGCGGCCAGGCGATCACCTCCGTCGACGACGCTGGCGGTGCCGTGGTGCGCATCGAGACCGACGGAACCATCCGCGATCCCGAGATCGGTCAGACGAGCAACGCCGGCGCCGGCAGCGGGTTCATCATCGATCCTTCCGGCATCGCGGTCACCAACAACCACGTCGTCACGGGCGCCGCGACCATCCAGGTCTTCGTCACCGGTTCTGACGAGCCGAAGTCGGCGCGGGTGCTCGGCGTGTCCGAGTGCTCCGACCTCGCGGTCATCGACATCGAGGGCGACGGCTACCCGTTCCTCAACTGGTTCAACGGCGAGATCAAGCCCGGCATCGACGTGTTCGCCGCGGGGTATCCCGCTCGACGATCCCGAGTTCACGCTGACCAAGGGCATCGTTTCGAAGGCCAAGGCCGACGACATCTCTCCGTCGTCGAACATCGACCATGTGATCGAGCACGACGCGAACATCCAGCCCGGCAACTCGGGCGGGCCCCTCATCACCGAAGACGCTCAGGTCGTCGGCGTGAACTACGCGGGCTTCGACTTCGCCGGCGCCGGCACCGAGCAGTTCTTCGCCATCGCATCCGACACCGCGCAGCCCATCGTCGACCAGCTGCAGCAGGGCGAGAACGTCGACTCGCTCGGCATCAACGGCACCGCGGTGACCGACGACGAGTCGGGCACGTTCGGCGTGTGGGTCAACGCCGTCGACGCCGGCTCACCCGCGTCCTCGCTCGGTCTGCAGCCCGGCGACATCATCACGCAGATGGCCGGCAAGGACGTCGCCAGCGACGGGACGATGAAGGACTACTGCGACGTCCTCCGCACCAAGGGCCAGGACGCCGCCATCGGCGTCGAGGTGCTGCGCTTCGACACCTCGGAGGTGCTGCGCGGCGAATTCAACGGCAAGGAGCTCGTGCAGGCGTTCTCGTTCGCCGACGAGCTCGGCACCAGCGACGACGCCGCCACCGAGACCTACGACAGCTTCTCGATCGTCACCGACGACTCGAACACGATCCAGGTCGAGGTGCCCGACGAGTGGAGCGACGTGCGCGGCGGAGCACAGGACATCGCGGGCGTGCAGGCGCCGTCGATCCAGGCGAGCCCGAACGTCGACGACTTCCTCAACACCTTCGACGTGCCCGGCATGGAGTTCGTGCTGTCGGATCAGTTCACGCCCGACGACTTCGAGACGATCCTCGATGCGGTCGGCCCGTCCGAGTTCTGCACGAGTGACGGCCGCGAGGACTACTCCGATCCGATCTTCACCGGTCGCTTCGAGGTCTGGACGGACTGCCAGGGCACCGACGCGCAGTACATCGTTGTCGTCGCCTCGGAAGCAGACTCGACCGATGTCGCGATCGTCACCGTGCAGGCGATCGACGATCGTGACTTCGACGCCCTCGATCGCGTCCTCAACACCTTCAGCACCACCACCACCGACCTGGGTGGTGACTGACAGGCGCCCATGGTCCCGATCAGTGGCCGGCTGCTCGTCGCCTCGCCGATGCTGGGCGATCCGAACTTCGCTCGCACAGTCGTGCTCATGCTCGCTCACAACGACGACGGGGCCCTCGGGCTCGTCCTGAACCGACCGAGTGAGGTCGAGGTCGGCGCAGTGCTGCCGGAGGGCTGGAGCGCGGTGGCGCCCCAGCCCCAGGTGCTGTTCGTCGGCGGGCCGGTCGCACCCGACTCGGTGATCGGCCTCGCCCGTGTCGCAGGCGAGGGCGAGGGCGAGGGCTACGTGCCGATGAGCGCCGGCCTGGCGACAGTCGACCTCGAGCGCACGCCCGACTCGATCGGACACGGTGTTTCCGTGTCACGCATCTTCGCCGGCCATGCGGGATGGGGACCGGGACAGCTCGAAGGCGAGCTCATGGTGCCCGGCTGGATCGTCGTCGACGCCGAGGACGGCGACGCGTTCACCGACGACCCCGACGGGCTCTGGCGAACGGTGCTCGGGCGTCAACCGGGGCGGCTCGGGTGGCTCGCGAACTTCCCTGATTCGTTGATGTCGAACTGACCGCGGGCTGAGCGGGGATCACCGACCGGCGCGGCGGTGACCGATACCGTCGACCGGCGGTGCGTCTGATCAGCGTGATCGCAGGAGTGATCCTCATCAGCGTCGCCGTCGTCGACACGGTCGGGACGCTGGTGGCGACCCGCATCCAGACTCGGAAGTGGTGGCCGACCGCGGTCTTGTACCGGTACACGTGGCCGTGGTGGCGTGCCATCGGCCGCAAGGTCGAAGACGAGGACCAGCGCGAAGGCTTCTTGTCGATCTACGGCCCGCTGTCACTGCTCACCCTCCTCGTCTTCTGGGTGACCACGCAGGTGGTCGGCTGGGGCCTGGTCTGGTGGGGCCTTCGCAATGGCATCCAGACGCTCGACTCGCTGCTCGAGTCCGTCTACTACGCAGGCATCGGGTTCTTCACCGTCGGCTTCGGAGACGTGATCCCTACCGCGAGCGCGCCGCGCGTCCTCGTGCTGATCGAAGCGTTCTTCGGTCTGACCACGATGGCGCTCCTCATCGGCTTCCTCCCGACCCTCTTCGCGGCGTACAGCACGCGGGAGGAGCTCGTGTCGACGCTCGACGACCTGTCGGGCACGAGAGTGACGCCGCTCGGATTGATCGAGGCGTATGCCCGCGACGGTGACGCCACCCCGCTCTACGAGATGTTCACGCATTGGGAGATGTGGACGGCGAGGGTGCTCGAAAGCCATTCGAGCTACCCGATGCTCATGCTGTTCCGGTCGAAGCAGTCCGGTCAGTCGTGGATCGCTGCGAGTGTGATCGTCACCGAGACGGCGGCACTGTGCGTCTCGATGATCGATGCTCCTCCCGATCCACGGGCGCTACGGCTCTGCCGGCGGACCGCGCAGACAGCGGCGCGCCTCGAAGACGCAATCGCGCTCGAGGGCGTCACCTCCGCGCGAGCCGACATCACATTTCCCGAGGAGCGACTGCGCGCCATCTACGATCGGCTCGGCGAACTCGGGTTCGAGCGCCGGCCATACGAGGAGGTGCGCACTCGCCTCGACGCATGGCACGAGTCCTACGTGCCGCACCTCTCCAACCTCGTCGCCCGCCTGCTCATCGCACCCGAGTTCCGCCTCCCGCCCTCGGTCGCTTCCCTCAGCTACGACTGAGCTTTCCTCGTCGCCGTCCTTCGCTCCGCTTCGGCCGGCTCCTGCTCGCTCCGCTCGACAATCGGTGCTTCGCGCACCCGGCGGCGCACTGCGCCGCCTTCACAAGATGTCGGCGATGGCGTCGGCGAGCTGCGACAGGCTGCGCACCTCGAACACGCCGCTGCAGCTCTGCCGATAGAGCGGCACGGCCGAGTCGTCGGTGCCCCACTCGTCGGTCGGTTCGGGGTTGAACCAATACACGCGGCGCACTCGCTGGCAGATCTCGCGAAAGGTGCCGAGCCCGGCGGGTCGGTAGTTCGTACGGCCGTCGCCGGTGATGATCACGGTCGTGCCCGGACGGAGCGCGTGGCCTTGGCCGTCGAGGAACCGTCGGAAGGCGTTCTCGTAGTCGCTGTGCCCGTCAGCAGCGATGACCCCAGGCAACGTGACGAGCAGCCGCGGATCGAGGTGCACCTCGGCCCCGGCGAGCACACGCGTCACCTCGGCGACGCCGTCGACGAACACGAAGCTGCGCAAGCCCGACAGCTCATCCTGGAGCGCGTGGAGCAACAGCAACGTGAAGTGCGCGAACTCGGCGACCGAGCCGGAGATGTCGCACAGCGCGACGACGTCAGGCTTGCCGGGACGACGACGACGCATGGCGACGTCGAGCGGCACGCCCCCCGTCGCGAGCGACCGGCGGATCGTGCGTCGCATGTCGACCCGACCCCGCTGATGGCGACGTCGTTGTTGACTGACGCGGCTCGCGAGCTTGCGGGCGAGCGGACGCACCGCCTGGCGCATCTGGCGCAGCTCGGTCGTCGACGCGGCGAGCACGTCGAGGTCTTCGAGACGGCGGGGGGCGACGAGACCCGAGCCGGCAAGACCGTGCGGGCCCTCACGCAGCCGGCCGCGAACCTCCTCCGCGAGCATGCGCCGGTACTGCTCGAGACGGCGAGCGAGATCGTCCTGCAATCGCTTCAGCTCGGCCGGCTCCATGTCGGCGCCCGCCGCGCGCGCTTCGGCCATCGCCGCGACCAGAAGGTTCGCGAGATCGAGCGCCCGCATCACCCGATGGATGAAGTAGCGCTCGCCGCCTCTCGTCGCGTCCATTCCCGCGAATCGGTCGACGGCTTCGACGGCCAACAAGCGGAGCGCGTCGATGTCCGCCTCGCGAAGCGCATCGAGCAGGGAAGCCGACAGGTCGCCGTCGAGGGTGCCGACGCCCGGGCCGCTCGGGCCCGGCTCGACGTCATGACCGATCCGATCGACGGCGGTCACGGGTGTCGTCGACCGTCGCTTCGGGAAGCACTCGTCGAAGAGCGACGAGAAGATCGCGAGGTCTTCGGGTCGCTTGATGAGCGTCGCCTGCATCGCGGTGCGCAACGCGTCTCGATCAAGCAGGTCGACGTGGCGCATCGCCGACGCGGCGTCGAGCACCTCGCCCAACGACACGTCGACGCCGCCGTCTCTCAGTCCGGCGAACAGGCGAAGCAGCATCGCGAGGATGGCGTCGCCTGCGGGTGTCACCGCTTGCCCAACCGCACGTTGATCGCCGCCACCGCCTCGAGCAGGGAGCTCAGGATCGGCCCGCGCAGCTCGTCGAGGCTCACCCGGCCGGCGTGCGTCGACACGTTGATCGCCGCGATCGCGCGGCCCGACCGGTCGCGGAGGGGGGCGGCGACCGAGCGAACCCCGTCCTCGAGCTCCTGATCGACGAGCGCCCACCCTTGCGTTCGGACCTTTTCGATGACCGCGACGAGTCGATCGGGATCGACCTCGGTGTGGTCGGTGCGCTTCGTCAACGTCATGGCCTCGAGGCGGGGCCGCAGCTCGTCGTCGGGAAGGTCGGCGAGGAGGACGCGCCCCATCGACGTGCTCGCCGCCGGGAGCCTCGACCCGAGCGAGAGCGCGATGGTCATGATGCGCTTCGTCGGCACTCGCGCGATGTAGACGATCTCGTCGGCGTCGAGCACCGATGCCGACACCGACTCGTTGCACCGTTCGGAGAGCGCCTCCATGTCGTGCTGCACGAGGTCGGGGAGCTTGCACGAGGAGATGTACGCGTAGCCGAGGTCGAGCACGAGCGGCGTGAGCTCGAACAGTCGGCCGTCGTTGCGCATGTAGCCGAGCCGCTCGAACGTGAGGAGCAGCCGGCGCGCCGTCGCTCGCGTGAGGCCGGTCAGCCGCGCGACTTCGGACAGGGTGAGCGCGGGATGCTCGGCGGAGAAGCACCGCAGCACGCTCAGCCCTCGCTCGAGCGACTGCACGAAGTCGTGGTCACGTTCGACGGCGACGACCGTCGTGCCGTCGCTCCCGCCCTCGCCCTCCGTTGACACCAATTTCAGGCCGCGCGTAGAGTGTTCAACCATCGCACAACCGTACGCTATCCGCACGCTCCCGACAACAGGTTGCACGAACAGGGAGATCGATGCGCGAAGGTGTGCGCGAACAGCGGTCTCAATGACTGAGAACGATCGGGGGACGTGTGTCGTACACGACTGAATTCGGGTCGCTCGAGACGTACCGGAAGGGCTTCATCGAGCTGATCGATGACGACGCCAAGCACTACGCGTTCTCGAACATGTTCGAGGTCGCGAGCGCTTCGAAGCCCTACGAGAAGGTCGCGGTCGGGAAGAACATGCAGTACGTGCTCGAGGTGCTGCGCGCCGAAGGCAGCTCCGAGTGGCGCACCGCCTCGCACGACGAGTTCGCGCTCGTGATGGACGGCACCGTCGTCGTCGACCTCGTGAAGCTCGACAACCCGATCCGGCCCGAAGGCGAGCCCGGTTCCGTCGCCGTCGACGGCGAGCCCGCGGGGAAGAAGATGGGCCGCGTCACCGCAGGCCGCGGGCACATGGTGCTGCTTCCCGCCAACGCCGCGTATCGCTTCACCAGTGAGCAACCCGGCGTGATCCTCCTCCAGACGATCCTCGGTCCTGACACCGTTGAACGGTGGACCGAGATCTGCTTGTCCTAGCCACCAGTCGAGTCGAAACGGGAGAGCGCGCAATGACGATGACCGACAAGAGCTCGTACGAAGCTGGTGCCGCGAACGACCAGGGCTACAAGACGTTCACGATCGGGGGATTCACCTTCTCCCGTGACGAGTACTTCGCCCACATCGCTTGGCCCACCGGCAGCCACGTGCTGAGCATCGACACGTTCCTGAGGGCGTTGCAGCGTGACGTCGCGTGGGACTTCTTCTACGGCACGGTGAACTTCGACACCGTGTTCGGGACGGTGAACCACTACGGCAACGTCGACATGTTCGCCGGGCGCTACAACGACGCGTACCGCAAGGCCGAGCTCGACCATGTCGAGAACTTCGACTCGCCGACGCTGCGCGACGCCTTCAAGGCGATCCTGGACGACTGGACGAACAGCGGGTACGACCCGTTCGCCAGCCCCGCCGAGACCGACAAGCCGTTCGGGGTCAAGGACGGGTCGAACACCGATGCGGTGACCCGTCGTCGCATCGCCGCGGCCCGCATGGTCGGCGTCCCGGGCGACGAGGAGATTCGCAGCGACGAGAACGGCAACCCGATCAACCGGATGTTCGCCGACGTCACCCAGGAGGAACCAAAGGTCGAGGCCGAGCCGGGCTTCGAGAGCGAGGTCGCGGCGTTCAACTTGTTCGCGTACCTCTCGCGCTCGCAGGTCACCTGGAACCCGTCAGTCGTGAGCATCTGCAAGGACAGCCTGTTCTGCCCGACGACCGAGGAGTACATCCTTCCGGTCATCCACGGCAACGATCGCGTCGAGTGGTTCGTGCAGCTGTCCGACGAGATCATCTGGGACGTCCAAGACCGCGACACCGGCGCGGTGCGCTCGAAGGTCGTCATGCGAGCGGGCGACGTCGCGGCGATGCCCGCGGACATCCGTCACCAGGGCTACTCCCCCAAGCGCTCGATGCTGCTCGTGTGGGAGAACAACTCGGCCGATCTGCCTGAGCTGATCGCGACGGGGCGCGCTCCGCAGTACCCGATCGACTTCTGAGGTGAGCCGGGCGTCCATCGTCTCGCTCGACGAAGCAGTCGAGGCGCACATCCACGACGGCGACACGATCGCGTTCGAGGGATTCACCCACCTGATCCCTCACGCGGCCGGCCACGAGGTGATCCGCCAAGGTCGGCGCGACCTCACCCTCGTCCGGATGACGCCCGACGTGATCTACGACCAGCTGATCGGCTCGGGCTGTGCGAAGAAGATGGTCTTCTCGTGGGGCGGCAACCCCGGCGTCGGGTCGCTGCACCGGTTCCGCGACGCCGTCGAGCACGGCTGGCCTCGCCCGCTCGAGATCGAAGAGCACAGTCATGCCGGCATGGCGGCTCGATACGTGGCCGGCGCGTCGGGGCTGCCGTTCGGCGTGCTCCGTGGGTATGTCGGCACCGACCTCGTCCCCCACACGCCTTCCATCGCCCCGATCACGTGCCCGTTCACGGGCGAGACCCTCACCGCGGTGAAGGCCATCGAGCTCGACGTCGCCGTGATCCACGCGCAGCAGGTCGACCGCGAGGGCAACGTGCAGCTCTGGGGCCTGGTGGGCGTGCAGAAGGAAGCGGTGCTCGCGGCGCGACGCTCGATCGTCACCGTCGAGGAGATCGTGGACGAGCTCGAGCCTCGCCCGAACGCCGTCGTCCTGCCGTCATGGGTCGTGTCGTCGGTGTGCCTCGTGCCCGGCGGCGCGCATCCGAGCTTCGCGATGGGGTACTCGGAGCGTGACAACGCGTTCTACCGCTCGTGGGACGAGGTCTCGCGCGACCGCGACTCGTTCACCGCGTGGATCGACAAGCACGTGAAGGGCACCGCCGACTTCGACGAGTACTGCCGCAGCGCGGGCATCGCCCAAGGAGCGACTCGTGTCTGAGCAGTGGAGCGCCGACGATCTCATGATCGTCAACGCGGCTCGCCAGCTATGCGACGACTCGGTGTGCTTCGTCGGCATCGGGCTGCCGTCGACGGCCGCGAACCTCGCCCGGCGCACGCACGCGACGAAGTGCACACTGATCTACGAGTCGGGCTGCATCGGCTCGAAGCCGACGCGGCTGCCCCTCTCGATCGGCGACGGCGACCTCGCCGACACGGCCGACTCCGTCGTGTCGGTGCCCGAGATCTTCGCCTATTGGCTGCAGGCCGGGCGCGTCGACGTCGGCTTCCTCGGCGCGGCACAGCTCGATCGCTTCGGCAACATCAACTCCACGGTCATCGGCGACTACGAGCACCCGACGACCCGCCTGCCCGGCGCCGGCGGCGCACCCGAGATCGCCGCATCCGCGGGCGAGGTCATCGTCATCGTGCGGCAGGGGGCGCGCACCTTCGTCGAACGTTGCGACTTCCGCACGTCGGTCGGGTTCGGCGACGGGGAGGGAGACCGGGAGCGGCTCGGACTCCGGGGGCGCGGGCCGCAGATCGTCATCACCGACCTCGGCATCCTGCGGCCCGACCCTGAGACGGGTGAGCTCGTGCAGACCGCGCTCCATCCGAACGTCACCGCGGACCAGGCGATCGCGGCGACCGGGTGGCCGTTGCGACTCGCGGAGACGCTCGAGGTCACCGCTCGCCCGACGGCGAACGAGCTCGCTGCGCTCGCCGCGCTTCGCGCCGCGTGAAGCCGTTCACCTACGACGCGCTCGCGGGTCGCACCGTGTTCGCGGTCGGCGCGGTGAGCCGTGTCGGCGACGAGCTCGCCCGCTTGGGTGCCACGCGCGTCTTTCTCATCGTCGACACGCAGGCCAAGCAGTTCGGTGACTCCCTCGCTGAAGATCTCGGCGCGCTCGTCGTGAGCCAATGGCACGAGGTCGTGCAGCACGTGCCGTTCGAGCTCGCCGAGCGGGCGCGCGCCGCGGTCACCGGCGCGCAGGCCGACGCCGTTGTGTGCCTCGGCGGCGGATCGTCG
Organism: uncultured Acidimicrobiales bacterium; assembly: GCA_963802505.1. Classification (GTDB taxonomy): domain Bacteria; phylum Actinomycetota; class Acidimicrobiia; order Acidimicrobiales; family DATKAS01; genus DATKAS01. The sequence continues at coordinate 277,346 of CAWDJB010000003.1, read as the reverse complement.
ACGGGACTGGCCAAGGCGATTGCCCTGACCCACGACCTGCCGATCCTCGCGGTGCCGACCACGTATGCCGGCAGTGAGCAAACGCCGATCTACGGGCTCACCGACGCTCGTCACAAGCAGACCGGCCGCGACCTCAAGGTCGTGCCCAAAGTCGTCGTGTACGACCCCGCGCTCACCGTCGGGCTCCCGCCCCAGGTAACAGGTCCGAGCGCGTTCAACGCGCTCGCGCATTGCGTCGAGGCGCTCTATGCGACCGGCTGCAACCCGGTGACCAGCGCGATGGCACTCGAGGGAGTGCGCGCGATCAAGCAGTCGCTGCCCCGCGTGATGGAAGTGCCCGACGACCTCGATGCTCGCGGCGACGTGCTCTACGGCGCGTACCTCGCGGGCATCGCGCTGGGCACGACGTCAACGGGCCTGCACCACAAGCTCTGTCACGTGCTCGGTGGGCTTTTCAACCTCGTGCACGCGGACACGCACTCGATCATCCTGCCGCACGCCGTTGCGTTCAACGCCCCCGCGCTGCCCGACGAGATGGCGCGCCTCGAAGAGGCTCTCGGCGCCGCGCCGGGTGACGCCGCGGGTGCGCTGCACGACCTCGCGGTCGCGAGCCACGTGCCGACTCGGCTCGCGGATCTCGGGCTCTCGCCCGACGACCTCGACGAGGCGGCGGTCGCCGGTGCGGCGGAGATCACCACGAACCCGGTGCCGGTCACCGTCGACGACCTCGCGCGGTTGCTCCGCGACGCATACGAGGGAACGCGCCCGCGCTAGTACGGCGCCGTCCTCCGCTTTGCTTCGGCCGGCACCTGCTCGCTGCGCTCGGCAATCGGTACTTCGCACACCCGGCGGCGCACTGCGCCGCCGATCAGTTGATCTCGAAGGCGAAGTCGATGGGCAGCGGCGGCGCGTCGGGAGGATCGCTCGCCGTCGCGGCATGAGCTGCGTCCGCGTCGACGCCGTTCAGGCGCAAGATCCCTTCCACGATGCTGCGCTCGTCCTCCGGTCGGTGGAGTCCCTCGAGGATGTCGCGGCCTCCTGCGACCATGAGCCAGCAGAGCTGGCTCCACGCGAGCTCCCGGTTGCCGTCGATGAGCGAGTACGTGCCAGCGGCAACGGCTCGGTCGATGTCGCGCAGGCCGAAGGGGCCGAAACCGATCCGCATGCGGTCGGCGAGCAGATCGAGACGAGCGACCCACCACCGGTACACAGGGTTCGTCGTCATCTCCCGGATCACGAAGCGAACCGAGTTCGCGACGATCCGCACTGGGTCGACCTCACCCAGCTGCTGAGTGATGAGGTCGTTCCGCTCACCGACGTTGTGGATCATGCAATCGAGCACGTCTTGCGCGAGGGCTTCCTTGCTCGGGGCGTAGTTGTAGAAGGTGCCGAACCCGACGTCGGCCGCGTCGGTGATCTGCTGGATGGTCGTCGCGTCGACACCCTGCGCGGACATGAGCTCGTATGCCGCCTGCCGCAGGCGCAGACGCGTCGACCGCTGACGGAGCTCCGTGCGGGTCAAGCGGACCGTCGCCACCGCCACGATCGTAGTACGGCATGCGAACGGATATCAGTCTTGACGTGTCATCGAAAATGATGAACGATCACTTGATCGGACGGGAGGGGGACCCGCGATGACGACCGTCGAGCAGACCGAGACCGACCTCATCGCCCGCACCCGGGCGCTGATCCCCGAGCTGCGCGAGCGTGCGGAGGCGACGGCGGCGGCTCGACGCGTGCCCCCCGAGAACATCCGCGCGCTCCAAGCGGCCGGCTCGCTCAAGACGGTGCAGGCGAGACGCAACGGCGGCTACGGCCTCGGGATGCACGCGCATCTCGACACCATCTCGTCGATCGCAGAGGGCTGCGGCTCGACGGCGTGGGTCTCGGGCGTCGTGCACGCGCACTCGTGGCTCCTCTCCCACTTCCCGGCGCAGGGCCAGGACGACGTCTACGGCGCGGACCCCGACTCGGTGGTCGCGGCGGTGATCGGTCCGCGCGGGTCGGCGACGCGGCACTCCGACGGCAGCCACACGCTCTCGGGCTTCTGGCCGTTCGCATCGGGCAACGAGAACGCCGCGTGGCTCCTGCTCGGCGCCGTCGTGCGTGACGAGAGCGGCGCCGTGATCGACGAGGGTGACTTCGCGGTGCCTTCGGCGAGCATCGAGCGCAAGGACGACTGGTTCGTCAACGGGCTCACCGGCACCGGGTCGTGCTCGGTGAGCGTCGAGAACCTCGACGTCCCTGCTCACCGCTATCTCTCGCTGCCCGGCCTCATCATGGGCAACAGCCCCGGCGCGAGCCTGCACGAAGGCTGGTCGCAGAGGTGCGCACCCGTGCCCGTCCTCGCGCTCGCGCTGACCGGCGGGGCGATCGGCATCGCGAGGCAGGCGCTTCGAGACTTCCCTGGGCTGGTGAAGGGAAAGACGATCGCCTACACCGCTGACGACCAATGGATGCACCCGCTCACACACATGCAGGCCGCCGAAGCCGCGATGTGCATCCACGAGGGGACGCTCGTGCTCTACGGCTGCGCGGACGAGATCGACGCGGCGGCGCGCGAAGGCCGCGAGCTCGACCTGCTCACGCGCGCTCGCATGCGGCTCGATTGCGCTGAGGGAGTGCGCCGCTGCCTCGACGGCGTCGAGATCCTCTTCCACGCGAGCGGCTCATCCGGCATCCGGCTCTCGAGTCCGTTGACCGGCGCGGTCGCTGACCTCCGCGCGATCAACCAGCACGGGCTCCTCAACCTCGAGATGAACCGCGAGCTCTACGGTCGTGTGCTGCTCGGGATCGAGCAGAACACGCCGTTGATCTGAGCGGCTGTGTCTCGATCAGCGGAGCGGCTGCGCCACCACTGGGTTGTCGATGGTGCCGACGCGCTCGATCTCGATCCGCACGCGCATGCCCGGGTCGAGGCAACGCGGCGGGTCCATCACGAAGCCGACGCCTGCGGGCGTGCCGGTCGCGATGATCGTGCCGGGGAGCAGGGTGAAGGCAGTCGACAAGAACGCGATCAGCTCCCAGCAGTTCGTGATCATCTGCGCGGTGCTCGCGTCCTGCCGCAGCTCGTCGTCGACCCAGGTGCGGATGCGCAGGTCGTGGGGATCGCCGATCTCGTCGGCGGTCACGAGCCACGGGCCGATCGGGCCGTGCGTGTCCCACGACTTGCCCATCGTCATCGTCGGCGTGGCCATGCTGCCAGTCGCGCACCGACACGTCGTTCACGACGAGGTAGCCGGCGACTACCGAAGGTGCGTCCTCGACCTTCACGTCACGGCACCGCGTGCCGATCACGACGCCGAGCTCGCCCTCGTAGTCGACGCGCGTCGGCGCGACGGCGGCACCTCGATCGGATCGAAGGGGCCGGTCACGCACGTGACCTGCTTGTTGAAGACGATCGGCATGTCAGGCTTCTTCATGCCCGACTCGGCGACGTGCGCGCTGTAGTTGAGACCGATCGCGAGGAACTCCGGAGGTTGCACGATGGGCGCCTCGAGCCGCACGGCCTCGAGGGGGAAGCGCGCGCCGCTCGGCTCGAACGCCGCGAGCCCGCCGCTCGCGATCAGCGACGCCGACGTCATTTGGCGTCGTCGTTGCCGCCATCGACGATCTCGTCACCCTCGACGACGCCCAAGCGCGTGCGCCCCGCTTCGGTGAACCGCGCGATCTTCATGCGCCAGCCCGAATCGCCGCTTCGATCTCGTCGACGTCGCTCGGCGCGACGAAGTCCTTCGGTACCGGTGGGCCCCATGCGTAGAGCGCCTTGTCGGGCTCCCACTGCCTCGCCTCCCACTCCGCGGCGACCGGGATCTGATCGAGATCGGCGAAGTACTCCGCGAAGTTCCCGGCCGGATCACGGAAGTACCAGAAGAGGTTCGACCCGAGGAAGTGACGGCCGAGGCCCCACACGTCCCGACTCGGATCGACTGCGAGCAGGTTCTGGGCGCCCTTGCCGATCTCGTCGACGTCGTTCACTTCCCATGACGAGTGGTGGAAGAACGGGACGGGCGAGCCGATGAGGCCGACGTTGTGATGGTCTTCGGAGCAGCGGAGGAACGCGATCACTCCCGGCGAGATGTCGCTCAGCTCGAAGCCGAGCACGGTCTGAAGGAATCGCATGCTGCCGTCGAGGTCGGGGGTCGCGTAGAGCACATGCCCGAGTCTCCGCGGCTGCGCCGGCCCCTGGTCGAAGATCGCGGGAGCGCGCTCGCCGGGACGGGCGATGACACCGGGCGTGTTCATTGCGGGGCTCTCGTAGGGCTTCGAGCGGACGGCCGGTCGAATCGCGACGCGAGCCCCGATGCCGACGACCGGCTCGCGGACCGAGATGCTGCCGTCGTCGTTGGCGGTGACGTCGAGCCCCGCGTGCTCGGCGTTCGCCCTCACTCGTGCGACGTCGTCGGCGTGTTCGGCACTCACGACGAACTCGACGAGCTGCCGGTAGGGGCGCTCGACCACGCGCAGCTGGTCCCCGCCGTCAGCGGTGGCGAAGACGCCCGGGCTCGACTCGGTGAGCCCGAACTCGTCGTAGAAGGCGCGGGTCTCGTCGACCCTCGGCACACCCAGCGTCATCTCGGCCAATCCCTGCAATGCCATGGGCGCGGTTCTAGACCTCGGTTATCGACAGGTCAAGAAACTTTCGATATTGCGGCTGATTGGCGAAAGTGCTTCAATGCGCCGATGACCGGCCGCGGTGCGACGCGAACCGAGCAGGTCTACGCCCAGCTCCGAAGCGACATCCTCAACGGGCACCTGCGCCCGGGTGCTCGACTTCCCTTCGCCGAGCTCTCCGAGCGCTACGGGGGAAGCACGAGCGCGATACGCGAGGGCCTGCAGCGACTTGTCGAGCAAGGCCTCGTCGTGAGCGAACCGCAGCTCGGCTTCCGCGTCGTGTCGCTGTCGGTCGAAGACCTCCTCGACCTCACCGTCGCTCGGTGCGAGATCGAGGGCCTGGCGCTCCGGTACGCCGTCGAGCACGGCGACCTCGCGTGGGAGTCAGAGATCGTCGCCGCGATCTACGCGCTCGAGCACACGCCTCTCGACGCCACGGAGCCAGTGCTGCTCGAGGACTGGGTGGCCGCCCACCAGCGCTTCCACGAGGCGCTCATCGCCGCGTGTCCGAACCAGCGACTTCGTGCGATCGCATCGACGCTGCGCAACGCTGCCGAGCTCTATCGACACTGGTCGCGGCAGGCGGAGAGTGCAACGTCGGTCCGCGACATCGGTGACGAGCACCGGCACCTCGTCGAGGCCGTGCTCGCCCGCGACGCAGACGAATCGGTGCGACTCCTCGAGCTGCACCTGCGCAAGACCGCAGAGACATTGATCAACCGCGACATCCGAGTGACGGCCGACCGGCCGTTCTGACCACAAGCTGGAGGGGGAAGCGAATGGACCAGAAGGGAATCCCGTCGCCGCGAGAGGGCTACAGCCGCAGGCGCGTCTTGATCATGGGCGGCGGCGCAGCACTGTCCGCGATCGTGATCGCCGCGTGCGGTGACGACAGCGGCAGTGCGACAACGACGGGCGGCGCCGGCACGACCGGCGGCGCGGCGACGACCGGCGGCGCGGGCACGACTGCCGCGGGCGCAGCCGCTGGCGTCAACGCGGCCACGTTCGGAGGCGGTGGCGGCGATGGCACCGTGAAGATCGGCTTCACCGCCCCGCTCACCGGACCGCTCGCGGGCTTCGGCGAAGCGAACGACTTCATCCTCGCCCAGATCAACGACCTCGTCGCCGACGGCATCATGCTCGGCGACAAGTCGTTCACGGTCGAGATCATCACGAAGGACGTCGAGTCGAACTCCGACACCGCAGCGACGCGTGCGGGCGAGCTCATCCTCGACGAGAACGTCGACATGATGATCGCGATCGCGACGCCCGAGATGATCAACCCGGTCGCGGACCAGTGCGAGGCGAACGGCGTGCCCTGCCTTTCGACGCTCGCCCCCTGGCAGCCCTACTTCCTCGGTCGTGGCGGCGACCCCGCCACCGGGTTCGACTGGACGTACCACTTCTTCTGGGGCGCCGACCAGCTCGTCGGTGTCTTCGTGGAGATGTGGGACTCGGTGCAGACGAACAAGAAGATCGGGCTCCTGTGCCCGAACGACCCCGACGGCAACGCGCTCGCCGACCCGAACACGGGCTTCCCGGCAGGAGCAACAGCCGCCGGCTACACCGTCGTCGATCCCGGCCGCTTCCAAGTGCTCAGCGACGACTTCTCGAGCATCATCGGCCAGTTCAAGGACGAAGGCGTCGAGATCGTCGTCGGCATCCCGCTGCCTCCCGACTTCGCGACCTTCTGGACGCAGGCGGCGCAGCAGGACTTCCATCCCAAGCTCGTGACGATGGCGAAGGCAGTGCTGTTCCCCTCCGCGGTCGAGGCGCTCGGCGACCTCGGCGACGGCCTCGCCAGCGAGATCTGGTGGACGCCAGACCATCCCTTCAAGAGCTCGCTGACGGGTGAGAGCGCGCAGGAGCTGTCCGATCAGTACGAGCAAGCGACGGGCAAGCAGTGGACGCAGTTCACCGGCTTCGTGCACGCCCTGTTCGAGGAGACCTTCGACGTCCTCGCCCGTGCGGGCTCCACCGACAAGCAGGCAGTTGCCGATGCGGCGGCGGCAACCGACCTCGCCACCATCGTCGGACCACTGAAGTACGGCGCCGGTGGAGTGCCGAAGAACGTCGCGACGACCTCCCTCGTCGGCGGTCAGTGGCAAAAGACGAGCGGCGGCGAGTTCGAGTTCGATCTCGTCGTGACGAACAACAAGCTGTCCCCGGAGATCCCGCTCACGGGCGAACTGCACCCGCTGGCCTGAGTCGAACCTTTCGGTGTCGGCCCTCCTCGAAGTCGTCGGCGTTTCCAAACGCTTCGGAGGCGTCCACGTCATCGAGGACTTCACGTTCCACGTTGCCGAGGGCGAGGCCCTCGGCATCGTGGGGCCGAACGGCGCGGGGAAGACGACGCTCCTGAACCTGGTCGCCGGAGACCTGAGACCCGACAGGGGCACGATCAGCCTCGACGGGGTCGATGTCACCCGGCAGCCCGCCCATGCCCGGTGTCGTCGCGGGATCGGGCGCACCGCGCAGATCCCGCGGCCGTTCGAGGGGCTCACGGTGTTCGAGAACGTGCTCGTCGGGGCGACGTTCGGCTCGGCGACGCGCCTGCTCGGCACTGCAGACAACGCCGCGGTCGAAGCGCTCGAGACGACGGGGCTCATCGACAAGGCGAACGTCGTCGCGGGGACGCTCACCCTGCTGCAGCGCAAGCGTCTCGAGCTCGCCCGGGCACTGGCGACCAAGCCGAGCGTGCTTCTGCTCGACGAGATCGCAGGCGGCCTCACCGAAGCCGAGGTGCTCGAGCTCGTCGCGACGATCCGGGGGCTGCGTGCGACCGGCGTGGCCATCGTCTGGATCGAGCACATCGTCCACGCGCTGCTCCGGGTAGTTGACCGCATGATGGCGGTCGACGCCGGACGCAAGCTCATCGAGGGAGACCCTCACGAGGTGATGGCCTCCGACGCAGTGCGGGCCGTCTACCTCGGCGAAGAGTTCGGCGCCGGTGAGGCCGTGCCGTGAGCTCGCCGAACGGTGATGCCATGCTCGAGATCGAGTCGCTCGACGTCGCCTACGGCGACTTCCAGGCGCTGTTCGGCATCGACATCCACGTCGAGGCGGCCGAGACGGTGTCGATCATCGGAGCGAACGGCGCCGGAAAGTCGACCCTCCTCAAGGCGATCGCTGGACTGGTCCCCGCTCGGTCGGGGACGATCACGTATGCGGGCGAGTCGCTCGCGTCGCTCTCGGCGCCGCGCCGCGTCGAGCGGGGCATCTCACTCGTGCCGGAGGGCCGGCGCATCTTCCCGTCGCTCACGGTCGAGGAGAACCTCGCGGTCGGCGGCTTCGCCAAACGCAAGGGCCCGTGGGACAAGGCGCGAGTGCTGGGCGCGTTCCCGCTGCTCGAGCCCTTGCTGAAGCGCAACGGCGCCACGCTCTCGGGGGGCGAGCAGCAAGCGCTCGCGATCGGTCGCGCCCTCATGTCGAACCCGGACCTGGTGCTGCTCGACGAGGTGTCCCTCGGCCTCGCGCCGGTCGTCGTGAAGCAGGTGTACAGGGCCATCCCTGCCATCAAGTCCGAAGGCACGACGGTGTTGATCGTCGAGCAGGACGTGAACCAGGCGCTGGCTGTCGCCGATCGCTTCTACTGCCTTCTCGAAGGTCGAGTGTCGCTTGCCGGCACGCCCGCCGACGTGACCAAGGAGCAGATCACCGACGGCTACTTCGGCCTCGAAGTGCACGGGAAGCAGCGCTGATGGTCTGGGCGAATGCGATCGTGCAGGGGATCCTGCTCGGTGGCGTGTACGCGTTGTTCGCGACCGGTTTGTCGCTCGCGTTCGGCGCGATGCGGTTCGTGAACCTGGCACACGGTGACCTCGCGATCCTCGCGGCGTTCGTCACCCTGTCGCTCGCGACGACGATGAGCGTCAACCCGTTCTTCGCCCTCATCATCGTGATCCCGCTCGCGTTCGGTGCTGGCTATCTGCTGCAGCGACTCGTGTTCGACCGGGTCGTCGGCGTCGATCCGGCGTTTCAGATCGTGGCCACGTTCGGGTTGGCGATCGTCATCCAGAACGTGCTCTACGCGCACTACACGGCCGACACTCGCGGGCTCGACGTCGGCTCGATCAAGACGTCGAGCATCAAGATCAACGACACGATCAGCATCGGGTGGCTTCCGCTGATCACGCTGCTCTGCGCGATCGGCGTGCTCGGTGCGCTCGCACTGTTCCTCAAACGCACCCGGCTCGGCCGTGCCTTCCGCGCGACCTCGGACGACCCGGACGGGTCGCGGATCATGGGCATCCACGTCGAGCGAATCTTCGGGCTCGCGATGGCGCTCGCGGTCGCGACGGTCGCACTCGCCGGGGTGCTCTCGGGCGCACGCTCTTCGTTCGACCCGTTCCTCGGGCCGTCGCGGCTCATCTTCGCGTTCGAAGCGGTCATCATCGGCGGTCTCGGCTCGCTGTGGGGCACGCTGATCGGCGGGATCATCCTCGGCGTGTCGCAGGCGATCGGCCGCCAGATCGATCCGCAGTGGGGCGAGCTCGCCGGACACCTCGTGTTCCTGACGGTGCTCGTGTTCCGTCCCACCGGTCTGTTCGGCAAGGCCGAGCTGCTGCGATGACCGACGTCCGCGCGCCCGAGGTCACGAACGCTCCCACGTCGTTCCGCGTCGTCCGGGGATCGACGACCAGCCGCGTCTTCGGTCTGGTCGCAGTCCTCGTCGTCGGCCTCCTCGCCTTCATGCCGTCATGGGGCGACGCGTCGCTGCAGCGCAAGATGGTCGAGCTGCTCACCCTCCTCGCGATGGCCGAGATGTGGAACCTTCTCGCGGGATTCGCTGGCGTGGTCTCGGTCGGTCAGCAAGCGTTCGTGGGCATCGGCGCGTATTCGATGGTCGCCTTCGTCAACGTGCACGGACAGAACCTGTACTGGTCGGTGCCGTTGAGCGCCCTCGTCGCCGGCCTCGTCTCGATCCCGCTCGGGTTTGTCGCCTTCCGCCTTCGGGGGAGCTACTTCGCGATCGGCACGTGGGTGCTCGCCGAGATGGTGAGCCTCATCGTGATCCAACAGACGTCGCTCGGTGCCGGCAACGGCGTGTCACTCAAGGTCGCCGGGTACGACCTGCAGACGCGCCAGGACGTCACGTACTGGTTGGCGCTCGTCGCGGGTGTCGGATCGGTCCTCCTCTCCTATCTGGTCCTGCGGTCGCGTCTCGGCCTGCAGATGCAGGCCATCCGCGACAACGAGGCGGGCGCACGAGGGCTGGGCGCGAACGTGTATCGCACTCGCTTCGCCATCTGGGTCATCGCGGCGTTCTGGACGGGATTCAGCGGCGCGGTCTTCTACCTCTCGAACCTCCGGGTGCAGCCACGCGAGGCGTTCAGCGTCGTGCAGTGGATCGCGCCGATCATCTTCATCGTGGTCATCGGGGGCATCGGCACCCTCGAGGGCCCGATCATCGGGGCGGTCCTCTACTACTTCCTCCGCGACTACTTCAACGACTATGAGACCGCGTACATCATCGGCACCGGTGTCGTCGCGATGGTCGTCGCGCTGTGGGTGCAACCCGGCATCTGGGGCCACATCCGCAGCCGTCTCGGCGCCGACCTCTTCCCACTGCGGAGGCGCCTCATCCGCGGACCCTGATGGTCGTCGGACCCTGATGGTCGGACCATGATGGTGAGGTGACATCGATGCTGACTGACGCGCTCGTCCTCGACGCCGTACGCACGCCGATCGGCAAGCTGAGCGGTGCGCTCTCCGGGGTACGACCCGACGATCTCGCCGCGACGGCTTTGCGGGGTCTGCTCGGGCGCCATCCCTCGCTCGATCCCGCGTCGATCGAGGAGGTGTACTTCGGCGACGCCAACGGGGCCGGCGAGGACAACCGCAACGTCGGGCGCATGGCTGTGCTGCTCGCCGGGCTGCCCGTGTCCATCCCGGGAGCGACGGTCAACCGGTTGTGTGGGTCAGGGCTCGAAGCCGTCAGCGACGCGAGCCGCGCGGTTGCCGTCGGCGATGCCGACCTCATTGTCGCCGGCGGTGTCGAGTCGATGACCCGCGCGCCGTGGGTCGTCCTCAAGCCGTCGCGACCGTTCCCGACGACGCACGAGCAGATGTGGAACTCTGCGCTCGGATGGCGAATGGTGAACCCGACGATGCCCAAGGAGTGGACCGTCGCGCTCGGCGAAGGAGCTGAGATCCTGGCCGACGAGTTCTCGATCTCACGCGAGGAGCAGGACGCCTTTGCCCTCGGGTCGCATGAGCGGGCCGCGAAGGCGTGGGCGGCGGGGGCCTTCGAGGCCGAGGCGATCGCGGTGCCCGGTGCCGAGCTCGAACGCGACGAGTGCATCCGCGACGACACGACCCTCGAACGGCTCGCGACGCTCAAGCCGGCCTTCCGCGAAGGCGGGTCGGTGACCGCAGGCAACTCGTCGCCGATGAACGACGGCTCGGCGGCCTTGCTCCTCGGGTCACCTGCCGGCGCCGAGCGCGCCGGCATCGAGCCGATCGCCCGCATCGTCAGCCGAGCGACGAGCGGCGTCGAGCCCCCGCGCTATGGCATCGGGCCGGTGACTGCGGCCCTCACCGCGCTGCAGCGTGCCGACCTCAAGTGGGACGACATCGATTCGGTCGAGCTGAACGAGGCGTTCGCCGCGCAGAGCCTCGCGTGCCTTCGCGGGTGGCCCGACCTCGATCCGGCGAAGGTCAATCCCCTCGGTGGAGCGATCGCGATCGGGCATCCACTGGGGGCGTCGGGGGCCCGCATCCTCACGACGCTCGTGCATCACCTCGCGGCGACTGGTGGGCGCTACGGGGTCGCGGCGATGTGCATCGGCGTCGGCCAGGGCATCGCCGTCGTCGTGGAGAACCTCCGCCGTTAGGGGCCGTCAGCTCAACGGGACTGTTGCGCCGCGCATGATCGCGTCGCGCACTCGTGCGAGATCGAGGTCGTATCGCACCTCGTCGAGGCGGACGCGAAAAGACATGTCGTCACCGATCCGATGCGCGTCCACGAGGGTCGTGCCCTTCGGCAGCGGCGGAAGATCCAGATGGCGCACGAACCGCACCCATCGCGGCAGCCGCAGGCCGACGTCGCGGTAGCCGATTGCGACGACCTGGACCTGCACGCGGCCATCACGAACCGTTGCCTCGCCGGTGAGCCGGTAGGGACGGTCGCCGCGATGGACGGCGCGGAGCTCGCCCGCGGCGTCGAGGTCGACCGTCCAGTCGAGCTCCGCGGCGGCTGCCCACGTCAGCGCATCCTCGAGCCGAGCGCGCCCCTCGATCTCGACGGGGTCGGCCGTGAGGGTCGAGGTGAGGCCAGGGCCGAGACGCACCCGACGCGCTCGCACGACGACTTCCTCGAGATGACGTCCCTCCCAGTCGACGTCGGTCAGCACCGCGTGCGCCCGATGGTCACCCGCCGGACCCGAGACGCGCAGCCCGTCGAGCACCCCCGAGACCGCATGGCCGTGCAAGGTCATCGTCATCCGTTGTCCGCCGAAGCGAGCGAGCACACCGTCGATGAGCTCGCCCAGCAAGCGCTCGGGGGTCGGCGCGACCGACGTCGCTGCGGATGTCCAGGCCGCGGTCGCATCGACCCACTGGTCGAACCAGCTCTGTGCGTCGCGCTGTCCGCGAGTCCACATGCGTCCCATCGATCCGATCGGATCGAGCGGGTCGAACAGCGACGTCACCGAGCGTTGTCCACCAGCGACGCGACCTCGACGAAGTCAATCGTCGGTGGAACGCCGTAGAGCTCGGTGACCCGCTCGACCATCTGGTCGTTGAAGAAGAGGCGGGCTCCCTGTTCCGACTGCCAGACGTAGAAGTTGATCGCCCGACGGTTCGCGATGTCGACGGTGAACGCCTTGCTCCGGAGATCGGGCAGACCCTCGAAGCGCGGCGCTGCCTCCGCGGCCACCTGCTCGATCAGCGACCGATCGAAGTCATCCTCGTACTGGAACGTGACGATCACCCCGATCATCCGCACTGTCTAGTCCCGCGAACCGTGGCGCGCCCTCCTCGAGCGGAACCCGAGCGGCGTTCGCCACGAAGCTGATGGCGTGGTACCAGCCGGCGAGCAGGAACAGGTCGAGCTGCTCGGCCTCGGTCAGCTCGCGCGAGGCGCTCGGCCAGCGTGTCGCTGATGTCGGATGTGTGGTGCAGCGCGTCGACGGTCTCGATGAGAAGGCGCTCGCGCTCGGATGCCCAGCACGCGTCTGACACTTCACCGTGGGTGAGTGACGTGATCTGGGCGGCGGTGAGCTCCGCCTTCGCGGCGAAGAACGCCACGTGCACGCCCCACTCGTATTCACAGCCACACCGCGCGCAGGTGCGGTCGATGACGATCTCGCGTTCCCGAAGCGAGAGGCTCAGCGTGCGCCCGAGCTCGTACGAGCCCCACGCGCGCATCGCCTTGGTCATCGGGAGGTTCTTCGCGAACGTGCGGAAGAGGGCGATCGGAGGAGCACCGGCGGGCATCATCTGCTCGAGCTGAGCGGCGACGTCGGGTTCGAACGGAGGGACAAGGGGCTCGATCATGGGTACCTACCGTTTCTGAACTAGAAACGGTCACGAAGATAGTGTTTCGAGAAACGAAACAGCAAGGGGATTCGATGCCAGTGCGTCCGCTGCCCGGACAGCCGGTACGAGGATCGACGAGCGGCCGTCCGCTCATGGCCGTGCTCGACCTCGTCGGCCGGCGATGGGCGTTGCGGATCTTGTGGGAGCTGCAGTCCGGGCCACTCGGTGCTCGCGAGCTGGCTCGGCACTGCGACGGCATGTCGTCGAGCGTGCTGTATCAGCGTCTCGACGAGCTCACGACTGCCGGCATCGTCGAGCAGGACGACGACGGGCGATATGAGCTGACCGACGTCGGGGCGAAGCTCGGCAAGGCGCTGCATCCACTCGACCGCTGGGCAAAGGAGTGGGCCGAGGGACTGCGGTCGTGAGCGCCCACCGTCGGCGGTGGCCGTTCGTCGTGGGCGGCGTGGCGCTCGCGCTCGTACTCGGCTGGGCGATGGTGTCGGCGTTGGCGGAGCCCGACGCCCCGCCCGCGTTCTACTCGCCTTCCTCACCGCTCCCGGACGCGGCCGCGGGGACGGTGATCCGAAGTGAACCGCTCGACCCGTTGCCCGACGGCGCCGCAGTCACTCGCGTGCTCTATCTGTCGACCGGACTCGACGGTCAGACGATCCCGGTGTCCGGGATCGTCGTGACGCCAACGGGCGCGCCGCCGTCGGGCGGCTGGACGGTCGTGGCGTGGGCGCACGGCACGACCGGCATCGTCCCGCGGTGCGCGCCGTCGCTCGAGACCGACGGCGGCACCGGCAAGATCCCCGAGCTCGCCGCGCTGCTGGCCGCCGGACACGTCGTCGTAGCGACCGACTACCCGGGACTCGGCACGCCCGGCATCCATCCGTACCTCGTCGGCGAGAGCGAGGGGCGCTCCGTGCTCGACAGCCTCCGCGCGGCGAGGTCGTTCCTGCCCGATCAGACGAATGACAGTGTGGCGATCTTCGGCCACTCACAGGGCGGGCATGCCGCGCTGTTCGCCGCGGCGCTGGCGCCGACCTACGCGCCGGAGCTGAAGGTCGTCGGCGTCGCTCCGATGTCGCCGCCGACCGCGCTCGGCGAGCTCCTCGAGCGCGACGGGCACGAGCCGGCTGGCATCGTGCTCACGTCGTACGCGGTGGAGTCGTGGGCGCGGATCTATCCCGACGCGGATCCGAAGGACATCGTGCACGTCGGCGCACGCTCGATCACCCGGCGGCTCGCCGCACAATGCGCGACGCCCGACGCGCTCCAAGAGCTCGCGGATCTCCCGTACGTGCTGTCGCTGAAGGAACGATTCCTCTCGGCGAACCCCGAGGACGTACCGGGGTGGAGCAACCACCTCACCGAGAACTCACCGTCGCTGACCGACGCGATCACGATGCCGTTGCTTATCTCGCAGGGCACGATCGACACGTTGGTGCGCCCGGATGTCACGCAGTCGTACTTCGACGCGCAATGCAAAGCCGGCGCTCGGATCGAGCTCGACATGTACACGGGGATCGGGCACTTCGACATCCGGCCCGTCGCACCACCGCACATCCTGGACTGGTTCGCGGAGCGGTTCGCGGGTGACCCGGTCAGTGCGGGCTGCGCGACCAAGACCGTGCGGGCGGGGTCGTGAACGTACTTGTGGTCACCTGGGATGGGGGCGGAAACCGCCAGCCGTTCGAGGTCGTGGTCGAGGCACTCGTGGCCCGGGGCGACACCGTTCGGGTCATCTCGAACGAGGTGCATCGTCACCTCTACGCGGCGCTCGGAGCCTCGTTCGCATCCCTCGATGTCGCCGACAAGGACCCGGCGACACGGTCCGATCTCGAGACGCAGATCGGACGCGTGAGGGAGGTGATGTTCTCGCTGCTGACTTCCCGGACCGTTTTGCAGAACGTCGAGGACGCGGACGTCGGGCTTGTCGATGTCGTGATGCTCTCGGCGCAAGCGGCGTGTGAGCGCACACAGCTGCCGTTCGTGTCGATGCACCACACGCTCTCCGGCGCGTCCTGGGGCGGCACCCGCCGGGCGCTGCACGAGAGCTTCCTACCCAACGTGAACGAGATGCGTGAGTCCCTCGGGCTCGCGCCCCTGGCGGCATACGGCGACCTCCACCTCGCTGCCGCGGGGCACATCGTCCCGACTGCGGCAGCACTTGACGCTCTCGCCCCGTGGCCGGTCGACCTGACCTACGTCGGCCCGCTCCAACCCGCCGATCGCGGGCCGGTACCGGCGGATCTGCCGGATCGGTTCGTGCTCGTGTCGTTCTCGACGACGTGGCAGATGCAAGTGGCGTTGCTGCAACACGCGATCGATGCGTTGAGCGCTCTCGACCTCCCCGTCGTCGTCACGACCGGGCCGTCGGTCGCGCCGTCCGAGCTCACGGCGAGCCCGAACACGATCATCCTCGAGCAGCTGCCGCATCGCGCCGTCCTCGATCGCGTCGAGGTCGTCATCACGCACGCAGGCCATGGAACGGTGCTCACCAGCCTCACCGCAGGTGTGCCCCTCGTGTGCATACCCCAAGGACGCGATCAGTACGACGTCTCGTCCCGAGTCGCGGCGACGAGCACGGGGATCGTGGTCAACCCCGACGATGTGGGTGAGCAGCTGCTCGACGGCGTGCGCAGCGTGCTCGGGGATCCTCGCTTCCGAGCTGCGGCGACTCAGATGCAGGCCGCCATCGCCGAGCACCGCGGCGTCGAGCAAGCGCTCGACGTGATCGACCGCGCCGCGCATTGACAGGCGAGTGGGCGGCGCGCTCCGCACGATCGCAGACGTGGCAGCGGCATCGGGCCTGCAGCAGATTTCCCGATGATCTTCACCAGTCCCCTGCCGCCCTTCGACGTTCCCGCGACGGCGTTGACGCCCTACATCCTCGAACGCACCTCCCAGAGGACCGGGAAGACCGCCTTCATCGACGCCGCCACGGGTCGCACGATGACGTACGGGGAGTTCGAGGATGCGGTGCGCCGGCAGGCCGCCGGCTGGCTCGCGGCCGGGCTCGCCAGGGGCGAAGTGGTCGCCGTGATGGCGCCGAACTGCCCTGAGTACGGCGTGCTCTTCCACGCCGTCGCCCTCGCCGGAGGCGTGGTCACGACGGTCAACCCGACGTACACCGCGGGTGAGGTCCACCACCAGCTCGTCGACGCGCGTGCGACCCGGCTGGTGACCGTCCCGATGTTCATCGAGACGGCCGCGACCGCGATCGCCGACACGAGCGTGGACGAGATGTATGTGATCGGCGAGGCGGCCGGATACCCCTCGCTCTCCTCGATCGATGCTCCTCCCCTCGCGGACCAGGTGCCCGTCGATCCCGACGACGTCGTCGTGCTGCCGTACTCCTCCGGCACGACGGGTCTATCGAAGGGTGTGATGCTCACCCACCGCAACCTGGTCGCGAACATCGAGCAAGCCCTCGCCATGATGGGGGTTCAGGAGGACGACGGCTTCGTCGCAGTTCTGCCGTTCTTCCACATCTACGGCATGCAGGTGCTCATGAACACGGGCCTGCGAGCGGGCGCCACGATCGTGACGATGCCGCGATTCGATCTCGAGCAGTTCCTATCGTTGCACCAAGAGCACGGGCTCACGATCGCGTTCGTCGCGCCGCCGATGGTCGTCGCGCTCGCGAAGCACCCGGTCGTCGACAGCTATGACCTGTCCGCGCTCCGATTCATCCTCTCCGGCGCGGCGCCCCTCTCGGCCGAGCTCGCGACGGAGTGCGGCGAGCGCCTCGGGTGCGTCGTGTTGCAGGGCTACGGCATGACCGAGATGTCACCGGTGAGCCACGCCAACCCGGTCGACAACGTGAAGCTCGGCTCAGCCGGCGTGACGGCGCCGAACACCGAAACCCTCATCGTCGACGTGGCGACACAAGCGGAGCTCGGAGTCGATCAGGACGGCGAGGTGTGGGTGCGCGGTCCGCAAGTGATGAAGGGCTACCTGAACAACGACGCCGCGACGAAGAGCACGATCGACGACGACGGCTGGCTCCACACCGGCGACATCGGCCACATCGACGCCGACGGGCACTTGTTCATCGTCGACAGGCTGAAGGAGCTCATCAAGTACAAGGGCTTCCAAGTGCCGCCCGCGGAGCTCGAGGCCGTCCTGCTCACGCATCCGAAGATCGCCGACGCCGGGGTGATCGGGCTTCCCGACGACGAGGCCGGCGAGATACCTGCGGCCTTCGTCGTGATGAAGCAAGGGCAGACCGCGACAGCCGAGGACATCCAAGCGTTCGTTGCGGAGAAGCTCGCGAGCTACAAGCAGATCCGCAAGCTCACCTTCGTCGACGCGATCCCCAAGACGGCTTCGGGCAAGATCCTGCGACGAGTGCTCCGCGAGCAAGCGGCGACCTGACCGGCGCCGCCGCGGCGATCCTTGGCAGCCCCAACGGGATTCGAACCCGTGCCGCCACCTTGAGAGGGTGGTGTCCTAGGCCACTAGACGATGGGGCCGTGCGAGTGGAAGGTAGATCCTACAGGCCGGGATTCGAACGCCGACTGCGCTACTGCAGGTTCGAGCCGATCCTGTCGGCCACGAACTGCACCAAGCGGTCGGGGACGAAGGTCGAGTTCGTATCCATCACGGTCCCCGTCCCCACGGGCACCCGGTCCGGGCACTTGACCGGGTCCGCGTACTCGTCGGGATGCCCGAGCATGTGCCCGACCTCGTGAGCGGCGGTCGAGCCGGGATCGGAGGTGTACCAGTCCTTCTCGTCGGTGGCGCCCGAGCCGGCGTGCACGGAGACGACGTGATGGGGTGCCGAGGTGACCCAATAGATCTTGATCGAAACCCGGCACGGCACCTCGTCGGCGCGTGCACACAGCCACGGCGTCGCGGTGCCTCCGGGCGTATGAGCGGGACTGTTCCAGAGGGATTCGATGCCCGTCATCCAGGTCGCGCTCACGGTGGCGAGTGTCGCGGCAGTGACGCCGGCGTCCGGCACGAGCATGATCCGCACGTCGAGGTGCGTCCAGGTCTGGTAGTAGCTGACGGACCCGACGATGTTGTCGCACACGTTCTGGTACCAATCCGCTGGCCCTACGACCGTGAACGCAAGGGGTCTCACGACCGACTTGAGCGAGGTGGTCGGCCCACCGACAAGGTCCTTCCCGACCCAAAAGCTGTGCGGATCGCCGACGATCGTCGGATCACTCGTGCCGAACAGCTCGATCCGGGGCTCGACCACGTAGCGGCGATACACGCCCCGAACGCTCAAGTCATTCACGAGCCGATTCCTCTCCGCGTCGGGCGGTGGCGGTGGCGATGCTCCAGAGCTGCTCGAGCGCCCGCTCCATCGACGGGGCGACGGTCTGCCCGCGAGACCGTCGTTTCTCCTGCTCGGGCACGAAGTAGAACGTCGCTTCGTCGTCACCTACGCGAACGGTGAGCGAACCGACCAAACCGTCCGGGGTGAAGGTGCTCTCCTCCGCGGGTGTGAGGCTGTGCAGGCCGGCGCTGATCTGCGCGAAGAGGTTCGAGACGTCGAGGTCGTCGGGCGAGAGCGAAGCACGTCGGGGACTCGAGGACGCGCGCACATCGTGCGCCTCGACGTCGGCGCCGCCTGCACCCCCCACGGCCACTCGATAGCTCACCCGCTGGCTGGGCATCCCGCCGTCGACGCGGTAGACGACCTCGACCGCATCTCCGATGTCGCCGGCGGCGACTCGTTCGGCGAACACCTGGGCGGCTCGTTGCGGCATCGGCTCGGTCGTCAGCCCAGAGCGACGAGGATGGGGATCATGCCGCGGCCGCCGGACCACGGCTTCAACGACTTGCCGAGCACGGCGCCGAACGCACGATGCGGGTCATCTGCCTTCATGGCGTGCCCTGGCGTCGGCGAGGTCGTGAGGAGGTCACCGAACTCGATAGGCCCGTAGGCGCTGTCGACGTTGCAGAACACCTTGCCGACGAGCGCCACGCACAGCCTGTCCTCGCGCGGCGGTTGCTGGTCGAGCACGATCGCCGGCCGATAGGTGCCAGCGCCTGAGACGACACCCGCGACCTTGGTGTCATAGGGCTGGCTGCTCCGCCGCAACGCGCCGTCCTCGCCAATGACCATCACTGACCCGGGTCGGGCCGCTGTCGCGCCGACTACGTCGAACTGCTCGGCGCAGTCGGCACCCGTGAGCAGGATGTCGCCTTCGACCTTGACGTCACCCCGGAACTCGCCCGCGAAGGGCTTGCCGAGCGCTATCGCGAGAAGGCCCCCGAACGCGAACACCGCGGGCTTGTCGTCGGCTCGGGCGTAGCCGAGCACGCCGGCACCGTCCTCGCTCGCGCCGAACACGCCGGCCCGCAAGCTCTCGGAACCGACCGTGGTCTCCTGCAACGCGGGATCGCCGTGAAATCCGACGACTCCCGTGTCACCGTCGGAGAGGCCTACGACGCCCGGACCGGCGGACTTGGCGAAGACCGCGACTTCGTCTGAGCGGGTCTTACTCGAGAACCTGGCCATGGTGCGACTCCCTTGGCGTGGGTGACGAGGACGTCTATCCCCGCCTCAATGTCGGGTGGGTCTGGGGCGGGAGAGGAAGCGGCACCTCGCACGTGGCAACGCCATCGAACTGCACCCGCGCCCATACCGCGGGGCGCTCCCCCTCGTTGGCGTTGATGCAGAACCACACGCTCGCCGAACCCTGTGCTTCGCGGTCGAACTCCCCCTCGGCGAGAGGGGTCGGCACGAGGATGTCGCCGACCTCGCCTTCGCACGGCACCGTGTTCTGCTCGAACCACGGCTTGACGTTGGTCTGGTCGCCAGCAGCCATTGACCACCTCGGCCTTGCTTCACCACGGAGCGTGGCGATGAGGATCGAATCCGTGTTCATACCACGCCTTCACGCCGTCCGCTACCCCGACGGATGCGCCCCTCCGCGCCACCGAAAGCAGAAGCCCCAGGCGCGTCACCTGGGGCTACGTGAGCTTCTCTTGGCTCGGGGGGGAGGACTCGAACCCCCAACGACAGGGCCAGAACCTGCTGTGTTGCCGATTACACCACCCCCGAAGGGCTCGGGCATCGTACTCGCTCGGCCGCCGGGTCAGCCCTCGAGCTGGAGGAGGCGGCGGTAGCCGATGATCCGCCCGACCGCGACGGCGCCGGTCTCCTTGACCATGTGACGGAACGACGCAGTTCCCGAGATGGGGCTGGTCGTCGTCGGGGAGACGTGCGCGGTGAGACCGAGCTCATCGGCGATGCCACCGATGCGCAACGCGTGGTACGGGTCTGACACGAGGATCACCTCGTCGAGCCCGCGCTCCCGCAGGATGCGAGCGGCCGCGGCGAGCGACTCCCACGACGAGGTCCCCTGCACCTCGCGAAGGATCTGCGCGTCGGGCACGCCGTGGTCCAGCAAGTAGTTCGCGCTCGCGGTCGCCTCGGTGAACCGGTCGCCCGGCCGCTTGCCCCCAGTGACCACGATCAGCGGAGCGAGACCTTCCTGCCACAGCTCGAGCGCGTGATCGAGCCGAGCCGTGAGCACTGGCGACGGGCGGCCGTCGTACTGCGCCGCGCCGAGCACGACGATCGCATCGGACTTGGTCGCGCCGTCGTGGCGCGATGCCATCCACACCTGCACGAACGTGACACCGATGTAGAGCGCGAGGAAACCGAAGATCGCGACCAGCGCGATCGCGATCCCGCGTGTCCACCGACGCCGCGGCCGGGGCGCTACACCGGTGATGACCGGCGTGGGCGCGGTGATCTCAGAGGTGTGCGCGGGCAGCACCGAGCCGCTCCAGTGTGCGCTCACGTCCGAGCACGACGAGAGACTCGAACAGCGGAGGACCGACGGTACGACCGGTCACGGCGACCCGCACCGGCGCCTGCGCCTTGCCGAGCTTGAGCCCGACACCCTCGCCGATGCGCTCGAGCTCGCCCTTCAACGCGTCGGCCTCCCACGGCGCGTCGGCATAGGCGGCGATCGCACCGTCCAAGACCGTCGCAGCATTGGGAGCCTTCATTGCCTTGTCCCACGACGCGGGGTCGGGCTTCAGTTCCTCGACGAACAAGAAATCCACCATCGCCGGCACCTCGATCATCCGCGTGACCCGCGTCTGCACGAGTGGCGCCATCGTCTCGAACGCGGCGCGATCGAAATGCTCGGGGTGCCAGGGCGCGTGCGGCGCCACGAGCCACGGCTGCGCGCGCTCGACGAACTCCTCCGTCGACATCGCTCGGATGTACTCGCCGTTGAACGCCTCGAGCTTCTTCACGTCGAAGTACGCGGGCGACGAGTGCACGTCCTCGAGCCGCCACAGGTCGGCGAGCTCCTTGAACGGCATGATCTCGCGGTCGTCCGGCGGCGCCCAGCCGAGCAGCATGAGGAAGTTCTGCATCGTCTCGGGCAGATATCCCTCGTCGCGATAGAGCTCGAGTGCGACCGGATCGCGACGCTTCGAGAGCTTCTGGCGCTTCTCGTTCACGAGCAGCGGCACGTGCGCGAACACGGGCAGCGGCCCCCCATCGAGCGCCTGCCACAACAAGATCGCCTTCGGCGTGTTGGGAAGGTGCTCCTCGGCCCGAATGACGTGCGAGATGCGCATGTCGATGTCGTCGACCACGTTGGCGAGGATGAACATCGCGGTGCCGTTGGAGCGCTGTAACACGAAGTCCTCGATGAGCGCGTTGTCGAAGACGGGCTCGCCGCGGATGAGGTCGACGACGGTCGTCGATCCCTCGCGGGGCGTGCGGAAACGCAGCGCGCGTCCCTCGCCCGGCTCCAACCCTCGATCGCGGCAGAAGCCGTCGTAGCCCGGACGCTCGTTGCCCTTCGTCCGCGCGTCGATCACCTCACGCGTGCAGTCGCAGTAGTACGCGTTGCCGCTCTGGTGGAGACGAGCCGCCGCATCGGCGTACAGCCCGGTGCGCTGGCTCTGGAAGTACGGCCCCTCGTCCCAGTCGACACCGATCCACCGCAGCGCGCTCTGGATGCCGTCGATCCACTCGTCGCGGTTGCGCTCGGCGTCGGTGTCCTCGATGCGAAGAACGAACGTGCCGCCGTGCTGGCGCGCGTAGATCCAGTTGTAGAGAGCGGTCTTCGCGCCGCCCACGTGGAAGTAGCCCGTCGGGGAGGGCGCGAACCGCACGCGCGGAGCGGAAGCGGTCACATGTCGAGGCTACTGGGCCTCGCTGCCAGGACTTCAGGCACGAACCGCGTAGCCTCGCCGGCCGTGCACCTCCTGTGGTTCGTGCCGTCGATGGGCGACGAGGCCCGTCTCGGCGACGTGTCGACCCGCGTCAAGCCGACGCTCGATCACCTCGTGCATGTCGCCCGGACCGCAGAGGCCGCCGGCTTCGAAGGGATGCTCGTGCCGACCGGCGAGATGTGTCTCGACGCCTGGATGGTCGCGGCGACGCTCGCTCAGCACACCGAGCGGATCAAGTTCCTCGTCGCCTTCCGTCCAGGGTTCGTGAACCCACCGGTCGCGGCTCGCATGGCCGCGACGCTCGACTCGCTCACCGGCGGCCGGGTCCTGCTCAACGTCGTCACGGGCGGCCACCTGCACGAGCTGGCAAAAGACGGCGACTTCATCCGGGATATCGACGGCGGTTGGCACGAGGTCGACCACGACGGCCGCTACCGCCGCACCGCGGAGTTCATGGACGTCGTGATGCGGTCGTGGCACGAGCGCGACTGGGAGCACACGGGCGAGTTCTTCCGCGTGGCGAACGGCGGCGTCGCGCAACGTCCTGCCCAGCGTCCGCATCCGCCGATCTACCTCGGTGGCGCGTCCGACTCGGCGATGGAGGCTGCGGCGCGCTACGCGGACGTCTACCTGATGTGGGGCGAGCCCGTCGAGCTCATGGCCGACCGCGCCGCACGCGCGAAGCAGATGGCCGCCGACCTCGGGCGCACCATCGAGGTCGGCACGCGCTTCCAGATCGTCTGCCGCGAGACCGATGCCGAGGCGCGGACTGCGGCCGAGGACATCGTGGGTAGCATCGCCGACTCGTTCAGGGACAAGATGCGCTCGCATGCCGACCGCACCGATTCGGTGGGCCAAGCGCGACAGAACGCCCTCAGGGGCACGGGCGCGGGCGACGACGGCGAGTGGTTGAGCGACGTGCTGTGGAACGGCTTCGCCCGAGCCCGCATGGGCGCGTCGGTTGCGCTCGTGGGCAGCGGCGCCTCGATCGGCAAGGAGCTCGCGCGGTTCGTCGACGCCGGCATCGACACGTTCATCCTGTCGGGCTACCGCCACGACGAGGAGGCGGCCCGCGTGGGCACCTTCCTCATCGACGCTCGATAGCGTGCGGCCATGACCGCCGTCTTCGTCCACGGAGTGCCCGAGACCCCTGCGCTGTGGAAGCCGCTCATCGGCAACCTGACGCGCACCGACCTCGTCACCCCGGCGCTTCCCGGCTTCCTCACCGATCGTCCCCCGGGCTTCGACGCGTCGATGGACGAGTACGCGGCGTGGCTCATCGGTGAGCTCGAGGCGATCGGCGGTCCCGTCGATCTCGTCGGTCACGACTGGGGCGGCGGCTTCACGGTGCGAACGGTGAGCCTGCGTCCCGACCTCGTGCGGTCGTGGGTCACCGACGCCGCGGGGCTCGCCGACGTGAACTTCGAGTGGCACTCGTTCGCGAAGATCTGGCAGACACCGGGTGAGGGCGAGGCGTTCTGGGAAGGCATGCTGGCTGCGCCCGCCGCGGACCGTGCCGCGGGGCTCGCCGGCGGCGGCATGCCCGAGGACGACGCGCTCGTCGCCGCCGAGGCGCTGAATCCGTCGATGGCGTCGTGCATCCTCGACCTGTACCGGTCGGCCACCAAGGTGCAAGACGCGTGGGGTCCGGACTTCGTCGACATCCCGAAGCCGGGGATGGTGATCGTGCCGCTCGAGGACGCGTTCTTGAATGCCGATGGGGCGAAGAGCGCGGCGAAGAAGGCGGGAGCGCGGGTGACCGAGCTGTCAGGTCTCGGTCACTGGTGGATGCTCCAAGACCCCGTCCGGGGCGCCGCCATCCTCGAGGAGTTCTGGGACAGCGTCTGAGTCGACGCCTGCGCCCGCCGCGAGCGTGAGCGCGACGGCGGGAGCCTGCAGCGCGGCGCCGCCGAGCAACGCAGCCTGCAACGACACCGCCGTGCCGATGGCGCCGATCGCCGGGCCTCCGACGACCTGTCCGATCGCGTCGGCCTGACCCATGGCCGACAGCGCGGTCGCGCGGACATCGGGGTCGATCATGGGGATGACCCACGAGCTGTAGAAGGGGCGTTGCAGCGATCGGCTGCGTGAGTAGAGGAAGAAGCCGATGGTCGCGAAGAGGAAGCCACCGGCGAGCCCGAAGATCACGAGGCCGACGACCTGCAGCGCCATCAGCGAAGCGACGATGCGCGTGAGCGTGCGCTCACTCGTGACTTCCTTGACCCGGCGACGGGCGAACGTCGACAGCGCGATGCCGACCAACAACGAAGCGACGTTCAGGATGCCGAACCACGTGAGGTCGGACCATCCACCAAACGTCGGGAAGTGCACCTCCTTCAGGTACTTCGCCTGCCAGAGCCGGTCGAATGGCTCGCTCGCCGCACCCGCGAGTGCGGCCGCGACCGCGAGCAGCATCAGCGCCCGGCTGCGCCGGATCGCGCCGAAGCCGTTGCGCGCCGTCGTGCGCAGCGCGGTCCAGGTCTCGCGCTCCGCGGGCGGCACCCGCGTGAAGCCGGTCTCGGGCATGACGACGATCAACCACACGCCGAGCGCGATCTGCAGCACTCCCCCGACGACGATCGGCACCCACAGGTCGATCTGCCCGAGGGTGATGGCCACGACGATCGCGACCAGCGCGCCGATCTGACCGAGCTGCTGCGCACGCAGGAAGATCCCGGTGAGCGCGGACTCGCCGACCTCGCCCGCGAGCCACGCCTCGGTCGCGCCGCTCGTGAAGGTGTAGGTGATCCCCCAGAAGATCTGCGCGGCCATGATCGTGCCGACGTGCGGATAGGCACCCTCGATGACGAAGCCGATGCCCATCCCGATGTTGCCGATGATGATCGAGAGCCGCCGGCTGTAGACGTCCGCGACGATGCCGGTCGGGATCTCGAAGACGAAGACCGCGGCCTCCATGAACGTGCCGACGAGGACCAGCTCGAGCGGGTTCAGCCCCGCCGACTCGATGCGGTACAGCGGCGTGATCGTGAACACGACGGTCGCGAGGAACGCGCCGCCGGCCGAGATCACCAAGAAGACGAACCGGGCCGAGGTGAGCTTGCTCACTGGACGCGCGCATACGACGGTCGAGTGAGCAAACGGTCGGTCAGTCGAGCTCGATGAAGATGCACTCGCCGGGGCAGTCGAGCGCGGCGTTCACGACCGAGCGCTCGTTGCGGGTCGAGACCTGGGCGAGGCTGCCGCCGCCACCGGGATCGTTGCCGACCCACTCACCCTGGCGGACGTAGGCGATGCCGTCTTCGAGCTGCACGAAGACGTCGGGGCAATGGTCGAGGCACAGGCCGTCGCCCGTACAGAGGTCCTGGTCGATCCACACCCGCACGGACGCAGGCTATCGGGGCGCCGAACCAGCCCAGCTGCCGTAGAGGGCCGCGTACCGACCACCCTGAGCGAGCAGCTCGGCGTGCGATCCGAGCTCGACAAGGTCGTGGTGATCGACGACGCCGACACGATCGGCCCGCTCGGCGGTCGACAAGCGGTGAGCGATCACGATGACGGTGCGGCCGGCCATCAGGCGATCCATGGCCCGCTCGACCATCGCCTCGGTGCCCGGGTCGAGGCTCGACGTCGCCTCATCGAGCACGAGGACAGCCGGATCGGCGAGCGCGGCCCGCGCCAACGACACGAGCTGTCGCTCACCGGCGGACAGGCGGGTGCCGCGCTCGCGCACCTCGGTTGCGTAGCCGTCTGGGAGGAGTGCGAAGCGCTCGTCCGCGCCTACGACGGCGAGAGCGGCATCGACCTCGGCGTCGGTCGCGTCGGCACGAGCGATGCGCACGTTGTCGCGGATCGAGCCGTTGAACAGAAAACCCTCCTGCGGGACGACGACGATGCGGTCACGCAGCGAGCGTGCGGTCGCATCGCGCAGATCCACCCCGCCGAACGTGATCGAGCCCTGCTGCGGGTCGTAGAAGCGGGCGACCAGCTTCGCGAGCGTCGACTTGCCGGCGCCGGTCGGCCCGACGAGCGCCAAGCGTTCGCCCGGGGCGATCGTGAGGTCGACGTCGCGCAGCACCCACTCGTCCTCACCCGTGCCCGAGTAGGAGAACCACACGCT
This sequence comes from uncultured Acidimicrobiales bacterium, assembly GCA_963802505.1. Classification (GTDB taxonomy): domain Bacteria; phylum Actinomycetota; class Acidimicrobiia; order Acidimicrobiales; family DATKAS01; genus DATKAS01. The sequence goes on along the minus strand of CAWDJB010000003.1, from coordinate 250,999 downwards.
GTCGACGTGGACCTCGCCGTGCTCGGGCAGGTCGACCGCACCCTTGCGCTCGGGCAGGTCAGTCTTGGTGTCGAGGAGGCCGAACAGCTTGTTGAGGCCCGCCGCCGCCGCTTGCACGGTGTTGAACAGCTGGCTGAGCTGCTGGACGGGCTCGAACAGGTTGGTCAGCAACAGCACGAACGCGACCACGGTGCCGAGCGACACCTCGCCCTGATGGACCATCCAACCGCCGATGCCCACGACCGCAGCCGTCGTCGCGATTCCGGCGAACTCGACGATGGGGAGGTACCACACCGAGATGCGCACCGACTCCATGTGCGCGTCGTAGAGCGAACGGTTGCTCTCGTTGAACCGTTCACCCACCGCCTGCTCGCGGGCGAACGCCTGGATGACGCGGACACCGGTGATGCCCTCCTGCAGCGAGGACAGGTTCTGGCCGATGCGGTCGCGGATCGTGAGGTATGCACGGTTCGAGTCACGTTGGAACTTGACCGACGCGATCGCCACGATCGGGACTGAGATCAGGCACACGATCGTGAGCTTCCACGACATCAGGATCAGCAGCGACAGCGAGAAGACGAGCAGCAAGCCGTTCGAGATGAATTGGAGCAAGCCGAACTGCACGAGCTCGGCCATCGAGTCGATGTCTGACGTCATGCGCGAGATGAGGACGCCGGCCTTCTCGCGCTCGAAGAAGCCGAGCGAGAGCGACTGCATGTGGTTGAAGACCCGCACCCTCAGGTCACGGAGGAACCCCTCGCCGATTCGCCCCACGCCCATGATCTGCAAGCGAGCCACGAGGTAGGCGACCACCGCGACGAGCAGATAGGCGACGATCGACTTGTTCAGCGCGGCCGAGTTCCCCTTCGCGAGGCCGTGGTCGATGGCGAACCGAACGATCAGGGGGCCCGCTACCACCGTCATGGTCCACACCACGACGAGGATCCCGGTGCGGATCACCAGCTTGCGATACGGCCGCAGCATGTACATGACCCGCGTCAAGAGGCGCCGCGCCTCTTCCCGATCGAGCCGGTCCTCTTCGGTGACAGCGCCGCTGCCCCACATGGCTCAGCCCCCCGCCGCGTTGGCGGCCGCGTCAGCCGCGGCAGTCGCCGCCCAGCGCTCGTGTTCGCCTGCGGCCAGCACGGTCCTGTAGCGCTCGCTCTCGCCGAGCAGCGAGTCGTGCGTCCCCTCCGCGATGACGCGGCCGTCCTCGAGGAGCACCACGCGGTCCGCGAGGGCGACGGTCGCGGGACGGTGCGCGATCACGATCGTGGTGCGGCCGCGCATCACCTCCGCGAGCGCGTCGCGGATCTCGTGCTCCTTCGTCGGGTCGACCGCGCTCGTGGCGTCGTCGAGGATCAGCACCCGCGGGTCGGCGAGGATCGCGCGCGCGATGGCGATGCGCTGCCGCTGGCCGCCCGAGAGCGAGAAGCCTCGCTCACCGATGATCGACTCGTAGCCCTCGGGGAGCTCCATCACGAACTCGTGTGCGCCGGCGAGCCGCGCCGCGCGGAGCACCCGTTCGTCGGAGACGTCTGGGTCGGCGAACGCGATGTTCGCTCTGACGGTGTCGTTGAAGAGGAACGTGTCCTCGAACACGATGCCGACCGACCGACGGAGCTCCTGCACCCGCATGTCCCGCACGTCGACACCGTCGATGCGCACCGCGCCCTCGGTGACGTCGTAGAAGCGGGGGATGAGTCGGGCGACGGTGGTCTTGCCGCATCCGGTCGCGCCGACGAGGGCGACCGACGCGCCTGGCGCCACGACGAGATCGAGCTTGTCGAGGATGCGCGGGCCGTTGTTGCTGTAGGAGAAGGTCACGGCGTCGAACCGCACCTCGCCGAGACCGTGGCCGTTCGTGCTCGCGGCCGGCAGCTTGCGCGGCTGGGGATGGTCGACGATCTGGGGGTCGGTCGCGAGGACCTCGGCGACTCGGCCGGAGGCGGCCGCCGCGCGCTGTCCCTGAGCGACGATCTGCCCGAGCATCCGCAGCGGCCAGATGAGGAGTGCGACGTAGGTGTTGAACGCGACGAGCTCGCCAATCGTCAGCCGCCCGTCGAGCACGAGGTGGCCGCCGTAGCCGAGGACGGCGAGCAGGCCCAGGTTCGGGAGGAGGTCCATCGCCGGCATGTACCGGGCCCGCACCTTGGTCGCGTCGATCGAGCGCTCGTACACGTCGTCGGCCTCGGCCCGCAGCTTCGCCGCCTGCACGCGCTCTGACCCGAAGCCCTTCACGACCCGGACGCCGGACACGGTCTCCTCGACCACGGTCGCCAGCTCGGCCGACTCGACCTGGATCGCCATCACCGAGGGGAAGAGGTTGTTCGAGAACCGGCGGGCCAGCACGTTGACGAAGGGCAATGGCCCGAGCGCGAGCAGCGCGAGCAGCGGGTTGATGCTGAACATGATCACGGCGGCCGCGAGGACGGTCGCCGCGTTCGAGATCGTGATCGGGATCATCACGACGAAGGCCTGCACCTGCTGCAGGTCTGTGTTCGCCCTGCTCATGAGCTGGCCGGTCTGCACATCGTCGTGGAACGCGAAGTGCAGGCGCTGGAGGTGGGCGAAGATGCGGTCACGCAGCACCGCCTCGGACCAACGGGCCTCGCGGAAGGCATACCACCGTCGCAGGCCGCTGCAGACCCCCGCGACCACGCCGGCTACGAGGATCGCCAGCGACCAACGGAGCAGCGCGGTGTTGCTGTCGTCACCGATGCCTCGGTCGATCGCGACGGCGACCAGGGCGGGGACGGCAACCTTCGCAGCGGTCCAGGCCAGGCCTGCGATCACCCCGGCGGTGAGGCCCCTCCACTGCTGCCCCAGCTGGGAGCGCATGAGACGCCATCCCGCCCGGCTGGCCTCGGCGTCCTTCTGAGATCGTCTTTCCACGGCTTCCTGGCTCGTCAACCCGCACTTGACCGGCTGGTCAGGCTACTGGCTCAAGGACCGCTACAGAAGGCGGTTTTGCGTGCCGATGACCCTAGGAGAGCGACTTCAAAGGTGAGCCGTGCGCGTTGACGAACTGATAGTTGCGAGCAGCGGGCAGGTGCTCCGTATCGGCTTCCACGACCGGATGACCGTGCTCAGCGGGTTCGACCCCGCCGAGCGGGAGGGCCTGACCGAGACGCTGCAGCGCGCCGCCGTCGGGGCTGTCCCCGGCGCCGAGCTCACGTACTTCGATGTCCTCGGTCGCCGCGTCGTCATCACCCACGACCAAGGTGGACCGCACGTCCGAGTCGACGACTCGAGCGCGTCGAGCTTGGCGCTGCCTCCGCCGGACGTGAACCAGCTGCGTCGACCCGCGATGATCCGTCCCGGCGACCTCGGCCTCGCCCCGAGGGTGAACCCCGGCGACGAGACGCCCGAGCTCACTGAAGCGCGCGGGCTCCTCGCAACGCTCGAGGAGGAGCTGACGATCGCCCGCCTGGCCGAGAAGAAGGCCGAGGCCGCGGAGACCGAGCTCGCCGAGGTGGATGGTCGCCTTCGTTCCGCGGAGCAGGGCGCAGCCCGTCGCCGCTGGGCGCGCGTCGCGGCCCGGCTCGAGGAGGTGCGCGCAGAGGCCGAGGTGCTTCGTGGCAGCGGCGTCGGCGAGGAGACCGATCGACGGATCCTCCGCAACGCGCCCGAGCTCCACAAGGTCGCGAACATGTGGCTCGAGGTGCGCCAGATCCACGACGAGCGATTCGCCGCGTTCGGCAACCGCCCGAGGCTCGACGCCGAGACTGTTCGCTGGGCGCGCTCCGTTCCCGAGGAAGCGCCCGGCGACCTGAATCGCCTCGTGCAGCAGGTGGACGAGGCCGAGCAGGAGCGCGACGAGCTGTCGGCTCGGCTGTTCGAGGCTTCGGCGTCGAAGCTCCCCGAGCCCAGCACTCCCGCTGTCGTCGATCTCGCCCGCGCGGAACAGCGGACGCTCTGGCACACGCACCGCGCCGTGCGCGACGCCCGCATCCGCCTCGACGCCGAGCAGCTCTCGCTCGGCGGCATGGGCAGCTCGACCGAGGTCGAGTCGATCGTGCAGCAGATCGACGCGTCGCAGATCCGGGTCGAGCAAGCCGGACGCCGCAGCCGCCGCCTCTTCCTCGCCGGCATCGCCATCGCCGGCATCGCGGGCATCGCGACGATCGCCAGTGCGGGTGCCTTCCCGCTGTTCGCAGCGGTGGCGCTGATCCTGACGCTCGCCGGCCTCGCGGTCGCATTTCTGCTCCCGAACCGTCGGGTCCGCATTGCCGAGCAGGCCGCCGCGGAGGCCTTGGCGAAGGTCGACGCGACGAGCTATCTCGAGTTCCAGCTGCGGCGCCTCGACGCGGTGCTCGATCCCGAAGCGAAGCAGCGGCTCGAAGACGCGGTCGCCGCGCACAGGTCGGCGTCGATCCGCTGGCACGAGCTCGCGGGCGGCATCAGCCCCGAGCGCGCCGAGGAGCTCGAAGACGAGGTCACGAAGTACGCGCAGGCACTCGGCCGGTTGGGCGGTGCCGCGAACGAGATCGAGGGGCTGCGCAACGACCTCGCCGCCGCGACGAGCCGAGCCGAGTACGCCCGCCGTCAGCTCATCGAGGCCTGCCGGCCGTACGGCGCGGACGATCCGGGTGCGGCGATGGAGCAGGTGCGTCAGCGCATCGCCACCGGTCGCATCGGACGGCTGCAGTGGGATCTCGAAGAGGCGGAGCGAGCCCTCGCTGCCCTCGAAGTGCAGGCGGATCACCTCTGCACCACGATCGGCGTCGCCGAGAGCATGAACACCGGTGCTCGCCTCGCTGCCGCTGAAGACGAGGTCGTGGCCGCCGAGCGTCGCGAGAAGGCGCGCGCGCAGACCCGTCCGGCGCACGAGATCGAGGCCGACCTCGCTCGGCTCGAGCAGGAGGAGCGGACCATGCGTCCGCCGGACAACACGTCCGGCATCGACCCGGCCGACCTCGTCGAGCCCGACGTGCCCGACTTGCTTCGCCAGCGTGAAGGCCTCGCGGTTCTCGTCACGCAGGCGCGCGCGAAGGTGCCGGACATGAACCAGCTCGCCGACCGCCACAATGCGGTTGCGCGGCGCGTCACTGCGTTGGAGGAAGGCTCGGGACTCAGCGAGTCCATCGTCGTCGACCCCAACGATCTGCAAGAGCGTCTGCTCGCCCGACTCGGGCGCGCTCGCCACGCTGCGCCCGACGGTGGACCGCTGCCCGCGATCCTCGACGAGCCGTTCCTCAACGTGCCCGCCGGCCACAAGTGGGATCTGCTCGACATGGTCGAGCGCCTGTCCGAGGGAAGTCAGATCATCTACCTGACCGATGATCCCTACGTGGCAGCGTGGGCGAAGCGGCGCTCGGACTCGGGAGCGATCAAGCTGCTCGCCGCGTCGAACGGCTGATCAGCCAGCCAGCTCGCGGAGCCGGGCGGTCACGATCTTGCCGTCGGCCTTCCCCTTCGTCGCGCGCATGACTTCCCCGACGAAGAAGCCGGTGAGCTTGCCGCGGGCCTTCTCGTCGCCCTCGCGGTAGCGCTGCCACTCGTCGGGATGCGCGGCGATGATCTCGTCGACGACCGAGTCGAGCGCGCCCGTCTCCATCGCCTCGAAGCCCATCGCCTTCGCGACCTCTGCGGGATCAGCGGTCCCCTTCTCGACCATGTCCGCGAGCACGGCCTTGGCCTGCGTCGCGGTGAGCGCCCCGTCGACCTCCATGCGCGTGAGCTGAGCGAGTGCGGCGGGCGCGAGCGCCGCGGCGCCGTCGACGGCGAGGTTGTGCTCGACGTGAGTGAGGACGCGGGCCGGGTCGCCACCGGCTGCGATCGCGGCGGCCGCGAGTGCGTCGAGGTCTCGTTCCACCGCGACGGCAACCGCACCGATCGTCGGTGCGACTCCCGCGGTGCTCGCGAGGTCGATGCGGCGATCAGCGGGAAGCCTCGGGAGGCCTGATGCGACCCGGCTGATCCACGCGTCGTCGGGCTCGAGCGGCACGAGGTCGGGCTCGGGGAAGTAGCGGTAGTCGTCCGCCTCCTCCTTCGAGCGCAACGTGTGGGTGCGTCCCTCGTCCTCGTTCCAGTGGCGAGTCTCCTGGCGGACACGGTCGCCGGCTTCGAGCAGGTCGATCTGACGCTTGGCCTCGTACTCGATGGCACGACCGAGCGACCGGATCGAGTTCAGGTTCTTGATCTCGCAGCGCGTGCCGAGCGTCTCGGTGCCCGCGGGACGGATCGAGACGTTCGCGTCGACGCGCATCGACCCCTCCTCCATCTTGGCGTCGCTCGCCGCGGTCGCGAGGAGGATGGCGCGCAGCTCGGTGACGTACGCCCGCGCGTCGTCGCTGCTGCGGATGTCGGGACGGCTCACGATCTCGACGAGCGGCACGCCGGCGCGGTTGTAGTCGACGAGCGACGCGTCGGCGCCGTGGATGCGACCCGACGTGCCGAGGTGGGTCGACTTGCCGGTGTCTTCCTCCATGTGGGCGCGCTCGATGCCGATGCGGGTGCCTGACGGCAGGTCGAGGTAGCCGTCGACGTTGATCGGCCTGTCGTACTGGCTGACCTGGTAGTCCTTCGGCATGTCGGGATAGAAGTAGTTCTTCCGGTGGAAGATCGACGGCTCGGCGCGGCAGTGCAGTGCCTGGCCGAGCGTGATCGCCAGCTCGACGGCCTGCTTGTTGATCACGGGCAGCGAACCCGGCAGGCCGAGGCACACCGGGCAGATGTTCGTGTTGGGCTGGTCGCCGAAGTGGTTCGGGCAGCCGCAGAAGAGCTTCGTGCGCGTCGCCAGCTCGACGTGCACCTCGAGCCCGACCACCATCTCCCACTCACTCATGCGCTCACCCCCGCTTCGAGGACGGCGGCGGCGCGGAACATCGTCGCCTCGCCGAGCGCCGGCGCCATCACCTGGATGCCGACCGGCAGCCCGTCGTCGCCGACGCCGAACGGGACGCTCATCGCGGTGTTGCCAGCGAGGTTCGCGGGGATCGTGCACACGTCGCTCAGGTACATCGTGAGCGGGTCGGCCGTCTTGGCCCCGATCTCGAACGCTGTGGTCGGCGAGGTAGGTGACAGCAACAGGTCGAAGCGCTCGTAGGCGGACGCGAAGTCGCGGGCGATCAGCGTGCGGACCTTCTGCGCCTTGCCGTAGTACGCGTCGTAGTAGCCGGCGGAGAGCGCATAGGTGCCCAGCATGATGCGCCGCTTCACTTCCGCGCCGAACCCGGCAGTGCGGGTCGCCGCGTTCATCGCCGCTGCGTCGGCGCCGTCGACGCGCAAGCCGTAGCGGACGCCGTCGTAGCGGGCGAGGTTGCTCGACGCCTCGGCGGGGGCGATGAGGTAGTAGGCGGTGAGCCCGTAGATGAACGACGGCATCGAGACGACGTCGATCGTGGCGCCGGCCTTCTCGAACACGACCGCCGCGGCGTCGAGGCGAGCGAGCACGTCGGGCGAGATGCCGTCGCGTAGCTCGGCGACGATGCCGATGCGCAGGCCGTCGACGCCGTCGTTCAGCGTGGCGCTCACGTTCGTGGCCGGCTGCGGGATCGAGGTCGAGTCCATCGGGTCGTGGCCGCTGATGATGTCGAGCGCGAGGCCGGCATCGGCGACTGTGGCGCCGAACGGACCGATCTGGTCGAGGCTGGACGCGAACGCGACGAGCCCGTAGCGCGACACGCGGCCGTAGGTCGGCTTGACACCGACGACGCCACAGAACGACGCGGGCAGGCGGATCGAGCCGCCGGTGTCGGAGCCGAACCCGAGCGGTGCGAAGTCAGCGGCGACCGCAGCGGCGCTGCCGCCCGACGAACCGCCTGCGACTCGACTCGCATTGTGTGGGTTCGCGGTGGGGCCGAACGCGGAGTTCTCGGTCGACGATCCCATCGCGAACTCGTCGAGGTTCGTCTTGCCGATCATGACGCCGCCCGCGGCGACCAGTCGCTCGACTGCGGTCGCGGTGTACGGCGGCTTCCACCCTTCGAGGATGAGGGACGAGCACGTCGTCGGCACTCCCCGCGTGCACATGTTGTCCTTGAGGGCGAGCGGCACGCCGGCGAGCGGTCCGGGATCTTCACCGTTCGCGACACGGCGGTCGATGTCGTCCGCGGCCTTGCGGGCTTCGTCGGCGGTCACGAGGTTGAACGCGTTGAGCTCGCCGTCGAGCTGCTCGATGCGAGCGAGGTGCTCCTCGATGACCTCCCGGGCCTTCTTCCTGCCGGCCCGGACCTCAGCTGCGATGCCGATCGCGGTCACGGGGCCTCACCGAGGATCGGCGGAACCTTGAACCGGCCGCTCTCGGCCGCGGGCGCCGCGGCGAGCACCTCGTCACGGTCGAGACAGGGCACTTCGACGTCTTCGCGCAGCACGTTGGTGAGAGGCACCGGATGAGTCATCGGCTCGACACCATCGAGGTCGAGCGCCTCGATGTCGGCGGCGTGGTCGAGGATGGCAGCGAGCTGATCGGTGTAGTGATCGAGCTCGTCCGCCGTCAGATCGAGCCGCGCCAGGCGCGCCACATGGGCAACCTGCTCAGTCGAGATGCGCTCAGACACGGGTTGTCATGCTAGGTGCCGCGCCACCGCCGGTTCTCGTGACAAAAGGCGGCCACGGATGGCCGGTTATTCGCGCGAGTTCGCCGGGGGGTGGGGTTCGCTGGGGTGGGGTCGGTGAGGGGCTAGCCCTTGGCCCAGTCCTGCACGGGGTTGAACGCGGGCGGGCGCTTCTCGACGAAGCTCGCTACGCCTTCCTTGAAGTCGGCCTCGCGGAGCGACTGGCGCATGAGGCCGTCGGCTTCGCTCGTCGCCTCGGAGATCGACTGCGTGAGCGCCTTCCAGACCTGGCGCTTCATCACGGCCATCGACGATGGCGATGAATTGGCAGCGAGATCCTGCGCGTAGGCGACCGTCTCGTCGACCAGCGCCTCGGGCGCGAGCACCTTGTTGACCATGCCGAGATCCTCAGCCTCCTCGGCGAGGAACACTCGGCCCGACAGCAGCACGTCCATCGCCTTGGCCGGACCGATCAAGCGCGGCAGCACCCAGGACACGCCGTGCTCGGCGATGAGCCCACGGCGCGCGAACGCGGTCGTGAACTTTGCGCCCGACGCGGCGAAGCGGATGTCGCACATCATGGCGTGCACCAGCCCGATGCCGGCACACGCGCCGTTGACCGCCGCGATCACAGGCTTGTTCAGCGTGGTGGCGTAGTACGCCGGATAGTCCTTGACGGGAGCGCTCGCGCCACCGACGCCGCCGGCCTCGCCGATGCCCTGCAGCATGTCCATGTCGGCGCCGGCGCAGAACCCCTTCCCCGCGCCGGAGACGACGATGACCCGCACGTCGGGATCGGCCTCGGCTTCGTTGAGCAGGGTGAAGTACCGCTGCCCCAGCGCCTCCGTCCAGGCGTTCAAGCGCTCGGGCCGGTTGAAGGTGAGGAGGCGCACAGCCCCACGGGATTCGGAGAGGACGACGTCGTCAGCCATGGGCCGACGCTACTGCGCGACCGCCTCGACGACCACGGTCGTGCCCGACGCGGCGACGGGCACGACGTTGCCTTCGACATCGACGCCGTCAACGACGAGCCGGGTCACCCGGCCGCTCTGCGACGTCTCAGATCGGCGCGCCGTGATCTCGTAGGTCGCTCCCCGGAACCGGCGCCGCGCGGTGAACCCGTTCCACGACGCCGGCAGGCAGGGGTCGATGCGCAACCCGTCATGCTCGGGGCGGATGCCGAGGATCCACTGCGTCACCGCGACGTACGACCACGCGGCCGTGCCCGTGAGCCATGAGTTCTTCGCCTCGCCGAAGGTCGGCGCCTCGCGCCCCGCGATCGTCTGCGCGTACACGTAGGGCTCCGACCGATGCACGTCGCTGATCGCCTCACGCGCCGACGGGTTGATGCGCAGGTGGTAGTCGAGCGCCCGTTCAGCGTCACCGACGATCGTCGAGGCCACGATCACCCACGGGTTCGTGTGGCAGAAGACGCTGCCGTTCTCCTTGTACCCCGGCGGGTACGAGCTGATCTCGCCGAGCTCGACGTGATACCGCTGATACGCGGGACGTACCAGCACGATGCCGTGCTCGGTGGCGAGCTGCGCGGCCACCGAGTCGAGGGCGCGAGCGGCACGGCCGTCGTCGACCCCGATCTCCGCCATGACACACATCCCTTGCGGCTCGATGAAGATCTGGCCGTCTTCGCACGTCGCCGACCCCACCAACCCACCGAAGTGGTCGTACGCGCGCAGGAACCACTCACCGTCCCATCCATCGGCGAGCACCGCATCGCTCATCGCCGCAGCCGCGTCGAGCAACGCATCCTCACCAGTGATCGCGGCGAGCTCACGTGCCGCCAACACGAACAGACCAGCGATGAACACCGACTCGGCCACGCCTCCCTCGCGGTGCTCGGTCGTCTGGAACGACTCGCCCGGCTCCTCGGAGAAGCAGTTGAGGTTGAGGCAGTCGTTCCAGTCGGCGCGACCGATCAGCGGAAGCCCGTGCGGGCCGAGCCGATCGAGCGTGTACTGCACCGACCGGCGAAGGTGCTCCCACAGTGGCCGCTCGCTCCCGGGCTGCGAATCGAACGGCACCAGTTCATCGAGCAGAGAACGGTCGCCGGTCTCCTTCAGGTACGCGGCCACCGCGAGCACGAGCCAGAGCGGGTCGTCGTTGAATCCGGAGCCGACCGCATCGTTGCCGCGCTTCGTGAGCGGTTGGTACTGGTGGTACGCGCCGCCCGTCTCGAGCTGCGTCGCGGCCACATCGAGGATGCGCTCGCGCGCCCGTGACGGCACCATCTGCACGAAGCCGAGCAAGTCTTGGCAGCAGTCGCGAAACCCCATGCCGCGCCCGATGCCCGACTCGAAGTACGACGCCGACCGCGAGAGGTTGAACGTGACCATGCACTGGTACGCGTTCCACGTGTTCACCATGCGGTCGACGTGCTCGTTCGGCGTCGAGACCTGCAACCCGTCGAGCAGCTCTGCCCACCGCGCACGCAAATCGCCCAACGCCCCCTCGACGACCGCTGCATCGAGGTACCGCCGGATGACCGGGCGCACGAGCGCCTGGTTCAACCGCCCATCGTGGTACTTCTCGCGCCTCGGGTTCTCGAAGTAGCCGAGGACGAACCGCACCTCACGCGTCTCGCCCGGCGCCAACGTCAGCGCGACCTGGTGCGAGCCGATCGGTGCCCATCCGTGCGCGACGGAGTTCGTCGCGTGCCCTGTCTCCACCACCGCCGGCCGGTCCCAACCCCGATAGGGGCCGAGAAACGCGTCACGCGAGGTGTCGAACCCGACCGGATCTTCCGAGCACGCGAAGTAAGCGAAGTGATCGCGCCGCTCGCGGTACTCGGTGAGGTGGAAGATCACGTTTCCGTCGACCTCGACCTCGCCGATGTTCAGGTTGCGCTGGAAGTTCGTCTGGTCGTCCCAGGCGTCCCACAGGCAGAACTCGACGGCACTGAACAGAGACAGCGACGCGGCAGCTTCGCGATGGTTCGTCACCCGCACTCGCCACACCTCGAGCCACTCGCCGAGCGGCACGAAGTACAAGGTCTCGACGTCGATGCCGCCACGCGCGGACCCGATCACCGTGTATCCGAGCCCGTGCCGGCACCGGTAGTCCTCGACCGGCCCGCCCACCGGCTGCCACGACGGCGCCCACACATCGCCCGACTCGTCGTCGCGCACGTAGACGTACCGGCCGCCCACGTCGCGCGGCGCGTTGTTGTATCGATGCCGCGTCAATCGTCGCAGCCGAGCGTCCCGGTAGAACGAGTAGCCACCCGCGGTGTTCGAGATGAGCCCGAAGTAGTCGTCGGTGCCGAGGTAGTTGATCCACGGCAAGGGCGTGTCGGGCCGTGTGATGACGTACTCGCGCGCCGCGTCGTCGAAGTGCCCGTACGCCCCGTTCGCCACGCGGTCAGCTTTCGGGTGAGGCCTCGGCCAGCTCCCGAGCCTGTCGCCGCTCCGCGAAGTGGTCGGCGAGACCGATGCTCGTGAACGGGAACGCGGGCACGCTCAGCAACACGATCGCTCCGGCGGCGCGCGCCAAGACGAACGTGTACACGCACGCGAACAGCACGCCGACCGCCCTGTTCTTCCAGGTCGCCACATCGCTCGCCCGCAACGCGACGATGCCGCCCGCTCCCGCTCCCGCGACGAGCCCCGTCACGGCATCCGCGGCGATGGCCGACACAGGGATGCCGATCAGCAGGAAGAGGCACATCGCCTTCACCGTCGCGCTGGGCGCCGTCGGGTGGCCCGACACGAACGCCAGCGCAAGGAAGGCGAACGGGACGATCGCGAGCCCGAACGCGATGAATGCCGCCGGGTTCGCGACGCCATCGCCGTCGTCGGACGCGACCGACACGAGCCCGATGAGCGTTCCCCAGAACGCCGGGAGCAGCACGAGGGTAGCGATCGTGATCGCCTTCCACTTCTGTTGCGGCGACAACGGAGCCATACCAGCAGCGCGAGACCGCTTCATCCCTTCACCGATCCGGCGGTGAGGCCGCGTACGAAGTAGCGCTGCAGCGAGAAGAACACGGCCAACGGCAAGAGCATCGTCAGGAACGCGGCCGACGTGAGCAGATGCCAATTCTCGCCGCGCGCACCGACGAGGTCGGCCAAGGCGATCGTCACCACCCGGGTGTCAGGCGTGCCGCCGAGGAAGACATACGCGACCAGCAGGTCGTTCCAGACCCACAGGAACTGAAAGATCGCGAACGCCGCGAGCGCGGGCACCGACAGGGGCACGATCAGGCGCCAGAAGATCGTGAAGTGATCGGCCCCGTCGATGCGTGCGGACTCGACGATCGACGACGGCAGCGACCCGATGTAGTTGCGTAACAGATAGACGGCGAGAGGGAGGCCGAACGCGGTGTGCGCCAGCCAGATCCCGAGGAACGTCCCGTTGAGGTTCAGGTCCGGGATGATGTGCACGCCCCCGACGACCCAGCCGCGCGTGTAGAGCTGCAGGATCGGGATGAGCGCGGTCTGCAACGGCACCACGAGCAGACCGACGATCACGACGAAGAGCACGTACCGGCCGCGGAACTCCATCCACGAGAACGCGTACGCAGCGAACGCGGCGATGGTGATCGGCATCACCGTCGACGGGATCGTCACCGCGAGGCTGTTGAGCAACGCGTTCGAAAAGCCCCCGGCGTCGAGCACGCTCCGGTAGTTCTCGAGCGTCCACTCACCGGCCCGCCACGGATGGCCGAGCGCCGTCCACCATCCTGTCGTGTCGACGAGGCGCTCGGGACGGAACGAGGTGACCAGCACACCGACGGTCGGGATCAACCAGATGACGACCACGACGATGATCGTGATGCGGACGAACCAGCCGCCCTTCTTGACGCCGACCGGCGCCTCTTTCTTCGCGGGCTTCCTCGGCGAATCGAGGCCATCTGACACTTCAGTGGGAGCAGGGGGCGCGGCGAGGCTCACCGGATCTTCTCCTGCTCGCGGAACTGCCTGACGTTCCACACCAGCACCGGCACGACGGCCGCGAACAAAACCACCGCGATCGCCGCGCCGCGGCCGTCATTGTTCGAGATGAAGAACCAACGGATCATCCGCTCGGCGATGACCTCGGTCTTGTTCGCCTCCGCGTTGCCCATCACGAAGACGATGTCGAACACCTTCAGCGAGTTGATGACCATGTAGGTGCTCACGACGACGATCGTCGGAGCGATGCTCGGCACGACGATGCGCCAGAACACCTGGAACTCGTTCGCGCCGTCGATGCGCGCGGCCTCGATGATCTCCTCTGGGATCGACTTGATCGCCGCGGACAGCACCACCATCGCGAACCCGACCTGGATCCAGATCATGATGACCATGAGGAGCAGGTTGTTCCACGGCGACTCCGACAACCACGCAACCGGTTCCTGGCCGAACGCGGACCTGATGCCGTTGAGCAATCCGATGTTCGACCCGAAGCCCTCCGGTCGGAAGCTGTAGATGAGCCGGAAGGTCACTGCAGCGCCGACGAACGAGATCGCCATCGGGAGGAAGATCAGCGACTTCGCGAGCGACTCGCCGCGCGTGAGGCGATCCGCGAGCGCAGCGAACAGCAAGCCCACCGTCACGGCGACCACGGGGACGACGATCACCCAACCCGCTGTGTTGCGGATCGACCGCAACATGCTCGGGTCGGTGAACACGAACCGGTAGTTGTCGAGCCCCACCCAGCTCTGGCCGTTGCGGTCCTTGAAGCTCGTGAGGAGCGTGTCGAACACGGGATACACGAGGAAGATCGCGAGGATGACGACGGCAGGCCCCACGTAGACATAGGGCCGCACACCCTCGCGCCAGCCGTCGGGGAGCCAGTTGACGACCCGGTCCATCGCCCAGAACAGCGCGAACACGCCGCCGACACCGACGACGATCGCGACGAGCACGACGAGGATTCGGTTCGAGTCCTTGTCGCGCAGGAACGTGAGAGCGAACCGGCCAACGAGGTAGATCGCCGCCAGTCCCCCGACGAACGCGAGGACGCGCAGCGCCGCGCTCGCGCCAGGAGAGAGGGAGCGGCCCTCGTCGGGCCGCTCCTCTCTCTGCTGTTCGGCTACCTCAGTGGCCAACGTTGTCCTTCGACTACGAGGTCGGCCAGCTGTCTTCGATGGCCGTCAGCACCGACTCGAGGTTGTCGGGGCCGCCCTTCATGTACTCGACCATGCCGGTCCAGAAGCTGCCTGACCCCACCTCCGCGGGCATCAGGTCGGAACCGTCGAAACGCCCCGTGCCGGCCTTGTTCGCTTCGCTCAGCACGACCGACGCGTCCGCGAGGATCTTGTTCGCATAGCAGTCGGGCCCGACGTTGACGTTCGGCGAGATGCGTGAAGAAGCGGTGACTCCGCCCATCGCGCACTGCACTTCCTCACCCATGAACCGGTTGAGGAAGTCGACGACCTCGGGACGGTCACCAGCCGTACCGACGACGGTCAGCTCGCCCGCGAAGAGCGTGCCTTCCTTGTCGATCGGGGGAAGCGGGAACCAGTCGTAGTCGACGCCCGCCTCGGTGCCTTCAGGGAAGAACGAGTTGATGAAGCTCGCCTGCCGATGCAGCCAGCACTTCGGGGGATTGTCGAACATCGGGAGCGGTGCGTCGCCGAACGCGATGTCGGGCGTCGCGTCGGCCCCGCCCAGCACGTAGCCGTCCTTGAACATGATGTCGCCGAACAGTTGCCCGGCCTTCACGACGGCCGGGTCGTTGAACGGGATCTCGTGCGCCACCCACTTGTCGTAGGTCTCGGTACCGGCAGTGCGGAGCATGATGTCTTCCATCCAGTCGGTGGCCGGCCAACCGGTCGCACCGCCGCTCTCGAAGCCGACGCACCAAGGCGTGCTGCCGTCGGCGACGATCTGGTCGCTCAGGGCCAGCATGTCGTCCCACGTCTCAGGCACCTTGTAGCCCGCCTCATCAAAGGCAGCCTTCGGGTACCACACCATGCTCTTGAGGTTGATGTTGGTCGGCACGCCGTAGTGCTTGCCCTTGTACTCCCCGAGCGCGACGAACGACTCGCCGAACAGGTTGTTCAGGTCGTCGATGTTGAACCCGAGGTCTTCGAGCGCCACGAGGGAGCCCTTGTCGACGAGACCGCCGATCGCTCCCGGCTGCGGTACGGCAGCAAGGTCGAGGGTGCCGCCTTCGGCCCGGATCTGGAACTGCTCTTCGAAGTCGGCGGACGACTCAACCGCGGCGTTGTAGTCGACCTGCGAGTTGATGAGGTCGTCGAAGATCTTCTGGTAGGCGGCCGCCTCCTCGGGCTCGGCCGCACTCAGCAGGTTCACCTCGCCGGTGTTTTCCTTCGACCCGCCCGTAGGAGCGCTGCCGCTGCTACTGCTGCTTCCGCTGTCATCACCGCACGCTGCGGCGACGACGGTCACCGCCATCAACACCGCCACTGTTCTGCCCCACTTCATATGGTCTCCCTTGATGCCTAGTTGGACTTGCTGTAAATGGCTGCGCTGTCCTCTAGGTCGAAGAAGTGCAGCCGGGTCGTGTCGACCACGAGCTCGATGGGCTCGCCCTTACGCGCCCGGGTGCGCGGGTTGAGCCGAGCGATGACGTTGGTGTGACCGCCGGGGGACTCGACCGCGATGGGATCGATGTCGAGCGCGATCTCTTTCACGTCGTCCGTGAGCGTGGGATCGGCATGGATCGTGAAATGCACCAGCACGTCGGAGCCGAGCGCTTCGATCAGCTCGACGACCGCGGTGATGCGCCGTTCGGCGGGCGCGTCAGACACGAGCGACGCGTCCTCCATCTCCTCCGGACGGATGCCGAGGGCGATCTTTCTACCCTCATAGCCACGCAGAGCCGGACGGGCTGCGAGCATCTCTGGCGGCAACGCAAGCCGGTAGCCACCAAACGACACTGCGAGCCCCTCGCCGTCGAGCTCGAGGTTCGCCTCGAACAAGTTCATCGCAGGCGAGCCGATGAAGCCGGCGACGAACAGGTTCTTCGGGTGGTCATAGAGCGCCTGCGGCCCGTCGACCTGTTGCAGCTCGCCCTTGCGGAGGACGGCGACGCGGTCGCCCATCGTCATCGCCTCGGTCTGGTCGTGCGTGACGTAGATGGTGGTGACGCCCAGCTCGCTCTGGATGCGCGCGATCTCAGCCCTCGTCTGCACGCGGAGCTTCGCATCGAGGTTGGACAGCGGCTCGTCCATGAGGAACGCATGCGGGTGGCGCACGATTGCCCGTCCCATCGCGACCCGCTGCCGCTGGCCGCCGGACAGCGCCGCCGGCTTGCGGTTCAACAGCTCGTCGAGGCCGAGGATCCGTGCCGCCTCCTGCACCCGTGTGTTGATCTCCTGCTTCGGGACCTTCTGCAGCTTGAGCCCGAACGCCATGTTGTCGAACACGCTCATGTGCGGATACAGCGCGTAGTTCTGGAACACCATTGCGATGTCGCGCTCTTTGGGTGGCACATCGTTGACGACGCGATCGCCGATCCGGACGGTTCCCTGGGTGATCGACTCGAGGCCGGCGATCATCCGGAGCGCGGTCGTCTTCCCGCAACCCGACGGTCCGACGAAGACCACGAACTCCTTGTCATCGACATCGAGGTCCAAGCCCTCGACCGCGACAGTGCCGTCTGGATAGATCTTCCAGACGTCGTCGAGCACGATCTCTGCCACGCATCCCCCACTTCGTTGGGCGGCGTCCCCACGTCCACCCAGACGATCAGAGGCAGGCTACTGCGCGGTTGCCGCCTCTGGTTCCTCTTCCTCGCGCTGCAGGTCGGGCTCGTGGAGGTTCATCACCACGAGGATCGCCACTGCCGCTAAGAACACGACCGCGCTCACCCACTCGTTGACGCGTAGGCCCCACAAGCGCGAAGCCTCGTCGATGCGGATCCGCTCGATGAAGAAGCGAACGAACGTGTAACCCGCAACGTAGATCCAAAAGAGGCTTCCGGCCTTCAACCTGTTGCCGAACCGCTTCCCGATCGCAATCAAGCCGACACACAAGATGAGGCACCAGAGCGCTTCGTAGAGAAACGTCGGGTGGAACGTCTCGAACTGCGTGTACCCAGGCGGCCGGTGCGCGAGGTCGATGCGCAACCCCCACGGCAGCGTTGTCGGTTTCCCGAACAGCTCTTGGTTGAACCAATTGCCTAACCGTCCGAACGCCTGGGCGAGTGGGAGCGCGGGTGCAATCGCGTCGGCAAGCGGACCGATCGGTATGCCGCGTCGCCGCGCGACCCAGATCGCGCCGACCGCACCGAGCGCGATCGCGCCCCAGATGCCGAGACCGCCCTGCCAGATGTAGAAGGCCTTGAGCGGTTGGTCCGTGAATCGACGCCAGTCGGTGATCACGTGGTACAGCCGGGCACCGACGACGCCCGCGGGCACGGCCACGATCGCGATCGCCGACATGTCGTCCGGGCTGCCGCCCGCAGCGACCCACCGCTTGTTCGCCAGCCACACCGCGGCCACGACGCCGAGCGCGATCATCAGGCCGTACGCGTGGAGCTGCAGCCCCCCGATGTGGATCGCGTTCGAGCTCGGGCTCGGGATGGAGGCGAGCATCGACAGCATCAGGCGCAAACGCTAGAGCCCGAGTCGCCACGAGCCCGCGCGGGATACGGTCTCGCCCTCATGGGCGACGCCATCGGCCAGATGCTGCCGTTCGCGGTCGGCATCGCCATCAGCCCGATTCCGATCGTGGCGATCGTGCTCATGCTCGGGACGCAGAACGCGAAGTCAGACAGCCTCTCGTTCCTCGTCGGCTGGATCGTCGCGATGGCGGTGGCGGGAGCGATCCTGCTTGCGGTGGTCGGGAGCTCGGACCCCACCGACAACGGGGCACCGTCTGACTCGACGAGCACGCTCAAGCTCGTCCTCGGGCTCCTCCTCGTCGGCCTCGCAGTGAAGCAGTGGCGGGGCCGGCCGGGGCCGGGCGAAGACGCGCCGATGCCGAAGTGGATGGACGCGGTCGAGGGGTTCACCCCAGCGAAGTCGGCGGGCCTCGGTGTGGTGGTCAGCGTCGTGAACCCGAAGAACCTGATTCTGATCGTCGGCGGCGCCGCTGCGATCGCACAGACCGACATCTCGGGGGGCGACCAGGCGATCGCGTGGGCGATCTTCATCCTCATCGCGACGATCGGTGTGGCCGCGCCGATCGTCATCTACTTCGCGATGGGTGACAAGGCCGCCGGCATCCTCGCTGACTTGAAGGCCTGGATGGGGCGCCACAACGCAGCGATCATGGCCGTGATCCTCGTCATCATCGGTGTGAAGCTGATCGGCGACGCAATCAGCGGCTTCTCCGTCTGATGCTGCACGTCTGAGGCTGCGCGCTA
This sequence comes from uncultured Acidimicrobiales bacterium, assembly GCA_963802505.1. Taxonomy (GTDB): domain Bacteria; phylum Actinomycetota; class Acidimicrobiia; order Acidimicrobiales; family DATKAS01; genus DATKAS01. The sequence goes on along the minus strand of CAWDJB010000003.1, from coordinate 232,223 downwards.
CGCCGTGACCTTCTTTCCGAACTCGACGGCTCGCTGCTGGATCAGCTCGGCGTCGTAGTCGACCGTCGCGACGTGGAAGCTCCGCTCGAGCGTGACGCGCTCGACGGGGCCACTCACCTTCTCGGCGAGCAGATCTGACGCGCTGGGATCGACCACGTGGTCGTTCGGGCTCGTCATGATCAGCACGGCGCACGTGACATCGCCGAGACGTTCGCTCACGCCTTCCGCCGCGCCGATGAGCGAGAGAAGCGGCTTCAACGGCGTGCCCTCATAGGCAGACTCGATGACGCCGGGCTTCGCGATGTCGGAGCCGATGCCCGGCATGAGGGTCTGGCCTTCGTCGACCATTCCCTTCACCATCTCGACGATCTCGGGGGCCTGGGGCGCGACGGCGGCGTTGATCGCGACGATGCCCGCGATCTCCGGATGGTTCTCCGCGAGCCACACGGTCAGCGTGCCGCCCATCGACAGTCCGGCGACGACGACCTTGCTCGCACGCGCGGCGATGCGTTGGTAGGCGGCCTCGGCCTCGGCCGACCAGTCGTCCCACGACGTCGTGAGCATGTCGTCGACCGTCGTGCCGTGACCGGGGAGGCGCGGGAGCTCGACCGCGAATCCTGCGGCGGCGAAGGCTTCGGCGACGGGTCGCATCGAAGTGGGGTTGCCCGTGAAGCCGTGGATGCACAGCGCACCGGGCGAGCCGGGGCCAGCTCCGTCAGTCGACCACGCGTCGGCGCCGGGAAGGATCTCGGGCATCAACAGACTCCTACTTGTAGGGATCGTTCACTTGTAGGGATCGTTGGCGGAGAGGGGCTCCGCCCACCACTCCGCTGGGTAGCCGGCCTGCTCCCACTCGGGGAACGGGTAGATGCAGTCGACCGGGCACGCGGGCAGGCACTTGTCGCAGCCGGAGCACAGCTCGGGGATGATCACGACGTCGACGCCGTGGTTGAAGATCGCACCGAATTGCGTCGGGCAATGGCGCAAGCACGCATCGCAATTGATGCACTCGGACATCTCGATCCGGAGCGGGTGGTTCTTCCACTTCGGGTTGCGGGTCCGCGTCTCGACTCGCTCGACCCGCGATGTGGCTGCCACGCCCGGCGACTCTACCTGCCCAGCACCATTGACCCGCCGGTCAGGATGCTGGTTACCTGACGGTGTGGACACGAGTTGGTCCGATGGTCGCCGCCTCACCGAGCAGGGGCGCGAACGCAAGCAGCAGCTGCTCGACCATGCCGCGGACCTGTTCTCGAGGCGGGGTTACGCGGACACCCGCGTGGTCGACATCTGCGAGGCCGCCGGCGTCGCGAAGGGCCTCTTCTATTGGTACTTCGAGAACAAGGAAGCGCTCTTCGCCGAGCTCGTCACGAGCATGCGGTTGCGTCTCCGCCGTGCCCAGTCCGACGCGATGGATCCGAGTGCCGATCCCCTGGTTCGCCTCCGACAGGGAGCCGAGGCGTCGCTCCGGTTCATGGCCGGCCATGCTCCGTTCTTCTCGCTGCTCGAAGTCGAGAACCGCGATCAGACGTGGACCGAGCTGCTGCGGCAAGGAACCGAAGTGCACGCGCACGACGTGGCTGCGCTCATCCGCGAGGGCATCGATCTCGGTCTCGTCCGTGACGACGACCCGACGCTCATGGCCTACGGCGTCGTCGGTGTCGTCTCGACCTACAGCCACTTCCAACGCACCGGCAGGCTGGGCGCGACGCCCGACGAGATCGCCGACGTCGTCGGAAGGTTCGTCGTTCGAAGCCTCGCGGCCGACGACGAGATCGCGGGCCGGTCGGAGCGACGGTCCGCCCCGATTCCCGCTGCCAGCACGCTGCGGTAGCGTGCCGCCCGCGTCACCGTCCGAACGACACCAACAAGGGAGCCAGCACAGTGGCACACGAGTTCCTGAGCGACGATTGGATCGAGGCCGCAAAGGCGATCCGCCACAAGCACGCGGCCGACGTGCCCAAGATCGCCTCGAGCATCAAGATGAACCAGGTCATCACCGATGCTCCCGGCGGCGGCGAGATCAAGATGTTCATGGACACCTCGTCCGGCGAGCTGGTCATAGACAAGGGCGAGCTGCCCGACGCCGAGGTCACCATCACCCTGCCGTACGACGTCGCCAAGAAGCAGATGGTCGACCAGGATGCAGCAGCGGCGATGCAGGCGTTCATGAGCGGCAAGGTCAAGGTGCAGGGCGACATGATGAAGCTCATGAGCCTCCAGGGCATGGGCACCGACGAGGCGTCGAAGAAGATCAACGACGAGATCAAGGAGATGACCGCCTAGGTCATCTCCTCACGAGAAAGGAGATGACCGCCCCGCCGTCAGGCGGGGCGGAATCCCCGCCTGATGAAGAGCGCGCAGACCGCGCCAACGGCGGCGACACCTGCGCCGACCAGATAGGCATCCCCGTACGAGCCGATGAGACCGTCGGCCGTGGCGCGTGACTCCTGCACTGTCTGCATGATCTGGATGCCCGCGACGACACCCACCTGCGCGGCGAGCTGTTGCGTCGCACCCGCGACGCCGAAGTCAGCCTCGTCGACGACGTTCGCGATCGTGGCCGCCATCGCGGGTGACGACGCGCCGAGCCCGATGCCCGACAGCACCAGAGCGAAGATGATGTACGCGTAGGTCGAGCCCTCCCCCACCGCGGAGAGCGCCACCATCGAGGCCGACACGAAGAGCGAGCCCGCGACTCCCATCCTCCTGATGCCGAACCGTCCGCAGAGGTAGCCCGCCGCAGGACCGGTCAGCGCGAAGGCGAGCGGCCGGAAGATCGAGAGCAACCCGACCTTCGTCGTCCCGTAGCCGAGGCCGTCCGCGAGCAGCAGCGGCGTGAGGATGAAGCCGCCCATGTACGCGAAGTTGGTGAAGAACTGCACCGCGATCGGCGCGGCGAAGTTCCGCTCCTTGAAGTAGGCAAGCGGAAGTAGCGGATCGGACGCGCGGCGCTCGTACGCGATGAAGGCGGCCATCGTGATCGGGCAGAGCGCGAGCGTGACGATGACGACGGTGTTCGACCATCCCCACGCGGCGCCGCGGTTGAGCCCGAAGAGCAGGCTGGTGATCGACACTGCGAGCAGCACGGCTCCCGGTATGTCGAAGCGCACCCCCTTCTGCCGCTCGGTCTCGGGCAGGATCGCGAGGGCGACCACGAAGCCGATGAGGCAGAGCGGCACCTGCGCCGCGAACACCCATCTCCACCCGAATGCCTCGACCACCGGTGCGCCGACCACGACGCCGAGCACCGGGGCCCCCGCACTCACGAACGACCAGTAGCCGAGGGCCTTCACCCGCTCCTCGGGCTCGAAGACCCGGTTGAGCATCGCCATCGAGGCCGGCCCGGTCGCGGCGCCGATGCCCGCACCGAGGACACGGAACAGGATGAGCGACGGCGCGTCCCAGGCGAAGGCGACGCAGCCGGCGAAGACGCCCGCACCCGCGAGTCCGATGAGATACACGCGCTTGTATCCCCACAGGTCGCCGGCCTTCCCGAGGGTCGGGCCGACGACGGCGTACGCGAGCAGCGGGCCGGTGATGACCCACGCCAGCGTCGACTGACTCGCGCCGAGGTCATCTGCGATCGTCGGGATCGAGACCGCGAGCAGCGTGACGGTGAAGCCGACCGTGAAGAGACCGAAGAGCGCCGTCCAGAGGATGAGCCACGGGTAGCGATGACTCGCCTCGACTCGAGAGACGACTCGGTGCCGCAGCATGAGCGGCCACGGGACGACGCTGACTTCGTCGAGACCCGACGCGTCGATCACGAGATCGGGCTGATGGCCTTCCTTGCCCGCAGGATGCAGTTCTCGCGATGAGGGGCGAGTGTCCTGCTCCATCGGCAAGCGACCCTAACGTAGGGTCGCTTCGTGGCCCGGGGAGACGAACAGCTCAACCGTCAGTTCTGGGAGTCGACGAGCGCGGAGTACCAGACCGAGCATGCAGCCGAGCTCGAAGCCGCGCCGCTCGCGTGGGGAACGTGGCGCATCCCCGAGTCAGATGTCGGCGCGCTCGGCGACCTCGCGGGTCTCGACGTGCTCGAGCTCGGCTGCGGCGGCGGGCAGTGGTCGATCGCACTCGCCGCGCTCGGTGTGCGAGTCATGGGTCTCGACCTCTCCGCGGCGCAGCTTCGGCACGCCGCGAGCGCGTCGTCGGGCGTGCCGTTCCTGCAGGCCAGTGCGGAGGCGATCCCGGTCGCTCCGGCCTCCTTCGACGTCGTGTTCTGCGACCACGGCGCGATGACGTTCGCCGATCCGGACAGGAGCGTGCCCGAGGTCGCACGAGTGTTGCGCCCGGGTGGGCGGCTCGTCTTCTGTCACACGACGCCGCTGCGCGTCATGTGCCTCGACGACGAGTGGCAGCTGACGACGGCGTTGCACCGCGACGCGTTCGGCATGAAGCGGGTCACCGACGGCGAGTCGGTCGACTTCGTGCTCCCCCACGGCGAGTGGATCCGCCTCTTCCGCCAGCACGGTCTCGTCGTCGACGACCTCATCGAGCTGCAGCCCGCGCCCGACGCCACGACGAGCTACCCGTGGTACGCCTCGATCGAGTGGGCCACCAGGTGGCCCGCCGAGGAGATCTGGATCGTCCGCCGCACCGTTTGAGCGCCAGAGGTCCCGTGAGGAGCCTCTGGTCGCTCAATCGGTCAGCGGGTCAGGCGGGGTCGGGCACCCAGTTGCCGTGGAACCCGTAGGGCACGCGCTGCGGGAGGTGCACCGAGGCGACGGGGTCGCCGGCGAAGTCCTGCGCGTGGAGGATGACGAGGTCGCTGCGGTCGGTCTGCTCGTCGTAGACGAACGTCATGACGTACCCGTCGTCCTCGGCCGCGTCGTCGCTCGCCGGCACGAACACCGGCTCCGCCGCGTGCGTTCCTGCGCCGAAGTCGTGCTCCACCGTCGTTCCCGCGTGGAGGTCGTGCTTGAGGATCCCCCGCGCGACGAGCCCGGGATCAGAGGCGAGCACGTAGCCGTAGCGATACGGCTTGCCGATGCGCCGCTCGTCGTGGCGCGGGAACTCCTGCCCGCGATCGTCCAAGCGCTCCTCGACGACCTTGCCGTTCGAGAGATCGAACGTCCACCGGCACAGCATCGGCTGACCCTCGTTCGGACCGTTGAGCTCGGTCGCGAACATCTTCGGGTGTCGCACCGCGTCGAACACGACGCGATCGCCGTCGTCGAACGTGTTCATCGGATGGAAGATGTAGCAAGGGTCGATCTCGAACCACTTCACGTCGTCGTTGCCACCGTCGCGCGGCAGGACGCCGACACGAGCCGGATACGACTCATCCCACTTGTAGGGGAACCGACCCGCCGACGCGAGCTCGAGGTCGAAGACGCACGGAAGGTCGAGCACGAGCGCGTAGCGCTCTGACAAGCCCATGTCGTGAAGCATCGGCGCGCCGGTCGTCTCGATCGGCACGACCTTCGTGACCTTGCCGGCGGTGTCGACGACGAGGTACTGCACCTGGCTGCCGAGCCCCCACCAGTAGCAGACCGCGTGCAGCTCGCCCGTCTCGGGGTCACGCTTGGGATGTGCGGTGAACCCGTTCGGCAGCGTGCCGTCGAAGTCACCGCGGCGAAGGGTGTCGAGCTCGTAGCTCAGCTCGATCGGTCGACCTCCCGCCTCGACGATGGCGAGCGTCTTGCCCGCGTGGCCGATCACGTTGGTGTTCGCGGCGAAGTCCATTCCGCTGTGGATCTCGCCACCGGGATCGGGCACGCCGAGCGCGTCGATCACGCCGCCCGCCCGCACCCAACGGTTGCGGTACCAGTCGGCCGCGCCATCGGCGAGGCGCACGCCGTGCACCATGCCGTCGCCACCGAACCAGTGATAGGTCGCGGGATCGACCGCGCTCACCGGGTTCGGGCCGTTGCGGAGGAAGCGCCCGCGCAACGAGTCGGGGATCGTGCCGGTGACCGGCAGGTCGACCGCGGTGACTTCCTCGTGGACCGGGCCGAAGTTTCCGGTGAGGTACCGGTTCTCGACGATCGTCATGGCAACCTCCGAATCAGATAGTCTGATTCGGAGCATCACATGGTCTGGGTCGGGGGTCAACCCCCAACCGCTGTGACAGTTGGCGCTACTCGAAATTCTCGTCGCCGTCCTCCACTTCGTTTCGGACGGCTCCTTCTCGCTGCGCTCGGCAATCGGTTCTGTGCGCACCCGGCGGCGCATTGCGCCGCCGCGCCGCTAGTCCGTCGCTGCGAGCTTGCTGAGGTCGCGCTGCAGGCCGGCGACCGTCCACCGTTCGTCCTGCTCGACGCCGTCGCCCATCTTCCACGACTGGAACTTCTTCACCTGTCCGCCCTGCACGAAGAACGTCTCGCCGGTGAACGGGCAATCCGCGGTCGCCAAGTAGGCGACGAGCGGCGAGATGTTCGCGGGATCCCAGATGTCGAACGAGCCCGGGTCGTCAGGCGCCTTGATGATGTCGCCGAGGCCGGGGGTCGCTTCAGTGAGGCGAGTGCGCGCCGCGGGCGCGATGCAGTTCACCTTCACCCCGTAGCGCGACAGCTCCTTCGCCGCGATCTGCGTGAAGGTCGCGATGCCCGACTTCGCCGCGCCGTAGTTCGTCTGGCCGGGATTCGAGAGCAGGCCTGAGGTCGACGACGTGTTCACGACGTTCGCGGTGACCGTCTCCCCCGCCTTCACCCGCTCCCGCCAGTAGGCAGCGGCCCAGCGCGTCGGCACGAAGTGCCCCTTGAGGTGGACGGCCACGACGGCATCCCACTCTTCCTCGGTCATGTTGACGAGCACCCGGTCGCGCAGGATGCCGGCGTTGTTCACGAGGATGTCGAGCGTGCCGAACGCCTCGATCGCGGAGTTGACCATGCGCTGGCCACCCTCCCAGCTCGCGACGTTGTCGCCGTTCGAGATCGCCTCGCCGCCCATGTCCTTGATCTCGCTGACGACCTCTTCGGCGGGGGTCTTGTCGCCGCCCGTGCCGTCGGGATTGCCGCCGAGATCGTTGACGACGACCTTCGCGCCCTCGGCCGCGAAGAGCAGCGCGTGCTCGCGACCGATGCCGCGCCCCGCGCCCGTGATGATGGCAACGCGTCCTTCGAGAGCCCCCATGAGCCGACTCCTCTCACTCGATGTGCGGGCCGCACACTAAGCGGGTCGCCTCGCGAATCGCTAACCGAGGTAGATGTCGACTGCGCTGCCCCGCTTGATCATCGCGCCCTCGCCAGGGTTGGACGAGATCGGCCTGCCCTTCGCCGGCCCGTACACCTGGCCCGCCGAGAGACCGGCGTCCTCCAGGATCGAGATCGCCTCCTCGAGCTTCTTGCGCACGATCGACGGCACCGCCACGAGGTCAGGACCCTTCGACACGTTCACGACCACCGTCGCGCCGCGCGCAACGCTGTCGCCCGCCGACGGCTGGGTCGAGACGACCTGGCCCTCGGGGACGTCGTCGCTGAAGACCTGCTCTTGCTTCGCCTTTAGCTGCACGCCCGCGAGCGCGGCCTTGGCGTCGGCGAACGTGCCACTGATCTGGGGCACCTGCCGCGGCGCCGGGCCCTTCGAGACCACGAGGTTGACCGAGGAGCCCTTGGGGATCTCGGTGCCGGTCGGATCCCAGCTGATGACGAAGTGCTCGGGGACGTTCTCGTCGTATTGCTCGGTCACCGGTGTGACCACCACGAGGCCGGAGTTCTTGAGTGCCTCGCCGGCTTGGCCGTCGCTCATCCCGGTGAGGTCGGGGATCGCGACGGGCGTCGGGCCCCGCGACACGACCAACGAGAAGGTGCCGCCTTCCTTGAGCTTGGCGCCGGCCTCGGGATCCTGACCGATGACCTGCCCAGCGGCCGTTGCGTCGTCGAACCTGTCCTGGCGGTCGATCTTCCAGCCGAACTCACCCACCTGCGCAAGGGCGGCGTCGGCCGTCGCCCCGATCACGCCGGGCACCTCGTGCTTCGGCACTGTTGCCTGCGTCGCGGCATACACGGCCGCGCCCCCCGCCAACAGCAGGACCAGCGCGGTGATCGCCAAGAGCAGGCGACGCCGCCAACGCTTGCGCGGCTTCTCCTCGGTGACCACCAGCGACGTGCCCCGCGGCGGGATCGGAGTCGGAGCGCTGTCGACGTCGAACGGGCCTGTGGCGGCGCCGGATTCATCACCGGTGATCGGCGTCAGGTCGGTCGACGTCGCCGGCTTCATCGCCGTGAGGTCGAGGAGGTCGCTCGTCGACGGCTTCGGCCGCATGAGTGGGAGCGGCGCCGGGCGCGGCAAGCGTTCGGCTGTGCCCGCGAGGACGCGCCCGAACGCGGTCGCGTCATACCGCTCTGCCGGATCGGGACGACCGGCGCGTTCGACGACCGTTCGCAGCGGACCGAGTGACTCGGGGACCGGGATCAGCGCGTCGATGCGCGCCATCAACGTCGCCACCGTCGTGTCGGCCGCGAACGGGACGTTGCCCGTCACCGACTCGATCAGCACGAGCGCGAGTGAGTACACGTCGGTCTTGCCGTCGACCGGCTTGCCCTGCGCTTGCTCGGGCGACGCGTACCGCGCGGTGCCCAACACGACGCCCGATGGCTCGGTCCAGGCCGCTTCAGCGATCGCACGAGCGAGCCCGAAGTCGGCGATGCGCAGCCGGCCCTCCTCGTCGAACAGCAGGTTCGCAGGCTTGATGTCTCGGTGGACGATGCCTCGGCGATGCGCGTACTCGAGGCCTCTCGCCGCCTCGAGGCCGACCACGAGCGCTTGCGACGGCGTCAGGAGCCGCCCCGCATCGAGGATCGACCGCAGGCTGCCGCCGCCGAGGTACTCGAGCACGAGGTACGGACCGTGCTCGGAGAGATCCGACTCCTCACCCCAGTCGTAGACCGCCATGACGTTCGGATGGCTGAGCGCCGCCGCCGCGCGGGCCTCTGCACGGAAGCGCTTGAGGAAGGTGGGGTCGCCTGCCAGCGCCGGGTGGAGGATCTTGACCGCGACCTGCCGGCGCAGCTGCACGTCGTCGGCGAGGTACACCTGCGCGGAGGCACCGGCGCCGACCGGAGCCACGAGCCGGTAGCGCGACCCGAGCACGCGGCCGACGTGGTCGGCCATGCGCGAAACCACCATCAGGTCTCGTTCGGTCGCGGGAGTCGGGCCGACGACAACAGCATCCGCGAAACGGTAACCGGTGGGTTCGCGAGGTTTGTGCCACCGGTATTACGGAGGGGTGACGGCCTGCCTACCGCGATGGTGGGAGCGCGCTCCTACTCAGGCAAGATCTGAGCCATGAAGTGGCACCGTGTCGGCATCTCTGCGCTGATCGCGGTCGCACTCGTCGCGATCGTTGCCGGATTCATGCAGGCCCAGACGGGCGACGACGATGCCGCCCTCGTCGACCCGGGCATCGAAGTGCTCGTGCCGAAGCCCGGCGAGCTCGTGCTCCGTCAATCGCAGGTGGGCGTCGACCTCGCGCCGGGATACGAGGGCACGCTCGACATCGACAGCACGCCCGTTCCCGACGATCAGCTCACGAAGAACGACGCGTTGAACCAGGTGTTCTTCCAGCCGGGCCCGGGCAAAGAGTTCGAGCAGTTCGCCCCGGGACGCCACTGCGTCACGGCGCACTTCTTCCAGACCCTCCAAGGCCCCGACACCACCCACACCTATTCCTGGTGCTTCAACGTGAGCTGCAGGCTCCAGCGTTCGAGCGGCTCGGCCGGCACGCACTCGTCGCCGGCAAGCCGCAACGGCCTCACTTCAAGTGGCGGGAGAAGAACTCCAAGATGATCTCGAAGCGTTCTACGCGGTGTTTGGGAGCGCCTGAGCGTGAGAGCTCGTGGCCTTCGCCCGGGAAGCGCACGAACTCGACGTCACGGCCGAGCAGCCTCAGCCGGGTGTAGAGGTCCTCGGCCTGTTCGATCGGGCAGCGCCAGTCGTTCTCGCTGTGCACGATGAGAAGGGGCGTGGTGATGCGGTCCGCGTAGGTGACCGGCGACATCCGCAGCAGCTCCTCGGTGTCCTCCATCGGCGTCACGCCCGCGTACTCGGTGTTGAACCACCACCCGATGTCGGAGGTGTGGCTCATCGTGACCATGTTGTTGACGGCACGCTCCGAGCACGCGGCCGCGAATCGATCGGTCTGGGTCACGAGCCACGACGTGAGGTAGCCGCCGTACGAGCCGCCGAGCACGCCAGTGCGCTCGCGGTCGAGATAGGAATGCGCGTCGAGCGCAGCGTCGAGCACCGACAGCACATCCGACGCGTCGATCCCTCCCCAGCCGGTTCCCGGATCGGGGTCGCACTTGGGTCCTCTGATCGCGCGCCCCCATGCCTCGCCGTAGCCCGAGGACCCGCGGGGATTGCAGTACACGACGCCGTATCCGGCCGCCGCTTGCACCTGGAACTCGTCGAAGAACCCGTAGCCGTATTGCGAGTACGGGCCGCCGTGGATGTTGAGCAGGACGGGATACGTGCGGGACGGATCGAGATCGAGCGGCGGCACGAACCACGCGTCGACCTCCGCTCCATCGCGCGCGGTCACGTGCAGCTTCTCGGGGGCGCTCGTGGGGAACGGGATCGAGTACGAAGCCAGCTCGCGGTCGTCGCCGCTCGCGACGTCGCGCACCACGACGCGGAACGGACCGGTCGGCAGTGCGTCGGTGTACGCGATCGTGCCGTTGCGGACGTCGACACCGGTGACCACTCGGTCGCCTGACAGCACCACCTCTGCCGGGCTCGCGTAGACCGCGGTCGAACCCCGATCCTCGATCGAGTACCAGATGCGATCACTGTCGAAGAGCACACCGGTCGGCGAGATGACGGAACGCCCACGGTCGAGATCGGGCGCGACCTCCGTCGCGTCGCCCGTCGCGGGATCGAGAAGCACGAGCCGGGCGTTGCGCACCGGATCGCGAGGCTCGCCCCGGTAGGCAGCGATGCGATCTCCCTCGGGCGACACGACGGGCTGCGACCAAGACTGGGTGCCGTCGGTGAGCCGGTTGGGCTGACCTCCGTCGAGCGGCACCGACCACAAGTCCACGATTCGGTCGACATCAGCCGTCTCGTGGCCGCCGTGCGCGATGACGATCGCCGTGCTGTCTCGCGTCCACGACAGCGAAGGACCGACGTCATGGCCTCCGGTCAGCAGCACGCGATGCGGGCTCATGCCGCTGGCCTCGACGACGAACAGCGACCGCGGTCGATCGACGATCCAGCCGGCGTTGTCGTACTTCCAACCGAGATGGCGGATGCGCCGGGCCGGCCGGTCGGCGTCGCGCTTCGGCGCGTACTGCGCCTCGTCGCGCAGGCGCGCGGTGAACGCGAGCGCGGCGCCGTCGGGCGACCACTCGAGCGCCTCGATCTCCTCGGCGAGCGAGACCAGCGTGCGCATCTCGCCGCCGACGCCGACAGGCGCGACGAGCAGCTGCGAGCCGGTCTCTTCGCGATGGCTGGTGAACGCGAGGAATCGACCGTCGGGTGACCAGCGAGCGTGGCCATCACGCTCGGCTCCCGCGGTGAAGGGGTAGGGCGGCGACGAACGATCGGTCGGTGTCAACCACACCTGTGTCTTCGCTCGGTTCGACTCGAGGTCGGGCGTCATGACGGTGAACGCGAGGAGCGAGGCGTCGGGCGACAGACGCGGCTCCGCGGGCGCGACGACTCGCGCGATGTCTGCAGGCTGCACGGCGGGCGACCCTACTGCGCGACGTCAGGGATGCCGAGAGCGTCGACCGCGAGCCCGAGGACGATCCCGAGCGGTCGCAGCACGGCCTTCGTGTCGTCGGTGCCGCCGACGAGCGCGAAGTACACGTCGTCCTGCGCGCGGCTGAGGTCGAAGCGTGGATCGAGGAGGAGGGCGAGCCGCACCGTCGCGATCGCGGCCTCCACGACCGTGAGATGTCGCTCCGCGATCGCGGTCGCGACAGCACTCAGCGTGGCGTCGTGGAGGGCTGCGGTGACTGCCGGTGTGAGCAGGCTCAGGCCTTGTCGCTTCGCCTGCTCGGCGAGCTCGCGCGCCGAGTGGTACGTGAGCGGCGAGTAGTCGCGGGCCAGGGCGACGAGGTCGGCTTCCAGGCGACGAGCGGTCGCCATCTCGACGGGGAGCTTCAGCTCGGGAGGCAACGGATAGCCCGCGACGGCGAGCGCCTCGAACGTGTCGGTGGCATCGCTGACCAGGTGCTCGAACTCCACGTCGAAGCGGTCGGCGAGACCCTGTGCGGTGGAGCGCAGCACCTGCTCGGCCGCGTCGGGCAGCGCCGAGTCGAGCCCGAACTCGACGCCGCCGCGAGAGGCCGGCGCGATGTCGTCCACCATCCTGCGCACGAGCCCCGACACTCGCTCGCCATCGCGGAACGCGCGGCCGAACTCGGAAAGGAGGTCATCAGCCTCATGGGCGTCGGAGACCGGTCTCGTCGCCCCCGCGATCTCCAGCGCGCCGAGTCGAAGCGCGGCGTACGCGTGCTCGTGCCGGCGGCGCGTGCGACGGTGTCGCAGCTCGACTCGCCCCGAGCACATCTCGACCGAACCGCGGTCGTCGTGATCGTGTCTCTGGACGATCACCTCGTAGCCGCCGAGCGAGGCAGGAGGCTCGCGTCGCTCGAGGAGGTCGATCATCGCGAGGTGCGCGACCACGCGACCGGCGTCGACGCGAGTCGGGTCGACGCGGCGCTTCCACACGTCACGGCCGGTGCCCTCGGACGGATCGTTGCTCACCGCACCGTCGAGGATGGCGAGCACCTCCTCGACGTCGAGCGCCTCACCGAGCTCGCCGAGAAGGTCGATCGTCCGCGCCGCGTAGCGCATCACCTGCACGGTCTCCAGCCCCGCGACGTCACTGAAGAACCACCCGCACGACGTGTACATCAGCATCGCGTGGCGTTGGGCTTCGAGCAGCGTGAGCGCGTCCACGATCGCGTCGGGCGACTCGCTCCGCACCCACCGCGCGGCGAAGTCCTCGATCGACGTGGCGCCGAGGATCACGTCCACATACGCGTCGCGCGCGGCCCACGGGTCGTGCATCACCGCGCCCCGCGGCGCTCGAACACCTCGACACCGTGATCGCGGATGCGATCGAACGCGGCTCGCAACGGAGCACGCCAGGCTTGCTGCCACCCTGGCCCTCCGCCGGTGTGGCAGCCGCAATCCTCCTTCCACCGACCAACGCCGTGCGCGCACGACCACGCGCTCTCTCTGACCTGTACCTCCCACTCGGGTGTTCGCCCGAGCGCGAACTCGGCGAGTCCCCCCGTCGCGAGGCCGCGTCGTGGCGCCTCGACCGCGAGCGCGTACGCCACCGCTCGCTCGCCCCAACGGTGGTGATGACCGAAGGTCTCACCGTCGGTCGCGATGCAGACGACGCCGCGATCGCCCGAGTCGGCAAGGAGATGCTCGGCGCGATCGACCAGCGCTGCACTCGACAGCGAGCCCAACCCGAACGCGACGTCGTGTGAGAGCCCGCCGTCGTAGAAGACGATCGTCACGCCCCGGCCGTCGCCGCTCGGGTGACACCACTGATAGGTGCGCCGGGTGTCGATCGACCCGTCGTCGACCGAGACCCATTCGTCGTCGCCCGCGTCGTTGAGACGCACCCGCACCGCTTGGCTCGGAGCGAGGATCGTGAAGCCCACGCCTTCCTCGGCGAGCACCGAGAGCACCTCGTCGTTCACGCCGGTCTCGGGCAGCCACATCCCCTCTGCCGGCCGGCCGAACCGGAGCGCGAAGTCGGCGAGGCCCCAGCGCACCTGGGTCGTGATGTCGCGCCGCGAGGCGAGCGGCAGGATCGGGTGGCTGTATGCCTGCGCGATCGCGCCGCGGCCGTCGCGCCCGGCGCGGACGATCGCGCCGTACACGTCCGGCCGGTGGTCCTCGAGCCACGACATGAGCGTCGGCCCGACGTTGAACGACATCAGTCGGTAGTTGTCGACCAGCGCGACGAGCGCACCGTGGTCGTCGAGGATGCGTGCGAACGCGTTCGGTCGGTAGCTCTCATCGGTGACCCGCTCGTTCCAGTCGTGGGCGGGCGATGCCGACGGCTCCACCGGGACCGTCTCGGTCCAGGGGTTCTCGCGCGGGGGTTGGTAGAAGTGCCCGTGGATCACGAGCCTTCGGTCGGTCATGGGGCGGCGGGAGCCGACTCGCCGGCGAACCACACCACCGACAACGGTGGCAGCGTCACGACCGCTGAGTCTGCGTATCCGTGCCACGCCACGGGCTCGGTCTCGAGCCCGGCCGTGCCCCCGTATCCCGTCCCCCCGAACCACGTCGCGTTGGTGTCGAGCAGGGTCCGCCACGACCCTCCGTACGGCAGGCCCAACCGGTACCCCTCGCGGGGGACCGGCGTGAAGTTCGCGAGACATGCGACCGCTCGACTGCCGTCGGCCGAGAAGCGCACGAAGCTGTAGACGCTGTGCTCGGCATCGTCGGCATCGAGCCAGCGGAACCCTCCCGGCTCGCGGTCGCTCTCCCACAGCGCGGGCTCATTCAGCACCGCGAGGTTCAGCTCGCGCACGAGATCGCGCACGCCCGCGTGCGGCGGCCAGTCGAGCAGCCACCAGTCGAGGCTGCGATCGTGATGCCACTCGCGGGTCTGCGCGATCTCACTCCCCATGAAGAGCAGCTTCCGCCCCGGGTACGCGTACATCCATCCGTAAAGGGCCCGGAGGTTCGCGAACCTCTGCCACTCGTCGCCCGCCATCTTGTCGATGAGCGGACCCTTGCCGTGCACGACCTCGTCGTGCGACAGCGGCAAGACGAAGTTCTCGGTGTACGCGTAGAGCAACCCGAACGTCAGGTTGCGGTGGTGGTGCTTTCGATGCACGGGATCGTGCCGCAGGTAGTCGAGGGTGTCGTGCATCCACCCCATGTTCCATTTGTGCGTGAACCCCAAGCCGCCGTGGTGGACGGGTGCCGTGACCGACGGCCACGAGGTCGACTCCTCCGCGATCGTGAGGACACCCGGGTGCGCGCCGTGCAACGTGACGTTGAGGTCTCGGATGAACTGCAGCGCCCCGAGGTTCTCGCGCCCGCCGCGCTCGTTCGGCACCCACTGGCCAGGGTTGCGCGAGTAGTCGAGGTACACCATCGACGCGACCGCATCGACGCGCAGCCCGTCGATGTGGAACTCCTCCACCCAATAGAGCGCGTTCGCCACCAGGAAGTTGCGCACCTCATTCCGCGCGTAGTTGAAGACGAACGTCCCCCAGTCGGGGTGCTCACCGAGCCGCGGGTCGAGATGCTCGTAGAGCGCGGTCCCGTCGAAGCGGCCCAGCGCCCACTCGTCACGCGGGAAGTGCGCAGGCACCCAGTCGACGATCACGCCGATGCCGCGCTGGTGGAGGTGATCGACGAACCAGCGGAAGTCGTCGGGTGTGCCGTACCGCGTGGTCGGCGCGTAGTAGCTCGACACCTGATATCCCCACGACCCACCGAAGGGATGCTCGGCGATGGGGAGCAGCTCGACGTGCGTGAACCCGAGATCGACGACATGGTCGGCGAGCAGCGGCGCGAGCTCGCGATAGCTCAGCCCTTGGCGCCAAGAGCCGACGTGCACCTCGTAGATCATGAGCGGCCGGTTCACCGGGTCGTCACGCTGGCGGTGCTCGAGCCACTCGCGGTCTTCCCACTCGTGGCGGGACTCGGCGACGATGCTCGCCGTGCCCGGCGGCAGCTCGGCCGCCCGAGCCATGGGATCGGCCTTCAACGCCAGCTGACCGGTCGCGCCGTTGACCTCGAACTTGTAGTGCTGACCGGCCGCCGCGCCCGGCACGAACAGCTCCCACACGCCCGACGAGCCGAGCATCCGCATCGGATGGACGCGGCCGTCCCACGAGTTGAAGTCGCCCACCACCCGCACCGACCGCGCGCTCGGCGCCCACACCGCGAACGCGGTGCCGTCGACGCCCTCGTGCCGCCGAGCGTGCGCACCGAGCGCCTCCCACAAGCGATGGTGGTTTCCCTCGCCGAAGAGATGAAGGTCGACGTCGCCGAGGGTCGGCCAGAACCGGTACGGATCCTCCGCGGTCGATGTCCACCCGCCCGGGTAGGACACTTCGACGCGGTAGGCCCCGGGATCGCTCGCGAGCTCGACCGCGAAGATCCCGGCTTCGTGCACCCGCGTCATCCGCACGCTGTCGCCGGCCACGGTGCGCAGCGAGCACTCCTGTGCACCCGGGCGCCAGACCCGCACGACCCACCCGCCGTCGGTGCGGTGCGGGCCGAGCACGTCATGAGGCGTACGATGGTCGCCGGTCGCTACCCGCGCCAGCGCAGCCGAGACGTCGGGAGCCCGAACCACCCCGGAAGCATCGCACGGCGCCCGGGTAAGGTCGGCCGCTCATGCGCGTCGCCATGGTCAGCTGGGAGTACCCACCGCTCGTCGTCGGCGGACTTGCTGCGCACGTGCACGGCCTCGCCACCGCGATGGCTCGCGCCGGCCACGAGATCGTGGTGCTCACCAGGGCCCATCCCTACGCGCCCGACGACTCCGAGGTCGAGGGCGTGCGGGTGCTGCGCGCGCACGTCGACCTGCCGTGGGTGCCGAACGACAACCCGCTTGCGCAGGTCATCTCGGGCAACCACCAGGTCGCGCAGCTC
Source organism: uncultured Acidimicrobiales bacterium (assembly GCA_963802505.1). Classification (GTDB taxonomy): domain Bacteria; phylum Actinomycetota; class Acidimicrobiia; order Acidimicrobiales; family DATKAS01; genus DATKAS01. The sequence goes on along the minus strand of CAWDJB010000003.1, from coordinate 215,684 downwards.
GGCGCCCGCCTCCTCCCGTGGCAGGCCGACGTCGTGCACGCGCACGACTGGCTTGGGGCATGGGCAGGAGACACCTTGCGCGAGGCCTTCGGCGCGCCGTTCGTCGCGACGGTCCACGCCACCGAGCTCGGCCGCCATCAGGGCCACCTCACGAACACGACCTCTGAGGCGATCAACGCGGCGGAGTGGTGGCTCACCTACGAGGCTCAGCGCGTGATCTGCTGCTCGGGCTTCATGGTCGAGGAAGTCGTGCGAGCGTTTCAGCTGCCGCGCGACAAGATCGCGATGGTGCCGAACGGCGTCGACCCGGCTCGGTTCCGCACCACTGGCGTCACCCGCGCCGGCATCGACGCGCCGCTGATCGTCTCGTGGGGCCGGCTCGAGTACGAGAAGGGCTTCCAGACCCTCATCGCGGCCGTGGCTCGGCTCGTGGCTCGCCATCCCGCGTTGCGCTGCGTGCTCGTCGGGCGGGGCACGTACTCCGAGGAGCTCCGCGGCGTCGCTCGCGGGTTGGGTGTGCAGCAGGCGGTGCAGTTTGCCGGCTTCGTAAGTGACGAGGAGCTGGTGCGCCTGCTCAACGAGGCCACCTGCGCGGTGATCCCGTCGCTCTACGAGCCGTTCGGGATCGTGGCACTCGAGGCCCTCTCGGCCGGGGCGCCACTCATCGCGGCCGAGAGCGGAGGCCTCCGAGAGGTGTTGGGCGGCACCGATGCCGGGCTCCTCTTCCCGCCGGGGAACGCCGATGCGCTGGCCGCTGCGTTCGACCGGATGACCACCGAGCCGGGCCTGGTCGCGAAGTCGCAAGCGGCGGGCACCGAGCTCGTAGCGACCAAGTACTCCTGGGATGCGATCGCGGCCTCGACCATCGACGTGTACCTCGACGCAGGGGCGAAGCCGCCGACGACCAAGCCGAAGAAGGCGGGCAAGGGCAAGTGAAGGCCCTGCGGAGCTTCACCGTGCGGGCTCGCCTGCCCGAGTCGCTTTCGCCACTCGTGACGCTCGCACTCAACCTGCGGTGGTCGTGGGACCAGGAGACACGCGATCTCTTCCGCTGGGTCGACCCCGACCTCTGGGAGGCGACACGGCGAGATCCGGTCGCGGTGATCGCCGCGGTCGGCCGCGAGCGGCTCCACGGGCTCACCGAAGATCCCGGCTTCATGCGGTTCTTGTCCGACACCGAGGACGAGCTCACGCGGTACCTCACGAACGACCGTTGGTTCCAGCTCAAGGGATCGTCGCCGCTGAGGCTCGTCGGCTACTTCTCCCCCGAGTTCGGCATCAGCGAGGCACTGCCGCAGTACTCCGGCGGCCTCGGTGTGCTCGCGGGCGACCACCTCAAGGCCTCGAGCGACCTCGGCGTGCCGCTCGTCGGTGTCGGCCTCTTCTACCGCCACGGCTACTTCCGCCAGAGCCTGTCGCACGACGGATGGCAGCAGGAGCGCTATCCCGATCTCGATCCGTACGCGATGGCGCTCACGTTGTGCGAAGGCGTGCGCGTGAACGTCGACCTCGCGGGGCGCCCCCTCCACGCCCAGGTCTGGCGGGCCGACGTGGGCCGCACACCGCTCTACCTGCTCGATGCCGACATCGACGACAACGAGCCCGACATGCGCGAGGTCACCGATCGCCTCTACGGCGGCGACGTCGAGCATCGGTTGCAGCAGGAGATCCTCCTCGGGATGGGTGGCGTCCGCATGCTCGAAGCCCTCGGGCTCGACGTGCAGGTCTTCCACACGAACGAAGGCCACGCCGGCTTCCTCGGCCTCGAACGCATGCACCGGTTGATCACGAAGGAAGGCCTCTCGTTCGCCGAGGCGATCGAGGCAGTGCGGGCGTCGTCGCTCTTCACGACGCACACCCCCGTGCCGGCAGGCATCGACCGGTTCCCGAAGGCGCTCATGGAGCGCTACTTCACGACGTGGGCGGCCGAGTGCAAGGTCAGCCTCGACGCGCTGCTCGGGCTCGGTCGTCGCGACGACGAGCCGAGCGACGATCGCTTCAACATGGCCGTGATGGGGCTGAGGCTCGCCGCACGATCGAACGCGGTCGCGAAGCTGCACGGCGAGGTGAGCCGGCAGATGTTCGCGGGGCTGTGGCCCGACGTCCCGGTCGCGGAGACTCCGATCACCTCGGTCACGAACGGCGTGCATGCGCCGACGTGGGTCGCGCCCGAGATGGCCGACGTGTTCAGCCGCTACGTGAGCCCCGGCTGGACTGAGGCATCGGCAGGCGAGTGGGAGCGCATCGACGACGTCAGCGACGACGAGCTGTGGCGAGCGCGTGAGCACCGCCGCGGACGGCTCGCGCTCCACATCCGCGCTCGGCTGCGGGCGACCGGCCTCGCTCGAGGACAGTCCCCCTCTGAGCTCGAGTGGTGCGACAGCGTGCTCGACCCGAAGGTGCTGACGATCGGCTTCGCCCGCCGCTTCGCGACCTACAAGCGTGCGACGCTCCTGCTCTCGCAGCCCGACCGCTTGCGCAGCCTGCTGTTGTCGTCCGAGCCGGTGCAGTTCGTGTTCGCCGGCAAGGCGCACCCCGCCGACGATCTCGGCAAGGCACTGATCCGCGACCTCCTCCACTTCGCTGGCGATCGGACGGTGCGCCACCGCTTCGTGTTCGTCGACGACTACGACATCGCCCTCGCGCGCTACATGTACCAGGGGTGCGACGTCTGGCTGAACAACCCGCGGCGGCCGCAGGAAGCGTGCGGCACGAGCGGCATGAAGGCTGCGATGAACGGCGCGCTCAACTGCTCGATCCTCGACGGCTGGTGGGACGAGTCCTTCGACGGCACGAACGGCTGGGCGATCACGTCGGCGGAGAGCGAGACCGACATCGCGCGCCGCGACGAGATCGAGGCGAACAGCCTGTTCGAGCTGCTCGAGCATCAGATCGTGCCGCTCTACTACCAGCGCCCCGAGGGCCCCACCCCGCGTGGGTGGGTCCGCCGGATGAAGTCGTCGCTGCGCACGCTCTGCCCCGAGGTCACCGCCGCTCGCATGGTGCGCGACTACGTCACCCGGCTCTACGAACCGACCGCGATCCACGCGACTCGCATCAACGCGAACCAGCACGCAGCCGCGAAGGAGCTCCTGGCGTGGAAGGAGCGGGTCAGCGCGGCGTGGTCGGGCGTCCGCATCGTCGACGTCGAGTCCGATGGCGGTGCCGCTGATCTCGGCGCGGTGCGGGCAGTCGAGGCGACAGTCGACCTCGGCGACCTGAAACCCGAGGACGTGAGCGTGCAGCTCGCGCACGGTCCGGTCGGGCAGGGTGACGAGATCGTCGATCCTGCGCTCGTGCCGATGACCCTCGTCTCGTCGTCAGGCAGCGAGGCGCGCTACCGAGGTGAGCTCGCGGCGGGCATCGCGGGCCGCTACGGCTTCACCGTCCGCGTCCTGCCCTCTCATCCCGACCTCGCCCAACCCGTCGAGATGGGCCGCATCGCCTGGGCCTAACCCGACTGGCTGGTTTTCTTGGCGCCACGTGGTCTCAGAGACCCCCACGCGCCAAGAGAACCAGCGTCAGGTCGCTCAGTGTCCGGTGAAAGCGGCCTTGCCGGGGCCGCTCTCGAGGAACGACTTCACGCCGACCTGCGAGTCCTCGGTGCGGAAGACCTCGACGAAGTTCTCTTGCTCGAGCTGGAGGCCGTCGGCGAGCGCGAGATCGAGACCGCCGTCGATCGCCCGCTTCGCGAGCGCCTGAGCGGCGAGCGCGCCCCTGGCGAGCTCGGCCGCCCGCTCGAACGCGCGGTCGTGCAGGGCCTCCGGGGCGACGACCTCGTCGGCGAGCCCGATCCGCAGAGCCTCCTCGGCGTCGACTTGTCGTCCGCTGAGGATGATGTCCTTCGCGCGCGACGCGCCGACCAGTCGAGCAAGCCGTTGGGTGCCGCCCCCGCCCGGGATGATGCCGAGCAGGATCTCGGGCTGACCGAACCTCGCCTTCTCCGAGACGATGCGCAAGTCGCACGCGAGCGCGACCTCGCACCCTCCGCCGAGCGCATAGCCCGAGACCGCTGCGATCACCATGCGAGGGATCGACGCGACCGCATCGAGTGTGGCGACGAAGTGCCCTCCGATCACCGCGGCTTCATGCGGGCCGCCGAACTCGGAGATGTCCGCACCCGCGGCGAACACGCGGTCGCCGCCCGTGATCACGACCGCGCCAGGTGGGTTCGCGTGCAGGTCCTCGGCGACCGCCTTCAGCTGCGTGAGCAGTGCAGAGGACAGCGCGTTGACTTTCGGGTTGTCGAGCGTCACGACGGCCACCCCGTCAGCCCGACGCTCGACGCGGACGAGTGCTGGTTCGTCGGCCATGCGGCCGGACAGTAGGCGAGGGATCAGTCGAGCGCGTCGAGCAGACGCTCGGAGGCCGACCACGGATCCGTGCGCCGCGCGAGCACGTCGACGTAGAGCTCGTCGTAGGTCGCGCCTCGCAGCAGGGTGCGGGCCCGCTCCTCGAGCCTTCGGATCACGATCTCCTCGAGCTCGCGCGCGAGCCGCCGCTCCCGTCGCTTCTCGAGCTGGCCGGTCTCGACGAGGTGAGCGCGATGCGCGAGCACCGCGTCCCAGAGCTCGAACGTGCCCTCGTCACGCGACGCCACGGTGGGCACGATCGGCGGCCGCCAGTCGCTGACGGCGGAGAGGTCGAGCATCTGCTCGAGGTCGCGCCGGGTCTCCGCGACGCCGGTTCGGTCGGCCTTGTTGATCACGAACACGTCGCCGATCTCGAGCAGGCCGGCCTTGTTCGCCTGGACCGCGTCGCCCCATCCGGGGTTCACGACGACGACCGTGGTGTCCGCTTCGCCGGCGATCTCGACCTCGACCTGCCCGACGCCCACGGTCTCGACGAGGATCCACGGCTTGCCGACGGCGTCGAGCAACCGAATCGCCTCGGGTGCGGCAAGGGCGAGCCCCCCGAGGTGCCCGCGTGTCGCCATCGAGCGGATGAACACCCCGGAGTCGGTGGCGTGGTCCTGCATGCGCACCCGGTCGCCGAGGATCGCTCCGCCCGAGAACGGGGAGGACGGGTCGATGGCGAGCACCGCGACTTCGGATCCCGTGCCGCGGATGAGAGCGATGAGCTGGCTCGTGAGCGTCGACTTCCCCGCACCTGGCGCCCCGGTGAGCCCGACGGTGTAGGCGTTGCCGCCGAGCGGATAGGCGAGCCGGCCGACATCCCGGGCGTCGGAGCCGCCCTGCTCGACCATCGACAGGAGGCGGGCCGTCGCGCCGCGATCACCCGAACGGGCAGCGGTGAGCAGCTCTGCAGGGTCTCGGTGACGCACGGCGCCCGCACCCTAACGAGTCAGGTGCCGCTACTCCGCAACGACCGCGGTGACGCCCTCGACGCGATCCTTCATGATCCGCTCGATGCCCGCCTTGAGGGTCGCAGTGCTGGCAGGGCAGGTCCCGCAGGCGCCCATGAGGCTCACGGTGACGACACCGGTCTCCTCGTCGACGTCGCGCAAGAACATGTCGCCGCCGTCGGCCTGCAACGCCGGCCGGATGGCTTCGATTGTCTGCTCGACCAGCTGGCGCACGCGCAAAGCCCTTCAGAAGAGAGAACTGACAGTGTGGCAAACCCCGCTACCAGCCTCGATGTTCCCGCCGTCGATCTTCCCGTCGGTCAGTCAGGCCGCTCGATGTCGGCGCCGAGGGAGGAGAGCTTGCCCACGAAGTCCTCGTAGCCGCGGTCGATGTGGCTGACCCCGGACACTTCGGTCTCGCCCTCGGCGACGAGCCCCGCAACGACGAGGGCCGCGCCGGCCCGGATGTCGGGTGCCCGCACCGGCGCACCCGACAGCCGCGGGCGCCCGCGCACGACCGCATGGTGCGCGTCCGTGCGCACGTCGGCGCCCATGCGGGCGAGCTCGTCGACGTAGCGGAACCGACCGGCGAAGAGGTTCTCGGTCACGATGCCGACGCCGTCGGCGACCGCGAGCATCACGGTGAAGAGTGGCTTGTAGTCCGTCGCGACACCCGGGTACGGGAGAGTCGACACGTCGACCGAAGTCAGGCGTTTGGGACCGCGGGCCCACACGCCGTCGAGCGTCGGCGTCACGGTCACGCCCATGTCGGTGAGCTTTCGGATGTACATCTCCATGTGGTCGGCGCGCGCGTTCCGGAGCAGCACCTCGCCGCCCGTGATCGCGACAGCCGCGAGGTAGGTCGCGGCCTCGACGCGATCGGGGATCGTCTCGTGCTTCGCGGCGTGCAGCTCGTCGACCCCCTCGACCTCGATCGTCGACGTTCCCGCGCCCTCGATGTGCGCTCCCATCGCGTTGAGGAGGTCGGCGAGGTCCGAGATCTCGGGCTCGCGTGCGGCGTTGTCGAGGACGGTCGTGCCCTTGGCGAGCGCGGCCGCCATGAGGATGTTCTCGGTCGCGCCGACGCTCGGGAACTCGAGCGTCACCGCCGCGCCGCGAAGCCCGTCGGCGAAGCCGCTGACATAGCCGTGCTCGAGCTCGAAGGTCGCCCCGAGGGCCTCGAGACCCGACAGGTGCATGTCGATCGGCCGCGAACCGAAGTCGTCCCCACCCGGGAGGGCGACGCGGGCCTCACCACACCGGGCGAGCAAGGGACCGAGCACGCCGATCGACGCCCGCATCCGCTCGACCAAGTGATAGGGCGCCTCGGGGTGGATCTCGTTCGGCGTGCGGAGGCTGATCGTGGTGCCTTCACGCGCGCACTCGACACCGATCGCTCCGAGCAGCTCGGCCATCGTGGCGACGTCCGCGATGCGAGGGACGTTGGTGAGGATGTGCTCTCCCGGTGCGAGCAGCGTCGCCGCCATCAGCAGCAGCGCAGAGTTCTTCGCTCCTGAGATGGAGACTTCACCGGTGAGTGGCCCGTGGGGCCGCACCAGGATCCGATCCATGCCGTCAGTATGCTCGACGCTCGTCGGCAGTCCCGTGCCACAAGCCCGCTTGCTGAGGAGCACCGAAGCCGGTGTCCCGCATCGTCAACCGCTTCGCCGATCCGCCGACTGACCTTCTCGAGCCGCGCGATGACGTCGTGCGCGAGGTCCGCGAGCCCGACGGCTCGTTCGCCGCCGACGGCGGTCCATTCATCTCCTATCGCCGAGTCGTCGAGTCCGATGGCTCGCTGACTGTCGAGGTCATCGACTACTCGCTCGCGGTGCCGTACTTCGGCTTTCTGTTCGCGCCGCTCGTGCGGCGGTCTCTCCAGACCCGCGGCACGACCGGCAGTGTGCCGTGGTGGGCACCGCCCGATCGTCTCGATGCCCGCGCCTCGACCGCGCTCGGTGTGCTGTGCGCGGTGTCGCTGATCGTCGGCTACCTGAACACGCTGCTCACCCAGACGATCGCGTTCGCAGCCGACGAGTTCGGATCGAGTGATCGAGCCCAGGGCGTGTCGCTCGCGATCGTGCGCTGTGGAGTCGTCCTCGCGCTGGTGATCGGAGGAATGGCCGACCGACAGGGTCGCCGTCGCCTGATCCTCGCCCTGGCCGTCGCCAGCCCGATCGTCGCCGCGACCGGTGCGCTGGTCCCGTCACTCGCGTGGCTCACGGCGTCGCAGACGATCGCGAGGCCACTGGCGATGGCGCTCGGGATCCTCGTCGCGGTCGTCGTCGTCGAGGAGATGCCCGCCGGATCGCGTGCGTACGCGATCAGCCTCCTCGCGATGGCCACCGCGCTCGGCGCGGGCGCGTGCGTCGTCGCGCTCCCCCTCGCCGACATCGGGATCAAAGGATGGCGGCTCGTGTACGTCGTGCCCCTCCTCGGTCTGCTCCTCGTGCCCGGCGTGAGCCGCCGGCTGCACGAGAGCCGCCGCTACGAGGCGCCCCATGCCGACGCGAAGTTCTCCGGTCACGCGGGCCGGTTCTGGCTGCTCGCTGCGTCGGGGATGCTCCTCAACCTGTTCGTCGCACCCGCCTCGGCGTTCCAGAACCGCTATCTCAAGAACGAGCGTGGGTTCAGCGCGAGCCGCATCTCACTGCTCACCCTGCTGACCAACACGCCCGGCGGCATCGGCATCATCGCGGGAGGCCGGCTCGCCGACATGCGCGGCCGCCGCATCGTCGGCTCGGTCGCGCTGTTCGGCGGCACGATCTGCACCGTCTGGTTCTTCTTCGCAAGCGGCTGGACGATGTGGCTCGCCTCGACGATCGGCGCGATCGTCGGTGCCGCAGCGGTGCCCGCGCTCGGCGTCTACAGCGCCGAGCTCTTCCCGACGTCGCTGCGTGGACGAGCCAACGCCGCGATCACGGTGCTCGCGCTCATCGGCAGCGGCATCGGGCTCGTCGCGGCCGGCGCGCTGTCCGATCGCTGGGAGCGGTTCGCACCCGGGATGGCGCTCCTCGCCGTCGGACCGCTGATCGTGTGCATGCTGGTGCTCACGCTCTACCCCGAGACCGCACACCGCGAGCTCGAGGACATCAACCCCGAGGACGCGGTCGCTTCGACCCCTTGAGCCACCGAGCGACGACGGCCGCGATCTCCCCGTCCTTGCCCTTCAGCTCGTGGCGGCCGCCCTCGATCCAGACGTGCTCGACGGCACCCGGGATGGTCGCTGTCGCGCGCTCGAGCTCCTCGGGCGTGCCGAACGGATCGCTCGTGCCCGAGATGAAGAGGCAGGGCACTTCGATGCGGGGCAGGTGCTCGACCCTCAGCTGCTCGGCCTTCCCCGGCGGATGCAACGGGTAGGAGATCAGCACCAGGCCGGCCGAGGGCAGACCGTCGGCGACGGCCATCGAGCAGATGCGTCCTCCCATCGAGCGGCCGCCGAGCGCGAGACGATTGGCTCGGATGTGCGCCTCGGCGACCAGCGCGGCTGCCTCCTCGCGCACGGTCGCGAGCAGCACCGGCGGACGATCGGGACCGGAGCGTCCCGCCTTCCGATACGGGAAGTCGGCCCGCACGACCGGCATCGGCTCGACGGCACCCTCGATCGCCACGAGCGACGGATGCGTGCGGCTGCTGCCGGCACCGGGAAACAGGAGCAGGGCGCCCGCAGTCATCCGAGAAGGATCCTCCGTGCTTCGGTGAGATCGAGGATGCGCTGACCGGCATCGTCCGCTGAACCGCCGTGATCGGGATGCACCTCGCGCAGGCGCGCGCGAAAGCTCGCAATCACCTGCTGGCGATCGGGCGACGGCTCCGACAGACCCAGGACCTCGAGCGCCCACGCGACGGGGTCCGCGAACGCGCGCGCCGACCACGCCCGCGCGCCTCCCGCGCCTGAGAGGTAGCTCACGAACGACGGGCCGAGCGGGCCGTTCCAACGCATCGCCTTGTGGAGTGCGGTCGCAACCGAGTGCCGCGCGGTCCGGGGCACGGTTGCCGCCGCGTACACCGCGCCGAGCACTTGTTGCGCCGCCGAGCCCTTGGTGTCGAACTCGAATTCGATCCCCTCACCGATCCCGATCAGTCGGTGCTGGCTGCTCGACAAGCCGACGCGGTCGGTCTGGAAGCGATGACGCAGGCGAGGCTGCACGATGCGCTGCCCGCGCTCGACGTCGGCGATCAGGCGATGGAGCTCGGGCTGCAGATCCGGGTCGAGCGCACCCATGTGTGCCGCGACGACCGCCCCGAGCAAGATGCCTCCGAAGCCGGGCGGCGGCTCGGTCGGGAGGTCGCTGTCACCGAGCGCGACTCGTCGAGTCGGCGAGAACGGGCGCGAGTGCCACACGACCAGCTCGGCGAGAACCGTCACCGAGCACCGCCGTTCACACGTAGGGACGAAGCAGCGAACGCAGCTCGGTCGCGCTCTCGACGATCTGTTCTTCGTCGGCGGCGTTGAGCCGCTCACGCAGCTCGGTCGCGCGGTCGACCACGGCCTTCCACGTCGCGGGGGCGAGCCCATAGGGCACGCCCACCTGAGTCGCGATCTCGACGGCCTTCATGAGGCCGTTCGTGCCGTCCTCGTCCTCGGGGTCGTGCATCAACCGGTCGGACGCGAGGAACAGCTCGGACAGAGCTTCCTGTGCGGCTTCGTCATCCTCGCCGGTCTCGTCCGTGGCGGTTTCGAGCGCGTCGGGATACTCGATCTCGTCGAGGATGGACTCGACGGCCTCCTCGTCCGATGCGGCCACGACCAGGGAATCGGACGCATCCCACACGAATGGCACGCCTGCCTTCGTCAGCTCCTCGCCCAGCTGGTTGCGGTCGGTGGGGCTCCACTCGTCGAGCTCGTAGACGAGCTGATCGCCCTCGAGGCCCGCCTGCTCGGAGGTCTCCGCGCCCTTCACTCCCCCTTGCTCGATCGCCTCGACCAGAGCATCGACCCGCGCTTCGTCGTCGACGTGGACGACGAGGTCGGCCGCTTCCCAGGCGTGACCGATGCCGTCGGCGCCGAGCAACGACTCGAGCAAGGTGCGGCGCGCGGTCGTCCACTCGCCGAGCTCGTAGACGAGCTGGTCGTCTTCGGGCAGGTCGAGCACCGACGGGCCGGCGTCCACGAGCGCGATGCCGCAGTCGGCGCAGCGCGTCACCCACCCGAGGTATTGCGCTCCGCACGCGGGACACATGCGTGAGCTCATGCGCGCCACCGCAGCACGTGCCGGCGCAGGAAGTCCTCGGTGCGCTCGAGCTCGTCGATCACGGTGTCGGGGCGGGCCCAGCCGTGTCCTTCCCCTTCGTAGAAGTGCAGCTCGATTGTGCGTCCGAGGTCGCGCAAACGGTCGGCGATCAGCTGTGACTGCGCAGGCGGCACGACCACGTCGGCGTCGCCTTGGAGGATGAGCAGCGGCGCGGTGATCTGCTCGACGACCGACACAGGGGAATGCGAGCGGTATTGGTCGACGGCGTCGGGAAGCGGTCCGACGATCGAGTGGAGGTAGTGCTTCTCGAAGCGGTGGGTCGTCTCGTCGAGCTCGAGCAGGTCGGCGACGCCGTAGAGATCGACACCCGCGGCACAGAGGTCGGGGTGGTGCGCGAGCACGTTGAGCACGGTGAACCCTCCAGCGGACCCACCTATCACGACCATGCGCTTCGGGTCAGCCCAACCCCGTTCGGCCGCGGCGCGCAGGCCCGCGGCGACATCGGACGTGTCGAGGTCACCCCATCGTCCGCGCATCGCCTGCAGGAACGCGCGGCCGTGGCCGGTCGAGCCGCGGTGGTCGGGCACGAGCATCGCCCATCCGCGATCGATCCAGTACGCCCATCGCGCGTTGAACAGCACGCCACTCTGCGAGCTCGGCCCGCCGTGGATCGAGCAGATGAGCGGCGGAGGATCGTTGCCGGTCGCGGACGTCGCCGGACGGTAGAGGCGACCGTGCACGACGCTGCCGTCGTCGCCTGCCCACTCGACGAGCTCGGGCTCGACCAACGTGGCCGACTCGAAGCCGGCGACCGGCCCGCGTGCGACCTGCACCCGTTGCCACTTCGCGTCGTAGACGACGATCTCGGTCGGGGTGCGGGCCCCGCTGCGGATCGCGGCGAGGTGGTCTCCCTGCCAGCTCAGCGCACCGTGCACGCCCTTCGCGACGACCTCGACCTCACCCGTCCCGACTTCAGCGATGCACAGGCGGCCGAACCCACCCTCGTTGCGGTTGAAGGCGATGCGCGTGCCGTCGGGCGACCAGGCGAACGAGCGCTGGCCCGGGCCCCACGACGGATCGCCGTGCTCGAACGCCTCGGGCACGACCGGCTTGGCATTGAAGTCAGGATCGAACGTCCAGAGGTTCAGGAAGCCGTCGACATCGGTGAGGAAGCCGGCGAGCTGCCCACCCGGGGCGAAGCGGACCTGCTGCGCCTGGGCATCGACAGCCGAGAACGCGCTCAGGATCTCGCCGCTCGCATCGGCTCGGCGCGCCGCGATCTCGCTCGTGTCCCAGGGCATGTCGGGCACCCGCCACTGCTGCCACGCGATCCACTGCGAGTCGGTGGTGAACGCGGGATCGAAGCAGAAGTCGGCATCGCCCGAGATGCGGATCGGCCACGAGCCGTCGTCCGCGAGCGACGCGACCGCGACGTAGTGGCTGTCGATGACGCACGTGACCTTGGTGCCATCGGGCGCGACCGCGGGCGCCGATGCCGGGCCCGCCGGCTGCGCGGCGAGCACGCAGCGCGGAGGACCGCCGTCGACCGACGTGAGCCACAGGCCGCCGTCGACCGCGGCGTACACGAGTGCGCTGCCGTCGGGCATCCAGTCGAACGCGCCTCCGCCGTACGAGACCGACGGCCGCGGCGCGGGTTGCGACGTGACGACGAGCTCGGCACCACCGGTTGCCGGCACCACCACGAGCTGACCTCGACCGGACACCGTGGTCACGAACGCGACGAGCGATCCGTCGGGTGACAGTCGAGGCTCCGCAAGCGTGCGCCCATACGCACACATCGCGGCCGTCACACGTTGTGCCACCACGCGGACGCTACCCGGTACGTTGTCCGCTCGTGGAGGCCACACCGCAGACCCCAGACCGCAACCTCGCCATGGAGCTGGTCCGGGTCACCGAAGCAGCCGCGATGGCCGCCTCACGCTGGATGGGCAGGGGCGACAAGAACGGCGCCGACGGGGCTGCGGTCGCCGCGATGCGCACCGTGCTGCCCACCGTCCCGATGGACGGCATCGTCGTCATCGGTGAGGGCGAGAAGGACGAAGCACCGATGCTCTACAACGGCGAGCGCATCGGCGACGGCACTCCCCCGCTCACCGACATCGCGGTCGATCCCCTCGAGGGCACCACTCCGACTGCGCAAGGCCGAGGCAACGCGCTCGCCGTCATCGGTGTGAGCGAGCGGGGCACGATGTTCAACCCCGGCCCGTGCGTGTACATGGAGAAGCTCGCGGTCGGTGCCGAGGCTGCGGGGGTGATCGATCCCCTCGCGCCGCCCGCCGCGAACCTCGAGGCTGTCGCCAAGGCGAAGGGCGAGTCGATCCGTGACATCACCGCGGTGATCCTCGATCGCGACCGCCACGCGGACCTCATCCGCGAAGTGCGCGCGGCGGGCGCGCGTGTCCGCCTGATCCAAGACGGTGACGTGGCCGGAGCGATGTCGACGGCGTGGCCCGACACGGGTGCCGACATCCTGTTCGGCATCGGCGGATCGCCGGAGGGCGTGCTCGCGGCCTGTGCCCTCAAGTGCATGGGCGGCGCCCTCTACGGCAAGCTCTGGCCCCGCAACGACGAGGAGCGCCGCGCAGCCCTCGACGCCGGCTACGACCTCGACGCGATCCTGACCCTCGAAGACCTGGTCAGGGGGGACAATTGCTTCTTCGCCGCGACCGGTGTCACCGATGGTGACCTGCTCAAAGGCGTCCACTACGACGCCGGCGGCGCCACCACGCACTCACTCGTCATGCGCTCCAAGTCGGGCACCGTGCGCGAGATCAAGGCCCGCCATCGCATCGCCAAGCTCCGCCAGTTCGCGTCCGTCGAGTACGGCTGAGCTCAGCGGGATTGGACGATTCCCGCGATGCGGCGCACGAGCCCGCGGGGCAGCACGTCCGCCGTCGTGACGAACACCTTGTTCGCGAAGCCGGGGACTGAGACCGCGCGTCGCTCTGCCGTATCAGCGAGGCCGATCGTCGCGACCTCGGCGGCGGACATCCACGCGAACTCCGGGTAGTCCCGCGACTGTTCGCGCGAGCTGCTCACCGACTGGAACTCCGTGCGCGTGAGCCCGGGGCACAACGCGGTCGCCGAGACGTCTGTGCCGCGGAGCTCCTCGTGCAGCCCTTCGGTGAAGCTCGTGACGAACGCCTTCGTCGCCGCGTAGACGGTGAGGTTCGGTGCGGCCTGGAAGCCGACCACCGACGAGACATTGCATATCCAGCCTCGACCGCGCTCCACCATCCCGTCGAGCGCGGAGCGAGTGAGCGTGACGACGGCGAGCACGTTCAGCTTGACCTCGCGCTGATTGCGCTTCGGATCGGAGTGTGCGAACGGCCCGGACGTGCCGAACCCGGCGTTGTTCACGAGCAGGTCGACGTCGCGAGCGCGCTCGGCCACGTGCGCGAGCTGCTTCTTCTTCGTGAGATCGGCCGCGAGCACTTCGACCGTCCCGGTCGGCATCTCCGCGGCCAGCGCGTCGAGTCGGTCTTCGCGCCGCGCCACCGCGACGACGTGCACGCCGTTCGCGGCGAGCAGCGTCGCCATCGCCTCACCGATGCCGCTCGACGCCCCTGTGACCAGGGCCGTCTTCCATGGATGCTTCGTCGGGAGATGCTCGTTCACACGTCTCGCACCACTGCGCCACCCTCGTCGCGCCATCCCCGAGCGCGCAAGAAGTCGGGCATCGAGCCCGGCGGTGAGGCGACGAGCCGGGACGCTCCCCGGCGACGCCCGAGGTCCTCGAAGGCCGCGAGCAGCCGCCGGCCGACGCCGAGCCCGCGATCGCCTTCGCTCACGTCGAGCCAGGCGAGGTGGGCGAGCTCGCCGTCGACCCAGCCCCGCAGCTCGCCGACGACGCGGCCGTCGTGACGGGCTGTCAGGGTGCACGCCGACCCGACGGCCTCGGTGACCTCGAGCTCGATGCCGCCCCGCCCCGACACGGAGCGGCCGCCGAGGGCCGCGTCGGCGATCGGGCGCCATCGGCGCACCTCGTCCTCGTCGCGCGTCTCCTGGAGGACCTGCACGTGGCTCAGCGTCACGCTCACCGAGTAGTCGGTCAGGGCCTCGACGCCGGCGCGCAGACGATCCTCGGAGAGGTCGGTGCCGATCGTGACGTGGGGAACGAATGGCCACGCTCCCTCCCGCTCGAAAGGGCCAGTGCGCATCGCACCGCGCAGGGCCGTGAGCTCGTCGAGGTCGCCCTCGACCGCGAGGTACAGCACCGGCGAGTCGGGGTGGAACGAGCGCGCCGGGCCAAAGGTCAGGGTGATCGGGCCGCTGACTGCTGCTGCGGCGTCTCGCATCACACCCTCGGCGGCGCCGAGCGCCTCTTCGCGCACATTGATCGGTTCCACGAGGGTCACGTGCGCGTCGACCCTGCCGAACATCGCATCGCCGCACGCGCGTCGCAGCCCGTCGATCTCGGTGGCGACCGGCGCGGGGATCAGCAACGCGGACGCGAGTCGAAACTTCGGCACCGTCCCAGTGTGTCCCAGGCGAGTGTGACCGACGTCAACGCAACGGAGTGCTCAGCGGTACAGCGCGAACACCCCACGCGGAGCATGCTGCTCGCAGAACAGGTGGCGGAAACAGGATCGTGAGCGGGAGGTGCGGCGGGCACTTCCCGCTCCGAGCCTTTTTGGCAAGTTCGGCGGACGAGCCGTCCCGACGGCTCAGTGATGGCCGGCGGCCGGCGGCGCTCCCGCGGCGGCGAGCCGGACGTCGGCCATCCGCAGTGCCGCTTCCGCGTCGTCGTCGGGCCCAGAGCGCAGGATGTTCTCGGCTTCGTCGCGCATGCGTCGCGCCGCGTCGACGTCGATCGTCGTCGAGAGCTCGGCCGCGTCGCTCAGGATCGAGACTCGATCGTGGTTCACCTCGACGAACCCGCCGAACACCGCGACGCGCAGCTCGGCGCCCTCTTCCTCGATCACGCGGACCACGCCGGGCTCGAGCACGCCGAGGAACGGCGCGTGCCCCGTGAGGAACGCGATGTCGCCGCCACCCGAGGTGCGCGCCACGACCATCGACGCATCGCCGCTGTAGAGCACCTGCTCGGGCGAGACGAGCTCGACGTGCAGGGTCACGCCTGGTCCTGCAGCTGCTTGGACTTCGCCAGCACGCTCTCGACGTTGCCGACGTTCAGGAACGCCTGCTCGGGGATCTCGTCGAGCTCGCCGTTGACGAGCGCCTCGAACGACTCGACCGTCTCCTGGATCGGCACGTAGATGCCGGGGATCGAGGTGAAGACCTCGGCCACGAAGAACGGCTGCGAGAGGAAGCGCTGGATCTTGCGAGCGCGGTTGACCGTGAGGCGGTCTTCTTCGGACAGCTCGTCCATGCCGAGGATCGCGATGATGTCCTGAAGCTCCTTGAACCGCTGCAGCACCTCCTGCACGCGCCGGGCGACGTCATAGTGACGGTCGCCTACGACCTCGGGACGCAGCAGCGTCGAGGACGACGCCAGCGGGTCGACCGCCGGGTAGATGCCGAGGGCCGCGATCTGGCGGGAGAGCTCAGTGGTCGCGTCGAGGTGGGTGAACGTGGTGAACGGCGCGGGGTCGGTGTAGTCGTCGGCCGGCACGTAGACCGCCTGCAGCGAGGTGATCGAGCGGCCTCGGGTCGAGGTGATGCGCTCTTGCAGCTCGCCCATCTCGTCGGCGAGGGTCGGCTGATACCCGACCGCCGAAGGCATGCGACCGAGCAGCGTCGACACCTCGGAGCCCGCCTGCACGAAGCGGAAGATGTTGTCGACGAACAGCAGCACGTCCTGGTTCTTCACGTCGCGGAAGTACTCGGCCATGGTGAGTGCGGACAGGGCCACGCGCAGTCGCACCCCCGGCGGCTCGTCCATCTGGCCGAAGACCAACGCGGTCTTGTCCATGACGCCCGATTCGGTCATCTCGAGGCGGAGGTCGGTGCCCTCACGCGTGCGCTCGCCGACGCCCGCGAACACCGACACACCACCGTGCTGCTTGGCGATGCGGTTGATCATCTCGGTGATGAGCACGGTCTTGCCCACGCCCGCGCCGCCGAAGAGGCCGATCTTTCCGCCCTGGAGGTAGGGCGTCAGGAGGTCGATGACCTTGATGCCCGTCTCGAACATCTGGGCGCGGGGCTCGAGCTGGTCGAACGGCGGCGGGTCGCGGTGGATGTCCCAGCGCTCGAGGTCGGCGAGCTCCGAGGCATCGATGTCGAGCGGCTCGCCGATCACGTTGAAGATGTGGCCGAGCACCTCTTCGCCCACGGGCACTGTGATGCCGCGGCCCGTGTTGGTGACCACCGCGCCGCGGGTGAGACCGTCGGTCGGCTTGAGGCAGACAGCCCGCACACGACCCTGGCCGAGCTGCTGTGCGACTTCAGCGGTGACGACGACGGACTCGCCGCCGACGTCAATCGTCATCTCCACGGCGTAGTTGATCTCGGGGATCCCGTCGTGGGGGAACTCGATGTCGACGACCGGGCCGGCGATCGCGACGACCCGACCATCCTTCAGCTTGGGCTCGTTCTCGGTCAGTGTCATGACGGCAGGCTCCTACGGAGTCGAAATTTCGAAATCGATGTGGACGTGGTGTTCCTCGACCTCGTCGGACTTCAGCGCCTCGGCACCGCCGACGATCTCCATGATCTCGGTGGTGATCGCGTCCTGGCGGGCGCGGTTCATGATGCGCGAGAGGTTGATGATGAGGTCTTCGGCGTTGTCGGTGGCCGCCTTCATGGCCCGCTGGCGCGCGGCTTGCTCGGAGGCCGACGCGTTGAGCAGCGCGGCGTAGATGCGGGCCTCGACGTAGCGCGGCAGCAGGCTGTCGAGGATCGCGTCGGGGGACGGCTCGAACTCATACGACGCCTGCGGCCCTTCGTGGCCGTCGGCTGCGGTCGGCATCGCGTCGCCGCCTTCGACCACTGCGCGGTCGAGTGGGATCAGCGGTCGCTGCAGCACCTCTTGCACGCCGGCGCTGATGAAGCGCGTGTAGATGATCTCGACGCGGTCGATCTCACCGCGCTCGTACATCCCCATGACGCTCGCCGCGATGGCCTTGGCATCCGCGTACGTCGGCCGCTCGGAGAAGCCGGTGAACGAGGCATCGGTGGTGTACCCGCGGAAGCGGAAGTAGGTCTCGGCCTTGCGACCGACTGAGATCAGGCCGTACTCCTTGCCCTCGAGCGCGATGCGCTTCACCTCGCCCTCCGCGGCCCGCAGGACCGACGAGTTGTAGCCGCCACACAGGCCACGGTCGGCGACGAGCACGAGAAAGGCCTCGCGCCGAACCTCGGGTCTCGACTCGAGCAGTGGGCTGCGCACCTCGGCGCCGGCCGCGGCGGCAAGGTCCTTCACGACCTCGGTGATCTGCTCGCTGTAAGGCACCGCCGCGCGCACGCGCTCCTGGGCGCGGGCGATGCGGCTCGCCGCGATGAGCTCCATGGCGCGCGTGATCTTCTTGGTCGCCTGAACCGTCTTGATGCGGCGCTTGAGGATGCGCTCCTGCCCACCTGCCATGTCGAAAGCTCCCCGACTACTCCGTTGCCAGCGTCTTGTCGGACTCGGCCTCGCCCAGTGCGTCGGCATCGGTGGCGAGCGGATCGGCGATGACGGCGTCGACGCCGCGCACCGCGAAGTCGTTCTTGAACGCGCCGACGGCATCACGCACGCCGTCGGGAAGGGTGCCCTTCGTGCGGATCTCCTCGAGCATCGCTCCGTGGCGGGTGTGGAAGACCTCGAGCAGCTCTTGCTCGAACCGCTTCACCTCGGTCACGGGCAGGTCGTCGAGATAGCCGTTGGTCCCGGCGAAGATGCTGATGACCTGCTCCTCGACCGGCATGGGCGAGTTGAGGTTCTGCTTCAGCAGCTCGACCAGGCGATAGCCGCGCTCGAGCTGTGCCTTCGACACCGCGTCGAGCTCGGAGCCAAAGGTCGCGAACGCCTCGAGGTCGCGGAACTGGGCGAGGTCGATCTTGAGCGTGCCCGCGACCGACTTCATCGCCTTGATCTGCGCATTGCCGCCGACCCGTGACACCGAGATGCCGACGTCGACCGCGGGACGCACACCCGACTTGAACAAGTCGTCGATGAGGTAGATCTGCCCGTCGGTGATCGAGATGACGTTCGTCGGGATGTAGGCGGAGACGTCGCCGCCCTTCGTCTCGATGATCGGTAGCGCGGTGAGCGAGCCGGCGCCGCGCTCGTCGTTCAGCTTCGCGGCGCGTTCGAGGAGGCGGCTGTGGAGGTAGAACACGTCTCCCGGATACGCCTCACGGCCCGGCGGGCGGCGCAGGAGCAGCGACAGCTGGCGGTACGCCTCGGCCTGCTTCGACAGGTCGTCGTACACGACGAGGGCGTGCTCGCCGTTCTCCATCCAGTGCTGCCCCATCGCGCAACCGGCGTAGGGAGCGAGGTACTTGAACGGCGCGGGATCAGACGCAGGAGCGACGACGACTGCCGTGTAGTCCATCGCGCCGCGGGCCTCGAGCGTCGCGACGGTCTGCGCCACGGTCGAACCCTTCTGTCCGATCGCGACGTAGATGCACTTCACCCCCTGGCCCTTCTGATTGAGGATGGTGTCGATCGCGACAGTGGTCTTGCCGGTCTTGCGGTCGCCGATGATCAGCTCGCGCTGACCGCGACCGATCGGGGTCATCGCGTCGATCGCCTTGATCCCGGTCTGCATGGGCTCGTGCACGGGCTGCCGACCCATGATCGAGGGTGCCTGGATCTCGAGACGGCGGTCGATCGGGTCGACGAGCGGGCCCCGCCCGTCGATCGGCTCGCCGAGCGCGTTCACCACGCGGCCGAGGAGGCCGTCGCCGACCGGTACCGAGAGGATGCGGCCGGTCGCCCTGACCGTCTGGCCCTCCTCCACACCTTCGGCGTGGCCGAGGATCACCGCGCCGATCGACTCCTCATCGAGGTTGAGGGCGAGGCCAAGCGTGCCGTCCTCGAACTCGAGCAGCTCGTTCACACCAGCCTTCGGCAGCCCGGAGACATAGGCGATGCCGTCGCCGACTTCGAGCACGCGCCCGACCGTCTTGGTCTCGACTGCGGGGTCGAAGCCTTCGAGGTGCTTGCGGAGCGCGCTGACGATGTCGTTGGTGTTGATCGTGAGCTCAGCCATGCGTTTCGTTCTCCGTCTCGTAGAGCTCTTAGAGCAGGGTCTTCAGCTGGTTGAGGCGTTCCTTGACGGTGCCGTCGATGACCGTGTCGCCCACTGATGCGACGAGGCCGCCCAGCACCGACGGATCCACGATCACGTGGAGCTGCACCTTCTTCCCCGTGGCCTTGTTGAGCGCCTCGGTGAGTCGGGCCTCCTGATCGGGCGTCGAGCGCGATCGCGGACCGCACCTCGGCGACGGCCAGCTGCTTCTCGGCCGCAGCGCGGGCGACGAGCTGGTCGATGATCGCCGGAAGGTCACGAGCCCGGCCAGCCCCGACCACGAAGCTGACCAGTGAGGTCGTGACGGTCGACGCCTTGCCGCCCAACAGCTCCTCGACGATGCCCTCGCGGCGCACGGCCGGGATGGCTTCGTCGACGAGCACGTTGCGCAGGTCGTCGCTGCCCTCGAGCGTGCGGGCGAAGCGGAACAGCTCGTCCTCGACCTCGTCGAGGGAGCCCTCCGCCCGCGCGACCTCGAAGAGGGCGGTGGCGTAGCCGTCGATGCGGTCCTGCGTGCTCACGCGTTCGCCCCGACCTGGCTGATGTAGTTCTCGACGAGCTGAATCTGGGTGGTCGCGTCCAGGTTGTGCTGCACGACGACCTCCGCGGCACCGATGGCGAGGCGAGCGACTTCGGCACGAAGGTCGGCGACGGCTTGCGCCTTCGACGACTCGATGTCGGCCGCGGCGCGTTCACGCATCGAAGCGAGCTCGGCCTGCAGCGCTGCCTCACGCTCGCGCTTGAGCGCGTCGGCCTGCTGACGCGCCTCTTCGACGATGCGGGCCGACTCGTTCTTCGCGTCCGCGAGCTGGGCGCGGTACTGGGCGAGCTCGGTCTCCGCTTGCATCTTGGCGTTGTCGGCGTCCTCGACGCTCTTGCGGATGCGGTCGGAACGGTCCTGCATGCCCTTCTTGATGCCCGGATAGGCGAACTTCCACATGAGGAAGAGCAGCACGGCGAACGAGAGGGCACCCCAGATCAGCTCGTTGTTCGCGGGCTTGATCGGGCTGGGCGCCTCTTGGCAGTCGTCGATCGAGCCGCCGGCCTCCAGCTTCTGGATGCACTCCTCCTCCGCCTCGCCCGCGGGCTCACGCGGGTGGGTGACCGCTGCCGACGCTGATCCGGCGAGCGCGAAGACACCGAGTGCCGCGACGAGAGTGGCGATGACGAGCTTTCGGGTGCGCACTGAGGCCTCCTGCTAGCCCGAGATGATGAACGCGAGGACGAAGCCGAACAGAGCGAGGGCCTCGGTGAACGCGATGCCCAAGAACATCGTCGTCCGCACCATGCCGGCTGACTCGGGCTGGCGAGCCATCGCTGTGATCGCGCTGGCCACGACGAGGCCGATGCCGATGCCGGGACCGATGGCGGCGCCGCCGTAGACGATGCCTCGGCCGATGGCGGTCAGGCCCTTTGCGACCTCGCCTGGGTCTGTTTCCGCAAGGACGTGAAGCACGGGGTTGTCTCCTTCTATCTGGGTCAGTGGTCGGGATGCATGGAGCCGCCGATGTAGACGGCGGTGAGGATCGTGAAGATGAACGCCTGCAAGAACGACACGAGCACCTCGAAGGCGGTGAGCGCGACGAGCAGGGCGAACGAGGCGGGCCAGATGACGACGAGGAGCGACAGGCTCCACAACGAAGCCGTGATGATGGCGAAGCTCGTCAGGAGCAAGTGGCCGGCGAGCATGTTGGCGAAGAGTCGGACGGACTGGGACAGCGGCCGCACGATGATGATCTGCACGAGCTCGATCGGCGACACGAGGATGTAGAGCGGCCACGGCACACCCGGCGGGAACATCGCGTTCTTGAAGTACCCGAAGAACCCCTGCTTCGCGATGCCGACGATGTTGTAGATGAACCAGACGAGCGCCGCGAGCAGGAGCGGCAGCGCGATGCGCGCATTCACCGGCATCTGGGCGAAGGGCACGATCTCCCAGATGTTCAGGGCGAAGATGAACGTGAACATCGTGAACAGCAGGGGCGTGTAGCCCATGCCGTCCGGGCCGATGGTCTCGAGGATGATCCCGTTGTGGATGAAGTCGACCGCGCGTCTCGGCGAGGTTCTGGACGCCCGCGGGGACGAGCGCCTTCTTGCGGCTGCCCGCGTACATCAGGCCGAAGACGATCAAGACCGAGAGCCACATGAGCACCACGACCTTGTTGATGCCGAGCGGTCCCGACGGCCACTCGATCAGGTGGCTGATCGGCGGGAAGTCGATCGCCAGGACGTTGACCAGCGCGGCGGGGATCACGGGGCGAGCGTCTCCTTGGGCTGCAGGGTCGGAAGGGTGAGCGAGGTCGCGATGTAGTGGCACTCCCAGGCCAGCAGCCCCAGCTGCGTGACCAGGATCGTGACCGCCAGCGTCTTCAGGTCGATCCAGGCCTCGTCTTGCACGGCCCACACCACGCCGGTGATGACGAGCATCCGTACGAGGAAGCCGCCGAGCGCGACGGCCATGAGCATGTTCGCCGAGATCCGCGCGGCCCACGTCAGCATGGCTGCGGCGACGAGCAGGTTGACGACGACGATCACGATCGCGAGCAGCGCCGACCACGCTCCGTCGGAGCCCCGCACGAGCCCGGCGATCAGGATGATCACCGGCGCGAGCGGCAGCGCGCGCTTGGCCATGTGAAGGGCGAGGTCCTTCTCGATCGGCGGCGCCACGTACGTGGGCTCAGCCGAGCTCATGTCGACGCTCCGGGCTCGCGCCGTCCCGGCAGGCGTGCCTCATGAGTGCGCATCTCGTGCTCGTAGCGCACGAACATCTTCCAGATCACGTAGCCGAGCGTGAAGACGAAGAAGAGGAGCGCGAAGACCGGCCAGGTGCCGAGCCAACGGTCGATCAACCAGCCGAGGCCACCCAAGATCACGGGGGTGAGGCAGAGCTCGACGGCCCGCGCCATCGCATCCCCGAATCCGTTGTTGAGCTCGCGTCGCGCTCGATGCTCCACGGGTTTCCCGTCTCGTCCGGCGCCTTCGCGACACCGATCCCTCGGTGCCTTCCGGCACTTTGTGAATGTTTTCTCAATCTAACCAGAAGTGGCAGAGACGCGCAACCCACCTACGACGCCCGAACCCGGTCGGGGCACGCTAGCGGAGCCTCCCGCGCGGTCGCGTCCCCGGCTTCCCGGTTGCCGGGGCGCGCGCGTTCAGCGGTCGTCGGCGCGAGCTCTTCGCACCCCGGGGTGCAGGAGCATGTACAGCGCGAGGCCGATCGCGGCGACACCGAACGGCACGATCGCGTCGCCCTCCTTGGCGAACGTCGGGTACAGCACGAACCCCGAGAGGATCGCCGTCCACGTCCAGAGGATGAGGACGCTGCGGCGGTGCCCGTGGCCGAGGCGCATCAGCCGGTGATGCAGGTGGTCCTTGTCGGCAGTCGCGACGCCGGCGCGTCGGGTCGCGCGACGGACGATCGCGAACGCGGTGTCGAGGATCGGCACACCGAGGATGAACAGCGGGATGAAGAGCGGAGCGAAGAAGAAGTACGTCTGGCCGCTGAACGGCTCGCTCGCACGACCACCGACGACGATCGTCGACGCGGCCATGAGGAGGCCGAGCAGGAGCGCGCCGCAGTCACCCATGAAGATGCGCGCCGGATGGAAGTTGTGGGGTAAGAACCCGACGCACATCCCGAGCACGATCACCGACACCATCGGCGAGATCGAGCCCTCCGCGAGCAGCCCCGCATCGTTCAGCCGTTGCGCGTAGAGAAAGAA
The DNA here is from genome assembly GCA_963802505.1 of uncultured Acidimicrobiales bacterium. GTDB lineage: Bacteria > Actinomycetota > Acidimicrobiia > Acidimicrobiales > DATKAS01 > DATKAS01. The sequence goes on along the minus strand of CAWDJB010000003.1, from coordinate 192,301 downwards.
CGCACCCGCGGCGATGGCGACGGTGCCGGCGGCGAGCCCGTCGAGCCCGTCGATCAGGTTGACCGCGTTGGCCATTCCCGCGACCCACAGCACGGTCACGAGCGGCGCGAGGTCAGGCGACAGCACCACCAGCCCGAAGAACGGGATGCGGAAGTAGAACATCGTGATGCCGAGCAGCGACATCACGCCGCCGGCGAGCACGATGCCCGACACCTTCGCGGGCGCAGACCACTCGTAGAGGTCGTCGAGCAGGCCGACGGTGAAGATGATCGCCGCGCCGAGCACGACGCCGAGCGGCTCGGACGACGACGTGAACACGAGCTGGAACGCGTCGAGGCGCCAGGCGACGAACATCGCCAAGAGGAACGCGCCGAACATGGCGACGCCGCCGAGCGTCGCCGTCGGGTGATCGTGCACGCGCCGCTCGTCCGGTGCGACGACAGCGCCGAATTTGATCGAGAGCGCGCGAACGATCGGCGTGAGGAGGAAAGTCGCGACCGCGGCGACTCCACCGATCGTCAGGTAGGCGCCCAGGCCCGGCATCGAGAGGCCAGCCTACGTCGCGACGGGCGAGAGACCCGGGCCACTCACCCCGGGTACGGCACGAACTTCGAGCACAGCGCGTTGACTTCGCCTCGCACGGCGGCCTGCGCGGTCTCGTCGTCCCGGTGGCGAAGCGCGCGAGCGATCAGCTCCGCGATCTGTGCCATCTCGGGCTCTTTCATCCCCTGCGTCGTGACTGCAGGGGTGCCGATGCGCACCCCGCTCGTGACGAACGGCGAGCGCGGGTCGTCGGGGATCGTGTTCTTGTTCAGCGTGATGCCGGCGCGATCGAGCGACTCCTGAGCGATCTTGCCGGTGAGCTCGCTGTCGAACGTGCGCAGGTCGACGAGCATCAGGTGGGTGTCGGTGCCGCCCGACACGAGGCGGAAGCCCTCGGCGGCGAGCGCCGCGGCGAGCGCCTGCGCGTTCTTCACGATCTGCGCGGCATAGTCCTTGAACGTCGGATGCGCCGCTTCGTGGAAGGCGACTGCCTTCGCCGCGATGACGTGTTCCAGCGGACCACCCTGGAGGCCCGGGAACACCGCCTTGTCGATGGCGGTGCCGTGCTCGGCCTTCGACACGATGCAGCCACCGCGCGGGCCGCGCAGCGTCTTGTGCGTGGTGAAGGTCACGACGTCGGAGTATGGAATGGGCGACGGATGCGCGCCGCCGGCGATGAGGCCCGCGATGTGCGCCGCGTCGAAGAGGAACAGCGCGCCGACCTCGTCGGCGATCTCGCGGAACGGCTCGGCGTCGATGATCCGCGGGTAGGCCGTTGCGCCCGTGATGATCATCTTCGGACGCTCGGCGAGCGCGAGGTCGCGGACCTGGTCGAGGTCGATGCGTTCGTCTGAGGGCGTGAGGCCGTAGGCGACGAAACGGAACAGCTTGCCGCTCGCGTTCACGGGCGAGCCGTGCGTGAGATGGCCGCCCTGGTCGAGGCGCAGACCCATCACCGTGTCGCCGGGCTCGAGCAGCGCCAGGTATGCCGCGATGTTGGCGTTGGCGCCCGAGTGGGGCTGCACGTTCGCTGCCTCGGCGCCGAAGAGCGCCTTGACCCGCTCACGCGCGAGGTCTTCGGCCTCGTCGATGAAGCGATTGCCGCCGTAGTAGCGCTTCCCCGGGTAGCCCTCGGAGTACTTGTTGTTGAGCACTGAGCCGTTGGCCGCGAGCACCGCCGGAGACGCGAAGTTCTCGGACGCGATCAGCTGCAGCGTCGTGTTCTGCCGCTCGACCTCCTGGTCGATGACGGAGAAGAGCTCGTCGTCGCGTTCCGAGGGCCAAGGCACGCGGCGAGTGTACCGACGCGTATCGTCCGACCATGGCTCCTGATCCGCGCAGCCCCGTCATCGTCGGCGTCGGCCAGCACCTGCATCGGGCCGACGGCCTCGACGACGCCCTCAGCCCGGTCGACCTCATCGTCGAGGCAGTGCGGGCGGCGGCAGCCGACACCGGCGCGGCGAACGTCCTCTCCCACGCCCAGTCGCTGCGTGTGGTGCAGCTGCTGTCGTGGCGCTACCGGGACCCAGCGGCTCTCATCGCGGCTCGGCTCGGCATCCATCCCGCCGAGACGGCGTACACGCCGGCGGGCGGCAACACCCCCCAATCGCTCGTCAACCTGACCGCGAGCGAGATCCTCGACGGGTCGATCGACTGCGCGGTGCTGATGGGAGGCGAGGCGTGGCGAACGCGGATGCGGGCACGACGCACCGACGCGGTCCTCGCATGGGACAAGCAAGCCGATGACGTCCAGCCCACACGGCTCATCGGATCCGAGATGAGGATGAACCACCCGTACGAGCTCGAGCGCGGCGTGGTCATGCCGGTGCAGGTGTACCCGATGTTCGAGACCGCGCTGCGCGCTCATCGCGGCGAGGCGGTGGCGGATCACCAGGTGCGCACGTCCGAGCTGTGGGCGCGCTTCAGCGACGTCGCGGCAGCCAATCCGTACGCGTGGGTGCGCGATGCGAAGTCGGCAGAGGAGATCCGCACGCCGTCGCCGAGCAACCGGATGATCGGGACGCCGTACCCGAAGCTCATGAACTCGAACAACGACGTCGACATGTCGGCCGCGGTGATCATGACCTCCGTCGAGAAGGCGCGCGAGCTCGGCATCAATGAAGACCGGTGGGTGTTCATCCACGCCGGAGCCGATGCCCATGACCACGACTACGTGTCGAACCGCGCCGACCTTCACTCGTCTCCCGCGATCCGCACTGCCGGCCGCGCCGCGATGCAGCTCGCCGAGAAGGACGCCGACGACTTCGCGTTCGTCGACCTGTACTCCTGCTTCCCGTCGGCGGTGCAGATCGGCGCGCAAGAGCTCGGGTTCGGCCTCGACCGCGACCTCACGGTCACCGGCGGGCTGTGCTTCGCCGGCGGACCTTGGAACAACTACGTCATGCACGCGATCGCGACGATGGTGCAGCGACTGCGCGACGAGCCGGGTGCGTTCGGCTTCGTGAGCGCGAACGGCGGCTACGTGACCAAGCACGCGTTCGGCGTCTACTCGACGACGCCGCCCGCAGCCGGCTTCCGCACAGCGCATCCCCAAGACGAAGTCGATGCGCTTCCACGACGCGAGCTCGCCGACGACTGGCAGGGCGACGCCGTGATCGAGGGATACACGGTGATGCACGACCGCGAGGGCGTGCCCGAGACCGCGTTCGCCGCGTGCCTCCTCGCGGATGGGAGACGCACGTGGGGCGTGGGTCGAGATCGTGGCGTCGCGGCGTTGCTCGCCGAAGGTGAATGGGTGGGCCAGAAGGTGCGCATCGGCGCGGAGGCCGAGCTCACGCCTTCGTAGCTCAGGCCGTCATCACGACTTCGAACTCGAGGAGTGCAGCACCGTGGGCGACGGGCGGACGGCCTTCGCGCGCTCCCGCCTCGGCGTGACCACGAGTGAACGCTGAGCTCGACACCCAGTTCTGGAAGTCCTCCTCCGACGCCCAACGCGTGTACACGAAGTAGCGCGTCTCGCCTCCGGTGGGGCGCAGCAGCTCGAAGGCTTCGAACCCCGGCATCTTCTCGACCTCTCCGACCCGAGCGCCGAAGCGCTTCTCGAGCTCGGAGCCCATCCCCTCGGGGACCTCGATGGCGTTGATCTTCACGACGGACATGTCGGGCAGCGTCGCGCGCCACTAGCGTCAGAGTCCATGCGAGCCGCGACGATGCGCAATTGGACGCTCGATGTGCGCGACGTCCCTGACCCGGTCCCTGCAACCGGCCAGGCGTTGGTGCGCACGCTCGCCTGCGGCATCTGCGGCTCCGATCTCCACATGCTCAAGCACGGCGCGGCCATGCAGGAGCTCGGCGAGGAGCTGGCGAAGCACGCGCCGCCGGAGCCGGTGCAGCAGGTGCGGATGGATCCCGCGCTCGACGTCGTCATGGGCCATGAGTTCTGCGCCGAGGTCCTCGACGTCGGTCCGGACTGCTCGAACCTGAATCCGGGCGATGTCGTCGTCTCGATGCCCGTTGCGTTCGATCCAGGGGGTCTCCACGCGGTCGGGTACTCGAACCAGTTCCCCGGTGGCTACGGCGAGCTGATGCTGCTCAGCGATCTCGTCGCGATGAAGGTGCCGAACGGCATCAGCCATCGACACGCCGCCCTCACCGAGCCGCTCGCGGTCGGCATCCACGCGGTCGCGAAGTCGAACATCGCTCCGGGCGACGCCGCGGTCGTGCTCGGGTGCGGCCCGGTCGGCCTCGCGGTGATCGACGAGCTCACGCGGCGCGGCATCGAGCCGGTCGTCGCGTCCGACTTCTCACCGGCCCGGCGCGCGCTCGCCTCGAAGATGGGCGCACACGAGGTCGTTGACCCCGCGGTCGAGCGTCCGATGGACGCATGGCGCCGCGTCGACGGCGCGAAGCCGCTCGTCATCTTCGAGGCTGTCGGCGTGCCGGGCATGATCGACCAGGCGATGGTGATGGCGCCGCGGAACGCGCGCATCCTCGTCGTCGGCGTGTGCATGGAGCACGATCGCATCCGCCCGATGGCCGGAATCGGGCGCGAGCTCAACATCCAGTTCGTCTTGGGTTACGACCCGACCGAGTTCGCCGGCGCGCTCGGCGCACTCGTCGAGGGCAACACGCGGTATCCCGAGATCGTCACGGGCACCGTCGGCGTCGACGGCGTGCCGCAGGCGTTCGTCGACCTCGGCAACCCCGAGGCCCACGCCAAGATCCTCGTGGAGCCGTAGGCAGAGGCCACGACCATGGCCGACACCTTCCCCCGCCAGTACGCGCGCACCCGCCGGCTCACGCTCGGCGAGCCTCGAAACTTCATGGTGTCGCCGGACGGCAACCGGGTCGTGTTCGTGCGGTCGGGCGCCGGCGACGATCCGGTCAACGGCCTGTGGGTGTTCGACGTCGACAGCGGCGAAGAAGTCCACATCGTCGATGCCTTCGATCTCCTCGACACCACCGACACCGATCTCCCCGCGCAGGAGCGCGCCCGCCGCGAGCGGGCTCGTGAGCAGGCCGGCGGCATCGTCGCGTACGCGACTGATCGAGAGGCGAGGCTCGCGGCGTTTGCGCTCGCGGGGCGGCTCTTCACGGTCGACCTGCTCACCGGCGCCGCTCGTGAGATCCCCACCGAGGGACCCGTGTTCGATCCGCGACCCGATCCGAAGGGTGAGCGGGTCGCCTACGTGTCGGGTCGGTCGCTCTGCATCGCCGACCTCGACGGAACGACGCGGATCATCGAGGACCCCGACCCCAATGTGTCGTGGGGGTCAGCCGAGTTCATCGCCGCTGAAGAGATGGGCCGCATGCGCGGCTACTGGTGGTCGCCCGACGGCGACCGCGTCGCGGCGTGCCGCGTCGACATCACGAACGTCGACCGCTGGCATCTGACCGACCCAGCCGATCCGTCGGTCACACCCAACGAGCTCGCCTATCCGGCCGCGGGGACGACCAATGCTGACGTCGTGCTCGGGGTGATCGGTCTCGACGGCGAGACGAAGTACCTCGGATGGGATCGCGAGACCTACCCGTACCTCGTCTCGGTGCAGTGGAACGAAGGCGAGCCGCTCACGTTCCTCGTGCAGTCGCGCGACCAGCGATCGACTCAGGTGCTCGCGGCCGATACCGCGTCGCTCGCGACACGTGTGGTCGCGGACGACCGCGATCCCGAGTGGGTCGAGCTCGTGCCCGGGTCCCCCGCGTGGGCGGGCGAGCGGTTCGTGATGGCGGCCGACCGCGACGGGGTGCGACGCGTGCTCGTCGACGGCACTCCGATCACGCCCACCGACTTGCAGGTGCGCGAGATCGTGTCGGTCGAAGACGACAGCGTGCTCGTGGTCGCCAGCAACGTGAACGAGCCGACCGAGCAGCAGGTGATGCGGGTCGCGTACGACGGCACGGTCACGAACGTGACATCCGAGCCCGGGGTGCACAACGCGGTGAGCGGAGGCGGGACCCTCGTGGTGCGCTCGTCGACGCTCACCACTGCTCCCCGCACGTGGGTGTCGCGCGACGGAAAGAACGAGGGCGACATCCGGTCGCTCGCCGAGAGCCCGCTCGTCGAGCCGAACGTCGAGCTGCTGTGCGTCGGGCCTCGCAAGCTGTGGGCGGCCTTGCTGCTGCCGAGGTTCCGTGAGCCCGATCGGAAGTATCCCGTGCTGCTCGATCCGTACGGCGGGCCGCACCACCAGACGGTGATGAAGGCGCGGAATGCGTTCCTCACGTCGCAGTGGCTCGCCGATCAGGGGTTCGCGGTGCTCTCGATCGACGGGCGCGGGACGCCCGGGCGCGGATCGACATGGGAGCGCGCGGTCCACCTCGATCTCGCCGGCCCCGTGCTCGAAGACCAGGTCGATGCGTTGCACCTCGTCGCGGCCGAGCACCCCGAGCTCGACCTCGACAAGGTCGCGATCAGAGGGTGGTCGTTCGGCGGCTACCTCGCCGCGCTCGCCGTGTTGCGCCGGCCCGACATCTTCCACGCCGCGGTCGCAGGTGCGCCGGTGACGGAGTGGCGGCTGTACGACACGCACTACACCGAGCGCTACCTCGGCGATCCGAAGGAGAACGCCGACGTGTACGACCGCAGCGGTCTGCTCGGCGTCGCGACGAGCCTGCGGCGCCCACTGCTGCTGATCCACGGTCTCGCCGACGACAACGTCGTCGCCGCCCACACATTGCAGATGTCACGCGTGCTGCTCGAGTCGGGCCGCTCCCACAACGTCCTCCCGCTCTCGGGCGTCACGCACATGACCCCGCAAGAGGTCGTCGCGGAGAACATCCTCCTGCTTCAGGTCGCCTTCCTCCGCCAATCCCTCGGCCTCTCCATCGCCTGACCCGCCCGGCGACGACCCCCTCTCCCCCCCAGCGTTCTCTGATGCAAAACGCGCCGCTTCTGGCGCGTTTTGCAGCGCAGAAGTCAGGCCGCGGCGATGCGCGACCTCCGGAGCCTTTCGATCTCAGCCGCGACGTGGTGTGCGCGCTGGAAGACCCGGGCGGCGCTGTAGCGCCTGACCATGTATCCGACGTCCACGATGAGGTTCTGGCGACGGCAGTCCTCGTCGAACCGCTGCGGGTCGGTGTGAGGGCCGTAGCCGTCCACCTCGATGACGAGCATCGCCTCCGGATAGGCGAAGTCGACCTCGAACACCTCGTGGCCGATTCGGATTTGGTGATGGAACACGGGCGGGGGTGCACCGTGCGCGCGGAGCGCTTCGGCGAGCACGACCTCGGCCTGCGAGTCGCTGACATCGAACCTCAGCGCCCGCGTGTCGAGCACCTCGCGAAGCACCCCCGCGCCGGAACGGCCCCTGCGGGCGACGGCTTCGAGGGTGCTGCGAACTTCGGCCACGGTGACGAGGCCATCTCTGAGCCACTGCTCGAGAGCACGCGAAACCAGCCAGGGCCGGCTGACCGCGCCGAGGTCGACAAGAGTGCGAGCGGGAGTCGTGATCGGCAGGCCGCCGAGAGACGTGACGTCAATTGGCGCGAGGTCGCTCGATCGATGCACGACGACGTCGCGAAGCCGCGGTTGTCGCGACGCGGGGATCGATATCTCCGCGAGCGCGCATTCGAAACGATCGACTCCCCACGAGGCTGTCGCGGATCGGTGCGACACCGCGCTGCCCGGGCCCGCGCTCATCGTCGCCGCCAAGAGCCGTTGCGCCAGCGTTTGGGGAAACGCCGTCGATCGGTAGACGTTGGGCTGCACCCGCTCCAACAACGCCTGGTCGCGCCGTCGAGTCATCGTGCGACGCGAGAGGTCGGTCTGCCGACCGTGCACCAATCCGAACTGCGCCGCCAAGTGCTTGTCCATGTCCGCCATGGCGGAAGTCTTGTCCCGGGGTGCGACACAAACTTCTCTGTTGCAAAACGCGCCAGAAATGGCGCTCTTTGCAACAGAGAACGCGGATTTTGGGGGTTGGCGGGTTGGGGGTTTGGGCGGTCAGGGGGAGGCGAGAAGGATGCGGTCGCGGCCGGCGAGATCTTCGTGGATCGCAGCGCGGGTGAAGCCGGCGGCACGGGCGAGCGCGAGCACCGCGCCACCCTGGCTCTCGCCGATCTCCATCACGAGGACGCCGTGCGGCGCGAGCCACGCGGGCGCCTCGCGCACGATGTGCTCGATCGCGTCGAGACCGGTGGGCCCGGCGTAGAGCGCGCCGACGGGCTCCCACCGAGCTACCTCGTCGGGAAGCACGTCGGTCGAGGCGACATACGGCGGGTTCGACACGATCACGTCGAGCTCGCCCCGCAGCTCCGAGGGCAGCGCGTCGAACCACTCCCCCTGCGCGAGCCGCACCGCCGCCGCGGTTCGCCCGACGCCGGCGAGGTTCGCACGCGCCACAGCGAGCGCGTCCTCCGACACGTCCGTCGCCCAGATGTCGGCGCGACCGAGCGGCAGCTCGTGAGCGAGGGAGAGCGCGATCGCGCCCGACCCTGTGCCGAGATCGGCGATCACGACCCTGCGTCTCGCAGCCAAAAGCGCGCGGGCGGCGCCGAGCGCGTGCTCGACCAGGTGCTCCGTCTCGGGACGAGGGATGAGCACCCGCCCGTCGACCCACAGGTCGAGCTCGCGGAACGCCCACGATCCGAGCACGTACTGCAGCGGCTCGCCCAGGGCGCGGCGAGCGACCATCGACTCGAAGTGCGCCATCGCGACCTTCGTCGGCGCGCCGTCGAGGTCACCGCCCGACGCTTGCTCGGCGATCCACTGCGCCTCACGCCGCGACAGCAGCCGCGGCGTCGCGCCGACGATCAGGTCGAGCCACGACGGCTGGTCAACCAGCGGTGCCTGCCAGCTGACGGGCCCGCTCATCGGCAACCAACGCGTCGATCAGCTCGTCGAGCTCACCGGCCAGGACGCGATCGAGCTTGTACAGCGTCAACCCGATCCGGTGGTCGGTGACACGGTTCTCCTTGAAGTTGTACGTGCGGATCTTCTCGGAGCGCCCACCGCCGCCGACCTGGCTGCGACGAGCGTCGGACAGCTCGGCGGCCTGCTTGTCCTGCTCGAGCTTGAGCAGCCGCGACCGCAGCACCTGTCAGCGCGCGAGCGCGGTTCTGGATCTGGCTCTTCTCGTCTTGCATCGAGACGACGAGACCCGTCGGCTTGTGCGTGATCCGCACCGCAGAGTCGGTCGTGTTCACCGACTGACCACCGGGACCCGACGACCGATAGACGTCGATGACGAGGTCGTTGGGATCGATCGCGACGTCGACCTCTTCCGCCTCCGGGAGCACCGTCACCGTGGCGGAGGATGTGTGGATGCGTCCCTGGCTCTCGGTGACCGGCACCCTCTGCACGCGATGCGGTCCACCCTCGTGCTTCATGCGACTCCACACGCCGTCGCCCTTCAGCAGGAACGTGACCTCGTTGTATCCACCCATGTCGGACGGGTCCGCGCCGAGCACCTCGAGCTTCCACCCCATGCGAGTCGCGTAGCCCTCGTACATCCCGAAGAGGTCGCGAGCGAAGAGGTTCGCCTCCTCGCCACCTTCCGCGCCCCGGATCTCGACGATGACGTTCTTCTCGTCGTTGGGATCGCGCGGCAACAGCAGCTCCCGCAGCTCTTCCTCCAACCGCTCGAGATCGGCCTCGGCCTCGCTCGCCTCGACGCGCATCGACTCGCGATCGTCACCCGTCGCGTCGCCCAGCATCTCGCGCGCGGCCTCGAGGTCCGCCTGGCGGCTGCGGTACTCGCGGTAGCGCGAGACGACCGCGCCGAGGTCCTTGTGCCGCTTCGCGGCGCGCCGAAGCCGATCGGGATCGGCGAGCACTGCAGGGTCGGCCAGCTCGGCTTCGACTGCGGCGAACTCGTCCTCGAGAGCGGCGAGGCGTTCGAGCACGTTGCCAGGCTACGGGGAGACCGCGACGATCTCCGCGGGGTCGACCAGTCGATCGACCATCCGCTGCGTCACCGGATGCACATCCCGCACCGGCAGGGCGAGCACAAGGCGCGCGTCGCCGTCGATCGCGAGCCGAGCGTCGGCCGCAAACGGCACGAGGTCGAGATCGATGCCGACGGAGCACACCACGACGAGCACATCGCCGTCGTCGTTTCGACCCGTCGCGACCGCAGGTCCGGGCGCGTTGCGGTCGTCCGCGGGAACGGGCGGCGCAGCGCCGATGAGCTCGACCGCACCGACAAGCCCCGGTTCGGCGATGAGCCGATGCCGGAGCAGCCGCGAGGTCGCGATGCGGTTCAGCGCGTGAGGTGGAGCACCGACCTCGCGATGCGCGCGCACGCTCTCGATGACACTCACGATCGCCTCGACGGGAGGGACGTTTCCGAACACGAGCTGGTTGGCATCGCGATCGTGGTTGCCCAGACCGACCTCGAGTCTGGGTTCGCCCGTGTGGGGATCAACGGCCGCCCGCAGCACCTCGAGCCCCCCGACCTCGCCGGTGAGCACGCCGTGCTCGACCACGGGATCCGCGCCGGCATCGAGGATCAGGTCGATCAGATCCGCGATCTCGGGTGCGATGGGCCGCGGTGCGGGAGGCAACGACGCGACCGCCGGCACGAGCTCGCGACCCTCGGCGACCCACACGAGCGGCGACTCACGGAAGAGTGCGGCCCGTCGCGCCACGACTCCGGCCGCGGCCGCGGCAACGATCACCTCGAGCCTCTCGGCGCCGTGTTGCTCGGCCCAGGCGAACGCCGGACCGAGCGCCCGGACGCCGAGGTCCTCCGCGAGGAACCACGCCGTGCCGCCCGCGACCGCCCCGGCCCCGCCCCGAACCGGCTCGGCGGGCGCGCCGACGAGAGCACTCAGCTTCGTGGCGTACAGGGCGTCGCGCTGCTGCGCCTCCACGGCGCAGCGACTACTTCTTGGCGGTCTTGCGCTTGCCGTACCGGCGCTCGAACCGCTCGACGCGGCCACCGGAGTCGACCAGCTTCTGCTTGCCCGTGAAGAACGGGTGGCACTCGTTGCAGAGCTCGACGTGGAGGTCCTTCACCGTGGCCCGGGTCGTGAACGTGTTGCCACACGAGCACTTCACCGTCGTGAGCTCGTAGTTGGGATGGATGTCGGCCTTCATCGTTCGCGCTCCGTGCTCGTCGTGGGACGCTCAAGTGTAGAGGGGGATGGCCCTCGAGCCACCCCCGCCGCTCCACCGGTGCCCGGCTACATAGAGGGTGCTTTGGCGATCTCGGCCAGGAAGTCGTCGTTCGACTTGAACGTCTTCATGCGGTCGGTCAGGAGCTCGAGACCGGCGCCCCCGCCTCCCTCGCCGAGGCCCGAGAGCACCCGGCGCAGCTTCCAGACCTGCTGCAGCTGGTTGCGCTGGAACAGCAGCTCCTCGTGGCGGGTGGAGGACGCATCGACGTCGATCGCCGGGTAGATGCGGCGCTCGGAGAGCTTGCGGTCGAGCCGAAGCTCCATGTTGCCCGTGCCCTTGAACTCCTCGAAGATGACTTCGTCCATCCGCGACCCGGTCTCGACGAGCGCCGTGGCCAGGATCGTGAGCGAGCCGCCCTCTTCGATGTTGCGGGCCGCCCCGAAGAACTTCTTGGGCGGGTACAGCGCTCCGGTGTCGATGCCGCCGGACATGATGCGGCCGGTCGCCGGAGCAGCGAGGTTGTAGGCGCGGGCCAGTCGGGTGATGCCGTCGAGGATCACCACGACGTCCGCGCCCGACTCGACGAGCCGCTTCGCCCGCTCGATCGCGAGCTCGGCCACCATCGTGTGCTCATCGGACGGACGATCGAAGGTCGACGCGACGACCTCGCCCTGCACCCAGCGGCGCATGTCGGTGACCTCTTCAGGCCGCTCGTCGACCTGCAGCACCATGAGGTGGACTTCGGGGTTGTTCGTCTCGATCGACCGCGCGATCTGCTTGATGATCGTGGTCTTGCCGGCCTTGGGCGGCGAGACGATCAGGCCGCGCTGACCCTTGCCGATCGGCGAGATCAAGTCGATGATCCGCGCCGTCATGTTGCTCGGGTCGTTCTCTGACTCGAGGCGCAGCTTCTCGTCCGGGAAGAGCGGCGTGAGGTCTTCGAACTTCGGACGCAGTCGCGCCAGCTCGGGATCGGCGCCGTTCACCGTGTCGATGCGAAGCAGCGCGGGGTTCCGCTCGTTGCGGCCCGCAGGACGGCTGGCGCCCGTGAGGTGATCTCCCTTGCGCAGACCGAACTGTCGCGCCTGCTTCACCGAGACGTAGACGTCGTCGCGGCTCGGGAGGTAGCCGTTGATGCGCAGGAAGCCGTAGCCCTCGTCGCGCAGGTCGAGAAGGCCCGCGACCTCGATCGGCTCGCCGACCCACGGCGCCTCTTCACGCTCGCTGCCCTGACGGTCGACACCCTGACGGTCGCCACCACCTTGACGGTCGTTGCCGCCCTGACGGTCGTTGCCGCCCTGACGATCACCGCCGCCTCCGCCGCCACCTTGGCGGTCACGATCTCGGTCGCGCCCACGGCGCCGGCGCCGGCGGTTGCCGGGCTCACCTTGGCCTTGTTCGCCGCCGCCACCCTGACGGTCATTGCCGCCCTGGCGGTCGTTGCCCTGACGGTCGTTGCCGCCCTGACGATCACTGGAACCCTGACGATCGCTGCTGCCTTGGCGGTCGCGGTCACGGTCACGGGTCGATGGCGTGGCCTCGGTGGACGTCTCGGCGCTCGATGCTGCCCCGGCCTCGACCGGAGCATCACCGTCGAGCGCGAGCTCCCATTCCGCCTTCGGCTCTTCCTCGGGCTTCTCACCGTTCACCGCAGGTTCAGCCTCGGCCGCGGGCGCGGCAGCCTTGCGGCTCCGCGACGCGGGCTTGGCGGGCGCCTCGGCCGGCGCGCTCGACGCAGACGCGGCTCCGGTCTGCTCGAGGATGCGGTCGACGATCTCGGCCTTCTTGGTGCGAGAGCTGGCCTTGACGCCGAGCACTTCTGCGATGCGCAGCAGGGCGTCACGGTCCTTGCCTTCGAGCACCGAGCGTTCCAGAGCCTCGGATGACTCCACGCTCATGGGCACCTCATTTCGGGATTCGGCTTTGGTAAGGATCCGGCCAGCGCCATTGGCGCGCGGACTGGAGGGGCTTGGGCCTCTGGAATGGGTGGCGCTGGGAAGATCCACCCCTCACGACCTGGCACGACAATGTCGCGAAGGCCTGCCCCCAAAGGCTTCGGGCGATTCCAACCGACCGCTCCACGCTCCGCCGAAGGAAGGGTCGAGCCGGTGAGGCTGGAGACCGGGAACACCGGTCGCAATCACTTTACACCGGCCCACCCGCCCGCGGCTACCTGGGAGAGAACGTTCGACAAACACACGCGGGCCGACCCCTGAACCGGTGAGACTTCGCCCTCGTGCAGCTCGTCATCCGAGCGGTGGGGTTGGAGAAGTCGTTCCGGGGGACTCAAGCCGTCGCCGGGATCGACCTCGCAGTCGCGCCCGGGGAGCGGGTCGCTCTGCTCGGCCCGAACGGAGCCGGCAAGACCACCACGCTGCTGATGCTGCTCGGCGTCATCACCCCGGACAGGGGGAGCATCGAGCTGCTCGGTCACCTGCTGCCCCGGGCGCGCAGCGAGGCGATGCAACGGATCGGGTTCGCGGCGGGCTATCTGCCGCTGCCCTCGCGCATGAAGGTGCACGAGGTGCTGAGGCTCTTCGCCGATCTGTACGGACTCGACGACATCGACGCGCGCGTCGAGGAAGGGCTCACGCGGTTCGGCATCGCCCACCTCGCCGAGGCGAAGGCCGACGAGCTGTCGTCCGGGCAGCGCACCCTCGTCGGCATCGTGAAGTCGGTGCTGCACCACCCCGCGCTCCTCGTGCTCGACGAGCCGACCGCGTCGCTCGATCCCGATGTCGCGCTGCGCGTTCGCACCGGCCTTCGTGAGATCTCCGAGGACGAGGACACCGCGCTGCTCGTCACGAGCCACGACATGGTCGAGGTCGAACGGCTCTGCGATCGCGTGGTCTTCATCGCTCAGGGAACGGTCATCGCCGACGGGCTGGTCGAGGAGATCATCTCGGACCACGGCCACGAGTCACTGGAGAAGATGTTCTTGCATGTCGCCGAGGAACACCGAGCAACGGAGCGACGCAGATGATGGGTCTCGACATGCGACGCATGCGGGCGATCGCGCGCCGTCACGCGATCGTGTTCAAGCGCAGCCCTCACCGCTGGTTCGATGTCGCCGCGCCTGCGATCGACTCGATCCTCTTCGGCTCGCTCGCAGTCGTGCTCTCGAAGAGCACACCGGGCGACGACAAGACCGTGCCGACGGTCCTCACCGGGCTGCTGCTCTTCCACATCCTCTTCGCGTCGAACCTGGCGCTGTCGACGGGGTTCCTCGAAGAGACGTGGACGCGCAGCTTGCTCAACATGATGGTGACCCCGCTGCGCGAGACCGAGTACCTCATCGGCACCGCGGTGTTCGGCCTCAGCAAGGTCTTCATCGGGATGGTCTTCGTCTCGTGCACCGCGTTGCTCTTCTACGCGTTCAACGTCACGACGATCGCGGTGCAGCTGTTACCCAGCGCGATCATCCTGCTGTTCATGGGCTGGGTGCTGGCGCTCTTCGTCATCGGCTTGGTGCTCCGATTCGGTGCCGGCGCAGAGGTGCTGGCCTGGGCACTCGCGTTCCTGCTCTGGCCGCTCTCCGGCGCTTTCTACGCAGTCGGAGCGCTGCCGACGATCCTCCAGCCCATCGCCCGGGTCCTGCCCACCACGCACGCCTTTGCCGCATCGCGCGCCGTCGTCGCGGGCGACCCGTTGCCGTGGGACGAGATCGCGATCGCGGCGGTGGGCTCGATCGTGCTCGCGGCGCTCGCCCTCTGGTGGGTGCGGTCGCGGCTCGAGCAGTTCCGCCAGCGGGGCTACATCACCCGCTACTCCTGAGCTCCCCGCGCGATCAGCGCCCGCACCGCGTCGACGTCGTTCGCGGCGACCTCGTAGCGCTCGGGTCGGTCGAACAAGTCGGCGAGGTGGGCGGGCAGCGCGGGCCGCACGCCGATCGCCTTCTCGACGGCGTCGGGGAACTTCGCCGGATGCGCGGTCGCGAGCGCGACGAGCGGGATGTCACGATCGCGGTCGACCCGCGTCGCCGCGGCCACGCCGACCGCCGTGTGCGGGTCGAGCACGATGCCCGACGACTTGTAGGTCTCGGCGATCAGGGCGGTGGTCGCGGGCTCGTCGATGCTCGCAGCCACGAACGAGGCTCGAAGTTCGTGCAGCTGATCGGCCTCGAGGCCGAGGCGACCCGACTGCCGGAACACCGCCATCTGCTCCGCGGTGAGGCCGCCATCGCGCCCATTCAGGTCGAAGAGCACGCGCTCGAAGTTCGAAGACACCTGGATGTCCATGCTCGGGCTCATCGTCGGCACGACCTCGGTGATCTGCATCGTGCCGGTGTCGACGAGCCGGGTGAGGATGTCGTTGCGATTCGAACCGATGATGAGCTGCGCAACGGGCAGGCCCATGTGGTGCGCGACCCATCCCGAGAGGATGTTGCCGAAGTTCCCGGTCGGCACCGCGTACGAGACGGGTCGCGTCGCTGTCGCTCCGAGCGCCATCGCTGACGTCACGTAGTACACGACCTGGGCGACGACTCTCCCCCAGTTGATCGAGTTCACGGCGCCCAGACGGAGCTGGTCTCGGAACGCGGCGTCGGCGAACAGCGCCTTCACCATGTCCTGACAGTCGTCGAACGTGCCCTCGAGCGCGATGTTGTGGATGTTCGGCGAGCGCACGGTCGTCATCTGGCGGCGCTGCACCTCTGACACCCGGCCGGCGGGGTGGAGGACGAACACATCGATGTTCGGTCGATCACGGCACGCCTCGATGGCCGCCGACCCCGTGTCCCCGGAGGTCGCGACGACGAGCGCGATCCGCTCGGCCCGGCGACGCAGCTCGGCGTCGAGCATGCGCCCGAGCAGCTGGAGGGCGACGTCTTTGAACGCGAGCGTCGGGCCGTGGAAGAGCTCGAGCAACCACACGTTCTGATCGAGCTCGACGAGCGGGCACACGGCCTCGTGGTCGAACGTCGCATACGCGTCTCGACACATCGCCGCGAGCTCATCGCGAGTCATGCCGTCGACGAACGGCCACACGACGTCGGCCGCGACGCTTGCGTAGGGCGCTGCCGGCGCGATCTCGGGTAGCGCTGGCCACGACTCGGGGACGTACAGGCCACCGTCGGGCGCGAGTCCTCCGACCATCGCCTCCGCGAAGTCGACGACCGGCGCCGCGCCGCGCGTGCTGACGTACTTCACGAGCTCGTGCCGACGACCCGCAGGATCCCACCCACCTGCCTCACGACCTCGAGGTGGCGGAGATCGTGGAGCGTGGCCTGCACGTCGGCCTCTCGTGCGGTGTGCGTGATGAACACCAGCCGGGCGTCGTCGCCGAGCCCTTCCTGCTCGGCGGTGCGGATCGAGACGTCGTGCTGCGCGAACGTGCCCGTGACGGCGTGGAGGACGCCGGGACGATCGACGACCTCGAGCGGGATGTAGTACTCGGCACTCGTCTCGTCGATCGGAAGCATGCGAGCGCGGTCGAACATCCCGATCGACGCATGCGTCCCCTTGCGCAGGTTGCTCGCCGCATCGATGACGTCGCCGAGCACCGCGCTCGCCGTCGGCCGGCCACCCGCGCCCCGGCCGTAGAACATGAGCGAGCCGACGGCGTCGCCCTCGACGAACACCGCGTTGTAGCTGTCTCTGACGCTGGCCAGCGGATGCGACGCGGGAACCATCGCGGGGTGCACCCGGACCGCGAGCGCGCCGTCGTCGAAGCGCTCCGCGATGGCCAGGAGCTTCACGACGTAACCGAGGCGCGTCGCCGCCTTGATGTCGTCAGCCGTGATCTGGCTGATGCCCTCGTGGTAGACGTCGCCCGCGACCACGCGAACGCCGAACGCGATCGACGCGATGATCGAGGCCTTCGCGCCGGCGTCGTACCCCTCGACATCCGCCGTGGGATCACGTTCGGCGTACCCGAGGCTCTGCGCCTCGGCGAGTGAGTCGCCGTAGCCAGCCCCGGCATCGGTCATCCGGGTGAGGATGAAGTTCGTCGTTCCGTTGACGATGCCCATGATGCGACGGACGGGCTCACCGGCGAGCGACTCGCGCAACGCCCGCACGAGTGGGATGCCGCCCGCGACGGCTGCCTCGAAGAGAAGGTCGCAGCCCGCCGCGTCGGCTGCGCTGAACACCTCCGCGCCGACGTTGGCAAGCAGCTCCTTGTTCGCGGTGACGACCGGCTTGCCGTGCTTGAGCGCCGTGAGGATCAGCTCGCGGGCGGGCTCGATGCCGCCGATCACCTCGACGATGAGGTCGATCGTCGGGTCCTCGACGACCTCGGCGGCGTCACGAGTGAGCAGGCCCTCAGGGATCGGAACGGCTCGCTCGCGTGAGAGGTTGCGCACCGCGACGCGAGCCACCGAGAGCGAGAGCCCGGTGCGTGCCTCGATCGACGCCGCACGCTCGCCGATGAGCCCGACTAGCGGGCCGCCGACGTTGCCACAGCCGAGGATGCCGATGCGGACGGTCTCGCTCATCGCACGATCACGGTACCGGGCGCGATCGCGGCGCCCGGTTGGTTTCAGCCCAAATGACTGCGCAGGTGTGCGACGGTGCGCGAGAACGCGAGATGGCTCGCGGCCGCGTCGTAGACCTCGGGCCGGACGTCGTTGAAGAACGCGTGGTCGGTGCCGGGGTAGACGTACATGACGACGTCCTTGCCGAGCGCCTTCAGCTTGTTCTCGAGCTCGGCCACCGCTTCGGGCGAGGCGAACGAATCCATCTCGGCGTAGTTCCCCGCGACCGAGGCGCTGAGCTTGCTCCAGTCGGGCTGCGCCTCGGGCCAAGGGATTACGCCGTAGAACGGGCACACCGCCTTCACCGTGTCGGGGCGCTGGCACGCCAGCACCAAGGCGAGCCCGCCGCCCATGCAGAACCCGACGACGCCGACGCCTGACCCGTTGCCCCGCCGCGCGACCTCGTCGACCGCACCGCTCAGGTCCTTCGCGGCCTGGGCCATGTCGAGCGCCATCATGTACTTGCCGGCCTCGTCGGGCTCGGTCGCCGCCCTGCCCCGGTAGAGGTCGGGGGCCAGCGCGACGAAGCCCTCCTTCGCGAAGCGGTCGGCGACGTCCTTGATGTGCGGGACGAGCCCCCACCACTCCTGGATGACGATGACGCCCGGCCCCGAGCCCGACTCTGGCGTCGCGAGATACCCGGGGCAAGTGCCTCCGTTGCTGGGGAACTCGATCATCTCGCCCATGAGCGCGACCATAGCGAGATGCACACGACGGGTCTCCACCACGTGGCCATCAGCGTCAAAGAGCTCGAGCCGGCGGTGCGCTTCTACGCCGACGTGATGGGCTTCGAGCAACTCGACCGCCCCGACTTCGGCTTCCCCGGCGCCTGGTTCCAGGCCGGCGACCATCAGATCCACTTGATGGAGATGGCCGATGCGCACCCCGATCCGCGCCAGCACTACGCGCTACGCGTCGACGACCTCGACGCGGCGATGGCGGCGATCACGGCCGCCGGTGGCGACGTGCGGCGTGCGATGCCCGAAGTCGCGGGTGCAGGTCGTCAGGCGTTCGTCCGCGACCCGTCGGGCAATCGCATCGAGCTCAACGAACCGAACTGACGAGCTCCGGATGCGCGAGGAGGGCGGCGAGAAGCGCGCCGGCGCGATCGCCTGACGCGCCGCCGACCTCGAGCACCTCTTCGTGGTTGAGCGGACCACCCAGGCCCGCGGCGCGGTTCGTGACCAACGACAGCCCGAGCACCTCGAGCCCCGCGGCTCGCGCGGCGATCGCTTCGAGCACGGTCGACATGCCGACGAGGTCGCCGCCGAGGATGCGGAACGCGCGGATCTCCGCGGGGGTCTCGTAGTTCGGTCCCCAGTAGCCGACGTACACGCCCTCGGGGAGTGAGGGATCGATCATGCGGCACACCGCCCGCAACCGGGACGAGTACAGATCGGTGAGGTCGACGAACGTCGATCCCTCGAGCGGCGAGATGCCGGTCATGTTGATGTGATCGCTCATGAGGACGATCTGCCCCGGCGGCATCGCGTCGACCATCGATCCGCAGGCGTTGGTGAGGATGACCGTCGAGCATCCCGCTGCAGCGGCCGTGCGGACGGCATGTGCGACGGCGCGCACGTCGCGGCGCTCGTAGAGATGGTGGCGCCCGACGAACGCGAGCACCCGGCGATCATCGACCGCGATCGAAAGGACGCGGCCGGCGTGGCCTTCGGCAGTCGGGGGTGCGAACCCCGGCAAGTCCGCCACGTTCACATCTGCAGTCGCCCCGGGGAGTCGTTCGAGCGCGGCCGCCCATCCCGAGCCGAGCACGACGGCGACGTCGTGCGGACCGAGCCGCTCCGCCGCCGCGTCGGCGGTCTCTTGCGTGCTCAGTACCGGCCCTCGAGCTTGCGGTGGTCCCACGAGACCACCTGCTCGACATCGATGCGCACCCCGATCCGCTTGCTCGCCTGCGCTTCGACGAACGGGCGCGCAGCCTCGGGATCGGCCCCCGTGTGCCGCTGCGAGGTGCTCAACCCGATCGCGATGATGTCCTCGGGGTCGGTGATGATCGTGCCGGTGCCGACGAGCTCGACGCCGCGCAGCTCCGCGTAGACATCGCCGTCTTCCACGAGACAGGTGATGCGCGGGTCGCGCTGGAGGTTGACGATCTTCTGCGACTTGCCGAATGTCCAGAACGCGGGGGCATCGCCGAGGAAGCCGTACCACATCGCCACGAGATGCGGACGCCCATCGCGGCCAATCGTCGCGACGTTCATCGTGTGGGTCTCGTGGAGGAACGCGTCGGCCTCCTCCGAGGTCATCTTGATGAGATCGCGGCGTGACGGCATGGCCGGCGACCCTACCCAACCGTCAGGTCGTGGGCTTGTAGAGCTCGGGGGCGATCGGGCAGTCGATCCGCCGCAGCGCGTCGGCCAGTGGGAGCGCTCCGTGTCGACCGACGATCACGTCGCACAGGTCGGAGGGCACGACGTCGTCCTCGGCCTCCCACGGCATGTCGTCGTCGAGGCGGGCGCACAGGGCCTCCCACATGCGCGCCGGCAGCACACGGCCGATCCCCGCGACGACCCACACCGGTATCTCGGCGTGACGCCCCACTGCGGCCGCCGCGAGCGATCCGGCAACACCGACCCAGCCGCCCGGCCCGAACGCCGACGCCTCCAGGAGCACGAGGTCACTGTCGGCGACCGCGGCGCCGAGACCCGACATCGGCACGTCGATCGCGTCGACGTCGGCGCGCTGCAGCCGCCGCACCAGGCCGCTCCCCTCGCCGAGCGCGTCGACGACGAGGACATCGACGTCGCCGCGGCGTGGCAACGCGTCGCCGATCTGCTCGGGCCACCCGAGCACGCAGACCGTTGCCTCCTCGGGTATCGCGTGGGCGAGCTCGTCGGGGGTCGGATCGTCGGCGATCTCGTCGGCCGCACGCCAGGCCTCCCCCACTGGGTCGTTCGAGGTGAGGACCCTGGCCGACAGCCACCACAGTGGACCCGAGGCGGGATGGCGATCGATGATGCGCCGGCAGGCCGTGACCAGGCCGGGGGGATCGAAGCCGAGCGATGCGAGGGCACCGGCCGTCTCTCGCACGAGCAGCCCGTGGTCGGCCCCGGAAGCGCGTGCCACGTAGCGCAAGCGCTCGATGGGGTGCATCGGGAGGAACGCTACCGCTCGGTGCAGGCACTACCTTCTGCCGCCGTGGCGCGCGACCCCTCTGGCGATCTCGAGCTCACGACCATCGACGGCGAGAAGCGCACCGTCGCAGAGTGGCTCACCAACTTCCACCTCTTGGTCGTGTGCCTCGATCCGTACACGAGCGAGAGCGCGTGGGTGCTCGACACGGGCGAACGCATCCTGACGGTCTTCCAGGAGGCCGACGTCCGCGTGTCGTGGCTCGCGACATCGGATGCGCAGGGCGCCCGCACGTTTCTCGGGCCGCTCAGCCGCCGGTTCCTCACGTTCGCCGACCCCGACCGCGTCGCGGTGAAGGGGATGGGCCTCGAGCGGCTCCCCGCGCTCGTGTGGCTGAAGACCGATCTCACGATCGGCGGCGCTGCCGAGGGCTGGGACCCCCACGAGTGGAAGGCCCTGTGCGACAAGCTCGCCGAGGTCATGAGCTGGAAGGGCCCGCTCATCCCCGAGCGCGACGATCCGGCTGCGTTCGCAGGCACGCCCGCCGCCGGCTGAGTCAGGCGGACGGAGTCACTTCGCGACGCCACCCTTCGTCATCGCCATGACGTCGAGCGCCGCATCCGCCTCGGCCGCGGTGAGCAGCTTCTCGTCCACGACGACGTCACGGATCGTGCGCCCCTCCTTCTGCGCCTGCTTCACGACCCGCGCCGCGGCTTCGTAGCCGATCAACGGGTTGAGCGCGGTCGCGATCGCGGGAGACGAAGCGGCGTAGCGATAACAGCGCTCGACATCGGCCTCGATGCCGTGGATGCAACGGTCCGCGAACACCCGCGACACGGCCGCCAACAAGCGGATCGACTCCAACAGGTTGCGCGCGATGACCGGCAGCATCACGTTGAGCTCGAAGTTGCCGAGCGCTCCCGACCAGGCGACCGCGGCGTCGTTGCCGATGACCTGCGCGACGACCTGTTGCACGGCCTCGGCCACGACCGGGTTCACCTTCCCGGGCATGATCGACGATCCCGGCTGGAGATCGGGGATGTGGATCTCCGCGAGCCCTGCGTTCGGTCCGCTCCCCATCCACCTGATGTCAGCGGCGATCTTGTTGAGCGAGACCGCGATCACGCGACAGACACCCGAGGCCTCGATGAGCGCGTCGCGCGCGCCCTGGGCCTCGAAGTGATCGCGGGCCTCAGTGAGTGGAAGCTGCATGTCGGTGGCGATCTTTGCGATGGCGCGCTTCGCGAACCCACGAGGGCAGTTGATGCCCGTGCCGACCGCGGTGCCGCCGAGGGGCAGCTCGCCGACGCGGGGCAACACCGAGACGACCCGCTCGATGCCGTTCTCGATGGCCTGTGCGTAGCCGCCGAACTCCTGGCCCAGCGTGACCGGAGTGGCGTCCATCAGATGCGTGCGGCCGGCCTTGACCACTGTCTTGAAGCGGCGCTGCTGGCGCCGCAGCTCCTTCGCGAGATGCTCGAGCGCGGGGATCAGGTCGCGTGAGAGCTCACGCGTCGTCGCGAGGTGGATCGCCGACGGGAACACGTCGTTCGACGACTGCGACGCGTTGACGTGATCGTTCGGATGCACCGGCCGCCCGAGTGACTCGGACGCCAAGCGTGCGATCACCTCGTTCATGTTCATGTTCGACGACGTGCCCGACCCCGTCTGGAACACGTCGATCGGGAAGTGGTGGTCGTGTGCACCCTTCGCGACGTCGGCGGCGGCGTCGTGGATCGCGCTCGCCATGTCCTTCGGGATGACACGAAGCTCTCCGTTCACGGTCGCGGCGACTCCCTTGATCGTGGCCAGCGCTCCGATGAGCGCCCGCTCGATCGGCCGGCCGGAGATCGGGAAGTTCTCGACCGCGCGTTGGGTCTGCGCGCCCCAAAGGGCATCGGTCGGAACCTGAACTTCGCCCATCGAGTCGTGTTCGGTGCGATAGGTCGTGGTCATGCGCGGGACCCTACGCCTGTACCTTTCAACCTGGTGGCCAGCGACTTTCAGTACCAAGACATGCTCCCGGCGGGCGGGCACGACGACACCCCGTATCGGCTCGTGACGACCGACGGGGTGCGCTCCGTCGAGGCCGCCGGTCGCCGGTTCCTCGAGGTCGACCCTGCGCTGTTGACCCTCCTCACGGCCGAGGCGATGCGCGACATCGCGCACTTCCTCCGGCCCGGCCACCTCACGCAGCTGCGGGCGATCCTCGACGATCCCGAGGCGTCGCACAACGACCGGTTCGTCGCCCTCGAGCTCCTGCGCAACGCGTCGATCGCAGCGGGCGGAGTGCTGCCGTCCTGCCAGGACACCGGCACCGCGATCGTCGTCGGCAAGCGGGGCGAGCTCGTGCTCACCGGCGGCGATGACGAAGCGGCGATCGCCCGCGGCGTGTTCGACACCTATCAGACGTCGAACCTGCGCTACTCGCAGATGGCTGCGCTCGACATGTACCGAGAGGTCAACACCGGCAACAACCTCCCTGCGCAGATCGAGATCTACGCAACTCCGGGCGACGAGTACCACTTCCTGTTCATGGCCAAGGGCGGCGGCTCGGCGAACAAGAGCTACCTCTTCCAAGAGACCAAGGCCCTGCTCAACCCGGACAGCCTCATGCGGTTCTTCGACGAGAAGCTGCGCACGCTCGGCACCTCGGCGTGCCCGCCCTATCACCTCGCGATCGCGATCGGCGGCACATCGGCTGAGTACGCGCTCAAGGTCGCGAAGTACGCGTCGGCGCGGTACCTCGACGACCTCCCGACCGAGGGCAACGCGCTCGGTGTCGGCTTCCGCGACCTCGAGACCGAGCAGAAGGTGCTCGAGCTCACGCAGCAGTTCGGCATCGGCGCGCAGTTCGGCGGCAAGTACTTCTGCCACGACGTCCGGGTGGTGCGCCTTCCCCGGCACGGCGCGTCGTGTCCGGTCGCGATCGCCGTCTCTTGCTCCGCCGATCGTCAGGCGCTCGGCAAGATCACGCGCGAGGGCGTCTTCCTCGAGGAGCTCGAGCGCGATCCCGCGCGGTTCCTCCCCGAAGTAACAGAGGACGATCTCGACGGCGGCGACGTCGTGCACATCGATCTCTCGCGTCCGATGAGCGAGATCCGGGCGACGCTCTCGAAGTACCCGGTGAAGACGCGGCTCGCGCTGACCGGCCCGATGGTGGTCGCCCGTGACATCGCCCACGCGAAGCTGAAGGAGCGCCTCGACAGCGGCGAGGAGATGCCGGAGTACCTGCGCGACTACATGGTGTATTACGCGGGCCCCGCGAAGACGCCCGAGGGCTACGCGTCAGGGTCGTTCGGGCCGACCACTGCCGGACGCATGGACGCTTACGTCGACTTCTTCCAGTCGAAGGGCGGCAGCCACGTGATGCTGGCGAAGGGCAACCGGTCGAAGGCGGTCACCGATGCATGCAAGCGGAACGGCGGGTTCTACCTGGGGTCGATCGGCGGACCGGCGGCGCGGCTCGCGAAGGACTGCATCACGAAGGTCGAGGTGCTCGAGTACCCCGAGCTGGGGATGGAGGCGGTTTGGAAGATCGAAGTGGTCGACTTCCCGGCATTCATCGTGGTGGACGACAAGGGTCACGACTTCTTCGAGGACGTGTCTCGGCCGGTGACGCTGTCGGTCAAGGGATAGCGCTGATCGCCGTTGCGTTCCTCGCCCCACTTCTGGCGGGGTGCGGCGACGACGTCCAACCGGCCGCGCCGTCCAAGAGCGACTTCGTCGCCGAGGCGAACGCGATCTGCGACGAGCAGTCCAAGCTGATCGCGGCGGTGGGTGTCGAGCTCGGGGAGTCGCCGACATCCGACGAGGTCGATGCCTTCGTGAAGGACACGTTCGTTCCCGCCGTGCGTGACGAGGTCGCACGCATTCGCTCGCTCGGCTTGCCGTCCGCGGACACCAACAGGCTCCAGGGCGTCCTGTTCGACATGGAGGCGGTGCTCGACGATTTGACGACGAATCCCGACGAGGTGCTCGCCGCCGGCACAACGCCGTTCGACGACATCAACCGCCGCCTCGATGAGTACGGGCTCACGGCGTGCGGGTCAGGCACCGCGGCGTCGGGCAGCACAACGTCTACCGTCGCGACGTGACCCTCATCCAGGATCTGCCCGAGCTCGACACGTTCAGCGCGGAGTTCCAAGCCGATCCGCACGGACTGTTGCGTGACGCGCTCGCGCGAGGTCCGCTTGCGCGAGGGCTCGTTCGGCATCGAGACGCTGAGCTATGAGGCCGCCCAGACGGTGATTCGCGATCGTCGCTACCTCGCTCCCGCGGGTCTCACCCTCGCCGCGCAGGGCATCACCGAAGGCGAGCTGTGGGACCGGGTCAGCAAGGGCATCCTGAGCATCGATGGCGACGAGCACGCTCGACTCCGGCGCTTCGTCGCTCAGTCGTTCACGCCGCGAACGACCGAGCGGCTGCGCGAGTCGATGCGGTCCGTGATGACCGAGCTGCTCGCCGGGGCTCCCGACGACGGCGAGCTCGACGTCGTGGAGCTCGTGAAGTGGTACCCGATCGCGGTCATCTGCGAGCTGTTGGGAACGCCGCGGAGCGATTGGGCGCTCTTCAGCGACTGGACCGACGAGATCTTCAAGATCTTCCAGTTCAACGCGGTCAACGACGAGCCCGACATCCTCCGCGCGTTCGACGAGCTCGACGCGTACCTCGATGCCATGGTCGAGGCGCGGCGGGCCGAGCCCCGCGACGACCTCATGACCGAGCTCGTGCAGGCCGAAGACGAAGGCGACCGGCTCACGCGGCCCGAACTTCGAATGCTCGCGGGCGCGGTCCTGAGCGCAGGCACCGACACGACCCGCAACCAGCTCGCCGCGGCCCTGCAGCTCTTCGCGGAGCATCCCGATCAATGGGCCGTAGTGCCCGTCTCGGCAGCCGAGGCGCAAGGCGTGGTCGACGAAGCGATGCGCTACTCGCCCGCGATCTTCGGGACTGCCCGAACCACCGGGGAAGACCTCGAGCTGCTCGGTGTCGAGCTCCCCGCCGGCACGCTTGTCAGCGTGAACACGGCGGCCGCGAACCGCGATCCCGCGATGTACGACGACCCCGATCGGTTCGACATCAAGCGCACGGGCGCACCGCCGCACCTCACGTTCGGCGGCGGCATCCACTACTGCCTCGGCGTCCACCTCGCGAAAGCCGAGCTCGCGGAGGCGCTCGTGCAGATGCGGGCCAAGTGGCCGACGATCGAGCTGGCAGGCCCGGCGCCCTGGAAGCCGGTGATCGGCATCAGCGGCCCGATCACGCTTCCGATGAGGGTGTCATCGAGCTGATCAGGCCAGGGCGACGAGCTCGATGAGGTCCTCGCTCCAGTAGTCGAGGTCGCCGTCGGGCATCAGCAGCACTCGACTCGGCTCGAGCTCCGCGACGAACTCGCGATCGTGGCTGACGATGAGCATGCCACCCGGCCACGACGCCAGCGCGGCCGCGACCGCAGTGCGCGATCCCGGGTCGAGGTTGTTCGTGGGCTCGTCGAGCAGCAACAAGTTGTGGCGGCCGGCGACGAGCTGTGCGAGGGCGAGCTTCGTCTTCTCGCCGCCCGACAACGTGCCCGCGTCCTGGAATGCCTTTTCGCCGCTGAGACCGAACATCCCGAGCAGGCTGCGCAGCTCGACGTCGGTGGTGAGGGCGTGGTCGCGCATGTGATCGAGCAGCGTGCGGCCGGCGTGGATCCCCTCGTGCTCCTGCGCGTAGTAGCCGAGTGAGACGCCGAGGCCGAACTCAACGGTGCCGCGATCGGCGACCGCCTCGCCCGCGAGGATCCGCAGCAGGCTCGTCTTGCCCGCGCCGTTCAGGCCGAGCACGAGCAGCCGCTCGCCACGCTCGAGCGCGAACGACACATCGCTGAACACGGGCGGTCCGTCATAGGACTTGGTGACGCCGTCGACCTCGAGCAGCACCCGCCCGGTGTGAGGCGGCGGAGGGAGCTTCACCTTCAACGTGCGATCGTGGGTCGGCGCTTCGACGTGGGCGGCACGGATGCGATCGGCGCGCTTGTCGAGGTTGTGCGCCTTGCTCGCCAGCGTCGCCTTCGCTCGGATCTTGTCGGCGAGCGTCGAGAGCCGCTTGATCTCGGCGTCCTGCTGCGCGGCGATCTTCGTCAGCCGTACCTCGTCTTTGGCGCGGGCCGCGAGGTACTGGCTGTAGGTGCCCTTGTACTCGACCATGTGCCCGGGCAGCTCCTCGTTCGGGCGGTCGAGGTGGAGCACACGAGTGATCGCCTCGTCCAGCAGGTCGAGGTCGTGGCTGATGACGAGGAGCGCACCGCGGTAGTTCCGGAGGAACTTCATGAGCCACGCGCGGGCATCGACGTCGAGGTGGTTGGTGGGCTCGTCGAGGAGCAGCACGTCGCTGCCGGCGAACAGGATGCGGGCGAGCTCGACGCGCCGCCGCTCGCCGCCCGAGAGCACGGAAAGCGGGAGGTCGACGCGATCTCCATCGATCCCCAGGCCCGCGACGAGCGAACGCACCTCCGACTCTGACGCGTATCCACCTTCGGCTCGGAACGCCTCCTCGGCGCGGGCGAAGCGGGCGACGTTCGCGTCGCTGTGGTCCTCCTCCATCGCGAGGCGAAGCTTCTCGATGCGCACCGTCGCCTGATCGAGCCCACGACCGGACAGCACGTGGGTCAACGCGGTCACGCCGTCGAGCAGACCGGCGATCCGCGGATCCTGAGGGAGGTAGCCGAGCGCGCCTTGGCGGTGGACGACACCGGCCGCGGCGGGAGCGGCGCCACCCAGCACGCGGAGCAGGCTCGTCTTGCCGGCACCGTTGCGGCCGACGAGGCCGACCTTGTCGCGGGCGCGGACCGTGAGCGAAGCGCCTTCGACGACGAGGCGTCCACCAACCTCCACCGAGATCTCACGGGCTTGTAGCAAGAAGAGCCAGGGTACGAGCCAACCGCCGGTTTCTCGGTACCGTTTGCGAAGTGACGGGTCACGGCCACGATGACGGGCAAAGCCAGGCGCGAGCCGGCGCCCGCCACGAGGGAGCGCTGCGAACCGCGTTCTTCCTGATCCTCGCGTTCCTCGTGGTGCAGGTCGTGACCGGAGTGGTCACCGGCTCGTTGGCGCTGCTGTCCGACTCGGGGCACATGGCCACCGACGCGCTTGGCCTCGGCATGGCGCTCGCGGCGATCCACGCGGCATCGAGGGCCCGCACCGACGGGCAGCGGACGTTCGGCCTCTACCGGTTGGAGATCCTTGCCGCGCTCGCCAACGCCGTGTTGCTCTTCGGCGTCGCGGCATGGGTGCTGTACGAGGCGATCGTGCGGCTTGGCGAGGACCGTGAGATCTCGTCGGTGCCCGTCCTGGTCGTCGGCGTGATCGGGCTCGTCGTGAACCTCGTCGCGCTGATGCTGCTGCGCCCGGGCGCGGGCGAGAGCTTGAACGTGAAGGGCGCGTCGCTCGAGGTGCTCTCCGACACCCTCGGGTCGATCGGCGTCATCGTCGCCGCGATCGCGTGGGGGATCACCGGGTGGACGTGGGTCGATCCGATCGTCGGTGCCGCGATCGGGGTGTTCATCCTCCCCCGGGCCTACAGGCTCGGTCGCGAGGCGATCCGCATCCTCGTGCAGGAGGCGCCCGCCCGCATCGACATCTCGATGCTGCACGCCGACCTCGCCGCGATCCCCGGTGTCGTCGACGTGCACGACTTGCACGTGTGGACGCTCACCTCGGAGATGGAGGTCGCGTCCGCGCACATCATGGTGAGCGCGGGCACCGACCACCACGCCGTGCTCGACGAGGCGCGTGAGGTGGTGAGCACGAAACACGGCGTCGCCCATGCGACGTTGCAGATCGAGCCCGACGACCACAAGGGCTGCGACCAGGTGGACTGGTGAACGTCGGGGTGTGCCCGCTGCACGCGACGACGGGGTTGTGGTGTCCGCTGTGCGGGAGCATGCGGGGCGTCGCGCTGCTCTCACACGGTCACGTGGTCGCGGCGCTCAGCAGCAACCTGTTGTTGCTCGTCACGCTGCCGGTGCTGGCTTGGGGGACGGTCGCGTTGGCCGGCGGCGGCGAGCTGCGCGGGCCGTGGACCGTGCCCACGCGAGTGTGGGTCAGCCTGGGTGTGTTCGCGCTCGCCTACACCGTGCTGCGCAACCTGCCCGTCGGCGCCGCCCTCGCTCCGTAGCTGGTCGGCGGTTGGCGTCAACTCGGGTGCCACGGCGCGCATTTGCGCGCTCAGACGCCACAGTTGCTCCTCGGGTCGCGCCGTCATTCCCGACTGTGGCGTTTCGACGCGCCCTTACGCGCTCACACGCCACAGTTAGTCAGCTCGCCGCCGCGACAGCGGGCGGGGGCGCGCCGACGACTTGGGCGACCATCTGCGCGAACGCGGCTTGTCCTGCAGGCTTGAGGTGGAGCCCGTCGTGACTCGTGAACGCGCGGTTGGCGAGCCAGATGCCGTTCCAGTCGGCGAGCACGATGTTCGGGTACCGCTCGGCGGCGGCCAGGATCTCGCGGTTCACGTCGACTCGTGACTGGGTGAACTCCGAGACCGTGATCCACACGACCTTCGGCACGCCCGCGAGGACGGCCATCGTCTGATCGATCTCCTCGCGGAACTGCTGCTCGCTGCCGAGGTAGTTGTTGCCCTGGTGGATCACCACGACGCCGCCCGCACCGATCTCGGCACGCCGCGCCTGCAGCACGCCGATGCCCTGGTTGAGGAAGCGGCTGACCTTCGCGTCGACGATCACGTTCCAGCCGGGCAGGGCGGCAGGGATCTCCTCAGCGGCCCCGAGGAGGACCGAGTCGCCCATGACGAACACGTGGTTCTGCGAGACCGGCGGCAACGTCGTGGTCGTGGGTGGAACCGTCGTGGTCGGGAGAGTGGAGGCCGGCAGGGTCGTGGTCGTCGGCTCCACGTCGGAGGTCTCAGCGGCCCCCTGCGCGGTCGTCACGATCGCGGACACCGGCGCGGCGCTCGCTGCCTTGGTGGAGTCGTCGCTTCCGAAGATCGTCGTGAAGAGGGCGACGACGGCGATGCCGACGACGACCGCCAATGCCAGGCCGAGGAGGCGCGGATTCACAGCGCGACGGGCCGCAGGCACGAGCGGCGATGCTACCGACGCTCACCCCGCGACCGGGGTCATAGGGATCAGTTGACGGATCAGTTGACGGATCAGTTGACGGATCAGTTGACCTGGCGGTCGCGACCCTCCCAGTAAGGGGCACGCAGCTTGAACTTCTGCAGCTTGCCCGTCGCCGTGCGGGCGAGCTCGTCCCGGAAGTCGATCTTCCTCGGACACTTGAAGTGGGCAAGCTTCGATCGACAGTGGTCGATGAGCTCCTGCTCAGTCGCCGATGCTCCGGGCGCGAGCACCACGAGAGCGACGACCGTCTCGCCCCACTTCTCGTCAGGCGCGCCGATGACGGCGACCTCGGCAACGGCGGGATGGGAGAACAGCGCGTCCTCGACCTCGATCGACGACACGTTCTCGCCGCCGCTGATGATCACGTCCTTCTTGCGGTCCGAGATCGTCACGTAGCCCTCGTCGTCGATGCTGCCGCCATCGCCGGTGTGGAACCAGCCGTCGACGATCGCCGCCGCGGTGGCCTCGGGCTGATCCCAGTACCCCTCGAGCACCACGTTGCCGCGCGCGAGCACTTCGCCTTCGGCGTCGACGTCCATCTCGATGCCGATCGCGGGCGCACCCGCGCGGCTGAGGCGAGCGGCGCGCTCGCTCGGCGTCAGGTCGTCGAACTCGGCGCGTGCGCGGTTCATCACGAGGAACGGGGACGTCTCGGTGAGCCCGTAGATCTGGATGAACTCCCACCCGAGCTCGGTCTCGATGCGCTCGATCGTGCGAGTGGGAGGCGGCGCGCCAGCAACCACCATGCGCGTGCGCCCGGCGCCCGGGATCGGGCCGTCCCAGCTCGCTGCCGCGTCGAGGGTCATCGCAACGACGGCAGGCGCTCCGCACAGCAACGTCACTCCGTACTTGTCGACACGACGCAGGATCTCGCCGCCATCGACCTTGCGCAGCACGATGTTCTGGCCGCCCATGCCCGTGACCGCGTAGGGCATCCCCCAGCCGTTGCAGTGGAACATCGGCAGCGTGTGCAGGTAGACGTCGCGATCGGTCACGCCCGTGTGCCAGCCGAACGTCGTCGCGTTGACCCAGATGTTGCGGTGCGTGAGCTGCACGCCCTTCGGCCGCGCCGTCGTGCCGCTCGTGTAGTTGATGGTCGCGGTCGCGTCTTCGTCGGGAGTCCAGGGCTCGGGCTCCTGATCGAACGCGAGCAGCGCGTCGTCGGCCTCGGCACCGATGACATACCGATACTTCGCGCTGACGGCCGAGAGCGACTCGTCGAGCTCGGGATCGACGAGCAGGACCGACGCGCCGGAGTGCTCGACGATGTACGACACCTCGTCGACGTTCAGTCGGAAGTTGATCGGCACGAGGATGCGTCCCGATCCGCTGATGCCGAAGAACGACGTCATGAGGCGGGCGCTGTTCTGGCTCACGATGGCGACTCGCTCGCCCTGGCCGATGCCGAGCCGATCGAGACCGGCGGCCTGGGCGCGAGCGAGCTCGGCCATCCTCTTGTAGGTCAACTCGCCCCATGACTCGGCGGGTTGGTCGGGCTCGTCGATCAGACCGATGCGGTCGCCGTAAACGAGCTCGGCGCGCCGGATGAAGTCGACAGCAGTCAGCGCAACCTTCATGCCGGCAACAGTACCCACGCGCCGTAGCCTCGGGCCCCGATGACTGAGAGCCGGCCCGAGTCCCGCTTCGACCGCGACACCGCGCTCACCTCGCTCGGCGACGGTCGATACGCGGGGCGCATCGACCCCGGCTGGTGGATCGAGCGCGGACCGAACGGCGGCTACATCGCGGCGATCGTGCTGCGGAGCCTCGCCCTCGCGGTGGACGATCCGTCGCGTACCCCGCGCTCGCTCACGGTCCACTACCTCGCGCCGCCGGGCGAGGGGCCGTGCGAGATGCAGACCAGGGTCGAGCGCACCGGTCGCCGGGTCACGTTCGTCACCGGGCGGCTGGTGCAGGGCGAACGGCTGCTCGCGCTCTCGATGGCGGCGTTCGCGGTGAGCATGGAGGGTCCGGTCTTCGCCGACATCGCAATGCCCGACGCGCTGCCGCTCGACCGCGCCGAGCTGCTCCCGCCCTCACAGACGCCGTCGGGGAACGTCTCGCCGATGCGCGAGCGCTACGAGCAACGGTGGGCGCTCGGCGGGCAGCCGTTCACGAGCTCACCGGTCGCGGTCGTGGGCGGCTACATCCGTTTCGCCGACGAGGTGCGGCGACCGATCGATCATCTCGCCGTCACGGCGTTCGCCGACGCGTGGATCCCGTCGGTCTTCGCCCGCTTCCCGCAGCCGATGGGGATCCCGACGGTCGACCTCACGGTCCACTTCCGCGCACCGCTCCCCCACCCGACCATGGCCGACCACGACTTCTGCCTGGTCGCGTTCCGCAGCCAAGTCGCGGCGGAAGGCTTCGTCGAAGAGGACGGCGAAGTGTGGAGTCCCGACGGCATCCTCCTCGCTCACTCCCGCCAGCTCGCCGCGCTCGCCCCCGCCTAACCCCGCACCGTTTGCTCACGGGACCACGCCTCACGTGGTTGCGTGAGCAAACGGTCCGCGAGGACGCCGCCGATGACCTCAACGATGGTCTGGTCGCTCATGGTCGCGGTCAGGCGGAGGTTCGTCCAGCGCAGCTTCACGAGCTCGACGTCACGCCAGCGGTCGTCGTCGAAGGTCGATCGGTTGCGGTGCCATTCCCACCCATCGAGCTCGATGGCGAGCCGTGCCTCCGGATAAGCGAGATCGAGGTGGACCTCGGTGCCCCCGAGCACGATCGGATACTGCTGCCGAGGGACCGGGAGGCCAGAGGCGGCGATGACCCGCAAGACCCGGGTCTCGAGGTCGCTGTCGAGCGGGTCAAAGCCAGGGATGCGAAGCCCGAGCGCGCTGTTCACCCTGCGCATGGACCGGCCAGGCGCGCTCCCCAACCGACCCGCCGTGCGTCGCAGGTCTTCGAGATCGAGGATCCGTCGCCGCAGCGCATCGTCGATGGCCTGTCCCAGCTTCCGCTCGGTGAGGCGGCCTGACACGTCGATCAACGTCCGAGCGACCGTCGTGGTCGGGATGGCTCGATAAACGGTCAGATCGGAGTCGAACAGGGCGCCCGACCTGTGCCCGAGTACTCCATCAAGCCGCTTGTGCCGACCGAGGGGAGAGACCACCTCGATGCCGTCCTCGACCACATGCCTGAGCGCCCGAAGCTGGCCAGCCGTCCCATGCGACGCCGCGACGCGGTCGCCGCCGGCAAGCACCGCGGCCAGCACCGCCTGCTCCCACGTCGGTGGCGCTCCGGCCAGGGCATAGACGTTGCGGTGCTTCAGCAACCAGGCGCCGACCGCAAGAAGACCATCGATCTGCCGTGCCGTCATCCCGCAGCCGCGCGCTTGAGGGCGCGTGATCAAGCTGTGCTGCCTCCGCGTCAATGAGTGAACCCGCTCCATGTCCGCCACTCCTGGATCCTTGCAACAGGGTGTGACATTCACCGTTTGCTCACGGAACCACGCCTCACGTGGTCGCGTGAGCAAACGGTCTAGACATGCGGGCATGGGTGTGCATCTGACGAAGGACTCGATCGACCTCGGCATCGTCGTGAGTGATCCGGAGCGATCGCTCGCGTTCTACCGTGACGTGCTCGGTTTCAAGGACGACGGCACGATGAAGGTGCCGGGCGGCGGAACGATGCACCGCCTGCACTGCGGCACGAGCCTGATCAAGCTCATCCATCATCCGAAGGAGCTGCCGCGAGCAGCGCCCGGCGGGATGAACACCGCGCTCGGCTACCGCTACTGGACGATCAGCGTCGACAACATCCAAGAGGTCGTCGACGCCTGCGAGGCGGCGGGACACAAGATCACCGTGCCGGTCGTCGAGTTCCGGCCCGGCATCACGATCGCGATCGTCGAAGACCCGGACGGCAACTGGGTCGAGTTCCTCAGCGAGGCCTGACCGGCGCGATCTCGACCCGGGCGTCGTTGAAGCACGCCCCGCCGGCGAGGTCGTTGAGGGTGTCGGGCACGAGTGCGTTGGCGGTGAGCCCTCCCGGCACGTCACGCCGCCAGAGGCCCTTCGGCATCGACACGACACCGGGCCGAAGGTCGTCGTCGAGCCGGGCGATGACCTCGATCGAGCCCAGGTCGTTCCACATCCGCACGGTCTCGCCGTCGTCGACTGAGCGCGCCGCCGCATCGAGAGGGTGCATGCGCACGCATGCCTCCGCCGCGTTGAACTCGCCGAACATCGAGTTGATGGTGCGGTGCGTCGCCGGGGTGATGAGCGCGAGCGGGTAGCTCGACTCGAGCTCGCGGTAGGACGGCACCGCTCCCTCGCGGAGAATCGGCGGCGCGAGCCTCGCCTTTCCGTCTTCGAATCCAGGAAACGTGTCACGGAACTGCACGGCGCCGCCGGGCTGGTGGAGGACTTCGACCTCGCCCGCCCGCGGAGCCGCCGCGCCCGCCAGACCCTCGGTCATCAGCGCATCGGGATCGCTGTCGAACCTCTGCATGTCGAGACCGAGACGCGCCGCGAGCCCGGCACCGACCTCGTCGTTCGTGCGGCTCTCGCCGACCCGATCGATCACCGCGGCGACCCGCTGGCGGGTGAACGACCCGTATGACCCGGCGAGGTCGTCAGCCTCGAAATGAGTCGTGGCGGGAAGCACGACGTCCGCGTAGAGCGCGGTGTCGGTGAGCACCTGGTCGTGGACAACAGTGAACAGGTCGTCGCGGGCCAAGCCCTCGAGCACCAGCTGCTGTCGGGGCGCGGTCACGGCCGGGTTCGACCCTTGGACGAACAGCACCCGCATCGCGGGCAGCTCGGTGCCGAGCTGGTTCATGTTGACCTTGCGGCGCCCTTGCGACGGGTTCCCCAGCGAGAAGTCGCCGACTCCGCTGAGGCTCGACATGATCCCCGCGCCGAGCACGCCGAGCTGCCCGGTGAGCACGGGCAAGGCGAGCACCGACCGGAACGAGGAGCCACCGTTGCGGTTCCGCTCGAGTCCCCATCCGATGCGGATGAACGCGGGGCGGATCGACGCGAGCTCCTCGGCGAACGCGGCGATGTCGTCGGCCGGCACGCCGGTGACATCGGCGGTGCGCCCCAGCCCCCACGAGGAGGCCGCCGCGATCACCTGATCCGCGCCAGTCGCGTGCGCCTCGACGAACGCCCGGTCGATGAGATCGTTCTCCGCGAGGTGCCGCACGATCCCGAGCACGAGCGCCACATCGGTGCCGGGCCGCAGCGCCAGATGCCGATCGGCGCGCCGAGCCATCGCCGTGCGCCTCGGATCGACGACCACGAGCCGCGCGCCCGCTGCCCGAGCCCGCTGCACGAGCGGCGGGAAGTGGATGTTCGAGATCGCGGGGTTCGCGCCCCAGACGATGACGAGCCGGCTGTGCACGACGTCGTGCGGGTCGGCCGAGAGCATCGACCCGAACGTCGACTGCCACGCCGCGCCGGCGGTCGCCGCGCAGATCGTGTGGAGGACTCGCGCCGCGCCGAGCTCGTCGAACAGACGCCACGTGAGGCCCTCGGCGGCCAACAGACCCGCGGACGAGTTGTAGAGGTAGGGAACGACCGACGATGGGCCGTCCTCGGCGATCGCGGCCGAGATGCGAGACGCCACGAGGTCGAGCGCTTCATCCCACGAGGCAGCCCGGAACTCACCCGAACCCTTCGGCCCCACCCGCACCAACGGCGTCATCACTCGCTCGGGCGCGTAGACCCGCCGCGCGTGCTGCTTCACCTTGGCGCAGATGAAGCCCTGCGTGAGGGGGTTGGCGGGGCCGGCGTCGATCGAGACGAGGCGGCCGTCCTCCACCGTCACCTCGAGCGAGCAGGTGTCGGGGCAATCGAGCGGACACGCAGTCAGCAGCCGCGCGGTGGCATCCATGCGGGTTCATCCTCGCAGGGAGTGATCCGGACCGGCACCCAGTTGCGAACTGACCTCGTGAGTAGCCTCGCGCTCGTGGCAGAGGTCATCCCGAGGCCGGTGACCGGGGATGTCCGGCTGGTCCAACGGATCGCCGCCGGTGATGAGACCGCCCTCACGCGGATCTACGACCAGTTCGCACCCACGGTGTTCGGCGTGGCCCGGCGGGTCCTGGGAGACCCGGCCGCCGCTGAGGACGTCGTGCAAGAGGTCTTCGTGTCGCTCTGGGAGCGTCCCAGTGCGTTCGACTCGGCGCGAGGCACGCTCGCGGCTTGGCTCGGGATGCTGGCGCACCGCCGGGCTGTCGATCGCGTCCGTCGGGAGGAGGCGTCGCGGCGGCGAGCCGATGCCATGGCGTCGCAGCGCCCGGTGGCGCCCCCCGATCTGGACGAAGCGGTGAGCACGCTCTGGATCGGCGAGCGAGTGCGGTCTGCGGTGCACGAGCTCCCCGAGGAGCAGCGGGTGTGCGTCAACCTCGCCTACTTCGAGGGGAAGACGTACATCGAGGTCGCGGAGATCCTGGGCATCCCCGAGGGCACGGCAAAGTCTCGGATGCGCCTCGCACTCCGCAAGCTGGCGGACACCCTGAACGCGGAAGGCATCTCGTCATGGCAGTGAACGAAGAGCTCGAGCAGAAGCTGGCGGCCCTCGCGCTCGACGCACTCGAAGCCGACGAGCGGGACGACGTCGAGTCGCGGCTCGGCTCCGATCCTGCGGCGGCAGCGGAAGCGGCGCGGCTGCAGGAAGCGGCGTCATGGCTCGGGTCGCTCGCTGCCGCGACGCCCGCAGTCGACCTGCGTCACCGAGTGCTCGACGCTGCGCAGGAGCGGCGAGCTGCCGGCGTCGGTGTCGATCCTGATCCGACCGCGGCGATCGACCCGGTCGACATCTTCCGCCGGGGGATCACCGCGAGCATCGCCGAGATCGAGGCGCTCTCGCCCTCGGACTGGTCCGCTCCCCTCTTGAAGCGCGAATGGAACGTTCGCGAGATGGTCGGGCACCTGCTCGGCGCCGCGCGCTACCTCGACGGCGCTCTCGGACGTGACGAGGCGATCCGCGACCTGCCGCTCGCCGAGCACGTCGCCTTCACGCAGCCGTGGATCGATGCCGAGCGCACGTCGAGCCCGAGTGATTCGACGCGGGCCTTCGCCGAGGCCTTCACGGCGCTGGCCGAGCACGCCCAGGCGCTCGATGCCGAAGCGCTCGCGACGACGACGCAGTACTACGGCTTCGACGTGCAGCGATCGACCGCGCTCGTCGCCGCGAGCTTCGAGCTCTGGGCCCACGTCGACGACATCCGGCGGGCCGTCGGGCACGAGCCGCTCGAGCTGTCAGGCGACGAGCTGTCGCTCATGTGCCGGTTGGCCGGCGGCATCCTCCCGTTCACGATGGGCTACGTCGGCACCCCGCATCCCGGCCGCACCGCTCGGCTGGTCCTGACCGGCGCTGGCGGCGGCACCTATGTCGTCTCGACCGGCGCCGACACGCCGCCGCCCGGGGAGGAAGACGCCCTCGTCGTGGTCGACGCACTCAGCTTCTGCCGGATCGCGGGTCGTCACCTCGACGTGGACGACCTCGATCTCGACATCGAGGGCGACGAGACGTTCGCTCGCGACATGCTCTCCAGCGCGAGGGTGCTCGCGAGCTGACCCCAGTTTGGTGACGCTGTCGTAGGGTGCGCACATGCGCATCGGGATCTTCACGGGTGACGTCGGTACAGGCGACGTCGATGGGTACGTCGACGCCGCGGGGACCGCGCGGGACGAGGGTTTCTCCAGCTACTGGGTGTCCCAGATCTTCAGCCACGACGCGCTGACGCTCCTCGCCGTCATCGGACGCGAGGTGCCGGACATCGAGCTCGGCACCGCGGTGGTGCCCACCTACCCGCGCCACCCGATGGTGCTCGCGGGTCAGGCACTGACCACGAACGCCGCAGCCAGCGGACGGCTCGTGCTCGGGATCGGGCTGTCGCACCAGATCGTCATCGAGGGCATGTGGGGCTACTCGTTCGACAAGCCGGCGCGCCACATGCGCGAGTACCTGAGCGCGCTCATGCCCCTGATCCGCGGTGAGGGGATCTCCGTCGAAGGCGAGACGCTCACCGCCCGGGGCCAGGTGACGGTGCCGGGCTCCTCGCCGATGCCGGTCGTGCTGGCTGCGCTCGCGCCGCGAATGCTGGAGCTCGCGGGCGCAGTGGCCGACGGAACCCTCACGTGGTGCACCGGTCCTGCCACGCTCGAGAGCCATGTCATCCCGTCGATCAACGCAGCCGCCGACAAGGCCGGGCGCGACACGCCTCGCGTCATCGCCGGGCTCCCGGTGTGCGTCACCGACGACAAGGACGCAGCCCGCGAGCGGATCGCCAAGGCGCTCGCGATCTACCCGACGCTTCCGTCGTACAAGGCCATGCTCGACAAGGAAGGCGTGGCCAACCCGGCGGACATCGGGCTGATCGGGAGCGAGGACGAGGTGCTCGCCGGCGTCGAGCGACTCCAGAAGGTCGGCGTGACGGACTTCGCGGCGTCAGAGATGCCGGGCAATGACGACGAGCGCGCCCGCACCCGCGGGGCCCTCGTCGCCGCACTCACCTAGCGGCCAAGAGGCGAGCAGCCCGCCCTCAGCGGGCGGTCCAGCCGCCGTCGACGAGCAGGGTCTCGCCGGTGATGTAGCTGCCGGCATCGCTC
Source organism: uncultured Acidimicrobiales bacterium (assembly GCA_963802505.1). GTDB lineage: Bacteria > Actinomycetota > Acidimicrobiia > Acidimicrobiales > DATKAS01 > DATKAS01. Next base: position 153,986 of record CAWDJB010000003.1, on the reverse strand, counting down.
GCGAGCAGGAGCAACGCGCCGTCGAGCTCGTGGCCCTCGCCCATGCGCGCCATCGGACAATGCGTCTTCACGAACTGGATGGCGCCTTCGTCGCTCTCCATCCCTGCGGTCATCTCGCTCGGGAACCAGCCCGGTGCGAGCGCGTTCACCCGCACTCCCTTGCGGGCCCACTGACAGGCCATCTCCCGGGAGAGGTTGATGACTGCGCCCTTGCTCGCGCTGTAGTGCGACTGCTTCACCGGTGTCGACGCGACGACGCCGAGCATCGAGGCGATGTTGACGATGCTGCCGCGACGCTGCGCGACCATCACCTCGCCCTGCGAGCTTCGACAGGTGCCAGATCGCCGTGAGGTTGACCTCGATCGCGTTCCGGAAGACGTCGAGCGTCTCGTCCTCGATGCTCACGGTGTGGCCGACCCCCGCGTTGTTGACCAGGACATCGATGGTGCCGTGTTGCTCGAGGACCTCGCGGATGAGCCGCTCGCGGTCGAGCGTCTCGGACACGTCGCACGCGATCGCCGTCGCGCCGGGGAGCTCGGAGACGAGCGCGTCGAGCCGCTCCTTCCGCCGCGCCGCGACCACGACCGTCGCGCCGGCGGCATGGAGCACGCGCGCGAATCGATCGCCGAGCCCAGATGACGCCCCCGTCACCACGGCAACGCGTCCGTCGAGGCGGAAGAGAGCGGAAAGATCGATCGTGTCCGTCACGCGCGGCACTCTACGAGCGTTGTCCGATCAGGTCGGGAGAAGCGACGCGTGTCCGCACCTATTGGTGATGCACATCACTGATCTATGAGGGCGTCGGTGGCGAAGATTGGGCGATGCGAGTCACGGCCGAGTTCGACACAAACCGAGTCAGCAACAAGGGCTTTCTGCGCTGTGTCGCGGCCACTGCGAGCGGACTGGCGGGCGCGCTCGGCGGCGCCCTCTACGGCTTCGCAGGTGTCTCGCCCACGCTCCTCGTCGCGGGCACTGCCGTGACTGGTCTCGCTATCGGCTGCCACCTCCCCCCTGCGCGGCCGTAGCTGAGCGACGTCAGTGCCCGCGGCGGTGCTCAGGCACCGTCGCCCTGACAGGTCCGGCGGGAACTGGGCACAAGATCTGGCCCCACCAGGGGGCCAGATCAGTGCTCGGCGCTGAGGATCGGCTCGTCAGCCCCACGGCTGAGCCGAATGAGGCCGAGACCGAAGGCGATGAGCCCGAGACCGAGCCAGATGAGTGCGGCGGACGGCGAACCCGTCACAGGCGTCGTGGGTGCCGTCGTCGCCTGGGTCACGACCTCGGGCTGCACGGTGACCGGCGCCACGGTGACCGGCGCGACCGTGGTCGTCGTGGCCACCGCAGTGCCTCCCGGGCCGACGGTCGCGATCTGACCCCCGGCGTGGGTGAGGAGACTCGTGGAAAGCGGCGCGTAGGCGAGCGATGCGGCCTTCCCGCTGTTCGACAGCAGCAGCTGCGCGAACGCGCGCACGTTGACCGCCGTCTGTCGGTCCTCGTAGTCCTGACGGAGGAGCAGGTAGGTGACAACCGACAACGGGTATCCCGGCGTCGTGGCGAAGCTCGGCGTCACTGTGCCATCGCCGTTCAGCCGAAGGGACGCGATGGCCTCGGTCACCGCGCTCGTGTCGGGAAGGACGAAGCCGTCCGCGCCCTCGACCGCGGCGACGTTCAACCGGCGCTCGCGAGCGAAGCTGAGCTCGACGTAGCCGATCATGCCCGGGTTGTCGCGCACCGCGTCCGCGACACCGTCGCTGCCCTCCGCGGTCACCAATCCAGGGAAAGCCGGGAGCGGCGGCGAGTCGAAGACGTCGCGCGCCCCTGCCGTCCACGACGTCGAGGTCTGAGCCAGGAAAGACGTGAAGCCGTTCGTCGTGCCCGAGCTGTCCGAGCGAGCGGCCACCCGGAGGCTCAGGTCGGGCAACGAGACCCCGGGGTTCTCGTCGGCGATCTCTGGGGCATCCCAGTTGACGATTCGGCCGCTGAAGATCTTCCCGATGGTGTCGGCACTCAGCCTGAGGTTGTAGGGCAGGCCCGATCCGGGGTTGTAGGCGATGACGATGCCACCGCCCACGTAGGCGAACTGCAGGTATCCCGTTCCCTTCGCCGCGAGCTGCGCTTCTTCCGCGTCGCTCAAGGGCACATCGGTGCCGGCGAAGTCGACAGTGCCTTCGATGAACTCTGCGCGTCCGGTTCCCGAGCCCTTGCAGTCGTAGGTGACGACGAGATCGTCGTTCGCTGCATCCTCGATCGCCTGCTCGATGTAGCCGCAGGGGAACGACGCGCCCGAGCCGTGGAGCTCACCGCCCGGAGTCAGCTGACGCGGGCGCTCCGCGACATCTCCTGTCGCGGCGCTCGTGATCCCCATCGTCGTGACCACCACGCCGGAAGCCAGGAGCGCGATGGCCACCCGCCGGAGGAGCACTCCGGCATCCTGACCCCTAGAGCCACGTCACTCAACGACCGTCGGGAGACCGACGATCCGTCAGGCGGTGAGAAGACGTCTCCGGCTGATCAGCGCCAGCACCGCACCCGCGGCGAGCAGGCTCGGACCGAGCCATGAGCGGACCCGCGTAGCATCAAGACATGAAGGTGCGGATCGGGTTCGGCCTCGGCACCCGGTCGCTCACGAACGATGACCGCTTCGGTCCGTTCGTCGACGACCTCGAGCGGTTGCGCTTCGACAGCCTCTGGCTCTCGGAACGGATCGGCGGTGAGTCGCCCGACCCCGTCGTCGGCATGGCCTACGCCGCCGGCCGCACCAAGAAGCTCAAGTTCGGCGCCAGCGTGATGGTGTTGCCGGGGCGCAACCCCGTGCTCGTCGCCAAGTCGATGGCCAGCCTCGACCGGATGTCAGGTGGCCGCCTGCTCCCTGCGTTCGGCCTCGGCGTCGCCGACGCGCACGAGCAGCAGGCGTTCGGGATCGAGCGGGGCGGGCGAGCCGCGTGGTTCGACGAGGCCCTGCCGCTCATGCGCCGCCTCTGGACCGAGGACGCGGTCGACCACGACGGGCCGCTGTTCCATCTCGAAGGGATCGGCGTGCTGCCGAAGCCCGTCCAAAAGCCCCTCGAGGTGTGGATGGGCGGGATCGCGCCGTCTGAGCTTCGGCGCATCGGGCGGCTGTCCGACGGTTGGCTGCCGTCGTTCATCGTGCCGGGGGAGGCCGCAGCCGCGAAAGCCGTCGTCGAGGAGACCGCGACCAAGCACGAGCGCGAGATCGATCCCGAGCACTTCGGCGCGCTGATCGCCTACGCAGTCGGCGAGGTGCCCGACACGTTGCTCGCGCTGCTCGCACGCCGCCGTCCCGACCTCGACCCGACCGAGATCGTGCCGAACGGCATGGCCGAGCTGCGCGACCGCATCAACGCGTTCTGCGACGTCGGCTTCTCGAAGTTCGTCGTGCTGCCGGTCGGTGAGCCCGACGACTGGTCGACCCACCTCGAAGAGGTCGCCGCCGAGATCCTGCCCCTCCAGCGCGCGACCTGACCCCAGGCGGAGGTCAGAAGGCGAAGCGCTCGATGAGCGCGGCGAGCTCGAGGGGCTTGTCGCCCTGGATGCTGTGCCCGGCGCCGTCGACGACGACGATCTCCGCCGTCGGCTGGCGGCGCTTCACCTCGGCGACGTCGGTGTCGTCGACGACCGGGCTGAGCGAGCCGCGCAGCAACATGATCGGCATCGTCAGCGAGGAGAGGTCGTCCCAGAGCGGGCCCGTGTCGATCCGATCGACGACGTCGCCCTCGCCCTCTCCTTCTCCGCCGCGGTGCCGGCGGTCGTAGTTCCACGCCCACGATCCGTCGTCGAGCTGGTGGGCGTTGTGGAGGATGCCGCGTCGCAGCGACCCCTCCGAGCGCGTCGGGTTGTGCTCGACGGTGCGCTTCATGATGTCGTCGAAGCTCGGAAACGTCTGCGGGCCGTTGACGAAGTCGAGGATCGCCTTGGCCTTGCCGCGATCGACGCCCGGCGTGACATCGACGAGCATCAGCCTGCGCACCAGGTCGGGACGTCGCGCGGCGAGCGCGATCGAGGTGAGCCCCCCGAGCGACATGCCGACGACCACTGCCGCGTCCGACGCGAGGTGCTCGATCGCGATCGCGATGTCCTCGGCGTTCGTGACCGGTGAGTACGCGAGATCGTCGCGCCATCCCGAGTGGCCGTGACCGGGCAGGTCGACGGCCAGCGCGGACCGACCGAGAGCGAGCGCGACGGTGTCCCACGTGTGCGCGTTCTGCGCGCCGCCGTGCACGAACACGATCTCGGGGGAGGCGACACTCCACAGGAGCGCGCTCACCGCACGTCCCGATGAGCGGTCGACCTCGATCGCGGTGCGGGCGACGACCGGCGGCCCCGCCCACGGGATGCCGTATTCGTCCGCGTTCTCGTGGAAGAGGGCGAGCTCGTCGTACTCGATGCGCTCGGCCGTCATCGCTGCGCGCCCCAGGACGTGATGAGGGCCCGCAACCCCGACGATGTCACCGAGACGAACTCGTCGTCGCGCTTCGGGTCGCCCACGTCGAGCCACGTGAGCACTGCGTCGTAGAGATGGTCCACGATCACGATCATCGCCCACCGTCGAAGGCGGGTGTCGGCGATGCGCGAACCGACCAGCTCGTCCGCGAACTCGACCGCTGCTTCACGAAAGTCCGCGACGTACGCAGCGAAACGTGGCTCGTGAGCCGCGTGGGCCCACAGCAGGCGGAATGCATCGGGATCTTCCCGGGCCACCGTGAGCAGGGGCCGGACTGCTGACTCGGCGTCGGTGAACTCCTCGCCGAGGCGGGTCACGACCCGTTCGAGGACGGCCCGATACAGGTCTTCCTTCGAGGCGAAGTTGCGGTAGACGATCAGCCGCGTGATTCCCGAGGCATCGGCGACGTCCTCCATCGACGTGCCGTCGAAGCCGGCCGTGGCAAAGGCCGCGGCCGCACCCCGGAGGATCGACTGCTGGCGCTCGACCCGAGTGAGCAGCTTGCGCGGAGAACCTGTTGCCTGCTGTATACGCGTGAGTATACAGTTCGGGCTATGACGGACAACGGGGGGACGGACCAGCTCGAGTACACCGAGACCGAGCTCCTCGAGAGCCACGACTTCGCGGAGCCATTGATCGCCGGAGGAGTGCGCTGCCACGGCGGGTTCGACGACGACGGCGGATACGTGTCGCCGCGCACGAAGAACCGCGGACCCGCGATCGAGGCATGGCAGGCGCAGCACGCGCGGCAGTTCGCCGCGCCGTTGCTCGACCTCCCGCTCGCGACGTGGCCGGAGCACTACCCGAACGTCGCGCAGTCCACCTACCTGCTCGAAGAGGGCGTGACCCAACCGCTCATCTCGACGCTCACTCGCATCGGCACGGTCGAGGGGTTCGGAGCGATGATCCGGCACAGCGAGGTGCCCGACTTGCGCCGCCTCTTCGTCGAGGATGTCGACGGCACCGCGATGGTGCACCTCGACCGCGGCCTCTACGAAGCGCACGCGCGCGACGAGGCCGGCTTCGAGGACGAGGGCGGCCACAAGCAGATGTGGTTCGCGGCGCGCGACATCGCATTCGAGACGCCCGTGACCGAGGACGAGACGCAGCTCATGCTGCAGCGCATGGGCATCAACGTCGGTCCCGGCGCCACCCCGCCTCCTCCGCCGCCTCGGGTGATGCCCGACGACGTCGACCACGCGTTCGAGCTGCTCGTCGAGCGGATGACGCGATTGCTGCTCATCGAGATCTCCGCGTTCCACACGTTCGCGTGGGCCGAGACGATGCTCGCCAAGACCGACCTCGTCGCGGGCGACGGCGAAGGCGCGAAGCTCGTGTCGTACGTGCGTGCCGACGAGACGCCGCACGTCGAGTACCTGAAGACGGTGCTGTCCGAGATGCGGGATCGCACGATCGTGGGCGGCTCGGGCAAGAAGCACGAGGGCAGCGACCTGATCGGAGCGGTCTGGGAGCGAGCGCTCGCAGAGTCACTCGGCGGGCGCCGCCAGCTCGGCATCAAGCAGACCGTGGGCGAGCTCGAGCATGTGCTCGCGTCGAACCCGCGGAGCGCCGACATCCTCCATCGCTTTCACGAGCTCGGACCCGAAGACATCGCAGGGAGAGAGGCCCGTCAATGAAGTTCGGCATCTTCTACGAGCACCAGCACCCGCGTCCGTGGACCGACGACTCCGAGCGTGAGCTGATCCAGAACGCGCTCGAGCAGGTCGAGCTCGCGGACAAGCTCGGCATCCAGTACGTGTGGGAGGTCGAGCACCACTTCCTCGAGGAGTACTCGCACTCCTCCGCGCCCGAGATCTTCCTCGCCGCGGCCAGCCAGCGGACGAAGAACATCCGCCTCGGACACGGCATCATCCAGACGGCGCCGAACTACAACCACCCCGCCCGCACCGCGGAGCGCGTCGCGACGCTCGACCTCGTGTCGAACGGCCGCGTCGACTTCGGTTCGGGCGAGTCGTCGAGCGAGGCCGAGCTCGGCGGTTTCCAGATCGATCCGATGCTCAAGCGCGAGATGTGGCTCGAAGGGCTCGAGGTCGCGATCCGGTGCATGACCGAGACGCCCTTCACGGGCGTCGACGGCAAGTACATCCAGATGCCGCCGCGCAACGTCGTGCCGAAGCCCGCGCAGAAGCCGCACCCGCCGCTGTGGGTCGCGTGCTCACGCCGCGAGACGATCCTGCTGGCCGCCGAGAAGGGCATCGGAGCGCTCACGTTCGCGTTCATCGACCCCGAAGAGGCCACCCACTGGGTCAACGACTACGAGTCGACGCTCGCCGAGAACGGCGTCGCCGTGGGCGAGGCCGTCAACGCGCAGGTCGCATGCGTGACGCCGATGATGGTGCACCACGACGAGCACGAGGCGATCAAGCGCGGCATCGAAGGCGCGAACTTCTTCGGCTACTCGCTCGGCCACTACTACGTGTTCGGCGAGCACAAGCCCGGCGTGACCGACGTCTGGCACGAGTACAACGAGCGGCGCGACCAGCTCGGCTACTCCCCCGAGGCGGCGGCCAAGGCGCTCGAAGAGGAGCGACTCGGCGCCAAGATCGCCGCCGGCGATACGACGGGTCTCCGCGGCGCGATCGGCACGCCCGACCAGATCCGCGAGTACCTCAAGCGCTACGAGGAGTGCGGCGTCGACCAGGTGATCTTCGTGCAGCAGGCCGGCAAGAACCGGCACGAGGACATCATGGAGTCGCTCGAGATCTTCGGGAAGGAAGTGCTGCCCGAGTTCGCCGAGCGCGACGAGAAGCAGGTCGCCGCGAAGACGAAGCGCCTCGAGCCGGTCGTCGAGAAGGTGCTCGCCCGCAAGGAGAGGGTCGAGCGCGATCTCGACGGCTACACGTTCCCGGCGCTCCCGCGGAAGTGGGCCGACGACACGGGCTCGGAAGAGATGAAGGAGTGGTTGTCGAAGTTCGCCGAGGACCGCGCGCTCGGCAAGAACGACGCCTCCCTCGGCATCAACGTCTAATTGCGTCGCCGGCCGCCGCTGCGCTTTGCCGGCTCCTGCTCGCTGCGCTCGGCAATCCCTCCTTCGCGCACCCGGGCGTCGCACTGCGACGCCCTTCAGGCACGCTTTGCGTTCCAGCTCTCCCATTTCTTGAGCTCGACCTTGCCGTTGTCGATCTCGACGTAGCTGCTGCCCTGCAGCCAGTTGCCCGAGTTGACGTAGTGCCCGTTCTCGAGCTGCACGTCACACGCGTTGTGGGTGTGGCCGAAGATCACCGTGTCGAACCCGCGGGCCAGCAGCATCTCGGCCGCGACCTCGTCAGGCGGATCGCCCTTGCGACGCGCCGCCGCCCGGACCTGCGCTTTGGCGTACACCGAGTACACGTCGGGATGCACGAGGAGCGCGAGCCCGAGCACACGCGCCCCCGCTTCGTAGCTCTTCGGGTAGCGAACGAACCACGGATCGTAGAGATGGCCGTGCTCGATGCGGATGCGCGCATCGCCTGAGCGAAGGTTGAGGAACGGCGCGATCTGCGTGAACAACCAATCCTCGAGGAAGTGCTCGAGCGAGATGTCATGGTTGCCGACGAGGTAGTAGACGCGGTTGCCTTCGCGCATCAGGCGACGCAACGCGTTGAGCACCGGCACCGCGTCAGACGCGAGCCGCGAGAAGCTCGTCTGCAGCATCTCGAAGCCATCACCGTTGATGCACACGCTCGTGCCGGTGATGCGCGCGTAGTCGAGGAACTCGACGAGCCGTGTGCGCGCCGTCGACGACGGGTTGCCGAGGTGGAGGTCGGAGATGACGAAGAGGCGATCCTCCGCGGCATCGATGATCACGACGGCTCGCCGTTCGCGGCGCCCAGGGCCTTCTCGAGCTCGGCGTTCAGCGTGCGCACCCTCCCACTCAGCCGGTGCAGCATCTCGAGCGCGAACGTCGGGTCGCGGCGAAGCCGTACGAGCAGCGAGCCCGCGTTCAGCACCAGCAGACGGGTCTCCCCCACCGCCGTCGCGTCGGCATCGCGCGGCAGCGACTCGAGCAACGACATCTCCCCGAAGAAATCGCCCGGGCCGAGCTCGGAGAGCACGACGGTGCGGCCACCCATCGGCCGGGAGATGCGCACGCGTCCGCTCTTGATCACGTACATCTCGGCGCCGTGATCGCCCGCGCGGACGATCATGTCGCCGTCCGGAACCAGCTTCTCCGTCTCGCCGCTTCGCACCGGCTCGCATAGTAGAAGCCGCGTCAGCGTGCGCTACCTTCGATGGGTGGGGAGGGCGGTAGGGCGATGATGTGGCAGGCGACCCTGCGCGACCTGCAATGGCGCAGGCGCCGATTCATGATCGCGATCACGGGCACCGCGCTCGTCTTCGCGATGACGCTGCTGCTGTCGGGCCTTTCCGCGAGCTTCACGCTCGAGACGGATCGCACGTTGAAGGCGATCGGTGGCGACGTTTGGGTGGTGAAGGAAGGGGCGTCCGGCCCATTCACCGCGTTCAGCCCGGTACCGGAGACCGATGCCGAGCGCGTTGCCTCCGTCGACGGGGTCACCGAGGCGCAGCCGATCATCTACCTCCACCAAACCGTGGGTGACGAGCCGAAGGACATCAACCTCTTCGGCGTCGTTCCGGGCGCGCTGGGCGAGCCCGCGGTGTCGAAGGGACGCGGTCTGCAGGGACCGGGCGAGGCGCTGGCCGACTCGACCTTGGGATCCGACGTCGGCGAGACCGTGCAGATGGCGGGACGCGACTACGAGGTCGTCGGGGTCACGAAGCACACGACACTGAACGGCGGCATCGCCACCATGTTCATCACGCTCGACGATGCGCAGACCCTGCTCGGCGGCAACCCGATCGCCAGCGCCATCGTCGCGACCGGCGTGCCGACCGCCCCGATCGATGGCCTCCGCGTGATGACACTCGACGAAGCCCGCACCGATCTCCTCCGTCCGCTGAAGAACGCGTCGCAGTCGATCGACTTCGTGAAGATCCTCCTGTGGATCGTGGCCGCCTGCATCATCGGCTCGATCGTGTACCTGTCGGCGATGGAGCGCACCCGCGACTTCGCTGTGTTCAAGGCGACAGGAACCTCGAACGGCGCACTCGGCGCGGGCCTCGCGCTGCAGGCCGTGATCCTCGCGATCGCGGCGGCTGTGCTCGCGTCGGTGATCGCGATCCTGCTGGCACCGGTGTTCCCACTTCCCGTCGAGATCCCGACGAGCGCGTTCGTCATCCTGTTCGGGATCGCGATCGTCGTCGGGCTCCTCGCGAGCCTGGCCGGTCTCCGGCGAGCTGTGAAGGTCGAACCCGCCCTCGCGTTCGGAGGTCCGTGATGAGCGAAGCGCCTGAGCCCGCCGATCTCGTCGTCACCGATCTCACGGTCGAGTACACCGCGGGCGACTACGTCGTGAGGCCACTCGACAAGTTCAACCTCCACGCGCCCGACGGCTCGCTCGTCATCCTTCTCGGCCCGTCAGGTTGCGGGAAGACGACGTTGCTGTCGGCGCTGGCGGGCATCCTCACGCCGACATCCGGAACGATCACCCACGCCGGACGCCCGCTCACCGGCCTCACGGGCAAAGCGCTCACCGCGCACCGTCGTCACGGCGTCGGCGTCGTGTTCCAGGCGTTCAACCTCGTGCCCAGCCTCGACGCCACCGAGAACGTGATGGCGCCCATGACGGCGGCGGGCGTGCCGTCGAAGGAAGCCCGCGCCCGCGCCACCGAGCTGCTCGACCAGGTGGGCTTGTCGGAGCGCTCGCATCACCATCCCGGTGACCTGTCCGGCGGGCAGCAGCAGCGCGTCGCCATCGCGCGAGCGCTCGGCCTCGACCCACCGCTGATCCTCGCCGACGAGCCCACCGCGCACCTCGACTACATCCAGGTCGAGACCGTGCTCCGGATCGTGCGCGGGCTCGCCTGTCCCGGTCGCGTCGTCGTCGTCGCCACCCACGACGACCGAATGATCCCGCTCGCGGATCAGGTGGTCGAGCTCGTGCCGCGTTTCGTCGCCGAGTCGATCGGGCCCCACGAGGTCGAGCTCGCGACCGGTGACACGGTCTTCGAGCAAGGCGACCGCGGTGATCGCATCTACATCATCGAGAAGGGCGCCATCGAGGTCGTGCGGAAGCGGGGCGACGGCCGAGAGGACCTCCTCACGACGCTTGCGGTGGGCGACTACTTCGGTGAGATGGGTCCGCTGTTCGGGCTGCCGCGCTCGGCGACCGCGCGGGCCAAAGAACCGACCGTGGTCACCGGCTACTCGGTGAAGGACTTTCGCGACAAGCTCGGCATCGAGCGCCTCGGCGACATCGTCAGCGTGGCCAAGACGCGGGTGTAAGCGTCACAGTGTGCGCGTCAGACCATCCCGCCCGGCATCGGGATGGGCGAGGTGAACGCGTGATAGCCGTCCTGCACGTACACCGGCTCGCCCTTCACCACGAGGTTCGGGAAGTACTTCGCGATGTGCATCGGGATGCGGACGCAGCCGTGCGACGCCGGCTTGTTCGGCACCTCGGGAGCACCGTGCACCGCGATGCCCCGGTTGAAGTACACCGGGTTGTAGAGGCGCCCGAGTGACGATGTGCGCCAACCGCTGACCCGCCAGGTGAACGCGTACTCGCCGCCGGGTGTCGGCCAGTGCGCGCTGCGCCCGGTGGAGATGTGGCTGATCAACACGATGTTTCCGCCCTGGTAGGTGAGGAGCACCTGCCGGGGGAGGTCGATCTCGACGCGATCGGGCGCACCGCCCGGAACAAGCGGCGTGGGGTCGAACGTCTGCTGCATCTCCTGCCACAGCTCGGGCGTGACCTTGCCGTCCGCGGGAAGGTCGGAGAGCTTCTGGAACGCCCATACCGACTGCGTCATCGACGTGTCGAAGATGCCGTCGGGGGCACCCGGATCGAAGTGGAGCGCGATGAGCCGCTCCTGCACGAGCTTCACCTCGTCGCCCTTCGCGCCCTGAGCGAGGGTTCCCGACAGCGGGATCGTGGCGACCGTCGTCGTCGGCGCGACGGTGGTCGTCGGCGCGGCAGTCGTCGTGGTCGACGCGATGGTTGTCGTGGGCGACGCGATGGTTGTCGTGGGCGCCGGCGTCGTCACGGCGGCAGCCGTCGTCGCGGGAGCCTCGGTCGACGGCGCGGTCTGGGCCTCGCTCGTCGTCTCGCACGCGGTGGCGAACAACGCGATGGGAAGCAACGACAAGAGCAGCTGTCGCTTCACGCCGCCTCGATGCTGCGCAGCTCGCCTCTGAGCTGCATCATCTCTTGGAGGATCTTCACGATCACCGCCGGGCTGGACAGCGTGGACACGCCACGCGTGCGGGGGAAGTAGTCGACGCCGAACTGCACCATCTGCTTGCCTGACTTCACGGTCCGAACGACGAGCTCGGCGTCGATGAACGAGCCCTCGCTCGTCAGCGTCATGCCGTCGAGCACCGACCGTCGCACGAGCTTGAAGGCGAAGTTCACGTCGCGCACGCGCACGCCGAAGAATCCGCGCACGAGCAGGTTGTAGATCGCGGAGTAGATGACGCGCACGAACCCTTCACCAGTGCGGTCGAACCGGTAGGCGCTCACGAGGTCGGCCTCGTAGATGCGCAGCAGCCGGCATGCTCGCTTCACCTCGGCCATGTCGAACGGAAGGTCGGCGTCCGTGTAGAGGACGACGTCGCCCTTCGACTCCGTGAACCCCGTCTTGACTGATCCACCGAGCTTGCGGTTCTTCGGGTGATGGACCACCCGCACGTGAGGATCGGCGTCGGCCAGCTCGTCCGCGATTCGCGGCGTCGCGTCGGTCGACGCGTCGTCGACGATCAGGATCTCGTAGTCGGAGACCTCGCCGTCCTCGATCAGCTCCTTGCACGCCTCACGAGCAGCGTCGACCGCGCGGTTGATGTACTCCTCCTCGTTCCACATGGGGAAGAAGATCGAGATCTTCCCCAACCGATCGTGGTCCATTCCCTCAGCGTGACAGACCGAACCGCGCAATCCGTGGCACTGAGCGCTCATCGGTCGCGAGATCGGCGAGCAGCAATCCGATTGCAGGCGTGAATTTGAAGCCGTGTCCTGAACAGGCAGAACCGATGATGAATGGACCACGTCGATCGACGACGAAGTCCTCAGTAGGGGTCGTCGTGTACAGGCATGTCACGCCGAACACCGGAACGGGTTCGACGCCGGGCAACCAGCGTTCGGCGTAGCGCACGCTCTGCGCGATCCGCTCCGGATCGGGATCGAAGCTGCGCTCGTCGGGATCGACGACCGGTCCTTGGTGGTGTCCGCCCACCTTGATGCCCTCGCCCGGAGTGCGCAGCCCGTAGACGACGCCGTCACCTTCGTCGATGCCGTGGTGGATGAAGCTCGGCCACTCGCCGGTGTCGTGCGGCGGGAAGTGGGCGATCTGCTCCTGGGTGACCGTCGTGTCGGGCAGGCCGATTCCGGAGGGTGCCACTCGGTCGACCCACGCGCCGGCGGTGATGACCGCGACGCTCGCCTCGACCTCGAGATCCGCGTACAGGCAGCGCGCCACCACGCCGCCACCCTCCTCGTGAACGGTCGCAGGCCCCGTGGAGAAGTGGATCGAAGCCCCGTGCGCCGCCGCTCGATCCTGCAAAGCACGCACGGTGTCGTCAGCGCGGCATCGCCCGGCATCGGGCTGGAACAGCACCGCTCGGTCGAAGACCATCCCAGGCCAACGCTCGTGGGCCGCACCCGGCGAGAGTCGCTCACTGGCGGCACCGCGCGCAGCCAGCGCTGCCTCTACCGCCTCGATGACCGCAGGGTCTCCGTGATCGAGCCCGCCCGTCGTGTCGAGGAGCGGCACGCCGGCATCGTCCTCGAGCTCGCGCCACAGCGGCAGCGCGAGCTGGGCGAGCGCGACGTACTCCGCATCGGGATAGGCGAGACGGAAGATGCGCGACCCCCCGTGGCTGCTCCCTCGCACATGGCCCTGCTCGAACTGCTCGAGCAGCACGACCTCATGGTTGCGCCGAGCGAGCCACCACGCCGTCGACGACCCCATTGCTCCGGCGCCGATCACCACCACGTCGGTCTTCACCCGCACGCGAGCGAGTGTGCCAGATGCGCTCCTCGATCCGGACGGCCGAAAGAGCGCACACACCCGCTGATGCCCCGATCATCGCGACGAGCGCGATCGTGGTCGTCGCGTCGGTGCCCGCCGTGACGAAGTGGACGGTCGAGAACAGCCAGAGCGGGAAGGCGAGCACGTGCACCCGGCGCCACACCCGTTGCGGGAGCGAACGGCGAGCCAGCGAGGTGATCTCGACCGCGAGGAGCACGTACATCGCGACGACTCCCCACACGACGGCAAGTGGATGCCACTGCGACGCGAACGGGACGAGCACGTCGCTCAACCCGAAGTGGGTGTACGAGTCGAGGATGATCGAGCCCACGTGCACGCCGACGAAGATGGTCGCGAGGCCGCCGAGGTACCGGTGGAGGTCGAGCGTCCATGCAGGACGCACGCGCGGAGGGCGGAGCTTGGCCGACAGAACGAGGCCCCAGACCACCGACGCGGTGAGCAGTGCCCAGGCGACGATGCCGCCGGCTCGCGCGCTGTACCACCAGAGCTGGCTGGCCATCACGCGGCCTGCGGTTCGGTCGGACCGGCGAGAGCAAACCTTCGCCAGCGCTCGTTCTTCATGACGCCGTGCTCGTGAACGACGAGCGCGCCGACTCCGAGCCGCTCGAGCCATCGCGGCCCCGAGGACGCCGACTGACTCAACCCGTCGAGGAATGCGACCTTGGCCAGCACCTCGGCCCGCCAACCTTCCGATGCCACAACGGTTGCCGCGAGCACCGCCGACGACGAGCTGGTGCCCGTGAGCGGCTCGATCAGGTGGTGGTGCTCGGTGCCGTCCGCGCTCGTCCAGCGGCGCCGAGCTCGAGAGCTCGTGGCCACCGCGCCGTCGGTGAGTACGACGGTGGAAAGCGGGGGCCCGCCTCGGGGGTCTTCGACCTCGACGCTCCACGCGGCGCCGTCGGGCGCCTCGCCGATCACGCGCAGGTCGCCGCCGACGTTGACACACACGCCATCGGCACCGAGCTCGACGAGCTCGCTCGCCACCAGGTCCGCCGCGAGCCCCTTGCCGATGCCGCCCGGATCGAACGCGACGTCGAACGGAAGGCGGACGGTGCCCTCGTCGTCGTCGACCTCGATGCCCTCGGGCCCAGCGACGATCCCCAAGGTCGTTGCAGGTGCAATCGTGATCGAGTCGAAGGAGCGGTCGTAGCCGGCGGCGATCACCGCGGGAAGCACAGTCGGATCGAAACGGCCGCCCGTGAACCGATGGCCGGCGAGCGCTCTGCGCACCAAGAGGCGGGTGTCGGGCGACACGGCGACTGACTTTCCCGCGGACCGGTTGATGCGGCTGACCTCGCTGTCGGGGATGAAGCGGCTCCACGCCTGCTCGAGCGCCGCGAGCCTCCGGCGCGCTGTCGCCGCGAACGTCGGGTGCCCGCCCACCACGATCACGTGGGCGGACGAGCCCATCACGGGAAACCGGATCTCAGCTGCCATGGCTCTGGGTGTGGGGGACGGGAGTCACTTGCCGCGGCACCGTGGTCGGCACGGTCGGTGCGGGGATCGCAGACCAGGTGGACTCGGGAGTGGTGGGGACGTCGACGCTGGTCGTCGTCACCGGATTCGTGCCCGCCGACGAGGTCGCTGCGTTGATCGCCATCCCGCCGGCGAGGCCGGCAAAGACGACGCCGCTGGCGGCCGCGACCGCACGCCGCGCCCGTCGGGCGGGGTGCGGATCACGGCTGCCGTCGGGTCGCATGGCCATGTCAGGCGGTTGACGCACCGGTCGCGCTCGGCGACGAGCTGTCGCTCGTGGGCGGGGGGCCACCGTGGAACCCGGGGCCGCCCGGTCCGCGGAGCGGCAGCTCACCGTTCACCATCGCGGTGATGCGGTCGGCTAGCGCGGCCAGCTTCTGCTCGGCTTCGGCCTGGGTGATGTCGCCGCTGGTCACCCGTTCGGCGACGTCGGCCTTCGCGTCCGCGACGAGCGCGTCGATGACCGCCTGCGGCGTCACACCGTGCGCCTGCGCGATCTCGGCGAGCGACTGGCCTGACTGCAGGGCCGTGCGCAGCTCATCCTCGGTGATGCCAATGGCAGTGGCGGCGGCCTCGAGATCGGCGCCGTGCCCGAAGCCGTGGCCGAAGCCCGGTCCGCCCTCGGGTCGAGCCGCTTCGAGCGCGGCGATGACCGCGTCCGCTTGCGATTGGGTGATCGTGCCGTTCGCGACCAGCGGTGCCAGCGCGTCTTGTGCCCACTGGCCACGGTCGGGCTTGGTCGTGCCCGGTGCCGTCGTGCCCGGTGCCGTCGTGCCGGGTGCCGTCGTGTCCGTCTGGGCGCCCGAGATGCTCGGGTGGGTCAGGGCGATGCCGGCGACCGCGCCTCCCGCCAGGCCGGCTGCGAGGCTCGCAGCCGCAAAGCGCTTCTTCATCATCGGTGCTCCTTGTCGAAGGGGTGTTCGGATGTGGGGTACTTGCGGTACCAGCTCACGATCCGCCCCTTCCGTAAGGACATCCCAGAGACAACGTGAGAAGAACGTAAGAAGCGGCCGTCTCAGTTCCCTCACCTGGTCTTACGTTTCTCTTGAGGAGGCTTTGTACGGTGCCTGCGATGGCTGAACCGACCCCGCTCGGGCGAGTGCTCCTCGCCGAGGACGATCGCGGTGTCCGCGAATCGCTCGTGCGCGCGCTCACGTTCGAGGGCTACGACGTGCAGGCGGTGCCGGACGGTGCGCAAGCCCTCGAGGCCGTCCTCGCCCGGCAGCCCGATGTCGTCGTGCTCGACGTGATGATGCCCTACGTCGACGGCCTGACGGTCTGCCGTCAGCTCCGCGACCGCTACCGCACGCTGCCCATCCTCATGCTGACCGCGCGACACGAAGTGTCTGATCGCGTCGCCGGTCTCGACGCGGGAGCCGACGACTACGTCGTCAAGCCATTCGCGCTCGGCGAGCTTTTCGCTCGGCTGCGCGCGCTGCTTCGCCGCACGTCGCTCTCCGAGTCGACGGAAGTCCTTCGCGTCGACGACCTCCTGCTCGATCCCCAGTCGCGGCGCGCCGAGCGGAACGGCCGCGTCATGGATCTCACGAAGACCGAGTTCGACTTGCTCGAGCTCCTGATGCTCAACGCAGGCATCGTCCTGTCGCGCGACACCATCTATCAGCGCATCTGGGGATACGACTTCGAGACGAGCTCACGGTCTCTGGACGTCTACGTGGGATACCTCCGCACCAAGACCGAAGCCGGCGGTGAGCCGCGCCTGTTGCACACCGTGCGCGGCGTCGGATACGTGCTGCGCGCGCCATGAGCCTGCGCTGGCGCATCGCGGTCGGCCTCGCGGTCATCGCGGGCATCGTGTGCGCGTTCGCCGCGACTGGTGCGTACCTCACGACGAAGCGACAGCTGCAGAACAGCGTCGACGAGTCACTCGTCGCGCGCACCCACGACGCGAACGACGACCGGTTCCCGGGTGGTGGACGTCCGCGGCCCGGCCCGGGCTTCGGCTTCGGGAACCAGGGCTGCCCGCAACCCGGAGAGCTGCAGCCGGCCTCGGCCGCGCAGCTCGTCGCCGAGGACGGCACGATTACGCAGTGCATCCTCGGCGGGCCGACGCTGCCGGTGACCGATGACGGCTTCCAGACCCTGGCGATCGACGGCACCGAGTACCGGATGCTCACGTCGCCATGGCATGAGGGCGGCGTCATCCAGATCGCCCGTGACCTCGACGAGATCAACGACGTGCTCGGCAGCTTGCGCATCCGACTCCTCTTGCTGGCGCTGGCGGGAGTCGCCGCGGCCGCGGCCCTCGGCTGGTGGCTGGCGCGCCGCATCGTGCGACCCGTCGTGAAGCTGCGCGACACGGCCGAGCAGATCGCGAGCACGCAGGACCTCACGACGCCGATCCCGGCCGATGGCGACGGCGAGGTCGGCAGCCTGGCCCGAAGCTTCACCACCATGGTCGACGCGCTGGCGACATCGCGAGCCCAGCAGCAGCGGCTCATCACCGACGCGAGCCACGAGATGCGCACGCCGCTCACGAGCCTCCGCACCAACATCGAGGTACTCGGCCGCGCCGATCAGATGCCCGAGGCCCAGCGCGCCGAGGTGCTCGACGCGCTGCAGCTCGAGGTCGGGGAGCTGTCGGAGCTCGTCGCCGAGCTGGTCGAGCTCGCGACCGACAGCTCGAAGGCGGAGGCGCCGGAGCCGGTCGTGCTCGCCGACCTGGCGACCGACGTCGCGGCGCGAGCGACTCGTCGATGGGGTCGCGAGGTGAGCGTGACCACTGATGGCGACGCCGAGCCGATCCTCGGGCAGCCCGCGCAGCTCGAGCGGGCGATCTCGAACCTCGTCGACAACGCGGTCAAGTACAGCCCCGCGGGCTCGCCCGTCGAGATCGCGGTCACCCGTACCGACGTGGTCGTCCGCGACCGCGGGCCGGGCATCGCGCCCGAAGACCAGCCTCACGTGTTCGACCGCTTCTACCGCTCGACCTTGGCTCGCACCGAGCCCGGGTCAGGGCTAGGTCTCGCGATCGTCGAGCAGATCGTGCAACGCCACCACGGGCGGGTCTGGGCCACGAACCGACCCGACGGCGGCGCGGAGGTCGGCTTCTCGTTGCGCTAGTCCGCAACCTCACCGGAGTGTTTGCTCACGGGACCACGTGTGAGGTGGTTACGTGAGCAAACGGTGCGCCGTCATCGTGTCGACCGTCCCGGCGTACCATCCCGACCGATGGCTCGGCCGACGCAGACGCTCGCGGTGACCGCTGCCGACGTCGAGGCAGCCGCCGAGCGCATCGCCGGAGCGGTCGTCCACACACCGACCGCGCACTCCGTCACGCTGTCGGCGATCACCGGGGCAGATGTCTATGTGAAGTTCGAGAACTTCCAGTTCACCGCGTCGTTCAAGGATCGGGGCGCCCGCAACAAGCTGCTGACTCTGTCGCCTGAGGAGCGGGCGCGCGGCGTCGTCGCCATGTCGGCGGGCAACCACGCGCAGGCGCTCGCCCACCAGGCGACCCTGCTCGACATCCCGGCGACGATCGTGATGCCGGTGTGGACGCCGCAGGTCAAGGTGCACCGCACCGCGATGCTCGGTGCGAAGGTCGTCCTCGAAGGCGAGGACCTCAAGGAGGCGGCGGCGAAGGCGCACGCGCTCGAGCACGACGAAGGATTGGTGTTCGTCTCGCCGTACGACGACGCCGCGATCATCGCCGGAGCGGGCACCGTTGCCCTCGAGCTGCTCGAGGACGCGCCGCAGATCGACATGCTCGTGATCCCCGTCGGCGGCGGCGGGCTCATCTCGGGGATGGCCGTCGCGGCGCACGCGCGGCGACCCGACGTCGAGGTCGTCGGCGTGGAGGCAGACCGGTATCCCTCGATGGCCAACGCCGTGCGCAGCGAGCACGCAGCGGTCGGCGGGACGACCGTTGCCGAAGGCATCGCCGTCCCGATCGCCGGCTCGCTGACCGTGCCGATCGTCGAAGCGCTCGTCGACGACATCGTCACCGTCAGCGAGGACAACCTCGAGGAGGCGATCGATCTCTTCCTCGAGATCGAGAAGGTCGTTGCCGAGGGCGCGGGTGGCGCTGGTCTCGCGGCGCTGCTCGAGCATCCGGCGAAGTTTCGCGGTCGCCGCGTCGGCATCGTGGTCACGGGCGGAAACATCGATCCCCGGGTGCTGGCAACGATCCTGCTGCGGGGCCTCGTGCGCAGCGGCCGGCTCGCGCGCCTGCGCGTCGAGATCAGTGACGTTCCCGGCGCGCTGGGCAAGGTCTCGTCGATCGTCGGTGAGGTCGGCGGCAACATCGTCGACGTCGCGCACCAACGGCTCTTCTCCGATGTGTCGATCAAGTCGGCGATCCTCGAGCTCGCGGTCGAGACCCGAGACCGGGTGCATGCAAACGAGCTCATTGCCGCGCTCGACCGCGGCGGCTTCCCCACCGAGCTGTTGGGTGCAACGGTCCGCGACGATCCGACCCGATCGATGGAGGGCTGAGGTGCGCACTGTCATCGATACTGCGGCCCTCGTGCGAAGCGGCGAGATGAAGTCCACCGAGGCGCTCGACGAGACGTTGGCCGCGATCGACCGGCACAACGGCGAGCTCAACTCCTTCGTGCACGTCGATCCCGACCTCGCGCGTGCCGCGGCTGAGCGCGTGGACGAGATGGTCGCCCGCGGTGTCGAACCCGGGCCGCTGGCGGGAGTGCCCTTCGGCGTGAAGGACCTCGACGATTGCCAGGGCATGCCGACCAGCCAGGGCTCGCTCTGGTTCAAAGGAGGACCACCCGCGGATGCCGATGCGATCCACGTCTCCCGGTTCCGCGCGGCGGGCGCGGTGCCTGTCGGGAAGACCGCCGTCCCCGAATTCGGCACGTGGGCTTACACCGCGACCAAGGCGTGGGGCGTCACGCGCAACCCGTGGGACCTGACTCGCACTCCTGGCGGGTCGAGCGGCGGGTCGGCGAGCGCGGTGGCGGCCGGGATGGTGCCGTTCGCGACGGCGAGCGACGGCGGTGGGTCGACGCGGACGCCCGCGGGCTTCTGTGGACTGGTCGGGCACAAGCCCTCGTTCGGCCGCATCCCCCATCCGGGGTCGAGCGCGGTCGCCCAGCTCGGCGTGCTCGGCGCCCTCGCGACGACAGTTGCCGACGCGGCGCTGCTGCTCGACCTCGCGTCAGGTCCGGATCGGCGCGACCGACGATCGCTGCCGGCACCGACGGTCAGGTACGCCGACGCGATCGAGTCGTTGGACGTGCGCGGGTTGCGCGTCGCGTGGTCGGTCGACCTCGGCTTCGCGCTCGTCGATCCCGAGGTCGCGTCGATCACGCGATCGGCGGCCGAGGTGCTCGTCGGCGCGGGCGCCCTTCGCTTCGTCGATGCCGAGGTCTCGTTCCCCGACTCGCTCGACATCTACTCGAAGCTCGGTGACGTCGACACCTGGATCGACCTTCCCGACGGCCTGTGGCCCGAGCGCGCCGACGACCTCGACCCGCAGCTGATGGCGGGCTACGAGAAAGGCGACTGGCTCACCGTCCGCAAGTTCGCGACGACGTTCACGCGGCGCAACGCGCTCGAGCGGAAGCTCGCCGCGCTCTTCGACGAGATCGACGTGCTGGTCACACCGACCGCGGCGATCCCGGCGTTCCCTGCCGAGGGACCGATGCCACGTGAGATCGCGGGTCAGCCAGTGCACCCCGCGATGGCGGTGCCGTTCGCCATGCTCGGCAACATGTGGGGCGGCCCCGCGATCTCGGTGCCCGCGGGACTCACGGCGAGCGGGCTGCCGGTCGGCTTGCACATCATCGGCGACCACCTCCGCGACGACGTCGTGCTGCGGCTCGCGCGGGTGCTGGAGGAAGCCCAACCGTGGCCGCGGTTGTCCCCACGAGCGCGCTGAAGATCCGCGAGGCCGCGTCGCCGGCCGAGTGCGGCGAGATCTCGGCGCTGTTCACCTCGATCTGGGGCGGCCATCAGCACATCCCACCCGAGCTCGGCCGCGCGATCGTCGAGTCAGGCGGGTACGTCGTTGCGGCGCGGCGTGGCGAGGTCGTGGTCGGCGCCTCCGTGGGCATCGTGGGCCAGTCCGGGGGCCACCCGCACCTCCATTCTCACATCACGGGAGTCGTGCCGAGCGAGCAACGGTCGGGTGTCGGCCTCGCGATCAAGCGGCACCAACGGGAGTGGGCGCGAGAGCGCGGCATGACCAAGATCGTGTGGACCTTCGATCCGCTGGTGCGCCGCAACGCGCTCTTCAACTTGGCACGCTTGGGCGCGCGAGCAACGCGATACGAGGTCGACTTCTACGGACCGGTGCGCGATGCGATCAACGGTGAGGACGACACCGACCGGCTCGTGGTCGAGTGGGCAACAAGCGGGGACGAGGGTGCTGGCGCAATCGCCGCAACGGACGACCTCGTCGCCGTGCCGACGCCCGCGGACATCGTCGCGTTGCGCGCCACGGACGCGGCGGCTGCGCGTGCCGCTCGACGTGAGCTCCGCGAAGCGCTCGGTGGCTTCATGGCGAGCGGGTGGACGATCGAAGGTGTCAGCGCCGACGGCAGCTACGTGCTGCGGCTGCCCTCCTGACGCACCATCTCGACTGATCGCGTGGTGGTGGCCAGCACGTCCGCGAGCGGCCATACCCCGAGACCCGGTCCCTTCGGCACGCGCAGCTGTCCGTCTTCGAGGACGAACGGCTCGGTGATGTCGGGCGCGAAGTAGCGGTCTGAACCGGAGGTGTCGCCTGGGAGGGTGAATCCCGGCAGCGCGGCGAGGGCCACATTGGCGGCGCGGCCGAGGCCGGTCTCGAGCATGCCGCCGCACCACACCGCGACACCTGCCGCCTGGCAAACGTCATGCACCCGCACGGCCTCGAGGTAGCCGCCGACGCGCCCCGCCTTGATGTTGACGATCGAGCACGCTCCGCGGGCGATCGCATCTGCTGCCGATTCCGCCGAGAGGATCGACTCGTCGAGGCAGATCGGCGTCGCGATCTGCTGCGCGAGCACGGCGTGACCGCTCACGTCGTCTTCGGGTAGGGGCTGCTCGACGAGCAGGAGGTCGAACTCGTCGAGGGCCTTCAGCGCGGCGACGTGCTCTTCGGCGAGCGAGTACGCCGTGTTCGCGTCGACCTGGAGGGGGATGTCGGGCCAGCGCTCGCGCACAGCGCGCACCGGCTCGTGGTCCCATCCGGGTTCGATCTTCAGCTTGATGCGCTTGTAGCCCTCGTCCAGATATCCGTCGACCTGGACGATGAGCTCCTTGATCGTCGGGAAGATGCCGATCGACACGCCGCAGTCCACGGCCTCGCGCGTCGCGCCGAGGCGTTCCCCGAACGACTGGCCCGAGGCGCGCAGCTCGGCATCGAGCACCGCCATCTCGAGCGCGGCCTTCGCCATCGGATGCCCTTTGACCGCCGACAGCAATGGCTTCACCGCAGCGGCATCGAGCGACTCGGCCGCGAACAGGCGCGGGATGAGGTGCGAGCGCATCACGTCTTGGGCGCCGTCCGCGTACTCCGACGAGTAGAGCGGCTCGGCCATCGCGACGCATTCGCCCCACCCGTCGCCGGTGTCAGTGATCACGCGCACGAGGAGCGCGTCGCGATCGAGCTGCAATCCGAACGACGTGCGGAACGGGGTGACGAGGGGCAGAGCGACCCGTCGGAGCTCTACGGCTTCGAGCTTCACTGTTGCCACGCCATCGGGCGAGTCTATGGTCGGGCCTCGCCATGGATTTCGAGCTCAGCGACGAGCAGGAGGCTTTCCGGAAGGTCGTGCGCGACTTCGCGCAGTCCGAGATCGCTCCGCACGTCGAGACCTGGGATCGCACCCACGAGTTTCCCGTCGAGACCGTGCTCGCGATGGGTGACCTCGGCCTGTTCGGCCTGATCTTCCCGCCCGAGTACGGCGGCAGCGGCGCCGACTTCACGACGTTCTGCCTCGCCCTCGAGGAGCTCGGCCGCGTCGACCAGTCGATGGCGATCACCGTCGAGGCGGGCGTCGGCCTCGGCGCGAACCCGATCTTCCAGTTCGGCACCGAGGACCAACGACAAGACTGGCTGCCCGACCTGTGCGCGGGACGGCGCATCGGCGGGTTCGGCCTCACCGAGCCCGACGCCGGCAGCGACGCCGGCGGCACGCGCACGTCGGCGGCGCTCGACGACGCGACCCACGAGTGGGTCATCGACGGCGAGAAGCAGTTCATCACCAACTCGGGCACGTCGATCACGTCGATCGTCACCGTGACCGCGCGGACGGGCCCGGGTGAGATCTCCGCGATCATCGTCCCCGCCGGCACGCTCGGCCTCACGGTGATGCCGCCGTACCGGAAGATGGGCTGGCACGCGTCCGACACGCACGGGCTTTCGTTCAGCGGGTGCCGCGTGCCGGAGGCCAACCTCCTCGGTGAGCGCGGGCGCGGGTTCGCGCAGTTCCTCGCGATCCTCGACGACGGACGCATCGCGATCGCCGCGCTCGCGGTCGGTGTCGTGCAGGCGTGTCTCGAGCACTCGGTCGCCTACGCCGAGAGCCGCAACGCGTTCGGAAAGCCGATCGGCTCGAACCAGGGCGTTGCGTTCCCGTGCGCCGATCTCGCGGTGATGGCCGACGCGGCGCGGATGCTCACGTACAAGGCCGCGTGGCTGAAGGATCACGATCGTCCGTTCAAGCGCGAGGCCGCGATCGCGAAGCTCTATGCCACGGAAGCCGCGGTGACGGCGACCCGAATGGCGACGCAGATCTTCGGCGGATACGGCTTCATGGACGAGACGCCGGTCAGCCGCTTCTATCGCGACGCGAAGGTGCTCGAGATCGGCGAGGGCACGAGCGAGATCCAGCGCCTCGTCATCGCCCGCGAGCTCGGCCTCCCCGTGACCTGACGCTCGTACTCCGCGCCGGTTACTCCGGTTGGAGGTCGAGGGCGAGGGAGTTCATGCAGTACCGCTGGCCGGTCGGCCCGGGACCGTCGTCGAAGACATGCCCGAGGTGGGAGCCGCACCGCTTGCAGCGCACCTCGGTGCGGACCATGCCGTGAGTGCGATCCTCGATGAGCTCGACCGCGTCGGCGACCTTGGGCTCGGTGAAGCTCGGCCACCCACTCCCCGACTCGAACTTCGTGTGCGAGTCGAACAGCTCGGCGCCGCACGCCGCGCAGTGATAGGTGCCGTCGTCGTGGGTGTCGACGTACTTCCCACTCCACGGACGCTCGGTGCCGGCATGACGCAGCACCTCGAATTGCTCGGGAGTGAGCAGCTCGCGCCACTCCTCCTCGGTCTTCTCGATCTCATGCATGGCATCCACCCTCCCACACCCCGTTCGGGATTGGGCACTCGGGCGCGACATGAGGCGGCGAGTGCCCAATCTGTGCGGGTCAGCCAGGCTCGCGGACCTGGCGGGGCTCGTAGATCGCGGTGTGGCGCACCGATGTGACGGGGCGATCACCGACCGACGTGAGCACGTCGAGCGCGACGAACCGGTGGCCGCCCCGCTCGAACAGGTCGACGACGCGGCCGCGAGTCGCGACGACCTCGCCGTCGGTCACCACGCTGTGGTTCTGCACGGTGCTCTCGACGTGGATCCAGGGCCCGAGGCGAACCGACCGCGACAGCACGTAGTTCGCGGCTCGCAACAGCCACCCCGGATGCGCAACCGGTGGATCGCGGTACGCCGCGAGCTCGTCGGACACGAGCTGCAGGTAGTCGCCCGCGAGGTCGGCGTGCCACGTGCGCTCGACGACTCCGAGCGTGATGGCGCCGAGGACCTCGGGGCTGGCCGGCGGGCGCGCGTCGGGTGGCGGAATCGGATCGTTCGGGAAGTCGGCGAGCGGGAGCGGCTCCGACACCCGATCGGGCATGCCCGCCACCGCGGTGGCGCGCTCACCGCCAGCAGTGCAGGCCGTCATCTTCAGGTCCGCGCCCTGCCACTCGCCGGCGATCTCGACATGGTCGCCGTCGTAGACCGGCGCCGCGAACCGGGCGGTGATCGTCCCGGACTCGAGCCACGCCTTTCCCCACTCGGCGACCGCCGGCCACGTCAGGTATCCGAACACCGTCACACCGGGGACGAGGCCGCCCTCGAACCCGAACTTCCTGGCCACCGCGTCGTCGTGGATCTTGTTCTCGGACTCGACGGCGTCGTTCTGGGCGACGAGGGAGTGAGCGAGCCGCGATTTGCTTGCTGACCCTCGGGTAGTAGGTTCGCCTAACACAAAGTCTCCAGTCCCCTGACCTTCCCCCCGGAGCCCATCATGACCGCCTCGTCCCCCTGGCGCAGACTCGTCGCACTGCTCGCCGTCGGCGCTGCACTTTCCGTGTTCGTCAGCGCCTGCGGCGACGACAGCGACAGCGGCAGCTCGGCAACCACTGCTGCGAGCAGCGACGAGACCGGCTCGCCGGAGGACGTGATCGTCCCGGACTCCGAGGTCACGGCAGGCCTGAACCAGTCGATCACCGACATGCACGCGCTGGCCGACGGCGTGGCGGACGGCACCGCGACGGACGCGCAGTTCGAGGAGATCCACGAGGGCTGGGAGTCGTACGAGGGCACCGTGAAGGAGAACAACCCCGAGGCCTATCTCGGCCTCGAGGACGCGCTCGCCGCGATGCAGAAGGCCGTGAGCGAGAAGGACGCAGCCGCGGCGACCCAAGCCGCGTCCGACTTCGAGGCCGACGCGACGGCCTACCTGGCGGAGCATCCGTGATCCGACGCCTGCTGACGCTGGTGGTGCTCTCTGCCGCGTTGGCAGGCGCTGCGCTCGCGACCGGGATCGCCCCGGCGGCCGCAGACAGCCCGTCGGTCTCCCGCAAAGCCGCGATCGCGAAGGTGCAAGAGGTGCGCGGCTCGATCGACCGCACGCTCGCGCTCATCAAGGCCGGACAGTCCGAGCAGGCGTTCGAGGAAGCCAAGGACGGCTACCTCAACCACTTCGAGCTCGTCGAGATCCCCCTCCGGGTCGCCGACAACTCACTGACGATCAAGGCGGAGTCACTGTTCGCGGAGATCCGCACGATGATCCGCAACGACGACCCCGAGGGACAGATCCGCGACAAGATCGTCGAGCTGCGCGGCGTCATGGACGATGTCGAGCGCAAGCTCACCTCGACGGGACTCACCGCACCGGCGCTCGTGCTCGGCCAGTCGTTCCTCATCATCTTCCGTGAGGGGTTCGAGGTGATCCTGCTGCTGAGCGTGCTGCTCGGCTACCTCGAGGCCGCGAAGTCCCGGCAGTACATGAAGCCGATCCTCGCCGGAGTCGGCATCGCGGCAATCGCGACCGTGCTCACCGTGCTGCTCTTCCGCACGATCTTCGCCGCGCTGCCCGTCGGGCAGGAGATGCTCGAGGCGATCACCGCGCTCATCGCGGTCGCGATGCTCTTCTACGTCTCGTTCTGGCTCATTGCCCGGCTCGAGCACAAACGCTGGCTCGAGTTCGTGAAGGCGCGCATGTGGAGCGCTGTCTCGGTCGGCTCGGCGCTCTCGCTGATGATCGTCGGGTTCACCGCGGTCTACCGAGAGGGCTTCGAGACGGCGCTCTTCTACCAAGCGCTCATCTCGTTCGGCACGGGACTCGGCGTCTACATCCTCGCCGGCCTCTTCCTCGGGATCGCCGCGCTCGCGGTCGTCGCGTGGCTGATGTTCCGCCTCGGTCGGAAGCTCCCCATCAAGACCTTCATGAACATCGCGGTCGTGTTGGTGATGGCGACGAGCGTCGCCTTCCTCGGGAACGCGGTGCACGCGCTGCAGGCCGCCGACCGCGTGCCGTTCACCCCCCTCGCCGGATGGCCGCGGCCGCCGATCTTCCTGTCAGAGGCCACCGGCTACTGGCCGACCGTGCAGACGGTCACCGCGCAGATCGTCCTCACAGGCATCTACGTGATGGGCGGCATCTACGTGTTCCTCGTGAAGCCGCGGCTCGCGAAGCGAGCCGTCGCACCTCGCCCGATCGCACCGACCGCCGCTCCGGCGTAAGGGGCAGCGGGCTGATGGGGGTCCGCGTCGGCGTCGACGTGGGAGGAACGTTCACGAAGGCCGTTGCGGTCGATCTGGAGGCCGGCATCGTCGCCGAGTCGGTGCTTCCGACGACCCACGATGCCGAGGAGGGTGTGGCGGCGGGCGTCGTGCAGTGCGTTGCCGACGTCGCCGCGCAGGTCGGCGCCGATCAGATCGAGCTCGTCACCCACTCGACGACGCAGGCGGTGAACGCGTTGCTCGAGGGCGACGTCGGCATGGTCGGGATCGTCGGGATGGGACGGCGTCCCGAGCTCGCCAAGGCCCGCAAGCGCACCGAGCTGTCGAAGGTCGAGCTCAGCGCGGGGAAGCACCTCGCGACGCGGTCGGTGTTCCTCGACGTCACCGATGGCCTGGACGTGGCTGCAACCGCGACCGCGCTTCGAGACCTGCGCGACCAAGGCGTGTCGGCCATCGCGACCGCCGAGGCATTCGCTCCCGACGACGCGTCGAACGAGACACGAGTCGCGGCGATGGCAGCGGAGCTCGGCCTGCCCTCGTGCGCGTCGACGGACCTGTCCGGGCTGTACGGGCTCGAGCTGCGCGCGGTGACGGCCGCGATCAACGCGTCGATCATGCCGATCGCGCTGCGCACCGCGAGCCACGTGGAGGAGGGAGTCCTCGCCGCCGGCATCGACGCGCCGATCATGGTGATGAGGGGCGACGGCGGCGCGACCGACCTCGCCGGGTTCAAGGCCGGGCCCGCGCGCACCCTTTACTCCGGCCCCGCGGCATCAGTGTCGGGCGCGCTCCGGTACACGGGCGTGCGCAACGGCATCGTCGTCGAGGTCGGCGGCACGTCGACGAACGTAGCGGGCGTGAAGCTCGGGCGGCCCTCGCTCTCCTACGTCACGGTTGCGTCCCACGCGACGGCCTTGCGCGCCGTCGACGTGCGGGTGATCGGCGTCGCCGGTGGCTCGATGCTCCGGGTGAAGCGGGGGAAGGTCTGGGGAGTGGGGCCGCGCTCGGCGCACATCGCCGGACTCCCTTACGCCTGCTTCACCGACGCTGCTCTCCTCGAGGACGCGACGCCGGTCACGATCATCCCCCGTACCGGTGATCCCGACGACTTC
The DNA here is from genome assembly GCA_963802505.1 of uncultured Acidimicrobiales bacterium. Lineage (GTDB taxonomy): Bacteria > Actinomycetota > Acidimicrobiia > Acidimicrobiales > DATKAS01 > DATKAS01. The sequence continues at coordinate 125,937 of CAWDJB010000003.1, read as the reverse complement.
CTCGTGCTCGAGCTCACCGACGGGTCGCGCGTCGCGGTCACGATCACCTGCGCCGCGAACGCGCTCTCGATCCCCCAGGCCGACGACTACTGCTGGGCCGATGCCACGGCGGCAACGCTCGCGCTCGACATCGCTGGTCGCCACGTCGGCCTCCCTGGCGACGAGCTCGCCCGGCGCATGCTCTGGGCCGGCGGCGAGGCGGTGTGCGAGCTCGTGACCGCGGTGACGGCGTCGAGCCGCATCAAGGCCGAGGTGATCGTCGCGGTCGGCGGGGGTGCGGGCGGGCTCGGGCGGCACGTCGCAGAGATGATGGGCTTCGAGTGCGTGGTGCCCGACCGCGCCGAGGTCATCTCGTCGATCGGCGACGCGCTCTCGCTCGTCCGAGCCGAACGTGAGCGGACCGTGCACGAGTTCGATCCGCAGCTCGCTCGTCAGCTCGCCGCCGAGGTCGAGAACGAGGTCGTCGCTGCGGGTGCCGCCCCCACGTCGGTGGAGGTGCTCATCGAGGAGCAGCCCGACAAGGGCACCGTGCGCGCAGTGGCCACAGGAGCCATCGGCTTGCAGGCGGGCGCCCGGCCCGGTCGGGCCGCAGCGACCGACGCCGAGATCGAGGCCGCGGCCGCGCCGCTCGGCGGGGGCAACGTGCGTGCCGCGGGCACCTTCTGGCTCGCGGTGCAGCCCACGAAGGTGCTGGTGCTCGATCGGTTCGGCGATCCCGCGGCCGAGATCCTCGGGGTCGTTGCGGATCATCCCGACGACGTCGCCGCGCTGGTCGACAAGCTCACGAAGTACCGAGGGCCCGTGACGCTCAAGCCGTCGGTGTGGGTGATCGACGGCTCACATCTCATGGAGCTGTCGTCGGGCGACGTCGTGGCTTCGGCCGAAGCAGTCGTGGACGAGTCGCGCGACCAGACGTTCATCGTGGGACGGAGCTGATCCGTGGCTCGCTACATCCCGATCTCGCGCCGTCGGCGCAACGCCGCCATCGCCACGGTGATCGCGCTGTTCGTCGGGATCGCTCTCGGTTGGCTGATCGGCAAGCAGAGCGCGCCGTCCGTGTCGTCCGCGGTGAAGGACGCGCAGCAGCAGGCCGCGGACATCGCGATCCAGCTCGAGCGTCTGCCCATCGAGTACGACCAGGCCCTCACCGGCTCGGGCGACACCGTGCAAGCGGGGGTCATCGCGCCGCTCGACGACCTCCAAGCGGCGGCGACGAACGCCTTCGACGACGCGCCGTGGGTCTCGCCGCAGACCCGGGCAGACGCGCAGGACGCGCTCGCCGAGGTGCGCCGCGCCGCGGAGAACGAGGTGTCAGCCGACGAGTTCGAGGCTGCCGTCACCGACGCTGCCGACACGATCCGCCTCGCGTTCGGCCTGTCGGCGAGCACCTCGTCGTGACGGCCGCGACCTGACGACCGAGCCCCAGGCCACGATCAGCACCGAAGCCAGGGCGAGATAGAGCACGGTCGCCACCACGACCTTCGGCGTCGTGAACTCCTGCTGAAGCTCGCCGATGAGCGCCCGCAGCGGCAGCAGGCTGAGCCCGAACAGCGCGACGCGGACGACCATCCACCACCGACGCTCGGCGAAGGCGAGCGTCGCCGGTAGCACCGAAGCCACGAGGATCACGCCCGCGGCGACGCTGAGGAAGATCAGCGAGATGCCACCGAGCACGCGGGTGACGCGGCGGGCCCACCTCCGCGGCGATCGCCGACCGGCAGCCGCGCCGGCCACGCCAACGCCGAGGATCGTGGCCGCGCCGAGGATGTAGAGCGTCCCTCCCCAGGTGAACTCGGGGTTCGTGGAGATGAGCCGCATCCACAATCGGATGAGGACTCCCCAGGTGAAGCCGGCCAGTGCTCCGGCGAGGACGAGCTTCGGACGGCTGAGTCGGTCGATGAATGCACGCACGATGAGCAGACGTGTGAGTGAAGCCCGCGGGTGACAGGCCATCCCGTGGCGCTCGTCACATCTCCGTCTCCGTCACATCTCCCCGACGATCACGGGCCGCGGCCTCGCGCATCTGCTGATCGAGCCGCCGATTGAGCGTGAGCAGGCGCCCGATGATCGGCAGGATCAGCAGGTTGACGCCGTGGAGCACGCCGATGATCAGCAGGATCCCCCCGACGCGCGCCAGCCCGTACTGCACCTGCGGCGCAGTGACGGTGCTCTCCCAGTCGGTCGGGGGGTCGAACTTCGTCGTGAACAGGATGTACGCCGTGAAGATCAGGTAGTAGGCGACATCGGTGAGCACGATGAAGCTCTTCCCGGTGGCCGGGTTCGAGCGGAACACCTCGGCCGCGTACGTCTTGCCGAAGCGCTTGATGAAGGGACCGAGGATGATCGCGATGGCGACGAGCACCACGGTCACGATCACCTCGAAGATCCACCAGTCCATGTGCAGCTCTCCATCTTGATAGTCGGTCGTGAGAAGGACCAGCGCCGCGAGTGCGGCGAGGGCAGCGGCGGCACCGAGCGCCACGCGGGTGCGGAACCGCCGGCGCCGGCGGTCCTCCTCCACGCTGCGCTGCACGCGGGCGAACAGGTCGGGCGCGGGCTCGACGTCGTCGGTGCCCGCGTGCAGGGCGTCGCGCAAGCGGTCTTCGAGCCTGCTCATCGGTGGCCCTCCAATCGCTGTTCGAGCGAGGCGAGGCCTCGTTGCAGATGGGTCTTCACCGAGTTCGGTGACAGGTCGAGGGTCTCGGCGATCTCGGGGATGCCGAGGTCGAGCAGATAGCGGAGCGTGAGGCAGTCGCGCTGGCGCAGCGGCAGGGCCGCGAGCGCATCGAGGACGAGCTGCTGGTCCTCTCGCCCGACGAGGTGATCCTCGACCGAGCTCATGTCGAGGTCGTCGCCGGGCGGTTGGTGGCGCAGCGACACGAGTCCGCGCCGGTTGTGATCGCGGGCGAGGTTGAGCACGATCGAGCGGAGGTAGGCGACCATGCGCGTGTCGTCTCTGATCCGGTCGAGCGACCGGCTCAGCCGAATGAACGCCTCCTGCACGATGTCCTCGGCCGCGTTGCGATCGACGACGAAGAGGCGGGCCATGCGGACGAGCTCGGTCGCGTGCGCGCGGAAGAGATCGGCGACCACCAGGTCGTCAGTCGCAGGATCCCCACTCACGCGCACTGACCATAAGTGACGAGCGAGTCACTCCCGCAGGTGACAGCGGGGTGCACAAATCTCGGGAGGGCAATCGGGTATTTGTTTTTCCATGCGCCGCAGCACCCCCACCATCGCAATTGTCGGTCTCGTCTCGCTCTCGTTCCTCGCCGCGTGTGGCGGCGACGATGGGGGCTCCGCGTCGTCGTCAGATGGCGCGGCCGTGTCGTCGGCGGCGGCAAGGCGACGCCGGCGCGGCGAGCAGCGCCGGTGCCGATGCCAGCACCGCGCCCGCGAGCACACCGACCACGACTCCCGTCCAGCTCGACACGATGGACGCACCGCCTGACGCCGACGCGACCGCGGGAGCGGTGCAGACCGCGGTCGCGCTGCGGGCGCTCGCGGCCGCGGTGTCCTCAGGTGAGGCGAACGAGAAGGCCTTCAACGAGCTCTTCGACAGCTGGAACGGCTACCACGAGACGATCAAGGCGAGCGATCCCGCTGACTGGCAGACGATGAGCGACGCGCTCGACTCGATGAAGGACGCGGTGAGCAACAGCGACGGTGACGCGGCCACCGCAGCCTCAGCAGCCTTCGAGAGCGCGGTGAACGGCTTCCTCGCCCGGACCTAGACGGGCGAGGAGCTAACGCACCATCCCGGCACCGAGGGTGGCGTTGGTCGACTCGTCGATGAGCACGAAGCTGCCGGTGAACCGGTTGGCCGCGTACGCGTCGACGACGAGCGGGCCGGCGGTCGCGAACCGCACGATGCCGATGTCGTTCGCATCGAGGTGAGCGGTCTCGACGGGCGTGAGCGTGTCGAGGTCGAGCTGGCCGAGGATGCCGCGTACGACGACGCGCTCCGTTCTCGTGCCCTGCTTCACGACGTAGCGAGCCGACTGCGTGAGTGGCGCAGTCGCGAACCAGCAGACCGTCGCTTCGATCTCGCGCACCACACCGGGCGGATCGTCGGCGGCAGTGATCACGTCGCCGCGCGTCACGTCGATGTCATCGGTCAGCCGCACGGTGACCGAGCGACCCGGCACGCCGACGTCGAGCGGACCGTCCGCGGTCTCGATCGCCTCGACGGTCGTGCGCGCGCCTCCGGGAAGCACGAGCACCTCGTCGCCCGGACGAAGGGGCGCGCCGGTGACGATTCCCGCATAGCGACGCACCGGGCGGCCGTCGTGCGTCGTACGGATCACGAGCTGCACGGCAAGCCGAGCACCGGTGCCGCCGTCGTCGATCGTCGTGACCTCGACCTGCTCGAGGTGCTCGAGCAACGTCGGGCCCTCGTACCAAGCGCACACCGTCGACCGGTCGACGATGTTGTCGCCGAGCAGGGCCGAGACGGGGATCGCTGAGAGGTCGTCGACGCCGAGGCGAGCGACATAGGCGCTGACGTCGGCGACCACGCCATCGAACACGTCTTCCGACCAGTCGACGAGATCCATCTTGTTGACGGCGAGCACGAGATGACGGATGCCGAGCGTCGCCGCGACCGCGAGATGGCGGCGGGTCTGCTCGAGCAGGCCGGTGCGGGCGTCGACGAGCACGACGGCGAGGTCCGCGGTCGACGCGCCAGTCGCCATGTTGCGCGTGTACTGCGCGTGCCCGGGGTTGTCGCCGATGATGAACGACCGCGTCGGCGTGGCGAAGTAGCGGTAGGCCACGTCGATCGTGATGCCCTGCTCGCGCTCGGCCCGCAAGCCGTCGGTCACGAGGGAAAGGTCGAGCCCCTCTTGCCCACGTCGTTGCGTCGTGGCGGCGACGGCGTCGACCTGGTCGTCGAACAGGCCCTTGGCGTCGTAGAGGAGGCGTCCGATCAGGGTGCTCTTGCCATCGTCGACCGAACCGATGGTCGCGAACCGCAACAGCTGGCGCGGCTCGGCGCCCACCGCAGTCATCAGAAGTAGCCCTCGCGCTTGCGATCCTCCATCGCCGCGTCGGAGAAGCGATCGTCGGCTCGAGTGGCACCACGTTCGGTGATGCGGCTCGCCGAGATCTCGTCGATGACCTCGGCCACGTTGCTCGCGTTCGACGCGACGGCACCCGTGCAGCTCGCATCGCCGACGGTGCGATAGCGAACGGTGCGCACCCCGGCCTGCTCGTGGGGCCGCGGCTGCACCCACTCGTTCACCGCGAGGAACATCCCGTCACGCGCCACGACCTCACGCTCGTGCGCGAAGTAGATCGACGGGAGATCGAGCTGCTCGCGCTCGATGTAGCGCCACACGTCGAGCTCGGTCCAGTCGCTGATCGGAAACGCCCGCACGTGCTCACCGGGACGGACCCGTCCGTTGTAGAGGTGCCAAAGCTCGGGGCGCTGGTTGCGCGGATCCCACTGTCCGAACTCGTCACGAAACGACAGGATGCGTTCCTTGGCCCGCGCCTTGTCTTCGTCACGGCGAGCACCGCCGAAGCACGCGTCGAAGCCGTTCTCGGCGATCGCGTCGAGCAGCGACACGGACTGGAGGCGGTTGCGCGAGGCACCCGGGCCAGGATCGCCGCAGCGGCCACGATCGATCGACGCTTGCACCGACGCGACCACGAGGCGGGCGCCGAGCTTGCTCACGACGAGGTCGCGGAAGTCGAGCACCTCTTGGAAGTTGTGGCCGGTGTCGACGTGCATCACTGCGAACGGGAACGGGGCCGGGGCGAGCGCCTTCGCGACGAGGTGGAGCACGACCACCGAGTCCTTGCCGCCCGAGAACAGCACGACCGGATTGCGCAGCTCGGCCGCGACCTCACGGATGATGAAGATCGCGTGCGACTCGAGCGCGTCGAGGTGGTCGAGCGCACCCTCGCGAGCGGCGGTCGTCGGGGCGGCCTCGGTGAGCGTCATAGATGCAACCCACATTCGGTCTTGGACGAACCGGCCCACCGGCCCGACCTCGGATCTTCACCTTCGGCCACCCGCTGCGTGCAGGGCCAGCAGCCGATCGACGGGTAGCCGTCGAACAGCAGCGGGTTCACGGGGACGTCGTGCTCGACGATGTAGGCGTCGACCTGTTCGTCGGTCCACGTCGCGAGCGGATTGATCTTCACGAGGCCCCGCGCGTCGCGTTCGACGATCGGAGTGTCGCGACGGGTCTCGCTCTCGACGCGGCGAAGACCGCTCATCCACGCCGACCGAGTCGCGAGGTGGCGACCCATCGGCTGCACCTTGCGGGCGTCGCAGCACGCGGCGGTGTCGGTGCGCCAGAGGTCGTCGGGCTCACGGTCGGGCCTCAGCACCCGCAGCTGCAGCTTGTAGCGACCCTCGACGCGCTTCGCCGTCGCCAGCGTCTCGGGGAAGTGGTACTGCGTGTCGAGGAACACGACCTCGACCGAGGGATCGACTCGCGTCGCGACATCGATGAGGACGGCGTCGGCCATCGAGGCCGCCAGGCACAGCGAGCTGCCGAACGCGTCGACGGCCCAGCGGACGATCTCGTCGGCCGACGCGTCCTCGAAGCTCGCGGACAGTGCCGCGAGATCGGCGTCGGTGAGGTCGACCGTGCTCATCGGGCGAGCACCGCCAGGATGCGATCGACGCACGTGTCGAGATCGAGCTCGTCGGTGCGCAGCTCGAGCTCGGGATCGTGCGGCGCCTCGTATGGGTCGTCGACGCCGGTGAGTCCGGAGATCTCGCCGGCGCGCTGCCGTGCGTACAGGCCCTTGACGTCGCGTTCGGCGCACACGTCGACCGGCGTCGCGACCCAGATCTCGACGAACCGATCGGGCTCCTCGGGGGTGCTCTCGGCATGGCGAGCCCGCACCTCGTCACGCGCGCTGCGGAACGGCGAGATGACCGCGCAGACGACGTCGACGCCGTTGCGGCTGAGGAGGTCGGCCACATATCCGATGCGACGGACGTTCTCATCACGGTCAGCCCGGCTGAACCCCAGCCCAGCGGTCAGCGCCTTGCGGGCCTCGTCGCCGTCGAGCACCTCGACCCTTCGACCCGACTCGACCAACCGGGCCGCCAGCGCCCGGGCGATCGTCGTCTTTCCTGCCGAGGGCAGCCCGGTGAGCCAGATCGTGCGGCCCTGCGTCTGGGCGCGCGGACCGACCGAGAGGTCACGATCCACGGTGCTCTGAGCGCTCATCGGGGCTCCATCTGGACGGCCCTTGATCGGCGTGATCTAATCCCGACTTAACTGATCGGAAATATAACCTAATCTTCCGAGAGTGCGAAAGGCCCCGGATGCGCTGATGGCGCCCGACACCGCGATCGCCACGAACCACCGCAGTTCGCCCCTTGGGCCGGCCTCTCGCGCCTTCGCTCCGGCGGCGGCAGTGCGGCTCGATGCGGTCACCAAGGTCTTTGGGTCCGGGAAGAGCACGATCGCCGCCCTCGACACGCTCAGCCTCGACGTCGAGAAGGGCTCGTTCACCTGCGTGGTGGGCGCCTCGGGGTGCGGCAAGACCACCCTCCTCAACCTGATCGCCGGGCTCGACGAGCCGACGAGCGGGTCGATCGAGGTGACCGGTCGCAGCGCGCTCATGTTCCAGGAGTCGGCGCTCTTCCCCTGGCTCACCGCTGCCGGCAACATCGAGCTCGCGCTGCGCCTCCGTGGCGTCGGTCGTTCCGCTCGCCGGGCGCGGGCGGTCGAGCTGCTCGATCTCGTGCACCTCGGCGGCTTCGCGCAGAAGCGGCCCCACGAGCTCTCCGGAGGCATGCGTCAGCGGGTCGCGCTCGCCCGCGCGCTCGCGCAAGACGCGGATGTCCTCCTCATGGACGAGCCGTTCGGCGCGCTCGACGCCATCACGCGCGACCTGCTGCACGACGAGCTCGAGAACGTGTGGAGCCAGACCGGGCTCACCGTCGTGTTCGTCACGCACAACGTGCGCGAGGCGGCGCGCCTCGGCGATCGCATCGTGTTGCTGGCAAGCCGTCCCGGACGCCTCGCCGCGGACTTCGACGTGGATCTCCCGCGTCCGCGCCGCATCGAAGACTCGGGCGTCACGACGCTCGCGACACGAGTGACCGAACAGCTCCGCCGGGAGGTGGCCCGCCATGGCCGCGGTCACTGACGCGTCGCCGCGCGGAGACGCGCAGATCGCGTCCGAGCTCGCCGGTCTCGATGCGCTCGAGCAGGCGACCCGCCCGTCCGTCTCGCTCGCGGTGCGTGCATGGCGAGCCACGTGGCCGAAGATCGCGGCCATCGGGCTCGCGTTGTTCGCCTGGCAGCTCGTCGTGTGGTCAGGCTGGCGCCCCACCTACGTGCTGCCAGGTCCCATGACGGTCCTCTCCCGGTTCTGGTCTGACCTCGGCGAGGCGGACACCTGGAAGGCGGTCGCCACCACGTTGCGACGCGCGGCTGTCGGCTTCGCACTCGCCGCCCTCGTCGGGATCGTGATCGGGCTCGCGGTCTCTCGATTCCGGTCGTTGCGAACGGCGGTCGGCTCGCTCATCACGGGGCTGCAGACCATGCCCTCGATCGCGTGGTTCCCGCTGGCGTTGCTGCTGTTCCGGTTGAGCGAGGGCGCGATCCTCTTCGTGGTGATCATCGGCGCCGCGCCGTCGATCGCCAACGGTTTGATCGCCGGCGTCGACACCGTGCCGCCGATCCTCACCCGCGCCGGCCGGGTGCTCGGCGCACGGGGGTTGAACGAGTACCGCTACGTCATCCTCCCCGCCGCGCTGCCCTCGTTCCTCACCGGCCTCAAGCAGGGATGGGCGTTCGCGTGGCGCAGCCTCATGGCCGGCGAGCTGCTGGTGATCATCGCCAACCAGCCCTCGATCGGGTCTCGCCTTCAGTTCGAGCGCGAGTTCGCCGATTCCGCGGGTCTGATTGCCGTGATGCTCCTCATCCTCGTGATCGGCGTCGCCGTCGACGCGATCTTCTTCTCGACGCTCGAGCGCCACGTGCGCCGTCGCCGCGGCCTGGGCGCGTCATGACGATGTACCCCGTGATGCTGCAGGTCGCCGGGCGTCGCTGCCTCGTGGTCGGTGGCGGACGGGTTGCGCTGCGCAAGGTCGAGGGCCTCCTCGGCGCCGGAGCCGACGTGACGGTGATCGCGCCCGAGGTCGATGCTCGCATCGACGAGTTGGATGTTGCGATCGAGCGCCGGCCGTACCGAAGGGGCGACGTCGCCGGCTACCGCCTCGTCATCACCGCGACCGACGACGCTGCGGTCAACGCGGCCGTGTTCGACGACGCCGAGGCCGCCGGCGTGTGGGTGAATTCCGCCGACGACATCGAGCACTGCTCCTTCACGCTCCCCGCGATCCACCGGGACGGCGCGATCACGGTCGCAGTGTCGACCGAGGGCCAGAGCCCTGCCTTCGCGGCCTGGTTGCGAGATCGAGTGCGCGACGCGCTGCCGGTGGGGCTCGCAGACGTCGCGGCGCAGATCGCAGACGAGCGGCGCGCCGTGCACGAGCGCGGCGAGACCACCGAAGGTCTCGACTGGCGCACGCGCATCGACGAGCTCGTCGATGAGACGGCGTCCGTGGGCACGGTGCACCTCGTGGGTGCCGGTCCTGGCGATCCGGAGCTGCTGACCGTGCGTGCGGCTCGCCTGCTCGCGGCGGCCGATGTCGTCGTGCACGACGCGCTGGCCGACACCGAGGCCCTCTCGCTCGTGCCCGCGCACGTCGAACGCATCGACGTGGGCAAGCGACCGGGACGCCCGGTGCCCCAGGAGCTCATCAACGACCTACTCGTCCAGCTCGCGCAGCGCCATCGGTGCGTGGTACGGCTGAAGGGCGGCGATCCGTTCCTCTTCGGTCGGGGCGGCGAGGAGGCACTCGCGCTGCAGGCCGCGGGCGTGCCGTTCGAGGTCGTGCCCGGCATCACCTCGGCGATCGCCGCACCTGCCGCCGCAGGCGTGCCCGTCACGCAGCGCGGGATGTCGGCGAGCGTCACCATCGTCACCGGACACCGGCGGTTCGGCGACGAGGACGAGACCGACTGGGAAGCGCTCGCCCGCGTGGGCGGCACGATCGTCGTGCTCATGGGCGTCGCCGAGCGGGGCGCGATCGCGCAGCGACTCCTCGACGGTGGCCTCTCACCCGACACGCCGGTCACCGCAGTTCGCTACGGCACGCGGCCCGAGCAAGAGGTCGCCCGCACGACGCTTGGCGCACTCGGCGACACACCGATCGAGGCGCCCGCCGCGATCGTGATCGGCGCAGTCGCGGGGCTCGACCTGTCGAGCGACGCGATCGCTCGTGCGACCACGTCGGGATGGCCCCCGAGGGCGTGAGCGCTGCGTCCAGGTACGCTCGCCGCGGGGAGCGGGACCGAGCTCGAGGGGGCCGCATGACGACCGAACCTGTTGTCGACTGGTCGACCGACTACGACATCTTCGATCCCGGCTACGTGGCCGATCCGGTGCCTGTCTGGGACGAGCTCCGCGATCGCTGCCCAGTCGCGCACACCGAGCGCTGGGGTGGTTCGTGGCTTCCCACGCGATACGACGATGTGGTCGCGATCGCGCACGACGTCGATCGATTCTCGTCCCGTGAGATCACCGTGACGCCCCGTGGCTACGCCGTCGGCACCGCGGCCGAGGGGATCAAGGCGCCGCCGATCAGCAGCGATCCGCCTGAGCACCTCTGGGCTCGACGGCTGATCCTCCCCGCCTTCTCACCGAAGTCCGTCGCGAAGTACGAGCCGTACACGCGTGACCTCTGCCGCTCGCTCATCGACGGCTTCATCGCGACCGGCACCGCCGACGCGGCCGAGGGGTACGCGCAGCAGATCCCCGTCCGAGTCATCGCTCAGATGCTCGGCATCGACGAGTCGATGTCGGATCAGTTCACGACCTGGGTGCGCGGCGTGCTCGAGCTCGGACTGCAAGATCCCGAGCTGCGCCAGCAGTCGCGCAACGAGCTCATCGCCTTCTTCGCCGCGGAGCTCGCGGACCGCAAGGCACACCCACGCGACGACCTCATCAGCGAGCTGCTCGCCGCCGAGGTCGACGGCGAGCCGGTGTCCGACCCACACATCCTGGGGACTCTCGGCCTGCTGCTGATCGCCGGCATCGACACGACGTGGTCGAGCATCGGGTCGTCGCTCTGGCATCTCGCCACACATCCCGACGATCGCGCCCGGCTCGCCCGCGAGCCTGAGCTCATCCCAACCGCCGTCGAGGAGTTCCTTCGGGCCTACTCCCCCGTGACGATGGCGCGCATCGTGAACGATGAGACCGAGGTCAACGGCGCGTGCATGCACGCGGGCGACCGCATCGTCTTGAACTTCCCCGCCGCGAACCGCGATCCGAGCGCGTTCGACGACGCCGACCGGGTGCTCATCGACCGTGCGGTCAACCGGCACGTCGCGTTCGGCGTCGGGATCCATCGTTGCGCCGGCTCGAACCTCGCACGCATGGAGCTGCGCATCGCGATCGAGGAGTGGATGGCCCGCATCCCCGAGTTCTGCGTTGCCGACGGCGCGGTGGTGACATGGGCCGGTGGGCAAGTGAGGGGGCCGCGTCAGCTGCCGGTGGTGTTCGGGAGGATGTCGTGAAGGTGCGCGTCGTCGACGAGAAGTGCCAGGGGCACGGCAGGTGCTACTCGCTCGCGCCGGAGCTGTTCGAGTCGGACGACTACGGCAACTCGGTCGTGATCGGCACCGGTGAGGTGCCGACGCGTCTCGAGGAGTCGGCCCGACTCGCGGAGCTCAACTGCCCGGAGCGGGCAGTGGTGATCGAGGCCTGACCCGCGGGCTCCCTTGCTGTTCAAGCAAGAGCACTGGGCGGGTCTGGCCGACGGGACGATCACGCTCGCGTTCCGGAAGTGGAACCGTGCGAACGCCAAGGCCGGTCGACGGGTGCGGTTCGCGGGCGGCTACCTCATGATCGACGACGTGCGCATCGTCGACGAGACGAAGCTCACGAAGACCGACGCGACGCGCGCCGGGTTCGACAGCGTCGCCGCGTTGCGCGCGCAGCTCGCCGAGTTCGGCGACGGCGACCTGTACCGCATCGAGCTGCACTGGGACGGGCCCGACGAGCGCGTGGCACTCCGTGACGACGACGATCTGACCGACGACGAGGTCGCGGCGATTCGGGCGCGGCTGGCGAAGCTCGACAAGGCGAGCACCCGCGGCCCATGGACGGCGACGGTGCTGCAGCTCATCGCCGACCGACCCGCGGTGCGCGCTCCTGATCTCGCGGCATCGCTCGGCCTCGAGACGCTCGTGTTCAAGCGCGATGTCCGCAAGCTCAAGGCCCTCGGTCTCACCGAGAGCCTCACGGTCGGCTACCGCATCTCCCCCCGCGGCCAGCGAGTCGCGGGTCAGACGGCGCCGCCGTAGAGGTCGAGGGTACGGGCCATGCCGCCGTCGGCGGAGATGGTCTCACCCGTGATGAAGCGGGCGGCGTTGCTCGCCAGGAAGACGACGACGTCGGCGATGTCGTCGGGCTGCGACCAGCGGCGCAGCGGAGTCTGCGCGTCGATCGCTTCGACGACGCCCGGGATCGCCTTGTTCTTCTCCCACAGCGCCGTGTCGACGACACCGGGCGCGATCGAGTTGACCCGGATGCCGTGTGGCCCGAGCTCCATGGCGAGCGAGCGCGTCGCGGCGTCGATGGCGCCCTTGGTGGCCGCGTAGGCAGCTCGCCGCGGGGTCCCGACGACGCCCGACACCGACGACAGGTTGATGATCGACCCTGAGCCTCGCTCGATCATCGATGGCAGCAGCGCGCTGATGAGCAACAGCGGTGCGCGCACGTTGACCGCATACATGGTGTCGATGAGCTGGGCGTCGAGATCGACCGTCGGCAGCCGCGCCGCGGTGGCCGCGTTGTTCACGAGGATGTCGACCGACCCCAGCGCGTCGAGCGCGGCGAGCGCGAGCGAGCCCGGCGCTTCGACCTCGGCCAGATCCGCGAGCAGCGTGACCGGATCGTGCGCGAGGTCCGCGGCCACGGCGGCGAGCGCGTCGCCGTCGCGCGCCGCGAGCGCGACCCTGGCGCCCGCATGATCGAGCGCTCGCGCCGTCGCCGCGCCGATGCCGCGTGATGCCCCCGTCACGAGCGCAGTGCGCCCCTCCAGCGAGAACTGATGCATCGTGCGATGGTAGGTGCATGGATCTCGGAGTGATCTTCTCGCAGGCCGACAGCGGCACTGACCCCGACGCGATCCGCGACTGGGCACGCACCGCCGAGGACGCGGGCTTCGCCCACCTCATGGCCTACGACCACATCCTCGGCGCGACACCCGAACGGCTCGGTCCGGGCCCGGTCGGCAGCTTTGCGCGCGCGCCGTACACGACGGCCGACACCTTCCACGAGATCATGGTGCTGTTCGGTCACCTCGCGGCCGTGACGACGCGCCTCCAGTTCGTCAGCAGCGTCCTCGTGCTCGCGCAACGGCAAGCCGCTCTCGCCGCGAAGCAGATCGCGACCATCCACCTCTTGAGCGGTGGACGCATTCGCGTCGCTGTGGGGGTCGGATGGAACTGGGCGGAGTACGAAGGCCTCGGCGCCGACTTCGAGCACCGCAGCGCCGTCCTCGACGAGCAGATCGACGTGATGCGCGCGCTGTGGACCCAACCCCACGTCGACTTCGAGGGCCGCTTCCATCACCTCGAGGGGGTCGGCATCAACCCCCGACCGCGGGGGCTGATCCCGATCTACATGGGGACGAGCGGCTCTGACGCGGCGCTGCGACGCGTGGTCCGGAAGGCCGATGGTTGGATGCCGCTCCTGCTGCCCGGTCTCGATCCCGTCGACCTTCGGACCGCAGCGAAACGCCTGCGCGAGATCTGCGAGGAGGAGGGCCGCGATCCCGACACGCTGCCGATCCATGGGCGGGTGTACCTGCTCGATGGATGGCAGCAGATGGTCGAAGAGAACCTCGAGGTCGGCGTCGAGTCGCTGTCCGTCGGCTTCCCGCGGCTCGCCGCCCCCAAGGCGACCCATGCCGACCACTTGAAGTCCGTGCTCGACGCGAAGTCGGAGATCGATCGCCTCGTGAGCTGATCACAGGAACCTCCAAGCGAGCTCCCAGGAGGTTCGTCGATGGGCAGCGCAGCGTGCCCTCATGCGAACGAGACGGTGGATCGGCGCGGCCACGGTCGCGGTCGCTCTCCTCGCCGGATGTGGCGGCGAGGCTGCGAAGGTCGTCGACCTCGGTGCGGATCTGCAAGGCGCCGACGGGCTGCAGGCCTCGGTCTACGCGCAGGGACTGATGAACGCGGCGGCGATGGCGTTCGACCCGGACGGGCGGTTGTGGGTGGCCACCGCTGCGTTCGACGACGCCGGCACCGACGCGGTGTATGTCGTCGAGCAGTCGGGGGCAATGCCAGTCGCCGTCATCGCCGACGCGCACACGCCGCTCGGTCTTCTCTGGGTAGGCGACACCCTGTACGTCGCGGCGACCGGCGGTGTGACCGCGTACTCGGGCTTCGACGGCACCACCTTCGTCGAGCACCACACCGTCGTCGCGCTTCCCGCCGACGTGGGCGAGGTCAACGGGCTCGCGCTGTCGAGCGACGGCCGCATCAGCCTGGGCGTGTCGGCACCATGTGACTCGTGCACGCCGACCTCCGAGGACTCGGCTGCGGTGCTCTCGTTCCTCCCCGATGGCAGTGACCTCCGCGTCGACGCGAGCGGCATCAGGGCCCCGATCGGCCTGGCCTACTTCCCCGGGACCGACCGGCTGTTCGTGACGATGAACCAGCGCGACGACCTCGGCGACGCGACACCCGGTGACTGGTTGTCAGTCGTGGAGGACGGTCAGGACTGGGGCTTCCCCGAGTGCTACGGGCAAGGCGGCGATGCATGCGAAGGCGCGCCCGGACCGCTCGCCGAGCTCGACCCCCACGCCGCCGTGAGCGCCATCGCCATCGTGACCGGGCAGCTCGGCGATGCGATCGGTACCGCGGCGATCGTCGCGGAGTGGGCCAAGGGCGTCGTGCTCATCGTGCCGTTGACGCCCGATGGCTCCGCGGCGGTGGGTCCGCCGCGCACGCTCCTCACCGGCATCCAGAACCCCGTCGCAGTCGCGCTCGGCCCCGACGGCGCGCTCTACACCGCTGACTGGGCGACCGGCACCGTCTATCGAGTCACCGCGAACTCACAGACGGCGCTTACTGCCCCCTGACACGGCCGCGGTCTGATGAACCTCATCAACCGCAGACGTGAAGGAGGTGAGCACATGACTCCCAAACAGCTCTTCGCAGCGGGAGCGCTCGTCGGCATCTTGGCCGTCGGCGGCGCTTCGATCGCATCGGCCCAAGACAGCGGCTCGACGACCACTCCAGACTCGTCGAGCCAGACCACGACACCGAGTCAGTCGACGGCCCCGAGTCAGTCGACGGCACCGAGCCCGTCGAACCAAGACCCGAACTGCCCGAACATGGGGCAGGCCCCCGGGTCGACGGGAACGACGCCCTCGGCCGACGCGACCGCCGTCTGACACACCACAACTGAATCAATCGCTCGCCCCCCGGGATTGGGCACTCGAGGTCTCAATGAGGCCCCGAGTGCCCAATCTGCGCGGATGGGTGAGGAGGCGCGGATCAGGACGTGACGTCGCGCCGAACGACGAGCGCGAGACACGCGACCGCAGCGATGCCGGTGTACACGAGCGCAGTCGCGACGGCTCGTCCCATGGCGAGGTCGGTGGTCCCGCCGCGGATCAGCGAGCCCAGCACCTGACCGGGAAACACTCGGAACCCCGTGTTCCAAGAGTCGACGACGATGTTCTCGAACGGACCGGCCCATGCGAACCCGACGGCGAGCGCGAGCGGCACGGAGCGAAAGATGACGGCGAGGGTCGTCCCGAAGATCGCCCATCCCGTGACGCCGGCGAGCACGGTGAGGTAGTCGCGGCCGGCTTCGCGGAGGCTGGCCAACGAGAACCACTCACTCGTCGAGATGTCCTTCGCCGGAGCCATCACGAGGCCGATCCCGAAGGTCGCGACCTCGCAGAGCGCGACGATCCCCGCGGCAACGATCAGGATCCCGGCGAGCAGCCCGACGATCACGCGAAGGCGGTGCGGCTCGCGGAGCAGGAGCGCGCGGAACGTGCCGCCCGAGAACTCGGACCCGACGAGCGCGATCACGGTGACGAAGACCAGGAAGCCGGCGAACGACGCGGCGACGGCGAACGCTTCAGTGCCTCCGCCCGCGCCGGTCAGGGCCGCGAGCGTCGCGCCGCCGCGCCGGGCTGCGGCCCCGGCCACGAGCGGCGACGAGAACACCGACAGCGTCGCGACGAGGGCGAAGGCAATCGCGCCGACGAGCGCGGCGATGATGGTGCGGCGGCGCACGAAGCGGTTGAGCTGGGCACGAATGACGCGGGTCACCGGGATCCTCCTTTGGCCATGGCGAGATAGCGGTCCTCGAGCGTTGTCCGCAGTGGATTGAGCTCGACGAGCACGATCCCCTCCGCGAACGCCGCACGATTGACGGAGGCCGCGAGGCGAGCGGGGTCGTCACCGTTGACCGCGAGCACGATGCGCTCGTTGTCGAGGTCGAATCGATGGCCGTCGCGCGCGAGCAGCGCGCACAACGCGTCGCGATCCTCGGTGTGCTCCGGGGTGACGGCGAGGCCCTCGATCGCGCCGTCGAGCAGCGCGTCGGTGGGCCCCTGGTAGAGCGAGCGACCGCCGTCGATGAGCACCAGCCAGTCGCAGATCTGCTCGAGCTCGCTCAGGTCGTGTGACGACACGAGCACGGTGCGCCCGGTGCCGGCCAAGGTGCCGACCAACGCCCGGATGTCGCGCACGCCCTGTGGATCGAGCCCGTTGGCGGGTTCATCGAGGATGAGCAGATCCGGGTCGCCGAGCAGCGCGGCCGCGATCCCGAGGCGTTGCTTCATGCCGAGTGAGTACGTGCGGTAGCGATCGTCGCCAC
Source organism: uncultured Acidimicrobiales bacterium (assembly GCA_963802505.1). Classification (GTDB taxonomy): domain Bacteria; phylum Actinomycetota; class Acidimicrobiia; order Acidimicrobiales; family DATKAS01; genus DATKAS01. The sequence continues at coordinate 109,035 of CAWDJB010000003.1, read as the reverse complement.
GCGAGGCCAGGCCGACGAGGGCGAGCAGATCGGGGATCGACCTCGAGTCGAGGCCGCCGACGTCGGCGAACATCTGCAAGTTCTCTCGACCCGAGAGCGATGGGTAGAAGGCAGGGCTCTCGATCAGCGCGCCGACCCGCGGCAGGTAGGCCGCGGGATCGGTGAGTGGAAGTCCGAGCACCTCCCCTGTGCCGGCGGTCGGACGAACCAGCCCGAGGAGCATCGCCATCGTGGTCGTCTTTCCGGCGCCGTTCGGGCCGATGAAGCCCGCGACGACACCTGACGGAAGGTCGATGTCGAGCCGGTCGACGACAGTGCGGTCGCCGTATCGCTTGGTGAGTCCTGTGACGGAAAGCGCGGAAGCAGCCATGGGTCAATGGTCTGGCGAGACGCCGTCGGCGACGTCGCCTCAGCGGGCGATCCGCGCGTACTCCCCACGCGGTACGCGAGCCGTCAGCTGTGCCAGCCGGGGCGTACGAGTCCGGTCTCGTACGCGAACACCACGAGCTGCGCTCGATCGCGGGTGCCGAGTTTCACCATCGCCCGGCTCACGTGCGTCTTGGCGGTCGCCACGCTCACGACCAGTCGCTCCGCGATCTCGTCGTTCGACAGGCCTTCGCCGACGAGTGCGACGACCTCACGCTCGCGGTCGGTGAGCACCGCGAGCTGTGGAGTCGGGCCCGGCTTCTTGGCGCGGGTCGCGAACTCCTCGATCAACCTTCGAGTCACTCGCGGTGAGAGCAGCGCGTCACCGGCGACGACGGCGCGCACGGCGTGCAACAGCTCGGTCGGCTCGGTGTCCTTCACGAGGAACCCGTTGGCGCCGGACCTGATCGCCTCGAACACGTACTCGTCGAGGTCGAAGGTCGTCAGGATCACGACGCGCACGCCGTCGAGCCGCTCGTCTTCGACGATGCGGCGGGTCGCCGCGAGACCGTCGACGCCAGGCATGCGTATGTCCATGAGGACGATGTCGGGTCGATGCTCTCGAGCCAGCGCGACGGCCTCGTCGCCGTTCGCCGCCTCCCCCACCACGACGATGTCGGGTTGCGCGTCGAGGAGGGCACGGAACCCGGCGCGCACGAGGGCCTGGTCGTCCGCGAGCACGACCGAGATCACAGCGACCCGACGGGTAGGCGAGCCGCGACCCTGAAGCCGCCGCCGGCGCGGGGTCCGGCCTCGAGCGTGCCGCCGAGCGCTTCGGCGCGCTCGCGCATGCCCGAGATGCCGTTGCCGGAGAGCGCACTGCCACCGATCCCGTCGTCGCTCACTTCGACGCGGAGCTCGTCTCCGTAGGTCAACGTGACCTCGGCTCGGCGGGCGTGCGCGTGCCTGGTCACGTTGGTGAGCGCCTCTTGCACGATGCGGTACGCAGCGAGCTCGACCGTTTCCGGCAGAGGGCCGGGCGGCGTGCCGGGTTCGAACCGCACCTCGAGCCCGCCGGCCCGCACGCCGTCGACGAGGGTCCCGAGCTCGGAGAGATGCGGCGCGGGCGCGAGGCGCGTCGGCGCCGTTGCGCAGCAGGTCGAGGGCGGTGCGCAGCTCGCCCAAGGCGTCGTGGCTCGCATGCTTGATGGTCGCGAGGGCAGGGCGCGCTTGGTCGGGATGCTCGTCGAGGAGGTGCAGCGCGACGCTCGCCTGCACGTTGATGAGGGAGATGTTGTGCGCGAGCACGTCGTGCAGCTCCTGCGCGAGCTGCAGCCGCTGCTCGCTCGCCTGGCGCTCGCTCGCTTCATGGGCGAGGCGCTGCTGCTCGGCGCTCTGCTCGCGTCGCACCCGCACCACCTCTGACACGGTGAGCACGAGCAGCAACCATCCTGCGACGAGGGCGAGGTGCAACCACCCGATGCCGTTCGCGGCGCGGGGATCGATCGCCTCCGCGACGAAGAACGCGACGTATCCCACGCCCGCGAGGATCCACGTCTCGCGCCGACGCAGCTGCACCCCGTTGTAGAGCGCGACGACGATGCTCAGGAACACCGGGCCGTACGGATACCCGAAGGCGACGTACACGGAGGCCGCGGCGATCGACGCGACGATCGCGGTGAGCGGCCAGCGATCGCGCACGGCCAGCGCCGCGGGGCCGACGAGGAGGAGGACAACGGCGAGCGCGTCGATCCCCTTGCGATCGGACTGGTTGTTCGCCGCCCCGAACGAGCCCGCGACCTGGAACACGGCGACCGCGAGCGCCGTCAGCACGATGGCACCGCGCGAGGTCGACCGCATCGGGTTCACGGTAGGGCTGCGGTCGCTGCCCGTCGTCACCCACCGGACGTACCCCGTCCTGCGCTCAGAGGAGTAGGTGCGTGCCCGGGGCGGGGATCGAACCCGCACGCTCCCATCGGAAGCCGAGGGGTTTAAGCCCTCTGCGTCTGCCAGTTCCGCCACCCGGGCCTGCGCGCCCACGGTAGATCTGGCACCGTCTCGGCCGTGGTCTTCCCGGTTCCTTCGGCTTTCGACGCCGGCATGCTCGACGTCGGCGACGGCCATCGGATCGCGTGGAGCGTCGGGGGCAACCCCGAGGGCAAGCCGGCCGTGGTGCTGCACGGCGGCCCGGGCTCGGGCTCCTCGCCCGGGTTCCGACGATGGTTCGACCCTGCGCTCTACAGAGTGGTGCTGTTCGACCAGCGGAGCTGCGGTCGGAGCACACCCCACGCGTCCGAACCGACCGTCGACCTCTCGGCGAACACCACTGGCGACCTGGTGAGCGACATCGAGCGGTTGCGCGGCCACCTCGGCATCGACCGCTGGCTCGTGTGGGGTGGGTCATGGGGATCGACGCTCGGCCTCGCGTACGCCGAGGCGCATCCCGAACGCGTGACCGAGATGATCCTCGTCAGCGTCGTGACAACGACGGCCCGCGAGGTCGAGTGGGTGACCCGGGCGATGGGCCGGATCTTCCCCGCGGAGTGGGCGACGTTCCGCGACGGCGTCCCCGCGAGCGAGCGTGACGGAAACCTCGCCGCCGCGTACGCGCGGCTGCTGCACGACAGCGACCCTGCGGTGCGCGATCGAGCCGCGCGTGACTGGTGCACCTGGGAAGACACGCACGTCGCAACCGTGCCTGACTACGAGCCCGACGACCGGTATGACGACCCGCGTTTCAGGTTGTGCTTCGCGCGATTGGTGACGCACTACTGGGCGAACGCCGCGTTCCTCGAGGATGGTCAGCTGATGCGCGACGCGACCCGGCTCGCGGGCATCCCCGCTGTGCTGATCACGGGGCGGCTCGACGTCAGCGGGCCGCCTGACGTGGCGTGGGAGCTTGCCCAACGCTGGCCGGACGCCGAGCTGGTGATCGTCGACGACGCCGGGCACGGAGCCGGTCATCGCACGATCGAGGAAGAGATCGTCCGCGCGACCAACCGTTTCGCGCAGTGAGGACTGGGACGATCACGCGACCTGGGCGACGCCGGACGGCGCGTCGGCGACCGCCTGCCATAAGGCCGCTCTCACGCGATCGGCGTCGGCCGCGGTGAGGTCGTTGGCGGCGACGACACCTTCGACCATGTCGGCGAGCACCGCCGCCCAGGGGCGACCTCGCAATCGGACCGCGACCACGGTGCCACGCTGATGGCGCCGCAGTGAGCGATCGACCGAGCCCAAGCGAGGCGGACTGCGGAAGCTCGGTGCGTCGAGGCCGAGCCTGCGACTCGCATCGGCCAGCGCGCGCGCCGCGGCCGCAAAGCGGAGAGTCGCGCCCGGTTCCATCCCTCGCAGTGTGCTCCGGGGGTGTGACACAACCGTGCGTGGCAGTGTGGTCGCGGTGAGCGACGACCCGATGCCCGACCGCTCGATGGAGCACCTCGACAAGCTGCTCTGGATGATCGAGACGAACGGATGGGCGCTCGAGCCAGTGGCGGCGCGGCCCGATCTCGATCCCCCGCGGCGGCGTACGCGTACACGGTGGGACTCGAGGCCACGTACGGCTTCCCCGAGGTGGCGGTGTTCGGGCAGACGCCGGTGCACGCTCGCGGCATCGTCGGCCTCGTGATCGACCTGCTCGCGAGCGGCGTGCAGCCTCCGATCGGGCCGATGTTCCTGGGTCTGTTCGACGGCGACCAGCGCGCCGCCCTGCTCCCGGTCGACGTCGACGAGCATGCCGACCTCTTCACGTCGGCAGCCGCGTTCTACGGCGCGGTTCCGTTCCGCGTCGTGCAGCTCGCGTGGCCCGATCGGCGGGGCTGGATGCCTTGGGAGGTCGGCTTCGAGCAGCGCCTCATGCTCGCCCAGCCCGTGATCGGGTCACTCGACGAGGTGGAGTGATGGGCCAGGCGTGCGAGAAGCACCGATCGGCGAGATCTCCCCTCGACCAGTAGCGCCACCAACCCATCAGCGTGCCGGCGCACTGTTCGGTCCAGGACATCACCGTGGGATCGGAGGTACGCCGCACCACCTGACGGATGCCACCTTCGTGCGCGGCGTAGCCGGCCCACACTCCCGGGAAGTCCTTCGGTGATCCGACCTCGGTGATGGGCATTCCCCGGTAGCCGCGCCGGCGGTTTCGGTGCGTATGCCCTCCGGTGATCAAGGTCGCCCGGTGCGCGTTCGCGACGCCGCGGAGGAGCCGCGGCCCGTCGAGCCCGATGATGCCCGGCGGCCAGATCGTGGCGACACCCGTGCGGAACGGCGGGTGATGGGTCGCGAGGATCGCTCCCCCGGGCGCCCCCGACAGCGCGTCGGTGATCTCGGGAAGCAGTGGAGTGAGGTTGCCCCGGCGCGTGTCTTTTTGTTGCGAGCTGGCGACGACCACGCGCAGCCCTGGCACGTCGACGACGCGGACACCCGTCGTCATCTCGATACCGTGCCGAGCCAACACCGCGACGCCGTCGCCGTTCGACCGGTCCCCACCGTCGTGGTTGCCGGGGATGACGACAACCGGCACCGGCACCGCGGCGAGCACGGCTCCGAGCGAGTCGTATTCCTCGTCGTAGTCCTCGTCGGTGAGGTCGCCCTTCACGACGATCAGCTGCGCTCCCCACGCGAGGGCCTCGCGCAGCGCGGCGCGCGTGCACACAACGGGATACGGCTCGGCCGCATCGCGCCACTCCGCACCTGGGCGGATCCGAGGCCAACGGCCGAAGCGGCGCTCCCCGAAGTGCAGGTCGCTGATGGTGGCGATGCGAGCGAGCTCCGGACCCGGCGGTGGCGCGAGCGTGCGGGCGTTCGCACGCGCTCCACCGAGTGACACCTCGACCTCGGTGTCGGCGGGCAGGCCGTCGATCAGCGCGCCCCCCGGGCCGCCGCCTTCGACCTCGAGGGTGGGCCCGCCGGCGACCGAGAGCGCGTGGGTGCCGCGCGGGAGATCGCTCCAGCAGACCTGCACCAGGTCGACGTCGACGGCGAAGATCTCGAGCCGCCGTGCAGCTCCCTTGCCGGGCACCGTCAGTGAAGCGACGCAGCCAGCTGGCCGGACTCTCGCTCGCGAAACGCGGCGTTGATCTGCTGTCGCTCGAGGACCTGCTCGAGGGTCTTGGCCGCCTGCGGGACGCCTCGCTCGGAGAAGAACGCGCGCACCTCGCTCGCCTGCTCAGGGCGCATCAAGAGGCGAACGCCGTCGACCATCCGGATGATGCTCGTCGATGGGAATCGCTCGTTGAGCGTCGTCCAGTTGCGGGCCACAAAGCGCCACGCCTGCTCGCCGTGGTTGCGGTTGCGCATGCATCGAGCGAGGAGGAACGGCGAGTTCTGGCTGCGGATCGTGTCGGTGAGCGTGAGCTCGCAGGTGCGCTCCATGAGCTCGGCCGAGTCGAAGTCGGCAAGGGCCCACAGGTGTCGCAGCTGTTCCTGCGGGTTCGTCGTCTTCCCGAACACGTCGAGCACATGGTCGTAGTCAGCCGCGTCGCCCGTCGACGCGAAGACCGTCAACGCGGCGCTCGCGACCGGGGGTGCGACCGAGGCCGGGTCGTCGAGCGACTGCTGGTACAGCGCACGCGCCTTGGCCTGCGCGTCGCGATCGTCACCGAGGATCGCGACCGTGCGGATGAGCAGTCCGCGCAGCTCGCCGGTGAGGTCGTCCTCCCCGTCCCTCGGTGCCCACCCGAGCCGGTGCAGCGCGGGACCGGCCAGGCCGCGGACGAACGTGCGGAACTGCTCACGCGCCTCGGGGTCGTCGATGAGCCGGTCGCAGAAGCCCAGGCCCGCAGATAGCGCCTGCCACACCGGCAGCGTCGACTCGTCGCCGAAGCCGCGCGCGAGGTGGAGGTACTCCGTCGCTGATGCCTCGCCGGCGACGACCGCAGCCCAGGCGTCGTCGACCAGGTTGTAGCGCTCGATCGTCGACATCGCCGCGAGCGCCGGACCGGCGAGCCGGTCGAGGAAAGGCGCCTCGTAACGCACGCGAAGGAAGCCGTGGCCCCCCGCGTTCACGAGCACGACGGCGTCGGGAGCGGCGAGCGAGATGTCGTCGTGCTCGCTGTCGAGCAGAAGGCGGGTGTTCGTCGTCTCGCCACCGGCGCTCTGGCGGATGTGCAGCGGCACGGGCCACTGCGTCGCGTCGGCGATGTCGGAGTAGACGAAGCGTCGCTGCGTGAGACGCGCCGAGCTGCCGTCGGGGCCGGGTGAGACGCGCACGAGTGGATAGCCGCCCTGGAAGATCCAGGCATCCATGATGCGGCGTGCGGGCTCGCTCGTGGCGGCCTCGATCGCGTCCCACAGATCGGTGTTCTCGGTGTTCCCGTACGCGTGCTTCGACAGGTACGCGCGCACGCCCGCACGGAACTCGTCGGCGCCGAGGTACTGCTCGAGCATGCGGAGGACAGCGGCACCCTTCTCGTAGGTCAGGACGTCGTACATGCCCTCCGCGTCGTGCGGCGAGTGCACCGGGTACTCGATGGCGCGCGTGCTCTCGAGCGCGTCGGTCTCGAGTGCGGCCGTGCGATCGAGTCCGAACGTGTCCCACACGTGCCACTCAGGCTTCATCGCGTCGATGCAGACCTGCGCCATGAACGTCGCGAACGCCTCCTTGAGCCAGAGGCCGTTCCACCAACGCATGGTCACGAGGTCGCCGAACCACATGTGCGCGATCTCGTGCGCGACCACGTTCGCGATCACGAGCTCCTCGGCCTGGGTCGCGGTCGCCGGATCGACGAGGAGCAGCGCCTCTCGGAACGTCACCAGACCGAGGTTCTCCATCGCGCCGGCAGCAAAGTCGGGCAACCCGACGAGGTCGAGCTTGTCGGTCGGGAAGGGGATGCCGAAATAGTCGGCGAAGAAGCGTGTGGCAAAGGCCCCGCACTCCTCGGCAAAGCCCGTGAGCGCGCTCTTGCCGGGCTGATGCACGATCCGCATCGGCACGCCGTCGACGTCGATCGGCTCGGTGAGATCGAGCTCGCCGACGATGAAGGCGACCAGGTAGGTCGAGAGGGGCATCGTGTCGGCGAACCGGACACGTCGGCGACCGTCGCCGGTTCTCTCGTCGGAGATCTGCTTGGTGTTGGCGAGCGCGGTCAGCTCGTGGTCGACCACGAGCGTGATCGAGAAGATCGCTTTCAGATCGGGCTCGTCCCAGCACGGGAACGCGCGGCGCGCGCTCGTCGACTCGAACTGCGTGACCGCGATGACCTTGTCGTTGCCGGCTTCGTCCTTGAACGTCGATCGGTAGAAGCCGCGCAGCTGGTCGTTGAGCACCCCGCGGAAGCGGACGTGCAGCACCGCGGGACCGGGTTGCGCAGTGCCGTCGAGCGCGAACGCGACTCGCTCGTTCGCAGGGTCGAGCGTGACCGACGCGCTGTGGCTGGTGCCGTAGGCGTCGACCAACCACGCCTGATCGATCTCGAGGTCGACCGCGTTGACGACGACGTGTCTCGCGGGGTCGGCCACGTCGACCTCGATCGCGGCCTCGCCGGAGAACGTCGCCGCCGCGAGGTCGGGCGACAGCGTGAGCTCGTACCGGCGAGGGACGACAGTGCGCGGCAGGCGATACTCGTGCTCGTCGGTCATGGCGGGCAGCGTATCCGGGCCCCTGGGACCCGCTGCCTCGGCCGTTGGCTAGGTTCTGTCGGTGCCTCCGACCCGCGATGCAGCCCTCTATGACGTGGTTGGCATCGGGAACGCGCTCGTCGACGTCCTCACGAACGGTGACGACGGGTTCCTTCTCCGTCACGGCCTCGTGAAGGCATCGATGGCCCTGATCGACGCGGAGCGCTCGGAGGAGCTGTACCACGCGATGGGGCCGGGCATCGAGCAGTCGGGCGGTTCGGCGGCGAACACGATGGCGGGCGTCGCGTCGTTCGGTGGCGCGAGCGCCTACATCGGCAAGATCGCGGACGACCAGCTCGGCGAGGTGTTCACCCACGACCTGCAGGCAACGGGGGTGTCGTTCTCGTGCCTACCCAGCCCGATCGGCGTGCCGACCGGTCGTTGCCTCATCGTCGTGACACCAGATGCACAGCGCACGATGAGCACCTACCTCGGGGTCGGCGAGCTGCTCGGCCCGGACGACGTCGACGCTGACCTCATCGCTAGCGGCAAGATCACCTACCTCGAGGGCTACTTGTGGGACAAGCCCGAGGGCATGGCGGCGTACCGCAAGGCGGCCGAGGCAGCCCACGAGGCGGGGCGCCGTGTGTCGCTCACGTTGTCCGATTCGTTCTGCGTGGCCCGCCACCGTGACGCCTTTCTCGACCTCGTCCAGTCCCAGGTCGACGTGCTGTTCGCGAACGAACCCGAGATCACCGAGCTCTACGAGGTCACGTCGTTCGATGACGCGTTGCAGAAGGTTCGCCACCACTGCGACATCGCCGCACTCACTCGCTCGGCGAACGGCTCGGTCATCGTCGCCGGCGACGAGGTGCACGTCATCGACGCGTACCCGACGAACGTCGTGGACACCACGGGGGCAGGCGATCAGTACGCGGCCGGATTCCTCTACGCGCTCACACACGACATGCCTCTCGACGTGTGCGGGAAGCTCGCGTCGCGCGCCGCGGCCGAGGTGATCAGCCACTTCGGCCCTCGCCCCGCGATGTCCTTCTCCACACTCCTCTCGTGACCACAGACCTCGTCGAGGCCGCGACCCGCTGGCTCGAGGAGGATCCCGATCCCGACACACGGGCCGAGCTCTCGGCGTTGATCGCTGCGGGCGATACCGATGCGCTTGCCGATCGCTTTGGCGCGCGGCTGCAGTTCGGCACGGCGGGGCTGCGAGGCGCGCTCGGCGCGGGCCCGAACCGCATGAACCGGGTGATCGTGCGGCGTGCCGCGGCGGGGCTCGCGCACTATCTGCTCGACCACGTGCCCGGCGCGGCGGAGGCCGGCGTCGTCATCGGGTGCGACGCCCGGCACAAGTCCGACGTGTTCGCGGAGGACACCGCTGCGGTGCTCGCGGGGGCGGGTCTGCGCGCGCTCCTCCTGCCGCCGCAACTGCCGACCCCGTTGCTCGCGTTCGCCGTGCGCCATCTCGGTTGCGCCGCTGGAGTGATGGTCACGGCAAGCCACAACCCTCCCGCCGACAACGGCTACAAGGTGTACCTCGGCGACGGCGCACAGATCGTGCCGCCTGTCGACGTCGAGATCTCGGCTGCGATCGACGCGGTGGGACCGCTGTCGACGGTGCCGCTCGCATCACTCGACGATCCCTTGGTGACCCGGCTCGGAAACGACATCGTCGAGGCGTTCCAGCGCGCGGAGGTCGCGCTGTCCCTCGTGCCGTCGGCGCGCGACGCGTCGATCGTGTACACCGCGATGCACGGTGTCGGGCGCGATCAGGTCGTCGGTGTGCTGGCACGAGCGGGATTCCCGCCACTGCACATCGTCGCCGCGCAGGCCGATCCCGATCCCGACTTCCCGACGGTGGCATTCCCCAACCCGGAGGAACCCGGTGCCCTCGACCTCGCGCTCGCCGAGGCGGCGCGCGTGAAGCCGGACGTGCTGATCGCGAGCGATCCCGACGCCGATCGGTTGGGCGCGGCGATCCCCGACGGCGACGGCTACCGAGCGCTGCGGGGCGACGAGATCGGCGTGCTCCTCGGGGATCACGTGTTGCGACACACCTCGGGTTCCGACCGCCTGGTCGCGACCACCGTCGTGTCGTCCACCATGCTCTCGAAGATGGCCGCGGCGGCCGGCGTGCATTACGCCGAGACGTTGACGGGGTTCAAGTGGATCGCGCGTGCAGCGCTCGACCGGCCGGGCACGCGTTTCGTGTTCGGGTACGAGGAAGCCCTCGGCTTCCTGGTGGGCGATGTCGTGCGCGACAAGGACGGCATCTCCGCTGCGCTGGTGCTGGCCGAGCTCACCGCGCTGGCGAAGACCGAGCGCGTCTCGCTGCAAGACCGTCTCGATGCGCTGGCGCGCGAGCACGGGCTGCACGCGACCGATCAGTGGTCGGTACGGCTCGAAGGTGCGGAGGGGCAAGCCCGCATCGCTTCCGTGATGTCGTCGTTGGACGCCGACCCGCCGGGCGAGCGAGCCGAGCCGAAGGGGTTGCCGCCGGCCGACATCGTGATGTTGCGCATCGGTGCCGACCGCGTGGTCGTGCGGCCGAGCGGCACCGAGCCGAAGCTGAAGATGTACTTCGAAGTGGTGATCCCCGTGACCGGCTCGATCGACGACGCGAGGGCCGCAGCGCGCACCCGCCTCGCCGAGCTCCGCGACTTGATGGCGAAGGCGACCGGGCTCTAGCCCCGCTGCTTCAGCCCAGGCCGAAGAGGCGGTCCCCGGCGTCGCCGAGGCCGGGGACGATGTAGGCGTGCTCGTTCAGGTGATCGTCGATCGCGGCGGTGACGATGTGGAGGTCAAACCCTGCGGCCTCCATCCGCTTCAGCCCTTCGGGTGCAGCGAGCACGCACACGACTGTCATGTGACCGCCTCCCCGGTCGGCGACCAGACGGCAGGTGAACTCGAGCGAGCCGCCGGTGGCGAGCATCGGATCGAGGATGATCACCGGCCGGCCGCCGAGTCGGGCAGGGAGCTTGGCCATGTAGTTGTGCGGTTCGAACGTCTCCTCGTCGCGAGCCAGACCCACGAAGCTCATCTCGGCCTCCGGGAGCAAGCGGATCGCGGCGTCAGCCATCCCGAGGCCCGCACGCAGCACCGGGACGACGACCGGCAGGCGCGGGAGGCGCACCCCTTCCGCCGGGCCGAGCGGTGTGCGCACCTGCGTGGTCTCGACCGCGAGGTCGCGCGTCGCTTCGTAGATGAGCATCGCTGCGAGGTTGTCGACCGCGCGCCGGAAGGTGGCCCGATCGGTGGTCTCGTCGCGGAGCACCGTGAGCTGCTCGGCGGCAAGAGGATGGTCGACGACGGTGATCTTCATGCGCGCGCCTTCATTCAGACCCCGATCGGATGCCAGACGGTCTTGGTCTCGAGGAACGCGAGCATGCGCTCGAGGCCGGGATCGCGGAGCCAATCCGGCTCCTGCCCCTGTTCGTCGAACGGGCGCCTCACCACCCGCTTGAGGTTGTCGGCCGCGGCGCGCTCGAGGTCGGTGACGCTGTTGGGGGAAGCGCCGCAGAGATCGATCGCGTTCACGTCCATGTGCGAGGCGAGCCACGGCGCGAGCTCGTCGGCGCTGCCCGTCAGCATGTTGACCACACCGGCGGGCAGGTCAGACGTGGCGACCACTTCCGTGAGCGTGATCGCGGGGATGGGGCCGCGTTCGGCCGCGACGACGACGCACGTGTTGCCGCTCACGATCGCCGGCGCGACGACCGAGACGAGGCCGAGCAGCGTGGACTGCTGGGGCGCGATCACCGCGACGACGCCGGTGGGCTCCGGAACCGAGAAGTCGAAGTACGGACCGGCGACCGGGTTGGACGACCCGTGCACCTGCGCGAGCTTGTCGCTCCATCCGGCGTACCAGACCCAACGATCGATCGCCGCGTCGACGACCTTCTCCGCCGTGCGCGCGCGGACGTTCTCGGCGTCGCGCACCTCCTCCACGAACTCGGCCCGTCGCCCTTCGAGCATCTCGGCGATGCGGTAGAGGATCTGCCCGCGGTTGTACGCCGTCGCGGTCGACCACTTCGCGAACGCGCCTCTCGCCGCGACGACCGCGTCGCGCGCGTCCTTGCGTGACGCGAGCGCGGCGTTCGCGAGGAACTTCCCGTTCGCGTCAACGACCTCGTAGGTGCGGCCCGACTCGGAGCGCGGGAACGCTCCACCGATGTACAGCTTGTAGGTCTTCAGGACCTCGACCCGCGCGTCAGACATCGAGATAGCCCTCGAGGCCGTGACGTCCGCCCTCGCGTCCGTAGCCCGATTCCTTGTAGCCGCCGAACGGGCTCGTCGGATCGAACTTGTTGAACGTGTTCGCCCACACGACGCCGGCCCGCAGCCGCTGCGCCATCCAGAGGATGCGACTGCCTTTCTCGGTCCAGACGCCGGCGGAAAGACCGAACGGCGTGTTGTTCGCCTTCTCGACCGCTTCCTCCGGAGTGCGGAACGTGAGCACCGAGAGCACCGGGCCGAAGATCTCCTCACGGGCGATGCGATGCGCCTGCGTCACGCCGGTGAAGACGGTCGGCGGGAACCAATAGCCGCGCTCGGGCAGGTCGCACGCGGGTGACCAGCGCTCCGCGCCCTCTTGGTCGCCGATCTCGGAGAGCTCACGGATCTTGGCGAGCTGTTCCGACGAGTTGATCGCACCGATGTCGGTGTTCTTGTCGAGCGGGTCGCCGACGCGGAGCGAAGTCAGGCGCCGCTTCAGCCGGACCATGAGGTCGTCGGCGATCGACTCCTGCACGAGCAGCCGCGAGCCCGCACAGCACACGTGACCTTGGTTGAAGAAGATCCCCTCGACGATGCCCTCGACCGCTTCGTCGAGCGCCGCATCCTCGAACACCACGTTCGCGGCCTTGCCGCCGAGCTCGAGGGTCACCTTCTTGCGCGTGCCGGCGATCGACCTCGCGATCTCCTTGCCCACTTCGGTCGAACCGGTGAACGCGACCTTGTCGACCTCGGCGTGCGTGACCAACAGGCGGCCGGTCTCGCCCGCACCGGTGAGGATGTTCACCACACCCGGCGGCAGCTCGGCCTGTTGAAGGATCTCGGCGAAGTGCAGCGCGCTGAGCGGCGTCGTCTCTGCCGGCTTGATCACGACGGTGTTGCCGCACGCGAGGGCGGGCGCGATCTTCCACGACAGCATCAGCAGCGGGAAGTTCCACGGGATGACCTGCCCCGCGACGCCGAGGGGCTTCGGGTTCGGGCCGTATCCAGCGTGAGCGAGCTTGTCGGCCCAGCCCGCGTAATAGAAGAAGTGCGCGGCAACGAGCGGAAGGTCGACGTCGCGCGACTCGCGGATCGGCTTTCCGTTGTCGATCGACTCGAGCACCGCGAGCTCACGCGAGCGCTCCTGCAGCAGCCGTGCGATGCGGTAGAGGTACTTGCCACGCGTCGCAGGCTTCATGCGCGACCACGTGTCGTCGTAGGCGCGCCGTGCGGCGGCGACCGCGCGGTCGACGTCGGCGGGCCCCGCCTCGGACACCTCGGCCAGCACCTCCTCCGTCGCCGGGTCGATCGTCTTGAACGTGCGACCGTCCTTCGGCGAGACGAACTCCCCGTCGATGAAGAGGCCGTAGCTCGATCGGATGGAGACGAGGTTGCGCGATTCAGGGGCCGGCGCGTACTCGAACGGTGAGGTCATGGGCGACGGCTCAGTCGAGGGTGAAGTAGTCGGGGCCTGCGTAGCGGCCGGTGGCGAGCTTCGTACGCTGCATCAGCACGTCGTTCAGAAGGCTCGACGCGCCGAACCGCCAGAGATCGGGTGTGAGCCACTCGGGCGCGGTCTCGTTCACGATGACGAGGTAGCGAATGGCGTCCTTCGCGTTGCGGATGCCGCCGGCAACCTTCACACCGACCTTGTGCCCGGCGGTGTCGGCGAAGTCACGAACGGCCTCGAGCATCACGAGAGCGACCGGGGTGGTAGCCGCGGGGCTCACCTTCCCCGTCGAAGTCTTGATGAAGTCGGCTCCGGCCATCATCGCCAGCCACGATGCGCGGCGGACGTTGTCGTACGTGACGAGCTCGCCGGTCTCCAGGATCACCTTGAGGTGCGCGTCGCCACACGCCTGCTTCACCGCGACGATCTCGTCGAAGACGAGCTGGTACTGACCGGCGAGGAACGCGCCACGGTCGATCACCATGTCGACCTCGTCGGCGCCGGCCGATACCGCGTCCTTCACGTCGGTGAGCTTCACCGGGAGCGACGCCCGGCCGCTCGGGAACGCGGTCGCGACGGATGCAACCTTCACGTTGCTGCCCGAGACCGCTTGCTTGGCGACCGTCACGAGGTCGGGGTAGACGCAGACCGCCGCGACTGCCGGGGCCGTCGCGTCACTCGGGTCGGGACGCATCGCCTTGGCGCACATCGCCCGCACCTTGCCCGGCGTGTCCTGGCCCTCGAGGGTCGTCAGGTCCATCGACGAGATGACGAGGTCGAGCGCCCACTTCTTGGCCGTGGTCTTGATCGAGCGAGTCGCGAGCCGCGCGACCCGGTTCTCGGCCCCGACCTGGTCGACCCCCGGCAAGCCATGCAGGAAGCGCTTCAGCGAGGCCTCGGAGGCGACGACGTCGTCAAACGGGCCAGCGGTGAGCCCGGCAGTCATGCAACCGACGATACCGCCCGGTGTCCCGACCCGCCCCGGGCCGCCCCCGGCCGGTGTCCACCCAGAGATTGGGCACTTGCCGCCTCATGTTGCGCCCAACTGCCCAATCCCGGCGGCGGGACGTCGGCGGCGAGGTCGGGCGCGACGTCAGCGGAGGGAGACGGTGACCTCTTCGGCGCGGAGGAGCGCGTAGCCGGGCTTGATGCGTTCGTTGATGATGCGGAGGCGCTCGTCGAACGGGGCGAACGCGCTCTTCATCGCGTTGGTGGTGAGCCACTCGACGTCGTCCCAGCCGTAGCCGAAGGTGTCGACCAGCGCGGCGAACTCCTTCGAGAGCGTGGTGTCGCTCATCAGCCGGTTGTCCGTGTTCACCGTGACGCGGAAGCGGAGCCGCCGTAGCAGCCCGATCGGGTGCTCCGCGATCGACGGCGCTGCCCCCGTGTGCACGTTCGACGTCGGGCACATCTCGAGCGGCACGCGACGGTCGCGGACGAACCCGGCCAACCGACCGAGCACCGGTCGACCATCGGAGTCGGCCGTGATGTCGTCGACGATGCGTACGCCGTGTCCGAGCCGTTCCGCGCCGCACCATTGCAACGCCTCCCAGATCGACGGCAGGCCGAACGCCTCGCCGGCGTGGATCGTGATGTGGAAGTTCTCCCTCGCGACGAGCTGGAAGGCATCGAGGTGACGCGTGGGGGGGAATCCCGCCTCGGCGCCGGCGATGTCGAACCCGACGACGCCGTCGTCGCGCCACCGCACCGCGACCTCGGCGATCTCGCTCGACCTCGCCTGTGTGCGCATCGCCGTGAGCAGCGCGTAGATGGTGATCGGACGCCCCGCGGCCGCGGCCCGATCAGACCCGAGCCGGAAGCCGTCGATCACGGCGCTGACGACGTCGTCGAGCCCCAGCTCGCCCTCAGTGTGCAGCTCAGGCGCGAACCGCACCTCCGCGTACACGACGCCGTCAGCCGCGAGATCCTCCGCGCACTCCGCAGCGATCCGCATCAAGGCGTCACGCGTCTGCATCACGGCCAGCGTGTGGTCGAACGCTTCGAGGTAGAGGACGAGGTCCTTCTGGTTCGCCCCCGACACGAACCATTGCGCGAGCTCGTCGACATCGGTCGTCGGCAGCCCGGTGTAGCCGCACGCTTCGGCGAGCTCGATCACCGTCGCGGGCCGCACACCGCCATCGAGGTGATCGTGCAGCAGCGCCTTCGGCGCCCTGCGAAGGGACTCGAGCGAGGGACCGCTCATGCGCCGAACCCCCGAAGCGGCAGGTCGTCACCGCGCTGCAGCCAGTTGTCGCTGGGGTACGCGGCCGAGCCCTCGATCACGTGCAGCGAGTACGCGTGGCGCGACTTCGGCGAGCGGTTCGGACCGCTGTAGTGGGGCAGCTGACCGTGCAGCAGCACCAACGTTCCCGCCGATGTCTCGAAGGGGACCAGCCGCCCGTCGCCGGGCTCGGGCAGCGGCGCATCGCTCAGGGTCTCGAACTCGGTGCCGCCGCCACCGGCGCGCTTGAAGAGCTTCCGCAGCGGGCCCTTGTGACCACCGGGCTCCGCCCACAGGCAGCCGTTCTCGAGCGTCGCGTCCTCCAGCGCGAACCAGAACCCGACGCACGACATCGGATCGGTGTAGAGGAACGTCGAGTCCTGGTGACACGTCACCTCGCCGCCGATGCTCGGCTGCTTGAAGATGTACATCGACTG
This sequence comes from uncultured Acidimicrobiales bacterium, assembly GCA_963802505.1. Classification (GTDB taxonomy): domain Bacteria; phylum Actinomycetota; class Acidimicrobiia; order Acidimicrobiales; family DATKAS01; genus DATKAS01. The sequence goes on along the minus strand of CAWDJB010000003.1, from coordinate 92,777 downwards.
CAGCAGCTTCGGATCCTCGAACCCGACGTCGGCAGCAACGGCGGCCAGATCAGCGCTCCGAGAGAAGGATGAGAACACCGCATCGAGGTCGTGCATCGCGTGCCCGATCTTGTTGATCGACAGCTCCTTGGCCTGCTTCAACGAGCCGTCGGGCAGGAACGCGTCCTCCTCGAAGAAGAAGCGCACCTTGTCTCCCGATTCGAGGAAGTAGTCGTCGGACGTGCGGGTCTGCTCGTGGGTGGTGAACACCGAGATGGACTCGGGCTCGAAGTCTTCGAGCAGCTCACCTGACCGTTCGATCAGCTCTTTGCACGCGGCCGTGTCCGCGAAGCCCTCGACCACCAGCACGCCATCGCGCTCGAAGTCGGCTCGCTGCTTGTCGGTGAGGCCCATCGTCACTCCTGGAGCTCGGCGTAGGCGGGACGGATGATGTGTTGCTCGATGCGACGGCGCTCGTCGAGGGAGCAGAACGCCGACTGTATGCCCGTCACCTGGATCGCCTCGACGTTGCCCCATCCGAAGCTGTTGACCGAGGCGACCGCGTGCACCTCGCTCGACACGCTCACGCCGCTCATCAAGCGGTTGTCGGTGTTGATAGTCGCCCTGATGCCGAGACGGTGGAACAGTGCAACGGGGTGGTGTGCGAGGGTCGGGACGGCGCCGATCTGCACGTTGCACGTCGGTGCGAGCTCGAGCGGGATCTGCCGGTCACGGACGTAGGTGGCGAGCGGGCCGAGATGCACGCGATCGAGATCGAGGTCGACGAGTCCGTCTGGCGGAGTGCCGCCGTCGATCGTCACGCCCTCGATGAGACGCACGCCGTGCCCGATCCGCTCGGCTCCGCAATCGAGGGCGTCGGCGATGAGCTCGAGACCGGGAGGCTCGCTCGCGTGCAGCGTGAGGTGGGCGAGACCGTGGCGAGCGATCGCGATCGCATCGGGATGGTCGCTCGGCGGGAAGCCGGTCTCGGCACCCGCGAGGTCGAACGCCACGATCGTCTCGTCGTCGCCGCGACGCCGCACGCACAGCTCCGCTATCTCCCGCGAGCGCGACGCGGTGCGCATCGCGCAGATGATCGTGCGCACCGTGATGGTGTGGCCCGCCGCGGCTGCCTGATGCTCCCCGTCGCGGAACCCGCGCTGCACCGCGTCGACGACCTCGTCGAGCGACAGGCCTCGCTCCTGATGCAGCTCGGGCGCGAAGCGCACCTCCGCGTAGACGACCCCGTCGGCGGCGAGGTCGAGCGCGGCCTCGCGCGCGACCCGATGCAACGCCGACTCGGTCTGCATCACGGCCAAGGTGTGCTCGAACGTTGCGAGGTACTGGAGGATGTCGCGGGTGTCCGCGCCACGCGTGAACCACTCCGCGAGCTCGTGCACGTCGGTCGAAGGCAGATCCTCGTAGCCCACCGCATCCGCGAGCTCGATGATCGTCCGCGGACACAGCCCGCCGTCGAGATGATCGTGCAGCACGACCTTCGGCGCAGCCCTCACGGCCTCGAGCGTCAGCGGCGTCGGCATGCGGATCAGCAGCGGATGACGTCGAGGACGACGGGCTTGCGCTCAGGAGGTTCGGAACCGATGACGATGCCACCATCGAGGGCCTCGAGCGCCTCGGTGACCTTCGAAGGATCGTCGACGTGCAGATCGAGGATCGGCTGTCCTTCCTCGACCGGGTCGCCTTCCTTCGCCACGCACACGATCCCGGCGACCGGGCTCACCGGATCCTCCTTGCGGGCGCGCCCCGCGCCCAGCCTCCATGCGGCGACGCCCACCGCGAACGCGTCGAGCCGAGTGACGTACCCGCTCCGCTCGGCACGGACCGCGAGGTGCTGTGTCGCTTCAGGCAGCACCGCGTCGGCATCGCCGCCCTGCGCGCTCACCATCTCCCGGTACTTCGCGAGCGCGGAGCCATCGGCGAGGTGCGCGCCCGGATCGGCATCGACGCCGGCCAGCGCGACCATCTCGTCGGCGAGCGCGAGCGTCACCGCGACCAGGTCGTCGAGGCCCTCGACGCGTCCCGAGAGCACCTCGACCGACTCGGTCACCTCGATCGCGTTGCCGGCAGCGCGCCCGAGCACCGTGTCCATTGCCGTGATCACCGCAGTCGTCCGCACACCGTTGGCCTCGCCGATCACGACCATCGCCTCGGCGAGCCGCATCGCGTCGTCGCGCGACCGCATGAACGCTCCGGAGCCGGTCTTTACGTCGAGCACGAGGGCTTCCGTGCCCTCCGCGATCTTCTTCGACATGATCGAGCTGGCGATCAGCGGGATCGATTCGACGGTCGCCGTCACGTCGCGCAGCGCGTAGAGCTTGCGATCCGCCGGGGCGAGCCCGGACCCGGCGGCGGCGATCACGCACCCGACCGTCTGGAGGTTCTTCACCATCTCCTCCGGCGAGAGGTCCGAGCGCCATCCGGGGATCGCGTCGAGCTTGTCGAGCGTGCCGCCGCTGTGGCCGAGGCCGCGGCCAGAGAGCTGCGGCACCGCCGCGCCGCACGCGGCGACGAGCGGCGCCAGGATCAGCGACACCTTGTCGCCCACTCCCCCGGTCGAGTGCTTGTCGACGGTCGGGCGCCCGACCGCGGAGAGGTCGAGCCGCTCGCCCGACTCGATCATCGCCGCAGTCCACACCGCGAGCTCGCCCGGCTGCATCCCCTGGAAGAAGATCGCCATGCACAGCGCGGCCGCCTGCTCGTCGGCGACCTCGCCCTTCGTGTACGCGTCGATGAACCAGTGCAGCTGCTCGTCGGTCAGGCGCTCGCCGTCACGCTTGGCCCTGATGATGTCGACGACGTTCATCCGCCCTCCGCGAGTCGTTCGGCGTCGAACGCACCTGGCAGCAGGTCAGACATCGGGCGCACGGTGCCGTCCCCGTCGACCAGCAGCTCGGCCCCACCCGCCTCCCAAAGCAGCTGCCGGCAGCGCCCGCACGGCATGACCGGGTCACCGAGCGCGGTTCGGGTCGCGGTCGCGATGAGTCGCCCGCCCCCGCCCGCATGCAGCGTCGACACGAGCCCGCACTCCGCGCACAGCGTCAGCCCGTACGACGCGTTCTCGACGTTGCACGCTGTGATCACTCGCCCGTCCTCGACGAGACCGGCGGCGCCCACGTGGAAGTGCGAGTAGGGCGCGTACGCCCGCGAGGCAGCCTCGACCGCCGCCGCGCGCAGCGCGGCCCAGTCGATGTCGGCCATCAGATCTGCTGGCCCTTGCGCCACGGCAAGCCGTCGGCAGCGGGGGGTCTCAATCGCTGGGCCGCGAACGCGAGCACCAACAGGGTCGTCACGTACGGGGTGATGGCCACGAACTGCGACGGCACCTTCGCGGTGATCGCGAAGTACACCCCGAAGACCGCCGCGGCGATGATCATCCCCGCGCCGGTGAGCGGCTTGCCCACGTAGATCGCGCGCAACGCGAGGAACCCGACGACGATCGCGACGAACAGGATCAGCGCCCGCACCGAGTCGTCGCTCCTCAGCTGCAGCGCGTCGGCGAAGCCGAAGAGCCCGGCACCCATCGCAAGGCCGGCGGGAAGCCAGTTGCCGAAGATCGAGCGCGGCCAACCCGATGAAGCCCCGACCGCCCGTCTGGCCCTCCTTGAAGCGGCCGGCGCTCTCGAGCACGAGGTAGGCACCAGCGAGGCCGGCAAGCCCCCCGGAGATGACCACGCCGATGTACTTCATCAAGTACACGGGTACGCCGAGCGAGTCGGCCGCGGTCGGGGCCTCGCCAACCGAGCGGAGTCGCAGCCCGAACTTCGTGTGCCAGAGCAGATAGGCGCTGAACGGCACGAGCAGCACAGCGATGACGGTGAGCCATGACAGGTTCGAGGTGAGGCCCTTCACCACGCCCGCGAGGTCGGAGACGAAGAACCAATGGTGCTTCTCGAGCGCCCCGAAGAAGTCGGGGGTCTCCCAGCCGAAGAGATCACCCCCCGCCAAGAAGGGAACAGTGAACCGCCCGACTGTCCCTTCGACCGGCGGCGACAGCGTGGCGGACGCGCCCGGCTGTCCCGTGAACACCGCGGATGCGAGGTAACGAGTGACGCCCAACGCCAAGATGTTGATGGCGACACCCGATACGACGTGGTCCACGCCGAAGGTCACCGTCGCCAGCGCGTGCAGTCCGCCGCCGAGCGCGCCGCCGATGATTCCGACAGCCACACCGGCCCACGGGCCCCACTGCCAGCCCGCCCACGCGCCGAACCACGTGCCGAGGATCATCATCCCCTCGAGGCCGATGTTCACTACACCAGCGCGCTCCGCGTAGAGGCCACCGAGCGCCGCGAGGCCGATCGGCACCGCAAGTCGGAGCGCAGCGCCGAAGGTGCCGCTCGACGTGAGGTCGTTTGCGCCCGTCACCGCCCGCACGAAGGCGAGCGTCGCGAACACGGCGAGAACGAGGGCGGCGGTGCCGGTCCACGACAGCTGCGGCAAGTGCCGCCCACTCGGCTTGGCCTCGCTTGGCGTCGCGGTCTCGGGCAACGTGCTCATGCCGGCACCCGCTCGGGGATGGCGCCGCCCATGGCGCGGGGTTCGGCCTTCGCTGCTGCGTCACGCACTTCGGCCGCGACGCGGATCCGCCTGACGACTTCGTACGCGATGACGGCACTCAGAATGATCGTTCCCTGCATGATCTTCGAGATCTCTTGGGGGATCCCCCTCAGCGAGAGCACTTGCGTGGCCCGATCGATGGTGGCGAAGAGCAGCGCCGCGAACGCGATTCCGGCCGGATGATTGCGACCGAGGAGGGCGACCGCGATGCCCGTGAAACCGAAGAGCGTGCCCCCCAGCTGTTCGTTGTAGCGGTGGAACTGCGGATCGCCGAGCATCGGACCGATGGCGACGAGGCCGGCGATGCCGCCGCTGATCGCCATCGTCTTCAAGATCATCGCCTTCGGGTTCACACCTGCAGCCCGCGCCGCCGCGGCATTGGCTCCCGTCGCGCGCAGGTCGAAGCCGAAGCGGGTGCGCCAGACGAGGACGTAGAAGCCGACGCCGAGCAGGATCGCCCCGACCAGGAATCCGTTCAGCTCGGCCGGCAGGTGGAGGCCGAACACCTCGAGGAAGCGGTTGAGCGGAGGGATGAACGACTCGGGCGGCAGCGGCTTGGTCTTGGTGACGAGGTCGCCCGCTTCGTTCGTCGCACGAAGGTAATTGGTGAGCAGGTACGCAATGAGGCCGCTGGTGGCGATGAAGTTGAGCATGAGCGTCGAGATCACCTCGCTCACCCCGCGCCACACCTTGAGGACTGCGGCGATCGAAGCCCATGCCGCACCGACGACGACTGCGACCAGCATGATGAAGCTCACCTGGAACAGCGCGGGGAACGTCACCGCTGCGCCCGCTCCGGCCGCCAGCAACGCCGCCATCAAGTACTGGCCCTGCACACCGATGTTGAACAGGTTCATCTTGAACCCGATCGCGACCGCGAGCGCCGACACGTAGAAGGGGATCGCCCGGTTGATGATCTCGACGACCGACTCCGTTGAGTCGATGTAGGACCACATCGCCTTGAACGCGCCGATGGCGTCGTAGCCGCTCGCCCACAGCACGATCGCCGAGATGAGGAGCGACAACACGACGGCCGCGACCGGCGCGGCCAAACCGAAGAAGATGCGACGCGTCAGGGTCAAGCGACGCTCACCTCCTTGGCGCCCGTCATGTACGAGCCCAGGTCGACCGGCGTGACGGTCGCCGGGTCGAGGGTCGCGACGATCTGTCCACGCAAGATCACCAGAAGCGTGTCGGAGAGGCCGATCAGCTCTTCGAGGTCCGCGGAGAGAAGCAGCACCGCCAAGCCTTGCCGCCGCGCCTCTCTGATGCTCTCCCACACGGCGGCTTGGGCACCGACATCGATGCCTCGAGTCGGGTGCGACGCGATGAGCAGCTTGGGCTCGGCGAGCATCTCCCGACCCACGATGAGCTTCTGCTGGTTGCCCCCCGAGAGTGCGTACGCGGAGACGTCGACGCTCGGCGTGCGCACATCGAAGTCGTCGACGATCTCCTTGGTGCGCTCACGCGCACCAGCACGGTCGATCCAGCCGCCACGCGTGTAGGGCGCCTGGGTCTGATGGCCGAGCATGCAGTTCTCCCAGAGCGCCGCCGACAGCAGCAGGCCGTCATGTTGGCGGTCCTCGGGGATGTACCCGACTCCGTGCTCTCTCCTGAATCGTGTGCTCGCGTGCGTGATGTCGACGCCGGCGAGCGTGATGCGGCCGCTCGAAGGCTGACGGAGGCCGACGAGCGCCTCGACGAGCTCGCGCTGCCCGTTGCCTTCGACCCCCGCGATGCCGACCACTTCGCCGCTGTGGACGGTGAGCGACACGTGATCGAGCACCGCGCGCACGTCCTCGACGACGGTGAGCCCTGCGACGTCGAGCTCGACCTTGTCGGTGACGGTCGACTCGCGAGTGTCGGGCTTGGGGAGCTCGCTGCCCACCATCAGCTCCGCGAGCTCGCGAGCCGTCACGTCCTTCGGCAGCACCGACGCGACCGTGCGACCGGCCCGAACCACGGTGATCGCGTCGGCGACGGCGAGCACCTCGTCGAGCTTGTGACTGATGAACAGCACCGTCACACCTTCGGTCGTGAGGTCGCGCAGCGACTTGAAGAGCTCGTCGACCTCTTGCGGCACCAGCACCGCGGTGGGCTCGTCGAGGATCAGGATGCGGGCGCCGCGGTAGAGCACCTTGAGGATCTCGACCCGCTGGCGATCGCCGACGCCGAGGTCGGCGATCAACGCCTCGGGCTTCACATTGAGCCCGTAGATGCGACCGAGCTCGGTGATGCGGTCAGACGCCTTGCCGAAGTCGATCCAGAAGGGCGATCCGGGCTCGTCGCCGAGGATCACGTTCTCCTCGACCGTCAGGTTGTCGGCCAGCATGAAGTGCTGGTGCACCATGCCGATGCCGACGGCGATGGCGTCGCGCGGCGACTTGAAGCTCTGCTCGACACCCCGAACGGTGATCGTCCCCTCGTCCGGCCGCTGCTCGCCGTAGAGGATCTTCATCAGCGTCGACTTGCCGGCGCCGTTCTCGCCCACGATCGCGTGGATCGAGCCCGGCCGAACCGAGAGGTCGATCCCGTCGTTCGCGACCACGCCGGGGAACCGCTTCACGATGCCCTTCAGCTCGATCGCCGCGGGATCGGACGCGCCGGGGGCGCCGTCCGGCGAAGCGGCGGCGCCCCCTGCGTGCTCGGTCATGGACCGTTTCTCTACTACATCTGGGTCGTTGACCCTAGGGCGCGGTCGGAACCTTGATCGTGCCGTCGACGATCTGCGACTTGAGGTCGTCGAGCTGAGGAACGATGTCCTCGAGGTTGCCACCGGTCGTCGAGTAGTTGACGCCGTTGACGCTGAGGTCGAACACCGCCACCTTGCCGACTGCGGCGTACCCTCGAGGTAGTCGCCGATCGTGTTGTACACGGCGACGTCGACGCGCTTCAGCATCGAGGTCATGACGTAGGGCTCGAGATCGGCACCGACCGTCAGGATCTGGTCGGAGTCGACGCCGATGCCGCACACGTGCGTGTCGTTCGCGTCGGAGTACTCCTTCGCGGCCTGGAACATGCCCAGACCCGAGCCACCGGCGGCGGCGTAGACGATGTCCGCGCCACCCTCGTACATCGCAGCGGCGATCTCCTTGCCCTTCGCGGGATCGTTGAAGCCACTGAAGTCGGGCGGCTGGCTGATGTACTTGACGTCAACCGTGATGTCGGGGTTGACCTGCTTCGCGCCTGCGGTGTAGCCGGCCTCGAACTTCTTGATCAGGTCGTTCTCGACGCCACCGATGAACCCGATGTGGCCCGTCTCGCTCTTCATCGCCGCAGCTGCGCCGACGAGGAACGAACCCTGCTCCTCGGCGAAGGTCATCGAGACGACGTTCGGTGCGTCGACAACCGAGTCGATGATGCCGAAGTCGATGCCCGTGTTGGCTGCCGCGCCTGCGGTGATCGCGTCACCCCAGAGGAAGCCGACGCCGATGATGAGACCGTTGCCGTCGGACGACGAGCAGGTTGAGGCGCTCGGCACGGTCGGCGTCACCGGTCGGGGTGGACTCGGATGCCACGATGCCGAAGTCGGCCTTGGCCTTGTCGAGGCCGGCGGCGGCCGAGTCGTTGAACGACTGGTCGCCACGACCGGTGATGTCGTACATCAGGCCGATCTTGTCGTTGGTCCCGTCGGGCTGCGTCACCTCTCGGGTCGCGATGGTGTTGTCGCCCGAGCCCGGCACATCCGAGGTGCCGCCGCACGCCGGCAGCGCTTCTCCACTCGCGCCGGTCGTCGCCGCACCGCCACCCGTGGTCGCAGCGCCACCCGTGGTCGCAGCGCCTCCGCCCGTCGTTGCACTTGATGAATCGCTGTCGTCCCCACACGCCGCGGCCACGAAGGTGAACGCAGTGAGCAGGGTCAGCAAGCCCACTAGTCGGCGCGATCTGCGCACAGTGAACCCCCTCCTGGCTAGGTCAGTGATCCGGCGACGCTAGGGGTACGGGACAGGCCGTTCAAGCGAGTCCTGGGGTCACAGTCACATCTTCACATGACCGAAATGGGGTGCCCGAGCCCGCAAGGGACGACCCCTAGGCTCGGCGGCGGTGCTCTTCCCCACCATCCAGTTCGCGATCTTCTTCCCGATCGTGTTCATCCTGGCCTGGCTGCTGCGTCCGTACCCGACGCGGTGGAAGGTCCTGATGGTGATTGCCAGCTACGTCTTCTACGGCTGGTGGGACTGGCACTACGTCTTCCTGCTGGGCGGCTCGACGATCGCCAACCAGCTGTTCGCGAAGATGATCGCCCCGACGCGCGAGCCGTATCGCCGTTGGCTCATGTTCTCCGCCGTCGCCGTGAACCTCGGTGTGCTCGGGTACTTCAAGTACTACGGCTTCTTCGCGACCTCGGTCGTGAACACGCTGAGCGACGTCGGCGTGAAGGTCTCGCCGCCCTTGTTCCAGATCATCCTGCCGATCGGGATCTCGTTCTTCACGTTCCAGGCACTGTCGTATGTGATCGACACATATAGAGGGAAGGTCGAACCTGTCCCTTTCCTCGACTTCGCCACCTATCTCTCGTTCTTCCCGCACCTCGTCGCCGGTCCGATCGTGCGGGCGTCCGAGTTCCTGCCGCAGCTGAAGGAGCGACCCGACCCGCGGTACCTCGACGGCAGCCACGCGTTCCGGCTCATCGTCGCGGGCATGTTCAAGAAGGTCGTCGTGTCGAGCTACCTCGCCGGCGCGATCGTCGACGAGACCTTCGCCGCGCCCAAGAACCACAGCTCGCTCGAGATCCTGTTCGCGATCTACGGCTACGCGATCCAGATCTACGCGGACTTCAGCGGATACACCGACATCGCGATCGGCATCGCGCTGCTGCTCGGCATCCGCTTCCCACCGAACTTCGACTCGCCCTACACCGCGCGCTCGCTGCAGGACTTCTGGCGCCGCTGGCACATGACCTTGTCGCGGTTCCTCCGCGACTACCTCTACATCCCGCTCGGCGGCAGCCGAGGCACGCAGTGGCACACCTACCGCAACCTGATGCTGACGATGCTCATCGGCGGGCTGTGGCACGGGGCCGCGTGGACGTTCGTGGTGTGGGGCGGCATCCACGGGGTCGGTCTGGCGATCGAGCACTACCGCACCGACCGCCGGGAGACCCTCGGGCTTCCCGAGCCACCGCAGACGCCCGCACGCCGGATCGTCGAGTGGCTGATCACCTTCAACGTCGTATGCCTCGCGTGGGTGTTCTTCCGTAGTCCGACGTTCGACACCGCGTTCACCATGCTTCAGCGACTGTTCACCGCGTGGGGCCCGGCGCCGCTCGTGACCCCGCTTCTGCTGCTCACGATCGGGGGGATGCTCGCGAGCCAGTTCGTGCCGGAAGACGCGATGCGCCAGATCCAGGCCCGGTTCTCGCGGTTCCCCGTCGTCGCGCAGGGCCTCACGTTGGCCGGTTGCTTCTTCGTGATCAACGCCCTCGGGCCGATCGGTGTCGCGCCCTTCATCTATTTCCAGTTCTGATGCGGGATGACTCGTCCGGCCGTTGTGGCATCGCGTAGCGTCGCGGCATCGCGACCCCGACCCGAACCCGGCGAGATGATGGTCATCCCGCAGAGCCGTCGGGCCACGATCCCGATCATCCAGCATCACGGGCTCGCCGTCTTCGGAGCCGGCCGATGTCGGCGGGTCAGATCTTGGTCGTCGGCGGCATCGCGTTCTTCGTCGCGGCGTTTCTGAACTCGCGAACCCTGCTCGACATGGCCGAGCGGCAGCCCTACGGATGGCAACGCACCGTCGCGGTCGGGGTCACGAAGCCGCTCCACACATTGAGCCGGTGGACGGGGCTGGCCAAGCCCGGCGAGGCCGTCGACCGCGCGCGGGGCCGCAACGCCGGCTCGGAAGACTCGTTCGACGCCCTCACCACCACGACGCTGCCGACCGCGTCGTCGGTCGCGGGTGCGCCGACCACGGCGCCGTCGAATGGCTCGGCCGCGCCGACGGCCGCGGCTGGTGAAACGACCGCGCCGACGACGGTTCCCGTGCCGGTGACCGTCGCGCCGTTGCGCACGCCGACGCCCGACAAGCCGCTCTCTCTCTGGGTCGGCGGCGACTCGATGGCGGCCGAGGTCGGCGAGTCACTCGTGCGAGTCTCCGGCGAGACGGGCGTGATCACACCGACGCTCGATGCTCGCATCTCGACCGGGCTCACGCGGCCCGACTACTTCGACTGGCCGCAGCACCTCATCGACATCGTGAACCAGCAGAACCCAGAGGTCATGGTCGTGATGTTCGGCGCGAACGACGCGCAGCGCATGAAGCTCGACGGCAACGTCTATGACGTGAACACGCCCGAGTGGCAGGCCGAGTACCGCCGCCGCGTCGATGCGGTGATGGGCTTCCTCACGCAAGGCGGCACTCGCCACGTGTACTGGATCGGTCAGCCCGTGATGCGCTCGGGCGACTTCGATCAGAAGCAGATCATCCTCGAGGGCATCTTCCGCGAGGAGGCCGCGAAGCACCCGGGCGTCACGTTCATCCACATCCGCACGATGTTCGCGGGGCCCGACGGCGCGTTCTCCGCGTACCTCGCCGACGCGAACGGCAAGCAGGTGCTGATGCGGGCGCAGGACGGCATCCACTTCTCTCTCGCTGGCGCCAACCGGGTCGCGGCGCTCGCCCTCCAGACGATCCAGGCGGACTTCAGCTGAGCTGGTGAGACCCGGGCCCCTCGACGACCGCTCCGCCTGGCGCATCCACGGGTTCGATGGCGAGCCCGCGGACCTGACCAGGGCCGAGTCGCTCCCGCGAGCGTGGGCGGCGCGGTGGGCAGCCGCGCCGGCAGCTGCGGTGCTCCGTGATGCCGCAACGCCGTGGCTGAGCGCGGCGGAGGTCGAAGAACGCTCGCGGATCGCCGCATCGCGCCTGGCGGGCGCCGGCGTCGAACCGGGTGATCGCGTCGTGATGAGCTGCGCGCCATCGGCCGACCTCGTGCTCGCACACGTCGGCGCGCTACGGCTCGGAGCGATCGTCGTTCCCGTGAACACCGCGTTCGGCCCGAACGAGCTCGGCAACGTGTGGACCGAGGCGCGCCCGAAGCTGGCGGTGCTGGACGATCCGGCGCGGCTCCCCGGCGTCCCGAGTGTGCCCGCGTCCCTCGAAGGCCTCGATGCCAAGGCCGCCTGCGCGCTCGACGCGTGTGTCGCCGACGATCCCGCGATGCTGATGTTCACCTCGGGGACGACCGGCCGGCCGAAGGGAGCGATCCTCAGTCACGGCAACGCGCTGGCGAGCGCGCAAGGAGTGCACGTCGCCTGGCGCTGGACTCCGGAAGATCGGTTGGTGCTCACCCTCCCGCTGTTCCACATGCACGGTCTCGGGGTCGGCGTGCACGGCACCTTGCTGACAGGAGCGAGCATGGCGATCGCGCCCTTCAGCGTCGACGGTGTGCTCGACCTTGCCGCCGAGGAGCGAGCGACGCTCTTCTTCGGGGTGCCGACCATGTACGTCCGGCTCGCGGCCAGCGACCGCGTCGGCGAGCTCGCGGCGCTGCGGCTGTGCGTGTCGGGATCAGCTGCGTTGGCCGCCGATGTGTGGCGCGCCCTCGCCGAACGCGGCGGGCAGCGCGTCATCGAGCGCTACGGCATGACCGAGACGTTCATGAACACGTCGAACACCTTTGACGCAGACCGGCGGCCGGGCTCCGTCGGCATCGCGCTGCCCGGCGTCGAGGTGCGCCTGGGTGACAACGACGAGATCTGCGTGCGCGGCCCGAACGTGATGCGCACGTACTGGGAGCGGCCCGACGCGACCGCGGATGCCTTCCGCGACGGCTGGTTCCTGACCGGCGACATCGGCGAGTTCGACGCCGACGGCTACCTCAGCATCGTGGGGAGGTCGAAGGACCTCATCATCACCGGCGGGTTCAACGTCTACCCGCGGGAGATCGAGGAGCTGCTGGCCGAGCACCCGGGAGTCGCCGAGGCGGCGGTCGCCGGTGAGCCGTCGTCCGAGTGGGGCGAGACCGTCGTCGCCTACGTCGTGCTGTCAGACGGCGCGGTCGGAGAGGCCGAGCTGCTCGAGTGGTGCGCGGCGCGGCTCGCCAAGTACAAGCGGCCGCGCCACGTGCGGTTCCTCGATGCCCTCCCCCGCAACGCGCTCGGGAAGGTCGTGAAGGCCGACCTCACCCCCTAAGGCGGTTTCGGTCTGGGCGGGCGTCAGGCCTCGACGGTGATCGTGCCCTTCATGTTCGAGTGGATCTTGCAGTGGAAGGCGATCGTGCCGGCATCGGTCGTCTCGTACTCGAAGGTGCCGCCGCCGTCGACGTTGTTCGAGTCGAACTCACCGTTGTCCGCGGTGAACGTGTGGGCGAACCCGTCGTCGTTCTTGAACGTGACCGTGTCGCCCGCCTTCACCGTGATCTCGGTCGGGTTGTAGGCGATGTCCTTCGCGACCACCGTGCCTCCGGCGGCCGCGTCGCCCGCGGCCGCGGTCGTGGCGCTTCCGCCGCCGCTCGCGGCGGGCGCGGACGTCGTGTTCGAGCTCGAGCCGGAGTCGTCGCCACAGGCGGCCAACAGCATCAATGCCGCGGCACCGGTGAACAGCAGCAATCGTCCCTTCATCAACGAACCTCCGAATCGTGGGGCGGACCTCAGGCCTCGACGGTGATCGTGCCCTTCATGTTCGAGTGGATCTTGCAGTGGAACGCAATCGTGCCTTCCGCGTCGGGCGCGAACTGGAACTGACCGCCCCCGTCGACGTTGCCCGAGTCGAAGGCGCCATCGTCGGCAGTGAACGTGTGCGCGAAGCCGTCCTCGTTCTTGAACGTGATCGTGTCACCCTTCTTCACGGTGATCGTGGTCGGGTTGTAGGCGATGTCCTTCGCGACGACGGTGCCTGCCTCGGCGGAGCCCGCCGCTGCGGCGGCCTGATCGGAGACGTCGGGCGGGATGGCGTAGCCGCCGGAGTACGCGCCGCCGGTCGCTGCCGCGGTCGTGACCGCGCCGCCCGCGGCGGCGGGTTCAGCGCCTCCCGTCGAGGTCGAGCCCGAGTCGTCGCCGCACGCGCCGAGCAGGAACATGCCCGCGACCGCGGGGACCACAAGCAGACGCCACCTCATGAACACGTTCCTCCTTCCCGTTTCTCGGGAGTGTTCTACGCCGCGGCGGCCCAGTGGGTTCAAATCCCGAACTCAGCGCAGAACCAGTGACGTCCCCAGGTTCAACCACGGTGCCGGCAAGGCAGGGTGGAGCACATGGAGTTCTTGGTCGAGTTCGAGCTCGAGGTCCCGCCCGACGCTCCCACGGCGGAGGTCGAGCAGCGCCAGCAGGCTGAATCGGTCGCCGCCGCGAAGCTCGCCGACGAAGGACATCTCGCGCGACTCTGGAGGAGGCCATTGCTCGGCGAGGGAACCACGGCCATCGGTCTCTACCGAGCGGACAGCCGCGGCGAGCTCGACTGCCTTCTCGCTGCACTGCCTCTCGCCGACTGGTTGCGTGTCACGGTGACGGAGCTCGCGCCCCATCCGAACGATCCCGCACCGGTCGCCGTGTCCGGGGCCGAGCTGCCGAGTCCCCGGCTGACGCGTGTCGGTCGACTCGAGGCCACGCTCGGCGAGCCGCTCGACGTCGGGGAGACCGCCCAGGGCCGCAGACGTATCGTGCCGCTCACGGGCGGAACGTTCGCCGGCCCCCATCTCAACGGCACGCTGATCCCGGGCGCCAGCGCCGATTGGCAGATCGTCCTTCCCGACGGCACCGCGCTCGGCGACATCCGCTACACGCTCGAGACCGACGGCGGCGATGTGCTGTACGTGCAGTCACACGGTGTGCGTCATGGCAGCGCCGAGGTGCTCGCACGACTCAGCCGCGGAGAAGGCGTCGACGCGAGCCAGTACACGTTCCGAACGACCACGCAGTTCGAGACCTCCGCCCCTGCGCTCGACTGGCTCAACAAGGGCGTGTTCATCAGCGTCGGAGGCCGCCAGCCCGGACGCGTCATCTACGAGACGTACCTGGTCGGATGAACGGGGCTCGGGCGGCGCGCTAGAGGTCGAGGACCACGTCGTCTCGAGGCCGCGCACAGCAGATGAGCACGCTCCCGCTCGCGGGAGCCTCGACAGGCTCGGGGTTGTAGCCGACATCGCCAGCGATGATCGTCGTCTCGCACGTCTGGCAGACGCCGGTGCGGCACGACCAGCGGACGGCGACGTCGCACGCCTCGGCGAGCTCGAGGAGGCTCGCGTAGCCGTCGTCGCTCCAGCGGATGGCGAGGTCGCTGCGCGCGAACTCGACCGTCGGGCCATTCCCTGGCGGGCCGTCCGGAGGGTGTGGCGTTTGCGCTGATGCTGACGCGATGCCCGGAGTGATGCTCGGTGCGGGGCCGAACGGCTCGGTGTGGATGCGGGAGCCGTCGACTCCGAGCGCCGCGAGGGCCGCCGTGATCTCCCCCATGAACCCCGTCGGACCACAGACGTACGCCTCGGCCTCGCGCGGCGGGTCGAGCTCGCTGAGCAGCGACGCGGTGAGGCGGCCCGCGCGGTCGAAGGTGCCGGCACCGCTATCGTCGGGCGTCGGACGGCTGTAACACACGTAGCTCCGCGCGTTCGGCAGCGAAGCGAGAAGGGTCCGCACCTCGGAGGCAAAGGCGTGATCGCGGCTGCTGCGCGCGCCGTGCAGCCACCAGATCTCTCGCTCGGAACGTTCGACCGTGAGCGCGTGAAGCATGGCGAGCACCGGGGTTGCGCCGATTCCCGCGCTGACGAGGAGGACGGGCGCGTCGGATCGGTCGAGGAAGAAGGTGCCCCGCGGTGCTCCGATCTCGAGTCGATCCCCGACGGCAAGGCGACCGTGGAGATATCCACTGGCCGCGCCGGCGGGCTCGCGCTTCACGGCGATCCGGTAGTACCCGGCGTCGGGCGGACCGGAGAGCGAGTAGTTCCTGAGCACCGACTTCGCGGCGCCGTCGGGATGGATGCGCAGGGTGAGGTACTGACCCGGCTTGGCGGCCGGGAGCCGCGTTCCGTCGCTGTCCTCGAGGCGGATCGAGATCACCGAATCGGTCTCGTGCTCGATCGCAGTGACGGACAGCGGACGGAAGCCGGGCCACGCTGGGGGCGGGCTTGCGACAGTCAGGCCGGCGTTTCCCTGCCCCGGCGTCTCGTCGAGCAGGGCGCGGAACGAGGCCTTCCACCCCGGGCTGAGCGCCGGCACGCGGAGTGCTCTCAGCAGCTGCTGGCGCGGGTGCCCGGGAAGGTAGAGCAGCGCGTCCGCCTCGGCGACGGTCACCTGCTCAGGGCCCGCGGCGAGCTTGACGATCTCGTCTCCCGCTTGCACTTCGCCTTCCGCGAGGACTCGGAGGTAGAAGCCGGGGCGACGGTGCGAGACGAGGAGAGCGGGGATGCGGGGGTCGTCCATGCGAATCCCGACGCGGTAGCACGTGACCCGCGGCTGGGTGACTTCGAAGGCTGCCGACCCGACCTGGTAGCGGTCACCGATGCAGACCTCGTCGTCGCCGAGGCCGTCGACCGTGAAGTTCTCGCCGAACTGGCCGTAGACCAGGTCGTTGCGCCCGAGCTCTCGCTCCCAGTGCCGATAGGAATCGATCTGGTAGACGAAGACGGCCCGCTGCTCGCCCCCGTGGCCGGCGGTGTCGCCTTGCCCGTCTCCCTCGACGTTGAGCGTGCCCACGTGGCGAGGGCCGTCGACGGGGTCTTTGAAAACGCCGGTGAAGACGGTCCGGCCCCGCCAGCGCACGTCCTTCGGCATGCCGACGTTCACGGAGAGCAACTTGCCCACGACAGCTCCGGGCGCGGGTGCTGGCACGCCTAATCCGTGGTGGAGGTGAAGGGATTCGAACCCTCGGCCTCAGCATTGCGAACGCTGCGCTCTACCAACTGAGCTACACCCCCGCGGTGGGCGCCTCAGGTTAGCCGGGCGCTCTGGAGCCGAAGCTCAGATCAGCGGGCGTGCTCGTAGATGTCGAGACGCTCAGCCCGCGCGAGCTGCGTGCCCGGGGCGGGGTCGGCGCGCAGGTAGCGCACCTTCATCTCGCGCTCCGCAGCGACGCCGCGTGCCTGCGCGAGCAACAGGAGATAGCCGACCAGCGCGACGTCGAACACGAGGTTCACCGCGAAGAGCCCCATTCGAGCGGCGCCCGTCGAGGTGAACGCGGCAAGCAGGGTGGCGGCGGCGACCGCGCCCAGCGACCCGATGACGAACCGGCGGCGGCGCTGTGCTTCGGAGAGGGTCATCATCGACTCCGGCCGCGCGTGGCCCGGCACCCCTGGCGTGGCCCGCTCCAGAACGGAGAGCTGCCGGCGGAAGGAGTGGATGGAGTCGGAAGGGCGGTCGGAGCTGCGGCCCCGCAGCCAAGGTGGCAACAGGACTGCCGCCCACATCACCGCCAGGATGACCAGAACCAAGAGTGTCACTCTCCGGGCCTGCCTTTGGGTCTCGGCGACCGTACCGCCGACCACGCGGCGCGCGGTGGATGGTCGCTTGGATGGGTGCAGGGCCAGGCGTACGCGAGGACGCCGGAGACGTCCGCACCAGGCCGCCTAGCCCCCCTGGGTCCCACTGGTTCTACTACGGGCCCCCCACGAGACCAAACGATCTGTCAGAAATCTGACTCAATTTCTGACGATCGCGTCACTCGTCCAGGTCGGGAGCGCGGCGATACGTGCCTGACCGGCCGCCGGTCTTCTCCCACAGGGCGAGCTCGCCGATGACCATGGATCTGTCGGCTGACTTACACATGTCGTAGATGGTCAGCGCCGCCACGGCACAAGCGTGGAGCGCCTCCATCTCGACCCCGGTCCGGTCGACGGTGTCGACCTGTGACTCCACCTTGATGTGGTCGTCGGCGATCTCGAAGTTCACCGACACCGACCCGACCAGCACCGGATGGCAGAGGGGGATCACGTCGGACGTCCGCTTCGCCGCCTGGATGCCGGCCACCCGAGCGACCGCGAGCACGTCTCCCTTGGTCACCTCGCGGTTGGCGACGAGCACCGTCGTCTCGGGCTGCATGAACACCTTGCACCGGGCGATCGCCCGCCGGTGGGTCGGCTCCTTGGGCGTGACGTCGACCATTCGTGCCCGGCCGAGCGGATCGAGGTGCGTGAGCTCCCGGGCCATGAGCGCGAGTCTAAGTCAGCGGGCGTGGCGCGGCCCGCGAGCGGACGAGCGCGACGATCTCGTCGGCACAGTCGCCCGGGCTCCGATGCGTCGTGTCGAGCCGGAGATCGGCCGCGATCGGCACCACCGAACCCTCCGCGAACGCCGCGACCGCCCCGACGTACCGGTCGCCTCGGGCCCGCTCGCGCTCCAGCCTGACTCCCGGATCGCACGACAGCTCGACCACGAGCCGTGGCGAGTTGCCCATCGCCCGGAGCGCGAGATCGCACACCTGCGGCTCCCAGATCACATCCTCGAGGACGACGTGAACGCCGGCGTCGGCCATCGCGGCCGCGCCTCGATACATCGCGTCGAGGATGCGCATGCCGACCGGGCCGACCCTCGGCAGCCGCTGAAGCTGCCGGTCGACGACGAGGATGTCCCACCCGTCGCTCGGTGGCTCGGCCTCGGACGCGCGAGGCGTGATCAGGCGGCGGGGGATGCGGCTCGTCACGTGCTCGTCGCCGGTGAGGATCCAGGCCTCACCTGGCTCGGCGCGGCCGAGGATCCGCCGTGCGATCGAGCTCTTGCCGGTGCTTGCGCCGCCGAGGAGCCAGACGAGCAACTACCCGCCGATTTGGCTCATGCTGCGCTTCGGCCGGATGAAGGTCACCTGCCCGATCGCGTGCCCCGCCCACTTCGTGCCGACCGCACGGACGATCTCGGCGGCGAGGTCGTCGTCGCTGCCGCCGCTGCGGACGATGGCACGCAGATCGAACTCTCGGGTCTCGAAGAGGCAGGTGCGGAGCTGTCCCTCCGCGGTGAGTCGCACGCGGTCGCAGTCGCCGCAGAAAGGCTTGGTCACGCTCGGGATCACGCCCACATCGCCCAGCCCGTCGGCGTAGAGCCATCGGTCGGCCGGCGCCGCGCCTCTCGCCGGGGCGGGCACCAGCGGATAGATGGCAGAGATGGCGTCGAGGATCTCGTCTTGCGAGACCACCTTGTCGCGAGCCCACTGGCCGCTCGCGTCGAGCGGCATGAACTCGATGAATCGCACGGCGACACGATGCTCACGGCCCCAGGTCGCGAAGTCGACGATCTCGTCGTCGTTCATCCCTCGCTCGAGCACGACGTTGATCTTGACCGGGTCGAAACCCGCCTCCTTCGCCGCGGCGATGCCGTCGAGCACTCGCTCGAGCTCGTCACGTCGCGTGATCGCGAGGAATCGGTCACGGCGAAGCGAGTCGAGCGAGACGTTCACCCGGGTGAGGCCCGCTGCCTTCAGATCCTCCGCCACGAGTCGGAACGTCGCGCCATTGGTCGTCATCGACAGGTCGACGTTCAGGGCTGCGAGCTTGCCGACGAGGACGGGGAGGTGTGCCCGCACGGTGGGCTCACCGCCCGTGAGGCGGATGCCGTCGACGCCGAACCGCTCGACGAACACCCGAGAGATGCGCTCGATCTCCTCGAAGGTCAGCAGCTCGGAGCGGGGCAGCCATTGCATCCCCTCGGCCGGCATGCAGTACGAGCAGCGGAAGTTGCAGCGGTCGGTGATCGAGATGCGCAAGTCGCGGACCGTCCGTCCGTAGGGATCAACGAGATCGGCGGTCACCGGCTCAGGCTATGCGGCCAGATCAGAACAACAACAGGGCATCGACGTCAGCGCCGCTCGCCACGCCTTCGCCGTCGGGCACCGCGACCAGCGCATCGGCAGAGGCGGTCGCGGCGAGCTGGTGCGAACCCTGGGCCCCGACCGGGGCAACGTGGTACCGGCCGTCGCGGCCGAAGTGGCCCGTCACCCGGACGTAGTGCGTCTTGCCGTCCCGGCCGCGGCGGAGGTCGACGTCGGCGACCGCGGTGACACGAGGCCGGTCGATGTCGGCGTGACCCATCATCTGACGGAGCGCCGGACGCGCGAACAGCTCGAACGACACGAGCGACGAGACCGGGTTGCCGGGCAGGCCGAACACGGGCGTGCGCTTCGATCCGACGAGTCCGAAGGCGAATGGCTTCGCGGGCCGGATGGCGATCTGCATCCAGCGCATTTCCCCGATCTCGTCGAGGACCACCTTCACGAGGTCGAAGTCACCCATGCTCACGCCGCCGGACGAGATCAGTGCGTCGCAGTCCTCCGCGCCCCGACCGAAGACTTCGGCGATCTCGTCTTTGTCGTCGTGCGCGAGGCCGAGATCGACCGGGACGCAGTTGGCCTGCTCGACCAGCGCGAGCAGCATCTCGCGGTTCGATTCGCGGATCTGCCCGGGTGCGAGAGGCCCGCCGCCTTCGACGAGCTCATCGCCGGTCGAGATCACTCCGACCCGAGCCCGCGGGTACACCGGCACGCGCACGAAGCCGAGCGACGCGAGCACACCGAGGTGCGCGGGCCGGATCACCGTCTGCGGCTCGAACACTCGGTCGCCTCGGGTGACGTCGCTCCCCGCCGCTCTCACCGCGTTGCCGGGCGCGACCTGCAGCTTGACGAGCACAGTGTCGTCGTCGGCTTCCGTCTCCTCGACCATCACCACCGCGTCGGCGCCTGCAGGCATCGCCGCGCCGGTCATGATGCGCACGGCGTGGCCCGCCGCCACCTCGATGGTCGGTGCGGCGCCCGCGGCGAGCAGCCCGGCAACCTCGAGGCGCACCGGCGTCGCGGCCGATGCTCCGAACGTGTCAGCGGCCCGCACGGCATAACCGTCCATCGCCGTGTTGCGGAAGGGCGGCACGTCCTCGGGCGCGTCGAGCGGCACCGACGTCGCGCATCCCAAGACATCGTGGAGCGGCAGTGCCTTCGGATGCACGCGGGCGCAGCTCGCGAGGACGAAGGCCCGTGCCTCCTCCGCGGGGATCATGTGAGCCCCTCGCGCTTGGCGAGGTCGGCCAGGTACTTGCGGAAGCCGGGCCCGAGGTCCTCACGCTTCAGCGCGAGCTCGACCGTCGCTCGCAGCCAGTCGAGCTTGTTGCCCGTGTCGTAGCGGCCGTCGGTGAAGGGCAGGCCCCACAGCGGCTCGCGCTCGATCAGCAGCGACATCGCGTCGGTGAGCTGGATCTCACCGCCCCGACCGGGTGGCACCCGTTCGATGCACTCGAAGATCTCGGGGGTGAGCACGTATCGACCCATGATCGCGAGGTTCGACGGCGCTTCGTGGGCCGGCGGCTTCTCGACGAGACCCGTGACGCGCACGAGTTCGTTGTCGCTCGCGGCAGGGTCGAACGCGACGCAGCCGTAGGCGGAGATCTCCTCGGGAGGAAACTCCTTCAGCGCGATGACTGACGCGCCGGTGCGCTCGCTCGCCGCCACCATGCCTTCGAGGACGTGCGAGGTCTCGTCCATGAGGTCGTCGCCGAGGAGGACCGCGAAAGGCTCGTCACCCACGTGGTCGCGAGCCACGCCGACCGCATGCCCGAGGCCGAGGGGCTCGGCCTGGCGCACGTAGTGGATCTCGGCGAGCTCGGCAATCGCGCGCATGGCTGCCACGTCACCGTGGCGGCCGGCCTTCTCGAGGTAGAACTCGAGCTCGAACGAGCGGTCGAAGTGGTCTTCGAGCGACCGCTTGCCCCGGCCCGTGATGATCAGGATGTCGCGGATGCCCGCTCGCACCGCCTCCTCCACCACGTACTGGATGGCGGGCTTGTCGACGAGCGGCAGCATCTCCTTGGGCTGGGCTTTCGTCGCCGGGAGGAACCGCGTGCCGAGTCCCGCCGCCGGGATCACCGCCTTGCGCACCATGCGGGGCCCACCATACAGAGAGCCCGAACGGCCGATGCGCCGGTCGGGCTTGCTGCGGAGGCGATAGCCTTAGCACTCGGCCCTGTCGACTGCTAACCACCATCCGGGAGACCTCATGCCGACCTACGAGTACCGCTGCAAGAGCTGCGGGCGCGAGCTCGAGGTGGTCCAGTCGTTCGACGAGCCGTCACTCACGGTATGCCCGCACTGCTCGGGGCCGCTGCGCAAGGTGTTCGGGTCGATCGGCATCACGTTCAAGGGCGACGGCTTCTACAAGACCGACAGCCGATCGAGTGGCAAGAAGGCCTCATCGTCGGCCTCGTCCTCGTCATCGAACAACGGAGACTCGGGTTCGAGCGGGAACGGCGACCACAGCCACTCCCACGGAGACCACAGCCACACGCCCTCGACGTCATCCGACGCGTCGTCGTCTTCGTCCTCCTCCTCCTCCTCTTCTTCGTCGACTCCTTCGTCTTCGTCGTCGGGCTCGAGCAGCTCCAGCGACTGAGCCGTGCCCGGCGCCGAGGTCGGAGTCTTCGGCGGCTCGGGCTTCTACTCCTTCCTCGATCGCTCGGGAAACAACGACGTCGAGACGGTCACGCTCGACACCCCGCACGGCGCGCCGTCCGCCCCCCTGACGATCGGCTCGGTGGGCGGTCGCCGGGTGGCGTTCCTCCCTCGGCACGGACGCCGGCACGAGCTGCCGCCGCACCGCATCCCTTACAAGGCCAACGTCTGGGCGATGCACGAGCTGGGTGTGCGCTCGATCGTCTCGCCCTGCGCGGCGGGCTCGCTGCAAGCGCACATCCATCCCGGTGAGCTCGTCGTCGTCGATCAGCTCGTCGACCGGACGTGGGGTCGCGGCGACACGTTCTTCGACGGGCCCGAGGTGCAGCACGTCGCCTTCGCCGACCCCTACGACCCGGGAGTGCGAGCGACGCTGGTCGCGGCTGCACGCGATCTCGGCCTCACCGTGCACGACGGCGGAACGATGGTCGTCGTGCAGGGCCCGCGGTTCTCGACCCGAGCCGAATCGCGATGGTTCGGATCGAACGGCTGGGAGGTCATCAACATGACCGGCTACCCCGAAGCGGTGCTCGCCGCGGAGCTCGCGATCCCGTACGCGGCCGTCGCGCTGATCACCGACTACGACGCAGGGCTCGAAGACGTCGCCGGAGTCGAGCCGGTCACGCAGGAGATGGTGTTCGCGTTCTTCGAGGGCAACATCGAGCGGGTGCGAGCGCTGCTTTTCGAGGCGATCCCCCACCTCCCCTAGGGTCTGCCCACCTTCCCCTCGATCGCATGATCCGAGGAGGAACCATGTCTCGGCTCCGCATCCGGCGCCGTCCGCTCGTGTACTGGTCGCTCACCGGCGCGCTCGCGTTGGTCACCGGGATGGTGGTGAGCGGCGCAGTCGCGGGCGCCCGTGAGGCCCGCGCGGGCTATGGCACTGCGCGAGCGGTCGTCGTCGCGACGCACGACATCCCGGCGGGTACGACGATCGACCGTGACGACATCGAGATCGAGCCACGACCGATCGCGGTCGTGCCCGCGGGCGCGCTCACCGCGCCACCGATCGACGCGGTCGCGTCGGCAACGATCCTCGAAGGAGAGGTGGTCGTCGAGCGCCGCGTCGCCGGGCACGGGATGATCCCCGCGGGAAGCATCGGCATCGCGGTGCCGGTCGATCCCGCGACGTTGACGCTCGCGGTGGGGGATCGCGTCGAGGTGCTCGCGACGTTCGATCCCGACGCGATCGACGGCAACCCGACGATCGTGGTGGCGCCACTGGCTGTCGTGGTCGACGTGCGCGAGGCCGCCGTGACGCTCTCGATGCCTCAGGCCGACGGCGAGCGGGTGGCGTTCGCGCTCTCGACCGCAGCAGTCACCGTCGCCCTCCTCCCCTGACGGTCCTCCCTGACCGTTCGCGGGAGGGGCGTTCGCGCGGTCGCCGCACTATGCCGCGGGCGATCGCGCGAACGGTGGCCCGCGGAGGGGACGTTCGCGCGGTAGCCGCACTATGCCGCGGGCGATCGCGCGAACGGTACGGGGTGGGCGGGGTCAGTCGATCGAGGTGGAAGGGACGATCCGTGGGCGCCAAGTGCGGGGCCGGTCGAAGTGATGCCCGACCACCACGCCCTCGCGCATCGACGCGAGGAATGATGCCGGCCCGTCGAAGTCGGGCATCTCGACGAACGCGGCGCCGAGCGCCTCGGGGACGTGCGCGTCGCTTCCTGCCCCACAAGGCAGGTCGAGCTCACGCGCGAGCGCGGCCGCCTGCTCGTTGAGGTGCGAGAGCGACGTCTTCGCGTTGAACGCCTCGATCCCGTCGATGAGCTCGTCCGCGGCCAGGGCGCGCAGCTCGGCCTCGCGCAGGTTGTGCCGCACGGGGTCGAACGGATGCGGGATGTAGACGAGCCCGCCCTGCGAGCGGATACGCGACGCGGCCTCGTGCGCACTCGCGCCGAATGGCACGCGCTCGCTGAGGAACAGCCCGATGACCTCGCCGGCGTGCGTGCGCAGCTCCTCACCGACGATCACGCGGCACGGAAGGGTCTTCGCCAGCTCTACCGCGCCCCGGATCGCGTTGTGGTCGGTGATGCAGAGCACGTCGATGCCCGACCCGACGACCGCTTCCTCGATCTCGTCGGGTGTGGTCGTGCAGTCGCCCGACCACATCGTGTGCGAGTGGAAGTCGACCCGCACCCATCCCGAGCGCACCGGTTCCGCGAGGTGAGGATGGCGCTCGATGCCCGCCGCCGTCGGTGTCGGCATCGCTCTACGAGCCGCTCAATGCGACATCAGCGATCGCGACGCTCAGACCTGCGTCGCCACCAGGAAGCCACTCGAGGTCACCACCGATCGCGACGATGTCGAGCAGCATCCGCTGCAGCGTCGAGGCGATCGTCATCTCTCGCACCGGCTCCGCGAGCACGCCGTTGCGGATCATCACGCCCTCCGCGCCGACCGAGAAGTCGCCGCTCACTGCGTTCACCCCCGAGTGCAGCCCGGTGACGTCCTGCACGAGGAGCCCCTCCCCGATCTGGGCGTACAGCTCCTCTGCGGTCATCGTGCCCGGCGAGGGGATGAGCGCGAGGCAGCCCACACCCGGCCGAGACGAGTACCCCCGCACGGCGGACCCGGTCGAGACGGTCGCGGCGCGCCGAGAGGTGTAGCTGTTGTGCAGGAACGTCGTCAGCGTGCCGGCATTGATGAGCGTGTTCGGCCTCGTCGCCAGTCCCTCGCCATCGTGCGAGTCCGCGCCGAGCGACTCCGGGTTCGTCGCATCGTCGACGAGCGTGAGCATCGGCGACGCGATCTCATCGCCCATGCGGTCCGCGAACGGCGAACGTCCCTTGAGGACGCGCTCGCCCGTCAACGTGCCGCCGACGATCGAGAGGAACGACGCCGCGACTCGGGGATCGAGCACGACCGTGAGTCGTTGGGACTTCGGCTGCTTGGCGCCGAGCATGCGCGTCGCCCGCTCGACCGCGTCTGCTGCGGTCTCGCCGATGTCGAGCTCGTCCTGCGTGCGGCCGACGTCGACGCCGTAGCCCCACTGCACCTCGCCGTCCTCGGAAGCGAGCGCATGCACGGTCAACCAACACGAGGTCGCGCGCGACGTCACTGCGATGCCGGTGCTCGTCACGATCGCCGCCTCACCTGACGCGTCGCCGTAGGAGGAGGTGCGCACCCCGGTGATCCGCGGGTCACTCCCGGTCACGGCCCGCTCGAGCTCGAGCGCCATCTCGACCTTCCGATCGGTCGGGAAGCTCGCGAGCTCGGACCGGTACAGGTCGAGCTCGGGCGGCTCGACGCCGTCGGGCACCGCGAGGCCGTTCCACTCGTCGACCTCGCCGAACTGCGCGTTGTCACGCGCCTCGGACAGTGCTTCGGTGATCGCTCCCTCGTCGAGGGTGCCCGCGTGGGCGAACCCCACCCGCTTGTCGACGATCACGCGCACGCCGATGCCCGACGACTCGGCTGACGTCAGCGCCTCGACCTCGCCCTGATAGGCGCGCACGCTCACTTGCTTCGAGCGCGCGACGTAAGCCTCGACCTGCTCCCCCGGCTTCGCTTGGTCTGCGACGCGGCGGGCGACGTCGAGCAGCTCGCTCACGCCGCGGTGCCGCCGATGGTGAGACCGGTGACCCGCAGCGTGGGTTGGCCGTCGCCCACCGGCACGCCCTGGCCGTCCTTGCCGCACGTTCCCGGGCTGCCCATGGCGAAGTCGTTGCCGAGCACGTCGATGTTGCGGAGGACCTCGGGGCCGTTGCCGATGAGGTTGCCCTCGCGCAGCGGATCGGTGAGCTCGCCGTTCTCGATCATGTACGCCTCGGTCATCCCGAACACGAAGTCGCCCGTCGCGGTGTTCACCTGACCGCCGCCGAGGTGTGCGACGTACACGCCGCGCTCGGTCTGGCGGATGATCTCGTCGGGCTCCTCGGTGCCGTTCAACACGAACGTGTTGGTCATCCGCACCATCGGCAGGTGGTGGTAGCTCTGCCGCCGGCCGTTGCCCGACGACAGGCGGCCTTCCTTGCGAGCCCGCAGGAAGTCCCACATGTAGTCGGTGAGGATGCCGTCCTCGATGAGGACGTTGCGCTGCGCGGCGTGACCCTCGTCGTCCATGCCGATCGCGCCCCACTCGTCGCCCATGGTCCCGTCGTCGACGAGCGTCACGAGCGGCGAGGCGACGAGCTCGCCCTTCTTGCCCCGGAAGACCGACGCCGACTTCGCGATCAGGTCGGCTTCGAGGCCGTGGCCGCACGCCTCGTGGAACAGCACGCCGCCGCCGCCGCTCTTGATCACGACGGGGAGGCGGCCCGAGGGCGCGGGGCGAGCGCGGAGCTTGAGCAGCGCCCGCTGTGCGGCCGTCCGAGCGAGCTCCTCGACGTCGTATCGGTCGAACAGCTCGAACCCGATCGGGTGACCGACCGATTCGTAACCCGTTTGCAATCCGGTGTCGCCGCTCGCGACCGCGCTGATCCGGAAGAGCGTCTTCACCTGATCGTCCTCGGCGAGCAGCCCGTCGGAATTCGCGACGAGGATTCGGCGCCGGCTGTCGCCGTACGCGGCCGACACCTGCACGATCGACGAACCCTCAGCGCGAGCTGCGGCGTCGGCCTGCTTGAGGAGCTCGACCTTCACCGCCTTGGCGACCGACTCGGGCGGCGTCAGCACCTCATTCGGCCTGTTCACGGCCTGTCTGGTGAGGTCGACGACGCGAGCCCTGCCGCTCGACCCGCGCGCCGCAGCGCTCGCGGCCTCGGCGGCAGCGAGGAGTCCCGACTCGCTCAGATCAGCCGTGTGGGCGTAGCCGGTCGTGTCGCCGACCACGACCCTGATGCCCGCTCCGCGGTCGCGGCCCGAGCTCAGCTCCTCGACCTTGCCGTCGTCGAGCGCCGCCGATGATGCGCGCCGATCCTCCGCGAACACCTCCGCGAAATCGCCACCATTTCGCAATGCAGCGCCAAGCACCTTCTGGAGGACGGCTTCCTCGATCACATCGACCCCTTGTTGTTGGTGTCGTCGGTCATCGTCGTGCGTCACGGCTGTCTCGCCGTACGGTCCACGTGAATGGAAGGCCGCGCGATCGACGCCGTATCGTACCTACGGTGGCTGTAGAACCCGGCCTGTGGGGCGAGGCGGATTTGGTGGTCGGCGAAGCCGACACTGCATGCGCGTGGGCATCCGGCGACGTGCCCGTTCTCGCGACCCCTCGGGTCGTCGCTCTCTGCGAAGAGGCTGCGTGCGCCGCGCTCGTCGGTCACCTCCGCGCCGGCGAGACCTCGGTCGGCATGCGCGTCCAGCTCGACCACCTCGCTCCGACCGCAGTCGGTGGGAAGGCGAAGGCCGAGGCCACCCTCGAGAAGGTCGAGGGTCGCCGGCTGATCTTCACGGTGTCGGTCTCCGACAACCGGGGCCTGATCGCGGCGGGCAAGGTCACCCGGGTCGTGGTGAACGTCGAGCGCTTCCTGGACAAAGCGGCCGAATAGGCCGCTCCCCGCCGGCGACCAATCCCGAGTAGACAGGTCGGGATTTGGCGATACCCTCGGACCGTGGCCCTCCCCGAGCCCTTCACGTTTCCGAATCCGGTGAACGAGGTGTCGGCGCGCCTCGTCGCGGCGGGAGTCGTGCTGATGGTCGCCGCGATCCTCGCCGGCCAGCACTGGGTGCTCGTGCCGCTGGCCTACGGGTTCGCGGCCCGCGTCGCGTCGGGTCCTCGCTTCAGCCCGCTCGGCC
Source organism: uncultured Acidimicrobiales bacterium (assembly GCA_963802505.1). Lineage (GTDB taxonomy): Bacteria > Actinomycetota > Acidimicrobiia > Acidimicrobiales > DATKAS01 > DATKAS01. Next base: position 65,189 of record CAWDJB010000003.1, on the reverse strand, counting down.
TGCTCGTCACGAAGGTGATCACGCCGCGGCTCGCGGTCGAAGCCAAGCTCGTGCCCGGCCCTCCGAAGCGCTTCGCCCAAGCCATCGGCGCCGCGCTGTCGGTCTCGGCCCTCATCTCGTGGGCTGCGTTCGGCAACACCACCGTCGCCCTCGTGCTCGTCGCGGCCATCGGCGTCGCAGCGACACTCGAGTCGGTGTTCGCCTATTGCATCGGATGCAAGGTCTTCGCCGTGCTCATGCGCGTCGGCGTCATCCCGCCCGAGGTGTGCGAGGCCTGCAACGACCTCTCTCTGCGCAGCGCCTAGCCGAGGTTCGACGACCGGGGGTAGACGTCCTTCGGGTCGGTCATCACGTTGACGAGGTACGGGACCCCGGCCGCGAACGCACGGTCGAGCGCGGGACCCACCTCGTCGGGACGTCGCACTGTCTCGCCCGCGCCCCCGAGCGCCGTCACGACCTCGTCGTAGCGGCACTCGGCCTGCAGATCACAGGCGACGTCGTAGCCGTAGATCGCCTGCATGGGGTACTTCTCGAGACCCCAGCACCCGTTGTTGCCGACCACCATCACGACCGGCAGGTTGTGGCGGACGAGCGTGTCGACGTCCATGAGTGAGAACCCGGCCGCGCCGTCGCCGAGCATCACGACGATCTGCGCATCGGGGCGCGCGACCCGCGACGCGATCGCGTAGCCCGGTCCGTTCCCCAGGCACCCGTAGGGACCGGTGTCGAGCCAGCAGCCCGGAGTGAACACCTCGACGTACTTGCCCGCGTACGACACGAAGTCGCCGCCGTCGCAGATCACGACCGCGTCGCGCGCCAGACGCTTGCCGAGCTCGCCGTACACGCGCGTGGGCTTGATGAGGTCTCCTCCGGCCTCGAGCAGCTCTCGCTCGCTCGCCGCAGCGGCGTTCTCGGCGTCACGGACACGAGCGATCCAGGGCTCGTGGTCGATGCGATCGGCGCCGCTCCACGCGGTCATCGCGTCGAGGATCGCCGTGAGGTCGCCCGCCGGCGACGCCGCGGTCGCAACATGCGCCGCCCGACTCTCAGGGGAATCGCAGATGTGCACGACCTGCGCGTCCCCGAACCGGCCGAAGCCGAGGCGGAAGTCGAGCGCCGTGCCGATGACCACCACGAGATCGGCGTCGGTCTTCAGCAGGCCGCGCGTGCGGGTGAAGGCCAGCTCGTGATCGGCGGGCAGGCACCCGCGGCCCAAGCCGTTGAACCAGCACGGCACGCGCATCGTCTCGACGTATCGGGCGAGCGCGGGCCACGCGCCCTCCCAGTACACGTCGCTGCCCACGATGATCGCGGGACGCGCCGCGCCCGCGATCAACGCGGCCGCGCGCTCGACGTCCGCCGGATCGGGATCCACGCCGCGCGGCACCGAGCCGTTGGCGTCCGCCGCCGTCGCCGAACCGAAGATCACGTCAATCGGGAAGTCGACGAAGACCGGCCCCCGGTGCGGCGTCAGCGCCGTGGTCACCGCGTGCTGGATCTCCTTCGCGCTGTCGTCGGGGGAGGTGACGGTGCGGGCCGACTTCGTGATCGACGCGACGATCGGCACGTGGTCGAGCTCCTGCAAGGACCCCGATCCCCACCGTCCCTGCGGCGCTCGGCCACCCAGGACGACGAGCGGCGTGCCGTTGAAGTGCGCGGTGGTGATCGCGCTCACACCATTGGTGACCCCCGGCCCGGCAGTCAGCACGGCGAGGCCCGGCTTGCGGGTGAGCTTCGCCCACGCCTCGGCCGCGAACGTCGCCGTCTGCTCGTGACGCACGTCGACGATGCGCACGTCTTGCTTGACCGCGGCGTCGTAGAGCGGCCACACGTGCCCGCCGTTGAGCGTGAACATCGTGTCGACGCCGTAGCCGCGCAGCACCTCGAGCGCAGCATCGCCGGTGTGATGCGGAGTGCCGGTCTCGCTCACGCCACTGCCTCCTGCTGCACACGATCGAGGAACCCGCTGAGCGCCTCCCACCATGCGTCGGGCGACTCGAACTGCGGCGAGTGCCCGCCGTCGGGGATCACCGCGAGGCTCGCCCCGGGCATGACGTCGGCCATCCGCTCGGAAGGACCGACGAATGGTGCGTCCTGCTCGCCCACGATCACCAAGGTCGGGGTGGTGTGCGCGGCGAGCAGCTCGAGCCGGTCGTCGACGGTGGCGAACTGCCCGAGCACCGACGCCACCATCGCAGGCGACGCGGCGAGCAGCTTGCGCTCACCGAACTCGACGTAGCCAGGGCGCTCGGCCCGCACACGCAGGTCGGCGGGGGTCGAGAGCCCGCGATCGGCCTGCGACTCCATCATCTGCTTCCAGGCCTCGATGCCGTTCGAGCGGATGAAGGCGATCGCCCGGTCGATCGTGGCCGCGTCGAGCACACCCTCGAGCCGGCCGTGCGCGGTGTCCATGAGGATGAGCGCCTCGATGCGATCGGGCGCGGCCAAGAGCATGTGCTGGGCGACCATGCCGCCCATCGAATGACCGAGGAGCGTGAACCGCGTCCACCCGAGGGTGTCGGCGAGCGCGAGCACATCCCCCGAGAAGATCGGGAGCGTGTACGCGCTCTCTTCGGTCGGCTTGTCGCTCGCGCCGTGACCGCGCAGGTCGGGCGCGACGACATGCCAGCCGCGTTCGGCGAGCGCCGCGAGGAAGTCGCCGAAGTCTTCCTTCGCGCCGGTGAAGCCGTGGACGAGCATGAGCGGGCGACCACCCGCTCCCTCCTCGTCGATCGTCAGACGAATGGACCCGATGTCGACGCTGCGTTCCCCCATGTGGGGGACCTTAGGTCGTCGAAATGTTGTCCTTAGATCTCGTCAGTCGGATGGTCCGCCGAGGTCGCCGAACTTCGCGCCGAGGTCCTTGCCGTCGGTCACCTGGTCTGCGGGCGGGAGCTGGATGTCGACGGACTCGCCGAGGTCGAGGAAGTCGACCGTGAAGGTCATCTGCTGAGGTCCACCCTCGGCAGCATCGGGACCCGCGAGCGTCGCGAACGCGTTGCCGTCGATCGTCACCTGCATCCGGCGCACGAAGCCTTGGTCGTCGACGAAGACGTCGAGCGGAAGCTCCGCGTCGCCGGCCTGCGTGCCGAGCTGGTCGATGAGCTCCTGCGCCTTGGCGCCACTGTCGGCCGGTGCCGCGGCGAGCGCGTCGGCGACCGAGATCGTCGCCTTGAGGTGATGGGTCGACTGGCCGTTCACGTCGGCCTGTCCCTCGTCGGTGACCGTCGCGCCCTTGTCACGGAGCAGGTCGAGGAGGGCGGTCGCGTCGGCGAGGCCGCCGCTCACGTCGCTTGCCACCGCGTCACCCTGGTCGGCGGGGATCTTGACCCACGGCTTGGCGTCGTCGCCGCCGAGGAACGCCGACAGGAACCCAGCGTGGACGTAGACGACGTCGCCGTCGGTGATCACGTCGAACTTGCCGTCACCGAAGAGCGCCAGCATCTCGGCTCCCTCGGTGTCCTTGGCTGCGTCGAGCAGCCCGCTCATGTCGATGGTCGTCTGCGACCGGTGGCTCTCGAGGTCGAACGCACCCGACCCGTTGATCGAGAAGCCCTTGGGCACTTCATCCGACGCGGGGACGGCGATGCTCATCTCGAAGCGACCGCTCTCGACTGTCGCGGTGCGGTCGGCCGACTCGGTGAGGAACTGAGGCGTGGCGGCGGCCTGCACGACAGTGGCGTCGTCGTTGCTGCCGCTTCCGCATGCAGTGATGCCGAGGGCGGCGAGGGCAGAGGCGGCCGAGATGGCCGCGAACGTCAGGAACGGCTTGCGGGACACGAAGTCCTCCTATGCGAGCGAAGCAGAGATGCTCGGGGAAGCCGTTGGCACCCTAGGGCAACGCGTGCTTCTGTTTTGAGGCAGACGATGAAGTCCGATCGGCAGTTCGCACCCATAGGCTGAGCGAATTCCGCCTTTCGACGAGCGGTCCGGGGGCGGTGTGAGCGACGAAGGGGAGCAGGTGACGCAAGTCGTCGACGCCGATCAGAAGGGTCAGGCCGCCCCTGCGGGCGCCGTCGAGCCCTCTGACGCGCCGCGGCGGCTGTACTGGTGGCGCGAGGTCCTCTATGTCCTCGCGTTCTACGCCGTCTACTCCTGGATCCGCAACCAGTTCGGGTCGGCCAAGGTGTCGCCGGCAACCGCGTTCGCGAACGCCCGCGACGTGATCCACCTCGAGCGGCTCGTGGGCCTCTTCCACGAGGAGACCATCCAGCAGGTCGTGCTGCGGTTCCACTCGTTCATCGTCTTCTGGAACGTGTACTACGGCACCTTCCACTTCATCGTCACGGCGTTCGCGCTGATCTGGATGTACCGCTCGTTCCCGAAGCGCTATCCGCTCTGGCGCAACACGCTGGCGTTCACGACCGGGTTCGCGCTGATCGGCTTTGCGACGTTCCCGCTGATGCCGCCGCGTCTCCTGCCCGTGTCCTATGGGTTTGTCGACACGCTCGACAAGTTCGGCGCTCTGTGGTCATTCGACTCGGGTGCGATGCACAAGATCTCGAACCAGTACGCGGCCATGCCGTCGCTGCACTGCGCGTGGGCAATGTGGTGCCTGCTGGTCATGTGGCCGCAGCTGAAGTCGGTCTGGGCGAAGGCCCTGCTCGTCCTCTACCCGATCGCCACCGTGTACTGCATCATCGTCACCGCGAACCATTACTGGCTCGACGCGATCGGTGGGTTCGTCACGCTCGGGCTCGGGTTCTGCGCGGCGAAGGTGTTGACGAAGTGGAACGACAGGCGATGGGAAGCGAAGCACGGCGAGCTAGTGCCTGAGGCCGTTCGGGCCTGACCATTCCACGGGGGCTCCGTGGAAGCCAGTGAGCGCGATCAACCGCTCGCGACCGCCCGGCCACGTCGTCAACGTGACGTTCGCTCGGCCCTCCACCCAGCCGGGTTCCATGCGCAGCCACGCGACGGGTGCGTCATTGGTCGCGCGGTTGCCGGCATCGGCGATCGCCTGGGCGACCGCCGCGCGCGCCGCCTTGTTCATGTACTGCATGACGACCGAGTGGAAGACGACGGTCGCAGCACCCGACACCGGCTCGGCGAGCGTGTGCCCGAGCCACGACGCGGCTTCCTCCTCGTCGATCGTCGCGGGGGTGTCGCGTGCCGTTTCGATGGCGGCGTCGAGCAGAGCGAGGCGCGCGACCTGGTCGGGCCACACGAACGAGCGGAGCTTCTGGCGGCCGCTCTCACCGATCGCGTCGATGGGCTTCGGGTCGCAGCCGGCCCGCTCGACGACCAGGCCGTCGGGCGGCGGCGCGTCGCGCCACGGGCGCGGCGTTCCGGTCCAGCGACCCTCGAGCCGGACGGGCGCCGACGGGCTCCCCCACGTGTCGCCGCCGTCGTCGTAGTGGAACCGATCCCACCGCATGTTGAGCCCCGCGCTCGAGCCGACCTCGAGCACGCGCAGCGGGAGGCCAGTCTCGATCGCGACCGTGAGGAAGCACGGAGCGAGGGCCGCGGCGCGACCGACCTCATTCGTCTGCACGCCGTCCGCGAGCCGCTCGCGCAGCAGGTCGACATTCGCGGCGACGACCGCGCGGAACGCCGGCCACGGATCACCCGTCTCGAGCGAGCCGCCCGCCGATGGGTAGTGCGCCGCGAGGTCGGGCGCGTTCCCTTCGAGGACCATCCGGTGCACGCCGCCCATGAACCGGAGGGCGAGCGCAGTCCCGGCGGGGTCGCGTTCGTGGCCGCGCAACACGGCGAGGCAAGGACCTTGCTCCTCGACGTCGACGGCGGCGTGATCGAGGATGTTGCCGTAGAGGGGCGAACCGCTGACCGCGCACTGCTCCGATTGGAATCGGAGGAGTCCCGGCAGGTCGTTCAGCGGCGGCCGCGGGATGGCGCGCGCCGCAGCGGGATCAGAAGATGGCATAGCCGCCGTCCACGACCAGGACGTCGCCGGTGTGGTACTTGGACGCGTCGCTCGCGAGGTACGCGGCGATGCCGCCGAAGTCGTTCCCCGTGCCCCACCGTCGCATCGGCACGCGCGGCATCACCTTGTCGACGAACCGATCCCACGAGAACGCGCCTTCGGTCATTGGCGTCTCGATCCAGCCGGGCAGGATCGCATTCGAGCGGATGCCGTCGCGCGCGTACTCGACCGCGAGGCCCTTCATCATCGCGATGATCCCCCCCTTGGCCGACGCGTATGCCTGGTTCCGCGGCGCGCCCATCAGCGTCGACACCGACGAGGTGACCACGACGCTGCCTCCCTCACCACGCTCGACCATGTGGCGGATCGCGGCTCGCAACGTGAAGAACACGCCGTCGAGGTCGACTCGCAGCACACGGTGCCAATCCTCGGTGGGGATGTCGATGAAGCGGTGCCCGCCTCCGCCGATGCCCGCGTTCGCGAAGCACGAGTCGACCTTGCCCAACGCCTCGAGCGTCGCCGCGAACGAGGCCTCGACCGCGGCCTCGTCGCCGACGTCGCATTGCAGGGCCAGCACCTTCGTGCCGTGACGGCCCAGCTGCTCGGCCGCGGCCTTGTTCTTGTCCTCGTTGGTGCCCCAGATCGCGACGTCGGCGCCCTGGGACGCGAGTCCTTCGGCCATCCCGAGCCCGATGCCGCTGTTGCCGCCTGTGATCAGGCCCACATGGCCGCGAAGGTTGAACAGATCTCCCACGTTCGGGACCATATCCCGGTGCCCGGCGCACTCGGCGCGGGCGAGTGAGGCCGGGCGCTCCGCTCGTTCGAATGTGCAGGGCTACGCTCGGCGGCGGCCATGATCCTCGAGACCATCAAGCAGCCCGCCGACCTGCGCCGCCTCTCCTACGCGGAGCTCGACGACCTCGCCGGCGAGATCCGCGACTTCATCGTGATGACCGTGTCGGAGACCGCGGGCCACCTCGGCTCGAACCTCGGTGCGGTCGAGCTCACGCTGGCGTTGCACCGGGTGTTCGACAGCCCGCGCGACGCGATCCTCTGGGACACCGGCCACCAGGCGTACGTGCACAAGCTCGTGACCGGCCGTCAGTCGGTGTTCAACACGCTGCGCCAGCAAGGTGGCCTGTCCGGCTATCCCAGCCGCGCCGAGTCAGAGCACGACTTCGTCGAGAACAGCCATGCGTCGACGATCCTGTCGTACGCGTACGGCCTGGCGGCGGCCCGCGACACCGCGGTAGCCGCGGGCGACGCCGAGGTCGCGTCACGGCCTGCGGGACGACGCATCGTCGCGGTGATCGGCGACGGGTCGATGACCGGCGGCATGGCCTACGAGGCGCTCAACAACCTCGGCCACAGCGGCCGCGGCGTGATCATCGTGCTGAACGACAACGGCCGCTCGTACGCGCCGACCGTGTCGAACCTGTCGAAGAGCCTGACGCAGGTGCGCCTCAACCCGGTGTACATGCGCCGTCAGAAGAGCTTCGAGGCGTTGGTGCGCAGCGTGCCGCTCGTCGGTCCGCGCGCCCACAAGGGCATGGAGGCACTGAAGGCAGCGATCCGTGAGATGTGGGAGCCGGCGACGTTCTTCGAGCCGCTCGGCGTTCGCTACATGGGTCCGGTCGACGGGCACGACGTCGAAGCACTCGAGAAGGCGTTGCGCAACGCGGCCGAGTTCGACGGGCCGATCGTGCTGCACGTGCTCACCCAGAAGGGGCGCGGCTACCCGCCCGCAGAGGACGACGACGAGAAGCATCTCCACGATGCACCGGTGTTCGACCCGGCGGTCGGGCCTCCGCGCTGGGTGCCGGTGGGGTACACGCAGGCGTTCGCCGAGGCGATGATCAAAGAGGCCGAGGGCAACGCGAAGGTGGTCGCGATCACCGCAGCGATGCCCGGCCCGACCGGATTGCTGCCCTTCCAGGAGCGCTGGCCCGATCGCTTCTTCGACGTCGGCATCGCCGAGCAGCACGCGGTCACAGCGGCGACCGGCATGGCGATGGGAGGGCTGCGCCCCGTCGTCGCCATCTACTCGACGTTCATGAACCGCGCATGGGACCAGGTGATGTACGACTGCGCGCTCCACCAGCAGCCGATCGTCTTCTGCCTCGACCGGGCGGGCATCACCGGTGACGACGGGGCCTCAACCCATGGCGTCATGGACCTCGCGCTGTTCACCAAGGTGCCGGGGATGACGGTGTTCGCGCCATCGTCGGCACAGGAGCTGCAGACGATGCTGCACGACGCGCTCGAGCTCGACGGGCCGTCGGTCATCCGGTACCCGCGCGGCGCGGCGCGACAGGTCGGTGACGACGAGGTCGGCCGTGGGTTGAAGGCGCGGCTCGCGCACCGGGCCACGGGCGCGGCTGTGCCCGAGGTCTGCATCCTCGCGGTGGGCAAGCTGCTGGCCGCGGCCGAGGCCGCCGCCAGCGCTCTCGAGGCCGAAGGCGTGCGATGCACCGTGTGGGACGTGCGGGTCGTCACGCCCCTCGACCCCGAGATGATCGCCGACGCGGCTCGCCATCCGGTGGTGGTCACCGTCGAGGACGGCATCCGCGAGGGCGGAGCCGGCTCCCGCATCGTGGACGAGCTGGCCCGGACGTGCACCGGTCCCGACATCCCGCGCGTCGAGGTGCTCGGCACGCCGATCGCGTTCATCCCCCATGGCAAGCCCGATCGCATCCTCAGCGATCTCGGGCTCGACGGGCCGGGCATCGCGGCCACCGTTCGCTCGATCCTTGCCTCTTGATCCTTGCCTCTTGATCCTTGCCTCTTGACCTGACGACCGAGCTCGCGCTCGCGCTCGATCTCGCGGACGCGGCCGACGCGGTCACGCTCCCCCGCTACCGCGCCGCCGACCTCGAGATCCGCCACAAGGCCGACGCGTCGCACGTCACCGACGCCGACACCGGGGCCGAAGCGGCGATGCGCACACTGCTCGCGCAGCATCGACCCGATCACGCGGTGCTCGGCGAGGAGGAGGGCCTGATCGGCGACCCGGCGTCGAGCTCGAGGTGGATCCTCGATCCGATCGACGGCACAGCGTCGTTCGTGCGCGGGCTCCCGATCTGGGGGACGCTGATCGCGCTCGAGCACGAGGGCGAGATCGTCGTGGGGGTCGCATCTGCTCCCGCGCTCGGCCGGCGGTGGTGGGCCGCGCGTGGTCTCGGCGCATCGAGCGATCATGGATCGCTGCAGGTGTCGTCCGTCGATCGCCTCGAGGACGCGCACTTCGGGCACGCCAGCATCAGCTCGTGGCGGGAGCACGGGAGGGGTCCGCAGTTCGACGCGCTCGCGCATCGGGTGTGGCGCAGCCGGGGCGTCGGCGACTTCTGGATGCACGTGCTGGTGGCTGAGGGCGTGTTCGACGTCGCAGCCGAGCCGACCGTGAGCCTGTGGGACCTCGCGGCCGTGCAGGTGATCGTCGAGGAGGCCGGAGGTCGGTTCACCGACCTCTCAGGAGTCGCGCGGGCAGACGGCGGCAGCGCGCTGTCGACGAATGGTCTGTTGCACGACGCGGCGCTGGCCGCGCTGTCGTGAGCCCTAGCCGAGCTCTGAGCCGACGACGCTCACGAAGCTGACGCACGCGCCCGGCGCACCGCCGAGGTTGTGGGTGAGGGCCTTCGTCTTTCCGTTCGAGATCTGACGCTCGCCGGCCTCGCCGCGCAGCTGCAGCCAGCACTCGAAGAGCATCCGCAGACCCGAGGCGCCGATCGGATGGCCGAACGACTTGAGGCCGCCGTCGGGGTTCACGGCGAGCTCGCCGTCGAGATCGAACGTGCCGGCGAGCACTTCCTTCCAGCCCATGCCCCGCTCGGCGAAGCCGAGGTCCTCCATGAGGACGAGCTCGGTCGGCGTGAAGCAGTCGTGCACCTCGGCCATGGCGAGCTCGGCACGCGGGTTGTCGATGCCGGCCTGCTGGTAGGCGTCGGCGGCCGAGCGCACGACCTCGATGAACGTCGTGTAGTCGTAGGTCGGGTCGATCGGACCGGCGGCAGGACCGGCGACGAACGACAGCGCCTTCACGTAGAGCGGCTTGTCGGTGTACTTGTGCGCGTCCTCGGCCCGCACGATCAGCGCGGCCGCCGAGCCGTCGCTCACGCCCGAGCAGTCGAAGATGCCGAGCTGGCCGGCGATGAGCGGCGAGTTGCAGATGACGTCCTTCGCCACTTCCTTCCTGAACTGCGCACGCGGGTTGAGCGCGCCGTTCTTGTGGTTCTTCCACGCGATGCGCGTGAGGACGTCCTTCATCTCGGCTTCGTCGACGCCGTACTTGTTCGCGTACGCCGGAGCGAGGAGCGAGAACGACGCCGGCGCGGTCATCGTGGGGAGCGTGCCGTCGTTCGGCGGCGCCGAGCCCGTGAGGCCGGAGAAGCCCGAGTCCTTCAGCTTCTCGACACCGATCGCCATCGCGACGTCGATCGCGCCCGCGGCGACGGCATAGGCCGCGTTGCGGAACGCCTCGCTGCCGGTGGCGCACATGTTCTCGAGCCGGGTGACCGGCTTGTAGTCGATCTTGAGCGGGCGGCTCAGCGTGAGGCCGCTGATGCCCGAGCCCATCGTGCCGAGCCAGTAGGCGTCGACGTCGGCCTTCTTGATGCCGGACGTCGTGAAGGCCTCGGTCGCAGCGTCGACGAGGAGATCCTCGGCGCTCTTGTCCCAGTGCTCGCCGAAGGGCGTGCAGCCCATGCCGACGATGGCCACCTTGTCGCGAATGCCGTGTGATGCCATGTCACTTGCCTCCTGCCGTGTCGCCTTGAGCGATGGGCTTTGCCTTCCAGAAGTAATTGTGCACCCCACCGGCGGTGAAGAGCCGACGGAAGCTCATCTCGACCCGGTCACCGATCTTCACGGTGGCCGGATCGACGTCGGTGAGCTCGCATTGGAAGCGACCTCCACCGTCGAAGTCGATCACACCGACCACGACCGGCGGTGACAACGAGAACGCCAGGCGGTCGATGGTGTACGTGGCGATGGTCGCGGGCACGTCAGCGAGCCGCTCGGGCTCCATCTGGTCGACGGCGCCGCAGCGCACGCAGACCCGGGCCGGGGGGAGGTGACGAGTACCGCAGGACGTGCACTTCGATCCGACGAAGCCGTACTTCCACGGCTCGGTGCGCAGCGACGGCGGAGCGGCCGGACGCTCGGGATCGGGACGCCGCGGTGGCTCGCGCTGCAGGAAGCCGCGCCAGGTCAGGTAGGTCTGGTAGCTGAGATCGTCGCGGCCCGCGGCGATCTGCTCGGCGACCGTGGACGCTCGACGATCGCGGTAGGCGACGAGCTCGTCGGTGGTGCGCATCACGACGGCGTCGACACCGTCGGAGAGGTTCACCCGCAGGATCACCTGCCCCGGCTCGGCACGATCGAGCACGTCCGCGAGCAGCAGGCCAGGATGCGCCGCGCCAGTGTTGCCGATGACGCTCGTGAGGTCGTCGACCATCGCCTCGGGGCGAGCACCGATCGACCCGGCGACCCGCTTCACTGCTCGCCCGTGCAGCCCGGTCACGATCACGTGGTCGAGCTCGCTCGGTGTCACACCGGCCGACTTCAGCGCGTCGTTGATCGCGATCTCGGCGAGCGGCACGTACGCGTGCTCGCCGAACCGCTCCTCCCACACGTGCGACGCCTCTTCACCGGGCAGGCGCCAGCGGTCGAGGAACTCGTTCGTCGCGGCGCCAGTTCCGACGACCTCGACGATCGCGCGGGAGTCGAACATCGATCCCGAAAACAGGAACGCCACGGCGGCGTCGCCACCGTCACGCTCGTCGGCACCGCCGGGCAGGCCGGTGCGGACGTCCGCCATCACTGCGAGCAGCGGCACTGGCGAGGTGGCGCCCATGCGACCCGCGGCGATCGACGAACGGGCCGAACCGACGACGTCGAAAGCCGACGTCGCGACGGGCATGCCGAGCGCGGCGTGGATCGCGGTGGCGTTCGTCTTGTCCTGGTACGGGGGCGCGGTCGTCGCGAAGACGAGCACCTGCGGAGCGATCCCCCCAGCAGCTTTCATTGCGATGCGGGCGGCTTCGACGCCCATCGACGTCGCGTCTTCGTCAAACGACGCGACCGCGCGGGTGCCCTTGCCTCCTCCCGATCCGAGCGCCGCGCCGATCGCGCCTCGCTGCAACCGGTAGTACGGCACGTAGGCGCCGTAGGCGACGATGCCTGGCATTGCTCCCCCTGAATGTCGTGTCGTCTACGAGTAGTACGGGTTCTCGCCCGCGGCGTGGTCGGTCACGTCCTGCACGCGAGTGACGCCCTCGACCGATTCCTTCAACATCGCCTGCACGCCTTGCATCATCGTCATGCGGCTCATCGCACAGCCTTGGCAGCCGCCCCCCATCCGCATGTAGACGATGCCCTCGGCCTCGTCGACGCCGACCATCTCGACGAACCCTCCGTGGGCTGCGAGCGCGGGGTTGACCTCGTCGGCGAGCGCAGCCTGCACTCCTTCGGCGAGCGCGCCGTCGGTCTTCAGGTTCCCGAGGTCGAGCGGTGCGGGCTTGTTCGGATTGCGCAACACGAGGCCGTCGTGCTCGTAGTCGAGCGTCGCACCCTCGAGGTTGTTGACGTCGTTGTTCGGGATGACGACGCGCAGCCCGTCATGGTTGCGCACCTGCTCGGTCAGCGGGAGCGTTGCCAGCGGCACGAACTCGAGGTCGTAGACGAAGTCGATGCCCTGGCTGCCGCTGATCGAGAGCCGCAGGCCGAGCGTGTTGCCCTCCGGCTCGGCATCTCGCAGCTCGATGAGCTTGGTGTGGGCCCTCTCGGTCAAGGTGACGACCTCATCGAGGACGAGCTCATCGGTCTGGAAGGGCGATGTCATCAGCTCTGACGATACCGTCGGGCCATGCCGATCGACTACTTGGCGGCCGTCCGCGAGAACGCGGACGTGCTGGCGACGACCGCGCGGGACGGCTCACTCGACGCACCAGTGCCGAGTTGCCCGGGGTGGGACGTGAACCGGCTGCTCGGGCACCTCGGGCGGGTGCACCGGTGGGCGACCGAGGCGTGCCGCACCGGGGCTGAGCCCGTCGCCGATCGCCTCGAGAGCCCGCCCCGTGATGCGACGGTGCTCGAGTGGTTCGAGGAAGGGGTGGCGCCGCTCGTCGACGCGCTCACGGTGCTCGATCCCGATGCGCACGTCTGGAACTTCTCGAACGGGCATCAAGACGGACGGTTCTGGCCGCGCCGCATGGCGATCGAGACCGCGATCCACCGGTGGGACGGTCAGGACGCGCACGGTCGCGACGGCGTCGGCCCGATCGACGCCGAGCTCGCATCCGACGGCATGGACGAGCTGCTCGACGTCCACGTCGGCCTGCGGCTCGCTGGGCGCGACGGCATCGACATCGGCGGCTCGGTGCACTTCCACTGCACTGACACCGAAGGCGAGTGGACCGTGCACACCGACGACGGCTTGGCGCGCGTCACGCGTGGGCACACGAAAGGTGATGTCGCTGTGCGCGGCCCCGCGTCGTCGCTGCTGCTGATGCAGTGGCGCCGCATCCTCCCCGACGACGCATCCCTCGAGATCCTCGGCGACCGCGACGTCTTCGACCGCTGGCTCGCCCTCCCCGTCCCCCAGTAAGGACCACCGAGTGAGTGTTCACGCTGGGGCGCGTCATAGTTCCTCGAGCGTGAACACTCGGGAATGTCACACCCCTATGTCAGCCTCCGGGGCGTGGCGGACATCATCATCGAACGACTCAACCGAATCGCCCGACAGCAGCGGGGCCTCATCACAAGAGAGCAAGCGCTCGCAGCGGGGCTGACCGACGGGCAGATCACGGCTCGATTGCGCCGTGGCACGTGGATCGTCATCCGACCGGACGTCTACGGGGTTGGCGGCGCGCCACCGACCTGGGAACAGGCTCTGCTTGCCGTGACTCTCGCCGTGCCCTCCTACGCATCCCACCGGACTACCGCCCACCTGTCGCTTCTGCGCGGGTTCCCGCAACCCGAGCGGCTCGAGGTCATCACCGGCTACGGCCAGCACGTGCGTCTCGACGAGGTCGACGGCCATCGGTCTCGCGCTCTGTTCGACGCGGATCTGACACGTCGAAGCGGCATCCCGTCTGTCACTGTCGAGCGCGCACTCGTCGACCTCTCTGCCTCGATGTCGAGCCAGCAGCTCGGCTTGGTGCTCGACGACGCGATCCGACGAAAGATCGCTGGGCTCGAAGCGTTTCGTCGGTGCGCAGATCGACTCGCGCCGGGGCCGGGCCGGTCGATGCGCCGGGTCAGGTCCGTGCTCAGTGAGCGACTGCCGGGCTATTCACCCGGCGACAGCGACCTCGAGACTCGTGCGCTGCGAGCTCTGGTCGCCGCAGGCTTTCCTCCGCCGCGACAGCAGTTCCGCATGAAGCTGCGAGGGAAGACCGTGCGCATCGACCTCGCCTACCCGGAGCAGAAGATTGCGATCGAGCTCGACTCCTGGGCGTTCCACGGCATGAACAACCGCACTGCCTTCAGCGTCGACCGCGCCCGAAAGAACGACCTGCTTGTGGTCGGTTGGTCGCCGACGAGCTTCACGTCCGACATGACTGACGAGTACTTCGTCGGAACGATCAGGGCACTCTGGCCGACCCAGTGTTCACGCTCGGGCGCGGCATAGTGCCCCGAGCGTGAACACCGAGAGCCGGATGGGTCAGCGGAGGGCGACTTTGGGGCCGCCGCCGTCGACTTCGATGCGCTGGCCGGTCATGTAGCCCGACGCCTCGCTGCAGCAGAACACCACAACAGCGGCGACGTCTTCGGGCTGACAGACCCGGCCGAAGCCCGAGTACGGCCCGAGCGTCGTGATGTCTTCGACGCCGCCGGCCTTCACCAAGCGGCGCCCCATCTCGGTCTCGACGAGGCCCGGCGCGACGACGTTCACGTGGATGCCGTTGTCGCGCTCCTCCTTCGCGAGCCCGAACGCGAGCGCCTCGAGCGCGGCCTTGCCCATGTTGTACGGCGCGCCGTTCGCGGCGTAGTGCGACGTGGCGACCGAGGAGATCATCACGATGTCGCCGCGCGGCCGCGTGCGCATCGACGGGAGCACATGACGCGCCAGCTGATGCGCGCTCAACGTGTGCACGCGCACGAGGCGCTCGAGCTCGTCGACCTCGGTGTCTGCGACCGACCGACCTCGTGATGCGATGCCGGCGTTGTGCACGAGGATGTCGACGTACCCGAAGTCGTTGACCGCTGATTCGACCATCGTCGCCGCGGCCTCGTAGTCCTCGACCGCGGCCGCATATGCACGCGCCGACCCGCCCGCGGCCTCGATGGCGGCGACCGTCTCTTTGGCGGCATCGGCATCGCGTCGGTAGTTCACCGCGACCGACGCGCCCTCCGCGGCGAGCGCGAGTGAGATGCCCGCACCGATGCCCCTTCCGCCTCCAGTGACCAGTGCGACGCGACCCTCGAGAGCTCCAGACATGGGTCGCATTGTGCCAGTGTGAGCCGATGCACGAGGGGAGTCGCCGGGCGATCATCGCCGCGTTCCTTGCGAACCTCGGCATCGCGATCTCCAAGTTCATCGGCTTCGCCCTCACCGGTTCCGCGTCGCTGCTCGCCGAGGCGATCCACTCGGTGGCCGACACGGGAAACCAGGCGTTGCTCTTCCTCGGCGGCGCGCGTGCCAAGCGAGCGGCGACTCCCGAGCACCCGTTCGGCTACGGCCGCGAGCGGTTCTTCTGGGCGTTCGTCGTGGCCGTCGTCCTGTTCACGCTCGGCGGCGCGTTCGCGCTCTACGAAGGCATCGAGAAGCTGCGCCGTCCCCACGAGCTCGAGAACTTCGGCGTCGCGATCACGATCTTGCTCGTGTCGGTCGGGCTCGAGGCGTGGTCGTTCCGCACGGCGCGCCACGAGGCGAACCTCGAGAAGCCCAAGTCCGTCGGCTGGTGGCACTTCATCCGGCGCACCAAGAACCCGGAGCTGCCCGTCGTCCTCCTCGAGGACTCCGGTGCGCTCATCGGCCTCTTCTTGGCGATCATCGGGATTTCGCTCGCGAAGATCACCGAGAACCCGCGCTGGGACGCCGCGGGCAGCATCGCGATCGGCCTCCTCCTCATCGCGATCTCGATCGTGCTCGCCGTCGAGATGAAGGGCCTGCTCATCGGTGAGTCGGCGTCGCCGCTCAAGCAGGTCGCCATCGCGAACGCCATCAAGGACGCTCCCGAGGTGCAGGGCATCATCCACATGAAGACCGAGCACATCGGCCCGGACGAGCTGCTCGTCGGCGTGAAGGTCGGCTTCGAGCCGTCGCTCACGCTCCGTGACCTCGCCGACGCCATCAATTCGGTCGAACGCCGCATCCGCAGCGCCGTGCCCGAAGCTCGCATCATCTACATCGAGCCCGACGTCCTTCGTGAGGTCGACGAGTTCCCGGAGATCGACGTGCCTCAGGACGTCGACGAGGCGCTACCGTAAGACCACAACCACGGGGAGCTCGGGCAGCCGGGCTGAGAGGGTGGCCGTGAGCGCCACCGACCCAAGAACCTGATCTGGGTAATGCCAGCGGAGGGAGACGTGGACCCACTCCAGGGTCGAGTCACTGGTCGTCAAGCGATCGTGTTCGGAGGCGGAAACCCGCCGTCGCCACGCGCCATCGAGCGTCTGCCGGCTGGCGCGCTCGTGATCGCGGCCGACTCCGGCTACGACCACGCCCGCGCCCACGGCATCGACGTGGATGAGCTCGTCGGCGACCTCGACTCGATCTCGCCCGACGCACTCGAGGCGGCGAAGGCCGCCGGCGTGCCGATCGACCTCTATCCAGCGGCGAAGGATGCGACCGACCTCGCCCTCGCGCTCCTCACGGCGCGCGACGCGGGAGCCGCGCACATCACGGTCGTCGCGGGGGACGGCGGGCGCCTCGACCACCTCCTCACGGGGCTCCTCGCGCTGGCGGATCCCGCGCTGGCCGACGCCGTCGTCGAGGCATGGATCGGCGACGCGTGGGTCCGCGCGCTCCACGGTCCCGGTCGCGCGGAGCTCCACGGCCGACCGGGTGAGCTCGTCACGCTCGCCGCGGTCGGTGGCCCTGCCATCGGTGTGCGCACCGAAGCGCTCGTCTATCCGCTGCGTGACGAGACGCTCGAGCCCGGCTCGACGCGCGGCGTGAGCAACGTGTTCGAGGCCACGGAGGCAGCGGTGGCATTGGTGGACGGAACGCTCCTCATCGTGCAACCCGAGGCCTTGACATGAAGCGGATCGCGATAGCTCTCGTCGCGCTGTTCGTGCTCTCCGCGTGCGGCGACGATGCCGGTTCCGCTTCCAGCGACACGACTGGACCTGTCACGATCACGCTGCTCACGCACGACTCGTTCGCGGTGTCAGACGGCCTGCTCGACGGCTTCACCGAGCAGACCGGCATCACCGTGAAGGTGCTGCAAGCCGGCGACGCCGGCGAGATGGTGAACCAGGCGATCCTCACCAAGGGCAAGCCGCTCGGCGACGTGCTCTACGGCGTCGACAACACGTTCCTCGCACGCGCGGTCGACGCGGGGATCTTCGAGCCGTACTCCTCGCCCGCGATGAGCGACGTGGAGCCCGCACTCGGCGACGAGACGGGCGACGGCGCGGTGACGCCGATCGACGTTGCCGACGTCTGCCTCAACTACGACAAGGCCTGGTTCGCCGATCACGGCGTCGCGCCGCCGACCTCGCTCGACGACCTCACCAAGCCCGAGTACAAGGATCTCCTCGTCGTCGAGAACCCCGCGACGTCGTCGCCGGGCCTCGCGTTCATGTTGGGAACGATCGACCAGTTCGGTGAGGACGGCTGGCTCGACTACTGGAAGCAGCTGAAGGCGAACGGCGTCGAGATCGCATCGGGCTGGGAGGACGCCTACTACACCGCGTTCTCCGGCAGCTCGGGCAAGGGCCCCAAGCCCATCGTCGTGTCGTACGCGTCGAGCCCGCCCGCCGAGGTCGTGTTCGCGGAGACGCCGCTCACGGACGCACCGACTGCGGTCATCGAGTCGACCTGCTTCCGCCAGATCGAGTTCGCGGGCGTGCTCGCGGGCACTGAGCACGCCGCCGCGGCGAAAGCGTTCATCGACTTCATGCTGAGCACCACGTTCCAGGACGACATGCCGCTCAACATGTTCGTGTACCCGGTGAGCTCGAAGGCGACGGTGCCTGACGAGTTCGTGAAGTACTCGGTCGTGCCCGAGCACCCCCTTTCGCTCCCGCCGGACGAGATCGCAACGAACCGCGATCGATGGATCGACGAGTGGACATCGACCGTGCTCGGTTGACGCACTGGGCCCGCCGGGCGGCGCTGCTCGCGCTGCCCGTCGCGTTCCTGGCGGTGTTCTTCGTGTGGCCGGTCGCCACGATCATCAACCGCGGCATCAGCGCGAACGGCTTTCGCGAGGTCTTCACCGACGACCGCCTTCGCCACGTCGCCTGGTTCACGCTCTGGCAGGCCACGGTCTCGACGCTCCTCACCCTGCTGATCGCGCTGCCCGGCGCCTACGTGTTGTCGCGCTACCGCTTCGCCGGCCGCTCGGTCGTGCGAGCCCTCGTGACCGTTCCGTTCGTGCTGCCGACCGTCGTCGTCGGCGCCGCGTTCACGCGCATCCTCCCCGACCGCTTCGACCACACGGTGTGGGCGATCCTGATCGCGCACGTGTTCTTCAACTACGCCGTCGTCGTCCGCGTCGTCGGCGGACTGTGGGCAAACCTCGACCCGCGCCTCGACGAGAGTGCGGCGATGCTCGGTGCGCCCCGGTGGCGTTCGCTGCTCGAGGTCGACCTTCCGCTGCTCGCACCTGCGATCGCGGCTGCCAGCGCCATCGTGTTCCTCTTCACGTTCACGTCGTTCGGTGTGGTGCTCCTGCTGGGCGGCCCGCGCCACTCGACGCTCGAGGTCGAGATCTACCGGCAGACCGCGCAGCTGCTCGACCTCCAGGTCGCCGCGGCCCTCGCGCTCGTGCAGCTCGTCGCGGTCGTCGGACTGCTCGTCGTCTCGACGCGTCTGCAGAGCGGCCTGGCCGTGCAACGGCGGATGCGACGGCGTGACGAGGCGAGCGCCGCGATCCGCACCACGGGCCAGCGCGTCCTGCTCATCGCGAACTTCGCGGTGATGGCTGTCCTGCTCGGGCTGCCGCTGCTCGCGCTCGTCGAGCGCTCGTTCAGCGTGCCCGGCGGCCACGGGCTCGCCTGGTACCGCGACCTCGCGTCGACGGGCACGAGCGGACTGTTCGTGCCGCCGACCGAAGCGATCCGGAACTCGCTCGTCTTCGCCGCGATCGCGACGATCATCGCAACCACCGTCGGCGGCCTCGCATCGATCGCGATCGGGGGAAGGCACACCCGCGCGTGGCTCGACATCGGGCTGATGCTCCCGCTCGGGGTCTCGGCAGTCACCATCGGGTTCGGGTTCCTGATCACCCTCGACGAGCCGCCGCTCGATCTCCGCGCCAAGGCGATCCTCATCCCGATCGCACAGGCACTGGTCGCGCTCCCCTTCGTCGTGCGGTCGGTCGTCCCGGTGCTGCGGTCGATCGACGATCGCCTCCGCGAAGCCGCGGCGATGCTCGGCGCTTCCCCGAGTCGCACGTGGCGCGAGATCGATCTCCCCCTCGTCTCCCGCGCGCTGGCCGTCGGCGCCGGCTTCGCGTTCGCGATCTCACTCGGTGAGTTCGGCGCGACCGTGTTCGTCGCGAGGCCCGACACGCCGACCCTCCCAATCGCCATCTTCCGGCTGCTCGGCCGCCCCGGCGCGTCGAACTACGGGCAGGCGATGGCGATGGCCACGATCCTGATGGCGCTCACGGTCGTGTGCGTCCTGATCTTCGAGCGCGCGCGCCTCGGCGATCTCGGAGACTTCTGAGGTGCTGAGCGTCGACGGAGCCATCGTGCGATTCGGCGAGCACGCGGCGCTCGACGGCGTCGACCTGTCGGTGCACGACGGGGAGATCGTCGCCGTGCTCGGCCCGAGCGGCTCGGGGAAGTCGACGCTGCTGCGCGCGATCGCGGGGCTGGAACCGCTGGCCGCGGGAACGATCGCGTGGGACGGCACGGACCTCGCGGGCACTCCACCGCACAAGCGCCGGTTCGGGCTGATGTTCCAGGACTACGCGCTCTTCCCTCACAAGGACGTCGCCGGCAACGTCGGCGTTCGGTCTGCGCATGCAAGGCCGCGCAGCCGCCGACGTCGAACGACGCGTCGCGGAAGTCCTCGCCCTCGTCGACCTCGAAGGGTTCGAGCACCGCTCCGTGACGACGCTGTCGGGCGGCGAGCAACAACGCGTCGCGCTCGCCCGCGCGCTCGCGCCCGAGCCCCGACTCCTCATGCTCGACGAACCCCTCGGCGCCCTCGACCGCACGCTGCGCGAGCGCCTCACCGTCGACCTCGAACAGCTGCTGCACCGGCTCGGGATGACGTCGATCTACGTCACGCACGACCACGCGGAAGCGCGAGCCATCGGCGATCAGCTGGTGGTGATGCGGGCCGGGCGCGTCGAGCAGATCGGGACACCCGACGACGTCGTCGCCCATCCCGCGAACGAGTTCGTCGCCGAGTTCGTCGGCCTGAGCTAGCCCGAGGCGCCGACGCCGGCGATCGACACGACTTGCTTGCCGTCCTCGATGAGCATGAGCAGGTTGCCGTCGTTGTCGAACGTGAGGCGGGTCGGGCTCTGGAACGTCGTGTCGGGCGCAACCAGCGTCATCGCGCCGGTGACGTGATCGATGCGGATCACGCGTCCGAACGACGCGCACACTCACGAACACGTTGCCGGCCGTCGTCGACCGTGACACCGAGTGGCCCTGGGCCGAGCTTGATGTCGCTCGCAGCCGTGCCGTCGACGCGTCGAGCAGGCGAGATCGGCGCCGAGGCCGATGACCGTGTCGATGGTGCCGTCGGGCTTCACGCGCCGGATGACGCCCTGCCCCTCGTCCGCGAGATACATGACGCCGTCGCGGTCGACCACGAAGTCGCTGATGCGCGAGAACTGCGCGTTCAGCGCGGGTCCGCCGTCACCGACCACTCCTGGCTGCGTGGTGATCTGCCCGCTTCCCGCGTACGGAGTGAGCGACCCGTCGGTGCCGAGAAGGTCGACCTTCCCGAGGCGGCCGAACGCCAGGTAGATCTCGTCGCGCGGCCCGGTCGCCAACAGCAGACCGAGCACTTGGTCGCCCGGGTCGTCGATTCGGAGGTCGGTCAGCGTCTTGTCGGGCCTCAGCCACTTCTCGGCGAGACCGGTCGTGAACACCACTGACCCGTCGCTTTGCGTCGCGACGCCGGTGAACTCGTTCTCACCTTCGCCGAAGTCACCCGGATAGGCGACGTGCATGTCGACGCCGTCCCATCGCAGCAGCTGCGCGGCGTTCGTGTTGGCGATGTACAGGTCACCGGCCGAGCTGACGACGAGGTCGAAGGCTTGGTTCAGCGGCTCGTCACGACCGACGATCAGCGTGACCGTGCCGGGTGCGGCCGACGTGGTTGCCGGCGCGCTCGTCACCGAGGTCTCGACCGGCTCGGTCGTCGCCGACGTCTCGACGGCCGCCGGTGCATCGTCACCGCCTCCGCACGCAGTCAGAAGCACCGCGGCGACCACCACCCCCACGGAGCGACGCACAGCGGAACGGTAGCGTCGCCCGCCGTGCCCACCCCTGCCATCGGACGCGACATCCAACCCCTGCGCGTCGGCTTCATCGGCACCGGTCTCATCGCGACCTATCACTCGAAGTCGTTGCGCCACAGCGGCGCGGACATCGTGCGAGCGGGCGCGTACGACATCGACGCGGACCGCCTCACGTCGTTCTGCTCCGCCTCCGGCCACCGCGCGTGCGGATCAGAGGAGGAGGTGCTCGACAGCTGCGACGCCGTCTACATCTGCACGTGGACCTCTGAGCATCCGCGCCTCGTCGAGGCGGCCGCGACCCGAGGGCTCGCGATCTTCTGTGAGAAGCCACTCGCCACGACGGAGGCCGCGGCCCGCCACATGACCGACGTCGTGAACAACGCGGGAGTGACCAACCAGGTCGGCCTCGTGCTCCGTCGCTCGCCTGCCTTCCTCTGGCTGCGCCACGTGATCACCGCGCCGGAAGCGGGGGCGGTCATGAGCGTGATCTTCCGCGACGACCAGTTCATCCCGATCCAGGGGCACTACTCGTCGACGTGGCGCGGCGACGTCGAGAAGGCCGGCGCGGGCACGCTGCTCGAGCATTCGGTGCACGACATCGACATGCTCGAGTTCCTCGTCGATCGCATCGACATGGTCTCGGCGCGGTCGGCGTCGTTCCACGGGATCACGGGCATCGAAGATGCGATGGCGGTCTCGTTCAGCTTCGCGTCGGGTGCGGTCGGCACGCTCACGTCGATCTGGCACGACGTGCTGTCGAGACCGAGCCTCCGTCGCGTCGAGGTGTTCTGCGAGCGTCGTTGGGCCGTGCTCGAGGGCGACGACTGGTTCGGTCCGGTGGAGTGGACCGACAGCGACGGCACGCAGGGCCGCCTCGCAGGAGACGACCTGGCCGAGGCGGTGCAGCCGCTCCTCGACGGCCCCGCGAACCCTGACGGGGCGTTCATCGCGGCAGCAGCGCGGGGCGAGCGGGCCATGCCCGACTTCGCCACCGCGCTGCGTGCACACGAGGTTGCGGATGCGATCTACCGATCGGCTGCGACTGCCTCCGCCGTCGCGACCTGACCGTCGGAGAGCTCGATCAGCTCGGCGCATCGAGATCGACGTCGTCTCTTCCCGCCGCGCCGAGCGGGCAGCCACTTCAGCGCCACCAGTGCTCCGAGGACAGCGACGACTGCGGTCACTCGTGACCCGATCACCATGCCGTCGACGAACGCCTGACGAGCAGCGGTGACCAACGGCTCGGCGGCCGGACCGATGCGCTGAGCAACCGCGAGAGCCGCACCGACCGAGCTGGTGGCGGTGTCGAGTGCCTGATCGGGCAGGCGGCCCGCCGCGGCATCGGTGAGATGCGCGGTGTACACCGACGACATGATGCTTCCGATCACCGCGACACCCAACGCGCCGCCGAGCTCACGAGTGGTGTCGTTGACCGCCGACCCGACGCCGGCCTTCTCCTTGGGGAGCGAGCCCATGATCGACTCGGTCGCAGGAGCGATCGTCAGCCCCATGCCCGAGCCCATCAGCACGATGGCGACGAAGACGATGCTGTAGCCGGACGTGACGGTCGAGGTCGAGGCGACCAAGAGGCCGACAGCGAACAGGAGCATGCCCGTGGCCACGACGCGCTTGGTGCCGAACCGCTCGGCGAGCTTGGCCGAGCGAGGCGCCATGACCATCACCGCGAGCGCGAAGGGGATCGTGTGGACACCTGCCGAGAGCGGGCTGTAGCCCATGACGAACTGCAGGTACTGCGTCGCCATGAAGATGAAGCCGAACAGAGCGAACGACACGAGCGTGACCGAGATGCTCGCTGCGGTGAATCGGGGATTCGTGAAGAAGCGCACGTCGAGCATCGGCTCGTCGTGCTTCAGCTCGTAGGCGACGAAGATCGCGAGCACTGTCAACGATGCGGCGAAGCCGAAGACGGTCGCGGGTGACGTCCATCCGTGACGGGGCGCCTCGATGATCGTGTAGACGAGGCCGACGAGACCGACGATCGACAGCAGCGCACCGACGACGTCGACCCGGGGTGCCGATGGATCACGAGAGGTCGGCACGATCAGCCACCCGGCGATGACCGCGACGATCACGATCGGCACGTTGACCATGAACACCGAGCCCCACGAGAAGTGGTCGAGCAGGAAGCCGCCGGTGACCGGGCCGAGCGCGACCGCGGCACCTGCGATCGCGGACCAGAGCGCGATCGCGACCGCCCGCTCCTTCGCGACGGTGAAGACGTTGGTGAGGATCGACAAGGTCGCGGGCATGATCAGCGCGGCGCCGACACCCATCAGGGCCCGAGCGCCGATCAGCTGGCCGGCTCGTCGTCGACAGCGCCGCCGCGAACGACGACGCACCGAAGATCACCATGCCGACGGTCAGCGCGCCCTTCCGGCCGAAGCGGTCGCCGAGCGCACCGAAGGAGAGGAGCAATCCGGCGAACACGAGCGTGTAGCTGTCGACGATCCATTGCAGCTGGCTCGTCGTCGCGCCGAGCTCGCGGACGAGCGACGGCAGGGCCACGTTCACGATCGTGTTGTCCATCACGATCACGAACAGGCTGAGGCAGAGCACCCCGAGGATCGCCCAGCGCCGGTTGTGAATGTCTTCTGCTCTGGTCACGACAGCCTCCCTGGATCGTCGAAATAACGTTGTTCTAGACACCGGTGTAACATCGTTATATCGTTGGGTCAACGTGACAGGAGGCACCCGTGAGGGACACGACCGGCAAGCTCGACAGCCAGGGCCAAGCGCTGCTCGACGCGGCGACGGAGCTCCTCGCGACCGAGGGCCCGGAGGCGCTGACCGTGCGGCGAATCGCATCGACCGCGGGCTGCTCGACGATGGGCCTCTACTCGCGGTTCGGCGGCAAGGACGGCGTCATCGAGCGGCTGTGGCTCGAGGGCTTCACGCGCCTGCGCGCCGCGGTCGAAGCATCGCCGATCACCGACGACCCGCTCCACGACCTCGAGCAGATCGGCCTGACATATCGCCGCTGGGCGCTCGACAACGCGACCAGCTACGGGATCATGTTCACCCGCTCAGTGCCCGAGTTCATCCCCTCGGCGGAAGCGATGGAGGTGTCGATCGGGACGTTCACCGTCGTCGTCGACGCGGTGCGCCGCGCGCAAGCCAAGGGGCACTTCCCCGACGCCGAACCTGAGGACATCGCGCAGGTGCTCTGGGCGGTGTCGCACGGCTCCGTGAGCCTCGAGATCGCGGGCATGACCGGCCCGTATCCCGAGCGCATGCCGATGCGGGCGGCCGTCGCCTGCAAGGCCATCGTGGCCGGGCTCGACGCCACCGGCGGCGTCGTAGCATCGACACCATGAGCATCGCTGTGTCGATCGACAAGCTGCGCGAGGAAGTCGCTCGGTTCGGCCCCACGCCCTATCTCCTGACGGTGACGGACGACGCACGCGCGCACGCGGTCGCAGTCACGGTCGAATGGCAGGGGGACGAGCTCGTGATGGGCATCGGTGGGCGGTCGAGCCGCAACGCGCAGGTGCACCCGGACGTGAGCCTGCTGTGGCCCCCGTTCGAGCCTGGCGGCTACAGCCTCATCAGCGACGGCGTGGCGCGCGACCTCGGTGACGAGCGCATGGCGTTCTCACCGACGAAGGCAGTGCTGCACCGACCGGCGGAGGGTCAGCGGGCGAGCGCGCTCGAGGGCGATTGCAGCTCCGACTGCGTGCCGCTCCGCGTCACCTGATCGCAGTCACCTGATCACGCAGGGGTGAAGCGCAGGGGCAAGCGTGCCGGCCCCCAGATGCCCGTCGCATCGGGCTTCCACTCGATGACTCCGTCGACCTCGAGGTCAGGCATGCGCTGAGCCAGGATCGGCAGCGCCTCCTGCATCTCGGCCCGGGCGAGCCACGCGCCGAGGCAGTAGTGGATGCCGCTGCCGAACGTGAGGTGCGGCGAGCTGGCGCCCTCGCGAGTGATGTCGAACGTCTCGGGCTCGGCGAAGACGGCGTCGTCGTTGTTCGCCGCCACGAAGCTCGTCGAGATGAACGTGTCGCGCGGGAAGAGCACGTCCTTGTACTCGATGTCATCGGTCGCGAACCTTGCCGTGCCCCGGACCGCGCCGAGCACGCGCATGCTCTCCTCTGTCGCGCGGGCAGCGAGCTCGGGGCGCTCGGCGAGCAGCTTCCACTGGTCGGGGTGCTCGGTGAACAAGGCGACGGTGCACGCGAGCTGGTTGCGGGTGGTGTCGGTGCCACCGACGAGCACCGCGACGGCCATGCTCTCGAGCTCCTCGGTGTCGAGCCGATCGCCCGCCTCCTCGGCCGCGATCAGGTCGGTCAACAGGTCGTCGGCCGGTGTCACACGCCGTCGCTCGACGAGCTCGTGCACGTACGCGCTCATCTCGGCCTGCGCGGCCTGGATGAGTGGCAAGTCTTCGAGGATGTTGTTGTTGAAGATTCGGAGCAGGTCCGTCGCCCACCGGCTGAACAGCTTCCAGTCCTCTTCTGGCGCGCCGAGCAGACGGCAGATGATCGGGATGGGATAGGGCTCGCACACGTCGGCGACGAACTCGCAGCTCCCGGTGCCGGCGAACGGGTCGACGAGGCGGTCGATGACCTCGCGCATGTAGGGCCGCAGACGATCGGCCGCCTTGGGAGTGAACGCGGGGGCGACCAAGCGGCGCAGCCGCGCGTGCTCATCACCCTCGGCCGTGAGGATCGACGGTCGGCGCGTCTGCATCGCGCCTGCATCGAGTCCCATCATCTCCGAGAGCCGGGCGAAGGCTTGGTGCCAGCGCCGATCGCGGAGGAAGGCGACGCAGTCCTCGTATCGCAAGATCGCGTACCCGCCGTTGATGCGCGCGATCCAGCCCTGCTCGCGGGCGTCCATGAGGAGGCGCTCGCGCTCCGCTTGCGTGCTTGCCGTCAGGATGTCGATCGTCGGGATGTCGAGCTGGTCGACAGGCGTGGCCATGGCCACCAGCGTACGCGCCGGGCTAGAGCTCGATCTTCATGAGGTCGTGCGCGAACACGATCTCACCGTCGAAGTGCGCGGCCGCTTGCGCGATCCACTCCCCCTCCGACCCTGGCTGCGGCGGCGGCACCATGTGCGTGAGCACGAGCGTCTTCACTCCCCCTCGCGCCGCGGTGCGACCGGCGTCCTCCACGCTCGAGTGGTAGTCGATCACGTCGTTGAAACGCGCCGACGGGAACGCGCGGATGAGATCGGGCCGCACGACGGTCTGCACGTAGATGTCGGCATCGGCGCAGAGCACGTCGAGCGTCGCACAGGGCACCGTGTCGCCGGCGAGCACGATCGACTTTCCCTCGTGCTCGACGCGATACCCGAGTGTGGGCAGCCACAGGACGGTGGTCGGTCGGCGCCGACGCGACTCGCACTCCCTCGGACTCGAACGCCTGCCCGATGGCCACCTCGTTGACATCGCACCGTGGTGGTTCGTTCAGGTCGTCGTGGTGAGCTATGCGGTAGCCGATGTCGTCACTGAGCATGTCGATCGTGCGCTGGGCAAACGCCGCCGTGCCAATCGGGCCGGTGACCGGGAGCGGTGACAGCACGGGCCACGCCGCCCACCTGGTGGTGACCAGGTCGTTGAAATCCGTGACATGGTCGCTGTGCAGGTGGGTAAGAAACACCTGGTGGAGCTGACCCGGATGGACGCCACCGGCGGCCAGGCGCATCGTCACTCCGCGTCCGCAGTCAAAGAGCAGGTTGAGACCGCCCGCTTGCACGAGGTTGGCAGGTCCGGCCCGATCGGCCGAGGGCAAGGGCGAACCGGTGCCCAGCAATGTGAGCGTGGCTGATGTCACGTGGACCGACGGTACTGGGAGGGGATTACGCTCACCGAGGGGGCTTGGCTGAGGGCCACACCATGACCAGTCCCGTGATTGCGGAGCGAACGCCACGACGAACGTGGCTGACGTCGGGGATCTCACCGACGGCGGCTGCTGCCGCCGCGATCGCGATCCTCGCTCTCGGATGGCGCGGCTCGGACCTTCCGGCGCAGATCTTCCGCGCCGACCTCGTGAAGCGTTACGGCTTCGTCCTCTGGAACATGCAGTGGTACGGCGGCCACCCGACGCTCGACTACAGCGTGATCACGCCCGTCCTCGGCGCGCTGATGGGCCCGATGGTGTTGTGCGCACTCAGCGGTCTCGCGGCGGCGATCCTCTTCGACCGCATCGTGCGCTACCACTTCGGGTCCGCGTGGTGGATCGGCTCGCTGTGGTTCGCGTTCGGCACCGCCACCAACTTGATGGTGGGCCGCGTCACGTTCGCGCTCGGCATCACCTTCGGCCTCGCGACGGTGCTCGCGATCCAGCACCACCTCCGCGGCCTCGCGCTGTTCGGAGCGATCGTCACGTCGCTTGCGAGCCCGGTCGCAGGGTTGTTCCTCGCGATCGTCGCGACCTCCTGGGCGCTCAGCAGCCGATCACGCCGGGTCCCCGGCCTCGCCATCGCGTTCGCCGCGTGCCTTCCGATCGGCATCATCACCCTGCTGTTCCCCGACCCCGGTCCGTTCCCGTACCACGGCTGGGGACTCGTGCGCGATCTGTCGGTCTGCGCGCTCTTCATCTTCGCGATGAAGGGGCCCTACAAGCCCATGCGCTGGGGTGCGGTCGTCTACGCCGCCGTCCTCATCACCGCCTTCCTCGTGCCGACCGCGCTCGGCGGCAACGTCAGCCGCCTCGGGCAGTACGTCGGTGCGCCGCTTATTGCGTGCGCGCTGTGGTCGCAGCGCCGAATCGTCATCGTGGCGATGGTGTTGCCCATGGTGCTCTGGCAGTGGGTGCCGGCGATGAGCGCGGTCGCCTGGTCGGGCCATGACCCGTCGACCACGAAGGCCTACTACCAGCCGCTCGTCAACTACATCAACAACGTGCCGGGCGTCCCGGGCCGCATCGAGATCCCCTTCACCTACCGGCATTGGGAGACCGCGTACGTCGCGCCGGAGGTGCCGCTCGCGCGAGGTTGGGAGCGCCAGCTCGACATCGAGCGCAACCCGCTCTTCTACGACGAAGACCCGAACGCGCTGAACGCCCTGAGCTACTACGACTGGCTGCTCGACAACGCCGTGGAGTACGTGGCGCTGCCGAACACCTCGCTCGATTCGTCCGCGATCGCCGAGCGTCAGCTGCTGCAGTCGAACCTGCCCTACCTGCACAAGGTGTGGAGCAATCCGGACTGGCAGCTGTGGCGATTCGACGGGTACCCGGGGATGATCGAGGGATCCGCCACTGTCCTCGGCATGGACGCGGACAGCTTCCGGCTCATCGTCTACAAGCCGGGCACGGTGATCGTCCGCGTGCGCCCGTCGTCGCACTGGCAGGTGAACGGTCAGGGCTGCGCGAACGCCGACGAGTCCGGTTGGACTCGGCTCGAGAACGTGCCCACCGGTCTCGTCGTCGTCTCGCAGGCGGTGTTCGCCGAGTCCTGTCCGTGAGCGACGTCGTCGGCGTGGTGTTGGGCGCCGGCGCGTCGACACGGCTCGGCCGACCGAAGCAGTCCCTGCCGCTCGGTGATCGCACCCTGCTCGGCCACGTCGTCGCCGACGTCGAGGCCGCGCGTTCACTCGATCGCGTCTTCGTCGTGCTGGGAGGTGCTGCAGACGAAGCCGCCGCAGGGTTGACGCTCACACGGTCGGTCGCGGTGCGCAACGACTCGTACGGCGACGGATGCGCGTCGTCGTTGCTCGCCGGGCTCGAAGCCGCGGGCGAGTGCGACGCCCTGGTCCTGCTGCTCGGCGACATGCCTGGCGTGACGCCGGCGATCATCGACTCGGTCGTCGAGACCTGGCGCGCAACTCCGACGTGGGGCGCGATCACCGAGTACGACGACGGGGTCGGGCATCCGTTCGTGTTCTCCCGCGACGCGTTCCCCACGCTGCGCACCCTGCACGGCGACAAGGCGGTGTGGAAGATCGTCGATCGTGAGCCGATCGAGCGGGTGGCCCGCATCCGCGTCGCGACTGCGCGCCCGCTCGACGTCGACACGTGGGAGGACTACGTCGAAGTGTGCGAGCGGTTCGGTCAGAACGCGCCGGCGTCTCTGAGCTCACCGATGTCGTCCCACGAGTAGCCGAGCTCGAGGAGCACCTCCTCGGTGTGCTGACCGAGCTCGGGCACCGCACCACCGAGCTTCGCGGGGTGCTCGCTGAGCGTGATCGGGCTGCCGACAATCTGCACTTCGGCGCCGTTGTCATCCTCGATCGTGCGGAGGTAGCCGTTCTCCCACACCTGCGGGTCGGCGGCGACCGCTGCGTAGTCGCGCACCGGCGCGTATCTGATCGCGGCCGCGGCAAATGCCTCGCACCACGTGGACGTGGTTCGCTCTCGTAGCGCGTCGCCGATGATCGGGAACAGCTCCGCCTTCTGCTCCTCGGTGAGCAACGGCGTGGCGAAGCGTGGGTCTGCTTCCAGCTCGCGACGACCGATGATCTCGTAGAACACCGGCCGCTGTGGACCGACGACGCCGACGATCGCGATCCACCCGTCCGACGTGGGGAAGATCCCGTAGATGCCCGCGATCATCGGGTGGCCCTTGTTGGATCGTCCCGGGACCGAACCCGTGAGCAGGTAGTAGGTGTACTCACTCGCCTGCGCCCAGATCTGGCTGCCGAGCAGCGACACGTCGACGCGTTGCCCTCGCCCGGTTCGTCCGCGAGCGACCAGCGCGGCGAGGATTCCGGACACGAGGTTCTGGCTCGCGATGTGGTCGGCGATCGTCACCGCGACCGGAGTCGGGTCGTCGCCATCGGCGCCAGTGCCGCTGATGAGGCCACCGCTTGCCTGAGCCGACAGGTCGGCGCCCGTCCGCGACGCGTCAGGACCGAGGTGGCCGAACGCCGAGCCCGCCGCGAACACGAGCTGGGGATTGCGTTCGCTGAGCTGCTCGAAGCTCAGCCCCCAAGCGTCCATCGTCCCGGGCTGGAAGTTCGTGATCAACACGTCCGCGGTCTCGATCAGGCGGAGGAAGGTGTCGCGGCCGCGCTCGTTCCGCAGATCGAGCGCGACGCTTCGCTTCCCCCGGTTGCAGGCGGTGAAGTAGGCGCTGCGGAAGTCACCCATGTTCACGGGCAGCCATCGTGACTGATCACCGATGTTGGGCAGCTCGACCTTGATCACCTCGGCGCCGAGCATGCCGAGCGTCGCGGCTGCTTGCGGTCCCTGCACGAGCAGGCCCGCCTCGATCACCCGGATGCCGTCGAGCGCGCCGTCGCCCATGCTCAGCTCCGTGGGCGCAGGCGCACGCCCTGCATGCCGCCATCGACGGCGAGCGCCATGCCCGTGGTCGCACTCGCCGACGGCGAGGCGAGATACAGGATCGCGTCGGCGACCTCCTCCGCAGAGACGAGCCGACCCGACGGTTGCCGCGCCTCGAGTGCAGCGCGCTCGGCGACGGGGTCATCGGCCTTCGCGAGCAGCCGGCCGATCCAAGGCGTGTCGGCGGTGCCGGGGTTCACGCAGTTCACGCGGATGCCCTCGCGGAGATGGTCGGCCGCCATCGCGAATGTGAGCGACATCACCGCGCCCTTGGTCGCGCTGTACAGCGCACGCTCGGGCAGCCCCGCGGTCGCGCAGATCGAGCACGTGTTCACGATCGCCGCGTGAGGCGAAGACCTCAGGTGCTTCATCGCCGCGCGACTCACGCGCACGATGCCGAACACGTTGACGTCGAAGACCCGCTGCCACTCGTCGATCGAGTTCGTCTCGATCGTCCCTTGCGCACCGATGCCCGCGTTGTTCACGACGACGTCGAGGCCCCCCATCTCCGCCGCGGCTTCGTCGACCGCCCGGACCACCGAGTCGTCGTCGGTGACGTCGGCCTTGTACTGGAGCGCACCATCGGGCGCACCGGTGGGGTCGACGTCGAACACGCTGACCGACGCACCGCGCGCCAACGCCTCGGCGGCGACCGCGTGGCCGATGCCCGAGCCGCCACCCGTGACGATCATCCGAACGTTCTTCACAGAGCCTCCAAGTAAGGAATGGTCTGGGGACCCTCCGGCAGGATGCACAGGGTCGCGCCTGCGCCGACGCGCGCGAGCTCTTCGTGGATCGATGCGGTCACGTCGTCGGTGTGACCGAGGTGCGCGCTCGCGAGGTCGGCGGCGCTCAGGGTGGCGGTGTGCATCACGACGCGCGCTTTCTCCTGCACGCGGGCCTGCACCTGCACCTGCCACTGGTCGGGGATCGTCGTCTCGCGGCTCTCGATCTCGCGCAGCAGCGCCGACGGTGACGGCTGCGAGGCCAGGACCTCGCGGTACGAGCCGTGATTCGGGAACCCGTCCCGGCACTCGGCGGCGCAGATCAACGTGCCGCCCGGCTTCACGACCGCGGCGCCCGCCGACATCCCCTTGACCGCCTGGTAGAGGTTCTGGTCGAGCGGGAACCCCGAGTTCGTCGTGACGACGACGTCGAACGCGCGCTCGACCGGCGCCATGGCCAGATCCTTCGCGGCGATGCAGGCGGCCGCGTGGGCACGGGCGAGGTCTCCGGAGTACACGTCGACGATTCGCTGGTCGCGATCGAGCAGCACGTCGAGCATGAAGTCGACTCCCGTCGACTCGGCGATGGCCCGCACCGCGTCGTGCACTGGGTTGCCGACAGTGACACCCCAGGTGGCGTTCTCGTCGCCGATGCGCCACGCATTGTGGAGCGCGAGCGTCGTCTCGAGACCCGCAAGACCGGGAGCGTTCAGCTTCGGCCCGCCGCTGAACCCGGCGAAGAAGTGCGGCTCGACGAAGCCGGTGGTGATGCGGACGTCCGCGTCGATCCACTCACGGTTGAGCCACACGGGCACGTCCATCACCTGGCCGCAGTACCGGAGGCTGCTCTCGTCGCGAGCGTCGTGGTTCACGACTCGCACTCGCTCGAGCACGTCGTGGCCGAGCATCGCGTCGAGCTCGGTGGGGGTGTTGCCCCGGTGAGTGCCGGTGGCAACGAGCACGACGATGTCGTCGGGGTCAACGATGCCCTCGAGCTCGTCGAGAACGGCCGGGATCATCAGATGCCGCGGCTGCGGTCGGGTGCCGTCGCACATCGCGATCGCGACGGTCTGGCCGGCACGCACCCGTTCACGGAGCGGAGCGCCCACCGTCGGGCGGCGCAACGCGGCGAGCAGCGCTCCGCGCTCGTCGGGCACGACCTGCGTCTGGGTCGGCGTGACAACGACCGTGCGCTCGCTCGGCACGTCGATCTCCATGCCGGTCTCCCCGTACGCGAGCCGCACCTTCATCGCGGCGGAGCCTATGACCGTGTTCGTCAGAGCGTTCTCAGTACCGTCACTTCATGAGCGCACCCTCAGACAAGCCCATGTTCACCGGATGGATCGGCTGGATCTGGTTCGCGGCGTGGCTGCTCATCCTCGGCGGGATCTTCCAGATCATCCACGGCGTGGTGTCGATCACCCGGGGCGAGGACTACTACGGGCCCGACACCCAGGTCGCGGTGAACCTCGGGTACACCACGTGGGGCTGGATCCACATCTTCCTCGGGATCTTCATGATCGTCGGAGGTCTCTCGCTCGTGAAGGGCCACATGTACGGGCGCATCATCGCCGTGCTCGCCGCCACCGCGAGTGCGATCGGGAACGTTGCGTCACTCGGTGGGCCCAACGGAGGATGGGCGTTCCTGGTGATCGTGATGGACCTGTTCGTGATCTGGGCCGTGATGGTGCACGGCCAGGAGGCACGAAAGGACTACGGGCTCTAAGCGTCCGGCGACCACCCTTCGGGCGGCCCGATCGTCGAAGCTTCGGGACCGAGCTCCTTCTTGTAGCGCTCGAACAGCTCGAGCCAGTTGGCCCCCCACTTCGGCTGGGCCGCGCCGTCGAGGTCGGTCTCGAGCCGGCTGATGCACTCGTGCCAACCCGCGGCGTCGCGCGCGGCCTTTCCGAGCTCCGCGAACGTGTCGGTGAGGACGAGGACGCTTCCGTCGCCGTCGGGCCGCACCTCGATGCGCAGACGATCGGTGCCCCACATGATCTCGACGACAGTCGGGGGGTCGAACTCCACGACCTCGCCGTCGAAGCCGTCGCCGCCCTCCATCTCGAACCGCAGCGGCGCTCCCGCCTTCCACTCACCCTTGATCTTCTGCGGGAACCACATCACGAGGTGCTCTTCTTCGGTCACGGCTCGCCACACCTTGTCCGCGGGATGGTTGAAGCGCCGTGTGAACGTGAGCTTCCAGTCATCGCCGGCGGCGGTCAGCACTCCGAGATCTCCCATGATCAGTCCTCCGTCTGTCAATCCATGTCGTCGAGGTGTCGTTCGAGGGCGTCGAGGCGTTTGCTCCACGCGACGCGGTAGGGCTGCAGCCACTCGTCGATCTCGCGCAAAGGCTCGGGCCGCAATCGGTACATCCGGCGCTGGGCGTCGGTGCGCACCTCGACGAGCCCCGCTTCCCGCAGCACGCGGAGGTGCTTCGACACGCTCGGCTGGCTGATGCCGACCTCGGCGACCAGATCACCGACGGCTCGTTCGTCCTCACGAAGGAGGTCGAGGATCTGCCGGCGATGAGGCTCAGCCAGCACGTCGAACACGGCCTTTAGTATGCCGTTGAAGTTATATGCCTGTCAAGGCATTCTCAGGTAGCGAGCCATCGTCCCGCGCTCGGTGTGCTCCCACGGGTCGGCAGCACCGTCGGGAGCGAAGCCGGCTCCCGCGACGACTCCGCGGGACGCGACGTTTTCCACGTCGATGACCGCGACAACCCCACGGATCGGGAGGTGCGCGAGGCCCCACTCGACCACGAGCTCGACCGCCGCCGTCGCGACGCCCCGGCGGCGGAAGGCGGGAAACACCACATAGGAGAGGTTGGCCCGCCCGTCGTCGCGGATCCGCAGCTCGACTCCCCCGGCGAGCTCCCGGTCGACCCAGATCCCCCACTGCCTCAGTGGGCCGTCGTCCATCCAGCCGATGCGCCAGCGTTCGATCGCGAGCACCACGTCGTCGATCGCGGCCGCCGGCATCTGGAACCACCTCAGCTGCTCGTCGTCCTCACCCGCGAGCCACGCAGTCGCATCGACGACTTCGAGCATGCGCAGCGTGACGCCATCGCGTGTGAGCACTGGCGCACATCGCGTGGTGCTCATCACCTCATCGTCGCACTGCGTAGCCTTTGCCCTCGCTTCAAGCCCTCGTAGCTCAGGGGATAGAGCAACGGTTTCCTAAACCGTGTGTCGCAGGTTCGAATCCTGCCGAGGGCGCCGCAACCCGCGTCAGTGGTGGTCGCCCTGCCGGCCGAGGGTCGTCACGGGGGTCGCACCGGGACGAGTCCACTGCGGCACGGGCCGGCTGGTCGGGCCCCAGTCGGCGACGCCGTCGGCGTCCGAGCGCCAGTACCAACAGATCGGAGCGCCGTGCCCACCGACCGGCGAGCCGGCATCGGGGGCCTCGGGCCAGCCCTCGGGGTCGTCCTGCCACGCCTCGCGGCGGCCGTACGGCGTCATGTCGAGCAGGGCCAGGGATCCGTTGACGGGCTCATTGCCGCGGCCCGTCGTCGAGTACGTGAGGAACACGCGGTCGCCATCGCGCAGGAAGCAGACGAGGTGCCCCATCTCTCCTCCGATCGGAGCGTCCACGCCCCGAACCGAGTACCAGGGCTGCGTGTAACCCATGAACTCGACGTAGCGGGCCACCTCGTCCCACGGGCCCGACGTCACGACGGCCCACGAGACGCCGCGGGCGTTGAGGTACACGGCGTCCTTCATGTGCCAGACCGTCGTGGTGCAGCCCTCGCACTGCCCCTGGAACGGCGCGCCGTCGTACCACATGTGCTGGTACACCACGAGCTCGTCGCGACCCTGGAACAGGTCGACGAACGGGACCGGCCCGTCAGCGCCGACTACCTCGACCGTGCCGTCGAGCTCGACCATCGGCAGCCGCCGCCGCGCCGCCGCGATCGCGTCGCCCTCACGCGTATGCGCCTTCTCGCGGACCCACAGCTCGTCGCGCGCCTCCTGCCAGGTGGCCAGGTCGACGACCGGCGGCTTGCCGGACTTTGTCGTCATCTTGTCCTCCAGTCGGTCACACCTGGTCGCCGCGGACAAACGCCAGGGCGGCTCGCGCGTTCAGATCCGCGCCGGCGGCGAACGCGGCGTCGTAGGTCGCCGGGTCAGTCGCCTCCGCGACGAGCGTGACGAGCTGATGCTCCCGGCGCCGGAGCAGCGGCCACGTGGTCAGTCCCGCTCGCGCCCGCTGAGCATCGGCCGCGCCGAGTGCGGTCGCGGCTCGCGCAGGCTCGCCATCGGAGAGCGAGAGCTCGGCCGCGGTCAGAAGTGCGAACGTCAGCGTGAGCGTGCTCACGTGAGCGGCGTCGATGGCGTCGACTGCCGCGGTCGAGCAGCGACCGTGCAGCGTCGGCCTCCCCCGCACTCAAGGCGATCGACGCGAGCTGGGTCCGCGCGCTCGCCTCGAGCCAGTTGTTGCCGTACCGGGAACCGAGGTCGTCGACGCGTTGGAGGTGTGAGCGCGCGCTGTCAGGACGGTCGAGGGTGATCTCGAGCATGCCGACAGTCAGCTCAGCGAAGGCGAGGAACGGCTCGTCTCGCAGGCGGAAGCCGTCGAGGGCAGCGGATGCCGCGGTGAGCGCGCCGTCGAAGTCGTCGCGGATCGGCAGGGTCCAAGAGACAGCCAGCTCCAGCGCGCTTTCCAGGTGCGGATCGTCGACCGGCCGGTCGAGTTGCTCGATGGCGTCGATGGCGACGAGCGCGCTGGCGTCGTCACCGACCTCGACCGCCGTCACCGCCCACGTGAACAGCAGCTCCGCGCGGGCATGGTCGTCCAGCGAGTCCGCGCGCGGTCGCAGCTCCGCGATCCAGTCCCGAGCATCCCTCATGCGGTCGCGCATCTGCCAGAACAGCCAGAGCACGCTGAACATGTGAGGCAGGGGCGTGATGTCGTGGTCGAAGAACCAGCGGATCGCGACACGCAGGTTCTCCTCCTCGACACCGATCCGGTCGGCCCATTCGACCTGTCGTTCGGCGGGCCAGCTCGCGTCCGCCACGAGCTCGGCGAAGTACTCGGCGTGTCGCTGCGCAACGTCCGCACCGGCGCCCCCAGCAGCGAGCCGCTCGGCGGCGAGCTCGCGCACCGTCACGAGCATCCGGAAGCGGGGTTCGATGTCGTTCGCGACGACGCTGACGAGGCTGTGGCCGGCGAGGGCGTCGAGAAGATCCAACGTCTCGTCTTCCGTCCGGCCGCCCACACGCGTGGCGGCATCGAGCGTCCATCCATCGGCGAACACCGACAAGGCCTCCGCGAGCTCGCGCTCCTGGTCGTCGAGGAGTCCGAAGCTCCACTCGACCGTCGCCCGCAGGGTGCGCTGGCGCTCGGGCAGGTCGCGAGGTCCCGTGCCCAGGGCGTCGAGAACGTGTTCGAGTCGGTCGAGCAGCGCGGTGGGTGGGAGCACTCGGGTGCGAGCCGCGGCGAGCTCGATCGCGAGAGGAAGCCCGTCGAGGCGCCGGCAGATCTCCGCGACCGCGGCAGCGTTCGTGTCGTCCAGCGTGAAGTCGTGGCGAACCGCCCGCGCACGGTCCACGAAGAGGCGCACCGCGGGAAGCGCCGCGACCTCGTCGAGCGGCGGCCGCTCCGCGAACGCGGGCACCGACAGCGGCTCGACCGGGTAATCCCGCTCTGCGCTGAGTCGCAGCAGGGTGCGGCTCGTGGCGAGGATCGTGACGTCGGAGCACACCGCCAGGAGCTCATCGAGCTCGGTTGCCGCGCCGGTCACCTGCTCGAGGTTGTCGAGCACCAGCAGCGTCGGGGTCGGCGCGAAGTGCTCGATCAGCGTGTCGAGCGCCGAGCGCGTGCCTTCGATCGGCGCACCCACGGCCGCGGCAACCCGGGGCAGCACGAGCGCGGGATCCGTGATCGACGCGAGAGAGATGAACTCCGTGCGGCGTCCGGCTTCGGCGAGCGCGGCGGCGACTGCGATCGCGAGCCGCGTCTTGCCGATGCCGCCTGGGCCGGTCAGGGTGACCAACCGCACGTCGGGTGACTCGAGCAGCGCGGACAACTCGGCGATGTCGTCCTCGCGACCGATCAACGAGGTCGACGGCGTCGGCAGCGAGCGGCGCGGAGACCGGGTCTCGGTCACCACCGGCGCGGTCGAAGGCGCCCCCGAGCCCGCCGTCGCGAAGCGCTCGCTGAGGAGCAGCGCCAGGTCGTCGCCGCACG
The DNA here is from genome assembly GCA_963802505.1 of uncultured Acidimicrobiales bacterium. GTDB lineage: Bacteria > Actinomycetota > Acidimicrobiia > Acidimicrobiales > DATKAS01 > DATKAS01. The sequence goes on along the minus strand of CAWDJB010000003.1, from coordinate 27,541 downwards.
AGCCGGCCGAGCTCGCGCGTGGTGCTGAACGATCGGTAGGAGTCGGCCCCCGCTGACTGGAGGTCGGCGATCATCGCGGCCAACCGCGGCTCCTGCTCGGGCGCGGGCGACTTCATGTAGAGGAGCCGAGGCATCCCGTCGGACAGGCGGAACTCGTCTTCGAGTCCCGAGATGTCCATCCCGGGCCCGATCCACCCATAGCGCTGCCAGTACAGACCGACGAACACGTCCGACTGCGCCAGGTAGGCGCGATAGAGCTCGCGAGGCGGATGCGGACGCGCGCCGAGCTCGAACATCACGGGCGTCAACCTGAGCGCCGAGATCGCCCTGGCCACCGCGGCACGCTCCGGTGCGAGCTCGGCGAGGGTCGAGCTGACGAAGATGCGTAGTCGCTGGTCGGGCGTCCGGATCGCGGCAGTGTCGCCGGAGTCAGTCGTCATCATCCATCCTCGTCGTGACAGTCTGATCGACGCCCATCGAATCAGACCCGACCCGAGCCGCGAGGAGAGCGCCGTGCCCCAACGTGACGTACTGATCTCGACGCCCGACGGCACATGCGACGCGACGCTGCACACCCCCGCCGGCGCGGGGCCGTGGCCCGCGGTGATCATGTTCCCCGACGCCGGCGGCGTGCGCGACACCTTCCACGTGATGGCACAGCGGCTCGCCGACCTCGGCTACGCGGTGCTGCTCCCGAACATCTACTACCGGGCGGGCGCGTACGAACCGTTCGACCTCACGACCGTGTTCACCGTGCCCGAGGAGCGCGAGCGGCTCATGAGCCTCGCCGGCAGCGTCACGAAAGAGGTCGCGACGCGCGACACCGGCGCGATGTTGCAGTTCCTCGCGGAACAACCCGAGGTCGCCGATACCAAGGTGGGGACGACGGGCTACTGCCTCGGGGGTGGACTCGCACTCAACGCCGCCGGTCGCTTCCCTGACCGCGTGGGGGCGGCAGCCTCGTTCCACGGGGGCCACATCGCGAGCACCGCGCCCGACAGCCCTCACCTTCTCGCTGACGCGATGACTGCGACGATCTACGTCGGAGGCGCGAAGGACGACGCCTCGTTCGACGACGAGGCGTTCGCACGGATGTCGGACGCGCTCACCGCCGCGGGAGTCACCCACACGTTGGTCACCTATCCGGCGGCCCACGGCTTCGCGGTCCCCGACAACCCGACCTTCGACGAGGATGCGGCCGAGCGGCACTGGCAAGCGCTCGAAGAGCTGTACGCGTCCGCGCTCCGCTGACTGCGCATGGCGAGCTGGCTGGTGAAGACGGAGCCCGGCGAGTACAGCTGGGCCGACCTCGTGCGCGAGGGCCGCACGCATTGGGACGGCGTGACCAACCCGCAGGCGCAGCTCAACATGCGACGATGGCCGAAGGCGACACCGTCGTCGTGTACCACTCGCAGACCGACAAGGCGGCAATCGGACTCGCCAAGGTCGTGAGAGCCGGCTATCCCGATCCGACCGATGATGCCGGCAAGCGGGTGTGGGTCGACATCGCACCCGTTCGCGCGCTGGGACGCGGCGTCACGCTCGCGGAGATGAAGGCTGAGGCTGTCTTCGCGACCAGTCCGCTCGTGCGCCAGTCGAGGCTGTCGGTCGTGCCGCTGAACGACGACCAGCTCGCCGCGATCGTTCGGCTCGGGGCTGCCCACTGATCCACCAGATGGGGGATGTCTCCGCGGCGCGGGTCTCTCATGCTTGGCACGATGAAGCTCTTGGTGGACGATGTGAGCGGCCCGAACGCAGCTGGCTTCGCCCTCCCGACAGGGACGGTGACCTTCCTGCTGACCGACATCGAAGGATCGACTCGACGGTGGGAGGACGCGCCCAGCTCGATGTCGATGGCGGTTCCTCGGCACTACGAGATCCTCGACGAGGCGGTCGCTGACCATGGTGGCGTTCGGCCGGTCGAGCAGGGAGAAGGCGACAGCGTCGTGGCCGCATTCGCACGCGCGACCGACGCCGTCGCCGCCGCGGTCGACGCGCAGCGACGGTTCCTCAGCGAGGAATGGCCAGAGGGCGCCGACCTCCACGTGCGCATGGCCGTCCACACCGGCGAGGCCCAGCTTCGCGACGAGGGCAACTACTTCGGTCAGACCGTGATCCGATGCGCGCGGCTGCGCGCCATCGGATACGGCGACCAGATCCTCGTGTCGGATGCGACCGCGGGGCTCGTCGTCGACCGCTTGCCGGAGCAGGCGGGCCTGACCGACCTCGGGATGCACCGCCTCAAGGATCTCGGCCGGCCTGAGCGGGTGTGGCAGGTCGTCCACCCTGACCTGCCCGCCACGCATCCGGAGCTGCGCTCACTCGACGCGCACCCGCACAACCTCCCGGTCCAGGTCACGCCGCTCATCGGCCGAGACGAGGACGTCGCCGCGCTCGCTCGGCTCGTCGGCGCGGAGCGGCTGGTGACGTTGACCGGATCCGGAGGCGTCGGCAAGACACGGCTCGCGCTCGACGTGGCCGCGGATCTCCTGGAGCAGTTCCCCGGGGGCGTGTGGTTCGTCGAGCTCGCCGGAGTCGCTGATCAGGGTGCGGTCGGGCCAGCAGTGCTCGCGGCGCTCGGCGCCCACGAGGTAGCGGGGCTGGAACCCGTCGAGCAGCTCGATGCGACGTTGCCGCACCAACCGACGCTCTTGGTGCTCGACAACTGTGAGCACCTCGTCGAACCGTGTGCCCGGCTCACCGCGGGCCTCTTGGCGCAACACGGCTCCGTGAAGGTGCTCGCAACTTCGCGCGAGCCGCTCGGGGTTCCGGGCGAAGTCACGTGGCGGGTTCGTTCACTCTCGACTCCCTCCCCCGAAACCGTCATGGCGGTGCCCGCGCTCTCGCAGTACGAGGCAGTCCGGTTGTTCATCGACCGCGCGCGCCGCGCCCGCCCGACGTTCGTGGTCGACGATGCGAACGCCCCTGCGATCGCGCAGATCTGCCATCGCCTCGACGGCATCCCGCTCGCGCTGGAGCTGGCGGCGGCTCGTTGCCGCCAGATGTCCGTTGAGCGAATCGCCCTCGAGCTCGACGATCGCTTCCATCTCCTCGCAGGAGGCGCCCGCACCGTCCTCCCCCGCCAACAGACGCTGGCCGCGTCGGTGGAATGGAGCCACGACCGGCTCGACGAGAGCGAGCAGATCGTGTTCCGCCGCCTCGGCGTCTTCGCCGGGGTCTTCCCGATGGAGGCTGCGGAGGCTGTCGCGTCGGCGTTCGGCGACGTCGAACCCGTGACCGTGTTCGACGTGGTGAGCCGGTTGATCGACAAGAACCTCGTGGTGGCGGAAGAGCGACCGGGCGGGGAGCAGCACTACCGGCTGCTGGAGACACTGCGGGCGTACGCGCTCAATCGAGTCCGCGTCGCCGGTGAGCTCGAAGCGGTCCGAGACGCGCATCTGACGTTCTGGGTGGATTGGCTCGAGGCGCAGGCGCCCGCGCTCCACACCGACGCCGTCATCGACCACGTCGAGCTCTTCCACGACTGCCTGACCGCGGCGCTCGACTGGAGCACGCGCGACCCCGCGGTCGGGCTGCACCTGCTGCGCCGGCTCGGCCGCCCGTGGCACGGCACCGGTCGGCCGCACGCCGCGCTCGGCGGGGTCGACGCGCTGCTCACCGAAGAGAACGCCGAGCGCTTCCCGATGCTTTGGGTCGCAGCCGCGCTGTCAGTGGCCGTCCTCGTCGGGACTTCACGCGGCGTGCGCGACTCGGCCGCGTTGAGCGTGCGCGCGCACCAGCTGGCCGAAGCGAACGGCGAGGACTACTGGGTCGCGCTCAGCGAATGGTTTCTCGGCTACACAGAAGACAACAGCCGGCGCCTACGGCAGCTCGCCCACGAGCGCGACGAGCGATACGTCGAGTGCCTCGCCACCATCCTGCAGGGCCAAGTTGTCGTCGAGACTCCGAGCGCCGCGTTGACCATGCTCGACGCGCCCGACCTCCGGGCCGCGGCCCGCGAGAGCCGCTATCTGCGCGACGCCGCCGACCGAACGGCCGGCCGAGCCGCGCTCGCCATGGGCGATCTCGGCCGGTGCCTCGAGACCGCGCGCGGACTCAGCTCGACTCCGTCGATGCTGATGGCGGCGTCCGCGGTGAGGCTGTTGTGCGACGCCGCGCTTCTGGCTGCCGACAACGCGGCGGCCGATGCCGCAACCGTGCTCGCGGAAGCACGCCTCCGAAAGCTTCCGGGCACGCAGGCGACGGCTGACCTCGCGGTCCATCGACGCGCACTGCTCGCGGGCGGTCCCGTGCGCGTCGATCCCGAGATCCGGGTCGAGAACCTCGACGCCCGTGATCCGTTGGCGGCCAGCTCACTCTCCCTCCTGTGCCGAGAGGCGATCGATGCCGGCGAGACGACGCTCGCGGTGGAGGTCGTGCGACTCCAAGCGCGCGAGTCGCCACAGGGGCGCGCTGTGCGCGCGGCCATCGAGGCGACAGCAGCGCAGGACGAGGACCGCTGGCACGACGCGCTGGCCATCGCAGTCGAGCACGATCTCCGCTTGGTCGGGGTGGACGCGCTCGAGGGGATTGCCGGCGTTGCGGCAGCGGGCGAAGCGTGGGCCGAGTGCCTCCGGCTGGCTTGCCGCAGCCCGCCGCCTCCGCGACGAGACCGGCTACCGATGGCGGTTCCGCTTCGAGCAGGAGCGCATCGACGCCGCGATCGCGTCGGCGACCCAAGCGCTCGGCTCGGAGGCCGCCGACGCCGCCGAAGCCGAGGGTGCCGCGCTGGACTGGCGAGAAGCTGCCAGCTACGCGGCTCGCGCCCGTGGCGAGCGCAAGCGACCGAGCCACGGCTGGGCTGCGCTGACGCCCACCGAGCAACAGGTCGTCGCATTGGTGGCCGACGGGCTGACCAACCCGCAGATCGCCGAGCGTCTCCTCATGGGACGAGCCACGGTGAAGACCCACCTCGACCATGTCTTTGCCAAGACCGGCCTCCACACGCGCACCGAGCTCGCCGCGGAGTACGTACGGAATCGTCAGACTTCGAGCTGACGACCTCAGGATCCTTCGCGGATCTTCCAGAAGCTGTCCTTGCGAGCGATGCGGCCATCGTCAGCGAAGGTCCAGAGATCGCAACCGCGCACGTCGACCTTCTCACCGTCGACCGTGGTGCCTCTGATCGTCCACTCGGAAACGGCGCGACGTCCGCAGGCGAAATGGTCGCCGTCGTCGTAGCGCACATCAGGGATGCCCTCGAATCGCGCCGCGAACCCGCGGCGCACCTCGTCCTTGCCGACATGTCGAGTCCCCCACGGCTCCCGTCCGCGCGGCGACTCGAAGACGCAATCATCGGTGAAGCACGACATGATCGCATCGAGGTCGTGACGGTTGAATCCGTCCATGACCTCGTGCAGTGCTTGCAGGTGCTCGTCGCCCATCTCTCCATTCTGCCCGGTTGACGGATGGTAAGAGATGGCTTACCGTTCGTAGTCACTTACGAATGGGAGGTCGATCGATGACCCAGAGCGTCGACATCGCAGTGGTGCGGAAGTCGGTCACGGTGGATGTGGATCAGCAGCGAGCCTTCGAGGTCTTCGTCACGAACCTCGGTACCTGGTGGCCAGGCGAGTACCACATCGGTGCCGCCGACATGAAGGACTTCGTCATCGAACCGAAGGCCGGAGGCCGTTGGTACGAGGTCGGCGTCGACGGCACCGAGTGCGACACCGGTCGCGTCATCGCCTTCGAACCGCCCGCGCGCCTCGTGCTCGCATGGCACATCACCGAGCAGTGGTCGTTCGATCCCGACCCGGCGCACGCGAGCGAGGTCGAGGTCCGCTTCGTCGCGGAGACGCCGACGCGCACGCGTGTCGAGCTCGAGCATCGCAACCTCGAGCGCCACGGCGACGGCGGGCAGGCGATCCGCGACACCGTCGACGGTCCTGGTGGCTGGGACTTCCTGCTCCCGCTCTACGCAGCTGCGACGCGGAGGTCCTAAGTTGGTCCTTATATAAGTTCATTCTGATATCATCACCCGATGGATCTGATCGGGGCAGCTGGTCTCATGCGTCGGGAGGTGATGTCGACCACGCACGACGGCAAGCCGGCGCGCATGGTCGTCGCGGAGCGCACCTACAACGCCGCGACCGAGGACGTGTGGGACGCGCTCACGAACGCCGAGCGCATCCCGCGGTGGTTTCTTCCCGTCTCTGGTGATCTCCGCCTCGGCGGTCACTACCAGCTGGAGGGAAACGCGGGCGGCACCATCACCGCGTGCGAACCACCGCGCCACCTCGCGGTGACATGGGAGTTCGGCGGCGAGGTCACGTGGGTCGAGGTGCGTCTCACCGCCTCTGGTGACGACACCACGCTCCGGCTCGAGCACATCGCGCTCATCGACGACGAGCGGTGGAACGAGTTCGGCCCCGGCGCCGTGGGCATCGGCTGGGATCTGACCCTCACCGCGCTCGCGGAACACCTCACGACCGGCGAGCAGGTGGTCGCCGACCTCGAGAGCCCCGACGCACTCGCCTTCATGCGGGCGAGCAGCGAGGACTGGTGCCGCGCGTCGATCGCCGCGGGCACACCCGCCGACGAAGCCGAGGCTGCTGCCGCGCGTACCACCGCTGCCTACACGGGCGGCTGAATGCACGCGTTCGACGTCCTCGGCGATCCGGTGCGACGTCGGATCCTCGAGCTGCTGATCGAGGGCGAGCGCACGTCCGGCGACGTCACCGAGACCGTGCGCGCCGAGTTCGGCATCTCGCAGCCAGCGGTGTCACAGCACCTCAAGGTCCTGCGCGACGCGGGGTTCGTCGACGTGCGCGTCGATGGCGCCCGCCGCTTCTACGCGCTGCGAGCCGAGCCGCTGCACGGCGTCGACGCGTGGCTCGCGCCGTTTCGGGCGTCTTGGGAGCAGCGTCTCGACGCCTTGGGCACCGAGATCAAACGGGGCCAGTCCGCTCGCCGCACGGATCGCGATCACGCGCTCGCTGCGTCGACCAGCAGGGGCAGGAAGTAGTCCCATCCTTCGTGGTGCCGGCCGGCCTCCGAGGCCGGGATGCCCGAGTGCCGCAACGTCATGATCGTGTCGCCGGCGTCGGCGACGAACCTCACCTCGACGCGCGTCGAGCGGGGCGGCACCGCAGGCGCGCCTTCGATCGGCTCCCATCCGAAGGTGAACACGAGTCGTTCATAAGGCACGAGCTCGACGAACTCGCCTTGCATGATCCCACCGCTCTTCGAGTCGACTCGGCAGATCCCGCCGGGCCGTGGGTCGAGCTCGGCCGCGGCAGCCCACCACGCGCACATGCGCTCGGGATCGGTCCAGTAGGCCCACACGGTCTCGGGACTCGCATTGATCCGCAGCGTCTGCTCGACCACACCAGGATCGTCGTGGCTCACGGTCGCTTTCCTTTCGCCGCGCGGGTTCGCTCGGGCCACTCCTCGCGCTCGGCCGCGAGCTTGAGACGCGCGAGGTTGTCGGCCCACATCTCTTCGAGGAACGTGGCGGCGTCGCGCAACCCCTCGGGGCGCCATCGATAGAGCCGCCTGTTCCCCTCCGCTCGCACCTCGAGCAGACCCGCGTCAGTGAGCACGCGCAAGTGCTGTGACACCGCGGGACGAGTCATCGACGGGAAGTGCTGCGCGATCTCGCCGGCGGGTCGTTCGCCGTCGCGCACCAAGCGCAAGATGGCGCGGCGAGTCGGATCGGCGACTGCTTTCAGTGCTTCGTCCAACGCGCTCCTTTACCCCTTGCACATCTCGCCGAAGTCCGCGAGTGTAAGCAATACCTTACACAGATGAAAGAGGTCCGGGATGGAGCTCCTCGACGCCCTGCAGCAGACCTTCGACCACGCCCACGATGTCATCGCCGGCGTGCGGCCCGACCAGTACGACAACAAGACGCCGTGCCCCGAGTGGACCGTGCGCGACCTCCTCGAGCATCAGATCGGGGTTGTCAGCAACCTCGGTTCCGCCGCCGCCGGCCAAGGGCCGAGCCCGTTCACGCTGGCCGCCGACCCCGCAGCGCAATTCGAGACGGCCGCGACGGCGGCGATGACGGCGTGGCGCGCGCCCGGCGTGCTCGACAAGGTCGTCGAGTTCGGCCCCGGCCCGATGCCCGGACGGGTGCTCGCCGGCATCAACCTCCTCGACACCGCCACTCACACGTGGGACTTGGCGACCGCGACCGACCAGCCGGCGACGTTGCCCGACGGCGTCGCGCTCGCAGCGCTGGAAGCGAGCAAGACGATCGTGTCGCCCGAGCTTCGCCAAGGCCGCTTCGGTCCCGAAGTGACACCGCCCGACGGGTGCGACTCGACCGCTCGGCTCGTCGCGTTCCTGGGACGGACGCCGTGAAGACGGCCGACGTCAACATCGGCACGCGCGACGAGTGGTTGCGGCAACGGGTCGAGCTGCTGGGTGAGGAGAAAGCGCTCAACCGCCAGCGCGACGACCTCGCGGCGCGCCGGCGGGCGCTTCCGTGGGTGCCCGTCGACAAGGAGTACGTGTTCGACGGCGCGGACGGTGAGAAGACGCTCTCCGAGCTCTTCGGCAAGCACAGCCAGCTGCTCACCTACCACTTCATGTTCGGACCGGACTGGGACGAGGGCTGTCCGAGCTGCTCGTTTCTCACCGATTGCTTCGACGGCACGGGCATCCATCTCGCCCATCGCGACGTCACGCTTGTCTGCGTCGCACACGCGCCCTACGAGAAGCTCGCGGCCTATCGCGAGCGCATGGGATGGACGACGCCCTTCCTCTCGTCGGTTCGCAGCGACTTCAACCACGACTTCCACGTGTCGTTCACCGCGAGCGAGACCGAGAACGGGGCCGAGTACAACTTCACGCGGTCCGAGCATCCGTACGAAGAGCTGCCCGGCATCAGCGCGTTCGCGAAGACCGACGACGGCCGCGTGTTCCACACGTACTCGAGCTACGAACGAGGCCTCGATCCCCTCGTGAGCGCGTACCAGCTCCTCGACCTGGCACCGAAGGGCCGCGACGAAGACAGCCTGGAATGGCCGATGGCATGGCTGCGTCGACATGACACGTACGAGGATGGGGACGCATGAGCAAGAAGGTGACGGGCACCGGTACCGCGGATGATCCGTGGGTGTTGCAGACGCCTCCAGGAACGTCGGAGTTCCAGATGCACCGCGACGACACTGCGAATCCTCCGGAGCTCGTGTGCCAGGTCGGCACCACCAAGCTGCGCTACCTCGCGCGCTGCCTCGACGACGTGCCGAAGATGTTGAAGCAACGCGGCGACTGGATGGATCTCGGCAGCGCCGACGAGAACAAGCCGGCCAAGGAGGGCACGCTCGAGGAGTGGGCTCGCTCGCCCGGCAACCCGGTGAAGGGCTGGTACGGGTTGCGCAAGGGCTATCGCGGCCGGTTCGCGATGTATGTGCCGCCGCTGCTCGAGCATCTGGGGCTCGTCGAGCTCGAGCACAACCCGAAGAACAACAGAGTGCGCGCCGTCAGCTGACCGCGACGCCCCCGACAAACACCCACTCCACCGCGCGGAGAGCGGTGAGATCTGAGAGCACGTCGCCCTCGAAGATCGAGATGTCCGCGTCGTAGCCAGCGCGAAGCCGGCCCTTGCGATCGCCGACGCCACAGCCGTCAGCGGCGGCGGAAGTCGCCGAGACGAGCGCATCCCGGATCGAGACACCTCCCTCGTGCAGCTCCACGATGGCTTCAGGGAACACACCGTGGCGCTTGCCATGGTTGATTCCCGCGTCGTCGCCAGAGATGAGACGGACACCGGCAGCATGCGCTGCCGCGAACGCGTCGCGCCGGCTCTCGAGGGTCATCCCGAACCGGGCGAGCATCTCGAGGATCTGGGGTTGCAACACGGCGTCGAGCGCCTTCCCCAACGTGGGGCATACGACGATGTTCTTCTCGCGAAGGCGCGCCATCAGGTCGGCCGAGAAGTCGAGGCCGTTCGGACCGACACACGTGCAGTGCTCGATGCCATCGGCACCCGCCGCGATCGCCTGCTCGACCGCCGCGACCGTGTGCGCATGCACGGTGATCGGGAGGTTGCGGGAATGCGACTCGTCGACGACGAGCTGGAGCTCTTCGAACGTGAACTGGCATTCGGCGACGTCGGAACCCGGCGTCATGTTGCCGCCACTCGCCATGATCTTGACCAGGTCGACCTGCCGTTCGTCGCGCTCGGCGACCGCGGCGCGCAACGCGTCAGCACCAGCGGTCTCCCCGCCCATCATCCAGCAGTGGCCACCGACGGAGGTGATCGGAGGGCCTGAGGCGACGATGTGCGGTTCGGCGGCACCGATCGGCCCGCGGTCGCGGCGCTCGACCACGGCCCATTGGTAGTCGCCGAGGTCGCGGACTGTCGTGACTCCCGTCGCGAGCTGCTCGCGCAGCGCGGTGTCGATGACGGTCTGCAGGTGTTCGGCGGAGAACTCGGGCAGGCGTTCGAGCGCTCCGATCTGCGAGTCACCGCAGAGGTGGACGTGGGCGTTGATCAGACCTGGCAGCACGGTGCCGGCGGTGTCGATGACCTCGACACCGTCCGGCACCGCGAAGCCCACGGGCTCGACCCCGATGATCCGCTCGCCCTCGATGAGGACGACAGCGCCGTCAGGCCGCTCGTTCTCCCCGTCGAACGCCTTCGCTGCTCGGATCGCCAGCATGGTTCGTGGTGTACCACGTCCGCTCCCGCATTCACGAGAAAATCGCGTACGCGACGACCGGCACCAAGACCCACGCGAGGATCGCAAGGACGATCGCTATGACGGCGAAGAGGAACGACTGGTCCTTGGGCGGATCGCCGCAGAAGCCCACTGCGTCCCACAGGCCGCGAGCCGGAAGCTGTGTCGACAGGCGGATGCGCCGGCGGGCGACGGCGGCCGCGTACATGGCCGACCACGCGAGCAGGATCAGGAGCAGCACGGCGATCACCGACACGAGGCTGACGCCGATCGGCGTGTGGAAGATCGCCAGCAAGGTCGACTCGATCGACGCGAACACGGTGGAGAGCACAGCGCCGCCGACGAGGAACGCCGGGAGGCCGGCCGCTCCGCTCGCGAAGCCGTCGTCGACGACCGTGATGTCGTTGCGGGCCCTCAACAGCAGCGCGCGCTCGACGGATCCCGAGGCCGCGACCGCGAACCGACGCTCGTAGAGGCGGCGGATGTCCCTCGTCAGCGTGTTCCGGTAGTTGCGGATGATGAAGCCGAGAAGGACCGACACCAGCCCGCTGGCGATCGGCTTGACGATGGCCATGTGAGGCATGCGCGCCGGGCGCCCTCCGTTGCGGTTCAGCACCTCGATCGAGTGAAGCGCGAGTCGGTGGGCGTTCTCGAAGCCTGCGACGTCAGCGAGCACCTGTGTGTTCGAAAGCTCTGTGACCATGTCCTTCTCGACCTGGCCGGTGCCGCCGTAGCGCTCGAGGAGCAGCTCGCGCTTGCTCTCGTCGCCGGCAAGGAGGAGCCGCATGATGTCGCGGGGATCGACGACGATGTCGTCCGCAGGTTCCTCTTCGCCTTCGTGATCGCCCCTCGAGCTCACGGCTTGCGTCCGATGACGAACTGCTGGTCGTTCTGGTAGCGGTAGATGCCGCGCCGATCGCGGCAGTGCTCGAGCGCGGCGAGCACTTCGCGCTTCAGCACCTCGTGGTCGGTGTGCTCGAGTGCAGGGACGATCGGGCCCATGCTCGAGAACGCGCGCCACGCGATCTCGGGATCGGGCCATTCGACGAACGCGACGCTCTGTCCGCGCTCGAGCTCGACGAATCCCGCCTCGGTGAGCATGTTCTCGGCGACGCCCTCGAACGCGATGTTGTTCACGTCGCGCATCCCGCCGACGTGCGCGTCCGGTGAGTGGCCGGCAACGACTCTGAACGCCGGCTTGAAGTCGAGCGGAGGGCCAGTCCCCCAGAAGCTGATGCCAACGCCGCCGCCCGGCTTCAAGACACGGTGAGCCTCGTCGAGCGCGCGCTGGTTGCCGCCCCAGATGCCGTTGATCGAGACCGCGACGTCGAAGGACTCGTCGGGCCAGGGCAGCTCGAACATCGATCCGATGCGTATGTCGGCCTCGGGCAGCCGCAGCTGCGCGAGGTCGATCAGCGCTTCGGCGGCGTCGATGCCCGCGACCTCGGCACCCATCGCCGCAGCGCGCCGTGCCACGCCCGCTGCGCCACAGGCGATGTCGAGGAATCGCACACCCGGCCCGACATCGAGACGGGCCAAGATGGTGGTGACGGCATCGACCGAGTAGTGCTCCATCAAGCACGCCCAGTCATTCGCGGCGTGCCCCCACGCATCACCCGCTTCCCGCCAATCATGCGCCATCCGCGGCAGTCCACCACAGGTGCCACGATGGCGCAGTGCAGCCGGAGCCGGAGCCCGAGCACCCCGAGCTGCCGACCGAGCCGTCGGTCGAGCCGCCCGACGAGGTCTCGTCACGTTTCGCGCTTGCTCGCGCGTGGGGCATGCGGCGGTACACGGAGCGCAGGGTCCAAGCAGAGGAGACCTACGACAAGTACAAGGACCGGCCGTTCGTCGACGTATGCGTCCGCGTGTGGCACCGCGACCGCGACTCGGCGGGCACGCTCGTCGGCAGTGCGATCGCATTCCGGCTGTTCCTGTTCTTCGTGCCGATGGTCCTCTTCTTCACCGGGCTGCTCGGCTTCCTCGCCAACGCGATCGATCGCGAAGCCCTCGACAGCGCGAACATCACGGGCGGCCTCGCGAGCCAGATCGAGCTCGCGCTCTCCCAACCCGACTCGACGCGCTGGATCGCGACCCTGCTCGGTCTCACCGGCATGGCGTGGGCGGGCCGCTCTCTCACGAGGGCACTCGTCGCGGCGAGCTGTCTGGCGTGGCAGCTCCCCGTGCGTGCGAAGGCGCCCGCGAAGGTCATGGGAGCGATCGCCGGGCTGATCGCCGGCATCGCTCTCGTCGCGACGCTCGTGAATCGGCTGCGCGACAACGGCCTCGCGGTCGCCAGCTTCTCCTTCGCTGTTGCGATCGCCTTCTACGCGGTCGCCTGGCTGATCGTGTCGATGCTGCTCCCCCGACGCGAGCACACCGACCCGAGTGCGCTGGTGCCCGGCGCGGTGATCTTCGCCGCAGTGCTCACCGGCATGCAGGCCGTGAGCCAGATCTACCTACCCGGCAAGTTCTCGCACGCCTCGGAGCTCTATGGCGCGATCGGGATCACGATCGTCACCCTCGGCTGGTTCTTCATCCTCGGCAGGGCGATGATGTTCTCGCTGAGCGTCGACGCGGTGATCTACGAACGCTTCGGAAGCATCACGCAGTTCGTGTTCTCGCTCCCGCTCCTGCGGATCATCCCCCGCAAGTCGCCGAAGCTGCGCAAGCTGTTCGGCCTCGAGAAGCCGGACGAGTCGGCGGTCTAGGTCCAGATCCAGTCACGGACCTCGGGCATGTCGTCGAGGTGCTCTCGGACATAGGCGTGGTGCCGGCGCAACATGTCCTGACAGTGTTCGAGCAGCGCGGGGACGCCCAGCGCGAGCGTGCGAGAGCGGTGCACTGCCTGCGCGGCCAGGTGATACCGGCTCATCTCGTTGAGCACGACCATGTCGAAGGGCGTCGTCGTGGTCCCTTGCTCCTGAAAGCCGTGCACATGGAAGCGCGCCGGTGACGGACGCCCGTGCAAGATCTGGTGCACCTCACGCGCGTAGCCGTGGAACGCGAACACGACGTCGGTGTCGGCGGTGAACAGGCGTACGAATGCATCACCCTCGAGACCGTGCGGGTGCGTCTTCTTCGGGAAGAGCACCGTGAGGTCGACGACGTTGACGACACGCACCTTCAGGTCGGGAGCGAACTGATGGATGAGCCACGCGGCCGCGATCGTCTCGAGCGTCGCGACGTCGCCCGCGCACGCGAGGACGACGTCCGGATCGGTCTCGGCCTCATCGGTGCTCGCCCACGCCCATCGTGACGCGCCCTGCGCGCAGTGCTCGCGCGCCGCGTCGAGATCGAGCCACTGCAGCTGCGGCTGCTTGTCGATGACGATGCAGTTGACGTAGTTGTAGCTGCGGAAGCAGTGATCGGCGACAGAGAGGAGGCAGTTGGCGTCGGGCGGCAGGTACACGCGGGCCACGACACCCCGCATCGACAGCATCGTGTCGATGAACCCCGGACCCTGGTGGCTGAACCCGTTGTGGTCGTTGCGCCAGCACGTCGACGTCAATAGCACGTTCAGTGACGGCACCGGCGCGCGCCAGTCGAGGTGCCGGCACTCACCGAGCCACTTCGCGTGCTGCACGGCCATCGACACCGGCACCATCGCGAACGCCTCGTAGGTCGCGAAGAGGCCGTGGCGGCCGCTCAGCACGTAACCCTCGAGCCAGCCCTCGCAGTTGTGCTCGCTCAGCACTTCCATGACGCGCCCGTCGGGCGACAGGTGGTCGTCGTACGGGCTGATCGGATCCATCGTGGCGCGGTTGTCGACCTCGAAGACCGCGCCGAGCCGGTTCGAGTTCGTCTCGTCGGGGCAGAACAGCCTGAAGCTCGTTGGGTTGCGCACGTAGATGTCGCGCATCATCTCGCCGAGCTTGCGCGTCGACTCCTGGCGCACGGTTGCCGGCTTGGGAACGTCGACGGCGTACGCCCCGTACTCGGGGATGTCGAGCGGCACGCACACCTTGCCCCCGTTCGCGTGCGGGTTCGCGCCCATGCGCCTGTCGCCTTGTGGAGCGAGCGCCTTCAGCTCCGCGAGGAACGTGCCGTTCGCGTCGAAGAGGTCGTCTGGCCCGTAGCTGCGCATCCATTCCTCGAGCATCGCGAGGTGCGCGGCGTTGTCGCGCACGTTCGAGAGCGGCACCTGATGCGAGCGGAAGGTGCCCAGCACCTGCACCCCGTCGACGACGTCGGGGCCGGTCCATCCCTTGGGCGTGCGCAGCACGATCGCAGGCCAGCGGGGGCGGCTCGTGAACGGCGTCGCCTGGATCTCGCGGATCTTCGTGTGAGCGTCGTCGAGCGTCGCCGCGAACTGCTCGTGCATCGTCGCGGGATCGTCGCCGGCGACCATCACCGCGTCGTATCCGTGAGCGCGCAGCAAGCCGAGCACGTCCTCGTCGCTCGTTCGGCCCAACACGGTCGGGCCGCTGATCTTGGCGCCGTTCAGATGGAGGATCGGGAGCACCGCGCCGTCGTGGTTCGGGTTGAGGAACCGCACGCCCTTCCACGATCCTTCGAGCGGACCGGTCTCGGCTTCGCCGTCGCCGATCACACACGCCACGATCAGGTCGGGGTTGTCGAACGCAGCGCCGAACGCGTGCACCAGCGCGTAGCCGAGCTCGCCACCTTCGTGGATCGATCCGGGCGTCGGCGCGCTCACGTGGCTGGGGATGCCACCCGGCGTCGAGAACTGATGGAAGAGCCGCAGCATCCCGTCTTCGTTCTCGGTGATCTCGGGATAGATCTCCGAGTACGTGCCCTCGAGGTAGACGTTCGCGACGAGCGCGGGACCGCCGTGTCCCGGCCCCGCGACGTAGATCACGTTCGCCTCGCGCTCCTTGATGAGCCGATTGAGGTGGACGTACACGAACGACAGCCCGGGCGACGTTCCCCAGTGCCCGAGCAGTCGCGGCTTGATGTGATCGGGAGTCAGCGGCTCGCGCAGCAGCGGGTTCCCGCGGAGGTAGATCTGACCGACGGTCAGGTAGTTCGCAGCGCGCCAGTACCGATCGATGAGGTTGAACTGGGCATCCATGACCGCGATGCTCGCGCGATCATCGTGTACGCGGTCAACGCCGGCTCGTCGTCACTGAAGCTCGCCGCTTTCAGCTGTGATCCCAGGCGCGAGGACCTGCTGACAGAGGATGAACAAGGGCTGAACGGCGAGGGCATCTCGAGGCTGCAAGGGCTGCCCGCGCCCGACGCGATCGGTCATCGCGTCGTGCACGGCGGTCCTTCACGGTGGGAGCCGACGATCATCGACGACGCGGTGCTCGCGGACATCGAGGCTGCTGGCTGCCTTCGCTCCGCGGCACCAGCCCGCCGCGCTGGCCGGGATCGCGCTCGCCGGGCGGACGTGGCCGGGCGTCCCGCAGGTCGCGTGCTTCGACACCGGCTTCCATCACGATCTCCCGCTGGTCGCCCAGACGTTGCCCGTTCCGGGCGTGCGGCGGTTCGGGTTCCACGGGCTCTCCTACGAGTGGGCCGTGTCGTCGCTCGGCTCGCGGCTCGGCCCACGTGCCGTGATCGCGCACCTCGGCAGCGGATGCAGCCTCGCCGCGGTGCTGAACGGCCGCGCCCACGACACGACGATGGGGCTCACCCCGATCGGCGGGCTGATGATGAGCAGCCGCTCGGGTGACGTGGATCCCGGGGCGCTCGTACACCTGATGCGGGCTCGCGGTCTCGACGCCGACGGGCTCGAGCGCTTGGTCGAAGACGAGAGCGGGCTGCTCGGTGTGTCGGGATCGAGCCGCGACATGCGTGAGCTGCTGGACGGTCGGGCGAGCGACGAGCGCGCCGCGCTCGCCGTGGACCTGTGGGTCATGACGGTGCGCAAGCACATCGGCGCGATGACTGCCTCGCTCGGAGGCATCGACACGCTCGTCTTCACCGGTGGCATCGGCCAGCGGTCAGAGGTCTTGCGCGACGAGATCTGCGCGGGACTCGACTACTTGCGCCCGTTCGACGTGCAGGTGGTGGAGAGCGACGAGAACCGCATCGTCGCCCGTCACACCGCGGCCGTGGTCAGCTCTTCCGGCTGAGCACCCGCGCGGCGCTCGCGAGGAACACCACGGTGAACACGCAGAGCACTGACGTCGCAGCACTGCCGCCGATTCTGAGGTCGTGCAGCACGGCTTCGTAGCCCCACCGGGCCGGCACGAAGACGCTGATCGCACGGCCGGCCAGCGGCCATGTCGGAGACCGGCAGGACCGCGCCGGCGAACAACACGGCTGGGAAGCAGAGCATCGGCAGGGCGAGCGTTGCCTGCGCAGGGTCGGTGACCGCGGCCGAGGCGAGCAGCCCGAGCGCGAGTGCGGTGATCGCGAGCGCCATCAGGCTGACGGTCAGGTGCCCGTACGTGCCGGCGCTGAGGTTCGGCAACCGGTCGAGCGCGCCCAGCGTGGCCAGCATCGTCACGATGACCGCGAACAGGATCGGCACCAGCACCGCGACCTTCGCCATCAGGTACGGCCCGACGCGCAACCCGACGAGTCGTTCCCGCCGCACGATGGCCATCTCGGTGACGATCTGCAGCAGGCCGTACGTCAGGCCGAAGAAGAACGCTGCGAACGCCATCCAGTAGGCCGTGGCGCTCAGGTTGGCGTCGAAGGCATCGGGCTTGAACAGCACGACGAACATCGCGATCACGAGTGCAGGTGACCCGGCCAGGATCGCCAGGGTGAGCGGGTTGCGAGTCAGCACGTCGACGTTGCGCCGGCTGAGCACCGCCCACTCCTGCACCGGGCCGATGCGGGGCGCGACCTCGGTCACCGGCGTGATGCGGTGCTCACCGACGGCCTCCGTCCACGGCGTGCACGTGTCGGCGACCAGCCGGTCGTAGATGTCGGCGTTGCGCCGCGCCCCGAACCGCACGAGGGCGTCCTCCAGGGTGCCGACGTACGACACGCACCCGCCGGGCGCCAGGAACGCGACCCGGTCGGCCGCGGCGAGATCGTCGGTGTTGTGGGTCGTGAACACGACGGTCGTGCCCGACTCGGCGAGTCCGCGCAGCGTGCGCATGAGCGCGGCCGACGTCGCCGGGTCGAGACCCGACGTCGGCTCGTCGAGGAACAGCGCGCGTGGGCGTGTGAGCAGCTCGGCGGCGATGCTTGCCCGCTTGCGCTGACCCCCGCTCAGGGCGCCGACCTTCACGTCGGCGCGGTGCTCGAGCTCGAGGCTGTGCAACGCGTCACGCACGGCGTGTTCGATCTCTGCGCTCGTGGTGCCGCGTGGCAGCCGCAAACGCGCTGCGTAGCGAAGCGTCGTTGCGAGCGGAAGCTCCTTGTGCACGACATCGTCCTGCGGCACGTATCCGGTGACGTGTCGCACGACGTCGCCGCCGTTGTGACGTACGGCTCCTTGTGTCGGAGGACACACACCCGCGAGTACGTCGAGCAGGGACGACTTGCCTGCGCCGCTCGCGCCGACGATCGCAACCATTTCTCCCGGTTCGATCGTGAACGAAACGTCGCGGAGGACCGTATGCCCGCCCCGAACGGTGCGGGAGACATTGGCGAGTTCGATGCGCATGCGGACATGGTGCGCGCGCGTGCGCGTGCGGGTCTTGAAGACGCAGTGGAGAGTTGTCTCCAGGTGCTCTTCAGGTCTCCTCCAAGTCTTTGTGTGCGAGGGATGCGACCGTGCTTTCAGCCTCATCCAAGGAGAAGAGATGACCACGATCGAGAACCCCACCCGCAACGGCGTCAACACCGCCACCCTGTTCGCCACCATCGACGCCGTGAAGGGCAACAACGACATCGCCAAGTTCCAGTTCCGCGCCACGAACAAGTGGATCAACGGCACCCACAACCAGTCGACGATCCACGGCTTCTTCGGGGCAATGCAGGAGATGGAGCACCAGCAGGGCTTCACCTTCGACGCCGACCATCCGGCTGTGCTCGTCGGCAAGGACAATGCCCCCACCCCGGTCGAGTTCCTGCTGCACGCGATCGCCGCGTGCCTCACTGCCGGGATCGCCAACATCGCCGCCGCCCGCGGCGTGAACCTGACCGAGGTCGAGTCGACTGTCGAGGGCGACATCGACCTGCTCGGCATCCTCGGGCTCTCGAGCGACGAGCGTCCGGCTCGCAACGGCTACGAGCAGATCCGCGTGAGCTTCAAGCTGCGGGGCGACGATCCCGTGAAGCTGCGCAAGGTCGTCGAGCAGTCTCGTCAGCGGTCAGCCGTCTACGACGTGCTCACGAACGGGGTGCCGGTCAGCATCGACGTGGACGCGGGGTGAGTCGTGCGGACGTTCAGGACCACCCCCACTGAAGACAGATACGACGTCGTCGTGGTCGGCGCCCGCGCTGCGGGTGCCGCCACGGCCATGCTGCTCGCCGATGCGGGCATGCGCGTGCTCGTCGTCGATCGCAGCCGCTATGGCGCCGACACCCTCTCGACGCATGCGCTGATGCGCGCTGGCGTCATGCAGCTCAACCGTTGGGGGCTGCTCGACCACGTGATCGACAAGGACACGCCGCCGGTGCGCCGGGTGACGTTCCACTACGCCGACGACGATCTCGTCGTGAAGATCAAGCCCGCACACGGCGTCGACGCGCTGTACGCGCCTCGTCGCACCGTGCTCGACCCGATCCTGGTCGACGCGGCCGAGCGCGCCGGCGCCGAGGTGCGCTTCGGCGTCACCGTCTCCGGCGTGAAGCGGAACTACAAGGGTCGCGTCACCGGCATCGTCGGTCGCGACGAGAAGGGTCAGGGCGTCTCGTTCGACGCCGGACTCGTGATCGGCGCGGACGGCGCCCGCTCGACGATCGCGCAGCGCGTCGGCGCGCCGATCGTGCGCTTCGGCACGAGCTCGGCCGCGGTCGTCTACGGCTACTGGCGCGACCTCGAACCCGAGGGCGGCGAAGCCGGCTACGAGTGGAACTTCCGTCCGGATGCCGGCGCGGGCGTCATCCCGACGAACAACGGCGAGTCGTGTGTGTTCGTCGGCGGCCCGCCCAGCCGAGTGGGAACCGGCGGTGAGCGCGTCATGCAGGAGATGCTGCGTGACGCGTCGCCGTCGCTCGCCGCTCGCGTCGCCGCGGCCACTGCGCCGCTCGGTGTGCGCACGTTCATGGGTCGCGCGGGCGTCATGCGACGGCCGTGGGGACCGGGATGGGCGCTCGTCGGCGATGCGGGCTACTGGAAGGACCCGATCAGCGCGCACGGTCTCACCGACGCCCTGCGCGACGCCGAGCTCCTCGCCCGCGCCGTCATCTCGGCCGGCGACGGGTGCGTCGCGCTCGACGCCGCCCTCCGTGGCTACCAAGAGACCCGCGACCGCCTCTCGTTCCGGCTGTTCGACGTCACCGACGCGCTGGCGTCGTTCACGTGGAGCAACGAGGAGATCGGACCGCTCCTCTACGAGATGAGCGGCTCGATGTCGGACGAGGTCGACGCGATCGCCGCGCTCGACGAGGCCGCGGTCGGCTGCTAGTCCTCGTAACATCGCCCGCGCATGGCGGCACGAGGACGGTCCCCAGCGAAGGACTGACGTGCGAGTCCTCGAGTCTACGGCGTCGACTGTCCTGTGCCGCCAGCGGTGTGGCGGCACTTCGGCGATCGCCGCCGACGAAGTGAGCCTGATCCTCGAGCTGCGCGACCGCGGAGCGCGCCGACTGTGGCTCGCCAGCTTCGACGGCCTGGCTCCGCCAACCGGCCAGCCCCGACGTCATCAAGAGTGTCTCGACTTCCTCGTCGTGTCGGTCACGATCTCCGAGTCGTTGTCGGACTGCTGCCCTACACGACCTGGCAACCGTTGATGGAGAAGGCCGGCGCAGCTGTCTCAACGACTCCGCTGCGAGACGAGCTCGACGACCTCGCGAGCTGAACGCCCGCTGCGCTCTCGCCCTGGATGGGAAGTCGCAAGAGGTCGGGCGCTTCCGATGGCTCCTCGCCGACTGCGAGTGCGTCTACGGCGACGCAGCTATCGCCGACGTTGCGGACTCGACCTGGGCGAAGCGTCCCGGTCGAGAACGTCGGGAGAGGAGCGTCCACCGATTCGCACGGTTGGCGTCAACCGCGAGGTGCGGCCCGCTCTCTTCGAGTCGCGGGTCACCGTGAAGGCCGACGCCGCAGAGCGGGTGTTCGAGATCGACGCCTGCGACATCACGTGGGCGGTCGATCGACTCCGGAGTCGACGCCAGAATCTCGCCTTCACGACGGCAAAGACGGCGAGTCGCGGGTGATGCGCAGCTTCGACGTCGCCTCGCGCGGTCGAGACGCTGCGCAAGGACGAGCCGACGACGGTTCGCCGGGCTCGTCGTCGACTCCACGTGGGAGAAGTTCGCCGAGCTCGCGAGCCCCGCCCCCTTGCGACGCCGCATCACCGGCGTCCCGATCGACCCGTCGTCCAGCACCACGGAACCCACGTCGCGGGCATCCTCGCCGCGGACGAACGACCGCGTGCGCCCGGCGCTTGGCCGCGCCCTCGTCGGCGTCTGCCCGACGCTGCGGCTCGTCGACTGCGGGTCTTCGACGAGGCGGGCCGCTGCAAGGAGCTGACTGGGTCATCGTGGCGCTGCGATTCATCCGATGGATGAACGATCGGCGTATATCGGGCCGACGCATCGACGGAGTCAACCTGTCGATCGCCACTCCCTACGACGTCGACGCGCAGGCGTGCGGCTGGACGCCGATCTGTGCTCGAAGTCGACCAGCTCGTCGACGCCGGTGTCGTCGTGGTGGCCGCCGCCGGCAACCAGGCGTACGACACGACCGCGGGTCACCGTCGAGCCTCGGCACCGGCTTTCGCTTCCTCTCGATCACCGACCCGGGCAACGCTCGGACTCGGTGATCACCGTCGGAGCGACGGACAAGCACTCGCCGCATCAGTTCGGTCCGCTCGCGATCTCGGGACGGGGACCCGACCGCCGACGGCCGACACAAGCCCGACTCCTGGCGCCGGGAAACCTCATCACTGAGCACCACGTTCGGAGGCGAGCCACAGCAGATGACCGGCACGAGCCAGGCAGCGCCTCACGTGAGTGGTGTCGCGGCGATGCTCTTCGCGCGCTTCCCCGAGCTGCGCGACCAACCGCGCCGCGTGAAGCGGATCCTCGTGCCAGATCGGCGACTGACCTCGACCGAGTTCGAGACTTCCAAGGCACGGCCTCGTCGACGCGTTGCGCGCGTTGCAGCGCCCCTAGGCTCGGCCCGACGATGGTGGCGAAGAAGCCCTCCGGTCGACGACGAAGAAGAAGTCGCCCGCGAAGAAGGCGCCCGCCGCAAGAAAAGGCCAGCGAAGAAGAAAGCGCCGGCCAAGAAGACCCCCGCGGCCAAGAAGAAGGCGCCTGCGAAGAAGAAAGCGCCGCCGCCAAGAAAGCGCCAGCGAAGAAAAGAACCCCCGCCGCCAAGAAAGCACCCGCCAAGAAGAAGGCGCCCGCCGCCAAGAAAGCGCCAGCGAAGAAGAAGGCGCCGGCCAAGAAGAAAGCGCCCGCCGCCAAGAAGGAGCCGGCCAAGAAGGCCCCGGCCGCCAAGAAAGCACCCGCGAAGAAGGCTCCCGCCAGCCGGCCTCGCCCCCGGCGACGCCGCCCCTGGTCGACGGGCACATCTCGTCGTGGAATCCGTCGAGCGGGCAGGGCACCGTCCAGGCGGGAGGCCGGGAGATCCCTTTCGACTCACGAGACCGAGATCCTCAACGAGGATACGTCGACCTTCACGTCGGCCGACCGGTGAAGATCACGCCGCTGCCAGCACAGCAAGAGGGCGTCGAGAAGCTCGAGGCCCTCTAGACCGAGATCGTCACCGAGAGGTCTTCCGGCTTCGGGTGGCGGACCTTGATTCCGCTCGCGTCGTGCTCGGAGATCAGGCTGTCGAGCTTCCCGAAGCGCGAGTCGAGGACCTTGCCCATCGATCCGTCCTCGCCCGGACCGTTCGTGATCCACAGCGTGCACGCACGATCCTTGCTCCGATTGCACGAATCGCTCGAGCGTCGGCGGGTCCGGGTTGTCGAATCGCCATCGGCGCTGATCACGTAGTGCTTCGCCTTGATCGTCTCGAAGAGTCGATCGTGATTGTTCACCTTCGATCCGTGGTGGGGCAGCTTGAGCACGTCGACGCGCATCTGGCCGTTGCTGTCGAGGAACCCGAGCTGATCGAGGTCATCGAGGAAGTCGATGTCGAGCGCGTCGCCGGTCAGCAGCATCTTCTTCGTCCCGCTCTCGATCAGCACGACGATGCTCGACAGGTTCTGGATCTTCGTCTCCACCTCGCTCGACACGATCCCGCCGTCCTTGCCGAGCTGCTTCTTCCAGGCCTTGATGAGCTTGTCGAGCGTCGTGACCGTCGGCGAGATCACGGTCACCTTCAACGGCCCGACGACCGTGCTCGGCAGCTTGTCGCCGGCGAGCCGTCGCTCGCCGTCCTTCGGGTTGCGGGCGATCGTGAGCTCGCGGGCAAGGTTCGCGAGCTGCGCGCCCTGCTTGTAAGACGCAACGGTGGTGATCGCGTCCGTCTTCTCCTTCTGCAAGGCCGCTACCGCCGCGATCTTCGCCTCGATCGGCGACAACGCCGGACGTGAGCCCCTGAGGCCACTCCGGGCTGCGCAGCGGCTGGACCGGGCGTGTTGTGGATCAGCGCAGCCGGGAACGCAGTTGCGGCGGTTGGATTCGGCAAGACGTCCTCGATCTCCTTCAACAACTCGATCAGCCCGAAGACGTGGTCCTCGTCGACGTGGCTCAGCAGCATCCACTTCAACGGGACGGCCTCGTTGCCGGTACGGAGCGCCTGGAGGCGCGGCCGGAGCGACGCCTTCCATGCACCCCTTGGTCCCCCGTCGATGACGGCGTAGCGCGGTTTCGCCGCCGTGCCGTAATGCAAGATCAGTGCGTCGCCGTGCATGCGCGCGCAATGCCTCGAGCTTGAACATCACACCGCTCCGTTCACGAGCGCGTCGAACCGCTCGCGACTTCCAGTCGTCGACGTCACCGATCGACCTCCCCACCCATACGAGCACGTACGCCGAGACACGCGTCAGCACCCACGCGTGGTGCAACAGGCGGGCTGTCGTGCCGGCCTCGCGTTGCCTCGAGCGGTCCGAACGTCGTGGCGACCGTGGAGTTTGCTTCGCGATGATCTGCGCCCAGTCCTCACCCAGAGCGACCAGACGCTCGAGAGCCTCCCGGGCGCGCTTCGGCCGTCGTCGTCGGTTCCATTCGACCAGCCCTTTGCGAAGTCTTACGGGTTCGTGCCGATGTGGACGAGCATTCCGCTCGGGCCGGCGTCCGGGATCCCGCCGAGAACGTGCGAACACGTCGACGAGGAGACGGCTACGCGTCGCGGTCGACACGTCGTAGAGGACGTCCTTCGCGGTCAGCACGCTCGCGAGCTCGCCCATGAGCCCCGGGCGTGATCGTCATCTCGTTCGTGCCTTCCATTCCCTTCGACGCGTTGACCACGACGTAGCACGAGGCGCCCTCCGCTTGCGCCGCGGTCATCAGGTCGGCGACCTCGATGCGAGCCGCGTTGTCACGGCGGTTCGCGAACCCCCACTCCCACTGATCGGCCATGTTGTCGTAGACGCCGCCGTCGTCGAGCACGACGGTGACCCCGGAGACGTCGAGCGTCCGGGCCAGAAAGGCTCCCGGCAAGCACGCCGACGCCTGCACCGCGGTGGCGAGGGTGAGGTCGCCCGCAGCACCGGCGATGCCCGGAAATCCCCAGTTCATCCGGTTCGTGAGGTACAGGTTGTTGCCCGTGCGCAGGTTCGTCGCGCAGAACACGTGGTGGACGGGCCGCGCCGAGAGCGCACCCATCGTGGCCGGCCCGGCGAAGAGCGTCTTCTCGAGCGCGCCGACCACCGCCTCGCTGCGCCGCCCGAAGCGTCTCGAGCGCGATCGCGAGGAGCACGATCGCCACCGCCCAGATCGCGAAGAGCCACCACGCCGACGCGGTCGCGGCCGTGATCGCGACGAACGCGAACGGGAACACGAGCAGCGAACCGAGCAGCATCCCGAAGCCGATCACGCCCGACGGCATCCGCATCGCGACCGCGCCGATGAGCAGGACCATCGCGACGAAGAGCCCGAACGATGTCCACACGACTGTCGTCGTCGCCCAGCCTCTCGACGCGCTGATCGTCGCCACGAGCGCGGCGATGAGCCCTGCGATCGCGGCGACGACGTAGCCGAGCGTGCCCGCGACCCACTTGTTCGTCGACGGCCCTGCGAAGAACAGGCCGTCGTGCGCCCACTGGCGCAAGCCCGGCTTCAGCCAGCTCTCGACGTCGTCGCGACTCGCGCTGCGCACGTCGCCGCTCGCCAAGAACACGCCGTTCGCGATCGATCCGCCCGACACCGACGACATCGACACCACGTGGGGTGCGGCGCCCGCGTCGACGAGACCCAAGACCGCCCCCGCGGCCCAGACGGCGGCCCGATGTCCGCCACCCGAGAGGGCCAAGCCCACACGCGGCTCGTCCACCGAGCGGAACCGTAGCCCGAGGGTCTGTCCGCGTCAGGCGGCGAGATCGATGTCGACCTGCGACGTCTTGCGCCGCAGCGTCTTGCGCGCGGGAATGATCGCGATCACCGCGATCCCGATGAGCCCCAGGAAGAAGCCCAGCACTGCGCCCAGGACGGGACGCCTCTTGTAATCGCCGATCAGGTAGCCAGCAGCGCCGGCAATGAGACCGAGCACGAGCACAGTCATCATGACTCCCGAAACCGTAGGGCGCGACGAGCCCTCTCCCAGGGATCCCAGTCGGCCGCCAGGCTCGCGACTTGAGCCTCTTGGGGTCGAACGATCCCATCTCAGGGACCCCTCGTCGGTGGGCCGGTTTCCATGGTCGTGCCGTCGGGGAGGGTCACTTCGAGGGTGCGGTCGGCCAGCAGCTTGAGCTGCCAGCCCTGGTCGTGCACGGCGTGGTGGTGGCGGCTGCAGATCGGCAGCAAGTTGTCGAGATCGGTCGGGCCGCCGTGCTCCCACCACCAGACGTGATGCATCCGCGTGCGACTGAACCGCACCTCACACCCCGGGATCGCACACGTCGGATACAGCGCTCGTAACACCCGCCGCTGCGCGGCGCTGGCGAGCCGCTGGCGGCGCCCGAGGTCGAGGTCGGCTGGCGGCCACACCGCCACGATGTGTGCCTTCGCCCGCGCCGCGACCTCGGCCAGCACCTCTCGGCAGATCGACGGGGAGTCCCCAGTCGACGGTCGGTTTGCCGTCGGCATCGAGCTGGGTCGCGTCGACCACCACGACGAGCTCGGGCTTCCCTACTCCGCCGCCGTTGCCGAGCAGCAACGAGATCACCGCGAGCCCGGCGAGGAACTTCTGCTTCTCGATCGGATCGTCAGGACACTCGTCGGGGACCCGCTCCGCGAACAGACGATCGACCTCATCTTGGATGCGCTTGTCGATCTTGACTGCGTTCAGCGAGTCGCACGCGAAGTCGCCGCGGAACATTCCCGAGATCCGCTCGACCCATGACCGCCACCGAATCGACCGCTTCTGCCGGGCGATATCGTCACCCTGCAAGCGGCGCACCTCGACCCTCAACCGCCGCTCGAACTCGTTGGGCGGCAACGACCGTGCGTCACCCACCAGACCATCGATGATCGCTGCAAGTTCGCCACGCCGCGCCTCGGGAACCTGGCGCAACGCTCGCGTCGCCGCGTCAACATGTGCAGCCGACACGTCACCGGCTTTCAGCGCTGCCTCGATCGCCGGAAGCACAGTCAACGTGCGGCCCCGCTCGATCACCCGCTCGCCGCTCGCGAGCGACACGTTCGCCGCGTCAGCGAGCACCTTCGCGCCATAGCCCGTCTTCACCTCGAGCGCCCGACCGACCTCGACATCGAACCCGTCGAGCCAGGCGCGACCCGCGCGCTCAGCGCCGCACGGTCTTCCAGGCCACGCCGATCTGCGGCCACGGGATCGAAGGCGGCCAGTTCGCCAGCCGCTGCCACGATGTCCACCGCACTCCCCCAGACCTCTGACCAGCATCAATGGGGAAGAATACGAACACTAGTTCGACTGTCCATGGTTGTCAAGCGCGCCCGCGACAATCGCGATCGGTGATCGTGGAGCTCCCGAACGGCGTGGTCGTGCAGGCGACGGGGTTGCCGCGCGCGCACGCCGATCCCGATCCGGACTTCGGTCTCTACCTCGATCGCCGGTGGGCGTCGAAGCGGCTCACGTGGGATCACGTCATCCTCGACTGGCCCGACCTCGGCGTGCCCGACGACATCGAGACGACGCATCGTGAGATCAAGGATGCGTACGAGCGCGCGGCGAACGGAGAACGCGTCGAGATCGGGTGCTGGGGTGGCGTCGGCCGCACGGGCACGGTGCTCGGACTGCATGGCCGTGCTCGCGGGAGTGCCAGCCGCCGAGGCGAGGCAGTGGGTGCGCCAGCACTACAACGTGGCGGCCATCGAGACCGACGAGCAGCACGACTTCGTGCTCGCCTTCACGGCATGAACCTCGACCAGCTCGCCTGGGGATGCGGCCTCTTCGGCGAGATGGCTGGCGACGACACCGCGAGCGACGCGTTCCAGGCGGCGACCGGTGGCCGACCCGATCTCGCCGACCCCGCACACGCCAAGGCGCTGCTCGTGTGGCTCAACAAGTGGGGCTGCCGCCAGTTCGCGATCGCTCATCACCCGACGGCTGCACGCGAGCTCGGCGAGTGGGGATCGCAGTGGCTTCCGCTCCTGCCGAAGCAGGGTGCGTCGCTCTCGAAGCTGAAGCCGCGGCAGCTCGAGGTCACCGCCGATGCCTATGCCGATGTGAAGGAGCGCGAGGCCAGTCGGCGACCGACGAAGAGCGGCGGCACTGCGATCGTCACGGTCGGTGCAACAGGCGCGGCGAAGATCCTCCACGCGCTCCGTCCGAAGGTGCTGCCGCCGTGGGACGAGCCGATCAGAGCGGCGCTCGACCTCGACGGATCCCGCGACAGCTA
>CAWDJB010000002.1:0-1508599 GCA_963802505.1 uncultured Acidimicrobiales bacterium | reverse complement strand
GCAGGCAGTGGGCAGCTCGGCGCGCTCGAGGCCGAACAGATCGATGTGCGTGCGGTCGCCACCGGCGCGAACGCCGTGCAACTCGCGCCGGCCCCGATTGGTGAGGCCTGATCGTCTCTGTCGACGGCTCGCTGTCTCGGCAGCTCGCCGACGACAGTGGAGAGTCCACTCTCTACATCGGCTCGATGGCGCCGGCTCACTCCGTGTCGGACACGAGCCCGCTGAGATCCGACTGGGAGAGCGATGGGCACTGCCGCCACAGGTCGTGGACGAGCTCGAACAGCTCGGTCGACGCTGCTGTCCCGAGACGGAGGGTGAGCTGTTGCTCGCCGAGGTTCTCAACGATCACCGCCTCGGTCTGGCCGCCGAAGTCGGCGACCAGGAGACGCACCTGGCGGTCGATCTTGAGATCCGGATGCGGCGGGAGCGCGTCGACGTTCTTGATCGGGATCGGCCGCGATCCAGTGCCGGGAAGTCCGACCGAGCCGTCGTCGGTGATGACGAGCCGACGGATCGCGGGAGCGACGTCGGGAAACCGGCTCGTTGCGCGCCGCACATGCCGCCAGATCCCGCCGACGCTCGCGATGTGGAGCCAGTCGGCGCCGCCTCGGATGCTGTCCCAGGCGGCGTCGAAGAACGCCCCCTCCGTCGGCCAGCCTGCCTCCGGCCCGAGCACGAGCGTGCTGCTGCGTTGCATCAGCGCGACCCGACGAGGTCCGGCGGCGAGCAACTCGGTCGCGACCGTGTAGTGGTGGCGCGAGCCGACCGACATCGAGACGCGCGCCCTCTCGGTCGTCGTCCCCATCAGCTGCTGCGTGGACGCGTCGCCGACCGGGCTTGACCCGCCGACTGCGCGGTCGATGCCTTCGTCGCCGCCCTCTTGGTCGCGGACTTCTTCGTCGCAGACTTCTTCGTCACCGCCCTCTTGGTCGCCGACTTCTTCGTCACCGCCCTCTTGGTCGCCGGCTTCTTCGTCACCGCCCTCTTGGTCGCCGGCTTCTCCGCTCGCGGAGCGGAAGGCTCGGTCGTCGGCGCGTCGCCGTGCGGTGCGCCGCGCTCGACGTCCGTTGCAGGAGCGGTCTGCAGCGGATCGTCCTCGGCCTCGACCCAGAACGTGACGTCGAGCGTCAACGGCTTTCCGCCGACGGCGCGGATCGCCTGCCGATAGATCATCCCGGGGAGGAACACGGAGGGCATCAGGGCGACGCGCAACAACACTTCGGCGGTGCCGCCGGGTTCGAGGTCGATCACGGCCGGCTGGATCGTGATCGGGGCATGGAACGTCTGGCCGTGTGGAGCTCGGCAGAGATCGAACTCGAACTGGACGTGCGCCGGGATCGGATCGGTGTTCTCGATCGCGAAGGCGGAGACGATCTCGTGGCCGGCGCGGCCATGGAGCTCGATTGGTACCCGCTGCTCCTCGTCGTCGGCGGACACCCGCGCGTGGCCGTTGCGGCGCGCCCGAGGTGGGGCGCCAATGTCCGTCTCGAGGATCTGACGAAAGAAATCGTCGCTGTAGCGGGCGCCGAGCTCAGAGAGCTCCTCGTAGTAGCGGAGCGTGAGATCCGCCGCGGCTTTGCGATAGGTGCCCGCGGTTGAACGGGCGTACTCGCTGTACGCCTGGTTGACCTCCCGCTCGGAGAGGTCCCCGTCGGCGATCCGCCGACGCAGCTGCGCATGGGAACGGACGTTGCGGAGGTGGCTGTTCAGGGCCTCGCCGGCGAGATCGTCGATTAGCCGGCCGAGGCCGCCACCGAGCTGCATCTCAGCAGCACCCGTGCTGACACTCGATCTCGTGGACTGCGCACCGCCGAGGGAGGATCGCCAGGGCGATCCGTTGTGCCCGCATGTCGCAGCCGACGATCCGCAGATCGGCGACCGCGACGAGACAGTCGTCGACGTCGACGACCTGCTCGCCTTCGCCGCGGACGATCACATCGTCGCCGCCTTTGCCGTCCGCCGTGCCGACGCGGACCACGAGGATCAACTCGTGCGTGGCGCACGGCGCGAGGGTGACCTTGCCGTCGCCGATCAGGGTGACGACCACCCCGGCCGGCTTGCCGGCGCGGGTCGTGAACGGGCCGAGCTCGATCTCGATCTCGCGCTCGCGGCGGCGCGGGTTGTGGACCTCGATCGGCACCACCCGTTGCTCACCGACCCGGGTGTAGACGACGAGGTCGACGTCGCCGATGCAGCAAAGGCAGTCGCAGGACGGGGAGATGCAGTCCTCGCAGTCGCATCCGTCGCAGTCGGAGCGACCGCAGCCGCACGGTTCGGGCCTGCACCGACAACGTTCGTACCCGCACCGCTCGCAGCCGCGCGTCCGGCCGCGCCCGATCGGCCGCCGATCCCGCTCCCGTCGGGCGGTGGTCGTCATGTCCTGGACGAAGTCCTCCACCGCCGACACCATCGTCGAGGCGAGCGACGACACCGCGTTGGCGGTGTCGTCAAAGGCAGATCTCCGCTGATTGGCGGGGCGTGTTCTGGTCGTCTGCATGTGCGACTCCTTGACCTGATCGTTTCGAGGTTCAGCTCTGCTTGCGCCGGCGCGGCGCCGCCTTCGTCGTCCGCCGACCCTTGGCGGTACCGACCTCACTCGGGAGGGACGCATCGGTCACCCCGAGGACCCCGGCGACCTTCGTCGAGGCGACGACGATGCCCAACGTCGCCGTCAGGATCGGGACGCCCCCGGTGTAGCGGGTGCGCGGGTCGAGCGACTTGGGGGTCTCGATCTCGACCTCGACGTGCGCGGTCGCGCCGGGCGGGATCGGGTCGAGATCGCTGGTGAAACGCATGCCGAGCACGGCACCGGCAAGCGCGTCGTGGGCAGTGTGTGCGGCGCGGGCGACAAGCCGATCGGCCGTGATGTCTGACTCGTCGGTCTCGTCGAACAGGGTCAGCGCGCCGCGCAGCGAGCGGCAGACGATCAACTCGTCGTCGAGCGGAACGGCGATCGTGCCGGCGACCGAGATCTCGACGTTGCCGGAGTTCTCGACTGTGAGGAGTTGAGTCGACGTCCCCGGCGCGGTCACGATCAGGAACGCCGGCGACAGCCGCACCCCGGGCCGCGGCAACACGTCCAGCGCCATCGCCTCCGTCAGGTTGCCGACTGCGACCTCGAACCGGTAGCGGCCGGGAGGCGCCGTCCGCGGCACCTCGAACGTGATCGGCAGACGCGCCGCGGTGTTCGGCTGGACGATGCCGGCGAGACGCACCTGGAACGTCCCCCCGGCGTCCGTTCGCATGCCGTCGAGGTCGCGCACCTCGGCGGTGCGAATGACGACCTTCTCCGGTCCCGGGTTGGCCAGCACCATCGATGCGCGGCAGCGCCGCTTGCGCACCGCTGGGCTCGGCGGTGCCGCCAGCGGTTCGGCGACCGACAAGTCGTAGCTCGCCAACCTGTTCTGCATGCGAGCTCCCTTCCGCGGTCCAGTCCCTTGGGCTGGTCAGTCGTCGACGACGATCCGCAGACCCGTGCCGCCGTGTGGCGGGTCGGCGGTCACGGTCGTGGCGGGCGGGCGAGACAGCGCCGGTCGCTTCGGAGGCTGCGGCTCGTTCGATCCCCAGGCGACTGCCGGTCGGGGCTCGGGCTCGTCGACGAGCAGATCGCGCCGGCCGTTCAGCGAGATCGAGGCGAGCTCGGTGCCGAGCACGGAGACGCTCAGGCAGTGGTGGTACGGCCGCTTGATGGATGTTCGCGGCAGCTTGTTCAAGCCGACGTTGAGGCAGAGATCGAGGACGACCGGCTTGACGTCCATCTGCATCTCGGTCCGGATCGGCTCGGTGATGGCGAGCTTGGCGACGGTGTCCATCGCCGTTCGGATGACGTCCGGGAAGCGCATCGTCGTGTCCATCGACATCGACGAGTCGAGCGCCATCTTCGAGTCGGACGTGACCTCCGCGGTCATGTCCGATGTAGTCGTCAGCTCGCCGCTGAGGTCGACATCGACGTCCACGTCGAAGCTGTCCGGAACCTTGCCCATCGACGACCTCCAGGGAACCTCAGCATCGATGATTCCCCGGCAGCTAAATTACGTCACGAAGAGTAGCCAGCGCCAGCGATTGACCACCGTTCGAGAGCCTTTCTGCCGTCATGGCTGTCCGGATCTCAAGGAGACCTCATGGCGTACGATCGGTCGCTCGTCGATCGTCTGTTACGAGAGTCACGCGAGATTGTCCTGGACGAACTCGTCGATCTATTCGAGAGCAATCGTCCGACCGGCTACGGACCTCTCTACGACTTGCTCGCCGACTATCCGTTCCGCGAAGGCAAGAGCCTCCGACCGGCGATCCTGATCGCTTCGGCGCGCGCCGCGGGGGGGTACACCGACCAGGCCCGGCTGAGTGCCACCGCACTCGAGCTTTACCACAACGCGTTCCTCGTCCACGACGACGTCGAGGACGACTCCGACTTCCGCCGCGGCGAGGTGACGATGCTCCGATCCCATGGCACGGCGGTAGCGGTCAATGTCGGCGACGCGACGAACGTGCTGGCGATGCAGCTGTTGCTGCGCAACGCTGAGGTGATCGGGTTGCGCCGCGCGCTGCTCGTATTGCGCGAGGTCGAGCGGATGGCGCGCGAGTCGGTCGAGGGGCAGGCGATCGAACTCGACTGGATCCGCCAGGGGACCTTCGATCTCGACGACCAGGACTACGTCCGGATGGCATACAAGAAGACCTGTTGGTACACCGTGATCGCGCCGCTTCGGATCGGTGTCATCTGTGGCTCTCCGCCGGGCGTCCGCTTTCCGATGGAGCGCGAGCTGGTGCCGCTGATCGAGCTCGGCCACCTCGCCGGGATCGCCTTCCAGATCTGCGACGACCTGCTCAACCTCGAGGCCGACGAGGCGCTGTACGGCAAGGAGATCGCCGGCGACCTGTGGGAGGGAAAGCGGACGATCATGCTGCTCCACTTCCTCCGCTCGGCCGCTCGCAAGTGGCGCGACCGAGCCCTCGAGACCCTCCGTCTGCCGCGCAAGGAGAAGCGCGCCGAGGACGTCGCCTGGTTGCTCGAGGCGATGTCCGATCAGGGATCGTTGGCCTACGGGCGGGGCCTTGCCGATCAGTTCGTCGAGCGGGCGTTGGCCGCGGATCGCGCCGGGCTCGAGTTCTACGAGGACAACGAGCACCGCCACTTCCTGCGCGAGATGCTTTCGTACGTTGTCGAGCGGGCCAAGTAGCGGGGACGCTGCAGATGCCGATCCGGGTGCACACCGTCGAGGGGCCGCTCCTCACCTCGAGCGCGCCCCAGTCGGGACGACGCACGAACGTCGTGCTCCGGCAGGTCGGCGAAGACCTGCTCGCGACCGTTCGTCACTCGCTTGTCGTGGTCGGTCCGCTGACTCCGCGCGGCACGTTGACGGTGCGCCCGGATCCGCCCACCTGGCACGTCGTCGCCGGCACGAGCGCGTCCGTCACCCTCACGATCCGCAACGTGCAGTCGTCGCTGGTGATTGTCAGCCCGGCGCTTCGGCGGCTGCTCTCGGCCGAAGGCACTGAATGGTCGCCGGCGCACCGCATCGAGGTATCAAATCGGCTGCTGCCGCCGGGAGCGACGACCGGGATCAGGATCGAGCTCATCCTCGACCCTGCGGTCCCGGCCGGCACATACGCCGGCTCGCTGGTCTTCCTCGGCTCCAGTGGGTCGATCCCGTTGCGAGTCGTCGTCGGCGATGGGAGCCCCCCGTGAGTGCGGCTGACGCCGAGTTCGTCGACGACCCGGCCGACCTCGGCCGCTGCACGAGCACGCAACTGATCAGCGTGCTCACCCGGGCCTCGACGCTCGGCATCATCAGCGGGGCGCAGGCGCTCGCCTCGATGATCGCCGGGCTGGCCGCACTCGGACGGGAGGCGAGCACGACGATCGTCGGCGAGCGCCGCCGTTCCGTGCTCGAACGTGGGCGTGTCCGCGACAACCTCGATCTGCTCTTCTCCCGCTTCGGTCTCGGCGCGCTCGCGTCGATGAGCCCGCCGACGCCGATGCTGGAAGAATTCTTCAACGACCTCGCGTTGCTCCTCGCCCCCGACACAGCCCAGCACGTCGATGCGGCAGCGTCCGCCGCGCTCGGCGGGCTCGGCGTCGGGCTGCTCGTCCCGTCCGCTTCGGCGGCGCCGTTCGACCCGGTCGACTTCCTCCTCGGGTTGTGGACCTACACCACCGAGGTCGCCGCCGCCCTCGACGCGCTCTGCGAGGACCCTCCGGGGGACGCCGCCGGCCTCACTGTCGCCCGGGACGACGCGCCCGGTCCGGGGCGGCTGCTTCGGTGATCTTCGCCGATCGTCTCCGCCCCCCCGCGCCCGGTGAGTCACTGTCCGCGATCGCCAAGGACTGGCTCCACCTCAATCTGTTCGACCCCCGCTCGGACGTCGCCGTGGTGCTCAACGCATCGCTCCACGGCCGGTCCGACGATTGGTCCGGCGTCGCCAGCGCGACCGCGCTGATCCGTACGGGCGGCGAGTGGACGGCGACGCACCGGGTGGTCGGCGGCGTGGAGGTCTCGACCACCGACCGGTCGATCTCAGTCGCCGAACAGCTCTCGATGCGGCTCGATCCGGTGACGGGCGGCCTCGACGTGGTCTACACCGACCGCCGCTCGCAGGTAACCCTCGTGGTCGCCGCCACGCCGGTGGTCGAGGCGATCGAGACAGCGCCGTTCCCCTTCGGCAGCGGCTGGATCGGTTGGCGGGCGGTGCCGCTGCTCTCAGTCTCTGGCCGCCTGACCGACACGAGCGGAACGATGGGCCTCGACGACGCGCTCGCCTATCACGACCACAACTGGGGTCGCTGGCGATGGGGCGAGGACCTCGGGTGGGCGTGGGCAGCGTGGCCGAGCAGCGAGGGGGCACTCGTGATCAGCAGGCCGACCGATCGTTCCCATCGCCGCGGCGCGGCGCGCGCCGTGCTCGCCCTGCCCTCGAACGGACGCTGGGGAACTCGCTCGTATGGCGCCGCCTCGGTCGCACTCGACATGGAACGGTGGCGCACCGGTTGCGACAGGCGGATCCCCGGGGCGATGGCGGCGTTGCACGGCGGGCGGACAAAGCCGCGCCTGCCGTCCCGCGTCGAGCTCCGCGTCGACGACGGGTTCGACCGGTTTCACGCCCGGTTCGACGCGGACGACGCTATCCAGGTGATCGTCGCTGAGCCCGCTGAGCCCGGCTACTCGTTCGTCCACGAGCTGTTCGGTCGGTTCCGTGCGGAAGGGACGAGCGACGGCCGGCCGTTCGGCTTCGACGGCCAAGGGGTGTTCGAGTATGTCGACTGAGCGCGCAGTCGTCGGGCTGACGTACTGGCTGCCGGCCCTGGTAGACGCGCTCGACGTCGATCCGGCCGGCGCCGGCACGAGGCTGCGGGAGGTGATCGCCGGCCGCTGCGCCCGGATCACGCTTGACGACGACACGGTGATCGTCGAGGCGGGCGGCGACGGACGGGTGACCGTGCGCACCGACGATCCCAACTCGCTCCCGGATGGGACAGGGGCGACGACCAGCGACGTCGTGCTGGCGCTGATCGACGGTCTCGTCGAGGTCGACCAGGTGATCGAGAGCGGCGCGCTGGAGATCCGATCGTCGATCGACGACGCGCTGTGGATGCACCGCGTGATCGAGCTGCTGCTCGATGGATCGAGCCGGGTCGCCCGCCTGCGCGAGCTCGCCGACGCCTTTCGCCTTCAGGCACCGCCCGGCGACGGCGCGGCGCTCGTCGCCTGGCGCGACGGTGGCCGTGCGGCGGAGATCGACACCCTCGGGCGGCTCGGCCTGCTCGACGATCAACGAGTCGACCATGACCGATGAGGCGCCGGGGGTCCACGAGCGGCTGCGACCACAAGACAGGTTCTTCCTCGACCAGGAGGCGCCGGGCACGACGATGAACGTCGGTGCGCTGGTCGCGGTCGAGGGACTCTCGCCCGACACGCTCCTCGCCGACGTGATCGACGTCTTCGCCTCACGCCTGCACCTTCTGCCGCGTTTGCGTCAGCGGATCGTCGAGGTCCCACTCGAGGCCGCTGACCCTGTGTGGGCCGACGATCCGGTGTTCGACCTCGCCCAGCGCGTCCGAGACCTACCGTTCGCCGATGTGCCGTCGCGCATCGAGCTCCTCGCCCACGCCGGCCGGCGGGTGGCCGCGCCGCTCGGACGCAGCGAGCCGCTCTGGGACGTCGCGGTGGTGCCGCGCACCGCCGACGGCGACAGCGCACTGATTTTGCGCTGGCATCACGCCTTGATCGACGGGATGAGCGGCGTCGAGATCGCCAAGCTGCTGCTCTCGAACGAAAGGTTGGCGGCGAGTGCGCCGCCCGAGCCGTGGGCGCCGGCGCCGCTCCCGGACCGCGCCGAGCTGGTCGCCGAGGCGCTCGCGCTGCGGGCCGCCGAGGCGTTCCGTTCGGCGGCCCTTCGATCCCTGCCCGGTGCGCTGCGTTCGCCGATCTCGATCCCGTACGACGAGCTGATCAGCGGGGTGCGCAGCTTCGTGCGGCTCGGGGGGATGCCGCCCAACCCGTTCGGCCCGACCCAGCCCGGGTCGCGCCGATACGTCAGCGCCCAGGTCGCCGACGGCGAACTGCGGGCGATCCGCCGCCGCCACCGGGTCACTCTCGAGGTGATCGTGCTCACGCTGATCGCGGAGGCGACGTCGCGCCTCATGAAGGCGCGAGGCGAGCGGTTCGATCGGCTGCGCGTGTTCGTGCCGCGCACCGTCGCCTTCCGCCGTCGTTCGCAGTCGCTCGGAAACCACAGCACCTTCAACGTCATCGACCTCCCAGTCGGCGAGATGTCGGCCGTGGCTCGGCTCGCCGAGATCGCCAGCCGTCTCGAGGCACTGCGCGAGAGCCACCAAGCAGAGGCGGTCAGCGCGGTGACCGAGTTCATCTCAGCCGGGCCGCGCATGCCGACTGCGATGAACCAGGCGATCGCCCGCTGGTTCGGTGCCCAGCAGTACGTCCACGCGATCGTCTCCTACATGCGCGGACCTCGCCAAGCGCTGTTCCTCGCCGGGCGATCACACCTCGGCACGTGCCCGATCCTGCCCCGCTCCGATGGCGTCGGCGCGCTGTTCGGCGTGCTCAGCCTCGGCGGGGTGACCTCCTTCGGAATCGTCGCCGACACCGGCGCGATCCCGGAGCTGCAGTTCCTCGCCACCTCGATCGAACGCGCCGTCGCAGGCCTCGGAGGACCGGACGACGCGACACACGCGCGCTGACGACGACAGCGCATCAAGCGCATCGCGTTCGACTCGAACGAGCGGCGGCGTATCGTTCCCTCTTGCCAACTCGACATTTTCTCGAGGCGGAAAGAGGTGCAGTCGTGCCGGAGCCCCTTCTGTTTCCTTTCCCGAACCCATCGACACCTGATCTCGGCTGTTTCGTCAGGCGCAAGCACAACCTTCAGACCGAGCCCTACAACGTTCACGTCGAGTTCCAGCCTTCGATCGACGTGCCGCAGCTGCGGCAGCAGGTGTACTTCCGCGTGGTCTGCGGGGAGGCCGCTTTCTTCCAACGCGCTCTCGTCCTCATGACGACCGATGCCTCCATCCCCCCGCCCATCCTTCAGAACTTCCCCCCCGACTTCGTCCTGGGCGGCGACTTCAGACCGTCGCCGTCCGAATGGTTCCGCTATCCCATGCAGACCGGCATCCGCCTGTACTGGTTCTTCGGCCAACACAGGAACCCAGCCGGCGGCGAGTGGCAACCCGATGCCCTCGTAGGGCATTCGTATGACATCTACCAAAACGGGACGCTGAGTACCGTGGGCTTCGACGACACTGGCGGTGACCGGGACATGAACGACTTGACTCTCGAGGTCGCAGTGGTGAAGCGCGCGTGGCCAGACATTGTCGTCCACGTCGAGGGGCAGCTCGAGGTCTATTCGCGGTTTGAGAACGACGCGCTGCCGCGCCACCGCGAACAGCGGGCCCCCGACATCGCGCCATCGGCGACTTGACCGCCCTCCGCCTCGGCGCGCTTCACGGCTCCATGACGCGGTGGCTCCGGCTCGCAAGCCCGATGGCTACTTTCTCGGCTCGTACCGTATCGCCACTGCCCCCGAGCCGAACTCCAGTCGGCTCACGAGCTTCAAGTCGACATGCTGCGACAGCCCAGCGAACAGCGTCGGCCCGTGGCCCGCGAGCCTGGGATGCTCCACGAACTCGGAGTCATCGATCAATCCAAGCTCCGTCAACGCCGTGGAAGCGTCACACCTCCCACGAACAGTCCGTTGCCCGGCTCTCGCTTGAGCTGCCGAAGGGCCTCGCCCAGATCCCCGCGCAGGAGCTCCGCGTTCCAATCGACCTGCTCCAGCGTGGTCGACACGACGTACTTGTTCGCCGCGTTGATCGTCTGGGCGAACGGCTCCATCCAATCAGGTCTCGCTCCCGGCGTCGCCGGCGGCCGCCACGCTGATTCCATCATCTCGTACGTCACGCGGCCAAAGAGAAGGGCATCGGCCTGGGCGAGGTTCTCGGCCGCGTGACGGTGCAAGTCTTCGTCCGCGGGGATTGCACGATGGCAGCACCCGTCCAATTGTGACGTTGATGGAATACCGAAGGGGCCGCATCTCGTAAGGGTACGAGCCCTTCGTCTGGACCAAATCGGTCACTCGTTCCAGCGTTCGGTGGCGCGAAGCCGACGGCGCCAGACGTCGACCAACTCAGCGGATCGCGCCGCCTCCGCGATCCGCAGCAGCTCCTCACACCTGGAAACCATCGCCCGATGGCGCGCGGACCACTCGATGCCAAGGCATGAGGCATCGAGCAGCTCGGGCAGCGCGTCGATCGCATCGCGGTGGTGCGCGCGAACGATCCACTCCGCCCATGCGAGGTCCTCGACCGCCTCTCCGATGTGAGCGAACTCCCAGTCCATGAGCACGTTGATCCTGTCGTGTTCGATCAGCACGTTCTGCGGCCCGAAGTCCCCGTGGACGAGCACCGGCCCGATTCCCTCGAGGCCGGGCACAGCAGAGGGGGAGACCTCCTGGAGGCTGACAAGCAATGCTCCTAGCAAGCGAAGAACCTGTGGTGCTCGACCCGCGTCGATCATCTCCTGGCCGTGCGTTCCCGATGCTTTCCGGAGGATCAGCATCGGTACGTCACGGTCTCGGTCCACGACTTCTGGCACCGGAAGGCGACGAGCCAAGCTGACCAAACACGCGTACTCGCGATCGGCTCGCTCCGAGCAACCCAACCCCTGATACCGCTTCTCGACCGTCCCCTCGGGGAGGGCACGGGTGACGTTCGTGTAGCCATGACGAGAGCGACTCATGCTCGAGCTGAACGCGGAGGCAACGGGTTCAAGTCCGGCCTTCCGGACTACGGCGCGCCGGTTCCGTCACCGAGCGAGGTGGCCGCATGCGATACGCCGCCATCAGCTCCATGCCGGGGCGGTCCCGCTCCCACCGGCGCGTCGATCCCACGATGTCCGTGAAGCAGAACGTGCCCGTACGGCGCGTCACGGGTCGAAGTCCAGCACGGAGCGGTTCCGCGTGCTCGCCTGAGCTAGGAGCGACAACACGTGACCGGAGGCCGACCGTGCTGCGGTCGCTCAGTTGTCGTTCACGGGGACTTCGTCCGCTGAGTGGTCGTCGGAGCGCACCGACCGATGGTGCTCGAGGTGGCGCTGTTCCAGGTTGGCGAGCTCCTCGTCCGCTCCGGCCTCGACGTGGACGAGGTGATCGTCCGCTTCGGGCAGAGCGCGGATCAGCTCGTCGAGCTTGAGCTGGGTGGCGGCCTGCTCACGGCTCTGGGTGTGCTGGATCGTGAACACCATGATCGTGGTGACGGCCGCGCAAGCAGCGGCGAACGCGGTCTCCCACGTCTCGGGGAAGCCTGCGATCGCGAGTGCAACGGCAAACACGACGACGAGCACGGTGACCACCACCGCCGTCATCGGCTTCGACGTCACCCGGTCCACTTCGCGGACCGCACTGCTGAGAGGACTGGATCCTCGGACTGCGCTCATGCGCAACGATGCCCATACGGGCGCCGGCGCAACCGCGTTCTGGGCTGACCTCGTGATGCCTACGATCGAACCCATGCCGAAGAGCACCGAGAAGACCCCGTCTCAGCTGATCGACGGGCGCATCAAGGAGCTGGGCGACTGGCGCGGCGAGATGCTCGCCAAGGTCCGCGCCGCGATCAAAGACGTCGACGCCGACGTGGTCGAAGAGTGGAAATGGCGGGGCGTCCCGACCTGGTACCACGGCTCGATCATCTGCACCGGCGAGACCTACAAGGACAAGGTCAAGGTGACCTTCGCCAAGGGCGCGCAGCTGAAGGATCCGAAGAAGCTCTTCAACTCCAGCCTCGAAGGCAACACGAGGCGCGCCATCGACTGGTTCGAAGGCGACAAGCTCAACGTCTCCGCGTTCAAAGCCCTCGTCCGCGAGGCAGTCGCACTGAACTCGGGCCGTTAACCTCGCGCAAATGCCCGTGCGTGCCGACCTCGCCGACGCGCATCGGCTCGCGTGGGAGCACATCGCGGCCCCGGGCACCTGGTGGTCGGGGGCCGAGCGCGTCGACCTCGCCCGCACCGCGCTGCTCGCGATCGCCGACCCCGAGCCCCCGCCCCCGTGGATCCCCGTCTCCTCGGCCGGCCGGCTTCCGAGCAACCTCATCGCGCCGGTGGTCGCGCACGACGTGATGTTCCGCATCACGCGTCACGCCGGCACGATGACCGAGTCGGTCTACCGGGCCGCAACCGATGAGCTCGGCGAGCTTCCGTACGTCGAGCTCTGCGCGATCTCCTCGACTGTCGCCGCGGTTGCCCACTTCTGCCGCAACATCGGTGAGCCTGTGCCGCCGTTGCCGCGAACGCGCGGCGGTCAACCGACACGGCAGCGCCCTGAACGTCTGGCCACCGCCCGCTACAACTGGGTGCCCGTCGTCGAGCCGGCGGACGAGGTCGCGGCGGTGGTGCAGGCGTACACCTCGGTCCCGGCCGAGCAGCGCAACACGTGG
This sequence comes from uncultured Acidimicrobiales bacterium, assembly GCA_963802505.1. Taxonomy (GTDB): domain Bacteria; phylum Actinomycetota; class Acidimicrobiia; order Acidimicrobiales; family DATKAS01; genus DATKAS01. The sequence goes on along the minus strand of CAWDJB010000002.1, from coordinate 1,495,650 downwards.
CGGATGGCGGCGGCGCAGTACATGCCGGCGGACGAGATGGTGGATCCGGATTGGAGACGCCGGCCGGGAGGCCTGTCACGCGCCCAGATGGAGCTCGTGGCGGCCCGCCTCACCAAGCTGCGTGACTGCTTCTATTGAGTGACTGCCCACGCCAGCATGCTCAGTTGGAGCAGCGCCGCAACCGGACAGACCCTCGATCTCGCCGCTGTCGCTGACGGCGCGCCCGGCGTCGGCCTCGAACACGGCGACGCGCTGGTTCGCTTCGCCAGCGCCTGCGGCGGGAGCGACGACGCCGAGCTCGCCGAGGCCCGCGCGCTGCTCGTCGCCGAGACCGACGAGGCGTTCATGGTCGATGCCGCCGCCGTCGCGGCCAACTTCGAGATGATGACTCGGCTGGCCGATGGCACGGGTGCGGCGATGCCCGCCGAACGCCTCGAGCGCTCGGCTCAGGCCATCGAGACCATGGGGATCAAGGACCTGACGAGCCGACGCTGAAGATCCGGCAGCGCTCGATCATCATTGGGAGGTGACGACCGCGCCGGAGACGCTCGATGTCGAGCGGCCCACCTATCCGGTGGTGTTGCCGAAGCTGAGCGACCCGCGCTTGCATGTCGCCGCGATCATCATCACCATCCACGTGCTCGGGCAGACCGAGCTGCGGTTCCACGTGACGGTGCCCCAGATCCTGGCCTCCATCCTCACGTGCGCGCTCATGGAGGTCGCGATCACCTTCCGACGTCAGCGCGCGTTCGTGTGGCCCGCGAGCGCGATGCTCACCGGCAGCGGCGTCGCGCTGATCTTGCGGGTGCCGAGCACGCCTGTCGGCGACCACTGGAGCTTCCACGCGTGGTGGGTGTTCGCGGCCGTCGGCGCGTTCTCGTTGTCGACGAAGTACCTCATCCGGTACAAGGGCTCGCACGTGTTCAACCCGTCGAACGTCGGGCTCGTCGTCGTGTTCATCGTGTTCGGCAGCACCCGCCTCGAGCCGCTCGACTTCTGGTGGGCACCCCTCGGCACCGGGATGATCGTGGCGTACGCGGTCATCCTGATCGGCGGGCTCCTCATCACCGCGCGCCTCGGGCTCCTCGCCGCGGCGGTCACGTTCTGGCTCACGCTTGCCGCCGGTCTCGGGATCCTCGCCGCGTCGGGCCATTCCATGGTGGCGCGATGGGCGTTCGCGCCGGTGAGCGGCTTCGACTACTGGCGCGTGATCATGTTCTCGCCCGAGGTGCTGATCTTCCTCTTCTTCATGATCACCGATCCGAAGACGGTGCCCAGCAGCCGAGGCGGTCGCGTCGCCTTCTTCTTCCTGGTTGCAGTGACGAGCACGCTCCTCATGGCACCACAGACGACCGAGTTCGGCACGAAGGTCGCGCTCCTCGGCGGTCTCGCCCTCGTCTGCGCGGCACGTCCGATCCTCGACCGGCTGGAGCTCGAGAAGCTCGCCATCGGCCGCGGGATGGTGCTGCGGGCGGCAGTCTTCGCTGTGTTGGCGGCGCTGCTCAGCACCGCGATCGTCGCCGCCGGCGCCCCCGCTCGCGGCACCGTCGATCCCGCCGCAGCAGAGGTGCTCGGCCGCGTGCCGCACGACGTCGACCCCGCCACCTTCCCCTCGATCACCGTCGGCCAGGACGTCGTCGACTGGAACCACGAGATCACCGGAGCGGGAGCGCGAGAGATCGTGTTGATGCTCGCCGAGAACCTCCTGCTCGAATCGCAGGCGGTGCGTCGCAACGACATCTCGATCCTCGAAGCCGTCGACCACGGCGACCGGCTCGACGAGATGAGCGCGCGGCTCGAGGACGATGAAGCGAACGGCACGCGCGTCGTCGAGCGATACCGCATCGACGACGTCAAGGTCGTGCTCCTCCCGCCGTTCGGCAAGCAGGAGGGAATCAGCCTCGGCCTCGAGTCGCGCGGCACCGTGACCGCGGAGACCTACGACGACTCCGGGACACTGACTGACCGCGCCGAGTCGCCGTTCGCGAAGACCTTCGTGATGCGCCGCGCCACCGGTGGGAGGTGGCTCAACGTCGCCGCGCTGCCGATCACCGCCAGCGCGTCCTGACGACGCTCAGGCGGCCATTGTCATTGCACGATCGGGACGGAGCAAGAACGGCGCCAAGTGCCCGGCAAGGTTCGACAAGGGCAAGACGTCGGGATGCAGGTCGATGCCCAACGCGTCGGTCATGAACCCGCGACGAGCCTGGATGCGTTGCCACGCGCCCGGATGCGCGGAGGCGAGCTCGGCGCGCAGCGTCTCGTCGGCGAGGACTACGCCGTCCTCGATGTTGGTCGTGAAGTACGCGGTGCCCGTCGCCGGGATGATGTCGCACTGCAACGCGGTGCCGGAGCGGAGCTCGATGCGAGAACCCGCGTACACCGGCGAGTTGACCCACTCGTCGAGGTGGAGCTGGTGGCCGGGGTTCAGACGAACGCCGAAGAAGGGATCACCGATGTGCTCGTCGACGACGCGCTGCAGCTCGCCACCGACCTGCCCGACGTGCAATGCCTCGTACCAGTCGACGACGGCTTCGAAGTAGGGCGCGACGAGCCGCTCGATGTAGTCCTGCGTGTCTCCGTCGAGCTCGGTCGCGTCCTCAACGACGAAGCCGGCCCGGCAGTTGAGCGCGCCCCAGATGCCGAACGCGATCGTGAACGGATCGCCGCGCTCGATCGGGCGGTCTCCGGGGCTGAGCAGGCCGAGCTTCGCTCGCTCACCGGCGGTCAGCATCAGATGGCACGACAAGGGTGAGCCGTTCCACGCGAGCAAGCGCGCGCACTCGCGCTCGGTCATGCCGGGCTTCAGCCCCGTGATCACGCGGCGCACGCCGTCAGACGTCTGACACGCGGCCCACTCGAATGCCGCGATCTGCTCGACCTCGTTGCGCACCTTCAGCCCATTGGCCGGGTCGATCAAGATGTCGGTCGAGTTCTCGACGACACCGTTGGCGCCGACCGCACGTCGCAGCTCATCGACGACGAACGCAGGCACCTCGATCGTGCTCCGCGTGTCGTAGGTCTTCCATCCGATGACGCCGACCCGGCTGCTGGCCTGGATCCCTTCGTCGCGAAGGATCGAAGGCAGGGAGGCCGAGACATCGCGGGGCTGACCCGGCAGGCTCATGTCCTGGAACATCACGGGCCGCATCGGCAGCGGTGCGGCCGCGGCCATGCCCGCGCACTCGTTCCCGACGAGCACCGCAGGATCGCCGGACGGACCCAGGATGAGCAGCGCCTCCTCGAATCGTGGGTCGAACCCGCTCAGGTACGCGAGGTTCGCACTGTGCTCACGGTCCGCCCACACGACGACGCGGTCGTAGCCACGCTCGTCCATCGCCAGGCGGAGCCATTGCAGTCGGTCGGCGTAGAGGCCCGGCGGCAAGAGCGGCTCGGCATCGGGCATCCCGATGTCGGGCAGCGCGATGTCGTCCAGGCGCGCGGTGCGTGTCGCGACCATGTCGTCAGCCCTCCGGTGTCCAGGGCGTCGGTGAGGATTCGCCGCGCGTGATCGTCGCACACGAATCGGCGTTCATGGTCATCGACGGGCTGACGCTTCCATCGGGCCAGTGCACGCGCACCTGGGCCTCGCTCGCGGACCCGATGCCCGTGTGCAGCCAGCCGAGCTCGCCGCTCACGTGACCGCCGCCGATGGTGACCTCGCGTTCGCTCGTACGGTCACCGGCCTTCACCTCGAGCCAGGCGCCGATGGCGTCGACGTTCGGGGCCGGTTGCTGCAATCGCACGTCGATGAAGTGGTCCATCGCCTCGGGGTGCGCGGCGTCGCCGCGACCGACGTTGCGCCACAGGATCACGTTCGCGCGGCGATGGACCACGACGAGATCGAGCAAGCCATCGAGGTTGAGGTCGACGACTGCGGCGCCACGTGCCCGTTCGAAGTCGACGATCCCCGCATCCTCGGCACCTTCGACGAAGGAGCCGTCCGCTCGCCCGATGAACAGGTTGCTCGGGTCCTTGCTCGCCTGGTCGATCTGCGCGTCCACGTTTCCCTTGGTGACGAGCAGGTCGTCGATTCCGTCATTGTTCACGTCGGCGAACTCCGGGTGCCATGCCGTCGACGGCAGCACATCGCCGCCCGCGTAGGGCCGCTGCGCGGTGACGCCACGGTCGAGGGCGATGTCGCGGTAGTCGGGACGAGACGGGCCTTCAGCGAGCGTCTGCAGCTTGTTGTCCGCCTGGCTGGTGAGGAACACCTCGGGCAGACCGTCGCCGGTGATGTCCCGGCTCGCGATGCCCATCCCCCAGATCTGCATGGGCTGCCACCCATCAGCCTCGGTGTAGGCGACGGGCGGCGCACCGGGCTGGACGCGCCAGAGCTGCTCCTCACCGTCGAGGTAGTAGTGGCGGTCGTTCGACACCCGCAGGTCGGTGCGACCGGAGTGGCTCCAGTCGCTGAAGAGCATCGACAGCGTGCAGTAGCCCGGAGTGAGCGGGATCGGCGCCGCGTAGCGAGAGCCGGATGAGTCCGGCCGCACGAACCAGCTCTTGTCGCATTCGTCCCCGCCCGGCACGAGGTAGCGACCGAACGCGAGAGTCGGCAACGCGTTCGTGCCCTCCCACGTCGCGCTGAACGCGGTGGTCCACCCAGGCGGGAGGTCGAGTCCGAGCGCGTCGTTCGCGTCCTCGAACCGGCAGTCACCGAGGCCGCGCAGCACCGCGTCGCCTCCGCGCCGGAGGACCACGAGATCGAGGTGCCCGTCGCTGTCGATGTCGATGGGATACGCGCCGGTGACCGCTGTCAGATCGGTGACAGGGGAGGTGATCGGCGAGAAGCGGAGGGCTCCGCCGATGGGGCTGTCGTTGTGGAACAGCGCCGCGGGTTCGCTGCCGCCCGCGAGGAACAGCTCGTCACGCCCGTCGTCATCGCAGTCGAACGCGGCGACTCCGCCACCCACGAAGTACTCGAACTCGCCGTCGTAGCGATGGTTGATCCCGGAAGCAGATGTGTCGTCGACGAAGTGTGGCGCCGGAGCACTCGACGAGCCACCGCCCCCACACGCAGTGAGCAGGACTGCCGCTGCTGTCACAGCGCCAAGAAGCTGTGCGCATCGCGTACGCGGCCCGACCACAGGCGGTATTGCAGCACAGCGTTCTCGTAACCCAACCGCGCGACTTCAGTTCGGTGCCGCGTCAAGGGGGAGCGTTATAGTCCCGAGACGTTGGGCGCCGTGGTGCGGTGCCTGCATTTCAACGAACTCGAGGGGGAGCACACTGATGCGATTGGGACGGTTTGCTGCGGTCGCGGGCTGCAGCCTTGCGCTGGTTCTCGCAGCGTGCGGTGACGACAGCGGCGACAACGCCACGGCAACGACAGCGGGCGGCGGTGGCGCTGGCACCTCTGCAGCGGCGGGCGCCGGCGGCGACTGCGTCGTCGGGGTCTCGTGGAACAACTACCAGGAAGAGCGCTGGGCGAAGTTCGACGAGCCCGCGATCAAGGAAGCGGTCGAGGCCGGCGGCGGCAGCTACATCTCGAACGACGCGAAGTCGTCGGCAGAGACGCAGGCCAGCAACGTCGAGAACCTCATCTCGCAGGGCGCGAACGTGCTTATCGTCCTCGCCCAGGACGGCACCGCCATCAAGCCCTCGGTCGAGACTGCGATCTCGAACGGTGTGCCGGTCATCGCGTATGACCGCCTCATCGAGGACGAGAAGGCGCTCTACATCACGTTCGACAACGTCGAGGTCGGTCGCCTGCAGGCAGAGACGATCTTCGGCCTCGTGCCGACAGGCAACTACGTGATCATCAAGGGCAACAAGGCCGACGCGAACGCCGACTTCCTGCGCAGCGGCATGGACAAGGTCATCGGTGATGCAGTCTCCTCTGGCGACATCAAGATCGTCGGCGAGACCTACACCGACAACTGGGATCCGGCGAAGGCCCAGACCGAGATGGAGCAGTTCCTGACGGCCAACAACAACGACGTCCAGGCCGTTCTCGCAGAGAACGACGGCATGGCGGGCGGCGTGGTCTCGGCGCTCGAGGCACAGAGCCTCGCCGGGAAGGTTCCGGTGTCCGGTCAGGACGGCGACCAAGCCGCGCTCAACCGCGTCGCTCTCGGCACCCAGAGCGTCTCCGTGTGGAAGGACGCCCGCGAGCTCGGCAAGGCAGCCGGCGATGCAGCCGTCGCGCTGTGCGCGAACCCCGACGCCGCGAGCGTCCAGGGCACGGCGGCGTTCACGACTCCGGGTGGCATCGACGTGTCGTCGATCCTCCTGAAGCCGCAGCCGATCACGCAGGACAACCTCGACGTCGTGATCGACGCCGGCTGGACCACGAAGGACAACGTCTGCAAGGACGTTCCCGCCGGGTCCGTCGCAGCTTGCGGCTGAACCTGACCCAGTAGTGCTTGCACTTCGTGCCCCCCGTCCGGAAGTCTCGGGCGGGGGGCACGTGCATGTTTGACGTCACAGACCAGGGGGAGTCTCCATGACCACGGTGGAGGTACCGGACGCCTCAGCGGTAACAGGCGGGACACCGCCACCGGCCCGGTCGTCGTGGCGCACGGCGCTGCAGTCCACCGAGGTCGACACGCGGCTCGTCGGCCTGATCGTGTCACTCGCCGCGATCTGGATCGCGTTCCACATCCTGTCGGGCGGCGCGTTCTTGACCGCCCGCAACCTGTGGAACCTCTCCGTGCAGAGCACCTCGATCGCGATCATGGCGACCGGGATGGTGCTCATCATCGTCTCGCGCAACATCGACCTGTCGGTCGGCTCGATCCTCGGTTTCATCGGCTACGCGATGGCGCTCGTCCAGACCGACGGCATCTTCGCCTTCTTCGGCATCAGCTTCACCGTCCACGGGCTCGACAACAAGGCCTACGTCTGGATCATCGCCCTCGCGTTCGGCCTCTTACTCGGCGCACTCGTCGGAACCGCGCAGGGCTTCGTCGTCGCCTACGTCGGCGTGCCGTCGTTCATCGTCACGCTGGGCGGCTTTCTCATCTGGCGCGGCGCGATCTTCCGGATGGGCGACAAGCAGGGTCAGACGCTCGCTCCCCTCGACGACACGTTCCAGCTTCTCGGCGGAGGCGCAAAGGGGGCTCTGGGCGAGTGGAAGAGCTGGGTCGTCGCGCTCCTTGCGTGCGCGGGCATCGTGCTCAGCATCGTGCTCGCGCGCAGACGACGGCAGCGCCACGAGCTCGGAGTGCGGCCCCTGTGGGTCGAGATCGGCCTCGCTGCCATCGGCTGCGCGGTCGTGATCCTCGCGGTCGGGGCGGTCGCCAACCAGTACGACTCCCCCGCCACCGGCGATCCGACAGGCATCGCCTACCCGGTCGTGATCCTCATCGGCGTGACGCTGGTCATGAGCTACTTGGCTCGGCGGCGACGCTTCGGGCGCTACGTCTTCGCTTTCGGCGGCAATCCCGAAGCCGCTGAGCTCGGCGGCATCAACACGCGGCGAACCGTGATGCTCACCTTCACGCTGATGGGTGTGCTGGTCGGTGTGAGCGCCGCGATCCAGACGGCTCGGTTGAACGCCGCGGTCACCAACCTGGGCGTGCAGAACGAGCTCGACGTCATCGCAGCTGCAGTGATCGGCGGCACGTCGTTCGCGGGCGGCATCGGGACGATCTTCGGCGCGGTGCTCGGTGCGGTCGTGATGCAGTCGTTGCGCTCGGGGATGGTGCTACTGAAGATCGACTCGCCGTCACAGGACATCGTCGTCGGCATCGTGCTCGTCACCGCAGTCGCGATCGACTCGCTGCTACGGCAGGCACGCCGTCAATGGGCGTTCGGTGCCCTCGTCGTCGGCCTGGTGCTCTCCGCGGTGATCATCCAGTCCGGCCGGCCGTGATCGGCCGTGATCGAGAAAGGGTGACGAGATGACCGAGACATCGACGGTGGGCTCCACACCCGACATGAGCGGCACCCCGCTCGTCGAGCTCCGCCACATCCGAGTGGCCTTCGGCGGGGTGCACGCCGTCGACGACGTCAGCATCGACCTCTATCCCGGCGAGGTCATCGGCCTCGTCGGCGGAAACGGCGCCGGGAAGTCGACGCTGATGCACACGCTGTCGGGCGCGCATCCTGCGGACTCGGGAGAGATCCTCATCCAGGGTGAACCGGTGCTGATTCGCAATCCGCGCGATGCCCGGCAGCACGGCATCGAGGTCATCTACCAAAAGCTCGCGCTGGCCGACAACATCGATGCCTCCGGCAACGTCTTCCTCGGGCGCGAGCTCCGCACGCGCACCGGCGCGCTCGACGACTCTGCGATGGCGGCCGCCACCGCTCGGGTGATGCGTCGCCTGAACCCCCGCTTCAAGAACCTCCGCACGCCCGTGAAGTCCCTCTCCGGTGGCCAGCGCCAGTCGGTCGCCATCGCGCGAGCGGTGCAGTTCGAGACGAAGATCCTGATCATGGACGAGCCGACCGCGGCACTCGGCCCGGCGGAGACCGCGCAGGTGCTCGACCTGGTGACGCAGCTCAAGTCCGAGGGCATCGGCATCTTCCTGATCAGCCACGACATCCATGACGTGTTCGACCTGTCCGACCGCATCAGCGTGATGCTGCAGAGCCGCCTCGTGGGCACGGTGAACAAAGACGACGTCACGAAAGACGAAGTGCTCGCGATGATCATCGCCGGCAAGATGCCAGACGAGCAGTCGATCGAGGACCTCGAACAGCTGCACTGACCTCAGAACGGCGTCTGCTGGTGCACGGCCAGCTTCCAGTCTCCGTTCTGACGCGTGTAGGTGCTGTTGAAGAGCGCGTGGTACTCGTCGTCACCCCGACGCGCTCGCGCTTCGTAGGCGACGACCGCGGCGTCGGGGCCGAGCCAATGGACGACCCCGGGCCGCAGCTCGAAGCCGGTCCAGCTGGCGCCCCGCATCGCCTCGAGCGCCTCGGCGCGGTCGTACAACACCATGCCGCCAGGGAGAAGCATCAACACCTCGCTCGCGAGGATGTGGTCGTAGAAGTCGGCGGCAGCGTCTCCGCCCTTGGTGAGCGCTGTCCAGCCCTGACGTTCGAGCTCGAGGAGGTCGCGATCGGGAGCCATGCGCGTCTGTACCCGGTGGTCGCTCGGGCTATGAAGTCGGCATGGCCGTCGACGACGAAGATCTGAGGCTCGCGATCTATCGCTCGTTCGCCGAGACCGGCGCGGCTCCCCCGTTGCCACAGGACGCCGACACCCGGGCTGCGCTGGAGCGGCTGGCCGCCGCCCGCCACATCGTCCTCGACGAGGACCTCCGGATCGTCATGGCTCACCCGTTCGCGTCGATCCCGCTCGGGTTCGCGGTGATGGGCCGCACGACGTTGTGGTGGGGAGGATGCGCGTGGGATGCGTTCGCCGTCCCCCACCTGGTCGACCGCGAGCCCGAGGTGCTCGTGTCGACGCGGTGTCCCGCCTGTGGCGCGCCGCACGCATGGGTCGTCGATCGTGACGCGGCACCTCCGGGCGACCAGGTGGCGCACTTCCTCATGCCCACCGCGCACATGTGGGACGACGTGGTGCACACGTGCGCTCACCAGCGGCTCTTCTGCAACGAACGGTGCGTCGACGCGTGGCTCGCTACGACTGGGTTCGCCAAGGGCTATGTGATGGACCTGACAACCCTTTGGCGTCTCGCCCGCGGGTGGTACGCGGGTCGCCTCGATCGCGGGTACGCGCGCCGCGATCCCCTGAGCGCGGCCGCGTACTTCGAGGACGTCGGGCTCAGCGGTCCGTTCTGGGGTCGGGACCGACCCACGTGAGAAGCGTGCCCTCACGCGTGACCATGTACGAGCCGGGCATGACGCGCAGCCGCCAGGGCACCACTTCGAGGATGCCGAACGCGAGCGCGCTCGGCGAGTCCCACCCCGGGATGATGCTCGGGTCGTATCCCACCGGCGGCGGCGCGTTCTTGATCCGGTTCCATCCCTCGACGCGGCTCTCCTCGTCGAGCTTCCAGGTCGCGCTGCACTCGGCGAGGCACGTGTCGTGCGTGGTCGTCCAGTAGTTGAGCGAGATGAACGGATGCCCGTCGAGGTCGGCCCGCTTGGGTGAGAGCGGGCTCGTCGCGATCCACCCCTTGAGCGCGCTGCCGTCCCACTCCCACACCGGATGCAGCACGCGGCTGCGCGGCCGGCCGGCGCGATCGATGGTCGCGCCAGAGCACCACACGATGCGATGCGCCATCTCGACGAATGCGGGAGCGACGACCTCGAGCTCGTCCATGGCGACTTCCTAGTCGTTCAGGCGGTCGAGGAGCGATGAAAGCCACGAGCGCAGGAAGCACATGGGCGCCGCCGTAGACGAGGAAGAAGTCAGCGTCCCAGCCCGCCGGGTCCTGCGCACACCACGCATCGGCATGCGCAGCCCACGCGACGGTGAGTGTGTCCACCGGGGTCGCGTCAGCCGCACTCCCGGCTTCCTCGAGGAACGCAGCCGGGTCACGGAGGAGCTCGAAGAGCGTCGGTGGAGCCCCTGCACCCGGGGCGCCGCCACCACTGGCGATGTCGAGGGCCGAGTCCCTCTGCTTGTCGAGCACTGCCTGCTCGGTGTCGAACTGCTGCTGGACGAGGGCCATCTTGTCCTGCAGGTCCTGCGGGCTCGCGGCCGCGGCATCGGTCGATCCTCCGCCACACGACACGAGCGCGACCACCGGCATCGCCAGCAACGCTCGCCACCCGAACCTCATGCGGTGGTGCCGACCCCCAGCAAGCTCAGCTTCGCGGACCTCGCCGTGCTGTCGAGCAGCGCGCCGTCGTTCGCGACGTTCGCTGCAGCAGGCGAAGCCGTGCCCGGCGGGGCGAGCGTGATCTGCGTGAGCGTCGCGTGCAGTGTGTTGGAGGCGTTGATCACCGGCACGAGCGCGTTTCGTTCCATTGCCGACGGGCCGCGCTGATGAAGCGAAGACAGCTGCGCGTTCAGCTGCACGAGTCGCCCCTCGGTGCGCGCGGCGAGCACCGGGATCGCCGACTGTTGGGCGGCGGCGAGGTTGATGCCGGCATCGGACAGCTCGTCGAGGAGCGCCGCCGCCTGCTGACGCCACTGCGCGTTTCCCTTCTGCGTGCGGGCACGGCCGACGAAGAAGGCCACGATGCCGATGACGATCACGACGCCGACGAGGATCAACAGCCAATTGTCGCTGTCGTTGTCGGACGTCGACGCTGGCGCTGTGGTCGTCGCAGGCGCCGCGGTGGTCGCAGGCGCCGCGGTCGTCGCCGGCGCGGCAGTCGTTGGTGCGGCACTCGTCGGTGCTGCGGTCGTCGGCGCGTTCGTGGTGTCCTGTGCCCGGGCGACTCCGCTCATCGCAATGAGTGCGAGGACCGTGGCCATGACGACTGAGAGCAAACGAGCGCGCGACATCGCCGCGACCGTAACTGGTCAGGCGATCGTTCATCGCTGCCCTCGACGAGCGAGACGCAGAGCAGCTCGCCCATGGGTTCGCGGCGCTCGCTGACCCCGTGCGCCTCCGGCTGCTGAGCATGATCGCCACCGCTGACGAGGTGTGCTCGTGCAACCTGCTCGAACCGCTCGGCAAGGCGCAGCCGACGGTGAGCCACCACACGAAGGCGTTGAGCGACGCGGGACTCATCACCGGCGAGAAGCGCGGGCGATGGGTCTACTGGCGCGTCGTTCCCGAGCGACTCGACACGTTGCGAGCCGCCCTCGCTCCTTAGACCGCCTCGGGCACGCCCTCTTGATAGGTCTCGTCGCGAAGGATCGCGTCTGCCGCGCGCCGCAGCCGGAACGCATCGAGCGGCTTGATGAGCCAACCATCCGCGTTGCAGCGCTGGGCGAGGAACACGTCCGCGGATCGGTCGAGCAGCATCAGCACGCCGACGTCGGGGAGCCTGCCCGCCCCTGATTCGAGGCGGATGTCCATGCACGTCGCCATGCCGCCCATGTTCCCGATCTGCAGGTCGAGCACCACGAGGTCCGCGGCACGCGCTTGGAGTGCGGGCAGGACGTCCTTGCCGTTGCGCACCCAGCGGATGGTCGTGGCCTCGCCGCCGAGCGCCGCGCGTACCTCGTCGAGGATCCAGTCGGCGTCGGTCGCAACGAGGATCTCGGGCATCGGGCGAGGCTACCGAAACAGGTGCGCGGCGATGGCATCCAGCCCGACGAGGTCGTGCACGTCGCTGTCGAGGAACGGCACCCGCACGACCGGGGCGGGATCGACCCGCGCGGTGAGCCCAACGAGATGGTCCTCCTCGCGGGCAGCGACGAGCTCGAAGTCGGCGAGGTTCGCGAAGAGCTCGCCGAGGTCGGAGCCTGCGAGCGTCCGCGCCCGTTCACGTGTCGCTTCGGCGAGGCTGTCACCGAACCGTGGATGCATGCGGTTGACGATGAGCGCCGCGACAGAGATGCCTCCTTCCTCCAGGCGATCCGCGAAGTACGTCGCCTCGCCGACGGTGTCGCCCCGGGGCGACGCCACCAGCACGAACGACGTCTCGGGCGCGGACAAGAGCTCGAGCACACGCTCGGCCCGTTCTCGAAAGCCCGCCTCCATCCCGTCGAACGCCTGGAAGAACGCGATCGCGTCCTCGATGACGTCACCGCCGACGACCTTCGAGACGGTGCGCAGGAACGCTTGGGCCGCCACGTTGACGGCCTTCACGTAGGCGCGACCCGGAGTCATGAGGAGGCGGTACAGCCGATGGTCGAGGAATCGGGTCAGGCGCCGGGGCGCGTCGAGGAAGTCGAGCGCGTTGCGCGTCGGAGGCGTGTCGACGACGACGAGGTCGAACCGCGACTCCTCGTGGAGCTCGAACAGCTTCTCCATCGCCATGTACTCCTGCGTGCCCGAGAGGCTGCCGGAGATGTTGCGGTAGAAGCGGTTGCTGTAGATGCGCTCGATCTGGGCAGGATCGGTCGAGTTGCGCGCGACCAGCTCGTCGAACGTCGTCTTGGTGTCGAGCATCATCGCCCACAGCTCGCCCGACCACTCACCCTCGATCTGCGACGGGCTGTTCGTCAGCCCCTCGAGCCCGAGCGCGTCGGCCAATCGCTTGGCCGGGTCGATCGTGACGACGACGCAACGGCGGCCCTGCCGCGCGCCATGCAGCGCGATCGACGCGGCCGTGGTCGTCTTGCCGACACCACCGGTGCCGCAACACAGCACGATCGAGCTCGCGGCGACGACGGCTTCGAGGGTCATGAGGGCAGCGAGTCGAGCCGAGCGATGCTCGAGAGCGCAGCGTCGGCGAGGTCGTGCACGTCGGGGTGCGTGAGGTCGGCCGTGAAGAGGAAGGGCAGGTGGATCTGCGGCAGGGGGAGTCGGTCGGACAGCCGCGCCACTTGCTCGGTCTGCAACGTCACGCGCGCCGACCGGAACGCGGCCGCGTCGCGGAGAGCCTCGGCCTCCCCGGGCATGAGCGCGACTCCGGCCTCTTCCGCGGCGGCAACAGGGTCGGCGTCCATGCCGGAGCGCTCGGGATAGAGCCCGTTCACGATCACGGGCCCGAGGGCGACGCCCACGCGATCCTCGAGGGAGTACGCGGTGCCGACCAGCTCGTTCACCGGTGTCTCCTCGGGCAGGGTGACGAGCACGACCGAGCACCGCTCCGCATCGGTCAGCATCTCCAACACGTCGCGCGCCTGGGTGTTGATCGGGCCGACGGTCACCGCGTCGAGCAAGCCGCGGGCCGACTCGAGGAAGGTGATCGCGTGGCCGGCCGCGGGCGCGTCGAGCAGGATCACGTCGACGTCGCCCGCTCGTTCCAGCTGCTTCACCTTTCCGAGCACGAGGATGTCCTCGATGCCCGGCGCGGCGGTCGCGACGACATCGAGCGCGCCGCCCCGCACGAGCCGGTTCGAGAGCCTGCGCATCCCATGCTCGACCAGGTACTCGAGCAGGGCGTCGGTGGGCGTGATCGCCCTGGCCAGGACCGCCCCCGTGCTGCCCTCGCCCTCGAGCGCCGTCGTCTCGTCGTAGCGCAGCGACTCGAGGCCGAAGAGCCGACCGAGCCCGCTCTTGCCCTCGACTTCCACGACGAGGACACGCAGGCCAGACTTGGCTGCTGCGACGGCCAGGGCAGCGGTCACCGTGGTTTTGCCCACGCCGCCCTTCCCAGCCACGATGACCAGCCGGGACGTGGCGAAGAACGCCAGCGGATCCAACCATCCCCCTTCGGAGGCTCGGTTGCGCAGACTATCGAGCGTGTGCGCCGCTCTCGGCGCCGTCGCGGTCGCGACCACGCTCCTCATCGCGCACCCGGCCGGTGCGCAGGACGCGCCCAAGGTGCCGCCCATCGACGTGATCGGGGTCAGCGGTCTGATCGACCCGGTGCAGGTCGACTTCGTGGGCAAGGCGATCGATCGGGCCGAGCGCGACGACGTGCAAGCACTCGTCATTCAGCTGAACAGCCGTAAGGCGGTCGTGGACGACGACGAGATGGCCGCGCTGATCGACGAGGTCGCCGATGCGAAGGTGCCGATCGCGATCTGGATCGGGCCGAGCGGGTCGCGCGCGTACTCGGAGAGTGGTCAGCTGCTCTTCGTCGCCGACGTGACCGGCATCTCGCCGGGCAGTCGGGCCGGCAACTTCGGCGATGCGCTCGACGCGGACGCGTTCACGGCGAGCGACAAGTCCGCGATCGACAAGTACTGCTGCTCGTCGCTCGGTGCAGCGGAAGCCGTCGACGCCGGCGTCGTCGACCTCAACTCCCCCGTGCTCGGGCAGTTCATCGTCGGTCTCGACGGAATCGAGGTCGACGGCACCACGCTGCGCACCTCCGAGATCGTGCAGGGATCAGGCGGGCCGCGCACCCAGCCGATCGTGCAGGTTCGCTTCTTCAAGCTCGACCTGCTCCCCCGCCTCCTCCACACCGTCGCGAGCCCTCCGGTCGCGTACCTCTTGTTGACGATCGGCCTCGTCCTCCTCGTGTTCGAGTTCTTCGTCGCCGGGGTGGGCATCGCCGGGGGTGTCGGCGCGCTGTTCCTGGTGCTCAGCGCGTACGGCCTCGAGGTGCTTCCCACACGACCAGTCGGCCTCGCCCTGATCTTGTTCGCCATGCTCGCGTTCGCGATCGACGTGCAAACCGGAGTGCCGAGGTTCTGGACCGGGGTCGGCACCGCCGCGTTCACCGCGGGGAGCCTCGTGCTCTACGACGGCCTCTCGCTTTCGTGGATCACCCTGCTGTTCGCGATCGGCGGCGTCCTGCTCGCGATGCTCGCGGGCATGCCGACGATGATCCGCACGAGGTTCGCCACCCCGACGATCGGTCGCGAGTGGATGATCGGCGAGATGGGCACCGCGGTCGTCGACGTCGACCCTGACGGTGTGGTGAAGGTTCGGGAAGCCCAGTGGCGAGCGCGCACCAACCGTGCGACGCCGATCAAGGCCGGCGAGGCCATCCGTGTGGTCGACATCGACGGTCCGCTGCTCGAGGTCGAGCCTGAGGCTGGCGGGGCGCGCGACTACCGCGAGCACCGCACCCCGGGCCGATCTCGTAACGAAACGCCTTCCGACCGGTCCTGACCTGCACGAGTTCGCGCCTTATTTCACAGAATTCGCGAAAGTTCACCGTTGTCAGGCCGCAAGCGCAGATGTACGGTCGGCGTTCGGACAAGGGGGGTGAACGGGCGTGACCGCTCAGCGAAACGAGGAGGCCTGGCAGGCCAAAGCGGCTTGTCGCGGGCCTCAGGCCGTCGTCTTCTTCCCGCCCTCCCAGTTCGAGCGCAAGGAAGAGAAGGCCGAGCGAGAAGACCGGGCCAAGGCGATCTGTGCGCAATGCAACGTGCGTGAGCCGTGTCTTTCGTATGCCTTGCGCATCCGTGAGCAGCACGGCATCTGGGGTGGACTGAACGAGCTCGAGCGCAAACAGCTTCTGGCGCACCGCAGCTGAAGTGCCGGCGGTTCGCCGCTGACACAGCTCCGCAACACTCCTACAGCACGTCCGGCGACGCTCCGTGGGTATGTTGTGCGTGGTGGCCAGCGTCCGCGACGCCTCGGCCGAGGGCGAGCGGGGCCCAGAGCCGGCCAGCGCTGCACCTCTCGATCCCGCGCTCACTCTGCGCGCGCCCGTCGTCTGGAAGCGCACCTGGGTCGACGAACGTCCCGCCATGTACGGCGTCGCCGGCGAAGGCCTGCCCGTCGTCATCCTCCACGGCTGGGGCCTCGCCCACCACGCGTACAAGGGGGCGATCCAACGCCTCGTCGCGCAAGGCTGTCGCGTGTACGCGCCGGCGCAACCCGGGTTCGGCGGCACCGCCGACCTCCCGAAGCGCGAGTTCTCGTTGGCCGGGTATGCCCGGTGGGTCGAGCGGTTCCTCGAGGCCGTGCACCTCGACGAGCCGGTGTTCCTGATCGGGCACTCGTTCGGCGGTGGCGTCGCCATCCGCTTCGCGCACGACTACCCCGAGCGCGTGCGCTCGCTTGTGCTTGTGAACTCAATCGGTGGATCGGCGTGGAAGTCCGGCTCGAAGCTGAAGTCGCTCGCAGACCGTCCCTTGTGGGACTGGGGCCTCCACTTCCCCAGCGACATCTGGCCCATCCCGCAGGCCACGAGGGTCATCCCGATCATGCTCGAGGACGCGCTGCCCAACCTGCTGCGCAACCCTCGAGCGATGCTCAAGGTCGGGTTCCTCGCTCGGCGAGTCGACCTCACCTATGAGCTCGAGGCGCTGAAGGAGCGAAAGCTCCCCGTCGTCGTGCTCTGGGGGACGCGAGACGGCGTCATCCCGAGGGAGTCGTTCGACGCGCTCTGCGCGGCGGTCGGCGCCGAGGGCCAGGTGGTCGACGGCAGCCACTCGTGGATGCTCGCCGACCCTGCCGGCTTCGGTGAGGTCATCACGAACGCTGTCGAGGTGGCGCGGGTCGCCCGCGAGCTGGAGACCAAGGCACCCCCTCGCCGGGCGGGGTTCCTGGGCAAGGATCGACGGCGGTCACGCGCGCTGCGCACGGTTGCCGACGCCAAGCCCTCCGACGAGTCCTAACCGTTCCCGTCCGAGTCCGTCCCGTCTCCTGGGAGACGGGGTCCCGCGATGCGGAGGTCGCCGCGGCGCCGCGTGACCCCTCGCGCATCGAGCTCGGAAGCCAACGGCACCGCGTACTTCCGTGAGGTTCCGAGCTCCTCGCGCAGCTGCGACAGCGTGATCCCCTCGGGATGTCGGGCGAGCAGCCGCGCTGCGACACTCGCCGCCTGATCGACGGCGTCCGACGCGAACCAGACGCCGTCGCGCTCGACCACGAGGCCACGCCGCACGAGCTCGCGGAGCTCGCCGCGATCCACATCGTCGGCCGCGGGCGGAGCGAACGGCGCGGCGCGAAGCGCAGCGAGATAGGGATGGTCGGCAAGCGGATCGGCCTGCGCGGCGGCTCGTGCTCGCCCGCCGTCGATGACGACGTCGTCGAGCGTGCGGAGCGCCTCTCGGTGCAGCTCGTCGAGAGACGAGATGTCGAGCCCCAGCGGGCCCGCATCTGCGACTGCCTGCGCGACCGAGTCGCTGATCTCCGCGATGCGTTCGGGCGCGACGAGGAAGCGGCCGAAGGTCGCCGTGCGATGCTCGCCCGTCAGCGCCTCCAGGTCTGCGGGCAGGATCGGCCCTCGCTCGGCGACGATGCGCTCGATCGACCGGTCCGGGTGGGCCTTGCTCACGGGCCGCACGGGAGCGATCTCGACGATCTCGCCGCCGCCGACGGTCTCGGCTCGACCGCTCTCGCGGAGCACGAACCGATCGCCCGGGAGCAGCGGCAGGGCCAGGGGGACGCGGATGCGCACGAACCCTGTCGCACCGGGTGCGATCGCATCGCGTCCGATCACGCGGAGCTGTGCAGGATGCTCGCCCGACCCGATGCTCACCGTGTACGCGCCGCGACGGGACACCTCGTGGCCGAGCGCGCCCAGAGTCTGCAGCTCGGCGTCGAAGACGCGCGTCGGCTTCCAACGCGACGGGAGTACGACGGCGTCGCCCCTCGTGAGGTCTCCGTGCTCGACGCCCGCAAGGTTGATCGCGACCCGGTTGCCGGGACCGATGCTGTCGACGGCGTGATTGAACGTCTGGAGCGCGCGGACTCGCGCGGAGCGACCGCCCGGCTCGACGACGACGTCGTCGTCGACGTTGAGCTCGCCGCCAATGAGCGTGCCGGTGACCACCGTGCCGGCACCGCGTGCCGCGAAGACGCGATCGATCCAGAGGCGTGGCCGCTGCCGATCGGGTGCTTCCGGAGTGGCTTCGACGAGACGGTCGAGCGCGGCTCGCAGCTCGTCGACGCCGACACCGACGGGCGCCGCGACGTCGACGACCTCGGCGTGCTCCAGGAACGTGCCCGCGACGCGATCGGCGATGTCGAGCTTCACGAGCTCGAGGTGGTCGCTGTCGACGAGGTCGACCTGGGTCAGGGCGACGACGCCGTGCTGCTGGCCGAGCAGCTCGAGGATGCGCAGGTGCTCCTCGGTCTGCGGCTTCCACCCCTCGGTGGCCGCGACGACGAAGAGGCACGCGTCCACCGACCCGACGCCCGCGAGCATGTTCTTGATGAAGCGGACGTGACCGGGGACGTCGACGAAGGAGACGCGAGCTCCCGACGGAAGCGCGGTCCACGCAAAGCCCAGGTCGATCGTGAGGCCACGACGCTTCTCCTCGGCGAAGCGATCCGGGTCGGTGCCGGTGAGCGTGAGGACAAGCGTGGACTTGCCGTGATCGACGTGACCCGCAGTCGCGATGACGCGGCTCTCTGTCAACCGAGTGATCGAAGCGCAGACGCGAGCGCGGCGTCGTGCATCGGATCGACAGTGCGGAGATCGCAGATCGTCGTGTCGTCGTGCACGCGGGCGACGATCGGAAGAGGAGTGGCGGCGCGCAGGGCAGACATGTGATCACCGGCGATTGCGATGCCCACCGACGCGATCTCGGTGCCGGGAAGTGAGCCCGCGCCCGCGACCGCTTGCGTGTCGACGACTTTGCCGGCATCGATCGCTTCGGCCCGAGCGCGCAGCGTCTCCACCGAGGTCGTCGCCATCCGCCAGAACGGGATCGCATCGCCGTCGCGTCGGAGGTACGCGAGGGCGATGTCCTGCAGCACCGCGAGGGTCAGCCCGCCGGCGCGAAGGGCTCGAGCGAGCGGGTGCCGCGCGCACGCGTCGATCACGTCTGCGCGCCCCGCGATCACACCGGCCTGCGGACCGCCGAGCAGCTTGTCGCCGGAGAAGGTGACCGCGGCCGCGCCGGCTTCGAGGGTCTGCTTCGCGGCTCGCTCGCCCCGCACCCACGGAGGCGGGCCTCCCTTCAGCCACGGACAGGCGGCGTCGAGCAAGCCCGAACCGATGTCGACGACGAGCGGCGGCTCGAGCGCGGCGAGGTCGGCGACCTCTGCACCTTCGATGAATCCCTCGATCCGGTAGTTCGACGGGTGCACCTTCAAGATCAGCGCGACGTCACCGTCCTTGCGAGCGAGGGCGCGCTGGTAGTCCGCCAGACGAGTGCGGTTCGTCGTGCCGACGTCGACCAGCCGGGCGCCGGACTCGGCCATCACCTCGGGAACTCGGAACCCGCCACCGATCTCCACTGCCTCACCCCGAGAGACGAGCACCTCGCGATCGCGCGCGAGCGCGGCGAGCACGAGGAGCACCGCGGAGGCCCCGTTGTTCACGACGAGGGCGGCCTCGGCGTTGCAGGCGCGGGCGAGCAGCGTCGCCGCGTGTGCGTGTCGCGAACCGCGACGCCCGGTGGTGAGGTCGAGCTCGAGGTTCGAGTAGCCGGGCTCCTGCTCCCATGCGACCGGCGCGCGTCCGAGGTTCGTGTGGAGGAGCACTCCGGTCGCGTTGATGACCGGTCTGAGCAGCGCCTGCGCGAGGGCTTCTGCCCGAGCTCGTGCCGAGTCGGGATCACCGGCCGTGACGGCTTGCCGAGCCGCGTCGACGAGCAGGGGATGCGGCAGGTCGATGTCGGCGATGGAGCGAGCCAGCGCATCGATCGAGGGTGGCCGTTCCGACACACGCCGAGCATAGGGATCGGACCTCGCCGGTATCGTGGGTCGGGTGTTCATCGTCCTGCTGATCGCGATCCCGATCGTCGAGATCGCGGTCGCCATCTGGGTCGCGAGCGCGATCGGCTGGCTCAACACGATCGGGTTGTTGATCGTGCTCTCGCTCGTCGGGATCTGGGTGGTGAAGCGCCAAGGGCTCGGGATCATGGCCACGCTGCAGCAGTCGGCACAGCGCGGTGAGGTCCTGACGAAGGAGCTGATGGATCGCTTCCTGAAGGCGGTCGGTGGCGTGCTCTTGGTGATCCCGGGATTCGTGAGCGCGGCATTCGGTCTGGTGCTCTTCCTCCCACCCGTGCGTTCGCTGATCCGCGGTGCCGCGTCGAAGCGGGTGAAGACGACGATGGAGAGCGGACGGTGGGCGTATGGCACTGTTCGCGACGTGACCTTCCGCGAGGTCCGCGACGAACCGCCCTCCCCTCCAGAGATCGAGAACCGCTGACATGGTCGAAGTCCGCGATGCGGCGACGGTGATGCTCGTGCGCGACGGCGATGCGGGCATGGAAGTGCTCATGCTGATGCGCAACGTCAACTCGGCGTTCGTCGGCGGCGCGTACGTGTTCCCCGGCGGTGCCGTCGATCCGCACGACCGTCACGAAGACCTCGATCCGTTTTGCATCGGCCGCACTGACGCCGAGGCGAGCGATCGGCTCGGCATCGAACAGGGCGGCCTCGCGTTCTGGGTCGCGGCCGTGCGCGAGTGCTTCGAGGAAGCGGGCATCCTCCTCGCCTACGACGCGGACGGCGAGATGGTGCAGCTCGACGATCCGGCGGTCGAGTCGCGCTTCGTCACGCACCGTGCCGCGATCGATCACAAAGAGCGCCGGCTGATCGAGGTGTGCGCCGAGGAGAACCTGAAGCTGGCCGTCGATCGCATCCACTACTTCAGCCACTGGATCACCCCCGAGGGGCCGCCTCGGCGTTACGACACGCGCTTCTTCGTGGCGCGGGCTCCGGACAAGCAGGTGGCGCTGCACGACGACCGTGAGACCGTCGCCAACACGTGGATCCGTCCGCAGGAGGCGTTGGACGCTCATGACCGAGGTGAGTTCGAGATCATCTTCCCGACGATCAAGAACCTGAGCGCGATCGGTCGCTTCGACGAAGCCGACGAGCTCGTCGCGGCCGCCGCCAATGCAAAGACCGTGCCGACGGTGACCCCGCGGATCGTGCAAGAGGGAGAGCAGATGCGGATCCTCTTGCCGGGAGACCCCGGGTATTGAGCGACCCGGTCGCGGACTACATCGCGGCGATCCCGCCAGAGCATCGGGCGCTCTTCGATCGGTTCGTCGGTCTCATCACGACGGTCGCGCCCGACGCGACCGCGCGCATCTCGTATGGCATCCCCACCTATGAGGTCGGCGAGCAGCGGCTCTACGTCGGCGTGTGGAAGCACGGGCTGTCCGTCTACGGATGGGGCAGCGGCAAAGACGGCGGGTTCGTCGAGCGCCATCCCGAGCTGAAGAAGAGCAAGGGCACGATCCAGCTGTCACCCGAGGCTGCGGAGCAGATCCCCGACGCCGAGCTCCTCATCCTCGTGCGCGCCGCCCTCTCCTGAACCCCGACACCTGAGCCTTCTCAGGTGAAAAACGCGTCAGAAATGGCGCGTTTCGCGGCAGAGAAGCGGAAGCCGCGGGCGGCTCAGCTAGACGGTGCCGGTTCCTTGGGGCCGAGGGCCTTCTCGACTTGCTCGAGCAGGCGGGCGCTGCAGCCGGCCATCTGCACGGGCGGCACCGTGTGATCGACGATGCGGTGCGCGATGGCGCGGAAGGCGTCGGCGGCAGGGCCCTCGCCGTTCAGCGCGACGGGGTCACCCGAGTCACCGCCCGCGGCCACACTCGGTTCGAGCGGGATCTGGCCGAGCAGCTCGACCCCGATCTCCTCCGCGAGGGCCTGGCCACCGCCGGAGCCGAACAGCTCGTAGGTCTCACCGTGGTCGCACGTGAACGCGCTCATGTTCTCGACGACGCCGGCGACGCGGAGGAAGCTGCGGCGCGCCATGTCGGCCGCCCGGATCGCGACCTTCTGCGCGCTCACCGCCGGAGTCGTGACGATGATGAGGTCGGTGCGGGGCATCATGCGCGCCAGGCCCATCTGCACGTCGCCGGTGCCGGGCGGCATGTCGATGAGCAGGTAGTCGAGATGACCCCATTGCACGTCGCGCAGGAACTGCTCGAGCGCCTTGGTCAGCATCAGGCCGCGCCACATGAGCGCAGTGCCCTCGTCGTCGACGAGGTTCCCGGTCGACACGACCTTCACCAGCCCGTCGCCGATGCGACGTTCGTTCGGGAGGATCCTCCCGGAGCCGTCGTCGGTCTTCACGCCTTCGAGCCGACCCGACATGCCGAGCATGCGCGGCACCGAGAACCCCCAGATGTCCGCATCGAGGACGCCGACGGTGAAGCCCATCGACGCGATCGCGGCCGCGAGGTTGACGGTCACCGAGCTCTTGCCGACGCCGCCCTTGCCCGAGGCGATCGCGAGCACTCGGGTGGTCGCGGGGATCTGGGTGTCGGGAGCGTTCTCACGCGCGTGCCAGCGGGCCTTCAGCATCACCTCCGAGCGCTCCTCGCTCGTCATCTCGCCCCAGTCGATCTGCACTTCGCGCACCTTGGGATGGGTCGCGATGCGGGTTTCGATGTCGGTCTTGATCTGCGCACGCAGCGGGCAACCGCCGATCGTGAGCTTCACGACGATCGTGACGAGGGCTCCCTCGCCCGACGGATGCGGAGCGACGGTGACCGACGGGATCATGCCGAGGTCGACGACGTTGCCACCGAGCTCGGGATCCATGACGCCCCGGAGCAGGCCGTAGATCTCCTCGACGGAGGGGGCGAGGATCGGCGAAGCAGGCATCACGCCCGATTTTACCGGTCTTCGCCGTGTAATCTTGATGCTGTGACCGACACCCGGTTGCCGATCCTCAAGGCGCTCGGTGACAACACCCGCTACGCGATCTACCTCGAGCTGGCCCGCTCGTCGCGCCCGCTCTCGACAGCCGACATCGCGGAGTCGCTCGGCCTCCACCCGAACACCGTGCGGCCCCATCTCGAGCGGATGCGCGATGTCGGGTTGCTCGACGTCCGCACCGAGGCCACGGGCGGGGTCGGGCGCCCCCAGCATCGGTACTGGCTGGCCGCCGACGCCCCCTCGCTCGGGCTCGAGCCCCCGTCGTATCCGCTGCTCGCGCGCATGCTCCTCGAGACCGCAGCGGCCGCCGGCGTTGCGCCTGACGAGGCCGCAGAGATCGGACGGGCCCAGGGCCGAGCCGACAGCGCCCGCGACGCCGACGCCCCGTCCTGCCTCGAGGCGCTCGTCCGTGAGCTCGACGTGCTGGGCTTCGATCCGGCCGTGGACGGCACCGACGACGGCGAGATCGCGGTGATCGCGTTCACGCATTGCCCGTTCCGTGAGCTCGCCGAGGCGCATCCCGAGCTGGTCTGCTCCCTCCATCGTGGGATGGTCGAGGGCTTCGTCGAGCAGACGGGTGAGGCGACGGTCGACGACTTTCACACCCTCGCCCACCGCGAACCCTGTCAAGTCACGATCTCCAGTCGATAGGATTTCACCGTGATCACACTCACCGACTCCGCCGCCAGCAAGGTCCGCGAGCTCATCGACGCCGAGGGCGACCCGGGGCTGGCGCTGCGGGTGGCCGTGCGCCCCGGTGGGTGCTCCGGCTTCTCCTACGAGATGTTCTTCGACAGCGACGTCGCGCAGGACGACCAGACGGCCGACTTCTCGGGTGTGAAGGTGATCGTCGACCCGTCGAGCGCGCAGCTGCTCACGGGCGCGACGCTCGACTACAAGGACGGCCTGCAGCAGGCGGGATTCGCGATCGACAACCCGAATGCGACCCGCACGTGCGGGTGCGGCCAGTCCTTCAGCTAGTCCTGCAGCTCATCCCGATCAGCTGACGAGCGCGTTCAGCGCGTCACGCAGCTCGTTCGCATCGAAGATGCTGTCGAGGCGCGTCTGGATCACGCCATCGGCGCCGGCGAGGTAGAGCACCGGCTCGAACGACAGGCGATAGTCCTGCACCGCTTCGGTCGTGTTGGCGAGCGACGAGTCGGTGTACACCTCGGCATGCACCATCTTCACCCGGTCACCGAACTCTGATTCCTGCCCGAGCAGCACGTCGACCACCGGCCCGCACGCCGCCGTCTGGCAGTACGCCGGGGTCGCGATGAGGAACGCCACGGGCTTCCCGTCGCCGAGAGCGTCGGTGAGTGTGACGTCATGGAGATCGCACTCGGGTTCCCGCGTGCAGATCGGGGTCACGCCACGCGCGTCGGCGGTCGTCGGAGTGACGACAGGAACCATCTGATCGCCTGGTTGCGGGATCGGCACCTTGTCGGGCTCGACGATCGAGAACGCGGTGTGCACCTCGATGCCGTCGACTGTGGTCACGATCCCGTAGGTGCCGGCCTCGGCGATGTCGGTGACGACCGGGTAGTACGGCCTCGGCAGCCCCTCAGCGTGACGATCGACGGGGATGGGCGACCCGATCACCTTGCCGTCGGTCGTCACCACCTGGAACGTGAGCTGGGCGGGGGTGTCGGTCAGCAGCAGGCCGTCCGCGTCGGCAAGGCCGACCGCCACGCGCTGCGGCTTGCCCACCGCGAGGATGCCGTCGACCGAGAAGCGCACGAGCACACGATCGGGACGGTTCGGGTCGGTGCCGCCGGTGCTCGCATCGACGCTCGGAATGCTCGACGCGCCACTGTCGTCGCCTCCGCAGGCCGCCAGCACAAGGCCTGCTCCGACCGCGCCCGCGCTGACGAGGAACGTCCGTCGGGAGAGGGAGGCCACGAGTCAAACCTATCCTCGGCTCCGTGACCGGTGGGATCGCGCTCCGGGTCAACGGCTCGCCGATCGCCGTGCGCGACGAGTCAGGCTCGCTGCTCGACCTGTTGCGCGACCAGCTGCACATCACCTCAGCGAAGGACGGATGCAGCCCCCAAGGTCAGTGCGGATGCTGCACCGTGCTGGTCGACGGCGCGCCGCGGGTCGCGTGCGTGACGCCCGTCGCGCGGATGGGCGGACGCGAGGTCACGACGTTGGAGGGCCTCGACCCCGCGACACGAGAACGATGGACAGCCGCCTTCACCGCGACCGGCGCGAGCCAGTGCGGCTTCTGCACTCCCGGGATCATCATGCGGCTGTGCACCCTCGATCGCCACGACGAGGCGACGGTCGGACGAGCGCTGCTCGCGCATCTGTGCCGATGCACCGGCTGGCGGACCATCGTCGAGGCGGCAGCCGAAGTCGCAGCCACATCGGTCTCCGTGGTACCCCGCGACCTCGAGGCCGCGGCGCGGCGGGCGACGATCGAGGGTGGCGTGCACCAACGGGTCGGCCCCGAGGTGGCGGCCGGCGGGGGACGATTCGCCGACGATTGCGCGCCGGCAGATTCACTCGTTGCGGCGCCCTTGCCCGACGGCACGGGTTGGGCCATCGGGGCGACCGTGCGCGAAGCGAGGGCCGCGTCGGGGAAGCGGCAAGGCCGGCGAACGACGGCGGACCTGCGATGGCCGATCGACGTGCCCGCCGGCGACTGGGCGCTGACGTTGCGGACGACGTGGGTCGAGCCCGCGTACCTCGAGACCGACGCGTCGTGGGCGCGACCGGGTGAGGCGGCTGCTGATCCGCTGGCGAACGGCGGCGCGTTCGGCGGGAAGTCCACCACCGGGGTGACGCGCGCTGCGGCCGACCTCGCGGCGGAACACGGTCGACCCGTGCGGGCGCTGTGGTCGCGTGAAGACGTCGTGCGCTGGGGACCCAAGCGTCCGCCCATGGCGATCGGCGTGCGTGCCGACGGATCGGGAGTCGTGCGGGTCGCCCGCACCCACGGCATCGCCGATGCGATCCGCTCGATCGCGCCCCGATGGGACATCGAGGAGGTCGACGTCGCAGGCCCCCCGACGTCGGCGTCGGTGCGCGCCGCCGGATGGGCCGAGGCGTCGGTGGTCATGGCCGCGTTGAGCGGGCGCGCCGAGATCACGGCACCGAACGGAGCGCGGGCGGGCGCCGAGGTCACCGAGGAAGGTGTGCGCGTGCGGGTGGCGTGCGGCGAGGTGCTCGACGAGGTCGTGCTCCGCAGCTACTGCGTCGGCGCCGCGCACATGGCGCTCGGGTGGGTGACCAGCGAGGGGATCCGCGTCGACGAGACCGGTGAGCCTCGTGACCTCACGATTCGTTCGTTCGGGATCCTGCGCGCGACCGAGATGCCGTCGGTGCACGTGGAGATCGAGCCGGGTGAAACGCCGGCGATCAACGGATCCGATGCGGTGTTCGCCGCGGTGGCAGCCGCGGCGTGGATCGCGCAAGGCTGCCCTCCGGACTGGCCGACACACCGCCGCGTCGGCGCGAGCTGAGGGAGAACGACATGAGCAAACCAGTGGGTCCGTACACGCCGGTGGTGAGGGCGGGCGACTGGCTCGTGGTCTCTGGCCAGGTCGGCGCGATCGAGGGCAAGCTCGTCGAGGGTGGGGTGCGTGAGCAGCTCGAGCAGGTGATGAAGAACCTGCGCGGCCTGCTCGAGGGCGCGGGCGCGTCGCTCGACGACGTCGTGAAGTGCACCGTGTTCCTCACCGACATGGGCGACTTCGCGACGATGAACGAGATCTACATGGCCGCGTTCGGCGACCACCGACCGGCCCGCAGTGCGGTCGCCGTCACCGCGCTGCCGATCGGTGCGCTCATCGAGGTCGAAGCGTGGGCGTACACCGGCTCCTAGCCGTGTCGGTAGGGTGACGCCGTGGCTGGAGGCATCATCATGGCCGTCATCCTCGTGCTGTTCCCGGTGTTCGTCGCGGTGGGCGCGGCGGTCATCGCCGCACTGCTCGGGTTGGTGCTGAAGGAACGAGCCGAGGCGACGCACGAGGGCAGTGAGCTCATCGCGCTGAACGACTGACCCGGTCGGCCTCGGTGCACCGGTTCGACGAGTCGGCGGAAGCGCTCGCTCGGGCGATCGTCGACTACGCCCTCAAGCGAGTGCGGATGGATCCCCCGCCGCTCGATGGCACCCGCTCACCGGAGGAGCTCGCCGCCGCCGTGGGACAGACGATCACGGCGGACGGCATCGGCGGCACCGAGGCATTGCGCGTGTTCATCGACACGCTCGCGCCCGCGACCATCTCGATCGACCATCCACGGTTCCTCTCGTTCGTACCTGCCGCACCCACGGAGGCCTCGATCCTCTTCGACCTCGTCGTCGGCGCATCGTCGATCTACGGCGGGTCGTGGCTCGAGGGGGCGGGCGCCGCGTTCGCAGAGAACCAGGCATTGCGCTGGCTCGCCGACCTCGCGGGCTTCCCCGGCGGCGCGGGTGGTGTGTTCGTGTCGGGCGGCACCGCGGCGAACCTCAGCGCGTTGGTCGCGGCAAGGTACGCGTGGCGAGAGCGCACTGGCAGCGAGGCGCGCTCCGTGATCGCGGTGAGCGACGCCGCACACTCGTCGATCGCGTCGGCGGCGCGAGTGATGGACGCGTCGTTGCTCGTCGTCCCCACCGACGAGCGTGGTCGCCTCACCGGCGATCGACTCGCGGCAACGCTCGACGGCGCCGAAAGTGCGAGCAACGTCTTCGCGGTCGTCGCGACCGCTGGCACCACGAACGCCGGCTTCGTCGACGACCTCGGCGGAGTCGCGGAGGTCGCCGAGGCGCGCCAGCTGTGGACGCACGTCGACGGCGCGTACGGACTTGCGGCACTGGCCGCGCCCAGCGCGCGTCATCTCTTCACTGGGGTCGAGCGCGCTGACTCGTTCTGCGTCGATCCGCACAAGTGGCTGTTCGCGCCGTTCGACTGCGCGGCTCTCGTCTACCGCCGACCCGAGATCGCGCGAGCCGCCCACACGCAGCACGCCGCGTACCTCGAAGTGCTGCAAGCGAAGCCCGACTGGAACCCGTCGGACTACGCGTTCCATCTCACCCGGCGCGCTCGCGGCCTGCCGTTCTGGTTCTCGTTGGCGACCCATGGCACCGATGCGTACGGCACCGCGATCGAGTCGACGCTGGCGCTCACCCGCGAGGTGGCGCGGATGATCGACGCCCATCCCCTGGTCGAGCTCCTCGAAGAGCCCGAGCTCTCGGTCGTGCTGTTTCGACGCGTCGGGTGGGAGCCCGCGGACTACTCGGCGTGGTCAGAGCGCGTGCTCGCGAACGGCCTCACGCTCACGGTGCCGACGACGTGGCGCGGCGAGACATGCCTGCGGTTCTGCTTCGTGAACCCGCGCACGACGACCGACGACGTCGCGCTGGTGCTCGACTCGCTCTGATCCGAGCGATCAGGTCGGCGGGGGCGGCACGGCCAACGGACGGCGGGGCGGACCAGACGGCGTCGGACGCAACGTGGACGCGGCCATGGGCCCCCATTGCACGCGATGGACGAAGAAGGTGCCCGAGAGGCCCTTGAGCTCGACTTCCTCGGATTCGTCGAACGTCAGGTTCTCGGCGCCCGCGACGAGCTCGCACACGAGCCGCGACACGAGGATCTCGCCGCCCTCGGCGTGGCCCGCGATACGGGCGGCCAGGATCACGTGCCGTCCGAACAGGTCGCCCCCCTCGGCGATCGCTTCACCCGTGTGCAACCCGATGCGTACCCGTACGCCCTGAGCAGGGAAAGCGCGGCCGTGCCGGTCGACCTCCTGCTGGATCGCGACGGCGCACATCAGGGCTCGGCGGGCGCTCGGAAAGGCGAGCATGAACCCGTCACCCTGGGACTTGATCTCGTTGCCGCCATAGGTGCGCAGCGCCTTGCGCACGATCTCGTTGTGGGCCCGCAGCACCTGCATCCACTGGGTGTCGCCGTACTTCTCGGCGAGCATCGTCGAGTTCTCGATGTCGGTGAACATGACCGTGACCGTGCAGTCGAGCTGGCTCAGCCTCGACAGGTTGGGGTCCTCGGTGCTCATCCCCGACGCCACCCGGTCGATCGAGGTGAACCGCTCCCCGCTGTCGCGGGCCCGGACCCGGCCGTCGGGCGACAGCGTCGGCGGGCCGATCACCGTGCCCCGCGCTCCCGCAGTGTCTTGCTGAGCGTTGACCACGGCGGGTGGTGCCACGAGGGTGATCGTGGTGTCACCGACGGACACGACGTCGTTCGGTGACACGGGCGTCGGGCCGATCACGCGGTTGCCACTGACGAAGGTGCCGTTCGAGCTGCCCATGTCGACGACGCTCAGCCCGCCGGCGTTGGCCATCAGCGTGGCGTGTCGGCGCGATGTCCTCGGATCGCCCAACAGCAAGCCGTCGCAGTCGCGGCCGACTTCGAGGTCGCCGCGCACAACGACCCGGATCGGCTTGCGCCCGGGTTGCACGACCTCCACGACGACCTCTGCCACGGCTTCCAGCCTTTCACGCCGCGGCGGCCGAGATCTGCTCGTGCGGAGACGGCTACCCTACGTGGTGGAGTCGGGGTACAGAGAGGGCGAAGGCGATGCGGGCGGCACGACGACTGATCGTGCTCGCGGGCATCCTCGCGACGGTGGTGTTCGCGCCGGTCACGTGGAGCCAAGCGGGCGCGCAAACTGAAGGCGACGGCGAGACGCCAACCGCCACGTTCACGTTCGTGAAGTTCGTGTGCGCGGACTTCGGTCTGATCCCCGCGAACGCATTCGACAGCGATGGCCTGCGCGCTCGGCCCGACGGCACCACGCTCGGACCACCGATCGGAGCGGTCAGAGTCGATCCCAACGAGAGCGTTGGTGGGTGTGAGCGGGTGGCCGACTGGCCGTTCGTGCTCGGTGGGCCCGACAACGTCATCCCGAATCCCCCGAGCGCGGGAAACATGGTCGATCCGTCGCTGCCTCCCCTCACGGGCACGGTGGCCCTGACGTCTGAGCAGATCAGGCTGCTCGACAACGGGGACCTGAAGGCGAGCGAGGTGCAGCAGGCAGGGTTCGCGTTCGGCACCCTCCGCTGCGGCACCGACAACCGGAACGACGACAACCTGGAGTTTCTCGGCCTGACCGAGAACGACTCGTTGGCGTGCGTGGCGTACAACGTCGCTGCGCCGGTGACGATCTCGAAGATCGTTGAGGGTTCGACCCCGAAGGGTCCGTTCGCGCTGACCGTGACCTGCGGAGACGGCGAGTCGACGAGCTACCGGAACGACCTCACGCTCGACGACGGCGGAAGCCAGAGGCTGTGGCTCCCGTACGACACCGACTGCACTCTCGTCGAGACCGCGACGGGCGGGGCCGACGAGACGTCGTTCTCCGTGAACGGCGAGGCTGTCGAGGCGAACCTCGAGAACGAGGCCGGCCCGACTCTCGACTTCACCACGCCTGGCATCGAGGACAACGCAGTCGCCGAGACGGCGATCGACGTGATCAACACCGGCGCGTCGGCCGACGTGTCGCTGACGAAGACCGGGACCCCGGCCACGGTCGCGCAGGGCGCGCCGGTCGCGTTCGAGCTCACGGTGACGAACAACGGTCCCGACGGTGCCGATGGTGTCGAGCTGACCGACACGCTTCCGAGCGGGCTCACCTGGTCGCTGCCCGACGAGGCTCCCGACAGCTCGTCCACGACGAGCTCGTCGACCACCGCGGTCGAGAGCGAACCGCCGAGCGACACCCTCGACACCGATGCCGTCGACACCGATGCCGTCGAGGACGAGGCACCGAGCTGCACGATCGACACCGGCGAGGGCGGCGCGCAGACGTTGCGTTGCGACATCGGCCAGCTCGACGCCGATGCCAGCTTCTCCGTCACGGTCACGTCGAATGCGACCACCACGTGCGGCATGGTCACCAACGAAGACGCCGCGGTCACGGCCGACACGCCGGATCCCGACACCGAGAACAACGCGGCCAGCGCGTCGGTCGGAGTCACCTGTCCGCCGCCTCCGGCGCCCACTCCGGCGGGCTTCATCCCGAATGGCCCGGAAGAGACCACGACCACGACGTCGACGACGACCACCACCACGACGACGATCCCCGCGCCGCCGGAGCCGCAGCCCGAGCCTCCGCCTCCCCCGCCGCCGCCCCCTCCTCCCCCTCCGACGGTCCTTCCGACGGTCGTGGTCCGCTCGTTCGTCCCGCCCGAGGCGCCACCTCCGCCCGAGGTTCCCCCGCCTTCGCTGCCTCCCGCGCCCCGACCCCAGCCCCCCCGGGCCGCAATCCCGCCGCCCGACGTGGTGCTTCGCACCGTCAACCCGTCGGCGACGCCCGGCGGAGTCCTCGGCGTGACCGGCGAGGGCTGCACGCCGAACCAGAAGGTCGAGTTCAGCATCGACGGCACCGTCGTCGGTGAGACGACCGCCAACGCCGACGGCACGTTCAAGGCCGACCTCGACCTTCCCGTGCTCGACATCGGTCGCTCGGTGTTGCACGCTGATTGCGGTGGCACGACTGACACCAACTTCGACGTCGTGCTCACCACGAGCTCGATGCCGGCGGGGTCGCTCGGCATGGGCATCCTGTTCCTGGCCATCTTGGCCGTAATCGCTTTCGCCCACCCGCTGGCCGCTTCGAAGAAGGGCTGATCGATGCGTTCGACTCAACGACGAATCGCACGACGGACCGTGCCCGGGCTCGCCGCGCTGCTCGTCGTGATCTTCGTGACGCTCTGCCTGGCACCGGTCGCTTCCGCCGCGGACGATGTCACCTTCGTGATGAAGATCGACGGCGAGGACGTCTCGGCCTCGTCCGGGTCCAACCCCGTCTCGATCGACGGCCAGGTGCCACTCGAGGTCACGATCACCAACGAAGGCTCCGACCCCGTCACCGTTTCGGCGGTCCGACTCGTCGGCCGTTCCATTGGTGCGACGGTCTTCTCGTCCGAGATCGCGATCGGCGCGCAGCTCGATCCCGGTGAAGAGCAGACCCGCACGATCCAGCTCGACCTGCGGGGCATCACCGATCAGGCGAACGGCCTGTTCGAGGGTTCAGTGCAGCTGCTCGACCCCGATCGCAACGTCATCGCCTCCGAAGACGCCGTGTGGGACGTCAAGGGTTCGATGACTTCGCTCTTCGGCCTCTTCGCGATCATGTTGCTCGTCGTCACGATCATCCTCACGGCCTTCTCCTTCCGTGACTTGGCGACCGGACGGTTGTCGAAGAACCGGTGGTGGCGAGGCGTGCGCTTCGCGTTCGTCGGTCTCTCCATCGGCGCCACGATCCTGGTGTGGATGTCGGTGCTGCGACTGGTCGCGCCGCGTGCCGTCATCGCCTACCCCTTGCTCCTCGTGCTCGGCATCGCCGGCTTCGTGCTCGGCTCGCTCTCCCCTGATCCGGGCCGCGGCATCGAGGACGAAGACGACGACGAGGAAGACGACGACGAGTACGACCGGACGACCGCTCGCGTCGAGGTCCCGGCGGGCGCACCGGTGGCCGAGACCGTGGTCACCAACCCTGATCCTGCGAGGACGATCCCCGGGAATCAGGAGCAGTGACGACAGGGAACACCGACCTCGAGAAGGTCGCGCACGCGCTTCCGGCCTACGACATCGGCACCGAGCTCGGACGCGGCGCCATGGGCGTCGTGATCGCAGGCGAGCACCGCCAGCTCGGCCGACCCGTCGCCATCAAGCAGCTTCCGCTCGGCTTCGGGCAAGACCCGACGGTCAAGGTCCGGTTCGTGCAAGAGGCGCGGCTCCTCGCCTCCCTCGACCATCCGCACATCGTCCCGGTGTTCGACTTCGTCGACCAAGACGGGCTGTGCCTCCTCGTCATGGAGATGCTCACCGGCGGCACGGTGTGGTCGAAGTTCACGACGACGGGCCTCACCAACGCCGAGGCGTGCGGGATCGTCATGGCGACCGCGAGCGCGCTGCAGGCCGCACATTCGCGAGGGATCCTCCACCGCGACATCAAGCCCGAGAACCTCATGTTCTCGGCCGCGGGTGCGCTGAAGGTCACCGACTTCGGCATCGCCGCGGTCGTCGGTGGCGACCAGACCCTCGCGAACGAGCAAGGCGAGGTGATCGGCACCCCGGCGTACATGGCGCCCGAACAAGCACTCGGGCAGGCGCTGAGCCCCGCAACCGATGTGTTCGCAGCGGGGGTGCTGCTCTACGAGCTCCTCACCGGCCAGCTGCCGTACTCAGCCGAGGGCGGGCCGGTCGAGACGCTGCAGCGCCACGCCTACGACGACCCGATCCCGATCAACCAGGTAGCGCCCGCGCTGCCAGCGCCGCTCGCGGCGGTCGTGATGAAGGCGCTGGCCCGCCGTCCTGAGGATCGGTACCAGACCGCGGAGGAGTTCGGTGTCGCCCTCGCCGAGGCCGCCACCAACTCGTGGAAGCCGGGCTGGCTGAACCCGAACACCGGACGGTTGACGTTCGGCACCGACCCCCTCGGCGCCGCGGCGCAGCGCGGCACCATGGCGCCGTCGGCGACCTCGGGCAACGCAACGGTCGTACCGGGGGAACTGGCTCCGCCAGCGGCGGCGAGCGCCGCCAGCCCGACGCCCACCGTCGTCGTCGGACACTCGGGCGGCGAGGGTCGGCGCGGCGCGGAGCTCGACTCCGACGCCCGGCCCGACCAGTTCGTCAACGCCGGTCGAGTCGCGGCGGGGAAGAAGCCGCTGATCCCGTATCTGATCGGCGTGGTCGCGATCGTGCTCTCTGCGTTGGCGCTCGTCGCGTGGCCCGAGAAGGAGCTTCCGAGCGGCCAGCCGCCCGCGGGGATGCAGATCAACGGCGCGGCGCTCACCGACGAGGCCCCGAAGCTCGACCTGCAGGATCCGCTCGTGGTCGAGCTCCCGGCCGCGGAAGCGCCCGCGGCGGGCAACCAGATGAAGGCGACTCTCAAGCTGCTCGGCCGCTCGGTTTTCAACGCGGACGCCGCTGTCGAGGCGAGCCCGAGCGGTGGCGCCCAGATGAGCTTCGACTTCAGCGCCGCGCGGTTCGTCGCTGCGGGCCCCACCGACCTCGAGCTACGGCTGGCCGACGCGCCGTCGAACGCCGAGCCGATCGCGCAGGCTCGCATCCGCACCGACCAACCGCTGCTCACCGCGCCGGTGATCGGCGGCATCCTCCTCGCGCTCTACGCACTGTTCACGCTCGAGGCGACGAACCGCACGCTCACCCGTAAGAAGAAGCGCAGCATCGGCAGCATCATCGGCGCCGGCATCCTCGGTGTCCTTCTCGCGGCCTCGTTCGCGGTGCTCGTGTGGGGCCTGATGGGCCGCGTGCCGGGCGCCGCTGGTGTGGTCGTCGCGATGGTGCTCGGGGCAATCGGCGGCGTGGGCATCGCGATCGGCGGCGTGCGGCGAGGCCGCCGGCGCAGGGCCGAACGGGCCCAAGCGCGAGCCGTCGCCCGCGCCACCAGCTCAGGAACCCTGGCCCCACCCGTGTAGAGGCCGGCTGGTTTTCTTGGCGCGCGGTGGTCCCTGAGACCCCGATCCGCCAAAAGAAGCGGCTTGGTCACACGCCCCAGCGGGACTGGCCGAAGCGGTAGCCGACGGAGCGCACGGTCTGGATGAGGTTCGCGTGCTCCTCGCCGAGTTTGGCGCGCAGACGCCGGATGTGGACGTCGACCGTGCGGGCACCGCCGTAGTACTCGTAGCCCCAGACTCGCGAGAGCAGCGTCTCGCGGGTGAACACCTTGCCGGGATGTGAGGCGAGGTACTTCAGCAGCTCGTACTCCATGTAGGTGAGGTCGAGCGGACGCCCCGAGATCGCGGCTTGATAGGTCTCGAGGTTGAGCACCAGCACGCCGTATTCGATGAGCTCTGGTCGGGTGCCACCTCCGCTGCGCCAGAAGAGGTGCTTGAGGCGCGCTTCGAGCTCGCCTGCGGTGGAGGGCGCGACACAGAAGTCATCGAAGAGGTCTTCGCGGAGCTCGAGGTCGCCGATGTGACGCTCTGGCACGAGGAGCAACAGCGGCTCGAGCGGGATGTCACGCTTCCGCAGCATGCGGCAGAGGCCGAACGCCGCCTCGGCATCGTGCGTCGCGTCGATGACCGCTCCGGCCCATCCCTCCTCGGGCTCGATGCGACTGGCCATGTCGGCGGTGGCCGCGGCCTTCCACGGGTATCCCGCTTGGTCGAGGGTCTGCGTGAGCACTTCGCTCGGTGGATCCGGGAATAGGACCAGCGGTTCCATCGATGTCCCCCTACAGGTTCCGGAGATAGCGGTCGAGCTCGAACTGGGTGACTTGCGTCTTGTAGCCGATCCACTCCTGGCGCTTGTTGCGCAAGAACCACTCGAAGATGTGCTCGCCCAGCGCCTCCGCGACGAGCTCGGACTTCGCCATCACATCGAGTGCCTCGGAGAGCGATTGAGGCAGCTGGATGATGCCCTCGGCGGCTCGCTCCTCGTCGGTGAGCTCGAACACGTTGGACGATGCCTCACTCGGAAGCTCATATCCCTGCTCGATGCCCTTCAGCCCCGCGGCGAGCATCACCGAGAACGCGAGGTAGGGGTTGGCCGCAGGGTCGGGGGCGCGGTACTCGATGCGGGTCGACGCCGCTTTGCCCGACTTCGTGATCGGGATGCGCACGAGAGCCGTGCGGTTGTTGCGCGCCCACGCCACGTACACGGGTGCCTCGAAGCCCGGGATCAATCGCTTGTAGGAGTTCACCGTCGGGTTCGTGATCGCGGTGATTTCGCGCCCGTGCACGAGGAGCCCTGCGATGAAGGCGCGAGCGATCTTCGAGAGCTTGAGCGGGTCGCCACCCTCGAAGAACGCGTTCTCGTCGCCTTCGAAGAGCGACATGTGGGTGTGCATGCCCGAGCCCTGTACGCCTTCCAGCGGCTTCGGCATGAATGTCGCGTACACACCTTGGGAGGCCGCGGCCTCGCGGACGACGAGCCGGAACGTCATCACGTTGTCGGCCATCGACAGCGCGTCGGTGTGCCGAAGGTCGATCTCGTGCTGGCTCGGGCTGTCCTCGTGGAACGAGTACTCGACCGGGATGCCCATCGTCTCGAGCGTCTGCACGGTGCGCTTGCGAAGGTCGCCCGCGACGTCGGCGGTCGTGAGGTCGAAGTACGAGCCGTTGTCGAGGACCTTCAGCGGCTTCGAGGGATCGCCCTCCTCGAAGTAGAAGAACTCCATCTCGGGCGACACGTAGAACGAGAAGCCCCGCTCGCGAGCCCGATCGAGGTTCCGCTTCAGGACTTGGCGGGGGTCGCCCTCGAACGGCGAGCCGTCGAGGTTCGCGATGTCGCAGAACATGCGGGCGGCGGGCGCTGTGGGATCGACCCACGGCAGCAGCTCGAAGCTGTTGGGGTCGGGCCGGGCGAGCACGTCGCTCTCCTGCACCCGGGAGAAGCCGTCGATGGAAGAACCGTCGAATGTCATGCCCTCGGCAAAGGCGTTCTCGAGCTCAGCGGGAGTGATCGCGAAGGACTTCAGCTGGCCGAGGACGTCGGTGAACCAGAGCCAGATGAAGCGGACACCGCGCTCCTCGACCGTCCGCAGCACGTAGTCCTGCTGGCGCTCCATCCGGATAGTTTCCCTTGCCGGACGACTCGGAATCGAACCCGAAGGCCGAGTTCATAGGCCGTTCACAAACATGCAACGGCCGGGAAACGGCCACCCGCAATCGTTTCGGCCGCATCAATTGACGGCTGAGGAAGCCTCAGGAGGGAACTGTGGACAAGCGCACGTCAGGCGAAGTGCTCTCGACGGTGCAGAGCGAGGGTTGCGACTTCGTCGACCTCCGATTCTGCGACCTGCCGGGAATCATGCAGCACGTCACGATCCCCGCGGACGTGCTGAGCGAAGGCACGTTCGTCGACGGCCACGGCTTCGACGGCTCGTCGATCCGCGGGTTCCAGCAGATCCAAGAGTCCGACATGATCCTGATCCCGGATCCCGAGACCGCCTACATCGACCCCTTCATGCAGCACAAGACGCTGGTCATCCACTGCTTCGTGGCCGACCCCGTCACCGGCGAGAGCTACAGCCGTGACCCGCGGTACGTGGCGTCCAAGGCCGAGGCGTACATGACGTCCACCGGCATCGCCGACTCGGCGTTCTTCGGGCCGGAGCCCGAGTTCTTCATCTTCGACGAGGTGCGCTTCGACTACACGCCGAACTCCGCGTTCCACATGGTCGACTCGGTCGAGGGCATCTGGAACACGGGCCGCGACGAGAAGCCGAACCTTGGCTACAAGCCCCGCACGAAGCAGGGCTACTTCCCCGTGCCGCCGATGGATCACTACCAGGACCTGCGCTCGGAGATGGCGGTCAACCTCGCCAAAGTCGGCATCGAGGTCGAGCTGCATCACCACGAGGTCGCCACCGCGGGTCAGGGCGAGATCGGCACGAAGTTCAACACGCTGCTCGCGATGGGCGACCAGCTGATGACGTTCAAGTACATCCTCAAGCGCACCGCCCACGCCGCGGGCAAGACGCTGACGTTCATGCCGAAGCCGGTGTTCCAGGACAACGGCTCGGGCATGCACACGCACCAGTCGCTCTGGAAGGACGGCAATCCGCTGTTCTTCTCCGAGACCGGTTACGCAGGCCTGTCCGACATCGCTCGTTGGTACATCGGCGGCCTGCTGCACCACGCGCCGGCGATCCTCGCGTTCGCCGCGCCCACGACGAACTCGTACAAGCGGCTCGTGCCCGGCTACGAGGCGCCGGTCAACCTCGTCTACTCGCAACGCAACCGGTCGGCGGCTTGCCGCATCCCGCTCGCGCAGAAGAGCCCGAAGGCCAAGCGCGTCGAGTTCCGCTGCCCCGACTCGTCGGGCAACGCATACCTGTCGTTCTCGGCGATGCTCATGGCTGGTCTCGACGGCGTGCAGAACCGGATCGAGCCGCCGCCTCCCGTCGACAAGGACCTGTACGACCTGCCTCCCGAGGAGCTCGCCAAGGTGCCGCAGGTCCCGAGCTCGCTCGACGAGTCACTCAAGGCGCTCGAGGACGACCACGCCTTCTTGACCGCGGGTGGCGTGTTCACGCACGACCTCATCGAGACCCACATCGAGTACAAGCGCGAGAACGAGATCGACGCGCTGCGGCTCCGCCCGCACCCGTACGAGTTCGCGCTCTACTACGACATCTGATCCGAGCTCGCTCGTCGCTGGCACCTGGCTGGTCGTTGGACGGCCACTCAGGTGCCAGTTGCGCGTCTCGGCGGCGGGGATAGTTTGCGCGCCATGACGTACGCAGTGGACTTCGTCAACGTCTCGACCATTGGTCTCGAGTCGTCGCCGGTGGCCGATGCACTGGCTGGCTTGCGGGCGAACGAGGCTCGGTACTTCAAGAACAAGTACGACCACGTCTTCACGGTCGAACCGGCCGCCAAGTCGAAGAAGGCCGTCGACTTGGTGCAACGCATCCTCGAGGAGGAGCGCGACATCACGATCGCGTCGCCCGCCC
This sequence comes from uncultured Acidimicrobiales bacterium, assembly GCA_963802505.1. Classification (GTDB taxonomy): domain Bacteria; phylum Actinomycetota; class Acidimicrobiia; order Acidimicrobiales; family DATKAS01; genus DATKAS01. The sequence goes on along the minus strand of CAWDJB010000002.1, from coordinate 1,457,422 downwards.
TCGAGGCGACGACCTTCCAGGTCGAGAACACCCGGTGGACCTACGTGTTCTACGAGAGCGGACTCTCGATCAACGTGCTGTACCCGCTCGACGAACCGAAGAAGCGGGCGGTCGGGTTCAAGCTGTCAGACGGGATGGACGTCCCGGCCGAGCTCGGCTCGTTCAAGTTCGCGAGACAGAAGTCGAAGCTGGCCGGAACGATCCGAGGCTCGTACTTCCTGATCAAGGGCGAGTACTGAGCTCGACCGGTCAGCTCAGGGGTGTCGCGATCCACCAGCTGTGACCTTCGGGGTCCTTCACGCCGTATTCGCGCTGGCCGTAGTCCTGGTCGGTCGGCTCGCTCAGGATCGTGCCACCGCTTGCCTTCGCGTGGGCGAAGTGCGCATCGACGTCGGAGACCAGCACGACCACTCCGCCGGTCTCGGCCTTGGCTTGGTTGGGCGTGCTCAACCCGCTCGCCGCGGCGTGCAACCACACACGCCGGCCTTCGAGCTGGACCTCAGCGTGCACGACCTTGCCGTCGACCTCGTAGAGACCGGCAGAGGTGAAGCCGAGTGCGGTGACCAGGAAGTCGTGCCCGGCCTTGATGTCTTCGTACGGAACCACGGGGATGATGTCGCTCATGCAGATGACGGTACGACTGCTGGTCAGACCCCGTCTTGTACGAATGTCGCCTGGTACGCCGTGGGCGGCGTCCCCGCCATCTCGCGGAATTCGTGCGTGAGGTGTGACTGGTCGGCATACCCACACTCGGCCGCGACCGTTCCGAGTGGCGCCTGACCCAGCCGGTCGAACGCCGACCGGAACCGGACGACGCGTGCGAACCGCTTCGGCGTCAGCCCCACCTCCCGGCGGAATCGGTCGACGAGGTGGCTGCGACTCCAGCCGATCTCATCGGCGAGCGACGCGATGCGAGTCGACGGACGTCGCTGGAGCTGTGCGTAGACCCAGCTGACCTCCCGCGAGACGGACGGGCCCCGCTGCACCGCGCCCGCCAGCTCGTCAGCCGCGGCCGCACCCCCGGTCTCGAGCAGACGGTCCACGTTCAACGCATCGAGATCGCCGACATCGATGACGCGGTTGGTGAGCTCGTCCATCCGTCCGCCGACGAGCGCGTACGCGACCGCCGGAGCCAGATCGATCTGGATGCCGTGCGCGTGACCGTCGTGCTCGGTGAGCGCCGGCTTGTCCCACATCCCGACGAGGAACGACGACACGGTCTGGCCCTCGACCCGCATCGTCGGCCCGAAGCTCAGGATCAGCGCGACGCCGAGCGTGGGCACCTCGACTCGGCTCATCGGCGCGTCGTGATCCTCGTACTCGACGCACCGGCGGATCATGATCACCACTGTCGCGCGATCGGCAGGGACGAAGCCGCGGGCGCGGGGAACCGTCAGCTCGGAGGAGGCGTCGAAAGGGCATGAAGCGCCTGTGGGTCCTGGTCGCGGTGCTGGCTCTGGCCGCGTGCGGAAAGCAGACCGTCTCGACGGGAGGCGGCTCCTCGGTCACGTACTCGACGAACCCCTCGTCGCTCGTCGTTCGGGTCGACCTCACCGGAGGCTTCGTGCCCGTCGAGACGATCTTCACGAACCTGCCCGTGGTGAGCATCTATGGCGACGGGAGCGTCATCACCTCGGGGCCGCAGATCATGATCTATCCGGGGCCGGTCGTCCCGAACCTCCTCGTGCGCAAGCTCGACGCTGCCGGCATGCAAGCGGTGCTCACCGCCGCGCAAGAAGCGGGCATTCTCACTGAGCCCTTCGACTACGGGCAGCCACCCGTCGCGGACGTGCCCGACACCGGCGTGACGGTCAACGTGAACGACAAGAGCTACACCCAAGGCGCGAACGCCCTCGGCGGCGACTTCGGCACCGACAACCTCACGCAGGCGCAGATCGACGCCCGCGCGAAGCTTTCGAAGTTCGTCGACTCGATGAGCGACCTCGAAACGCTCGTCGGCGCGGAGCACATCGGCCCCGAGCAGCCCTTCGTGATCACCGGCTGGCGTCTCCGCGCGACGGTCGCCGATCAGCTGCCGACGGGCGAGCCCGCGCCGACCGTCGTGCCGTGGCCGGTCACGTCGCTCGCGCTCGCGTCGGTCGGTGAGTGCACGGCCGTCACCGGCGATGTCGGCGCCCAAGTGACCGACGCGATGACCACGGCCAATCAGCTGACCTTCTTCACCGACGCAGGCAAGACCTACCAAGTGCTCGTCCGGCCGCTGCTGCCCGACGAGACCGGCTGCTGACCTACTCCTCGCGGCCGTAGAAGAGGCGCTCGACGACCGCGCGAGCGCGGCGGGTGACGCGCCGGTAGTCCTCGCGGAGCTCGGTCGGTGTCGTGTCGAGTGCACGAGCGAGCACGCGCATCCGCTCGGGCTGTTGGGGGAGGGCCTCGCTCGGCCCGCCGCTGGTCAGGTAGATGCGGTTGCGGGTCCGCTCGCAGAAGCGATACGCCTCGGTCAGCGTCGCGTGATCCGCGTGGTCGAGGATCCGACCATCTCGCAGCCGGTCCAGCGCTCGGATGGTCGCCGTCTCCCGCACGCCGTGCTGCAGCTGCAAGAGCTGCGCGGTGAACTCGACGTCGGACAGTCCGCCCCGTCCGAGCTTGAGGTGGAACTTCGGATCGTCGCTGGGAGGTATGCGCTCACGCTCAACCCTCGCCTTGATGCGCCTGATCTCGCGGACTTCGTCGTCGGTGAGCGCGCGGTCCCACACGAAGTCGTCGAGCAGCGCCATGAACCGCTGCGCGACGGCTGGGTCGCCGGCGACCGGCCGCGCTCTGATCATCGCCTGCCGTTCCCACACGAGCGCCCAACGAGAGAAGTACGTCTCGAAGCCCTCGACGCTGCGCGCGAGCGGGCCCTGCTTGCCCTCCGGACGCAGGTCCGCGTCGACCTCCCACAGCCGGGCCGATGGCGTCGCTCCACCCACGAACCGACGGAGAGCGGTCGCGAGCTTCTCCGCGGCAGCGAACTCGGCAGGTGTCTCACCCTCGTAGACGAACAGCACATCGAGGTCGCTCGCGTACGACAGCTCCGCACCCCCGAACCGACCGAGCGCGATCACGGCAAAGGGCAGGGTGGGTTCGAGCGCCTCGAGCGCGGCCTCGAGCGACGCTTCGGCGAGCGCACTCACGTCGCGGCCCACCGTCGCGACATCAGCCTCACCGAGCACGTCGCGCGCCGTGATCCCGAGCAGGTGGCGTTCCTTCCAACGCCGCAACCCGGCCTGGCGCTCCTCCACGTCGCTTCGCCACGCGAGTGCCTTCCGAGCGCTCTCGACCAGCTCGGCCTTGGGCCTCGTGCGCAGCTGCTCGAAGTCGGGGAGCCGTGCGATGAGGTCGGGGTTGTGCAAGACGGCATCCGCCATCATCCGGCTCGTGCCGACGAGCACACAGACGCGACGCGCTGCCTCGGGTGAGTCGCGGAAGAGCGACGCGAGCTCGGTCGAGCGCTGCGCGCCCGACGCGAGGTTGCGCAGGCACAACAGCCCCTGATCCGGATCGGGCGAGTCGGCGAGCCACTCGAGCAGCAGCGGGAGCATCTGCTGCATCAGCCGCGACGATCGGGTGAGTCCGCTCGTCAGCTCACGAACCGCGTCGCGCACGCGGTCTGCGTCGGTGAAGCCGAACGCGATCAGCCGCGCTTCGGTCGCGCCCGGCCGAGCGAGTGGTCCGGCGTCACCTTCAGCGGTCTTCGACGGCAACGCCGCGAACGCTTCCAGGAGCGGTCGGAAGTACAACCGCTCGTGGATCGACCGAACCGTCGCCTGATGGCGCCCGAGCTCCGCGAAGAACTGATCGACCGCGTCAGCGGCCCCCGTATCGCGATATCCCATCGTCCGCGCGAGCCGCGTCTGGGCGTCGGGCGCCTCCGGGATCGCGTGCACCTGCAGCTCGTCGACGAGCTGCAGCCGATGCTCGACCTTGCGGAGGAAGCAGTACGCGTCGGCGAGCGCAGCAGCGTCGTCCGGATCGACGTACCCGCCGGCGGCCATGTCGCGCAACGCGTCGAGAGTCGTCGGGCTACGCAGCGAGGAATCGAGGCCGCCGTGGACGAGCTGCAGCAGCTGCACCGCGAACTCGATGTCGCGGATGCCCCCCCGACCGCGCTTCACCTCGCGATCCTCGAGGCCCTTCCGGACCATCTCCTGCTCGGATCGCGCTTTCATCGAGCGCATCGCTCGCAGGTCGTCGGCCGAGAACACGTGCCCCCAGAGCTGCGAGGACGCGGCACCGTCGAACCTTGCGCCGAGGTCGCCGTCGCCCGCCACGGCGCGCGCCTTGATCAGCGCCTGGAACTCCCAAGCATCGGCCCACTGGGCCCAGTACGCCTCGTACGAGTCCAGGGTGCGCACCAGCGGCCCATCGCGCCCCTGCGGACGGAGGTTCACATCGACGCGAAAGCAGCGCCGGGCGATCTCGAGCAAAGAACGAGCTCGCTGCGCGGCGCGGTGCCCGTCGCCCTCGCCGACGAACATCACGTCGATGTCGCTCGCGTAGTTCAGCTCGTCCCCTCCGAGCTTCCCCATGCCGATCGTGGCCAGGGCATCGCCCGGCTCGATCAGCGTGGAGGCGACCCGCAGCACGTCACGCGCCATCGCGGCGATCAGAGCGACCGTGGCTTCGAGCTGGTCGCGCGCGGTGAGGTCCCGCGCCGCGATGCGCAGGTACTCCCGCGTCTTCCAACGCTTCAGCTCGTCAGGGTCAGCCGCATCGAGTGGCAGCCGGACGTCGAGGTTCGCCAGCACGTCGACCGCGACCGGATCGACCTCGAGGAGCATCGTCAGCGACCGGCTCGCGCCGACCACAGCGATGGTCGCGTCCCGCAGCGCCGCGTCGGCCTCGACGCGATCGGCGAACGAGGGATGAGCCGAGTCGATCCGATCGAGCGCGAGCCGGACACCCACCGGATCAGCCGATCGCTCGATTGCGTCGTCGACCACAGGTCTGGAGCGCCGGCGATCGACCATCGGCGCCAGTGTCGCACCTCGGTACGCTGGCGCCATGGCCCGAATCCGCGTGGCGATGGCGCAGCTGAACACGGTCGTCGGCGACCTCGACGGCAACGTCGCGCGCGTGCTCGAAGCGCTGGAGGAGGCGGAGCAGGCAGGCGCCGACGTACTCGCGTGTCCCGAGCTCGCCGTCACGGGGTACCCGCCCGAGGACCTCGTGCTCAAGCCGGGCTTCGTGGCGGACAACCGCGCCGCCCTCGAGAAGATCGCCGCCCGCACCGGAAGCTGCGTCGCCGTCGTCGGGTTCGTCGATGCCGGCCGCGACCTCCACAACGCGGCAGCGATCTGCGCGCACGGCGAGATCCTCGGCATCTATCGCAAGCGACTCCTGCCGAACTACGCCGTCTTCGACGAACAACGCACGTTCGTGCCGGGTGATGAGCCGCTGCAGCTGTATGTGATCGCCGGGGTGTCGGTCGGTGTGTCGATCTGCGAAGACGCGTGGAGCCCGACCGGTCCGATCGCCGCCCACGCCGCCGGCGGCGCGGAGCTCGTGCTCAACATCAACGCCTCCCCCTTCTACGCGGGCCGGGTGTCCGAGCGCGAGCGCATGCTCGCCACCCGCGCCGCGGACGCGTCATGTGCCCTCGTCTACGTGAACCAGGTCGGGGGGCAGGACGAGCTCGTGTTCGACGGCGCCTCGCTCGTGTTCGACGCCGACGGCTCGCTGGTCGCGCGCGCACCGCAGTTCGTCGAGCAGGTCTCGTTGGTCGATCTCGACGTCGAGCCCGTCTATCGGAAACGGCAGATCGATCCGCGCGGCTGGCTCCGCGGCGAAGCTCTGCGCAAAGTCGTCATCAGCCATCACTCCCAGACCGACGAGCCTCGCCCGCCCGTCATCGCCCCGATGCCCGACCGCGACGAGGAGATCTACGAAGCGCTCGTCCTCGGCACCCGCGACTATGTGCGCAAGAACGGCTTCACGGATGTCGTCATCGGCCTCTCCGGCGGCATCGACTCCTCGCTCGTCGCGTGCGTCGCGGCCGACGCGCTCGGGCCCGAGCACGTGCACGGCGTCTCGATGCCGAGTCGATACTCGAGCGACGGCTCTCGTACCGACGCTCAGGAGCTCGCGGACAACCTCGGCATCGAGCTGCGCACGATCGCCATCGAGCCCGCACACGCCTCCCTGCTCGAGATGCTCGCTCCGTCGTTCGGTGATCGTGCTCCCGACCTCACCGAGGAGAACCTCCAGAGCCGCGTACGCGGCGTCGTCCTCATGGCGCTCTCGAACAAGTTCGGCTGGCTCGTGCTGACGACCGGCAACAAGAGCGAGATGGCGGTCGGCTACTCCACGCTCTACGGCGACACCGCCGGAGGCTTCGCCGTCATCAAGGACGTGCTGAAGACCGCGGTCTACCGACTCTGCGCGCACCGCAACACGATCGGGCCCGCGCCGGTGATCCCCCCCGAGGTGCTCACGAAGCCGCCGTCCGCCGAGCTTCGCCCCGACCAGCGCGACGATCAGAGCCTCCCGCCCTACGAGGTCCTCGATCCCGTGCTCGCCGCGTACGTGGAAGGCGACCTCACCGCGAGCGAGCTCATCGCGAGCGGCTACGACGAAGCGGTGGTGCGCCGTGTCACGCGGCTGGTCGACCTTGCCGAGTACAAGCGGCGTCAATCGCCGCCGGGCGTGCGAGTCACGCCCAAGGCCTTCGGCAAGGATCGCCGCCTGCCGATCACCAACGCCTACCGCGGCTGACCGTGAGTCGGCGCACGGAGCTGCTCTCCGCAGCCGCGCTCGTCTTCGTCGCGTTCCTCTTCGGCACGAGCTTCGTCATCGTCAAGGGCGCGCTCGACGACGTCGACCCGGTGCCCTTTCTCGCGCTTCGCGGGCTGTTCGCCGCGCTCGCCCTCGCCCCGTTCACCATCGGTCGCGCGTCGAGGCCGGGCGAGCTCCGCGCGGCGACGATGACCGGCCTCATGTACCTCGCCGGCATGCTGAGCCAGACGATCGGGCTGCAGTACACGACCGCGGCGACATCGGCCTTCCTGACCTATCTGCTCATCGTCATCGTGCCGTTCGTGTCGTTCGCCATCGGGAAGGCGCGGCCGACTCGCATCACCGTCGTGGCGATCGGCGTCGCGCTCATCGGTCTCGCGCTGCTCACCGGAGCCGGCGACGGCTTCGGCCGCGGCGCGGTGCTCACGTTGATCGGCGCGGTCGCCTTCGCGATCCACCTCGTGCAGATGGGCGAGTACAGCCCCCGCTACGACATCTTCCGCTTCAACGCGATCCAGATGACGGCGGTCGCGGTGCCGTGCCTGCTGCTCGTGCCGTTCACCGGCGGGCTCCCGTCGACCGGCGAGTCGTACGCGGTCGCCGCGTACGCCGGCATCGTCGTATCGGCCCTCGCGCTGATCCCGTGGACCTGGGCGCAGCGACACATCCCGCCGACACGCGCGTCCCTCATCCTGCTCACGGAGCCGGTCTTCGCGGCGGTCGCTGCGTACTTCGTGGACGACGAGCGATTCACGACCGGTGCGGTCATCGGCGCGGTCCTGATCCTGCTCGCGGCGGTCCTGGCCGAGCTCGGACCTGTCTTGACCGCGCGGTCAGGGCTAGATTCGGCGCGACCAGTGGCCGTACGAACGCGAGGGGACTGACCACCATGGCCGATCCGAGCAAGCCGAGGGCTCCGTTTGCCCCCTGGGACCGCCGCGAGATCCAGGCGCGTTCGATGTCGAGGAGTCCGCGCGGCGAGTCGGCAACTACAAGTGGATCGAGATGAAGCTCTTCGAGGCGCTCGGAGGGTGGGTCGCCACCGTGCCCGAGCTCGACGTGAAGATGCGTCTCGGCACCCATTGCTACAAGCACGCGTGGCACGCCGAGCTGTGGCACAAGCGGCTCCCCGAGCTCAGGGAGATGAACCAGGACCGCCTCACCGTGCCGGCGAACGACGCTCTCGTGGCCTTCGTGGACGCGATGACCGAGCCGGAAGCACCCGAGCTCACGATCGAGAAGCTGGTGGGCGTCTACCGCGTGCTGATCCCGCACATCATCTCGGCGTACACGTACCACCTGAACAACACGTCGACGATCACCGACGCGCCGACGATCCGCTCGCTCAAGTTCGCACTCGGCGACGAGTTCGAGGACTGGCGGGACGGCGAGATGCTCATCCAGTCCCTGCTCGAGACCGATGAAGAGGTCGAGAGGGCAGCGCGGCATCAGGCGAAGCTCGAGAAGCTCATGCTGGCCGCGGGCGGCATCGCCGGCCCCGCATCCATCGGCATGCAGCCCGCAGAACCCGTGGAGGCAGCAGCGTCATGAGAAAGGCATTCCCCGTCGAAGAGCTCGCCCGCGATCCACGCTTCGTGCGCGTCGAGATGCGTGAGCGCCTGGCTGACCCGCGTCCGCGCCCGTCGAACACCGACGGCAAGCGGAACAACAACCGGCTCGTGCCCGCGCGCCCCGACGCGCCCGATGCCGCCCGCGCGTTGATGCACGGCATCTTCGTCGGCGAGATCCAGGCGCTCGAAGGCGCCGGCCGTACGTGCTGGGACTTCACCACGGGAGACGGCGAGGACGAGGCCCCGTTCGCGCTGAAGCTCGACATGGCCCGGCAGTGCTGGGACGAGGCCCGCCACGTGGAGATCTCCTGCAAGCTCTCCGATCACATGGGTTCCGAGATCGGCGAGTTCTCGGAGAACACGTTCCTCTACGAAGCGGCGTGCAACCCCGACCCGGTGCTGCGACTCACCGGCGTCAACCGGGCGCTCGAAGGGCTCGCGATCGACGTCTTCACGACCATGAAGGAGTTCGGCGACATCTCGGGCGACCCGATCCTCGAGTTCTGCGAGGACTGGATGCTCGCCGACGAGGTCACGCACGTGAAGATGGGCTCCGACTGGCTGCGCCGGCTCACCCTCAAGAACCCCGAGCGCCAGAAGGCCGCGCTCGAGTTCCAGGCGATCGTCGACAAGCTCTTCGCGATCGGCGGCTTCCGCAGCGAGTCCGAAGAGTCGCCGGTGAAGCTCGCCCGGCGGTTCCGCGAGCTCGCGGGCTTCGACACCGACGAGATCGACGAGATCGCGCGGCTCTCCGAGGAGGCGCTGCACGAGGCCGACGAGAAGCGGCGTGAGGTTCGCGAGCGAGCGCAGGCGGCAGTCGCGACGTCATGACCGTCACCGTCAGCCCCCAGACCTTCACCATGGTGAGCTACGACGCGGCAGAGATCGCGACGATCGTGCAGACGCTGCTCGATCAGATCGGGCTCTCCGATGTCGACGTCGAGATCAAGGTCGACGAGACGAGCCCCTTGGGCCGAGCGCACGTCGTGTCGCAAGACCCTGTGGTGATCGAGGCCGAGAGCGGCGCGATCGAAGATCCGAAGCGGCCCCGGCAGCTCTCGCCGGCGGGCACTGCCGACGTGCTCGGGCGTGCACTGCTGCGCGTGGCCGACCGGCGCACGCCGGGCTTCGCGAACGCGCCGGCCGACGGCGACCTCGCGCTGCCCCAGAGCGTGGCGTGGGCGGTGTACTCGAATGGCCGTCTCGAGCGCCTCGGCTACCAGTCGCAGCGCCAGCGCTGGCTCTATCACTTCCGCAACCGGCACGGGTTCACCGACATCGCCGATGCCGCGTTCGAGCGGCTGTGGGCGGGACCATCGCTCACGTGGGACGAGATCGTCGCTCTCTCCGACGGCGCGATCGCGCGCGAGCCCGTCGGCTGATCGAGGCGACATGACGACCGAGATCCGCCACCGCCAGGTGGCATCCAACGGCATCGAGCTGCACGTCGCGGAAGCAGGTGCTGGCCCGCTCGTCGTGCTGTGTCACGGCTTCCCCGAGAGCTGGTACTCGTGGCGCCATCAGATCGTGCCGATCGCCGAGGCCGGCTACCGGGTCATCGCGCCCGACCTTCGCGGCTACGGCGACTCGACCAAGCTCACCAACGTCGACGACTACGGCATCGAGAAGCTCAACCACGATCTCCTCGGCCTGCTCGACGACGCCGGCGAGGAGCAAGCGGTGTTCGTCGGCCACGACTGGGGCGCGCTCATCGTGTGGGACCTCGCACGACTGCATCCCGAGCGCGTGCGGGGCGTCGTGGGCGTGAGCGTGCCGCTCATGAACTATCCGGCGCAACCCGTGCCCTTGATGCGTGCGGTGTTCGGCGAGGAGTTCTACATCGTCTACTTCCAAAAGGTCGGGCCCGCCGAGACGGAGATGGAGAAGGACGTCCGGGGCACGATGGCCCGCACTCTGTGGGGCGCGTCCGGTGACTTCGCTCGCGCGGTTGCGGCCGGTGACGTCACGATAGGAAGCGGTGGCTTCCTTCAGTCCATGCCCGAAGCGCCGAAGCAGCTGCCGGTGTGGCTGACCGAGGAAGACATCGACGTCTACACCGCCCAGTTCGAGAAGTCGGGCTTCTTCGGGCCGGTGAGCTTCTATCGCAACCTCGACGCCAACTGGGAGCTCACCAACGTCCTGCCCGTCGACCGCATCTCGATGCCGTCGGGGTTCATCGGCGGTGACCACGACACCGTCGTCCGCGGCACCCAGACCCAGATCGACGCGATGCCGTCGCTGCTGGCCGACTATCGGGGCACATGGATGCTCGAAGGTCCTGGGCACTGGACGCAGCAAGAGGACCCCGCGGGGTTCAACGCCGCGCTGCTGGAGTTCCTGCGCGGGCTGTAGTCACGCGGCGTCTCAGTTGAGGTCGTGGGCGCTGATGCTCTCGAGCAGGTCGATCGCCGGAGGTTGCGTCAGCAGGCCGTTGCAGGCCGTCGCCATCTCGACCATGACCTCGGAGTCGAAGTGGCGCTGCTGGGCTTCGGGGCTGTCCCACTTCTGCACGATGACGAACCGGCCCGGCCGAGTCACCGACGCGCACAGGTCGATGTTGCGGCACCCCGGGTCCATCCGAGTCAGGACGGTGTACTTCGCCAGCACCGACTGCAGGGTGTCAGGGTCCGCGGCGTCGAACTGCATGGTGACGATCGTCAGCTCGACCTCGGCCATCTGTCCTCCAGGGCTTTCGGCCCGATTTCCTTAGGATGGCCGCTGACGCTGCCGACACTCTGGGTGACTGCCCAACCACCAGGCGTTGTTGAAATGACGGTGTGGAAGGGGTTGACCTCGTCGTTATCGTAATAGCCAGCCCTCCAACGCCCACGCTTCGCGCGGGAGCCACCTCCGAGCCAGCAATCGTCAGGAGCCACGTTGCCCAAGGAACGTGTCGAGCGGGACGAAGAGGACCTCGTTCGCTTGTACCTGACGGATATCGGCCAGTATCCGCTGCTCACGAAGGACGACGAGGTGCGCCTGGCCAAGGCCATCGAGGCGGGCAACGAAGCAGTCGTCGCGCTCCAGGGCGCGGGCAAGGAGATCACGGCTGCCCGCAAGCGCGAGCTGCGACGCACCGCCCGTGACGGAGAGGACGCGGAGCGCACGTTCGTCCAGTCGAACCTGCGGCTCGTGGTGTCGATCGCCAAGAAGTACCAAGCGTCGGGCCTGCCGCTTCTCGATCTGATCCAGGAGGGCAACCTCGGCCTGATGCACGCCGTCGAGAAGTTCGACTGGCGCAAGGGCTTCAAGTTCTCGACCTATGCCACATGGTGGATCCGCCAAGCGATCACGCGCGGCATCGCCAACACCGGCCGCACGATCCGGCTGCCCGTCCACGCCGGCGACACCCTCGCCCGGTTGCAGAAGGCACGCGCTCGGCTCGAGCTGAAGCTCGGCCGTCCCGCGACGCTCGCCGAGCTCTCGGCCGAGGTCGAGATGCCGGAAGACAAGGTCACCGAAGCGCTGCGCTTCGCCGCCGAGCCGCTGTCGCTCTCCGAGCCGCTGCGCGAAGACGGCGATGCCGAGCTCGGCGATGTCGTCGAGGACCGGTCCGCCGAGTCACCGTTCGAGGTCGCTGCCACCGCGCTGCTTCCCGAGGAGATCGCCCGACTGCTTGCGCCGCTCGACGAGCGTGAGCGCGAGATCCTGAAGCTGCGCTTCGGTCTCGACCGTGGCGAGCCCCGCACGCTCGAAGAGGTGGGCGAGCACTTCAACCTGACCCGTGAGCGCATCCGCCAGATCGAAGCGCGGGCCATGTCGAAGCTCCGTCACCCGTCGAGCGACACGGGGGCACGCGACCTTCTCGCGGTCTGAACGGGCGGCCGTGTCGGTCAGTCGCTGACCGGAGCGTGACCGTCCAACATCTCTGCTGTCGTCGTCCACGCAATCCCGTACGCGTCCTCGCTGCTCGTCAACGCGTCGAGGAACTCGGTCGCTCCGAGCGTTGCCACCTTCACGTCCGTCAGAGCGACGACGGACGCGGTGCGGTTGATGTCGCGCACCAACGCGATCTCACCGAAGTGGTCTCCGGGACCCAGCGTCGTCTCGACGAGTCCCGCCCGCAGGACCTCGACCTGTCCTCGAAGGATTGCGTAGAAGTGATCGCCTCGGTCGCCCTCGGTGATGATGGCGCTGCCGGCGGGGAGCTCGCTCGTGGTGCAACGCGCGGCGACCTTCTCGATCGAGGTCGGTGGCAACGGCGCGAACAGCGGGATGTCGCAGAACAGCTCGAGCAGCTCCGGCACCGGCTCAGAGTGGTCGTCGATGCTCCGGAACCGAGGCGTCAAGACCAGCGCGAGCAACGGGAGGACCGAGCCAACCACCACCAGGACGACCCTGAGGCCGAGCGCCGAGACCAAGACGGGTGCGGTGAGCGCGCCGACGCCTCCGATGGCGATGCCGACCGTGAACAGCACCCCGAAGACCCGACCGAGGCTTCGGTCCGATCCGAGCCGTTGGATGAGCGTGAGGCCCGACACGTCGAGGAGCGCGTTCCCGACGCCGATCGTGAGCAGGGCGACGACCACGATCGCGGTTGTCGGATGCACGCCGATGAGAACGATCGGCAAGCCCCAGAGGCAGAGCGCCAAGGCGAACGGGCGTCCGAGGCGGCGCCTCCCGGTGAGCACCACGGCACCAAGCCCGCCGAGGATGCCGCCGATGCCAAGCATCGCGGCCAACCACCCGACTCCGCTGCTCCCGAGACCGAGAAGGTCGAACGAGACCGAGACCAACAGCACCATGAGGAACCCGCGAACGAGGAGCTGCACGCCGCAACAGCCCACGACGATCGCGAGGTCGGAGTTCTTCCGCAGCTCGGTGAGCCCGCCGATCAGCGCGACAAGCGGGCGGTCGGGTGTGCGTCGTAACGCCTTCGAGGGATCCATGCCGACACGAACCCTGGAGACGGCTACGACTCCGAGAGCCGCGATGATCGCAGTCACGGCCAGCACGAACGACGGCTCGGCTCGGAGGAGGAACACCGCGGCGAGGGCAGGGCCCGCGAACGTGGCCAGGCCTTCGAGCGTTCCCGCCGTGACGTTCATCGCCACCAGCTCGACCGGTGTGCGAGCGACGAGAGGGACCATCGCGAGGTTTGCCGAGCGGTACGGCGTCGCGGCGACGCTGCTGACGGCGACCAGGAGGTACACGGCGAACGCGGGCTCGTGCGCCGCCAGCGCGATCGCGATGAGCGTCTGAGTGACACAAATCGCGACGAACACGGCCGTCACGACGCGCCGGCGCGGGAAGCGATCGGCAGCCCACGCGCCGAAGGGCAACGCGAGTGCGCCGGGAAGGAGCCGGGCAAGTCCCAGCACGCCCACCGCTGAAGCTCCGCCGTGGTCGAAGGCCCACACCGAGAGCCCGACCATCGCCATCGCGTCGACGAGGAAGAAGGCAGTCGAGCCGAGCTGGAGTCGGCGGAGGTCAGGCTCACGCATCACGTTCGTGACCGCGTCGAGACGGCGACGGCCCGACCCCACCCACCGAGGCATGCGCCAGTCTCGCGGACGGGCATCGCCGACACCCAAGCCCACTTCTAGCGACTTGGGGGCGCGCGCCCTTGTCGCCGTCTGATCGGCAGCAGGTCAGACGAGCTGCTGCACCTGCTTGTGGGCCGACCGCAGGCGGAACGCGAGCACGATGTCGCTGATGCCGCGCATCAGCGCGGCGATGCCGACCCAGAAGACGAGGAGCACAGTGGTCCTCCACGTCGACACGGTGCTGTTGTCCGGTGAGATCGCCCAGAGGCCGAGGAGCACCATGGCCACGCCGCCGATCAGCTGCAGCCACCACAGGTCGTCGATGTGGCGACTGCCGATCGCAAAGACGATGTCGATGATGCCGTAGAACAGCAGCAGCCAGGCCACGATCGCGGCGAGCACGAGGAACGTCTCGCCGGGCCAGATCAGCGCCATGAAGCCCGCCAAGATCGAGATGATCCCGATCAGGGCGTAGAGCCATTTCCACCCCGGAGCGATCGCAGCGAGGACGAGCTCCATCACCCCTCCGGCGATGAAGCCGATCCCGAAGAACACGGCGATCGCCCAGACCGACGCCTGGTTGAACGAGAGCACGACGAACCCGAAGACCACCCAGGCGATGCCGGCAGCGAGAAACCAGCCCCATCTGCCGGTGAGCTCTTCGGTATCCGCGATGACTGCATCAGCAACCACTATCACCCTCCTGTCAGAAGCCCGCTGACCGGATTATCGCCTGCGGCGCCCGTCCGCGGGAGACTCCGTGCATGCAGCCCCAGATCCGCTACGCGCGAACGGCTGACGGTCTCAAGATCGCCTACTTCGCGCTCGGCTCGGGACTCCCGCTCGTCGTGATTCCCCCGAATTTCGCCCACGCCATCGAGCCCGAGTGGCAGGTGCCGCAGCTGCGCTCCATCGCGGAGACCTCGTCCCAGTTCCTCCGCTACGTCCGTTACGACCCGCGAGGCGTCGGGCTGTCCGACGCCTACGCGGGCGAGTTCACGGTCGACGCCCTCGTGTTGGACGTCGAGGCCGTCGCCGACGCCGTCTCGCCCGAGGAGCCGATCCTGCTGTGGGGATCCGGACGGCTCGGACCTATCTCCATCGCGTATGCAGCACGGCACCCGGACCGTGTGTCGAAGCTCGTGCTGTGGTCGACGGGCGCAAACGCGGTTGACGTCGTTGCCCCGTCGATCAAGCAGCTCGGCGAGCTCGCGAGCGTCGACTGGGATCTGGCGATGGAGGCCAGCACGCAAGCGATCTCGAACTTCGAGGAGCCCGAGGTCGCTCGAAGCTTCGCCGCGATGTCGCGAGCGATCTCACCGAGCGGGCGCGAGGCATATGTGCGGTTCGAGCGCGACTCGATTCAGTGGGACGTCGAGAACCTGTTGCCCGCGGTCCGCTGCCCGACCCTCGTGCTGCACCCGGCGCTGAGCCAGTACGTATCCGTCGACAACGCACGGGGCCTCGCGGCAGGCATCGCCGACGCGAGCTTGCATCTGATCGACACCGCCTCGTCGTTGGCGAACCATCCAGACGTCTTGCGAGTCACCGGCGAGTTCTTCTTCGGAGAAGGCTTGACCGCACCGCGTTCGCGATCCTCCACGAGCACTGTCGTGGTCCTGTTCGCAGACATCGTGAACTCGACGGGCCTGACCGAAGAGTGGGGCGACAACGTGTTTCGCGAGCGCGCCCACGCGCTCGACGGCGCGCTTCGGGCTGTGATCGAGAGAGCGAACGGGCGGACCGTCGAAGGCAAGACGCTGGGCGACGGCGTGCTCGCCACTTTCCTTTCCGCCAACGACGCGCTCGCGGCCGCCCGGCGATGCGCGAGAGCCGGCGACGAGGCTGGACTGCCGCTGCACCTCGGCCTGCACGCGGGCGACGTGATCCGCGAGGAAGGCAACGTCTTCGGCGGAGCCGTCAACGTCGCGGCACGCGTGTCCGCACTGTCGGCTCCGAGCGAGATCCTCGTGTCGCAGACCGTGCGCGACCTCGCGCGCACGTCGTCGGGTGTCACGTTCGCGGATCGCGGCGAGCACGATCTGAAGGGCGTGAGTGACCCTGTCCGAGTCTTCGCCGTCGCCGGCTGAGCTCAGACGAGCGCGCCGACGGCAAGGACGACGACCGTGAGGCCGGCGAGCATCGCCAGCAGCGGCCACACGAACTTGAGGTACTTGCCGTAGGGGACGCGAGCGATCGCGAGTCCGCCCATCACGACCGCCGACGTGGGGGTCACGAGGTTCACCAATCCAGAGGCGCTCTGGTACGCGGTGACGACGAGGCTCTTGTCGGCCCCGGCGAACGTCGCGAGCGGAGCCATGATCGGCATCGCCACCGTCGCGAGCCCGGACGACGAGGGGATGAGGAACGACAACGGCAGGAACATGCCGTACATCACGACGGCGAACGCGGCTTCCCCGACGTCGCCGAGGGCTTGTTCCGCCCAGTGCAGCACGGTGTCGGTGATCTGCCCGTTGTTCATGATGACCGTGATGCCACGCGCGATTCCGATGATGAGAGCGACACCGACGAGGTCGCGAGCCCCGTCGACGAAGGTCGTGGTCAGCTCGCCCTCGTTCATCTTGCCGACGATGCCGATGAGGATCGCGAAGAGCAGGAACGACGCGGTCATCTCGGGGAACCACCACCACAGCGTGGGCAGGCCGATGTTGAGGTCCTCCCATGGGATGACGCCGAAGACCATGATCCCGAACGCCAACCCGAACAGCGTGAGTACGAGCTTGTGCTGGCGGGTGAGGACGATGTCACCGGACTCGGTGTCGGTCGCCGCGGTGAAGTGCTGCTCGTTCGCCACCTTCATGTCGAAGACGAGCGAAGTGGCCGGATCGCGGCGCACGCGCTCGGCGTAGCGGAGGACGAACCAGATGCCCACGGCGAGACCGAGGACGAGGATGACGAGCCGAAGCCCGAGGCCATCCGTGAGTGAGACGCCGGCGAAGCCCGAGGCGATGCCCGTTGCGAACGGGTTGACGGTGGAACCCATCACGCCGATGCCACATCCGAGGAGGATGACAAGCGCGCCGGTGAGCGCGTCGTAGCCGGCCGCGATCATCACGGTGATCACGAGGACATAGAAGGCAAGGCTCTCTTCGGCCATCCCGAACGTCGTGCCGCCGATGGCAAAGACAGTCATCAGGATCGGGATGAGCAACCGCTCGCGGCCGTGCAGGCGGCGCACGATCAATGAGATCGCGGCCTGGATGGCGCCGGTCTTCATCGTGATGGCGATGAACCCGCCGATGACAAGGATGAACAGTGCGACGTCGATGGCTCCGAACAGGTCGCCACTGTTCGTCACGTCGACGTTGCCGGTCGCAGGATCCTGGATTCCGTAGAGGCCGTTGATCGGCGCCTTGAGTGAGTCGACGATGATCCGCGACGGGGTCGACGGAACCTCTTCGTAGGTGCCAGGGATCGGGGAGCCCTCGGCATCCAGCGCATACCGGCCCGCCGGGATGATCCACGTCGCCAGCGCGGTGAGGACGATCAGACGCGAAGAGGATCGTGTATGCGGACGGGAGGGTGAACCGGGGCTTGCTCGGCGCCTCCGACGGGGCGTCAGAGGACATGGTGGCTCCAGACCAAGGAGCTCGAGTCCGGCGGATCCGGGAACCGCCCGCCGACACCTGGATCGTTGCGCGCCCACGCCAGCAGAGCCACGATCCCCGCCACCACGATCACCGCCACCACCCAGCGGACCCACCCCGTGTCCATCACCGCGTCTCCTCCTACAGCGGGTCTCGTAGAAGCGGACACGTCATGCAGTGCCCGCCGCCGCGGCCCTTCCCGAGCTCGAACCCCGCGATCTCGACCACGTCGACGCCGGCCTGTCGCATCTTGGCGATCGTGTAGGTGTTGCGCTCGTACGCGACCACAACCCCCGGCTCGAGCGCGACGACGTTGTTGCCGTCGTCCCACTGCTCGCGCTCTTGCTGGTATGCGTCGCCACCCGTCTCGACGACGTGGAGCTTCTTCACACCGAGAGCCTCCGCGACCGCGCCGATGAAGTCGGGCTCGACCGTGACATGAAAGTCGCCTTCGCTCGTTCCGGGTCGCAGGCTGATCGCCCGGATGTTGCCGACGACCTTCGGGTACGCGGTGGCCTTGTCCCGGTCGAGCAGCGTGAAGACGGTGTCGAGGTGCATGTGCGCTCGGTCCTTGGACATCACGCACGCGATCACTCGTTCGGCGCCCCCCTTGGCGAAGAGCGCCTTGGCGATCTGCTCGATCATCCGGCCTTGAGAACGCTCGCTCATGCCGATGAGCACGACCCCGTTCCCGATCGGCATGACATCCCCGCCCTCGAGCGTGGACAGCCCGAAGTCGGCGGTTTCGAAACGACCTTCCGGGCCCTCTTGCGGATACCAGAAGTCGAAGTCGGCGCCGGAGAACATCGGGTGCGCCCGATAGATCGCCGCGACGTTGTAAGCCTCGCGACGGCGAGCCGGCCAGTACATCGGGTTGATCGACACCCCGCCGTACATCCAGCACGACGAGTCGCGAGTGAAGAGCGTGTTCGGCAACGGGGGCAGCACGAACGCGCTCGTGTCGTCGATGGCCGCGCCGATCAGCGAGACCTCGGCGGCCTTGCGCAGGTCGACGCCCGCCTCGGCCACGGTCAGGCCGCCGATCAGGTGCTCGGCCAGCTTCTCCGGCGCGAGATCGGCGAGCAAGGCGCGGATCTCGTCGACGAGCGACCAGCCGACCGTGTACTCGGATACGACGAGCTCGATGAGCCGCACCCGAGCCTCGGCGCTCGCCGCGAGCGCCTCCGCGAGGAGTTCGGAGAGGAGGAAGACCTCGACCCCCCGCTCGCGCATGCGGGCGACGAACTGGTCGTGCTCGTACTGCGCGCGCTCCACCCACAGCACGTCGTCGAACAGCAGCTCGTCGTGGTTCGACGGAGTGAGCCGCTGCAAGCTGAGGTCCGGACGGTGGACCATCACCTTTCGCAGCGTGCCCGCCTCAGAATGCACCCCGAAGTCAGCCATCACCGCTCCTCTCCGCTGTCGCGGTCACGACGCTCGTGCCGGCCTGTCCGGCCACGATCTGCTCGATGTCGGTGAGCGCGCCGATGGCGGCGCGCTTGCCGGTCGCCTCCACGAAGCGGGCAGCGGCGTCGACCTTCGGGCCCATCGATCCCGCCGCGAAGTCCATCGCGCGCAGCTCCTCAGGTGTGACCCGATCGAGCCGGCGCTGGGCCACGGTCCCCCACCCCTCGTACACACCATCGACGTCGGTGGCCATCACGAAGAGATCGGCGTCGATCTCTCGGGCCAGCAGCTCACTCGCGAGGTCCTTGTCGATCACGGCCTCGACGCCGCCGAGCGTGCGCTCGTGGCCGGGCACCCAGGTGGTCGGGATCCCGCCCCCGCCCGCGCAGATCACGAGCACATCGTGCTCCAAGAGCCAACGGATCGGTCGGATCTCGAAGATCCGCTTCGGTGGCGGTGAAGGCACGACGCGGCGCAAGCGGTCACCGTCACGCTTGAACACCCAGCCCTTGTCGGCAGCGAGCCGGTTCGCCTCGTCATCGTCGTAGACGGGCCCGACGAACTTCGTCGGATCGTCGAACGCCGGATCGTTCGCATCGACCTCGATCATCGTCAGGATGGTGGCGAACGGGACTTCGGCAGGCAGCAGGTTGCCGAGCTCTTGCTCGATGAGGTAGCCGATCATTCCTTCCGTCTGCGCCCCCAGCACGTCGAGCGGATATGGCTCGACGTCCTTGTACGCGGCCGCCTGAAGCGCGAGCAGTCCGACTTGGGGCCCGTTGCCGTGGGACAGCACGAGCTGATGGTCGGCGGCCAATGGCGCCAGCGAGGTCGCGGCGACGCGGATGTTGGAGCGCTGGATCTCTGCCGTCATCGGCTCGCCGCGCTTCAAGAGCGCGTTCCCGCCGAGGGCGACCAGGATGCGCATACCGGACCCTCAGGCGCCGAGCGTGGCGACGAGCAGGGCCTTGATCGTGTGCAGCCGATTCTCGGCTTGGTCGAACACGATGCTCGCCGGTGACTCGAACACCTCACCGGTGACTTCGAGTCCCTCGCTCATGCCGGTGTGCTCCATCATCTCCCGGCCGACGACGGTGTTCGGGTCGTGGAAGGCGGGAAGGCAATGCATGAACTTCGCCTTCGGGTTGCCTGTCGCGCGGAGGAGCGCGGCGTTCACCTGGTAGGGAGCGAGCAGCTTCACGCGCTGATCCCAGACGTCCTTCGCCTCGCCCATCGAGACCCACACATCGGTGTGCACGAAGTCGACGCCCGCGACCGCAGCGTTCACATCCTCGGTGACCGTGATGGTCGCACCTGTCCGCGACGCGATGTCGCTCGCGATCTTCACGACGTCGTCGGGCGGAGCGAGCGACGCCGGACCGGCCAGGCGCACATCTGCGCCCATGAGCGCCCCCATCACGAGCAGCGACCGTCCCATGTTGAAGCGGCAGTCGCCCACGAAGGCATAGGACAACCCGTCGTAGGGCTTGCCGCTCGCCTCGTGCATCGTGAGGAAGTCCGCGAGCATCTGCGTGGGGTGCCACTCGTCGGTCAGGCCGTTGTACACCGGCACACCGGCGTACTCGGCCAACACCTCGACATCGGTTTGGCTGTTGCCGCGGAACTCGATCGCGTCGTACATGCGGCCGAGGACCCGTGCCGTGTCGGCCACCGACTCCTTGTGGCCGAGCTGCGACCCGGAAGGATCGAGATAGGTCACGTGTGCACCCTGATCGAAGGCGGCGACCTCGAACGCCGACCGCGTGCGGGTGGATGTCTTCTCGAAGATCAGCGCGATCTCCTTGCCGTCGAGGCGCTTCGCCTCGGTGCCCGCGTACTTGGCGATCTTCACCGCCTCCGAGAGCTGCAGCAGGAACCGAAGCTCCTGCGGCTGGAAGTCGATCTCTTTGAGGAAGCTTCGGTTGCGCAGGTTGAGCATGCGGTGGCCCTTCATCGCGTTGGTGAGACCGAGCCCTTGTTCAGACCCGCGCGGAATGTAACCCAACGGTCAATGGCCGCCCGCCGGGGCGGTACCATCCTGCGCCGAAGCCGAGGCAGGAGTAGACGCGATGAGCGACTTCGAAGACACCGGTGCGATCGACTGGCTGCTCCTCGAGGGGCCTGGCACGGAGATGAACGGCGCGCTGGTCCCCCCGCTGCTCGACCTCGTCGATCGACGCCTCATTCGCATCCTCGACGTGCTCGTTCTGGTGAAGCGCGCCGACGACGACTTCGATGCGCTGACCACCGCCGATCTCGATCCCGCGAAGGTCGGCGACCTCGGTGCGCTCGACGGTGCATCGTCTGGGCTCCTGTCTGACGACGATGCGGCGACTGCCGCATCGCTGCTGTCACCTGGCAGTCTCGGCCTTCTCGTCGTGTACGAGAACCTGTGGTCACTCCCGTTCGCTGCTGCCGCACGCGCCGCAGGGGGTCAGCTCGTCGCCAACGGTCACATCCCGACCCAGGCGATCTTGGCGCAGCTCGACATCCTCGAGGCCTGAGGTCGCGCGCGCATGAAGGTGAATTCGCGGCGTCGCGCGCGTGAAGTGCCGGGTCGCAGAGACCCTCGCCGCTAAGATTTCGTCGTGTCGACTGCTGGTGGGGCGGCGACCGCGGAACCCGCGTCGCTGAAGCTCGGCGTTCGTCAGGCCGCGTTCATCGGCGTCGGCGCGATGGTCGGCGCGGGGATCTTCTCGCTGCTCGGGGCCGCAGGCGAGGTCGCGGGCGCGGCGGTGTGGCTGTCGTTCCTGATCGCCGGCGCCGTCGCGGGGCTTCAGGGCTACTCGTTCGCCAAGTTCGGCGCTCGCTATCCGTCTGCCGGCGGGATGCTCGAGTACGTGGCGCGAGGGTTCGGGGACGGTCACGTCACGGGTGTGATCGCGTGGCTGCTCCTCGCCGCGAACGCGATCGTCACGGGGATGGTCGCGGTGTCGTTCGGCAGCTACGCGAGCGCGGCAGTGGCCGACGGAAGCGAGAGCTGGGCGAAGGTCTTCGCCATCCTCGTCGTCGTTGCGATGACGCTCCTCAACGTCGTGGGTTCGCAGGCGGTCGCGAAGGTCCAGACAGTGGTCGTCGTCGTCGTCATCGGCATCCTTTCGTTGTTCGCGGTCACGACGATCGCCAACATCAACATCGACCTCCTGGCCGTCTCGGACTATCCGTCCGTGAAAGACATCGTCTCCAGCGTCGCGTTGACGTTCTTCGCGTTCCTGGGATTCGGTGTCGTGACGTTCACGGCCAAGGACCTCAAGCACCCCGCCCGTGAGCTGCCGCGAGCGATCTACCTCGCGCTCGGCATCGCCACCGTCATCTACGTGGCCGTCTCGCTCGGGGTGTTCGGCACGCTCACCGTCGACGAGGTGATCGCGTCAGGCGGAACCGCACTTGCCGTTGCCGCCGAGCCGGTGCTCGGCCGGGCCGGCTACTGGCTCATGATCGTGACGGCGCTGTTCGCGACATCCGGCGCGACGAACGCTGGTCTCTATCCCGCGGCCGGGCTGTGCGAGGAGATGGCAGCGAAGCGCCAGTTCCCGCCCGAGCTCGGTCGACGGCTCGGGGGACGGGCACCTGCGGGCATCGTGCTCACGGCGGCGATCGCGATCGTGTTGGCCGTCGGCTTCGACCTCAGCTCGATCGCGTCGATCGGCAGCGCGATCGCGTTGTGCGTCTTCACGCTCATCACCGCAGCGCATCTGCGGGTGCGCAACGAGACCGGCGCGCGGGCTTCGATCCTCGTGCTCGGCGTCGCGAGCACCGTGACGGTGCTCGTGACGTTCGCCCTCACGACTCTCGTCGACGAGCCGGCGACGGCGGCGACCCTCGTCGCGATCCTCGTGGTGAGCATCGTGATCGATCTCGTGTGGAAGCGGACGCGAGACCGTCGCGAGCCCGACGGCGCGCGCAGCGTGGAGTCGCCGAACGAGGGCGGGGTCGCGACGCTCTGACGCGTCGTGCCTGTTCACAGGCGCGAAGTCCGGCGTGCCCCCAACGAGCAAGAACACCGCGGGTAGGGTCCCTTGCGGTTGATGCAACCGCCGATCACCGATGTCCCCGACCCCGTCCGA
Organism: uncultured Acidimicrobiales bacterium; assembly: GCA_963802505.1. Taxonomy (GTDB): domain Bacteria; phylum Actinomycetota; class Acidimicrobiia; order Acidimicrobiales; family DATKAS01; genus DATKAS01. The sequence continues at coordinate 1,434,545 of CAWDJB010000002.1, read as the reverse complement.
GCGAGGAGGAACAGATGGTGAGGCAGCTCTCGATGTTGGCACGACGCTCTTCCCTTCGAACCCTGGTCCGCTGTACTGCCGTGACCGTCGGTCTCGCGGTGGTGGCTGCGGGCTGCGGCTCGGACGACTCGTCGTCCGATTCGTCGTCCGTGATCTCAGGCCCCGACTCCGTCGCCGCTGCCGAGGCGCGCGTGACGAGCGCGCAGACGGATCTCGACGCGGCCAACGGCACGCTCACGTCGGCACAGAAGCAGTTCTGCACCGACGCGACCGACTACGTCACCGCGCTCGACCGCTACGGCAAGCTCTTCACGGACAGCAAGACCACCGTCGGCGACGTGAAGACCGGTGGGGCTGATCTGGTCGCGCCGAAGGAATCGGTGACGTCGTCCGCGGCCGCGATCGACGCTGCGCAGAGCGACGTCGCGAAGGCCGAGCAGGACCTGGCGGACGCGCAAGCCGCGCTCGCCGCCGCGCAGGCTGCTGCGGACAGCGTTGCCACGAGCGCGACCACCGCTGCGCCGACGACCACGACGACGCTCGTCCCGCCGGCGACGATCACCCGCGTGAAGCAGGCGGAGACCGACTTCGAGGCCGCCGCAGCCGGGATCACCGACTCCACCCCGCTGCGTGGAAGCCACGGCCGCGTACAACTCCGCCGCGTTCGCTCTCCAAGTCGCGTGGCTGAAGCTCCTTGCCGATGCGGGCTGCCTCAGCGATGCCCAGGAAGCCGAGGCGGTCGCTCAGCTGACCGCGTACACCGCGGCGTTGCAGACCGACCTGCAGACGGCGGGCTTCTACAAGGGCCCCATCGATGGCATCTACGGCCCCCAGACCGTCGCCGCGGTCGAGCAGCTGCAAACCGACAGCGGCCTGCCTGTCACCGGACTCGTCGATCAAGCCACCGCGCTGGCACTCGACAAGAAGCTCGCGAAGGTCGGCCTGCAGACCGCTGCGTTGCAAAGCGTGCTCAAGCTCACCGGGAGCTACACCGGCCCCATCGACGGCAAGTGGACGCCCGAGCTCACCGACGCCTTGAAGCAGTTCCAGACCGATGCCGGCCTCCCGCCCACGGGCGCGATCGACGCCGCAACGCTGGCGGCCCTCGAGCAAGCGCTGGCGGAGATCGCGACGAGCGCCGCCACCACCACTACGACGACGGCACCGGCGTCTCCGACGACTGCTGCGGCGACGACGACCGCATCCCCCGAGACCACGGTGGAGGCCACCACCACGACTGCGGGCGCGCCGAGCACGACCTGAGCCGCGCCACCGGGCGCGTGTGGCGGAGGTGGACGGGAATCGAACCCGCCGGACGGGGAGCGCCCGTCCCAGCCGCTTTGAAGGCGGTGGAGCCCACCAGGTGCCCGGACACCTCCGCCGGCGACCCTACGACAACGGCTCTCCCTACAGCTCTCCCTACAGACACGACACGCGCCAAGGGTTAGGGTCGTGAGCATGAAGAAGATCCTCGTGCTCCTGGTGCTCGTCGGCCTCGTCGCCATTGCCGCCAAGAAGGTGCGCACCGTCTGAGGTTGACCGATCGAGCGCACTTGCGCTCCATAAGGTCTTTCATGTAGTTTCACGCTCACTCCCCTCGCGTTGATGCTTCGCGTCCCGAGGGAGCTTCCGTGCTCGTCGCTTGCTGGTCCGCCAAAGGCGGCAGCGGCACCACTGTGGTTGCCGCCGCCTTGGCGCTGTCGTTCGCCCGCACCGCGGGTGGTGCCGTCCTCGCCGATCTCGCCGGCGACGCCCCGTGCGTGCTCGGCATGCGCGAACCCGACGGACCCGGTCTGACCGAGTGGCTCGGCGCGGGAGCAAGCGTGCCCGCCGACGCGCTGAGCCGCATCGAGGTCGAAGCGGCGCCAGGCCTTTGGCTTTTGCCTCGTGGCGGCGAATCGGCCGACGCGACCGCTCGTGCCGATGTGCTCGCATCGCTCTTGCTCGGCGACGCGCGCACCGTCGTCGCGGATTGTGGCGTCGGTCCCGTCGGCGCAGCGCGCGCGGTGGCCGCCGCGGCGTCGGTCTCGTTGCTCGTCGTTCGTCCTTGCTACGTCGCGCTGCGGCGCGCGCTCGCCGCCCCGCTGCGTCCGTCGGGTGTCGTGCTCGTGAGCGAACCAGGGCGGGCACTCGGGGCGAGGGACGTCGAAGACGTGCTCGGTGTGCCGGTCCGCGCCGAGGTCACGGTCGAGGCAGCGGTCGCTCGGGCGGTCGATGCCGGCTTGCTCACCAGCCGCTTGCCGCGCTCACTCGAACGTGCATTGCGGAGGGCGGCATGACCTTGGCCGACGATGTCGAGGCGCGGGTCCACCATCAGCTGCTCGAAGGCGCGAGGGCCGGTGCGACGGCACCGTCGCGCGCCACGATCGTCGAGCTCGTTCGGCGGGAGGCGCCGCTGCTCGGCGCCGGCGAGCTCGACACCATCGTGCGCCACGTGTCGGCGCGCACTGCCGGTCTCGGTCCACTCGAGGCGCTGCTCGGCGATCCCTCGATCACCGAGGTGATGGTCAACGCGTCTGCGGGCGTCTGGATCGAGCGGGGCGGCAGGCTGTCTCGCACCGGTCTCGCGCTCGACGATGCGACCGTCGCCCACCTGATCGAGCGGGTGGTGGCGCCACTGGGGTTGCGCGTCGATCGGTCCAGTCCCCTCGTCGACGCCCGGCTCCCCGACGGGTCGCGAGTGAACGCGGTGGTGCCGCCGGTGGCGATCGACGGTCCGTGCCTCACGATCCGCCGCTTCGGTGCTCGCACCCTCGAGCTCGAAGACTTCTGCTCGCCCGACGTCGCTGATCTCCTGCATCAGGCGGTGGCGGCCCGTCGCAACATCCTCGTCACCGGCGGCACGGGCAGCGGCAAGACCACGTTGCTGAACAGCCTCGCGGCATGCCTGCCGAGCCATGAGCGCGTCGTGACCGTCGAAGACGCGGCTGAGCTCCGCTTGCCCGGCGAGCACGTGGTCCGCCTCGAGGCCCGACCCGCAAGTGCAGAAGGGGTCGGCGCGATCACGATCCGCGAGCTCGTCCGGAACGCTTTGCGCATGCGGCCCGACCGCATCGTCGTCGGCGAAGTTCGCGGCGCCGAGGCGCTCGACATGTTGCAGGCCATGAACACCGGTCATGAGGGCTCGTTGTCGACGTGTCACGCGAACAACCCTGACGACGCACTCCGGCGCATCGAGACCATGGTGCTCATGGGCGATGTGCAGCTGCCGCTCGCGGCGGTACGCGAGCAAGTGCACGCCGCTCTCGATCTCGTCGTGCACCTGGCGCGCCGGCGCGACGGCACCCGCCGAGTCACGGCGATCGCGGAGGTCGCCGAGAGCGCACACCGCGATGCGCGCACCCACCTCGTGTCCGATGGCGAGCGCGTGGTGCGCAGCCTGTCGCGACCCGCCCGGTGACGCCGTGATCGGCATCCTTGCCGCCCTGCTCGTCGTCGCGGGCAGTGCGAGCGCGTCAGCCGCGTGGCGGGCGCGGCGGGCCGCGCTGACGCGCCGTCGGTTCGGCCGACCGACGACAGCGTCCGTGCCGAGCGCTCCGCGCGTCCGGGCACCCGAGACCTTGCGCGCGTGGGTCGAAGGCAGCGGGGTCGCGCTCGACATCGACGCGGCATGGATGCTGTGGATCGCCGGCACCGTCCTCGGTACGGCCGCGCTCGGCGTGGTCGCCGGCCCGGGCGCGGCCGTCCTGCTGGCTGCCGTGCTCGTCGGCGGCCCGGCGGTCGCGCTCGTCTGGAACGAGCGCGGGCGACGCCGGCGGGTCGGCCACGCGCTCCCCGGCGCCCTCGACGAGATCGCGCGCTCGCTACGGGCCGGTGCTTCGCTCGTCCAGGCGATCGACGATGCGGCGCGGACGACACCGGGCGCGATCGGCGACGACCTCTTCGGCGTGGTCGCCGCGCACCGTTCTGGTGTGCCTCTGGCCGACGCGTTGGCGCGATGGCGTTCGACGCGGCCTCTGCCGGGAGTGCGGCTCACCGCGTCGGCCCTCGAGCTCGGCCTCGCCGCGGGCGGCACCCACGCTCGCGCCGTCGACGGGGTCGCGGCGACGCTGCGCGACAACCTCGCGATCTCGGCCGAGGTGCGCGCGCAGGCTGCGCAGGCGCAGGCATCGGCTCTCGTCATCGGGCTCGCGCCGATCGGCTTCACCGCGCTCGCGTGCCTGGCCGACCATCGCACCGCCTCGTTCCTCTTCCAAACACCAGCGGGCCTCGCCTGCCTCGCGGTCGGAGGCGCACTCGACGCCGCGGGGGCGATGTGGATGGCGCGCATCACCCGCACCGACGCATGAGCGCGTGGGTTCTCGGGTGCGCATGGGCAGCGTTGGTCGTGGCGGCGGCCTGGGCATTGCGGCCGGCACCCAGGCGTGTCCGCGCGCTCGCTCCGCGCGGACCGCTGCCGGTGAGACGACCCCGACGTTCGCCCCTGCGGGTGGTCGGGCGCATGATCCGCTCGCGACTCGGCCGCCGCGACGATCCCGCTGCCGACGCGAGTCTCGGCCGGGCGGTGCTCGCCGCCGTCCTCGTCTTGCCGGTCGTCCCGTTGCTCGCGCCTGCCGCGGGCACGGCGACGTGGGCGTTCGGCGCGTGGCGTGGGCGGCAACGCCGACGCGCCGAAGCCGACCTCATCCGACGAGGGCTCCCCGAGGTCGTCGACCTCTTCGTCGTCGGCATCGGCGCGGGCCTCAACGTGCCACTCGCGCTGCGTGCGATCGGCCCGCTCTGCCCCACACCGTTCGCGGACGCGCTGAGGTCGACCGTCACCCAGACCGAGCTGGGCATGCGCACAGCCGACGCGCTCGAAGCCCTTCCACAGCGGCTCGGCGAGCCGGTTCGGCCGCTGTCGAGCGCGCTCATCGCCTCCGAGCGTTACGGCGTGCCCCTCACGGCGTCGCTCGAGCGGCTCGCCGACGAGGTGCGTCGAGATCGTCGCCGCCACGCTGAGGCAGCCGCCCGGCGCGTGCCGGTCAAGCTCCTCTTCCCCTTGGTGTTCTGCAGCCTGCCCGCGCTCGCTCTGCTGAGCGTTGCGCCCCTCATCGCCGGCGCGCTGCGAGCCCTTCGCACCTGACCATCGGAGACGACATGCAACAACCCATCACCGCCGTGCAGAAGATCGCGAGTCGTGTCGGCGCGCGCACCTTTGGCGACGCCGGCCAAGCGACTGCCGAGTACGCGCTCGTGCTCCTCGGCGCGGCCGCGATCGCGCTGCTCATCGGCATCTGGGCGACATCGGGTGGCGGCGCCGGCAAAGTCGGCGACCTCCTCGACGCGGTGTTCTCGTCGATCAAGAAGAACATCTCGTGACTCGGCGCCGGGGTGACGGGGGCCAGGCGACGGTCGAGCTGGCCCTCGTCCTCCCGGTGTTCGTGATGCTGCTCCTGCTGCTCGTGCAGGTCGGCGTGCTCGTGCGCGACCAGGTCCTCGTGATCCACGCCGCGCGAGAAGGCGCGCGTGCCGCCGCTGTCACGGGCGCCAACGCGGACGCCGCCGAGAAGGCGGCGCTCGCGGTCGTCGGCTTGCCGCTCAGGACCACCGACGTCATCACGACGCCACCGGGGCCCAAGCACGACCTCGTGCAAGTGCAGGTGCACTACACCGACTCGACCGACATCCCGATCATCGGTCGACTGCTCGGAGACGTGCAGGTGACCGGAACTGTGGCGATGCGGATGGAGCCGGGCTGATCAGGCGAGGACGGCGCGGAGCAACGCGACTGCCCCCGCCTTGTCGAGCGGTTCGTTGCCGTTGCCGCACTTCGGGCTCTGCACGCACGACGGACATCCGGCGCGGCACTGGCACCGCTCGACGACCGCAAGTGTCGCTTCGAGATGCCTTCGGCCGGCGCCGTAACCGAGCTCGGCGATGCCGGCCCCGCCGGGGTAGCCGTCATAGATGACGATCGTCGGCGCGTCGGTGTCCGCGAGGTAGGCCGTCGAGACACCGCCGACATCCCAACGGTCGCAGATCGTGAACAGCGGGAGGATGCCGATCCCCGCGTGCTCGACCGCGTGCAGCGTGCCGGGCACCTGTTCCGGTGAGAGCCGCGCCGCAGCGAGCACGTCGGCACCGACCGTGTACCAGAACGCCCGGGTCACCAGGCGGGTCGGCGGCAGGTCGAGGGGTTCGCGGCCGAGCGACGTGTGCGTGCGCGCGTCGCGACGGTCGTAGCCGACGACATGACTCGTCACCTGCACGGCGCCGAGGTGCAGCTGCACGCGTCCGATCGTGCGCTTCGCTTCGGTCGAGAGGATCTCGACGTTCGTCTCCGATCGCACCTGGGTGTACTCGTCGTCGTCGATGGGTTCGACGATGGCGGCGCGGTCGTCGAGGTCGAGCGAGACGACACGGAACGACTGGCCCTGATGCAGATAGATGGCGCCGGGATGCACCGCCTCGAACGCGCGGGCCCCGTCGACGGTGCCGACGAGCCGACCGTCGTCCTCGGCGATGCGGTATTCCTCGGACGAGCCCGTGCGCAGGCCAATGCCGGGAGCGGGGGCGCCGCGCCCGCTCCAGACCGCGCGCCGGTTGCGCAGCACGAGACGGTCACCGAGCACGAGCTGGCGCACCCCTTCACCGAGGTCTTCGCCCCACCACCGCTCGTCGTCGAGTGAGAGCGGTGCCTCGTAGGCGGCGCACGCGAGATGGGGAAGCAGCACGAAGGGGTTCGAGAGGTTCACGACCGCGGGCTCGGGCGGACGGGTGAACACCTCGCGCGGGTGGGCCATGAGCCACTGGTCGAGCTGATCGGATCCGGCCACCAACACGGCCAGCGAACGTTGCGTCGTGCGCCCGGCACGGCCCGCTTGCTGGCGCAGCGACGCCACGGTGCCGGGGAACCCGTCGATGACACAGGCGTCGAGCCCGCCGACGTCGATGCCGAGCTCGAGCGCGGTCGTGGCGACGACCCCGGCGAGCTGACCGTCGAACAGCTCGGTCTCGATCTCGCGACGCTCGATGGGCAGGTACCCGCCCCGATAGGAGCGGACGCGGCTGGCGAGGTCGGCGTCGAGCTTGCGCCGCACCGCGCCCGCGACGACTTCGGTGGCCTTGCGGCTGCGGCAGAACGTCACGGTGCGCGCACCGTCCTCGAGCAGGGCAGCAGTCAGCAACGCGGCCTCGACGTTCGGTGACCCGCGGGCCCCGGTGTCGGGATCGAGCAGCGGAGGGTTCCAGAGCGCGAACAGTCGCTCGCCGCGCGGGGACCCGTCGTCGGTGACCGCGCGCACAGGGAGCCCGCACAGCGCTGACGCGAGCGCGGCCGGCTCGCCCACGGTCGCCGAGGTGAAGATGAACGTCGGCGATGAGCCGTAGCGCGCGCAGACCCGGCGCAGCCGTCGCAGCAGGTGCGCGACGTGGGTGCCGAAGATGCCGCGGAACACGTGCAGCTCGTCGATCACGACGTACCGCAGCCGCCTGAGGAACGTCGCCCACCGCGCGTGGAACGGAAGGATCCCGACGTGGAGCATCTCGGGGTTCGTGAGCACGACGTTCGCGTGGCGACGAACCCACGCCCGCGTGGGCGCCTCGGTGTCGCCGTCGTAGGTCGACGCGACCAGGCCGGGGAAGCCCGGCGCCGCGATCGAGCGAAGCTGGTCTTGCGCCAAAGCCTTCGTCGGGAACACGAGCAGGGCTGATGCCGGGTCGACGCCGGCCACCGCTTCCGCAATGGCGGCCTGATACACGAGCGACTTGCCCGACGCCGTGCCGGTGGCGACCACGACCGATTCGCCGCCCCCGAGCAGGTTCATGGCCTCGGCCTGGTGGCACCAGAGGGCGTCGATGCCGAGCCGCTTCCAGACCTCGTCGGACAGCGGGTCGACGAGCAGGCCCATGCGACTCGGACGGGCGGGCTGCTGTTCGACGTGGACGAGCTGGCCCTCGCACGCGAGCGACTCGAGCAGGTCTTCGAACATCTCCCCCATCCTGCCTCCGGGGTGAGCAGTTACCGTGAGGCACTCATGGATTTGGCGATCCAGGTGTACGCGAAGGACGACTGGCAGGTCGTGATCGTCGCGGGCGAGGTCGACGTCGCGACGGCCCCACGGCTCCATGATCGGCTCGTCGGGCTCGCCAGTGACGGCCACCGCCGCCTCGCGGTCGACCTCGAGGGCGTCACGATGCTCGATTGGATGGGGCTCGGCGCGCTGCTGGGAGTGTTGGCCCGCGTTCGATCCCTCGGTGGCGAGATGGTGTTGCTCGCACCGTCACCTGCCACGCGCGACCTGCTCGCGTTGACCGATCTGGATCAGGTGCTCCCGATTCGCGACGGTCTTGTGGTCGGCGACGCATGAGCGACTCCGGCGAAGACCCGTTCGCGCCCGTACCGAAGCCCGACGAGCTCCTCGCGCTCGGTGACGTCACCGCCGAGATGTTCGCGATCTTGCGCACGTGGTTCGACGTGCCGCCTCGCGTCACCCTCGATCTGGTCGACGTCGATTCGGCCGTGGTCGAGCTGGGCGACCCGGTGATGATCGCGGCGCTCGCGATGCGCAAGCTGCAGGCCCTCAACCTGCTCGCGACGCCGGGGGTGCGCACGTCGACCGACATGGTCGTGACGATCGTGCAAGATCTCGACCGGGCGCTGGTGCAGGCACCGGTGATGCGCCTCCGGCTCGCCGCGGAGGTGACCGACTGGGATGCCGAGCTCGCGTGGCTCGAGGGCGAAGAGGCCGCGGTCGACGACGCGCCCGTCGAAGCCACCGACTCCGATCCCGAGGCCGCCCATTTCCGCGCGTTGCACGCCAAGCTGCACGAAGCACTCGACGCGGTCGTCGAGGCGTCGGGAGGCGAGATCCGCATCCTCGAGTGAGGAAGCAACGCCGCTGACCTGCCCGAACCGAGGCGTGTGACGGGCGCGGCTTGACACAACCCCGGCGCCCTTCTTACCTAGCGCCGATGGCCCGATCCCTCGTCATCGTCGAGTCGCCTGCCAAGGCGAAGACGATCTCGCGCTTCCTCGGCGACGGATTCGAGGTGCGCGCCTCCGTTGGGCACGTGGCCGATCTGCCCAGCAAGGGCCTTGCCGTCGATGTCGACAACGGGTTCAAGCCGACCTACGAGCTGACCACCCGCGGCAAAGAGGTCGTGAAGGAGCTGCGCGCCGCGCTCAAGGACGCCGACGAGCTCTACCTCGCCACCGACGAAGATCGCGAGGGCGAAGCGATCTCGTGGCACCTCCTCGAGGCGCTCAAGCCGCGGGTGCCCGTGAAGCGGATGGTCTTCCACGAGATCACCCGGTCCGCGATCGACGAGGCGGTCCGCAGCCCGCGTGGCATCGACTACGGGCTGGTCGACGCGGCCGAGACCCGGCGCATCCTCGACCGGCTCTACGGCTACGAGGTCTCGCCTGTCCTTTGGAAGAAGGTCAACGCCGGGTTGTCGGCGGGGCGAGTGCAGAGCCCCGCGACCCGGCTCGTCGTCGAGCGCGAGTGGGAGCGCATCCGCTTCGTGCCGGCGGGCTACTGGGACATCGAGGCGAACTTCGCGACCGATCCCGGCTTCGCAGGGACGCTCGTCGCGTACGAGGGTGAACGCGTCGCGACGGGCCGCGACTTCGACGACAACGGTCGCGCCAAGCGAGACGACGTGTACATCGTCGACGAGACCTTGGCCCGCGGCCTCGCGTCGCGACTCGAGCACAGCGACTTCAGTGTGCGCTCTGTCGACGAGAAGCCCTACCGGTCGACGCCGAAGGCACCATTCATGACCTCGACCCTCCAGCAAGAGGGCGGACGCAAGCTCAACATGAGTGCGTCACAGGTGATGCGAGTCGCGCAGGGCCTGTACGAGGGCGGCTACATCACCTACATGCGCACCGACTCGACGATGCTGTCCGAGTCCGCGGTGAGCGCGGCGAGATCACAGGTGACCGATCTCTTCGGCTCGCAGTTCCTGGCCGACAAGCCGCGCCGCTGGGAGGGAAAGGTCAAGAACGCCCAGGAGGCCCACGAGGCGATCCGACCTTCCGGCGAGACGTTCCGAGTCCCGGCCGAGCTGACCGGCGAGCTCCGCGGCTCTGACCTGCGGCTCTACGAGATGATCTGGATGCGGACGCTCGCCAGCCAGATGGCCGACGCGACGGGGCAGACCGTGACGGTGCGGATCGGAGCGACGTCGTCCAGCGCGGAGGACGCGGAGTTCTCCGCGAGCGGCACGACGATCACGTTCCCGGGCTACCGCCGCGCCTATGTCGAGGGCAGCGACGATCCCGACGCCGAGCTCGCGGACCAAGAGCGACTGCTGCCCGCCCTGGTCGTGGGGCAGCGAGTGCCCGTCGCCGGGCTCGAACCGAAGGGTCACACCACGACGCCACCGCCGCGCTACACCGAGGCGTCGCTCGTCAAGCGACTCGAAGAGCTCGGCATCGGCAGGCCCTCGACGTACGCGTCGATCATGCAGACGATCCAAGACCGCGGCTACGTGTGGAAGCGCGGCGCGACGCTCGTCCCGACGTGGACGGCGTTCGCGGTCGTGAACCTGCTCGAGCGTCACTTCGAGACCCTCGTCGACTACGCGTTCACTGCGCGCATGGAGGACGACCTCGACGCCATCGCACGCAACGAAGTCGCGAAGGCCGAGTGGCTCGGGCGCTTCTACTTCGGTGACGGCCACGCCGGCCTCAAACAGCTGGTGGAGGACAACCTCGGCGCGATCGACGCGGCCGAGATCAACTCGATTCCCCTCGGGCTCGACGCGGACGGCGAGCCGGTCGTCGTCAAGCCGGGGAAGTACGGGCCGTATGTGAAGCGCGGCGAGGACACCGCATCGGTGCCCGAGAACCTGCCGCCCGACGAGCTCACCCTCGACAAGGCGCTCGAGCTCCTCGCCGCGCCGAAGTCGGACGAGCCGATCGGCACCGACCCCACGACGACCCTCCCCGTCTACGCGAAGAACGGGCGCTTCGGGCCCTACGTGCAGCTCGGTGACGCGGACACGCTGCCTTCGGGCGAGAAGCCGAAGATGGCCTCGCTCTTCAAGACCATGACCCTCGAGCGGCTGTCCCTCGCCGACGCACTCGAGCTGCTGTCCTTGCCCCGCGCGCTCGGCACGGACCCGGCCGACGGCGAGGTCGTCGAAGCCGGCAACGGCCGCTACGGACCGTTCGTGCGCAAGGGCAAGGACTACCGGTCGATCGACACCGAGGAGCGGCTCCTCACCATCCCGCTCGACGAAGCGCTCGCACTGCTGGCGCAACCCCGGCAGTACCGGGGCCGGGGGGCACCGAAGCCGCCGTTGCGCGAGCTCGGGAACGACCCGGTGAGCGGCCGCCCGATCGTGGCCAAGGACGGCCGGTTCGGGATCTACGTGACCGACGGCGAGACGAACGCGTCGCTGCGCCGCGGTGATCTGCTCGAGGAGATCACGCCGGAGCGGGCGGCCGAGCTGCTCGCCGAGCGTCGCGAGGCCGGGCCGAGCAAGAAGGCGGCCAAGAAGGCACCCGCCAAGAAGGCAGCCAAGAAGACGAGCGCGGCGGCGAAGAAGACCGCGACAAAGAAGGCGCCCGCCAAGAAGAAGGCGCCGGCGAAGAAGGCACCCGTCACCGACGGGGAGTGACGGGATCGCCGCTCGTTCGGCGTCCAGTCCAATAGCCTTCCGGCGATGGGCGAGTCGAGCGAGGGCCCTCTGGCGGCGCGCGCCGCGGACACCCTCGACGACGACGTGCCGACGGACCCGTTCCCGCCGATCGGTCCCCTGTTGCCGCCGGGTGGGCACGTCAGAGTCTTCGGCTCGCGCGCGTTCTTCCGCCTCTGGCTCGCGCAAGTCGTCTCGTCGCTCGGTGACTGGATCGGGTTCGTCGCGATCGTCGCGCTGGCGCAGCGGATCGGAGGGTCGTCTCCCGAAGCCGCGATCGCGCTCGTCATGTCGGCACGCCTCATACCCGGCTTCTTCTTCAGCCAGTTCGCGGGCGTCCTCGTCGACCGCTGGAACCGCAAGAAGGTCATGGTCACCTGCGACATCGGCCGCGGCCTCGTGCTCGCCACGTTGCCGTTCATCCACACCGTGTGGGGATTGGTCCTCGCGTCGTTCCTGCTCGAGATCGGCACCTTGTTCTGGGCACCGGCGAAAGAGGCGTCGGTCCCCAATCTCGTGCCGGCCGATCAGCTCACGACCGCGAACTCGCTCTCGCTCGTCGCGGCGTATGGCACGTTCCCGATTGCCAGCTTCGTGTTCGCGGTGCTCACCGCTGTCGCTGGCGGCCTCACCGAGGTGCCGGGCCTCGGGTTCCTCGACATCAACCGCGAGACACTCGCGATCAGCGTCGATGTCATGACGTTCTTCCTCTCGGCGTTGATGATCGCGACGCTGCCCCTGACGAGGCCGAAGCGGGTGTCGAGCGCGACCGGCAAGGTCGGCATCGGCTCGGTGGTGCAAGACCTCAAGGAGGGCTGGCACTTCATCTTCATCAACCCGAAGGTGCGCGCCGTCATGCTCGCTCTCGGGACGGGCTTGATCGGTGGGGGCATGATCGTGCCGCTCGGCCCGGTGTTCGCCGAGGAGGTGCTCGCCTCCGGCGCGACGGGCTTCGGCCTCCTGCTCACCGCGCTGGGAACCGGCATGGCCATCGGTGTGGTCTTGCTGTCGGCGTTCCAGAAGAAGATCCCCAAAGCGATGGTGTTCACCGCATCCGTCGTCGGCGCGGGGATCGCGCTGATTGTCGCTGCGTCGATGTCGACGCTCGCGCCTGCGTTCCTCGCCATCCTGGGAATGGGCGTGTTCACGGGTTCGGTCTACGTCCTCGGCTTCACGATCCTGCACGAGACCGTCGACGACGACCTCCGAGGTCGCACGTTCAGCACGCTCTACACCCTCGTGCGCTTCTGCCTCTTGCTCTCGTTCGCACTCGCACCGCTGCTGGCCGGTGCCCTCAACCGCTTCTCACAGAACGCGTTCGAGGGTTCGGTCGAGATCCTGAGCTTCACCGTGAGCCTGCCCGGCGTGCGGCTCGCACTCTGGCTGGCCGGCACGATCATCGTCGCCGCTGGTCTGCTCGCGATCCGGTCTCTTCGTTCGGCGAGCGCCACCGGCCGCACCCGAGACCTGTGACGGGACGCTTCATCGCCCTCGAGGGCGGCGAAGGCTCGGGCAAGTCGACGCAGGCGAAGCTCCTCGCCGACGCGATCGGCGCGATCGCGACATTCGAGCCCGGAGATACCGCGCTCGGCGTCGGCATCCGAGCGGTCCTGCTCGACCCCGCGACGGCCTCACTCGACGACCGGGCCGAAGCACTCCTCATGGCGGCGGATCGCGCGCAACATGTCGCGGAGGTCATCCGTCCTGCGCTCGCCGAGGGTCGCCACGTCGTGTGCGACCGCTACTTCGGATCGTCGGTCGCGTACCAGGGCTACGGCCGCGGCCTGTCCACGGACTGGATCGCGACGCTGAGCGCCTGGGCGACCGAAGGGTTGATGCCGGACCTGACCGTCTTCCTGGACGTGCCCACCGACGTGGCCGCAGCACGCGCGTCGGGCAAGCCGGACCGCTTCGAGAGCGCAGGGGAGGCGTTCCACGAGCGGGTCCTCGAGGGCTACCGAGCGCTCGCCGCCGACCCGAGCTGGGTGATCGTCGACGGAACCGGCCCGGTCGACGAAGTCGCAGTTGCAGTGCGGGCCGTGGTCCGCGACCGTCTGGCGTTGTGAGCGCCACCGCCGTCGACATCGACCTGTTCCGCGAAGTCATCGGACAGGACCGAGCGGTCGCCCAGCTCCGGGCCGCGGCGGCCGAGCCCGTGCACGCCTACCTGTTCGTCGGACCGTCGGGCAGCGGAAAGCGCGCCGCGGCTCACGCGTTCGCCGCGGCGCTCCTGGCGCCGGCGGGAGCGGACCGCGACGACCGTGACGCCCGGCTCGCGCTCGCAGGGACGCATCCCGATCTGCGGGTCGTGGAGCGCGAGGGCGCGTCGATCTCGGCCAAGCAGGCTGACGACATCGTGCGCGCCGCGTCGCTGTCGCCGATCGAAGGCGACCGTAAGGTGCTCGTGCTCGACGAGTTCCACCTCATGACCGCGGCGGTCGCGCCGAAGCTGCTGAAGACGATCGAGGAGCCGCCCGCGGGCACGATCTTCGTAGTGCTCGCAGATGACGTTCCGCCCGAGCTGGTGACGATCGCCTCGCGGTGCGTGCGCATCGAGTTCGGTCCGGTGCCTGTCGCTCTCGTCGAGGCGACGCTCGAAGCGGAAGGAGCCGAAGCGTCGGTCGCGCGTCTCGCGGCTGCCGCCGCGGGAGGCGACCTCGATCGCGCTCGCCTGCTCGTCGCTGACAGCGGCCTCGCGACGAGGCGGCAGGCGTGGCACGACATCCCGAAGCGGATCGACGGCGCCGGTGCGACCGTTGGCGCGATCGTGGACGAGCTGCTCGAGCTCATCGACCGGGCGGCCGAACCGCTGAAGGAACGGCAGAAGGACGAGGCCGATCAGCTGCAACAGCGCATCGAGCAATCGGGTGAGCGTGGTTCGGGACGCAAGGAGCTCGAGGATCGCCACAAGCGCGAGCTCCGCCGGCATCGCACCGATGAGCTGCGCTTCGGTCTGGCAACGCTCACGGGCGCCTATCGAGACCGACTCGTCGCGGGCGGCACGCGCGACGACGCGCGAGCGGTCGATCTCATCCAGGATCTGCTCGAGGAGCTGATCCGGAACCCGAACGAGACGTTGCAGCTGCAGGCGTTGCTGCTTCAGCTGCCGGGCTGACCGACCTTCGCCTGGGCTTCGACGGCGGCCAAGAACCGGCGCACCGAAGCCGCTGACTCGGCGCGCCAGAGCGACACGACGTCCTCGCGGTCGGGCTGCTCGAGGCGCGCGAGCATGACGCCCAATCTGCGCTGCTGTGCGCGGACGAGAGGCGCGAGGTCGAGCGCGCGTCGCTGTCGCAACACGAACTTGAGCAACAGCTCGGTGCGGACGTCGCGCACGTGGTCGACCGGGACAGCGAGCCATCGATCGACCGCGCGTCTGCCGTCAGCGGTGGCAGTGAACAACGTGCGCGGTCGATTGCCGAGCTGCTGCACGCCGATCGGCTCAATGAGCCCCGCTGCTTCGAGACGCTCCACCGCTCGATACACGAGCGGCCGGCTCAGCGACCACACCGACCCCACATCGCCCGCGGGAGCGAGCAGCTTCACGATCGCCCACCCGTGCGTCGGCTGTTCACGAAGGAGTGAGAGCGTGGCCCACTCGCCGAGCGACAGCTCAGGCAGCGCCGCGGTCACCACGCCGCGAGTGTGGCCGATGTCGACGGCGGGCGTCAGCATGCGACCGGGTAGAGTCTGCGACCCGTACCACCCCGCCCGGGTAGCTCAGTCGGCAGAGCGGCTCACTCGTAATGAGCAGGTCAAGGGTTCGATTCCCTTCTCGGGCTCGCGGAAGCCACAGGTCAGGAGTGTTTGGACCTGCGCCCGATCGCCTGGGCTCGCGAACGATGGCGCGTGCACCGAACGTGTCGTAGTCCGATGCTTAGAGTCAGCACCGTGACGCGCGGCGGTGGGAGCGGGCCATCGCAGGAAGAGCGGTGGCTGACCCAGGGAGTGGGCGGGATCGGTGCCGCGAGCCTCTTGGCAGATGTCGGCCACGAGATCCCGACCTCACTTCTGCCATCTCTGCTCACGTCGACCCTTGGCGCGCCAGCGTCCGCGCTCGGGGTCATCGAAGGCGTATCCGACGCCCTGGCCGGAGTTGCACGGCTCGGCGGGGGTGCACTCGCCGACGATCCGCACAGGCGTCGGGCCGTGGCCGTCGGTGGCTACACGACGACCGCGGTGCTGTCCGCCGGTCTTGGGGCTGCCACGACCACGCTCCAGGTCGCGGTGCTACGCGCTGGCGCATGGACAGCCCGCGGGCTTCGGGTGCCCGCGCGCAACGCCCTCCTGGCTGACATCGTTCCTCCCGCCGCGTACTGGGCGCGCCTACGGCTTCGAGCGAGCGATGGACAACCTCGGGGCCATCGCCGGACCACTGCTCGCGATCGTGCTCGTCGGCGTAGTGGGCACGCGTTGGGCCATCGGCCTTTCGGTCATCCCAGGTCTGCTCGCGGCGCTCGCGATCGTGTACGCGATCCGCCACACCACGGCACCGCGCGACATCCCCCGTCAACCGATACGCCTTCGCATCCGACCCGTGCTCGTCGGGCCGCTCGGTCGACTCATGGCGGGCGTGACCGCATTCGAGATCGGCAACTGCGCCGCGACCCTGTTGATCCTGCGCGCGACGGAACTGTTCCAGCCTGGACGCACCGAGGACCGAGCAACCCAACTCGCGCTCGTTTGTTACGTCGGTTACAACATGGCCGCCACGATCGTGAGCGTGCCTGCTGGCCGACACGGCGATCGCCACGGCTCGACGCGCGTCCTCGCGGCGGGTGCCTCGTGCTTCGTGCTCGCGTACGCATGGTTCGCGGCGGGACCGGACCACTTCGTGGCGCTCCTCCCGGCGTTCGTTCTCGCTGGCATCGGCATCGGATGTGCAGAGACGGCTCAGCACGCCGCTGTAGCCAACTTCGCCCCAGCGCACCTCCGCGGCTCGGCCTTCGGGATGCTCGCCGCCATCCAGGCCGGAGGCAATCTCGCTGCCTCGACGATCGCTGGCGTCCTATGGACTACCGCGTCACCAAGAGCGGCCTTTCTGTTTCTCGGAGGCGCGATGGTGATCGCGGTCCCGCTGATCGTGGGCAGCGGACACCGCCGAGGTGACGGCTACGACCCGACGCCGGCATCCGGTTCCGATGTCGCGGAACCCAGGAAGTAGCTGCCGAGTTCCGAACGGGTCGGCGTCTTTGGATAGCGTCCGGCTTCGTCATGTCGCCTGCACTGCGGTTCTCCGTGATCATCCCGCTCGAGTTCCACAGGGGACAGGCCGTCCGCTGCGTGCGGGGCTGGGCGGAGGGCCAGCTGTTTCCGCGTGAGCAGTTCGAGATCCTCATCGCGAGCCCCGCTGGCCATCCGACGGCCGACCTCGACGAGGTCCGGGGCCTGCTCGGGCCGCAGGACCGAGTGCTCGAGTTCGATCGTCACCACGACATAGATCTCTGCGCGAAGGCGGCCGAGAGCGCGAGCGGCGAGGTGCTGTTCTTCACGGAGTCGCACTGCCTGCCGGAGCCCGAGACGCTTGCCAGCGCGGATGCCGTCACGCGTGAGAACCCGGAGTGGGCCGGATTCAGCTGCCGCTCGATCCCGATCACCGGCAACCTCCTCTCGGAGATCGAGGCGGAGTGGTACGGGCGGGACATCGAGTTCGGCATGAACGAGCACCCCTGGCGCAAGGTGCTCGACCAATGCTTCGTCGTGCGTCGGTCGGCGTACTTCGAGGCGGGCGGCTTCGATCCAGCCTTCGGGCACTTCGCCGAATGGCTCATCGCCGCCCGCTTCTACGCGCTCGGCCTGAAGATCGGCTACGCGCCGACCGTCCGAGTCCACCACCTGTACGTCGGGGAGTTCAGCGAGTGGCAGCGGTTCACGGCCGACTTCTTGCAAGGACAGATGGCGTATTTCGCGCTGACGCCCGGCGATCCACTCAGGGCGATGTTCGACGAGGTGCCGGAGTGGTCGCGCCGATACGTGCTGCAGCGCAGCGTGGCAGGCCGGGTCTGCCGCATGCTGCTGCAGGACCTGCGCCGATCGATCGACGTCGGGAGCGCGGAGAGCCCAGGCGGCAGTCTCTCGTCGCTTCGACACTGGCACTGGTGGCTGCTCAGGTCGTGGCTCGTCCGAGCAGCGGCCGGAGACTCGATGGTGATGATCCGCGCGCAGCGCCAGCGCCTCACGACCCGAGTCGCGCTGCAGGTGGATCTCCTGACCCGCAGCCGAGCGCGCGCCGAGGTGCGCCTCGCGCGCTGCTGCGAGGCGATCGCCGCGGTGGAGCGCACCCGGTTCCTGCGGACGTGGGCACGCGATCTCGAACGCGAGAAGGCGAGCCGCCCGTCTCTCGACGACGGGCGCACGGGTGATTCCGGCTTCTGGGATCCGGGAGAGATCGACGAAGCCCACAGCGTCGGCTTCCATCCAGCTTGGGACGCCAGTGCGCAAGCCGTTCGCTGGTCTGAGCCCGCTGCGTACGTCGAGCTGCCGCTCGCCGCGGGACGGTACGTGATCCGGCTGAACTGGCTCTTCCCTCCGCCGGTCGACGATCAGCCGCGCCTGGGCTTCTACCTCGACGAACAGCCGATTCCGGCCGAGAACGTGTCCATCCGGCGACGCTTCGTCGAGCTCCGCGTCGACGTTTCCGAGTCCTCGTCTCCGCCGCGCCTCGGGTGGGTCTGCCCGGCCAATCCTGCCGACGGCGACGACCGGACGCTCGGCCTGCCGGTCGTCAGCCTGGCCTGGGAGCGCGAGGTTACGAGCGACGTCGACGTGCGGGCCGCGGATGGAGTGGAGCTGGCCCGGCTCGCTTGACCCTGCGTCACGCGAGTCGCCAATCGAGCTGGCTGCCGTGCGGGTGCACGCACCCGAGCAGCTCCGGTTCCGGCTCGCCGTCTCGGAAGGTGACGAGGCCGAGCACGCTCCATTCCATGCCACCCGGATCGGACGGGATGCCCTCGCTCGGGATGAGGTCGACGACACCGTGAGTCTCCGCGCTGATCCACGCGACAGGCCGTG
This sequence comes from uncultured Acidimicrobiales bacterium, assembly GCA_963802505.1. Classification (GTDB taxonomy): domain Bacteria; phylum Actinomycetota; class Acidimicrobiia; order Acidimicrobiales; family DATKAS01; genus DATKAS01. The sequence continues at coordinate 1,415,963 of CAWDJB010000002.1, read as the reverse complement.
ACGCGGAAGCCGCCGCCAAGGCATCGCGGAACCCCGCTCGCTGCTCGGGTGAGAAGTAGGCGACCACCCATGTGGTCATCACCACGGCACTCGCGTCGTGCGGAAGGCTCTCGATCACCGCGCCGACGCCTTCGACTGCGTCGCCTCGTATCACGGTGAGCGACCCCCGCCGGGCCTCCTCGAGGGCGAGCCTCGTTCGCGCGAGTCGTCCCGTGTCGGGCCACGAACACGCCAGCTGCCATCTCGACTGGTCGGGATCGTGCAGGTCGACCGGCGCGCGGTCGAGGCCGATGCGCGCCGCGATCGAAGGAAGCGTGGGCGCGATCGGCGGCGACCCACCGACGATCTCGCAACGGATCTGCACTGGTGCGTCCGCGGGCCCGGTCGCGCCCGCCGACCCGTAGTCGAGGCGGTAGCGGTCGCAGAACAGGTTGAGCCCCGCACTGCAGCCGACGTCGACGAGGCCGAGGGGACCCGGGAGGCGCGACGCGGCGACGGTGAGCGCGGGGCCGATCGCCGCCGACCGCCCGACTTCGTTCGTGTTCACCTGCTGGGTCGCGAGCAGCTCCAAGATGACGTCACGATTCTCGAGGCACACATCGACGAAGAGCGGTCCGGGATCGGCTTCGGACTCGCCCGCGTAGACCGCCGCGAGCGGGTGATCCAGTCCGCCGAGCAGCAGGTAGTGGACGGCGGCGAGAAGCAGCACCGGGTTGTGAGCGACGGGGGTCGCCTCGGACACGAGATCGAGGACCTCGTCCGACTCAGCGACCGTGCGGCAGATGCGTTCGTAGATCGGTGAGTAGCCGCGACAGCTCGTATCGGCGACGTAGAGCCAGATCTTCCCGAGATCGCGGATTGCTCATCATCGCCTACGGCGATCAAGGTCAGCGATCGGTCACACCCAACAGCCCAGCAACGTCTGGGCCACGGCGAGCTTCACGTCGGCGCTGGTCCGAGGCGGCTGCCCGAACTGAGCCGGCAGGTCGGACACATCGACATCGAGGACCATGAAGTCCTTCCGCACGAACACATTCGTCGGAGTGGCAAATGCTCCCTCACCAAGGGAGATGCCGTCGGGTCTTCCGCCGTGCTCCTTGGCCAGCTGCTCGAAGTAGCTCGTCGTCGCATCGTCGTCGGGAAGCTCCTTGACCGACAACGAGATCACCCCATCGGCATAGACGTATTGGCAGGAGTACACCTGCTCCGTCCAGGTCGGGGTGCTGACTCGAGTGGGCTCGACTCCGAGGGTCGCGGCGATGTCTTCCTGCGCTTCGCCCGCGCAGATCATCTTCGCCGGTTCGGACGGCGTGGCGCCCGCCGACTCGTGCGAGGGCGAAGACCCACCACATGAAGTGGCCACCACAGCGACGACGCCCACAAGGCCCGCGAGCCATCGGTGCATCCGGTCACAGTAACCACGTCGGGCTTCACCGCGAGGTCAGTCGAGGTCAGTCGAGGTCAGGCCTGGAACACGTAGGGCGCGAGCGTCTCCTGGGCTTCCTGACACCGCCGCTTCCAGCCCGCGCCTCCGTAGTAGGCGAGGCTGCCCGGCGGCGCTTCGCCGTGACCGTTGTAGTACGAGAGGCAGTCCCGCAGTGGTGCGGTCGTGAGATCGGCCTCGCGGCAGTGCGCCGCCCACTCGTCTTCATCCTCCTCGCGCACATCGATGACGGCGTGGCCCGCCTCGCGCATCGTGGTCAGCATCCACGTGACGTAGTCGCTGTGCGTGTCGATCGCGTCCGTGAAGTTGAAGCTGCCGCCCCCGCCCTGAGGGCCGGTGATGATGAACAGGTTGGGAAATCCGTGTGTGTGCAGGCCGAGGAAGGTCTTCGTCCCCTCGCTCTGCCACTTCTCGCTCAACGATCTGCCCTCACGACCCACGACCATGTTGAACGTCGACGTCGCCATCCACTGGAAGCCGGTCGCGTAGATGAGCACATCGAGCGGATACTCCACACCGTCGTGCACCACACCGCGCTCGTTGATCTCCGCGACACCCATGGGAGCGGTGTCGACGAGGTGCACGTGCGGCAGGTTGAACGTCGGCAGGTACTCGTCGTGGAACGTCGGCCGCTTGCAGCCGTAGGGGTAGTAGGGCTTCAGCGCCTCGGCGGTCCGAGGGTCCTCGACGATGGCGTCGACCCGCGCGCGGATCTGCTCCATGATCCTGAAGTTCGAGTCGAGCTGCTTCTCGACGAGCTCCTCAGGGGTCAGCCTGCGCTCGTGCTGCTTGCGCTCCTTGTAGTCCGCGACCCGTCCGGCGAGGTAGTCGTCGTTGGCCTGGATCGCCGCGCGACCCTGCGAGATCTTCGCGAAGCGGGCGCGCCGAGCTCGCGCCCAGCCGGGCTCGTTCGCCCACGTGTCGCGCTCCTCGTTCGTCGTCTGCCTCTGATCGCGCACGTCGATGGTCGAGGGCGTCCGCTGGAAGACGAAGAGCTCGCTGGCCACCTTGGCCAGCTCGGGGATCGCCTGCACTGCCGTTGCTCCGGTGCCGATGATCCCGACGCGCTTTCCGTGCAGATCGACGTCGTAGTTCCACCGCGACGTGTGGAACGAGTCGCCCTCGAACCTCTCCATCCCGCGGATCCGCGCCAGCTTCGGCGTCGTGAGGATGCCGTTGGCGAGGATCACGAAGCGCGCCCGCATCGCGTCTCCGCGGTCGGTGAACACCGTCCAGCGTCCGTTCGTCTCGTCCCACTCGGTTCGCTCGACCGTGGTGTGGAACAGGCAGCGCTCGTAGAAGCCGAACCGCTCCGCCATCGCTTGGCAGTACTCGTAGATCTCGAACCCCGACGCGAACTTCATGGACGGGACGTAACCCATCTCCTCCAGCAGCGGGAGGTAGCTGTACGACTCGACGTCACAGGCGATGCCCGGATACCGGTTCCAGTACCACGTGCCGCCGACGTCGCCACCTTTCTCGCAGAACCGGACGTCGACGAAGCCCGCGTCCGTCAGCTTGTGCCAGAGCAAGAGCCCGGCGAACCCCGCACCGACGACGAGGACCTCGCATTCGTCCGTCAACGCCTCCCGAGGCACCGGATCGGCCGAGTAGACGTCGCGTAGGTACTTCGCGAAGTCGCCCTCCATGGCCATGTAGTCGGCCGCACCTCGCCGGGTCTCCTTGTACGCCCGGTACTTCGCCTGTTCCTCCGCGTCGAACACCGCACCGGCGGGCTGCTCGGGCAACACCTTCAACGACTCGTCCGCCAACACTCCGTAGCCGGACCCGGTGATCGTCCCGTCCGGTGCGGCTTTGGTGTCGAACACCTTCAAGCCGGTCGCAGGATCGACGCGCACGGCGGCTCGCTGTGAACTCATCGGAGGGGACGATATGGCGACACGGCGCACCGTGCGAACCGCGCGGCCCCTAGTGCTCCCAACGCCGCGACGCGGCAAGCGCGAGCACACCGAGAGCAGCGGCGATGCCGATCGCTTCCGCCGCGAGTCCGCCGGGCACGGGGAGATCCCCTGCAGACAGGACCAGCGCGCTCGACAGCCGCGCCGATCAGGACGATCGCGACCACGCGCAGACACCGCACGCTGATCGCGCGCCCTCGCTCGACCGCTCCGGTTGCTGCGTCGAATGCCCACGCAGCGAGCTGATCGACGAGCAGCAACAGGGCAGTCGCAGTGATCACCTCGACGGACCCGACCTGATGGCCGGCGAGCGAGAAGGCGAAGGACACGCCGATCGCGACGAGGCCCGCGGGATACACACCGCTCCCGAACACCAGCCCGGCGATGAGCAGCAGCACACCGGCGATCCCGAACACGACCACGCCGCGACGCCCGTCGGCACTTGCAGCCGACGCGGCGAGCACGACTACGAGCGCGCCGGCGACGGTTGCACCGACGGTCGCTCCCCATCGGACGACGGGTCGTGCTGCCATCACGACGACCGCCGAACCGGGCGACGGCGTGCTCTCGCGAGAGCGAAGATCTGCGCGGGGTCGTTGCCGACCATCGAGACGACGGGTATCCCGAGCCGCTCCAACGCACGGCGGCGCTCGCGCAGCTCGAGCCTCCAGAGCCGCCTGGCGAGGACGATGTTCTCGGCGACATCGGCGGCCCGCGGCCTCACGCTCCTCGATCACGACCACCGACGTGTCGTGGCCACTGCGGGCGAGGTCGGCGATCGCGCTCGTCATCCTCTCGTCGTGCAGCCCACTCACCGCGATCACCTGAGCCCCGGCGGGGAAGATCTGCCGGGGGAGGAACGAGACCGAGCGTTGCGCCTCGTTCCACGTGGCCGACGAGTCGAGCAAGCGGTCGAGCACTGCGAGGCGCGCCCGCTCGCCGCCTCCCGGGAGCACCCATGCGGGAAGCCCGCCGAACGCGACGATGCCCACGCGGTCGTGAGCGGCGAGGTGAGCCATCGCGATCTGCCAGGCCGCCCTCACCGTGTTCTCGAGCGACGCCGAGCCGTCGGGTCGGCGATCCGCGAACGTGTCGACGACGACGACGAGATCACCGGATCGCTCGGGATGGTGGTCGTTGACCCACAGCTCGCCGCGCCGGGCGGTCTGATACCAGTTCACAGACCGCAATCGGTCGCCTTCGCGGTACTGGCGGATCTCGGCGAACTCGAAGCCATCACCACGGCGGCGGGCGACGTGCGCGCCGCTCGCCGTACGAGGCTCGAGATTGGGCAGCAAGGTCTGCAACGTGCCGTCATCGGGGAGCACCCGCACGATCGAGGTCGATTGTCCTCGGCCCACCCACCGCACGAGCCCGAATGGGCCCGACACATCGAGCCGGGCGGGGCCGAGCGACTCGACGCCCCACCGCGGGGTGTGCAGCCGCGCCGTCAACACCGCGCTCCCCGCGACTCGCACGGCCCACGACAGCTGCCGGTCCTCGGGCTCGACGACGGACGCGAAACCCAGGTGAGGCATCCAGAGCGCGACCCGGCTCGCCGGCACCGTCGACGTCACGGTGATCGCCACCACGATGTCCTCGCCCGCAACGACGCGATCGCTCTCGGGCCGGATGTCGACGGACATGACGGGACGTTCCGCGAGGACGACGCCGCCCACAAAGATGAGCGCGAACGGCGCCGCCACCGCGACGAGCTCGGGACGTCCCGCGAGGAGCCCACCGAACAAACCCCCCACCGCGACGGCCGCGACCGCGACGAGCCGAGGGCTGGCTCGGCGCTGGAGCGCGATGCGCTCGGTCACCCGACCGACGGCGCCGGGACCTCGGCGACGAGCTCGGTGAGCACGTCGGCAGCAGCGACCCGTCGCACCCACAGGTCGCTGCGCAACACGACGCGATGCGCGAGCGCCGGGACCAGGATCGCCTTCACGTCGTCAGGTGTGACGAAGTCGCGACCGCTCATGAGCGTGTGGGCACGACCCAGCTTGATCAGCGCGAGGCTTCCCCTCGGACTTGCCCCGACCTGCAGCTGCGCCGCGTTCCGCGTCGCGTCGACGAGAGCGACGACATACCGGCCGATCGCCTCGTCGACATGCACGCACTCGAGTGAGGCCTGCATCGCGCGCAGTCCCGCCGCGTCGGTCACCGCGTCGAGCATGACTTCGTCGGTGCCTCGTTCCATGCGTCGAGCCAGCAGGTTCCACTCGTCGTCAAGCGACGGATAGCCGACCGCGGTGCGCAGGATGAATCGGTCGAGCTGTGCCTCGGGCAGCGGGTAGGTGCCCTCGTACTCGATCGGGTTCTGCGTCGCGACGACGAGGAACGGCGGCTCGAGCGGATAGGTGATGCCATCGGCGGTCACCTGTCGCTCCTGCATTGCCTCGAGCAACGCGGCCTGGGTCTTCGCAGGCGCGCGGTTCACCTCGTCGGCGAGCACGAGGTTGGCGAAGAGTGGACCCGGCCGAAAGCTGAACGTCTGAGTGCGCTGGTCGAGCAGCGTCGCTCCGGTGATGTCCGAGGGCAGCAGGTCGGGTGTGAACTGGATCCGCCGGAACGACAGACCTGTCGCCGCCGCGAACGACCGCGCCATCAAGGTCTTCGCGACACCGGGCAGGTCGTCGAGAAGGACGTGTCCGTCCGCGAGGAAGCCCATGAGCACGAGCTCGAGGACGTCGCGCTTGCCGACCACGGCGCGCTCGACCTCGTCGAGGACCGCGTGCGCGGCTCGAAGCGTCGACGTGAGCACTGTGTCGGTCACGAAGCCTCCAGCTCGTCGAATAGCCGCGACCACCCGGCGAGCGTCGAGGGCAGCTCCGCGCGCATCGACACGGGAGCCCCGGCGGATTGCAGCGCGTCACGGAGCTGGATCTGCGCGCTGCGGCGCACCCGCTCGGAGGTCGACGGCGCGAGCGCGAACGCGATTGCGAGCGTCTCCACCTCATACGGCTCGCCCGGGGGGACCTCCGGCTTCGCCGGTCTCGCGAGGGGATCCGGAGTGAGCGGAAGGCGGTTCCGGGTGAGGTGGAGAAGCAGCGCTCCTGCGAGCGCGGCGAGGACCCAGAGCTCGAGGCGCATCGTCGCGGTGCGCTTCTCGGGCACCGAGGCAACGAGTGCGGTCGTGGCCACGACGCTCAGGATGACCAGCTGCACGAGGCGGCGGATCATGCCAGCGCCATCAAGTCGGATCGTGCCGCTTCCAGCGCGGCGACCGCTCGGGCCCGCTGCCCTTGGCCCAGCGAGTGCTCGCTGAAGCGCGCCTCGGCGAAGAGCGACGTGAGCTCGCCGAGGGGCTCCGGGCTGACATGGAGCGAGGTCAGCACCCGTCTCACGTACTCCTCGGGCGCTTCGTCGATGCGACGCGGCGCTCCGGCGCGGGCGAGGCCCTCGAGCAGCGCGGCGTAGGCAGCGATGATCGCAGCCCGGTCGTCGGTGGCGTTCGCAAGCGCGTCGATCGACGATGCGAGCGACGCGAGCACAGCGTCACGTGAGTCGTCGGGGCCCTCCACCGGCTCGTCGACCAGATGCCGCCTCGTCATGGCGGCCGCGGCCAGCACTGCGAGCACGGCGCCACCGAGCGCGATCGCAGCCCACGGAGGACCTGGATCGCGCTCGGCTCCCTCCGGAGCGCTCTCGACCTGGGTGTCGGGTGTCGCTTCCGGCGGGGAGGGCTTCGGCTTGGCGGTGCCAGAGGTGTGGATCAGCAACAACGCGAGGAACGCGAGTGCGGCGAGCACGAGCATCTGGATCATGCTGCGGCGGCGGCGGACTCTCAGCGTGCCGTCGGCCACCGTTCGAGCCGACAGAGCGAGAAGCAGGGTGAACGCGATCATCATCACGATCACGGCGAGCAGCACGATGCTCACCCACGACGGGCCGTGCACCGTGCCGGTGTCGTCCTTCACGTCGAAGGGCGCCTCCTCGGATGCGAGGGCGACCAACGCGAGGAGGCCGAGCGCTGCCACCACGACGCCCGCGCCCCAGACCTGTCGAGGACGAGGGCGCATCCACGCAACCGTAGTTGCGAGGGGTTCGCCTAGGGCTTGTCGGCCGAGGTGGACGGCTTGACGCCGTCGAAGGTGAAGCCGGCCGGGACCGTCACGTCGGTCACCACGATCTCGACCTTCGTCACGGGGTTCGGGTTGTTCCGCTTGAGGTCTGATGTCGTGTAGGTGACCTTGCCGTTGGCGGCGGTCGTGACCGACGCCGTCTGCTCAGACCAGGTGCTTCCGACCAGCGTCCGCACCTCGAGCGTGACCGTGGCGCCCGGGACGCCGATGCCGCCCGTCGACTTGACGTTGACCGTCGTCGACGCCGTCCATTTGCTGCTGCCCGAGGTCGAGGTCGAGGTGCCGGTGAACGAAGCCGCGCTCGATGTGAGCGTCGTCGTCGGTGCGATCGTCGTGGTGGGCGCGGCCGTCGTGGTCGGGGCAGCGGTCGTCGTCGGGGCCACGGTGGTCGTGGGCGCTGCGGTCGTGGCGGCTCCGCCGCCGCCACCACCCCCGCCGCCTCCGCCTCCGCCGCCACCACCGCCGGTGGTCGTCGAGGCTGCCGCGCTGCTGATGCCGGTGTGGGCCTCGTCGAGGGTCGAGGACGACTTGTTCCCGAGCCCGCGCACGGCGGTCGTGCAGATGACAGCCACGAGGCTGAGCATCAGGGCGTACTCGACCAGCGTCGCGCCTCGGTCGCGACACCCGCGACGAAGATTGCGCGCCGGACAATTCATGCAGCCATCTTCGGGAGTTCGAGCGCGGTCGCCATGGGCCGTTGGGCCCTTTGTCGCCCAAGACGAGTCGAACGGACTACCGGTACGGTGCCCTCGATCGACATGGCGACACCGGGAGAACGACCACGCTCAGTGAGGCCCGGAGAGGTGGCCGCTGTCGTCGGGGGCGCGCTCCTCTTGGCGGCCAGCTGGGCGGCCGTTGCAGTGGCGAATCACGTGCCTCGGTGGGAGGCCCGCCTGTTCGAGACAGTCAACGACCTCCCCGACTTTCTGTGGCGAGCCGTCTGGGCACCTATGCAGATCGGGAGCTTCGTCGGCTCGCTCGTCGTCGTCGCGATCACGGGCATCGTGAGCAGGAACATGCGCCTCACCTTGGCTGCGCTCGTCGCGAGCCAACTTGCGTTCTGGCTCTCGAAGGCCGTGAAGACGTCGGTGTCCCGCGGACGGCCGGCCGACCTTCTGGCCAACGTCCACCTCCGCGAGCAGGCCCACGGCCTCGGGTACGTCTCAGGTCATACCGCCGTGGCGTTCTCGCTCGCCGCGGTGTTGGCGCCATCGCTCCCTCGCCGATGGCAGCCCGTCGTGTGGGTCGTCGCTTCGTTGGTCGCGTTCGCCCGCGTCTACGCGGGCGTGCACCTGCCCCTCGATGTGGTCGGCGGGGCCGGTCTCGGGCTCTTGCTCGGGACGTTCACGCGTTGGGGGTTCGGGCTCGGCGGCGAGGGCCTTCGGGCCTCCCATCCGAGCTAGATGAGGTTGCGCCGCTCGAGGATGTGGAAGCTGATCCAGCCGGGGAGGATCGGGAGCCAGTAGGTCAGCAGCCGGTAGCTCAGCACCACGGCGACGGCAACACCCGACTCCATCCCGACGCCGGTGAAGCCGGCGACGAGCGCGGCTTCGAGCGCGCCGAGCCCGCCCGGTGTCGGCGCTGCGGCAGCGAGGAGCGATGCCCCGAGGTACACCGCCCCGACCTGGGCGAAGCTCACTCCCCCGTGGTAGGCGGCCGCCGACGCCGCAAGCGCGCCGATGTAGGCGAGGGTCACACCGAGGGAACCGCCGAACAAGAGCACGAGCTTGCTCGGGGACCGGGCGAGCATCGCGATGCCCCTGGCTGACTGCCTGAGGAAGCCGAGGACGTGCTTGCGGACGAGCTTTCGACCACGGCGCGTCGCCGCGACGATGCCGACGACCGCCAGCACCACCACGATGATGACGAGCGTCTTGCTGTTCGTCGGGATCTTGAAGCTCGCGGTGCCCTTTCCCGCCCACGCGAAGAACACGAACAGCAGGACGATGTGCACGATGGCGCCCGCCACGACGTTCAGGCCCATGCCCGAGACCGCGACCGCGGGGTCGACGCCGGCCTTCTGCATGAAGCGCACGTTGAGGGCCATCCCGCCGACGTTCGCAGGAGTCACCCGGTTGACGAACGACGAGGCCATCTGCGTCTCGATGGTCGGGATCATCGGCAGGTGGTTCGGCACGCCACCCAGCAAACCGATCGCCGAGGCGACATAGGTCAGCCCAGACATGACCAGCGCGACGACGAGCCACGCGAAGTTTGCAGTGCGGAGGGCCGTGAAGCTGTCGCCGACGTGCGCGAGCTGAGGCAGCAGCACGTAGAACGCGCCGGTCAGGGCGGCGATCGTGACCAGCGTGCGAGCCTTGACCCGCACGAGCTTCTCGACCGGCGCCGCCTCGGTTCCGGTGGCTTCGGCGATGCCCGAGCGAAGCTCCTGCAAGAGCGACTTCGGCGCGCGCTTTCGAGTCGATGCGGACAGCGCCAACGGCTGCAGGTACGGCGTCGCGGCGGCGAGGTCGTCGGGCTCGAGCACCCGCATCGCCGAAGCGATCGCCCGCGCCGCGCCGACGTCACCCGCGAGCGACGCGATGAGCTCGGCGCGATCGATAGCAAGGAGCCGCGGAGCCGCGGAGCTTTCCGCGGCTCGCGAAGTCCACGATGACCGGCTTGCCGTCGTGCACGAGGATGTTCGACGGATGCAGCGCCCTGTGGGCGATGCGGCTGCGATGGAGCGTGTCGACTTGCTTCCACGTCTCGTCGAGCAGCGCGTCGTCGATCGCCTCGACGTCGAGGGAGGACATCACCGGTCCGGTGACCTCCTCGAGCGCGAGCGCGAGCGAGCCGTCCGGGAGTGCCGTCATCACCTCGAGCGCCGGGCTTCGCACACCCGCTCGTCGGGCGACGAGGAGCATCAGCGCCTCATGCTCGACGTCGCGGTCGAGCGAACCGCTCGTGAACTGCTCGTTCGGGCCTCGGTACAGCGCCGTGCGATAGCCGCGGTAGAGCAGGTCGGCGTCTCGGCTGTCGCGGTCGTAGACCTTCACGAAGAGCTTGCGGCCGCTCGGCTCGTCGACGTCGTAGAGCTGGGCGCGACCCCCTTCGGCGCGACGCAACGTGAGGTGGGACACGTCGATGCCTGCGTCTCGCAGCACCTGCACGATCGCGGCGGGTGCAGGTCGCCGGTTCGGGGCTCCCAAGACGACGAGGATCGCTGCACCGCCGACGAACCCGACGGACACGGCCAGCACGAGCGGAACCACTCCGGCGGTTCCGGCGATCGCGACGATGAGCACCAGCGCCACGATGGCCCAGTCGCTCGCGCGTCGATACGAACGAGAGAGCCACGGCTTGCCGACCATCGTCGCTCCCGCCGCCCCGGCGACGTACGCGAGAGAAGGGAAGCGCGTCGAGGTCACCCACGTCGACGTGCTCACCGCGTCCTCCAGCCGGCCTGGGAGGTCGAGGTACAGGTCGACGAGGACGAACGCGAGCACGCCAGCCGCGGCTCCGGCGATGACGAGCGCGAGCCGGCGCCATCGCTGTTGCCAGACCAGAAACACGACGATCACGGCCGGCACGAGGAGGGCACCGACTTGCGCGAGAGCGAGGGCGAACTCCCTGACCGCGTCCGGGATCTGCGACGCGGCCCTCCCGAGATCCTCGGTCACGCCCTGGCTCGTCTCCTTGCCGAGACGGAGCATCAACACGAGCAGGACCGCGGCCACACCCCACACCACGAGTCGCACGACATCCCCCGGATGACGGAAGTACCGATCGCCCGGGGCACGAGCTGTCGCGAGCGCGTCGCCCGTCAGGGGGATTCCGACCGGCGCCGGTCCCGTGGTCGCAGTCATGTCGTCCCATCCCTTGCGACAGCCGCAACGACCCGCAGGAGCAGGACGATGCCGGCGAACAGTCCGCCGTAGCCGAGGATCTCGAACAGCCCGACGTCGGTCGACACCCGCGGCCCGGCGTCCGCCGGAACCAGCAATGCGACAGACGCGAGCAGGAGCGTCGCCCCGACCGCCACCAAGAGCGCGCGGTTCACGAGCGTTCGCAGGATCCGTCGGGAGTCTTCGTCGATCACGCTGCGGATGCGAAGGTCGCCCCGGCCCGTGAGCATGAGGATGCGATCGAGGCGATCGGGCAACCTCCGCAGCTGCGGGAGGGCCGACATCATGGCGTCCTTCACCATGCTCTCCGGATCGATCGGTGCCTCGGTCGAAACCATGAGCCCGGTGGCCGCGGTGACCAGCGACATGCCGGGGGACATCACGCGCAACGTGCCGTCGAGCGTCGCCAACGCGCGCGACAGCAGCACGAGATCGCCCGGTAGACGCACCCCGAACGCAGCGATCGTCGCCACCAGGTCCTGCAGCACAGTCGGTTCGACTGCTCCGTTCGCGCGGATGTGGTCTGCCATCAACCTGGCGAGCGCACGCTCCAGCCGCTCCGGGGCGACGTGCTCGGTGACGTCAGCGACTCGCTCCACGCTCTCCCTGAGCAAGACCACATCGCGGCGGGCGATGGCGACGAGCATGTCGACGATCGCCGCCTGTTGGATCGAGTCGAGCCGGCCCACCGCGCCGAAGTCGATGAGCCCGAGTGAGCCGTCACTGAGGATGAAGACGTTCCCGGGATGAGGGTCGGCGTGGAAGAAGCCGTAGCGGAGCACTTGGTCGAGCATCGAGCGCAGCAGCCGCTCAGCGAGGAGTCGGCGGTCGGCGCCCCACTCTCCGGCCTTCTCGGCGTCGGCAACGGTCATGCCTTCGAACCGCTCCTGGACGAGGAGCCGGTGAGTGCAGAGATCGCGGTAGATCTGCGGGACCCTCACGTCGCCGGCCGGACCGACGAGCGCCGCCATCTCCTCCATGGCCGACGCCTCGCGCTGGAAGTCGAGCTCTGAACGAAGGCTTCGCGCGAACTGGTCGAGGATCTCCCCCGAGCGAACGCTCTGTCCGACGCTGGTGCGCTGCTGGGCGACCTCGGCCACGAGCGCCAAGGCCGCGAGGTCGCGGTCCATCACGTCGGCGATGTCGGGCCGTTGGATCTTGACGACGACCGCCTCGCCGGTCCGAAGCTGGGCCGCGTAGGTCTGGCCGATCGACGCCGCGGCGAGCGGCTCCCAGTCGAAGCCGTCGAAGACGTGCTCGGCCGCGGCATGGAGCTCGGCTTCGAGAACGGGGCGCATTCGATCCGCCGGCTCGGGGACAGCCCGGTTCTGCAGCAGTGCGAGCTCGTCGCACACCTCGGCGGGCAAAAGATCGACTCGCGTCGCTGCGATCTGACCGAGCTTCACGTAGACGCCGCCGGCCGACTCGAGCACTCGGCGGAGACGCACTCCCTCCGGATCGGTCATTCGCTCGGCGCGCGCGTTCGTGCCGATCAACGGCCCGAAGCCCTCGCGTCGGGCCAGTCCGACGAGCTCCTTGTACCGGCGGATGACACTCACTCGCCGGCTCACCGCGCGCAAAGGACGCGGCGCCGACACGAGCCCTGCTCGTTCGCCAACCGCCAACGAGCCGGGCCGAGCGAGCAGGTCGAGCGTGACCGCAACCGCCATCGTGGCGGGAATGCCGATGGCGACGATGTGCAGCACGAGCCCGTCCGAACCCCAGTCCCAATCGGACAGGCTCAGGGCCAGGATGGCTGCAGTCCCCCAGCCGATCGCGCCGGCGAGCAGCGCTGTCGTCCACCCGCGCCGCATGCCGAGCAGACGGAGCGACACGGATGTGGTCGCCACGGCGAGCACGACCGCGAGGACGACTCGGAACGCGACCTCGAGGAACGACGCCGCGAAGATCACTGGTCACCTGAGCACGGTGGAGCCGATGCGCCGCAGAGCGACAACTCCGTGCGTTCATCGACCCAATCGACGAGATCGGATCGCGGCTGGAACGCCAACGCCTGATCGGCCTCGAACACGAGCGACGCCGAAGCATCCCCCGCGAAGTCGAACTGGTACGTGACGCAGCCGCCCTCGAACAGGTAGGTACGACTGACCTTCAAGTCGGGCGGCAGCTGCTGCGGGAGCTCGTACCGGCGCATGCCCACTTCGTCACTGGGAATCTCGCTGCTCCCCTCCACGGAGCACTGGTTCGCAGGCAGCAGCGACACCTTGACCGCGTGAGTCCCGCCGACCGCGGAGTTGAGCCAGAACCGCGTCTTGTCACTCTCCACCTTGACCCCGCCGACGCTCCAGCCCGCAGGGAGCGCCGCGAGGCAGGGCACCGACGTCGCAGAGGGCACCGACTGAGCGATCAGCACCATCAGGTTGCTCGTGCCGCATTCAGGCGTTCCGTCAACGTCGGCGGTGTTCGAGTTGCCGGGAGCGAGCAGCGAGGCAATCTGCGAACCGACGAGAAGGGCACCGACGGCGAGGCCAAGGATCAACGCCACGCGCTTGAAGCTCCACCGCTGCAGCGCGATCGGGCGTCTCGGAGGCGCGAGCGCGCGGAACTGTGCGAGCAGGTCCCGGCCGTCTTCCTTCATCGCGTTTCGCAGCTGGGTCGGACTCGCGACGCCACGTGCGGCAGCAAAGGCCTCGGCGATCTCGTCTGGCGTGAAGAACCGCAGCGCGCGCTGGTACACGCGGTCCGCGTCAGTGCGGACTGCGAGGACCAGCATCATGTTCGCGAGATCGATCGCCTCTCTCCATGGAGAGGGACGCACCTGGGCGAACGCGACGTCAATGATCAGCACTTGCCCGTCGCGCACGAGGATGTTCGCCGGCTTGATGTCGCGGTGGGCAACACCGGCGTCCCAAAGTGAGCGGATCAGTCCGAGTGCTTCGTCGATGACGTGGTCGTCGATGTCGGCCTCGCCGATCTCCTTCGCGCCGTCGAAGAACTCCGTGACGAGCAAGTACTCACGTTCGGGAGTGAGCTCGACGATCCCGAAGGGCGCGGCCGTTCGGATCCCGAGGTCGACGAAGAGACGCAGGGTGTAGTCCTCGTACTGGACGAGCCGCCGCACCGACTGGAACGGCGCTTCGTCCTCGAGCCGTCCGTAGATGACCGTTCGGCCGAGCTTGTACCAGCGGTCCGCTCGCACGTGGCTCATCGCGTAGAGCTTCCCGAAGAGGTACGTGTCGGGGTCGCCCTGGACCCGCAGCCGCAGCGGCGTCGAACCGCCGGAGCCGGCGAGACCGACGGGCTTCATGTCGATCACGCAGAGCCCGAGCTGATCCTGCACCGCTCTCCTGATCGCCTCGCCACGTGCGCCGCCGACGTCGAGGTGGGCCTTCTTCCCACCCCCATAGGCAACGGGGAACACCTCGTTCGGCGTGAAGATGCGAAAGCCGTTCACGACGAGAGCGACGGCGAGGGCGATGCCCATGGCGATGTCGAACAGATGGAACGTCGCGAGGTAGAGCCCCGCGGCAGATCCAACCGTCACCAATGCCACCGCCACCCACTTGGCGACCGTCCGCGGACGCCCGGGCACCACCATCGAGTAGGCGAACGCCAGCGAGCACAGAGCTGCGACCGCGACCCCCGGGGCCGGGAAGGAGTACCCGCCCCAGTCGCCGATGATCGTCACGTCGAAGGGCCGCGGTCGCCTGAAGTTGGTCCACATGGTCTTCCCGACGACCTGCAGCAGGGCCATGCACCCGAGGAGCGTGAACAAGTGCCGCCATCGCTTGAACACCATCAGCAGCACGATCAGCACGAGCGTGGCCATCGTGGTGATCCAGAACGAGAAGCCGCTCTCGACCCCGTCGGCGATGTCCGTGAGCCAAGGGGTGCGCAGACGCGCGAACTGTCTGAGGATCGCCGAGTCGACCCGGTCGGTGAAACCCCCCACTGCCGTCGAGTTGTGGGCCAGGATCGCCCAGACCAGCAACACGCCAAATGCGATCAGCCAGCCGGTGCCCGTCGTGCCGATGTGCTTCGGGAGGGGCGGCGGCGCACCGGACGGACGGCGACGCCGCCGCGTGCGGGTCGCCGTCGGCGGAGCCGGCAGCTGCGCGCCGGCGAGAGGCGACGGTTCCGGTTGGCCGGTCGCGACCTCGTCACCGACCGTCACAGCAGGCCCTTCTCTTCCAGCCAGGTGCGCGCTACCGCGCCGAAGTCATCGGTGCTCGCCACCGCGGCGTTGAGCGCGCGGAGCTCCGCCGTCGTCAGTCGTTCCGACACTGCGTCGACGACATCGACGAAGTCCCCGCCCCAACGGTCCACGAGCTCCGAGCGGACCAACGGGGTGACGTTCTCAGAGGGTTGGAGACCTTTGTCGTCTTCGAGCTGGACGAAGCCTTCGCTGTCGATGGCGGGATCAGTCGTGAAGAGCAGCGCAACATCGACCGCGCCTTCGCGCAGGGCCTGCCGTGTCACCGCGCCGCCGGTGTCGAGCGACAGAACCTCCTTGAATCCCAGTCCGTACGTGTCGCGGAGGCCGACCAGGCACAGCGGACGTGACGCGCACTCGGCCGGGCCGCCGAAGGTCAGATCTTGATCGACCTTCGCGACGTCGCTCAAGGTTCGTAGCCCGAAGCGATCGGCGGTCGCGCTCGTGACGAAGAACGCGTTCGCGTCCTGCGCCGGCGCCGAGGTGAGCGCCATGAGGTCACCTTGTCGCAAGGTCTGATCGAGAGCCGCGTGCGTCGACGATGCATCGGCTCGTTGGTTCGCGGCGCCGAGGCTGAGGAACTGCAGAGCCGTTCCGAGGTACTCAGGCACGAACTCGATGAACCCGGCGGCCATCGCGGGGACGACGAGCTCGCGAGGACCGATGCCGAACTGACGCTCGACCTCGAAGCCTCTGCTCTCGATGGCCTGGCTGTAGATCTCCGCGAGCAACGTGCTCTCGGGAAAGTCGAACGAGCCGACCGTGACCGCGTCATCACCGAGCGCGGTAGGCGGAGGGGTCGAGGACGTTGAAGCGCACGCGGCGAGCGCACCCAATGCCACGATCACCATGCCCCCGGCAAGCAGCCGGCGAATGCTCATACGAGAGCCCCCACGGCCTGCACCCCACGTCGACTCTCCCACAGATCGCGCCGACAGTGCCCTGGGCCCCGGTGACGGTGCCGTCGCTCAGGCGAGGCGCGCGACCACCGGTGCGAACGCGTCCATCTCACGGACGGTCACGTAGGAGATGCCCGCCTCGTCGCGCAGGCGCGTGAGCTTGTCGCACAACGCGTCGATCGAGCCATAGCCGAAGTACGGGCTGTCCTCGACGACCTCGGGTGGGAGACCCAGTCGCTCGGAGGTCGCCGCGATCGCGTCTGCCGCGTCGTCGACCGCGACGAGCTGCATGAGAATCGAAAGCTCGACGTCTCGGTCGCCGGCCATCTCGCGCACGCTCCGCGCCTGCGCGACCGTGCCGGCCCACGTCGGGTCGCCGAACTTGATCCAACCCGCGCCGTCGAGGGTCAGCCCGGTCAGCTGGACGATCTCCGCGCGACGGGCCGCGATCGCGAGCATCCGGGGACGGAACCCTCCGATGAGGATCGGGGGATGCGGCTTCTGCACGCAGGTGACGCCCAGGCCGCTGACCTCACCTTCGAGAAGGTCGATGAGCACGCCGAGGCGTTCGTCGAACTGGTCGACACGCTCGCGCGGGGGAGGCAGCGGGATGCCGACGCTGTCGTGCTCGGACTGCGCGTACCCGGCACCGAGCCCCAGCTCGAGGCGGCCATCGGTCAGCAGGTCGACGGTCGCGGCTTGGCGAGCGAGGAGCCCCGGGTTGTGGAACGCGCTGTTGACGACGAGCGGGCCGACGCGCAACGTCGTCGTCGCATCAGCCGCGCTGACGAGAGGGAGGAACGGATCGGCGATGCCGAAGTGGTCCGCGGTCTGCAAGGTGGCGTAGCCGAGCCCCTCGGCCCGCCGAGCGACCTCCTGGTACTCGGCCCGCGTTCCGTTGGGGATCGCTTGGAGCGCGAAGCGAAACGGCTTCAGTCGAATCGCTCCCCGGCCTCGATCGCGACATCGAGCCGGTTGCCGAACGGCGCCAGCGGACAGCTCCACCGCGGATCGAACGCGCACGACGGGGCGTACGAGAAGTTGAAGTCCACGATCAGCGCACCGCCGAGGTCTGCGCCCTTCACCGTGTCGAGCACGTAGCGCCCTGCGCCGTACGTCGTGTGCCCACTCGTGCCGTCGCGGATCGGGAGGAAGACACCGCCTCCATAGACATTGATCCAATGGACGTCGAGGGTGCCGCCCGGCACCTCGACGAAGCCGAGCCGATCGAGCACCATCTCCTCACCGGTGCTGCTCTGCACCGTCAGCGTCTGAGGCGGAGCCTCCTGCACCTCGGCCTCGACCCTCCACGCGGGGTCGTATTCGAAGAACGTCAGCCCGCCGAACGCAGCGCGGTCCGCGACAGGACTTTGCTCGTGGTTCCGATAGAGGTCATCACGGCGCTCACACCAGAGGCGGTGCGCTCCGGCGGGATCGTCGGACGCGATCCGGCGCACCTCCGCATAGAGGTCTCTGATCTGTCGGCGCCAGTCGAGCAGCGACAGCATCCCACCACGGTAGGTCACTACATTGCCGCCGATGCGAAAGTTGGTGGGCGCGCTTGCACTCGCCGCTGCGCTGATGCTCGCGGCATGTGGTGGAGACGACAGTGGGAACGCCGCGGCGACCTCCGACGCTCCCGCGAGCGCCGCGACGTCGGGCACTGGGGCCGCGGTCGACGACGCCTGCGCGCTGGTCACGATCGACGAGGTGGCCGCGGTCACCCAGGTCGAGGTGACGCCGGATCCGCAGCCGTCGTCGCCCTCGAGCTGCGCGTATGACAGCCCCGACTCCGGCACCTTCTACGTCATCAACCTCCAAACGCTCCCGAAAGGCGACCAGGACGCGTTCGACACGGTCGTCGCGGGACAGGAGCAGTCCGCCACGATCACTCCGATCGACGGGGTCGGTGACGGAAAGGCGGCACTCGTCGAGCACGACATCAATCACACGCTCTACGCGCGCAAGGGCTCGACGCTCGTGTCGATCACCGTCTTCAACGCGGTCAACGATCCGACTGCTGCCGCGACCGAGCTCGTGAAGACCGCCCTCGATCGCGTCTGACGCGACGTGGTCACGCGGCCGGACATCCTGCAAGTGCTCGAACCCGGCTACGACGCGCTGTTCCATCAGGCCGTCGAGGTCTTCGCGGCCGACGAGCGGGTGCGCGCGGTGTGGCTGTCGGGATCGCTCGGCCGCGGAGATGCAGACGCGATGTCCGACCTCGATCTCATCGTGGCGGTGGCCGATGAGGCCCTCCCCGACTTCGCAGCCCAGTGGCCGGACTGGCTCGCGCACATCACGCCGACGCTGATCGCGCGGTCGCTCCCCTTCGCTCCGGGCTCGTT
Source organism: uncultured Acidimicrobiales bacterium (assembly GCA_963802505.1). Taxonomy (GTDB): domain Bacteria; phylum Actinomycetota; class Acidimicrobiia; order Acidimicrobiales; family DATKAS01; genus DATKAS01. The sequence goes on along the minus strand of CAWDJB010000002.1, from coordinate 1,397,243 downwards.
GTACGCCGTCACTCCCGAGCGGTTGCGCATCGACGTCGTCGCAGAACCTGCGTCACGCGTCGGGAAATCGCCGTTCCGTCATCGCGTCGTGGTCTTCGACCGCGACGGACTCGATGCGGAAGTGCCCGTGCCGGAGCCCGTCGGACCGTCCGTCGAGCGCGTATCGATGCTCGTCGAAGAGTTCTTCCGCGACGTGGGCATGTTTCCTGTGGTACTCGAACGCGAGGACTGGCTGCTCGGCCTCGAGGCGATCCATCTCGTTCGATCACTGCTGTACCAGCTGTTCGTCGAGATGAACGCACCGCTGCCACCGATGGGCGTCAAGCAATGGAGCGCCAAGCTCACCACCACGCAGCGCCGCGTGCTCGAGGCGCTGCCGACCGGAGACGCGGACCGGGAGTCCGTCGTCGCGGCGCACCATGAAGTCGCGCATGCCTTTCGCGAGCACGCGCGCGCAGCGTGCGCGACGCTCGGCGTCGCCTGGCCCGACGACCTCGAAGCAGCAACCGACCGATATCTCGCGAACCACGGGGTCGAGACCCGTGGGTGATCCGGTCTGGCTCTCAGAAGCTGACGTCGTCGCGACCGTCGATCTTCCGGACGCGATCGACGCGCTCGAGGACGCTCTCCGCGCGCAAGCAGCGGGCGGCGCGCAGACGATGGAGAAGACGCATGTCGCGTGGGAGGGCGGCCACACGCTCCACGCGATCGGCGCCATCGACCACCACGCCGATGTCGTTGCAACCAAGACGTGGGCACACACGGGCGGGGGCGCGAACCCGATCGTGGTGATGTGGGACGCCCGCGACGGTCAGCTCCTGGCGATCATCGAGGCATTCGCGCTCGGGCAGCTGCGTACCGGCGCCATGACCGGGCTCGCGACTCGCTGGCTCGCCCCGGCCAGTGCACCGCGAGCCGCCCTGATCGGCACCGGGAAGCAAGCGATGGCGCAGCTGGGGGCGATGAGTGCCGCGCGGCCTCTCGAGGTGGTGCTGGTGCACAGCCCCGATCCGACTCGCCGCGCCGCGTTCGTCGCCGCAGCCCGTCAGGCCGGCTGGCCGTTCGAGATACGCGAGGCCGCAACCGTCGAGGAGGCTGCCCGAGAGGCCGACGTCGTCACGACCGCCACCCGGGCGCGCGAGCCATTCCTCCACTCTGCGCATCTGCGGACCGGCACCCTCGTGAACGCCATCGGTGCGATCACTCCCGAGCGCGCCGAGATCGCTCCCGAGGTCGTCGTGCGGTGCGACCTGGTGGTCGCCGACAGCGCGGGAACGGCCGAACGGCTGGCGACCGAGCTGAACGGCCGCAGCCCGACGCCGCTGCACGAGATCATCGCGGCGGGCACTCCCCGCGAACCGCGCGAGCTCACGATGTTCAAGGCGATGGGAATCGGCCTCGCGGACCTCGCGATCGCTCGCGTGGTGCTCGAACGCTCCAAGGCCGACGGCCGTGGCGCGAGACTTGCTCATCCGCAGCGGGCTCAGCCCAGGCTGCGTCGGACGCGCAGAGATTGAGGAGGCGCGACGATGACCGACGGCGCAGGCAAACGGTTCGTTGATGTGTCGGGGAAGGCGCCCGACGATCCGGAAGCATGGGAGCCGACGCTGTTCACCGCGGCCGAGATCGAAGACGAGATCGAGCGTCTCGCCGCGCTGCCTCAGCCGGCTGACGGTCGCCGCGAGTCGTTGTTCGTGCATCCGCGATCGACGGCACCTGGGCTCGGTCTCGCGCCCGGCATCCGCGTCGCGCTGTGCGTGCTGAAACCCGGCGAGGCGACACGCCCTCGCCGTCAGAACTCGACCGTCGTCGGATTCTGCATCCGCGGCAACGGCGCGGCCATCGTCGGGGGCGATCGCATCCCCGTGGTTCGGTACGACGCGTGGAACCTCCCGTCGTACCGCACCGGCTGGCACGTGAACGAGGGCGACGACCTGCACGTCCGGCTCGAGTACTCGAACGCTCCCGTGCTCGAGAAGCTGCACGTCCACCTCGTCGACCCGCAGCCGCCCGAGGAGCCGTCGATCCCCGATGGGGGCGACGACCTCGAAGCAGACGCCGATCCCCGCCGGCGGAGCCCCTACGGCACGTTCGAGATCGACGACTCCGGCGCGTCCCTGATGCCCTACGAGCGGCTCATCAACCCCCCAGCGGTCGCTTCGCATGCGCTGCATTGGCCGTGGGCCGACGTGAAGGCCCATCTCGACGAGCTCGTCGCACTCGGGCCCGACTACGTCGGACGTCGCCTCTACCTCCTGTACAACCCGATGACCGGACGCACGAACGGCACGACACCGAGCTTCTTCGCCACGATCACGATCCGTCCGCCCGGCATCGTCGATCGACCCCACCGTCACGTGTCGGCCGCGATCAACTACTTCTTCGAGGGATCGGGATGGAGCCGCATCGCCGGCCAGAAGCACACGTGGGCGGCGGGCGATCTCATGCTCACCGCGCCCGGATGGGCGATCCACCATCACGCGAGCGACGACGCACCCGTCTACGAGCTCACCGTGCAAGATCAGCCCTTCCACATCGGCCTCGAGTCGTTGCTTTGGCAAGAAGACCTTCGACGGCCGCCGGTGTTGCTCGGCGCGCAAGCGGGCTTCTCGACCAACCGCGTGTGATCTCGTTGCCTGCGTGACCTGACCGCTGTCGGCTACCTTGATCACTGGTTGCGGGCGAGTGGCCGATCTTCGCGAGGTTTGCGAGTGCGTCAAGTGCCGGTCCCCGGACTCGAGCCCTCCCCATGAGCACCCGTCGGCGATACCTCAGTGGCGCGCTGGCACTGGCGCTCGTCCTCGGCGTGGCCTCCAGCGCGGCCTTGCCCGCGGGCGCTGATCGCAACAGCCTCAACGACAAGAAGCGCCAACAGCAGCAAGTCCGCCAGCAGCGTGCCTTGATCGCCTCGCAGATCGACACGCTGAAGGCCAGCGACCGTCAGATCGACTCGGCGCTGAAGGCCATCAACGCGAACGTGCAGGGCACCCAGGCCGAGCTCGAATCGGCCCAGCGGGCGCTCGACCAGGCGAACCACGACGCAGATGTCGCGCGGCAAGGCATCGAGGACAGCGACGTCGTCGATCACGCAGCTGAGGACCACGCTCGCCGGTCTGGCCGTCGACAGCTACGTGCATCCACTCGGCGACACGATGCTGGCAGTGCTCAACACGACGAACATCAGTGACGCCGCGCAGAAGCGCGCGTTCCTCACCGTCGTGCACCGAGCGCGACGCGGATGTCGCGGACCAGATCAAGCAAGCGCGGGAAGACCTCACCGTGCAGCAGCAGAACGCGGAGGACGCGGCCGCGCGCGCGGAAGCGAGCCGTCAGACGATCACTGGCGAGCTCGAGAAGCTGCAAGCGGCGAAGGAGCAGCAGCTCCAGTTCGAAGACAAGGTGCAGCAGCGACTCGACGCCGCGCTGTCCGAGGCCGCCGTGCTCGAATCGCAGGACAAGCAGCTCGCGAGCGAGATCTCGAAGGAGCAGGCGGCGATCGCCGCGCAGCTGCGCCGGCGGGGTGGTGGCCGCGGCACTGCGCTGCCGCCGATCGGCAACGTCAACGTCGCCAACGCGGGCGGCATCTACGTCGCCGCGTCGATCGCGGACAATGTGTCAGCCCTTCTCGATGCCGCCGCGGCCGATGGAGTGCCGCTCGCCGGATGGGGCTATCGCGACACGGGCGCGCAGGTTGCGCTCAGACAGGCTCACTGCGGCGGAAGCCAGTACGCGGTCTACGCGATGCCGTCCTACCAATGCCATCCCCCGACCGCGCCGCCGGGCGCGTCAATGCACGAACGCGGCCTCGCGATCGACTTCACCTGTGGCGGCACCACGATCGGGAGCCACAGCAGCCCTTGCTACAAGTGGCTGTCGGCTCAGGCATCCCAGTACGGGCTCTACAACCTTCCTTCCGAGCCCTGGCACTGGTCGACGAACGGCAACTAGAGCTCGTCGAACGCGGGCGGGTACACGACCTTCCCCGTCATCGTCGGCTCGTACCCGGCAAGCCTCAGCACCTGGCCGGCTTCGCTCGGCGACCAGTCCGGGAGGTCGAAGACGATCCCGAGCGGCAGCGCGTGCTCGAACCCGAAGCGCGGGTAGTAGCTCGGATGTCCCTGGAGGATGATCAGCGGTTCGCCGCGCTCGTCTGAAGCCGCGATCACTGCGCGCATGAGCGCCGATCCGACACCAGCGCGCTGATGCTCGGGAGCAACCGCGAGCGGAGCGAGGTTGGCGACGGGGCGTCGCTCGCCATCGTCGTCGAACCACGCGGTCGTGATCATCACGTGCCCGACCACCTGACCCTCGACCTCCGCGACGAGCGAGAGCTCCGGGATGTAGCAGTTCGACGCGCGGAGGGCTTCGACCAACCGCGCCTCGCTCGGCTGGCCGAACGCAGCTTCGACCAGTGTGGCGATGGCCACAACGTCGTCAGGATCGCTCGGGTCGGACAATCACCTGCACACGGGCATTGTGACCACCGGCACGGGGGCTACCCCCACCAATTAGACGCCAGCGTGCCGGATGGGACGAGGGTGCTGGCTCCTTCATCGTCGGAGGCATGGTTGAACGAATTGCCCATGCCTGTGCGGCGCACCGTCGGCGCACCTTCGTCCTCTGGCTCGTGGCGGCGATCGCGCTCACCGTCGTGGCCGGCAGAGTCCACCCGAAAGAAGAGACGAGCGACCGCCTCGACGGCACCGACGTCCAGGCCGCGTTCGACCTCATGAGCGCCCACCTGCCCTCTCAGGGCGACGAGTCGGCCATCGTGGTGTTCCGGTCCGACTCCGATCTCCGCACGTCCTCGAACGAGGCAGCCATCCGGTCCGTCGTGAGCGACATCGCCGTCCTCCCGCGTGTGGCGGACGTCGACTCGCCGCTCGACGACACGGCCCGCTTCTCCGCTGATGGGCACATCGCGTTCGCGTCGGTCGACTTCACACCCGACGACGAGACTGCGACACAAGACCTGAGCGTCACCGCGCTCTCGATGCAGCAGATCGCCGACCGCGCCCCGATCGATGTCGCGTTCGCCGGCGACGCCTTCACCGACGGCGAGATGCCGGCGACCGAGCTCCTCGGCCTCCTCGCCGCCGTGGTGATCTTGCTGCTCGCGTTCGGCTCCGTCATCGCGATGGGACTTCCGATCGTCACGGCGATCGCGGGCATCTTCGTGTCGCTCACCGCCGTCACCCTCTGGACCGCGTTCGTCAACACACCCGACTTCACCGGGCAGGTCGCGGCGATGATCGGCATCGGCGTCGGCATCGACTACGCACTCCTGATCGTGACCCGCCACCGCGCGGCGCTCGCACGCGGGGCCAGCGTCATGGACGCGATCGACGAGGCCATGCGCACCGCGGGCCGCTCGGTCGTCTTCGCCGGCGTCACCGTCATGATCTCGCTGCTCGGGCTGCTGCTCGTGCGCCTGAGCTTCCTCACGGGTCTCGCGTGGGGCACCGCCACTGCGGTCGCCGTCGCCGTCGTGGCCGCGATCACCCTGTTGCCGGCGCTCCTGTCGCTCGTCGGCACCCGCATCGACAAGCTGCACGTCGGCCGGCGCAAGCGCTCCGACAAGCAGACGATCAGCGCGCGGTGGAGCAAGGCGGTCAGCCGCCGTCCGGTGCGCAGCGCGGTGATCGGCGGCGGCGTGCTCGTCGCTCTCGCGCTGCCTGCGCTCGGCATGCGCCTCGCGGTTGCGGACGCAGGCAACGATCCCGTCGGCACGACCACCCGGAGCGCCTACGACTGGCTGGCCGACGGCTTCGGCCCCGGCGTCAACGGGCCGCTCACGATGGTGGTCGACACCCCGACCGAGGCCGCCCGGGCCGATGTCCGGGCGATCGTCCAACAGGTCGCCGACACACCGGGGATCGCGTTCGTCGAACCGGCGACCCAGAGCCCCGACGGCGGGATCTCGATCTTCACCGCCTTCCCGACGACCTCACCGCAGTCGGCGGCCACCGAGCACCTCGTGCACGACCTCCGTCAGGACCTGCCCGACAACGTCCACATCGGAGGGCAGACCGCGGTGAGCATCGACTTCTCGACGGTCCTCGCCAGCCGGCTGCCTTGGTTCATCGGCGGTGTGCTCTTGTTGAGCTTCGTGCTGCTGCTGCTCGTGTTCCGCAGCGTGCTCGTGCCACTCAAGGCCGTCACCATGAACCTGCTGTCGATCGGCGCCGCCTACGGCGTGATGGTGATGATCTTCCAGTGGGGATGGTTCGGCAGCGTGTTCGGTGTCGGCGCCGGCGCTCCCATCGAGCCCTGGGCTCCGATGATGCTCTTCGCCATCGTCTTCGGCCTCTCCATGGACTACGAGGTCTTCCTGCTCTCGTCCATCCGTGAGGAGTACGACCGCACGGGCGACAACAGCGGCGCTGTCGTGCAAGGCCTGTCGTCGACAGCCCGGGTCATCACGGCCGCGGCTGCGATCATGGTCTGCGTGTTCGGCAGCTTCGTCGTGGCCGACGTCCGGGCTCTGAAGCTGATCGGCCTCGGGCTGGCGGTCGCGGTGCTCATCGATGCGACGCTCGTGCGGATGGTCCTCGTCCCCGCGACGATGGAGCTGCTCGGTGACCGCAACTGGTGGCTGCCCCGCTGGCTCGATCGGGTGCTGCCTCGCCTGCAGGTCGAACGGCCGCGTTCGGAGGCTCCCGAGCAAGCTCGGGAGCTGATCGAGGTGGGTCGCTGATCATGTTCCGCCTCTTCCGTCCCCTTGTCCGGGCTCGCACCTGGAAGGAGACGCTCCACCTCCTCATCGACCTGCCCCTGGGGATCGCCTGGTTCACGATCATCGTGACCGGTGTGTCCCTGGGGGTGGGGCTCATCCCTCTCGCGCTGATCGGGGTCGTCGTGCTGTTCGCGACCTTGCAGTTCGTCCGCGTGGTGTCGGCGGTCGAGCGAGCTCGAGCCAAGGCGTTGCTCGACGCCGACATCGTGGACCCGTTCGTGCCACTCACCGAGATCAAGGGGTGGTGGCCTCGCATCAAGGCCGTGCTCGGCGACGCCGCGCTCTGGAAGGGCGTCGCCTATTGCATCGTGGCCCTCCCCGTCGGGATCCTCACCTTCACCCTCGCGGTGACCTTCTGGTCGATCGCACTCGGCGGCATCACCGCACCGATCTGGGGCACGATCGAGAGGCTGCCGGCGACGTCCGACACCCATGGGTGGGCATAGTCGGCATCACTGCCGGCTCGTTCGTCGGCGGCATCGTCTTCCTGATCATCACGCCGTGGGTCGTGCACGGTCTGGCCGTCATGGATCGCGGCCTCATCCGCGGACTGCTCGGCGCTGATCGCAGCGCCCAGCTGCAGCGGCGGGTCACGCAGCTGGAGGTCAGCAAGACCGCGTCGCTCGATGTCGCCGAGGCAGAGCGCACGCGCATCGAGCGCGATCTCCACGACGGCGTGCAGCCGCGTCTGGTTGTCGCCGCCATGGATCTCGGACTCGCCCGCGAGAAGGCCGCGAGCGGCGACAACCCCGAAGTGCTGGCGCTCATCGAGCGCGCGCAGGACGAGACCAAGCAAGCGATCTCCGAGCTCCGCGAGCTCGTGCGCGGCATCCACCCCGCGGTGCTCACCGACCGCGGTCTCGACGCCGCGCTGTCGTCGCTCGCGGCGCGATGCCCGGTGCCGGTGACCGTGCAGGTCAACCTCGACCAGCGCCCACCGACAAACGTCGAGTCCGCCGCGTACTTCATCGTCGCCGAGTCGTTGACGAACATCGCGAAGCACAGCGATGCTCACCACGCGCGCGTCAACGTCAACCGAGACGACAGCAGGTTGCGCGTCGAGATCACCGATGACGGCAGGGGCGGCGCTCGTCTCGAGCCGGGCGGAGGGCTCAGCGGGCTCGCCGACCGCGTGCGGTCGCTCGAAGGCACGTTCCGCGTCGCGAGTCCGGAGGGCGGCCCGACCACGATCATCGCGGAGCTTCCGTGCGCGTCGTGATCCTCGAGGACTCCGTCCTCCTGAAGGAGGGCATCGTCCGATTGCTCGCGGGCTATGGCCACGAGGCCGTGGCGCAGCTCGAAACGACCGACGGGTTCCTCGAAGCCGTCGTCGCACACGAGCCCGACCTCGTGATCGCGGACGTGCGGTTGCCTCCGACGTTCACGGACGAAGGCATTCAGGCCGCGATCGCACTCCGGGCCGAGCGACCGACGCAACCGATCCTGATCCTGTCGCAGTACGTCGAAGAGCGGTACGCCAGCGAGCTGCTCGGCGGAGACGCGTCGGGGCTCGGCTACCTCTTGAAGGAGCGCGTCGCGGACGTCAAGGAGTTCATCGACGCATGCTCACGCGTCGCGGAGGGAGGCACCGTGCTCGATCCCGACGTCGTCGCGCAGCTGCTTGCTCGCCGTCGTCGCGAGCCGCTCGACACCCTGACGGCACGGGAACGCGAGGTGCTGTCGCTCATGGCCGAGGGCAACTCGAACGTGGGGATCGCGCGCCGGCTCGTGATCTCGGAGGGTGCCGTCGAAAAGCACATCTCGTCGGTCTTCTCGAAGCTCGGTCTCTCCGCGACCGAGACCGAGCATCGACGTGTGCTGGCTGTGCTGCAGTACCTCCGCGCCAACTGAGACCGCACCGGTAGGTTGGGGTCGTGGCCGACCAGGCGCGGTTCGCCGAAGCAGCGATGGAGTTCATGCCGTCGCTCTACTCGGGTGCGCTGCGCATGACGCGCAACCCGGCAGACGCCGAAGATCTCGTGCAGGAGACCTATCTCAAGGCCTACCGGGCGTACAGCAGCTTCGAGGAGGGCACCAACCTCAAGGCGTGGCTGTTCCGCATCCTCACGAACACGTTCATCAACAGCTACCGAGCAAAGCAGCGGCGCCCCGGTGAGACCGACCTCGAAGACGTCGAGGACCTCTACATGTACCACCGGCTCGGCGGGCTCGAGGCGGCGATGGCCGGTCGCAGCGCGGAGGACGAGCTGCTCGAGCGGTTCACCGACGACGAGGTGAAGCAAGCCCTCGAAGACCTTCCCGAGCAGTTCCGCGTCGCGGTCCTCCTCGCGGACGTCGAGGGCTTCTCGTACAAAGAGATCGCCGAGATCCTCGACGTGCCGATCGGCACGGTGATGTCCCGCTTGCATCGGGGAAGAAAAGGCCTCGAGCGTCGGTTGTTCGGCTTCGCCGAGGCTCAAAATCTGCTGCCCAAGGGTCGCGGCACATCCGAAGACCCCACCGACGAGACCGAGCGAGTGCATGGCTGATTGCGACGACGTGTTGCGCGAGGTGTATCCGTACCTCGACCGCGAGACCGACGATGAGCTCCGCGTGCGCATCGAGCACCACCTCGACGGGTGCCACGACTGCCTCGAGATCTTCGACTTCCAGGCCGAGCTGCGGCAGGTGATCGCCCGCAAGTGTCACGATCCGGTGCCCGACACGCTGCGCCAACGCGTGATGGAGTGCCTCGAGGGCGAGACGACCAACCCGATCTAGCCGCCGATGGCGGCGCATTGCGCCGGCGAAACCGGCACCGGGAACATCACGGTTACCATGCTCCCCATGGCCCTCGCGATCGAGAAGCTCTGGTACTACTGGCTTGCCTGGGCTCTCGTGATCGGCACCGTCCTCACACTGGTCGCGCTGGTGGTCGGCTACATCGTCAAGGTCGAATCCCCTCGCTTTCCGAAGCGACAGCTGAGGTAGCTCCGCTGTGAGCAACCTGGTCGACTGGGGGTTGGCGGAACGCATCGCCACCCGCCTCGCACGACGCAACGATCCCTTCTCGGACTCGTATCACTACGCGTCGTTGCAGCCGGACTTCGCCGAGCTCACTGCACAAGCCGAAGACCTCGTCGCGGAGTGCACCGGGCTCAGGTCGTACGCGGGTCCGGCGCGAGCGAGGGTCGCCGATCGCTCCGGATGGGTGCAGGCGAACATCGCGTCGTTCCAACGATTGCTGCGTCCGGTCACCGACCGGCTCGAGGAGCGGCTGCCCGAGGGCGGCGCACCGCCGTTCGCGTCGAAGGTCGCCGGCGTCGAGGTCGGCACGTTGCTCGGATGGATGTCGGCCCGAGTGCTCGGGCAGTACGACCTCTTGGTGGTCGAAGACAGCGCCGCTGACCAAGACCTCGTCTACTACGTCGGCCCGAACGTGCTCGCGCTCGAGAAGCGCTTTGCGTTCCCCCCTCGCGAGTTCCGTCTGTGGCTCGCGCTCCATGAGGTGACCCACCGCGCCCAGTTCACTGGCGTGCCGTGGATGCGCGGTTACTTCCTCTCGCTCGTCGAGCAGACGCTCGGGTCGGTCGATCCCGACCCCAAGCGCTTCGTCGACGCCTTGAAGAAGGCGGCGGCGGGCGCGCGCGGTGGTCAGAACCCTCTCGACGACGGCGGTCTCGTCGCGTTGCTCGCGACGCCAGAGCAGCGCGTGATGCTCGACAAGATCGGTGGGCTCATGAGCCTGCTCGAAGGCCACGGCGACGTGACCATGGATCGCGCCGGAAAGGGCCTCGTCCCGAGCGCAGCCCGATTCAGCCGTGTGTTGCGCGAGCGGCGCCGCCAGGTGAGCCCGGCAGCGAAGGTGATGCAGCGGCTCACGGGGCTCGAAGCGAAGCTCGCGCAGTACGAACAGGGTGAGCGATTCATCGCCGCCGTCGAGCGGGCGGGCGGGACCGCGCTCCTCGACCGTGTGTGGGAGGGCCCCGAGAACCTTCCCTCGCTCGTCGAGATCCGCGACCCGAGCCTCTGGATCGGGCGGATGCGCGTTGCCGTGGCCTGACCTGTTGGCCCGCTGCCGGTTCCCGCGGGTGGGAGCCGCCGTCACCTGTGCGGTCTCGGGCGGAGCCGACTCATTGGCCCTGCTGGTCCTCGCGGGGGAAGCGGGCTGTGATGTCACGGCGGTGTACGTCGACCACGGTCTGCGGCCCGGGTCCGGGCGCGACGCCGAGATCGTCGCCGAGGTCGCGTGCGCCCGTGGTGCCGCGTTTCGTGCAGAGCGTGCGCACGTCGCTCCGGGTCCCAACCTCGAAGCACGGGCGCGTGCGGCCCGCTACGCGGCGCTCCCGCCCGATGTCCTCACGGGGCACACGGTCGACGACCAAGCCGAGACCGTGCTGCTGAACCTGTTGCGCGGCGCCGGCCTCGATGGCCTCGCGGGCATGCGCCGGCACAACCGCCCTCTGTTGTCGCTGCGTCGCGCCGAGACGCGTGCGTTGTGCAGCGAGCTCGGACTCCGACCGGTGCAGGACGAGACGAACGACGACCTGAGGTTCCGTCGCAACCAGATCCGGCACGAGGTGATGCCTGCACTCGACGACATCGCCGAGCGCGACGTCGGCGCGCTCATCGCACGCCAGGCCGACCTGCTGCGCGACGACGCGGACTTGCTCGATCAGCTCGCGCTCGGTCTCGACCCGACCGATGCCCGCGCGCTCCGCGACGCACCGCCGCCCCTCGCGCGGCGCGCGGTCCGCCGGTGGCTGGCCAACGGCCATCCGCCTGACGCCGCGACAGTCGAGCGCGTGCTCGCGGTCGCCCGGGGAGACGCAGTCGCTACGGAGACCGGCGATGGGCGGCGGGTGGAGCGTCACCGACAACGGCTCCATCTCACGGAGAGCCGGCTGACGTAGCGCTGGCTGACCTGATCGCTGCAACGGCCCTGTAGGGTCCCCGTCCGGTGCACGCGGGCAACTCAGACCTGGGAAAGATCTTGGTCTCCGAGCAGGATCTCTCCCGACGGGTGGGAGAGCTCGGTGCACAGATCACGGCGGACTACGCGGGCCGCGATCCGTTGCTCGTCGGGGTCCTCAAAGGGGCGTTCGTGTTCATGAGCGACCTCGCCCGCGCGATCTCGATTCCCGTTGAGTTCGACTTCATGGCGGTGTCGTCCTACGGCAGCTCGACCCGGACGAGCGGCGTCGTCCGCATCGTCAAGGACCTCGATCTCGACCTCGCCGGCCGCCACGTCCTGCTCGTCGAAGACATCGTCGACAGTGGCCTGACCCTCAGCTACCTGCGCAAGAACCTGCTCGCTCGCAACCCCGCCAGCCTGGGCGTTTGTGCGCTCTTGGTCCGTGACGAGCTGGTCATCGACGAGTCAGATCTGACCTACGTCGGATTCCGGATCGCCCCGCAGTGGGTCGTCGGCTACGGGCTCGACGCCGGGGAGCGGTACCGGAACCTGCGTGACGTTCGCTCCTTCACCGGCGCGACGGACTGAACGGCACAAGTACGCTGAGGGCCGTGTCGCCGCTGGTCATGGGGGTCTTGCACCTCGGCGGGATGATCGGCTCCCCGGACGAGATCGTGGCTCGCGGCTTCGAGCTCGCGGCCGAGGGCGCAGACATCGTCGATGTGACAGGAGCGCTGCCCGACGTCAAAGCCGACGTCGCAGCCGTGGTCGGCGCTCTCGCGCCCCGGGTGCGGGTGTCGATCCACACGACGGACGCCGAGATCGCGGCGGTCGCCCTGGGCGCCGGCGCCACCCTCATCAACGACATGTCCGCCGCTCTGTGGCCGATCGCCGCCGAGGCCGGAGCGGGATGGATCGCGGTGCACGGCGCGGACCCGCTCGATCCCTCCGAGGGCGACGTGATGTCCGTCGTCCGCGATGCCCTCGTCGCGCGCGCGAGTGCCGCCCTCGAAGGCGGTGTCGACGAGGTCTGGATCGACCCGGGCGTCGGCTTCGGCAAGTCGCTCGCGCAGAGCCTGACCTTGCTCGCCCGGCTCGACGAGCTCGTCGCCGCCGGCTTCCCCGTCGCCGTGGCCACGAGCCGAAAGCGGTTCGTGGGTGCGCTCCTCGCGACGTCAGACGCGAGGGCCGCCGAGCCCGCGTTGCCGGGTCTCGTCACTTCATCGCTGCTCGACGCCATCGACGAGTCGGTGATGACGCCTGCCGATGACCGCGTCGAAGGATCACTCGCAACCGCGACGTACGCGTTGGTGCACGGCGCGTCGCTCGTTCGCCGCGCACGACGTTCGGGCGACGGCGAACGCGGTGCGGCTGCTCACCGCCGAGGTCGCCGCATGAGCCGGATGAAGGGCAAGTGGGCGCAGGGCATCAAGCCCCGGAACTTCGCCTGGATCATCCGCGACCGGCTCGCGATCTGCGAGCGGCCCGGAGGTTACGGCGCGAACCACCGGCGGGTGCGACGGCAGGAGGAGATCATCTGGCTGCGTGAGCAGGGCTTCACGCGCGTCATCTCGCTGATCCCCTCGCCGCACAACCTGCACAACTACGACGAGCTCGGGCTCCCGTACCTGCACCGGCCGTTCGGCCCGCACGACGACAGCGCCAAGGTGCTCGGCGAGCTGTATCCCGAGATGAGAGACCTGCTCGCGTCAGGTCGAGCGCGTCATCCTCCACCAGGAGGAGGTCGGGGACCGATTGGCCGGGGTGATCGCTGGCTACATACGGTGGTCGGGCATGGTTCCCGAAGGGCCCGAAGCGATCGCGATCATCGAGCAGATCACCGAGCGACAGCTCGGTCCGGTCGGCCGATCGCTCGTTGCCCTCTCTGCGCAGCTCGACTGACGCCAGAACTCCGGAGCGCGACATCGTGGCTGACCAGATCGAAGTCAGGGGGATCAGGGCGCTCGGGATCATCGGGGTGTGTCGTGAGGAGCAGGAGCGGCCGCAGCCGTTCGAGATCGACTTCGACCTCGAGACCGACGTGTCGGCCGCCGGGCGCACGGACGATCTCGCCGACACGATCGACTACGGCGCGCTCATCGGCGTCGTGTTCCGCGTCGTCGAGAACGAGCGCCATCTCCTGCTGGAGAAGGTCGCGTCGCGGCTCGCCGACGACCTGCTCGCGTTCGACGAGCGCGGATCGGCGGTACGGGTGACGATCCGCAAGCTGCGGCCGCCTGTCCCCTACGACGTCTCGACGACGGCCATCACGGTCCGGCGCCGACGCTGACGATGCGGGCGTTTCTCGCCCTCGGGTCGAACCTGGGTGATCGCGCCGGCCACTTGCGAGCGGCCCGCGACGTCATCCCTGATCTCGTCGCCGAGTCGAACGTGTACGAGACCGACCCCGTCGGCGGGCCGGACGACCAAGGCGCGTACCTCAACATGATCGTCGAGCTCGACACGGTGCTCACCGCCCGCGACCTGCTCGAGGTGTGCCGGCAGACCGAAGCCGTCGGTGGGCGCGAGCGCGTCGTCCACTGGGGGCCGCGCACGATCGACGTCGACATCATCTGGATCGACGGCGTCACGGTCGACGAGCCCGATCTCCGCATCCCGCATCCTCTGATGCACGAGCGTCCGTTCGTCCTCGCGCCGCTCGAGGAGCTCGCGCCCGACGTCGTGCCGAGCCATTGGCGCCGCCACCTCGGGGCCGACGGCGTGCACGTGCTCGGGACGCTGGACGAGGTCGGCGGATGACTTCCACGTACGCTCGTTCACGATGACTGAGCTCGTGCGCACCGTCGCGGAGCTGCGACAAGCGATCGCGCGCCGTCGCATCGTCGGCTCGCAGATCGGCTTCGTGCCGACGATGGGCGCGCTGCACGAGGGCCACGTCTCGCTCATGCGGCGCTCGGTCGGCGAGTGCGACGCCACCGTCGTGTCGGTCTTCGTGAACCCGCTCCAGTTCGGTCCGCGTGAGGACCTCGAGCGCGTATCCGCGCGACCTCGACCGCGACGTGGCGCTCACCGAGGCCGCGGGCGTCGGTCTCGTCTTCGCCCCGCCGGTCGAGGAGATGTATCCGATGCCGCTGCTGACGACGGTGGCCGTGCGCGAGGTCTCCGAGGCGTTCGAAGGCGAGAGCCGTCCGACGCACTTCGCGGGCGTCACGACGGTCGTGGCGAAGCTCTTCAACCTCGTCGGCCCGTGCCGGGCCTACTTCGGCGAGAAGGACTGGCAGCAGCTCGCAGTCGTCCGCCGCATGGTCGACGACCTGTCGTTCGACGTCGAGGTGATCGGATGCGAGACGGTGCGAGAGGCTGACGGCCTCGCGCTCTCGAGCCGCAACGCGTATCTCGGCCGCGCGGAGCGCTCTGCCGCCCCCGTGTTACACCGCGCTCTCGTGGTGGGCGCCCAGACGATCGCGGCGGGCGAACGGGATCCCGATCGGGTCGTGACGATGATGAGCGAGATGATCGACGCCGAACCGCTCGCGTCGCTCGACTACGTCGCGGTCGTCGACGCCGCGTCGCTGAGCGCCGTCACACCGCTCACCGGCGAGGTTCGCCTGCTCGGCGCGGCACGGTTCGGCAAGGCCCGCCTCATCGACAACGTCGGCGTCACGGTGGGCTGACGGCAATGGTGGGCGACGGCCCGGGGCTCGACCTCCTCGTCTTGGGCAGCGGAGTTGCCGGCCTCTCGGCCGCGGTGCGCGCCGCCGACGCGCTCGGCTTGCGAGTCGGCGTGCTCACCAAGGGTGAGCTCGATCAGGCCGCGACTCGATGGGCCCAGGGAGGCGTCGCCGCGGTGCTCGCGGGTGATCCCGACTCCACCGACCTTCACCTTGCCGACACGCTCGCCGCGGGGGCCGGCCTGTGCGACGTCGAGGCAGTCCGCATCCTCGTTGACGAAGGACCCGGGCGCGTCACCGAGCTCATCGCGATGGGAGCCGCGTTCGATCGATCGTCCGACGGCCGGCTCGAGCTCGCCCGCGAGGGAGGCCACACCCTGCCGCGGGTCGTGCACGCGGGCGGCGCGGCGACCGGCGCCGAGATCGAGCGCGCGCTCGTCGAAGCCGTTCGGCGAAGTGCCGTCGCGGTCTTCGAGCGTTGGTTCGCACTCGACTTCATCGTGGAGGGAGGCCGCTGCCGCGGCGTGACCGCGCTCGCCGCGGACGGCGTCGTGCGCGAGATCAGAGCGACGAACGTCCTCACCGCGACCGGTGGCTCGGGTCAGGTGTTCGCGGTGACGACCAACCCGCTCGAGTCGACGGGTGACGGACTGGCGATGGCGCTTCGCTCGGGCGTGGCCGTGGCGGACATCGAGTTCGTCCAATTCCATCCGACCGCCTTGCACCACCCGGCCGTGCCGCGGCCGCTGCTCTCCGAGGCGCTACGGGGTCATGGAGCGTTGCTGCGCGATGCCAAGGGTGAGCGCTTCGTCGACGAGCTGCTGCCCCGCGATGCCGTCTCGCGCGCGATGACCGCACGGATGCTCGAACAGGACGTCGATCATCTCTGGCTCGACGCCACGGGCCTCGACCACTTCGACGAGCGCTTCCCGACCATCGCCGCGGCGGTGCGCCAGGTCGGCCTCGATCCGGCGACCGACTGGCTGCCCATCGCGCCCGCGGCCCACTACCAGTGCGGCGGCATCGTCACCGACCTCGACGGCGCGACGTCGCTGCCGGGGCTGTGGGCGGCCGGCGAGGTCGCATGCACGGGCATCCACGGAGCGAACCGGCTCGCGTCGAACTCGCTGCTCGAAGGGATGGTCTTCGGGCCTCGCGTGATCGAGGCGATCGAGCGAGGCGAGGTCGCCGCGAAACCGACAGGTGCGATGCGCGCGGTCATCGACGACGGCGTGCCCGACCTGATCGCCGGGCGCGCGATCGACGTCTCGTTCACCGCGCCGCCGTCGAGCGACAGCACGGTGCCTCGGGCGGGCGCCCGTGAGCGAATGCAGCGCGCGATGACGACGGGTGCGGGAGTGCTCCGCAGCGCCGGCAGCCTCGCGGAGACGGCGCTCGTGGTCGACGAAGTGATGGCGTTGCACGCCGGCGTGACCGATGCCGCGGCCGCCGAGACCCACAACCTCGCGACTGTGGCGCACGGCATCCTCGCCGCGGCGACCGTCCGCGAGGAGAGCCGGGGCGCTCACACGCGATCGGACTTCCCCAAGCTCGACGAGACGATGCGCGTGCGCTTCGTGCTGCGATGAGCGACGTCGGTCCCGGCGTCATCCGCGACGCGGTCGCTCGCGCGCTCGCCGAGGATCTCGGTCCACTCGGCGACATCACGGCCGCGCTGCTCGACCCCGGTGAAGAGGGGCGGGCGTCGTTCGTCCCCCGCAAGCGCGGCGTGCTCGCCGGCACCGCGTGCGCCACCGAGGCCTTCGCGCAGGTCGACAGCTCCGTGATCGTGCACTGGAGAGCCACCGACGGCGCGACGGTGGAGGCGCGTGACGTCATCGGCACCGTCGAGGGCCCGCTCGCGTCGATCTTGACCGCGGAGCGCACCTCACTGAACTTCCTCTGCCACCTCTCCGGGATCGCAACGTTGACCCGCCGCTTCGTCGACGCCGCTGCCGACGCGCCGGGCAGTCGCGCCCGCGTCTGGGACACGCGCAAGACGCTCCCCGGCCTGCGCGCGCTCGAGAAGGCGGCCGTACGCGCCGGCGGCGGCGTGAACCACCGCGGGTCGCTGTCCGAGATGGTGCTCGTGAAGGACAACCACCTCGGACGGCTCGGCATCAGCGAGGCCGTCCGGCGCGCCCGCGAGCAGTGGCCCGGGCGCAGCGTCGAAGTCGAGTGCGAGCGGATGGAGCAGGTGATCGAGGCGGTCGACAGCGGCGCCGATCTCGTGATGCTCGACAACATGACGCCCGAGGACGTCGCGAAGTGCGTTGCCCTCGTCGACGGCCGCGTCGGTCGTCGAGGTGTCGGGCGGCGTGACGCTCGAGACCATCGGCCGCTACGCGTCGACGGGCGCCGACCTCATCTCGACGAGCGTCATCACCCAGAGCGCCCCCGCCTTCGACATCGGTCTCGACCTCGACCGCTAGCCGGTTCAGCCTTCTTCGTAGAGGGCTTCGCCGCGGCGGAGGCGTTGGGCGATGCGGACGACGGTCGGCAGCTCGCGCCGCGTCGGCGTGTGCGCGGCGAGGAAGCGGGCGAGGCCGGTGAGGATGAGCGCGGCCTCCTCCGAGCCCTCGGGCCACGCGGCGACCTGACGCATCGACGCCTCGTAGACCTGGAACCAGTGGAACTCGGTGTCTTCGCCGAGGAGGGCGTGCCCGAGCGCTGCGCCCAGCTCGGCCTCGCTGCCCCCACCCCGGATGAACCCGAACGCGATGCGGCCCGCGTCGTCGACCCGACCCTGCACCTCCCAGCACTCCGCGAGCTCGCCGAGGTCGCCGGTGTCGGAGGTGGGGAGTCGCGCGGCGGGGACGTTCAGGAAGCGGTCGAGGTAGACGCGCAGCGCGCCGTGCACGAGCCCGCGCATCAGCTCGGGAGTCGGGGCCCGCACGAGAGCCTGGTGCAGCGCGTTCGCCGCGGTGAACGCGTGGTGCACCGTGTTCCAGTCGCCGAAGTCGTTCTGCACGTGGAAGCGCACGATCCGCAGCGACCCCGCGTAGGCGAGCGCGCGGCCGAGCTGCTCGGGTGTCGCCCCGGCGCGCATCGCGTCGAGCAAGGCGCCGACGACCTCCTCGGGATCCTCGTCGAGGAACCGCCACGCGAGACCCGCGACGTCGTCGTACTCGCCGACCCGGGAACGTCCTTCGGCCTGGGCCGCCGGCAACGCGGCCTCGGCTTGGCGGGCGAGCTTCAGCAGGTCGTGGGGATGACGCCACTCGGAGAACTCCTCGGAGCGCTGCGCGCCGGCGGTCTGGCGCACGAGGGTCGGCAGCACGAGGGCGGCCGCGTCGTCGCCGACATGACCGAGGGCCTCGAACGCCTTGTTCGTGAAGTCGAGCGTGTGGCCCTCGTCGATGAAGACGTGATCGGTGACCGCAGCCTCCATGAAGCCCTCGACATCGGTGAGCGAAGCTCCTGCGTGGATCGCCGTCGCGAGCACGCGCTCGGACGCATCCTCGGCCCTCGTCTCGACGAAGCGCCGGTACCAGTCCGACAGCCGATCGACATCGAGGTCGTCGGTGCGCAGCGGTTCGATCGCGAAGCGAGGCGCCCGACCACGCGTGTCCCGGCTGACGAACGCGAGCGCGTGGACGAGTGCCAACGTCTGGTCGGCGGCATCGAGCCGGTCGAGGACGTTGGCCATCGCGACGAGCGTCGTGAGCCCGGCACCCCATCCGTCGGCCCGGTACGTGCACCCGAACTCGATGCCGGTGCGCACGATCTCGGCGGGAGGCACCGACGCTTCGAGCAAACCCTGCACGGCCTTTGCGATCACGAGCGTGAGCCCCTGCTCGAGGCCGTCGCGAAGGCGTTGCTGGAGCCGCTCGACGCGATCGCCCGCGTCGCGTGCGTGGACGATCACGGCGTCGCCCGCGATCTCCACGTCGAAGCCCTGCGCGTCGTCGGCCCAGGGATCGAGCGTGCATCCCGACACCAGATCGAAGCGCGCGTGATGCCAGTGGCAGGTGAGCAGCCCGGCCTCGACCGTGCCTTGGTGCAAGGGGAACCCGAGGTGCGGGCAACGATCCTCGATCGCGAGCGCCTTTCCCTCGTGCCAGAAGACCACGACGGGAAGCGAGCCGACCTTGCAGAGGAGACGTCCTTCGCGCTGCAGATCGGCGAGCGACCCAGCCTTCGCAGACGTCGTGACGGTGTCGGTCATGGTTCCATGCTCCGCCCGTCGCGGGAATACGTCAAGTAGTTACTTGTGAAAATCACCTCCGACGTCAGCCGGTGACGGAGTGGCAGTGTTGCGCCCGCATGCTGCTCGCCATCGACGTGGGGAACACCCAGACAGTGGTGGGCCTCTACGCGTCCGACGACGACGGCAGCACTCGAGCCGAGCTCCTCGACCACTGGCGCATCGCGACGAACGCCGAGCGGACCTCCGACGAGTACGCGCTCGTCGTGCAGGAGTTCCTCGCGTTCCACGGCTTCTCGTTCGCCGAGAACGTGAGCGGCCTCGCCGTCTCGTCGGTCGTGCCCCGCGTGACGGCGGCGGTGCGCGAGATGTGCCTGCGCTACTTCGGGTTCCTCCCGCTGATCGTCGAGCCGGGCGTGCGCACGGGCATGCCGATCCTCTACGACAACCCGAAGGAGGTCGGCGCCGACCGCATCGCGAACGCGGTGGGTGCCTATGACCTCTACGGCGGCCCGACGATCATCGTCGACTTCGGCACCGCGACGACGCTCGATGCCGTATCGGGGAAGGGCGAATACCTCGGCGGAGCGATCCTTCCCGGCATCGAGATCAGCCTCGACGCGCTGTTCGAGCGCGCCGCAGCCCTCCGCCGCGTCGAGCTCGCCGAGCCGCGCAACGTCATCGGCCGCAGCACGGTCGAGTCGCTGCAATCGGGCGCGGTGTACGGCTTCACCTCACAGGTCGACGGGATGTGCGAGCGGTTCCGCGAAGAGCTGGGCGACATCACGGTGGTTGCGACCGGAGGGCTCGCCTCGGTGATCGCGCCGCTCTCGAAGGCGATCGAGCACCACGAGCCGTGGCTCACGCTTCACGGCTTGCGGATCATCTACGAGCGGAACCGCGCGAAACCGGGCTGAGCGCTCAACGCCTCAGTCACTAGGTTGAGCTGATGGCCGAGCAGCCCCCGTTTCGCTACGAGCGGACGTGGGATGCCGCCACCATCCAGAGAGACTTCGCGTCGCTCGAGCCGGGTGAGGAGTGCCCTGTCTCGGTGAGCGTTGCCGGTCGCATCCTGCTGCGTCGGGTGCAGGGGAAGCTCGCCTTCGCGACGCTCGCGGACTCGAGCGGACGAGTGCAGCTCTTCGCTCCTGCCGACACCACCCCTCGCTTCACCGAGTTCTGCGAGCTGCACCTCGGCGACTGGGTGGGCGTGAAGGGCGACGTCATGAAGACCCGCAAGGGCGAGGTCTCGGTCAAGGTGCGCGAGTGGGTGCTCCTCGCGGAGGCGCGCCGCGCGTTTCCCGACAAGTGGCACGGGCTGACCGACGTCGACACCCGCTATCGCCAGCGCTACGTCGACCTCTGGGTCACCGAGGACGCGCAGCGCACGTTCGCGCTTCGCAGCCGCGTGATCTCACTCACGAGACGCTGGCTGGAGGACCGCGGCTTCATGGAGGTGGACACACCGGTGTTCCACCCGATCCCGGGCGGCGCGACCGCGAAGCCGTTCGTGACGCATCACAACGCGCTCGACCTCGACCTGTACTTGCGCGTCGCGCCCGAGCTCTACCTCAAGAGGCTCGTGGTCGGCGGGTTCGAGAAGGTGTTCGAGCTCGCGCGGGTGTTCCGCAACGAAGGCATCTCACCGCGACACAACCCCGAGTTCACCATGCTCGAGCTCTACGAGGCCTACGCCGACTACGGCGACATCATGCGGCTCGTCGAGGAGCTGGTGGCATACCTGGCGACCGAGATCCTCGGCACGACGAAGATCTCGTACGGCGGTCGCGACCTCGACCTCACGCCGCCGTGGCGGCGGGCGACGATGGTCGACCTCGTCGAGGAGCAGATCGGCGTGCACGTCGACCTGCGCGCGCCGATCGAGGAGCTGCGCGCGCTGGCGGAAGCGCACGGCGTGCACGTGAAGGACGACTACGGGCCCGGGAAGCTCGCTCCTCGAGATCTACGAGAAGACGACCGAGGCCGAGCTGTGGGGTCCCGTGTTCGTCATGGACTACCCGGTCGAGGTGTCGCCGCTCGCCCGCGATCACCGCGAGATGGCCGGGTTCGTCGAGCGATTCGAGGCGATCGTCGCCGGACGCGAGCTGTGCAACGCGTTCAGCGAGCTGATCGACCCCGACGTGCAGCGCGAGCGCTTCGAGGCGCAGTCGGCCGCTCGGGACGCCGGAGACGACGAGGCCATGGCGATCGACGAGGACTACCTCCGAGCGCTCGAATACGGGCTCCCTCCCACCGGTGGCCTGGGAATTGGCATCGATCGACTCGTGATGCTCCTCGCCGACGCGCCCTCGATCCGAGACGTCATCTTGTTCCCGACCCTGAGGCCCGAACAAGATTGAGCGGGTGCGACTGCTGATCACCGGCATGGGCGGCGAGCTCGGCACCCGAGTGGCCCAGCTGCTCGAGACCGACCGCGACGTGAGCGAGATCGCCGGGCTCGACGTCGATCCGCCTCGTCGACGCCTGCGGCGGGCCGAGTTCCACCGCATCAACCCTCGCGATCGCACGCGCAGCGTCGCGTTCGTGCGCGCGTTCGATCCCGATGTCGTCGTGCATCTCGGCATCTACGAGCCGAACGCGCGCACCGGTCCGCGGAGCGCCGCCGAGCGCACACGAGCGGGATCGGTCTCGGTGCTCGGCGCGGCAGCCGAGTGCCCGTCGCTCCGCTCGATCGTCGTCCGCTCCGGCATCGAGGTGTACGGGCGTCGACGTGGATGCGCCACGGTGCCCGACGAAGACGTCGCGCGCGACCCGACCTCGCCGTTCGGTGCATCACTCGCCGAGGTGGAGGACATCGCCGTGTCGGCGGGCTGGGCTGCCGACGTGCCGGTGACGCGGCTGCGGATGGCACCGGTCGTCGGGCCTCACGTGCCGAGCCCCCTCGGCCGTTACCTGCGCATGGCGCCCATCGTGCCGATCAGTGCGTTCGCGGACCCGACGTTCTCCCTCCTGCATCAGGAAGACGCGGTGGCGGCGGTGATCGCAGCTGCGACCGCGACGCCCTATGACGGCGCGCTCAACGTCGTCGGTTCGGGCGCGGTCACCGCGTTCCAAGCGGTGAGGCTCGGCGGTCGCATCCCCCTGCCCATCCTCGGGCCCGAGCTGCGGCTCATCCGTCCCGTCGCCGAGCTGCTCGGCTCGCCGGTGCCTCCTCACGTGCTCGAAGTCCTGCACCGGGGACGCACGGCGGACGGAACGCTGGCGAACGAGGTGCTCGGCATCGAGCCGCGATCGACGGTTGCCGTGGTCAAGGACCTCTACGAGTGGGCGACGGTGACGCACCTGCGCGCGGCGCAAGCCGCATGAGCACAGTCGCATGAGCACCTTCACCGACGTCGTCCGGCGACGCATCGACGGCTCCTACGTCGTCGACGAGTGGGGTTTCGATCCCGACTTCGTGGCCGTGCTGAGCCCGCTGTTGGAGGCGCGGTGGACGATCCGCGTGGAGGGCGCCGAGCACATCCCGGCCGAAGGCGCGGCCGTGCTGGTCGCGAATCGCCGTATCGGCATGTCCGAGCCGTTCGCGGTTGCCGGCGCGGTCTGGCAGGCGACCGGCCGCGTCCTTCGGGTGCTCGGCGTGCCCGACATCGCGCCGATCGGCCCCGTGCTGCGACGGATGGGCGCTGTGCAGGATCGTCCCGACGAGCTCGCCGGCGTGCTCCGTGCCGGGCAGCTCGCGCTCGTCTTCCTCGACCGTCAGTATCGGATGGGAGCGCGGGTCGGTCAGCTCGCACGTGAGTCAGTGGCACCAGCGGTCGAGCTCGGTGTCCCCGTGCTTCCGGTCGCGGTGACCGGTCGCGAGCTGAGCCGCCGCTGGCGGGTGCAGATCGGGGCGCCGGTGTCACCGCGCACCGCGACCGGCCCCGGACCACTCGCAGTCGCGGAGACGATCGACGCCGTGCGCGCCGAGATCCAAGAGAGCCTCGACCACCGCTCGTGAGCCGCGCGACCGCGAGCGACGGCACGCAGCTCGCCTTCGACGTGCTGGGACGGCCCGGCGCGACCCCCGTCCTCCTCATCCAGGGTCTCGGCGCCGACCGCACCGCCGGATTGCTGCAGCGCGTCGCCCTCGCTCCGCGCTGGCGCACCATCGGCTTCGACAACCGCGGCGTCGGGCGGTCGGACAAGCCTCAGGGTCGCTACCACCTCGACGTGATGGCCGACGACGCGGCCCGCGTCCTCGACGCGTGCGGCCTCGAGTCAGCACATGTCATCGGACACTCGATGGGCGGTGTGATCGCACAGCTGCTCGCGCTCCAGCATCCCGACCGCGTCCGCTCCCTCGTCCTCAGCGCCAGTGCGTGCCATCACCACATGTGGCGGCGCGAGCTGCTGGCCGAGTGGGCGTCGATCGCCCTCGAGCAAGGGATGCTCGAGGTGAGCCGCCGGTCGATGCGATGGCTCGTCGGTCCTCGCTCGCTACGCCGCTACTGGCCGGCGCTCGGTGTGCTCGGCCCGCTCGCGCTCAACGTCCCCGCGCACGCCTTCGCCGCGCAGGCCCGCGCGATCCTCGACGCCGACGACTCGCTGCGCGATCGGCTCGTCGAGGTGCGGGTGCCGACGCTCGTGGTGTCAGGCAGCCAGGACATCCTCACGCCGACGGCCGACGGCGAAGAGCTCGCCGACCACATCCCCGGCGCAGACCTCACGATCATCTCGGGCGCGGCGCACGGCTTCCCCGTCGAGCACGCCCTCGCGTTCAACGCCTTGCTCGGCGAGTTCCTCGGCCGCGTGACCGCCGACCCCGGCGAGATTGGGCACTCGAGGGCGAATACAGGCCCCGAGTGCCCAATCCCGGAGGGGAGCTAGCGGCTCTGCTCCTCCGCCACGCGGAAGGCAGCAGCCGACGGAGGCCCGGCCTGGGCGGTCAGCCGGTCGAGCTCCTCGTGGATGCGGAACTGGGCAGGGCTGCCCGCCCTGGCCGAGGTGTACAGGGCGCTCGAGGCGTGAGGCCTCGGCGCGGTGGGCACGGCTCTGCGCACTCGCCGGTCCGACTGCGGTGGTGAGCATCGCTGCGCCGAGAAGTGCTCCGGCGATCGACTTGGTCAGCTTGCGGTTCATGACTTCCCCTCTCGTCATGGGAACTTGCTGTCCCCTGAGAGGAGGATGCGGGATCGCCCGGTCTGCGACATCGGGACAAGTACGGAGCCGCGCTACTGATCTTCTCTACGCGTCATCACTGAGGCCGCTACGTACCGCCCACGCGGCGATCTCCGAACGGGACGTGAATCCGAGCTTCGTGAGGATGTGCTGCACGTGGGTCTCGATGGTGCGCTCGGAGAGCACGAACTGCTCGGCCATCTCGCGGTTCGTCTTGCCCCTCGCGACGAGTCGCGCCACCTCGACCTCGCGACGAGTGAGCCCGCCGGGCGCGTCGTCGCGGCCGGGTCCGCCGGTGAGCTCGTCCACGCGAGCGGCGATCCCGACCCATCCTCTGCGCCGGCTCACCTCGCCCGCGGCCTGCAGCAGCTGCGCGGCGATGCGCCGATCGTCGTCGGTGCCCCGTTTCAGCCGCACGACCGCGTCGTCCACATCGGTGCGGGCGACCCAGATGTCGGCGCGGTACGCGCGGTGCACACTCCGCGCCGCGTCGAGATGCGAGAGCGCGTCGTCGGTTCGGCCGAGGACCGAGGCGACCTGCCCGAGCGATCGTTCGAGCGACCCTCCCCCGATCTCGCCGCCTCCTGTCGCCATGAGATGTGCGTACGGCAGCATCTCGTCGTACAGGATCGTGGCGAGGTCCGTGTCGCCGGTCCTCGCGACGATCTCGGAGAGCGTCGCCATGCCGTACGCCCAACCGTTGTCGTGAGGCAGCGTCTCCTCGCCGCCGTGGACGATCTCACGCGCGAGAGCGCGAGCGTCCTCGCCTCGGCCGCTCTCGAGACACACGAGCGCGAGCACGCACCGGAACAATCGGTACCCCGGATAGAGGGAGCCGGCGTCGATCAGGTCTTCCTCGAGCTCGGCGAGCCGACCCTGCTCGCGACGGAGCGCACTGAGCGCGAGAAGATGAGCAGCCCCGGCATCCCACGACTGCGCTCTCAGCCCCTCTGCGTAGGTCTGCTCTGCTTGTGCTTCGGCCTCGTCCAGCCTGCCGTCGAGCAGGAGCACGGATGTGCGCATCAACCCCGCGTACCAAAGGTGCGACGGTTGCCTCAGCTCCGCCGCCGTCCGCGCGTAGTCCTCGAACGCGGGGCGCACCATGTCCGGAGGCCCGGTCGCGAAGATGCTCTGTGCCCGGTTGAGCCGCGCCGCGGCGACATGCTCCTGATCCCCGGCCTCCGCCGCGAGCCCCATCGCCCGCTCGGCGAGCACCCTCATGTCGAACGCGGCCCGCGGGCCCCACGTCGCCATCGCTCGGGAGATGAGGGCATACGCCAGTGTCGCCGGATCGCCGATGGCTTCCGCGATCACGACTGCCTCGGCGCTGAGCTCGTCCCGCGGCCGCATGTCCCAATCGTCTCGACGTGCTCCGGCGAGGCGCGCGAGCAGCCGCACCCGGAGCGCGCTGTCCCCTTCGGGAAGTGCAGCGAGCGCCTCGTGGAGCAGCGGGATGATCTTCGTGTCGGACCCGGCGCGCATCCACACGAAGCGCCCGCTGTAGCCGAGCGCGGCCCGCGCGAGTCGTTCGACGTCGCCCATCTGCCGCGCCAGGTCGGCGGCTTCGATGAACGTCGCCTTGGCGACCTCGGTCTCGCCGGCACGGCTCTGCGCGTCTCCGAGAGCCAGGAGCAGCTCCATCCGTTCCATGCCGTCAGGCGCGCCGGCGAGGGCGCGGAGCGCCATGTCGTAGAGGCGCGCGCCCTCCTCGTAGGCGAGCTGCTGCACGGCGCGCACAGCGGCCAGCCGCGCGTACGTCACCGCTCTGTCCACCGGCCCGACGGGGAGGCTCGCGTAGCAATGACGCGCGAGCTCGGCGAGGCGCGGTCCGAGGTCGCCTCCACGGAGCACCTCGAGCGCGCGACCGGCTTCGTCGTGGAGGCGGCGCCGCCGCAACGACGGGATCTCGTGGTGGAGCGCTTCGGACATCACCGCATGCGCGAAGCGAAGGTGGCCCGCACGGTCCGGGCTGTCGACGATGACGGTGGCCGACGCGGCTTCGTCGAGGGCTGACGTGACGTCGACGTCCTCGCCCCCGAGGGCTTCGAGCACGTCGAGAGGGAAGTCCCGGCCGAGCACCGAGGCGAGCTCGAGGACGCGCTGGCAGGGTTCGGACAGCTGCCCCAGCCGTCGGAGCACAGTTTCACGCACGTCGCGCGGGATGAGCAGGCGATCAGAGTCGAGAGTGTCGTCGAGCCGTCCTTCGGCTGCGAGGAGCCGGGCGGCCTCACCGACGTAGAGGGGATTGCCGTCCGTCAGCTCACGGACCTTGGCGACCAGCCGTTGTGATGGGCCGATGCCGGTCGCCCCGCCGATGACTTCCGCGACACCTTCCGCATCCAGACCGCCGAGACGAAGGCGAGTCGTGTTGCGCTCGCGGACGAGCTGCGCGAGCACATCTGCGAACCCGCCCCGCATCGCGTCGGCATCGCGATAGGTCGCAACGACCAGCAGCCCCATCCCATCGAGCTGCCCGGCGAGGAACTGCAACAGCAGAAGCGAGGACGGATCCGCGACGTGCACGTCGTCGAGGACCGCGACGAGAGGGGCGTCGATGGTCGAGAGGCGACACAACCGGACGACCGCTTCGTAGAGGCGGAAGCGCGCCGTGTCGGGAGCGAGGCGCGCGTCCGGAGCCTCGGCGGACAACATCGGCACGATCTGGGCGAGGTCGTCGGTCGTCGCGCCCAGCCGCTCGCGTAGCTCGGTCGGGCCGATGCGATCGACGAGCGTCGTCAGCACCTCGGCCCACGGCCAGTACGCCGGCGCGCCGCCCGCTTCCCAGCAACGGCCCCAACCCACCTGCGCGCCCGACGCGCGAGCCCGATCGGTCAGCTCCGCGGCGAGACGCGACTTGCCGATGCCCGGGTCACCGGCAACGAGGAAGAGACGCCCGCGGCCCGACCATGCATCGCCGAGAGCAGCGTCGAGCGCCGCGTTCTCTGTCTCCCGTCCCACGAAGGGATCGGCCCCCACGGCTGGAGAGTCTGGATCAGCCAGGCAAAGAAGACACGAGGTGCCGCGCGCCGGCCCGCAGCGCAGCGACGGCGGGGGTGGCCGGGAACGCCTCGAGATCGCCAATCGCAGCGTCGACCTGCGCACGAGCGGCGGCAGCGGCGCCAGGGATGCCGCCGTTCGAACGGACGATGCCGAGGGCCTTCTCGAGCTCGGCACCCTCGATCGGCCGTCCGAGCAGATCGCGGAGCTCGCCGCTCGCCGCGGAGCCGTGAGACAGGGTCACGAGGACCGGGAGTGTGTAGACCCCCTCGAACAGGTCGTGGCCGGTCGGCTTGCCGAGCTCGGCTTCGCTCGCCGTGAGGTCGAGGATGTCGTCGACGATCTGGAATGCGGTGCCGAGTCGCAGGCCGTAGCTCGTCGCTGCGTCCACGAGCGTCCGGTCGTGACCGGCAACCAGCGCGCCGATGCGGGCGGACGTCGCGAAGAGTGCTGACGTCTTGCCTTCGACCGAGGCGTAGTAGTCGTGCTCCGTGCGGTCGACGTCGAACGCGCTCTGCAGCTCACGGATCTCGCCCTCGCAGAGCCGTCCGATCGTCGCGGCGAGGAGGCCCGCGACCTCGGTGCCGAGGCTCGCCGCGATCTCTGACGCCTTCGCGAGCAGGTAGTCGCCGGCGAGGATCGCCTTGAGGTTCCCCCAGCGAGCGTTCACGCTCTCGACCGTGCGCCGGGTCACCGCTTCGTCGATCACGTCGTCGTGGTACAGCGACCCGAGGTGCACCAGCTCGACCGAGGTGCCGCCCATGATCACGTCCTCCGCGGCCGGGGCCGTGTCTGCTGACACCGCGGCAGCAACGGCGATCGCGAGCGCGGGGCGCAGCCGCTTTCCGCCTGCGAGGATCAGGTGGCTGGCGACTTCGGTGAGGAAGGTGTCATCAGTGACGACGGCTTCGCGCAGTGCCCGCTCGACGCGACCCAGGTCAGCACCCATGGAGGGGAGCGTGAGCAGGGGGCTGGTCACGGGGCCACGCTACGTCAGGGTGTTCTGAGTCGGGAAACCAGGACGCGGATCGGCGCGCGATCATCCGGCGACCCTCCATCCGAGGCGGTTTCGGCCGACGAAGAAGAGGCACTGAGCGAAACGGCCGGCCGTGTCTTCCACAGCCCCCCCGATAGACTCGGCATACGTTTCACCGCTGCCCGAAAGGCGGTTTCCTTGTTCGAGCGCTTCACAGACCGAGCCCGCCGAGTCGTCGTCTTGGCCCAGGAGGAAGCACGCCTCCTGAACCACAACTACATCGGCACCGAGCACATCCTCCTCGGCCTCATCCACGAGGGCGAAGGCGTGGCCGCGAAGGCACTCGAGTCGCTCGGCATCTCCCTCGAGGCTGTCCGTAGCCAGGTCGAGGAGATCATCGGTCAGGGCGGCCAGTCGCCGTCGGGGCACATCCCGTTCACGCCCCGCGCGAAGAAGGTCCTCGAGCTGTCGCTGCGTGAGGCACTGCAGCTCGGTCACAACTACATCGGCACCGAGCACATCCTCCTCGGCCTCATCCGTGAGGGCGAGGGCGTGGCCGCGCAGGTGCTCGTGAAGCTGGGCGCGGATCTGTCCCGAGTGCGCCAGCAGGTGATCCAGCTCCTGTCGGGCTATCAGGGTCCGGCCGGGGGTAAGGAGCCGGCGGGCGGTTCTGGCTCGAGCGGCCAGAGTGAGCCCGCCCAGGGCGGCTCGTTGGTGCTCGACCAGTTCGGACGCAACCTCACCCAGCTCGCTCGGGAGAAGAAGCTCGATCCCGTCATCGGGCGTCACCGTGAGATCGAGCGGGTCATGCAGGTGCTGTCCCGTCGCACCAAGAACAACCCGGTGCTCATCGGCGAGCCCGGCGTCGGCAAGACCGCCGTCGTCGAGGGTCTCAGCCAGAAGATCGTCGTCAACGACGTGCCCGACACGCTGAAGGGCAAGCAGCTCTACACGCTCGACCTCGGCGCCCTCGTCGCCGGGTCTCGCTACCGCGGTGACTTCGAGGAGCGCCTCAAGAAGGTGCTGAAGGAGATCCGCACGCGCGGCGACATCATCCTGTTCATCGACGAGCTCCACACGCTCGTGGGTGCGGGTGCGGCCGAAGGCGCGATCGACGCAGCGTCGATCCTCAAGCCGATGCTCGCTCGCGGTGAGCTGCAGACGATCGGCGCCACGACGCTCGACGAGTACCGCAAGCATCTCGAGAAGGACGCGGCCCTCGAGCGGCGCTTCCAGCCGATCAAGGTCGAGGAGCCGACGGTCGCACACACGATCGAGATCCTCAAGGGTCTGCGCGATCGCTACGAGGCGCACCACCGTGTGACGATCACCGACCAGGCGCTCGTTGCCGCGGCGAACCTCGCCGACCGCTACATCTCCGACCGTCACCTTCCCGACAAGGCGATCGACCTCATCGACGAGGCCGGGTCGCGCCTGCGGATCAAGCGCATGGAGACTCCGCCCGACTTCAAAGAGCTCGAGAACAAGATCGCTCAGGTCGTGCAGGCGAAGAAGGACGCAGTCGAGGCTCAGCGCTTCGAAGAGGCCGGCCGGCTCCGCGATCAGGAGAAGGCGCTCCTCGAAGAGAAGGCGCGCAAAGAGTCAGAGCTGAAGGACCGAGGCGTCGACTTGTTCGACGAGGTCGACGAGGAGTCGATCGCCGAGGTGCTCTCGATCTGGACGGGCATCCCCGTCTACAAGCTCACCGAGGAAGAGACGGCGAAGCTGCTTCGCATGGAAGACGAGCTGCACAAGCGGGTCGTCGGCCAGGAGGACGCGATCCGCGCGGTCTCGCAGGCGATCCGGCGCACGCGTGCCGGTCTCAAGGACCCGAAGCGTCCGAGTGGCTCGTTCATCTTCTTGGGCCCGTCGGGTGTCGGCAAGACCGAGCTCGCCAAGACGCTTGCCGAGTTCCTCTTCGGCGACGACGACGCGCTGATCCAGCTCGACATGTCCGAGTACATGGAGAAGCACACCGTGTCGCGCCTCGTCGGCTCGCCCCCGGGCTACGTCGGCTACGAAGAGGGCGGCCAGCTGACCGAGGCTGTGCGGCGCAAGCCGTTCTCGGTGGTGCTGTTCGACGAGATCGAGAAGGCGCACCCCGACGTGTTCAACACGCTCCTCCAGATCCTGGAGGAAGGCCGTCTCACCGACAGCCAGGGTCGCAGCGTCGACTTCCGCAACACCGTGCTCATCATGACGTCGAACCTCGGCACGCAGGATCTGCGCAAGGCCAACCTCGGCTTCGCCAAGTCCGACGAGGCGATCACGTACGAGCGCATGAAGGAGAAGGTCAACGACGCGCTCAAGCAGCACTTTCGGCCTGAGTTCCTGAACCGCATCGACGAGACGATCGTCTTCCACGAGCTCACGCTCGACGAGGTCACCCAGATCGTCGACCTGATGATCAAGCGGGTCACCACCCAGCTCGAGAGCCAGGGGCTCGGTCTCGAGCTCACGACGTCTTCCAAGGTCTTCCTCGCTGAACGGGGTTACGACCCGACGCTCGGCGCTCGGCCTCTGCGTCGTGCGATCCAGCGTCAGGTGGAAGATCCGCTGTCCGAGCGCATCCTCCACAAGGAGTTCCGGGCCGGCGAGATCATCGTCGTCGACACCGAGGACGATCCCGACCGCCCGAACGAGAAGCGCATCGTGTTCCGGGCGATCGAGGGCTTCGAGCCTCCGCCCATGGAGCTCGCCGGCGCCACCGACGGCGGCGACTGACCAACAACCTTCCGGATTGGGCACTCGGGCGCGACATGAGGCGCCGAGTGCCCAATCTCGTGACGTTCGCCTGGGTTGCGGGCATCTGACCCGGCAGACTGATCGGCCATGAGTGTCCCCGCCGACCCGACCCTCGACGCGGCGATCGAGCGCGTCGCCGAGACGGCACCCATGTCGTCGCTCGTCGGACGGGTCACGCAGCTGCCCTCGGCGGCCGGCCGCGCCATGTCCGATCTCGGCGATCGGCTCACCGACCGGGTGATGTCGACACCCCATCGCGTCGAGAGCAATCACGACGCCATCGAGCTGCTCGGCGAGCTCGGTGATGGCACCCGGGCGCTGCAGGGCATCCTCGCGACCGGCCTCGTCACGATCGGCACCCGGCTCGTCCGCCTCGGCCGCTTCACGAAGTTCCCGACGGTGGCGGTGCTGACCGGTACGGCCGCGGTCGCTTCGTCGGTGCGTGCCGGCGTCGGCGAGGTGCAGGTCGTCGGGTCGTACCTCGCGTCGAAGCTCGACGACGCCGGCATCAAGGCCGACCCTGACTTCGTCCGCCGCGTGACGATCGAGGTGTACCTGAACCCCGGTCGCGCAGTCGACCTCAGCAACCCCGATGACCTCGGGGCCAGCCGCCTCCTGGCCTACTGGCTTCGGCACTCGGGTGCGATCCCGATCGTCTCGCGGTCTCGCACCGAACGTCAGCGTCGCTCGTGGATCGACGCGGTCGACCGGCTCGATCTCCCGGCTCTCTGGGCCGAGTGGCAAGCACAGCCCCGCTCCGGAAGCTGACCGTCTTCCGCATCGTCGCGGTGCTGGGCCTCGTGCTCGCACTCGCGGGTTGCCGGATGGACGTCAACGTCGGCATCGACGTCGCCGAGGACGGCAGCGGCACCGTGAGTGTCGCGGTCGGAGCCGACGACGACTTGTTGGCGCGTGTGCCGGGTGCAGCCGATCGCGTGAGGCTCGCCGACCTGAGCGCGGCCGGATGGGAGGTCACCGGGCCGGCGAAGGAGAGCGACGGGAACACGTGGGTGCATCTGTCGAAGCCGTTCGCCAACCCGGCGGAGATGAAGGAGATCCTCGCCGAGATCAACGGGCCCGGCGGCCCGCTCGGGGCGTTCGACCTGACCATCAGCAAGGACTGGGATCAGACGACCTGGACGCTCGCGGGCAGCGCCGGTCTGACCGGAGGGATCGCCGGCTTCGTCGATCCGGATCTCGCGGCGGCCTTCGGCACGTCGAAGCCGCTCGAGCAGCTCGTCGAGGAGAGCGGCGTCCCTGTCGAGCAGGGGCTGAACCTCACCGTGACGGTGGACATGCCCCATCAGAAGGACGGGCTCACGGTGCGAGTGCCCCTCGACGGACGGGAAGTGCCGATCCAGGTGGAGACCGCCGACGTGCACCAGCGGGCGCGTTGGTCGGCGATCATCGCCGGGATCTGCGGTGCGCTCCTCGCCGGCTGGCTCGCCTACTGGGCCACGCGCGCCGTGCTGCGTGTCAGTCGGCGCAGGGATCCCTTCACCTCGACCTGATCGATCGGAAACATCGCCGAAACGTCCGAGGCTTAGGGTCGACCAGGTGAGCTACCGAGCCCGATTGCGAGTGGAGCTCCCGGATCGACCCGGCGCGTTGAGCAGGGTTGCGGGGATCATCGGCGAGTGCGGCGGCAACGTCGTCAGCGTCGACGTGCAAGAGGTGGAGGGAGCGCTCGCCGTCGACGAGCTCGTGGTCGATCTGCCCGACGACGTCGACGGCGACCAGTTGCGGGAACGGCTGGACGAGGACCGCGCCGGCATCTTGCTGTCGATCCACGGTGCTCGGCCCTACAGCGACATGGTGCTGCGCGCGATGCAATGGACCGAGGCGCTCCTCGACTCCGGGCCCGACGAGCGCAGCGACATGTTGGCGAGCGCATTGGCGGATCTGTGCTCGGCGTCGGGAGCCTGGGTCGCCGACTCTGTGTCAGAGGCGCGTCAGTTCGAGGCGGGGCGGTACGCGCTCGAGCGGGGAGCGCCGGTCGCGCACCGCACCGACTCGATTCCCGTCGGCGTGGCGCCCGACCTCGGCGACGGCGCGTGGCTGCTCGCGGTGCCCGACCACGACACCGAACCGCTCCGGGTCGCGTTCCTCGCCCGGCCGCTTCGACTCCGGTTCACGGCGACCGAGATCGCCCGCGTCGTCGCGTTGCTGCGCACCTGCCGCACCCTGGACCAGCAGCGCGACCAACGCTCCCTCGGGTTCCTCACCGAGGTCTGAGGGCCGCTCTCCTCGTCGCCGTCGTCCGCTCCGCTTCCGCCGGCTCCTGCTCGCTGCGCTCGACAATCAGTGCTGCGCGCACCCGGCCGGCGCACTGCGCCGTCCCCGACGAATCCTCGTCGCCGTCGTCCGTTTCCAAATTCGCTTGTCCTCCTGACGGCCGTCTGCTGGCCTGACCGCGTCCGTTCGACCCAGGGAGCACACATGCGCCAACTGTTCGCGTCCACCCAGATCGGAGCTGCCTACCGAGAGGACCGAACAGTTGGAGACGTTGAACCTTGGGATCCTGGCGCATGTAGACGCCGGTAAGACCACCCTCACCGAGCGCCTGCTCTTCGAAGCCGGCGCCATCGACGCGATCGGGAGCGTCGACGAGGGCACCACCCAGACCGACACGCTGGCGCTCGAACGTCAACGTGGGATCACGATCCGAGCGGCGGTCGTAGCGTTCACCCTGAACGGCACGACGGTCAACATCATCGACACGCCGGGTCACCCCGACTTCATCGCCGAGGTCGAGCGCTCGTTGGTCGTGCTCGACGCAGCCGTGCTCGTGCTGTCGGCCGTCGAGGGCGTGCAAGCCCAGACCATCGTGTTGATGCGAGCGCTCCAACGATTGCGGGTGCCGACGCTGCTCTTCATCAACAAGATCGACCGCGCGGGTGCCGATCCCGAGCGTGTGCTCGATGCGATTCGCGATCGGCTCACCCCGGACGCGTTCGTACCCGAGGACTTCGGGCCGGAGCTCGCCGCCGACCTCGCTACGGAGACGGCAGCCGGCAACGCCCACCCCGTGTACATCGGCTCTGCTGTCACCGGCGAGGGCATCGCCGAGCTCATGGCCGGGATCACGACGTTCCTTCCTGTCGCGGCTCGCGATGACGACGCGGCTGCCGCGGGAGCGGTCTTCAAGGTGGAGCGAAACCCGCGCGGCGAGAAGGTGGCGTACGTCCGGATGTTCTCAGGGGCCGTCCACGTCCGCGAGCGATTGCACCTCGGAGAGGATCGGGAAGGAACGGTCACCGCGCTGAGCGTGTTCGAGCACGGCGCCGCGGTGGGTCGGCCGGTGGTGACGTCGGGGCAGATCGCTCGGTTGTCGGGCCTGCGCGAAGTGCGGGTGGGCGACTCGTTCGGTGACGCGCCACGCGACAACCGAGGTGCCAGGTTCGCGCCGCCGACGCTCGAGGCGGCCGTCATCCCCCGGGACCCTGGGCAGCGAGGCGCGATGCACACCGCACTCGCGCAGCTCACCGAGCAGGACCCGCTCATCAACCTGCGCCAGGACGACGAGCGCGGCGTTGCGTACGTGTCGCTCTACGGCGAGGTGCAGCAGGAGGTCATCGCGCAGACGCTCGCGGCTGACCTCGGCATCGAGATCGAGTTCCTCGAGACCACCACGATCTGCATCGAGCGCGTCGGCGGCGTCGGGCACGCCGTGCAGAGGCTCGGCCAGGCTCCGAACCGCTACCTCGCGACCGTCGGCCTGTGCGTCGAGCCCGGCCCCGTCGGTGGAGGAGTCGCGATGACGCTCGACGTCGACCTCGTGACGATCCCTCTGTACATCTACAAGACCGTCGACGCGTTCCGGGACTCGATGTGCGACTACGCCCGCACGACGCTTCAACGCGGCTTGTCGGGATGGGCGGTGCCCGACTGCCACGTCACACTCACCGAGTGCGCCTACGACTCGCCGTCGTCGAGCGCGCGCGACTTCCGCAAGCTCACGACGATCGTGTTGCGGATGGCGTTGCGAGATGCGGGCACGGTCGTGTGTGAGCCGATCGACCGCTTCCGGCTCGACGCACCTGCGAGCAGCCTTTCCGGACTGTTGCAGCTGCTGGCGACGGTTGCGCGCCGTTCCCGATCCGCCGGCGATGCACGGGGAGTGGCTCACGCTCACCGGCGAGATCCCTGCCGCGGAGGTGCAACGGCTGCGGCAGCGCCTCCAGGGACTGACCAGCGGTGAGGGCGTGCTCGAAGTGACGTTCGATCGGTATGAGCCACGATGACGCACGTTCGGATGCACGAGGACGAGCTCGACATCGACGACGCATTGGTGCGCGGCCTTCTGCGCGCACAGCAACCGCAGTGGGCGGACCTCCCGCTGCACCGCGTCGTCTCGTCGGGCACCGACAACGCGATGTTCCGCCTCGGCGACGACATGGTCGTACGGCTGCCCCGAATCGAACGCGCCGTCAGCGCCCTGACGCACGAGCAGCGATGGCTGCCCGTCCTCGCATCGCACCTGCCACTCGCGGTGCCGACCCCGCTCGCGACGGGAGAGGCCGGAGACGGGTATCCGTGGCGGTGGGCGGTCTACTCGTGGCTCGACGGCGACAACGCGTTCGAGGGGCCGATCGACGACATCGACGACGCGGCGCACGACCTCGCCGGCTTCATCCGCGCGCTGCACGCGATCGACACGGCGGACGCCCCACCGTCGGGTCGAGGACGCCGAGGTGCTCCACTCGCCGTCGTCGATCAACAGACGCGGCAAGCCATCGATGCGGCACGAGGCCTCGTGGACCGCGAGGCCGTGACGGCAGCCTGGGAAGCGGCGATGGCAGAGCCGACTTGGCATCGCGACCCTGTGTGGGTGCATGGCGACATCGCACGCGGGAACCTGCTCGTGCACGGCGGCCGGATCCGAGCGGTCATCGACTTCGGCTGCAGCGGAGTCGGCGATCGCGGCCTGCGACCTCCTCGTCGCGTGGGATCTGTTCGACACGCGCTCGCGCGCGGTGTTTCGGGAAGCGGTGAACGTCGACGACGCCACCTGGGGACGGGGCCGCGGCTGGGCTCTGTGCACGGCGCTCTGGGCGCTTCCGTACTACCTGCACACGAACCCCGTGATGGTCGCCCAAGCCCGACACAAGCTCGCCGAAGTGCTCGCGGACACGCTCTGACCTGGGCGAACACGGGTGATCCCCCGGGAATGTCACACCCCCTCGCCATGATGAGCACATGACCGCACTCGTCATCGCCGCCGGCATCGTCGCCGTCGCCGCCCTCGTGGTGGTGGCCGTCGGCATCGTGACGTTGCTGCGCCGGTCGCCCGCGCCTGATCCTGAGCAGACCCGCCAGCTGCTCGATGAGGCGCGGGCCCAATCGATGATCGAGCGCGATGCGGCGATCCGTGCTGCGCTCGAGCAGTCCGCCGTCCTCACCCGCGAAGCGATGGGCGCCCAGACCGCAGCGGCACAAGCCGAGCTCGACGCGAAGAAGGCGTTGATCGAATCGCGCCTCGAGCAGGTGCACGAAGACGTCGGGGTGCAGCTCTCGCGAGTCGAGTCACAGCTCGGCGATCTCAGCCGGTCGAACGCCGTGTCGCTCGGGCGCTTGAGCGAACAGCTCGAGTTCCATGCGACCACCACCCGCTCGCTCGCCGACACCGCCAACGGCCTGCGCGAGGCGCTCGCCAGCAGCAAGACGCGGGGCCAATGGGGCGAGCGCATGGCCGAAGACGTGCTGCGGCTCGCCGGCTTCGTCGAGCACATCAACTACGAGAAGCAGACCGCGGTCGAGGGCGGCCGTTCGATCCCCGACTTCACGTTCAAGCTGCCGAAAGACCACGTGCTGTACATGGACGTGAAGTTCCCGCTCGCCGCGTACCTGCGCTACCTCGATGCGACCACCGACGAGCAGCGCCGCCGCGAGCGTGAGCAGTTCGTCCGCGACGTGAAGGTGAAGGTGCGCGACCTCGCGAAGCGCGACTACCTCGACCGGGCGCGCTTGTCGTGCGATCAGCTCCTGCTCTTCGTGCCCAACGAGACGATCGCCGGGTTCATCTTCGAGTCCGATCCCTCGGTCATCGACGACGCCCTCCGCGAGAAGATCGTCTTCTGCTCGCCGCTGACCCTGTTCGCGATGCTCGGTGTCATCCGCCAGGCGTTCGACGCGGTCATGGTCGAGCAGACGTCCGACGAGGTGTTGCGGCTGGTGGGGGCCTTCCGCACGCAGTGGACGAAGTACACGAAAGAGGTCGAGACCCTCGGCCGCCGCTTCGACACGGTGCAGAAGTCCTTCGACGAGCTGAACGGCACCCGGCGCCGCGCCCTCGAGAAGCCGCTTCTCAAGATCGACGACCTTCGCCGCGAACGCGGCCTGGCAATCGCACCCGACCTCGCCGCCGGAGCCGAGATCCTCGAGCTCTCCGAGGGCCTGGTCGACGACTACGACGAGCTCGGCGCGTAACCGCGCCAAGCCCTAGTGGGAGTGGCCGTGCTCGTGCTTCTGCCGCTGCTCGAGCCAGCGCCGAAAGCCCGCGGCGTTCGAGTGCACACCGTTCAACGTCTCGAGCTTCTCGCGGTGCTCCGGGTCAGTGCCCGCGAGCGGCCCGCTGAACGCGGCGTCGAGAGCCTCGG
This sequence comes from uncultured Acidimicrobiales bacterium, assembly GCA_963802505.1. Classification (GTDB taxonomy): domain Bacteria; phylum Actinomycetota; class Acidimicrobiia; order Acidimicrobiales; family DATKAS01; genus DATKAS01. Next base: position 1,359,435 of record CAWDJB010000002.1, on the reverse strand, counting down.
CGATGTCGCGGCCTTCTCGAAACGCCGCCTCGGCCACCTCGGCCCACTGGCGCAAGATGCCCTCGGCTTCCCGCAGGGTGTCGATCGGGTTCGGCACGAGGCCGTAGTGCGCGAGCGCGACCTCAGCGGGGTTGCGATGGACGAACTTGTGCAACGAGCCGATCGCCAAGTCGAGGTCGAAGTCGGGCGGGGGCGTGGCCGGCCGCAAGATGCCGGTGTCGGGCAGGCGCACGCCCACTGCGTCACCGACGAACAAGATCCCGCTCGTCGAGTCGTGCAACGCGAGGTGATGCTTGGCGTGGCCGGGCGAGTCGACGGTCGTGAGCGCCCGCGTCGGGCTCACGCTGATCTCCTCACCGTCCTCGAGCACGTGGATGCGCTCCGAGGCCGTGGGCTCGAGCCGCCCATAGAGCGAGTCGAGCAACGGTCCGTAGACCATCGCCGCCGAACGCACGAGCCGCTCGGGGTCGACGAGGTGGCGCGCCCCTTTCTCGTGCACGTAGACGGTCGCCTTCGGGAACGCCTTGGCTACGTCGCCCACTCCGCCGGCATGGTCGAGGTGGATGTGGGTGACGGCCACCCCAGCGAGGTCGTCGGGGCCCATGCCCAGCTCGTCGAGCGCAGCCAGCAGCACCGCGACCGAGCTCTGGCTCCCGGTCTCGACGAGCACAGGGGCGTCACCCTCGACGAGGTAGCCCGCGGTCATCCGCTCCCATCCACCGAGCAGGGTGTCGATCTGGATCACGCCGTCGCCGATTCGCGTGTGCACGCGGGCGTCCTCCTCACGCTGGCCAGAGGGCAGTATGGCGGAACCTCATGAGCCAGCCGTCCTTCGATCTCGAGATCGACCCCACCCCGACGTTCCGGGTCAGCGAGCTGACGGCGAGCATCGGCACCGCCGTGCGGCGGAGCTTTCCCGAGGAGCTGTGGGTGCGGGGCGAGATCGACTCGCTCAGCCGGTCGGGCGCAGGCCACATCTACTTCGACCTCGTCGAGGGCATGGGCAGCGAGCGCGTCGCGCTGCGGGTCACCTTGTTCCGATCCGTCGCGGTCGCGGTCGAGCGGCATCTCGCGCGGCACCGCATGCGGCTCGAGAACGGCCTCGAGATCCGCATCATGGGTCGAGTCGAGCTCTATGAGGCCCGCGGCCAGATCAACCTGCGGATGTCGGGCATCGACCCGACGTACACACTCGGGCGCCTCGCCCAAGACCGCGACCGTCTCATCGCGGTGCTCACCGCTGAGGGATTGCTCGAGCACAACCGACGGCTGGCGCTGCCCTCGCTGCCGCTGCGGGTCGGTCTGGTGACGAGTCGCGAAAGCGCGGCGTATCGCGACTTCGTCCACGAGCTCGAGACGAGTGGCTTCGCGTGGCGAGTCCTCGTCGCCGACAGCAGAGTGCAGGGCGCCGAGGCTGCACGACTCGGTCGTGCGCGCACTGACCGCGCTCGGGCGCTGCTCGATCGACGCGATCGTGATCGTGCGCGGTGGCGGCAGCCGCAACGAGCTGGCGGTGTTCGACGCCGAAGCCATCGCCCGCGCGATCGCGGCGATGCCGGTGCCGGTGATCACGGGAATCGGGCACGAGATCGATCGGTCGATCGCCGATCTCGTCGCCCACACGATGTTGAAGACGCCGACGGCGTGCGCGGGTCATCTCGTCGAGCGAGTGCGCGCCTCGCTGGCGACGTTGAGTCGGTCGGCGACCGCGATCGCCCGGTGTGCGCGCGTCGCGCTCGACAGCAGCGAGCAGAAGGTGTCGCACACCGCCGCGCTGGTGCAACGCGACGTCACCCGCGCGCTCGACGCCGCCACGTTCGCGACCCAGAGCGCGGCTGACCGAACCGACCGGGCATCGTCGCTGCACCTTCGCGCTGCCGCGCAACGAGTCGATCGGCACGCAGCCCGACTGGTCGCGAGGGCACCGGCACCGCTTGCCACGGCCGAGCGGCACCTCGATGCCGTGGCGTCTCGAGTCACGGCGCTCGATCCGGTGCGCGTGCTCGAACGCGGCTACTCGATCACGAGAGACGCTCACGGCCGCGTCGTCCGCACCGTCGGCGCGGTCGAGCCCAGTGACCGCCTCGTGACGACCGTCGCCGACGGCGAGATCACGAGCACTGTCGCAGACAGCGAGAGCACGGTCGTGCGATGAGCGACGCGTCGATCGGCTACAGCGAAGCAGTCGCCGAGCTCGAGCAGATCCTCGAGCAGCTCGAGCGGCCCGATGTCGACGTCGACGTGCTCGCCAAGCAGGTGCAGCGGGCGGCCGAGCTGATCCGCATGTGCCGCGCCCGCATCGCCGCAGCGCGAGTCGAGGTCGAGACTGTGGTCACGCAGCTCGAAGAGATGGGCGACACCCAAGCGCCCTAGGCTCGACGCCGATGGGCAGCGCCCCTGCCAGCCTCACCCTGATCGCGGAGCGAGTCGAAGCCCGCTTGCGCACGCTGCTCGACGCGGAGGTCGAGCGCTGGCGCGCGCTCGACCCCGAGATCGTGGCGCCGCTCGAGTCGCTCGGCACCCTCGTGCTCGCGGGCGGCAAACGGCTGCGGCCTGCTTTCTGTCATTGGGGCTGGGTCGGTGCCGGTGGCGATCCCGACGACCCGATCGTCGCCGACGCCGGGGCGGCGTTCGAGATGCTGCACGCGTTCGCGCTGATCCACGACGACGTGATGGATGGCTCGTCAACCCGGCGGGGCGTGCGCACCGCGCATCTCGAGTACTCCGCTCGCCACGCGATCGACGGTTGGCGAGGCGAGGCCCGGCGGTTCGGCGAGGGCGTCGCGATCCTGATGGGCGATCTCGCGTTCGTCTACGCGGATCAGTTCCTCCCGAGCTCGAACGCCGAGGCGATGGCGGTATGGCACGAGCTGCGCATCGAGCTCAACGTCGGGCAGTACCTCGACATCGTCGGCACCGCTCGTGGCCAGACCAACCTGGTCGCCGCCGAGCGCATCGCGCGCTACAAGTCGGGCAAGTACACGGTCGAGCGGCCGTTGCACCTCGGCGCCGCGCTGGCCGGTCGGTTCGGCGAGCTCGCGCCGGCGCTGTCCGCGTACGGGCTCCCGCTCGGCGACGCGTTCCAGCTGCGCGACGACATGCTCGGGGCGTTCGGGGAGTCATCACTCACCGGCAAGCCCGTCGGTGACGACCTGCGAGAGGGCAAGCCGACGCCGATGCTCGCGATCGCGGCGAGCCGCGCCGGCCAGCAACACGCCGATCTCCTCGACCGAGTCGGTGCTCCCGATCTCGACGAAGACGAGGTGGCCGCGCTGCAGGCGGTGATCGTCGACACCGGCGCGCAGGCCGAAGCCGAGGCCACGATCACGGCGCTCACCGAGCAAGCCGTGCAGGCGATCGAGCAGGCGCCGATCGCGCCCGCGGCGCGCGACGAGCTCATCGCGCTCGCGTACTACGTGGCCTGGCGCCAGCGGTAGCAGCAGCGGCGACTGGGGTCCGGGCGCGGAACAGCTTCATCGCGTCGAGCCCGTGCTCATGGTGCGGGACGTGAGTCGAGCCTTGGCGTTCTACGCCCAGCTCGGGTTCGACGAGGTCTTTCGCGACGACGACCACGCACCGATGTTTGCGATGGTGGCTCGCGATGCGGCGTGTCTTGCGATGCAGTGGCACGACTATGAAGGCGTTGCCGGCGATCGACCTGTCCTGCGGTTTCCGACGAAAGACGTCGACGCCCTCTCGGAGGAGTTCGGGGGGATTGTCGATCGCACCGAGGTCACCGACACCAGCTGGGGCACGCGTGAGTTCCACGTGCGCGATCCGGACGGCAACGGCCTGCAGTTCTACGCCGACTTGTAGCTCGAGCTAGGCGCGCGCGTACGACGCCAGCGCGTCTTCGATCGACGACTCGAGCACTCCCGGTTCACGCACCACCGCTTCGAGCCACGGCGGCTGCCACCGCGCCGACACCGTCACCGGGTTCGGCACCTCGGACAACGTCAAGGCCTGGCGAGCGAACGTGGCCGCGTAGTCGGCCGGGCGCACGTCGCGAGAGAGCTCGGCGAGTGCGAACGGGTCGGGCGGCACCACCGCACCGTCGCCCACTCCCACGAGCATCGTCGAGGCCGGGCCGGTGCCGCCGCCGGCGAGCCCGGGGCCATCACAGAGGATCACGCCGCGGACCATGTGAGGACGGGCGCCGGCGATCAACAGGCCGACGTACGCGCCGAGCCCCCGACCGAGGATCGTCGCCGGGCCGAGCTCGGCGAGCACTGCGTCGGTGTCGCCCATCAGCACCTCGCACGTGTAGCCGCCGCCGCTCGGCACGTCGCTGTCACCGTGACCGGTGAAGTCGAGTCCCCACACCGAGCCGGGCCAGTCACTCACGTAGTCGGGCGGCTTGCTCGGTGTCCGCTCGCCGAGACCGTGGAGCAGCAGCAGTGGACGGTCGCCGCCGGCGCGCAGCTCGTGCACCGCGAGGTTGATGCGGATGTGTCGCACCCAGCGTGTGCTCATGAGGCCAGCAGCTCGAGGATCAGGTTGGCGCAGATCTCGGGTTGCTCGATGTGGACGAAGTGTCCCGTGTTCGAGAGGGGCACGAACCGCGCACCGATCGGGAGGTAGCCGGCGACATCCTCGGGCTTCGTGCCCCAGCCCATCTCCTCGTACTCGAGGCCGAGCACACCGAGGAACGGCATCGCCAATCCGGGCAGGCGCATGAGCGACCACTCGGGCCGCCACGGCCCGAAGCCGCCGAAGCGCATCGACGGGTCGAGCTTCCAGCGCCATCCGTCGGAGTCGTGACGGGCGCCGATCATGACGATGTACCGCAGCCAGTCCAGCGAAAGGCGGGGGTTCATCCGCGCCCGGCGCTCGGCGAGCTCGTCGATCGTCCCCGGGCGGCGCTGGGCGTCGGCGCTCCGGCGCCGATGATCGAGCCAGTCCTCGAGATCCTTCGCGAGCAGACGGGTGCGCTCGTGGTTCGCGATGTCGGGTGGCAGGCGCTTCGACGGAAGACCGTCGAGGTTGGCGAGGTGGCTGACCCGATGGGGCATCGCCTCGGCGAGCTGCATCATCAGGCCGCCGCCCTTCGAGTGCCCGACGACAGGCACCGGCGCGCGCGTGGTGCTGTCGAGCACTGCGAGCGCGTCCCGGACGTCGGCATCCCACGAGTAGAGGGCCGCGTAGTCGGAGTCGCCGTGGCCACGCTGGTCCCACGCGACGACCCGCCAGCCCGCGTCGGCGAGAAGGGGCGCAAGAAGGTCGAACGTCGCCGCGAAGTCCATGCCGCCGTGGCAGAACATGATCGGCGGCGCGTCGAGGTCTCCCCACTCATAGGTCGCGATCTGCACGCCGTGCGCGTCGACGCGTCGACGCCGATCGGGTCGGCGAGCTCCCGGGTAGGTGAGCGTCTCGTCGGTCGCGGTCACGCGCCCGAGACTAACGGTGGGCACACCGTATGGTTTTGGGATGAAGCCAACCGCGGGGGTGGCGAGCGTGGCGATCGCCGGACTGCTCGGCCTCGCGTCGCTCACGGCATGTGGCGGTGACGACTCGGGGAGCGCGGCCGCGACGACGGCAGCCGTCACGACGACGAGCACGACGATCGCGACGACGACCACCGCGCCCGAGGTGACTTATGTGATCCAGAAGGGCGACTCGCTTTCGAAGATCGCCAAGCAGTTCAACATGACGGTCGCTCAGATCATCACGATCAACAACATCGAGGACGCAGACCACATCGAGGCCGGCCAGGTGCTGATCATCGTGCCAGCCGCCCCGCTCGTCGAGACCACGACGACGGCCCCGGCGGCGCCGCCCGCCCCGCCCTCGACCTAGCCGCAGGGGTTTCGAGAAGCGCAGGCCACGGGTACGTTCGCGTCATGACGTACACCCTCCCCGATCTTCCGTACGCGGAGAACGCTCTCGAGCCCTTCTATTCCGCAGAAGTGCTCGCCCTTCACCACGGCAAGCACCACAAGGCCTATGTCGAGGGCGCCAACAAGACGCTCGACAGGCTCGCCGAAGCTCGCGAGAAGAGCGACTACGACAACCTCGTCGGCCTCGAGAAGGCGCTCGCCTTCAACCTCTCGGGCCACGTGCTCCACACGCTCTTCTGGCAGAACCTCTCCCCCGACGGCGGCGACAAGCCGACCGGCGACCTCGCGGCTGCGATCGACGAGCACTTCGGCACGTTCGACGCGTTCCAAGCGCAGATGACCCAGGCCGTCGTCACCGTGCAGGGCTCCGGATGGGGAGCGCTCGCGTGGGAGCCGCTCGGTAAGCGCCTCTACGTCGAGCAGATCTACGACCACCAAGGCAACGTTGGTCAGAGCGGCCAGAACCTGCTCGTCATCGACGCGTGGGAGCACGCGTACTACCTGCAGTACAAGAACGTGCGCCCCGACTACGTGAAGGCGATCTGGAACATCGTGAACTGGGACGACGTCACGGCGCGGTTCGACCGAGCGCGCAAGATGGAGTTCTGAGCGCTTTCCCTTACCGCGCGCGCTGGCGTACGGGTTCGATCACGAGGATCACTCGCTCGCTGGCGATCGGACTGGCGTAGTCGTGGTCGAGGTACTTCCTCGACAGCTCGTCGATGTGCGCCCGAGCGCGCTCGCCGCGCACGATGTCGACGACCCTGCCTCGCACCTCGACGTACTTGTAGGGCGTCTCGGCGTCCCAGATCATGACGGCGACCCGCGGGTCTTTCATCACATTCACTGTCTTCTGACGCTCGAGCTCGGTGTTGATCAACACGTGATCATCGTCGGCGTCCACCCACATCACGTGGGTGGCGGGATTGCCGGTCGGTCCGAGCGTGGTGAAGGCAGCAAAGTTCTTGCCGCGAGCGAGATCGCGGATTGCAGGATCGATCACGGGCGGGCCTCCAGATCCGATTTGTCGGGATCAGGGTAGGTTCACCAGCAGTGGACATCACGATGCCCCAGCTCGGTGAGACAGTCACCGAGGGCACGGTCCTGCGATGGTGCAAGCAGGTCGGCGAGCGGATCGCCGTCGACGAAGCACTGCTCGAGGTCTCGACCGACAAGGTCGACGCCGAGGTGCCGTCACCGGTCGCGGGCGAGATCGTCGAGATCCTGGTCGCGGAGGGCGACACCGTCCCGATCGGCGCGCGCCTCGCCGTGATCACCGAGAGCGACGGTGAGGTGGCCGCACCCGCGCCGGCGGCCCCACCCGCGCCCGCTGCTACACCCACGCCGACACCCGCACCCTCGCCTGAACCGGTCGCGGCGCCGCCTGCCGCGGCTCCCCCGCCGCCCTCTGCTCCGGCTCCTCCCGCGGCGATCGAGCCGGGCGTCGTCCCGTTCAGCAACATCCGCAAGCGCACCGCCGAGAACCTCACGCAGTCCTTGCGCACGTCGGCGCACACGCTCGTCGCCGTCGAGGTCGACTACGAGGGCGTCAACAAGGTGCGCCGCGCGGCCGGGCTCACCTACCTGCCGTTCGTCATGCGCGCGGTCGTCGATGCGCTCGCCGAGTTTCCGCGCCTGAACGCGTCGGTCGTCGGCGACGACCTCGTCGTGCATGGAGCTGTCCACCTCGGCATCGCCGTCGACCTCGACTTCCAGGGTCTCGTGGTGCCCGTCATCCGCGACGCGCAAGGCAAGACGCTCGCCGAGCTCGCGGCCGCAGCTGCCGACCTCGCACAGCGAGCGCACGCGAAGCGGCTGACGGCTGACGACCTCGCCGGCGGCACCTTCACGATCACCAACGCCGGCGGTTTCGGCACGCTGCTGACGGGCCCGATCATCAACCAGCCCCAGGTGGGCATCGTGTCGACCGACGGCGTGACGATGCGACCGGTCGCGATCACGACCGACGACGGCGAGTACGGCATCGCCGTGCATCCGATGGGCAACATCACCATGTCGTTCGACCATCGAGCGAACGATGGTGCGTACTGCTCGGCGTTCCTCGCGAAGGTCAAGCAGATCGTCCAAACGCGCGACTGGAGCACCGAGGTTGCGGGCATCGTGCCGCAGCCGGCGCGCGCGACAACGCCGGCAGCACCGACTGCACGGGCAGCACCGACCGCACCGACGACGCCCGTCGAGTTCCCGCGTGACGAGGTGATCGAGGACTTCCGCCGCGCGTGCGTCTCTCGCGCGATCGACGACCGAGAGATCAACCTCCAGCGTCAGAGCCGCGTGTTCTTCCAGATCTCCGGCGCGGGCCACGAGGCGCTGCTGCTCGGCCTCGCCCGGCACCTTCGCTCGGGCTACGACTGGTTCTTCCCCTACTACCGCGACCAGGCCCTCATGCTCGGCCTCGGCATCAGCGCCTATCAGATCCTCCTGCAGGCGGTCGGGTCCGCGGACGATCCCGCGTCGGGCGGACGCCAGATGCCGTCGCACTGGGGCAGCGTCGAGCATCACGTCGTCACGCAGTCGAGCCCGACTGGGACACAGTGCCTGCCCGCGGTCGGCTGCGCTGAGGCGGCGCGGTACATCTCGCGCCGACCGCACCTTCCCGGCTGTGTGGCGTACGGCGACGAGGTCACCTACGTGTCCCTCGGCGAGGGCGCGACGTCGGAAGGCGAGTTCTGGGAGAGCCTCAACACCGCGTGCACGCTCCACCTGCCGGTCGTGTTCGTCGTCGCCGACAACGGCTACGCGATCTCCGTGCCGTCGAGCGACCAGTCACCAGCGCCGATCTCCGAGCTCGCGCGCGGCTTCCGAGGCCTCGACATCCACCGCCTCGACGGCACCGACTACTTCGAAGTGCGGGAGCGCGCCGCGTCGATCATCAGCCACGTTCGCGCCGGCGTCGGACCGGCACTCATCCACGCCACGGTGACCCGTCCCTACTCGCACTCGGGCGCGGACACGCAAGCGAAGTACCGATCGACCGAGGAGCTCGACGACGAGCGCTCGCGCGACCCGATCACGCGGATGCAGACCGAGCTGATCGCGCGCGGGGTGCTCACCGCGGAGGAAGCCGAAGCCGTGCGGACAGAGGCCATCGCGCACGTTGCCGACGCCGCTCGCCAAGCGCTCGAGGCGCGGCGTCCTGATCCGGCGACGGTCACGCAACACGTCGTCGCGCTTCCGTCGATCCCGAAGCCGGAGAGCGAGCCCGAGGGCGGAGAGGTCGTGGCGTTCGGCGAAGCGATCAAGCGAACGCTGCACGAGCAGATGGCGGAGGACGAGCGCATCCGCGTCTTCGGCGAAGACGTCGCGGACGCGCGCGAGATCGTGCTCGCGAACGTCGAGGGCAAGGGCGGTGTGTTCGGCACGACCCACGGCCTGCAGCGCGCGTTCGGCATCGCCCGCTGCTACAACACGCCGCTCGCGGAGGCGAACATCGTCGGCCGCGCGGTCGGGCAGGCGCTGCGCGGTCTGCGGCCCGCGCCCGAGATCCAGTTCTTCGACTACATCTGGCCCGCGATGCAGCAGCTCAAGAGCGAGGCCGCGACCATCCGCTGGCGCTCGAACGGAGCGTGGACCTGCCCGATGGTCGTGCGGGTGCCGATCGGCGGCTACCTCACCGGTGGCTCGATCTGGCACAGCCAGAGCGGCGAGTCGATCTTCGCCCACATCCCCGGTCTGCTGATCGCGTTCCCGTCGCGCGCTCGGGACGCGGCCGGTCTCTTGCGCGCGGCGTTCCGCTGCGAAGACCCCGTGCTCTTCCTCGAACACAAGCACCTGCTCCGCCAGCCCTACACGCGCGATCCGTATCCCGGCGCGGACTACGTGCTCCCCTTCGGGGTCGGCGACATCAGACGACCGGGCCGCGACGTCACGATCGTGACGTGGGGGGCGACCGTCGAGAAGTCGTTGCAAGCGGCCCAGCAGGCACAGGAAGCGCACGGCACCGAGGTCGAGGTCATCGACCTGCGCACCATCGCACCATGGGACCACGAGATCGTCGGCGAGTCGGTCCGCCGCACGAAGCGGCTCGTGGTCGTGCACGAGGACGTGCTCACCGCGGGGTTCGGCGGCGAGATCGCGGCGTGGGCCGCCCAAGAGCTGTGGAGCGACCTCGAAGCGCCGATCCGGCGGGTGGCCGCGCTCGACACCCACGTCGCCTACGAGCCGACGCTCGAGCGGGCGATCCTCCCGCAGGTCGACGACATCGTCGCCGCCATCGCTGCCACGGTCGCCTGACGAGAGCCGTAGGCTGAACGGGATGCGTTCTGCTCCTGCTGCCCCCACCGCGCTGCGCTCGAACGACCCGTGCTGGTGCGGGAGCGGCCGCAAGTACAAGCGGTGCCACAAGGAGCTCGAGGGCCGCATCGTGCCCGGCACGATCAGCCCCTGGCGGACCGTGCCTCCCGAGATCGAGCGCCCCGCCTACGCCGACACCGGCGTGGCCATCCGCCGGCCCGAGCCGCACGTGAAGTCGCCCGAGATCATCGAGCGCATGCGTCGCACCGGACGGTCGGCAGCCGAAGTGCTCGCGCTCACGGGTGCGGCAGTCCGACCTGGCATCACCACCGACGAGCTCGACGCGATCTGTCACGCCGCGTGCATCGAGCAGGGTGGCTATCCGAGCCCCCTCAACTACAACGGCTACCGCAAGTCGCTGTGCACCTCGGTGAACGAGGTCATCTGCCACGGCATCCCCGATGATCGCCCGCTGGCCGACGGCGACATCGTCAACCTCGACGTCACGCTGTACCGAGAGGGCGTGCACGGGGATACGAACGCGACGTTCCTGGTCGGCGACGTCGACGAGGGCTCGAAGCGCCTGGTGCGGGTCACCCACGAGTGCCTGATGCTCGGCATCGAAGCAGTGAAGCCGGGCCGGCCGCTCTCCGACATCGGTCGAGCGATCGAGCGCCACGCCACCAAGAGCTCCCTCGGGGTGGTGCGGGCCTTCATCGGTCACGGCATCGGCGAGCAGTTCCACACCGATCTGCAGATCCTGCACTACTACGACCCCGCCCTGGCCACGGTCATGCAGCCGGGCATGACGTTCACCATCGAGCCCATGATCACGATGGGCCGCTGGCAGCACCGCATGTGGGACGACGGCTGGACCGCGGTCACCGTCGACGGACGGCGCACCGCGCAGTTCGAGCACACGATCTTGGTCACCGACGACGGCGCCGAGATCCTCACGCTCACCGACTGACCGGCTCGTGACCCGCATCGCGTCGGTCGACGTCGTCGACGTTCGCTTCCCCACCTCGGACGCGCTCGACGGATCGGACGCGATGCATCCCGATCCTGACTACTCCGCCGCGTACGTGGTGCTGCGCACCGACGCGCGCGACGCCGACGACCTCGCTGCGCAGGGTCACGGCCTCACGTTCACGATCGGCCGCGGCACCGAGATCGTGTGCACGGCCATCGACGCGCTCACACCGCTTGTGGTCGGCCTCGACGTCGACGAGGTGTCTCGCGACCTGGGGCGGTTCGCCCGGATGCTCGCGGGAGATTCACAGCTGCGGTGGATCGGCCCGGAGAAGGGCGCGATCCACCTCGCCGTCGCCGCGCTCGTGAACGCGGCGTGGGATCTGCGGGCCAAGCGTGAAGAGATGCCCCTCTGGCGGCTGCTCGCCGGAATGAGCCCGGACGAGCTCGTCGACGTCGTCGACTTCACCTACATCAGCGACATGATCACGCCGGCCGCAGCGGTGGAGCTGCTGCGCAAGCAAGCACCGATGCGCGCCGATCGCATCGCCGAGCTCGAGGCGACCGGTTACCCCGCGTACACGACGTCGGCCGGATGGCTGGGCTACGACGACGAGAAGATCCGCACGCTGTGCCGCGAGGCGGTCGCCGACGGGTTCAACGCCATCAAGATGAAGGTGGGCGCGGATCTCGACGACGACCAGCGGCGCGCCGGGCTGCTGCGCAGCGAGCTCGGGCCTGATCGCCTGCTCATGACCGACGCGAACCAGCGGTGGGACGTCGGCCAGGCCATCGAATGGATGCGCGCGCTCGAAGCGCACGATCCCTACTGGATCGAGGAGCCGACGAGCCCCGACGACGTGCTCGGCCACGCGGCCATCGCGCGAGCGCTCGCACCGATGAGGGTTGCCACGGGCGAGCACGCGCACAACCGCGTGATGTTCAAGCAGCTGCTTCAAGCGGACGCGATCAGCGTGTGCCAGGTCGACGCGTGCCGGCTCGGCGGCGTCAACGAGGTGCTCGCGGTGCTGCTGATGGCCGCCACCGCGGGCGTCGCGGTGTGTCCGCACGCGGGAGGCGTCGGGTTGTGCGAGTACGTGTCGCACATCGCGCCGTTCGACTACATCGCGGTCTCGGGCTCACTCGACGGCCGCATGTGCGAGTGGGCCGATCACTTGCACGAGCATTTCGAGTGGCCGGTCTCGGTGGCCGGCGGTCGGTATCGCCTGCCCGACGCGCCGGGCTATGGCGTGACGATGCGACCGGATTCGCTCGAGCGCTTCCGGTTCCCCGACGGCCCCGTGTGGCAGGAACGCACTAACCGCGGGTGAATCCGTAGGCGTTCGTCGGGCGCAACCACACGATCAGTCGCTTGTCGTTCACCATCACGTTGCGGTACTCGTCCCAGTCAGGGTGCTCCTTGCCCTGCACCGCGCGGAAGAGCGTGACGAGCTGCTCGACGGTCGCGTCATCTGGCGCCGCGGCAACCGGCGTCAGCTCGGCGTTGCCTTCGAGCACGACGTAGGACCAGAAGTCGGGGCTCGAGACGTAGAGCGACGCACGCGGGTCGCGACGCAGGTTCTTGGTCTTGGCCCGGCCGTCAGTGATCGAGATGCCGATCACGCCGTCGACGACGGCGTAGGAGATGTTCGAGAGCTGGGGACGGCCATCACGTTTGAGGGTGACCAGGACCCCGTTGTGGGAGGAAGAAGCGAAATCCAGCGCGTCTGCAAGTTCCATAGTGTGGGAAACCCTCTCACATGGGTCTGGGCGGGGCGGCGGCCTGGGGGACCTCACTCAGCGTGCCGCTTGCACGAACGAAAACCACGTGCTGTGCTGGCGGTGTGGAGGGGGCGGGCGACCCCATTACGAAGAGTGTCGAGCGGCAGACCGATCTACGCGGGGTCTTGGCCGGAGTCCTGATCGCGCTCCTCGTCGCATCGCTCGCGCTGCCCGTGGGCGGCGAGGTCGTCACAGGAGGAGTCGCCCGGCGGTTGACGCTGCCCGCCGAGCCCGAGGTGGCCTCCGGTCCGGCGCCGGGGGCGTTCCTCATCGCCGCCGTCGAGCTCCGCCCGCAAACGCTCGCGCAGTGGGTGTGGGCGCATACGTTCGGCGGAAGCCGCCTCATCTCGGCGCCCGGACCGAGCCAGCTCGAAGCCGCCGCGCCCGGCCCGCGCGGGAAGTCGATCGACCCGACCGCGATCCAAGCCTGGACCGCCGCGATCGGCGAGATAGGCCCCGTGCTCGAGGTGACCGCAGTCGCACCCAAGTCGATCGCCGAACGTGCCGGCCTCCAGATCGGTGACGCCGTCGTCACCATCAACGGGATCAAGCCCGACATCCACACGATCGACGGCAACCTCGCGCTCGGCACCACGCTGACGATGCGCGTGTACCGCGACGGCCACGTGGTCGACCTCGACCTGAAGCCGGCGCCACCGTGGCCCCAGGCCTCGGGCGGCGGCGCGACGTACGCCGCGCCGCCCCATCACCGCGCCGGCGCCAGCGCTGTCGGTCGGCAAGGTGACCGGGGGCTCGGCCGGTCTCGTGCTCGCGCTCGCGTACATCGACATGCTCACCGTTGGCGACCTCACGGGGCATCGCCTCGTCGCCGCGACCGGTGCGCTCGGGCCCGGCGGCAGCGTGGGCCAGGTGTTGGGCTACGACGCGAAGGTCACGGCCGCGACGAAGGCCGGCGCATCGGTCTTCCTGATGCCGAAGGCCGACCTCAACGTCGCCCGGCCCTACGCCCCTCCGAGCGTGCGAGTCGTCGGCGTGTCGTCAGTCGACGAGGCGGTGCAGTGGCTGTGCCGCAACGGCGGCGCCAGCACGCTGTGCCACCTCTGACGGGCTTTCTACCGGTTGCGCCAGACGGGCGAACGCTTCTCGAGGAACGCGCTGATGCCCTCGGCCGCGTCGTCGGTCATCGCGTTCATCGTCATGACCGGCACGGTGAGGTCGTACGCCTGGCGCTCGTCGACGTCGATCTGCGCGTAGAACGCCTGCTTGCCGATCGCGACGGTGAGCGCGCTGGCGCTGGCGATCGACAGCGCCAGATCGTCGACCGCGTCGCTGAGCGTCTCGACCGGGACGACGCGATTCACGAGCCCCCACTCGAGCGCTGTCCGGGCGTCGATCAGCTCTCCGGTGAGCAGCATCTCGAGGGCGCGCTTGCGGCCCACGGCCCGTGAGATCGGCACCATCGGCGTCGAGCAGAAGAGGCCGATCTTGACGCCCGGCGTCCCGAAGCGGGCCCCCTCCTCGGCGACAGCGAGATCGCACGCGGCGACGAGCTGACACCCCGCCGCTGTCGCGACGCCGTGCACCTGCGCGATGACCGGCTGCGGGATCGTACGGATCGCGTTCATCAGCATCGTGCATCCGTCGAACAGCCGGCGGTAGGCGACCGCGTCTCGATCGGATGCCATCTCGCTGAGATCGTGGCCAGCGGAGAACGCCGGACCCGACGCCGCGATCACCACCACACGCGTGTCGTCGTCGTGGCGCACCGCTTCGAGCGTGCCGGTGAGGTCGGCCATGAGATCGAGGCTCATGGCGTTGCGCTTCTCGGGACGGTTGAGCGTGATGCGGGTGATCGGCCCGTCGCTCTTGACCAGGACGTTGTCGCTCACAGATCGAGCCTAGGTCTGATCGTCGAGAACCCGACCACGGCGCCGACACCGCACATGACGCCGAGCGCGACACCGCCGAGGGCGTCGAGGGCGAAGTGGGCGCCGCTGTAGACGCGACTCACGGCGACGACCGCAACCGCGAAAGCCAGGATCGGGCGGCACCAGGGAGGTGCGACGAACCACACAGGCACGACAAGGGCAGCCGCCAGAGCGGCGTGGGCCGACGGGTATCCGTGGCCGGCGAGCGGATCGCGGGGCGCTCCCCCCAACAGCGCGGTCGTCGGGCGGGCCCGGCCGACGAGCTGCTTGGTCGCGAGCGCCAAGCCCCACGATGCCAACGCCGCGGCGGCCATCGCGACAGCGGGTTGAGGGCGCCGCCACACCAGAAGCGCGAGGCCGATCCAGAAGAGCGCGAGGGGGCGCGTCGCGAGCCACCAGATCGCGTGCATCGTGCCTTCCCAGGCTCCCGGCCAGCCGAAGACCCACGTAGTGACGCGCCGATCGAGCCCCGCGACCCAGTCGGTGACTGCGAGCACGGTCAGCGCGGTGAAGGCCACCGCGCTGACGACGAGCGCTCGCGACGCGGTGGTCACACCGCGGGTTCGGGTTCCGGCTCCTCTTTGCCCGCCATGAACTGGTAGAGCACCGCACCGGCGACGCCGCCGACGATCGGGAAGACGATGAACACCCAGAGCTGCTTGAGCGCGTCGCTTCCCGCGAACAGGGCCACGCCGAGGCTGCGGGCCGGGTTCACCGACGTGTTGTCGATCGGGATGCTGATGAGGTGGATGAGCGTGAGCACGAGGCCGATCGAGACTCCCGCGAATCCCGCCGAGAACTTCCAATGGAAGATCGCCGCAACAGTCACAGTCAGGAAGGCGGTCATCACGATCTCCGCGACGATCACCGCGCCGAGGTTGTACCCACCGGGTGAGAAGTTGTCGTATCCGTTCTGCGCGAAGTTGTTCTTCGAGCTGAAGCCATCGACGCCCTTCGCCATGATGTAGATGAGCGCCGCGCCCACGATGCAGCCCACGATCTGGCCGACGATGTAGTACGGCACATCCTCTTTCTTCGTCTTGCCGATCGCGAGGAGGCCGAGCGTCACCGCGGGGTTGATGTGGCAGCCGGTGATCGGCCCGATCGTGTACACCATCACGAGCAGGCTCAGGCCGAACGCCATCGCGATCCCCAACGTGCCGACGCCTGCGCCGGCGAGGATCGCGGTGCCACACCCCCCTATGACGAGGAAGCCCGTTCCGAAGGCTTCGGCGACTGCGATGCGCATCCGTTCGTCCACGATGGGGACCTCCCTTGCCCGGGGTGCGCGGGCACCATACCCAAAGAGGTCCTGCCCACGACGGTTAAGCGCGCGCTACGGCGTCTGGTTGATGCTCGACGCGGCGATCGTTCCGTCCGCGCCGGTCGTCCCTTGCACCACGATCGTGTCGCCGGCTTTCAAGTCGCTCAGCGCGACGTCGACGCTCTTGCTCACCTTCGACGACGACGACGTCGCCACCTTCACCGTGGAGCCATCGCTCGTCGTGATGTAGACGTTCGCTCCGTCGACGAGCTTCACCTTCCCTGTGGTTCCGGCGTTGCCAGTCGCGCCGTTGCCGGTCGCGCCGCTGCCAGCCCCGGCGGTGGGTGCGTTCGTGGCGCCGCCCGGAAGCTGTCCGGTTGCCGCGCCGGGGAACTGACCCGTGGGCAGACCGGCCCCGCCGTTCCCGAACCCGCGGAAGCCAGCCGGCAAGCCGGTCGCCGCCGGCTCGTTGTGCTTCTCCATCTGGATGCCGGCTACGAAGCCCGCCCCCGCGACGACGAGCGCGGCGAACACGACTGTCCACGCGGTGACGATGCGGCGAGACGCGCGCGTCGGCATCTTCTCCATGTCGTCGACGTCATCGCGAAACAGGACGTCTGTGTCGTCCATGGCTGTGTCACTCATAGCGAAGCGCCTCGATCGGTCGGAGCGAAGCCGCTCGGTTGGCGGGGTAGATGCCGAAGAACAGGCCGACCAGCACCGCAACGCTGAAGGCGAGGACGACCGAATAGAGCTGCACGACGGGTGCGACGCCGACGATGCGGAAGTGGCTGCCGGCGATGCCGACGAACACGCCGATCAGCCCGCCGAGCATCGAGAGCAAGACCGACTCGACCAGGAACTGGCTGAGGATGTGACGCTTTCGGGCGCCGATCGCCTTGCGGATCCCGATCTCGCGAGTCCGCTCGGTGACGGTCACCAGCATGATGTTCATCACGCCGATGCCGCCGACGAGCAGCGAGATCGCGGCGACGGCTCCCAGGAGCACCGTGAAGACCTGGTTCGACGCTTCGCTTGCGTCGAGGAGATCGGCCTGGTTGAGCACCTGGAAGTCCGCCGTCGTGACCTTGTGGGTCGAGAGCAACGTCGACGTGATCTGCGCCGATGCGGCGTCCGAGGCGCCTCGTGACTTTGCCTGGACGGTGATCTGGTTGTAGCCGCCAGAGCGGCTCGCGAGCGAGTCCTGCACCGCCGTCACCGGCGCGATGGCGGTGTCGTCCTGATCCTGGAACCCGTTCGTTCCCTTCGACTCGAGGACGCCGATCACCGTCCAGGTCGACCCGCCGATCTTGACCTTCGCGCCGAGGGGATCGACGCCCTCGCCGAAGAGGTTGTCGACGACGGTTTGCCCGAGCACGACGACCTTGCGGTGCTCCGTCACGTCCTCTGCGCTGAACGCTGAGCCGCTCGCGATCTCGAGGTTGCGGATCTGGAAGTAGTTGGGCGTCGTGCCGACACCCTGGCCGATTTCGTGCGTCGCGCCCTCGTAGGTCGCGGTCGCGTTCGCGTCCACCACCGGCGCGACCTCGGCAACGTCGGGCGCGTTCGTCTTGTCCTCGAGCGCGGTCACGTCCTTTGCGGTGAGTCGGGCCTGCCGGCTCACCGTCCCCGTCCGGTTCGCGCCTCCAGGTCCTCCACCACCGAACCCCCCGGTCGGGAAGACGGTCAGAGTGTTCGTGCCCAGTCCGGCGAGCTGGTTCTGCACTGCCGCGGACGAGCCGGCGCCGACAGCGATGAGAAGGATCACCGCGGCGACACCGATGAGGATGCCGAGCATCGTGAGCGCGGACCGCAAGCGGTTCGCCATGATCCCCTGCAGCGCGAGCCGGATGCTCTCGATCACGCCGGCACCGCCTCCGGTCGTGCCGTGTCACTCACGACCACGCCGTCTCGCAGCCGAACGACCCGCCGCGCATAGGCAGCGACGTCGCCCTCGTGCGTGATCAACACGACCGTGCGCCCGCGGTCGTTCAGGCGGGCGAAGATCTCGAGCACCTCACGCGTCGACTCCGAGTCGAGGTTGCCGGTCGGCTCGTCCGCCAGGATCATCGCCGGCCGCGTTGCCAGGGCGCGGGCCACGGCGACTCGCTGCTGCTGGCCGCCGGACAGCTCGGAAGGGAGGTGGTCGACCCGGTCGGAGAGGCCCACGGCTTCGAGCGCGAGCAACGCGATGCGCCGTCTCTCCGCCCGCTTCAGTCCCGCGTACATCAGCGGCAGCTCGACGTTGGCGACTGCGGACGTACGAGGGATGAGGTTGTAGCTCTGGAACACGAAGCCGATCTTCCGGTTGCGCACGAAGGCGAGCTCGGTCTCGTCGAGCCCTCGCACGTCGACGCCGTCGAGCAGGTACTCGCCACTGGTCGGGGCGTCGAGGCACCCGATGATGTTCATCAGCGTGCTCTTGCCACTTCCCGAGGCGCCCATGATCGCCACGAAGTCACCACGCTCGACGACGAGCGACACACCCCGCAGCGCCCGGACCTCGACCGCTCCCAGCGCATAGGTCTTGACGAGGTCGTGCACCTCGATGACCGGCTTCCTCGCCGTGGTCTCGGTCACGAGCCGCTCACGACGAAGCCGCCACCGGGGCCACCACCGATGCCACCACCAGGCGGCCCGAAGTTCCCCCCGGTTCCGGTGCCGGTGCTCGCGGTCACCTCCGTCACGACGACGTCGCCCTCAGACAGCCCGCTGACGATCTCGACAGTGTCGTCGCCGCGCAGGCCGACGGTGACCTGGCGCTGCTCGTCACCATCCGCGGTGCGCACCGTGACCGTTGCTGTCTCGCCCCGGCCACTGAGGGCCGAGGCCGGCAGCACGAGCACGTTGTCCTTCTGCGCGACGGTCACGTCGACCGAGGCGGTCATGCCCACCTTCACCTGTGGCGAAGTGGAGTCGAGTGCGACCGTCACGTTGTAGGTGACGACGTTGCTCGTGACCGTCGACGCCGCGTCGATCGCGAGGACCTTGCCGGTGAACGATTGATCGGTCAGGGCGTCGAACGTCACGGTCGCGGGTTGGCCGACCTGCACCTTGGCCGCGTCGGTCTCGGAGAAGGCGGCCTTGACCTGCAAGGTGCTCACGTTCACCAGCGTGATGAAGCCGTCGCCACCGCTCGCCACGGCCTCACCGACCGCGCCGTTGACAGCGCTTACGGTTCCCGCGGCGGGCGCCACGAGCACGGTGTCAGCCACGGCCTTCTGTGCGGTGTCCACCGAGACTTGCGCCGACACGATGCTGGCCTGCTGCTGGGCGATGTCACTCGCGGTGGCGGGCGAGGCTGCCGCGGCGTTCGAGGCCAGAGTCGACGTGTAGCTCGTCTGAGCCGACTCGAGCTGACGCTGCGCAGTGGCAATCGCCTGCTGGTCCTTCAGCAAGGTGGCACTCTGCGCAGTGATCGCGTCGGTCACGGACGCCTGAGAGCTATCGAGCGTCTGCTTGCTCTGCGCCTGGTTCGACGCCATCTGGTTCTCGGCAGTGACCAGCGCCCGAGCCGCTGTCTGCACCTCGGTCGCGGCACTCAGCCGAGCGGCGATGTCGCCGCACGTCAGCCCGTCGGGCAACGCGTACGTGGACGAGTTGCTGACCGCGGCGCACAGCTGCTGATCCGACTTGTACGCCTGGACGAGCGTGGTGGAGTCGGCGATCGCGGACGCGCCGCTGCCCGTCGAGACGGCATCTCCGACCGCGAGGTGGGACGCGGCGTCGGTGAGGGTCTGGCGGGCTTGGTCGAGCGTCGACTGTTGGCCCGCGCTGCCGGTGGACGAGACCGCCTGCGCGTTGGCGAGAGACTGCTTGGCTCGATCCACCGCGTTCTGCTGCGAGATCGTGTCCTGCGCCAGGTTCGCCTTGGCGTTGTCGAGCGCGGTCTGGGCCGTATCGATCGACGCCTGCGCCTGGTCAACGGACGCTTGGTTCTTGACGGCATCCTGCGCTGTCAACGGGTGCAGGATGCCTTGCAGGCGCGCCTGCGCGCTCGAGAGGTTCGCCTGTGCCGTCTTCAGCTGGTTCTCCGCGGTCGTGCTGTCGACCCGTGCCAGCACCTGGCCGGCGGTGACGGTCTGCCCGGCAGTGACATCCACCTCGGTGAGGGTGCCGGCCGACGCGAAGTTCAGCGTGAGGTCTTCGGCCGCGATCGCGTTCCCCGTCGCAGATACGGTCTGAGTTACCGATCCCGTGCGGACAGTCGTTTCGGTCTCGGTCGCCGCGGCCGTGCCCTCAGCGCCGAGCGACGTGACGCCGAAGGCGACGAGGCCGACCGCAGTCACCGCGAGCACCGAGTTGAGGATGATCGTCTTTCGCTTCACGGGTTCGTCCCCTGGGTCACGAAGCCCTGGCCACCGTTCGGCAGCAGTGATGCGCACACGTCGTTCGCGGCCTTGAACGAGTCGCTGTTGCGGTCGATCGAGGCGGGAGGCTGGCCGGACTGATTGCCCTGACCCTCGGGGATCGTCACACCGTGGTCCGACATGCAGGAGCGATACGCGTTGAACGCGCTCGCGTCGAGCCCGGCGCCATTGGGACCCCCGGAGCCTCCCGGACCGCCGATCTGCGCGCCTTCGGGCAGCAGGTCGCCGCATGCCTCTTGGGCAGCCTGGAGCTTGCTGCTGTCGAACGAGCCGGGCGGAGACCCATTGCCAGCTTGTCCCTGTTGACTCTGACCTGATTGACCCTGGCCCGGCTGGCCCTGGCCCAGCTGGAATGTCCCCGGCGGCGCCACACCGCCGGCGCCCTCTTGGAAGCGCCCGCCGTCGGGCAGCTCCACGCCCTGCTCCTTCATGCAGTCGAGGAACTTCTGCATGTCGGCAAGCGCGCCATCGGCGCTTGCGCTGGTGGTGTTCGCACTGTCGTCAGGGCTCGAGGCCGCGGCTGTCGACCCACCGCCACCGCAGGCAGCGAGAAGGACGATCGACAGCGCCACGAACGGGAGCCAAATGCGGATCCGGTTGTGCTCGTTCACGGGAGCAGAGTCGCCGACGGACCTTGGGATCACCTGAGAGCGTGATCTGAAGTTGCTGAGGGAATGTCAACAACCTGAACAGGGAGAACGACGCGAAAAGTCGCCCCGTCGCCCGGCGTCGACTCCACCCCGGCCCGGCCGCCGTGCGCTTCGACGACGGCCGCGACGATCGCCAGACCGAGTCCGGAGCCCCCAGTCGCGCGCGTACGCGCGGGATCGGCGCGCACGAACCGCTCGAACACGTGCGCCACGAGCTCCGGCGGAAGTCCCGGACCATGGTCGGCGACCTCGAGCACCGCGGCCGGCCCGTCTCGGTGCAGACGGACCTCGACCGGCGTGCCGGGCGGCGTGTGCACCAGTGCGTTCGCGAGCAAGTTCGCGCAGACCTGGCGGAGCCGGTCCGCGTCTCCCGACACGACGACGCGGTCGTCCGCGACGAGCGAGATCGGTCGACCGGGCTCGACCGCGCGGGCGTCGCGCACCGCGTCCTCCGCGATGTGCGCCAGGTCGACGTCGGTCATATCGAGCGGACGACCCTCGTCGAGCCGCGCCAGCAACAGCATGTCGTCGACGAGCCGTCCCATCCGCGCTGCCTCGTGCTCGACCCGGCGCATCGCGTCGGCCTGCTCGGGCTCGGTCGAGATCGCTCCGGCCCGCCACAGCTCCGCATAGCCGCGGATCGACGTCAACGGCGTGCGCAGCTCGTGAGAGGCGTCCGCGACGAAGCGACGGAGGCGGTCCTCCGACTCCTGCCTCTCGTCGAACGCACCTTCGATCTGCCCGAGCATCGTGTTCAGCGCGATCCCGAGCCGGCCGACCTCGGTCTTGTCCTCCGCCGGCGCCACGCGCCGTGAGAGATCTCCGTCCGCGATCGCGTTCGCGGTCCTGGCCATCTTCTCGATGGGCCGCACCCCGTGATGGAGCAGCCACCAGGCCATCATGCAGAGGGTGAGCAGGACGGTGAGGAACGCGATGACCTCGACCGTGACGATCTGCCGGAACGTGTTCTCGGTCGCGTGCAGCGATTGAGCGAACGCGATCGCACCGCCGTTCGGCACTCCCTCGATGAGCACGCGGTATTGCGGACCACCGCCGACCGCACCGACCGTCGCGAACCGGGGACTCGGGTCGACGAGGGCTCCGTCGGGAGGCAGCACGTCGCTGAGGTCGGGTGGCGGCTCGGAACCCACCGTCGGCCCGAACACCCGCACGCCCTCCGGCGACGCGACCGCGACGTACACCTCGGTGAAGCGATCGTCGGGGTTCGCGCTCGGGCGCACACCGATCGGCGCGCCCGGTTCGAACGCGCCGATGAAGACACCGAGCGGGGGTGTGGTGCGCTCGAGCTGGCGATCGACTTGGTCGATGAGCGCGCCCCGAATCAGGCCCGCGACGACGACACCGGCGACGACGAGCGTTGCCCCGATCAAAACGAGGGCCGCGACGAGTCGATGCCGCAGCGACATGTCAGTCCTGTCGAAGCGCGTAGCCGACGCCGCGGACCGTCTTGATCAACGGGTCGCCCAGCGGGTCGAGCTTCTTGCGGAGGTAGCTCACGTAGGTCTCCACGACGGTGGCCTCGCCACCGAAGTCGTATTCCCACACATGATCGAGGATCTGAGCCCTCGTCACCACTCGCCCCGCGTTGATCAGGAGATACCGCAGCAGCTTGTACTCCGTGGGCGACAGGTCGACCGCCGTGCCGGCTCGCCTGACGACATGGGCGTCCTCGTCCATCTCGAGGTCGCCGAACCGCAACACCGACGAGGGCGCCTCACCGTTCGCACGGCGCAGGATCGCGCGGACCCTCGCCACGACCTCTTCGAGGCTGAAGGGCTTGGTGACGTAGTCGTCGCCGCCGAGCGTGAGCCCTCGCACCTTCTCCTCGGTGCCGTCGCGGGCCGTGAGGAACAGCACCGGTACCCGCACCCCGTCGGCACGGAGGCGCCGGCACACCTCGAAGCCGTCGAGGTCGGGGAGCATCACGTCGAGGACGATGAGGTCGGGCTTGTCGTCGGCGACGGCGCCGAGCGCTTCCCGGCCGTTCGCGGCCAGGACGACATCGAACCCGAAATGACGGAGGGCGGCGTCGAGCAAGAAGCGGATGTTGTCCTCGTCGTCGGTGACGAGGACGCGAGGCGCCGAGGGCGCCGTGAGGCTCACGGCCCCAGCATGGCGGGGATTTCTGAGAATTCGCTGAGAACCGCGTCAGAGACTCGTGAGAGTTGCGGTTCCGGCCTCGTGGTCGAGCAGCTGGCGCTTCACCGGCAGCCCCCAGCGGAAGCCACCGAGAGCTCCGCCGGTTCGCACGATGCGGTGGCACGGCACGAACAGCGCGGAGGCGTTGAAGGCGCACGCGTTCGCCGCGGCGCGGACCGCGTCAGGGGCGGCCGACCTTGGCCGCGAACTCCGCGTAGCTGATGGGCGAGCCGGCCGGGATGGTGCGTAGCACCTCCCACGCGTGCTCGATGAAGGGGCCTGAGTGCTGCTCCACTTCGATGGCGTCGATTGCGAGGAGGTCGCCGTCGAAGTACCGGGTAACGGCGCGGCTCACCTCTCCGACGTCGCGGAGACTCGTGATCGTCGTCGGGCGCAGCGACGAAGACACCGTCTCCATGAGCTCGTTGGTGCTCGTCGTCCAGCCGCTCGCGATGACGGCGTCGTCGACCATCACGATCGTGAACGGACCGCATGGCGTCGCCATCGTCGCGGTGCTTGCCGTCTTCATCACAGCGACCTCCAAAGGTGCATGACGGCGTAGGAGCGCCACGGGCGCCAGCACTCCGCGAGCTCGGCGACGTCCTTCGCCGACGTCGGCAGATCCATGCGTTCGAGCGCGTTGCGCACACCGAGGTCCGTCGGAAGGAACACGTCGGGATCACCGAGGCCACGCATCGCGATGTAGGACGCCGTCCACGGGCCGACACCGCGGATGTCGAGCAGGCCGGCGGTCGTGGCGGCACGGTCGGCGCCGGCATCCACGACGACCTCGTCGTTGCTGACCGCGGTCGCGAGCGCGGTGAGCACCGCCCTTCGCGCGCCCGGCATCCCGAGTGCTTCCGGGGGCGAGCTCACGATGGCCTCGGCCTGCGGAAACAGGTGGGTGAGGCCGCCGTCGGGGGTCGCCAGCGGCGCGCCGTGGGAGGCGACGAGCCGAGCGGCCAGCGTGCGCGCGGCCGCAAGCGAGACCTGCTGCCCGAGCACGGCGCGCGTCGCGAGCTCGAAGCCATCGACGGTTCCCGGCAACCGCAGCCCCGGCGTCTTCGCGACGAGGCGACCGAGGATGCGATCGGCGCCGAGCTGCTCGGCCACGGCCTGCGGGTCGGCATCGAGGTCGAACACTCGCCGGCACCGCTGCACTGCCGTGGTGAGGTCGCGGAGATCGTCGAGCCGGAGCACGGCGCGAACGTGGTCGGGCTGCGGGGTCAGCTCGGCCACGCCCGCACCGTGGGCCAGCCGCAGCGTGCGCCGGTAGGTCGTGCCCACCACCTCTTCGATGCCGGGCACTGCGCGCGCGGCGAGGAACTCGACCACCGCGTCGCCGTCGAACGGAGCCCGACACGGCAGCCGAAGGACGATGACGCCCGGCGGAGCGAGGTCACGGCCCTTGCGAGCGGTGCGCATGTCGCTGGGTGTCGTCGCGAAGATCTGTCGGATCGTGTCGTTGAACTGGCGGATGCTCGAGAAGCCGGCAGCGAATGCCACGCGCGCGAAGGGCAGCTCGGTCGTCTCGATGAGCACGCGCGCGCTCTGAGCGCGTTGTGCCCGCGCGAGCGCGATCGGCCCCGCACCGACCTCCGCAGTCAGCTGCCGATTGAGATGCCGCTCGCTGTAGCCGAGCCGGCGAGAGAGCTCCGCGACTCCCCCGGTATCGACCACGCCGTCTGCGATGAGGCGCATCGCGCGACCGACGAGGTCGGCGCGCACGTTCCATTCCGGCGAGCCGGGGGTGGCGTCGGGCCGGCAACGCCGGCACGCGCGGAACCCGGCTGCCTGGGCCGCGGCCGCCGTGGGGTAGAAGCGGACGTTGACGGCCTTCGGCGTCATCGCCGGGCAGCTCGGGCGGCAGTAGATGCCCGTCGACGTGACCGCGGTGAAGAACCAACCATCGAACCGGGCGTCGCGGCTCTGCACCGCCCGATAGCAACGCTCGAAGTCCGTGTCGATCATCGGGGGGCTCGCGCTCACACGCTGATCGTCGCACGTGCCGTCCCACCTGGCTGGCGGGAATCGGACGTCACCGTGACGCTACGAGAGCAGGCCCTCGCCGAGGTATCCGACCGCGCTGCTGACACCCGGAAGCGCGAAGTAGAAGCCGCCACCGACCGGCCTGATGTACTCCTCGAGTGCCTCGCCGTTCAGCCGGCCCTGCACCGCGAGAAAGCCATCGGCGAGGCTGCGCTGGAAGCACACGAACAGCAGCCCTTGGTCGAGCTGCCCGTCGGGCGTGAACCCCTGGGAGAAGTTGAAGCCGCGACGAAGGATGCGGTTCTTCTCGGTCTCCGCGACGCGCGGGTTCGCGAGCCGGATGTGCGCGGTGAGCGGCGTGCTCGATCCGTCCGGGTCGGACGCGTAGGCGGGCACATCGGTCTCGTAGACCCCGTCGAGCGGAGCGCCGGTGTCCTTGAGACGTCCGATGATCGCCTCTTGCGTGTGCAAGGCGGTGCGGTCCCAGAACTCGACGCGCATGCGAATGCGTCGGGCGACCATGTAGGTGCCGTCGACCGCCCACGATGGTTCGTCGTCGCTCGCGCTCACCCACACGAGCTCGCTCGTCGTGGACTCGTCACCCGAATCGAGGTTCGCGGTGCCGTCCTTGAACCCCATGAGGTTCCGCTGCGAGGCGCGGCCGGTGCCCAGCGTGTTCGGCTCCTGGAAGCCCGGCAGCATCCATCGCAACGTGAGCGCGTCGCGGGTGACCCGCATGACGCGTCGCAGCGCGTGGTTGCATCCCTCGGGCGTCGCGGAGCACACCTGCACGAGCAGGTCACCGTGGCTCTGGTCGGCATGAGGCTCGTCGTTCGGGAACGCCGGCATGTTCTCGAGCTGCGTGGGCTTTCGACGAGCGAGCCCGTACCGGTCGTCGAACAGGGAGGCCCCGACGGCGTAGGTGATCGTCAAGTCGTCGGGCGGAGGCTCGACACCGACGATCAGGTTGTCGACGGGTGGCAGGAGCTTGCTGCGCGCTTCGGCCACCTCTCCGGACATGAGAGACCGGGTCTCGGCGGTCGCAGACCGGAACACGTCGACGAGCTCGGCCCGATCGGCCGCAGTGGTGTCGAATGCGGCGACGATCGCGTGACGCTGCGACGGTGCGGTGATTCCCGCTTGGTGGCGACCTTCGAACGGGATCCGCGTCGCGCCGGGAGTCGCCTGGGCGTCGGCGTCCGCGTCGTCGCCACAGGCGGAGAGAAGCGCGGGACCCGCGACGACTCCCGCGGTCGCCGCGGCCGCGCCACCCAGGAGGCGACGACGCGAGAACCCCGGCGACGTGGGCAACGGCTACTCGTTCACTTGGAGGCCGAGCGAGCCCGAGACCTGGCTCAGCAGCTCGCTCAGCTCGGCCATCGACGTCTTGAGCTTGGCTCGGTCGGCTTCGCTCACCGCGTTGTAGGGCTCGAACCCGTCGGCCGTGCGGTAGGTCTCGAGGAGGGCCTGCACCTTCGCGAACTGCGCCGTGAGATCGTCGTCGAGCTGCTTGTCGACGGATGCGAGCAGCGGCGACACGAGGACGAAGACCTTGTTCGCGCCGTCGACGTTCGCCTGCAGCGTGACGAGGTCGGTGCCGGAGTACCGCTCCTCTTCTCCGGTGATCTTCGTCTGCGCCGCTTCCTCGATCAGTGCCGCCGCGCCGTTCGTCATGACCTGCGGCTGGATCTCGACGACCTCGACCTCGCCGATGAGCGACTGGATGTCGGTGTCGAGACGGTCGGCGAGCGCGGCCATGTCGACGTCGCCTCCGGCGAACAGGCCGTACTCGAGCGCGTGAAAGCCGGTGAAGTCAGGGTCGGCCTCGGCCTCGGGAAAGTCGTCGGCACGGCTGTCGATCACGCCGTCAGAGTCGGGGAAGAGCTCGGCGACAGGCTCGATCTGCTCCCACGGCACCCGCACCTCGGCATAGAGCTGCTTCGCCGTGTCGAGGTCGCCGGCGCGAACCGCGTCGGTGAACTTCTTGGTGTTCGTGGCGAGCGCTTCGGTCTGAGCCAGCACGTAGGCCTGATAGTCGGTGACCGCGGCGTCGAGATCGGCCTGGTCGACCTGCAACGACGGCGCGGCCTCCCCCTCGCCTGTGACCACGAGGTCGGCCCGGGTGTTGGACGGCGCGCCGCAGATCACTTGGTACTGGCCCGGCTGCAAGCTGACGGTGAAGGTGCCGCTCGCGCCGTCTTCGAGAAACTCCTCGGTCAAGATCTCGGGCGCCGACGAGATCACCTCGAACTCGCCCTTGAGGCCCGATTCGTTGGTCACCGCGAACTCGACACTGCCTGCGGGCGCCGACAGCGACACCGGGTCGCAGCCCGCCTCGGTCATGGTCAGGGCGACCGAGCCTGCGCCGTCGCCGCCGGCCGCCTCGCCCGATCCGGAGCCACCGTCGTCACCGCAGGCGGTCAGCGCCAACACCGTCGTCGCAATCGCCAGCACGCCTATCCGCTTCAGGTCACCTGTCCTCACCATGAGAGTTAGGTATACCTATCAGCAGATGGTGGGTCAACTCAGCCCAGCGGGTGCAGCGCCTCCCGCGTCCCGACCACGACGGCGAGCTGGTCCGCCAACGCGACCGCGACCCGCCGCTGATCACGCGACACCGCACGGCGCCCCGCCGGCTCGAGCACGAGCCGTCCGAGGGTCGCGCCGTTGCGCTCGACGAGGATCTCGACGCCCTCAGTCGGGAGCGCGAACCCTCCGCCCGTGAAGTACTTCTCGCCTTCGACCAAGCGTCCGTCGCGCTCGATGCGCGGCAGGTGGCTCAGCCCCATCCCCGGGTCGAAGCGACACGACGCGAGCCCCATCTCCGCGATCAGGCCCGTGCGCACCGCGTCCCAGACCTCGTCTTCGTCCGCGCCGCGCGCAACCAGCGCGGCAACCCGTTCGAGATGCCGCGCGCCGGTCGCGTGCTCGTCCGCGACGACCTCGTGCCGGTGGGAGAGCACCGCGATCTCGCCGACGGCGAGCCCGACCACGACGAGCAGGACCGTCGTGATGATGTCGAAGCGGTCCGAGATGCGGAGCGAGTAGTACGGCTGGGTGTGGAAGAAGTTGAAGCTGAGAGCGGCGACGACCGATGTGGTCACCCCCGCGACGCGGCCCCCGAAGCTCGCCGCAGCGACGATGACGAGCACGAGCACGAGCGCGACGTTCGTGTTGTCGATCGTGGACCGGAGCGGAACGAGCACCCCTGCGATCGCCACGACGGCCATCGACCCGAGCGCGGCCCACAGCCGCGAGGCCTCGTTCGCGTCGTCCTTTCGATCCACCCACACAATCTCGCCCGCCGGCAGGCGAGCGAGAAGCAGGTCACACCGATACTGACGCGTTCCTAACGGGCGACGCGGCTGAGGAAGTCGGCGATCGCGTTGCGGAACCTCGGATCGCCGACCGCCGTGAGGTGATCGCCGTTCACGATGACGAGCTCGGCGCTCGAGAGAAGGTCGGCCAGGGCCTGGGGCGGCCCGACTAGCTCGTCCTTGTCGCCGCAGATCACGAGCGCGGGGATCGACAGGGCGTCGATCGACTGCGTCCCCTCTCCCATCCCGGCCCGCATCACCGCCGCGAGGGCTTCTCGATCGGCACCCGTCGACTCCGCGAACCGACGGAACCCGCGCGCTGTCGCATCCGCGATCGACGACGCGTCGGGCGCGGTGAGTGCGGCGGCGATCCCCTCGGCGCCGGCCGGGCCTCGACCCTGCACCACGCCCACGCCCACGCCGCCGAGCACGATCGATCGCACGCGGGGCTCGCGCATCGCGACTTGGGCGGTGATGCGCGCTCCCATCGAGTAGCCCACGAGATCCACCTCGTCGAGACCGAGGTGGTCGAGCAGAGCACTGACATCGCGGGGCATCGCCTGGTTCTTGTAGGCGTCGATGTCGTGAGGTTTGCCCGATCGGCCGTGCCCGCGAGCGTCGGGAGTGATCACACGGCGCCCAGTGGCCACCACGGTCTCGACCACCTTGGGCTGATGCCAGTTCGCGTGCGCGTCAGCGGCGAAGCCGTGCAGCATCACGACCGGGGGGCCCTCTCCCAGGTCGTCGAACGCGATCGTCGTGCCGTCGAACGAGCTGAAGGTGTTCATGCGCAAACTGTGCCTCATCCCAGCGCGGGTGCGCTCGGGCACCGAGCGATGTCGGGCGAGCTCGCGACCGGCGGGCAGAGCAATGGGTTCGTGCCCGCGAAGTCACCCCAGCGGTTCGCGAAGCCCGGCGCGACCCATGCGTGCAACATCCAGAGATCGCTCCCGCCGAGATAGCTGCCTCCGCAGAGACTCGGCCCCTCGACCACCTCTCGATCGACCCACCCGTTGACGATGCAGAGTCCGGAGTGCTGGTGCCAGTGATCGTTCGCGCCCGCGAACCCCGCGGGCGCCTCGTCCGAGAGCAACCAGTACGAGAAGCCGGCGAGCACTGGGACGGCGCCGCTCATGTCGAAGAGCAGCATCGAGGGAGC
Source organism: uncultured Acidimicrobiales bacterium (assembly GCA_963802505.1). Lineage (GTDB taxonomy): Bacteria > Actinomycetota > Acidimicrobiia > Acidimicrobiales > DATKAS01 > DATKAS01. Next base: position 1,329,792 of record CAWDJB010000002.1, on the reverse strand, counting down.
AGCCGGATCGAACGGCTTGTCGATGAGCTCCCAGTTCACGAAATGGACGCCGACGCCGGGCGCGTTCGTCGAGGCGATGAAGTAGCCGGCGGCATTCGCCTTCGCAGCCGTGTCGAGCCGGGCGGCCGCCGAGACCGCCGTCTTCCACTGGCGATCGAGCTCGCGCTGCTCGGCAGCGGGCAACGCCGTGATCGGCTCGCGGCCGGTGTGGTTGTGGCCGTGACCGTTCCCGCCGGATGGGAACAGCGGCGAAGCGACCTCGGCGAGCGACGCGATCGCGGCCTGCTGATCGGGCGGGATCCGGTTCGGATCGGTCGGCGTCAGTGGCGTGAGCGGCAACGGGCCGGCATCAGCGACGCTTGCTGGCGCGGAGGCGATCGCCGGAGGGACATCAGGGATCGATGCGTCGGCACCTGCGCACGCGCCGAGGACAACGACGAGCAGCGCCGGCACGAACCGCACATGACCGAGGGTAGGTCGGTCAGATGACGAAACCGGGGTCGAGCCCCAGGAGTGCGCGACCTGCGACCTCGATGCGCCCGACTCCGAGAAGGATGTGTTGAGAGGCTGCGTGGACGTCTCGCCACGCGCGCTCGAGCGGCGAAGGCACGGCGATCGCGCTCATGCCCGCCGCGTCGTGGAGAAGGTCGATCGCGCGGCCGGCGAGCCGCACCGCGGTCACGAGCCGCATTCGGAACGCGACGCGCGTCGCCCTGTCGAACGGCTCACCGCGTTCGCCTCGCCGCCACGCCTCTGCCGCGGCCGCGGCGAGGGTGTCCTCAGCGGCGAGGATCAAGCCCTCGGCCTCGCCGGCGGCCATCTGTCCGTAGGCGCGGTCGGCGAGCGTCGTGATCGCGCCGACCGGCCGCTTCGCTGTCGCGAGCTCGACGAACCGCTGCTGGGCGCCACGGGCCGCGCCGACCGCGGTCGCGGCGAGACCGGGGCCGAACTGGATGAGCAAAGGGATCCGCCCGAACGTCCCGGTCTCGAAGCGGGGAGCGGCGTCGACCCAGGGGAAGACGAAGTCGTCGGAGACGAAGACGTCTTCGATCGTGCAGTCGTTGCTTCCCGTCGCGCGCATGCCAGTCACCGACCACGTGTCGTTGATGCGCACGCGATCCATGGGCATGACTCCAGCGACGAACTCGGGACCGCGATCGGTGAACGACGGCTCGCCGTCACGCTGCACCCAGGCGCCGACCATGAGCCAGGAGGCGTGCCGGCACCCGCTGGCGAACATCGCGGTGCCGCTGAACCGGAAGCCGCCCTCGACGGGCACCGCCTTCCCGGTCGTCGGGTTGAGCGATCCCGACATCAGCGGGTGCGAGTCACGGAACATGTCCTCGAACGCCGAGCGCGACAGCATGCGGCCGGCGAGGGGCGCGCCCGACGTGATCGCGTAGGTCCACCCCACTGACGCGTCGTACGTCGACAGGGTGCGCACCACCTCGGTCACGTCGGGGATCGTCAGGTCGAGCCCGCCGAAGTCACTCGGAACGAGAGCGCCGAACAAGCCGCCAGTGCGCAGCGCTTCGACGACGTCGTCATCGAGGCAGCCCCGTTGCTCAGCGGCATCGGCTCGCTCGAGGATGAGTGGCCCCGCGTCGCGGGCCGCCTCGAGCGCGGCAGCGACGCCCGCGGCCATCAGGCGATCGCCTCGATTGCGCTCGCCACCGCCTCGACCGCCTCGGGACCATGTGGCGGCGGGAGGTAGACGATGGCCAGATCGAGGCCGCCTTCGTCCCACGCCATCGCGTCCTCGACGAACTCCTTGAGGTCTTGCTTCGGGTCGTAGCGGAGGTGCGTGGAGGTCGTGATCGTCGATACGTCACGTCCGATCGCGGCGCAGTGCTCACCCAGAACAGCGCGCTTGCGCTGGAACGACGCGACGTCGCCGCTGGGCACGTTCCAGTGCTGCGCGTACTTCGCCACCGCACGCAGCGTGCGCCGTTCGCCCCCGCCGCCGATGCAGATCGGAGGATGAGGGCGCTGCACCGGCTTCGGCTCACAGCGCGCGTCGGTGAGCTGGTAGTAGTGCCCCTCGAAGTCGGATGTCGTGTCGGACAGCAGCTTGATGAGCACCTCGCACGCCTCGTCGAACATGTCGAACCGCTCGCGAAGCGGGGGCAGATCGATGCCGTACGCGTCGCACTCCTGCTGATTCCACCCGGCGCCGATGCCGAGCTCGAGTCGGCCGTTGGAGATGACGTCGACCGTCGCCGCCATCTTCGCGAGCACCGCGGGATGGCGGTAGATGTTGCCGGTCACCATGACTCCGAGACGGATGCGCTGCGTCGCGTTCGCCATCGCGGCGAGCATCGTCCAGGCCTCGAGGCACGGGCCGGTGGGGTCGGAGAAGATCGGGTAGAAGTGGTCGAAGTTCCACGCCGACTCGAAGATGGCGATCTCGTCGGCGCGTCGCCACACGGCGAGCATGTCCTCCCAGGTCGTGTGCTGGGGTGCGGTCTTGATGCCGAAGCGCATGCGGGCACCTTGTCACAACGCGGTCAGGACGACATGAGGTCCGGGAGCATCTCGCGCACGGGTCTGACGATCTCGGGGTCCGGCCGCCGCAGAACGGTCGCGTCCTTGTCCTCGTACGGGATCTGGTCGAGGACGAGCTGGACCACGTTGATGCGCCCCACGCGCTTGCGGTTGTTGTTGACGAACCACCACGGAGACGGCCGCGCGTCGGTGAGCATGAACATCTCGACCATCGACTTCGTGTACTCGTCCCACCTGTCGAGTGCGGCCTCGTCCATCGGGCTGAGCTTCCACTGCCGCAACGGGTCCACCCGTCGCGCTTCCATCCTCCGCCGCTGCTCTTCTTGCCCCACCTCGAGCCAGATCTTGATGAGGTGGATGCCGTCGTTCACGAGGAACTCCTCGAACGGCACGACTTGACGGAAGAAGAGCCCGACCTGCTCGGCGCTGGCGAACCCCATGACTCGCTCGACGCCGGCCCGGTTGTACCAAGACCGGTCGAACAAGGTGATCTCGCCACGAGTCGGAAGCTGCTCGACGTACCGCTGGAAGTACCACTGGCCGGTCTGCACGTCTGAGGGCGCGGGGAGCGCGACGTGTCGCGCGAACCGAGGGTTGAGGTGCTCGGTGAGGCGTTGGATGGTGCCTCCCTTTCCGGCGGTGTCGCGGCCCTCGAAGATCAGCGCGACGCGCGCTCCGGTGTCGCGCGCCCATCGCTGCATGCGCACGAGCTCGACCTGCAGCGCGAGGAGCTCGCGCTCATAGGCCTTGCGCCCGAGGTTCGCCGGCATCGGCAGCTCGAGTGCGCGCTGCTGGTCGAAGGATCGATCACTCATCGCCGTGCCTCATGAGTCATCGTCGCGCGACCGGGCCGCGAGCGCCCCTGAGTCGACGCGCGCGTCAGCAAGCACGATCGCGGTCCCAGACCTAGCGTCCCGGTCGATGCGCGAAGCGATCACCTACGAGCACCGAGTGAAGGGGTGGCCGCTCGCTGCCCTGCTCGGCGGCGCAGCGGTGGCGATCGTCTCGGGCGTGATCGCCAGCAACGGGAAAGTGGCCGGGTGGGAGCAGGCCATCTTCCATGGGATCAACGGATTGCCCGACTGGCTCCGTCCGGCGATGTGGGTCTTCCAGCTCGCCGGGCTGCTGCTCGTCCCGCTCGTCGTCGCCGTGGGCGCGCTCGCGTTCCGCCGTTACCGCTTGGCGATCGCGTTGCTCGCCTTCATCCCGTTGAAGCTCCTCATCGAGAAGGGAGTCGTGAAGAACCTCGTCGAACGGGAGCGCCCGGCGACCACCATCTGCCATCTCGATCTGTCATGCGGACATTTCCGCGACGTCCCCCTCGAGTCGCTTTCGTTCGTTTCGGGCCACGCGATCATCTCGTGGGGAGTCGCGACGCTGCTCTATCCCTACCTGCCGGGACGATGGCGCTGGCTCCCTTTCCTGATCGCGGCGCTCAACGCCATCGCACGCGTCTACCTCGGCGCGCACAACCCGCTCGATGTGATCGGCGGCGCGGGGATCGGCGTCGCGCTCGGCGGCTTGCTCACGATGGCGATCGGATCGCCGGTGCCGGCGCCTACGCCAGCACGTGCAACGAGTACGCAGTGATGAACCCGAGCGTCGTCACGACACCGACCACAGGCCCGCCGTGCTCGTACGCCTCGGGCATCATCGTGTCGGCGAGCATCGTGAGGATCGCTCCTCCCGCGAAGCTCTGCACGAACGCGACGGTGTCCGGCGACGCCGTATCGAGCAAGCCGTAGCCGGCGAGCGACGCGAGCGCGGACACGAACACGATGAGCAGCCAGAGCTCGAGGAGCCGACGCCTGGACCAGCCCGCGGTCAGCAATCCCTGTGTCGACGAGATCCCTTCGGGCAGGTTCGAGAGGAACACTGCCGCCAGGTAGGAGATCCCGAGCGACGCGCCGCCGACGAGGGTGAGGCCGATGACCATCGACTCGGGGATGCCGTCGAGGACGCTTCCGAGCACGATGCCGAGCGCGCCTTCGCCGTCGTCCCCACCGGGACCCGTCGGGTCCTTCCGCTGTGAGCCACCCATCCTCGAGATCAGGAAGTTGCCGGCCGAGAACGTGGCGCAGCCCGCGATCAATCCGAGGCCGACCGCGCGGCCACCACCCGCGAGGTCGTAGGAGTCCTCGACGAGGTCGAACGCGACCGCGCTGATGAGCACACCGGCGCCAAAGCCCATGATCAGCCCGATCACGCGCACGCTGATGTGGAGCTGCATCGCGAGCACCGCCCCGATCAGCAAGGACGATGCGGCAGCGGCTCCCCACAGGAACGAGCCTCCGAACGACACGGCCAGAACAGGACTCACCACTCGGCCGCGCTCCTCTGCCGTCGGACGCGCGCCATCCTGCTCGGTGCCCGCCCGGGATGTCGACGACGGCAGTCGTCAGCCGAGCAGCGCTTCGACCTCTTGGAAGTAGCGGCCTGCGACCTCGAGCATCTGGCCGCCGGCCACGAAGCGGTTCACATGGAGGCGGTCGACGACGAGCGACGCCCGTTGCATCTGGCGGCCGAACTCGTCCGATGCGGTGAAGCGATCGAGCCGCTGCTCATCAGCACGGGCGATGATCGCGCCGAGCAGCCCGATGCTCCCGCTGCCGCCCTGGAACCCGATCACCTCGTAGTCGTCGATCTCGCCGTTCGCCTTCGCCTTGTCGTAGTACGCGAGAGCGTCGGCCCACACCGTCATCGCTTGCTTCTCGCGACCGACCGCGACCTTGTCCCACCCGATGATCACTCCGAAGTCACCCATGATCAGCCTCACTCCCACTCATCGATTGTGAGATTGTGCGCGCAGAGTGACGCGAAAGACAACGAAGACGCGCGAGGACTCGAGACGTGGTCCTTCGTGGGAAAGCGTCCGGACCGGACCGGCCCGTCACCTCTCGGCTATGAGCCGCCCTCGTACTTGAACGAGATCTTCACCTTCGCGCGGTAGGCCTTGATCGCACCGTCCTCGATCTGCACGTCGAGCTCGTCGACCTCGGCGATGCGTAGGTCTCGCAACGACGATGCTGCCTGCTTCACCGCTGCGGCGACCGCCCCCTCGAAGGACTCGGAGCTCGTTCCGACGAGCTCGATGACCTTGTAGACGCTGTCTGCCATGCGTGTAGCTCCCTTCTCTCTATACGAGGCTCTAGACGAGATGAGTCTCGGGCACTGACGAGAGCTGGCCGGTCTCGGCGAGCTCCCGGACAGCCGGCACCGGGTCGGGATCGCCGAACTGCGCACTGTCGCCGTAGTCGGCCGGACGCCCGGTCGCGTCGAGCACCCACCACGACGCCTCAAGCGCGATGCCGTTCGGATCCGTGAAGTAGATCGACCGGATGATCTGGTGGTCGACGACGTCGGTGACCTCACACCCGGCGCTCTTCAACCGACGCTGGAGATCGAGCAGCGCCTCTTCGTCGGGCACGTTGAACGAGAGATGGTCGAACTGGATCGCCAGGGGATGCGGAGTGCCCGCCGGCTTGGCGAGCCGCTCGTGCTTCGTGTCGGTGTACTCGAAGAACGCAACCGTGCACTCCGGCCCGAACTCGAAGAAGTAGTGCTTGAAGCCAGGCATGCCGATCGTTGCGACGAGTCGAGCGCCGAGCGTGCCGTGGTAGAAGCGCACTGTCGCGTCCATGTCGTCGGTGACGAGCGCGAGGTGGTTGATGCCGCGCCACGGCGGCGTTGCCGGTTGGGGTGTCGGGGGCACCGGTGCGCTGGTCTCGTCGATGGTCATGGCGCAAGAGTACGACCACTCGAGTCGGCCAGGTCGGCCGAGACTCCCGAGGCTCCTCTGGCGTAGACAGTCACACCATGATCCTCGCGTCGGTCCTCCTCGCCGGCGCGGGCGCGGTGGTCCTGACGTTGTCGATCTTCTGGGCCCGCTACCCGGTGATCCACCCGGCCGAGATGCGCGTCTTCCGGGCGATCAACCGCCTGCCGGGCTGGCTGTACGGGGTCCTCTGGCTGCCGATGCAGCTCGGCAACCTCGTCGTCGGCTGTCTCGCCGGCGCTCTCTTCGCGCTGTGGAAGCACGACCTCGGCGTGGCGCTTGCTGTGGTGGTGGCCACGTTGGCCAAGCTCGTGGTCGAGCGGATCGTGCGGCGAGAGATGGCTGCCTACCTGAAGGTCCGCCAGCGGCCCGGCACCAGCGAACCGGGGGCGATCCTGCGCGGCGACGTGCCCGAGTCGGGCGCCAGCTTCCCGTCGGGTCACGTGATCCTGGTGACCGCGATCAGCTGCATCGTGTCGCTCGATCTCCCCGCGACCTGGCTTTGGGTGCCCTGGCTCCTCACGTTCCTCGTGCTGCTCGGCCGGGTCTACGTCGGAGCGCACAACCCTCTCGACGTGACCGCGGGCCTTGGTGCCGGACTGCTCATCGGCGCCGCCCTGCTGTTCGTGGCCGCCTGGCTCTGAGCCCGTTTGGGGCGAGTCCGCCGCAGGAGGCATGATCGGGGCATGTCAGGACAGATTCCCCTCGTCGATTACCTGGTGCTCGGCAACCAGCCGCACCTGGTCGCCCGCGAGTGCACGTCGTGCGGAGCGAAGTTCTTCGACCGGCGCAACGCGTGCGCATCGTGCTTCGGCACCGAGTTCAAGCCAGTTGACGTCCCGACCGAGGGCGAGGTGAGGGCCTTCACCATCGTGTCTCTGGCCGCGCCGGGCATCCAGGTGCCGTTCGTGGCGTCGGTGGTCGACTGTGGGGGAACCAGCGTGCGCGGCAACGTGATCAACACGCCGCCCGATCCCGAGCACGTGACGCTCGGAATGAAAGTGCGCCTTGCCACCTACACGGTGGGCACGGATGATGACGGCACCGAGGCCATTGGCTTCGGCTTCGAGCCTCTGGAGGCATAGCCATGGCCAGCGACGACATCTACATCCTCGGCATCAAGATGACGAAGTTCGGGAAGCATCCCGACCTCGACACCGTCGACCTCGCCGCCGAGGCTGCGCAGGCCGCGCTGAAAGACGGCGGCGTGACGATGAAGGACATCGGCGTGCTTGCTGCCGGCAACCTGATGAGCCAAGGCGGCGCGATCGGCCAGGCCCTCCAGAAGCAGATCGGCCAGACCGGCATCCCCGTCTACAACGTCTCGAACGCGTGCGCCACGGGCGCCACCGCGCTCCGCACGACGATCATGGCGCTCAAGGCCGGCGAGTGCGAGATGGGCCTCGCGGTCGGCGTCGAGAAGCTCGCAGGTGCGGGCCTGCTCGGCGCAGGCGGACGCCCCAAGTCGGACAAGACCGAGTACGCACCGCAAGGCCGCTACGGCGCGGTCGCCACCGTCGACGGACGCATCGGCACCGAGACGATGCCCGGTGTGTTCGCGCAGGTCGGCATGGAGTACGGCCACAAGTACGGCGGCACCAGCTTCGAGCTCTTCGCGAAGATCAGCGAGAAGAACCACGGTCACTCGACGCTCAACCCGCTCGCGGCTTACACGAAGAAGATGAGCCTCGAGGAGATCATGGGCGACATCATGATCGCCTACCCGAACACCCGGCCGATGTGCTCGGCGAACTGCGACGGTGCCGCGGCCGCGGTCGTGGTCACCGGCGAGAAGCTGAAGACCCTCTCCTCCGAACAGCAGAAGCGCGCGATCAAGATCCGCGCGTCGGTGCTCACGAGCGACCCGTGGCAAGAGGCCTGCCAGATCCTCCCCGACGTCAACACGCTCACGCGCAACGCCGCGAAGCAGGCGTACGAGCAGGCCGGCGTGGGGCCCGAGGACCTCGACCTCGTCGAGCTGCACGACTGCTTCGCCACCGCCGAGCTCGTGCACTACGACAACCTGATGCTCTGCCCCGAAGGCGGCGCTGTCGACTTCTTCGAATCGGGCGCACCGTTCCGCGACGGCCGGCTGCCGGTCAACGTGTCGGGCGGATTGCAGTCGAAGGGTCACCCCATCGCAGCGACTGGCATCGCCAACATCTGGGAGGTCTGCCACCACCTTCGTGGTGAGGCCGGCGATCGTCAGATCGAAGGCGCGCAGCTCGGCCTCGCCCATGTGATCGGCCTCGCGAGCGCCTGCGGCGTCCACATCCTGGAGCGGACCGCGGCGTAGCCGAGGCCTCCCGATGCACCCCGTCCTCACGAGGGTGCGCCAGCTGGTGCGCCGCACCGGCTTCGACGTCACCCGGTATCCCCTTCCGTACGCGAGCGGGGACCCGAGCGCCGCATACGTGCGCCGCATCCGGGAGCTCGGCGCGAATGTCGTGCTCGACGTCGGCGCGAACACGGGACAGTTCGCCCTGCACCTGCGCTGGGCCGGGTGGGAGGGTCGGATCGTCTCCTACGAACCGCTCACGACCGCGTTCGGCGCGCTGTCGAGGACCGCAGCGAAGGATCCGCAATGGCAGGTCTTCAACCTGGCACTCGGGGCGACCAAGGGGACCGCGCCGATCCACATCGCGGCCAACTCGCAGAGCAGCTCGTTGCTGCCGATGCTCGAAGCCCATCGCAGCGCTGCGCCCAAGAGCGCGTACGTAGGTGAGGAGACGGTCGACGTCATGCCCCTCGACGACGCCCTCGCGGGAGTGGTCGCCGAATCAGATCGCCTCTGCATCAAGCTCGACTGCCAGGGCTACGAGGGACAGGTGCTCGATGGCGCGATCAAATCCCTCGAGCAGACGGTCATGGTGATCATGGAGCTCTCGCTGGTCGACCTCTACGAGGGCGCGATGCGGTTCGACGAGGCGGTGCCGCGCATGCGAGACGACGGATTCGTGCTCGCAAGCATCGACCCGGTGTTCCTCGATCCCGACACGCAGCAGCTGCTGCAGGTCGACGGCTGCTTCGTCGCCCTTCCCCGAGACGGCAACGGAGCCGCGACCTAGGCTGCGGCCTCGGTGGAGAACGAAGCCGCGCAGTGGAGCAGGCGCTTCGCCGAGGCTCCACTCGACGCGATGCAGGTGTACGAGGACGTGTTCGTCGCTGGCCTCTTCGTTCCGTGGGCCGATGTGCTCCTCGACGAGGTCGCCGTCGCACCCGGCGAGGTCGTGCTCGACGTCGCGTGTGGTCCGGGCACCGTCGCGAGACGTGCAGCGGTCCGACTGGGCAGGGGAGGCCGCGTCGTCGGTGCCGACATCAGCAGCGCGATGCTCGCCATCGCCGCGAGCAAGCCCGCCCCCGCGGGAGCGATCGTCGAGTACGTCGAGAGCCCGGCGGTCCCGCTCGCTGTCGACAGCGCATCGTTCGACGTCATCGTGTGCCAGCAGGGCTTCCAGTTCTTCCCCGACCGACCCGCCGCGCTCGCCGAGATGCGGCGCGCCCTGCGGCCGGGCGGGCGGATCGGGCTCTCGGTCTGGGGCCCGATCGAGGACCTGCCGCCCTTCGCCGGCCTTGCGCGGGCGGTGCGTGAGGTGATCGGCCACGAGGCGGCCGACCGGTACGAGCACGGCCCGTGGGGCTTCTCGTCGCTCGACGACCTGCGGGCGGTCGTCGAGGAGGCCGGGTTCTCGAGCGTGCACGCAGCGGCGCGGACGGTCGACGCGGAGTTCGCCGGGGGCGCGACCGGCTTCGCTCGCAGCCTGGCTGCCTCGCCGGTCGGGCCTGATGTGGCGGCCCTGACGGAGTCGGGACGGGTCCGCTTCGCCGAGGCCGCCGAGCGGCATCTGGGCCCTCTCACGGTCGACGGGGTGCTCCGGGCATCGACGGTCTCGAACATCGTGGTCGCTCACCGCTAGCTCACATCCGGGCGCGACAATGGAGGCATGACGGAAGCGAAGTCGAGGCGGATCGACCGCTCTGTGCTCGCGATCGCGGCGGTCGCGTCGATCGCTGCCGCCATGGTGCATGCCACAGCGGCGGGCAACCACGCAGGCGAGACCACCCTGGTGCGGCTGTTCGCGCTCACGGCTGCGGCCCAAGCTGCGTGGGGTGTCATCGCGCTGATGCGGCCGATGCGGTCCGTCGCGTGGGCGGGTGTGGTCCTCAACGCGGTGTTCGTCGGCGCGTGGGTCCTGTCCCGCACGACGGGCCTTCCGCTCATCGACTCGCTGCGCGAGGTCGAGCAGGTCGGCACCCAAGACGTCATCGCGGCGGCGCTCGGAGCCACGGCCCTCGCCGGCGCGCTGCTGAGCATGTACCAGCCGGTTCGGCGGCCGACGCTCGAAACCGGCTGGGTGATCGCGAGTGTGATCGCGATCACCTTCGTCGCCGTGCCGGCGATGGCCGCGGAGCACACGCATGGTGCCGGCCACGTGCACGCCGACGGCACGGTCGCCGCTGACGATCATGCAGCGCACGGGCAGGCTGACGCTGCGGGAGTCAGCGCTGACGGACATCACCAGGACGTCCCCGCTCGGCTCGATCACGACCCGACCGACGACCAGATGCAGGCGGCTGCCGACCTGATCGTCAGCACGAAGACCGCGACCCTGCAGTACGCGGATGTGAAGGTGGCGGAGGCCAACGGATACCGGTCCATCGGCGACGGCTTCACCGGCGTCGAGCACTTCGTCAACCGTGACTACATGTCCGACACCGAGGTGCTCGATCCGGACAAGCCCGAGTCGCTCGTCTACCGCGTGAACCCCGACAAGACGCGCGAGTTCATCACGGTGATGTACATCCTCCCGAACGGATCGACGATGGACGACGTCCCCGACATCGCGGGCAACCTCACCCTCTGGCACGACCACAACAACCTGTGCTTCGATCCGGCGACGTCAACGCTGAGCGGGGTCTTCGTGAGCGGAGCGTGCAAGCCGGCGGGCGTGCACGTGCAGACCGCGCCGATGTTGCACGTATGGGTGACACCCAACCCGTGCGGCCCGTTTGCGGGCACCGACCCGACCCAGATGACGGGGTCCTGCGTCACCGACAGCGGGCTCGGCGTCTGAGTGTCGGAGCACTGGAACGAGCTCACCGGCGATCGGGCCGACCTGGCCACCGCGCTCACCGCGCTCGTGGGCACCGAGCTCGACGAGCAGGTCTTCATCGCCTGTCGCGAGGATGTCGGCGAGCAACCGGATCCCCTGCTGGACATCGCCCACATGGAGGAGGAGTCGGGGGACGGCCGGTATCAGGTCTACGTGACGCTGCCGCCCGGTACGACGCTCGACGACTTCGACCTCGGGTGGCCGACCGGCACGTCGATCGTCGACGATTCCGGCGACAACGCGACCGTCGAGCTCGGCCCAACCTCGCCGCACGACGCGGCACACGCGTTGACGAGCGTGGCGGCGACGCTTGCTGCAGGCCCCGACGGCCTCGTCTGGTCGGCGACCCTGCAGGACTAGCGCTCAGGCGTCGCTCCACTCCGTGGAGCGCGCGAGCACCTTCGTCCTGTCCCACTCGGCGAGGCGTCGGTGGTACGCCTCTTGCGCGAGGTCAAAGGCCATGACGCCGAGCAGCACGCGCAGCGGAGGAGATGGGTCGTCGACGATCTGCATGAGCGCGGCCGCCGCCTTGACCGGGTCACCGGGCGACGTGCGTCGCGGTGCCCCCGCCGCGCGGCCGGGAAGGAAGTCGTAGGCCGGAAGGTGCGTCGCGTACTTCATGCTCGACCCGCCCCAGTCGGTGCGGAAGCCGCCAGGCTCGATGATCGTGACCTTGACCCCGAACGGCGCGACCTCTTGCGCGAGCGCCTCGGTCATGCCCTCGAGCGCCCACTTCGACGCGTGGTACAGCCCGAGGGCGGGAAACGCGACCACGCCTCCCATGCTCGACACCTGGACGATGTGACCAGAGCCGGCTTCGCGCATCGGGGCGAGCACCGCCTGCGTCACCCACAGCGCGCCGAAGAAGTTGACCTCCATCTGCGCACGAGCTTCCTCTTCGGTGAGCTCTTCCACCGCACCGCGCAATCCGTAGCCGGCGTTGTTCACGGCGATGTCGATGCGGCCAAAACGTGCAAGCGCGGTCTGCACCGCGGCCTCGACCGCATCCCTTCGGGTGACATCGAGCTCGAGCGCCAAGATGCGATCGCCGTGCTCCTTCACGAGCGGGTCGAGCGCCTCGGGCGACCTCGCTGTCGCCACGACGAGATCCCCCCGATCGAGCGCCGCTTGCGTGAAGACCCAGCCAAACCCACGGGACGAACCGGTCATGAACCACACTCGGGGCGAGTCAGCCATGGCCCGCACCGTAACCCCGCGGTGTACGGGTAACACTGGGTGCGATGGACGGCAGCCCGGCGTTTGCCCTTTCCGAGCTCACGAAGAAGTTCGGCAGCGTGACCGCGCTCGACGGGCTCACGGTCACCGTTCCCCGCGGTTCGGTCGGCCTGGTCGGCGCGAACGGCGCCGGGAAGACGACGATGTTCAGGCTGATGCTCGGCCTGATCGCTCCGACGAACGGCCGGCTCGAGGTGCGCGGCCAGGACGTGCAGGCCGATCCGATCGCGGCCCGCAGCCGTCTCGGGTTCATGCCCGAGCACGACTGCCTTCCCCCCGATCAGACCGCGGCCGACCTCGTGTCGACATTGGGCGAGATGAGTGGCTTGCCCGCACGAGCGGCGCGTCAACGCGCCTCCGATGTGCTCGACCTCGTCGGTCTCGACGAAGCCCGCTTTCGCGCGATCGAGGGCTTCTCGACGGGCATGAAGCAACGCACGAAGCTCGCGCAAGCGCTCGTCGCCGATCCCGAGCTCGTGCTCCTCGACGAGCCGACTGCGGGCCTCGACCCCATCGGCCGGCAGGAGATGCTCGACCTGGTGAAGCGACTCGGTGAGTTCGGCATCTCGGTCGTGCTCGCGACCCATCTGCTCGACGACGTGCAGTCGGTCTGCGACCACGTCGTGATGATCGACGGCGGAAAGCTCGTGCTGTCCGGCCCCACCACGCAGCTGCTCGAGCGAGCCGGCACGGTCCGGGTCGATGTCGGCGGGCTGAACGACGAGCTCGTGGGTGCCCTGGCGCAGCGAGGCCTCGCCGCCTCGGTGCTGGAAGACGCGACCCTCGAAGTCGCCGGCGACGGCCTGTCCACCGACGCGCTGCTCGACACCGTCCGCGACACCGTCGCCGACCTGCAGCTGCCGCTGCACGCGCTGTCGACGCGTCACGCGTCGCTCGACGAGGTCTTCCTGCGGACTGCAGGGGAACGATGAGCACGGCCCCCGGCGCGCTCGGCGCTGTCTACGACCGCGGGTATCGACCCTACGAGGGCCCGCGCGGCGGTCGGAGGGAGGGCGCTCTCGCGCTCTATCGGGCCTCGATCCGCCGCGCGCTCGGCATCCGCAGGTCCTGGCGGCAGAAGGTCTTTCCCTGGGTGCTGCTCGCGATTGCGACCGTGCCCGCGATCATCAACGTGGGCATCGGCTACGTCACGCGCGACTCGCCGAGGGCGGACTTCAGCTTCATCACCTACCGCGAGTACGTCGGTGTCTCGAGCGCGCTGCTCCTGTTCGTGGCTCTGACCGCTCCGGATGTGGTCTGCCCCGACCGCAGGCACCGCGTCCTGCCGCTGATCTTCGCCCGACCGCTCGTCGGCTCGGACTACGTGCTCGCGAAGGTCGGAGCGATCACCACGATCTTGTTCGCGTTCAGCTTCCTGCCGCAGGTGGTGCTCTTCGTCGGCCAGATGCTCGTGAGCAAGGGCGCGCTCGACTACTTCACGGACAACGCCGCGGTGCTCTGGCAAGTGCCACTCTCGGTCTTCCTGCTCGCGATCTACTACGGCGCGATCGGGGTCGCGGTGTCGTCGCTCACCAGTCGTCGCGTCGTCGGGGGCGTCGCGATCCTCGGCCTCGCACTCGTCCCCTCGGTCGTCACCGGCATCATCCTCGACGGCGGCAACAGCAACGGCTCGGGAGTCATCGCGGTCCTCAACCTGCTTGCGGTCCCGTTGCACCTCCGCGACCTCATCTTCCTGGGGCACACCGACCCCGACGGCCCCCTCAGCGGCGTCGAGTACGGCGGTCTTCTCGCCGTCATCGTCTACGTCGTCGTGCTCGTCGCCGCGTTCACGATCCTGTTCCTCCGCTACCGCCAACCCGACGCATGAACGCGCATGATCCCGCCTTCGCGGACGACGCCACTCTGGAGGTGCGCGATGTCTCGGTGTGGTACGGCCCGAAGGTCGCCCTCTCCGAGCTGAGCTGTTCGTTCGGGCCCGGCGTGACCGGTCTCCTCGGGCCGAACGGCGCGGGCAAGACGACGCTCATGCGGGCGATGACCGGCCTCATCAGCCCGAACACCGGCTCGGTCACCCTCCTCGGCTCCGATCCGCGCAGCGACAGGGAGGTCCAGCGCTCCGTCGCCCTGGTGCCGGAGGACGAAGCCGTGCCGCCAGTGCTCACGGCCCGCCAGCTCGTGAAGTACGTCGCCGACCTGCACGGTGTCGCGGACGACGACGCGATCGCCCGCTCGCTCGACACCGTCGGGTTGCTCGACGTCGCGGATCGCCGGGTCGGCGGGTTCAGCAAGGGCATGCGCCAGCGCACGAAGGTCGCGGCGGCGCTGGTCACCGACCCTCAGGTGCTCGTCCTCGACGAGCCCTTGAACGGCGCCGACCCGGTGCAGCGGGCCCACCTCATCGCCCTTTTCCGTTCGCTGGGTCAGCAGGGCCGCACCGTGATCGTGAGCTCACACGTGCTGCACGAAGTCGAGCGGCTGGCGGAACGTCAGATCGTGCTTGTCCGCGGACGCCTCGCCGCAGCCGGCGGCCACCGCGCGATTCGCGATGCGATGGCCGACCGACCGCGCCGTGTCCTCGTCCGCACACCAACCCCGCGCGCGCTCGCGGCCGCGCTGCTCGACCTCGACGCGGTGAGCAGCATCAGCATCGACGCGTCAAGCCTCGTGGTTGCCTCCAACCGCGCTCGCGACGTGGCGATCGCGCTCCCGCAGCTCGCCCGATCGCTCGGCGCCCGGCTCGACGAGGTACGCCCGCTCGACGACTCGCTCGAGAGCATGTTCAGGGAGCTGGTCACGTGAGCGCTGCCACCGCCGCTCTCGGTTACACGCTGCGAGTTTCGATCCCCCCGAAGCGATGGTGGACGCTCGCCTTGCCCTGCGTCGCTGCCGTCCTCCTCGGCTTGCTCTCGTTGACCTCGGACGCGCCGCCCGAGGACGTGTTCCCGCACATCGCCGACGTCGGACTGTTCGCGCTGCTGATCCCGATCGGCTGCCTCGTGATCGGCGACGCCGTGCTGGGCGCCGAGATCCGGGCCGGTACCTTCCACTTCACGTGGCTCACGCCCGTGCCTGTCCGCACGATCGTGCTCGCCCGCTGGTTCGGTGGGTGGCTCATCGCTCTCGTGACCCTTGTTCCCGCCGTGGTGCTCTCAGCGTTCGCGGGTCAGAACGTGGCGAGTGCGGCGCCCCTCGCGCTCGCGACCGCCGTCGGCTCCGCCGCGTACATCGCGCTGTTCGTATTGGTCGGCTGCATGACCAAGCGGGCCGCGGTGTGGTCGCTCGCGATCGTGTTCTTGGTCGAGCGCCTGCTCGGCGCGGCACTGTCGGGGATCGCGCAACTTTCGCCGATGTGGCTCGGCCGCTCGGTGTACGCGGGACTGTGCGACGACGCCTCGTTTCTCATCCGCCAGGGAGTGCCGAGCGGTTGGAGCGCCGTCGTGCGCCTCGTCGTGCTCACGGTGGCAATGCTCGCGCTGGCGACCTGGCGGCTTCGGCACCTGCGGATCACGGGCGCCTCCGACTGAGGGCTACTGCTGATAGCCCTCGACCGTCCGCTCTTCACGAGCCAACGCGTCGTTGGGATCCTCGCCGAACTCACGATGAGCGCGACGCTGGCGCAGCAGGTCCCAGCACTGATCGAGCATCCGCTCGATGCTGTCGAGCCGCTCGTTGTCGACTCCCTCGCCTCCACTGCGCAGCGTGTGCTCTTCTTCGACGAGGCCTTGGATGAAGTTCATGATCTCGGCGTCTTCCATGCCGTCATCCCTACCACCTCATCGCTCCCGCCTCATCCCTGAAACGATGACGACCATGAGCGCCGATGCCCGAGAGACCGCCCGAAAGATCGTGGCGGACATGACCGAGGACGAGAAGCTCTGGTGCCTCGACGGCGACGCGCCGTTCTGGGCGGGCCTCGGGTACATGGGTCGTGGCGGCTACCACAAGAGCCCGTTCTACGCGGCCAGGGTCGAGCGGCTCGGACTGCCGGGCTTCGCCTTCAGTGACGGCCCACGTGGTGTGGTGGTCGATCGGGCGACCTGCTTTCCGGTCAGCATGGCGAGAGGCGCCACGTGGGACGTCGACCTCGAAGAGCGCATCGGCGATGTGATCGGGATCGAGCTCAGAGCCATCGGCGCCGACCTCTACGGCGGCGTGTGCGTGAACATCCTCCGCCACCCCGCGTGGGGCCGAGCGCAGGAGACCTACGGCGAAGACCCCCACCACGTCGGTGAGATGGGGGCCGCACTGACGCGCGGAATCCAGCGGCACGCGATGGCGTGCGTGAAGCACTTCGCATGCAACTCGATGGAGAACGCACGATTCCGCGTCGACATCGAGCTCGACGAAGTCGCGTTGCACGAGGTCTACCTGCCCCACTTCAAGCGAATCGTCGACGAAGGCGTCGCGGTGGTGATGAGCGCATATAACAGCGTCAACGGCGCGTTCTGCGGCGACAACGAGCCGCTGCTCACCGGCGTCCTGCGCGAGGAATGGGGTTTCGAGGGGTTCGTGATCAGCGACTGGATCTTCGGGATCCGCGACGCTGCGAAGTCTGTGGTCGCCGGTCTCGACGTCGAGATGCCCTACCGGATGGTGCGGGCCGCGGGCATGCGCGACGCACTGAAGCGCGAGGACGTCACGTGGGAGCAGATCGACCGCAGCATCGAACGAGTGTTGTCGACGTTGCTGCGATTCGACGACGTGCTGCAGAGGCCGAGGCCCGATTGTGACGTGCTCGCCCGTCCCGAGCACCGGGCCCTGGCGCGCGAGGCCGCCGCGAAGTCGCTCGTGCTGCTGCGCAACGAGCCGGTCGAGGGCTCGCCGATGCTCCCGCTCACCCGCGCAGAGCTCGAGAAGGTCGTCGTGATCGGGCGCCTCGCCTCGATCGTGAACCTCGGCGACGGCGGGTCGAGCGACGTGTGGGCACCCGACGTCGTGACGGTGCTCGACGGCATCACGGCAGCGCTTCCCGGTGTCGAGGTCGCCCACGACGATGGCGCCGATGTCGCACGTGCCGCGGCGATGGCGCGCGACTCAGACGTCGCGCTCGTCGTCGTCGGGTACACCCACGTCGACGAAGGCGAGTTCATCGGCGACGCCGGCGTGGACCTGCGCAGCCTCATGCCGGAGACGGACGACCCGGACCTCGTCGCGATGTTCGACGCCGAGACCGAGACCCGCCGCGCCGTCGAGACCCCGGAGCACGTGCGTGCCCGCCGTGACGAGGGCGGGTTCTCCCGCGGTGGCGACCGCACGTCGTTGCGGCTCTCGGACGACCAAGTCGCGCTCATCCATGCCGTCGCCGCGGCGAACCCGCGCACGATGGTCGCCATCGTCGCCGGCAGCGCTGTCTTGATCTCGGAGTGGGACACCGAGGTCCCCGCGATCGTCCAGTCTTGGTATGCGGGCATGGAGGGCGGACACGCGCTCGCCGATGTGCTGTTCGGCGAGGTCGACGCGGCGGGCCGTCTCCCGTTCTCGGTGCCCGAGACGGAGGGCGATCTTCCGGCATTCGATCGAGACGCCGATCGGTTCGTCTACGACCGCTGGCACGGCTGGTGGAAGCTCGCGCACGACGGAAACGCCGCGGCATACCCGTTCGGCTTCGGCCTGAGCTACACGACCTTCGCGCTGGACGGCGCCTCGGCGGCGACGGGCGACGACGTCGTCACGGTGCGAGCCACGGTGCGCAACACCGGCGAGCGCGCCGGCACCGACGTCGTGCAGGTGTACTCGGCCGACCCCCCGCGGCTCGTCGGATTCGCGCGTGTCGAGATCGCGGCCGGCGAGGCGAATGCCGTCGAGATCGTCATCCCGTTCGAGCGCTTCGCCGTGCGTGACGTCACCCGGCACGCAATGGTCGTGCGGCCCGGGCGCTACACGCTGCGCGTCGCGCGATCGGCTGCCGACGACGGCATCGCGGTCGAGGTGGACGTCAGCCCAGCTGCTTGACCGCGGGCATCACGTCGGAGGCGAACAGCCGCACGTTGCGCTCTGACTCGTCGGGCCCCATGTCGCCGTACGCGCACACGGCCATGAACATGTCGTTGCCGACCATGCGGCGAATGTCTTCGATCTTGTCGATGCACTGCTTCGGCGTGCCGATCACGTGCAGGTCCGTGAAGGCCTTGACGGCCGGTGAGGTGCCGTACTTGTCGAGGTAGCCCGACAGCCGCCCGTAGTACTCGTAGCCCTTCGTGGTCGCGAGGTGGTCGCTCGTGAGCTCGTAGTGGTCGATCACCGTCTCGTAGTAACGACCGACGTATTGCTCACCGAGCTCTCGCGCACGACCGGCATCGGGATCGCAGAACACCCACCCCGCACTCGCAGGAGGCGGAGGCTCGGCACCACACGCCTCGCGGTAGGACGTGCGGTAGTCGTCGAGCTCGGCCATCACCTGATCCCACGGCTTCTGCGGCACGATCATGATCGCGACACCGAGGTCGGCCATGATCTTCGCCGACTCCGGGCTCACTGCCGACGCGTAGGTGCGATCGCGGAACGACTTGAACGGTGCCGGACGGATGTCGCGGGGAGCCTGTTGGTAGTAGATGCCTTCGTGGTGCACGCGGCCCTTCTCGAGCCCCTCGAGGACGAGGCGCGCGCTCTCGACGAACCGGGCGCGCGACTCGTCCATTGCAACGCCGAAGCCGCCGAACTCGACACGTCCCAGGCCGCGCCCGATTCCGAGGATGACCCGGCCGCCCGAGAGGTTGTCGAGCAGGGAGACCCCTTCGGCGACGCGCACGGGGTCGTGCCATGGCAGCACCACGACCATCGTGCCGAGCTGCACGTGGTCGGTGCAGCCCGCCATGTACGTGAGGAACTGGAGAGCATCGGGCACCATCGTGTAGCTCGTGAAGTGGTGCTCGACCGTCCAGATGGAATCGAAGCCGAGTGGCTCGGCGAGGCGAGCGAGCTTCAGCTCGTCCGCGTAGACCTGGTGGTCGGTGCGTGTCGCCGACCCCTGGAAGATGAGTGAGAGCCCGACGTGCATGTCATCGACGCTACGCCAGCGCTGGTCCTCGGGTCGGAACGACTCTGTTGACCGGAAGCCACCTCACCAGGATGATCTGACTGCATCGCGGGCAGGGAGGGGCACATGCGGATCAGCATCGCGTTCTCGGGCTTCGGTGGGCTCGAGTCGACGTTCCCGGCTGTCCTCGCCGCGGAGGCGGCCGGTCTCGACGGTGTCTGGACGGCAGAGCACCTTGGCTTTCACGACGCCATGGTGCCGAGCGCGATGTACCTGCGCGCGACGGAGCGCATCGAGATAGGGATGGTCGGGTTCAGCCCCGTGAGTCGTCACCCTGCAGTGCTCGCGATGGAGCTCGGATCGATGAGCGAGCTCGCCCCGGGGCGCGTGCGGGTGCAGGTCGGCACGGGCGACTCGACCCTCGTCGCGAAGCTCGGCCGCGAGGTGCCCAAGCCGATCGGGGCGACGCGCGCGTTCGTCCAGAGCCTCCGGGAGACGATGGCCGGCCGGGACATGAAGGTCGCGTATCCCGAGTTCGCGTTCGACGGCTTCCGGATGATGCCGCTGGGTCCCGTTCCCCCGATCGATGTCATGGCCATCCGTCCCAACATGCTCAAGCTCGCCGCGCAGCTCGGCGACGGCCTCTCGCTCAGCGCGGGGGCATCGCTCGAGTACATGCGCGACACCGTCTCATTGATCGAGCGTGAGCTCGCGGCCGCGGGACGCGACCGCCGCACCTTCCGGATCACCGCGATCGTCATCACCGCGATCGGCGACGACCTCGACACGATCCGCGCGCCGCTCGCCCCGATGTTGTCCACGTTCCCGCAGGAGACCGCCGGATACCTCGCCCGCGGCCTCGTCGATGCCGACGCGCTGGTGGCGGCCGAGAAGGAAGGCGGCGCGTTCGCGGTCATGAAGATGTGGACGCCCGACCTGATCGACCAGATCGCGCTCGTCACCCGGCCAGGCGATCTCGGCGACGCTCTCGCTCGCTATGCCGCCACCGGGATCGACGAGATCGCGCTGATGATGCTGAACATGCCCGAACAGCAGCCCGAGCTGATCAAGCTGCTCGCCGAAGCCCGACCGCGAGAGGAAGCAACCCGATGACCGATACCGCGACCCGCAACGACGAAGCGACGGTGATGGAGCTGCACAAGGGCTTCGTCGAAGCGAACACCACCGGACATCACCCCTTCCTCGAAGCGCACATGTACCCCGGGCCCGACAGGCTGATCTGGTACAACCTCAACCAGAGCAACTACTACGGCGTCGACCACATCGTCGAGCTGTGGAAGATGCTCACCGCGATCTCACCGCCTGGTGCGAAGGCCGTCTGCGTTCCCCGCGACGAGAGAGTCGACGTCATCGGTGACGCCGCGCTCGTCACCTACCTCATGCACTTCGAGGCCGACTTCGGCGCGCTCGGGAAGGTCGCCCAGGACGCTCGGTCGACCGAGGTGTGGCAGAAGGTCGACGGTGAATGGAAGATGATCCACTTCCATTGCTCGAACTACGTGCCGGGCGTGATGGGCGGCAAGTAGAGCAAGCAGTCGATCATCTCGTCGAGGCCTGGGGGCGTGTCCGCGTCCTTGTACCGATGGAGTCGGCGGTACACCTCAGCGGCCGATCTGAACGCGCCATCGGGGATGCCGGCGTCGTCGAGGCTCACCCCGATCTCCTCCATCTCCGCGACCCATCGCCAGGCCTTGCTCGCCGTCGCCGGTGCGCGGTCCGCTGAGGCCAGCGCCGAGGGCTGTGACCGCTGCCATTCGGCAACAAGCGCGTCTTCGACCCCTTCTGCGCGTGCGAGCGCACGGATCGAGAGCACGAGCGCGTTCACACCTTTCGTCCACGCGGCGTACGCCATCTTCAGCGCCGACGCGGCTGCTGGCTGCGGGCCGAGCCACTCCGCGCGCAGCTCGTCGGTGCGTAGCACCTCGGCGATCACATCGCCGCCTTCGCCCGAGAGATAGAGCGCGGTCGGTCGACTGGGGGCCGGGGGCGCGCCGATCAGGCCACCGTCGACATAGGTCATGCCGCCGGTCGCGATGACACCGGCGATCTCGCGACTACGGCCCGGTGAGACCGCGTTGCAATCGACGAAGACCGTGTTCGTGTCGGTCGAGCCCTTCGCCGCGACGACGACCTCGCCCGCGACGGCGGACGCGACGCCGGGCGGCACGATCGACAGGACGATCGGGCTCTCGGCGACGAGGGCGCCGAGGTCGGCGACGTCGGTGATGCCCTCTCCGAGAGCTCGGTCCCGTGACGCCGGGGTTCGGTCGGACAGCACGGACACGACGCGGGCACCGCCCGCGACGAGCGCCCCACCGACACGGGCACCCATCGCGCCCACACCGACGAGGCCGATCGTGGGCACTCCGCTACCCGTTCCAGCTCGAGTAGTCCTGGGTCCGCCAGCGTTCCGGCGTGATCCGCGCCACGACGCCGTCGAACCCGGATGTCTGCTCGACGTACGTCTTCGCGAGCTCCGACCCGAGATAGCGCTCGGCGATCGCGAACCGGATGTCCCCGGCTCCGCCCTCGAGCACCGCCGGACCCTCGACCGTCACGAAGCGATAGGGAATCGACTCGCTTTGCGCGCACAGCGACGCCACCCCGGCGGCCTGCACGAGCTCGGCCTTCTGGCTCTCCTTGCCGACGATCACGCGAACGTCGCCGCCCGGCTCGTAGAGGTACCAGACGGGGCTGGCGAGCGGCGCTGCTGCCGGACGGGTCACGCAGAACACGCCGACGTGCACGTCTGCCAGGAAGGCCTCGCGCGTCGCCTTGGACATCGTGAGCTCACTCATCGCGCCAGCCTTGCTCAGAGCGCGGCCAGCGCCAACCCCAGTCCAGCGAACACGAGCCCGCCGCCGGTGTTGACGACCACGTTGCGGATGGCGAGGCGCGACGACCCGCCTTCCGCGAGCCTCAGCGTCTCGAACGCGAAGGTCGAGAACGTCGTGTAGGCGCCGCAGAAGCCGGTGCCGAGCACGAGTCGCGCGTCCTCGTGCAGGCCGTGATACAGCGCGAGCCCCGTGATCAGGCCGAGCACGAACGAGCCCGACAGGTTCACCACGCACGTGCCCCAGGGAAGGTCGCCCCGGACTCGATCCTGGACGAAGACATCGAGCACATAGCGGGCAACTCCACCGGAGGCCGCTGCGGCCAAGAAGAACGGCCAGGTAGTGATACTCACGACGCGTCGTCGGTCGTCCGACCCACGTACTTCACGACCTCGACGTCATCGATGATCACGAGACCCTCGGTGATCAGGTCATCGAGCATCGGAAGGAAGGCCCGGATGCGCTCGTCCGCATCGACGATGACGATCGCTATGGGAAGATCCTCGGACAAGGACAGGATGCGCGTTGTGTGAATGTGGTTCGACGCACCGTACCCTTCGATGCCGCGGAACATCGAAGCGCCCGCCAAACCGGAACTGTGGGCGCGGTGCAAGATCTCCGTGGCGACTGAGTGACGACCCGCCTGATCGGACTCGCCGACGAAGATCGTCAGTCTCTTGTTCTGGCCTTGCAGCTTCATGAAGTGTCTCCTCGCAGATGCGGACGCGCTCCTGCCCGCGTCAGGGACATGCCACAGAGTGCAGCACCGAGACCCACGACGACGCTGGCGACGACGTAAACGGCAGCGGTCAGCGTGTGACCGTCCTTGATGAGCAGGTCGGTCTCGACACTGAACGTCGAGAACGTCGTGTACGCGCCCAAGAAGCCGGTACCGAGGAACGCGCGCAGGTACCGCTCGGGCGGAAACCGTTGGATCAGCAAGAGGAGCAGGAAGCCCAGCGCGAACGCACCGGACACGTTCGTGACGAACGTCGCCCACGGGAAGTCCCCCGCATGCGTCACGACGAGACGCGAGACCCCGTAGCGGGCGGCGGCGCCGGGCATGGCGCCGAGCGCGATCACGGCCAGGACGATCGGACGACGTCGAGCGCTCACCCCTGCCCTCCTGGTTCCGATGCTGGCTGCGTGCTCGAGACTGGCAGGACCCGTCAGCCGGGAAGGCGGTTCGGTCGCGACAACGACCAGGCGAGATCCATCGCCGGCCGACAGGCTAGCGAGCGACCGGAAGGCGGGCTCTCAGTCCGCGAACACGTCCCGCGACAGCTGGATGAAGAACGTGTGATCGTGCCCCTTGTTGGGGTCGGTCGAGTTGTAGTGCGTCTTCGTCGCTCCGTCGGGCACGTTCTCTTCGCTGTAGATGGCGCCGACCGGGCACACATCGGGCTGGTAGCACGCGGTGCACGAGGTGCACTCCTCGGTGTTCACGTAGAGGATGGTGTCGACGAAGATCGCGATCGAGTCGGGGTTCGGGGTGTGGGTGTTCTCGATCTCTCCGCTGCCTGCCTCCTCTTCTGAGAACAGCTGGTTCTTCGCGGGATCGAACTCGTAGATGCACTGCACAGGGCAGACGTCGACACAGGCACGGTCCTTGGTGTCGATGCATGCCTCGGTGATGATCGCTACGCCAGCCATGACCCATGGTCTACCCCTCGGACGGCACCGCCATCCGAATCGAATACCGTGCGACGATCCGAGGGGGGCGAGATGGCTGATTCGTTGCGAGGAAAGGCTGCGATCGTGGGCGTCGCCGATCTCGCGTCGCCCACCGGCGAGCTCGACCTGCACGGCCGCGCCCTCGAGATCGCCGTGATCAAGGCGGCCCTCGATGATGCCGGGCTGACGATCGGCGATGTGGACGGTGTCTGTCACGCGCTGTCGTCGATGGCGCTGGCCGAGTACCTGCGCATCACTCCAAGCTGGACCGAATCGACGATGACGGGAGGCTCGTCGTTCGAGGTGCACGCGGAGCACGCGGCAGCCGCGATCGCAGCCGGCCTCTGCGAGGTGGTCGTGAGCGTGTACGCGAGCACGCCGCGCTCTGACCGCCGGCGCGCCGAGGGTGGCGGTCGGCCTCGCAGGCCGGGCGGTGGCGCCAGCAACGATGCAGCCATCGAGTTCGAGGCGCCCTACGGACTGCGCGCCCCGATCGCCCCTTACGCGCTCGCGGCGAATCGCCACATGTTCGAGTACGGCACGACGGCGGAGCAGCTCGCGGCGATCGCGGTCCAGACACGCGAGTGGGCCACGATGAATCCGCAGGCGCGATACCGCGAGCCGATCAGCGTCGACGATGTGCTCGCGTCGCCCTATCAGGTCGCTCCGCTCCACACGCTCGACTGCTGCCTGGTCACCGACGGCGCCGGCGCGTTCGTCATGACGAGCGCCGAGCGGGCAAGGAGCCTTCGAAAGCCGCCCGTCTACGTGCTCGGTGCCGCGACTGCGCACGATCACGCCTCGGCGATCGCGGAGATGCCGAACCTCACGACGACTGCCGGTGCGATCAGCGGACCGAACGCGTTCCGGATGGCAGGCGTGAGCCCCGGTGACGTCGACGTCCTCGAGGGCTACGACAGCTTCACGATCACGTCGCTCCTGCATCTCGAAGACCTCGGGTTCTGCCAGAAGGGCGAGGGCGGACCCTTCGCCGCCGAGGGCCACCTGGGACCAGGCGGCTCGATCCCGATGAACACACAAGGCGGCGGCTTGTCGTACACCCACCCCGGCATGTTCGGGATGTTCCTCCTCACCGAGGCGACGAAGCAGCTCCGCGGTGAGTGCGGCGAGCGTCAGGTCGACGGAGCCGAGATCGCCGTGGCGCACGGTGCCGGCTTCATCTTGTCGGCGATGTCGACGATCGTCCTCGGAACGGAGGCCACGCTGTGACTCGGCTCGAACCTCGCCCGGGCGACGCGAGCGGGCCGTATTGGGACGGCACCCGAGATAAGCGGCTCGTGCTGCAGTGGTGCCTCGACTGCGAGCAACCCGTGCACTTCCCGCGCGTCGCGTGCCCGCGATGCCTCGGCTCTCGCTTCGACTACCGCGAGGCATCAGGAGCCGCGACCGTGCACGCGGTGGTCGTCGAGCATCGGCCTCCGTCGCCGTTCGACGACGACCAGCCGTACGCGGTCGCGGTCGTCGACCTCGCCGAGGGCGCTCGCATGGTCACGAACGTCGTCGGGTGCGCACCCATGGACGTGCAGCCGGGGATGGCCGTGCGGCTGACGTGGGAGGCGATGTCAGACGGGCGTCACTTGCCCCTCTTCGAGCGGCCCTCCGAGCCCGACGCCGGATAAGCGAGGTGCACCGCGGCTTCGGGTGTGTTCACTCGAAACGCCACGGTCTCCTCGATGTAGAGCTGCACCGCGTCGCCGTCGGCGCCCATGTACCCGATCGAGAAGTCCTCGCCGATCGTGATCTCGAAGTCGCCGCCCCGCTGACTCAGCACCACCGCGCCGTCGACCGCGGGCGCCCAGACGACCGGCCCGCCGAGGATCTCGCGCAGATGGTGGAACACGGGATAGCCGCCGTGCTCTGTCGTCTCGGTGACGCCGGTGAAGCAGCGCGAGCCCAAGGCGACCGCGTACGGCCCGTCGATGTCTGCGGCCCGCAGCAGCGCCACCGCGCGGGCGACGTGCTCGGGATATCGGACGTAGTCGTCGCCGATCGTCACCGCAGGATGTGGCGACGACGGGATGATGCCGGCGATGTCAGCGGCCTCGTAGCCGTGGAAGACGAGTCCGTCCTCCCCGAGCGCGGCGGCACGGCCCGCGGCGATCACCGGATCGAGATCGACGTCGTCGGCCCCCCGGTCGGCGGCCGCGAGCTCGGAGCGTGCGACGAAGAACGGCGCGCGGAGCTCGACGAGTGGGAGCACGCTGCGTCGCACCGCCGACACACCTTCGATCGGACCCTTTCCGAGCGGCCTCACACGCCCGAGATCGACCGCCGAGTGCTCCCAGCCGTGAGGCCCTTCGAAGTCGATCAGACGACGGGCGGCGAGATAGTGCTTCAGCGACCGCGTTGCCTCGTTGTCGATGGCCTCCCAGGCGCGATCGGTGACGGGAGCGAGGTCTCGCAGCAGATGGTTCACAGCAGGTTCCCAATCTCGTGTCGGAGGTCGCCGATGCCGAGGCTCTCATCTCGGGACAATGCGACGGCCAGAGGGTTCAGCGCGGGTGGAGCAACTCTCGTGAGGGTGTTGTTGTCGGTGTGTTCGAAGGGCTCGGCGCGATCGGGCATCTCGAGGATCGCTGTCGAGTCGTACGACCAGCTGTCGTCGGGACGCGTCGTCACTCTGATGCGGAAGCTCAGCGTGCGAAAGCCCCGATCGATGAACGGCACCGCCGAGATTCCGTACACGGGAGACCCGACCGTGGCGGCGACTTCGAACTCGCTCGCGTCGGGGTCGGCAAAGCCTCCCGCCACGACGACCTGGCCGCGCGGGATCGTCAGCGTGTGCACCACGGTGTTCGTAGCCGGTTCCCAGAGCCAGTAGCCCACCTGGTCGTGGAAGGTCTCGAGCTTCCCGACCTCGTTGATGTGGGTGTGGTAGCGGAGCCCGTAGAACAGCTGTGGCCCGTTCGTCTGGAAGTCGATCGGGTCGAGCTGGTAGCGCTCGATGAACACCACCTGCTCGGTACCGCCGAGCACCGGATGACGATCGTCGCCTCGCAGACCTTCCCAGGTGCCTGCGAGGCGCGCGAGTGGCCCGAGGTTCGCCAGGGTGTTGGCATCACCGTCGGGTTCGGTGAACAGATCGTCCCCGTACCCGTCGGTGTGCACGACGCTCATCGCGAGGAAGTTATCGATACCCCGCTGGTTCGGCTAGCCGATGAGGTCGTGGATCACATCCTTCGAGTGGGTGAGCGGGATGCGGTTGCCCTCGAGCTCGATGCGCGATCCGGTTGCGGTATCGATGAGCTCGAGCACCCGCACGTTCACGCGGGCATGCACCTTCACCTCGAGCTCGTGGCGGGGCAGCTGGAACACGATGGCCGTCGGCTCGGAGCGCCGAGTCCGCGCGGCAAGCCCGTAGACGGTCGTCTCGGAGACACCCACCAGCATCTGCGCGGGGAGCGTGGACGCCTCATCGTGTGCATGCCGGCCGATCATCGAGCCCCCGACCACGCCGATGGCCTCACCGACACCGCCGACCTCGTCGCCGACGGTGCCGCCGATGAGACCGCCGATGAACATGCTGCCCGTGCTCCCTCGGGGCTCGAACTGGCCGGCCGCGAGGATCTGATCATCGATCCCCCGAGCCGCCAGCGCGTCTTGCACGAGGCTGACCATCTCGGCTTCTGACACAGAGGCGACCGTACTGCGCACTCATACACTCACGCGGTGGATCGCAACCTCGCCCTGGTGCTCGCGGCCGTCTTGGTGATCGCCGCCGTTGTCATCGTCGTCACAAGCGGCGAGTCGGTCGCCGTGCGATTCCTGGTCATCATCGTCTCGCTCGACATCGGCGCTCGCCTCATCCGCGGCTCTCGCCCTGTCAGGTCGTGACGCTGTCCCTCCGCAGCTGTGCGCTGGTCGGACCGTTTGCTCACTGAGCGCTCTGGGACCTGCGGAAACGTTCTGGACTGAGCAAACGGTCGGTGCGCGGCCCGGCCGATGCCCAGGCTGATCACCGCCAACGGGCGATCGCGGCCGCCCGTCCACGGGTGACCTGCAGCAGGGCATCAGGGGCGAGCTCGACCTCGAGCCCGCGGCGGCCTCCACTGCAAAACACGGTGTCCCAAGTGAGCGCCGAGTCGTCCAGGACCGTGTCGAGCGCGCGCTTCTGACCGATTGGGCTGATCGCTCCGACTAGGTAGCCGGTCGCGCGCTCGGCCGCCGCGGGCTCAGCCATCTCCGCGCGCTTCGCGCCGACTGCTCCCGCCAGCGCCTTCAGGTCGAGCATCGCCGGCACGGGCACCACCGCGACCACGAACGCGTCGCCCGTCGAGGCGATCAGAGTCTTGAAGACGCGGCCCGCGTCGACGCCCATCGCCGCAGCCGCCTCTTCGCCGAACGACTCGACGGCCGGGTCGTGCTCGTAGGCATGAACCCGGTGCTCGATTCCGGCGCGCACCAGCGCCGCGATCGCGGGGGTCGATGGCGCCACCCTGTCAGCGTCGCGCCGCGAGAAGCATCGATGCTCGCTGGCCGGCGAGGGCGCGAGTGCGCATCACCACGAGCCCGGCCCGCTCGACGTCGTCGGGCAAGCAGCCCGCGAGGACGTCAGACGCGCCGTTCGGTTCGATCGTCGCGATCAGTCGGCGCCATACGTCCCGCCTCCATCCGTCTCGCGGGAGCGACCAGTCGAGGATGCCGACGCAGCCGTCGATCGAGAGGCCGTCGCGGGAGCGAGACAGCACCTCGACTCGCGCCGCCGCATCGTCGAGCTCGTGCAAGACGAACGCGAGCACGACCACGTCGAAGCCGCCCTCGGTCTCGCGGTCGATCACGTCGCCCTTCACGAACTCGGCAGTCGGAGCTCGGCGCCGGGCCCGATCGAGCATCGTGGAGGACCGATCGACGGCGACGACCTTCGCGCCGCGCGCCGCGAGCTCGGCCGTGACCTGGCCGGTACCGCACCCGAGCTCGAGCACCCGGGCTCCCGGCTGCACCGGCAACTCGCTGACGAACTGGCGACGGAGACGCCGGCTGCCGGTCGGGAGCCAGATCACCGTGTTCAGCACGTCGTAGCCGAGCGTGAACGAGGACATCCGACAAGAATGCGAGCAATGCTCACATCTGGCAACTCGCATTCGCCGACGCGAGCGACCGCCCGGAAGCTCCCAGTTCAAGACCGATCGCGGCGGACTGTCGAAGCCATCCTCGACGCGGCTGCTCACCTCTTCGTCGAGCGCGGCTATGCGGCAACGACGACCAACCACGTGGCGGAGGCCGCTGGCGTGTCGATCGGCTCGCTCTATCAGTACTTCCCGAGCAAGGACGCGCTCGTCGTGGCGCTCGACCTCCGCCACCTCGACCACGCCGAAGCGTGCCTGCGCGTGGACCTCGCCGCGCTCGCACGCGACGAGCCGCCGCCCGCCGCGTGGGCGCGGCGCCTCGTCGGGGTGCTCGTTGCGATCAACGAGTCGGATCTCGATCGGCTGCTGTATCGCATCGCGCCGCCAGTGCCGGAGGTCGAACGACGAGTGGAGGCGCTGGTGCGCCTCATGGCGAAGGATGCACAGCGGCACCTCACACGTTTCGGGGCGACACCGGCAGTTGCCAGAGTCCGTGCGCGCATCACTGTCGTTGCGGCGCTCACGCTGGTGCACGAGGTGATCATCCAGGAGCGGCGCGGACCCTCGCGTCGGCGCGTCGAAGCCGAGGTCGTCCGGCTCGTCGCTGGCGCCGCTTGACATACCCCCTCTATAACCCCAACATGACCCCATGCCCAAGATCAACGTGTACCTCCCCGACGCTCTGGCCGATGCCGTGCGCGAAGCCCAGCTCCCGGTGTCGTCGATCTGCCAGGCGGCGCTCGAGAGCGCGCTGCAGCACGTCCAGGCCGCCCGCGACGGGCGGCTCTACGGCCGGTTCACCCCTCGGGCCCAGCACGTCCTCGAGCTCGGCCAGGAGATCGCGAAGCAGATCCCGAACGAGCACATCGACACGATCCATCTCCTCGTGGGGATCGTCGACGAGGGGGGCAACCTCGCGCTGAAGGTGCTCGAGTCGCTCGACATCGAGCCGGCCGACCTGCGCGCCGAGCTGATGGGGTCGATGCCGCCGAAGACCACGGCGACCGTCGACAACCCGGGGTACGCGGCCGGTGCGATGCGCGCGCTCGAGCTCACCGCGAAGGAGGCGATGTCGCTCGGCCACAACTACATCGGCTGTGAGCACATCCTCCTCGGTGTGCTCGCGACCGAAGACACGATGGGCGCACAGGTCCTGCACCGGATGGGCGTCGACACACGCAATGCTCGCCGCGCCGTGGTGAGCGCCCTCTCGGGCTTCGTGCACGCGATGACGCAACCGCCGGCGGCACCTGCGATCGAGCCCGGGCTGGAGGATGTCCTCCGGCGGCTCGACGCGATCGAGCAGCGCCTCGGGGACTAGCGAACGTTGTGACGAAGCGCGAGCGTGGGCGCCGTGAACGTCACGTATCGCGTCGAGGGACCCGCGGGCCTGGTCGTTCTCGACCGACCCGAGAAGCTGAACGCGTTCACGTTCCGGATGGTCGAAGAGATCCGATCCGTCGTGGACGAAGCCGCCGCGGACCCGAATGTCATCGCGGTCGTGATCACGGGCAACGGCCGCGGGTTCAGCGCGGGGCTCGACACCGGTGATCTCGCGAAGTCGGCCTCGGGCACAGCTGCGTCGAGCAGCCGCGCCGCGGATCCCGATGAGCTGCCCGCGCTCTTCAGTCACATCATGCGGGTGCCGAAGCCCGTCATCGCAGCGGTCAACGGTGTCGCAGCGGGCGGCGGCTTCGTGCTCGCGATGATGTGTGACCTCCGCTTCGCGGCGACGAGCGCGAGCTTCACGACCGCATTCTCCCGGCGGGGCCTCGTCGCCGAACACGGCACGAGCTGGCTGCTCCCTCGCATCGTCGGACTCAACCGCGCGCTCGACCTGATGTGGAGCGCACGGCGGATCACGGCAGAGGAGGCGTATCGCATCGGCTTCGTCGACCGACTCGTGCCCGACGACGCACTCCTCGACGAGGTGAGGGCTTACGTGGACGACCTCGCCGCGAACGTCTCGCCTCGATCGCTCGCCGTGATGAAGCAGCAGCTCTACGGCGACCTCTCGTTGCCGCTCCGCGATGCGATCTTCGGTGCTGACGTCCATGTGCAAGCCGCGCTCGCGCACCCCGATGCGACCGAGGGCGTCGTGTCGTTCGTCGAGCGACGCCCGCCCAAATTCGCGCTGCTCGACGAACGCTGACTGCTGGCGTCGGTCACGCCGCGAGCGGAGTGGCGCCGAGCATCTGATCGAGCACCTCTTGCCCGGGCTCGGCGGGCACGGTCACCTGCGCGAACGTCCGGATCTGACGCAGCGCCTGCGCGACGCGCGACGGCCCGACGTGGGGCGTGTGGCAGCCGGCCATGTTGGTGATGCCGAGCGACTCGATGCGGTTCACCGTCGTCTGGAACTTGGCGTCGTCGAGCAGCTCGTACCAGGGGCTGACGTACTGGTGGAACATCGCCATCCCGTCGTGCCAGAAGCCGGGGTCGATCTGGTCGACGTTGGTGACGAGATCGAGCATCGGGGTGGCGAAGCTGTCCGACGCCGAATAGAAGCCCGTCTTCGCGTCGAACAGGCCGCGGGTGGTCGGCGAGTCGAACACCGGCGGACGCACCGCGTAGAGCGTGCGATCTCCCGCAGTGAACGACTCTCCGTCGCTGATCCAGCGCTGGCGGTTGAGCGGCACCTCGAGGCTCTCGCCCATCCGCTCCCACATGAACCAGTTCACGATGACCGTCGCGTTCGGCGCGGCTTGCATCAGCGCGTTGAGGTTGCCGGTGTGGTCGACGTCGTCGTGGCTGATGAACACCCACTTGATGTCCTCGGGCTCGACGATGCTGAACACGTCGTTCAGGAACTGGTCACGGTTCTCACGCATCCCCGTGTCGACGACGATCGGCTCCGCGGCCTTGATGACCGCTGAGTTCAGCGGAACCATCACGGGCGCAGCGCCCTCGCCGCTGTGATCGTGGATGACGTAGGTCTCGGGGGCGATCTCGATAGGGGCCTGGTGGGTCTTCTGTCCGGTCGTCATGGCCGTGTCTCCTCTGTCCTCTTTCTGGTGAGGGACACGATGCGCCGGACCGCTTGACGGCCGGTTGAGAGCCGCTTGACAGCGGCCGAACCGTCAGCTCGCGAAGTCTGGGGTCGCGCTCCGAGCGCTGTCGGCACGGCCCTTCGGCTCTTCCCACTCCTCCTGGCGCCCGAGCGCCGTCTCGTCGAGGAGGTAGTACGAGCCCCCGATCGACTCGAGGCCGCGGGCGAACACCGAGTAGGTGTGGAAGATGTCATCGCCGACCCGCAGGAAGTGGCTTCTCCCCGGCAATTCCATCGACTTCGCGTCCTGGCCGGTCATGTCGAACGGCACGTAGTTGTACTCAGGCGTCGCAATCGCCGGGTCGAGCGTGACGTGGAAGTCGTAGTTGAAGTCGCTGCCGTACGACGAATACCAGGGGAAGGTCCACGCCTTCATGAGCTTGTAGCGCTCGATGCTCTCGATCGGCGCACGCGAGACGTACGCGAACGTCGTGTCCCGAGCGTGCAAGTGCATGAGGTGTCCGTCGGACATCTCGTCCGCGCCTGCTGAACAGCTCGGGCAGCCCTCGTCCCACTCGGGGTCGAACATGAAGTGCCCGACGATCAGCTGGCTGTGGTCCTCGAACAGATCGACCAAGGTCGCCGGACCCTTCGGACCCTCGAAGACGTACTCCTTCCCGATCTTCACCATCGGCAGCCGTCGCCGATCGGCGCTGATCTTGTCGCGGCGGTGGGTCAGCTCCTTCTCCTGCTTCCACAGCTTCTTGCGGGCCTTGAGCCATTCATCTCGGGTGGTGATCTCAGGAAGCGTCATGCCCGCGCCGTACCCGGAACGCGGGTGACCGAATTCATTTCCGAGACGGTTGCGTTTCGATTCGGTGCCGGATACAAAAGAAGACTTATGCGCGAAGCCCTTCGAGACCCGGCCACCGTCTATCGCCGAAGGTGGCTGACGCTTCTCGTCCTGTGCATCAGCCTCGTGGTGATCGTCCTCGACAACACGATCCTCAACGTCGCTCTGCCGACGATGGCCCACCCGACGAGCGAAGGCGGCCTCGGCGCGACCGCCAGCCAGCTGCAGTGGATCGTCGACTCCTACACCCTCGTCTTCGCCGGTCTTCTGCTGACTGCGGGAAGCCTCGGCGACCGATTCGGTCGGTACCGCTTCCTCGCGATCGGCCTCGCCGTCTTCGGCCTCGGATCGCTCATGTCTGCGATGGCCGACTCCGCGACGACGCTGATCTTCACCCGCTCGCTCATGGGCATCGGCGCCGCGTTCATCATGCCGGCAACGCTGTCGATCATCACGAACGTGTTCACCAACCCTCGTGAGCGCGCCAAGGCCATCGGCATCTGGGCGGGCGTGTCCGCGCTCGGCGTCGGCATCGGGCCCATCACCGGAGGGCTCCTCCTCGAGCACTTCTGGTGGGGGTCGGTGTTCATCGTGAACGTGCCGATCGTCATCGCCGGGTTGATCCTCGGCTACTTCCTGATCCCCGAGTCGAAGGACCCTTCACACTCCGCGCTCGACCCGCTCGGTGCGGTGCTGTCGATCGGCGCGTTGGGCACCATCTTGTGGGCCGTCATCGAGGCGCCCAGCAAGGGCTGGACCTCGGCACCGATCGTCGCCGGTTTCGTCATCGGGTTCAGCATCCTCGCCGCGTTCCTGTTGTGGGAGCTGCACTCGAAGCATCCGATGCTCGACATGCACTTCTTCGAGAACCCGCGCTTCAGCGCCGCGAGCGGCGCGATCACGCTCGTGTTCCTGGCGATGTTCGGGTCGCTGTTCCTGATGACCCAGTACCTGCAGGGAGTGCTCGGCTACTCGACCGTCAAGGCCGGCGCCGTGCTCATCCCACAGGCGGTCACGATGATGATCCTGGCGCCGCTGTCTCCCATCTGGGTGAGGCGGTTCGGCAACAAGAAGGTCGTCGCCGCCGGATTGACGACTGTGGCGGGCTCGTTCCTGCTGTTCTCGACGTTCCAGCCGAACAGCAGCACGATCCACATCATCCTCGTGATGATGCTGATGGCGGTCGGCATGTCGCACGTCATGGCCCCCTGCACCGATTCGATCATGGGCTCGCTGCCGAGAGCGAAGGCAGGCGTCGGGAGCGCGGTCAACGACACGACGCGTCAGATGGGCGGCGCCATCGGTGTGGCGGTCTTCGGCTCGCTCATGGCCAGCCACTTCACGAGCTCGATGACCGACAAGCTCGGCGGGTTGCTTCCCGACGGACTCTTCACGCAGGTCAGGGACAACATCAGCCAGGCGTTGGGCATCGCCACCCGGGTCCCCGCCGCCCAGCCCTTCCGCGACCAGATCGTGACGGCCGCCAACGACAGCTTCGTGAGCGGCCTGCACATCATCGGTCTCGTCGCCGCCGTCATCACGCTGCTCGCGGCGGTGGGTGTCGCGATCTGGCTGCCCGCGCGCGCTCGCGACGAGGTCGACGTAGTGTCGCCGGCGACTGACCGGGAACCTGTGCCTGTGGGGGCGGCTGGATGACGATCAGCGAGACAGATCTGCGGCCCCGCTCGGGGCGCCCTCGTGATCCCGCGTGCGACGAGGCAATCCTGCGCGCGACCCGCGAGGTCTTCACCGAGGCGGGCTACTCAGGTGTCAGCGTCGAAGGCATCGCTGCTCGTGCAGGGGTGGGCAAGGCGACGATCTACCGGCGATACAGCTCGAAGGCTCACCTCGTCGTCGAGGCCATCCGTGACGGTGCGGTGGTCGAAGACCACCTGCCCGACACGGGCAACCTGCGGACCGACCTCATCACGATGATGCAGCCGCTCGCCGACCACCTGCGCGGCGACAACGCGAAGCTCCTCACGGCGTTCGCCATGGAGCGAGTGCGCCACCCCGACCTCGCCGAGGAGTTCAACCGCTCGGTGATCGGCAAGAAGCGCGAGCACATGCGGCGCTTGGTCACCGCGGCCGTGGCACGAGGCGAGCTGCGACCCGACGCCGACATCGAGCTCATCGCAGAGTCACTGCCCGCCTTCCTGTGGCATCACGCGGTCTACAACTTGCCGATCACTGCCGACCTGCTCGACCGCGTCCTCGACCTCGCCCTGCGCTGAGCCCACCCCCACCCCCGCGAGCGGTCAGGGTTGGCGGCCGAGCCAGGCGACCAGCCGCTCGGTCGGCGTTGCGTCGGGGGGCGCCGCAACCGCCTGACCGAACGGGCGGCCCGGCCCGCGGAAGCTGTCGTCGAGGTCCTTCGTGCGCTCCCAGGCGGCCTCGCACAGCACGGGGTCGAGCTCAGTCGGCTGCCCGGTCGCCTTCGAGAGGTCCCAGGTGTGCACCACGGCCTCGACGATGTGGATGCCGAGCGCGAACTCGCCCGGGAAGTCGCCGAACGGCATCTGCACCGTCTTCTCGAGGACAGCCGGGTCGCTCCACGCCTTCGACAGCGCGGCCGCCGACTCGCGGTACGGCATCACCGCGTCGTCGGTGACGAAGTCGCCGGTCGCCGGCACCGAGGCGCCCGGCTCTCCCTGCGCGATGGCGACGAACCGAAGGTTGCCACCGATCACGTGGTTCAGCAGCGCTCGCACGTCGAACTCGGAGCACGGCGTCGGATCACCGAGCTGTGCCACGTCGACCTTCTCGATCGTGGTGCCGAGCGCGTCGAGCGCGCGGTCGTGCAGTGCGATGACGTTCATGCGCTCGCTGCTCCCGGCCCCGTGTCGGCTGGGACTGCGCCTCCCGCGGCGCGGATCGCGAGCCGCTCGAGGTAGTGCTGCCATCCGTCGCCGTGGTCGCTGACCGCGTCGTCGGGAAGGCCGCTGTGCACGAGGCGCACGCGGGTCTTGTCGCCCTCGGGATGCAGCGAGATCTCGACGGTCGTCGACCCCGGTGTGATCGGGTTGCCTTCCTGCTCCCAACCGAACGTGAACACGACCTTCTGCATCGGGACGACTTCGACGTACGTGCCCGACGACTGGAACTGCCCCGCGACGAGCACGCGGTACTGACCGCCCGGTCGTGGGTCGATCTCGGCAACGGTGCCTTCCCACTCGACATGCCGGCCGGGCTCGGTGAGGAACGGCCAGATGGTCTCGGGGGTGGCGTCGATCATGATCTCGCGAACGAGCTCGGCCATCAGTGGGTCTCCTTTTCTCGTTGGGCGGCTTCGGCGACGTCTCGCAGTCGCTCCAGCCCGGTGGTCCAGTACTCATCGAGGAACGTGCGGAGCTTTCTCATCTCGTCGCGCTCGGCTCGGTAGAGCCGACGCGTCCCATCGCGTCGCTCAGACACGAGGCCTGCCTCCTTGAGGACGCTCAGGTGCTGCGAGATCGCTGAACGGGTGACCTCGCCGAAGTGGTCGGCGATCTCGGTGGCCGGACGTTCCTGCGACCACACGAGCCGCAAGATCTCGCGTCTCCGGGGCTCCGCGAGGGCCTTCAGTGCAGCGTCCACCCGTCTATTTAAGCAATCTCTTACGTAAGTGTCAACTGAAATATTACGGCTGTGGCGGCAAGGCCTGCATACGCTCGGTCGTGGACTGGCGTCGAGCGCTTGCAATCGCTGCCGTGCTTGCCTGCGTGGCGATCGCCGCGTGCGGCGACGACAGCGGCTCGACCGAAGGTGGACGCGTGGTCGAGTCGCGCGACCCCGTGGCGGGGAAGTACATCGTCACCCTGCGTGCGACCTCGGCGCCGATCGCTGATCTCGCGGCACAGCTGACGGAACGCCATGGCGGCCGCGTCGAGCGAGTCTTCACCCGCGCGTTGCAAGGCTTCGCCGTCGCGTTGACCGACCAGCAGGCGCGAGCGCTCGCACAGGACCGACTCGTCGCCTCGATCGAGCCAGACAGGTACGTGCGCGCCTCCGACACCGAGTCGCCGGCGCCCTGGGGCCTCGACCGGATCGACCAGCGCGACAACCCGCTCGACGACTCGTACTCGTACAGCTCGACAGGCGCGACCGTGCACGTCTACGTCCTCGACTCCGGGATCCGAACCACGAATGTCGACTTCGGTGGACGCGCGACGGTCGGCGTCGACGAGATCGGCGACGGTCACAACGGGCAGGACTGCAGCGGTCACGGCACGCACGTCGCCGGCATCATCGGCGGCTCGACGTACGGCGTGGCGAAGGAGGTGCAGCTCGTCGCGGTCCGAGTGCTCGATTGCTCGGAGTTCGGCACCTACTCGCAGGCGATCGCGGGCATCGACTGGGTCACCGCGAACGCGATCAAGCCCGCCGTCGCCAACATGAGCCTCGGGGGGCCGCCGTCCGCGGCGCTCGAAACCGCCATCACGAACTCGATCGACTCAGGCATCACGTTCGTCGTCGCCGCCGGCAACGACGACAGCGACGCGTGTGCGACCTCCCCCGCCGCCAACCGCGCCGCGCTGACTGTTGGCGCGGTCACGATCGGGGATGCGCGCGCGTCGTTCTCGAACTTCGGGGCGTGCGTCGACGTCTTCGCGCCCGGGGTCGCCGTCGTCTCCGACTACGCCTCCAGTGACACCGCGACCGCCGTGCTCGGTGGCACATCGATGGCGACAGCGCACGTCACGGGCACCGCTGCCCTCTTCCTCGACGCGAACCCCGAGGCAGCTCCGCCGGCGGTGGCCGACGCGATCACATCGAACTCGACACCCGACCGTGTGACCGATGCGGGAGAGGGTTCGCCCAACCGGCTGCTGTATGTCGGGTTCGTAGGCGGGCCGACATGACCGCGCGGGGTGCGCTACCGCGTGCCACCATCCATTGCATGCCGCGACCTCGCTTGCTCATGGTGGGCCTCCTCTTCGCTGTTGGTGCACTCCCGATGCTCGCCGCGTGCGGTGACGACTCGGACTCCTCGTCTGACGCGAGCGGGGCACCGCAGGCACAGTCCGCGAGCAGCGATGACGCGCTGACGGGCACCTCCTGGTTGCTCAGCGAGGTGCCGACGTCGTCCGGCCCGACGCTCGACGCCGCGGCCCGGCGGGCGGCGACGCTCGAGTTCGCCGACGGCTCGGTCTCCGGTTCGACGGGGTGCAACGACTTCAGCGGCACGTACACGGTCGACGGTGACGCGCTCACCATCGAGCTCGGTCCGATGACGCAGAAGGCGTGCACCGACACCGCACTTCAAGCGCAGGAGGCCGCGATCGTCGAGCGCCTCCCGAAGGTCGCGTCGTACGCCGCCACCGACGACGGGCTGACGCTGAGCGACGAGAGCAGCGCCGCGCTCCTCATCTACGCGGTGAACGACACTGCGCTCGCGGGAACGTCTTGGGCGGCGACGGGTGTCAACAACGGCAAGGACGCCGTCTCGTCGACGGCACTCACCGACAAGCTGACCGCCGTGTTCGGCCCCGACAACATCCTGAGCGGATCGGGTGGCTGCAACACCTTCACGGCCGAGTACACGGTGGCGGGCTCCGACGGGCTCCAGATCGGCGCCATCGCTTCCACACGGATGGCCTGCGCGGACGACGTGATGCAGCTCGAGAGCGAGTACTTCGCCGCTCTCGGCAACACGGTCTCGTACAAGATCTCCGGCGACTCGTTGACGCTGCGGGACGGCGACGGCGCCACCCAGGTGACCTACACAGCAGCCGGCTGACATCCACCAGCTCCGTCGGGGCCACCGCCAGACTCTCGCGATGGCGTCATGGCGCGCGACCGCCTCGCAGCAGGCGCAAGACGAGCTCGACGATCTGATGAACAGGGCGTTCTCGTTCGCACAGCAGATGCTCGCGAACCATGGCGAGTTCTTCCCCTACGCGGTCGGGCTCGGTCAGTCGGGTGACCTGCGCATGTTCGCGGCCGATGCCGGCGGCGACGAGCATCCGCCCTCCATTGGGGTGTTGCAAGAGCTCGTCGACGGCCTGCGGTCCGAGCGTGACGCCCTGCGCGCAGTGGCCGTCACCTCCGATGTGCGGGTCTCCGACTCCGACGCCATCCGTGTCGAGCTCGAGCACCGAGACGGCATCGCGATCGAGGTGATGCTGCGTTACCGCAGCCTCAACGGGAACGGCGACATCGAGTACGGAGCGCTGTCCGCCGGGCCCGGTGAGGCGCAGATCTGGGCGCCGTAGCGGTCACCGACCCGCCGACATCAGGCCGCGTCTTCCTCGGTGCGACAGCAGCGACCCGAGCGACATCGACGAGAGCGCGGACGCCACCGAAGCGAACGAGCCGATCGACAACAACGACGCGAACGAGCCCGCGCTCCCGATCGAGAGGATCGAACCCGCGCTGCCGACCGACAGGATCGAACCCTTCGACCCAATCGACAGGATCGAGTTCTCCGACCCGACGGACAGGATCGAGTTCTTCGACCCGACACACCACTTGCTGGCCGCGTGCACGCGTCGACGCTACCGGGAGGCGGCGGGCTCATAGACCGAGATGATGTTGTCGCTGTTCACCGTGAAGCGCTGTCGATGCCAGCCGCCCCATCGCTCACGCAGACGGAGGCCGGCGATGCGAGCCATGAGGTCGAGCTCGGCCGGCCAGGCCAGACGCTGCATGACCGGCGTGAACGTGGACTGGCTCCCGCTGGCCACATGCACGTGGTTCTCGCGGAGCAGCTGTGTGGACGGATCGAGGCTCAGCAGATCGAAGCGCACGCTGTCCACGCCGATTCCTTCCGCCTCGACGTACTGACCCTCACGTAGACGGTGGATGAACCCGAAGGTGCACCCACCTTCGATGACGAACGCTCCGTCCTCGCGGAGATGCGCGGCGACGTTCTCGAAGCACCTCACCTGATCGTCCTGAGTCAACAAGTTGAAGAACGAGTTGAACACGACATAGATCAGCCGGTACGTGCGATCGACGGCGACGTCGGCCATGTCCCCCATCGTCACGACGATCGCGTCACCGCCGGGCTTCTCGCTCAGCTTGGAAACCATCGGCGCGGAGAAGTCGATGCCGTCGACCGTCACGCCGGTGGCGGCGAGCGGCAAACCGATGCGACCCGTGCCAATCGCGAGCTCGAGCGCAGGCCCACTGCCCGCGAGGTCCGCGAGGAACGCGACCGTCGCCTCCTCGTCGCCGCGCAGCACCAGCGCGTCGTACTCCGCCGCAGTCGCTTCGTCGAACGTCATCACCGGCTCGTATCCGTTCACGCAGCAGATGCCACTCGCCGCGTGGGACGCCTGCAATC
The DNA here is from genome assembly GCA_963802505.1 of uncultured Acidimicrobiales bacterium. GTDB lineage: Bacteria > Actinomycetota > Acidimicrobiia > Acidimicrobiales > DATKAS01 > DATKAS01. The sequence continues at coordinate 1,289,500 of CAWDJB010000002.1, read as the reverse complement.
GAATTCAGCGGTCCGCAGGATCGGCACGCCACCGGCGATAGAGCGAGACGAGCTCGTCGAGTGCGTCATCGCTCAGCTGGTCGGGGCCGCCGGACCCGAGCGCGTCGACCGTGACCCGTAGCTGCGCCAAGTACTCCGAGCAGTGCGGACAATCGGCGAGATGCCGCTCGAGTCGGTCACGATCGCCGGGCTCGAGTCGCCCGTCGAGATAGTCGGTCATCAACGCGACCGCTTCGCGACACACGATCGAACGGCGACGCCACCAGCGGAGCCTCATGATCGAGTCATCTCTTTCGCCAGGAGTGCGCGCAGCCGCGCACGGCCTCGGTGGAGCAACACGCGCCGGTTGCCCTCGGTCAATCCCAGCATGGAGACCACGTCGGCGGGCGCGACGCCTTCCATGTCGCACAACACGACCACCTGCCGCTGCGCCTCCGGGATCTGGGGGAGGAGGTCGCGCACCCGGTCTGCGAGCTGGGAGGCCACGAGTCGGTCTTCGGCTCGATCGGACCACGGCTCGGGCGGATCCGCCCACGCGCCGTTCGCGTCGAACCGCTCGTCGGCAAGGGCATCGTCGGGCCGACCTGCTCGCTCCTCCCGCCTCGCGGCGGAACGTGCGCGGTTGAGAAGGATCCGGAAGAGCCAGGTCTTGAACGACGACCTGCCCTCGAATCGGTCGACGCCGCGGAACACCGCGAGCCACGTGTCTTGCGTGACCTCTTGCGCGACGGCCCCGCGGCCGACGGTCGACTCCGCCAGGCGGAGCAGCCTCGGCTGGTAGCGACGAACGAGCTCGACGAACGCGGTCTCGTCACCCGACTGGAGCCGGCCGACCAGCGCCGCGTCGTCTTCGTCTTCCACTGCCGCCGAGGCTATGACCAGGGCCGCGGTCGTCTCGGGGATCACCTCAACGCGGTCTCGTCGGGAGCCTGACGCGTTACGTCTCCGTCTAGGCGAGGTGCTGGCCGAACCAGTCGAGCATCTGCTGATAGGCCTGCCCGGCCGCATCGGCGTTGTAGCGCGGGCCGGTGTCGTTGAAGAACGCATGGTCGACGCCGTCGAACACCCGCAGCTCGTGGGTGAGACCGGCAGCGGTGAGTGCTTGTTCGGCGGCGTCCTTCGTTCCGTTGACGCGGCTGTCGAGGCCGGCGTAGACGCCGAGCACTGCGGCATTCGGCGATCCGTCCAGGCTCGCCCCCGACGGGAACGGGCCGTAGAACGGGACCGCGGCCGCCAGCCGCGGCTCTCCTGCCGCGAGCAGCTGCCACGTCATCCCGCCGCCGAAGCAGAAGCCGATGGTCGCGAGCTTGGCGTTCGGTGCGCGGCGACCGAGCTCGTCGAGTCCCGCACGGAGGTCGGCCATCATCCGTTCCGCCGGCGCGTTCCCGAGAGCCGCCGTCGCGTCGCCCTCCGACGGCAGGCTCGCAGTTCCCCCCTCTTCGGAGAGCAGATCGACGGCCAACGCGGTGTATCCGTCCGCGGCGAGGCGCGGCGGGATCGAGCGGATGTGCGGCGTCAGCCCGCGGTTCTCGTGGATCACGAGCACTGCTCCACGGGGCGACGAGGCCTCGGCCGCGAGACCGATGAGCTCACCGTTCGGGCCGGGGAAACGGATCTCCTCACCGGTTGCGGAAGCCGGCGCGGCGGAACTCGACGCGGCGGAGCTCGACGGCGATCCGGACGTCGGCGAAGAAGCAGCGCTGGTGGCGGGCGCGTTCGACGCGGCGCTGGTTGCAGAGGTGGTGGTGCTGTCGTCGCCGCATGCCGCGAGCAACACGCCCGCAGCCGTGGCGCCCACGCCCAGCAGCCCGAGCCGGCGCAACGCTTCCCGACGGGAGAGCAGGCCCTCCTCACAGTCGAGGGCGATCTCCTGAACGATGTAGTCCTTGAGTGCCATCGCAAAACGCTAAGGGGTCGCCGCCCCGAGGTGTCCGCGGGCGACAAGATCGCGACGTGTCGGCCCCGACAGGAACCGCCGAGGGACGGTTTCGTCGCGCATGGGATCGCTTCACGCGAAGGACCTCCTGGACACGTCCGACGTCGACGGAGATAGGCGTCGTTCTCAAGGCGGGCCTCGCGGCCGGTCTGGCGTGGGCGATCGCCGATCTAGTCACGGACATCGCCAACCCGGTGCTCGCCCCGCTGGCAGCGCTCGTCACCGTCCGGGTCTCGGTACGAGCCTCGGTCTCCCGAGCGGTGGTGCGCAGCACAGCCGTCGTGCTGGGGGTGTTGGTCGCGCTCGCGATCGGAGACACGATCAGGCTGAACGGCCTGACCGTCGGCCTTCTCGTCGCAGGATCGCTCGCAATCGCGGAGCTGCTCTTGCGGATGCCCCTCTGGGCCGCGACGCAGATGCCCGTCAGTGTGCTCGTCGTCCTCGGCGCCGTCGCCGTCAGCGAACAGAGCAACGGATGGTGGCGTGCCGTCGACACGGTGATCGGTGCCGCGGTCGGTGTCGCGGTTTCGCTTGCATTCCCCGCGTCGCGCCTGACCGACGGCCGCCAGACGCTCGACCGCCTCGCCGACGGCATCGGCGACTCCCTCGACGCCATGGGGCACGGGCTCGAGGAGCCGTGGGGAAGCGACCAGACGGCCGAGTGGCGACGCGAAGCGCGTGTCACCCGCGAGCGTCTGGCGCCGCAGGCGGCCGAGGCGGTCGGGGACGGTCGCGATGCGGCGCGCTGGAACCACCGCGATCGACGGCACCTCGACGAGCTCACGCGCCTCGAGGATCTGATGCCGCGTGCGGAACGCTCCGCGATCGGGGTATCCGCGATCGCCCGGACGCTCGACGAGTTCGCGCAGCTGTCGAGTGGGATGCACGCCCCGATGCGCAAGATGAGCGGGCTCTTGCTCGCGCTCGGTGACGCCGTACGCGCCGTGGTGCAAGCCGGGCTCGGTGCAGAGGATCACGACATCCCGAGCGCGCTCGCGATCGTGAACGATCGAAGAGAGGCATGCACGTCGGGAGCCGTCCGCAGAGCGCAGCTCGCGCTCGAGCAGGAAGGTCTGCGCGATCCGTCAGGCGACGAGTGGCTCGGATACGCCGCCCTGCTGGTGCACGTCGATCGCATCGTGCTGGACCTGACGGGGCCCCTGCCGAGCTGAGAGTGGTAGACACCGGCCGGTGCGCATCGGAGTCGTGTTCCCTCAGACCGAGATCGGCGCCGACGTCGGCGCGGTGCGGGCGTATGCCACAGGGGTCGAGCAGCTCGGCTACCTCCACCTCCTCGCGTACGACCACGTGCTCGGCGCCGATCCCGCAGTCCACGACGGCTGGGCCGGGCCGTACGACGTCGACACGACGTTCCACGAGCCGCTCGTCCTGTTCGGCTTCCTCGCCGGCATCACCAAGCTCGAGCTCGTCAGCGGCGTGATCATCCTCCCCCAGCGCCAGACGGCCCTCGTCGCGAAGCAGGCAGCCGCGGTCGACATCCTCTGCGAGGGTCGATTGCGGCTCGGCATCGGCATCGGTTGGAACTCCGTCGAGTACGAAGCGCTCGGGAAGGACTTCCACAACCGAGGCGCGAGAAGCGCCGAGCAGGTCGAGCTACTGCGTCGCCTCTTCACCGAGCGATCCGTGACGTTCGAGGGTCGCTACGAGCACGTCACGGGCGCGGGCCTCGCGCCGCTTCCCGTGCAGCGGCCGATCCCCATCTGGTTCGGGGCGGCGACGCCGCCCGCCTTCCGCCGGGCCGGACGGCTCGGCGATGGTTGGTTTCCCATGGTCCCGCCGGGACCGCGCCTCGACGAGGCCAAGGCAATCGTCGACGAGGGCGCGCGTGAGGCTGGCCGTGACCCGGCAGCGGTCGGCATGGAGGGACGAGTGTCGTGGACGGCGGAGGGCGGGCTCGACACCGTGCTCGATCACGTCGAGCGGTGGCGTGGCACGGGCGCGAGCCACCTCGAGATCAACACGATGCGCGCGGGGTTTGCGTCGGTGGACGACCACCTCGCCGCGCTGTCGAAGGTCGCGGAGGCGCTCGACCTGACCAAGGCAGGCTCGTAGCGACCGAGCGCCTACGGTCCGCGCCATGCTCATCACCACCGCGTTCGACCTTCCGGGCTACGAGACGATCGCCGTGCAGGGCGAGATCTTCGGACTGACGGTGCGCGCCCGGAACATCGGGTCTGGGTGCGTCGCGGGTTTGCGCTCGCTCTTCGGCGGCGAGATCCCACAGTTCACGAAGCTCCTCGCTCAGAGTCGCAACGAAGCGATGGGCCGCATGATCGAGGAAGCCAAGCGACGCGGGTCGAACGCCATCGTCGGGATGCGATTCGACTCGGGTGCACTCGGACAGTGGAGTGAGATCTGCGCGTACGGCACCGGCGTGTGGGTGCGCCCGGTCAGCGACGAGGCCAAGGCGCAGTACGACGCGCTCGTCGCGGTGGGTCAGCTTCCCCACCAGGACACGTACGAGCTCCGGGTGAGCGAGCTGCAGCCCACCGAGACGATCCCCGGGCGTCCGCCGCGGTAGGCATCGCGCAGATCGCGCTCAGAAGGACGAGATGTGGGCGAGCAGTGCTTCGCGCACGATCGGCGCTCCGCGGTCGTCGGTGAGGAAGTGCCCCGCGCCCTCGATCTCGACGAAGCGGTAGGGCCCCCGCACGTGCTCCGCGGTCAGCTCCGCGGCTCGGCGGCCGACCGTCTGGTCCGCGGTGCCCCACAGGTAGAGCACCGGCACGGTGACGTCGGCAGTGTCGATCGCTCGGAGGCCGCCTTCCGCCGCCGCCCGGTACCAGTGCATCGCGGCGTCGAGCGCCTCACGCTCGACGAAGGTCGCGAGGTACCCGTCGATGGTCGGGGCGGGCACGCCCGCGTGATCGAGCATCGCTCTCAAGGCCGCGCAGTCGTCCGCCCACCAGCGGTCGGTCAGCTCCGGCGTCATCGCCCGGTGATGCCGGGAACGCTCCGACTGGTCCGGGTCGAGCGCGAACGAACGGGCGAACGCGGCCGGGTGCGGCCGCGAGAGGACAGTGAGCGTCTCGACGCGGTCGGGGTGGTCCGCGGCGGTGAGCCATGCGACCTGGCCACCCCAGTCGTGACCCACGAGGTGGAACGTCTCGGCACCCAGCGCATCCGCGAGGTCGAGCACGTCGGCGACGAGCCGCGGCGTCGCATAGGAACCGACGTCCTTCGGTCGCACGCCGGGCGTGTAGCCGCGTTGATCGGGCGCGACCGCGCGGAAACCGGCGGCGGCGAGCGGCGCCGTGACGTCGCGCCACGTGAAGCGCGACTGCGGGAATCCGTGCAGCAACAACACGAGTGGGGCATCGGCCGCGCCAGCGACGTCAGCGAGGAAGGTGCCCTCCGGCGTCGAGATCGTGGTGGGCGCCTCGTTCACAGTCGAAGCGTAAGGTGCGGCGTGGCTGCGGATCGGGTCGAGCGGGATCTCTCCGACCGGCTGGTCGACGCGCTCAACGGGGCCTACGGCGTGCATCCCGGGCACCGAGCGGCTCATGCCAAAGGCGTGTTGTGCGCGGCGACCTTCACTGCCTCCGGGGCGGGTGGCGCGGTCTCGAAGGCAGCCCACTTCAGCGGCGACCCCGTGCGGGCGCACGTGCGCTTCTCGAACGGTGCAGGCGACCCGACGATCCCCGACACGACCCGCGACGCGCGAGGCATCGCGGTGAAGCTGTACCTACCCGACGGCACAACAACCGACGTGATCGGCATCACGCTGCCGGTGTTCTTCACGCGCACGCCTGAAGACCTCATCGAGTTCAACATCGCCCGCCGGCCCGACCCCGAGACTGGTGCGATCGACTTCGCCAAAGTCGGAGCGTTTCTCGAGCAACACCCCGAAACGTTGCCCGCAGTCACCGCCGCGATGACGCTGCCGCTCCCTACGAGCTACGCGCTTGTCTCGTACCACGCGCTCCACACCTACAAGTTCGTCAGCCACGACGGAGTCGTGACGCCTGCGCGCTACCACTTCGTCCCTGAGGACGGTGATTCGTCGATCGCGGACGAAGAGGCCGCGACGCTCGGTGACAGCTACCTCCGAGAGGAGCTCGACGCGCGGCTCCGCACCGGGCCTGCTGTCTTCCACATCGAGCTCGAGATCGGAGACGAGACCGATCCGCTCGACGATCCGACCGCGCTCTGGCCGGAGGACCGTCAGCGCGTGCGCGTGGGTGATCTCTCGATCACCGGTCTCGCGTTCGACCGTGAGCGCGACGGCGACGTGCTCGTGTTCGACCCGACCCGAGTCACCGAGGGGATCGAGCTGAGCAAGGACGCGATCCTCGCAGCGCGATCGGGCGCATACCGGTCCAGCGTCGCCCGGCGCACCCCCGCTCCCTGATCCGTCAGGTCGCTGCGAGCGCGGTGCGGATCTCGAGGTGCCGCAGCAGAAAGGCGGCCTCGTCGAGCTTCTTCCGGCGCAGCCACCCGGTGACCTCGTCGTTGCACTTGCTCGTGTTGCAGGAGCGGCACGCTGGCACGACGTTCTCGAGCGTGTACCGGCCACCCCGGGAGATGGCGAGCACACAGTCGCGCTGCAAGGGCATGTCGGTCACTCCGCAGTACGCGCAGCCACCCCAAGCACCGCACAGCGCCGCCCACTGCGCGTCGCTGAGGTCGTGCTCGACGCGGCTCATCCGGCGCTTGCGGCGACGGTCGGCTCGGGCCTTCCTGCCTCGGTTCACCGGCACGACGACAGCGTAAGGATTGAACACGACGTGAACGTCACATGACGTGACATGTGCCTCACTCACGGCGGGACGTCAGCGCTTGCGCGCGGCATAAGGTGCTTCGGATCTCAGGAGGTCCGTCTTGTTCTTGCGACTGGGACCGTGGTGTCACGACCACAGAAGGCTGGTGCTCGGCATCTGGATCGGGCTCCTGGTGCTCATCGGGGCCACCGCCGGCGCGGTCGGCTCGGCGAGCCGAGATGAGTTCAGCCTTCCGAACGTCGAGTCGCGTCGCGGCTTCGACATCCTCGACGCAGAGTTCGGGGGCCAAGGTGCCGGTCAGATCGGCACCATCGTGTTCAGGGCTGAGCAGGGTGTCACCGACCCCGAAGTGCAGCAGCAGATGGAGGCGTTCTTCGCCGAGGTCGCGGCGATCCCCGACGTCGTGCGCGTCTCGAGCCCGTACGTGCAGGGTGGCCCGCCGCAGATAGCGCTCCAAGGACCCGAGGCCGGAAAGATCGCATTCGCCAACGTCGAGATGCCCGACAACATCTCGTTCGTCCGCGCCAACGAGATCGGCAAGGAGATCGAACGGCTGGCGCCGCAGATCGACGGCGTCGAGATCGAGCTCGGCGGTCAAGTCTTCGCGTCGTTCGAGCCGCCGTCGTCCGAAGTGCTCGGCCTCGCGTTCGCCATCATCATCCTCATCGTCGCCTTTGGTTCAGTGCTGGCGATGGGGTTGCCGGTCGGCAACGCGTTGTTCGGCATCGGCATCGGCGTGTCGATCATCACGCTCCTGACGAACGTGCTTCCCGTTCCTGACTTCACGACGTTCCTCGGGATCATGATCGGCCTCGGCGTCGGCATCGACTACGCGCTGCTCATCGTCACCCGCTATCGCGAGCAGCTGCACGCCGGTCACGAGGTGCGTGAGTCGATCGGTACGGCCATCGACACCGCGGGTCGTTCGGTGCTGTTCGCCGGCACCACCGTCGTCATCTCGCTGATGGGCCTGCTGCTCATGGGAGTGAAGTTCGTCCAGGGTCTGTCGGTCGGTGCGGCGGCGGTCGTCGCGGTGACCGTCGCGGCGTCGCTCACGTTGCTGCCGGCGCTGCTCGGCTTCGCCGGCGAGCGAATCGAGCGCACGCAGTTTCGAGGGCTCATCGCTGCGCTCTTGATCGCACTCGGACTCGTGGGCGTCGGGCTCCACATCCCTGCGCTGTCTGTGGCGTTCGTCCTCGCCGCGATCGTGCTGGTGGCGGGCTTCTTCGTGCGTTCGTTGAGGCGAGAGGTGCCCAAGGCGGCGCCGAAGCCGCGCCGACAGACCACTGCCTATCGGTGGAGCCGAGTCATTCAGCGCCATCCCTGGACGGCCGCGATCTCGAGCGCGCTCGTGCTCCTCTTGCTCGCCGTCCCGGTCTTGAGCTTGCGACTCGGCTTCTCGGACGAGAGCAACTTCGAGGCCGATACGACGACGCGCAAGGCCTACGACCTGCTCGTCGAAGGCTTCGGTCCGGGCTTCAACGGCCCGTTGCTGCTCGTTGCCGAAGTGCCCGCGGGCACCGACGTCGAGGCGCTGTCGACGGGTGTGACCGAGGCGGTGAGCGCCGACCCGGGCGTCGCCTTCGTCTCGCCGGGGCAGCCGAACGACCCGAACAACCCGACCGCGATGGTGTGGAACGTCGTCCCCACCACCGGCCCGCAGGACGAATCGACCACCGCGCTCGTCAACCGGCTCCGCACTGACGTGCTGCCCCCGGTCGAGGACCAGGCGGGGGTCGACGTCGCCGTGACCGGCAGCGTGGCTGTGAACGTCGACTTCTCGAACTACCTCGCCGAGCGCATGCCGTACTTCTTCGGAGCGGTGCTCATCCTGTCGTTCCTGCTCTTGATGGTGGTGTTCCGCTCGTTGCTCGTGCCGCTCAAGGCCGTCATCATGAACCTGCTGTCGATCGGCGCGGCCTACGGCGTGATCGTCATCCTCTTCCAGTGGGGATGGCTGAGCGACCTCACCGACATCCAGCCCGGCCCGATCGAACCGTGGGCACCGATGATGCTGTTCGCCATCGTCTTCGGACTGTCGATGGACTACGAGGTGTTCCTCCTCTCCCGCATCCGTGAGGAGTGGCACCACAGCGGCGACAGCCGGCGGTCGGTTGCCGACGGTCTCGCCGCAACCGCCAAGGTGATCACCGCTGCGGCGGCGATCATGGTCGTCGTCTTCGGGAGCTTCCTGTTCGAGAACGACCGGTCGCTGAAGCTGATGGGCGTCGGGCTGGCGACAGCGATCTTCCTCGATGCGACCATCGTGCGAATGATCCTCGTGCCCGCGACGATGGAGCTGCTCGGCGACAAGAACTGGTGGCTGCCACGCTGGCTCGACCGCATCCTGCCCAACATCGATGTCGAGGGCCACGCCGAGCCGGTCTTCGACGACGAAGAAGCCGAGCGCGAACCTGTCGGGGCGGGCGTCGGCTGAGCTGGCACCCCCCGTCGAGCTCGACCCTCACAAAGGAGCAAGCATGGGACTCATCGGCGGCATGGCCCGCACCGCTGTCGTCGCGGGCACCGCAACGGCCGTGAGCAACCGCGTCTCACGCCGCCAGTCGAATCGGTGGGCAGAGAAGGACCAAGCAGCGGCCTACAACGCGCAATATGCGCCGCCGCAGTACGCGCAACCCCAGTACGTGCAGCAGCCCCAATACGTCCAACCCCAGTACGCGCCTCCGCCCGCGGCCGCACCCGCCCCAGCTGCGGCGGCGGCTCCCGACCTGTCGGCGCAGCTGCAGCAGCTCGCACAGCTGAAGGCGCAAGGGATCCTCACCGACGCCGAGTTCGCGGCCGCGAAGGCGAAGCTCCTCGGGGCTTGACCTCGCAGCTGAAGCGTCGTGGCGCGCGCCGCATCGCGATTCGCGCGCAGCGGCTCGACGCCAACCGCCCGACAGACTTCGCCACGCTCGTCGACCAGCTGACCCTGCTGCAACTCGATCCGACGGCCGCGGTCGCTCCCAGCGCCGATCTCGTCGCGTGGAGCCGGCTCGGCGAGAGCTACGCGCCCGAGCAGCTCCAGCGCGCGCTCGAGGTCGAGCACACCGTGTTCGAGCACCGCGGCCAGGAGTCACCGCGGGAACCCGCGGTTGCCATGGTCCGGCCGATGTCGCGCCTCGGTCTGTACCTCGCCGACATGCGTGCGTGGCCGACCGAAGGTGGACGCGTGCACCAGTGGCTCGAGTCGAACGACGTGTTTCGTCGCCAAGTGCTCGACGCGCTGCGAACCTCCGGACCGCTGCGGTCGCGTGACATCCCCGACACCTGTGCCGTGCCCTGGGCATCGACTGGGTGGACCAACGATCGCAACGTGACGCAGATGCTCGAGTTCCTCGCGTGGCGAGGCGAGGTCGCAGTCGCCGGGAGGCAAGGACGCCAACGCGTGTGGGACGTCTCGGAGCGCATCTATCCCGGCGCGCTGAAGGCCGTCCCCGCTGCAAAGGCGAGAGCGATCCGCGACGAGCGCCGGCTCCGCGCTCTCGGCGTCGCGCGACCCGAGTTCGTCGGTGACGCCGGCACTCCCGTCGAGATCGAGGGAACGACCGGCGAGTGGCGGGTCGACCCCGATGCGTCGGCTGCGGGCTTCAAGGGTCGCACCGCGGTGCTCTCGCCGTTCGATCGGTTGATCCACGACCGTGCCCGGGCGTTGCAGCTGTTCGAGTTCGACTACACGCTCGAGATGTACAAGCCGCAGAGCCAGCGGCGATGGGGATACTTCGCGCTGCCCGTGCTCCACGGCGACGCGCTCGTCGGCAAGGTCGACGCGATCGCAGACCGAAAGACGTCGACGCTGCGGGTCAATGCCATCCACGAGGACGTGGCGTTCACGCCTGCCACGACGAAAGCGGTGAACGCCGAGATCGAGTCGCTGCGCCGGTGGCTCGAGCTCGAACATCGCGCGTGACGTCACGCGGCGGCCCGGCGGCCCGGTGGGCCGGTCGTCATCACCTCGCCGTTCGGCAGCGTCACCACGAGCGTCCGGTTTGGCGTGAGCTCGATCACCCAACCCTGATCGTGGATCGCGGGGTGGTGCCGGACGCACACCGGCAGGAGGTTCTCGCGTTCACGCCTGCCACGACGAAAGCGGTGAACGCCGAGATCGAGTCGCTGCGCCGGTGGCTCGAGCTCGAACATCGCGTGACGTCACGCGGCGGCCCCCGGTGGGCCGGTCGTCATCACCTCGCCGTTCGGCAGCATCACCACGAGCGTCCGGTTTGGCGCGAGCTCGATCACCCAACCCTCGTCGTGGATCGCGATGTGGTGCCTGACGCACACCGGCAGGAGGTTGTGGAGGTCGGTGCGCCCGCCGCGTCGCCACCAGCGGACGTGGTGGATCTTGCAGTGGTCGAACCGCGTCGGGCAATCGGGGATCGCGCACCTCGGGTAGATCGCGCGCAGGGCTCTTCGTTGCGCGGCGTTCGCTAGCCGCGTGGTGCGCCCCAGGTCGAGCCGGCCGGGTGCGTGCACGATCGCGCCGTCCCGCACGACGACGGTGTGGATGTCGGCCCGAGCCACGAGATCGGTGAGCACCTTCACAGGAAGCTCGACGGGGAGGCCCCAATCGACCGTCGGCCCGTCACCGGCGCTGGCGCGGGTGTCGACCACCACGACGACTCGGGCCGGCCGGCCCGCCCGCCGCCGCGCTCGCATAGGTCGAGCAGCGCGAGGGCCTGCAAGTAGGCGTGCTTCTCGACCGGGTCTGACGGGCACCCGTCGGGCGTCTTGTCGGCGAACAGCTCGCTCACGCGTGCCCTCAGCCGGTTCACGAACGTCATGCCGCGGAGCGGGTCGAGCTTGCCCCAGAACTCGACCATCCCCGAGGTCGGGTCGACCCTGTGATTGAAGCGGATGGCTCGCTGCTGGCGCGCCAGCCGCTCTTCGCCGCCGTCGCCGGCGAGGCGCTCTGCCTCGGCCCGTACGAGTCGCCCGAACTCCTCGGCTGACGTTCGGGATGCGACCTCGGCGAGCTCGTCGATGCGCTTCGCGAGCTGCTTACGTTTCGAGCCTTGAGCGTTCCGCAACGCCGCGCCCGCGGCGTCGACGTGCTCGCCCGACACCTCGCCCTTCTCGAGCGCCCTGCCCAAGGCGGGCGTCTCGCCGGCGGTCTCGCCGCGCTGCAACACCTTCTTCGCCGCGCGCTGAGAGCTCCGGGCCGCCTTGGCCATCGGCTTCTCGGGGATTGGGCTGTGCCGGCGCATGTAGGCGGCGAATGCGACCTCACGCCCGTCACACCAGCGCCGGATCGCGGCGACGTCGGCGACGGACCGGATGATCTCGCCCCGATCGCTCGACCCGTCGACCGATGCAACCGACCGCACCAGCCCGACCACCTCGTCGACTCCCACTGCCACCTCCCCGCGCGCGCACTCAGCTGACACAAGAAGGGAAGTGAGACGACACTACAGAGGGGGTGTGACATTCCCTCCGAGTGAGCCGATTTCGATGCTGATCAAGCAGGAACAGACGCGTTGAAGAACGCACGCAACGCGTCGCCCATCTCCGCCCTCACGGGCGCGCTGGAGAGAGTGACACCGACCATCGTCAGCGACGTGTGCGTGTGGCCGCGAGCGAAGACATGCTGCGTCGGGACGCCGGCCTTGCCGAGCGCCTTCGCATAGGCCTCGCCCTCGGAACGCAGCGGGTCGAACTCACTCGTGACGATCACCGTGGGCGGAAGCCCTGAGAGATCCGAGGCCCGCAACGGCGCCACCGACGGATCGGTGCGATCGGCACCGTCCATGTAGTGATCGAAGAACCACTCCATGAGTGCTTTCGTGAGGATGTAGCCCTCTGCACACTCCTCGTACGACGGGGTCGTCATGTCGCTGTCGGTCACCGGGTTCATGAGCAGCTGCCCGACGAGCTCGGGACCACCCTCGTCGCGAGCGCGGCGCGCTGCGACTGTCGCGACGTTGCCTCCCGCGCTCCAGCCGGCGACGGCCAGCTGGCCGGGGATCCCGCCGAGCTCGATGGTGTGATCTGCGATCCACCGCAAAGCGGCGAAGGCATCGTCGGCAGCGGCCGGGAAGACGTGCTCCGGGGCGTGTCGGTAGTCGACCGAGACGATCACCGCTCCGGACCGCACGCAGAGATCGCGACAGAACGGATCGTCGGACTCTTCGCTGCCCAACACCCAGCCGCCGCCATGGAAATAGGCGACGATCGGGTGCGGGGCCGATCCAACCGGCCGGTAGAGCCGGTACCGCAGGTCGCCGTCGGCGCCAGGTAACACACCGTCGATCACTTCGCCGACCTCGGGGCCCGGAGGGCGCATCGCTGCCGACGCCTCCATGAACGCGCGTGCGTCAGTCGGCGACATGGTCTCGAGCGGTGGCAGGTCGAGCGAGGCCATCATGTCCATCACCATCGCGACGTCGGGCTGCAGCCGACGGACCACGCCGTCGTTGCACTGCGCACCCCCGGGCCCAGAAAGCTGGAAGCCGAGGTAGTCGTTCGAGGCGACCTCGTCGCAGATCGTGCGGTACGCGTCGACGCCACCGATGTAGGGAAGGAACACCCGCGGCTTGCCCGGCACGTTGGCACCCATGTACCAAGAGTTCGCAGTCGGGTGGAGCGTGATGTCGGCACAGTCGTTGACGTGCTGCACCCAGCCCGCCTCGGCCTGCTGAGTGGGCTCGATCGTGTCGAAGCCCCGCGACCTCATGTCCACGAGGGTGTCGGCGACCCAGTCGCCATGCTGCTCGATCGACACCGACATGTTCGACAGCACCGACGGGCTTCCCGGGCCGGTGATGGCGAAGAAGTTCGGGAACCCGACCGTCGTCAGGCCGAGGTAGGTCGTCGGACCGTCGGCCCACTTCTGCTTCAGCGCGACACCATCACGGCCGGTGATGTCGACTGAGACCAGCGCGCCCGTCATCGCGTCGAATCCGGTCGCGTAGACGATCGCATCGAACTCGAGTGAGTCGCCGACCGTGTCGATGCCGGACTCGGTGATGGTCTTGATCGGGTCCTTGCGCAGGTCGACCAGACGGACGTGCGGGAGGTTGTAGGTCTCGAAGTAGCCGGTGTCGAGACACGGCCGCTTGGTGCCGAAGTAGTAGTCCTTCGCGCACAGCGACTCGGCCGTCTCGGGGTCGGTCACGATCGACCGAACCTTGTCCCGGATCATCTCGGCGACGATCTCGTTGGACTCGGGGTTGACGGCCTGGTCGGCGAAGATGCCGAGGATGGCGAAGAGCTCTCCCGCCTCATATGCGGTCTCGAACCGAGCGCGGCGCTCCTCCTCGGAACACATCGCCGCGGTGAGCTCGAGCGGCTCCGCGGGGATGCCCCCGCGCGAGTGCTTCGCCGCATCCCGGTACGCCGCACGGTCGGCCTCGATTGCGGCGAGGCGATCCGGCGGAAGGGGACCGTTGTACGCGGGCACCGAGAAGGCTGGGGTGCGCTGGAACACGGTCAGCGCCGCGGCCTGTTCCGCGATGAGGGGGATGGACTGGACCGCCGACGAGCCGGTGCCGATGACTGCGACTCGCTTCCCGGTGAAGTCGACGCCCTCGTGCGGCCAGCGGCTCGTGAAGTACACGTCGCCACCGAACCGATCGGCGCCCTCGATGTCGACCTCCTTCGGCATCGACAGGCAGCCGGTCGCCATCACGTAGAACCGGCACGAAAGCTCGTCACCCGCGTCGGTCCGCAGGCGCCAGAGCGACGCCGCGTCGTCCCATGTCGCCGATGCGACACGCGTCGAGAAGTCGATGTCGCGGCGTAGGTCGTACCGGTCGGCCACGAACTGCAGGTACCGGAGGATCTCAGGCTGCGTGGCGTACTTCTCGGACCACGTCCAGTCACGCTCGAGGTCGGGGTCGAAGCTGTACGTGTAGTCAGTCGTCGGGATGTCGCACCGCGCTCCCGGATAGCGGTTCCAGTACCAGGTGCCGCCGACGTCGTCGGCTGACTCGAGGACGCGAGTCGAGAACCCGACCTCCCGGAGCTTGCGGAGCAGGTACAGCCCCGCGAAGCCTGCACCTACGACCACCACGTCGTAGTCGGGCCGAGCCTCGTCCGAACCGTTGCGTCCAGCCACGTCTGATCCCCCTTGTACGCGGTTTCACGGCGTTGTCGCCGCGAGTCTCACACTGCGAGCGTCGCGTCACACTTCGACGGGACGCGCCTTTCCGTCGACATGTCGTTCTCCTGTCTAGGCCGGCTGCTCGACGCCGAGCCAGCCGGCCGCATTGACCGCGAAGAAGCCGGTGACCGCTTCGTCGGTCCCAGGCGTGCCGGCCCATGAGCGCTCGAACCGGCCGAGTGGATCACGCCCGCCCTCGGCATGGGGATAGTCCGACGAGAACAGGTACAGGCGCGGGTCTGACTCGGCTGCGATCCGCGCGATGTCCTCGAACGGATACGGCGTGAAGCGCAGCTGCGCGCATGCCTGCTCAGTCGGAGTCCGCTCGAACGTCGCGAGCCGCGGCTCGGAGCGACTCCAGATGCCCGTGGCGTGATCGAGCCTGCGGAGCATGTCGGGCACCCATCCGGCACCCATCTCGATCGCGCCGCCGTGGAGACCCGGATGACGCTCGAGCACGCCGTCGAGCACGAGCACCGAGAGGAAGCGAGCCGCGGAGTGGTACACGACCATGAAGTCCTTCGAGCCGATGATCTCAGCGCCGCTGAACTGCTCGGCCGGCGGGCGCCCATCGTGCATCCACTCACTGCCGATTGACAGGCGGCCGCTCCCGACGTGGAGCACGAAGGGAACGCCGCGTTCGGCGAGTCGGGCCCAGAACGGATCGTGGTCGGGATGACCGGGTGCTCGGCCCCCCGGCGCGCGGGCGGGAATCCAGACGAGACCGACGCCCATGTCCAGCGCGGCATCGAGCTCGACGAGCGACCGCTCCGGGTCGTCGAGGTCGCAGATGGCAACGCCGTGGAGTCGATCGTCTCCGCTGCAGAAGCCGGCCATCGCCCGGTTGTGCGCTCGGTAGGCGCCGTAGCGCAGCGAGACGTCCTCGATCTCGAACAACGGCGCGCAGAACGACGAGTACACCACTTGGTGCTCGAAGCCCAGAAGGTCGAGCGCGCAGCTGCGCTCGTCGGGGTCCACCGCGCCCAACGCCCCGTGCCATTTGGGTCCCCGGCGAACGAGGTCGTCACCCAGCCCGATCAATCGGGCGCGCTCGTCCTCGGAGTGCTGCCACGCGCTCGGATCGACGCCGTTCGCCACCATCACTGCATCGATGTTCGGCAGCCGGTCGCGAAGCGCTGGATCGACGTGGTCGCTCAGGAAGCCCGGCCACTCCATGAGGTGGCTGTCCGAGTCGATGATGCGGCGAACGCCCGCGTACGTCACTGAGCGTCGAAGTTACTTCCCTCGCCGGACCGGGAGCCGGGTCGGGCTCCGGAACGCGAGCGACGTCTTCCACGCCACATCGTTCGGGTCGATCGTGTAGTCGCCGAACGCGTCGACGATCGCGGGGAGCGTGACGCGGAGCTCCATGCGCGCGAGCGCGGCACCGACGCAGTGATGGATGCCGAGCCCGAACGACAGAGGTGCGGGATTCTCGCGGTCGAGGCGGAGCTGATCGGGGTCGTCGAACCGTCGTGGGTCCCGGTTCGCAGCGCCGAGCATGACGGTGAGGTTCTGGCCCTTCCTGATCGTCTTGCCGGCGATCGTGACGTCGTCCAACGCGGCGCGCGGATCGGTGTGGATCGCCGTGTCGAACCGCAGCAGCTCCTCAACCGCGTTCGGCCACAGATCGGGTTTCCGGCGAACGAGCTCCCGTTGGTCGGGATGGCGCGCGAGCGCGACGACCGCGTTGCCGATCGCGCCTGTCGTCGTCTCGTGTCCGGCCAGCAGCAGGATCGTCAGCAAGCTGACCAGCTCGGCGCGATTGATGTGCCCCTCGGCTTCGGCGGCCGCGAGCGTGGTGATGAGATCGTCTCGCGGCTCGGCTCGTCGCTGGTCGGCCAGCTCGCCGTAGTAGGTGGCGATCTGTTCGCACGTGTCGTCGATCTCCCCGGGGTCGACGACGACGAAGGTGTCGAGGACTCGTCGCAGGGTGGCAGAGGTCGCGGTCACCCACGGCCACCGGTCTTCGGGCACCCCGATGAGCTCGGCGATGACCTGGATGGGCAACGGCTCGGTCAGCGTCGGCACGAGGTCGGGCACGGGGTTGTCGGCGATGTCCGCGAGGAGTCGGTCGACGAGCTGCGCGACTCGAGCCTCGAGGCGTTGCATCTGTCGAGGCGTGAAGGCTCGGTTGATGACCGATCGCAGCCGCGTGTGCAGCGGAGGGTCGGTGAACAGCAGGGCGTTTCGAAGCAACGCCTTCGTGGTGTCGGCCATGCGCGAGTAGGGGCGGGCCTCGAGGAGGAGGTCGATCTGCGGCGCGACACCGAAGCTCGAGGAGCTCAGCACCTGGCGGGCTTCCTCGTAGCCGACCACGGCCCATTGCTGAAGGAGCGGGCTGAACGAGACCGGCCCCGCCGCTCGCATCCGCTCGTAGACGGGATACGGGTCGACGAATCGATCGGGGCCGAGGATGTTCCCCCACTTGTCGAACCGGAACACGGTGTTCGCCAGCCGCGGCCGCTTCACGAGGCCCCGGACGACCGACAGCGCCATCTCCTGCCGGCTCGGCGACATAAGTAAGATCTTACTTATGTCGGACGCACGACGCCGAATCCTGGCGGCGGCCATCCAGTGCTTCGCGTCGAAGGGCTACGCGGCGACCACGATCGCTGACATCGAACAGGCCGCGGGGCTCAGCGTGGGCGCCGGCGGCACGTATCGCCACTTCGACTCGAAGCGGGCGATCCTCGAAGCGGTCGTGGACGCGGCGGTCAGTGTTCCCGATGACGAGATCGCACCGCCGAGCGACGACATCGAGGCGACCGCGCACGAGATGCTCGACTACATGCGCGCGGACATGATGCGGATCTACTTCAGGGACCTCGACGACTTCCCCGATCAGCGCAAGCGGATCAACGAGCGCACGATCGACACGTCATACCGTCGGGTGGCCGACCGAATCGCTGCGGGCAACCCGTCGATCGACGCCGAGGCGGCGGCCGCCGTGATCCTCGGATCGCTGATCAACTTCCGTGTGAACGAGACCCTCGTGGGAGACGACGCGAACGGCGTCGATCGTGAGAGGTTCGTCCGCACGTGGGCCGCCATCTATCGCCAGGTCTGTGCCGACTGATCCTGAGGAGACGACCATGCCGAAGCCGCAAGACGTCGACGCATACATCGCTGCCGCGCCCGCAGGGTCTCGACCGATTCTCGAAGAGCTCCGGAAGATCGTCCTCTCGACCCTTCCGAAGGTGGAAGAGAAGATCGCCTGGGGCGTGCCGTTCTACCGGTACCACGGTGAGATCGGGGGATACGCCGCGTACAAGAAGCACGTGAGCGTCGGCCTCGGTGCCGACGTGCTCGACGGTGCCGAGCGCGACGCACTCGAGGCGAAGGGATACAAGGTCCTCAAGGACACCTTTCAGATCAAGTTCGACCAGAAGGTGCCGACCACGGCGATCCGCAAGATGCTGAAGGCCAAAGCCAAGTCGAACGAGGCCGCGACCTAGAAGCCGGTGACCGAGAACGTCTTCGTCGACTTGACGTCCGCGAGCACGCGGTCGAGCGTGAAGTCCTCGAGACAGCCGACGAGCTTCAGCTCGGCGTGGCGTCCGAGGGCGGGGGTGAGCACGACGCGATACAGGTCGTCGCCCGCCGGTGCGAGCCCGTCACCGCTGAGCGAACGAGAGCTCGTGTGCGCCGAGCACACCGCCCACAACGCGTCGGCAGCGCCGTCCTGTCCGAGACCGAACCGATCTTCGTGCACGCTCACGACGAGCTCGGTCACCTCTCCCTTGCGCACGGGATCGGGACGGCTCTGGGTGAGGTCGCCGATCTGATCAACCGCGATCGACACCAACGCGATGAGCACGATGGCGATCAGCGCGCGCTTCATCGCGGGCGGAAGGGATCGACCGGTGCATCCCCGAGGAGACCACCGGGTGTCGGATGGAGGGACGACAGCTTGCGCGCGAGGGTCTTCTCCATCGCGGGCGTTGCCGTCATCCGGGCGATGCGGTCGACGACCCACGCGAGACCGGACAGCACAGCGCCCGCGCCGAGAAGGACGGGGACGAACACGTTGCTGCGCGTCGAGTCCAACCACGCGAACGGCTTCAGCGGGTCAGGCGCGTTGGCGCGCAGCTGCTGCAGCACACGCTCGTCGACAGGTCCGCCTCGACGGCCACCGAGCTCGTCGACTTGCTGTCCGAGCTTGGAGAGACGGCTGAAGAGCGCCGCCCCGAGAAGTCCGACCTCGGCCGCGAGGAAGATGATCCCCGCGACGATGGCGCGGTTCCACTCCCAGCGGTACAGGTACACGAACACGTACCAACCCGAGATGAGCATCACGAACAGCGCTGACGCCACACCGATGCGCTTCATGCCGCACCCCACTCTCCACCGGCGAGCTCGGACACCTCGCCGGTGCTTCCGTCGACCACGACCCAGGTTCCGGGGCTGAACCTGCTGGTCGCATCCGCGAGCCCGACCACCGTCGGAACTCCGTACTCACGGGCGAGGATCGCGAGGTGCGACAGCACGCTGCCGGTCTCGGCGACGAGCCCGCCCAGTCCCGGCAAGATCGCAGCGAGCCCGGGATCGAGCGTGCGCACGACGAGCACCTCGCCGGGTTCGGGCTCCACGTCGACCCCGATTCGCACCGGGCCGGCACCGCGTCCGCCGCCCGCTCCTTTGCCGCCGTCGTCCTGTCCGGCGCGGACGGGAACCACGATGCCGTCGTCGGTCAGGCGGAACGATGCCGGCAGGGGCGGCGCGGGCTCGATCGCTTCACGCAGATCGAGAGCGATCGTGCCTCGCAAGTCGAACGCAGCGGAGAGCTCGTCGAGGCGGAGGTTGACCACTGATTCAGGTGAGGCCACCACGCCACGCTCGACCAGCCGCTGTCCGAGAACGAGCGCCGCGCGCGCGGTGAGCTCCTGAACCCACCGCACTCGCAGTCGGAGCGATTCGCGAGTTGCGACCGACTCGTCCTCGCTCGAGGGAGAAGGAAGCACGGGCGGCGCCGGAGGCAGCTCGAGCGCGGTGCTGATGTGCGGCGGCACGAGGCCGAGCAACACCGGGTGCGCCGCGACGAACTGCGCGTCGTCGAGCTCTGGCCCGCGCTCGGCCAAGATGCGCAACGCGGCCGACGCTGCTGTCGGCAGCTCGTCGCCTTCGTCGAGCAGCAGGCCGGCGAGCACCTCGTGCCCATGGAGGGCCACGAGAGTCTGGTGTGACCGACGAAGCAGCCTGATGAGGTCGGCCGTCGCGAGGATCGTCATGTCCGGCACCGATCGGAGGTCAGCGTCGATGCCGGCGATCAGATCCTCGGCGAGGGCAGGCAGCGCGACCTTCAGGCGCCCGACCCGCCACGCCGCCTTCAGCCGACGGGCCGGGGGGCGGGGGTCGAGCTTCTTGAGCACGGACCGACGACGGCGAGTGAGCCCGAGGAGATCCAGATCCACCGCGACGCGCCCGCCGACCGTCACGACGATCGGCGAGCCGCGGAGCTGTCGGGCCGGAGTCGCGCCCGCGAGCGTCAGCGCCTCGCGCAACGCGTCGCGGAGAGGCGCCACCCAGAGGTCCTCTTCGAGCGGGCGCAGCGGAAGACCGAACGTCTCGGCGACCGGGCCCGGGCCGAACACGGGGCCCGCTGCCCGAGCTTCGTCGCCGAGCGCCGTGATCGGCCGACTTTGAAGCAGCACGACCGAGCCGTTCGCCTCGATGGCCCACTCGATGTCCTGCGGGCCGCCGAAGGTCGCGCGAGCGCGGGCGGCGAGACGAGCCAGCGGTCGGAGCACCTTCCGGCTCCGCAACGCGACGGGTGTGTCGTCGCTCGCCTCGCGCAGGCGGCCGCGCGGCGACAGCGCGAGCTGTGCGCCATCGACTTCTCCGGACACCAATCGGTCGGGGCCTCCCGGCACCGCGGCAACGACGAGACGGTCGGAGCGCCCGGTAACCGGGTCGGCGCCGAAGAGCACACCGCCCCACGCCGGCTGCAAGAACGGTTGGACGAGTGCAGCGATCGGCGCGCCCTGCCCTGAACGCGCGACAGCGTCGACCGCGTCGAGGAATGCCGGCCAGCCCCGCACGTCGAGCACCGACGTGAACATGCCGGCCATCGACTGCGACGCGCCGTCCTCGTTGGGCGACGACGACCGAACGACGAGGGACCGTTCCCCGTTCTCGGAGAGCTCGCGCCACTTGTCGTGGACGGCGAACATCGCTACGCCCGACTTGTCGCGGGCCACGAGGGCCCCCACGCCCTCGGTCGTGACCACGAATCCCGGCAGCGCCGGCAGCTTCGCGACGCGGGCCCGGGACAACGCGGACGCCTTGGCGCCGGCAACCTCAGGCTCTTGCGCTCGAGCATCGTCGAGGTCGACTACGAGGAACTCGGTCGCGGGCGATGGAGTTGTGTCAGCGGGTGAGTTCGTCACCGGTCCGGTGGATCTCGCTCGGAGCTCAGACATGTTGGTCGCCCCCTTCCCTCCGCACAGCTACGACGTTCATGTGTGAGTGGGACCTTTTAACGCGGGACGTCGGAGTCACCATCCCGAATAAGACGTGCGTTTCGTCACAGCGAAACCGGCACTAAAATCGGCCATCCATGTCGGAGCACCCGAACGCCTTGACGACATTGCCGCCCGCCTCGGTGACGCTTCCGTCGCCTAACCCCCGCAGTGACGAACGTCTCTGCCTTCACTGCGATCCTCCCCTTACCCCCGCGGGCTTCTTCGCTCACCGGAGACTCGTCCTCCTCGGCCTCGGCGTCCTGTTCGTCTCGATGGCCGTCGCCGGATGGCTCAACGGAGGCTGGCTGCTCTTGCAGTGGGACGCACCGATCCAGCACTTCGTCGAGGGCCACCGCACGGTGGTCACCGACGAGATCTTCACGCGCGTGTCCTTCCTCGCCTCGACCGTCACCGTGCTCGTGCTCGGCACCGTCATGGCCGCAATCGCGTGGCGACGGTGTCGCGCGGTCGGAGTCGCCGTGCTGCTCGCGATGCTGAGCCGCCCGCTGCTCGAGTTCACGCTCAAGGCTCTGGTGAGCCGCGACCGGCCCGACTTCCAGCGCATGGTCGACGGCACGGGCCACTCGTTCCCCAGCGGACACGTGATGGCCGCCGTGGCCCTGTGGGGTCTCCTGCCGCTGGTGCTCACGCTCTACACGCGCAACCGCCGCGTGTGGTGGGGCTCGGTGATCGGGTCAGGAATCCTGATCGTCGCGATCGGAGCGAGCCGCGTCTATCTCGGCGTGCACTGGTTCTCCGACGTCATCGGCGGCCTCATCGTCGGCACGTTCTTCCTGCTCGGCACCGAGTGGGTGCTCAAGCGTCAGCACCGTCGCGATCCGTGTGTGCGCGGCTGCTCGTGCGCGCATCACGCCGAGGCTCCGACTCCCACCATCTGAGGACGCGCAGCGCGCAAAGCGTGTTCCAGCGGCTCGGCGCCCCGACCTCGCTCTCGAGATCGAAGAACACGCGACCTGGATGGATGCGGTCGAGCAGCCAACGGCCGTCAGGCTGCGCTTTCGACCGTACGAGATCCACGCCTGCCTCCATCCGAGGATCGGGATCGGATTGCGCCCGTCGGAAGTAGTCGAGAGCGCGCAGCACGTCGTAGTGCCAGTAGTAGGGAAACGCGAAGTCGAGATACGCCGCCTTCACGACTTCGCCGGTGCTCTTGCGGCGGAACAGCTCGCGCTCGAGCAGGTACTCCTCACCGCCCCGACGGGCCGCACGCACCTCCGCGCTGCCGCCGTTCGCGCGCTCGAGCACGAGCAGGCCTTCGAGCACGTTGATCGTGGTGTCGAACGACGTTCGCACCGATCCGTTCTCGGCCTCACAGTTCCACCCACCATCGGCGAGGCGCTCCTGGAGGATCCGCTCGACGATCGGCGAGACGTCGACCCCGAAGTACGCGCCCGTCTCGATCGTGCGGCCGTTGATGCAGGGCTCGACCTCACCGTCGAAGTAACGCTGCCCCTCGTGCTCCCAACGTCCGTTCTCGGCGACGAGCGCGATCGCCCGGTGCGCGGACTCAGAGCTCGGGTCGAGCCCGAGGAGCTGCAAGGTCTGCAGTGTGTGCATGGTCGCCGTCCAGGGCTGGCCCGGTTCGTCACTCGCAAACGAGAACGTCGCGGGGAAGCAGGCGCCGCCGTCCCACAGCCCGTCCGGATCCTCGACTGCGAGCAGCCGCGCGCCCCAACCTTCGTGCTCGACCTTCGCTCGCTCGGCCGCGACCTCACCGGGTCGCGCGTCGGTGAGGTCGCGCATCACCTGCCACCGGATGGCGGGATCACCCTCGAGCAGCCAGTCGACGACGGCCATGTGCCGAACGTACCCACCCCGGTCTCCTGTCACAGGCCGTAGACAGCCTGTCGTCATTTCTGTACCATCTGGTACATGATCACTCTGGGAACCATCGAGATCGAGGCCCCCGCGACGGTCGTGTGGGACGTCTTCGTCGACGTCGAGCGCTGGTCGGAATGGACCGCGTCGGTCGAGGCCATCGTCCCTCTCGACGGGCCGCAGATCGCGGTCGGCAGGCGATTCGAGATCAAGCAGCCGCGAATGCCCAAGCTCGTGTGGGAGGTGACCGAGGTCGACCCGGGCGTCTCGTGGACGTGGCGTCAGAAGTCGCTCGGCAGCACCGCGTTCGCATTGCACGAGGTCACGGCGATCGACTCCGAGCGCACTGCCGTCCGGCAGACCGTCGACCAGCGCGGGCCGGTGGGAGTTGTCGTGGGACTGCTCACGCGGCGGCTGACGCGGCGCTACCTCGACCTCGAGGCACAAGGCCTGTGCACACGCAGCCTCGCGGCACGCAACGAGCAGACCTCTGGGCGGAATGCCGCGACCACCTGACGACCAGCGACGAGCCGACCTGCTGAACGGGCTCATCGACGCGTACGCAGACGGTGGCATCGGCGGACGATCGCTGCGCGAAGTCGCGGAGGTCGTTGGCACGAGTCATCGCATGCTGCTGCACTACTTCGGCTCGCGCGACGAGCTGCTGCTCGCGATCGTCGAGGAGGTCGAGCGCCGTCAGACCGCCCAGATCGCCGATCTTCCGCACGAGCCTGCGGCAGCGATCGAAGCGACGTGGGCCGACTTGCGCCGACCCGAGCTGCGTCCCTTCGAGCGGCTGTTCTTCGAGTGCTACGCGCGCGCGGCCCAGGGCGAGGAGCCGTTCGCGCGCATGATCCCGGCGGCGGTCGACGGCTGGCTCGACTCTGTCGCCGAGCGAAGTGAGGGCCGCGTCGACCCCGCACTCGTGCGGCTGAGCCTCGCGGTCACCCGCGGGCTGCTCCTCGATCTCGTCGCGACAGGCGACGAGAAGGGCGTCGATGCTGCGGCGGCGATGTTCGCTTCGATGCTGCGCGCGTGATCGTCAGACTTTGGTGTTCACGACGAACGTCGAGCACGTCGCGTGATGGACGACGCGACTCGGCACGTTGCCGAGGATGAATCGCGACTTGGCGCCGATCCCACGGTTGCCGACCACGATCAGAGCCGCGTCGACTTTGTCCGCGACGTCCAAGATCGCCTCCGCGGCGTTCCCGGCCTGCGCGTGAGTGAAGACTTCGACGACCCCTGCCTCTCGGACCTGGGCAGCCGCGGAGCGCAGCACGTCCTCGACCCAGCCGAGGTCGGCCACAGCCGGCGACACGCCGGCGGAGAGTGCGAGGCCGTCGGCGGCCGAGCTCACGTGGTACGCACAGACGACGTGGAGCGGCTGGCCGAACGTCTTGGCGAGCGTGGTTGCCTCTTCAACGGCGACGGTCGCTGTTGCCGATCCGTCCGTTCCGACGACGATTGGTCCGTTCACGCTCGCCACTGTTGCACAGCCCGCGCTACCCCAGGCGAGTCAGCACATTCCTGGTGATCTGCTCGATCTGCGCGTCGCGCGCCGCCAGCCCGTGCGCCCAATCGGTCGACCCCGAGGTGACCACCGTCGCCCCCGCCTCGTTCGTGTACGCGCCCAGCACCGCGTGGCCGTGGCGGATCCGTTCCATCGCGTCGGGCTCGCGCGTCCCGAAGACCCGCGCCGCGATGTACTCGAGCTCGCTCGGTTCGCCGGGCTTCGGCGGGCGCGGCGCGGACTCTCGGGTGAAGTGCTGCGTCGGGCACGTACCGAGGATCTCGAACGTCGACGGCGTGCCGTCCTCACCCGTGGGGTAGGGCAGGCCATCGCGGTAGGTGAAGACACAGCCGTCGCACTCATAGCCGACGACGGTCGCGCCCACGCCGAGCACGTCGCCGTAGCCGAGCCCGGTGCCGTCGAAGATCCAGTGGCCGGCTCGGTGGATCGTGTAGCCGCCGAGACCCGACGTGACGTTGCGACCGATACGGTGATAGCCGCCGCGAGTGAACGAGACACCGGTCATTTGGTTCTCGGGACGCCCGACGAGCACGTCGGACCAGAAGGTCGTGACCTCCGCTTCACGAGTGGTGCCGAGAAGCGGGTCGTCCTTGAAGAAGCCCTTGTACCCGATCATCACGTCGTGATCGTCGCCCTCGACGCGCACCTGCCACAACGACGTGTTCCCCGAGAAGAACGCTGCGTTCCCTCCGCGAGCGATGAACCCTTCGACCGCGTCTCGCATGCCGCGCGACCAGTACTCGTCATGGCCCACCGACAGGTAGAGGTGCGCGCCCTCCAACACTTCGGGATGCGCCTCGAGATCGGCGTTGGTGCACACACCGATCTCGAAGCCTTCGTGTTCGGCCCACTCGATGAACGGCAGCTCCCAGTCGGGCCAGCCCGCCGAGCCGGCGTACCCCGACAGGTGGTTGAGCTGGAGGTAGCCGACGTGCGCGGCGTTCTGAGGGTCGGGCGCCCCGGTGCCGGTCACGCGACGGCCCTTGCCCGGCGGCTTGTAGAGGTAGCCCGCCGCCATCGGCCGTTGCATCGCGACCTGCGTGCCGCCGGTGTAGAGGTTCGGACCGCCGAAGTCGTTGTAGGCGTACCAAGTGTTCGTGGCCAGCGCGAGCACGACGCGCGTACCCGCAGCGGGGCGTACGACGAAGAACGCGAGGTCGCGTCGCACCTTCTCGCCGACCTCGATCTCCATCACGACCTCGTAGTAGCCCGAGCGCCATGTCGGGTCGACGACGAGCTCGAGCGCGGCTGGCCAACCGCACCCCTTCGACGACGCATCGTGCGGCGTCTCGTGCTCGCCGGCCGCGACCGCGTCGGCGCGGAACACGATCTCCCGACGCGCACCGATCCTCGCCACCTCGACACCGACCGGCCGCCCTCCGGACGACGACATGTGCAACCCGACCCGGTCTCCGGCGGTCGCTGACTGCGGCCAGCAGTACCCCGTCACCACCTCGCGCGCCATCGCCCGAACCTAACGACCAATGGCGCGCTCGTCCGCTTTGGGGGATGATGGTGGGTCGGGGCAGGGCGGAGCATCGAACTCGCCAACCGGCGAGAAGGAGCAATTGCGATGCTCGCAATCGAATGGACGCTCACCAACATCCTCTGGACTGCGTTCCTCGTATGGGCCGTGTGGATGTGCGTGGTGATCCTCATGTTCATCATGCGCAGGGGGAGCGAGTCTCGGCGTTGAGCGACTGACGGACCCTGCGCACCGTCGTCGGCGCGAATTCGTGCTCAGGCGGCGCGCTCACGTTGCGACGCCCGCCGCGTCACAAGGAATCGAAATGTCAGCACCGATGACTTCCAGCTGCTGATCGATGAGGACGACGGTTCGTTCCATCGCCGAGGGCTTCAGGGCGCCGACGCTCCCCTGGTACGGGTTCGAGAGGAAGCGCAGCAAGAGGAGCAGGGTCAGGATGACCGCGACGACGCTGCCCATGAACATCCCTTGCACCCACGCTCGCTCGCTGCTGTCGGCGAACCCGAGCAGGAACACCAGCACGATCGCCGAGATGAAGAAGAGGGCAATCCAGAGCGGAGTCGGCATCACACCAGCGGCACCGTGAATGCGATCCTGGCGCGCCTGCGAGCGATCGGATGTCTGGTCGAGCCATTTGCCGAACGCGGCCTCCTCGTTCGGCGAGCCGAGGTCGACGCCCCGCAATGTCGTGAACATCGCGACACCCCAAGGGTTGAGCTTCTCGTCGAGCGAACCCTTCTCCATCTCAGGCCACTCAGTGCTGATGACCGATCGCGCGTAGCAAACGAGCTCCCCCGTCAGCTCGGCGGCGACCGTCGCCGGAAGCAGCTGCGCCGTCTGGATCTGCTGGGCGACGATCAACGCCTCGTTCTCGGCTCCCGCGCGAGACGCGTCGTAGCTCTCGAATCCGAGGAAGATCAAAAAGCCCAGCAGCACCGAGAACCCGGTGGCGATCACGCCGAAGATGCCGGCCACGCGGTCGCTGTCGGCGAAGTAGCTGCCCTCAGGGGCGCGCCGCCGTACCAGGAGCATCACCGAGATGGCCATGGCCGAGACGACGAGGATGATCAGCGCGGCCCAGAGGATGTTCATCCCGTGCAGCGAAGCACGGCTCGCCCACGATTGCGGTGATTC
Source organism: uncultured Acidimicrobiales bacterium (assembly GCA_963802505.1). Lineage (GTDB taxonomy): Bacteria > Actinomycetota > Acidimicrobiia > Acidimicrobiales > DATKAS01 > DATKAS01. Next base: position 1,262,267 of record CAWDJB010000002.1, on the reverse strand, counting down.
GCGTCTCGCTGTTCGATCATGCGAGCGAGGGGAGGCGACATGGTCGAGCCGAAGCTCATCGCGGCCAAGTCCCGACGCCGGTCAGCGGGGTGAAGCTCACGTAGTGGCCAGGGTCGATGGATCTTCTCCTGAACGACAAGATCGCGGTGGTGACCGGCGCGAGCAAATGCATCGGGCTGGCGGTGACGCGGGCACTGGCCGAGGAAGGCACTCACGTCATCGCCGGGTCGCGCACCACGGCCAGCCTCGACGCCATCGAGGGGGTCACCGGGGTCGCGATCGATCTTGCGGAACCCGGCGCGCCGAGTCAGCTGGTCCAGCGGGCGCTGGACGAACACGGTCGGATCGACGTGCTCGCCGGCATGGGAGGCATTCCGAGCGGCAGGTTCCCGACGCCCGAAGAGGTCGCGACTTTGGTCGTCCTCTTGGCATCGGAGCGGACCGCGAATGTCACCGGCGCGAACTTCGTGATCGACGGCGGCCTGATCAAGACCACGTGACTGCGCGGCTTACTGGAGCTGGGCCTGTGGCTGCGTGCCAAGACTGCGCTTCAGCAACACGGCGACGTGGCCATTCCCGAGGGCGGTCATCCCGACCGCCTCCCAGCCCTCGCCACCTTCCGCGTTGAGCACATCGACGGAGTCGGACTGACCTTGAATGGACGTGGCGGTCTTGAACGCGGGCAACGCGAGGATGAGGTACTCCCAGGTGTTCACCGCGTGGCTCCCACGAGGCGCAAGTGGGGAACCGCTCGAGGTCGCGGCACGGCTTCGGTGAGGGCCGCGCAACGCCAACAATCGTCCAGCAGATCAGCCGGATCGTGGTGAACCGCCAGGAACGACGGCCACACGATGTCGTGGCCACCCTCCGCCCCGACGCGTATCCCGACACCGTTGGCTCCACGCCGCTCGCGCTTCGTGTCGACCGCGACCACAGTGCCTGACGCCGCGGGAAATCGGCCCTCCGAGTCGTGCACGAGCACCATGTCGCCGACGCGCAGCGCGTTCCACTCGAACCTCAGCATGTTGCCTCTTCCTCCGCCTTCGACTGCCACGTGTGGCGAAAACCTTCCGGCTGCGGTGCCGAGCCCGCCCAGTAGCTGCATCCGTCATCCGTCCGGATCCTCACGCGGGTCGTGCGGAGACGTCCCCAGGCGACGGCGTCGTCGGCGGAGGCGGCACGGGCTTGCTCCGCGACGCGTTGGTCGCTGGGACCGACGAACCAGTAACACAGGAAGTCGCCGTGCGCTCGGTCGGCGACGAGCCACGCCGTGCCGTCACCCTCGCGTGCTGTGCGCGGTTGTCTCGTCACGGTCGTCCCGTCGGCGCGGAGCCAGACGGAATGCGATCGGCACCGAGGAGTGCATCTCGGCAAGGCGGGCACAGCCACCACTCGGGCAGTGCCGCGGGGTGAAGCGTCGGATCGCCATCGAACTCTTGGCGACAGCGTCCACATTGGCGGGGAGGCACGTCGGGCACAAAACCAGCCTACCGTGGAAGGCAATCACTAGCAAAAGATCTCTAGTATTGAACTACGCTTTTAGTCGTGAGTGATTGGACCTTTCTCACCACCCACGCGCTGGCGATGCTGTTCCTCGCTCACCAGCCGGACGCTCGGCTGCGCGATGTCGCATCCGCGCTCGGCATCACCGAGCGCACGGCGTATGCGATCGTCGCTGATCTCACCGAGGCCGGATATGTGGTGAAGGAGCGCGACGGCCGGCGCAACCGCTACCACATCCAGCGACACCTCCCTCTGCGCGACGAGATCGGCCGAGAGCGCAGCCTCGGTGAGCTCCTCGACCTCCTCGGCGCCACCGAGCCGGGACGGAAAGCTCGACCCCGACGCTGAAGCCTCCGCCGTTTCCTCGACTGTTACTGTGCCCTGAACTTCGCGAGTGACTCCGCGTGGTTCGCAGCGGCTCTGAACCTTGGTCGCGGTCCTCCGCCTTCTCCCGGGACGGAGGGAATCGTCACCAGGAGCTCGCATGCCCACGGACCTGCTGCTTGCGCCCGTCTCGGTCGCGCCTCTCGAGGAGGATGAGAACGCTCCCCGCCCGGTCGCACGCGCGGAACGGGTGATCACCCTCCTCATCGTGGGGGCACCGTTCGTCGCCTTGCTGTGGGCGGTCCTCGCGTTCTGGGGCAGCGGGATCCACGCCCGCGATGCAGTGCTCGCCATCGTGCTGTTCCTCGTCGTCGGCCACGGCGTCACCGTCGGTTACCACCGGCTGCTCGCGCACAAGTCGTTCGTGGCCGTCCGACCGCTCAAGCTCGCGCTCACCGCCGCCGGCTCGATGGCCTTCGAAGGTGGGCCGATCGGATGGGTCGCCGACCACCGCCGCCATCACGTCTTCTCGGACCTCGAGGGCGACCCGCACTCACCCCATGGCGCGCGGACACCGCTGCACGGGCTCTGGCACGCCCACGTGGGCTGGCTCTTCAACCACGAACCGACGTCGTGGGAGCGTCACGCGAAGGACCTCATGGCCGACCGCGACATGGTCGTCATGAATGCGCTCTTCCCGATGTGGTGCGTCGTGTCGCTCGCCATCCCCTTCGTCGCCGGCTGGCTCTTGGGCGGCACCCTGTCCGCCGCGTTGACGGCGTTGCTGTGGGCCGGCGGGGTGCGCGTCTTCCTCATCCACCACGTGACGTGGAGCATCAACTCGCTGTGTCACGTCTACGGGCGCCGTCCGTTCGTCACGACCGATCGAAGCACGAACGTCGGCGCACTCGCTCTCTTCACGATGGGCGAGTCGTGGCACAACGGGCATCACGCGTTCCCCCGGTCGGCACGCCACGGAGTGCTCCCGCATCAGTGGGACACCTCGGCCCGCACCATCTGGTGCTTCGAGCAGCTCGGTTGGGCCTCCGACGTGCACTGGGCGGCGCCGGCCACGATCGCGCGGCGTCGATCCTCAGCCTGATCTCTCGCCGATCTCGGCAGACAGCGCGAGGATCCGCTCGGCGACCTCGTAGCTGCACTCGAGCGGCAGCATGTGCCCCGCGTTCGGGAAAGTCTCCAGCCGCGCGTTGGGGATGAGGTCCACCGTTCGCGCGGACTCCCCCACGGGCACGACGACGTCGGCGGCGCCGGCCAGCACGAGCACCGGGACCCGCACCTGCGACAGAGCTCGACTCAGGTCGATCCCGAGAAGTCGGCGGGCGAAGCCGCGACGACGCTCGACGGGGCTGTCGGTGCCGATCGTGCGCACCGCGTCCAGGTGACTCCGGCGAGGCTCGGGCCCGAAGTTCGCACGCGCCAGCACGAGGCCGTGCCGCGGATTTCGGCCGAGCCGCTCGAGGAACCGCCAGTCGAGCGCGGTCACCTTCGCGCGCGTGAGCGGTCTGTCCGCAGGCCCACGACCTGAGCTGTTGACGAGCACGATGCCCGCCACTCGTTCTGCGACGATCTCAGGACGATCGACTGCGAGGCCCAAGGCCACGCCGCCGCCCATCGAATGGCCGACGACGATCGCGTTCCGAAGGTCGAGATGTTCGAGCACCGTCGCCGCGTCATCGACGAGACCAGGGAACCCGAACATCGGCGGAACGGATGAGGACCGACCGAAGCCACGCTGGTCCATCGCGATGACTCGGCAACCGCCCGCCGCCAAGGGAGCAGCCATCAGCGAGAACGTGCGCATCGACGCACCGTGCCCGTGCAGCAGCACCACCGGGCGCCCCGTCCCGCACTCCTCGACGTGCAGCTGACCGCCGTCGGGCGTCGGGATCAGGTGCTCGTCCTCACCGGGGAACCGGAAGTCGCGGTCGGCGTCCGGATCGGGCCGCCCCGAAAGCTGCAGCAAGACCCGCGCTTCGTACAACACGACGCACCCGGCCAGGAACGCGGTGGCGCCCAACGGCACCAGGAAGCGTCTTCGGTGCACCGAGCCATCCTCTTCGAGGCGGCATCAGGAGCGAGCAGCTCGACGACACGACCCACTGAGCAGGGTATCGGCGGACCACTCGGTCAGCCGCAGTCGGGCCGACTTACCCACGGTCATCCCTGCGGGTAGGGTCGTGACGCGGGTGGCGTTGCTCCGGACCTCGGTATCGCACGCGCGAAACCGAGGAGCCCTGTGTCCACCAACTCGTCGTTGCCCGTTGTCTCGAAGCTCTCCGTCTTCGGCGCGGTTGTGGCCCGCTCAGCCCCCCGCATCATCGAGGCCTCGCTCATACCGAGCGCGCTCTTCTATTGCTCGCTGGTCCTGATCGGCATCGGCGCGGCGTACGCGGTCGCGATCCTCTGGCTGTACGGCATCGTCGCGACCCGCTTGATCCGCCGCCGGCGCGTCTCGCCCTTGCTCATCCTTGCGGCGGTCGGCATCACCATCCGGACGATTGTGGCGGTAGCGAGCGGAAGCACGTTCGTGTACTTCCTGCAGCAGGTGGCGGGGTCGCTCGTGGTCGGTTGCGTGTTCCTGATCTCCGTCGCGCTCCGACGGCCGATCGTCGAGTCGCTCGCGCTCGATTTCTGGCCGCTCACGCCCGAGATGAGGGCCCACCCTTCCGTGGTGCGACTGCTGCGACGACTGACGTTCCTGTGGGCCGGCATCAACCTCGCCATCTTCGCGGCGACCTTGACACTCCTCCTGGTGCTCCCGCTCCCCGCGTACGTGGCACTCAAGCAGCCCGTCGCCTGGTCGATCACTGCTGCAGGCATCGCCGTCACCATCGACCGGGCCGTGCACACCGGGCGGCGAGCGGGCTTCGCCGCCGAAGCACCGAAGCGTCTGCGGCTCGAAGCTGCTGCGTGACGCGGGCGCGGCTGCGCGCGCGGGTCAGAGCCTCGTGGGGGGAAGCCGGTCGAGCGCGGGCGGTGTGAGGGAGCCGCCGATGACGGCGGTGGCGACGTCGACGAGCCGAAGGTTGTGGTTCCGCGCGTGGTTTCGCAGGGTCGCGAAGGCCTGCTCCATGTCGAGGCCTTGACGCTCGGCGACCATGCCCTTCGCCTGCTCGATCACGATGCGGGAGTTGAGCGCGCCACTCAGCTGTTCGTTCAGCACATGCGCCTCGGTCGCCGCGCGGTGCTGGAGGATCGCGATGGTCGCAACGTCGGCGAACGCTTGGGCGGCGTCCACGTCGGCCTTGCGCATCTCACCCGGCTCGAGGTGGAACAGGTTGAGGGCGCCGATGACCGTGCCCCGCAGCCGCATCGGCAGAGCATGGACGGCGTGAAAGCCAGCGGCACGCGCCTCGGCCGCGAAGCCGGGCCAGCGGTCATCGCTGCCGAACAGGTTCTGGTTCACGACCGGGGTTCCGGTGCGATAGCAGTCGACGCACGGACCCTGTCTCGCTTGAAGCTCGAAGAGCTCGAGCACGCGCATGGTCTCGGACGAGGAAGCCATGACGCGCAGGTCTCCGTCGGGCGCGGCCAGCATGATCCCGGCGGCTCCCACGTCCAGCACGTCGACGCAGCGGTCGGCGAGCCCCGTCAGAAGCTCCACCACGTCGAAATCGGCGACGAGCGTGTCGGCCAGGTCCACGAGCGTCCGGGCGAGCAAGGTTTCTCTAGACATCGGGCTCTCCTGATCGTACGACTGCCGACACCCGTCTTCATAGGCCTGAGTCCTTCTCACCACTCGCCGCGTCGAAGCGGAGCGTTCGGGCCACGACCTCTCGAGCGACGCCCCCTAGGGAACCGTCGTTTCCGAACGCGTAGGCCCGCAGCCGGACCAGCGCCTGGGCGACGGAGATCCCGAGCTGCACGGACACCATGCCTGCCGCCTGATGGACGACGAGCTGGAAGTCGGCGCCCGCTTCGAGCTCAGCGGCCACCATCCCGGGGGGCGCGTTGGCCTGGAGAAGGAGGATGGTCTGGGCGGCCACCTCGGCCATCACCAACGCGTCGGCGTGCTGGTCTGCGCGCAGGGGGCCCGGCCGATCGCAGTAGAGGTTCAGGGCTCCCAACCGCACGGCACCGACGTGGAGCGGGAACCCGAACACCGCGCGAACGCCCGCGGTGAGGGCAGGCCCGGCGAAGGCCAGCCATCGGGGCGTGGCCGGCTCTGCGAGATCAGGCTCGAGCACAGGTCGGTCGAGCTGATAGGCGTCGACGCACGGTCCCTCGCCGAGGTCGTACTGCAGTCGCTCGATGAGCGTGCTCACCTCGTCGGTCGTGCACAACGAGCCGTGCGGCACGTCCCCGGACATGAGCATGATCCCCGCCCCGGTCGTGCACGTCACCTCGGCACACACGCGGCAAAGCCGGGCCGTCTCAGCTCCAGGCTCGTGACCGGCGAGTCGGGCGACGATCCGTTGACGCCGGTCACCAGGCACCGTCTACGGGCCTCGGCCGTTGAGCTCGACGTGGTCAGACAGACCGCACGCACTCAGAACGGGCAGCGCACACGCCGGCGGAGATCGCAGCACGAGAGCCCGCGAGCGAGCAGCCAAGAACACTTCGGCCCGAAGGAGCACCCCTGCTGCCGACGCGTCGAGGAAGTCGACCGCGGCAAGGTCCAGGATCAGATCGGCATCGCCGAAGGCGATCACGGCGGCCAAGGTCTCGCACAGGTCACCGAGGGTCGCGAGGTCGAGCTCGCCGCTGAGCGACGCGACGGTGGGCTCGAGCCCCGACCGATCACGATCCGGCGGACCGCGAAGCGAGAGCACAGTCAGAGAAGGACTCGGGCGCATGTCAACTCCTGGTGGGTCGTGACGACGACGCGCTACCAAGGTCCGGAGCACCGCTACGACGACCGTACACCTGTTCGCGTCCGGTTACTACGGGTGACTCGCGAACCACCTCACGCGCCGGACGTCGACGGGCTCTTGCTTGCCCTTGAGCTCGACCACCTCGGGCACGCCCGGAGGTTCGGGGAGAAGGCGAGCCAGCCGAGCGGAGATCAACACCTCGCCGCCGGCCGCGTGCGACTGGAGGCGCGCCGCCGTGTTGACGACGTCCCCGACGGCGGTGAAGTCGTGCACGGCGGTGTCGCCGATGTTTCCGATGAACGCCTCGCCGAAGTCGAGCCCGATGCCGATGGCGAAGTCCGGCTCGCCGGATGAGCCGTAGCCGGCGCGCTCGAGCAGCTGACGAGTGTGTTCGAGCATCACCTCGGCGACGTGCTGCCGACCATGTTCATCGACTTCTCCCGACGTTCGCATGATGAAGGGCGGCACGTACAACGCCATGACCTCGTCGCCGATCAGCTTGTCGATGAGCGCCTCGGGAAACAGCACCTTTTCGGCATGGGCGTAGAAGCGTCGAAGCTTCGCGCTCACCTCCTGTGGAGTCTGCAGCTCCGACTCGGACGTGAATCCCCGAAGGTCGGCGAACAACACGCCGATCTCGATGGTCGTCCCTCCCGGCGGTGCCGCCTCGACGCAGACGTCGCAGAGGTTTGGGTTCTTCCGTGACGGCCGGTAGCCCATCGGACCCGCGACCCGAGCGCCGAAGCCCGAGAACGGCGCGCCGCAGAACCCGCAGCGAGGCGAGCTCGGCAGCGCGCGCAGGAATCCCTTCACCGCCCGGGTGCCACGCTGCGCACCGAGCCTCCAGTACGCGTCCCAGTCAGCCGGGGACAGCGGTTCGCCCGGATGCTTGTGGGCTTCCTTGGCGAGACCCTTCAGCGCCTGCCTCTGCATGAAGGTGAGTCGCTGAGGCGAGCCGTCGTGCCCGTCACTCGCCGTCGTGTCACCTTCCACCGGGCTCCATGATGCTCACATGAGGCCGTGCGCGCGCCGACGTGTGAGACCTGAGCTCAGGGCGCGATCACGAGCTCGCTGATCAAGTCGCCCGCAATCCGGAACCGGTACCGCAGATCGACCACTCCGCCCGGGAAGTTGCCCTCGAGACGGTTCGTGACGAGCCAGGTGTCGGGCGTGACGGCTTCGGCACCGGCGGAGGTCCGTGTGTAGGTGAATTGCGTCGACGCATGCGCGAGCCAGTCGCGGATCTCGTCGGGACTGGTGTACTCGCGGCCGTCGTCGAGCACGACCGCATCTGGAGCGAAGGTGGCGAGTGCCGCGTCGGTGTCGCGTCGGTCATGCGCGCTGAAGTAGCGGCCGATCACCTCGGGCAGATCGATGTCGGGCATCTGAACCCTTTACGACGGGTGACGGAGCCCGTCGAGGATCATGTTGAGCAAACGGTGGCTCTGCTCCTCGGACAGCGCGGCGTTGATGCACATGGGGCTGATGAGCTGCATGAGCTCCGCACCGTTGACGTCAGCTGCGGATCGCGCCCGCTTCTTGGGCGCGGCGGACGACGCTGTTCATCGCATCGTTGATGCGCTCCATCGAACGCAACTTGAGATCAGGGTGCTTGTCGAAGGCCTCGTGGAGCTCGTTGAGGAAGATGCGCTTGCCCTGGGCGTAGCGCACGAACGCCTCGAGAAACGCCACGAGGGCGGGCCACGGCTCGAAGTCCGCGATTGCCTGATCGGCGGCCGCAACGAGCTGGTCGACGTCGTCGCGATAGACCGCCTCGACGACGTCGATGCGCTGGGGAAAGTGCCGGTAAAGCGTGCCCACACCGACGCCCGCTTCGCGGGCAATGGCCTCCATCGACGCGCTCCCGCCTTGCTTGGCGAACACATCGCGCCCGGCCACGATCAACCGCTCGTAGTTGCGCTGTGCGTCAGCCCGCAAGGGGCGCGTCGCCGGCGCGTCGCCGGAGTCGCTCACGAGCCGAGTCTTGCTAGCCACGTCGCACCGACCTCAACCGATTCCGAAATACACCTTGCTAAACGGAGGCACCCTCCGTATAGTAACCGGAGGAAGCTTCCGCTTATGCAAGAACTGTACCAGCGGAAAGGTCGAAGTCAATGCGCCCCACACACGTGTCAGACCCCTCACCAATCGCAGTCCTGTCGCCACCACCGCCGACGCGCGCCGCCACGGGATCGCCGCTCTTTCTCTTCGTGATCCTCGCCGCCCAGCTGATGGTCGTGCTCGACACGACCATCGTCAACGTCGCGCTGCCCCACATCCAGGAGGCGTTCGGGTTCTCGAGCAGCGACCTGTCGTGGGTGCTCAACGCGTACATCCTCACCTTCGGCGGATTTCTCCTGCTCGGCGCGCGAGCCGGAGACCTCTACGGCCGTCGTCGGGTGTTCCTCAGCGGCATCGCGCTGTTCACCATCAGCTCGCTCGTCGGCGGGCTCGCGGTGACCGGGTCGATGTTCCTCGCGGCTCGAGCCGCGCAGGGCCTCGGCGCCGCACTGGCCGCGCCGTCCGCGCTGTCACTGCTCACGAGTGTGTTCCCCGAAGGACGCGAGCGCGTCCGCGCCATCGGGCTCTACACGACGGTGTCTGCCGCCGGCGGGGCGCTCGGCCTCGTCTTCGGTGGTTTGCTCACCGAGCTCGTGTCATGGCGCTGGGTCATGTTCGTCAACGTGCCGATCGGCGTCGCCATCTGGGTCATCGGCCGCCGGATCATCCGCGAATCGGAGCGCCGTCACGGTCGCTTCGATCTCGTCGGTGCGGTCACTTCTACCGCAGGCATGATCCTCATCGTCTTCGGTCTGGTCGAGTCCGCGTCGGCCGGTTGGACCAGCGCGCTGACGATCGGCTCGTTGCTCGCCGGCGTGATGCTGCTCGTGGCGTTTGTCTCCACCGAGCGCCGGGCGGAGGAACCTGTGCTGCCGCTCAGGCTGTTGGCGCACCGAACCCGGTCGACGGCGAATGCCGCACGCGGACTCGTGTACGCCGGCATGTACGGGATGTTCTTCTTCGTGGGCCAGTTCCTGCAGGACGTGCAGGGCTATTCGCCTCTGCGCGCCGGACTCGCGTTCCTGCCCATGCCCGCATCGGTGTTCCTGGCGTCTCAGCTGACCAGCCGGGTCCTCGTTCGCCGCCTTCCGCAGAAGGCCGTCATGCTCCTCGGACTCAGCTCGTCGATGGTCGGCCTCCTCGTGGCAGCGCAGCTGCAGGCGTCCGCGTCGTACGGGCTGCTCGTGACCGCGCTGGTGCTCACCGGCGCCGGAGCAGGCGTGTCGTTCGTCAGCCTCACGTCCGCATCACTCGCCGATGTCGCACCGCGTGACGCGGGCGCGGCGTCAGGCCTCGTCAACGTGAGCCAGCAGCTCGGCGCCGCCGTCGGTCTCGCCGTCCTCGTCACCATCTTCGACTCGGCAACCAATCACGCGGGCACGGACATGTCGGCGGAGCTGTTCGTGCATGGCGTGCGCACGGTGTGCCTCGTCGGCGTCGGGTTCACCGTTGCTGCGCTTGCGTTGGTCGCGCTCCTCGTCCGACCGGCCCGGCCCATCGAGATCGACGACTTCGAGATCGACGAGCTCTTCGTCGATGGCGACGCCGCGGCCCTTGCCGAAGACGCTGTGATCGAGCTCGTCTGACAGACGTGGCAGTCGCAGCGCGCGGTCAGCAATCAGCTGGCCGCGCGCTGGCGCGTCAGGCAGGTCGATTCGACGTGTGGTCGGTCGGCTGCGGGGTCACGCTCAGCACCTTGACGCCTGCGGGTGTCTCGAATCGGTGCCAAGTCCCTTCCGGTACGACCACGAGCTCGCCGGCCCGAAGCACTGCTGCTCGCTCCTCCTCGTCGCAGAGGAAGTAGATCGTCGTCTCTCCGTCGATGACCATCACGATCTCGTCGCCGACCGTGTGACGCTCCCACTCACTGTTGCCCGCCCAGTGGCCGACGAACACTCCGCCGTCCCGATAGCTCGACAGCATCGTGAACGAGTCTCTCGACGCGGCCGACGTCGTCGTCGGAGCTCTGTCGGGGAGGAACGTCAGCCCCGCGATCGCCGCGTCGACCGAGATCGGAATTGGTCCACCTGATGCCATGGAACAACGCTACGGCTTGAGATCACTCATCTCGTCCACGCTGTTCGTGAAGGAGCGCGCGTTGCGTGGATGAAGAACTCGGTCGTGCCGCGGGCGCCGGTGACACCGGACTCGCATGTCGACACGACCTCCCAGAAGCCAGACGCGACCGCTTCGCTCGCAGTAAGTAGCGCCGCCTGCAGCTCATCGGCGCGTTCCGGTGGATGCCCTCGCCGAAGCTCGAACATCGGCTTCACCAGCGCCACCAGGTCGGCATCGCCTGCGATGTCGAGAGCCTCGATCTGTGGCAGCGCATCGGCGACGGCCAGGTAGCTCAGATCGATCGTGACGAGGTCGACGCGCTCGGGTACGAGGCGACGGTCGACCGAGCCGAGGTTGCGGCCCTCGAGGTTCACGACCCGATCATCGACTCGGAGCCGACCGACGAGCTGGCCGACGCCCACGTCGATCGCGTACACCCGGCTGGCGCCGCGATCGAGCAGGGCGGTCGTGAAGCCGCCGGCACTCGCTCCAACGTCAGCCGCTACGCGGTCCGCGACGGGCACGCGAAACCGATCGAACGCATACGAGAGCTTGACGTCTCCTCGAAGACGCGCCTCGCGCTGCACTCGTACCGACGCATCCGTGCGAACGCGCGCTGCAGAGTTCGAGACAACTCGGCCGTCGACGAGCACACGTCCGGCCTTGATCGCCTGTTCGTCGACGTCGAGGTTTCGGCGGGCGAGCAGGACTTCGAGCGCGACAAACCGCGCTCGGGACTTGGACATTTCAAAGGACCTCCAGGACTCGGAACGGATGCGAACCGAGTCCGTGGGGAGGCCCACGGGCGTTGACTCAAGCGATCTAATAGTTGTGCACGACGAGAAGGTACTCGGGGCTCGATGCCCGAGCGCCGCTGACCCGCGCGACGTTCAAGTGAGGTTCAGCAACGGTCGGGCGCGATCGCCTCGACGACACGCAACACGTCGGTCTCGCCGACGCGCGCATCTACGCGTCAGCTCCGTGCGTCCTGCCGGACTCACCGGCCCCTCCTCATATCGTGTAGGCGTGCCGTTCGCCTCGCACCCTGGGCCTGCGCCCGACCCCGAGGTCGTTCGAGTCGCCACCGTGCTCGAACCGATCCTGACCCCGCTCGGCTTCGCGCGCGGCCAAGGAGGTACATCCGAAGGTCACGGCCAAGTGATCTTCTGCCGGGGCTCTGCCGACAGCTCCGACGGCGGGTGCGTCGACCTGGTCGTCGACCTCGAAGCGAGCCCCGACTGGCGCATCACCGATGTCCGTTACTGGGGCTACGCCAGCGACCGGTGGCACCTCGCCTTCGATGGTGACGGCGACCTGCAGTCGCAGCTCTCCGATCTCGCGCGGACGCTCCCCGACGAGCTGAAGTAGGGCGTCAGCACTTTGGTGACGCGGAGGTGTAACCGGACCCGTGCACAGTCGTGGGTGGCTGGCGATCGTCGTCGGCCACGTTGATGAACACGGAGAACCACATGGGGCACATGCAGCTGTCACACACCAAGATCGTCCCCGAGAGGTGGCAGGACCTCAGCGACGCGGACAACGACGCTCAGACGACCGCTATCTACGGCGTCATCGGCGCACAGGGTGGCGACGTCAAGGTCGTCGGCTTCTCACCCAGCGACGCAACGCTCGTCTCTGTCATCGAGTACCCGGATGTGGCGTCGGCGCAGCGAAGCGTCGCAGGGATCCTCGCCCTTGGAACGCTCGAGTTCGTGTCGGTCCAAGAGCTGTGGGACATCGTCGAGTGGACGCAGATGGTGCGCAAGGCAGCCAGCAGCTGAGATGCGAAAGGCCGGCACTGGGTCGAGGCGAATCCGACGACCCGGTGCCGGAGCGGCGCGACTAGGCGACCTTGCGGGTGATCATGCGGACGCTCGACCCGCCGACGAAGGCCTTGCTCGCCCGCTCGTCGATCATCGCGAGCCAGTCTTGGTCGGCGGCAAGTGCCTCGGTCGTCGCCTGGACCTGATCGATGGAGTCGCTCAGGATGAAGAAGGCGACCTCGCCGAACTGACCCGTGACCGACACACCGAACGAGGTCGGTCGTCCCGTGATCGCCTTGATCCTCTGAGCCATCTCGACACCCAGCGAGATCCCTTCGCGCGTCATGCCGGGGGCGAGCACGGTGGTTGTGATCGACGCGAACTGAGCAGTGTCGACCCCATCGGGGTCGGCGTGAACGAACCGACCGAGTGTGTCGTCGAATCCCGAGCCGTCGTGGAAGGCGACTCCTCTCTCCACGAGGTCGAGGTAGCCGGGATCGGCCAACAGCTTCTCCTCGACCGATGCGACCTCGGCGAGATCTCCCACGATCGTGGACCACGAGAGCGTTCCGACCGAAGGACCGAGCACGCGCGTCCACAGACCGAAGTGGGCGCCGGCGACCTCGTTCACCTTCTCGGTGATCTCGACCGCCCACGCCATCGAGTCGAGCGTGTTGCCCACCGCGAGGCGGGCAGAGCGGTTGAACAGATAGGGCATGGGGCCTCCCCCGGTCGTGGCCAGTGAATCCGGCCAGTGCGCCAGAGCGTGCCCCTCGACGCTTACACCTGCGCGTCACCTCGTCGCGCTTCCGAACGGAGACGGGCGATGACCTCAGGGTCCAGCGTCTTGCGCACCCGATCGCGAGCATGCCGATACAGCTGATGCGAGCCGGGACTGCGAACACCACCTGTCAGCGAGGCGAGGAGCCGACACGCCCGTTCCGGCTCACCGGCTTCCAACGAGCACAGGGCGGCGCACACCGCTATGTCGTTGTCGACGAGCGGCACTCCCTCGGCGCTGGCGACCTCGGCAGCGAGCGCGAGGTGGAGGGCGCTGTCACCGAGCTGGTGAGAGCGAGCCGCCACGACGGCACGACCACAGTGGCCCGCAACCGCGCCGCCAGGGAGGTCGCAGAGGACGTCGGCGAGCGCGGTCACGTCCTCGTCCAGGCCGAGGATCATGCTCACCCACAAGAGCTCGATCCCCGCGAGCGGACGGACGGTGTGATGGTGGGACGCTGCCGACAACACCGCCGCCCACAATGGGCGGAGCTCGGCCGACGCAGCCTCGAGGTCCCCGGCGAGCAAGAGGCCGTCCACCTTCGTCCTGCGCAGCTCGAGCAACACGTCGGCGTCTTCGGGATCGGCCAGCGAAGCCGCCTCGTCGACGAGCGAGTTCACGCGTTCGGGGGCGAGCACACTGCACGCGCTCGCCGCACAACGGAGGAGCGTGACGCGCACCGGGCCGGTCGCCGTGTCGAGCCCGAGCTCCGCGAAGTGGAGCTGATCGGCCCAACGCCCGAGGACGTTTGCGTTCTCGGACGAGGCCGCGAGGTAGCACGACCGGTCCCGCCCGACGAGTGCGGCCACGACGTCGTTGCGCCCAAGGTACCGACCCGCCGCGTCGGTCCAGTAGTCAGCGCGATGAGCCATCGCGGTTCGCCAAGCGAGCTCGCCGAGTCGTCCGGGGTTGCCGCGACCCTCGACCCATTCGAGCATCCGATCGTGGTTCGCGATGTCGGCGCGCCGCTCGCTGGTGGGCCGGAGCAGCTCGGCCGCTTCGATGGCTTCGAGCACGCCGGCGTAGTGATCCGCGTGTGCGCGGCGCAGCCGCTCGGTCTCGCCCGCGGTGGTCGCCTTCTCCTCGGCATGGAGACGAACCGTCTCCAACAGCTCGTAGCGCGTCGAGTCGCCATGGGGTCGAGCAACGAGGAGTGATGCGCGCACGAGAGCGCCGAGTCCGGCGAGCGTGCCGGCCACTGACCGCTTCCAAACTGCCGCTGCCGCAGCGGCGTCGAAACCGACGGCGAACACAGACACGGCCCGCAGAAGCGACTGCCCGTCGCTGTCGAGCAGCTCGTAGCTCCAGTCCATGGTGGCGCGGAGGGTTCGTTGCTGTCGGGGCCTCCTCGGATCGCCCGGGAAGAACGTGAGGCGATCGTTCAGCTGGTCGGCGATCTCGCGCAACGTCATGTGGGCGACGCACGCGGCCGCGAGCTCAACCGCCAGGGCGATCCCGTCGAGCCGGGCGCAGACCTCGGCGATCTGATACCGGTTCGGTGCATCCTCGGTGGCGAACGTGTCTCGCGACCTCGACGCACGGTCGACGAAGAGCGCAGTCGCGTCGCCGAGCGACATCGGCGGAACGCTGAAGACGCGCTCGCCGTCAACGGCAAGCGGCTGTCGGCTGGTGGCGAGCACACGAGTCGACTCTGTGCCGGCGACGATCTCGCTGATCAGCGAGGCCACCGGTTGGAGTACGTGCTCGCAGTTGTCGAACACGATCAGCGTCCTGTACCGCTGCAGCAGCTTCACGATCGCATCCGACTCCGACGCCTCGAGTCCGAGCGCACGGGCGGCGACGACGAGAACTGCTTCGGCTGACGTCGCCGACCGGAGGTCGACGAACACGACGCGATCGAAATCAGGTGCCAGGCGCGCCGCCACGGTGACGGCCAGGCGGGTCTTGCCGATGCCCCCGACGCCCGTGAGCGTGACGAGCTCGCAGTCGGCCAACTCCGTCGCCACCCGGTCGCTGATCTCGTCCAGACCGAACCCGCGGTCGCGGGGCAGGAGCACACTGCGGGCGTCAGCCGACGCCGGACGAGCTCGAGTCGACAGCGTCCGAGCGTCACCGGAAGGCAGACCGCCTCCTGCGATCAGCTGCTCCAGCTCCACGAGCGCAGCCGAAGGCACCGTGCCGACCTCGTCGAGGAGAACAGCGCGGTACTCCTGGAAAGACCGGAGAGACTCGGTGACGCGACCCGCGGCAGCGAGTGCTCGCATGCGCTGCCCTCTGGGCCGGTCGCGAAACGGATGCCGTTCGATCACCATCGAAGCGGTCTCGAGGGCCACCTCGTGCTCGCCCTGGCTCAGCAGGACGTCGATGAGCAGCTCGGTCGCGCTGGAGCGCAGCTCGTCCAGCCGCGCTGACTCCGCGGCCGCCCACTCTTCATGGGCGAACTCGGCGTACGCATCACCACGCCACATGTCCAACGCCCGCTCGAGGGACGCTCGCACGTCATGGCCGTCGGCGCCGTCCTCGGTGAGCGCGGAGTTCACGGCGTCCTCGAACTGCAGGGAGTCGATGCGATCGGATACGAGCATGTAGCCCGGGCCCTCGGTGACCAGATCGGATCCGGGACCGAGCCGACGCCGAAGCCGGGCGACCCCCGTGCGCACCGCTCCATCCGTCAGGCGGAGGTGCAAGCCGAAGGTGCCGACCGAGGTGATCGTGTTCGCCCGGCTGGCGAGGAAACCCACGAGGCGGCGCTGCGACACGCTCGGCAGCGGAACGGGCGTGCCATCGTCTCGAACCACCGAGATGTGCCCGAGCACCCGGAAGTCCACGTCGCCTTCAGCCGAGCTCGGCGAGGATCCCCCGGGCGCGGAGAAACAGCGCGGCGTCAGGAGCATCAGCAAGCAGCCGTTGCACCGTCTGGAGGTGAGCTCGAGCGTCGTCGTTTCGCCCGTCGTGCTTTGCGACCTTGGCGAGCTCGAGCTCGATCGTTGCGAGTCTTCCGTTCTCGTCTCGGTCGGCCAGCACCTTCGCGAGATGCTCGAGGGCGACGCGCGCCTTCTTGCTCGCCCCGACACGATGGGTCTTGATGAACGCCTTGTCACGGAGGCTCGCAGGAGGGACGACCGCTCCGACGACCTCGCCGGTCGCCAGGCGGCTCTGCACGGTCGCCGTGAACATGTCGATGTTCACCACTGCGTCGCGGTTGCCCACGGCCTCCAGCTCTTCGCGTAGCTCGGCGAGCTTGGCCATCCCCCGACTCGGGTGACCGTCGAGCACGTCGAGCATGTGACCGAAGCCCGCGAGCACACCTGGGTTCACAGTCGCACCCGTCTCGCGCCACATGACATCGAGCTCGTCGAACTCTCGCCGAGAGTCCTGCATGCTGTCGCGGCCGATCGAGATGCCGGTCGCCCATGCCCGCGCGAAGAGCACGTACATCGGGTCCGCCTCGCAGGCGAGCGCGGCACGCGTTGCGGCCTTCGCCGCGTACTCATCGCCACGAGAGAGGGACGCTCCCATCATGACCATGTGGCCCATCGCGGCGGCACGTCGGTTGCCGGTGCGCTGTCCGATGTCGAGCAGCTCGTCGGCACACGCGGTCGCTGCCTTCGTCTCGCCACGACGCGCCAGCGCCCCGCCGACACCGCCGAGACCCTTGATCTGGACGTAGAGGCGATCGTGGGGGTCGGCGACGAGAGGCACGACCCGCTCGAGGGCCTCGCCCGCTTCGACGACCCGACTCAGATCGCCGGCTTGCGCGGCGACCCAGGTGAGCCACGCGAGCGCGTAGCCCTCCGCCGTGGGGTCGCCGCAACGTCGAGCCAGCTCGAGCGCTTCGTTCAGGTGCCGGTCGGCGTCGGTGATGTGCTCGATCTGCCACGTCACCATCCCGACCCACGCGATCCAGCGGGCGGTGAGCACGTCGTCGCCCACGGCCGCGGGCAGGTCCCGGTGGCGCTCCTGCAGATCCCGGAGCGCGCCGATCTCGCACGTGTAGTAGTGACATTGCGCCCACTCGATGATCGTCTCGATCAACAGCCGATCTCGGGTCGCGCGATCAACCGCGAGGGTGTCCTCGTCCTCGGACGTGAGGAGGTCGTACGCGGCGCGGTACTGGCGATGGGCCTCGGCGAGGGCGTACCGGTCGAGTGCCTTGCGTCCCGATCGGCGGATGTAGTCGACGGCCTCCACGACATGGCCGCTGCGCTGGTAGTGGTACGCGAGCGTCTCGACGAACTCGTTGGCACGGTCGCCGAGCTGCGCCTCGATGCCCCGTGCGACGCGTTCGTGGAGCAGCTGACGATCACGGCGGAGAAGGCCGTCGTACGCGACTTCCTGCGTGAGCGCGTGCTTGAAGATGTACTCGAGATCAGCGTCGTTGTCGCGCTCGCGGATCAGGTCGGCCGCGGAGAGGCCAGCGAGGCTGCCCTCGAGGTCGTCGGGCGCACCGGTGACGGACTGCATGATCCGGTAGAGGAACTCGCGGCCGACCACCGACGCCTCGCGGAGCACCCGGCGGGGCTCGGGCGCGAGGTTGTCGATGCGAGCGGCGATGAGGCCGCGGATCGTCGGCGGGACGGTCACCTCCTCGAGACGAGTCGTGAGCACCCACTTGTCGCCTTGCCGCGCGAGCACGCCATCGTCGACGAGCGTGTTCACGAGCTCCTCGACGAAGAACGGGTTGCCGTCGGCGCGAGCCGTCACGAGGGACAAGAGGTCATCGGGCGGCTCGGCACCGTCGAGCAGCGACATCAGCTGCTCACGCGATTGACGGGCCGAAAGCTCACTCAGGTGCAGCAGACGCTCATTGGGCGCGCCCAGCTCGAAGCCTGGTCGGAAGTTGCAGATCATGACGACCGGTTCCGAGATCGTGCCGACGAGATCGCGCACGAGTGTGGCGGTCGACGGGTCGACCCAGTGCAGATCCTGGAGGCAGACGACCGTGGGTGCCCGCGCCGCGACGACATCGAGCAGCCGCGCCACCGATGCGCGCAGCACCGACTGGAACGCTTCGAGGTCGACGGCACCGTCGACGGGAGTGGTCCCGTAGAGCTGACCGATCGCCGCGAGCGCGAGATCGTCGCCCGGCAGCAAGCCGGTGACCATGCCGCGGAGCTTGTCTCGTACCTGCTCGGCGCTGTCGTTCTCGTCGATCGACGCGGCGTTGTTGAACAGGTCCACGAGCGGGGCGTACGGGATGTCCGCGGTGTAGGGATAGGCGCGCCCCTCGAACCACTGGACGTCGTCGCCGAGCCGAGACCGCACCTCCTCGAGCAGACGCGTCTTTCCCAGCGCCGGCCTCGGCGCACACCGTGATCAGTGACGACTCGCCATCGCGCAGTCGGTCGACCGCTCCGAGCAGGATGCCGAGCTCCTCTTGGCGACCGACGAAGCCGCCCGATCGGCGCGACGGACGCGTCTGCGCCGCGCGCAAGCCGTCCACCCGCGTCACGCGAACGGGCTCGCGGCGACCCTTCAGCTCGCGGTCGCCGAGGTCGGTCAGCGCGAACCGGCCCGCGACGAGCGACCGGGTCTCGGGGCCGATGTAGATCTCGCCCGCCGATGCGAGCGACTGGAGCCGCGCCGCCACGTTCACCATGTCACCCAGTGGCCCGCTCGCCCTGTCTCCCTGCAGGTCACTCGTGATGACGACCCCGCTGTTGACGCCGCTGTGCATCTCGAACGAGTGCCCGGTCGCGAGCCTCGAAGGTGGGCCGTAGGTCGTTGACCGCGGTGTGGAGCTCGAGCGCGGCGCGCACCGCGCGGACTGCGTCGTCCTCGTGGGCGACGGGGTCGCCGAACACCGCGAGGACGGCGTCACCCATGAGCTTGTCGATGCGCCCGCCGTAGCGGGACACGATCTCTCCCGCCTTGTCGTAGACGAGGTTCATCAGCTCGCGGACGACCTCGGCATCGACCGACTCGGCCATCTGCGTGTACCCCGACGCATCCGAGAAGAGCACGGTGACGAGACGGCGCTCGGCCTCCGAATGCGTCGCCGGTTGGTCAGCGGTGAAGGGATTCCCGCAGCTGTTGCAGAAGCGCGACCCGGGCGGGTTGGCAGCGCCGCACCCCGCACAGTGAGGTCCGCCACGGCGAGATCGTCTCACAGAACCCACCGCAGACGAGGGTGCAGGATCCGCCGTCGATCCCAGTCAGTCGCGACCCGGCTCGCCGTGGCTCTCGTTGGCCCGATCGCGCCGCCAGTAGGACTTCGTCGAGATCACGTCCGTTGCGAGTCCGCGGGTGACGAGCACCCCAGCGGCCTCTCTGACGAGACCTCTTTCGCCGAAGACGTAGGCGACAGTGCCGGCGGGCAACGGCTCCGCGCGAAGCCGATCGACGACCTCGGTCTCGGTGCCGACCACGGCCGCGGCGGTCGCCGAAGCAGGGAGCGCTTCGATCATCACGTTGATGGCGGGCTCAGCGGACTCGTCACCGACGAACAGGTGGTGGCTCGCATCTGGCTTCAGGGCGATCACGCCGCGAGGCCCGATCCCCTGGATGCGGTCACCGACGGTCACGTTCGACGCCCAGAGCGCGAACGGGCCCGCCCCGTGTAGCACGACTTCGATCTCGAGGGTCCCGGACACAGGATCGCTTCGTCGGATCGTGTAGCGCCGCCGGACAGCGTGCGCGTCAGGTACCTCGAGCATGACGTCCTGTCCCGCAATCCACGTGAAATCGACGAGGTCGGGCGACCCGAACGTGATCGAGCGCAGACCCGGGCGCCGGTCGCGCACTTCCACCACCTCGAGATCGAGCAGGTAGCAATCAGAGAGGCGCCCGCCGAACATCTCGGCGGGTACCCGGCCTGCGGGTCGATGCGGTCATGCTCGCTCACCCTATGGTCGCAGCATGGCAGTGCTGCAAAGAGTTGCGCCGGCCTAGGCATTCTGGGTGCGAAAAGCGGCCATCCGTGGCCGGGATTTCGCGCGAGAACCGGAGATGTGATCCGATGAGCGAGATCGGGAGCGATAGCGGAGCGTCAGACGTCGAGGCGCTGGTGCGATCGAGGCTGGCCGAGGCGCACTTCCCCGCGACGGCGGACGAGATGGCGCTGTTCGTGATGATGTACCCGCTCCTGCGAGCCAAGGCAGATCGCGTCTACGAGCTCGACCTGGGCGACCAGCCGTGAGGGATGTCCCCGACACGCTCGCGGGAGCGGCAGCCGCGCTCCGAGCCGGCACTGTCTCGAGCGTCGAGCTCACCATGGCGTCGATCGAACGCGCCGATCGATTCGACACACAGCTCGGGACGTACCTGTGTCGGGCCGACGACACCGCGCTGGAGTCAGCGAAGCAAGCCGATGCAGAGCTCGAAGCAGGGCACGACCGCGGTCCTCTGCACGGCATCCCGGTCGGCGTCAAGGACATCGTGGCCACGCTCGATCTCCCGACCACTGCGCAGAGCCTGGTGCTCGATCCTGGGTGGGGCGAGCGTGCTGACGCGCCAGTCGTGGCGCGCCTACGTGCCGCTGGCGCGGTCATCACCGGGAAGACCACCACCATGGAGTTCGCGATCGGGCTCCCCGATTCCACGAAGCCGTTCCCGCTTCCTCGCAACCCGTGGGCACCCGACCGGTGGGCCGGGGGATCCAGCTCGGGAACGGCAAACGGCGTGGCCGCGGGCATCTTCTGGGCCGGCATCGGAACCGACACGGGCGGCAGCATCCGGATGCCTTCCGCTCTGTGCGGGATCACGGGGATCAAACCGACCTTCGGTCGGGTTCCCAAGTCGGGCGTGGTCCCTCTGTCGTGGAGCTTCGACCACGTCGGCCCGATGGCGCGCACGGCGCGCGACTGCGCACTGATGCTCGATGTGATCGCGGGGCACGACTCCTCCGATCCGCTGAGCGCGGATGTCGCGACGGATGCCTACGCCGCGGCGCTTGATGGGTCTGTCGCCGGCACGCGAGTCGGCGTGCTCCGACGCGCATACGTCGACGCCCCGTTCGTGGATCCGACGGCGATCGCCGCGTTCGAGTCCGCCCTCGCCGCGCTGGAAGCGGGCGGCGCGCGCGTCGAAGAGGTCGATGTGCCTGAGTGGGACATCCTGAACGAGGCGTGCCTGCCCATCTTCATGACGGAGGCACTCGCGTACCACCGGCGGAACCTGGCCGAGCATTGGGATGACTACGGCTCGTTCACGAGGCAGATGGTCGCGTCAGCGCTCTTCTACAGCGCCGCCGACCATGTGCAGGCGCAACGTGTGCGGCGCTTCGTGGCTTCGAAGGTCGACGACATCCTCGGCGAGGTCGACGTCATCGCAACACCCACGGCAGGAGCCGGGGCTCCGCCGGTCGACAACCTCGACTTCGCGAGTGCGCTCACGCTGCCGGTGTTCACGGCGCCGTGGAATGCGCTCGGCCTGCCGACGATCTCGGTGCCCTGCGGCTTCACCGGCGATGGCTTGCCCGTGGGCTTGCAGCTGGCCGGGCGTCGCTTCGACGAGAGCACCGTACTGCGCGCGGCCGACGGGTTCCAAGCAGTCACCGATTGGCACACTCGGCGCGCGCCGCTCTTCGCTGGATGACGCGCGTCAGCCGAGGAAGTCGCGCGCCAGCACGTCCCACAGCTCGACCGACATGTCGAGTGATTCGATGTCGACTCGCTCGTCGTCGCCGTGGCCCATCGTGGCGAGGTCGTCCATCCCGAGGCGAGTGCTCCACATGCCGAAGCCATAGGCCGCGGTGCCGAACTTCCGTCTGAAGTGGCGAGCGTCGGTCGTGCCCACCATGCGCATCGGGACGAGCTCGGCGTCGGGGTAGAAGGTCCGCGAGGCGCGACGCATGGCGTCGACGAACGGACCGGACGCGGGTGACCGGGTGGCGAGGTCGTCCGGCCGCTGGAACTTCACCTCGACCTCACCCGCGAGGTCGCCGAGCGCGTCGGCGATCATCCCGCGAACGCTGTCGGCGTCGTCGCCCGGCAGCACCCGGACGTCGAGTGCGATGTCGACCTCGTCAGGGATGATGTTCACCTTCGAGCCAGCCGTGAACACCGTCGGCGTGATGGTCGTGTGGGTGCTCGAGTACGCGAGCTTCGACAGCCCGAGGGGCAGCATCCCGATCGCCTCGACGAACCCTTCCTCCCTGAGCAGTGGCTCTTGGAGCTCGGCGGGAAGGCCGAGTCCGGCGACGAAGGCGTGCCATGAGTCATCGAGACGCGACGGAGGTCGATACATCGCGATGCGACGCACGACCTCGGCGGCCTTGATGAGCGCGTTGTCAGACCGGAACGGCATCGAACCGTGGCAAGGCGCGCCGTGCACCTTCATCGTTGCCCAGAGCGGTCCCTTCTCCTCATGGAGATAGGGCATGCGCACACCTGCGGGACTCGGCATCGGGAACCCTCCCGATTCGGTCACGAGGTAGTCGCACGCGACCGCGTCGGGTTCGCGTTCGGCGAGATACCGCGCACCGAATTCGCCGCCGGCCTCTTCGTCAGCGACCGCGGCGTAGATCACACTGCCGCGGGGGCGAAACCCCGACTGCGCGAAGGCCTTCATCGCGACCGCCATCGACGCGGTGAGGTTGAACATGTCGATCGCACCGCGACCCCACACGCACCCGTCGATGATCTCGCCGCCGAAGGGATCCTCCGACCATCTCGCCGCGTTCACCGGAACGACATCGGTGTGGCCGAGGAGGCAGAGCGTGGGAGCGTCGGGGTCTGAACCCTCGATGCGCGCGATCAAGTTCGACCGGCCAGGCGCCGAGTCGAACCGCTCGACGTCGAGGCCCGCGCCTGCGAGGTATGCGTCAAGCAGGTCGACGTTGCGGATCTCGTCACCCGATGCGGGCGTGCCGTCGTTGACGCACTTGTTCCGGATGAGCAATTGCACGAGCTCGACGACCTCACTCGTCGGCGCAGTCGAAGCCATCAGCCCTTCATAGCGCGCTCGGGACGGCCCGACGGCAGTCACGCTGCGCGAGCGACAACCCAGAGGTGGGTGACCGGCGTCCCGTTCTCGAGCTCAGTCTCGTCAGTCGCGGAGCTCACCCGGTAGCCCACTTGTTCGACAAGCCGAACGTTCTCGGCACGACTCCAGCTGCTCCAGTACATCGGGGTCCCGAGGAACGAGCCGATCGACTTCTCCGACGCGCTGACCCCCATCGTGACGACGAGTACCCCTCCCGGCTTGAGCCAGGACCGCGTCGCGCGCAGGACGTCCAGCTGTTGGTCGCGAGGAACGTGGATCAACGAGAAGAACGCCGTCACGCCTCCGAACACACCCGGCCGAAACGCCACGTCGGTCATGTCGCCGACGACAAACTGAGCCGTTGGCACGGCTTGCTGAGCGAGTGCCGCGCTCACCGGGGAGATGTCGACGCCCACCACCCGGTACTGATCGGCGAGAGCGGCCGTCGCGTGTCGTCCGGTTCCGCATCCGAGGTCGACGACGCGCTCGCCGACCGGAACGGCAGCCCGGAGCTCCGACAGGTACTTCCGGCGAACGCCAAAGTGCTCGCCCCAGGCCTCGTAGTCACGAGCGATCCGGTCATACCCGTCACGGACCAGTCGCTTGGGCTCCTCCACAGTCGAATCCTTCACGCCCGACGGACTCGCCACGCCTCTTCAGCCGGCCAGCGCCTCGCCCATTCGGCGGTCACGAAGCTGTACGAGATCAGGGTGTCCGGGAGCGGACGCAGCTCGATGAGCTCCTCGATGACGAACTCGTTCGCGCGCAGCAGCTTGATCCAGTCGCCGTGGCCGAGGTGGAACTCCACCGTCGGATCCTCCAGCCACTCGAAGCGATGCATCCCGAAGTGGTCGCGCAGCAGTCGATCCGATGCCGGCACATCGTCATCGTCGGGTGCGCAGAGCATCAGGAGCGAGCTGTTGCCGAGGAAGACGAGCTCGCCGCCCGGCCGCAGCAATCGGGCGGCCTCGGGGATCCAGACGTACGGGTCAGCCCAGATCGCGGCGCCGTATTCGCTGATGATGAAGTCGAACGCCCCGGTTCGGAGCGGGACTTGTTCACCAGCGGCGCGGATGATCGGGAACGAGAGCCCAGTCGCTACCTGCTGGCTGCGCGCGATCTCGAGTTGGGTGGGCGTGGGGTCCACAGCAAAGGGGCGAGCGCCGCGCCGCGCGAGCCAGGCCGACACGTACGCCGTGCCACACCCGAGCTCGAGCGTGGCCATCCCGTCGAGATTCGCCGGGAGCAATCCGACCTCGGACTCGGGGATCCCGCAGATGCCCCACGTCGGTTCGGCCTGTGCCCACTTCCGTTCCGCAAACGGCAACTGCTCCTCGCGCCGGGCCGCCCACCATCCGATGTTGTTGGCGAGGTGGTCGAGCCGTTCTGGCATCGCGTCGACCGTACCGGTCTGGCACACACCGATTCAGAAGTCATCCGACAGGAGCGTTGGAGACGCGGTTTGATGCTCACCGAGATGAGATCGTTCGACGAGCTGGTGAACGAGGCGGCCGAGGTCTCGGTCGACGGCTGGGACTTCTCGTGGCTCGCCGGTCGCGCCACCGAACAGCGACCGTCGTGGGGCTACCAACGTCTCCTCGGCCGGAGGCTTTCGTCCGCCACGGCCGCGCTGGACATCCAAACCGGTGGCGGTGAGGTGCTCGCCGGCGCGGGCGCCGAGCACTTCCCGCCGACGATGGTCGCCACCGAAGGATGGCCGCCCAACCTCGCAAGGGCGACGGCACTGCTACGCCCGCTCGGGGCGGTGGTCGTTGCGAATCAGGAGCAACCACCACTGCCGTTCGCCGACGGCACGTTCGACCTAGTCACCAGCCGCCACCCGGCCACGGTCCATTGGTCGGAGATCGCTCGGGTGCTGGCACCCGGCGGGACTTACTTCGCTCAGCATGTGGGCGGCGACGCCAATGTCGAGATGAGCGAGTACTTCCTCGGACCACTCGACCGCGGCAACCGGCGGCACCACTCGGTTGAGGCCGACGCTGCGAGGGCGGCGGGCCTGGAGATCGTGCAATGCCGCAACGAGCGCCTGGAGCTGGAGTTCTTCGACGTCGGTGCCGTGGTGTTCTTCTTGCGGAAGGTGGTCTGGACGGTCCCGGACTTCACGATCGACCGCTACCGCACTCGGCTGCGGGAGCTCCACGACCGGATCGATCGTGACGGCGTCTTCCGTTCGACGACGTCCCGGACGCTCCTCGAAGCCCGCGCGCCCGGCCTGGGGCATGTCGACGTCGTGCGATGATCGACCGGTGACGGACGCCATGCTCGCGCTCACCACTGGATTGCCGGAACGGTCGTTGGCCGCCGGCGAGGTCGTCTACCGCGAAGGTGATGCGGTCACCACCGTCCTGGTGCTCGTCGACGGACAGCTCGAGATCGAACGCGGCGGCCTGGTCGTCAACAGCCACCGCGTGCCGGGCTCGGTCGTCGGCGAGCTCGGTGCGCTCCTGCACCAACCTCGGTCGGCGACGGTGACCGCCGGCGTGCCGTCGGTAGTCCGCGAGATCGGCGATCCCGACGAATTCTTCGCCGCCCACCCTCCGGTCGGTCTCGAGGTGGCGCGTCAGCTCGCCGGCCGCCTGTACCGGCTGACCGCCTACGTCGCCGATGTGCAGGAGCAGTTCGGCGACCGCGGCGATCATCTCGGCGTGTTCGCGGAGCTTCTGACCCGCATCTCCGACCGTCCGCCGGTTGACATCGAGCCAGGCTCGGACCGCTCGCCCGACTACTGAAAGTCGATCGTTCCTTGCCGGGCGAGTGAGTGCCACGCGGCGGTGCCTTCATCGAGGTCGACCTCGATGAACGTCGGCTGCTGTCCGAGCTGGTATCCGGCGTTGAACAGCGAGGTGCGCCCGCGCTGCTCGAACCAGTCACCCTCGCTCGTGAACGGCGCCTGATGGATGTGCCCGCACAGCACGACATCGGGTGAGTAGGTGTCGAGCAGCCGAGGGAGCTCCGGGTCTCCGTAGTGGCGCGCGCCGGTCCACGAGAGCGGACCCTCCGGTGGACCGTGGAACACCCACGCCCAGTGGGCGGGCCGATCCGCCGCGGCCTCATCGAGGCGCTGCTCGAGGGCGGCGAGCGTCTCGGGACCCTCCCACCACGCGCACGCCGTCAGCCGCCAACCGCCGAGATCGAGCGAGTCGCCGTCGACAACGACCCCGTGGGCGCGGGCTTCGAGGAGCCACCGCGTGGTCTTCTCGCCCGAGTCAGTGCGGCTGTCGAGGTCGTGGTTGCCCGAGCACACGACCGTCGGCACCCGAGCGGCGAGCCGTTCGAGGTAGCTGAGCACCACGGTGATCTGCGTGTCGAGCGGCACCGACGACGCGATGTCGAGCAGGTCACCGGCGAGGACCGCGACGTCGATCGCCACGCTCGGATCGGCGCACGCGTGCCAGCAGCCAATCCAGCTTGCGAAGGTCGTAATGGAGATCCGACACGAGCAGCACGCGCACGCTGGAGTCTGTCATCCACGAGCTGAGCGAGATTTCGCGTCCTTCGATCTGGCTATTCGCCGGTGAAGCGAAACTCTGACTGCCAGGGACCGTCGGCATGGACGATCTCCCAGTAGCGCTCCGGTTCGCGCTCCCATCTCGTCGCCGGAAGGGCGGTCGACGGGACCGCAGGACTACGCGCCGCCGGTAGCGTCCCGACAATGTCCGACCCGGGCGTCGCGCGGCGACGACGACTCGCCGAGGAGCTGGCGGAGAGCGGCCTCGTCGTCGAAGGCACGGACGCCTTTCAAGCGCTGCTGTTGGAAGAGGTCGACCACGTCCTGCGCCCCGATGTTCACGAGCGGCGCGTCGTGAGCACCGGCACGATCCTCGAGCCACGTTCGGATCCGGCAACGTGGGAGGAGGGCACGCAGCTCGCCATCCTGCGCGGATCGGCCGACCAGCAGCCGCTTCGCGACGCCCGTCGGTTCGCCGATGGATTGTCGAGCTGGCTGCTTCGACGCGCCGACGGCACGACCGAGTGGATGGTCCTCGATCGCCCCGCAGGGTCGGAGCGTGATCTCGTCGTGCTTGCGGCCGTGTTCGACGCCACGATCGTTCAGCGCCATCCTTCGGGCTCGGTTCGGGTCGTCGGAACCTTCGGGGTTCTTCGCTGGGACGGCTTCAGCTGGCATCGCGAGCCGCCCGTCAAGTCCTGGATCGATGCCGTCACCACGCCCCTCTTCCACGGCGATGCTTCGGTGATCGAGGACGTGCTCGAATTCGCGATCCACGACCTCGGCTCGATGCGAATTGGTGCGCTCCTCATCTATCGACCCGACGGCGATCCCGGTCCGGCGGTCGAGGAGCGGCTCCCAACACCACCGCCGTTGCGGATCCGGACTGCCACGCACCTCGCGCCGCTGCGTCATGCACTCGCCCAAGTCGACGGCGCCGCGGTCTTCGACGCCGACGGGGTGCTGCGACGGCTCGGAGTGCGGCTCGTTCCGAGCAACCGGGCCGAAGAAGAGGTCGAGCCACTCAGGGGGACGCGCCATACCTCCGCCCGGCGTTACAGCCACGACGACCCACTCGCCACCGTCATTGCCGTCAGCGATGACGGTCCCGTCTCTGTGTTTCGCAACGGCGAGATCCTCGTGAACTCCCACAGCGACTGACGCCTACGGCAGCAGTGTGCGCGCTGGTGAGGGCGTGCGATGACGGGCAGGCTCATTGCATGATCGACGAGTTCGCGAAGGAGTACCTGCACGACGACCTGCGCGACCGGCGAGCGACGATGCTCTGGAAGCTCGAAGGGCTCGCCGAGTACGACGTTCGCCGCCCGCTCACTCCTACCGGGACCAATCTCCTGGGCTTGATCAAGCACCTGACGATCACCGAGGCCTGGTACTTCGGCGAGGTGTTCGGGCGCCCGTTTCCAGAGCGGTTGCCGTGGCGGGACGACGAAGCCGACGGGCGCACTGACGACGCCAAGCTCGAGGCGCTGTTCGACTACAAGCTGCGGTTGGCCGACATGTGGGCGACGGAGCATGAGTCGCGAGCCGAGATCATCGATCGCTACCGGCGCATGTGGGCACACTCCGACGCGACGATCGCCGCGCTCGACATCGACGCGCCGGGTCACGTGGCGTGGTGGCCCCGCCCGAACGTGAAGCTCTTCAACATTCTCGTCCACGTCCTGAACGAGACGAATCGTCACGCGGGGCACGCTGACATCCTGCGCGAGCAGCTGGACGGCGCGGTGGGAACGGAAGCGGGGAGCGCCGCGCTGCACGGACGAGACCAGACTTTCTGGCAGAACCATTACGCGAACATCGAGCGGGCAGCCAAAGCCGCCGATCCCGGTCACGCGTGACCACCGCGCCACACGGAGCTACGCGCTGAGCACCTTGATGAAGAAGGTTCGGATGTCGCCCACGAGCAGGTCGGGTGTTTCCATCGCAGCGAAGTGGCCGCCCGTGGGGAAGTCGCTCGCCCGCGTCGCTCCGGCCCGCCGATCGAGACTGAACGGCTCCTCGCTGACCTCTGCGCTAACGCGGCCCCACCGTGTCGAGGTACCAATGCCTGCCCGAGCTGACGATCCGTGAGTCCTCGCCGGCAGGCATGAGCATGAACCGGCTGATCGTGCGCTGAGCGCCCACTTGGTCGGTGTACAAGAGGTCGATCGTGATCGGTTGCCTCTCATCGATGGCGCCGACGATCTCGGCAAAGACAGGCTCATCCGGGTCGCGCAACGCCCCTTGCCACAGGCCGATGTCACCCGCGGGGATGTAAAGATCCCGCGTGTGTGGCCGCATCTGGTCGACGGGGACGTGATCGACCAACGAGGTCCGGAGGCCCGCCTCGACTGCCCAACCCTGCAACACGCCGATCCCCGATGCGACGTTGCGGAGGCTCATCACCAGATACACGACGTCACCGACGTGCTCCGCGGACGCGCGACCACCCTCGACGCGCACCCAGTGCGCGTCGACGAACATGATCTTCTGCATCGGGTCGCCGAGGCGCGACGGCATGAAGACCGGGCGACGTTGCTCTTGCAGCGCGACCTCCGCCGTCCGGGCCGATCGGTTGGCAGACCGGACGGCGGCGAGCGTCACCAACGCGAGCACGAACGTGCTCGCTGCCGTAGCCAACGCGGCGATCGTCGCCCCGTCCGTCACGACAGGTCCCTTGGCGTGACGAAGTGAGTCAGGTGCGCGTAGCCGGGACCGAGGCCGGCCCAGTCGACCTGCACGTCGAACGTCGCGAGCGCCCCGGTCGGGAACTTCGTTCGCAGCGCATCCACGAGCCCGGCATCCTCATCGCCGGCCAGATCGATCGCGAGATCCTGGAGTCCCGGGTTGTGACCTATCACGAGGACCTCTCTGATCTCTGGGTCGAGGGTTCGAAGCAGGTCGAGGATCTCCGCCGCATCAGCGCCATAGAGGTCGGGCTCGATCGACACCACTGCGGTCTCGCCGATCTCTGGTCGCAGTGCCTCGAGCGTCTCGACCGTGCGGCGGGCCGACGAGCACAGGACCAAAGCCGGATGCACAGATGCGGCCGCGAGGTATTCCGCGATCTTTCGAGCAGCACGAGCCCCGCGAGGAGCGAGCGGTCGATCATGGTCGTCGATCGTCGCGTCATCCCAGCTCGACTTCGCGTGGCGAAGCAAGTGCAAGGTCCTCATGCTGGGTCCTCCAGCACGACGCGGACACCGAGGAGTCTGATCGGACGGCCACCCTCGAACTTCGCGAGCACCGTGACCGCCTTGTCCGCCACGACGGCGGCATCGTTCGTCGGCTCGGCGAGCTTGCCGCTTCTCGTGCGGGTGAAGAACGTCGCGGTGCGCACCTTGACGGCGACGTGAGTGATGCGACGACCGAGATCGGCGACCGATGCCGTGACCTCCTCCGCGAGGCGGCGCACGTTCGCGTCGATCTCCACTGCGTCGGTGAGGTCGCGCTCGAACGTGACTTCGCGGCTTCGTCCTCGAGGCACGTGCGGCTCGTCGACCAACGGTGCGTCGTGGCCGCCTATCCCCAACACGCGCAAGTACGGGCCGATGGTCGGGCCGAAGCGACGAGCGAGCTCATGATGGTCGGAGGCGGCGAGGTCGGCGACGGTGACGATGCCGAGCTCGCCGAGTCGCGCCGCGATACGGGCGCCGATCCCCGAGATCGCGGTCACCGGCTCGGCGCCCATCACCGGCAGCCATGACCGACGAGTCAGGCTCGCCACGCCGCCCGGCTTGGCGAAGCCCGTCGCGGTCTTCGCCTGCAGCCTCGTCTCCCCGATCCCGACCGCGCAGCGCAGGCTCGTGTGCTCGTAGACAGTCGCCTGGACGCGACGTGCGAACCCAACGGGATCGGCCGTCCGTACGCCCACACACGCCTCGTCCCAGCCCCACTCCTCGACGGGCCCCCCGAAGGATCGAAGCGCGGCCATCACCTCGGCGGACGCGGCCTCGTAGACGGGCCGGTCGAGCGGAAGGAAGACCGCATCGGGGCACTTGCGCGAGGCGGTACGCAGGGGCATGCCTGAGTGGACGCCCGCAGCCCTCGCCTCGTACGACGCCGTCGCCACGACCTGACGCGGACGCGTGGGGTCGCCATCGCCACCCACGACGACCGGCCGACCAAGGAGCTCGGGTCGCCTCAGCACCTCGACCGCGGCGAGGAACTGGTCGAGGTCGACGTGCAGGACCCACTCGCGTTCCTCGTCGGAGGGAGGCGGCTGCAGGTCGCGCATCTGCACATTCTCGGCAGTTACCCGCGTTCTCGTACCGAGATCTTGCGCACGGAGTGGTTCCGTGCGAACGTACAACCAGATGGTTGTAGATCAGGCATCCGACGTCGACCGCATCTTCCACGCCCTTGCCGACGGCACTCGGCGCGACATCATGGCCCGCGCCGTCGGGGGCAAGTACAGCGTGTCGGCGCTGGCGAAGCACTACCCGATGAGCTTCGCCGCCGTGCAGAAGCACGTCGCCGTGCTCGAGGGTGCCGGCCTCGTCACCAAGGAGCGGCGGGGGCGCGAGCAGCTCGTGCGCACCGACGTCGACACCCTCCGCCGGGCCCAGCTGCTCCTGGACAGTATCGAGGAGCTGTGGCGGGCGCGGGTTGACCGGATCGACGACCTCCTAGCCACCGAGAAGCGAACCACTGGAGGAAAGCGATGAGCGTGACCAGCGTCGAGAAGGACCTGGAGGCCCTGACCATGACGGTCACGGCGGACCTCGATGCCACCGTCGAACGGGCGTGGCAGCTGTGGGCCGACCCCCGCCAGTTCGAGCGGTGGTGGGGCCCCCCGGGCTACGCGGCGACCGTTGTCGACTACGACCTGCGCGCCGGCGGGCGAATCACCTTCTTCATGACCGGGACCGAGGGCGATCGCCACGACAGCACGTGGGAGGTCATCGCCGCCGACCCGCCGCGCCACCTCGAGCTGCGCGATGCCGACGTCGACGACGACGGCCGCCCGAACGACGGGAACGCGATGACAGCCATGGTCATCACGATCGACGAGCGTGATGGTGGCGGTGCCGTGATGGCGATCCGCACCCACTTCGACTCGTTGGCGGGCATGGAGCAGGTGCTCGCCATGGGCATCGAGGAGGGCATGTGCATGGTCCTCTCGCAGATGAACGCGGTGCTCGCCGGCACGCCTGCGTGATGATCGGCTGACACGGTGGTCGGGCGCGAACCCGGCCACCGTGTTGGGTCGACCTCGACTCGCCATCCCTGCCGGAGGGGTCCAAACGCCTCAGAGCGTCGTCAGCGAAGGCAGACCCACGATGGCGTCCTCGAAGACGCGTCGCTCATCGGCGCTTGTTGGCTTGTAGAGAACAAGCTCATCGAACCCGAGGCGCTGAGCGGAGTCGGCGAGCTGTTCGAGGGTGCCGGGTCGCGCCCAGGGCTGCAGCGGCCGAAACGCAAGCAGCGAGCGGCGGAGCGACGCCGGATCGCGTCCGATCGATTCGCACGCGTCGTTGAGCGTCCGAGCCTGCGACTCGAGCGACTCGAAACACGCGGCCTCATCGTCGAGGGCGAGTCCGCCGAACGCGCTCCACACGTCCGCAAGCCGCGCGGTCGCGCGCAACATGCGGGGCCCTACCGCTCCGATGAGGATGGGCGGTCGGGGCTGCTGCAACGGGCCTGGCGCCCACGACGCGTCGCGGAACGGGTAGAAGTCGCCCTCGAACGAGTCGGCGCCGCGAAGCGCTGCGTCGAGAGCCCGCACGAACTCTTCGAGCCGGTCGACCCGTTCGCGAGCAGACCACTCGGGCACCCCGGCCATGGTGTGGTCGGTCGGGTACACGCCGGCTCCCACTCCGACATCGAGCCGACCGCCCGAGAGCTGATCCACCGTGATCACCTGCTTGGCGAGAACGACGGGCTGTCGGTAGATGAGGTTCGACACCAGCATCGAGAGCCGTAGACGTTCCGTTGCGACGGCCCAGGCCGCAAGCGTCGACCAGCCATCGAGACCGGGAACCGAGTTGTCGCGGGGGTGTCGCAGATGATCGGCGGTCGCGATCAGGTCGAAACCGGCTTCGGCGGCGAGGCGGGCATCAGACAACGCCTCGTCGGCGCTGCCTGCGAGTGACATGAGCCCGAACCGCACGGGCGAACTATTGCATCGCGCTCACGGTCTCGTTGGTGAGGCAGCGGGCCATGACCCGAACTTCTTCAGCGCGCTCGGAGGGAGTCGAACCCCCAACCTTCTGGTCCGTAGCCAGACGCTCTATCCATTGAGCTACGAGCGCTTGCGGGCAAACAGTCTACGCGAGGCCCGCCGCGCACCCAATCGGTTCACCCGACGTGGCTGGCCGTACATCTCCCCCAGCGGATCGCTGATCAGCTCGAGCCGTGCGCCATCGGGGTCACGGAAGTAGAGCGACGAGCCGCTGATGTGCTCGTACTTCACGCCGGCGTCGTCGAGCTTCTTCTTCAGGCGCTCCCAGTTCGCGGGCGGCGTCGAGATGGCGAGGTGGTGGAGACCGCCGAGCACCTCGGCGTAGTCGCCGAGATCGAGCCCGGGGAAGTCGAAGAAGGCGATCGAGTTGCCGTTGCCGATGTCGAAGAAGAAGTGCGTGCTGCCCTTGTAGTCGCGGTTCTCGAACAGCTCGGTGAGTGGGAACTCGAGCAGCCCTTGGTAGAAGTTGATCGTCCGCTCGACGTCGGCACTCAACAGCGCGACGTGATGGACGCCGCGCGCCGTGCTCGGCGCACGCTCACCACGGGGATGCAAGTACTGCTCGCGCAGCTCGGCTCGTCGAGCCTGGAGCTGGTCGAGGTCCAGATCAGCGCTCATGCCAGCCACCCTAGGCTCGTCTGGTGACCATCGACCTGGTCGTCCACGACGACGCGATCGATCTGAAGTTCACTGGCTGGGACCGACTCTGGGCGCTCTCGCGGGGCATCCACCTGCCCATCGCGCAGATCACCGATGCCCGCGTGGCCGAGGTCGCACCGCTGAAGAAGGACCTTGGCCTGCGCACCGGCGGCGGGTACTGGCCGGGGAAGATGGCGACGGGACACTTCACATGGCGCCACCGCAAGGGAGTGCGCCAGCTCTGGGCCGTGTACACCGACAAGGAAGTGCTCGTCATCGACACGACGCTCGCGAAGCCGGCGCGCATCGTGATCCAGCATCCGTACAAGCACGACCTCGCCTGGCTCATCGCCGAACGAATCCCGAGCGCGGACCGCGACGACCAAGACGCGCCCGCGCTGTACGACACCGACGACGAGTAGCGCGTCTGGGGCTACGCGGCGCGGAACATGGAGCGGTAGGCCTGGGGCGTCGTGCCGGTGATGCGGCGGAAGTGCATGCGCAACGTCGAGGCCGCGCCGAACCCGCAACGGCCGGCCACGTGATCGACGGAGAGGTCGGTGCTCTCCAGCATGCGTCGCGCCGCGAGCACTCGTTGCTGGAGCAACCACTGCAGTGGCGTCGTGCCGGTCGACCCGCGGAACCGACGCGCGAACGTTCGCGGCGACATGCTCGCTCTCTCCGCCAGCTGCTCGACGGTCAGATCTCGGTCGAGGTGGTGCACAGCCCAATCGAGTGTCGCGGCGAGGTCGTCGCAGTCACAGGCTGACACCGGCGCCTCGACGTACTGCGCCTGCCCACCCTCACGATGCGGCGGCACGATCATGCGACGCGCGAACACGTTCGCGACCTCCGCCCCGTAGTCCTGCCTGACCATGTAGAGACAGAGGTCGATCGCGGCCGCGGTGCCCGCCGACGTCAGCACCCCTCCCGAGTCGATGTACAGCACCGACGAATCGACCTCGATCTCCGGATAGCGGCGCGCGAGCTCGTCGGCCCACATCCAGTGCGTCGTCGCCCGACACCCGTCGAGCAGACCCGCAGCCGCGAGCACGAACGCTCCCGAGCACAGCGACGCGATGCGCACTCCCCGCGCATGCGCGCGCCGCAACGCCTCACAGAGCTCGGGTGACGTCGGCTCGTTCACATCCCACGCGGGGATGATCACGGTGTCGGCCTCGTCGATGTCGGCGAGCGTGTACGGCATCTCGATCGTGAACAGATCGCCCTTGGTCGAGTGCTTCCCTTCGTGCAGACCGCACACCATGAATCGGTACGTCGGCATCCCCATGTCGGACCGGTCGAGCCCGAACACCTCGCACGGCACCGCGAGCTCGAACACCGATGTGTGGTCGGCGACGACGACAGCGACTGTGTGCTGCTTCGTGCCGAACTTCTTGCCTCTGACCATGGCAGGAACTTAGCGCATATGGGCAGTCCTGCCACTCGTGCCTAGGCGAGCGCAAGCGCACCATCGCGACATGGATCTCGAGCTGCGAGAAGCCCTCATCCACCAGTACTGCGAAGGTCCCGGAGTCGTCTCGGCAGCACTTGCCGGCGCGACCGAAGCCGAGCTCGATTCCCGGCCGGGCCCGAACGAGTGGTCGGCCCGCGAGGTCGTCCATCACCTGGCCGACAGCGAGGCCACCTCGTACATCCGCATCCGCAAGCTCCTCGCCGAGGATGACGCGGTCATCTACGGATACGACGAGGCGGAGTTCGCCCGCCGCCTCCATTACGACCGGCCGATCGCGGCATCGCTCGCGGTCCTGAAATCCGTGCGCGCGTCGACGACGGAGCTGCTGCGCTGTCTGGATGAGGACGACTGGAAGCGCAGCGGCACGCACACCGAGAGCGGCCCGTACTCCGTCGAGACGTGGCTCGGCATCTACGCGGCGCACGCGCACGAGCACGCCGCGCAGATCAGCCGAGCTCGAGCGTCGGCAAGCCCATCCGTCCAATCCCCCGCATCTTCATCTGGAGGAGGTAGCCGTGTTCTTCGTGGAATGCGACTCGCATGACAGCGGGTTCGTCCTGCTGAACTCAGACCACATCGTCACGATCCGGAACACGGCCGACGGCATCGAGCTCGACTGGGAGTGCTGGTGCGGCAATCACGGCACGTGGCATCCGTCGAACCCGGATCGCACCGCGCCGATCGCGGCCTGACGCTCAGCCGACCTTGTAGACGTTCAGGTGCTGCTTGCCGAACTTCTTGCAGTCCGGCCACGTCATCCAGAGATCGAGGGTGTTGCCCTTCACGCCACCCCCGATGTCGAGCGCAGTGCGATAGCCGACGCTCTCGATCCACAGGTTGGTGTGCAGCGGGATCACCCTCGGGTCGACCGCGACGACGTTCGGTCCTGTCGGTTCGCCTGACTTGGTCGTGCCGACGATCACGTAGCAGACCACCGTGAACTCACCCAGCGGCTGGGCGCCCGCAGGCTCACCGTCGCCGACGGGAGCGGCTGTGGTCGAGGTGACGGCCAGGGTCGTGGTCGTGACCAGCGCCGTCGTCGACTCGGCAACCGCGGTCGTCGCTGCCAAAGCGACCGTGGTCGGCGTCGCGGTGGTGGGCACAGGAGCTGCCTTGACTGCCACGGTGGGTGCTGGCGCGCCCGTCGTAGCCGGGGCCTGCGTGGCCGGCGCCTGCGTGCTCGGTTCGACCACTATCTGTGAGGCGCCTGCGACCACGCCGCCGGAGAACTCGATGATCTGCGGCTCGGCCGCGTCGATGGCTCGCTCGGTGGCGGTCACCGAGTAAGCCGCCAGCTCGGGACCGACGGCTGCGACCTTCTCGTCCCCCGACCCGGACCCGCGGGTGCCCTGCAGAGCCAGTGCCGCGATCGTGAGCAGGGCCGCCACGATGAAGATCGGCAGTGGCGCCCGTGCATGCGCACGACGCGTACCGAACACTCGACGGCTGTGCCGCCAGCGACGCCTCCTGTGGACGCGCGCGGATCGACGAAGCATTGGTTGCTGGTTCTCCCTCCCGCCGGGTGGCGCTCCGCGTCGTCGGTCGCACTCACGTCGTGGGGGAGCTCACGACTGGCTGACCGACCACCGCTCCCGGCACGGGACCTATGGTCTGGAAGGGAAGGGTCTAGCCCCGGACCTCCTGAGGCGCAACCGGAGCGACAGAAAACCGTCAGAAACTGGCGGAGAGGGTGGGATTTGAACCCACGGACGAGCTTGCACCCGTCAACGCCTTAGCAGGGCGCCCCATTCGGCCTCTCTGGCACCTCTCCGGGTGCGGCCATCGTACTCCGGCAGGTCAGACCGAAGTCGGTGGCTAGAAAACGACGGTCTTGCGGCCGTACACGAGCACTCTGTGCGCGAGGTGCGCCCGCACCGCCCTGGCGAGCACGATCATCTCGAGGTCCCGGCCCTTGCGGACGAGGTCCTCGACGCTGTCACGGTGCGTGACGCGGGCCACGTCCTGCTCGATGATCGGGCCCTCGTCGAGCTCGGCCGTGGCGTAGTGCGCCGTGACGCCGATGAGCTTCACGCCCCGGTCGTGTGCCTGGTGATACGGCCGGCCACCGGCGAAGGCGGGCAGGAAGGAGTGGTGGATGTTGATGATCCGGCTCGGATACTTCGCCACGAAGCCTGCCGAGAGGACCTGCATGTAGCGAGCGAGCACGACGAGCTCGATGTCGTGCTCGGCCAGGAGCGAGAGGATCGCGCTCTCCTGCTCGATGCGGGTCTCGGCGGTCACCGGCAGGGCGTGGAAGGCAACGTCGAAGTGCTGGGCGACGTCCGCGTGGTCCGAGTGGTTGCTGATGACGAGGGGGATGTCGGCGTCGAGCTCACCCATCCGCCATCGGGCGAGCAGGTCGTACATGCAGTGGGCCTGCTTCGAGACGAGGATCGCGACTCGTGGGCGCTCGTCCGAGAAACGGACCTCGCAGCGCATGGTGAAGCGCTCGATGAGCGGAGCGAGACCCGGGAGGATCTCGTTACGGTCGAGGTCGAAGCCGTCGAGGTCGAACTCGACGCGCTGGAAGAAGACGCCCTCACTTGCATCGGTGTGCTGGTCGGCATGCACGATGTTGCCGTTGTGCCGGTACACCCACTCCGCCATCGTCGCCACGAGACCCTTCTGATCGGGGCACGACAAGAGCAGCGTGGCGGTGGCCATCCGCACCAGTGTTGCCTCTACCCTGACGGCCCGTGACAACGGTGGAGGCCAAGCAGGACGCGGCCTCCGCCCCGATCCCTCGCCAGCCCGATGCGGCGACCTTCGGCGTGGTCGCAGTCGTGGCGTTCTCGACGCTCGCGCTGCAGGTGCTGCTGACCCGCATCCTCGCCGCGCTGGTCTTCTACCACTTCAGCTTCTTGGCGATCTCGCTGGCGCTGCTCGGCACCGGAGCCGGCGGCTTGTACGTCTCGCTGCGCCAACCGCCACCCAATCGCTTCGCTCTGCGCGTATTGCTCTCGGGATGGGCGGCAGTGCTCGCAGTGACGCTGACGCTCGTGCCGGTCGTCATCGTGCGGCTGAACTTCGACTACAGCGACGGGCTCTCACCGCACTTTGTGTTCGCGATGACCGTCGCTTGCATCGTGTCCGCTCTGCCGTCGTTTGCTGCCGGTGTCGTGATCGCGATGGCGATCCGCGCACACGCCCAAGTCGTCGGACGGATCTACGCCGTCGACCTCGTCGCCGCCGGCCTCGGTGCGCTCCTCGTGGTGCCGGCGATCTGGTTGATCGATCCGCCGCACCTGGTCGTGGCGCTCGGCCTGCTCGCTGCGGTCACCGCGGTCGCGGTCGCGCCGGATCTGCGGGCGCGGAGGTGGGCGGGGCTCGCGGGTGTCGTGCCCGCGGCCGTGCTCATCGCGGCGCCCCTCACGTCGATCCTCACCGTGCCGGTGCCGGGGCTCGACCTCGCGGGCACGATCCGCTCCGAGGTCTGGACGCCCCTGTCACGGGTCATCGGCGTCATCCCCCAGGAGCAGAACTCGTTCGGTCTCGTGTTCTACGACCGCGTGAGCGCGCCCGTCATCAACTACGCCCCGGGCGAACCGTCACCCGACTGGCGAGTGCTGCAGCTCGGGCCGCAGACGATCCCGAGCGAGCTCGGTCGCAAGGGGAAGGCGCTGATCATCGGCGGAGGCGGTGGACGTGACATCCACAACCTCAGGTCCTCCGGCGTCGACGACATCGATGTCATCGAGCTGAACGAGGGCATCCGCCAGATCGTGGACGACGAGATGGCCGTCTTCTCGGGCTCGCCGTACTCGTTGCCCGGCGTGCACACGACGATCGGCGACGGACGGTCGATCCTCGCGAGGCGAGGTCTCTACGACCAGATCCAGATCAGCTTCACCGACTCGCTGAGCGCGGGCGGCGCGGCCGCGTACGCACTGAGCGAGAACAACCTCTACACGGTCGAGGCGTTCCAGGAGTACCTCGACCACCTTGCACCGGGCGGCGTCCTCGCGGTCACGCGGCGCCACCAGCTCGTCGGCGACGAGGCCCTGCGCGCGACGGTGCTCGCGCTCGAGACACTGCGTCGCAACGGCGTCGAGCATCCGGAGCAGAGCGTCGTCGTGGTGCTCGGACGTGACCTCTTCGACGCGCTGTTCGGTACGGTGCTCGTGAAGAACGAGCCGTTCACTCCGGACGAGCTGGCGCAGATCACGAAGCTCGCGGCGGAGCGCGGCGACGGAGTCGCGTTCGCGCCGGGTGGTTCGTATCAGCTCGAGTGGGCCGACCTCGCCGCCGCGGAGAGCCCGAGCGCGTTCTGCCACTCGTACAAGCTCGACGTGTGCCCACCGACCGACGACCGGCCGTTCTTCTTCAACATGAAGCGACTGGCCGACGTCGGTCAGCAGATGACGGGCTACTCGTACGCGGTCGATCCGGTGCTCATCCTCTTCCTCACGTTCGCCGTGATCCTGGTGCTGTCGGTGCTCGGCTACGTGGTGCCCCTGCTGCTCGCCCGCCACATCACTCGCCCGCCGCCCGGTGCGCTCGCGTACTTCGTCCTCATCGGGCTCGGGTACCTGCTGGTCGAGGCGGTCTTCATCCAGCGCTTCGTGCTGATGCTGGGCTACCCGACGTATTCCCTGTCGGTGGTGCTCGCCGCGTTGCTCGCGTTCACCGGTGTCGGCTCGTGGCTGAGCACGAAGTGGCCGAACGAACGCCGCGGGCTGTTGCTCGCGCTGACGGCTGCGACGTTGCTCATCGCGGCGTCGGCGTTCTTCCTGCCGAGCCTGGTGGAGAACATGGTGTCCGAGCCGTTCTCGACGCGCGTGGCCGTGACCGTCGCTGTGCTGGCTCCGTTCGGCCTCGTGATGGGGATGGCGATGCCGATCGGGCTTCGTCGATACGAGGCGCTGCATCCCGGCGGCGTGCCGTTCGCCTGGGCCGCGAACGGCTTCGCGTCGGTCGTCGCCGCCGCGCTCGCGACCGTGCTCGCGCTCGTGTTCGGGTTCACGGTGACCACCATCGTGGGGGCGCTCTGCTACGCCGGCGCGCTCGCGCACGCACGATTCGGCAAGTGGGCGCCCGCGGTGTCGTCGTAGCCTGGACCCCGGAGGGGTGGCAGAGCGGACGAATGCAGTGGTCTTGAAAACCACCGGATGGCGACATCCCGCGGGTTCGAATCCCGCCCCCTCCGCTCCTGCCACCCAGGAAGCTGGGAGCGATCTGCGATGCCTGTAGCAACCACCAAAGACGGAGTCGAGATCGGGTGGGAGTCCGTGGGCGAGGGGCTTCCGATCATCCTCATTCATGGCGTGACTCAATCGCGACGTTTCTGGGACCCGATCACCACCGGCCTGGCCGAGCGGTTCCGCGTTCTGGCATTCGACCTTCGTGGCCACGGCGAGTCGGGGCGGGCAACCGACTACTCGTATCGAGCGATGACCGAGGATGTCGGCGCGGTCGTCGATGCGGCCGGCGTCTCGGAGCCAGTCGTCGTCGGGCACTCTCTCGGCGGGCTCGTCGCCACCGCGTACGCGAGCCAGCACGACGTCAGTGCCGTCGTCAACGTCGACCTGAGCCTTGACACCCGTCCGATCGCAGCGCGAGTCCGAGTGCTCGAGCCCAGCCTGAGAGGTCCCGACTACCGGGACACCTTGCGAAGCATGCTCGGCGGCCTCGCCGGCGACACGGTGCCGGACGCCACGAGGCGGGCGATCGAGGCTCACGCCGCGGAAGCCCCTCAGGACGTCGTGCTCGGTGTGTACGACTTCGTGCTTGCCGCCGACGACGACGCGCTGCTGGTGGCTGCCCAGGATCTCATGGAGAACATCGATGCGCCGTACCTTCTGATCCACGGCGCTGAGCCCTCGCCCGAGTACATCGAGTGGGTGAGGGCACATCTACGCAATGTCACCATCGAGGTGTGGCCCGGCGGCGGTCACTTTCTCCACCTCGCCGACCCACAGCGATTCGTTCGCAGCGTCGTCGATTTCCTCGCCGCCCAGACGCCTCAGGTGTGAGGCTGCGGCGATGCCGTCGGTCGAGTGGGGTCCGGAGATCGCCGCGGCCTTCGACACGACCTATGCGCACCAGGCCACGCCCGCGGTGCTCGACCCGATGGTCGACATGCTCGAGGAGCTCGCCGGCGGCGGACGCGCGCTCGAGCTCGCGGTCGGCACCGGGCGCGTCGCCCTCGCCCTGAGCTCACGCGGCGTCGACGTCCACGGCATCGAGCTGTCGCCGCACATGCTCGAGCGGATGCGGGCGAAGCCGGGAGCCGTGGACGCGGTGCTCGGCGACATGACGACGATGCGCGTGCCCGGCGAGTTCTCGCTCGTCTACCTCGTGGCGAACACGATCATGAACGTCACGACGCAGGACGAGCAGATCGCGGTGTTCGAGAACGCCGCCGCGCACCTCGTGAGGGGCGGTTACTTCGTGATCGAGCTCATCGTACCGGCGCTCCGCGACGTGCCTCGCGGCGAGATCGGCAGGGTCTTCACGCTCGAGCCCGATCACGTCGGGATCGAGACCTTCGACGACACCGTCACCCAGATCGCGTCGTCCCATCACTGGATGACCGTGGACGGTCGGCTCGTGCACCACTCTGCGCCGTATCGCTACGTGTGGCCGTCGGAGCTCGACCTCATGGCTCGCCTCGCCGGGCTGCGACTGCGCCACCGGTGGGCCGACTGGCACCGCTCGGCGTTCACGCCGGACAGCCAGTCACACGTCTCGGTGTTCGAGAAGCGCTGAGAGCCGGTCGAGGGCTTCGGCTGCGATCTCGGGCTGGCCTTGGATGCGCCAGTTCGCGGCGTGGTTCACGAGCTCGACGATCGACGCGAGGTGCACGCGCGCTTCGAACATCGAGGGCATCGGATCGCCGGCGAGATAGCCGTCGAAGAACTGCTCACGCGCCGCAGGGTTCGGCTCGAAGACGAACCACTCGAGCTTGAACTGCTCGACGAGCGGATCCCACACCTCGGCGACGTCGAAGTCGAGGAGGGCGACGAGCCCGCCGTGGTCATCGACGAGCACATTGTCGAGATAGAGGTCGCGATGACAGAGCGCCGGCGTCACCACATCGTCGACCTCCGCTGCGAGCGCGA
Organism: uncultured Acidimicrobiales bacterium; assembly: GCA_963802505.1. Classification (GTDB taxonomy): domain Bacteria; phylum Actinomycetota; class Acidimicrobiia; order Acidimicrobiales; family DATKAS01; genus DATKAS01. Next base: position 1,220,227 of record CAWDJB010000002.1, on the reverse strand, counting down.
TCGAGGCGGCGTGGGCCCGACGGATGAGCGGCGCGTCGATCTCCGCCTGCGCGGCTCGGTCGAGTACGGCAGGCCAACGGTCACCGAGGAAGCCACTCCAATGCGCAAAGCCGTCGGTGCCGAGCCGCGACGTGAACGACGCCACCTCGATCGAGTGCAGCCGACGCACCGCCTCGCCGAGCTCGCTGAACAACGTGAGCGGGGCGGTCTCGATCCGCGGCGTCGAGCCCTTGATGTAGCGGAAGACGCGAAGCACGCGACCATCGACCTCCGCCGCCGAATCGACGAACGCCAGGAGCTCGGGCGCCGGCAAACGCGCACCGCGCGCCATGTCGAGAGCCCGCGCTGCCGCGCGCCACTTCGTCACGTCTGACCAGGGAAAGCCGACCTTCGCGACGAGCGACCCGAGCGCCGTCTGCGCCACGAAGCTCTCATTGCCCCACCCCTGCAACATCCGCTCGATCGCCGTCACCGGTGCAGCCCATGGCAGCGCGCGCACGAGCGCGTCGCTCACCGAGTCCGCGTCGATCAACTCACGTGATCTTCGAGCGCAGCGACGCGATCCACGCTTCGGCCTCGCGCCATGCAGAGTCAGCCTGCGCGCGCACAGCCTCGCCTTGGTCGCCACCGGCGGGATACGAGCCGAGGAACTTCACGCCGCCCTGCTTGCTGTGCAGCCCGCGGAGCGCGTCGGCCACGACCTCGTCGACGATGTGGCCCTCCATGTCGATGATGAAGCAGTAGTCACCGAGACCGCCCGACTTCGTGGGACGGCTCTCGAGCTTGCTCAGGTTGATCCGCCGCGCCGCGAACTCCTGCAGGATCGAGATGAGGCTGCCCGGCGCGTTGGCGCGCTGGTACACGACGACCGACGTCTTGTCGTGGCCGGTCGGATGCGCGACGCCGTCGCGCGCCACGACCACGAACCGCGTCTGGTTGCCGTCGTGGTCGGCGACGTCGGCGGCGATGATCTCGAGCCCGTAGAGCTTCCCGGCGAGAGGCGGGCCGATCGCGGCTGTCGCTTCAGGCTTCTGCTCACCGACCATCTGCGCTGCCTCGGCAGTCGAGTTCGCCGCGACGAGCTCGACGTTCGGCATCTCGGCGCTCAAGAACTCGTGGCACTGCGCAGTTGCGACGGGAATCGACACGACCCGCTTGATCTCTTCGAGCCGGGTGCCTGCCGGCGCCAGCAGGCAGAGCTGCACGTCGAGCACGACTTCGCGCTGGATCAAGAGCTCGTGGTTGAACACGAGCCGGTCGATCGTCGCGTGCACTGATCCCTCGATCGAGTTCTCGATCGGCACGAACCCGAGGTCGACCTCGCCCGCTTCGGTCGCGACGAGCACGTCGCCGATCGACGAGATCGGCACCAGCTCACACTGCGCGAGGTCCGGCTGGGTGAGCAATGCCTGCTCGGTGAACGTGCCGAGCGGCCCCAGGAACCCGATGCGGTGCGCGGAAAGGGGCGCGGAAGATCGAGATGAAGTGCCAGGTGAGGCCACGGCGGGCCAGGATAGTGACGTGGACGAAGCGGCCCTCCGAGATCTTCTCGACGATGTGCGCTCCGGCATCGTCGATCCCGACGAAGCCGTCGCCATCCTCCGCCGCCTGCCGTTCGCGGACCTCGGCTTCGCGCGGGTCGATCACCACCGAGCGATCCGGTCGGGTCTGCCCGAGGCGGTCTACGGACCGGGGAAGACCGACGAGCACTGCATCGCCATCGTCGGCGAGCTGCTCGATGTGGGCACGCGTCCCGTGCTGCTCACGCGCGTCGACGAGGCACAGGCGAGCGCCGTGTTGGCCGCCCACCCCTCGGGACGCCGGGCTGGCAACACGATCGTGTGGAACCCGATCGACGCAGAGCGGCCCGAGCGCGTGCTTGTCGTCACCGCGGGCACGTCCGACCTCCCCGTCGCCGACGAGTGCGCCGCGGTGCTCGAGGCCCACGCGATCACCCCGACTCGCATCACCGACGCCGGCGTCGCCGGTGTGCATCGGCTGCTCGTGCACGCGGAGGAGCTGAGCCGGGCCGACGTCGTCGTGGTCGTCGCCGGAATGGAGGGCGCGCTCGCGAGCCTCGTCGGTGGCCTCACGCCTGCGCCGGTCATCGCGGTGCCGACCAGCGTCGGCTACGGCGCTGGCTTTCAGGGGATCACCGCGCTGCTCGCGATGCTCGCATCGTGCGCCGCGGGCGTCACCGTGGTCGGCATCGACAACGGGTTCGGCGCGGCGTGCGCCGCGCTGCGACTGTGCACGGTGCACGACCGATCGCGATCGACGCTCACATGACCAACGTCGCGTGGTTCCACTGCTTCTCGGGGATCGCCGGCGACATGGCCCTCGCCAGCCTCGTCGACGCGGGTGCCGACGTCGACGAGGTGCGCGAGCTCTGCAGCCGCATCCCCGTCGGTGGATGGAAGCTCGAGGCCGACTCGGTCATGCGCGGAGGGATCGGCGCGACGCAGGTCATCGTCCACACCGAAGAGAGCGGCGTCGTGCGGACTTCAGGGCACATCGCCGGGCTGATCGAGGAAGCCCGACTCCCCGAGCGCGTGCGACGACGCGCACTCGCCACCTTCGAGGCCCTCGCGCAGGCCGAAGGTCGCCTCCACCGGCGTCCTCCCGAGCAGGTGCACTTCCACGAGGTCGGCGGGCTCGACGCGATCGTCGACGTGGTCGGCACGTGTGCTGCGCTCGAGCTGCTCGACATCGACGAGGTGCACTCCAGTCCCGTCGCGCAGGGCATCGGGATGGTGCGGGCCGCCCACGGCCTGCTCCCCAACCCTGCTCCTGCGGTGGTCGAGCTGCTGCGGGGGGCGCCGACGTTCGGGGTCGACATCCCCGCCGAGCTCACGACGCCGACCGGCGCGGCGCTGCTCGCGGCGAACGTCTCGCGCTGGGGTCCGCTGCCCGCGATGACGATCGAAGCGACTGGCTTCGGCGCAGGCCGACGAGAGCTCGAGGCGCGGCCCAACCTCACCCAAGTCGTCGTGGGAACCCTCGCCGACGCGCTGCCTTCGGGTCAGCCGGTCACGCTGCTCGAGGTGAACGTCGACGACGCCACCGGCGAGACGCTCGCGCACGCGGTCGCCATGCTGATGGACGCGGGCGCGCACGACGCGTGGCTCACACCGATCCTCATGAAGAAGGGGCGTCCCGCACACACGGTGAGCGCGCTGTGCGACCCGGCACTCGCGGGGCAGATCGCCGCGACGCTTCGCGCCGAGACCGGTTCGCTCGGCGTGCGCGGTCAGACGTTCGAGCGTTGGCCTTCGGCGCGTCGTGAAGACGAAGTCGAAGTGGAGGGATCGCTCATCCGGGTCAAGGTGAGCCCTGGGCGGGTGAAGGTCGAGCACGACGACGCGGTGCGCGCGGCCGAGCGCTTGCACATGCCGCTTCGCGAGGTGACGTCGCGCGCGGAGGAGGCGTGGCGCCGCGAGGCCCACTCGCACCTCACGTCGGTGCCGCCACCCGACGACGACGCCGGATGACCTACGACGCGGTCGTCGTGGGCGCCGGCCCCAACGGGTTGGCAGCCGCAGTCACGATCGCCCGGGCGGGTCGCTCTGTGCTCGTCGTCGAAGCGGCCGACCGCGTCGGGGGAGGCGCGACGTCGGCCGAGCTCACGCTGCCGGGCGTGACGCACGACGTGTGCTCGGCGGTGCATCCGCTCGCAGCGACCTCGCCGTTTCTTCGTGCACTGCCCCTCGCTGACCACGGGCTCACGTGGGTCTCTCCCGACATCGACCTCGCCCATCCCCTCGACGACGGAACCGCCGCGTGCCTGTCTCGATCGCTCGATCACACGGCGCGATCGCTCGGCGACGACGGTGAACGTTGGCGACGGCTCGTCGAGCCGATCATCACGAGGTGGCGTGACATCAGTGATGGTGCGCTCGCACCGCTGATCCCCACTCACCATCCGCTCGCGATGGCCCGCTTCGGGCTGGCCGGCGCGCTGCCCGCCACTGTCGTCGGGAAGCGATTCGCAGCGGGCCGGGGCGACGCGCTCCTCGCGGGTCTCGCGGCTCATTCATGCGTCTCGCTCAGCCATCCGTTCACGGCGGGGCTCGGTCTGCTCCTCGGCGTCGCTGGGCACGTCGACGGTTGGCCCGTCGCGCGCGGCGGATCTCAGGCGATCGCCGACGCGCTCGTCTCGTATCTCGCAGAGCTCGGCGGTGAAGTGAAGACCGGATTGATGGTGTCGTCGCTCTCGCAACTGCCCGACGCGCGCGTTGTGCTGTTCGACCTCGGGCCGAGTACGGCGGTCTCGTTGCTCGGTGCACGGGTCGCGCCTCGCGTGCGCCGCGGCATCGATCGCTTCCGCTACGGCGCGGGAGTCTGCAAGGTCGACTACGCGCTGAGCGAGCCCGTGCCGTGGACCGCCGCCGAGGCTCGCCGCGCCGGCACCCTGCACCTCGGTGGCTCGATGCGCGAGATCGCGGCGAGCGAGCAGGGCATCTCCCATGGCCGCGCGTCGTCGAGGCCCTTCGTGCTCGTCTCGCAACCCACTGTCTGTGATCCGACACGCGCTCCTGAGGGCGTGCACACATTGTGGGCGTACTGCCACGTGCCGGCCGGCTCAGCGCTCGACGCGACGGCGGAGATCGAAGCGCAGATCACGCGGTTCGCTCCCGGCTTCCGCGATGTGGTGATCGCACGATCGGTGCGCACGACAGCCGACCTCGAGGCCTCGAACGCGAACCTCGTCGGTGGCGACATCGCCGGGGGTGCGCTCGACGGCCTGCAGCTCGTCGCCCGACCGCGACTCACTCTGCAGCCGTACCGGCTCGGCGAGGGCGCCTACCTGTGCTCGGCGTCGACGCCGCCGGGTGCCGGCGTGCACGGCATGTGCGGCCACCACGCTGCGAACGCCGCCCTGCGCAACGAGCTCCACTGACTCTTTTGGAGGCTTGACAGGGTGCATGGACTCGAACTAGTGTTCGAGTTCTTCCCCATTGATGCTGGTCACAGGTACTGAGTCCGGTCTGGGGAAGGAGCGGGATGGACGTGCTGGCGCTCGTGGGCGGGCTCGCCGCGTGCGATCCCGCGGCGGCTGACCGCGACGCACTCCTCGCATCCATCGGGGCGAGCGCCCGGGTGCGGGCGTGGCTCGACAGCGTCGACATCGAGCTCGCACGAGCGCTCGAGGTGAAGACCGGCTACGGCCAGAAGGCCTTCGCCGACGCCGCGAACGTCTCGATGCACTCGGCCGAGAAGGTCCTGCAGCGTGGCCGCATCCTGACTGACCTCCCCCGCCTCGAAGCGGCGGTGAGGGCGGGCGACGTGGCGGGCGCACATGTCGATGCCGCGGCCCGCGCGATGCGACAGGTGCCCGAAAGGCGGCGAGCGGTGCTTGCGAAGCGCATCGACCGTCTCGCGGGGTTGGCGGCGTTGTCGCCCGCGCACGAGTTCGAGGAGCGCTTGAAGCTCGAGGTGCGCGCGCTCCTCGACGATGACGGAGTGCCGCGGCTCGAGCAGCAGAAGCGGTCGATCCGGTTCCGCTCGTGGCTCGACCGGGTGTTCGGGATGTGGCGAGCATCGATGGCGCTCGATCCCCAGACCGCAGTGTGGGTCGACAAGCGAATCCGCGACGAGGTCGACCGGTTGTTCGCCGACGGTGTGCCCGGCGACGCGCCCGACGACCCGATCGAACGCCAGCAGTACCTGGCCGCGTTGGCGGTGCTGTCTCTGTTGCGGGGTGAGGGTCGGGGCGCGGGTCGGCCCGAGGTGGTGATCGTCGTCGACGCCAAGCGGATCGACCAGATCGCCGTCGACTGGGACTTGCCGGTCGACCTCCCGCTCGACGCGCTCCGTGATGTCGCGAAACGAGCCAAGACGCATGTCGTGGCCGTGTGGCCTCCCGCCGATCTCGATCTCGGGCGACGGCAGCGCCTCGCGACCGCCGCGCAACGTCGAGTGCTGAGGGGCTTGTACCCGCGCTGCGCAATCCCCGACTGTCCGGTGCGGTTCTCCCGGTGCAAGATCCATCACGTCTGGTGGTGGGAGCACGGCGGCCCCACCGATCTCGACAACCTGCTGCCGATCTGCAGCAGGCATCACCGATCCGTGCACGACAACGGTTGGAAGCTCAAGCTGCTGCCCGACCGCACGCTCGAGATCACGCTGCCCGACGGCACGACGATGACGACCGGTCCGCCGGAGCGTGGTCCGTGACGCTAGCGGTGGATGGGCACCGTGACCGTCACCTGCTGGTCTTCGAACTTCGACACCTGCGCGACCGCGGTGAGCTCCCACGCGCCCGGGATGGTGAGGTCGGAGGTGTCGAGCGACCAGTGCCCGGGCCCGGCGTCGTCCATCGCCTCCTCGAGCGGGCCGACGCTCTGCGAGGGCAACGACATCCGCAGCGTCATCTGCTCGAGGGCGTCGTCCGGCCGCTGCTCCTCGTCGAGCACGTACACGTGGATCTCGTTGAGCCCGACCTTGGCGGGATCGACGACCAGGCTGAGCGTCCCACCCCGGAACGCGACGGTCGACGAGAACAGGCCGCCGGTCGACGCGGCCTCGCGCGCCGGCGTGATCGCGACCAACGCCGAGGTGATCGCCAGCACGACGACGAGACCGACGATCTCGGTGCGCACGGTCGTCTCGAGCCGTCGCCACGCGAGCGCGGAGCGCGTCGTCTTCACCGCGCCCGGGCCACCGACGCTCGCCTCGGTCGCGGTCGCTGTCGCTGTCGCTGTCGCGGTCGCGGTCACGACCCGCTTGCCGGTGCGGCGAATGTCGGGAACGAGCTTCCAGTGGTTGTACGCCGCGAGGCCGCCGACGAACGCGACGACGCACAGCTTCGCCACCAAGGTCCATCCGTAGCGTGTCGAGGTCAGCGCCGACAGCGAGCCGACTTCCTTCCAGCCGAGGATCAGACCGCTCACCGCGACGGCAACGATCGTGACGACCGCCAGCTGCGAGAAGCGATCGACGAGCCGCGCAGCTGCGACAGGGTCGCCGTCGCGTCGCCGTGCCGTCCAGGCAACGACGAGCAGCACTAGGCCGCCGAACCACGAGCCCGCAGCGGCGACGTGCACGGCGTCCGCGGGGATCACGAGCCAGCCCGGTGTCGTCACCCGCGTGTGCCCGGTCAGCGAGAACGACACGAACGCGAGAGAGGCACCCGCCAACCCCGCCCAAGGTGCCCAGCCCTGCTCGCGCTCGGAGGCGAGAGCGTGCACCGCGACGGCGACGATGGCTGCGCCCACCACGCCGAGCAACGTGGCCCAGCGCAGGCCGCTGTTCGAGAGCACGTCGATCCACCGACTCGGCGATCGCAGGGCACGCCAACCCGTCTCGGTCGCGATCGCCGCCTGCAACGGGATCTGCACGAGCAGCCCGGCCACTCCGATCGCGGCAGCTCCCACGACGAGCTGCACGATCCGCTTCGAAGGGCGGCGGCGATCGACCACGGTGAGGAACACGACCGCGCCGGCGGCAAGAAGGATCCCCGCATAGCTCGCGAACCGGCCGATGCCCGCGGCGATGCGCCACGCCTTGTCACTCGGCACTGCGAGCAACGACGCGACCTCTTCCCTCGATGCGTTCGCACCGGCGCCCACCACGAAGGTGAACGCACCGTTGACCGGATGGCCGTCGGTCGAGACCACGTTCCACGCCACGACGTACGGGCCGTCCCCGAGGCCGTCGCGCAGACCCACGGTCACCCTGTCGCCGTCGACCGTCGCGTCGTCCTTGTCGACGCGCTCGCCGTCGGTGTTGAGCACGCGCACACCGCCCAGCTTCAGCGACACCTTCTCGCTGAACCGCAGCGATACCTCCTTCGGCGCGGGGGCGACGTGCGCGCCGTCAGCAGGTGTGGTCGAGACGAGCTGTGCGTGGGCCGATGCGGGTGCCGCCGCCGCGACGAGGACGACGACAACGAGCAGCAGAGCCGACGTCGCCCGCCGCAGCGCCTTCACGGACGGGCGCTATCCGCTCGCCTGCGCGGCGAGCTGCTGCACCACGCTCTCGATCTGGTCGGTCGTGAGCTCACCACTCGCGCGTGCCACGACCTTTCCGTCGGCATCCACCCACACGAAGTATGGATACGACTCGAGACCGAACGCGGTCGCCGCATCGAAGGCGTCGGAGTCGGCCATGATCGGGCTCGGCCAATCGTTCTTCTCGAGCCATGCCGACGGCGGGTAGTTCGGGGCGCTCGACGACGTGCCCGTCGCGACGGTCGTCAGCTTCACGCTCGCCGGAAGGCCACCCTGCTTCAGCCAATCACTGACGATCGGCACCTCGCGCTGGCAGTGAGGGCACCAGTGGGCGACGAACATGAGCATCTGCGGCGAGCCGTTCGGCTCGATGGTCACCGGCGTGCCGTCGAACGACTTGCCCGTGACCGTGGGGATCGTCATCCCGATGGCGGGATCGTTCGCGGTGTCGCCGCCGAAGGTCGGCAGCGCGGCACCCGACACGTCGACGGGTTTGGTCTGATCCAGCCCAGGGGTCTCGGCACCCTTGTCGCTGCCGCCCCCCGCTGCCGCGACAGCGATGACGGCGGCGACCGCGACGACGCCGATGATGATCGCGGGAACGAGCCACCGGCGGGAGGGCTGCTGCGGCGCCTTCGCATCGTCGCGACGTTGGGCAGTGCGGGAGGTCATGGCAGCTCCTCGGAGGTGCTGAGCGGGGAAGGGGTAAGAGCGAGCACGAGGGCGATCAAGGCGAACGCGGAGCCGGCCATGTAGGCGAGGCTCATGTATCCGAAGCTACGGAACCAGACGATCGAACACGACAGGCCGGTCGAGCACACGTCGGTCTCGAGGTTCGGGTACCACTCGACCAGGTAGTGGTAGATGGAGATCGGGAGGCCGACCAGCGCAAGTGTGATCCCGTAGACCCTGATGTTGCGGTCGCGGCGGATGACCGCGACCAAGAGGACGATCGCGAGCGAGTACATCCCGATCCGCTGGAACCAGCACAGCGTGCACGGGACGAAGTGCGCGACCTCGGAAAAGTACAGGCTGCCGAGCATCGCGGTGGCGGCCACGGCGAAGGCAAGCGGCACGCCGAACCGGGCGAGCTCGACCCGCACGTCCTCGAGGAGCACCGCGGCGCCCTTCGACCAGCGAGAGGCGAGCCAGAGACCCACCCCTGCCAGGACGGCCGCGTTCGCGACGAGCGTCAGCAGGGCGAAGAAGAGCTCGGCGGTGTCGGGGGTGATCATCTCGGGCGGGGGGCGAAGGGGGGAACGAGCCAATTCTGCTCGCCAAAGAGGTTCTACGACCGTCGCCGCGCGAAGGTTCCCTGCGTGCAGGGTCCTTTGGTCGACGCGGCCTGGCTGTCCGACCACCTCGACGAGGTCGTGGTCTGCGACGTGCGCTGGTACCTCGACGGGCGTAGCGGCCGGGTTGCGTACGACGCCGGCCACATCCCGTCGGCGATCTTCGTCGACCTCGATCACGATCTCTCGGGCGCGGCGGGTGGCACTGCGGGCCGCCATCCCCTTCCCGACCCGGTTGCGTTCGCGGACACGATGGGGCGCCTCGGCATCGGCGATGGCACGCAGGTCGTGGCGTACGACGACACCTCAGGCGCCAACGCGGCGCGCCTGGTCTGGATGCTCCGCGTGCTGGGTGAGGAGGCGGCGCTCCTCGACGGCCTATGGCCCGGTCCATGGACAGTCGAGGCACCAGTGCATCGGGCCGCGACGTTCACCCCACGGCCCTGGCCAGCCCAGGCGATCACCGATGCCGACGCCCTCGCGGCGGCGATCGAGCGCGGGGAGGTCACGGCGCTCGACGCCCGTGCGGGCGAGCGCTACCGGGGCGAGGTCGAGCCCGTCGACACCCGCGCCGGCCACATCCCGGGAGCGAGGAGCCTGCCCTGGGCCTCACTGTTCGATCCCGACACGGGGCGCTTCCGTTCGAGCGATGAGCTCCGGGAACGGCTCGCCGCGGCGGGCGTCGATGCGGATGTCTCCGTCGTGGCGTACTGCGGCTCGGGCGTGTCGGCGTGCGTGGACGTGCTCGCGATCGAGCTCGCCGGCCTTCCCGCGGCGAGGCTCTTCGTCCCGTCGTGGTCGGGGTGGAGTGCCGACCCTGCCCGCCCTGTTGCGACTGGAGCGGAACCGGGTCGCTAGCGTCGCCCGGCGGTGACGACCCTCGACCACACGATGCAGGCAGTGCGCGACCTGCGCCGCACCCGTCGCCGAAACCGCATCGCGGAGGTCGACTGGCTCGATGCCGCGTACCACGCGTACGTCGCCGGCATCGTCGGCACGGTCGTCGTGCTGTTCCTGTCGAGCCTCGTCGGCGACAACGAGCTCACCGCGAGCGGGATCGCCAACGTCCGCGAGCACGGCCCCGCGACGGTCGGCCTCATCGCCGCGCTCGCGCTCGCGGCGGGATTGCGCTCGGGGAGCCGGGGAGGTCCCATCGCCCTGGAGCCCGCCGAGGTTCGGTACGTGCTCCTCGCGCCCGTCGATCGACGCGGCGCGCTCCGCGGTCCGGTGCTGCGCAACCTGCGTTTCGCGTGCTTCGTCGGCGCCGTCGTCGGCGCGGTCGCGGGACAGCTCGTCGTGCGCAGGCTGCCCGGAGCGCCCCTCGCGTGGGTCGCGAGCTGCGCCGCGGCTGGGGTCCTCATCGCGGTGCTCTTCGTTGGCGCTGCGCTGTGCGCGTCGGGCGGACAACTCCCGTCGCCGGCGGCGACCATCCTCGGCGCGCTCGTCATCACATGGGCCGCGCTCGACCTCGCCGAGATCATCCCCGCGCCGACAACGACGATCGGGAGCATCGCCATCTGGCCGCTCCGGGTTCACTGGATCGACCTGCTCGGTGTCGTAGCGGTGGCCGTGCTGTTCCTCATCGGGCTGCGGTCGATCGGGGGCGTCTCCGTCGAGTTCGCCGAACGGCGCACGAGCCTCGTCGGCCAGCTTCGCTTCGCGGTGACGGTGCAGGACCTGCGCACCGTCATCGTCCTGCGACGTCAGCTCGCCCAAGACCGCCCCCGCGTGAAGCCGTGGGTGCGGCTCCGACGCGTCGGCCGGCACCTGCCGGTCTGGCGACGCGACTGGCAGGGCATCCTTCGCTTCCCCGCGGCACGGGTCGCCCGCCTCGTGCTGCTGGGCGTCGCGGCGGGTCTGTGCGTGAGAGCAACGTGGAACGGCACGACGCCGCTCGTGATCGTCGCCGGCCTCGCCCTCTTCGTCGCGGCCACCGACGCGTTCGAGCCACTCGCACAGCAAGTCGATCAGGCGGACCTGTCGAGCGCGTTGCCCGTCGACACCGGTTCGCTGCTCACGCGCCACCTCGCGTCCGGCACCATCGTCATGCTCGTCGTGGCGCTCATCGCCGCGGCCGCAGGCGTGCTCGTCGAGCCCTCGTCCACCGCGGTCGCGATCGCGGCCGTGATGGTCCTCCCCGTCGCGCTCACGTCGGCCGCGGGCGGCGTCGTGAGCGTCGTGATGGGAGCGCCGGCACCGGCGCCGGAGGGCAACCAGCTTTTGCCGCCCGAGGTCGCGGGAATGAAGATCGTGCTGCGCGCGGTGTGGCCGATCTTGCTCACGCTCATCGGGCTCGCACCGATCGTCGTCGCCCGCATCGCGAACGAGCACGACTCCGGGCCGGTCGCGGCGGCGGCCGCGGTCGGCTGCGTGGGCATCCTCGCGGCATGGGGCACGGTGCTGTGGGTGCGGTTCCGCGAACAGCTGCACCGCGGCTGGCAGAACCTCCTCGAGCAGACTGCCGCGCAGCAGAGCGAGCGCGGCAAGGCCCGAGCGTCATGAGCGAACGTCGCCGTCCGCGCGCTCGGGGCGCGTCCCCCAGCCCGAAGGCCTCGGGGCCTCCGCCTCTCCTCGCGACGTACGAGCTCGACAAGTCGTACGGCGAGACCATCGCCCTGCATCCCCTCGACCTCGAGGTGCGCGACGGCGAGGCAGTCGTGCTCATTGGCCACAACGGATCGGGCAAGACCACCCTGCTCAGGATGCTCGCGGGCCTCCTCGAGCCGAGCAGTGGAAGGGCTGAGATCGACGGGCACGCGATCGGCACGCTCGAAGCCCGCGCGGCGACCTCGTTCCTCTCGGACACGCCGACGTTCTATGACGACCTCAGCGTGTGGGAACACCTCGAGTACACGGCTCGACTGCACGGCGTGGAGGACTGGGAGCAGCGCGCCGCGGACCTGCTCGGGCACGTGGGTCTCTACGAGCGCGCCGACGACCTCCCGACGCGCTTCAGCCGTGGCCTCCGCCAGAAGGCGGCCATCGCGCTGGCCCTCGTGCGGCCGTTCGAGGTGCTGCTCGTCGACGAGCCGTTCGTCGGCCTCGATGCCACTGGCAAGATCGCGCTGCTCGAGCTGCTCGACGCGGTCAACCGGGACGGTGCCGCGCTGATCGTCGCGACGCATGAGCTCGACTTCGTGAACCGGGTCGACCGGTGCATCGCGCTCCGCGATGGTCGCGTCGTCTTCGACGGTGGCACGTCCGGGCTCGATGTCCTCGCCCTCGTCTCGTGATCGGCACGTGGGTGTCGCGCGTTGTAGCGTCACGCCATGCCTGAGTTCACCGCAATCAGCAACGCCGATCCGGGGGCACTCGTCGCCGCGCTCAACGAGCACGCGTCTAGCGGGTGGGAGGTCGTCTCGGTCGTCGAGAGCGGTGGAACACTGCACGCGGTCCTGCGCCGCGAGGGCACAGCGGCGGCAGCGGCGCCGGTAGTGGCCGAACCCGCTGCCGTGGTCGCGCCGGCTGCGGCTGCTGCCGCACCCGCGGCAGTGACGCCGATCGAGAGCGCGCAGCCGGTTGTCGCGGCATCGGCGGCGGCGCCCTCGAACGCGACCGTTGCGATCACCCACACGCCCGCGGGCTGGTATCCCGATCCGTCAGGCCGCTACGAGATGCGGTACTGGGACGGCCTCGCCTGGACCGAGCACGTCTCGCGCCAAGGCCAGCAGTTCACCGATCCGCCCACCGCGTAACCGGCGCTCACGCGGGGCACGAGCCCCGACCGGCGAGCGCGCTGCCAGGGCCGATGCCCAGGTCACCGAGAGTCCCTTGCGGCACTTCGATCGCGTCGCGGTACTGGCCTGCCGCTGAATAGACCGGGCACGTGTCGGAGGCGCCGGTGCACGGCGCCATGTCGGTCGACGACACGAACTCGCCGCGAGAGTCGAAGAACGCGATCGACAGGGGCATCACGGTCTGGAACATCCAGAACTGCTCCTGGGTGTCGACGTCGAATGCGAAGAGCATCCCGGCCTTGTCTGCGAGGTCGGTCACCTGCATCAGGCCCTGCTGCCTCGCTTCAGGCGTCGCCGCGAGCCATAGGCAGAACTCACGGGTCGCGTCGCTCGCATTGCGGATTGTCACGCTGATCGTGTCGAAGCCTTCCGGCGTGACCGCGGGCGCGGTCGACACCGGCGGGGCCGCGGTGGTCGCTGCACTAGACCCGTCATCCGACGCACTGCATGCCGCCAAGAGCGAGACCGCGACGACGAACGCCGCGCGCCTCATGGCGCGGTCAGCGCGCCGCGGCGTAAAGCCCGAGCACGTCCGCGACGTCGTCGGACAGGTGGTAGCTCTCGTCGTCGTTCGGGAACCGACCCTCGCGGACATCGCTGGCGAAGGTAGCAACCGCCGCAACGCCGTCGGCTTCGAGCGATGCGTACCGCCGCACGAACTTCGGCGTGATGCGATCCTCCAAGCCGAGCAGGTCATGAAGCACGAGGACCTGCCCGTCGCATCCACCGCCCGCACCGATGCCGATCGTCGGCACCGAGACAGCTTCGGTCACCATGCGCGCGACCGCGTCGGGAACACCTTCGAGCACGATCGCGAAGCATCCCGCGGCGGCGAGGGCCTTGGCGTCGTCGATGAGCGCGCGCGCTGCCTCGGCGCTGCGCCCTTGCACCTTGAACCCACCCATCATGTGCAGCGACTGTGGCGTGAGCCCGATGTGTCCCATCACGGGGATCTCCGCGTCGACCAGCGCCTCGATCGTCGGCACGCGCTTGCGACCACCTTCCAGCTTCACGGCCTGGGCACCCGCTCGGATGAGCTTCGCCGCGTTGGTCACGGTGTCGGGGATCGACACGTGGTAGCTCATCCATGGCAGGTCACCGACGACGAGCGCGGTCGGCTTCGTGCGCGCGACGGCGGCCACATGGTGGGCCATGTCGTCGATCGTGAGCTGCAGCGTGTCCTCGTAGCCGAGCACGACCATCGCAACCGAGTCGCCGACGAGGATCAGATCGACTCCGCCTTTGTCGGCGATGCGCGCGGTCGGCGCGTCGTACGCGGTCACCATCACGAGTGGGGTGGCACCTTTGCGGGCGCGCACCGTAGGCACGGTCGTCGCGGCCATGGCCGTCCTCCTTCCCGTCCAGCGCACGAGGCTGCCGGCGGCACTGCAGAGCCTAGAGACGAAGGCGGGAATTGCGCCAGTAGGGTGCTCGCCGTGCCGACCTGCGACAGCTGCGGGCGTGACGAGGACGACCTCGTCGAAGTCCACCGTGTCTACGTCGTGCCTGAAGCGTGGGACACGCCGGGGAGCGAGAAGACGCTCGCCGAGGTGGAGTGCTGGTGCTTCTCGTGCCGCACCCACTACCCCCACCAGGAGGTATGACGCGGGTCAGCGCGAGCGACGTGCGCTGCGGCCGAGCGAATACGACCGCGTGAGGTGGTGCCAGTGACAGTCAGGACACACCTCGACGACGTAGGCCGTCAGCACCTCGTTGCGCTGATCGAGCTTGGCGAGCTCGGTCTTGGCAGTGATGCAGCGGCCGTGCGCCGGGAGCCTCGGCCCGAACACGTAGGTGACGAGCACGAGGTTCGTGCCTGAGCCCGCCTGCTCGGTGCACACGGGGCACTCGACCTTCGTCGGTGAGCCCACTTCGCGAGCCGCCCGTATGAGCTCGGGATGCGCGTCGCAGACCTGGTGGCGGGCAAGTCGACCCTTGCGGTACTCGGTGAGCAGCGCGCGACGAGCGAGCCGATAGTCGATGACGCCGGGACCGCTTGGGTTGGCTCCTCGCAGGGCCTCCGGTCGGAACGTCACCGCATCAGGGTACTGCGCGAAGCTCGGTGTCCCCCGTTCGTCGAGGCGTGCCGACGAAGATGGTGACCGTGGATCTCACCGACGAGGAGCTGAGGCTGTGCGGTGACGTCGCGGGCAAGCGCTTGCTCGATCTCGGCTGCGGACGCGGCGAGAGCTGCGTCACCTTCGCGTCACGCGGCGCAAAGGTCATCGGCATCGACCAGTCCGCTGACGACCTCGCGTACGCGCGCCGTCTCGTCGAGGAAGAAGAGCGTCGCGTCGAGCTCCGCCACGGCGATCTCGCCGACCTCGCGTTCCTGCCGCCCGCGTCGGTCGATGTCGCGTTCAGCGCGGGGGCGCTCAGCTACGTGAGCGACCCGGGCCGAGTGTTCCGACAGGTGCATCGTGTGTTGAAGACCGGCGCGCCACTCGTGTTCTCGGTCGTCCACCCCGCGTCACGTCTCGACATGAGCTCGTACTGGGCGGGATACACGATCGCCGATCTCTTCGGCGGGCTGCAGCGCGCGAACTTCGACGTCGACACGCTGCTCGAACCCGAGCCCACGCGTACCTCGCCCCCCACCCTCGCGCCGCAAACGCTCGTCATGAGAGGCCGCAAGCTCGGGCTCTGACGGTGATGAGCTAGCGGTTCGCCCACCACTCGTGGAGCCTTCGCGTCACCTCTGCCTCGCCGAGCAGCCCTTCGTCGAGCCGCAGCTCGAGCAGGAAGTCGAGCGCCGCGCCGACGTCGGGGCCCGGCTTCAAGCCCAAGTGCTGCATCACCGCGTGACCGTCGAGCTCGGGACGCAGCGAGGCCAGCTCCTCTCGCTCGGCGAGCTCGTCGATCCGCCGCTCGAGCTCGTCCATCCGCGCCGAGAGCTGCTGAGCCTTGCGTTCGTTGCGCGTGGTGCAGTCGCACCGCGTCAACAGGTTCAGCTCGTCGAGCAGCGGTCCGGCGTCGCGCACGTACCGCCGAACCGCGCTGTCGGTCCAGCCCATCTGGTACGTGTGGAAGCGCAGGTGCAGCTCCACCAACCGCGTCACGGCCTCGGTGTCATCGGCCGAGTAGCGCAAGGCCTGCATTCGCTCGCGCGTCATGCGCGCGCCGACGACCTCGTGGTGGTGGAACGAGACCATCCCCCGAGCGAACGAGCGCGTCTTCGGCTTGCCCACGTCGTGGAAGAGCGCGGCAAGCCGCACGATGCGAAAGCTCTCGCCCGCCCGCTCGCGCGTCACATTCTCGACGACCGCGATCGTGTGTGCGAGCACGTCCTTGTGACGGTGGATCGGATCTTGCTCGAGGCGCATCGCGGGCAGCTCGGGCAAGAACTCGTCGCACAGCCCCGTGTCCACCAGCAACCACATCCCGGCACTCGGATGGTCGACGGTGATGAGCTTGTCGAGCTCGTCGCGGATCCGCTCCGCGGACACGATCTCGAGCCGGCCACGCAGCTCGCGGATCGCGTCGACGAGTGCGTCATCGGGCGTGAGCCCATAGCCGGCGACGAAGCGCGCAGCGCGCAGCATCCGCAGCGGGTCGTCGGTGAACGACTCCGCCGGTGAGAGCGGCGTGCGCAAGCGTCCAGCGGCGAGATCCAGCGCACCGTCGAACGGATCGACGAGGCGCGGGTCGGGCAGGGCGAGCGCCATCGCGTTCACGGTGAAGTCGCGCCGAGACAGGTCGGCCTCGATTGCGTCCGCGAACTCGACGTCGGGCTTGCGCGAGTCCGGGTGGTAGGCCTCGGCGCGGTGCGTCGTGATCTCGTATGAACGGTCTCCCTTGCGAGCGCCGATCGTGCCGAAGCGCTCGCCCTGCGTCCAGACCGCATCGGCCCAACCCTCGAGCAGACGCTTGGTCTCAGCGGGCAGCGCGTCGGTCGTGAGGTCGTAGTCGCCCGTGATCTCGCGGCCGAGCAGCAGGTCGCGCACGGTGCCACCGACGAGGTACACGTGGTGGCCAGCAGCGACGAAGCGGTCCGCGAGCGGTCTCAGCTCGGCCAGCACCGGCTCGAGCCGATCGGGGATCACACTGGGCGAGCCTACGGCTCAGTTCATCGCCATCCCGGAAGTTTGGATGGCGATGCGCAGATCCTCGGGCCTGGTGGCGGCCGCGAGCGCGTCGCGGAGACCGACAAGACCTTCGCGGAAGAGCTGGAACAGGCTCTGGTCGATCGTCTGCATCCCGTAGTACTCGCCTTCGGCGATCGCCTGCTCGAGGCCGCCGTCACCGCGCAACGGATCGGAGATGAGCTCGACCACGCGGGGCGTCGACATCAGCACCTCGACGGCGGGCACACGACCGCGCCCGTCGGCGCGCTCGACGAGGCGCTGGCACACGACACCGCGCAGGCAGCTCGCGATCGTCTGGCGCGTCTGACGTTGCTGATGCGGCGGGAAGAAGTCGACGAGGCGCTCGATCACATCGGGAGCGGGAGTCGTTGCCATCGTCGCGATGACGAGCCGGCCGTTCGAGCCCGCGAGCAACGCTGCCGCGGCTGTCTCGGCATCGGGCATCTCGCCGAGGAAGATGACGTCGGGATCCTGGCGGAGCACGCGCGCCGCGCCCTCCGCAAAGCTCGGCGTATCCGAGCCGACCTCGCGCTGCGTGACGATCGAGCGCTTGTCGATGTGGAGGAACTCGATCGGGTCCTCGATCGTGACGATGTTCGCCGCGCGGTTCTCGTTGATCCGGTCGACGAGCATCGCGACCGTCGTCGAACGTCCCGAGCCCGGCGCACCGGACACGACGATCAACCCGTCGTGCTCCTCCGAAAGACGCCGGAGTGCGACCGGCAGGTTGAGCTGATCGAGCGAGGGCATGCCCGGCTGGACGCGCCGCACGACGATGCCGTAGCTGCCGCGCTGCTTGTGCAGGTTCACCCTGAAGCGGCCGAGTCCGGGGACGCTGTGCGCGAAGTCGGCCTGACCGCGCTCGGACAAGTCGTCCGCTTTCTCCTCGGGCATGAGCTCGGTCACGATCCGCTCGAGCTCACCCGCCGAGCACGACTCCGCAGGCACCGATTCAAGATGCCCGTCGACTCTGATGTAAGGCGGCGAACCGACCTTCAGGTGGAGGTCGGATCCTCGGCGCTCGAGCAGGTGATGCAAGAGCTGGGTCAGATCGGGCACGACTCCTCCTCGGAAGCTGTCAAAGAAGAATCGGACGACAGGGCGTCAGCCTTGAGACTTCAGCCTCAGTCGTGTGCGTCTGCCTGGACCGAGGCCCGGAACCGCTGGACGGCGCTGACCACGGGAGCGCCCGGACCACCACTCGTCGGACGCTCTGGGTGGTGCTCAATGCCCTCGAGCGCGCTGAGAGTGGCGGCGGTCGAGTCGGCGAGGGCCTGGAGGTCGTATCCACCCTCGAGGAACACCAGGCGACGGCCCGGCGGCACAGCGCCGACAATGGTCGCAGTGATGTCCGCATAGTCGCCGGAGCTGAGGGCCAGCCCCGTCAGCGGATCGCGGCGGTGGGCGTCGAAGCCGGCGGAGACGATGAGCCACGTCGCCTCGAATTCCTCGATTGCGGGAAGCACGACATCGTCGATCGCTGCGCGGTAGCTGTCGCCCGTCGTGCCGGCGGGAAACGGGAAGTTGATCGTGGTGCCCCGACCCTCGCCCTCGCCCACGTCGGAGAGCGCGCCCGTGCCGGGATACAGCGGGTATTCGTGCAACGACACGTAGAGGACGCGGGGATCGCGGTAGAAGCAGTCCTGCGTTCCGTTGCCGTGATGCGCGTCGTAGTCGACGATCGCGACCTTCTCTCCGCGGGCGGCGAGAGCGGCAGCCGAGATCGCAACGTTGTTGACGAGGCAGAAGCCCATCGCCCGTGTCGGCGTCGCGTGATGCCCGGGCGGTCGAACCGCACAGAACGCTGCCGACGCGCCGTTCCCTTCGTCGGCATCGAGCGCCTCGATCGACGCCAACCCCGCGCCCGCCGCGAGTCGCGCCGCATCCCACGACGCCTCGCTTGCGCGCGTGTCTGCGTCGATGCGACCGCCGCCGGCCTCGCACAGGCGCTCGAGCGCGTCGAGGTAACGAGCGGGATGCACGCGCTCCATCTCTTCTCGGGTCGCCAGCCGGGGCTCGATCGGAGTCAGAGCGTCGGCGACGCCTGCCCACTTCGCGCCTTCGAGCACGGCGTCGAGGCGTGCCGGCCGCTCGGGATGGCCTGCTCCCGTGGCGTGGTCGCGAAACCTCGGATGCGTCGCGAAGAGGATCGCCACCAGGGCGAGAGTACCGTTGACCCGCGTGAAAGACGCGCGAAGCCATCTCGGCGCGTCCGGCGCGCTGTGGGACAGCGACGGCTTCGGGCTGCGGATCTCCCCGTGGCCGAACGAGGAGCTCGCCGCGACTGCCGCGCAGCTCGCCCCCGTTCCGGGCACCCCTCTCCCAACGGTCGCGGGCATCCGCGCCATCGCCCGCCAGCTCGCGGACGACGGGTACGAGCAGGCGATCACCGTCGCGCTGTCGCCGACCGAGCAGGAGCCGTTCCGCGACGCTGGCTTCGTCCTGCAAGAGCGCCTCCACCTGCTCGTGCACCATCTGGCGGCGGTGCCACCGCGGACCCCGCCGAAGCCGCGTCGCGCTCGCCGTGACGACTGGCCTGCGATCGAGCAGACCGATGCCGAGTCGTTCTCGGAGTTCTGGCGGCTCGGCCAGCAGGGCCTGCGCCAGGCGATGGCCGCGACGCCGGTGCGACGCATGCGAGTCATCGACGTCGACGAGGCCGACCACGTCATCGCCTATGCCCTCACCGGACGAGCGGGCCCCACGGGCTATCTGCAGCGTCTCGCCGTGCGGCCGTCGCACCAAGGCGAGGGGCTCGGTCGCTGTCTCGCGATCGACTGCCTGCACTGGCTCCGGCGCCATCGCTCGACCCGCGTCCTCGTCAACACCCAGGTCACCAACGAGCGCGCGTTCAACCTCTACCTGAGCCTGGGCTTCACTCCCGACCCGAGCGGGTTGGCGGTGCTGCGCCTCCCGCTGAGTGGCCTTCCTCTGACCGCCGGCGTGCCCGAGTGATCCGCCGGACGTTCGTTCTCGTCGTGGGAGCGGTCGTTGTCGTCGTGCTGGGTCTCGGCAGCGCGGCCGGCGCCGGTGGGCTGCGCCAGAGCGGCGAGACGGGCACGGTTCGCCTGCGTCTCGTGAGCCAGAACCTGTGGGTCACGCCGAACGGACGGCTCGAGGCCACGGTCCATCTCGACCAGCAGGCACCTTCGGGGAGCGAGATCGCCGTCGTCATCTACCAACGACTCCGGTCCCGCTCGCTCTTCCAAGCTTCGCTCGACGGCGAGCTCGGCTCGTCGCTCGCCACCATCTCGCGTCCGATCGGTGACCTCCCTCGCGACCAACGCGGAGACATCGTCGTCGCGGTGCCGCTGAGCGAGAGCAACGAAGCCGGACGCACGCGCCTGCGAGTCGACGGCGTCTACCCGGTGCGAATCGAGCTGCGCAACGAAGACGGCGACGAGATCGACGGCTTCACCACCCACCTCGCGCGCGCGACACCGGAAGCGCAGGGCTCGCATCCACTCGCGGTGGCGATGCTCGTGCCGCTCGCGGCCGCGCCCTCACTCGCGCCCGACGGATCGACCCAGATGCTCGACGAAGATCGCAACGCGGTCGCCACCTTGATCGCCGCGATCGCGAAGCATCCCTCGGTGCCGCTCACTGTGATCCCGTCGCCCGAGACGATCAGCGCGCTCGAGACGAGCACGAACACCGGCGACCGTCAGCTTCTCGAGACGCTGCGCGCGGCGATCGGTACTCGCGAGGTGGTCGCCGGTCCTTACGTGGACGTCGATCCGGCGGCGATGCTGCGGGACGGCCTCACATCGGAGCTGACCACGCAGCTGCGAACGGGCAGTGACACCCTCGCGGCAGCGCTCGCGCCGGTACGGCCGGACGGACGGACCTGGATTGCCGACGCGCCGCTCGACGGCCGCGGCCTGCAGGGCCTTCGCGACGCGGGCGTCGATCAGCTCGTGTTGCGCGAAGACCTGCTGACACCGACGGACCTGGCGTTCACGCTCACTCGACCGGCGCTGCTCGCGTCCGGCGGCGTGACCGTGCAGAGCACGACGTTCATCGACGGCGGGCTCGTGCACCACTTCGATGAGCCCGGCGACTCGGTGCTCGCGGCCACGCACCTGCTCGCCGATCTCTCGCAGCTCTACTTCGACAGCCCGAGCGTCGAACGCGGCACAGTGATCGCACCGCCCGCCGACTGGGAGCCCTCTCCCGCGTTCCTCGACACGTTCCTCACCGGTCTCGAGGGTTCGCCCCTGCTCGCCCCGGTCACGATCGACGACTACTTCCGGACCGTGCCGCGCGCGGTCGACGACACCGGACACCCGGTCGTACGCGCCCTCGCCGAGCCGTCGACGGCGTCGCTCGGCTCGTACGGCGCCGCGCTCATGCGCACCCGTCAACGTCTCGCCGGCTTCGCGACGATGATCGACGAAGGCGACCCCCTGCTCGCGTCGGCCGAGCGACGGCTCCTCGTCGCGAGCTCCAGCGCCCTGACAACCGATCGCCGATCGGCCTATCTCGGCGCAGTCGACGCAGAGATCAACCAGCGAACGTCGTTCCTGCGCGCGCCGGCACGGCAATCGGTGACGCTGACGTCGCGAGATGCGCAAGTGCCGCTCACGATTCGCAGCACCTCGCCGACCCCGCTCCGCGTGCGGGTGCTCGTGACGAGCCCGAAGCTCGACTTCCCCGACGGGCCGGCGCAGGTCGTGACCCTCGACGACGTGAACACGACGGTCACGTTCAAGGTGAAGGCGCGGGCATCGGGCACGTTCCCGCTCGACGTGCAGGTGACATCGCCCGACGGCACGCTCCCGATCGCGACCGAACGCCTCACTGTTCGCTCGACCGCGGTCTCCGGTGTCGGCGTGGTGCTGTCGATCGGGGCCGGGCTGTTCCTCGCGGGCTGGTGGATCCACCATGTCCGCAGCGAGCGCCGGCTCAAGCGGCGCAAGACCCGACCCCGGCATCCCTCGACACCGGCGCCGGTCATCTGACGCAGTGACTGACCATCACTACAGTCCGCGCATCGCGACCGTGGCCGACGACCGCGAGCTCGTGAGCGCCGCGCAAGCGGGCGATCGAGCCGCGATGGACGCGCTTCTGCGCCGGCACTACGACCGCATCCTCGCGCTCTGCCGCCGCGTGACGGGCTCCGATGCCGACGGTGCTGATGCCGCGCAGGAGGCGCTGATCGCGATCGTGCGCGGCCTCCCCCGCTTCGACGGACGCGCTCGGTTCTCGACCTGGGTGTACCGCGTCGCAACGAACGTGTGCCTCGACGAGCTGCGCCGCCAACGCCGGCGTCCGGTGCCCGGCCTCGGCGACGCCGACGAAGCGGCCGCGGCCGACCCGATGGACGACGTCCCTCTGCTCGAAGATCGCGTCGGCGATCGCATCGACATCGATGCGGCACTCGCGACGCTGCCGCCCGACTTCCGTGCGGCTGTCGTGCTGCGCGACGTCTGCCAGCTCGACTACGCCGAGATCAGCCAGGTGCTCGGCATCCCGCCCGGAACGGTCCGCTCGCGGATCGCGCGCGGCAGGGCGGCGGCGGCCGCTGCGCTCGCCGGGAACCCCGATCCCCCGACCCGTCGTCCTACCGGGTAGCGATGAGCGATCAGTCTTTGTCCCGTGACGAGCTGGCCAGCGCCCTCCTCGATGGCGAGGTGGAGGGCCCGAGCTCGGTCGACCCGGCCCTCGCCACCCGCGTCGCAGAGTTCCGCCGCGCCGCCGAGGCGATCGGTGCCTCCGTACCGATCGACGACGTCGTCCGCGAGCGCGCGATCGAAGCGGCGCTCGCCGAATTCGACGCACCGGCAACATCAGAGCCCGCCGACGCGGTCTCGGCGGCGGCCACCATCGCGACCACCGCGGCCCTGCCCCGCCGGTCTCGTTGGCTTCCTGCCCTCGCGGGTGCCGCTGCCGCAGTTGTCGTCCTCATCGGCGCCGTCGCCGTGTTGCAGCGCGGCGAGTCGAGCTCGACCGACGCCGCGTCGGTCGCAGAGCAGTCACCGGCTGCCGGGGCGAGCATCGCTGCGACCACAACGGCCGGCCTCGCCGCTTCGAGCGCGGACGCGGCGGGCGAGGCGGCGGCAGCACCGAACGCGCCGCTGCCGGCCAAGCGAGATCTCGGCGAGATCTCCGGCGACGACCAGCTGCGCGCGGCCCTGGCGCCGGAGCAGTTCACGAGCACGGCGGCAAACGTCGGCCCCGACCCCTGCGAGGCCGCGGCACGAGCCACCGTCTCGGGCGAGCTCGGCGAGCTCGCCGGAAGCGTGACGCTGCGACTCGAGGGCCAGCCCGCTCGCGCGCTGCTGTTCATCGACGCCGGTGGCACGGACCGCATCGTGGTCGTCGCCGACCAGACGTGCGAGGTCCTCGACCAGGTCGATTGACGCGATCCTCCGATACGCTCCGCGCCATGGCCGAGCCCGAAGGTCACATCCCGATCCCGATCCTCGAAGGCGACTGGCCCGCGCAGGCGGCCACCAGCATCGAGCAGCTCGTCACGACGGTTCGTGATCGCACGACCGTCCCCGCACTCACCGCCGCGCGTGCGGTCGTCTACGCGCTGGTCGGTGGCCCGCTGATCATCGCGGCGTTCATCACGCTGACGATCGGCCTCATCCGACTGGTGAACAACTACCTGCCCGGCGACGTCTGGGCCGCGTACGTGTTGGTCGGAGGGATCTTCCTGGTGGTCGGGCTCATCCTCTGGACCAAGCGCGGCAGCGCATCGCTGCCCACCGTCGCCGTCGCCACGCCCACCACGCTCCCAACGAGCTGAGCCAGGTCCGCCCCATGCCGGAGGCACGGCGAGTCATCATCATCGGGTCGGGCCCCGCGGGCCTCACCGCCGCCATCTACACCGCCCGCGCAAACCTCGCGCCGCTCGTCATCGAAGGTGAGCCGTCGTCCACGAGCGATCAGCCCGGCGGGCAGCTCATGCTCACTACCGAGGTCGAGAACTACCCGGGCTTCCCCGAGGGAGTCATGGGCCCGGAGCTGATGATGCAGTTCCGCGATCAGGCGAGCCGGTTCGGCACGCAGCTGATCACGGCGAAGGTCACGAAGGTCGATCTCTCCGGGTCGCCATTCGGCGTGTGGATCGACGACGAGGAGCACCGCGCCGAGTCGATCATCGTCGCCACCGGCGCGCAGTCGATCATGCTCGGGCTCGAGGCGGAGTCGCGCTTGATCGGCCACGGGTTGTCGACGTGCGCGACCTGCGACGGCTTCTTCTTCCGGGGCCAAGAGATCGCCGTTGTCGGAGGCGGCGACTCGGCGATGGAAGAGGCACTGTTCCTGACGAAGTTCGCGAGCAAGGTCACGATCATCCACCGGCGCGACTCGCTACGGGCGTCGAAGATCATGCAGGACCGCGCGCGGGCCAACGACAAGGTGGAGTTCCTGTGGGACACCGTCGTCACCGATCTGGTCGGCGACGGGAAGCTCGAGGGTGTGCAGGTCGAGAACGTCAAGTCGGGCGAACCGTCGACGCTCCCGCTCCACGGGCTCTTCGTCGCGATCGGCCACACCCCGAACACCTCGCTGTTCACCGGCCAGCTGGACATGGACGATGCGGGGTACCTCATCACCCATGACGGATCGAAGACGAACGTGCCCGGCGTCTTCGCGTGCGGCGACGTCCAAGACCACGTGTACCGCCAGGCGATCACGGCCGCCGGATCAGGGTGCATGGCGGCGATCGACGCCGAGCGGTGGCTCGAAGCGCGTCACGCTTGAGGCGAGCCGTCGGTCACGTCCATCCGGAATGTTGTGACCACCCATCTGGTTCACTATCCGGAGCGTCAACCCCCCACCGCTCCCATCTCCTGCCGAGAGGATTCCCTGATGCCCGCCGAGATCACCGCCCTCACCGACGCCACCTTTGACGAGACGGTGCAGAGCTCGACCGAAGCCGTTGTTGTCGACTTCTGGGCTGAGTGGTGTGGACCGTGCAAGATGATCTCGCCGATCCTCGAAGAGATCGCAGCCGAGCACGAGGGCAAGCTCGTCGTGGCGAAGCTGAACGTCGACGACAACCCTGACGTGACCCGCCGGTTCGACGTCATGAGTATCCCGACTCTGATCGTGTTCAAGGACGGGCAGGCCACGAAGCGCTTGGTCGGCGCCAAGGGCAAGGGTCAGCTCCTCCAGGATCTCGGCGAATTCCTGTAGACGGTCTGCCGCTGCGCCTCGGCGCAGCGGGCGAGGCGGTCCGAGACCTTCAACGCCGGCTGGCAACTGCCGGCTTCGACCCGGGCCAGGGAGAGCACGGCCGCTACGGCGAGGCAACCAAGACCGCCGTACGCGCGTTCCAGGTCGCTCGCGGCCTCGACGGCAACGGCGTCTGCGATCTCCAGACGTGGACCGCGATCGTCGAAGCGGGCTACCAGCTCGGCGACCGGCTCCTCTATCTCCGGCGTCCGATGCAGCGCGGCGACGACGTCGCTGAGCTGCAGCGCCGTCTCGGGATGCTCGGGTTCGATCCCGGCCGCATCGACGGCATCTTCGGATCCACCACCGCGAGCGCGCTGACCGAGTTCCAGGCGAACGCCGGCCTTCCGTCCGACGGCATCGCCGGTCACGAGTCCGTCGCGTTGCTCGACCGCCTCGCTGGTCGCGGGAGGAGCACCCAGGGCGTGTCGGAGGTCCGGGAGCGCGAGGCCATGCGCCACGCGCCGACCACGCTCTCCGGTCGCCGGCTGGCGATCGGTGAAGCGGGCGGGCTCGAGGTGCTCGTACGAGGCGTGCATCGAGCGCTCGTGCTCGCGGGTGCCGAGGTGGTGGTGTTGCAGCACCCCGACGGATCGGCGCTCGCGGCGGCGGCCAACGCGGCCGACGCCGAGCTGTACCTCGACCTCGCGCTCGACGACGAGCGGTGCCACGGCGCGTACTACGCGGCGACCGGGTTCGAATCACCCGGCGGAAAGCGGCTGGCCTCCATGCTCGACGAGCTGGTGCCCCCCGTGCTCGGACAACCACGAGGAGTGTCGGTCGGCATGCGCCTGGCTGTCCTCCGTGAAACCCGGATGCCGGCGGCTCACTACGCGATCGGGCCACCCCTCGAGGCGGTCTCGCGACTCCCTGACCTGGCCCTCGCGGTCAGCAGAGCGATCACGCGGTGGTGCCAGCAGCCGTCGACAGTCCGCTGACCGCTCCTGACCTTTCAGCGCATGCCATGGCGTTTCATGGCACTCGCGCCGTTCCACACAGGCTGTGACCAACCTTGTGGATACTAAGCCTCACCCACAGATCGAGGGTTGGAGGTCTCGTCGTCGGCCCTCGGGCCCGGCGTCATGAGTCGGTAGATCCGCTCGAGATCTTCGAGCGAGGCGAACTCGATCACGACTTTGCCTCGCCGGGCGCCCATGTCGACCTTGACCCGAGTGTCGAGGCGCTCGGACAGCAGCTCCTCGAGCTCGACGAGACCCGGTGCCCGCAGTCGCGGACGAGTCGTCGGTGCCGTGCCTTCGGGCAGCCCCTGCCTCGCGCGCACCGCCTCCTCGACCGCGCGGACCGAGAGCCCTTCGGCGACGATGCGCTTTGCGAGCGATTCCTGGAACGCGCGATCCGGAGTGCCGAGCAGGGCCCGGGCGTGGCCTGCGGACAACCGGCCCTCTCCGACGAGTCGCTGGATGGTCGGCGGCAGCTGAAAGAGGCGCAGGGTGTTCGTGATCGCGACCCGGCTGCGGCCGACGCGGCCGGCGAGCTCGTCGTGGGTGAGCCCGAAGTCCTCGATCAGCTGTTGGTAGGCGCCTGCTTCCTCGAGCGGGCTCAGGTCCTCGCGATGGAGGTTCTCGACGAGCGCCTGCTCGACAGCACCGAGCTCGTCGGTGTCACGAACGAGGGCGGGGATCGTCGCGAGCCCGGCGCGCTTGGCCGCCCGCCAGCGGCGCTCCCCCGCGATCAGCTCATACGATCCGTCGCCGCTCGGTCGTACCAGGACCGGCTGGATGACCCCGACCTCCCGCACCGACGCGGTGAGGGCGACGAGGGACTCCTCGTCGAAGTGGGCACGGGGTTGGTGACGGTTCGGGGTGATCGACGCGACAGGGAGGTCGAGGTAGGCGCCGGTCTTGACGGGCGCGCCCCCCTCACCCGGAGCAGTCGCGGGGATGAGGGAGCTCAGCCCCTTACCCAGCCCGCTGCGGCGCGCCACCACTCACCTCCTTCGCGAGCTCGCGGTACGCGATTGCCCCGCGCGACGTGGGGTCGAACGAGATGATCGGCTGACCGTACGACGGCGCCTCCGACAGGCGGACAGTGCGGGGGACGATCGTGCGGCAGACCCGATCGCCGAAGTGAGCTCGCACCTCCTGCACCACTTGATCTGCGAGCTTGGTGCGAGCGTCGTACATGACGAGGATGATCGAGGACACCTCGAGGGACGGGTTGAGGCTCTTGCGCACGAGCTCGACGTTACGGAGGAGCTGTCCCAGACCCTCGAGTGCGTAGTACTCACACTGGATCGGCACGATGACCTCGCCGGCGGCGGCGAGCCCGTTGACGGTCAGCAGGCCGAGGGACGGCGGGCAGTCGATCAAGACGAAGTCGTAGTCGGGGAGCACCGGCTCGAGCGCCCGACGAAGCTTCAGCTCTCGACTGAACGCGGGGACGAGCTCGATCTCGGCCCCGGCCAGGTCGAGACTTGCCGGCGCGACGAACAGGTGGCGCACCGCCGTGGGCTCGATGCATTGGTCGATCGGCAGGTCTTGCATGATGACCTCATACATGGAGGTCTCGAGCTCGCGGGGATTCACCCCCAGCCCGGTGGAGGCATTGCCCTGGGGGTCGAGGTCGACGACCAGCGTGCGATAGCCCAGCGTCGCGAGACACGCACCGAGGTTGACGGCGGTGGTCGTCTTTCCCACGCCGCCCTTTTGGTTCGCGACGGCCAGGATCCGGGGCAATGGGCGGGGCGGACGAGGACCGGCATCAAGCGGCTGCGGCGCGTCGTCTTCCGCCGAGACCGTCGACTCGTCACTCATCGCTGCTGCATCCTCTCCATCATCACCGGCAGCGTCAAGCATCGTTTCACGTGAAACGCCCCTTTCTGGAGGTCAAAAGAGCGGCCGCCGCCGAGGCATGCCGGTTCGCCGGGGAAATCGCTCGGGGCAGGCCGACACCTGCTCGAGCGCCTGGAACGCACCCAATCGTTGTCCGACACTGAGTCCGAGCGGGGCGACGCCCGCCGGGGGCCAACGATCGCCTGCGTTGTCGGGCGGCTCGGTCACCGCGAGCCGGCCGCCCACCCGCAGCAGGGGTGCGGCGCATTCGGCCGTCGTCGCCGGGGGGCCGAAAGACCGGGCCACGACGACATCGGCAGTGCCGCGCATGCCGGATTGCCGTCCGACGACCTCTGCGGGCTCCGCCAACACCGTCACATCGTGGCGGTCGAGCCGGCCCACCGCTCTCCGGAGGAAGTCGGCCCGAGCCTCACTCGATTCGACCAACACCCAGTCGACCGGGGGACCGAGGACCATCAACGGCAGCGCCACCGCCCCACCCCCACTTCCGAGATCGACCGCCCGCACCCCTGGAGCGAGGAGGGGGAGGGCGTCGAGGGCGACGTCGACGTGCACCTCGACCGGCCCCGGCCCGAGGAACCCCCGTTGCTGGGCCTCCTCGAGCAGCGCGGTGAGCGTCGCCCGCGTGGTGAGCGCCGAGCTCAATCAGCGTTCGCGGGGGTGATCACCACACGACGATGCGGCTCCTCGCCCTCGGACAGGGTCGTGACACCCTCGACGTTCTGGGCGGCATCGTGGACGATCTTGCGATCGGCGGCGCCCATGGGCTCGAGCATCCTCCGCTCGCCCGATGCGACAACCTCGCCCGCGACCTGCAGGGTGAACCGCTCGAGGGCCTCCTTGCGGCGCTGGCGATAGCCCGACACATCGACGCGAAGCCAGCCGGAACGCTCGGGCATCGCGCGATGCACGACAGTCCGGGTGAGCTCCTGCACTGCTGCCAAGGTCTGACCGCGCGGACCGATCAGGAGCCCGAGGTCGTCGCCCTCGACCCCCACCTCGATCTCGTCGTCGTCCATGGTCGTCGCGACCTCGCCGTCGAGCCCGAAGGCCGAGACGAGCCCGTCGACGAACTCTGTCGCGATCTCACGCTCACGCTCGAGCTGGGCGGGATCAGACACAGGGGTCTCCTCTCGGGATGGGCGCTTCGCCGGAGGCTGCTCGCTCGGAGCCTCGGTGGTCGCCCGCGGGGTCTTCGTCGCGCTACGGCCCGACGCTTCGGTGGTAGATCCGTTGCCGTTCGTCGAAGCGGGTGCACTGGCGTCGCGCCCCGAACGCCGCTTGCGGTCGCGGCGGTCGACCTTGGGTCGAGGCGTGGTCGGGCGCACCCGAACCCTCAACCTTGCCTCACCTCGCAGGCGGCCGAACAGGCCGGGCCGCGGTTCCTCGAGCACCAGCCACTCGGCGTCGTCCTCACCGACTCCGAGACGATCGAGCGCCGCGTCCAATGCTTCCTCCACCGTCTTGCCGGTGGTCTCGACCCACTGCACCTCAGCGCTTCTTCTTGTTCTTGTTCGGCGGCGGTGTGCTCGATCCACTCGAGCCGCCACCTGTGCCGCTCGCGCCTCCCGAGACCGGTCTCGGTGCGGGTCGCGCGGTCGCTCCCGAAGACTTCGGCTTGGGCCGTGCGGTCTGACCCGACCCGTTTCCGCTCGCCTTCGACGGCGGCTGCTGCCCCTTCGGCAGCGGACGGGCGGGTGCCTCCTTCGCCGGTGGGACCGCCTTGGCCGCGCCGCCCTTGGGCTCGGGCTTCGGCTTGGCCGGGGACTCCGAGGCCGGGATCGCCTTTGCCTCGGCGTCGTGCTTGTGGTCCTCCCGGTAGAAGGCCCGTGTGATGTAGGACTGCTGCCCGATCCGGTAGAGGTTCGACACCAGGAAGTACACGACGATGCCGGCAGGCAGGGTGAGGCTGATCACCGCGAAGAACGCCGGCATGATCTTGAGGAGCATCGCCTGCTGCGGGTTGATCGCCGTCCCGTTCTTGTTGCGGGCCGAGATCTGTAGCTGCTGGATGTAGCTCGACGCGGTGACCATCAAGATCAGCACCAGGTAGGGGATCGCCCCGACCCAGTTCTGGCTGAGCTCCTTCGCGGCGCTGTGCGACAGGTCCATCCCGAACGCCATCATCTGGTCGGTCGCGGTGAGCGCCTTCCAGAGATCGGTCGAGTGGTCGATGTACTTCGGGGCGAAGTTCCCGATCGTGGTGCACTTGCCGGCCGCGATCATCGCCCTGTCGACACAGGTCGCCGTGAGCCCGCGCAGCACGCGGTACAACACGATGAACACCGGCATCTGGATCAGGAGGGGCAAGCACCCGCCGAGCGGGTTGATCTTGTTCTCCTGGTAGAACTTCATGAGCTCTTCGTTGAGCTTCTGCCGGTCGCCCTTGTACTGCTGCTGGATCTTCTTCATCTCGGGCTGGAGCCGCTGCATCTGCAGCATCGACTTCGTGCCCTTCAGGGTCAGCGGCGTGAGCAGCACCATCACCGTGAGGGTGAGGAGCGCGATGGCGATGGCGTAGTTGGGGATCAGGCTGTAGAACCAAGCCAGGACTGTGGCGATGGCGTCGAACACTTAGACGGCCTTCCTCTCAGGCACAGGGTCGAACCCATGCCCGCCCCACGGATGGCACCGGCAGAGGCGGCGCGCCGCCAGGGCGCTGCCCCGCAGGGCGCCGTGCGTCTCGAAAGCCTCGAGCGCGTAGGTCGAACAGCTGGGAACGAAGCGGCACGGCGACGGCCGTCCCGCGCGAAACGCTTGGTACACGAGCACCGACCGGCGAAGGACACGAGCCGTCGGGCTCATGCGGTCACCGGCGGGCGAACCGCACTCAACAAGTCGTGCAGCGTCGCCGACAACGATGCGAAGGTCATGTCGGCGGCGAGGGGATCCACGTGAAACACATAGGCCCCGGCCGGGAGCGGGGCGGCGCGGTGCTCGTCGGCGACGAGCGCGCGCAGGCGCCGGCGCACCCGGTTGCGGACGACCGCCGAGCCCACCCTGCGAGGGACGGCCCATGCGATGGCAGCCGTCGGGGGCGCCGACGAGCCCGAGGCGGGTTCGCGGAGAAGGACGGTCACGCTGAGCGGTCCTTTGCGGACCCGCCGCCCTCGACGCCGAACTGCGGCATGGGACGATCGGCCATGGAGCCGACTCAGGCGGACAGGCGCAGTCGACCCTTGCGGCGACGGGCGGCCAACACCGCTCGTCCCGCCCGCGTCGACATGCGGTGGCGGAACCCGTGCCGCTTGGCCCGCTTCCGGTTGTTCGGCTGGTAGGTGCGCTTCACTCACTTCCTCCTCGACCCGGAGACCACCGAGTCATGCTGGCGCCTCACGTGTTCGATCGATGTACCTCGGTGCGCGTGATGAGCTTCGGCACAGATCACAGCCGGGTTCACAGCCGTTCGGGCGCGCAAAACGGGGGATCCTTGTCTGCCAGGGTAGAGGCAGGCCCGGGCAACGTCAAAGAGCCCTGTGGAGAAACAACACCCTCGCCTCTTGCGCTGCCTCGGAGGACCGGTGGTAGCGTCCCGTTCCCGTCGCCGCGGTGGGATATGAGGGGGAGCGGCAGTCGATCACATGGCCCGGGTGGGCACCAAGACACATCACGGCGCATCGCCCACAACGGAGTGTGTTCACGATTATCCACAGGTGTGGACGGGGTTGTGGACGTGCCCGTCGAGCAGGAGGCAACCACCCAGGTGAGTGACGCACAGCACCTGTGGAACGCCGCGGCCCAGATCCTGCGGGCCCAGGTGTCCGAAGCTGTCTGGCATTCGACGTTCTCCGACGCGAGACCGGTGAACCTCGACGGCGCGTTGCTCGTCGTGGCCGTCCCGAGCTCGCTCGTGAAAGAGCGCGTGCAGGGTCGCTACGAGGCGATGGTGCGCGACGCGCTCTCCGAGGTCGGCTTTCCGGGCGTCGAGCTCTTCATCGAGGTCATGCCCGACGAGGTGGAGGCGCCGCGCGATCTGCTCGAGAGCCTCATGCCCGCCTCACAGTCGGACATGTCCGACATGTCGCCGGCGATGCTCGCCCTCGAGCCCATGCCCACCCGCACGGCCGCCGATCTGAACCCTCGCTACACCTTCGAGGCGTTCGTCACCGGCACGTCCAACCGGTTCGCTCACGCCGCCGCGCTGTCGGTCGCCGAGACGCCGGCGCGGTCGTACAACCCGCTCTTCATCTACGGAGCTGCGGGGCTGGGCAAGACCCACCTGCTCCACGCCATCGGCAACTACGTGAAGCAGAACTATGCCCACTACCAGGTCCGATACGTCTCGACCGAGGTCTTCCTGAACGAGTTCGTCGACGCGATCCGCACGAACACCGGCGCCGCGTTCAAGCGCCGGTACCGCGAGATCGACGTGCTGATGATCGACGACATCCAGTTCATGGAGGGCAAGGAAGGCCTCCAGGAAGAGTTCTTCCACACGTTCAACTCGCTGCACGGTGCGAACAAGCAGATCGTCATCTCGTCCGATCGCCAGCCCGACGCGATCCCGACGCTCGAAGACCGGCTGCGCAGCCGGTTCAAGTGGGGTCTCACCACCGACATCCAGCCGCCCGACCTCGAGACCCGTCTCGCGATCCTTCACAAGAAGGCCGAGAAGGAGACGATGACGGTGCCCGACGACGTGATGGTGTTCATCGCGACCTCCATCACCGACAACATCCGTGAGCTCGAGGGAGCACTCACACGAGTGCTGGCCTGGGCGAGCCTCACCCACGCGCCGCTCAACACCAGCGCAGCCGAGAAGGTGCTCGGCGACATCCTCAGCAGCCATCAGCCGAGGGAGATCACGCCGACGCTGATTCTCGACAAGACCTCGACGATGTTCAGCTTCAGCGTCGAGGACCTCAAGGGAAAGAGCCGGCGCAAGCCGCTCGTCACCGCCCGCCAGATCGGCATGTTCGTGATGCGGGAGCTCACCGATCTGAGCTACCCGGCGATCGCCCGAGAGTTCGGCGGCCGCGACCACACGACGGTGATCCATGCCGTCGAGAAGATCACTGCCCTGATGAAGGAGCGCCAGCAGATCTACGACCAGGTCACAGAGCTGCGCCAGCGCATCCAAAGCGGCGCGTGAGTGTCGGATGACGTCGGTGTGGAGCGCCCTGTGGGTGACCTTGTGCCATCGGTGGAAACGACAACGCTTTTCCACGAGGGGTCCCTCGATGCCCCGGCTACCTGTGGGAGCCTGGGGACAGCGTCGGGACAACATGATGGGCCTTGACCTGCACCGACACCCATCGATCCACAATCCCCAGCCCCTATTGCCATTGCTATCTCTTTAGACGAACCATGAAGGGGAAGAGCAGTCGTGAAGTTTCGCTGTGAGCGTGAAGAGCTGGCGGAAGCTCTCGGCACCGCAGCACGGGCAGCCGTCGGTCGGGGTGCCGCGCTTCCCGGGCTCGCCTCGGGCGTCCGCATCGAGCTGGTCGGCAACCACCTCGAGCTGACCGCCACCGATCGTGAGCTCACGATGCGGGTGACGAAGGAAGTGAACGGCTCGAGCGACGGCGTCACGGTCGTGCCGGCGCGGTTCACGCATGACATCGTGCGAGCGCTCGAACCGGGTGCGGTCGACATCGAACAGGCCGGCGAAGAAGTGCGCATCTCGTCCGGTCGATCGCGGTTCAGCGTGCGCACGGTCAGCGCGGACGAGTTCCCGCGCGTCGTCGAGCCCTCCGAGCACGCGGTGGTCCTCGATGCCAAGGGCTTCGAGAAGGCACTCGATCAGGTCGTACGGGCTGCGAGCACCGACGAGGCGAGGCAGATCCTCACCGGCGTGCTCATGACGGCTGAGGGCGGGGGACTGCGACTCGTGGCCACCGACAGCTACCGGCTGGCGGTGCGTGATCTGGACAGCCAGCACGTGTTGGCAGAGGGCCAGAGGGTCCTCGTGCCGTCGCGCGCCCTGAACGAGCTGCGGCGCGTGCTCGGTGGCGCGAGCGAAGTGACGTTGCGACTCGGCGAGCGAGATGCGACGTTCGACGTCGGCAACGTGCGGCTGACGACGAGCCTGATCGAGGGCGAGTATCCGAACTACCGCCAGCTCATCCCCGAGAAGTACCCGAACCGGCTGACGATCGGGCGAGAGCCATTGCTCGCGGCGATCCGTCGTGTGCGCCTGCTCGCGGCAGAGTCGAACAACATCCGGGTGAAGATGGGTGCCGAGGGTGTCGTGCTCGAGGCCATCAACCAGAACCTCGGCCAAGCCGAGGAGGATCTCGAAGACGTGAAGTACGAGGGCGCGGACATGACCGTCGCGTTCAACCCGGGCTACCTGAGTGACGGCGTCGAGGCCGTCGACAGCGACACGGTGGTGCTCGAGACGCTCGACGCCTTGAAGCCCGCGGTCCTGCGCTCACCCGAGTCCACGGAGTTCACCTACTTGCTCATGCCCGTCAGGGTGTCGTGAGCAGGCGTCCGTGAGCGGGGGCGGGTCTCGCCGTGCGGGTGCGCCGGCTCTGGCTCACCGACTTCCGTAACTTCGCTCACCTCGAGCTCGAGCCAGCGCCGGGCCTCACCGCGATCGTCGGCGACAACGGGCAGGGCAAGACGAACCTCCTCGAGTCGATCGCCTACCTCGCGCAGCTCGACAGCTTCCGCGGCGCGCCGACCGACGCGCTCGTCCGCACGGGTGCGACGACGGCGGTCGTGAGGGCCGACGTCGCACGCGACGAGCGCGAGCTGCTGATCGAAGCCGAGCTCGGCGCGGGGCGGTCACGGGTGCAGGTGAACCGACAACGGCTCGCGCGCACTCGCGACCTTCTCGGCGCGTTGCGGGTCACCGTCTTCGCGCCCGACGACCTCGAGATGGTGAAGGGCGGTCCCGCGACGCGGCGTCGCTACCTCGACGACCTCCTCGTGGCGCACAGCCCGAAGCTCGACGTGCTGCGCACCGACCTCGATCGAATCGTGCGCCAGCGCAACGCGCTCCTGAAGCAGATGGGAGGCCGCCACGGTGGCGGTGAGGGCGCACTCGCGACGCTCGATGTGTGGGACGAACGTCTGGGTACGGCGGGCACGGGTTTCGTGGCCGCGCGACGCGAGCTGCTCGACAAGCTCGAACCGGCCTTGCGCATCGCGTACTCGAACCTCGCAGGACAGGCCGACGTCGAAGCGACGTACGAGCAGTCGTGGTCCGGTGAGCTCGTCGACGCGTTGCGTGTGGCGCGTGACGTCGACGTGCGGCGCGCGGTGACAACGGTCGGTCCGCATCGTGACGAGCTCGCGCTCTCGATCGACGGACGTGTCGCACGCACCCACGCGTCGCAGGGCGAGCAGCGAACGCTGGCGCTCGCGATGCGACTCGCCGGCCACCACGTGGTGGCGAACGAGATCGGTGCGGCGCCGGTGCTGCTGCTCGACGACGTCTTCAGCGAGCTCGATCCGACGCGCTCGGCCGCGTTGCTCGCGCACGTGCCGGTCGGCCAGGTCTTCCTCACGACTGCGGGGGGACTTCCCCCCGGCGCGCATCCCGAGACGGTGGTGCACGTGCGCGCGGGCGAGCTCTCGTGACCAACCGTGAGCCGCGACCCGTCGGCGAGAGCCTCGATCGGCTGAGCCGAAGCCTGAGCGGTGTGGGCGCGCAGCCACTCGTGTCCGTGTTCACCGAGTGGCCGAAGGTGGTCGGCGAGACCCTGGCGGCGCACTGCCGGCCCCTCTCGCTCGACGGCACGCGGCTCGTGATCGCGGTCGACGAGCCCGCCTGGGCGACCCAGATCCGCTACCTCGAGACCGAGCTCCTCGCCCGGCTCGCGGCGGTCGTCGAGGGCCCTCCGGTGGCCTCGATCGAGGTGCGTGTGAGCCCCGGTGAGGACAGCCCGAAACGGGGGCGGAAACGGTCGTGAAACGGCCGTCTGAGCACCGGAATTCGCCCACCCTTCTGGTACACTGCAACCATTGTGATTCTGGCCGCTGACCTGCGGTTTTCCTCGGAATCTCCTTCGCAATCCTGCCGCTGAAAGGGACGCGTCCTTGTCGCAACCGATGCCGTCGTACGACGCCCGCGATATCACCGTTCTCGAGGGCCTCGAACCGGTCCGGAAGCGCCCTGGGATGTACATCGGGTCCACCGGCCCGAGCGGTCTCCACCACCTCATCTGGGAGGTCGTCGACAACTCCGTCGACGAGGCGATGGCGGGCTACTGCACGCGCATCGACGTCACCCTCTTGGCCGACGGCGGCTGCCGGGTCGTCGACGACGGCCGTGGCATCCCGGTCGATCCGTACCCCTCCGGTCCGCACAAGGGCAAGAGCGCCGCGCAGGTCGTGCTCACCGTGCTCCACGCCGGCGGCAAGTTCGGTGGCAGCGGCTACAAGGTCTCGGGGGGTCTCCACGGCGTCGGCGTGTCGGTGGTGAACGCGCTGTCGAGCCGCCTCGTGCTCGAGGTCGATCGCAACGACAAGCACTACCGGCTCGAGTTCGCGAAGGGTGGCCAACCGCAAGGCAAGCTCGAGGTCACCGGCAAGGCACCGCGCGGCCGCACTGGCACGACGGTGACGTTCTGGCCCGATGCCACCGTCTTCGAAGAGACCGACTTCCGTGCGCAGACGGTGCTCGAGCGCCTGCAGATGATGGCGTTCCTGAACCGCGGTCTCGAGATCCGCTTCGTCGACGAGCGCGCTGATCACGAGCAGCAGGTCACGTTCAAGTACAGCGGCGGCATCCAAGACTTCGTGCGCCATCTCAACCAGGCCAAGGAGGCGCTCTTCAAGAAGGTCGCCTAC
This sequence comes from uncultured Acidimicrobiales bacterium, assembly GCA_963802505.1. GTDB lineage: Bacteria > Actinomycetota > Acidimicrobiia > Acidimicrobiales > DATKAS01 > DATKAS01. Next base: position 1,183,419 of record CAWDJB010000002.1, on the reverse strand, counting down.
TTCGAACAGGCCGAGGCCGACCATCAGGTCGAGTGCGCGCTCCAGTGGAACACCGGCTACTACGAGGGCATCCACTCGTTCGCGAACGGCATCGCGACGAACGAGGGAGGCATGCACGAGGAGGGCTTCAAGAAGGCCCTCACCAACGTCGTCAACAAGTACGCACGTGGCAAGGCCCTGCTGAAGGAGAAGGACGACAACTTCCTCGGCGAAGACATTCGCGAGGGCCTCACCGCGATCGTCGCCGTGAAGCTCCGTGACCCCCAGTTCGAGGGTCAGACCAAGGCCAAGCTCGGCAACGTGTCGATGCGATCGCTCGTCGAGAAGGCCACGAACGAGAAGCTGGCCGAGTGGCTCGAGGAGCACCCGACCGAGGCGCGCCAGATCGTGCAGAAGTCCCTGAACGCCGCACGGGCGCGTGTCGCAGCGCGCCAGGCCCGCGACCTCACGCGGCGCAAGTCAGCGCTCGAGGGTGCGGGCATGCCCGACAAGCTCTGGGACTGCAACACGCGTGACCCGCGCGAAGGCGAGCTGTTCATCGTCGAGGGCAACTCGGCCGGTGGTTCGGCGGTCAACGCCCGCAACCCGCAGACGCAGGCGATCCTGCCGATCCGAGGCAAGATCCTGAACGTCGAGCGGGCCAGGCTCGACAAGATGCTGAAGAACCTCGAGATCCAGACGCTCATCACCGCGATCGGCGCGGGCGTCGGTGACGAGTTCGACATCACCAAGATCCGGTACCACAAGGTCGTGCTCCTGGCCGATGCCGATGTCGACGGCAGCCACATCCGCACGCTGTTGCTCACGTTCCTGTACCGACAGATGGCCCCGCTCGTCGAGCACGGCCACGTGTACATCGCGCAGCCGCCGCTCTTTTCGACCGAGGTCGGCAAAGCGAAGGTGTATCTGAAGGACGACGCCGCGAAGGCGGTGTTCCTGGCTGAGCACCCGAACCACAAGAAGGAGTTCCAGCGGCTCAAGGGCCTCGGCGAGATGGACTGGGAAGAGCTGCGCGACACGACGATGGACGCGGGCATGCGCACGCTGCTGCAGGTCAACGTCGAGCAGGCGGCGCTGGCCGACGAGATCATGAGCATCCTCATGGGCGACGACGTCGACAGCCGCAAGCACTTCATCACGACCAACGCCAAGGACGTCAGGTTCCTCGACATCTGATGAGTGAGATCCGATGAGTGACACGCCGCTCGAGTTCGGCTCCGTCGAGCCGATCGAGATCCAAGAGGAGATGGAGCGATCCTTCCTCGACTACGCCATGTCGGTCATCGTCAGCCGCGCGCTGCCCGACGTGCGCGACGGCCTGAAGCCGGTGCACCGGCGCATCCTCTACGACATGTTCGATCAGGGCTTCCGTCCCGATCGGCTGCACGTGAAGTGCGCGCGGGTCACGGGCAACGTGGCCTCGCGGTGGCACCCGCACGGCACGAGCGCGATCTACGACGCGCTCACCCGCATGGCTCAGCCGTTCTCGCTGCGCCATCCGCTGATCGACTTCCACGGCAACTACGGCTCACCCGACTTCGACGCGGCCGCCGAGCGCTACACCGAGTGCCGTCTCTCGTTGCTCGCCATGCAGCTGATGGCCGGCATCGACGAAGACACGGTCAACTTCATCGACAACTACTCGGGTGAGTTCCAAGGCCCCGAGGTGCTGCCCGCCCGCTTCCCGAACCTGCTGGTCAACGGCAGCCAGGGCATCGCGGTCGGCATGGCCACGAACATCCCGCCGCACAACCTCGGTGAGGTCATCGACGCGGTCACCCACCTGATCGACAATCCCGATGCGACGACCGACGAGCTCATGCAGTTCGTCAAGGGGCCCGACTTCCCCACCGGCGGCTCGATTCTCGGACGAGCCGGCATCATCGACGCCTATCGCACCGGTCGCGGCTCGGTGCGCATGCGGGCGACTGCCGAGATCGAAGAGGTGAAGGGCGGCGCGCAGATCGTGGTCACCGAGCTCCCGTACCAGACCTCGGCGACCGCGATCGCGGCGCGCATCGGTGAGCTGGCGAACGAAAAGACGGTCGAGGGCATCCGCTCGATCGACAACTTCTCGGCCGGCGACGGCACTCGGCTCGTGATCGGGCTGAAGCGCGACGCGAACGCCCTCGTCGTGCTGAACAACCTCTACAAGCACACACCGATGCAGAGCAGCTTCGCGATCAACATGGTCGCCCTCGTCGACGGCGTGCCTCGCACGTTGAACCTGGCGTCGATGCTGACCGCGTACGTCGCGCACCAGGTCGAGGTCATCACCCGCCGTTCCGAGTTCCGCCTCCGCAAGGCGCGCGATCGCGCGCACATCGTCGAGGGACTGCTGCGAGCACTCGACATGATCGACGCGATCATCGCCTTGATCCGCGCGTCCGAAGACCGGGGCGCGGCTCGCGAGGGCCTGATGGCGGCACCGTTCGAGTTCAGCGACGTCCAGGCGAACCACATCCTCGACCTGACGCTCGGCCGTCTGACCCGGCTCGCCCGCCACGAGCTCGAGGACGAGATGGCGCAGCTGCGCGAGACGATGGCCGAGCTCGAGGCGATCCTCGCCGACGACGGCAAGCTGCGCGGCGTCATCAAGTCCGAGCTCGCCGAGGTGCGGGCCGAACACGCCACCCCGCGCATTGCAAGGATCACGCACGACCCGGGCGAGATGAACGTCGAGGATCTGCTCGACGACAAAGACCTGCTCGTGATCATGACGAGGGCCGGCTACATCAAGTCGGTCGACGCCGACGCGTTCCGCACGCAGGGGCGGGGTGGCCGTGGGGTCGCCGGGGGCAAGCTCAAGGAAGAAGACCTGGTCATGCGCATCCTTCACACGTCTGCGCACGCCTATCTCCTGTTCTTCTCCAACCGTGGCCGCGTCTACCGGCTGCGCGCGCACGAGATCCCCGAGCGCGACCGCACGGCAAAGGGCATCCCGATCGTCAACCTGTTGCCGCTCACACCTGACGAGCACATCCAGGCGATCATCGACACGCGCGATTACGAGACGAACCGCTACCTGTTCTTCGCCACCAGGCTCGGCCAGGTCAAGAAGACGTTGTTCTCCGAGTACGACAAGTCACGGCGTGAGGGGTTCATCGCCATCAACCTGCGCGAGGGCGACGAGCTCGTACAGGTGATCCAGACGAACGGCACCGAGGACGTGCTGCTCGTGTCGCGCAAGGGCATGGGCATCCGGTTCACGAACGACGACGAGCAGGTGCGGCCGATGGGCCGCGACGCCGCCGGTGTACGGGGCATGAAGCTGAGGGCGGGCGACGAGGTGGTGGCGTGTGACGTCGCCAACGACGACGCAGTCGTGCTCATCGTCACCGACGCCGGCTTCGGCAAGCGCACCAAGATCAGCGAGTTCAACGCCCAGGGCCGCGGTGGCCAGGGCGTGAAGGCGATCAAGCTCGCGTCCACGCGGGGCACCGTGCAGGCCGCGTTCATGGTCGAGAGCCCCGACGACGAGGTGATGTTGATCTCGTCGAGCGGCGTCACGATCCGGCTCGTGATCGGCAGCATCGGCCACGCGCCGCTCGGCCGTGATGCGATGGGCGTCAAGATCATGAGCCTCGACGACGGCCAGACCGTCGCCTCGGTCGCCCTGGTCATCCAGGCGCCCGAAGCGGACTGACCGCACCCTTCCCTCCTCACGCTTCCCCCGGCAATTTCCGACGATGTGGAGGAAGCGCGCATGAACGAGCGCGGGCAGGGTACGAACGGTCAGGTCACGCCTCTGGTGGCCGTTGCTGTGGTTCTGGTGGGAGGAATCGCCTTGGTGGTCGGACACATCGGCGGGATGCTGGCCGACCACGCGCGGGCTCGAGCCGCCGCCGATGCCGCTGCGCTCGCGGGTGCGATGGCCGGGCCTGCGGCTGCGGAAGAGGCAGCAGCGGCGAATGGCGGCACTCTCGTCGAGATGGAGGTCTCTGGTGGCGACACCGAGGTCCGAGTGCGCGTCGGTGACGCGGTCGCCGTCGCGCGGGCGCGCCGGGGCCTCAGCTCGGCGGCGAAGGCAAGCGCGTTCACGCCATGACCGGCGACGATGAGATCAGTTCGTCTAGCGACACGGCCGCGCAGGACGCATCTCGTACACTGCACCGCGTGCCGGTCGACGGGCCTGACAGCCCTCCCCAGTCGACGACCGAGGCTCCGCCTCCGCGCCGAGCGCGGCGCGTGACGCCCGAACCCGGCATCGCCGCGACCGCGGTCGCCGATCCGATGCTCGCCGCCGATGCGGCCGCGGCCGAAGCCTCGAACGGTGACCATGCCGCGGACCAGACCGCGCCGACGCCCGTGGTTGCGCCCGCCACGCCGCAATCCTCGAAGTCGAAGTCGCGATCGTCGAAGCCTCGCAAGACCGCGGCGGCCAAGGCCACCGCGGCGGGCGTCACCACGGCCGCGGTCGACGTCGACTTGCCACCGACCGAGGCCATCGAAGCGGTGAAGACCGACGAAGCCCCGGCCGAGGCGAAGGCTCCCGTCGTCTCGAACGGCGACACCAAGGTCGACGGCGACACGAAGAAGGCCGATGGCGACGCCAAGGTCGACGGTGATGTGAAGTCGGACGGCGACGCGAACGTCGACGGCGATGCCAAGGCCGATGGTGACGCCAAGGTCGACGGTGCGGTGAAGTCCGAGCCGACGCCTTCGAGCGGTGTGCCGATGGTGGCGTTGATCCCGCCCGCCGCTGCGCCCGACGCGACGCCGGTTGTCACGGCCCCAATGGCGGCGGCAGTTGCCGCAGCAACGGTGACCGCGGTGGCGCCGACGATCGCGCCCCAGCCAACTGCGCCCGTTCCGGTCAAGCAGCCGAAGCAGCCCAAGCCGGTCGCCGCGCCGAAAGCAAAGACCGCTCCACGACGTCGAGTGCGAGCGCGCCGCGTGCAGCGCATCGTTCGGCGCGTCGATGCGTGGTCGGTGCTGAAGATCTCGTTCGTGTTCTTCATCGTGATGTACCTCGTGCTGCTCGTCGCGGGCGTGCTCCTGTGGGCGTTCGCGGTCGGCACTGGCACGATCGACAACGTCGAGAACTTCATCGAGCAGCTGTTCGCACTCGACAGCTTCTCGTTCGTCGGAGCGCAGATCCTGCGAGCGTCGGTGATCGGCGGCGCGTTGCTCGTCGTCGCCGGCACGTTCACGACGACGGTGCTCGCGGTGCTGTTCAATCTCATCAGCGACCTCGTCGGGGGTGTGCGGTTCACCGTCGTCGAAGAGCAGGTGCTTCGGCCGGTGCATCCCTCCACGCGGACTCCGGCGGCAGCGCCCCCGTCATCGGTTGACGGGTCGGCGCCGGCCCCGGGTAACGTCTGACCTCCCGTTCTCCACGGGGCTATAGCTCAGCCGGTTAGAGCGCGTCCCTGATAAGGACGAGGTCGCTGGTTCGATTCCAGCTAGCCCCACCATGAAGGCGTTGAGACGTGCAGTGCTCGCCCTGTTCGCGGCTTTGCTCTTTGCCGCGGCATTGCGAGTCCGCGGCAAGGGCGGCATCCCGCCACAGGGCGGAGGATGGCGAGAGCTCTCCGGGCCTGACCTCCGCTGACGTGCGCGCCGCCGTCATCGGGCTCGGCGCCGTGGGGGCGCGTGCCGCTCGTCAGCTGATCTCGACGCAGGCCGTCGACGAGGTCTTCGTCTTCGACGCGGATCCGGTTCGGCTCGCCGAGGTGGGCACGGCACTTGGCGAGCGCGCGGTGCCGCTCGCGGGTCCGGAGGTCGGGGGACGCGGCGTGTCGGTGGTCGTCGTCGCCACGCCCGCGGGAGAGCAGGTCGACGCTGCGCGGACCAATCTCGACCACGGGCATCACGTCGTGTCTGTCGCCGACTCCGTCGAGGACGTGACCGCGCTGCTCGCGCTCGACGGCGAGGCGCGACGCCGAGGGGTGCGGCTCGTGGTCGGCGCTGGGTTCGCTCCAGGTCTGTCGTGTCTGCTCGCGCGCCATGGCGCGGCCACGTTCGACACCGTCGACGAGCTCCACGTCGCGAAGTACGGCACCGGCGGCCCCGCGTGCGCGCGACAGCACCACGCGGCGCTGAATGGCAATGCAACTGACTGGCGCGACGGCGCTTGGCTCGAGCGCCGAGGAGGATCGGGCCGCGAGCTCTGCTGGTTCCCCGAACCGGTGGGCGGGCAGGACTGCTACCGAGCGGCTCTCGCCGACGGGCTCTTGCTCGTGCCCGCGTTCCCCGGCATCCAGCGGGTGACCGCGCGACTCGCTGCGACCCGCCGTGATCGCCTCACTGCCCGCTTGCCGATGCTGCGCCCTCCCCACCCCGAGGGAGTGCTCGGAGCGGTACGCGTCGAGATCCGTGGCCGGCGCGGCGCGGCCAGCGACGTGTTGGTGCTCGGAGCGATGGACCGGCCGGGCGTGGCAGCAGGCGCGGTTGCGGCCGTTGCTGCGATCACGGTTGCGTCCGACCCCGAACAACGCGCGGGCGCGTTCGGTCTCGCCGAGGCCGTCGACCCGCTCGCCCTGCTCTCCGATCTGGCCCGGCGAGGGGTGAAGGCAGCGGTGTTCGAGGGCGCTCCGGTCATCGCCCGCCCGCCCGGAGGGTGAAGGGGCTTGTCAGCAGAGGTGTAAGTCGGTAATCTCGTAATATGCGTCCTGCAGATGAGGTCATCGGCTGGTTCCGGGGTCGTATCCCCGCGGATTGGTTCACAGATCCAGTCGAGGTCGAGGCCGACCGTGAGGAGATCGTCCTCACCGGCAGGGTGAGTGAGCCCTCGATGGGCGACGCCGAGTCCGCAGAAGCGAAGGGCGCCGCCCGCATGGCCAGGGTGCGTGGCTTCCGAGAAGACACGCGCGAGCACCGAATGCGCATCGCGTCCGAGGCCGAGGCCAAGTTCGGTCGCAAGGTGTCGTGGGCGACCCGCTGCGGAGACGTCGAAGCGATGTTCACGAACGCGAGCGTCCCGGTCATGACGCGCCTGCGCATGCCCGAGCGCGCCGTGCTCGACACGCTGATCGATGCGGGCGTTGCTCGCAGCCGCAGCGAAGCGTTGGCGTGGTGCGTGCGGCTCGTCGGCCGCCACCAGTCCGAGTGGATCGACCAGCTGCGTGACGCGATGCAGCGCGTCGAGCAGGTTCGCTCGGAGGGACCGGAGCTCTAGGGGTTCAGAGCGGCGAGCTCGGCTCGTTGCTCGGCGGCCATCGCCGCGATCTCGTCGATCTCGTCCGTGCTGAAGCCCGCCATCTCGCGGAAGCGTCGCGCCAGGATGATCGCCGCATCTCGGTCTTCGCCGCGCCGACCGCCGAAGTTGAAGAGGCCGTCGACCGTACGCTGGAACTCGAGTGCAGCCTCACGCCGCTCCTCGTCGCCCTCGGTGACCTCGCGCAGCCATCGCGACCCCATCTTCACGTGGGTCACCTCGTCGGCGAGCATCCAGTCCTCGCAGAAGCGCAGCACGGGGTCGCCCATCTCGTCGGCGAAGTCGCGCATCGTCGTGAAGACATCGATGGCGAGGCCTTCGAGGGCGCGGTTCACACCCGCCAGCCGGAACACCGGATCGGGGTGGCAGGAGGCCTCGAACAACGTCACCGCCTCGGAGTACTCCCCGACGTCGGTGCCCATGTGGTCGCCGAGCTTGATCGAGATCTCGACGTGACGAGCCTCGTCCCAGCACTGCCGAGCCATGTCGAGCTTCAGCGCGAACGGGATCTCGTCGAGGTCGTAGTCGTACGCGGTGCGGCCGGCACCCTCGAGCGCCTGGATCTCGCCGACGAAGATGCCGTGCATCTGCCGGCGGGCGCGGTCGGGCACATCCTCGGACTCGACGAACAGCTTGCGGTCGTCGCCGATGCCGGGCCGTGGGTCGTTGAACCTCTCGGCCGTCGTGATGCGGTAGAACCGGTCGTCACGAGCCAGTGAGTCGGGCGGGATCAGCTTGCGCACGTTCTGATCGTACCGAAGGAGTGGGCGCGGGGAGCGGGGGAGGCAGTGGTTCTCCGCCGCCGGCTTCGTCGTCCTCGTCCTCGTCGTCGGCGAGCACGGGCAGGCCGTAGTGAGCGAGGACACGCTCTTCGAGGGTGAGCGCCTGTGCGGCGAGGCTCGTGAGCCCGATGCAGGCGAACACGATGATCGCCGGAGGCATCGAGAGATCGAAGAAGTCCCGCAGCGGCGGGATCACGAGGACCGCGATGAACGCGCCGAGCATCGAGAGCACGAGGGTGAGCCGCCATCCGACCAGTGGTCGAGCGAGGCGAGCCAAGATCACGAGACCCACACCCATGAGGACGATTGCGGCGGTGGTGCGGGCCTGCTCGAGCGTGATGCCCTCTTCGATGCGCGTGAGCGCGTATCCGGTGAACGTCGCGGCTGCGGCGGTGATGCCCGCGGGGATCGCGAAGACGAGCACGCGTTTCACGAACCCCGTCTTGCTTCGCCGGTCGTTCGGCGCGAGCGCGAGGAAGAACGACGGAATGCCGATTGTCAGCGCGCCGACGAGCGTCAGGTGGCGCGGCAAGAACGGGAACGGCACGACGGTGACGCCGACCGCGATCGCGATCATCATCGAGTACACGGTCTTGGTCACGAACAGGTTCGCGACTCGTTCGAGGTTGTTGATGACCCGACGGCCCTCGGCGACCGCACTGGGCAGTGTCGAGAACTTGTTGTCGAGCAGCACGAGCTGCGCCACCGCGCGGGTCGCGGAGCTACCAGACCCCATCGCGATGCCGATGTCCGAGTCCTTGAGCGCGAGCACGTCGTTCACGCCGTCACCGGTCATCGCCACGATGTGACCCCGCGCCTGCAGCGCCTTGACCATCTCCCGCTTCTGGTGCGGGGTCACCCTGCCGAACACCGTCGACGCCTCGAGGGCCACGCCCAGGCGCCCGGGGTCTTCCGGCAGCGTCCGTGCGTCGACCGGATCGTCCTCGGGGATGCCGCAGCGGCGGGCGACGGCGCCGACGGTCGCGGGATGGTCGCCTGAGATCACCTTCACGGTCACGCCCTGCTCGGCGAAGTAGGCGAGGGTGTCGGCGGCGTCGGTGCGGATCTTGTCCTCGAGCAGCACGAGCGCTTTCGGGGTGAGATCGGTCGGCGGCCCGTCGCCGTTCAACGGTTGGGGTGAGTACGCCAGCAGCACCACGCGCCGCCCGACCTTCGCCTGCTCCTCGACCCGCGCGCTGACGCGGGCATCGAGGTCGGCCTCCGCCGCGTGTGCGATCGGGAGGAGCACGTCGGGCGCCCCGAGGAACCACGAGCCGTGCTCGACGAACTCGACCGCGCTCCACTTGCGCACGGATGCGAACGGGATCGCGCCCGTTGCCTGCCAGCCCGGAGGCGAGGGGAACGCTTCCCGCAGCGCGAGCGCGGTGGCGTTCGGCGAAGGGTCGGCGGCGGCGAGCGCGGCGAGCGCGTCTTGCACCGACTCTGCACCATCGCCGATCGTCTCCACCGACTGCACGGCGATAGCGCCTTCCGTGAGCGTGCCCGTCTTGTCAAGGCAGAGCACGTCGACGCGCGCGAGCCCCTCCACCGCGGGGAGCTCCTGCACGAGCATGTTGACCTTCCCGAGCCTCACGACGCCCACCGCGAACGCGACGCTCGTGAGCAAGACGAGGCCCTCGGGCACCATCGCGACGACGCCGCCGACCGACGTGCGCAGCGCGTCCGACACGCTGTCGGTCGCCTGCAGCTGGCTGACCAGAAGCAGGATCGCGGTCGGCACCATCGCCCACGACGCGTACTTGATGATGGTGTCGATTCCAGACCGGAGCTCGGATCGCACCAGCGTGAAGCGGCGGGCTTCCTCGGCGAGCGAGACGGCATAGGCATCCCGTCCGACCTTCGTCGCCTGATAGCGGCCGGTGCCGGCCGACACGAAGCTGCCCGACATGATCGACGAGCCCGGCGGCTTCGGCACCGTCTCGGACTCGCCGGTGAGCAACGACTCGTCGACTTCGAGCGACGCGCTGTCGACCACGTCGCCGTCGACGACCACCTGATCGCCCGGGCCGATCTCGAGGACGTCGTCGAGCACCACCTCGTTCATCGGCAGGCTCACGACCTCGCCGTCACGCACGACACGGGCATGCGGCGCGCTGACCACCGCCAATCGGTCGAGCGTCTTCTTCGCGCGCAGCTCCTGGACGATGCCGATGAGCGTGTTGGCGATGATCACCCCGCCGAAGAGCGCGTCGTTCAGCGGGCCCACGATCAGGATGACGACGAGCAGGCCGCCGACCAGGAAGTTGAAGCGGGTGAAGACGTTCGCCTTGACGATCTCGGCGACGGTTCGCGTGGGGGCGTCGGGGACGTCGTTGCGCAATCCGCGGGCGACCCGGTCGGCGACCTCGGCGGAGGTCAGCCCCTGCCGCACGTCGATCGAGGTCACGGCCGCCACCGTACGGCGGTCGTCCGGTGCTCCGGGTTGGCTCCCGCGGAAGTTGAGTATGATTCTCATTCGTGTTCCCGCGAAGCGGCAGGGTGAGGTGGCGGATCAGCGCCGCGATGGCCGCGTGTGCGGCCACCGGTGCAGTCCTGCTCGCCGCCTGCGCACCGAGCGGAGGTGCGGCTGCGGCCGCGGGCGACTGTCCGGTCGAGCCGGTGCGGGTCGTCGTCTCCGTCGGGCAGTGGGGTGACATCGTCGGCGACCTCGCCGGGGCGTGCGGCAAGGTCACCACGATCATCAGCGGCACGTCGGTCGATCCCCACGACTACGAGCCGACGCCCTCCGATCTCGCCGCGTTCACCGATGCCGACCTCGTCGTCGTGAATGGGCTCGGCTATGACGCGTGGGCCAGTCGGGCCGTCGACGCCGGCGGCGCGAACGCGGCCGTCGTCGATGCGGGTGAGGTCGTGGGCAAGACCGACGGCGACAACCCGCACCTCTGGTACGGACCCGACTTCGTCAGCGCCGTCGCCGACGCGGTCACCGGTGAGCTCGAGGATCTCGCTCCCGACGCGACGCCGTACTTCGACGAGCGGGCGACGGCGTGGCACAACGCGATGCAGCCGTACTACGACGAGGTGGCCGAGCTCGGCGCCGTCGTCGCCGGCGACGTGACCTACGGTGCGACCGAGCCCGTGTTCGCGTACATGGCACAAGCACTCGGCTTGGTCGACGAGACACCGAAGGGCTTCGCCCGGGCCGCGGGGAATGGCATCGATCCGGCTCCCGGTGATCTGCACGACTTCCTCGCCGCCATCGACGACGAGTCGATCGACCTTCTGGTCGTGAACACGCAGACCGAGGGCGCCGTCCCCGATCAGGTGCGTCGCGCCGCCGAGTCCGCGGGTCTTCCGGTGGTCGAGGTGACGGAGGCCCCTCCCGATGGCACCACGTTCGTCTCGTGGCAGCTCGACCAGCTGCGCGGGCTTGGCGACGCGGTGAAGCGGGCGAAGCAGGTGACCGGGTGACCGCCGACGCGGTCGTGCTCGACGACGTGCAGGTCGTGCGGGGCGGGCGCACGGTGTGGTCAGACGGCTCGTTTGCCGTCCCACGCGGGTCGGTCGTGATCGTGATCGGGCCGAACGGCTCAGGGAAGACGACGCTGCTGCAGCTGCTGCTCGGCCTCCTCACGGCGGCGAGCGGCGAGGTGACCGTCCTCGGGGACGTACCCGCTGCGGGCAGCCCCCGTGTCGGGTACGTGCCGCAGAACTACACGGCCAACGTCGGCGACGCGATCCGGTGCCGCGACCTCGTGACGCTCGGGATCACCGGTCGCCGATGGGGCCTGCGCGGTGCAAATGCGGATGAGCGCCGCCGCGTCGACGAGGCACTCGAGCGTGTGGGCGCTCGCAAGCACGCGAACCGGAGGCTCTCCGAGCTCTCGGGCGGGCAGCAGCAGCGGGTCGCCATCGCGCAGGCGCTCGTCGACCGTCCGGAGCTCCTGCTGCTCGACGAGCCGCTCGCGAACCTCGACGTGCGCAACCAGCAGGAGATCGTCGGCCTGCTCTCGGAGCTGCACGACACGACCGAGGTCACGATCTTGGTCGTGGCCCACGACATGAACCCGCTCCTCTCGGTGCTGACGGGCGCGGTGTATCTCCTCGACGGGCATCCTCACTACGGCCCGATCGGCGATGTCGTCGACGAGCACCTCCTGACCCACCTCTACGGCACGCGTGTGCGCGTGGTGCGCACGGCACAGGGTGACTTCTTCACCCGGAGCGGATGAAGGAGCAGTGACATGGTGATCGCCGATGCCGGGTACCAGTCCGACTGGTGGGACATCCTCCAGACGCCGTTCATGCGCCACGCGTTCGTGGGGGGAACACTGGTCGCGCTCGCCGCGGGGATGCTCGGCTATTTCGTCGTCGTGCGCCGGCACGCGTTCGCTGCCCATGCGCTCGCGCACATCGGGTTTCCGGGCGCGACGCTGGCAGCACTCATCGGCATCCCGATCACGCTGGGGCTCGGCGCGTTCTGCGTGGCCGGCGCGCTCTCCATCGCGGTGCTCGGCAAGGAGATCGACGAGCGGGAGTTCGCGACCGGCACGATCCTCGCCTTCGCGACCGGCCTCGGGTTGCTCTTCAGCTCCCTGGCGACCGAGAACACGCGCACCATCACGAACGTGCTGTTCGGCAACCTTCTCGCGATCACCACGCAACAGCTCACCGTGTTCGCCCTGGTGACCGCGGGAGTCGCGGTGGTGCTCGCGGTGATCGCTCGGCCGCTCACCTTCGCGTCGGTCGACCCGCAAGTCGCGGAGGCCAAAGGGGTGCCGGTCAAGGTGCTCGGCGTCGTGTTCCTACTTCTGCTCGCCCTCGTCGTGACGATCGCGGTCCAGGTGGTCGGCACGTTGCTGCTCTTTGCACTCGTCGTCACCCCGTGCGCCACCGCACTGCTCGTGACGGCGAGGCCGAGCACGGTGGCCTTGGTCGGCGCCGGCATCGGTCTCGCCTCGGTCTGGCTCGGCTTGGTGCTTTCGGCGATGTTCAATCTGCCGCCGAGCTTCTTCATCGTCTCGGTCTCGTTCGTCACGTGGCTGGGCACGGTGGTCTGGGATCGGCGGAGGGGGAGTCACTTGAGCGCACACGATCAGCCGGTCGATCGGCATCATCCGGCGCACGCGAGTGTGGTGGCATGAGCGAGATAGCGTCGACGGGCGTGGCGAGCGACCTTGACGCGGACGCCGCGAACCGGTTGCGCCGCGACGGACAGCGCTACACGACGTCGCGGCGCGATCTCGTCTCGGTGTTGGTCGAGCACGGCCCGTTGACCATCCCGGAGATCTTGCGCAAGCGTCCCGGACTGCCACAGAGCTCCGCCTATCGCAACCTGGCCGTGCTCGAGCGCTCCGGCGTCGTGCGCCGCATCATCACCTCGGACGAGTGGGCCCGCTACGAGCTCGCAGAGCCACTCGCAGAGCACCACCACCACCTGATCTGCGCAGACTGCGGCGCGGTCGTCGACTTCACCGTGTCGACCCAGCTCGAGCGCTCACTCGATGCCGCGCTCAGTCGAGTCGCTCTCGACAACGGCTTCGAAGTGCACGATCACCGGCTCGATCTCCTCGGTCGCTGCGCAACCTGTGCAGCGCATGAATTGTGAGCCAGGAACGGTGAGCCATGAGTCGTGAGATGGCGCGAGCGCGCCGCATGATGAGCCGGCTCGATGCCGGTCCGGGAAGGCCCCCGTTGCCGCCGCCCGGGATCCCGCCGGGGTACATCCTGCCGCTCGAGGGTCGCGGGGAGACCTTCGTGCGCTCTCACGAAGGCCCGGCCGACGCTCCGGTGCTCCTCTTGCTCCACGGGTGGACGGCGAGTGCCGACTTGCAGTGGTGCACGGTGTACGAGGTGCTGTGCGAGCGGTACTCGGTGATCGCCATCGATCACCGCGGGCACGGGCGCGGCATCCGCAGCGAAGAGGAGTTCAGCCTCGAGGCGTGCGCCGACGACGCGGCCGCGGCGGTGCGCCTCCTCGTCCCTGGGCGCACGGTGATCGCCGTGGGCTACTCGATGGGCGGCCCGATCGCGCTCCACCTCTGGCACCGGCACCGTGACCTCGTCGCCGGCATCGTGCTCGAGGCGACCGCGCTCGAATGGAAGTCCGCGCTCGAAGATCGGCTGCGTTGGCGCTTCCTCGTCCTCCTCGATCGCATGCTGCGGTCACGCCGAATGCATCGATGGATCGCGCGCTACCTGCGCGAGGAAGTGCACGCGAACCCCGAGCTCGAGCAATACGTGCCGTGGATCCTCGCCGAGATGCGCCGCAGCGATCCCAACGCAATCGTCGAGGCCGGGCGTGCGCTACGCGAGTTCGACGCCCGGCCGTTCGCACCCGGCGTGGACGCCCCCACGGCAATGGTGATCACGACCAACGACCACGCCGTGCGCCCGAAGAAGCAGCGGGCACTCGCGAAGGCGGTGCGGGCCAAGGTGTTCGAGATCTATGCCGATCACGACGCGACGATCGCGGCCGCTCGACCTTTCGCGGCGCTCACCCGCGAGGCCGTCGACTTCGTTGCAGACGCGGGCGCGGACGCGGCGTCAGCCCGCCGGCTTGCTTGAGCCCAGTCGTTCGATCGCGGTCTTGAGCTGATCGACGGCGTCGTTCAGGTCTTCGCTGGTCACGACGTCGGAGAGGGACAGTCGCACGGTGGCGATCTCGCGAGCCAGGAACTCGGTGTCGGCCTGCACCCGCGCGTTCACCAGCCGGTCCTGTTCCTGCTGAATCCGGTCGCGGTCGGCTTGACGGTTCTGCGCGAGCAGGATCAACGGCGCCGCGTAGGCCGCCTGCGTCGAGAACGCGAGGTTCAGGAGGATGAAGGGGTACGGGTCCCACTTGCCCAGCCACCCGATGACGTTGAGGAGGATCCAGGCGATGACGACGACTGTCTGGATGACCAGGAAGCGCGCCGTGCCGAGCGTGCGAGCGATGGCTTCGGAGAAGTTGCCGAAGGCCTCCGGGTCGTAGTGCACTCCGAGGGACGGACCCTGACGAGGCGTCGACAGGTCCTCCCGCCGCTTCATCCCGCCGTCTCCCGGATCCGCTGCCGCCACCCGGCGGGTAGCGACCGATCGAGCACGTCGTCGACGGTGACGATTCCGAGCAGCTGCCGTTCCTTGTTGCACACGGCGACCGAGACGAGGTTGTAGGACGCGAGGCGGACCGCGACCTCGGTGTCGGGGAGGTCGACGGCAACGGGCGGCTCGTCTTCGATGCACTTGCCCAGCTCCATGCCGGGCGGCTCGCGCAGCAGGCGTTGGAAGTGGACGACGCCGAGGTAGGTGCCCGTCGGTGTGTCCCACGGGGGCTGCGTCACGTAGACCTGCGCGGCGAGCGCGACGGCGAGCTCGGGATCGCGGATCCGCGCCAGTGCCTCGGCGACCGTCGCATGGGGCCCCAGCACCACCGGATCGGTGTTCATCAGGCCGCCTGCGGTCTCCTCGCCGTAGGAGAGCAGGCGGCGCAGCTCGTCGGCATCTTCGGGCTCCATGGCGTCGAGCACCCGTGTGCGCTCCTCGCCGGGCATCTCGTTCAGCAGGTCCGCTGCGTCGTCGGTCTCCATCTCCTCGAGCACCGCGACCAGTCGCTCGAGGTCGAGGCCTTCGATGAGCCGGAGCTGTTCGGCCTCGGGGAGCTCTTCGAGGAGGTCGGCGAGCCGCTCGTCGTCCATGACTTCGGCGAGCTGGCGCCGGTGATGCGCGGGGAGGGCCCGCACCGCGGCGGCCACGTCACTCGGGTGCATGTCACGAAGGGCCGCGACCTCGGCGGCGACGGGGGTCGTGTCGAAGAGCGACTTCACCTCGGCCCAGTCGACGACTCGGACCGTGCGCTTGCGCCGCAGGGGGCCCGAGCGGGTGCCGAGCGCAACTGCGGCGACCTCCCACTCCGACGTCTTTCCCGGCACTTCCTTCAGCGCGAGATCGTTCACGTGCTCGGCGCCGACTCGCTTGTCGAGCACGTCCTCGGTGACCAGTAGCTCGCCCGGTCGCTTGCGGAAGTGGTTCAGGTCGATCGCCGCGCTGCGGAGGCGAGCCCCTTCGGTGTCGAGCGTGGCGATGCGATGTGCGTTGACGAAGAAGCGTCGCCGTTGGCTGCTCGCCACGAAGCCGAGGACGCTGGGCGGGTCGTCGCCGTAGGAAGGCGCGAGGACGATGTCTTCGATCCGGCCGAGCGTGGCCCCGTCCGAGTCGAGCAACGGCAGACGAGTGACGCGGAACGCGTAGATCAGGTCGCTCGCCATGCTCGCAACCTACCCGCTGACCACCCCTGGACTGCCGGTTCTTACCGCTTGCAGACTGTGGAGCGGTGCCCGAACGCGTGGTCGTCGAGTCGGTCGAAGAGCTCCTCGCGGGGGCGACCGATCGAGAGCCGCTGACGTCTTCAGACTCGAAGTCGGGCGGGTACCTCGAGCGCGTGGTCATCGACGGCGAGCGTTACATCGTGAAGCACGTCCACGTCGACGACGACTGGATCATGCGCGCGACCGGCGACGTGCGATGCCGTCCGCTGCTCGTGTGGACCTCGGGACTGATCGACCGGCTTCCCTCCAGCATCGACACCGCGATGGTCGGGGTCGCGGTCGAGCTCGGCCGGCACGGGTGGGGAGGCGCGCTGCTCATGCACGATCGATCCGAGTGGCTCGTGCCCGAGGGCGACGACCCGGTGCCCCTCGACCAGCACCTCCGGTTCCTCGATCACATGGCTGAGCTGCACGCCACGTTCTGGGACTGGGAGGACGACGTCGGCTTGACGCCGTACGACAACCGATGGTCGTTCTTCTGCTCGCATCTTCCCGTGATCGAGGCCGCACGCGGGTCGACCGACGCGGTGCCGCCGATCTCTGCCCAAGGCTGGGAGCGATTCGCCGAACGGGCTGGTGACGTCGGGCCGCTCGTGTTGTCGTTGCTCGACGATCCGTCGCCCCTTGCCTCGAGGCTCGAGCGAACGCCATCGACGCTGATCCACGGCGACTTCAAGTTCGGCAACCTCGGAAGCAGTCCCGAAGGCCGGACGCTCCTGATCGACTGGGCGGTTCCCGGACGGGCACCGTGTGCCGCGGAGCTCGGTTGGTACTTGTCCATCAACGCCGCGCGGTTGCCTCAAGCGAAGGAAGACGCGATCGACGCCTACGCCGCGTCGCTGTCAGCGCGGGGCGTCGACATGCGGGGGTGGTGGGACGAGCAGCTCGCGCTCGGGTTGCTCGGGGCGCTCGTGCAGTTCGGGTGGGAGAAGGCGCTCGGAGGTGATGACGAGCTCGAGTGGTGGCTCGACCGCGCTCGACGCGCACGTCGACTGCTGAACGACTGACGCGGTTGCGCGAGCCCTGGTCAGTAGCCTCGTTTCGTGGCCAGGCCAGCGCATCGGGCACCCTCGTCTCGCGTGCGCCTCGTGGCCTTGGCCGTTGCGACGCTCGTCGCGGCGGGCGTGGTGTGGCGAGTGCAGTCAGACGACGAGGGTTCGTCGAACGCGTCGCGGGTGCCCGGCGAGGCGCCGGCAACGACAGCAGCCGCGGTTCCGGACACGAGTGTGCTGGTCTCCACTGAAGACACAGCGCCGGTCGAGACCACCGCTCTTCTGCCCGCCTTCGACGGGTGGGTGAACCCCGCGTCGTTCGGCCGGCCCTACGGCACCACGGTGGAAGGGATGCTCACGTTCCGCGGCAACCCGACCCGCAGCTACTACGGCGAAGGTCCGGTGCCCGCGGCGCCCAAGATCCTGTGGCGGTTCCCTGCGAGCGGTGGTCTGTGCCACACGTCGACCGACCAACACGGCGCGCGCGTGTGGTGCGGCACCGGATGGACGGGCCAAGCCAACGTCTGGACCAACCCGAAGGACGGCAAGCTCTGGCTCGCGTTCGGCGCGTACGACGCGGCGTACCACTTCCTCGATCCCGCGACCGGCGAGCGGAAGCTGCCCGACTTCCCCACGGGCGACATCGACAAGGGCTCGGCCACCGTCGACCCCGATGGCTTCCCCCTCTACTACGCAGGCTCGCGTGACAACAACCTTCGCGTGATCGCGCTCGACCGTGATGTCCCGACTGAACTTTGGCGCCTCCCCGCGAGTGCGGTGTCGCCGACGATGTGGAACAACGACTGGGACGGCGCGCCACTCGTCGTCGACGACTACTTGTTCGAAGGCGGCGAGAACAGCCAGTTCCACATCGTCAAGCTGAACCGCGCGTACGGGCCCGACGGCAAGGTCACCGTCAACCCGCAGCTCGTGTTCCATGCGCCCGGCTGGGATCAGGAGCTGTTGAACAACATCGGCGACAAAGACGTGTCGATCGAGAACTCGGTCGCGATCGTCGGCAACACGGTGTACTTCGCGAACTCGGGCGGGCTCGTGCAGGGATGGGACATCTCGGCACTCGAGACTGGCGGCACGCCGACGCGCGTCTTCCGGTTCTGGACGGGTGACGACACCGACGCGTCCGTGGTCGCCGACGACGACGGCTATCTCTACGTGGCGTCGGAATACGAGCGAAAGAACGCGCGCTCGAAGGAAGTCGGTCAGCTGATGAAGCTCGACCCGCGCAAGCCCGACAACCCCATCGTCTGGTCGTATCACGACGAGCAGATCGGCAACGCGGGCTCCGCTGGCATGTGGTCGACGCCCGCCTTGCACGACGACCTCGTCGTCACGACCACGAACTACGGCCAGGTGATCGGTCTCGACCGGGCGACGGGTGCGGAGCGATGGAAGTTCCACCTGGCGGGGCCTGTGTGGCAGTCGCCGGTGATCGTCGACGACACCTTGCTGCAGGGTGACTGCCTGGGTGTGCTGCGTGCCTACGACGTGAGCAACACGACGGTGCAGCCGCCGGTGAAGTGGGAGCTGAACATCGGCGGGTGCATCGAGTCGACACCGACGGTCTGGCAGGGCCGCATCTACGTCGGCACTCGGGCCGGTGGCTTCTATGCCATTGGCGACGCCTGAGGCGTCGCGTGCGATGAGGGACGCCTGACGGCGTCTGTGGCATCGTTGCGGCGGGGAACCGGGGAGGGCACCCGGTCGGGGAACGAGTGGGGTGGCCGATGACGACGTTCGACTTGATCGTGCGCAGCGGTTCCGTGGTCGACGGCACCGGATCGTCGATGGTGCGGGCCGACGTCGGCGTGCTCGGCGATCGAGTGTCGGCGATCGGTGACCTGCACGGCGAGCGAGCAGCGGTCGAGATCGACGCGACCGATCGCATCGTCACACCCGGGTTCGTCGACATCCACACCCATCTCGACGCCCAGCTCGCGTGGGATCCGATCGGCACCTCGTCGTGCTGGCACGGCGTGACGACGGTCGTGATGGGCAACTGCGGCGTGACGTTCGCGCCCTGCAGTCCGGACGATCGCGAGTACCTCGCGCTGATGATGGAGTCGGTCGAGGACATCCCGGCGACGTCCATCCTCGAGGGGCTCCCGTGGGACTGGATCACGTACGGCGAGTACCTCGCCAGCGTCGACAAGATGGCCAAGGGCGTGAACGTCGGTGGGATGGTCGGCCACTGCGCCGTGCGCTACCACGTCATGGGAGAGCGCAGCCTCGGCGAGGAGCCCGCGTCGGCGGACGACATCTCGTCGATGTGCGAGCTCGTCGACGAAGCGATGCGCGGGGGCGCTCTGGGTTTCTCGACGTCGCGCACCTTCCTCCATCGCGTGCCCGACGGTCGACCCGTGCCGGGCACGTACGCCGCGCCCGAGGAGCTGCTCGCGATCGGTGACGTTCTCGGCCGTCACGGGCGCGGTGTGTTCGAAGCTGCGGCTCGTCTCGGCGAGGGCGACGACGACTCGCTCACCAACACCAAGGCCGAGATCCGCTGGATGAGCGAGCTGTCGCGCCGAACCGGGCGTCCGGTCACCTTCGGGCTGGCGCAGTCAGATCGCCGTCCTGATCTGTATGCACGCGTCATCCAGCTCACCGAGGAGGGCAACCTCATCGGCGGGCGAGTGCGACCGCAGACGACGGCGCGTGGCATCGGCATCGTGCTCGGGATCGCCAACAACACGCCCTATGGCCGATGCGCCTCGTGGCGCGCGCTCCGCGACATGCCGCTCGTTGATCGCCTCGCGGCGATGCGCGATCCCGTCCGGCGCGCGGCGCTCATCGACGAGGCCGACGGGAGCGGGTTCGACGCGAGCTCCGTCTTCGTGCTCGCAGGGCCCGAGGCTCGCTACGACTGCACCACCGACGACTCACTCGCCGCGCACGCGGTTCGCCGTGGGGTCAGCGCCGGTGAGGCGTTCATCGACCTCTCGCTCGAGACCGATGGCGCGGCCGCGGTGAACTTCCCGTTCCTCAACCAGAGCCTCGACGCGGTCGCCGCGATGCTCGGCAACAAGACCGTCGTCATGGGTCTCGCCGATGCGGGCGCCCACGTCGGGCAGATCATGGACGCGAGCCAGCCCACGTTCTTCCTCACGTACTGGGTGCGCGAGAAGGGCCTCTGCTCGATCGAGGAAGGCGTGCGCCGGCTCACGTCGGATACGGCGGGACTGTTCGGCGTGAAGGACCGTGGTGTCCTCCGGCCCGGCGCGTTCGCGGACATCAACGTCATCGACTTCGACGGCCTGCGGTTGCCCACGCCTGAGTACGTGCACGACTTCCCCGGGGGCGCCGGTCGCTACATCCAGCGCTCCGCCGGCTTCGACACGACGATCGTGAACGGCGAGGTGTTCATGCGAGACGGTGAGCACACCGGCGCCCTTGCCGGACGCACGGTGCGCTCGACCGACTGACCTTCGTCAACCAGCGGCACGCGCCTCGCTGAGCTGCATCACGTTGAACATCGCGCCCTGGGGGTCGGCGACCATGGCGAAGGTGCCGGGCTCGATCGCCATCGGACCCATGTGCACCGAACCGCCGAGCTCTTTCACCTTCGCGACCGACGCCTCGATGTCCGCGACCGCGAAGTACACGCCCCAGTAGTTGGGCACCTCGGCGGGCAGCTGCGGTGGGCGGGTCATCATTCCGCCCACTGACCGCTCGCCGAGCTTCCATTCCGTGTAACCGCCCATCGGGCCCTCGGCTTCGCCGTAGGTCTGGCCACCCCACCCGAACACCGCGCCGTAGAACTTCTTCGCCGCGTCGATGTCGGCGGTCACGAGCTCACTCCAGCTGTAGCTGTTCGGCTCGTTGACGATGCCGGCGCCCGGCATGATGCCGGCCTGCCAGACCGAGAAGACCGCGCCTTGTGGGTCGGCGAACACAGCCATGCGTCCCGCGTCGAGCACGTCCATCGGCTCGACGAATGCGGCACCCCCGTTGTCCTTGACCTTCTTCGCGGTGTCGTCGGCGTTGTCGACGATCACGTAGGTGGCCCACACCGGCGGGCCGGGGTTCATCGCCGGACCCATGCCGGCGACCGGCTTTCCGCGCAGCATCGCAATGCTGTAGCCGCCGGCTTCTTCCGGGCCGGGCGGGATGTCCCACCCGAACAGCGCGCTGTAGAACCCGCGCGCGGCGTCGAGATCAGGCGTTCCGAGGTCGACCCATCCAGGTACCCCGTTGTCGTGCTTGTCGACTTCCATGGCGCCTCCTGCGTTGGGGGGAAACGCGGCCGACTGTATGCCCGCCCTAGGGCTTCGGGTAGCCGCGCTTGACCGTGCGATCGAGGATGCCGAGCGTGGCGCGAAGCGCGCTCTCCGGGATGATCGGGAAGATGTCGCGCTCCCTCCACACCGGGTCGATCGTCGACCAGTCGTAGTAGCTGGTCACCATCGTCCCCTCGTCGGTCGGTTCGAGCCGGTAGCCGTAGATGTGCCCGATGGGCGGCTGCACCACGCCTTGGATCTTCCACGCGATCTCACGGTCCGGTTCGAACGTGACGATCTCGACGGTGACGTCGTACTTGCCGAGCGGGAAGTCGTTCAGCGCCTCGCGGTCCATGTGCACCACGAACGTGTCGCCCACTGCCTTTGCCGGCTTGCCATCAGCGGACTGCAGCATCCCGGACGCGTCGATGGCCACATGGCCGTTCGGATCCGAGATCACCGCGAAGATCTCCGCGGGCGTGGCTTCGATGGGACGTTGCACTTCCATGCGCTCGGGCTTGTCGCTCATGCCCTGATCCTGCCACCGCCGACGGCCACCTATCCGACGCGCGGCATGACTTCCTCGACGACGAGATGGAGCTGCTCGTCGAGCTGGTCGCGCGTGAGCCCGGGGAACTCGAGGAACACGACGAGGTGCTTGAGGTCGAGCAGGTCCTTGAAGTCGCCGATCACGTGCGCCACGTCGTCGGGCGTGCCGACGGCCGCGATGCGCTGCTCGATCGAGTCCTCGAGCTCGGGCTGGAAGCCGAACGGCCGGTTCGTGCCGTCGGGAAGGAGATAGTTGCGGAATCGCCCGTACGGCGCGAGGAACCGGCAGAACTCGTCGTGAGCCTCGCGCACCGCTGCCATCGCCTCCTCGCGGGTCGCACCGACGTGGACGTTGAGCACCAGCGCTCGGTCCTCGCCCGGAGCGATCGTGCGGCCCGCCGCGGCAGCGACCTCGGCGTAGTCATCCCATCTGCGCTTCAGGGTCGAGGGCGGCTGCTGCCAATAGATGCCCTTGTGGCCGACCGAGGGCGCGTACGTCATCGTGTCGGGGGAGGTGATCGGTTGATAGATCTCGATCTCGCGCGTCGGTCGAGGCACGAGCGTGAGCTCGGTGACGGTCGAGCCCCGGTCGGGGATGCCGACCGGCGGGAAGCTGTAGTGCTTCCCCGTGTAGCTGAACCGGTCTTGTGTCCACGCGAGCTTGATGACCTCCATCGCCTCCTCGAAGTGCTCACGGTTGATGCGGTCGGCTTCACGGCTCATCTCGTTGTCGCCCGACGCGACCATCGAGCCGAGCGACTCTGCCTCGCGAGGCACCGTGCCGCGCCCGACTCCGAACACCATGCGGCCGCCCGTGAGGACATCCGCGAGCGCGAAGTCCTCGGCGAGGCGTAGCGGATGCCACTGCGGCACGACGTTGAACATCTGGCCTTGCCGGAGGCGTTCGGTGCGCAGGGCGAGCGCCATGCCGAACTGGATGATGTTCGGGATGACCTCGTAGCCCTCGTGCTGGAAGTGGTGCTCGGTCAGCCACATCGTGTCGTAGCCGAGCTTGTCCGCTGTGTCAGCCCACTTGAAGAGGTTGTCGTACGCGGCGAGGACATCGGTCATGCCGTAGCGGCGCGTGGTCGGCACGGGCCCGGCGTTGCCCGCGTCGGGCATGGGCACCGCGCCGAAGAAGAAGACGTCGAGCTTCATGTGATCATCGAACCCGATCGGACGCCCGGGCGCGTTTCGAGCCTGTGAACGTTCAGGAGATCGGGAACGGCTCGTAGCCCTCGGCGATCTGAGCCCACGGTGCCGCCTGCTCGATGACCTCGGCGAGCGCGAGGCACATGCCGTCTCGCCATCGCGGCGCCACGATCTGCAACCCGAACGGCACGCCGGCACTGTCACGTCCGATCGGCACGCTGACGACGGGATGACCGGTCGTGTTGAACTCGGTCGTGTTCACGCAGATGCCCGGGTCGGTCACGCCGGCGACCGTTGTCGGGAGCGGTCCCTCCGGGGCCCACGACTCGGCGTTCGCAGTCGGCGTGATGAGCACCGTGTCGTTGCCGAGCAGCCGGTCGTAGATCGCGCATGTGTCGTAGCAACGGCGACGCGCGCCCACGTAGTCGTTGACGGAGAGCAGATCGCCGAGCACGAGCATCTCCTGCAGGCCGGCATCGAGCTCGCCCCACCGATCGCGCACGTGCGAGAGGCTGTGTGACAGCTCGGCCACGCTGATCACGCCCCAGTCGAGCACTGCGCCCGGTGCCGGGTTCTCGATCTCCTCGACGGGGAAGCCGAGCCCTTCGAGCGTCGTCGCGATCTGTCGCGTCGCCGCCTCGATCGCGGGTTCGACCGCGGGGCGCAAGGTGCGACACAGCAGCACCCGCTTCGGACGAGTGAGCGTCATGTCGATGGCGCCGACGGGGAGCGAGCGAACGTCGCCGACCGTCGGCCCGAGGTAGAGGGATGTCTCGAGCAACACGTCGGCGATGCTGTGGCCGGTCGCGCCCCATCCCGAGAAGTCGATCCAGCGTGGCGCGCCATCGCGCCCCACTGCACCGATGGTCGGCTTGAGGCCGATCAGCCCGCACATCGACGCGGGGATGCGCACCGATCCGCCGCCGTCCGACGAGGTGGCGATCGGCACGAGCCCTGCAGCCAGTGCCGCCGCCGACCCGCCACTCGAACCTCCGGGCGAGCGCTCGAGGTTCCACGGGTTGTTCGTCGAACCGAAGACGGGGTTGGTCGTGGCCGCGGTCCAGCCGTACGCGGGCGTGTTCGACTTGCCGATCGGGATGGCACCTGCGGCGCGCAGCCGGGCGACGGTCGTGTCGTCGACCGTCTCGGGAGCGCCGCCCGCCGCGAGCGGGGAGCCATAGCTCGTCGGGAGGCCGATGCATCGTGCCAGGTCCTTGACGAGGAAGGGGATGCCCGCGAGCGGGCCCTCGCGTGGCGATCGCCGGGCCTCCTCGAGCGCCTGTTCGGCTCCCAGCGTGACGACGGCGTTGATGGGGCCGTTGTGCTTGTCGATGCGGCGGAGGGCCTCCTCGACCAGCTCGGTCGGATGCACCCGGCCTTCACGGACAGCGCTTGCGAGCTCGCTCAGCATCGGCGCATGTTGCCAGGGTGGTGGGCGAGGGGGGACTTGAACCCCCACGTCCTTGCGGACACTGGCACCTGAAGCCAGCGCGTCTGCCATTCCGCCACTCGCCCGAGTGAGCGGGGAAACGCTAGCAAGTGGCGCGAAATTCGCCCCATAGGGGCGGCACACGCGCTAGTTGACTCGGCCGCAACCGGGCGGGCGCGCCACTGGTGCGAAATCGGCCGTATAGCCGCCGTACCCGCGCCACTTCACCCCGACGCAGCCGTGCGAGCCCCGACGCCGGCCTGCCGCGGGAGGGAAATCGGCCTTCAGTAGCCTCGCCGGGGATGGGGATCAACGCCTTCGAGCGACGGCTGGAGCGTATGGTCGACGGCGTGTTCGCCAGGGCCTTTCGCTCGTCGCTGCGTCCGATCGAGATCGGACGCAAGCTCGTGCGCGAGATCGACGATCACCGTTCTGTGGATGTGAAAGGCCGCGTCATCGTCCCGAACCAGTTCACGGTCAGCCTCAGCAAGAGCGACCTCGAGCAGTTCAGCGAGATCCACGACGCGCTCGTGCACGAGCTCTGCGACGCCGCCCGCGAGTACGCGCGAGACGAGGGCTACACGTTCATGGGCCCTGTGGCGGTCGAGCTCGTCGAGATGGTCACCATGAAGACCGGCCGGTTCAAGGTCGAGGGAAAGATGGTCGAGGCGGCGACGCTCGCGGGCGCGGGCAGCCTCGTGCTGCCGACCGGCGATCGCATCGTCCTCGGCGAGGAGACCATCACCATCGGCCGCCTGCCGAGCTGCGACATCCCCGTTCCCGACCCCAACGTGAGTCGCAAGCACGCCGAGATCCGGCCGTCGGGCGACGGTTACGTCGTCATCGACCTCGGCTCGACCAACGGTACGAGGGTGAACGGGGCGACGGTCGGCGAGCGCAAGCTCGGTGATGGTGATGTCATCGCAGTGGGTACGACTCGACTGCGCTTCGAGGCGTCGTAACCCTTCCCATGTCCGAGAACATGCTCGCCCTGTTGCGGCTCTGCCTCCTGGCCCTTCTCTACCTCTTCTTCCTCCGCGTCGTCCGCGCGGCGTGGGCCGAGATCCGCGGGCCGCGCCCGGCGCGGCCGAAGGCGGCGGCGACCGACGCCGGCACCGGGCCCCGGCGCACGGTGGCATTCAGTCCTGTGACGGTGGCCACCGGTACGCTCACCGTCATCGAACCGCCGGAACAGCGGGGCCGTAGCTTCGATCTCACCGAGGAGCTGACTGTGGGACGTGCGCCCGGCTGCCAAGTGCTGCTCGACGCCGACACCTTCGTATCGCAGCTGCATGCTCGCGTCTTCACGCGCGACGGCGCCCTCTATGTCGAGGACCTCGGCTCCACGAATGGAACCCTCGTGAACCGTAGGAAGATCAAGGCTGCCGTACCCCTCCACCAAGGGGACACCCTCCAGGTCGGCCGCACGATCCTGGAAGTCGGATGACCGAGCAAACGAACGGTTCAGAGTTCACGACCCGCTTGCGCTGGGGCGCGGCGACCGACGCCGGTCGAGTCCGCAGCGCGAACGAGGACAGCTGGCTCGTCGCCTTCCCGCTGTTCGCGGTCGCCGACGGCATGGGCGGTCACGCGGCGGGCGATGTCGCATCGCGGCTCGCGCTGGACACGCTGCGCACCTCGGTCACCGATCGCACTCTGGAATCGCTCGTTGCTGCCGTCAAGGTCGCGAACGCCCGTGTGTTCGAGATGTCGCACACCGACAACGCGATGCGCGGCATGGGTACCACGTTGTGCGCGGTCGCGCTCGTGATGATCGAGAACCACGAGCGGCTCGCGGTCGTGAACGTCGGCGACTCGCGGGTGTACGTGCTGCAGGACGGCGCGCTCATCCAGGTGTCGGAGGATCACAGCCTGGTCGAGAGCATGGTGCGCCAGGGCACGCTCACGCACGAGCAGGCGAAGGTGCACCCGCAACGCAACATCCTCACCCGAGCGCTGGGCATCGACGGCGAGGTCGGTGTCGACTCGTGGGAAGTGGCGCCGTTCTCAGGCGACCGCTACCTCCTGTGCAGTGACGGGCTCTTCAACGAGGTGCCCGACGAGCGCATCGCCGAGGTGCTCTCCAACACCGAAGACCCGAACGAGGCCGCGAGCATCCTCGTCACCATGGCGAACGAAGGCGGCGGCCGAGACAACATCACCGTGGTCATCGTCGATGTCGTCGAAGGGCTCGATCCGTCAGAGGCCCTCCCGATCGAGGAGAACGTCGGCCTCGAGGGCTTCGACCCCAACACGACCGCGGCGATCACGCCGGTCGGCGACTGGCTCGACGACACCTCGCCCGACCCGGAGCACGAGCTGCCGCCTCCGCTTCCGCCGCCCTTCCACACCGACGCCGAGCTCGATGATCTCGACGACGAGGATGACGGTGACGGTGACCGGAAGCGCGACAGTGAGCTCGTCGCGGCGGCGCCGCGCCAGCGCATCCTCACGTGGCGCACCGGCCTCTTCACGCTCTCGCTGCTGACGGTCGTCGGCATCGCCGTCGTCGGCGTGGTCTGGTACGCGCGCGGCACTTACTTCGTCGGCTTCGACCGAAACACCGTGACGCTCTACAAGGGCCAGCCCGGCGGTGTGCTGTGGTTCCAGCCGACGGTCGTCAAGCACTACGACCTGCAACGGGGCGAGATCCCCGAGGGAAAGCTGAGCGTGCTCGAAGACGGCAAGCCGCGTTCGTCGGAGGAATCCGCTGACGCCTATGTCGAGTCGTTGAAGGACGAAGCGGACAGCCTCGGAACCAGTCCCGCGACGACAGTGCTGGGGGTCCCCGGGGCTACCGTCACGCCCTGATGCAACGGCGCCGCACCGAGCTGGCGCTCCTCGTCTTCGCAGCGCTGATCATCTCGGGCCTCTACGCGCTGAGCGCGCTCGGGAAGACCGCGTCGCTGCCGGCGAACATCGGACCGTTCCTGATCCAGGTGCTCGCGCTGTTTCTCATCGCGCACCTCGCGACGCGCCGCCTCGCGCCGGGAGCCGACGGCACCCTCCTCCCGCTCGCCGTGCTCTTGAACGGCATCGGCTACGTGTTCATCGCCCGGCTCGACGAAAAGCTCGCGGCGCTGCAGGCGAACTGGACCGCGGTGGGCATCGGTGCCTATGTGCTCACGCTCGTCATCGTGCGTCGCGTGCGCGACCTCCAGAGGCTCGAGTGGACCTTCGGGCTGATCGGGCTGCTCCTCCTCTTGATGCCCCTGGTGCCCGGGATCGGCCGCGAGATCAACGGGGCCAAGATCTGGGTGAGCCTCGGCCCGCTCAACTTCCAGCCCGGTGAGTTCGCGAAGATCGCGCTGGCGCTGTTCTTCGCCGCATACCTCGTCGATCGCCGCGAGCTGCTGGCGATGACGACCTGGCGAGTCGGCCCGTTCAATCTGCCCGAGCCCCGCTACCTCGGGCCCGTCCTCGTCGCCTGGGTGATCTCGCTCGTCGTGATGATCGCCGAGCGCGATCTGGGCTCTTCACTGCTGTTCTTCGCGCTGTTCGTCGTGATGCTCTGGGTCGCGACCGAGCGCGCGCTGTATCTCGCGCTCGGCGGCGTCATGTTCGCGATCGGGTCGTATGTGTCATGGACGCAGTTCGCGCACGTGCGCGACCGCGTCGCGATCTGGCGCAACCCGTGGGCCGATCCCACGGGCAAGGGCTTCCAGATCGTGCAAGCGATCTTCGCGTTCGCGTGGGGTGGCATCGCGGGAGCAGGACTGGGTCTCGGCGACCCCACTCGCATCCCCGCCGTCGAATCCGACTTCATCTTCGCGGCCATCGGCGAGGAGCTCGGCTTGCTCGGCGGCGCGGCTGTCCTCGCCGCGTACGTGCTCATGGTCGGCGTCGGCCTGCGGATCGCCCGCGTCGCCGAGCGCCCGTTCGAGAAGCTGCTCGCGACGGGCTTGACGACGATCGTCGGCGTGCAGGCGTTCATCATCATCGGCGGGGTCACGAGGGTCGTGCCGCTGACCGGCGTCACGCTCCCCTTCATCTCGTACGGCGGCTCGTCACTCGTCGCGAACTACGTGCTCATCGCGCTGCTCATGCGGATCAGCGACGAGCACGCACGGCGCACGGGTGAGGTGAAGCCCCGCCGCAGTCGGCGCGACAAGCCGGAGCCGGTGCCGGCATGAACAAGCAGATCCGCCGCCTCGGCATCGGGCTCCTCGCCTGTTACGTGCTGCTCTTCGTGCAGTTGAACGTGCTGCAGGTGGTGCGGGCCGACTCGTACAACGCCAATCCGCTCAACACCCGCCAAGTGGTGCGTGACTTCAGCCGGCCGCGCGGCCTGATCCAGACCGCTGACGGCGTGATCCTCGCTCAATCGGTGCCGTCGAACGATCGCTTCGAGTTCCAGCGCGTCTACCCGACGAAGGACCTCTTCGCCGACATCACCGGCTTCTTTGCATTCACCTTCGGCAGCGACGGCGTCGAGCGTTCCTACAACGACGTGCTCGCCGGACGCACCGACTCACAGCGCGTGCTCACCTGGAACTCGTTCTTCGAGGACGAGATCGTCACTGCCGACGTCACGCTCAGCCTCCGCGCGGACGCGCAACAAGTGGCGAGGGACGCGCTCGGCGAACGTCCAGGAGCGGTCGTCGCGCTCGACCCACGCGACGGAGCGATCCTCGCCGCGTGGAGCTTCCCGTCCTACGACCCGAACCTGCTGGCGACCCACGACTTCGAGGCCGCCGACGCCGCGCGCCAGGCGTTGCTCGCCGCACCGGGCAAGCCCCTCGTGCCGGCGTTCTACCGAGAGCGGTACTTCCCCGGTTCGACGTTCAAGATCGTGACCTCCTCGGCCGGCCTGCAGAGCGGGCAGGTGACGCCCACCAGCCCGAGCTATCCCGTTGCGACGAGCTACACCCCGCCGCTCACCACGAAGCCGATCGAGAACTTCGGAGGAGCGGCGTGCGGTGGCACGCTCTTCAACATCTTGCGCGTCTCGTGCAACAGCGCGTTCGCGCAGATGGGCGTCGACCTCGGTCCCGCGATCATGGTCGGTGGGGCCGAGGCGTATGGCTTCAACGCGAAGCCGCCGATCGACCTGCCCGCGCCAGCGTCTTCGTTCTTCCCGCCGGTGACGTTCTTCGACCGCAACACGCCCGCGTTGGCGCAAAGCGCAATCGGGCAAAACGACGTGCAGGCGACGCCGCTCGAGATGGCGCTCGTCGCAGCAGGCGTCGCGAACGGCGGCGTCGTCGAACGTCCGCACGTGATGCAAGAGGTCCGCAACAGCGACGGCGAGGTGATCGACAGTGGCGGCGCGGAGGTCTGGCGTCGACCCCTCAGCCCCGAGAACGCGGCGATCATGCGCGACGCGATGATCAACGTGGTCGAACGGGGTACGGCGACACGGATGCAGATCCCCGGGATCCTCGTCGCCGGCAAGACGGGAACCGCACAGCTGGGCACCGAACCGGCCAAATCACACGCGTGGGTGATCGGATTCGCGCCCGCCGACAACCCCCGGGTCGCGGTCGCGGTGATCGTCCTCGGGCAGGAGGGAGCGAGCGAGCAGACGGGCGGACGGGTGGCCGCCCCGATCGCAAAAACGGTGATGGAGACCATCCTGGCTGCGCCCGACCGGCTAACTACCGGTCGGTAGGCTGGATCGACATGTCGCAGTCCGACGCCACTGTCCTGAACCAGCGCTACGAGCTGCAGCGCCGGGTCGGTCGTGGCGGCATGGCCGACGTGTTCCTGGCTCGTGACCAGCTGCTCGACCGTCCGGTCGCGCTGAAGATGCTCTTCCCCGAGTTCGCGCAAGATCCCGCGTTCGTCGAGCGGTTCCGGCGGGAGGCGCAGGCGGCAGCGAACCTCAACCACCCCAACATCGTGAGCGTCTACGACTGGGGCGAAGCGGCGGGCACCTACTACATCGTCATGGAGTACATCGACGGGCGCAGCCTCGCCGACGTGCTTCGCACCGAGGGGCGCATCCGTCCCGACCGTGCGATCGATGCGTCGATCGCCGTCGCGCTCGCTCTCGCCTCGGCCCACACGAGCGGCGTGGTGCACCGCGACATCAAGCCGGCGAACATCCTCATCACTCGCGACGGCCAGGTGAAGGTCGCCGACTTCGGCATCGCACGGGCGCTCAACACCGCGCACGAGCAAGACCTCACGCAGGCTGGCTCGGTGATGGGCACTGCGAGCTACTTCTCGCCCGAACAGGCGCAGGGTCACGCACTCGATGCGCGCAGCGACCTCTACTCGCTCGGCGTCGTGCTCTACGAGATGCTCACCGGCAAGCCTCCCTTCACCGGCGAGAACCCGGTGGCGATCGCGTACAAGCAGGTGCACGAGCAACCCGTGCCGCCGAGCAAGGTCGTGCCCACGACGCCGCCAGGCCTCGAGGGCATCACGCTGCAGCTGCTCGCCAAGAACCCGCAGGACCGCTACGCGAACTCTGGCGATCTCATCACCGACCTTCGGCGCGTCCGCGCCGGCAAGCCGCCCCTCGGCGCGATGGCGTCGAGAGGGATCACCGCGGAGAACAAGCTGACCGCCGACGGAGTCGCGGCCGGCGTCGCAGTGGGCGTGGCCGGGGCGGCAGCGGCCGGCGCGGTGACGCAGTCGGTCGACCCCGCGGCGTATCAGCCGACGAAGACCGAGCCGGTGGTCGGGCGCACGCAGACCGTGCCCGCGACCGAATACGAGGAAGTCGACGACGGACCGAAGCGGCGCATCGGCATCTGGGTGCTGCTCTTCTTGGTGCTCGCCGGACTCGGTGTCATGGCGTATCTGCTCACCTCCGGGAAGCTGAACAACGAGGGCTCAGCGGCGAAGGTCGCGGTGCCTTCGGTGCTCAACATGACGACCGAGGACGCGACGGCGCTCCTCGAGCAGCAGGGCTTCAAGGTCGAGCCGACGTTCGAGCAGCGCGACGACGTGAAGGCGGGCATCGTCTTCGCACAAGATCCCGACCCCGACACCAAGGTCGACAAGGGCGACACGATCAAGATCACGGCGAGCTCGGGCTCGGCGCCGGTCGAGCTGCCGAACGTCGTCGGCCTCCAGCAGGCCGATGCGGTCGCCACGCTGCAGGGCATCAACATGCAGACGAACATCGTGGAGATCCAGGCCGAGGACAAGCCCGAGGGCACGGTGCTCGCACAGAACCCGCCCCCCGGTGAGTCGGTCCCGGAACAGACCGTCGTCACCCTGCAAGTCGTGGGGCCGTCCGATCAGGTCGAGATCCCCGATGTCACCGGGCAGGATCAGCTGACTGCGGCGGCGACGCTCGGGCGCAACTTCCAGGTCGAGACGCAGCAGGAGGAATCGGACACTGTCGCCGTCGGGGCGGTCATCCGCACCGACCCGCCCGCAGGCACGAAGGTGGCGCGCGACAGCGCTGTCACGATGGTCATCTCGGCCGGCACCCCGGTGACGACAGTCCCGGACCTCGTGGGGCTCACGCAGTCCGCAGCCCTCGATCGCCTGACGACCGCCGGTCTGCAGATGGCGACGCAGTTCGTGAACCTGTCATCTGACGACTCACGCATCGGGATCGTGATCACGCAGGACCCGGCAGCGGGAGTGAAGGCCGATGCCGGCCTCACGGTCACCGTCGTGATCGGTCAGTCGATCGACGGTGGCACCACTCCCGGCCCGGGAAACGGCCCCGGGAACGGCAACGGAAACGGGAACGGCAACGGAAACGGCGACGGGAACTCGAGCCCTACGACGATCCTGTTCGGACCGGGTGGTTGACCTGAGCGAGGAAGTTCGCGAGCAGCTGATGACCGCTCGCGGTGAGCACTGACTCGGGGTGGAACTGCACGCCCTCGATCGCGTGCTCGCGGTGGCGCAGTCCCATGATCGTGCCGTCGTCGGTCTCGGCGGTGATCTCCAACACATCGGGCAACGTCGCGCGGTCGACGACGAGCGAGTGGTAGCGCGTTGCTTCGAACGGATCGGGCAGCCCGGTGAACACGCCCTCGTTGCGGTGGTGGATGAGCGACGTCTTGCCGTGCATCACCGTCGCGGCGCGCACCACGTCGCCTCCGAACACCTGCCCGATCGCCTGATGGCCGAGGCACACACCGAGGATCGGGCACGCGCCGGCGAAGCGTTCGATGATCGCGTTCGACAGTCCCGCATCCTCGGGGCGACCGGGTCCCGGTGAGATCAGGATCGCGTCAGGGGCCAGGGCCTCGACGTCGTCGATCGTGAAGCGGTCGGCGCGATGGACGATCGGGTCCGCGCCGAGCTCGCCGAGGTACTGCACGAGGTTGTAGACGAACGAGTCGTAGTTGTCGACGACGAGCACCCGGATACCAGCCACGACTCGGACACTACGAGGCCGGTTGCTAACGTCGACGGCGAAATGGCACCTCCGAAGCGACGTGGTGGCCGGGTCACGGCCAAGGGCACGCAAGCCGGCAGCAGGCCGGTTCCGCCGCGGGACGACACCGCCTCCGGCCGCTACACCCCGCCGGTGCCGAAGGCCGTGAAGGTCAGCCCGCCCTGGGTGCCGATCCTGATGTTCGCGCTCCTCGGCATCGGCGCCGTGATGATCATGCTCAACTACCTCGAGATCCTCCCTGGCGCCGCCAGCAACTGGTACCTGATCGCCGGGCTGGCGTTCATCCTCGGGGGCATCGCGACTGCGACCCAGTTCCGCTGACAATCCCCAGGCTGGGGACAAGCCTGGGGTTCGTCACATCGTTGTAACTTGGCAGCCAGCCCCGACCAGGGGAATTCAGCCGCAGGTCACTCGATGGGCGCGACGAGGTCCATGTCCTCCTGGCAGTGGCGGGGAGGATCAGGCAGTTCGTCGGTGGCGAGCGTCATGCGCACCTCGGTGCCGCAGAGTGAGCACCGGTACTGGATCTTCACCCTGCGCATCTCGCCGGCGGGAGGCGGCGGCGGGATCGGCGTCGACAGGGCGCGCAGCATCCCGAGCCCGACCCTGAACACGAACAGGCCGACCAGGATGCCGACGGTGGCCCAGACGATCGTGCCGAACATCACAAAACAAGCCTAGATATCTCGGCGCCGGCCTCCGCTTCGCTTCGGGCGGCGCCTCTCGCTTCGCTCGACAATCGGTGCTTCGCGCACCCGGCGGCGCAATTGCGCCGCCCTCGACTACCCCAACCGCTCGATGATGGTGGCGTTGGCCATGCCGCCGCCCTCGCACATCGTCTGCAGGCCGTAGCGACCACCGGTGCGCTCGAGCTCGTTGAGCAACGTGGACAGCAACTTGGTGCCCGAGCAACCCAGCGGGTGGCCGAGGGCGATCGCCCCGCCGTTGACGTTCACCTTGCTCATGTCGGGATGGTGCTCCTTCTCCCACGCGAGCACGACCGACGCGAACGCCTCGTTGATCTCGGTGAGATCGATCTGGTCGAGCGTGAGGCCCGCGCGCTCGAGCACCTTCGAGGTCGCGGGGATCGGGGCGGTGAGCATCAGCCGGGGATCGGCGCCCGCGAGCGCGAACGACACGAATCGAGCGCGGGGCTTGAGGCCGAGCTGGTTGGCCCTCTCTTCGCTCATGATCAGCGCCGCTGACGCACCGTCGGTGATCTGGCTCGAGTTGCCCGCGGTGACCTTGCCGTCCTCCTTGAACGACGGCTTGAGCTTGCCGAGCGACTCGACAGTGGTGTCCGGACGAATCCCTTCGTCGGCGACGACGGGGTCGCCATCGGCGCCCTTCACAGCGATGATCTCGTTCTGGAAGCGGCCTTCGGCGGTGGCGCGTGCGGCGCGCTGCTGGCTCTGGGCCGCGAACGTGTCGAGGTCTTCGCGGCTCAGGCCCCACTTCTCGGCGATGAGCTCAGCCGAGATGCCCTGCGGCACGAGGCCGCCCACCGAGGCGTAACGGGCGTTGACCGCCGGCCCGAACGGGATGCCGTACTTGCCCTCGGCGAAGGAGGCGCCCATCGGCACCCGGGTCATGACCTCGACACCGGCTGCGATGACGATGTCGTACGCGCCGCTGATCACACCCTGTGCGGCGAAGTGCGCCGACTGCTGCGACGACCCGCACTGCCTGTCGACCGTCGTCGCGGGAACGGTCTCGGGGAAGCCGGCCGCGAGCACGGCGTTGCGGCCGATGTTCGCCGCTTGCTCGCCCACCTGCATGACGCAGCCCATGATCACGTCTTCGATCAGCTCGGGATCGAGATGGTTGCGCTCGACGAGCGCCTTCAGCGTCTCGGCGGCGAGATCGACGGGGTGCCAGTCGCGCAGCTTGCCGTTGCGCTTGCCGCCAGCAGTGCGGACGGCGTCGATGATGACGGCGGTGCTCATTCCTCGTGTCCCCTCTGGTCCAGATCCGGTCTGGGATTGACCGATGGGTCAAGTCTGCTCACGGAGAGGCGGAGTGTCCAACCCGCGTGTGAGAGATTTCAGGCCACCGTCGGACAAGGGGGCGTCATGGCTTGGGCCAGCATCGAAGAGGTGGATCGGGCGGTCGCGGGCCAGACGGTGCCCCGGGTGTTTCTGAAGACCGTCGCTGCCAATGCCGACGGCGTCGCGTTGCGCTGCATGGACCCCGCGGGTGGCTGGAAGGAATGGACGTTCAACGACTACCGCGACCAGGTCGCCAGGGCAGCAGCGGCGTTGCAAGGCCTCGGCCTGTCTGCGGGCGACAAGGTCGTGATGATGATGCGCAATCGGCCGGACTTCCACTGGCTCGACATGGCCGCGCAGTTCCTCCGCATCACGCCGGTCTCGATCTACAACTCCTCGTCCATCGAGGAGATCGTGTACCTGTCGACGCACTGCGAGGCGCAGGCGGCGATCGTCGAAGACGGCGGCTTCCTCGAGAAGTTCCTGAAGGTCCGCGGTGACATCCCGACGCTCCAGCACATCGCGGTGATGGACGCGAGCCTGGCGACCGGCGACGTGATGTCCCTCGACGCGCTCATGGACACCGACCCGCTCGACCTCGACGAGCTCGCCGCGCAGACGTCGCCCGACGACCTCGCCACGATGATCTACACGTCAGGCACCACTGGCCCCGCGAAGGCGGTCATGCTCGACCAGCACAACGTGGTGTTCACCGTCGAAAGCCTGCGCCGGTGCATCACGTTCCACGACTACGCCGGCAAGAAGATCATCTCGTACCTGCCGATGGCCCACATCGCCGAGCGGATGGTCAGCCACTACCAGCAGGCAGTGCTCGGGTTCTCCGTCACGACATGCCCTGACTTCAACCAGATCGCGACCTACGCGCGCGAGGTGCACCCCAACGTGCTCTTCGGCGTGCCGCGCGTGTGGGAGAAGGTCTACGCGGGCGTGAACGCCGTGCTCGCAGGCGAACCCGAGAAGAAGGCGCAGTTCGACGACGCGATCGCGGCGGCGATCCCGATCGTCGAGAAGAAGGCGTGGGGAACCGCGACGAAGGAGGAGCTCGAGACGTGGGACTTCCTCGACGCCGTTGCCTT
This sequence comes from uncultured Acidimicrobiales bacterium, assembly GCA_963802505.1. GTDB lineage: Bacteria > Actinomycetota > Acidimicrobiia > Acidimicrobiales > DATKAS01 > DATKAS01. The sequence continues at coordinate 1,147,455 of CAWDJB010000002.1, read as the reverse complement.
CAGCACCGTGCGGGGCTTGGTCGGTCTCGACGAGCTCGATCTCGCGGTCACGGGCGCAGCACCGATGGCGGCTGAAATCTTCGCCTGGTTCCGTGCGATCGGCGTGCCGCTCGCGGAGGTGTACGGCATGTCTGAAAGCTCAGGCCCGATGACCTTCACCACCGACAAGGTGAAGGCGGGCACGGTCGGTCAGGCGATCCCTGGGTGCGAGGTGGTCATCGCGGAAGACGGCGAGGTCATCTGCCGCGGCGGCAACGTCTTCAAGGGCTACTACAAGCAGCCCGACAAGACCGACGAGGCGATCATCGATGGTTGGCTGCACTCGGGAGACATCGGCACGGTCGACGAAGACGGGTACTTCAAGATCGTCGATCGCAAGAAGGAGCTCATCATCACGGCCGGCGGCAAGAACATCAGCCCGGCCAACCTCGAGAACGCGCTGAAGCTCGTGCCGCTGATCGGCCAGGCCTGCGCCATCGGCGACGGTCGTCCGTTCATCTCGGCCCTGCTCGTGCTCGACTCGGAGATCGCACCGGTCTGGGCGAAGGCGCAGGGCATCGACTTCGACTCGCTGTCGGACCTCGCCCGTGACCCGCGGGTCCTCGCTGAGGTGCAAAAGGGTGTCGACGAGATCAACGAGCAGTTCGCGCGGGTCGAGAACATCCGCAAGTTCACGCTGCTCGGCGAAGAGTGGCTTCCCGACTCGGACCTGCTCACGCCCACGCAGAAGCTCAAGCGTCGCGGCATCCTCGCCCGCTATGCCGAGCAGATCGAGGCGATGTACGCCTGAGGGAGTGGCTCGCCTAGTGGCGAATCGCCATGTCGATGATCGTGGCGCCGCTCAGGGGCGGTGAGTCGCCGTACGACTTGGCGTCTCCGAACGGGAACACCTTCCCGCGGTCGGTGACGATCCAGTAGCCGCCGCCGGTATCGGTGGCGCGCAGAGCGACAGTCTTCGGGACGCTGCAAAGCCCGAGCCCCGGCACCGAGCCGTGGAACGGCACACCGAACGAGAACACGCCACCGTCTTGCGCGTAGAGCCAGTAGCCGCGTCCGGACGCGCCGAGCGCCAGTGAGATGACAGGCGCGGCGAGCTGCAGCGCCTTGGTGTCGCCTTGGCTCTTCGCATCGCCGAAGGCGATCACCTCGCCGCGGGCGGTCACCATCATGTAGCCACCGCCGGTCGCGGTCGACGCCATCGAGATCACGGCAGCGTTCGGCGGGCGCGCCCCCGCGGACCCGAAGAACGGCACGCCGAACGTGAAGATGCCGCCGTCCGACGCGAGCAGCCAGTAGCCGAGGCCAGTCGGCGCCGGCTCGAGGCGACGGACGGGTCCGTTCAGGGTCACCCCTGCCATGTCGCCCTTCTTGACCGCATCACCGAACGGGTACACGCGGCCCTTCTGGTCGACGATCCAGTACCCCTCGCCCGTCGGTGTCGACTGGATCGAGACAGGCGGCGTCGCGACGCCGAGGCTGGTGAGGTCGCCGAGGTTCGTCGCGCCGAATCCGAAGACATGACCCTTCGAGTCGAGCAGCCAATAGCCGCGGCCCGACTCCGGCGAGGGCGTTCCCTGCGGAGCGGTGGCGGCGAAGCAGGTCGCGTTCGCGTCTGCGGGAGCGGCGGGGGCCGGTGCAGTCGGCGTGCCACCGCCACCGGAGTAGATGGCTTCGATCGTGTCGTCCACGAGCTTGGCCATCGCGGCACCGCCGGTGTTGGTCAGGTGCAGGCCGTCTCCGACCATGCTGCCGGCAGTCGCATTCGCGACGGCATTCCAGTCCGCGATGCGCATGTTCGGGTATTGCGTCGCCTTCTGGCGCAGCACGTCGTTGTCGGACTTGTAGTACGGCCGGGCCTCGTGGATGGTGAGCCACACCACGTAGGGCACGTCGTTGAGTGCCTTCATCACGGCGTCGACCCGAGATGCGTAGCTCGTCGGGTTGCCGCCGTCGTTCGTGCCGAGCTGGATCACGATGATGTCGTGGATCTCGGCGCGTCGGGCAGTGGCGATCTGCGCCCCGGCGATGGTCGAGCGGTTGACGGCTGCGTCGAAGGTGAGATCCCAGTCTCCGAGCTGCTTCTCCATCGCGGCTTTCGAGCCGAGCATCACCGAGTCGCCGAGCAGGAAGACCGCTCGAGCCGGCGCGGCGCCCGCCGCGTCGGTGAGGAAGGGCAGGCCAGCGAAGACGAGACCGGCGAGCACGGACGCGGCAAGGAGCCGCAGAAGTGCACGGGGCATGGCGGCCATTCTTGTCCACAGGGGCCTCGTCACCCCAAGTCACCCCCGCTGACCTGGCCTGTTTCGGCGGCAGCGACGTCGGGACGCACTTTCACGAGGTACCAAGCCGACACCGTCAGCCCGATCCAGTTGAACAGGATCCCGATGGCGCAGGCCGCGACCCACACGACGCGACTGCGGCCGGCGAGGGCGAACGCCCACTCCGGCCGTCGTGCCGCATCGAGCAGCGCCCACACCGACAACGCCAGCGGGATCGAGAAGACGACGATCCCGACGATCGCGACGAGGACGGCCACTCCTCTAGTTCAGCCCATCTGCCACACGAGCACCTCGGCCCCGTCCGACCCGTCGGCTCCGTCCGCGGCGAGCGTCAGCTCGCCCGCTCCGGTGAGGCGCACGGCGTCTCCTTCGACCAAGTCGCCGGCGCCTTCGAGGCTGACCTTGCCGCGAGCGACGAAGAGGTGCACCCACTTCGCGTCGGGCACGGTCACCTTCTCGCCGGGTGTGAGCCGCCCTGCCCAGAGCACGGCGTCGTGCTGGCGGACGCGGATCGCGGCGTCGTGGCCCTGACCGGACGCGACCGGTACCAGGCCTCCCTTGGCGAGCTCGCCGTTGATGTCGAGCTGCTCGTAGGACGGGTCGATGCTCTGCGTGTCGGGCGGCACCCACATCTGCACGAAGTGGACGTCTTCGTCGCCGCTCGGGTTCATCTCCGAGTGCCAGATCCCCGTGCCGGCACTCATCCGCTGAGCGAGGCCCGGGTAGAGAATTCCGCGGTTTCCCTCGGAGTCCTTGTGCTCGAGCTCACCGCTGAGCACCCAAGTGACGATCTCCATGTCCTGATGAGGGTGGGTGGAGAAGCCGGTACCCGCCTTCACGAGGTCGTCGTTGCTGACGAGCAGCAGGCCGTGCCCCACGTTCTCGGGGTCGTAGTGGTGGCCGAAGCTGAAGCTGTGGTGCGAGTCGAGCCACGGGATGCGTGTGTGGAACCGGCTGTCGCGTCGACGGACGTCGATCATGTGATCTCTCCTAAGTTCGTTGCAAATGCAATCAACGCCCTTCGCCGCTCGCTATTCCGTCAGCTTGGCGAGCACTCGCTTGAGGGCTGCGACGTCACGGGAGTCGAGCTTGCCGGCGAAGTGCTCTTCGATGCCCCGGAGGTGCACGGGTGCGGCTCGGCGCAGCGTTCTCCGGCCTTCGACTGTCAGCACCGCGACCGTGCCCCGTCCGTCTTCGTCGGTCGACTCCCGCTCCACGAGCCCTGCGGCCGCCATGCGGTCGATCTGGCGCGTGAGGCTGCTGCGGGGGATGACGAGCCGGCCGGCGAGCTCTTGCATCCGCAACCTTCCGCCTCCCTCGGCGAGCTGGAGCAGCACGTCGTACCAGGTGAGCGGCAGCGATCGTTCCTCCGCGAGCTCACGCTCGAGCTCGGTCACGATGCGCGCGTGTGCGACGAGGAACGAGTGCCAGACCTCGACGCGGCTCTTCGCCGGCCGGCTGTCGCCCGCCATGTCAGCGGGTCGACTTCGCGGTCGACTTCAACGCGGCGGCGAAGGCGGCGAGCGCAGTAGAGATCTCGGCCTCGGTCACGACGAGCGGGGGCATCCACCGGAGCACATCGTTGTTCGTGCCCGCGTTCATCAGGATCAGATGCCCTTCCCCGAGGCAGTGCGCCTGCACCGCGGCGACGCGAGCCGGATCGTCGAACTGCGACCCGATCATGAGGCCCCAGCCCCGCACGTCGACGATGCCGGCATCATGGCGGGCCAGCTCCGCGATGCCCGACCGCAGCTGCTGGCCTCGCTCGTTGACGTTCTCGAGGAAGCCGGGCTCGGTGAGCACGTCGATGGTCGCGAGCGCAGCGGCACAGCCGATGGGGTTCCCGCCGTAGGTGCCGCCGTGACTCCCCTTCGGCCAGCGCGTCATCAGCTCGTCTGACGCCCCGATTGCCGAGATCGGGAAGCCCGAGCCGAGGCCCTTCGCCATCACCAGCACGTCGGGCCGCACGCCGTAGTGCTCGACCGCGAACATCCGGCCCGTGCGGCCGAATCCGGTCTGCACCTCGTCGGCGACGAACAAGATGCCGTGCTCTCGGCAGATGGCCTCGAGCCCACGGAGGAACGCAACCGGCGCGGGCAGGTAGCCGCCCTCACCGAGCTCGGGTTCGATGACGATCGCGGCAGTCTCGCTCGGGGCGGTCTGCGACTTCAGCAGGAACCGCACCTGTTCGAGACACCAGTCGCTCTGGGCGTCGTCGACCGGGAACGGCGCGACGAACACGCCCGACGGCAGCGGCGCGTGCCCGGCTCGGTAGCTGGTCTTCGACGTCGTCATCGCCATCGTCTGATGGGTGCGACCGTGGAAGCTCCCTTGGAACACGATCGTGTTGGGCCGGCCCGTCGTCTGCTTGGCGAGCTTCACCGCGCCCTCGGTCGCCTCGGCGCCGGAGCTCGCGAAGAAGAATTGGTCGATGCCGTCAGGCGTGATCTGGGCGAGCCGGTCGGCGAGCGCATCGAGCAGCGGGTGTCGGTAGCAGTTCACCTGCGCGTGGATGAACTTGGCCGCTTGCGCTTGGATCGCCGCGACGACCTTCGGATGGCAGTGACCCGTGCTCACCACCGCGATGCCGGCCGAGAAGTCGAGATACTCGGCGCCGTCCGCGGTGGTGACCCACGAGCCTTTGCCTGACGTGACCTGCAGGTCGGTGACCTGGAACCAGACGTCGGACAGATGCGATCCCATGGCGGGATCGTAGGCCCGACCCCTTGGTGTGGGGTCAGGCGGCCACGAGCTCGCTTGCCGGTGCGAGCGCGATGTCGATGACGTCGTGCACGTCGTCGGCCAGGTGGAACGTCATGACCGAACGCACTCGCTCGGGCACGTCGTCGAGATCGGGGCCGTTGCGCTTGGGCAGCACGACCTCGGTCAGGCCGGCGCGATGCGCGGCGAGCACCTTCTGCTTCACGCCGCCGATCGGAAGCACGCGTCCCTGCAGCGTGACCTCGCCGGTCATGCCGACCTCGGCGCGCACCGGTCGATCGGTGAGCAGGCTGACGAGTGCAGTCGTCATCGTGACGCCCGCAGACGGACCGTCCTTCGGCACCGCACCCGCAGGCACGTGCACATGGAATCGCCGCTCGAGCGCGCTCGGCGCGATGCCGAGCTCGGCCGCGTGGGCCCGCACGAACGACAGCGCGATCTGCACCGACTCCTTCATGACGTCGCCGAGCTGACCGGTGAGGGTCAGTCCGGGCTCGCCGTCAGAGGCGGAGGCCTCGATGAACAGCACATCGCCGCCGCTTCCGGTCACCGCGAGGCCAGTGGCCACGCCCGGCGTTGCCGTGCGCTCGGCCGCCTCCGCGAAGAACTTCGGACGACCGAGGGCCGATTCGATGCCCGCCTCGTCGACGTGCACCGGCAGGAGCGCCGGGTCGGTAGCGACCTTCGCCGCCGCCTTCCGCAGCACCTTTCCGAGCTCGCGCTCGAGGTTCCGCACTCCCGCCTCACGCGTGTAGTCCACGACGATGTGGCGGATCGCGGCCTCGTCGACCTCGACGTCCTCGTCACGCAGACCGTTGCGCTCGAGCTGCGATGGCAGCAGGTGATCGCGGGCGATGACGACCTTCTCGTCCTCGGTGTAGCCGTCGAGACGCACGACCTCCATGCGGTCGAGCAGCGGGCCGGGGATCGTCTCGGCGACGTTCGCCGTCGCGATGAACACGACATCGGACAGGTCGAGCTCGACCTCGAGGTAGTGATCACGGAACGTGTGGTTCTGCGCGGGATCGAGCACCTCGAGCAGCGCCGACGACGGATCACCTGACCAGCCACCCGCGCTGAGCTTGTCGACCTCGTCGAGCAGCACGACCGGGTTCATCGTGCCTGCCTCGGTGATGGCGCGGACCAGACGGCCCGGCTGTGCGCCCACGTAGGTGCGCCGATGCCCGCGGATCTCGGCCTCGTCGCGCACTCCGCCGAGCGCGACGCGCACGAACGTGCGCCCCATCGCGCGCGCGACGGACTCGCCGAGTGATGTCTTGCCGACACCCGGCGGGCCGATCAGGGCGATGATGGCTCCGGCGCCCCGCCGGCCGTCGCCCGCCTCGTTCATGCCGCGCTCGGTGCGCAGCTTGCGCACGCCGAGGTACTCGACGATGCGGTCCTTCACCTCATCCAGGCCGGTGTGGTCGGCGTCGAGCACGCCCCTGGCCTCGATCATGTCGAGCCGGTCGTCGGAGCGCTTGCCCCACGGGAGCTCGAGCACGCGGTCGAGCCAGGTGCGGATCCAGCTCTGCTCGGGGCTCTGGCCACTGCTGCGCTCGAGCCGGTCGATCTCGCGCTCGACCTGCGCGCGCACCTTCTCGGGGAGCGGGAGGTCAGCGGCCTTGGCGCGGTAGTCGTCGAGTGCGTCGTCGTCGCCCTCGCCGAGCTCCTTGCGGATCGCGGCCATCTGCTGGCGCAGCAGGAACTCGCGCTGGGCCTTGTCCATGCCCTCGGCGACGTCGTTGCGGATGCGCTCGGCCATCATCAGCTCGGCGAGCGCCTGGCGCGACCACGTCAGCACCAGCTGCAGCCGCTCGTCGACGTCGACAGTCTCGAGCACCGCGAGATTGGCCTCGAGGTCCTGGTCCGCCCATGACGTCACGGCGTCGGCGAGCGCGCCGGGCTCGTGGACGGTGCGGAGGATCTCGGGCAAGCGACGCGAGCGCCGTTGCTCCGCGATCTGCTCGAGGACGGCCCGCAGCTCACGCGCGACCTCGCGCTGGGCCGAGGTCGGAGCCGGATCGTCGATTGCGTCGGCGCGCACCCAGAGGCCATCGCCGGCCACGCCCGCGCCGATGCGGGCCCGCTGGACGGTGCGCAGGATCGCGGCGACCGTGCCGTCGGGCAGCTCGCCCATGTTCTCGACGTGGGCGATCGTGCCGACCTTGGCGTAGCGATTCTCGAGCTGGGGGACGAGGAGGACGCGGCCATCACCCTGGCGAGCCTGGATGGCAGCGCGGCGGCCGTCGTCCGAATCGAGGGCAAGGGTCACGACGGCGCCCGGCAGCACAACGGTGCTGCTCAAAGGCACCACAGGAAGCGTCAACACGGCAGTTTCTGACCCGCTGTCGACCGGGGTTGTGGGTGCGTCACTCATGCTCCGAGGGTACCGATCGCAAGCGTTATTACAACATTACGAACTTGCGCACCGTGTCGAAGGTCACGCCCCCTGACCTAGGGGTGAGCGTCGTCGCGGGGCACGCTGGACGACGGCCAGGTAAACCACCGCCCGACATCGCGGGGGCCTGAGCCGGCGGGCCGGTGGCGTGAATCGTTCCCCCGTCGTGGCGGCCTTACGCCGGCGTCGAGCGCTGGAGGCCTTGATCCACCCCGGAGGAAATCATGCGCCCACGCGCGCGCTTCGCCATGCTCATTCTCATCGGCCTGCTCCTGACCTCGACCGGGTGCACTCCGGTCATCGCCGCCATCCAGACCGAGTTCGCGGCTCGCGGCGCCACCGATGCCGAGCAGCAGAACGCGATCCGTGTGGCTGCGTGCGAGTCGGGCGGCGGTGACGCGCTGAGCATCCAGCCGCAAGTCGTGTCCCGAGGCAACTACGGCGTGTTCCAGATCAACTGGACCGCACAGCACAACCGAGTCGCCAGGCTCGGCTTCAGCAGAGAGCAGCTGCTCGATCCCGTCGTGAACGCGCGAGTTGCGGCGGACCTCTGGATGGATCTCGGTCGACGCTTCGGCACGTCTGCGGGATGGTCCTGTGCGCGCATCACCGGCGTCCACTGACTCCCTGGGGTGCCGGCGTTCAGCCTTTCGCGGCGGCCTCGGCGAGCGCGTCGTCCCATGACATGCGCGCCCCCAGCGGCTTGCGATACGGCATGAGCATCTTCGGCATGCTCATCCCGAGCGCACCGACCAGTCGACCTTCGCGGCCGTAGAGCGCGACGAACTTTCGCTCCTCGATCGAGCCGTGCACGACCTTCACTTCGTCCTCGCCGTGTGCGCGACCGACGAACTGGATGCGACTGTCGTACTGGTCTGACCAGAAGAACGGCACCGGCGCGTACGGCACCGCGTTGTCGGGGCCGAGCAGCAGGTTGCTCGCTGCGGCAGCGCCTTGCTCTGCCGCGTTCGTCCAGTGCTCGACGCGCATCTCCTCGTCGAAGAGGTGGTTCGGCCAGCGCGTGATGTCGCCCGCGCAGTACACGCCGGGAGGGCCCGCCGCGAGCGTCGCGTCGCACACGACGCCGTCGCGGATCTCGAGCCCTGATCCCTCGAGCCACTTCGTGTTCGGCACCACGCCGATGCCGACGACCACGACGTCGGCATCGAGCGTCGAGCCGTCGCTCAGCCGCACCCGTTCGACGCGTGTCGTTCCCTCGATCGCCTCGACGCCGGTGTTCGTGCGCACCTCCACACCGTGATCTGCGTGCACGGCCGCACACGCAGCGCCCATGTGATTGCCGAGCGCCCGCACGAGTGGCACCGGTAGCGCCTCGAGGATCGTCACCTCGAGTCCCCGCTTTCGGGCGGTCGCCGCGACCTCGGCACCGATGAAGCCGGCGCCGACGACCACCACTCGGCTCGGTGTCTTGTCGAGCTCGGCCCGGACTGCGAGCGAGTCGTCGATGGTCCGGAGCACGTAGATGCCGTCGAGATCGGGTGTCCCCGGGATGGTTCGTGGGGTCGCGCCGGTCGCCAGGATGACCCCGTCGTAGGGGAGCACTTCTCCGTCGTCGAGCGTGACGGTCTGAGCAACGGGGTCGAGGGCACTCGCCAGCCGGCCGAACCGGATGTCGAGATCGAGCGGTGCGTAGTCCGCTTCCTTGCGCAAGTGGATGTCGTGATGCTCGAGGTCACCGGCGAGGACGCGCTTGGAAAGCGGGGGCCGGTCGTACGGAAGGTGGGCCTCCGCGTTCACGAGCGTGATCGTGCCGTCGAACCCGTCATTCCTGAGCGTCTCGACCGCACGGAGCCCGGCGAGCGAGGCACCGACGACCACCACGTTGCGCACCATGCGGTCAGCCTCTCACCCGATCGCGATGAGCACTACGCCGACGGCCGCGATGCCGAGACCGATCACCTGGGTCCGGTGGAACCGCTCGTGGAGCACGCCGCGCGCCAGGAGCACCGTGCTCGCCGGGTAGAGCGAGCTGACCGCGCCGACGATGGAGAGGAGCCCCACGCGAGACGCCGCGAGGAAGAACCCGTTCGCAGCGGCGTCGAACAGTCCGGCGCCGGCGATGAGGGGGAGCGCGCTCCGCGAGGGTGGATCACGCCGAGCTCGGGGGATGAACGCGAACACGAGCGCGAGGAGGGTCGCCGACGTCCACCGCGACGCTAGCAACGGCCACATGCCGGTACCCTCACCCGCGTTGGAGTACAGGACGAAGAACGCTCCGAAGCCGAGGCCCGCCGCACCTGCGAGGTACAAGGGAGTACGGCTCCTCGTGACGGGCCCGTGCGGCTCGTCCCCGGCGTCGGACGAGATCAACGCGACTGATCCGATCGCGAGAGCCACACCCGTCAACGCGAGCGCGCCGGGTCGCTCACCGAAGCCCAGGCCCCACGCAACGGGGACGATCGCGGAGACGACCGCGGTGAGAGGCGCGACGACACCCATCCTTCCGAGCGCGAGACCTTTGTAGAAGAGGGCGACCGAGACCATGCCGATCACGCCGGCGACGATCCCGATGACGATGTCGTGGCGCGTCGGGTCGGCGTTCCGATCCAGGCCGACGACGGCGACGACGAGCACCGCGGCGAGCGCGTGCGACAGGAAGACGACCCAGAGGACGGGCACGCGGCGGGCGGCGAGTCCGCCGAAGAAGTCGCCGGTGCCGTAGGTGAGCGCGACGACGAGCCCGAGAAAGAGGGCCATCAGCCCTGCCGCACTCCCCAGGCGTGCCCGGTCGCTTCGTCAGGTCGCGGTGAACGCCGCCACGTCGTCGAGCGGGATGAACCAGTCTTCGTCGCCCTCATTGACCCAGATCGTGCGGCGATTGACGTTGAGCAGCGTGCCCTCGAGGTCATGGCCATCGGACAGGTCGACGTGGACGAGCCTGCCGATGAGCGCCCTGAGGCCGTTGCGGTCCTGGTCGGACATGCCTCCCCTTTCGCACCCCCCTGCCGCCCGCGGGGACGAATCCACGCAGGGATCCGAGGGGACCGGCCCAGATCGCACACGATCTCCGCCCCGGGCCTCGAGATCGAGGACCGGTTTACTTCGCGCGCGTAGGCCAATTGGGTGATGCTCAGCGAACGGGGGAGGGCGGTCCCGCGTTGGCAACGAGTCGCGCGGTCTCCGCGGCCGCTTCGGTCGCACCCTTGTGCTTGCCGATCGCTTCCATGATCGCTCCGACTGCGCCGGCCATCAGTTCGCCCTTGTTCTCGGTGACGTACTCCGCGGAGTCGCGCATCGGGCGGAGGTAGCCGTTGATCTCGGGGATCACGTAGCGAGCGAAGAGATCCCAGCTCCGAAGCGTCGCTTCGCGATTCGCCCAGTCGTGGGCGAAGCCGAGGACGACGCCGAACCCACCGACGATGTCGCGCAGCGCGCGGATCCGCTCGATCGCATCGTCGGGCGTGCCGATGATGCCGGCGCCCGCCCCCGACGTGGGGTCACCGTTCGCGATCGCTTCTGCCGCTTCGTACGCGTCGGGCATCGGCTCAGCGCCCGGTCGACCGAGCACCTTCACGTTGTACTCGTTGTGCCAGCGCTGGAGGCCGAGAGCGGACTCTTGGATTGCCTGGTCGCGGGTCTCGGCGAGATGCCACGACATGAGCACTCGCCAGTCGGCGCGATCGACCGTCTGCCCGTGCTCCTTCGCCGCCTGCTCTGCGAACGACCACTGGGTCGGCAACGCCATGAGGCCCTCGGTCGACGTGGACGCGATCGACAGCACACCGATGCCGTACTTGCCCGCGAGCGTCATGCCCGAGGGGCTGATGCTCGAGGCGGTTGCCATCGGCATCGTCTCTTGGAGCGGCAGGATCTGGAGCGCGGCGTCGTTCAGTTCGAACCAGTCGCTGTGGTACGTGAAGCGCTCGCCGGCGAGGAGGCGCTTGCACACGCCGATCGCTTCGTCCTGCCGGTCGCGCAGGAGGTTCGGCGCGATGCCATGTGTGCGCGCGTCCGAGGGGAGTGCGCCAGGGCCGGTACCGAAGATGACCCGGCCTCCGGTCATGTGGTCGAGCTGCACCATGCGCTGGCACACGTTGAACGGGTGGTGGTACGGCAGCGACACGACGCCGGTGCCGAGGCGGATGCGCTGCGTGCGCTCGCCCGCCGCCGCGAGGAACAGCTCGGGCGAAGCGATCATCTCCCAGCCGGTGGAGTGGTGCTCGCCCACCCAGAACTCGTCGTAGCCGAGTTTGTCGAGAACCGCCGCGAGCTCGAGGTCGCGCTGCAGCAACAGGCTCGGGTGCTCGCCGAGCGGATGATGCGGAGCCAGGAAGGCACCGAAGCGCAGGCGTGACATGTCTCCCCCTCGAGAGGTCTTGACCAGCGGGTCAAGGAAAGGTACCCGCGCCGCCTCGTCGCGAGCACAGCGAAAGGGGCCGGTTAGCGTCCCTTTTCGCCATGGCCACTCCTCCGACCGCGCGCGAGGTGCTTCGGTCGGGCTCGGTCAAGGCGCTTCTCACCCTGATCGCGGTCTCGAACGCGGGAGCGATCGTCCAGGCCGTCGCGCTCGGGAAGTTCGTGTTCGACACGACGGGCCGCGAGCTCGACCTCGGCCTCGTCGGGCTGGCCGAGTTCGCTCCCGCGGCGCTGCTCGTGCTGGTCACCGGCCATGTCGCCGACCGGTTCGACCGGCGCACGGTGGTGCGGCTCTCCCTCGTGGGCGAGGCGCTGTGCGCCGGCGCGCTCGCCTGGTACGTGAGCACCGAGCCCACCGCAGTCGGACCGATCTTCGCGTTGAGCGCGGCGTACGGGGTGTTCCGAGCGTTCGCGGCGCCCGCCTCGCGCGCCCTCTACGCCGATGTCGTCGACCCCTCCGCGCTGCCCCGACTCGTGGCCATGACGTCGGTCGCATGGCAGGCATCGCTCATCGTGGCTCCCGTCGCCTCCGGCTTCCTCTACGTCGGTTCGCCGACCTGGCCGTTCATCGCCGCCGTCGTCCTCGCGATCGTGGGGACGTTCACGACACTCCTCATCAAGGTGCAGTGGGGCCGCGTCGGTGTGAAGGACCACGAGGAGCCTGCGAGCCTCCACACGGCACTCGAAGGGTTGCGCTTGATCCGGCGGACACCGATCCTGCTCGGCGCGATCTCCCTCGACCTGTTCGCGGTGCTGTTCGGCGGCGCAGTCGCGTTGCTCCCCGCAATCGCCGAGGATCAGCTCGGCGTCGGCGCGGTAGGTCTCGGGTGGCTGCGCGGTGCTGCTGGCATCGGTGCAGCGGTGATGGCGACGACCCTCGCCATACGACCCGTGCATCGGCATGTCGGACGCACGCTCTTCGTGGTGGTCGGCATCTTCGGTGTCTTCACCATCGTCCTCGGTGTGACGCACAGCTTCGCGGTTGCGTTCGTCGCGCTCATCGCGCTCAGCGCGGCTGACTCGGTGAGTGTCTTCATCAGAGCGACGCTCACGCCGTTCGTGACACCGGCGTCTGCGCGCGGCCGCGTGCTCGCCGTGGAGAACGTGTTCATCGGCGCGTCGAACGAGCTGGGTGCGTTCGAGTCCGGAGTCGCGGGCCAGGTGCTCGGTGTCGCGCCTGCAGTCGTCCTCGGCGGTGCCATGACGCTGGTCGTCGCGATGCTGTGGTCGGTCCTGTTCCCCGCGCTGCGCGACGTCGACCGGTTCGAGGACGCACAGGCCGCTTCGGAGCTGATCGCTGCCGAAGAGGTGTCACCGCCGCTCGCGGCCGGGAGCTAGGAGGGCGTCGGTGAGGGCGTGGGCTGTCGGGACCCCAGGGCCGATCGAGACGCATCCGCTCGAGGCCGTCGAACGGCCTGACCCGCAGCCGGGGCCGAACGAGATCCGTGTGTCGGTGAGCGTGTGCGGGGTGTGCCGCACCGATCTGCACCTCGCCGAAGGTGATCTCGCGCCGCGACGGCGCGGGGTGGTGCCCGGGCACGAGATCGTCGGACGCGTCGACGCGCTCGGTGATGGCGCGACCCGGTTCGGGATCGGAGACCGGGTCGGCATCGCGTGGCTTCGTCGTACCTGCGGCTCGTGCCGGTTCTGTCTGCGGGGCGACGAGAACCTGTGCGTCGCGCCCCGCTTCACGGGTTGGGACGACGACGGTGGCTACGCAGAGATGGCCGTCGTGGACGAGCGCTACGCCTATTCGCTCCCCGACGAGTACGACGACGACAAGGCCGCGCCGTTGCTCTGTGCCGGGATCATCGGGTTTCGCGCGCTGCGTCGCTCGTGCTTGCCCGAGGGCGGCCGCCTGGGCGTCTACGGGTTCGGCGCTTCGGCGCATCTCGCTGCGCAGGTGGCGATGCACGAGGGAGCCACCGTGCATGTCCTCACGCGGTCGGCGGAGGCGCGACAGCTCGCACTCGAGCTCGGCGCAGCGTCTGCGGGTGACGCATACGACCTTCCTCCCGAACCGCTCGACGGGGCGATCCTGTTCGCGCCGGTCGGCGATCTCGTGCCGGTCGCGATGCGCGCGCTCGATCGGGGCGGGACGCTCGCAATCGCGGGCATCCATCTCAGCGACATCCCGACGCTGAGCTACGAGCGCGAGGTCTTCCAGGAGCGGTCGCTGCGGTCGGTCACCGCGAACACCCGTCGCGACGGCGAAGAGCTGCTGGCCATCGCGGCGCGAGCGCGCCTGCACGTCGTGACCACGCCGTACGAGCTCGATCGAGCAGATCAGGCGCTCGCCGACCTCGCGGGCGACCGGGTGAACGGGGCTGCGGTCATCAGGGTCGGTTGACGCTCTGTCGGGAAGTATGTGACGGAGGAGGCGCCATGAAACGGCGATTCCGCGACCGCGCCCACGCAGGCGTAGAGCTCTCCGCGATGCTCGAGCCGTATCGAGACGTCGACGCCGTCGTTCTCGGGCTGCCCCGGGGAGGTGTCGCCGTGGCCGCGCCCGTCGCAGACGCGCTCGATCTGCCGCTCGACGCGTACGTCGTGCGCAAGCTCGGCGTGCCCGGTCACGAGGAGCTGGCGATGGGCGCGATCGCGTCGGGGGGCGTCGTGGTGTGGAACGACGATGTGCTCTCGTCGTTGCGAATCCCCGACGATCGACGGGAGGCCGTGGTCGCCCATGAGCGAGCCGAGCTCGAGCGGCGCGAGCGCGCGTATCGCGGAGACCGTCCGCCGGTCGCAGTGTCGGGCCGCACCATGATCGTCGTCGACGACGGCTTGGCGACCGGCGCAACGATGCACGCGGCGGTCGCGGCGTTGCGGTCCGAGGGGCCCGAGGCGATCGTCGTCGCGGTGCCCGTCGCACCTCCATCGGCGATCGAGGGGATGCGTCCGCTCGTCGACGAGGTGTTGGCGCTGGTCGTCCCGGCTCATTTCGGTGCGGTCGGCGAGTGGTACGACGACTTCCGGCCGACGACGGACGACGAGGTCGTGTCGCTGCTACGCAGCCGGCACAGCGACTGAACGCGGGACGCCCGACGCCAGCTTGCGCCACAGCGCGCGGTACGTCGGGTAGGTGAGCTCGTCGGTTACCCAGCCGGCGCGCACGAGCTCGGCGTGAAGCTTCGGCAGGTTCCGCCACGGAACGCCCATGTCGACGTGGTGCGCCAGGTGCCAGCCCGTGTTGTACGGCACGAACATCAACCGCGCGATCCGGCTTTGACGAACGACGTGGGTCGTGAGGCGACGATCGCGTGATCGCGTCATGCCCGCGTGCTCCGCGATCGCTCGGAGGCGGTTGCTGAGCTTCCACAGCGTCATCCACGGCGCGACCCAGAGGACTGGGTAGACCCACCACTGGCCGGCGGCGATGCAGATGCCGAACAGGACTGCTTGCACGGCCACGATGCACCAGGCCTCGTGGCTGCGCGCCCGCACCGCCCGCCACAGTCCCTTCATGTTCTTCGAGCCCGACACGAAGAACAGGTCGCGCGTGAGCTTGCGCCGCATCGAGTCGCTCGCGATCGGGTAGCCCGCGTAGAGGCCGAGGTCGGGCTCGTCCGGGCCCATCTCGTCCTTGTGATGGGCGAAGTGCACGCGGCGGTAGGCCGTGAACGCCTGGAACGTGGGGTACGCGAGCAGCCACTTGCCCACGCCGTCGTTCAGCCAGCGCCAGGTGAAGAGGAGTCGGTGCGCGGCTTCGTGCCCGAGGATGTTGAGGAGGCAATGGCCGCGTCCCATCCAGAGGAAGGCAAAGACGTAGCCCCACCACTGCCCGATCCACATCGCTGCGCCGACGACGCCGTAGGTCTGCAGCAGGCACGCGACGACCGTGACCGCGCTCCGCGCGTTCGAGATGCGCCGCAGACCGGCCCGCACCGCAGGGACGGGCATGCCCGTCTGCTGCAGCCGGTCAGTCGGCAGCACGTCGGGGAGGAGCTCGGGGTCAGGCAACATCGTCGCCGCCACGCACGCAGTATTACAGTTGTGGATCGGATGACGCAACTGCGTAACAACCTCGCCGGGGAGAGGCCGCTGACGGCGCGCTCGATCGTCGCCAGCGCGCTGCTCGGCACGCATCCGCCGGTGCTGCGAGGACAGCTGCTCGTGAGACTCGGGGCGTTGTTCGGTGTCGCCGAGGGGACCACGCGTGTCGCACTGTCTCGGATGGTGGCGGCCGGGGAGCTGACGGCGATCGACGGCCGCTACGAGCTGGCGAGCCCGGCACTGCTCGCCCGGCAGGCCGCGCAGGAGCGAGGCCGTCGGACGCCGCGCTCGCGGTGGGCGGGTGAGTGGGCGCTCGCGATCGTCACCGTCGAGCGCCGTGACGCGCCCGATCGGCTCGCGTTGCGCGAGGCGGCGGGTGCTCTGCGCCTCGCCGAGCTGCGGGAAGGGGTGTGGACGCGGCCCGCCAACCTCGACTGGGACGACGCTGCTTCCGCGCTCGACGTGGTGCACGCGCAATGCACCTGGATGCGCGCGACCCCCGACGATCCCGATGGGCTCGCGGCTGCGCTGTGGGACCTCGACGGATGGGCCACTCGGGCGAGCGCGCTCGTCGATCGGATGCACCGATCTCGGGCGAGCCTCGACGGCGGTCGGTTCGATGCGATTCCCGAGGGGTTCGTGACGTCCGCGGCCGTGCTGCGGTTGTTGCGCGCTGACCCGCTGCTGCCTTCGCAGCTGCTGCCCGACCAGTGGCCGGGCGACGCGCTGCGCGAGGTCTACCTCGACTACGACGCCGCGCTGCGGTCGCTGTTGCGTGCGTTCTTCACGCCGACACCCGACCGCCCTTCTTCCCGAGGCGCACCCGCACGCAGCCGGGCTCGGCGAGCACCTCGAGCGGGCACCGGTTGATCTGGGCGTAGCGGAGGACCTGGCCGGCAAGGACCTCGGGATCGACCTGCTCGGGAACGGTCAGCACGACAGGGCTCTTCGCGACGTCGCGCACCACGTTGCGGAGCACGCGTTCGAAGGCGGGGTGGAAGCGGACCGTTGCGGAGGCCATGGGGACATGGTGCACGGGGGGTGTGACATTAAGTCCGGCCCTGTCAACTCCAAGTTCAGTCGGCCGATGGTTGCTCTCGTGGACTTCCCCCAGGCTGCGATCGATGCGTCGCCCGACGTCCTGCTGGTCATCGACGGGGACGGCATCCTGCGCTGGGCCTCCCCTTCCCTCGTGTCGCTGGGCTTCGATCCCGTCGCCGACCTCGGGCTGCAAGTCCTCGACCACGTCCATCCCGACGACGTGGGGTACGCCCTCGGGATGCTGACCGAGGCGGTTCGTCGCCCGGGCGAGCACTCTCCTCCGGTGTTTCGCGTGCTGCATCGGGACGGCCGCACCGTCGAGGTCGAGGCAGCGGTGGCCAACGTCGTCGAGGACGGGTTCGAAGGGCTTCTCCTCGTGCTGCGGCACGTGGCGACCCGCGGCGTGCTCCCGGGTCGGCGTCGCGGCCTCGAGCGGCTGCTGCAGGAGATCGCCGCCCGTTGCGCGGGAGCAGTGGGCGACGACGTCGCGTCGGTGACCGATTGGGCCTTGGCCCGGCTCGGTGAGTTCCACGGCGCGGCGAGCGTCGTGCTCGCGCGAGTCGAGGGCGGCCGCGGAGAGATGCGCATCGACCACGAGTGGGTCGCGCCCGGGGCGGTGTCGGCACTCGCGGTCCATCCGGAGCTGTCGATCAACGAGATCCAGTGGGACCACCGCAACCCGCCCGAGAGCGGCTTCGCGATCATCTCCGACGTCGACGACGCCCGCCTCGGCGTGTCGGCATCGCACGACATGCTTCGCGCGCTCGGGGTGAGGGCGGCGGTCGACGTCGCGATCGTCGACTCCGAGAACACGATCGGCATCCTCAGCATCCGGTTCGCCCACCCGGCCGACGCGATCGCGTGGGATGACGGCAACGCGTCGCTCGTCCGGACCGCGGGCGATCTGCTCTGCCTGAGCGTGGCTCGCCAGCGAGCCGAGGAACGGCTTGCCCGTCTCGCGCATCACGACCCGCTGACCGGGCTCGCCAACCGCACACAGCTGGCGTCGGCCATTCGGCTCTCACTGGCGAGACGCGATCGGCGTCCGGGCCAACCGGCGCTGCTCTTCTGCGACCTCGACGGGTTCAAGGCAGTGAACGATCAGTACGGCCATGCCGCCGGCGACCGCACGCTCGTGTCGGTCGCGCGGGCGCTCGCCGCGGTCGTGCGGAAGGGCGACCTCATCGCGCGCGTCGGCGGCGACGAGTTCGTGGTGCTCTGCGGCGAGCAGCAGGGACCGGGCGAGGCGATCGAGGTCGCCGAGCGCATCCGTGGCGCGGTCGAGAGCTTGGGGGAAAGGGACGGTGTCCCCGTGCCGCTCAGCGCGAGCGTCGGTGTCGCGATGTCAGAGCCCGACGACGACGAGGACACGCTTCTGCGGCGGGCCGACCGCGCGATGTACGCGTGCAAGTACGCGCGCAAGCACGGCGTCAGGCCGGTGGCCAGGGCGAGGTGACGAGAAGCGCCACCGCGACAACGAGGATCACGCTCGCGGTCGCGATCAGGCCGTAGCGAGCAGAGCGCAAGCGGAAGTGCCCGCTGACGGCCGACGCGGCGCCCTCGTCAGCGAGCTCGTCGGCGTGAGCGATCAGCTCGTCGGCATGCTCGAGCTCGGGCTGCTTGTACTGAGGCATGTACGTCGGTCCGGCAGGCGCGTTCACGTTGTTGAAGGGGTCAGTGGCGATCCACGTGTGGAACGCCACGGCGAACTCCGTACGGAAGCGCCGCTCGGCGACGGTCGCGGCGTCGATGTTCCCGTCCACGAACTCGCCGAACCACAGGTTGAACGCGAGCGAGTCGAACTCCTTGTTCGAAGCGGCCTCGTTCGCCGCGCGGTTGGCTTCGGTGCGGGCGGCGCTCGCCTCTGCGATCTGGAGTCGTGACTCGGTGCTCCACTTCGCGGACGCATATCCCGACCACGCGGTCATCAGCGCGACGGCGGCGAGCAGCGCCGCTTCGATGATCGTGATGATCCGATCGCGTCCGGTGGGCTGTGCGTGCATCGAGTGCTCGCGATGCTCCGCGATCTTCTCGCCCACCTCGGCCGCGCCGAGGCCCGCTTCACCCACTTTGTCGGTCCCGCGCTACTTGGGGTCGCGCCACATGAGCCACTGCTTCGGCCCGTTGTTCTTGTGCTCGATCTCCTGCCGCACCTCGAAGCCGAAGTGGCGGTAGTAGGGGACGTTCACGTCTTTCGACGACTCGAGGTACGCGCCCAAGCCTTCTGCGTCGCATTTGGCGAGCACCGGTTCGAGCACCGCGCCGCCGAGTCCCTTGCGTTGGTGCGCGGGGTCGGTGCCGAGGAACTCGAGGTAGTAGTGCGGCTCCTTGGGATGGGCCTTCTCGAGGACGCTCAGCGTGTTCAGCGCGGACACGAAGCGTTTGGCCCCGAACACACTGAGGAAGCCGGGCGTCGCCTTCGCGATCTCGAGCGGCGGCACCTTCCACTTGTCCGGCGGCGCCCAGACGGCGGCCGCCTCGCACTTGTCGGTGACGTAGGTGTGATTCTGCGGCACCTGCATCTTGGTCATCAGGCTGAAGAACTTGACGCCCTTGTCGAAGCTCAGCTCCGCTCCCATGAGGTAGGCCATCACTGGGTCGTCGGCGAAGGCCTTCGAGAGCGAGGCAGCCATCGGACCGATGTCGGCGGCAGTCGCAAGGCGTACGTCAGGCATGCGGGAGGGTAACCCGGTCGGGTCTTGGTCGCGAGCGGCACGTACGATGTGACCCCGCTCGGGGACGTAGCTCAGCTGGAAGAGCACCTGCTTTGCAAGCAGGGGGTCGTGGGTTCGAGTCCCATCGTCTCCACCATCCGCCGGGCGTACAGTCCGCCCATGCCGACTCGCTATCTGACGACGCAGGTGTTCCAAGCTGGCGGCTCCGACATGGTGTGGTTCTGGAAGCTCGGAACCGGTGACGCGTATTGGGGTTACTCGGTGCGTCCTGCGGTGGTGCTGCGCAGCACGACGTTTCGTTGGGAGACCTTGTACACGTACGTCGATGAGTCGGGGCAGACCGAGGTCATCGAGACGAAAGCAGGCGACGACATGAAGATCGTGTTCGCCGCGCTCCAGTACTGAGGAGAGACATGCAGCTCGTCGCGGTTCACGACACCGAAGGCAAGATCATCGCCGCCACGATCGTCGGATACGACGACGAGACGCCGGCGGTCATCCCCCAGGCGGGCGAGGGCACCTACGCGATCGAGATCGAGCTCGACGACGAGCTCGCGCAGGTTCCGCTCGAGCAGCTGTGCACGACGATGCGCGTGGACGCGAAGAGTCGGCGACTCGTCGAGAGGGCCGCGGACTGATCAGCCGTTGGCGTCCATCTGCTGCTGCATGCGACGTTCCATCTCCTCGGGGCTGACGTCCTCGATGTGGGTGCTCAACATCCACTGATGTCCGAACGGATCACGGAGCCGACCGCCGCGATCGCCGTAGAACTGGTCGGCGAGCGGATAGATCACCGTGCATCCAGCGTCCGTCGCGCGCTTCCAGAGCTCGTCGACGTTCGGGATGTGCACCGCCATGACCGCGGTGACCTGTCCGCCGACTGAAGCCGGTGCTCGTCCCTCGTCGCCTTCATCGGTGAGGAACACCGACGAGTCCCCGATGCGGATGTGCGCGTGGATGAGCTGGCCGTCTGGCAGGAGGTGAGGCTCCTCGACCACCTGCGCGCCGAACGCGTCGACGTAGAGCTGCATGGCTTTCGTTCCCTCGCCGCGCGTGAACACCAGCCGAGGCACCACGGTGTGCACGCCTTCGGGTACTGGTTCGACCTTGCTCATGACTGCATCATCGCTCGCGACACCGGGGCGTACTCGGTGAACGGCTCGAGGAAGGTCGTGGCCCACCGAGTCGGGTGATCGGTGCAGCCGAGGCGGTAGTAGAGCATCCGCCGCGTCGTGCTGGTCAGATTGCCACCGGTGTTGTGTCCGAGCAGGAAGTGGGCGAGGAGGAGATCGCCGCGGCGGCCCAGCACGGGAAGCGGCACGCCGAGTCGAGGCGCGTGAGGGAGCATCGTGATGTGTCCGCCGGTCGTCATGAGGACGTCGGTGCCGCGCTCGCGGAACACATCGCGGTGCACGAGATGAGAGCCCGGCCAGACCCACATGCTGCCCGCGTCGATCTCCGTCTCGTCGCTCAGGAAGATGCCGGCGAGCAGTGTGAACGAGTCGGGTGCGTCATGTTCGGGATGCTGGCGCACGTGGCCGTCGATGTGCGGACCGCCAGGGCGGTGGTTGTACGGCGGGATGTTGAGCGCGATCTGGATGTGGTCGAGGATCAGTGCCAGCGGAGACGGCGCGGTGAGCTCTTCGGCGATCGCGAGCGCGCCTGATTCGTCGAGTGCCGCCAAGGCGGCGGGCACCTCGTCGGGAGACAGGAAGTAGAAGTGCTTGCCGACGGTGCCGGCGGGCGGCGGCGAGGCAGCGATGACTCGGTCGATCTCCTCGTCGGCAGCCGCGAGGAACGACTCGTCGACGACGCCCGGAACGACGAGGTACCCGCGCTCTCCGAACTCCCGCAGCTGCGCGTCAGTCAGCACCTGACGAGTCTGTGACCGAGCGCGTAGGTCGGTCAGGGATTAACGGTCGTCGGCCGTTGCACCAGGGCATGCAGCAGCGAGCAGGTGCAACCCCGTGCGGCAAGCTCGTCACTGTCTCTCGCGATGTGGCCCGCGGTGGGAATCGCGCGCCAGTAGAGGATCACGGTGAAGAGCAGGCACGGGGGAAACGCCAGCGGTTCCGAGGCCTGTACCACCGCGATGAGGCCTGCGACGACGGCACTGGTGCCGAACGCCATGTGGCGAAAGAAGCGGGTCCTGTACGACTTCGTCAGCGTGACCTCAGCGCTGCAGTCCAGCCGCTGCTCGAGCACGAGAGCAAGGGGCAGTGTGGCGGCGGCAAGCATGACGAGCCCGATCGCAAACGTGGGGCGAGTCTGAGGTGCGAGCCCGGTTGCAAGCCAAACCACTAGGGCAGAGAGCAGCAGGACGATCAGGCAATACCCGAGGTACACCTGCCGAAGCATCGCGAGCACCGACTGCCGGCCCGAGGCGGCGCTTCTCCGTTGCCGGTCGAGGCCGATGTGGGGCACGAGCACCCACAGCACGCCCAAGCCGACGTCCCAACCCGGATCTTCGTTCCCCGCCATGGGCAGGGTATCGACCGGTCAGAGATAGGCCTGGAGCATCTCGGCTTGACAACGCAGCGCCTGGGCGTCGCCGCTAAGGCCGAGCACTTCCCGCTCCTCCGCCGCGGCGAGCAGCTCGTCGCGCTCGCGCTCGATGACGGCTCGCACGTCCTCGTCGGTGAGCTCGCGGCGAGCGACTTCGGTCGTTCCGGCTGCCGCGGTGAGCGAGATCGGACCGGTCGGTGCCTCGACCGCCTCGGCGTTCGCGAGCGCGCCGAGAGTGGCGCGCAGCACGGTGACTCGTGACGAGTCCCGGTCCTTCATTGCTTGCTTGAGGTCGGCCTGCATCTGTGCCCGAACGTCCACGGCGCGGAACGTATCGGGATGCTCAACTGATGTCGTGCGACATGCGCGTGCCGAGGATCTCCTCGCGATCGAGCCCGTGCTGGCCGAGATCCGTCGCCGTCCCGAGCTCACTGAACGCTCGACCGGCACCTTCTACAAGAAGAGCCAGGCCTTCCTGCACTTCCACGAGGACCCCGCCGGTTTGTTCGCGGACGTCCGCCTCTCGCCTGGAGGCGACTTCACACGCATGCGCGTCAGCACCAAAGCCGAGCAGCGGACGTTCCTCACGGCAGTTCGCAACGCCCTCACCGCTTGAGTGTTTGCTCACGCAACCACGTGTGACGTGGTCCCGTGAGCAAACGGTCAGCCGGGGATGCCGTACCAGGCTCGGCGTTCGATCGTGTCGGGCTCGAGGCGCCAGGTGTGCACGAGCCCGTCGACCACGTCGGCCACCCAGATGAGCGTGAGCTTCACCTCTTCCTCGTCGGGAAGGTCGAGGTGCGAGCCCGTCGTGTGCCCGAGCACGGCCACCCACTGACCGCGGCGTCCGATCGCATCCTCGTAGATGCAGTAGCGGGGCCACGACGCCGCGTATCCCTGCCATGCCTCGATGTTCGCCTCCCGACCGGCGAGCGGCGCCTCGTCGAAGACCTCGAGCGAGTGGTCGGCCGTCATCAAACGACCGAGACCCTCCACATCGCTCGCGTTGATGCGGGCGATGAACTCACGCACGACGTTGACGTCGTTCATCGGGACGTCGTTCACCGGGACGTCGTTCATCGGGACGTCGTCCACGCGGCTTCTCCTCGACCTGTCGCTTCAATCGGGCGAGGCTTTCTTCCCACATCGGGGCGAAGCTCTGCAACCAGCCGTAGTAGATGTCGGCCAACGGCTGCGGATCGACCTGGTACTTCCACTCGCGACCTTGTTCTTCGGCGGACACGAGCCGCGCGTCGCGCAGCACCCGAAGGTGCTTCGACACCGCCGGCCGACTGATGTGGGGGAACTGCGCCGCGATCTGTCCGGCGTTCGCGCCTGGCTCGTCGCGCAGCAGCTCGAGGATGGCGCGTCGCGTCGGGTCGGCGAGCGCGGCGTATGCCGCGTCCGCGAGCTCAGCCTTCGACACGCTCGCGCAGCGCTTCCATCTGCCGGTTGGTCCACCCGCCCTCGAAGCCGCGGTGGTTCTCGGCCGCGAGCGCACCGAAGCGCTCGAAGCCGTGGTGGAAGAGCTCGACGAGCGTGCCCGAGCCCGACGGCGTCAGGCGGATCGTGATGAGCGCCGGCGCCGGCCAGCCGTGACCGATCCAGTCCTGCTCGAAGGTCAGCTCATGGGGCGGATCGAACACGACGACCTTGCCGACGAACCGCAGGTCCTCGCCGCCGGCATCGGTCTCGACGGTTGCGCCGACGAGCGGTCCGTACTCCACGAGCGTGTGCCCCGTGCCGTACCACGCCCGCATCGACTCCAACGACTCGAACTCTTCCCACACCCGTTCGGGCTGCGCGTCGATCCAGGTCGACCGCCGCACGTGCAGCGCTCCAATTTGCGTCACCATATGGTTACATGTAACCATATGGTGACACGATTGTCCAGCGAATTCAGCCATGCGAGGCTGCGCTCATGGCGACCTGGGGTGACCTCGAGAGCTCGGATCCGGCGATGGCAGAGGCGGGACGAGCGATCCTCTATCAGGTCGGTGTCGGTCTGGGCTTCCTGGGCACCGTCCGCAAGGACGGCGTCGCTCGCCTCCATCCCGTATGCCCGCTGATTGCCGACGACCGCATGTTCCTGTTCGTGATCCCGTCGGCCAAGCGCAACGACCTGCTGCGGGACGGCCGCTACTCGCTGCACTCCTTTCCCTGCGACACCAACGAGGACGCGTTCGGCATCACCGGTCGTGCGCGGCTCGTCGAGGACGAGGCGCGTCGGCGTGAGCTCGGCGATCAGTTCGCCGCCGAGCGAGCGAGCTTCGGCAGCCCACAGCCCGCAGCCGAGGACCTCTTGTTCGAGCTCTCGCTCGACTCGTGCTTCCTCACCCGCACCACCGGACACGGCGATCCGAAGCCTCAGCATCAGCACTGGCGCGCCTGACGGGCGCGAAGATCGCATGCCATGCAGCGCAGGAGGCTCGTCGTCGCTGCGCTGCTCGTCGCCGGTGTCCTCGCTTCCGGCTGCGGCGACGACTCGGAGGGATCAGCAGGCGGGACCTTCACGCCGGCGACCGACGGCGTCCTCACCGTCGCCACCAATCTGCCTGCACCTGGCTTCTGGGACGGCGACGACATCGATCACCTCACCGGAGGCTTCGAATGGGGGATCGCGACCGATCTCGCCAAGCGCTTCGGCCTCGAGATCACCTTCGTGGACGCGCCTTTCGAGCAGCTCGCATCCGGGAATCTGGGTGGGGCCGACATCGCTCTCGCTCAGATCTCGACGACTGAGCAGCGCCGAGAGCTCATGGACTTCTCGGCGCCCTACTACCCCAGCAACGCGGGAGCGCTCGCAAGAGACGGCGTCGAGCTCCGCGACCTCGCCGGCGCGAAGGAGCTCAAGTGGGTGGTGGAGGAATCGACGACTGAGCAGTCACTTGCTCGAGGACGCGATCAAGCCCGACCACGATCCGCTCGTCACGCAGAACCGGGAAGAGACGCTCGCCGCGCTGGCCGGCGGGAAGGCCGACGCGGCCCTCCTCGACCTGCCGACGGCGCTGGCGACCGCGCACGAGCACCCTGAGCTCACCGTGCCCGCCCAGTTCACGACCGACGAACAGCTCGCGGTCGCGCTGCCGAAGGACTCGGACAACACCGAAGCGGTGAGCAGCGCGATTCGGGCGCTCGAGACCGACGGCACGCTCGACGACCTCTCCGACAAGTATCTCAGACCGCTGTTCGCTGAGGACCCCGACCACGTGCGTGCGATCGTCACGCCAGCGGAGGACTGATGGACTTCATCGCGTTCCACATGCCCGATCGGTCGATCCTGTCGTTCTTTGCCGTGCTCGTCGTGATCGCCGTCGGTCCGTGGCTGGCGGAACGCGTGCGGCTGCCCGGCCTGCTCGGCCTCCTCTTCGGTGGATTGCTGATCGGGCCCTACGTCCTCGGCATCGTCCAAGAGTCCGACACCTTCATCAAGAGCCTCGGCACGATCGGGTTGCTCTACCTCATGTACCTCGCGGGCCTCGACCTCGACCTCGAGATCCTCCGGCGCTACAAGCGGATCGCCATCACCTTCGCGGTCATCACGTTCGTGTTCCCGATGACGCTCGGGTTCCTCACCGGCCTCGCGCTCGACTACAAGACCGCCGCGGCGCTGCTTCTGGGTTCGATCTGGGCGTCGCACACCTTGCTCACGTATCCGACCTTCCGCAGGTACGGGTTGGCGAACCAGCGCGCGGTGGCCGTCACCGTCGGTGCCACGGTGATCACCGACACGCTGGCGCTCATCGTGCTCGCCGCGGTCAGCGGCTACGAGACCGGTGACGCGAGCGGCATCGACCTCTTCTTCCAGATCACGCTCGGGCTGCTGATCCTCGCGGCGTTCTGCTTCCTGGCCCTTCCGAGGCTCATGCGCTGGCTCATGCCCAGCCTCGGGCAGCCCCCCGCGGTGCGCTACATCATCGCCCTCGCCGCGCTGTTCTCGGCCGTCGTCGTCTGTGAGGCGTTCGGCATCGACGGCATCGTCGGTGCCTTCTTCGCGGGACTCGCCCTCAACCCGCTGATCCCGAAGGCCGGGCCACTCTTCGAGCACATCGAGTTCTTCGGGTCGGCGCTGTTCATCCCGATGTTCCTCGTGTCAGTCGGGCTGATCATCGAGCCGAAGGTGATGGTCGACCCGACCACCCTCGGCACCGCCGCCGTGTTCGCGATCAGCTGCATCGGCGGCAAGGCGATCGCGGCAACGCTGTGCCGGCCGATCTTCAAGTACTCGTGGAACGAGGTCGGCTCGGTGTTCGCGCTGTCGGTGAACCAGGCCGCGGCGACGCTTGCGGCGACCTTCGTCGGCTATGAGATCGGCCTGTTCGGCACCACGGTCGTGAACGCGGTGCTCATCGTCATCGTCATCAGCGTCATCCTCGGCAGTGTCTCGGCCGCGCGGTTCGCCCCGAGGCTTCCGGTGCCACCCGTCGACACCTCTCGCCTCGGTCGCCGGGTGATGGTCATCGTCGACGACGCCACCGACAGCGTCGCCGAGACGCACGTCGCCGCGTCACTGGCGACGGCCGACTCCGGCCACATCGTCCCGGTCGTGGTGCACCTGGCGTGGAAGGGCGAGGTCGACGAGTCACGCGTCGAGGCGCTCAACGAGGCGCTCGCGGGCCGCGGGTACGACACAGAGGTGGTCGTGCGCGTCGACCGTTCCACGACCGACGCGGTGGCGAACGCGGCCGTCGGGCAGAAGGCGACCATCGTGATCGTCCCCATCGACCCGCCCGGCATCGAGGCCGCGATCTTCGGCGCCGACGAGGACCGGCTCGTGCAGATGATGCCCGTGCCGACGGTGCTCACCCTGCTCGAGCGAGCCCCGACCCGCTACGTGCTCGCTCTCAGTGAGCGCGACCTGCAGAACCCGACGCAGCACGTGCAGGTCGCCTACGACGTCGCGCGGCGACTGGCCAAGGCGGGCTGCGCGATGTCGGTGTATGCGCCGTCTCCCTTGCCTCACGACCTCATGACCGCCCTTGGCGGCCCGGACGTCGTGCTCGGCCCCGACCGCCTCGCGTACGCGAGGGAGAGCGTCCCTGCCGACGGACACCACGCGCTGCTCGTGCCCGCTCCCGGGGGGAGGTCGGTGTTGGGCGGCGACATGGCGGACCTCGCAGGCATCCCCCACGTCGGGTTGCTCATCGCGGTGTCGTCGGAAGGCGGTGCCGCTTCGCAGCCCGTGACGATGGGCAGCAACCTCGGGGCCGGACGCCGACCGGCTTAGCGCCAGTGATGCACGTCGGTGAGCCGGCGAACCACGGCGTCGAAGCGGGGCTTGTCGAGTGCCCCGCCCTCGCGTCGCACCGCGGTGGGGTCGACGAGCAACAGCCGGTCGAGCTTCACGTACGAGGGCCGGCCTGACCGATCCCAGGGGCCGGTGCCGACCTCGAAGTTGTCGGGATGGTCGGTGTGGTCCTTCGACGTGAACTGGATCGCGACGAGCCGGTCGTGATCCCAGCCGATCACGAGCACAGGGCGGTCCTTGCCCCGCGCGGGATCGTCCTCGTAGGGCACCCACGTCCACACGACCTCGCCCGGATCGGCGTCACCGTCGGGATGCGGCGCATACGTGATCGACGGCTTGATGTCGGGACGCGCGGTGACGACACCGACGTGCGCGGTCGGGGGCGCGGACTGGGATGTAGGGCGGGCCGCAGGCTTCGCCGCTGGCCGCACCAGCGACCGGAGCATCGTCGTGATGCGTCCCATCGCGGTCAGGTGCGAGCGAATGCGCCGCGGCGCTTCGAGTTGATCACGCCGGTGTCGAACCCGGCGAGGTGCAGCCCGCCGTGGAACCGCGCGTGCTCGATCTTCAGGCAGCGGTTCATGACGACGTCGAGCCCGGCGTCGTGCGCGATCTGTGCGGCCTCGAGGTTGAACAGGCCGAGCTGCACCCACATCGTCTTCGCGCCGTGCGCCACGACTTCCTCGGCGACACCCGGAAGATCCTCGTTCTTGCGGAACACGTCGACCATGTCGACGGTCAGTGGCAGCGCGTCGAGCGACGGGTACACCTTGTGCCCGAGGATCTCGTCAGCGCTCGGGTTGACGAAGTACACGTCGAAGTCCGTGGTCGACGACACGAGATAGGTCGCGACGAAGTAGCTCGGGCGGGCCGGGTTGGCCGACGCGCCGTACGAGCGCGACCGATCGGGTGCGCTGGATGATGCCGAGGCGCTCGCGCGGACGGCGGCGTCCACTCGCTCACGCGCCGGCTGCCTTGTCGAGTGCGCGGTCGAGGTCGCGCGTGATGTCTTCGACGTTCTCGAGGCCCACCGAGATCCGGATGAGGTCCGGGCTGACGCCCGCGGCGACCAGCGCTTCGTCGTCGAGCTGTTGGTGCGTCGTCGATCCCGGATGGATGACGAGCGTGCGGGCGTCGCCGACGTTGGCGAGGTGACTGCACATCTCGACCGATTCGGTGAACACCTGGCCCGCCGAGCGACCGCCCTTCACGCCGAACGCGAAGACCGCTCCCGGCCCCTTCGGCACATAGCGCTTGGCCCGCTCGTGGTACGGCGAATCGGGCAAGCCCGCGTACCTCACCCACGACACCCGCTCGTCGCTTGCGAGGAACTCCGCGACCGCCTGCGCGTTCGCGACGTGCTGCTCCATCCGAAGCGCCAGGGTCTCGAGGCCGATCAGGAAGAGGAACGCGTTGAACGGCGAGAGGCACGCGCCGAAGTCGCGCAGCTGCTCGACACGGAGACGCATGCAGAACCCGTACTCGGCGAAGTTCTCCCAGAAGCGCAAGCCGTTGTAGGACGCGACTGGCTCGGTCATCTGAGGGAACCGGCCCGAGTCCCACGGGAAGCGGCCGGACTCGAGGACGATGCCGCCGATCGACGTGCCGTGGCCCCCGATGAACTTCGTCGCGGAGTGCAACACGATGTCGGCGCCGTGCTCCATCGGCCGGCAGAGGTAGGGCGTGGCCAGCGTGGCGTCGACGACGAGCGGGAGGTCGACCGCGTGCGCCACGTCGGCGAGGGCTGCGAGATCCGCGATCGAACCCGACGGGTTGCCGATCACCTCGGTGTAGATGGCCTTCGTGTTCGGGCGGACCTCGGCGGCATAGGCAGCCGGGTCGTCGCTCGCCACGAAGGTCGTGTCGATGCCGAGTCGGCGCAGCGACACGTCGAGCAGCGTGCGAGTGCCGCCGTAGAGCTGCGCGCTGGCGACGAGATGATCTCCGGCATTCGCGAGCGCGGTGAACGTCAGGAGCTCAGCGGCCTGCCCGCTCGACGTCGCCACGCCGCCGATGGCCCCCTCGAGGCTCGCGACGCGCTCCTCGAAGCTCGCCACGGTGGGGTTCGCGATCCG
The DNA here is from genome assembly GCA_963802505.1 of uncultured Acidimicrobiales bacterium. Taxonomy (GTDB): domain Bacteria; phylum Actinomycetota; class Acidimicrobiia; order Acidimicrobiales; family DATKAS01; genus DATKAS01. The sequence goes on along the minus strand of CAWDJB010000002.1, from coordinate 1,118,140 downwards.
GCTGTAGATGTTGCCGAACTTCTGCAGCGCAAAGAGGTCTGCCGCGTCGGCGGAGTCCTCGAAGACGAAGCTCGTCGTCTGGTAGATCGGCACGGCGCGAGCGCCCGTCGTCTGATCGGGCCCTCCGCCGGCGTGCACGGCGCGGGTGCGAAAGCCGTACGTCTCTTCGTTCATCGATCCCCCCTCAGCTGAAGTCGGGTCGCCCTCGGTTGGTGCGCTTCAGCTCGAAGAGGCCTGGGACGCGGGCCAACCGCTCGACCGTGTCCCAGATCTCGAGCGCCTCTTCGCCGCGTGGGATGCGATTGAGGACGGGACCGAAGAACGAGGTCTCGTCGTTGGTGCCGGGAGCGAACGTGATGATCGGCGTGCCGACGTCGTTTCCGGTGCGGCTCAGCGCGACGGCCGTCTCTTCGCGCAGCACCTCGTCCCATTTCTCGTCGTCCACGGCCGTGGCGACGTCGGAGCCCAGGCCGGCGGCGGTGATCGCCTCGTCGATGAGCGCGAAGTTGCCCTCCCGGATCTCGGAGACGCCGCGGCCCTCGACGTGAAGTCGGTTGCCGAACTCGGTGTAGAGGCGGCCGACGGCGTCGTTGCCGGCGGAGACCTTCGCGGCGGCCGCGGCGCGCAGCATCATGCGCCCGGCGCCGTGCACCCGTCCGTATGGCGAGGTCGGATCCTGCTCGAACGCCTTGTCCTCGTTCACGATCCGCAGGCAGATGAAGCGCCAGTCGACCTCGTAGTCACGCTGGCTCGCGACTTCGACCACCCATCGGCTGGTGACCCACGCCCACGGACACACGGGATCGAAGAAGAAGTCGAGGTCTGCCATCGCGTCAGGCTACGGGAAGGCGGGCCGCTCCCCATCGGGCGATCACGCTCGCCGCCCGCCGAAGTGACGCCGTCCGAAGTACTGGAACGCGATCGCGGAGGCGCTGGCCACACCGAGGGAGTCGATGCCCGCCCTCATGGGGATCCGCGCCCGCACATTGCTCGCCGCGAGCGTGCCGTGGCTGAGGCCCGGGCCTTCGGCTCCGAGCACGATCGCGACGCGGTCTGCTTCGACCTCGTCGAGCGCGTGCTCGCCGCTCGGCGACAGGGCGACAAGGGTGAAGCCGTCGAGCTCGTCGAGGTCGGCGAATCGGGTGAACGGCACCGCGAACACGGCTCCCATCGACACGCGGATCGCCCGCCGGTAGAGCGGATCGCAGCTCGTCGAGTCGAGCACGATCGCGTCGACGCCGAGCGCGTCGGCATTACGGAAGATGACGCCCATGTTCTCGTGGTCGTTGATGCCCTCGAGCACGGCGACGACCAATGCTGCGTCGAGGAGCTCGACCGGGGGCAGGAGAACCGGACGCGTCGCAGACGCGAGCACTCCGCGATGGATGTCGAACCCCGCGACCTCGTTCATCACCGCCTGCGACGCGAGGTAGGTCGGGGCTGGATGGGCTGCCAGCGCCGTCGCGAGCGGGCCGAGGGATTGCCATCTCCGGTCGCTGACGAGGAACGACCGAACTGCGAACGACGTCCTCAGGAGGCGCTCGACGACAAGCGACCCCTCGGCAATGCACACGTCGGCGCCCTCGATCGCGCGCCGGAGGGCGGCGTCGTTCAGTGCGCGGTACTCAGCGACGCGCGGGTCGTCCGGATCGTCGATGCTCGTCGGTGCACTCACCCGACCGGTAGCGTCGCGCACGGTGCGGAGATGCTCACGTCCCGGTTGCGGGGCGCAGGCGGTGGTGTTGATCGGCTTCGACGCGGCGCGGAGCCTCGCGTGGTTCGCTCCGCTGGACGACGACGGCGCGCTGCACGGCAGCGAGCTCTGCCATCGTCACGCCGACTCGATGGTCTTGCCGAAGGGTTGGTGGCTCGACGATCGCAGGGTGGCGTCACCGCAGCTGTTCAACCCGCCGCCCAACCCGCCCGCCCCGCCACCGTTTGCTCACTCGACCCGGTCAGAGCCGGCTCCAGTGAGCAAACCCGTGGAGGAGGAGCCGCTGCCATTCGCGGCGGAAGCCGTGGCGTCGGAGACGGTCGAGTGGCGCCCGGTGTTCGACAAGGGCGACGACCTCGATGGCCTGCTCGACGCCGGCACACCCCTCTTGGGGCGGGCCTTCAGCGGCCGGCCTCGGGCACCCGGCCGTCCTGGGTGAGCAGCGGCCCGTAGAGGTCGGGGCGGCGATCGCGGAAGAGGCCCCAGCCGGCGCGGTCGGCGCGGGCCTCCGCGAGGTCGAGCTCGGCGGTGATCGTCATCGCGCTCGTACGATCGGCCTCGGCAAGTGGCCGGCCGCGGTGGTCGACGATGAACGACGACCCGTAGAAGGTGAGGTCGTCCTCGGTGCCGATGCGGTTGGCCGCCGCGAGGGCCACGTGGTTGCACACCGCGTGACCGTCCATCGCGCGCCGCCACATGTCCGCGGTGTCGTTCTCTGACTGGTCGCCGATCTCGCTGCCGATCGCGGTGGGATAGAGCACGATTTCCGCGCCGAGCAGCGCCATCACGCGCGCCGATTCGGGGAACCACTGGTCCCAGCAGATGCCAACGCCGATCGTGCCGTGTCGCGTCGGCCACACCTTGAAGCCTGTGTCGCCGGGGTTGAAATAGAACTTCTCCTCGTAGCCCGGCCCGTCGGGGATGTGCGACTTGCGGTACACGCCGAGCACCTCGCCGTCCTCGACGATCGCGACCGAGTTGTAGTGCGCCTGCCCGGCCCGCTCGAAGAACGAGACCGGCACCACCGCTCCCCGGCCTTTCGTCGACTTCGAGATCGCGGCGACGCCGGGGTCTTCGTCGACCGGGCATGCCCACGCGAACCAATCCTGATGCTCGGTCTGGCAGAAGTACGGCCCCTGGAACAGCTCTTGCGGGAGCACGATGTCTGCACCCGCGTCGATCGCATCCACGACGAGATCGACCATGCCGGAGACGTTCTGCGCGCGATCCGGGCCGCACGCCTTCTGGATGACCGAGAGCACCGGTCGGGAGTTCACGGTGCTGACCGTCACTCCAGCGTCGAGCCGCTTTGACGGATGAGCTTGGCGACGAGCGCGGTCCAGCCGGTCTGGTGCGCCGCGCCGAGCCCCTTGCCGGAGTCGCCGTGGAAGTACTCGTAGAACGTGACGTGGTCGCGCCAGTGCGGATCGTTGTCGAACAGCGCGTGCCCGCCGTTCGAGGGGCGACCGCCCTCGCCCATCAGGAAGAGGCCGATGAGCCGGCGAGACAGCTCGGCGGCGACACCTGAGAGGTCCGCGAACTGGCCCGAGCCCGTCGGCATCTCGACGGTGAAGTCAGGACCGAGGTAGTGGTGGAACCGCTGCAGCGACTCGATCATGAGGTAGTTCACCGGGAACCACACCGGGCCGCGCCAGTTCGAATTGCCGCCGAACATCCCCGTCGTCGACTCGCCGGGCTGGTAGCTCACCGAGTAATCCTCCGAGCCGAGCATCAGCGTCACCGGCCGTGACTCGTGCACCCTCGACAACGACCGCAGCCCGTTGGGCGAGAGGAACTCACTCTCGTCCAGCATGCGAGCGAGGATGCGGCGCAACCGATCGGGCCCGACCAGCGACATCAGCCGACGCTCACCGACACCCGGGCGGTTCATCGTGAAGATGTTCGAGCACAGATCGGGACGGTTCTTCTGGAACCACCTCATGCGCTCGGTGAAGTCGGGCAGTGCGTCGAACACCTTCGGCTCGATGGGCTCGACCGCGAAGAGGGGGATGAGGCCCACGAACGACCGCACCTTGAGCGGGATCGTCTGGTCACGGATCCGCAGCACGTCGTAGAAGAACCCGTCGTCGTCGTTCCAGAGCGACACGCCCTCGCCACCCAGGTTGTTGGCGGCGTGCGCGATGTAGAGGAAGTGCTCGAAGAACTTCGTCGCGACGTCCTCGTACGCGCAATTCTGCTGCGCGAGCTCGAGCGCGATCGCGAGCATGTTGAGGCAGTACATCGCCATCCAGCTCGTCGCGTCTGACTGCGCGAGCCGGCCGCCGTCGGGGAGCGGCGCGGAGCGGTCGAACAGGCCGATGTTGTCGAGCCCGAGGAAGCCTCCCTCGAAGACGTTCAACCCGTCGGCGTCCTTGCGGTTCACCCACCAGGCGAAGTTGATGAGCAGCTTGTGGAAGATCCGCTCGAGGAACTCGGTGTCCTTCTTGCCCGTGCGCGCGGCGTCGATCTTGTAGACCCGCCACGCCGCCCACGCGTGCACCGGCGGGTTGACGTCGTTGAACGCCCACTCGTAGGCAGGAAGCTGACCGTTCGGGTGCATGTACCACTCGCGGCAGAAGATCAGCAGCTGGTCCTTGGCGAAGTCCGGGTCGACGATCGCCATCGGGAGCATGTGGAACGCGAGATCCCATGCGGCGTACCAGGGGTACTCCCACTCGTCGGGCATCGAGATGATGTCGGCGTTGTAGAGGTGGGTCCACTCGCTGTTGCGCCCGTTCTTGCGGCCGGGCGGCGGGGGAGGCATCGCGGGGTCACCCTCGAGCCACTCGCGCACGTCGTAGCGGAAGTGCTTCTTCGCCCACAGCAATCCCGCGATCGCACGGCGTTGCACGTCGCGCTGCGGACTCCCCGCCGGCAGGTCGGGTGCGAGATCCTCGAAGAAGCCGTCGGCCTCCTCACGCCGTGTCGCGACGACGTCGTCGAAGTCGGCTCCCACCGACTCGCCCTCGGGACGCACGTTCGTCAGTCGCAGTCGGATGCGCACCGACTCACCGGCCGGCACGTCGAAGCGGTACCAGGCCGCGCCCTTCGTACCGAACTGTGCCGGGTTGACGGTCTCGGCTCCATCCACGACGTGGTCGTTGATCCCGTCCTTCGGGAACGGCGTCGTGTTGTGCTGTCCCCACAGCCGGTGGGCGTTCGTCTCGTTCTCGCAGAACACGAGATGGGGATCGCCGTCGCAGACGAGCCACCGCGTGCCGAGCGCGCCGTGCGTCGTCTCGATGACGTTCCGCGCGACGGCGCGAAGCTGCGGATGCCGGTTGTCCCGACCCCACGACCACGTGTTGCGGAACCAGATCGTGGGCAGGACGTGCAGGGGCGCCGCGTCGGGCCCGCGGTTCGTCGCATCGATCACGATGCAGATGTCGTCGGGCGCGGCCTTCGCATAGGTCAGCTCGACGTCGAAGTACCTCGACTCGTCGAACACGCCGGTGTCGACGAGCTCGAACTCGTCGACCTCACGGCTGCGCCCGCGGTTCGCGTCGACGAGCTGTGCATAGGGGAACTCGCGGTGTGGATACTTGTAGAGCCACCGCATGAAGGAGTGGGTGGGCGTCGAGTCGAGCGCCCACCAGTACTCCTTCACGTCCTCGCCGTGGTTCCCCTCGGAATTCGTGAGCCCGAAGAGGCGCTCCTTCAGGATCTTGTCGTTGGTGTTCCACAGCGTCAGCCCGAAGCACAGGTGCTGCCAGTGGTCGCTGATGCCGCCGAGCCCGTCTTCTCCCCATCGATAGGCCCGGGACCGGGCGTGCTCGTGGGGGAAGAAGTCCCACGCGTTCCCACCTTCGCTGTAGTCCTCTCGCACCGTCCCCCACTGGCGGGCGGAGAGGTACGGGCCCCACCGGCGCCACAGCGCGACTCGGTTTCGATCTTCCTCGAGGCGTTGTTTCTCGGCGTCGTTGCTCATGGGTCGCGGCAGTCTACGAAGGACCCTCGGAGCGTGCCGGGGTAGCGTCGGTGCCGATCACGCAGATCGCCCGATCATCACTGTGCAAGGGGGACCCATGACCGAGCCGGCGATCCACCACGTTGCCTTCGCCTGCCGCGACATCGACGCGACGGTGCGCTTCTACGACGAGCTCATGGGCATGCCGCTGCTGCACACCGAGGTGAGCAGCGAGCCGCGCTCGGGCGGCTTCCTCCGTCACTTCTTCTTCGACGCGGGCGATGGCAGCTGCCTCGCGTTCTTCGATGTCCATGGCGTCGGTGAGCAGCCCGACTGGAAGAGCGAGATCTCGACGGGCAACGGGCTGCCGGTCTGGGTCAACCATGTCGCCTTCCGGGCGACCGAGGCCCGCCAGCTCGAGGTGAAGGAGCGGATGGCAGCCGCGGGCATCGAGCCCCTCATGGATCTCGACCACGACTGGTGTCACTCGCTCTACTTCGTCGACCCGAATGGGATCATGGTCGAGCTGTGCCGCGACACGCCGGGGCTGCCGATCGATCGCGACGAGGCGTTCAGCCAGCTCCACGCAGTGCCCGAGCCGCCCCCGGTGCCCGCGTCGCAGTGACCGTCGAGCGAGAGTTCGTCGGCCTGCCCTCGCCGATCACCGGGCGCGCGGGGGCGGGCGGTCACCCCTGCCAGGGCTTGTACCACCGCCGAGCGGGCGAACGGCCGACGACGGCCTTCATCGCGACGCACTACAACGTCGACTTCAGCGAGCACTACCTCGCGGGCTACCTCGCGGAGCGCGGCTACGGGTTCCTCGGGTGGAACACCCGCTTCCGCGGCAACGAGGCCTACTTTCTCGCCGATCACGCGCTCGCCGACATCGGCGTGGGAGTCAAGTGGCTGCGAGAGGTCGCGGGGGTCGAGCGAGTCGTGCTCTTCGGCAACTCGGGTGGCGGCTCCCTGATGGCTGCGTACCAGTCGCAGGCAGTGAAGCCGTCGATCACCGCGGCACCGGGGCTCCGGGTCGTCGAGGCCGCGCTGTCGTTGACGCCCGGAGATCTGTACGTGTCCGTCGCGTCGCATCCCGGCCGTCCGGAGGTGCTCACGGCGTGGATGGACCCGTCGGTCACCGACGAGCACGAGCCGATCGGCACCGACCCTGACCTCGACATGTACGACGAGCGCAACGGACCTCCGTACCGCGTCGACTTCATCGCCCGCTACCGCGCCGCCCAGATCGAGCGCAATCGGCGCATCAGCGCCTGGTGCCGAGCCGAGCTCGCGCGTCTCGCCTCACACGGCATCTCCGATCGCCTCTTCGTCGTGCGCCGCACCTGGGCCGACCTCCGCTTCGTCGACGGCGACATCGACCCGTCGAACCGCACGGTGCCGCTCTGCTACGCCGGCGATCCGAAGCACGCCAACAGCAGCGTGTTCGGCATCGGGGCGGTGAACACGTTGCGCACGTGGCTCTCCATGTGGAGCCTCGACGACTCGCCCTGCAGCGCGGCGAAGCATCTCCCAGTCGTCACGTTGCCGGCGCTGGTGATCCAGGCCGACGCCGACGCGGGTGTGTTCCCCAGCGACGCGGCGGGGATCCACGACGGGCTCGGCTCGACCGACAAGCAGCTCGTCACGCTCACGGGTGACCACTACTTCCTCACGCCGGACACCGCCCGCGACGAGCTGGCCGACACCGTTGCGGCCTGGGTGGCCGAGCGCAGCTAGCGGGTCGTGGCCGCGAATCGAGCCTCGTAGTCGTCGGCGAGGGCGGTGAGCGCGGCGGCCCCGTCGCCGGCGAACGAAGACCCGTGCATCACCGCGATCGTCTTCGGCGCGAGCTCGGCCAGGCGGCGAATCGTCGGCGCAGTGGTCGCGGTGAGGCAGGTGGCGCCGAACATGTCTTCGGCCTGCCCCGCGGCGCCGACGATGTCGTCGGAGGTGACTGCCGGGGGATCGCCCAGATTCGAGAACAGGTCGCCCGCGAACAGCGTGCGGGTGGTCTCGTCGTAGAGAACTCGTGCGTCCCATCCGTGCGGGACGTGGGGCGTGTCGATGTGGCGGACCCGATGCGAGCCGAGCTCGATCACCTCACCGCCCGCGAGGGGCACGGGCGGCCGGTCGCACAAGTCGTCCAGCGACACCATGCAGCCCATCACGCCGTGGGCTACCTCGGCGTTCGGTGCCGCGCCCAGGAACAGGTTCATCGCACCGCACTCGTCGGACTCGAGGTGGCCGAACGTGATCCAGCGCAGCCGTTCGACGGGAGTGATCGAAGCAATCGCCTCGCTCACCAGCGGGAACATCGCTCGCGGCCCCGTGTGGAAGAGCAGCGGTTGCTCGTCGTCGATGAGGAACTGGTTGAACGTGAAGCCGGTCGGGCCGATCTCGGGGAGGAACGTGGACAGGCGGTACGTGTTGTCGGCGATCTCGGTGACTCGGGTGTCCATGACTCGTCCCCTTCAGAGCGGAAGCGGGTTGCTCAGCAGCCCGGTGCCATGCTCGCGCTCGGCGAGGGTGCGCAGGAACTCGACCGCGTCGATGGTGACGACCTCGCCGCCCTCGCCGTGCCGGAAGCTGCCACCCGCGGGACCCGTGAGATGGAGGGTGAACGGAGTGTCGTAGACCGACGCCCACTCGGCGACGTAGTCCTCCATGAGCCGACCGTCGTGGTCGGCATCCAGGTCGAGGCCGTATCCGATCGCGTGGGCGATGTCGACGCGGTGCATCCACACGTCACGGGTGAAGCCGACGTCGAAGAGGTAGGCGAGCGGCTGCTTGCCGATGATCGGCAACGTCAACAGCCTCCGGTTGGCGATGAGCCGCGGGAGCTTCGTCCGTGCCCTGATGGCTTTCGGAGACGTGGCCTCCCACTCGGCGATGAGCTCGTCAGCGGTCAGAGACGCGCGCTCGCGCACCTGGACCTCGTTCATCCCGTCCCACCAGAACTGGCCGCCGATCTCCGCGGTGACGGGCTTGCCCTTGCGCTTCTGGCGGACGAACTCGCGTGGCGAGACCTGCCCGGCCGCCGAGCCCACGACGTGGGCCGCCATGGCACGCACGTCCCACAACGTGCAATCGGTGGGCTTCGACCAGTCTTCGGGCCTGATCGCGCGCAGCAGCGACGCGAACTTCGCGTTCTCCGTTGCCGCGATGCGCATCGCCTCGTCGTGGCCGATGCGGTCGATCGTCGCGACATCGCGGGTGGTGGTCATGGTCATCGGGAGGCCTTTCCAGTCGAGTCGGCTCTGTTGGCGTCGATCTCCGTGAAGAACATCGCGACGATGCGGTCGGTGAGCCCGCTCCAGCGGTCTCCCCCAGGATCGTTCGCCATCTGCTGATCGGCGATGCCGGCGATCAACGTCGTGAACAGGTCCATGTCGGATTGCTCGGTGATGCCCGCCGCCGCGAGCTTCTGCCGGGCGATCTCGTAGAACCCGATCGCGATCTCGTACGACTCGGCCGACGGTTCGAAGCCGGGGATGTGCCGCTGGAACATGAGGACGTAGCGCACGCCGTCTTCGGCGACGAAGTCGAGCAGCATCCGCGCCAGGTCGAGGACGCCAGCGCGCGGGTGGTCGTTGGCAGGAAGCGCTTTCGCTCGATCGAGGAGCTGGCGGTTGCCCTCAGCAAACATCGCGTCGTACAGGTCGTGCTTCGACGCGAAGTACGCGTAGAGCGACGGCTGGCGCAGGTCGACCATGGCGGCGAGCTCTCGCAACGAGATGCCGCCGATTCCGTCGCGATGGGCGAGAACCCAGGCCGCGTCCAGGATCTGCTCGCGCTTGGCCTCGCGTCGCCGCGCTCTCGGGTCCCGAGTCTCGATCACCGATAGAATATCTATCAGCGATAGATGTTCCTCGTCAAGACCCTATTTGATGACGATGAGCCGGTCGAGGACCTCCTCGAGCAGTGCCTTGCGAGCGTCGGCCGCGTAGTGCTCGAGCGTGATGTCGCCTGCGCCCGAAGGCACCAGCCTGATCGTCAGGCGCTCACCGTCGTCCTCGCACCTGACCGTCGCGACGCGCCGCTCGTACGAGCGATCGAGGCCGATGGCGACTCGGAGGAGGGCGGCGAGCGTGCGCACGAGCTGCTGGTCGTCGGGCCACAGGCGGGCGAACGCCTCGTGTTCCGGCTTGGGGGCGCTCTTGCGGTGGTAGCGCGCGACCTGAGCGATGATCTCGATCTCGCGATCGGTGAAACCCGTGAGGTGCTCGCTGTTGCGAATCACGTAGTACGTGTGCAAGTGGTGCTTCGTGTGCGAGATGAAGAGCCCGACGTTCGCGAGCAGCGCAGCCGCCTCGAGATACTCGCGTGCGGTCTCGTCGAGCTCGTGCGCCGGCGCGGTCGCGTCGAAGAGCTCCAGGGCGAGACGAGCGACCTCACGCGAGTGGTCGGGACGCTCGTCGCAGATCTCCATGAGGTGCATCACGCTCTCGCGCGAGAGATCACGAAGGTGATGCAACGTGCCGCCGCGTGACCGCTGGACCGTGTCGAGCAACACGCCTTCGCGCAACGCGTTCTCCGATACGACCAACCGTTCCGCGTCGTACGCGTGCATGACCTGTTCGAGCAGGATCGCCCCGGCGAGGATGATGTCGGCTCGTCGTGGGTCGAGGCCCGGGATCGACTTCCGCTTCTCGACGGTGTCGAGCTTGAGGAGTCGTGCCACGACATCGTCGACCTCGTCGCGGCGCATCTCGAAGTTGTTGTAGGTGATCGGCGCCGACTCGCGGCGCTGCTCGGCGACCAACCCCGCGATCGCCATGATCGTGCCCGAGCTGCCTATGAGGACGTCGAAGCCCAGTCGATGGACTTCGGGCACGAACGGTGCCAGCGCCGAGCGTACGAACTGACGACAGGCGCCGACAGCCGCGGGATGCACGCGCTCGCCACCGAAGAAGCGCGCGGTCAGCCGGATCGCGCCGAGCTTGAGGCTGCGGGCCGCCAGCACTTCTCCGCGCTCGCCGATGAGCAGCTCGGTCGATCCTCCACCGATGTCGACCAGCATCAACCGCCGGTCGTAGACCGGCACGGCCTGAAGCACGCCGAGGTGGATGAGCCGAGCTTCCTCGGTGCCCGAGATCACCTCGACCTCGACCTCCGCCTCGTCGCGCGCGTGGCGCACGAAGGTGTCGCCGTTTTCGGCCTCTCGTACCGCGCTCGTGGCGACGGCGCGCAGCGACGCGCCTTCTGCTTCCGCGACGCGTCGCATGTGTGCGAGCGCGGTGATGCCGCGGTCCATCGCTTCGGTCTCGAGCCGCTTCATGTCGCCCGGCCCCGATCCGAGGCGGACCATCTCGCGTTCACGAGCGACGACTTCGAAGCGATCGTTCGCACGCGACGCGGGCGACGACGAGGTGGATCGAGTTGGTGCCGATGTCGATTGCGGCAAGCGTGGCGTCGGGCTCGATCGCCGCGCTGTCCGTCACGACCGTGACGCTACGCTGCGCCCGGTGGTCACAGCGTTCGTGCTGATCAATGCCGAGCCGTCGCGCATCGCGACGCTGGCGCAACAGCTCAGCGACCTGAAGGGCGTCGGAGAGGTCTATTCCGTGGCCGGCGACGAAGACCTCGTCGCGATCGTTCGGGTGGAACACCACGACGAGCTCGCCGAAGTGGTCACGCAGCGGATCTCGGCCCTCGAGGGGATCGTCGCGACGCGCACCCTGATCGCGTTCCAGGCGTACAGCAAGCATGACCTCGAGGCCATGTGGTCCATCGGCTGGGAGTGATAACTCCCATCGGCGGAGAGTGAGAACTCCCCCGTGTCGAAATCCTTCGGAGAAGAGGGCGGGCGTCTCGACTACGGCACCTACCTAGAGCTCGAGACGCTGCTCTCCGCGCAACACCAGCGCACCGACGCTCACGACGAGCTGCTCTTCATCACGGTGCACCAGGTGTACGAGCTGTGGTTCAAGTTGCTTCTCCACGAACTCGAAGCCGCACGAGACGCGATGCTCGCCGACGACATCGCGCTCGACGCGTCACCTCTTCCGGCGGGTGCGCGTGATCGAGAAGCTGCTGATCGAGCAGGTCGACGTCCTCGAGACGATGACGCCGCAAGACTTCCTCGTCTTCCGGTCCGAGCTCGAACCCGCGAGCGGCTTCCAATCGGTGCAGTTCCGCGAGATCGAGTTCCTCAGTGGGCTGAAGGATCCGCGATTCCTCGATCGTGTGCACACGACCGACGCGGAGAGGGCCCGGCTCGAACGCCGGCTCGCAGAGCCGTCGCTGTGGGACGCCTACAGGTCGCTGCTCGCGCAGCACGGCGACCCCGACCTCACCGACGTGCTCCTCGACCGTGCGAACTACGGCCCGCTGTTCGACGTGTCCGAAGACCTCCTCGATCACGACCAGGCGTTCGCGCTCTGGCGGGTGCGGCACATCACGATGGTCGAGCGCCAGATCGGTGGGCGACCGGGGACGGGCGGGTCGAGTGGAGCGGCATACCTGCGCAGCACCGTCGACCGCCGCTTCTTCCCCGAGCTCTGGGCCGTCCGCGACCGCCTTTAGGTCTCCTCGCCCTCTGCGTCGACGAACGTCGCGGCCTCGGCCTGCTCGACGGGATCGAGGGGTCGCATCGCCAGGTCGAGGCCCGCCCAGATCGTCTGAGCCGAGGGATAGAAGATGATCGGCACGACGACTGCGACGGCGAGGCCGGCGATCGTGACCGGGACCACCTCGATGTGGGGGTAGGTGACGATCAGCCCGACGACGATGATCGTCAGGAAGATCCCGAACGTCACGACCATGTTGATCGTGGTGCTCCCGAGCGAGAAGCCCTCGTGGCGGATGAACCGGAGGCCACACCTCGGGCACCGTTCCTTGAGCGTGAAGAACGAGCGGAACACGTGGCCGGAGCCACATCGCGGGCATCGGTGCAGGAGGCCCCGCAGCGCCATGCGCGTCGGGCTCACCTCGGGCGGCGCGGGCTGGCTCACGGGAATGTCACACCCCCTCTGCACACTGTCCGCATGGTGATCACCGGCACCGTCCCACTAGAGTCCACTCGTCCAATTGAACCCTGCTCCGCATCCGCGGGGCCCCGACGCCGAGGCGCCGGGTCCGGAGGGAGGTAGCTCGCCATGCGGGCCTATGAGCTCATGATCATCGTCGACGCCGAAGTCGACGATCCCGGCGTCCAAGCGGTGCTCGACCAGGTGAAAGACCAGGTCGCACTGCGCGGTGGCGAGGTGAAGTCCGTCGACCTCTGGGGCCGGCGCCGCTTCGCCTACGAGATCGACCACAAGCACGAGGGCACCTACGCCGTCCTCCAGTTCGTCGCCCCGGGCACGGGTCTCGACGAGCTCGAGCGCTGGCACCGGCTCGCGGACCCGATCGTCCGCCACAAGCTCATCCGACTGCCCGACAGCGAAGCCGCGAAGCGCGGTCTCGGGGCAGACGCGCCGGCGAACGCCGGCTGACCCGATCGGGAGCGATCGACATGGCAGACAACAGCATCACCGTCATCGGCAACATCACCCGCGACCCCGAGCTGCGGTTCACGAACAGCGGCCGTCCGCAGGTCTCGTTCGGGCTCGCCGTCAACCGTCGCTATCAGCAGAACGGCGAGTGGGTCGAGCAGACGAGCTTCTTCAACATCGTCGCGTGGGCGCAGCTCGCGGAGAACGTGAGCGAGTCGCTGAGCAAGGGCTCGCGCGTCATCGTGAACGGCCGGCTCGAGCAGCGGTCGTGGGAGACGCAAGACGGCGAGAAGCGCAGCGTGATCGAGATCGTCGCCGACGAGGTCGGCCCGAGCCTGCGCTGGGCGACCGCGAAGATCGAGCGCAACGAGCGCAGCAGCGAGATGGGTGACCGTCCGCGGAGTGGTGGCAGCAGCAGCACCAGCGGTGGGCCGGCCGCGCCCCCTGCTGAGTCGTACGGAGACGAGGAGCCGTTCTGATGAAGGCGCAAGGTCAGCAGCGACGTTCGAAGCCGAAGGACGCCGGGCGTCGGGTCAAGAAGAAGGTCAGCGTCCTCGCCGCCGAGCGGGTCGAATACGTCGACTACAAGGACGTCAACCTGCTTCGCCGGTTCATGTCCGACCGGGCCAAGATCCGCGCCCGTCGGGTGAGTGGCAACGACAGCCAGCAGCAGCGTGAGGTCGCTCGCGCGATCAAGAACGCGCGTGAGATGGCGCTGCTGCCCTACACCAGCCGCGTCACCACGCAACGCGGGCCCCGTGCCGATCGAGGTGATCGCGGCGATCGAGGTGATCGCGGTGACCGTGGCGATCGCGGTGACCGTGGCGATCGCGGCCCGCGCTCCGAGGCTGCGCCGGTCGAGGCACCCGCGTCGGTCGACGAGCTCGAGCTCGGCGCCGAGACCGCGGCCGACGTCGAGACCGTCCTCGACGCAGGCGCCGAGGAGGCGTGATGAAGGTCGTGCTTCGCAGCGACGTCGCGGACGTCGGCAAGAAAGGCGACATCGTCGACGTGGCAGCCGGCTTCGCCCGCAATTACCTGTTGCGGCGAGGTCTCGCCTTCCAGGCGACCGCTGGCGCCACGGCGCAGGCCACTGCCATGCGCCGGTCTCGTGACGTCAACGATGCCAAGGAGCGGTCGGCCGGCGAAGAGGTCGCCCGGGTGCTCGTGCCCAAGGTGATCACCATCACGGCGAAGGCGGGCAACGAGGGGCGGCTGTTCGGGTCGGTGACCTCGGCTGATGTCGTCGACGCTGTCGCGTCGCAGACCGGCATCGAGCTCGATCGCCGCAAGCTCAACCTGGCCGAGCCGATCAAGACGCTCGGCACCCATGAGGTGCCCGCGCGCCTGCATCCCGAGGTCGAGTTCGCGATCACCGTCGAGGTCGTCGCGAGCTAGTCAGCGGTCGGGGGGCCGACGCGTCCCCCGAGCATCCACCACTGTCCCCAGAAGTGGGCCCACGATGCACAGGGTCTTCCCCAAGCGCGCCCCCACATGTCCACCGACAAACGCCGGTTCTCCACTAGCGCCTCACAACTCCGTCTCGCGAGGGTGACAGCCAATGGCCGACGGCTCTTCCGATACCCCGCGACGCACCGCCGGTGTCGGTCGGATACCGCCCCACAACCTCGACGCAGAGGCGTCGCTGCTCGGCGCGATGCTGCTGTCGGCCGCTGCGGTGGCCTCAGCCATAGAAGTCGTCTCACGCGACGACTTCTACAAGCCGGCGCACGGTCACATCTTCGAGGCCATCACCTCGTTGTACGGCGCGGGCGAGGCAGTCGACTCGGTCACCGTCGCCGAGGAGCTGCGACGGGCTGACCTGCTCGAGGCGATTGGCGGGGCGGGCATCCTGGTCGACCTCCAGGCGACGACGCCGGCGATCTCGAATGCGGCCGGCTATGCGCACATCGTCGAAGAGCACGCGCTGCTGCGGCGGCTCATCGGCGTGGCCGGCGAGATCGCGGAGCTCGGCTACAGCATCCCCGACGACGTGACCAAGGCCGTCGATCGCGCGGAGGCGATGGTCTACGACGTGGCCCAGCGCCGGGTTGCCGACACGATCGCTCCCGTCCACGACCTGCTCGAGATCAGCCTCAGCCGGCTCGAGCAGCTCTACGACCGCGGCGAGTCGATCACAGGGTTGGCCACCGGCTACAACGACCTCGACGAGCTGCTGTCGGGGTTGCAGCCCTCCTCACTCGTCGTCGTGGGCGCCCGTCCGAGCATGGGCAAATGCGTCGCGTGGGACACGCCGATCCTCGATCCGACGACCGGCGCGGTCCGCACGGCCGCCGAGCTGTACCGGCTCGGCATGGCGCGTCAGTCGGTGACGGTCGCCTCGCTCTCGGCCGACGGCTCGCTCGTGTCGGTCGCGCCCGAGGCCTTCATCGACGACGGCATCAAGCCCGTCTTCCGAGTGCGCACCCGCTCGGGGCGCGAGGTCCGCACGACGATCACGCACCCCTTCCTCACCGAGCAGGGGTGGCTGCCGCTCGGCGACCTGGGCGTCGGCGTCCGAGTCGCGGTGCCGCATGCCCTGCCGTTCTTCGGCACCGATCGGCTGCCCGCCGCCGAGGTCGTCCTGCTCGCCCATCTCGTCGGTCACGGCCACCGGGTGGCGGGCGGCACGGTGTTCGCCAACTCGTCTCCGGTCGTCGTCGCCGATCTCGTCTTGCATGCCGACGGTCAGGGAGTGCGGGCGGTGCCGCTGGCAGGAGGGCACGCCGCCTACCGCGTCGTCGCGAAGTCAGGAGGCCGTGACCGGATCGAGGTCGTCGCCGCGAGGCACGGCTTGCTCGGCGCGTCGAACGACCGCGGCATCCCCGACGCGGTGTTCCGGCTTCCGTACGACCAGCTGTCGCTCTTCCTCGGAAGGCTCTTCGCAGCAGCAGGTTCGGCGCGCGCAGCGGCGCGTGGCCCCGGTCGCATCCGTTACGTCACCGCGTCGCGCTCGATGGCCCACGGCGTGCGGCATCTGCTGCTCCGCTTCGCGGTCGCGTCGACGGTGCGAGAGAAGCGCGTCTGCGAGGAGGGTGTGAACCACGACCTGTTCGAGGTCGAGGTCACCGAAGCGGTCGACATCCGGGCGTTCTGCGACCAGCTCGAGGTGCTCGGCCAGGAGCGGACGCTCGACGTCCTGTCGCGACGAGCCGGAGGTGAGGGGAGCGGGCTCGCGGTCGGTGCCCGGGCGAAGTGGCCGCGCGGTGGCGCTTCTGAGGTGATGCACGCCGGTCGCTCCCGGCGCGTCGTCGGGCAAGTGCTCGAGCGAGCACCCGACCCGCGAGCGTTGCAGTCGAGCGCGTTGTGGGACGAGATCGTCGAGATCGAATACGACGGGGTCGATCAGGTCTACGACCTCACCGTGCCGGTGACGCACAACTTCGTCGCCGCCGATGTGTTCGTGCACAACACCGCGTTTGCGCTCGGCATGGCCGCGCACGTGGCGCTCGAAGCCCAGCGACCGGTGTTGTTCTTCTCGCTCGAGATGGGCCACCTCGAGCTCACCCAACGTCTGCTCTCGGCGGAAGCCCGCGTCGACTCGACCCGGTTGCGCAACGGCCGCCTCGTCGAGTCCGACTGGTCGAAGATCGGTCACGCGATCGGCCGCCTCGCGAACGCACCGTTGTGGATCGACGAGAACCCCAGCATCACGGTGATGGAGATTCGGGCGAAGGCGCGGCGATTGAAGAGCCGGGTGGGCGACCTCGGCCTCGTCGTCGTCGACTACCTCCAGCTGATGAGTGGCCGCGGCGCGGCCGAGAACCGTCAGGTCGAGGTGTCCGAGATCAGCCGAGGTCTCAAGATCCTCGCCCGCGAGCTCGAGACTCCCGTCGTAGCGCTCTCGCAGCTCTCTCGTGCACTGGAGATGCGTGCGGACAAGCGCCCGATGCTCGCCGACCTTCGCGAAAGTGGCTGCCTCACCGGCGACACATTGATCAGTCGCGCGGACAACGGCGACCGCGTGCCGATCGGCGAGCTGGCGGCGAGTGGCGAGCGGAACATCGTGGTGTGGACGCTCGACGACGACCTGCAGCTGGTGCCCGAAGTGATGACGCGGGCGTTCTCGAGTGGAGTGAAGCCGGTGTACGAGGTGCGGCTCGCGTCAGGCCGCGTGGTGCGAGCGTCTGGAAACCATCCGTTCCTTCGCTTCGATGGGTGGACTCGAGCCGACGAGCTACGGGACGGTGATCGGGTTGCGGTCGCCGACGACCCGGGATTGGCCGACCGCTCGCGTTCCGCCGCTCGGCGTTCCGAGGTGCAAAGCGCGCCAAATGTGGCGCTTCTTGCACCAGAGAATCTCCAGGTCGGGTGGGATGCAGTACGCGAGGTGGTGCTTGTCGGCGTGGAGGAAGTGTTCGATGCGACCGTCTCCCGTACGCACAACTTCCTCGCGAACGGTGTCGTCGTGCACAACAGCATCGAACAGGATGCCGACGTCGTCATGTTCTTGTACCGCGACGAGATGTACAACCCCGACTCGCCCGACATCGGCACCGCGGAGATCCTGGTCACGAAGCACCGCAGCGGCCCGACCGGCAAGGCGAAGCTCGCGTACCTCAGTCAGTACACACGGTTCGCGAACATGGCGCGGGGCGTCTGAGTGTCGAGAGCCGACAAGATGCGCGAGAAGTACCTCGCGCAGCTCAGCGAGAAGCTCGGAGCTCCCGCCGAGGAGTTCGGGATCTACTCGCGGCCGGGCGGCATGAGCACCGCGGTGACCTACTCGGTCTCCGGCGGCCTCGGGATGTTCTCGAACAGCGAGGGCAAGAAGGCGTCGGGCGGGCTGCCGATGAACGTCATCCTCGCCCTCACCGCCGCCGAGCTCGTCGTGTTCGAGATGAAAGCCGGCATGACCGGTTCCCTGAAGCTCGGCGAACCGCTGCGGCGATGGCCACGTTCGGCGGTGCGCGCCGAGATCGCGGGTCAGAGCTCGACGGGCGCCCGCCTGCGGTTCACGGTCGACGACGGGAGCTTCGAGCTCGACGCCAACAAGCTGCCGGGCATGGACATCGAGTGGAACCTGCAGCTCGTGAACGCGCTGGCGGGGACTCCTCCGCCGCCGATCCCGAACCTGCCGCCGCCCGGCGGCGCGCTCCCGCCACCTCCGCCTCCCCCGTCCTAGACGTCGCGAGTGGCGAGTACCCTCCCGTTGGGGCGAGGGGGTCGGCGCATGGCGAAGGGCCGCTCAGCGCGCATCGGCGTTCTGGTGGCGCTTGTCGTTCTCGCGCTCGGCTTGTTTCCGTCGGCTGCCGCGGCGGCGCCTCCGACGATCACCTTCGGGGTGGCGCCACGGCCGCTGTCCGGTTCGCTCTTCGGAGTCGGGCAGACGAACGCGTTCGCAGACTTCGTGTGCGATCGCGGAGACGGCTTCGCGGCGGAGAGCTGTGAGGGCGACGTCGAGCTGCCCGACCTGACCCATGTCGCGGTCCACTACGGCGATCCGCTGCCCACCTCCGATGCCGGCGACTACACGGTCACCGTGACGCTCACCGATCCGCTGGGCAACGCCAGTGCGGTCGAGGTGTACGAAGTCACCGACAACGCCGACGCCATCGATCTGCAGCTCGCCATCGACACCCCCTCGCAGGCGCCCGGCGCAGCGCCGTTCAGCCGCACGCAGTTCGTCCCGGCCGGCTTCTCGTGCACCTACGACGACGATCCCTCCAACCCGTCGAGCGAGCCGGTGGCGTGGGAGCCGTGCCACATGGCCGTCTTCGAGGCCGCAAACCCGCCCCACCAAGCCGTGCTCACCTACGGGGAAGGCGTGCTGACCGATGTTGTCGGCGCCTACGACATCCTCGTCATCGCAGGCGACCTGGATTCGTCGTTCAGGGAGCTTCCCGGCACCTACGAGGTCGCGGACATTCCCGCGCTCGATCTCACCGTCGATCCTCCACCGACTGGGGCAAACGGTTGGTACAAGGGGGGCGACACGGTGGGGATGGTGGCGACGGCGCAGGCGCCGGCGAGCGATCCGTCGACCGTCGGACGGGTGCTGGTCGAGGTCTACGCCTTCCCGACGACCAGCGACGCGACGTTCGCGACGTCGGCGGAGACGTCGCACATGATCTTCTCGTTCCAGACGTCGGCCGAGACCGAGAACGGCTGTGAGGACTCGAAGTCGCTCGACCCCGCGGCGATCATCGCCGGACTGCCCGACGGTCGGTACGGGTTCTTCTTCTCCGCGGCGCGGTGCGACTTCGGCGATCCGTCGCTGGCACCGGCGGCGCCTTCTGCCGCGATGCAACCCCCGCTGCCAGTCGACCCCGGCGCACCGCCGCCACCCCCTCCACCGCCTCCGCCGCCACCACCACCACCGCCGCCACCACCACCACCGCCGCCACCACCATCCGCCGCCACCACCTCCGCCTCCGGTTCCCTACTCCGGTCCCGTCAAGTGCTTCGACGGCGTGAGCGGGTTCACGGCGAATGCGCCTGCGATCTTCGACTCGGGGGGCACCTCACACGCGAACGTGTTCATCTGCGTCGACAAGACGGCACCGACGATCGTCACGACGCCTCCGAGCCCGAGCGACGTCGTGGCCGGGACGACCATCGCGTTCCAGTGCACCGACGCCTTGTCGGGCGCCGAACCCCCGCTCGCCGGACTCGATCCGCCGGCCGGGTGCGTGTCGCCGACGTTCCTGAACGGTGGAGTCGTGCCTTCGCTCGTGGGGGCTCTGTCGTTCGAGATCACGGGAACCGACACGGCCGGGAACGTCTCCACCGCGACGGTGACGTTCAACGTCTCGTTGCCGCCGCCGTCTCCGCCACCAGGATCTCCGCCGGTCGCGGGGCCGCGCGTCCTGCCTCCACCCGAGCCACCTCCGCCCGTCTCGCCTCCGGCTCCCGATTCCCGCCGCCGCCTCGCCAGTCGAGCCGGTGGTGATCCCGCCCCCCGTGATCGCACCCAACGGGCCACCGATCTTCCCTGCACCGATTTCGCCGCCACCGATCTCGCCGCCACCGATTTCGTCGGCACGAGTCGCCCCGCCGCCCGAGCTGTCGGGACCAGTCCTGACGCTCGCGCTCCCCCGCCCTCGTCATCGACCGCGGTCGCGCCTCCTCCCTCGGTCGAGAGCCGCTCGGTGACGCCGCCGAACGACGCGTCTGGGCAGGCTGCCGCCGCGGCACCCGCACCACAGCAAGACGTCGGCTCGGACGAGCCGCCGCCCGCGCACTACCGCTCGTCCTTCCCGGCGTCGGTGCTCGACTTCGGCGAGATCGACTTCTCGGCCAAGGTCGTCGGGCGGAACCTGTTGTGGGCGCTGCTCGCGGTGCTGCTGATCGCGTTCCCGTCGGAGCTCTTCAACAAGACGGCTGAAGAGAACCAGGACGAGATCCGCGGTTGGTTCACACGCAAGAGCTCGCTCGGCAAGACGCCTCTGCGCGAGCGGCTCGGCTCCCTGCCGACCTTCGCCATGTTCGTCGGGTTCGCGGCGTTCGCCGCCTTCCTCTACGGCTTCCTCGACCCGGACTTCGGCGCCGACCGCGCCTCCCTCGCACTGGTGATCGGCCTCTTCATGGCGATCATCGTGTCGACGCTGGTGTTCGAGGAGACCGTCGGCACGTACTCCCGCGCGCGAGGCGGATCGGGCTTCATCCGTGTGCTGCCGGCCGCACTCGCGATCGCGATCCCGTGCATCCTCATCGCCCGCGCGGTTGGCTTCCAACCGGGCTATCTCTACGGCGTGATCGCGGGTTCGTCCTCGCGAAGGGCGAGCTCGACCGGCGCCAGGAGGGCAAGTCCGTCCTCCTCGGCGGGGCCGCGATGCTCGCGGTCGCGCTCGGCGCCTGGCTGATCTGGATCCCGGTCGGGCATGCGGCGGCCGACCCCGACGCGAGCATGTGGGTCCTCGTGCTCGATGCGTTGCTCTCGGGCACGTTCATCGCCGGACTCGAGGGCCTGCTCTTCGTGCTCATCCCGTTGAAGTTCATGGACGGCGACACCCTCTATCGGTGGAACAAGGCGATCTGGGCGGCGGCGTTCGGACTGATGGCGTTCCTCGTCTTCCAGCTGATCATCCGCCCCGGCAACGACTTCACCGACACGTCGACCAAGACGAACTGGTGGACGGTGTGGGCCCTGTTCGTCGGGTTCGGTCTCTTCTCGGTCGCCTTCTGGGCGTACTTCCGGTTCCGGTCGGCGCGCCCGGGCGACGACGACGCCGAGACGCTCAGCGATCGAGGGTGTCGATCAGAGCGGGTAGCTCGAAGAGCGAGGCGATGGTCGAGAACTCGTAGCGCGCCGCCTCTTCCGGGTCGACGTCCTCGAGCGCCCACGTCGTGTGGAACGGGACGTGCACCGCGTGCGCGCCCAGCGCCGCGACGGGAAGCACGTCGGACCGCAGCGAGTTCCCGACCATCACGAACCGGTCGGGTCGCACTCCTTCGCGCTCGATGATGCGGCGGTACGTCGCTTCGTCCTTCTCGGACACGATGTCGATGCGGTGGAAGCGCTCGGCGAGACCCGAGCGGGCGAGCTTGCTCTCCTGGTGGAACAGATCGCCCTTGGTGATGACCATCAGGGCGTACCGATCGCCGAGCGCGTCGATCGCTTCGACGACACCGTCGAGCAGCTCGACGGGGTGCGAGAGCATGGCCTTTCCGGCGGCGAGGATCGACTCGATCACCGAGACCGGGACGCGGCCCTCTGAGACTTCGATCGCGGTCTCGAGCATCGACAGTGTGAACGACTTGACGCCGTATCCGTAGGTGGAGAGGTTCGTCCGCTCGGTCGCGAGCAGACGAGCATCGAGGTTGGCTTGGGGCGCGTAGGGCGCAACGAGCTCGCAGAACCGGGCCTGCGTCATCGAGAACTGAAGCTCGTTGTGCCAGAGCGTGTCGTCTCCGTCGAGCGCAACGACTTCGATCATGGGGGAGACAGTGTCGCGCGCGTGCCGGGAAGTCCTGGCGCGGTACCGTCGAATCCCGTGTCCACATCGCCGGGCCTGCCCGCACGGCTGATCGCGTGGGCGGCTCTCGGCGTCATCGTCGTGCTGGCGATCCCCCTTCTCCTTCGTGACAGCACGCCCGCGCCGAACTCGGCCTCACGGCGAGACGCGGCCGCGTCGTTCCTCGACGCGTGGGCAGCGAGCCGTGCGGGCACGTGGAAGGTCGATGCCACCTTCGAGCGCACGCCGGCACGCGGCGACGGCAAGCTTTCGAGTCCGCTGGAGATGGTGCAGCGGCCACCTGATCGGCTCGTGCGCCAGTTCGGGTCGGTCACCGGCGTCATCGATGGCAAGGAGGTCGGGTGCGCTCCGGCGCCCGGCGGCTCGGTGAAGTGCCGCGCCGGCGCGCCGGTCGACTACGCGAAAGAGGTCGCGACCGAGCTCGACCGGCTCGAGGACTACGTGGCCGGCCCCGTGCCGATCTACTCGGTCTCCCGTGAGGGGCCGGGCTGCTTTCGATTGGATCGCCAGATCCAGTACCTCGCGCCCCCGTACGGCGACCACGCCCGGTTCTGCTTCGACGCGAAGACGGGCGCGCTCGTGAAGACCGAAGTGGTGCGTCCGGAGGCGACCGACGTGACGACGGCGGTGGTCGTCACGTCCGAAGTGGCCGACGCGGATCTGGCATTGCCCGCGGCAATAGAGAGCTGAACGACGGGGGTTCGCGAAACGAGGCCGGGCGGGGGCCTTGGGCTGGGAACCGGGCTGGGGACCTGGGGCTGGCGGGGCATCCGAGGGGGCGGACGAAGGCCACGAGGCGCCAGTGCTGTGAAGCACTGGTGGCGATGCGTTTGGAGGGAGTGTGACCCCCGCCCGGACCCCGGATGACCGGCGGGGGCGATTCCGCCGGATAGGTCCCTATCGGCCGGAACGTCCTCGGTCTTGAGCGCTTTCGGCCCTTGTTGGTTCTTTTGGTGTTTCTGGTGCCCAGAAGGTGAGAATCACCAGGAAAATCGGGCGTCGAGGGAGCGGTTTGCGTGTTCTTGGGAGATCAGCTGCTCGCCTATCTGGTGCTCGCGCTCGGCGGCGCCCTCCTCGTCGGCAACGTGCTGGCGTTGGTCAAGCCACCCCCCGCGGCCAAGGAAGGCGAGCTCGCCAGGGCGCCCGTGGCTCGCAGCCTCGTGATGGCCGGGATCGGCCTCGTTGCCGCCGTCTGGGCGATCGCGAGCCTCGTTTCGGGCTGAGACCGCGCGGCAGGGCTCAGACGATGCCGCGGATGATGGCAGCGACGCCTCCCGCGGCCGCGAACGCGAGGACGAGCCGGCGCACGAAGTCGGCCGACAGCCGTCGCCCGAGCAGATGCCCGATGCCGAAGCCGATCGCGATCGCGAATGCGAAGAGCACCGCACGCGCCACACCGATGCGGAGCGGCCCGAGTGCGATGACGGCGACGAGATTGAGAGCGAGGAAGTAGAGCTGGAAGGTCCCGCGCATGCGATCGGGATCCCAGTCCGCGTTCACGCCGTACATCGCGACTGCCGGCCCGGACAGCCCGCCGATGACGTTCATGGTCGCGGACACGAATCCTGCGACGACCGCACCGCCTCGCCCGCGCAGCTGGCGGACGCGAACCCCTGACGCCAGAGCTGCGACACTCAGCAGCGTCACGCATCCCGCCGCGATCGAGAGCGTGTCCGCGTTCGTCCGGTGCACGAGGCTGACGATCACGGGAGTGATCACGATGGCGGGGATGAGCAACCCGAGCGCGGCACGCACGTCGACGTGGGCGCGATGCGTCACGAGGCCGACGCTGCTGACGCCGACCGAGCACATGTTGACGAGCCGCACGCCGATCGCCGGACCGAGCACGAGCACCATCACGGGCGCGCACACGAGCGAGAAGCCCAGCCCTGCGACCGCTTGGGCGAACGCGCCCGCCGCGATCGCGAGCGTCGCGACGACGAGGGCATCGGCGGCGAGATCGAGGGTCACGTCGACCGTCAGCGCGTGAGAGAAGGATCGGTCAGCGCGCGAGATACCAGCGGAACCAGTCGATGGCGCGGGCAAGCCCTTCCCGCACATCGACCTTGGGTTCCCACCCGAGCACCGTACGCGCCAGCGTGATGTCGGGCCGGCGTTGCATGGGATCGTCCTGCGGCAGCGGTCGGTACTCGACCGGCGACTTCGACCCGGTGATCTCCAGAACGAGCTCGGCGAACTGGGCGACCGTGTACTCGTCGGGGTTGCCGATGTTCATGGGCCCCACGTAGCTCGACTCGAACAGCGCGAGCTGCCCGTCGATCTGGTCGTCGACGTAGCAGAAGCTGCGCGTCTGCGAGCCGTCGCCATAGAGCGTGAGGGGATCGCCGCGAAGCGCCTGCACGATGAAGTTGGTGACGACTCGACCGTCGTCAGGTCGCATGCGCGGCCCGTAGGTGTTGAACGTGCGCACGATGCGGACGTCGAGCTCGTGCGTGCGGTGGTAGGCCATCGTCATGGCCTCGGCGAACCGCTTGGCCTCGTCGTACACGCCACGCGGTCCGATCGGGTTGACGTTGCCCCAGTAGCTCTCGGACTGGGGGTGTACGAGGGGGTCGCCGTACACCTCGCTCGTCGAGGCGAGGTGGTACTTCGCGCCCTTGGCTCGCGCCAGTCCCAGCGTGTTGTGGGTGCCGAGGCTCCCGACCTTCAGGATCTGGATGGGGATCTTCGAGAAGTCGATCGGCGAGGCCGGGCTCGCGAGGTGGAGGACGGCGTCGACATGCCCGGGGACCCACAGGAACGTGGAGACGTCTTGCTGCACGTACGTGAAGCCGGCTCGCCCGAAGAGGTGCTCGATGTTCCCGATCGCGCCCGAGACGAGGTTGTCGACCGCGATGACGCTGTCACCCTTGTCGAGGAAGCGCTCGCACAGGTGCGAACCGAGGAAGCCCGCGCCACCCGTGATGACGACGCGCCGCCCTCCGCCCGGGTCGTGCGTCGCCGTGCTCATCGGCCGATGCCCCGGTACGTGAAGCCCCGCCGGATCACGGCGGCCCGATCGAGCACGTTTCTGCTGTCGACGATGGCCAAGTGCTTCATCGACGCCGCCACCTTGTCGAAGTCGAGCCAGCGGAACTCGTCCCACTCGGTCAGCACCACCAGCACCTCGGCGTCCTCGCAGGCCGCATACGGGTCGCTCACGACTTCGAGGCCGTCGAGCGACGCATGGATCGCCGGGTCGTAGCCGCGGACGTGGGCGCCCCGCGCCGTCAGACGACGGATCACCTCGAGCGCGGGCGAGTCGCGAATGTCGTCGGTGCGCGCCTTGAACGTGAGCCCCCACGCGGCGATCGTCTTGCCGGCGACGGATCCGTCGACCGCGTCGGCCACCTTCGTCACGACCCGCTCGAGCTGCTGCTCGTTGACCGTGATCACGCCCTTGAGGAGGTCGAAGTCGTAGCCGCCGTCCTCAGCGATGCGGACGAGAGCGCTCGTGTCCTTCGGGAGGCACGAACCACCCCAACCGGGGCCAGGACGCAGGAACTGGTGGCCGATGCGCGGGTCGTAGCCCATTCCGAGCACCACGTCGTTCACGTCCGCGCCGACGCCTTCGCACACGGCTGCGATCGCGTTGACGAACGAGATCTTGGTCGCGAGGAACGCGTTGCTCGCGTACTTGATCGTCTCGGCAGACGCCGGGTCGGTGACGATCGGCGGTGAGGCGATGCCGAGATACAGGGACGCGACGCGGATGGCCGCCGACTGGTCATCGCTGCCGATGACGATGCGATCAGGATGGAGGAAGTCGTGGACGGCTGAGCCTTCGCGGAGGAACTCGGGGTTCGAGACGACGAACACGTCGCTGCGGCCGACCACTCGCTCGACGACGTGCGTCGAGCCGACGGGCACCGTGGACTTGTTGACGACGACCGAGTCGGGCGGCAACACCGGGCCGATCACGCGGGCCGCGGCTTCGATGTGGGACAGATCGGCGCGTCCGTCGTCGCCCTGCGGGGTGGGAACGCAGAGATACGCGAACTCACAGACGGCTGCGGCGCCGGCGGTGTCCGTCGTGAAGCGGAGGTTCCCGTTTCCGAGCCCTTCCTTGACGATCTCCTCGAGGCCGTCTTCCACGATCGGGATCTCGCCTCGGCTGAGCTGGTCGACTCGCGCCGGGTCGATGTCTGCACCGACGACGCGATGGCCCAGGTGCGCGAGGCAGGCGGCCGTTGTGATGCCCACATATCCGGTTCCCACGACGACGATGTCAGCGCTCATGTGTATCCAATCGGTCCCGAAGCCTGGCTCGACAGCCTAAGGGGCCTCCGTCCCGTGAGAGGCTCGGACATGAGCTCCGACGACGTAGGCCGCCAAGCCCATCAGGCGTTCGCGAAGGAGTGCAACAACGCCACCTACCGGCTCCTCGACAAGGCGGCTCGCTCGCCCGAGGAGACGGAGACGATGATCGACATGGCCCATGCCGCGCGGTACCACTGGGCTGAGGGTGGCGGCACCCCTACGAACCAGGTGCGAGCCGACTACTTGTGCAGCCGCGTGTACGCGTTCTCAGGACGATCGGAGCCAGCACTCCACCACGCACGCCAGGCGTTGTCGGAGGCCGAAGCCATCGGCCTCGACGACTTCGACCTGGCCTACGTCCACGAGGCGATGGCCCGTGCGCTCGCGTGCGCGGGCGAGGTCGATGCGGCACGCGCCGAGCGCGCCGTCGCGACCGCGGTGCCGATCGCTGATCCCGAGGACAAAGAGGTCTTCGACGCCGACGTCGCGATGCTCCCGTGGTACGGGTTGTGAGTCTGGATGGGACGGCGGCGCAGTGCGCCGCCGGGTGCGCGAAGCACCGATTGTCGAGCGACAGCGAGCAGGAGCCGGCGGAAGCGGAGCGGACGACGGCGACGAGGATTAGAACAAGCGGCCGCTCGCCAGGTCGGCCCCGGCCTTCAGCGCGCGCAGCTTCTCCCACACGACAGACGGCGCGACGTCTCCGATGCCTGCGGAGGTGTCGAACCCGCAATCTGTCGCGGCGATGACCCTCCGCGGGTCGCCGACGGCCGCGGCAACGCGCTCGATGCGTTCGGCGACGACCTCCTCGTGCTCGACGTAGTTGCTCGTGGTGTCGATGACACCGGTCACGAGGACCATCCCGTCGGGGAGAGGATGGCGCGCGAAGCACGTGTGCTCGTGAGCGTGACGCGCGTTCGCCATCGACAGCACGAGGGCACCGACGTCAGCGCGGTAGAGCAAAGGAAGGATGTCGTCGAGCGCGACGTCGCGGGTGTGCGGTCCTTCGTAGTTGCCCCAGCAGACGTGAAGGCGCACTCGGCCCGGGTCGATCCCCACGAGCGCCTCGTTCGTGGCGTCGATGACCAGCTCGACCCACGAGAGGAACTCGTCGAGGGGGGCGTCCGCGAACAGCGTGTGCCGCTCCATCGCGAGGTCGGGCGCGTCGATCTGGAGGAGCAGGCCGCGGTCGGTGATGTACCGGTACTCCGTAGCGAGTGCGCTTGCGACCGCGCGGACGTAGTCCTCGCGTGACTCGTAGAAGCGGTTCTCCATGGCGGAGGCGACGATGCCCGGCGATGCCGCGGTCATGAAGGTCTCGGCGAAGCCGGCGTCGCGGACGAGATCGCACTCCTTCCCGAGCTCCGTCGTGTCCTTGTACGCGACGGCGCCGATCGCGGCGGGCGCGGCCATGAGGTTCACCTTCATGCGTTGGTAGCGGGGGAGCGCGAGCTCGAGGTAGTCGGGATGCTCGGCGAGATCGCGCATCAACGGTCTCTGGCTGCTGTCGCCGAAGCCGGTCATGCGATGCTGCACGTACGTGACGAAGCTCTCGCGCGCCTGCTCCCCGTCATTGCCGATGTCGACACCGGCGACGCGTTGCGCCGCGATGCACGCACTCGTCGCGTCGGCCACCGCAGCCTCGAGCTCGGCGTCGTCGATCGCCTCGCCTCGGCTTCTGCGACCGTGGAGCTCGGCGAGTGCCTTCGGGCGGGGAAGGCTGCCGGCGTGGGTGACCAGGATGCGGCTCTCGCTCGTGAGCATGGCGAAGTCTCTCGCGGTTGACAAACATCACTTAATCGTTAATGATCAACAAATAAGTGAATGATCTTGCAGCAGTCCGAGTGACGGTCAGAGTCGCCGTCGATCCCGAGGCCGCGTTCGAGGTGTTCACGACCGAGATCGACCAGTGGTACCGGAAGGGAGCAGCCGTGTTGACCCAGGCACCCCGAGGATCGACGTTGCGCTTCGAGCCCGGCGTCGGCGGGCGGCTGCTCGAGGTCCGCGACGACGGACGTCCGCCGGTCGCCCGCGGCCACATCAGGGTGTGGGAGCCGGGAAGCCGGCTCCTGTTCGTCGACCGCCGAGATGCCGAAGTCGAGATCTGGTTCCACCCGTTCGACGAAGGCACCAGGGTCGTGCTCGAGCATCGCGGCCTCGACAAGCTGCCGCCGGATGCGGCGATCAGGGCGTCGAAGTACAGCTGGCGAAAGCTCGCCGACTACTTCGCACAACACATGGAGGAGGAGCGATGGGCGTGAAGTTCCAAGGGATGGTCCCCTACCTCTACTACGAAGACGCCGGTGCGGCGCTCGACTGGCTGTCACGCGTCTTCGGATTCGAAGAGCGCGCCCGCTACGTCGACAAGGACGGTGTCGTGCGCCAGGCCGAGATGCTCGTCGGCGACCACGAGCTCTGGTTCTCGGGTCACGGCGAAGGCTTCTGGGAGAAGAAGGGCGGCCGGCCCGACACGTGGATCGGTGTGTGGGTCGACGACGTGGATGCGGTCTACGAGCGGGTGACCGCCGCGGGCGTCGAGTCCGATCCGCCAAAGGATCAGGACTACGACGTGCGCAGCTACAACGTGAAGGATCCGGAGGGTGTCAGCTGGGGCTTCATGAAGCGGCTCGGCACCGGATACATCCAGCGCAAGTCACTCGACGAGGGCGGCTTGGAAGAGGTGGTTCCGGCCGACGGATAGCGTCCGTCGATGGCCGACCTCCCCCGTACAGCTCTGCCGATTCCGGACCGAAAGCACGTCGGGCTCGTCACCTTCGACGCGAAGGACCCCGAGACCTCCTATCCCCCGATCGAGACGTTGCTGCCGCCGGCGGGCGCACCCAACGTCCTGATCGTCCTCGTCGACGACGTCGGCTTCGGCGCTGCGAGCGCGTTCGGCGGACCGTGTGCGACACCGACCGCTGAGCGCCTCGCTGCGAACGGCCTGAAGTTCTCGCGGTTTCACACGACTGCGCTCTGCTCGCCCACGCGCGCGGCGCTGATGTCGGGGCGGAACCATCACACCGTCGGCATGGGAGGCATCACCGAGATCGCGACCTCCGCTCCGGGTTACAACTCGTTACGGCCCAACACGTGCGCGCCACTGGCAGAGACCCTGCGGCTGAACGGCTTCTCGACGGCTCAGTTCGGCAAGTGCCACGAGGTGCCCGTGTGGGAGACGAGCCCGATGGGCCCGTTCGATCACTGGCCGCACCCAGGGGGCGGGTTCGAGTACTTCTACGGCTTCATCGGCGGCGAGACGAACCAGTACTACCCGGCGCTCTACGACGGGACAGTGCCGATCGAGACGCCGAAGTCGCCCGAGGAGGGATATCACCTCACAGACGACATGACCGACAAGGCCATCACGTGGGTGCGCACGCAGAAGTCGCTCATGGCGGATCGCCCGTTCTTCATGTACTTCGCACCCGGCGCCACCCATGCGCCTCACCACGTGCCGGACGAGTGGTCGGCCAAGTACAAGGGCAGGTTCGACCAGGGCTGGGACGCGCTCCGCGAGGAGACCTTCGCTCGCCAGAAGACGCTGGGCGTCATCCCTGCCGATGCCGAGCTCACAGCCCGCCACGAGCAGATCCCCGCGTGGGACGAGATGCCGCCGGACCTGAAGCCGGTGCTCGCGCGACAGATGGAGATCTACGCGGGGTTCCTCGAGCACACCGACCATCACATCGGTCGCCTGATCGACGCGATCGACGACCTCGGCATCCTCGAGAACACGCTCGTCTACTACATCATCGGCGACAACGGCGCGAGCGCCGAAGGCGACCTCCACGGCTGCTTCAACGAGCTCATCAACCTCAACGGTGCCAACGCGCTGCAGACGACCGAGTACATGGCGGCACACATCGACGAGTTCGGCACCCCGAAGGCCTACAACCACTACGCGGTCGGTTGGGCCCACGCGATGTGCACGCCATACCAGTGGACCAAGCAGGTCGCTTCGCATTGGGGTGGCACGCGCAACGGCACCATCGTGCACTGGCCTTCGGGAATCGCCGCCAAGGGCGAGGTGCGCAACCAGTTCCACCACGTCATCGACGTCGCGCCCACTGTCCTCGATGCCGCGGGATTGCCCGAGCCGAACTTCGTGCACGGGGTGCAGCAGCTCCCGTACGAGGGCGTCAGCATGCGCTACGCGTTCGACGGCGCCAACGCGCCCGGACAGCACGAGACGCAGTACTTCGAGATGTTCTGCAACCGCGGCATCTACCACCAAGGGTGGACAGCGGTGACCCGTCACAGCATCCCCTGGGATCCGTCGTCGCCGCTGCCCGCATTTGCCGACGACGTGTGGGAGCTGTACGCGGACACCGACTGGACCCAGTCGCACGACCTCGCGGCGGAGATGCCCGAGAAGCTCGCCCATTTGCAACAGCTCTGGCTCATCGAAGTCAGCAAGTACAACGTGCTCCCCCTCGACGATCGTCGCATCGAGCGGTTCAACTCCGACATCGCGGGAAGACCACTCCTCATCAAGGGAACGCAGCAGATCCTCTTCAACGGCATGCGCCGGCTCAGCGAGAGCTCGGTGATCAACCTGAAGAACAAGTCGCACACCGTCACATGTGAGATCGAGGTCAAGGACGCGGCGGCGAGCGGGGTGGTCATCGCTCAGGGCGGCGAGTTCGGCGGGTGGGCCGTGTACCTCATCGAGGGCACTCCGAAGTACTGCTACAACCTCTTCGGCGTGCGTCAGTTCCACGTATCGGGTGACGCGCAAGTCCCGGCGGGAACCCATCAGATCCGCGTCGAGTTCGCCTACGACGGAGGTGGCCTGGGCAAGGGAGGCACCGCGGCGCTCTACGTCGACGGCGCGAAGGTCGGCGAGGGTCGGGTGGAGGGCACCGTGCCGATGGTGTTCTCGGCCGACGAGACGCTCGATCTCGGCAGCGACACTGGCTCTCCCGTGAGCGACGAGTACACGTCGGCGACGAGCACGTTCACGGGCACCGTGAACTGGGTGCAGCTCGACATCGCCGACGACGACAACGACCACTTCATCACTCCCGAAGAGCGCATGAAGATCGCCATGGCCCGCCAGTAGCGCTCAGACGACTTGCCACTCCTGCGCGAACCAGATCGGCGAGCGCGGCAGGTCGATGAAGTTCGCCTCGTCCTCGAGCAGCTCCTGTCCGGCCTTGGCTGCCTCGGGGCTCTGCGGCCGCGTGACTGCGTCGTCGTCGAACCACAGCTCGGCCACGCCGTCGAACGGCTCGGGCGATCCGCCGTTGCGCGCTTGGAACGCCGCGTGGACAACCGGATTGTCGGCCGTGCGCACCTGCACGTAACGCCGAATGCCGAGCGCCTCGGCCCGCTCGGAGACAAGGGGCGCGTGCACGTCGTGCCAGTAGGTCGAGAACTCGTCCCACGTCATGCCGGGCTTCCGGCGCAGGCAGTAGACGAGCTTGATCACGTCGATCCCTCCTCTGTCGTTCTCGGCTACGGGCGGACGAGCAAGAGCAGGTCGTACGCGAGCTCGCTCACGCGTCTGCCGCTGCCCGCCATCACGATGCTGCGGAAGCGGCCGTCGAGGTGCTGCGCTGCTTGGCCGGCGAGGCCGAGCCCCCAGCGCAGCGTGCCGAGCGCGCGCCACCAGCGAAACCTCTCGTCGTCCCACGAGCCGCCGCCCGCCTCGTAGCCCTCGCGCAGCACCGCGACCCGCGCGAGGCCGCCGACGGTGAGCTCGTCCTCGCCGAACCGCCACATGCGGGTGCAGGGCCACGCGACGTCGTCGAAGGGGTCGCCGATGTGCGCGCCCTCCCAGTCGAGGATGCCGACCAGTCCCCGCTCGCTGATGATCAGGTTGCCGTTGCGAGCGTCGCCGTGGACGATCGTGGAGCGGACCGGCTCGTCCGGTCGATGGTCCTCGAGCCACCGCAGGCCGTACGAGAACGCGGGCTCGGGTTGCAACAGCTCGTTGACCATCTCGCCCATGCGCACCAGCATCGACCCGACCGGATCGCCGTCCGGCGGGCGGATCAGCTTCTCGGGTGCCTTCGCCGCGTCGATGCTGTGCAGGCGCGCGAGCGCAGTGCCGAGCTGGCGCACGACGGCCTCGCCATTGCCCTCCTTCGCGACGAGCCGCAGGACTCGACGGGGGATCGTCTCGCCGTCGAGTCGCTCGCTGAGGAAGAACGGACCGCCGAGGTACTTGGTGTCGGTGCAGACGCCCCGGATGCGCGGAGTGGCGACGCCGGCATCGGCTGCAAGCTCGCGTACCGCGGCTTCGGTGCCGACGTCGGACAGCTCGATCTCGGCGGTGGGCATCACGGTCGCGACGAGCCCCTCGACCCCGCTCGCGCCGACGGCGTCGAACAGCAGGTTGCGCCGGCGAGCGCCGGCCGAGCTCTGCGTGACGTTCTCGATGGTGACCTTCTCGCCGCGCTCGTCCGCGAACCACGCCGCGAGCCCCTCCGCGACGCTCATCTCAGAGCCGGTCACGTCTCTTCCCTCGTCCAGTCGGCGTACCCCGGTTTCGAGATCGCGAGATCCGAACGCACGGTCTCGAGCAGCGCGTCGTAGATGGCGGCCGACTCGTCGCCGTCGAGCGGCGCTGGGTCCGCGAGCCGAGCGAGCAGCTGCGCTCGCAGTGTGCGCACGTCGGTGTCGGCGGGGCGGTCGAGCAAGATCGCAAGGCGGGCGCGCTCGGCCTCGTCGTTCGCAGGGCCGAGGGTCACCTCGCGCTCCACGATGCTGGCGAGGTTGGCGGCCACGCGGACCTGGTGCTTCTCGCGGGTCGGGCACGACGTCGATCACCTGGGTGAGCAGTGACGAGATGTCGGCCAGCAGCTCTGCTGCAGTCGGTCGTTGTTGCATCGCTACGAGATGATGCCAGCCGCAGCCCGCGCCCGTTCCTTGGCCGGCTCCATGTCGAACGTGTCGAGGGTCGCCATCTGCTGGAAGTGCATGCCTCCGCCGACGACCTGGTTCGTGACCTTGTCCCACCCGCCGTACGTGTCGGCGGTGAGGTCACGGATGATGTGGAAGATCCGCATGCGGTCTTCCCCGCTCACGCCCTCCATCGTGCGCAGGTACTTGCGCAGGTAGTCGCCCGTCTCCTCGTTCTCGAGGTCGGCGATCGTCGGGCAGGTGATGACGAGACCACCGGCGACGTCGTGCAGCCGGTGGGTCATCTCGCTGTAGAGCTGCCCCCCGTACGACTTCGTCGCATAGAGGTAGGAGTCGTCGGGCGCCACCATGCCACCGCGGGTGACCTGCGCGTTGGCCAACGCGGCCTCCCAGCCGGCGCGGCACATCTTCGCCCACACTGCGATCGCGGCCAGCTTGTCGCGCACGTGGGTGACGTCGAGGATGCCGTTCATCTCCGAGATCGTCTGCGCGAGGCCGAGGATCAGCTCGGCTCGGTCGGCTTGGTCGGCGACCGCGCGGGCTCGTTCCCACACGTGCAGCGTCTCGGCGAGGGTCGCCACCTGCGCGGCCTCGCCGGCCAGGAACACGCGCTCCGACGGGACGAACACATCGTCGAAGACGACGATCGCTTCGGAGATGCTCTGGGCGCGGCTCACCGGATGGTGGCGATCGTCCTCGGCTCTCGGCGCCGTGGTCGACGCGATGAGGCGCACGCCCTCCGCGTTCACGGGCACCGCACACGCGACGGCGTCTCCCGCCCCCGAGCGTCCCGACGGAACGACCAAGAGCTCGTGCACGACCGGTGCTCCGACGACGTGTTGCTTGCCGCCCGCGATCACGATGCCGTCGGCGCGGCGCTCGACGATCTGCAGCGGCTTCGCGGTGTCGTCGATAGCCGCTGCCACCCGACGGTCCTCGTCGCGACAGCGGGCTGCGAATGCCTCGAGCCGTGGTCCGTACGCGGGGTCGGCGTCACTCAGCAGATCGGCCGCCGTCGCCAGCGCCATGCAACCGGCAGTCGTCGCCGCGGTGCGATCGCTGGTGAGCAGGACCTCCATCTGTTCGCGCAGCTCGTCCTGCGAGCGGGGGACGCGATACATCCCGTTCGTCGTGCCGACCGACTCGTCGTACGTGCCTGCGACCCAATCGACCGACTTGCGCAGCAAGGGATGCGTCGTGACGTCGTCGACGCGACGACCGTCGAGCCACACCGCTCGACCGTCACGCAGCGTCGCCCTGAACTCGTCGCCTGAGATCACTCGTACCTCCTCGGCAGTGGGTTGCTAGAGCGCGACGCCGGCGGACTGCGGAGCCTCGGCGACTTCTCCGCCGATGCCGACCGCCCGACGAGCCAGCCGCTTCGCCTCGTTGAGGTCGTAGTGCCGCAAGGTCACGAGCCGTTGTGCGTACTGACCACCACCGGCGAGCGACTCGGTGACCGCGATCCACCCGCCGTAGGTGTCGGCCGTGAGATCGCGGACGTAGTGAAGCAGCTTCATCCGCTCTTCGGCCGAGTAACCGCCCTGCCCGCCGAGCTGCTCGCGGATGTCGGCACCGATCTCGTCGCTCTCGTAGTCGGCGACCGTGGGCGCCGTCACGAGGAGTGCGCCGGCGATGTCGTGGATGATGTCGATCATCTTCCCGTGCAGCTCGGCGTTGTAGTACTTCGATGCGCTGATGTAGATCGACGCGGGCGACAGCGTGCCGTCCTCGTTGATGGTCGCGTTCTTCATCGCCGCTTCCCAGCCGGCGCGGCACATGGTCGCGAAGATCGCCATCTCCGAGAGGAGGTCGCGGATGTCGGCACGATCGCTGGCGCCGTTCATCTCCGCGAGCAGCGCGGCGAGCCCGACGAGGCGATCGGCGCTGCTGCCGCTGTAGGCCACCGCGTTCGTGCGCTCCCACAGCCCGAGCGCATGTGCGAGCGATGCCGCATGCGAGGTCTCGCCGTCGAGGAACACCCGGTCGTTCGGCACGAACACGTTGTCGAAGATCAGCAGGCCCTCGGGCATGTTCGTGCGGTGGCTGATCGGGAAGTGGCGCGTGTCGTCGCCTCGGGGTGCGTTGGTCGTGTTGACGATCGTGAGTCCCTCGGCGTTCGTCGGTACCGAGCACGCGACCGCGTAGTCCTCCTCGCCGGGCTTCATGCTCTTGGTCGGCAGCACCACCTGCTCGTGCACGATCGGTGCTCCTGTGATGTGCATCTTCGAGCCCGAGATCACGATGCCGTCGCGCTGGCGATCGACCACTCGCACGTAGAAGTCGGGATCGTCTTGCTGGGACGGCCGGAGCCGGCGGTGGCCCTTCGCGTCGGTGATGGCCTCGGAGCAGCGCACGTCTGCTGCCTTGCACGACTCCACGAACTCATAGATGCGGTCTCGGTACTCCGGTCGCAGCTTCCCGAGCGCGGGTGCGACCTCGACGAGGGCCATGCACGCGGCGGTGGTGCCCGCCGTGATGTCGCTGTGCCCCAGGGCCTCCATGCGGCGGCTCATGTCTTCGCTCGAACGGGGCACGAGGTACATCGGATGGAACGCCTCGGGATCCGCGTCGTAGAACCGGTCGTACGTCGCCGACACGGCGTCGACCGCCGCGGCAAGCAGCGGGTGCGACGCGGGATCGTCGATGCGTTCGCCGTCGATGAAGCAACGGCGGCCGTCGACGAGCGACGCGTGGTACTGGTCCCCAGTCATCATCGGCATCGGCGGACTCCCCCCAGGTGGTTGGTCACTACAAGTATTGCCCAGGGTGGGTGTGGGCGTTGCGGGCGGCGCAATGCGCCGCCGGGTGTGCGCAGAACCGATTGTCGAGCGCAGCGAGCGACGCCGCGGGAGCGGCGGCGTAGTCTCATCACGGCGCGCAGGGCGCCACCGGTCCGCGGGAAGGGCTGAGCCCACCTGAGGTGGCAGTGCGAACGGTCTGGCCGTGCGCCTCCTTTCCGCCTGACGAACGCGGACCTCAGGCACGAGAGAGGAGGTCGCGATGTCGACCGTTTCTTCGTCCCCCGTTCCCCTGCCGAGCGATCCGAGCATCGAGCAGCTGCGCAAGCAGGCGCGCGAGATGCAAGAGGAGATGCGACGCGACGACTCGAGCATCAAGCTCAGCACCGCGCAACGTCTCGTCGCCCGCAAGTACGGCTTCCCGAGCTGGCCGAAGCTCGTGCGCCATCTCGAGGTCGTCGCCCGCTACAGCTGGCGCCCCGACGACGAGGGTGGTGTCGCCGACTCACCCGCCGACGCCTTCCTGCGCCTCGCTTGCCTGACCTACACCGACGACGACGGGCCGGCTCGGTGGCAGCGCGCCCGCGAGCTGCTCGAGCGCGAGCCGGGGATCGGTCGTGCGACCGTGCATGCAGCGGCCGCGTGCTCGGACGCTGACGCGGTGCGAGCGATGCTCGCTGAAGATCCCGCGCTCGCGCGGCAAGAGGGCGGACCGTACAGGTGGGAGCCGCTCATGTACCTCACGTACGCACGTCACGATGCGAAGGTCACCGAGGCGAGGACCGTGGCGGCGGCGCGGGCGTTGCTCGACCACGGCGCCGACCCGAACGTCGGCTACCTCTGGCACGGCATGCCCTCGCCGTTCACGGCGCTCACCGGCACGTTCGGAGAGGGCGAGCTCGGACCGGTTCGCCAGCCGCGCCACGAGCATTCGATCGCCCTCGGCCGAGCGCTGCTCGCTGCTGGTGCGGAGCCGAATGATCCCCAGGCGCTCTACAACCGCATGTTCGGCGATGACGACGATCACCTCGTGCTCCTGTTCGAGTTCGGGCTCGGCCGAGGGAACGGAGGGCCCTGGCGGGAGCGGCTGGGCGACGCGATCGACCCTCCCGAGGAGCTCGTGCGTAGTCAGCTGCGGTGGGCGGTGATGCACGACCAGCAGGCTCGGGTGCGGCTGCTGCTCGACCACGGCGTCGACGCGGAGGCCCCGTTTGCGGACGGCCGCACGGCTATCGAGCTCGCCGCACTCACCGGCAACACCGCGGTGGTCTCGATCCTTGAAGAGCATGGGACGCCAGCCCCCAGATTCGACGACCTCGACGCCTTTGTTGCTGCAGTGCTCGCCGGCGATGAGCGGATTGCGTTGACGGCGGCTCCCGAGCTGGTCATGCGGGCGCGCGCGGCGAGGCCCGGGCTGATCGTGTGGGCGGCCGCCCGAGCAAACGCCCCAGCGGTCGACCTGCTCATACGGCTCGGCTTCGATGTGAACGCGCTCGGCCGCGCCGATGTGCCGATCGAGCACGAGTGGGAGACCGCGCTTCATGCCGCCGTCGCATCGAACGATCGCCGGCTCGTCGAGGTGCTCCTCGGCGCGGGCGCCGATCCAGCGATCAAGGACACGCGCTTCGAGGCCACAGCGCTCGGCTGGGCACGACACTTCGAGCACCCTGACCTGGTGGCCGTCCTGGAGCGCATCACGCCCGAGGACAGCGCCTGACTTCACCTTTCGTTCACTCGTGGTTCCCTCTGCGTTCAGGTCCAGCCCACATCGGCGCCACCTCGCCTCCGTAGGGTCGATCGCGACTCGACCAAGGAGAGGGCGAACGTGAACAAGAGGGCTGGGCGTTGGGGAGTGCTGACGGTGGCGGTGGCCGTTTCGCTGTTCGCCGCGGCATGTGGAGACGACAGCGGAAGCAGTTCTGCCACCACAGCGGCAGGTGGCGCGAGCACGAGTGGCGCCGCCACGAGTGGAGCGAGCACGACCGGTGCGGTCGAGGTCTCGGGCACTCTGCAGGGCAGCGGTTCGAGCTTCTCATTGGCCTTCCTCCAGGAGGCCGCAACCAACTTCAACGACGCCAATCCGGGAGCTGAGATCACGTACAGCGGAGGTGGCTCGGGCAAAGGCCGCACCGACCTCGCCGAGAAGACGGTCGACTACGCCGGATCCGACTCGCCCTACAAGGACGAGGACAAGCCGGCCGAGCCCATCCTCTACTTCCCGATTCTGTTCGGGCCCATCACCGTGTCGTTCAATGTGTCCGGCGTCGACAGCCTCAACCTCAGCCCCGACACGATCGCGGGCATCTTCCAGCGCGACATCACCACGTGGAACGACCCCGCGATCGCCGCAGACAACCCGGATGCGTCGCTGCCGGACACGGCGATCACGGTGGCGCACCGGTCAGACGGCTCGGGGACGACACAGAACTTCACAGAGTGGCTGGTCGTGGCATCGCCCGACGTGTGGACGTTGAAGTCGGGGTCCACCGTGGAGTGGCCGGCTGACACCCAGGCCGGCAACGGCAACCAGGGCGTCGCCCAGATCGTCCAGTCGACCGACGGCGCGATCGGCTACGTCGACCTCTCGGACGCTGTGGCCGCCGGGCTCAACTTCGCCTCGGTCAAGAACCAGGCGGGCGACTTCATCCAGCCGACCTCCGAGGCGGCGTCGGCCGCTGGCGACGGTGTCGAAGTCGCTCCTGACCTCACGTTCCATGCCTACAACTCCAGCGCCCCCGACGCCTACCCGATCACCCTCCAGACGTACGTCATCGTCTACACGGACCAGACGGACGCTCAGAAGGGCGAGTTGGTCAAGGCCTTCCTCACCTACCTCCTGGGTGACGGCCAGGACCTGTTGACCGAGCTCGACTACGCGCCCCTGTCAGACAACATCTTGCAGATGGCAGTTGCCCAGCTCGACCAGATCCAGATCGGGTAAGGACCGAAGGCGGACGCCGCCGCGGGATGAAAGCATGAGACAACTCGATCATTCGTGCACGGGAGGCACATGACCGCCGTCGCCACACCGCCGTCGGTGTCGGCTCCCCAGCTCTCGGGCAAGAGGCCAGCGGGTGATCGCATCTTCGCGGTCATCGCGCTGGCCGCTGGCCTGTCCGTGCTCGTCATCCTCGCTCTCATCGCGTGGTCGACGGGCAAAGAGGCGTGGCCGATCTTCCGCGACGACGCCAGTGGGTTCCTGTTCTCGACGCGTTGGGCACCGAGCGAGGGCGAGTTCGGGATGCTCGCCTTCCTTTTCGGCACGTTCGTCACGTCGATCCTGGCCCTGATCTTCGCGGTGCCGCTGAGCATCGGCATCGCGCTGTTCATGACCGAAGTTGCGCCGGCGTGGCTCAAGATGCCCGTCGTCTACGTGATGGACCTGCTGTCGGTCGTGCCGTCCGTCGTCTTTGGGCTGTGGGGGGTGCTCGTGCTCGCGACGCCGATCTCGCACTTCTACACGAACGTGAGCAACGTCCTGTCGCCGATCCCGATCATCGGCGGGCTCTTCGCGAGTCCGGTGAACGGCCGTTCGTTCTTCACCGCCGGCGTGATCCTGGCGATCATGATCGTGCCGATCATCACCTCGCTCACGCGCGAGGTCTTCGACACGACGCCCCGGAGCGAGAAGGAAGCCGCCCTTGCTCTCGGTGCCACTCGGTGGGAGATGATCCGCGGCTCGGTGTTCGCTCACAGCAAGGGTGGCATGGTCGGTGCGGTCACGCTGGGCCTCGGGCGAGCGATGGGCGAGACGATCGCCGTCGCGCTCGTGATCGGCTCGAACCCTCAGATCACGGAGAAGCTCTTCTCGCCCGGCTACTCGATGCCTTCGGTCATCGCGAATGAGTTCGGGGAGAGCTCGGGCAACTACCGCGCAGCGCTGATCGCCCTTGGTGTCGTGCTCTTCATCATTTCGGTGCTCGTCAACTTCTCCGCTCGGGCCGTCGTCAACCGGTCGCTCGGAAAGTCGAGGGGCGAATGACCGCGACATTGAGCCCCGACCTCGAGGAGATCGACCTCCGCCCGAGGCGTAGCGGAAGATCGATCCGCAACGGCCTTGCGACCTGGCTGATGGGGTTGTCGCTCGTCGTCGTCCTCGTCCCACTCCTGCTCGTTCTCGGGAGCGTGGTCCAGAAGGGCGCGTCGGTGATCTCGTGGAGCTTCCTCACCGACGACATCCCGCCCGTCAGGCGGCAAGGACCGGGGATGGGTCCAGCGGTTGTCGGCACGATCGTGATCACGGCGACCGCTGCCGCGATGGCGATCCCGCTCGGCATCCTCGGCGCCGTCTACCTCCACGAGTACGGCAAGACCGGGCGGCTCGCGCAGGTGCTGCGATTCTTCGCGGACGTGATGACCGGGGTGCCCTCGATCATCATGGGTCTGTTCATCTACACGATCTGGGTCGTGCGCTTCGGAGTCGACGGGGTCACCGGATTTGCCGGTGCGCTCGCCCTTGCCTGTCTGATGCTGCCCATAATCATCCGCTCCACAGAGGAGATGCTGAAGCTCGTGCCCGACGATCTACGTGCGGCGAGCTTTGCCCTGGGGTCGAGCCAGGCGCGGACGGTGTGGACGATCGTGCTCCCCGCGGCATTTCCCGGCATCCTGAGCGGCGTGCTACTGGCAGTTGCTCGCGCGGCGGGAGAGACCGCGCCCCTGCTGTTCACGATCGGGGCCGCAACGAGTGTCAACTGGAACGTGTTCTCCGGTCCGAACACGGCCCTCTCCGCGCAGATCTTCACCAACGCCCAACAGCCGTTCGTCGGTGCCCAAGAGCGGGCGTGGGGCGCGGCCCTGACGCTCATCGTCATTTCGTTCGCACTCTTGGTGCTGGCGCGCATCGTCGCCGCCCGGTTCGGCCCCTTGAGGGGCCGGTGATCCTCCATGGCGAACCCTGAGGAGTCTTCGATGGTCACCCAGTCAACGCCCGACGGGTCGGTGCTCGAGCCCGCCACGGCACAACGGCCGATCGTCGTGACGGCACCTGCGCCAGAAGTGGATCTGGCTCCGAAGGTGTTCGAGATCGACGACCTGTCGGTGCACTACGGAGCGTTTCGGGCCGTCCGAGAGGTCACGCTCGACGTACGGCGTCACGAGATCACCGCGTTCATCGGCCCGTCCGGATGCGGAAAGACCACCGTCTTGCGCTGCCTCAACCGGATGAACGACCTCATCCCCGGAGCCCGAATCGAGGGCTCGGTGCGATATCGGGGCCAAGACCTCTACGCCGCCGATGTGTCGCCGAGCGAGGTGCGACGGCACATCGGGATGGTGTTCCAGAAGCCGAACCCCTTCCCGAAGAGCGTGTACGACAACGTCGCCTTCGGCCCTCGAGTGAACGGAATGAAGAAGAAGAGCCTTCTCGACGATGTCGTCGAGAAGAGCCTGCGGGGCGCCGCGCTCTGGGACGAAGTGAAGGACCGGCTCAAGAGCTCAGCGCTCGGCATGTCGGGAGGTCAGCAGCAACGTCTCTGCATCGCGCGCGCCATCGCGGTCGAGCCCGAGGCGATCCTGATGGACGAGCCTTGCTCGGCGCTCGATCCGATCGCGACCGCTCGCATCGAAGAGCTGATGCAGGAGATCAAGGAGCGCTACACGATCGTCATCGTCACGCACAACATGCAGCAAGCCGCTCGGGTCAGCGATCGCACTGCCTTCTTCACCGCTGAGGTCAATCCAGAGGGTGATAGGCGGACGGGCGTGCTGGTGGAATACGACCAAACGCAGCGGATCTTCTCGAACCCGACCGACGTCCGTACCGAGAACTACGTCACCGGCCGATTCGGCTGAGGCGGCGCGCCATGGCTGACGACCTTCGCAAAGAGTTCCACCAGCAGCTCGAGGAGATCCGCGAGGGCATCATGCTCGTCGCCGCGCGCGTGTCGGAGACCATTCCGCGCGCGACCCAGGTGCTGCTCGACGGTGACCTCGAGGGAGCCGAGTACCTCATCAACGCAGACGACGAGATCGACAAGCGATCGCTCGAGCTCGAGGAGCAGTGCTACGACATGCTCGCACTGCAGGCGCCGATGGCCGGAGACCTCCGCCAGATCGTCGCCGCTGTGAAGATGATCGGCGAGATCGAGCGCTCCGGCGACCTGGCGGTGAACATCTGCAAGGCGGCGCGGCGGATCTACGGGGTGCAGCTCGACCCCCGGCTGAGGACGATGATCGGCCAGATGGGAGAGCAGGCGGCCCTGTTGTTCCGCCTGTCCATCGACGCGTACAGGGACGCTGATGTCCCGCTCGCCTCGGCGCTCGATGACATCGACGATCTCCTCGACCGGCTGCAGGTCGAGTTCATCGCGCAGATATTCGAGTGTCACGCGGCCGAGCAGATCGAGCTGCTCGTCGCTGTGCAGCTCGCGCTGGTCGCTCGCTTCTACGAGCGGATCGGTGATCACGGCGTGAACATCGGCGAGCGGGTGAGGTACATGGTCACGGGCTGGCTGCCGAGCCATGATCCGGACGCCGTCCACTGACGCTCAGGTCCCGATCGCAATGAGCTCGGCACGGTCGGCAGCGGTGAGGCGCGCCTCGAGCTCGAGCGCAGCGACGTTCTGCTCGATCTGCGCCGGCTTGGTCGCACCGAAGAGCACCGTCGCGACGGCGCGGTTCTGCAGCGCGAAGGCCACGGCAAGCGCGGCCGGAGTCGTCTCGAGTCGCTCGGCGAGCTGAGCGAGCGAACGGGCGGCGGTCGCGGCGGCGGCGTACATCGGCTGGTCGAGCGCGCCCGCGGCCCGGCCCGCCGCGGGGTCGAGCGTCGTACTTGCCGCTGAGCACGCCGCCTGCCAGCACGTAGGACGCGACGACGGGTGCGCCACACGCCTCGAGCGCGGTGCGCATGTCGTCGTCTTCGACCGGCGAGCGGTGGACGAGGCTGTAGGCGAGCTGCGCGCAGATGGGCTGCGGCACGTCCTCACGACGCGCGGCGCGTGACAGCGCGAGGAGCTGGTCCGCGGGCCAGTTCACGATGGCCCACGCGCGGGCCTTTCCCGCCGCGATGAGGCCAGCAACGTCGTGCACCATCTGCTCGAGCGGCAGTCCGTCGGGGGGCACGTTGGCGTAGATGACGTCGATGTGGTCGAGTCCCATGCGACCGAGCGACCCGTCGAGCTCCTCGGCGGCGCTCTGGTCGGGCCAGAACTCCCACCAGAGCTTGTTGCACACGATCGTCTCGTCACGCTGCCACCCTGCGGCGCGGAACAGCTCACCGAACAGCACCTCGGAGTAGCCGGTCGGGATCGGCGCCTTTCCGGTCTCGTCGTTGTAGCGAGCGTCGTCGAGGAAGTTGATGCCGGCCTCGCGGGCCGCCCGCATCACCTCGAGGCCGGCGTCCTTCGAGATGCGCTCGAACGTCCGCCACGATCCCAGTGACAGACGGCTGACCTCGAGCTCCGAGGAGCCGAGCGGGCGGCGGGGCATGTCCATGAGCACCAGCCTGCCTTAACGTGCCCGCGTGGCGTCCGGCGAACGGGTTCGGCGAGAGCCGCCGAGGTTCCGCCGGGTGATCGTGCGGAGGAGCGAGGCGCTCACGCCGCGCATGATCCGAGTGGTGCTCGGCGGTTCGGAGCTCTCGGACTTCGCGCTCCTCGAGCCGGCGGCGAGCGTCCGCCTGCTCTTGCCGACGCGCGACGAGCTGGAGATGCCCA
Source organism: uncultured Acidimicrobiales bacterium (assembly GCA_963802505.1). GTDB lineage: Bacteria > Actinomycetota > Acidimicrobiia > Acidimicrobiales > DATKAS01 > DATKAS01. The sequence goes on along the minus strand of CAWDJB010000002.1, from coordinate 1,074,642 downwards.
CGTGGACCGGCAACGAGTTCCTCCTGCCGAACGGGCACCGGCCGGTGATCCGAACGCTCACTCCGCGGCACCTCGACGACGCGACGAGCGAGCTCGTCGTCGAGATCGTCGTGCACGCCGGCGGCGCGGCATCGCGCTGGGCGAGCGCTGCGAAGCCGGGCACCCCGGCGGCCCTTTCCGGGCCAGGTCGGGGCTATCACCTCGATCCAGCGGCGCATCACTTCGTGCTGGTGGGCGACGAGACCGCGCTGCCTGCGATCGCACAGCTGCTCGAGTGGATGCCGCGCGCGCTTCCCACCGACGTCGCTGTGGAGGTGCACATCGAGATCGCGCAGGCTGACGCGGTGCTTCCGCTTCGGACCAGCGACTCCATTGAGGTCGCTTGGCATCTTCAGAGTGCCGACGCTCCTCCTGGCGCAGCGCTCGTCGCGGCAGTGCGATCGGCCACGATCCCGGACGGGGCGCGGATCTGGGCGGCAGGGGAGGCGGCGGCGATGCAGCAGATACGCCGCCATCTGTTCGACGAGCGGCGTGTGCCTCGCTCCGCGGCGACCGTCCGCGGGTATTGGAAGCACGGTCGAAGCGGGGACCCTGATTCGAACGACGAGTAGAACAGAGCGATGGCGTCGGTGACCGAGCGCGTCGTGCCCGCGCTCGGTTGGCTGCGCACCTACGAGCGGACGTGGCTCCCGAAGGATCTGCTCGCCGGGGTCACCGCTGGCGCAGTCGTGATCCCACAGGCGATGGCCTACGCCACCGTCGCGGGTCTGCCGGTCGAGATCGGCCTCTACACCTGCATGGTGCCGATGGTCGTGTACGCGCTCCTCGGCGGATCACGCCGCATGAGCATCAGCACGACCTCGACGATCGTCGCGTTGACCGGCGTGGCGTTGGTGTCGACGGGCGCGCAGAGCCAGGACGACCTCATCGCCGCGGCCGCAACGCTCACGCTGATGGTCGGCGTGATCCTGCTGATCGCGGCCGTGCTGCGGCTCGGCTTCCTCGTCGACGCCGCGAGCGAGCCGGTGGTCATCGGGCTCAAGGTCGGTGTCGGGTTGACGATCGCCGCCAGCCAGCTGCCGAAGCTGCTCGGCATCGCACCGCCCGACGAGAGCGGCTTCTTCCACGACATCGGCAACGCGATCCGTCATCTCGACGACGCCAACGCCGCGACTCTGCTCTTGTCGATCGGCACCGTGGGCGGCCTCGTCGCGTTGAGGAAGTGGGCGCCCCGCATCCCGGGCCCGCTGATCGCGCTCGCTGTCGGAATCAGCCTGGTGGCGTTCTCCGACATCGAGGACCACGGGGTCGCGGTGATCCAGAAGGTGCCGAGCGGACTTCCGATCCCGCAGATCCCCGGGCTCGCGCATTTCAGCGATCTGTTGCCCTACGCCTTCGCGATCGCACTCCTCGCTTTTCTCGAGAGCGCGACCGTCGCCAGGAGCACCCGCTTGATGACTGATCCGACGCTCGACAACAGGCAGGAGTTCGTGGCAGTCGGCGCGGCATCGATCGCGGGCTCGTTCTTCCAGACCGTGCCAGCAGCGGGCGGCTTCTCGCAAACCCTCGTCAACGTGAACGCCGGCGCGGCGAGCCAGGTGAGCGAGCTCGTCACCGCGGGCCTTGCTGTCGTCGTCGCGCTCTTCCTCGCGCCCGTCTTGAGCGATCTTCCGCAGGCAACGCTCGGAGCGATCGTGCTCGTCGCGATCGCGGGGCTGATCGACTTCAAGGCGCTCGCACGTGTGTGGCGGATCGATCGCGTCGAGTTCACCGTTGCGGTGGCGACGGCGCTTGCGGCGCTGGTCGCGAACCTCTTGGTCGGCGTCGCTGTGGGCGTCGCGATGACCTTCTATCTGGTGCTCCGTGCGATCAACCATCCCGTCGTCATCGAGCTGCAGCGACCGGCTTCGGGAGGTGAGCTCGAGCCCCTTCGTGACGGTGACACGCCCGTCTCAGGCCTGCTCGTGCTGCGCATCGAGGGGATGATGTACACGATGAACGTGCACAACTTGCAGACCGAGATCTTGCGCCGCGTCGCCGAGCGTGATCCGAAGCCGCAGGTGCTGCTGATCGACGTCGGCGGTACGGCCACGACAAGTGTGACCGTCATGGACGTGTTCGCGGAGATGAACGGACAGCTCGAGGCGCAGGGCGTGACGTTGTGGGTTGCCGCACTCCCGTCTCGTGCCTCGACGGTCCTGCAGCGCACGCCGGCATGGCAGCACTGGTCGACGTCCGGGCGAGTCCATGCGAGCGTCAGCGCCGCGCTCGCCGCGTACGAGGCGCAGCGAGAGCAGTGAGAGCGGGCGACAGAACGGTGAAGTCAGTTCGCGCTGCGAATGATCTTGACGAGCTCGTGGCTCCGCGCGCGCCCACGACCGAAGTGCTGCCGGGTGAATCACGAGTGAACGCCGGCTGGAGCCCTGGTGTTTCGCTAGCGGCCCGGTGCCAACGCGGGGCAAACTTTGTCCGGGTCCAAGGGTTCAGCCCTCCTTCGCCCCAACTGAAGTGGTGTGGGCCCTTGGCGCTCGACTCGGAAGCCCCGACCTCGCCGCACTCACCATCCGGAAGGGTCGGGGCTTCCGTCGGCTCCGACCGTGGCGCTCGGGTTGCCTGACGCCGAGCGAGCCAGGAGTGCGCCGACGACCTTGGGTGTGACGAGCAAATCGAAGACGACATCATCGACGAGCACGTCACCTTCTGACCGCGTCAGGAATTGCTCTACGCGGCTCTCCTCGCGATTGTTCTGTCATTGCAAGAACGTCGATGGTTTCTCGAGGTTGACCCTCGACGAAAGTTGTCTCGCGCCCACCAGCGCGGACATGGCCGACTCTGACTCAAACGCGTGCTCGACATCGACGGTATGAAGCGGGTCCTCAGCGGAGACGGAGACATCGAGTGGACGGGGATGCGCGGCCGTTCGTTCGGGTCCGACCCGCGTGGCGCGACTAGACGAGACCGCTGATGGCGGTGAGCGGTTCGTCGCCTTCGAAGAACCCGACTAGTTGTTCGAAGAAGTCCTCGACTTCGGGTGGTCCGTCCCAGCGGAGGGTGAGCCGGTCGGCGCGCGTGTCGATGTCGAAGCCCCAGAAGCTGCAGCAGCGCTTCTCGTCGACGGTGAACGTCCGGAGTTCGGCCTCGATGTCGGGGCGGTTCGGGAAGTACAGCAGGAGGCCGTCGGGGGTGCGTTCGAGCCGGTCGAGACTGGTGCGCATCCGTTCGACTTGTTCGATGCGTGCGGGGATCTCCTCGCTGCTGGCGGTGCAAGCGATGGGGGCGGTGGCGTCATAGATGGGGGTGGGGTTCACGGGGTGCTCCTGACTGCGGGTGTGGTTCGGGCGACGATGGCCGACGCGCCGGCGGCGAGGACGTGGCCAGCGGCGAGCACGGCGGCGAGGACGGCGTAGCCGGTGCGGTTCTCGTCGAGTTGGTGGAGGACTTCGGCGATGTCGAAGACGGTGAAGAGCGCAGCGAACACGACGGCGGCGAGGGCGACGGCGCGCAGCGGTCGGAACCACATGCCGGCGGCGAGGGCGAGCGACACGATCACGGCGAGGGTGACCGGCCGCAGGGGACTCGATGTCGATGCCGAGCACGGTCTCGTTCTCGTCCTCTTCGCTTTGCGCCGTTTCGCTGGACTCGGTGACCTCGTTGTGGGCGGCTTCGCCTTCGGTGGCTTCGTCATGAGTGTCGGTGACGTGGGTCGCTTCGGTGGTCTCGTTGTGGCCAGGCTCAGTGGAGGCCCCGATGACGAACAGGGCAGCGGTGGCGATGAACAGGACGGCCGCGGCTCGGGCGGCGCGGGTACGGGTCACGGTCGGACAGCGCGTTCGGTGAGTTCGACGAGGACCGGGCCGTCGGGCGTGACGCCGCAGGCGACCTGTTGGCGGTGGCTGCGCACGAGAAGGAACGCGATGGCGGCTCCAGCCGCGATGAGGAGGCCGGCGCCGCCGATGAGCCAGGTGCTCGCGATCCCGGCGAGGCTGAGCGCGCCCAGGAACGCGAGGATCGGTCCGGCGCAGCACGCGAGGCAGGCCGCGGCCGCGAGGCCGACGATCTTGACGCCGTCGTTGCCGCTCTTGGTCTTGGTCATAGAAGGGCCCTTGTGGTGAGAGCGATGGGAGTGAGGGCGCCATCGAGGACGAGGCAAGCGCAGTCTTCGTTGCATGGGCCGTCGATGGCGGGGCCGGCGAGCTGGGCGGCCGCGTGTCGGAGTTGGTCGGACAGGGCGTTGAGTTCGGCGATCTGGCGTTGGGCGTCGGCGAGCTTGGTGGTGACGAGGTCGTGGAATCGCTTCTGGACCGGGCCGCAGCGTTCTCCGTCCCAGATGCCGACGAGGTCGGTGATCTCGTCGAGGGAGCAGCCGAGCTGCTTGGCCCTCGCGATGAACGCCAGACGGGCGAGGGTGTCGTCGTCGTAGAGGCGGTATCCGGCTTCGGTGCGCGTCGAGGGGTGCACGAGGCCGATGCCTTCGTAGTAGCGGAGGGCGGAGGCGCTGAAGCCGCTGCGCTCTGCCGTCTCTCCGATCGTGTAGGTGCTCACGAACCCACCGTAAAGGTTCGACCCGAGTTGAAGGTCAAGGGCGGAGCGAAATTCAGCGTGGGGCGAACATGATGACCCCGACACCAGTAAGGCAGATGACGGCGCCGATCACGTCGAAGCGGTCCGGTCGGAATCCGTCAGCGACCATCCCCCACGCCAAGGATCCGGCGACGAAGATGCCGCCGTAGGCAGCGAGGATGCGCCCGAAGTTGTTGTCATCCTGAAGGGTTGCGACGAACCCGTAGGCGGCAAGCGCGGCGATCCCGGCGCCGATGAACGCCACGCCACGGTGCTCGCGGGTGCCTTGCCACACCAGCCACGCGCCCCCGATCTCCGCCACGGCAGCCAACGCGAACAGCAGGAGCGTCCTGACCACCGACACTTCTTCACCGTAGGGGCTTGCGTCGGACGTCCCTGAGGCAGCTTCGGACCGGAGCTCGACTCTTCGGCGTGTGGCGCGTGGGTCTGACGAGGCTGCTGAGCGTCGTCGTGCCGTCGTAGCCCTCGCTGAAGCGACTGCCACGAGCAACCGACACAACCCCCTTGCACGATGGAGTCACCCGATGGGCAGCGCACGCACCGCGAGGCCCGGTCGTGGCCCTTCGCCTGCGGTTCGGCCCCGCGCATGTGAGAAAGGGGGTCCAACCGCGCTGTCGACGCACCCGTGAGGGCCGCGCGAGTCAGCGGCGCCGGTCGACGGTCATCGGATGGGCTGCCCGCAGCGCTTGCCGGGATAGATGCTGCGGAGTCGTTCGCCGAACGATGGGCGGTTGTATCGCTTGACGGCGCGCCAATGACGCTCGACCGCGTCGATCTTGCGCCGGCGGGCTTGGTCGAGCCAATCGACGCAGTCGAAACAGATCCTCACCTCAGAGTGGCTGTGCAGCTGCACGAAGCCCGCCGTGTGGTCGCCACTGGCACGGCCGCAACACCAGCAGACGGTTGGGTCCGGAGGTTCCTTCTCGCCGGTGTCAACCATCGTCTTGCTCATCGGACCTTCCCTTCGGCGGCTACGGAACAGACTCACCGATCCGGACGTGATTGCCAGAAGGGTCGGTGAGGGTGAACTCGTGCATCCCCCACGGCTTGTCCTCGACCGCGGTTACGTCGAGTCCCGCCGCTGCGAGCTTCGAGTGCCACTCATCGACGCCGCCGATGATGATGTAACAGCCGGCGCCGTTCGCGGCCGGATCGATGTGCGGCGCAAGGTCGAGATCGAAGGTGCTCTGGTCGTCGCGGGAGACGAATGCGAAGCCCTCGTCGTATCGCCGGACCTCGAAGCCTGCTGCCTCGTAGAAGCCCACCGCTTCGTCCATGTCACTTCACGGGGAGCGTGGGCGTGACGACCAGGCCACCGGCCCGTGGCAACAGCCAGCCGATACACACCCGGCAGAGCCGTACTTCGGAGTGGCACTGGAGTTCGGCCACCATCGACTCGTCACGGTCTTCGCCGCAGCACGAGCACTGCACGTCGCCACGATACGTCAGTCTCGGTCGGTGGATTCGTGCCCCAACGATCCGCGGGCTGCGGCCGACTGGTCTGATGGTCGTACGCTCGAGGCCATGGTGATCGAGTGCGCTGACTGCGGCTGCCTCGTCGACCGTGGCGTCGTCGTAACCCCGTGCGAGCGGTACCCCGAGTGCTGCTGCGCACATCTCCCGTCGCGACCGGCGCACGAAGCCACCGAATAGAGCGCGGGGTCGCGCACCACCTCGGACAGCCAGAGATCTCAGGTGGGCGTGGCGGCGCGAACAATCACGGAGGTGAAACCGTCCGCGACAGCATGGCTGTCGTCGATGCGGACTGTGACGAAGCCGGCGGCCGCGAGCATCGAGCGATACTCGTCGCGAGTGACGGCACCGGCGATGCAATCCGTCCACGCCGTCAGGTCGTCTCGGCGAGTCGCGTCGACGGTGGTGTCGGCTACGACATCGGCGACCGCGAGGCGTCCACCGGGACGAAGGAGCCGGCGAGCTTCGGCGAACACGGCGGGCTTGTCGGGCGACAGGTTGATGACGCAGTTCGAGACGATGACGTCGACCGAAGCGTCTGGCAGCGGGACGTGTTCGATGTAGCCGTGCAGGAACTCGGCGTTGGTGATTCCGGAGCGCTGCTGGTTGGCGCGTGCCAGCTCCAGCATCTCGTCGGTCATGTCCACGCCGTAGGCCTTCCCAGCTGGGCCGACCCTTCGAGCAGAGAGCAACACGTCGATGCCACCGCCCGCGCCAAGGTCGAGCACCGTTTCGCCCGGCGTCAGATCAGCGAGCGCCACTGGGTTGGCACAGCCGATGCTCGCCGCCAAAGCTTCGGCCGGGAGCCCGTCGAGCTCGCCCTGGTCGTACCGTGCTGCGCCGTAAACCTCGTTTCCCTCCGCCCCGAATTCTCCCGCGGCCGGACAGCACGACGAAGCGGCCGTTGCTGCGGCTGCGTAACGACGGCGGACGGCGTCTTCGATGTCGGAACGTTCAGCCACGGGCCACCGCCTTTCTAAGCAGCGCGGTAGGACACCGACGCTATTGCGTCGGCGGAAGACATCGGGCGCTTCGACCGTGGCGTTCAGGTTGCCTCGACGCCGAGCGAGTGAAGTAGCCCGCGGACTCGCTGCTCGATCGCGTCGCGGATCGGTCGCACGGCATCGAGGTCCAGGCCGGCCGGGTCGGGAAGCTCCCAGTCCTCGTAACGCTTGCCGGGGAAGAGCGGGCACGCGTCTCCGCAGCCCATCGTGACCACCACGTCGGCGGCTTGGACGATCTCGTCGGTCCAGGGCTTGGGAAACTCCTGGGCGATGTCGATGCCGACCTCTTCCATGGCGAGGATCGCCGACGAGTTGACCTCCTTGCCTGGCTCGGAACCGCCGGACCATGCGACGGCGCGATCTCCGGCGAGGTGGTTGAACCAACCGAGAGCCATCTGCGAACGGCCGGCGTTGTGGACGCAGAGAAAGAGCACCGTCGGAACGCCGTCGGTCGCCTTGCCTTCGACCTTCGCCAGAGCCTTGAGACGCTGACGGGCAAACCGCTCAGCCATCAGGGGTAGGAACGACACGACGCGCGCGTCGGCTGCGAACTGGTCGTAGCTGGTAGCAAGGAAACGCTCGATCGTTTCGGTGCCGAAGATGCCTTCGAACTCGTGACGGAGGTTGGCAGCCGCCGAGCGCAGCGCGAGGCGCTGATCCAGCTGGAGTTCTTCCATTGACGGCATTGGGTGTTTCCTTTCAGGTGGCCTCAGCGTGCTCGTGAGGAACGACAACGTCGAGGGCAGGGGTGCCGGGGAACAGGAAGCGGGCGAGCGCGACTGCGAGGAGTGCGCCGACGAGCTGCGCGGCGATGAACCACACGGCCGAGGAGGGCTCGATGCCCGCGAAGGTGTCGGTGAGGGTCCGGCCGATGGTGACTGCCGGGTTCGCGAAGCTGGTGGAGGAGGTGAACCAGTACGCCGCGGCGATGTATCCGGCGACCGCGAAGGGTGCGGCGGCGACACGCCCCGAGCGCACGACGCCGAGAATCACCACGAGAAGACCGAAGGTAGCGATCACCTCGCCGAGCAGCACCCCACTCGCGTCGCGCGCCTGCGTGGACACCGTGACTGCGTCGAGATCGAACATCACGTTGGCGATGATCACGCCAACGCAGGCTCCGGTGATCTGCGCGGGGACGTAGGCCGCGAACTCTTTCGTCGAGAGCCCGCCGAAGATGCGGTCGGCGAGTGAGACGACAGGGTTGAAGTGGGCACCGGATACCGAGCCGAACGCCAGGATGAGAGCAACGAGTCCGGCGGCCGTTGCGGTGGAGTTCTCGAGCAGCTGCAACCCGACGTCGCCCGGTGAGAGGCGCTGGGCGAAGATCCCCGACCCGACCACCACGGCGGCGAGGAATGCGGTGCCGACGCCCTCGGCCGTGGCTTTGCGTGCCAGCGTCATGGTCATCGGCTCAGCAGCACGGTCGTCGCCGTTCGCTTCCCGTCGGCGCTTGCTCGGCGAGGCGTCCCAACGAGCGCGCGATGTCCGCCACCGTCTCGGTGCGCAGCCGGTAGTAGGTCCAGTACCGGAACCGCTCCGACTCGACCAGCCCCGCCTCCCGGAGCACCTTCAAGTGGTGGCTCACGAGCGGCTGGACGATGTCCAGCTCCTCTACGAGATGACACACGCAAAGCTCTTCGGCGGCGAGCAGCTCGACGATGCGCCACCGCAGTGGTTCGCCCAACGCCTTGACCACGTCGAGCGGATCTGCATCAACTTGCATCATTATCGATCTTGGTTGATTAGGAAGTGTGGCGCAAGCCTCGCCGGCCGGTTCAGGCTCCCAGGACGGCGCGCAGCTGCGCCAAGCGTTCGGGCACGACAGTGCAGTTGACCCACCGTCCGACCCTCTCTTTCGTGATCAGCCCAGCGTCCGCGAGGAGCGATAAGTGATGCGACACAGTGGGCTGGCTCTTGCGCACGGGCTCCTCGAGGTCGCAACTGCACGCGGTGCCTTCCGGCGCAGCCGCGATCAGCGACAGCAACCGGAGGCGAACGGGATCGGCGAGCGCCTTGAACGCCGCCGCCAGCTCGTCGGCGTCTGCGTCGTCGAGCGGCGCTGACAGGAGCGGTGCACAGCACGCTTCGATGGTGGCGACTTTCTTCATCGAACCCCTTGCACTCATCGATGATCATCGATAGATTGACGCATGTCGATAGGTTACCAAGCCCGAGGAGAAATCGTGTCCAGAGTCCAGCTCGCCCTCAACGTCCCGAACATCGACGAGGCCGTCGAGTTCTACGCCAAGCTCTTCGCGACCCAGCCCCACAAGCGCAAGCCCGGCTACGCAAACTTCGCGATCGCCGACCCGCCCCTCAAGCTCGTCCTGTTCGAGAAGCCCGACGCCGACGCGCGCCTCAACCACCTCGGTGTCGAGGTCGAGGACAGCGACGCGGTGTGGACGCATCAGCGCCGCTTGACCGACGAAGGTGTCGACTCGGTCGAAGAGTCGGGCACGTGTTGCTTCGCGAAGCAGGACAAGGTGTGGGTCGATGGCCCCGATGGCGCGTGGGAGATCTACGCCGTCCTCGAGGACAGCGACACCTTTGGGCACAGCAGCATGAAGGCCGACGACACGGTCGAAGACTCGCTCTGCTGCGCATCGGTGCCGGAGGCCGAGGCGCGCTGCTGCTGATGACCACCACGGAGGTTGCCGACGGATTTGCTCACGGAGGTATGAGAGCGGGCGACGAGAATCGAACTCGCGTTCTCAGCTTGGGAAGCTGATGTTCTGCCGCTGAACTACGCCCGCGAGGCCGCTCACTTTACGGGACGCCTGGTCATGCCATCGCCGTCCCGACAATGACCAGGACGATGCTCAGCGGCACGCCGATCACGAGGTAGCTCCGCATCGGCACCGGCTCGCCCGCCCGCCGGGCCGCGTCCCGCCAGAGGACCGTCGCCAACGACCCGATGGGCGTGAGCCCGACTCCGAGGTCGACACCCGTGACGAGCGCGCGCGTGAGGGTTCGGCTCACCGCGACGGGGGCCAAGACGGCAACCGTCGCCAGGTTCGTCGTCACCGCCGATCCGATCGTTCCGGCGATCGCGACACGCGGCGCAGTGTCGAGATGGCCCAGCAGTCGCTGCACTGACGGGGACGCACCGAGCACGGCGGCCGCGCCGAAGAGGGCCAGCAGCGACCCGAGCAGCGGAGGAGAGACGTGCCTGCCTCAGCGTCGCCGGGCGCGCCAGCACGACGAGGGCCGCCCCGATCAGCGAGGCGGGCACGACGGGAGCGCCGACCAGCAAGGCGACCATCAGCCCGACGACCGTTGCGCCGCTCACGACGGCCAGACGTTGATCGTGGAGCGCGACTTCCTCGACCGGCTTGATGGTCGGGACCAGTGACCGCCGTGTGGCCAGATGAAGAGCGGCTGCGGTCACCGCGATCGCGACCGCAGCGATGGGCGCCATCGTGCGGGCGAACTCGGCGAAGGTCACCCCTGTCTCGCGCCAGATGACGAGGTTCGTGAGGTTCGACGAGGGCAGCAGCACCGATCCGAAGTTCGCTGCGAGCACCGCGCTGAGGGCGAATGGCGCCGTGCGCTGTCCGGCGGCCTTGCCGATGGCGATCGCGAGCGGCGTGAAGAGCACCGCCGTCGTATCGAGGTTCAGCGTGATCGTGATGAGCACACCCGCGCCGAACGTCGCGAGCAGCAACGCGCTGGGCCGATGCGCGAGCCGGGCCGCGTGTTGGGCGATCCACGTCAGCAGCCCGCTGCGCTCCGCAGCCGAGGCGATCAGCAGCATCGCCTGGAGGAAGACGACGACCACGAGCCCGTTGCGAAGCGTCTCGTGTTCGGGACCTGGGCTCGCGACGAGCGCGGCGACGACGGCGAACGCGACTGCGACGATCGCGAACGACCAGCGCTGCGAGACCACTCCGAGGATCGCCGCGGCGAGCGCGGCGAGGGCGAGCGCTTCGCTCAGCGGACGACGCCGGGTGCCTTGGTGGGATCTCGGCGGCCGCCGTCGCGGGCACGGTCGCGTTCGGTGCGGCGATGACTGCGACGCTCGCTCTCGGGGCGCTCGACGATCTCCTGGATCTCGGCGAGCAGCTCGTCGATGTGGAACGGCCCGGCCAGGAACCCGTCGACGCCCGACTCCCACGCGAAGAGACGGTTCGTGCCGCCCGGCGAGCAGAGCACCACGCGCGCTCCCGACACCCGATCGTCGGGGTTGGTGCGGATGGCGTCGAGCACCTTGAGGTTCCCGCCGGCGCCCGCGACGGTCAGGTCGAGGACGACGCACTGCACGGCCCTGCGAGTCAGCGACACCAGAACGGCCTGCTGGGCGGGAGCCGAGCTCACCTCGTGGCCGGCGCGGGCCAGCAGCCGTACGAGGAGCTCGGCTCCGTCGGGGTCGTCGGCAACGACGAGGATGTGCCACGGCCGCGGGGGCGGCCGCCCGTGGTTGGCGTCAGTCTTGGACCGTCTCAAGGGCACCAGCAGCCTCCTGCTCGCCCCGCTCGATCGCTTCGAGCAAGTGCATCGAGATGTCCGCGACGCGTACTTCGCTCTCGTCGCGTCCAGCGCCCTTCACGCCGTCGTCCAACATGATGTAACAGAACGGGCACGCAGTGGCGACTCTCGTTGCTCCCGTCGCGATCGCTTCCTGCGCGCGCTCGTCGTTCACCTTCTTCCCGATGCTCTCTTCCATCCACATCCGCGCGCCGCCGGCGCCGCAGCACATCCCCTTGGTGCCGTTGCGGCCCATCTCGACGATCTCGATGCCCTTCAGCGAGCCGAGCACCTTGCGGGGCGCGAGGTAGATGTCGTTGTGGCGGCCGAGGTAGCAGGAGTCGTGGTATGTGATCCGCTCTTCGAGGCGGGCGTTCGACAGGTCGAGCCGCCCGGTCTGGATGCACCACTCCAGGAGCTGGCTGTGGTGCAGCACCTCGTAGTGCCCACCGAGCTGTGGGTACTCGTTCAGCAGCGTGTTGAAGCAATGCGGGCACTGGGTGACGATCTTGCGGACGCCCATGCCGTTGAGCACCTCGACGTTCTGCATGGCGAGCATCTGGAAGAGGTATTCGTTGCCCGATCGCCGGGCGGGGTCGCCGGTGCACAGCTCGGACGGGCCGAGGATGGCGAAGTCGATGCCCGCCCGCTTGAGCAGCTTGGCCACCGCTTGGGTGACTTTGCGGTTCTTGTCGTCGAACGAGCCCGCGCATCCCACCCAGTAGAGGTATTCGTGGTCGAGCGCCTCGGAGCCGTCCACGATCACGACGTCGTCGAGGCCCCGCGCCCAGTCCGCGCGCTCACCCTGGTTCATCCCCCACGGGTTGCTCTGGTTCTCCATCGACCGGTACGCGTTCCCGAGCTCGGTGGGGAAGTTCGACTCCATCAGCGACAGGTAGCGCCGCATGTCGAGGATCTTGTCGAGGATCTCGATGTTCACCGGGCAGATCTCGTCGCACGCCTTGCACGACGTGCACGACCAGATCTCCTCGGCGGTGATGCGCTCGAAGAGCGAGTCGGCAGAGATCGTGATCTCGGGATCGACCCCGATCGGTGGCGGCACCGGCGGGTTGCCCGTCGCGGCCATGACCTCGCCGGTCTTCAGCACGATCTCACGCGGATCGAGCGGCTTGCCCGTCGCGTGCGCGGGGCACACCGACGTGCAGCGTCCGCACATCGTGCAGGCATCGGTGTCGAGAAGCTGCTTCCAGGTGAAGTCTTCGACCGTGGCAGCACCGAACGTCTCGAGCTCGGTCTCGGTGAGGTTCGGCATCGCTCGCATCGCGCCCTTGGGGCGGTCGCGGTCGCGCAGGTACATGTTCAGCGGCGACGTGAACATGTGCCGCAGCATCGTGATGGGCAACACCAAGAGGAAGGTGAGGAACGCCGCGACGTGCACGCACCACAGCACCTGGTGCCACGTGTTGAGCGTCGACGGCGCGGCGGAGTCGACGAGTGCCGAGAGCGGATACCCGATGAACGACCACTTCTCGAAAGCGGGCCGTCCTTCGAGCGCGATTCGCACCATCTCGGTCGCGAACCCGGTGATCGCGAGCACGAAGAACATCCCGAGGATTACCGCGTGCTCGGGCTTTGTCTTGATGCGGATGCGATAGGGCCGCTGCACGTAGCGGCGGAGGACAGCCCAGCAGATGCCGACGAGGAACACGATGCCCGCGGCGTCGCCCACCGCGGCAAAGCCTTGATACACGCCGCCGTGGAGGAACTTCGCGCTCTCGGGCATCTGGTGGTCGATCTCGAGCACCGTCGTGACACCGAACAAGATGAGGAAGCCGAAGTACATCATCGAGTGCATGACGCCCGCCGCGGGGTCTCGCAGCAGCGTCTGCATGTACATGCCGGCGCGAAAGTCGCGGAGGCGCCGCCCGACGTTCTTCGTGGTGGTGGCGCGTCGATCGGGTGCGCCACGCTCGTAGTTGCGGACACGCTCCCAGAAGAGGAATCCGGCGGCGACGATGAGCAGCGGGGTGACGACGTAGAACGCGAGTCGCAGTGGGCTGGGGATGCCCCCGAAGACCTCGCGGGACACCGCGGAGTCGTCGTGGAACTCGAAGATGACCCCGGTGATCCCGGAGACGATCGTCACGATCGCGAATCCGACCCATATGGCGAGCACCACGTCGGACGGTCGGAAGCGCCGCGCTGCGGCGGCGACAGGCGCGGGTCGCTCGGTGGTCGACGTAGCCATCACGCGCAACCTACAACGGCGGCTCGGTCACACCCGAGCCTGACCAGCCGGGTGTCAGCCGTAGTTGGCGCGGTCGAGGTCGCGGATGCGGCCCGCAAGTGTGGCGAGCAGCTTGTGAGCCAGCGCGGGGACCTGGTCGATGACACCCGCGAAGTTTCGCTGGTCGATGACCAAGACGGTCATGTCGGTGTCGGCCGTGACCGTCGCGGTACGGGGCCCCCGGTCGAGCAACGACAGCTCGCCGATCACCGCTCCAGGACCGAGCGTCGTGATCTTGCGTCCGTTGCGCTTCACCGCCGCGGTGCCGTCGACGACGATGAATGCCTCACGGCCCTGTTGGCCTTGGTCGACCAGCGTGGTGCCGGCCTTCACGGCGATCTCGTCTGACGCCTTTGCGATCTTCTGGAGGTCCTTGGTGGAGCAGGTTGCGAACAGCGGAACGCGCGCCAGGTGGTCGAGATACGCCTGCCTGATTGCCATGGCGGCGCATCATATTGAGGCGAAGGAGCCTGTGCATCGAGGCCGCAGGCCGGGCATCGCGGACGACTTGCCTTCATCGGCACGAAACAGGCGCGAAACGTCGTCGCCGTAGCGTCCCGAGGGGATGGACGTGACCTTGGTGCGATGGCCGGCCGAGCAGATCCGTAGGGATCGGCTCGCCGAAGAAGGGGTTCCGCGGCTGCTGCTCCTCGATCCGGGGGAGGCACCGCCGGTCATCGTCGATCAGCTCGAGGATTGGATCCGGGTGCCCGCCGACGACGCCGACCTCCACGCGAGGGTGGCGACACTCCAGGCGCGCTACGAGGCGGTGGGGTCGACTGCGCCCGCCCTCGACGACGACGGGGTGATCCGGGTCGGCTCGGTGTGGGTGTCGCTCCCTCCCGTCGAGGCCCGCATCACGAACGCGCTGCTCGAGCGGTTCGGCGCGGTCGTGAGTCGTGACGCGCTCGGGCGCAGCGGATGGCCCGACGGCGCCCCGGGACGCAACGCGCTCGACGTGCACGTGCTCCGGCTGCGCCGCCGGCTCGCCCCGCTCGGCCTCGTGATCCGGACCGTGCGCTCGCGGGGCTATCTGCTCGAGGCGACAGATTTCAGTCAGCCGAGCGTACGCGAGGCGTAACGCCGACCCAACAAAGGCGTAACGCTCGGCACACGGGTGCGAAACCGCCCGTCCGTAGGTTCACACCGATGTCAGTTTCACGGCCTCGGGAGGCGCCAATGCGAGTGCGGAAGTACGGACTAGCGGCCGCGGGGGTGGTGGGAGCAACGCTGCTCTTCACTGCGACCCCGGCGTTCGCCCAAGACGCGGTGCCAGAGCCGATAGCCGCGGTCGACGTCAACTTGCTGTGGGTCGTGATCGGCGCGGTGCTCGTGATCTTCATGCAGGCGGGCTTCGCGCTGGTCGAAACGGGCTTCTGCCGCGCAAAGCATGCGGCCCACGTCGTCAGCACGAACTTCGCGATCTTCGGCTTGGGCTTCGTGGCCTTCTTCTTCGTCGGATACACCTTCATGTTCGGCGGATCGGTGTGGCCCTCGATCGGATACGACCAGCCGATCGGGAGCGCGCTCATCGGAAGCGGCAACTGGGTGTTCCTCTGGAAGGGTGACTTCGCGTTGACCGGCTCGGGCGCGTACTCCGCCGGTGTGATGGCGTTCTTCCTCTACATGGTCGCCTTCATGGACACCACGGCGACGATTCCGACAGGGGCGATGGCCGAGCGCTGGAAGTGGAACGCGTTCATCGGCTGGGGCCTGTTCTGCGGCGCGATCTACTACCCGCTCTTCGGTGCGTGGACGTGGGGCGGCGGCTGGCTCGCGAGCTTGGGCAAGAGTGCACACCTCGGCTTCGGCTACACCGACTTCGCGGGATCCGGCGTGGTCCACGCGATGGGTGGCGCCGCCGCTCTTGCGGGCGCCATCGTCCTCGGTCCCCGCATCGGCAAGTACGGGAGAGACGGGAAGCCGCGAGCACTCGGGCCGCACCACATCCCGATGGCCATGCTCGGCACGTTCATCCTGTTGTTCGGCTGGTTCGGGTTCAACGCCGCCTCGACGCTCTCGGTGGCAGACATCCGGTTCGCAGTTGTGGCGACGAACACCGCGATCGCCGGAGCCTTCGGCGCCGTGATCGCGATGTTCTGGGTGATGGGCCGCATCGGCAAGCCCGACCCCGGGATGATGGCGAACGGCATGCTCGCCGGCCTCGTGGCCATCACCGCCCCCTGTGCCTTCGTGCAGCCTTGGGCGGCGGCAGTGATCGGGGCGATCGCCGGTGTGATCGTCGTGGAGTCGGTCTGGTTCTGGGAGCGCAAGGCGAAGGTCGACGACCCGGTCGGCGCGATCTCGGTGCACGGTGTCTGTGGCGCCTTCGGTGTGCTCGCAGTCGGGATCTTCGCCGACGGCCAGTACGGCCAGGGTTGGAACGGCACGCCGTATGCAGATGCCGCCCATGGTGTCACGGGCATCCTCTATGGCGGCGAGGGATGGGGCCAGCTCGGCGCCCAGGCGATCGGCGTCGTGACGATCTTCACCGTGATGATGGGGTTCGTATACCTCTTCTTCAAGATCCAGAATGCGGTGATGAAGGGCGGCATCAGGCCGACCGCCGAGGTCGAGCTCGAGGGCATGGACATCCCCGAGATGGGTGTGCTCGCGTACGAGTTCGAGCTCGTTCCGGACACCACTCTGGAGCCGGCGGACGCGGTCTCCTAGCAACAGTCAGTCCCAACGTCGTTTCGAGGGTGGCCGGCGCCTCGCGGTGCCGGCCACCCTCATGTCCGGGGGAACTCGATGAGCGTCACCGATGCGCTGCTCGACATCTTGATCGTGCTCGTCGCGGCGAAGGTCGCCGCCGAGCTGATGGAGCGCATCAACATCCCTGCGGTGGTCGGCGAGATCCTGGCCGGCGTCCTCATCGGCCCCTCCGCCCTCGACCTCGTCAGCAACAACGACGTGCTGCGGGTGCTCGGTGAGATCGGCGTGATCTTGCTGTTGCTCGAGGTGGGGTCAGAGCTCGAGCTGAGCGAGCTGGCCGCCGTCGGCCGCGCGTCGATGTCCGTCGCGATCGTCGGGGTCATCGTGCCGTTCGTCGGTGGTGCCGCGTTCGGCAGCGCGATCGGGATGACCGGCAAAGAGGCGCTCTTCGTCGGCGCAGCGCTCACCGCGACGAGCGTCGGCATCACGGCGCGCGTGCTCGGCGACCTCAAAGCGCTGACGATGGTGGAGTCGCGCACCGTGCTCGGCGCCGCCGTCGCGGACGACGTGATCGGGCTCGTCATCCTCACAGTGGTCGTGCGCCTCGCGACGTCCGGGTCGGTGTCGGTGCTCGGCGTGCTCGGGATCGTGTTCGTCGCCGTCGCGTTCCTGGCGGTGACCGCGTTCGTCGGCATCCGCTTCGTCCCCGGCTTCTTCGACTGGATCGCGCGCCACAGCCGGTCTGCGGGCACCCTCGTCGCGATCGCGCTCGCGTTCACGCTCGCCATCGCCGAGCTCGCGGATGCCGCCAAGCTCGCTCCGATCGTCGGTGCATTCGTCGCCGGCCTCGCGTTGGGTCGGAGCAGCTCGTCCGATCGCATCCGGCGCGAGCTCCAGCCGGTCGGACATCTCTTCATCCCGGTGTTCTTCCTCACGATCGGCATCGACGTCGACGTCGCCCAGTTCGCGAAGCCGTCGGTGCTCGGTCTCGCTGCGGTGCTGTTCGTGATCGCGGTCGTGGGCAAGCTGGCTTCGGCCGCCGGTCTGCTCGGTGCTCCCGGCGACCGACTGCTCGTCGGAATCGGGATGGTGCCCCGCGGCGAGGTCGGATTGATCTTCGCGACGATCGGCCTCGGCCAGGCGATCATCGGGCAACGCGAGTACGCGGCGATCCTGCTCGTCGTGCTCCTCTCGACGCTCCTCACTCCGCCGGTGCTGCGGTGGCGGCTCGAGAATCTGCGCCGAGCCTCGGCGCCCGCGGTCGGTCCGCAGATGCCCCGACCCGAGGGGGGATGGCTCGTGCTCACCCACACCCGCGGGTCATCGGGTGTCATCGACCTCGCGGGCACGCCCCCCATCGGCGACGCGCTCGCAGTCGGGCTGCAAGCCGCGCTCATGCTCGACGAAGAGCACCGACCCGGGGAGCTGCTCGTCGAATGGCTCGGGCAGCTGCCTCCGGCACCGCTGCGCTTCGACCGCAGCTCGCGTGACGTGTTCTTCGAGCTGCTCGCACGGGGTCGTCCGCGCTCGTGGCGGTTCCTCCAGATCACCGGGCTCCTCGATCGCGCGCTGCCCGAGCTCGGCGACGCGATCCGGCGACGTGAGCCTTCCGCGCTCGACCTCGATCCGTTCGGCGCGCTGCACTGGGCGACCCTCGACGCGGTGCACCGCGAGCTCGAGGTGTGGCAATCGGAACGTCGCCCGCCCGTCGATCATCCCGAGTGGGTCGAGCTCGCTGCGGTCATCGTTGACGCGAGCGGCGGGTCGGAGCCACCGGTCCTGCTCGCGCGTCGCGTGATGCAACGTCTCGATCTCGGTGCGAACGCTGAGCAAGCGGTTGCCGGGCTCGTGGCCGATGTCGGCTTGCTGCGTCGGGCCGCGCTTCGTCCCGACGCGTTGGCCGAGGAGACGGTGTTGCAGCTCGCCGCCCATCTGGGATCACTCGAACAGGCGCGCCGGCAAGACCTGCTCACGTTGGCCGCCGAGGACCTCGACTCGGTCGAGCGAGCGCGGCTCGACGCGCTCAGCGAGCTCGTCGAGGCGGCCTTGGCGCATCCCGAGCTCACCAGCCGATCGGCCACCAACACGATCGAGCAGCGCCGCAACGCCGCCGCGCGCCTCACCGACGACCCCGACGTGAAGGCGCGCCTGGCGATCGCGCCGCGTGCGTACGTGCTGTCGCAGACGCCCGAGGCGCTTGCTCGGCAGGCCGCCCTTTGCGAACCGCGTGTGACCGGAAGCGACGTGAGGGTGGCGGTGGTGCCCGAGGGCCCGGCGCGCTGGAGGATCGAGCTCGTCGCGGTCGACCGCATCGGTCTGCTGTCGCGTGCCGCGAGCGCGCTGAACGAGCTCGGCTTCGACATCGCGGACGCCGTCGTCTGCACCTGGCCCGACGGGTCGGCGCTGACGAGCTTCGGAGTGCAGCGGGCCGAGCCTCCGCTTGCCGACGAGGTCGTCGAGCGAGCGCGGGTTGCGCTTTCCCGTGATCTGTCGACCGAACCGATCGAAGACGCGGCGGTCGAGTGGGATGACGCCGCCTCCCCGTGGCACACGCTCTGCTCGGTGGTTGCGACCGATCGGCCTGGTCTGCTGCACGCGATCACGTCGGCCTTCGCGGCAGCGGGCGCAAGCGTCCACTCCGCGAAGATCTCGACACGCAATGGCGTCGTCGATGACACGTTCGAGCTCACCGACCTGACTGGCGGCAAGCTCGGCGACGACGTCAAGGAACAAGTGGCCGCACTGCTGCGCTCGGGGGTGCGAGCTCGGCGAGCCCGCCGGTTCGGGGCTGCACGAGCCGCGCGGTGACGGTGACGTCACACTCCACTCCCCGACTTTCGCGCCGACAAGGGTCCCTTCGACCCCTTTCGCCACCCTGTGTCGAGTGGTACACAAAGGCTTCGGGCTCGGGCGGAGGTTGTCTCGGTGGCCTCGTGGATGGATCGTGCAACTCGCGCGGCGGAGGTGCTCCGTAGGGGGCGCGTGCTCGTCGTGTCGCCATCCGACGAGCAAGCCGGCGCCATCGCTCGCGCACTGGCCGACCTCGACCTGATTCCCATCCTCGCGTTCGACGAAGAGGGCGGACGACGGACGGCCGACAGCATCTCCTGCAACGTCGCGGTGATCGACGTGCGCGTCGTCAGCGGGTCACCGTTGCCACTCATTCGCGACGTCAGCGCGCAGGTCGGCGCCGGCACACTCGTGCTCGGTCCCTGCGACGAGCCCGCCGACCGGTTGTTCGACGCCGGCGCGTTCCTCCTCGGTTTGCACGAGTGGTCCGCGCTCCACGTCGCGGCCCGGGTCTCGACGCGACTTCGGATTCGGCCTCCGCTCGAAAGCCGGTCGACGCTCGCGTGGGGCCCGCTCGAGCTCGACCCCGCGATGCACCTCGCTTGGTGGGGAGGCACGCCGCTTGCCATCACGCCGACCGAGTTCAAGGTCCTCGTCGCGCTCGTTCTCGCGAAGGGCGCAGTCGTCTCGAAGTCTGACCTTCAATCTCAACTTTGGGGTACGAGGACCGCGCTCGACGACAAGCGGCTCGAGGCCCACGTGCGCCGGCTGCGCAACAAGCTGGGCGAGTTGAACCGCACGCCCTTCGTGCTCACGGTGCGAGGGCAGGGCTACCGCCTGGCGGACCGCCGGGTCAGCCGTCGAGCGGTCGCGGTCGATCGGCGCGCGGCGTCACGCATCGTGGCTGTCTGAAATTCTGGTTCAGCTTCGATTGGTGCCCGGCGTCACGCTCGGGATTTTCCTTGTTTTCCAAGGATTTTCCAAACCTCGCGGGGCTTGTGACCCACTGCACGAGCCATCGCAGAAGCGTCGCCGAATCGTGGCCTTCTCGTAGTTCCGCCACGGAGAGCGAAGGAGTCAGATTGCCGAAGGCGTAGTAGAGGGCGCGGGGCCCGCGGCATGGGCGGTCTGTTCGGGTTGTCTCCTACGTCTGGTGGAGGGCCACCGCGCGGCGGTGGCGGGATGCGATTGAAAGGAAACGCGTATGGGCAGATCTCGCCACTTGCGGCGGGTCTTGGCGGCGGGCGTGGTCGCCAGCGTCTCTCTTACATGGGGCGCTGGCGTTGCGTTTGCCAACGATGCACCGGATATCGACCAATCAAACAACGCGTCGGTGAGCCAAACACCGAGCTGTTATGAGGAAGTCCCCAGCAGCTGGGAGTCGGGCCCGAGCGAATGCACGGGCGCCCAGGCGAACACCGGCGACAACGCAAACGGCAGCGACCCGCAAGGCAACCTGACTTTGCAGGTAGACCTGTCGGTCTCGTCGGGAGCGGTCCACGAACAATCCATGGATGCCTTCGCGGTCGGGTTGCTCATCGCTGTCGCGGCGGGCACCGATGCAGCGGCGGTGGCGGCGAACTCCGCCAGCTCCGACAACGACCTGACCCTGAGCGACTCGATCACGACGGGCAACGCAGTCGCGGGGAACACCGCGACGCTGTTCGGCGATCAGGCCAACACCAACGGTGGCAATGCCGTCTCGATCGGGTTCGGTAGCGGTGCGTCCGTCATCGACCAGTCGAACAACGCCTATGTCACCGCGGACGGCGAAAGCGCGGGGGCCAACTCCGGCGGCAACGAGCAGGGCAGCGGAGGCCAGTTCAACGGAACCGGTCAGGTTGCTCTCGCGGGTGCCTCCGGAACTCCGGCGGTCGCTCTTTCGCTCGGCGTCGGCATCGCGGCCGGCGGCGACGCGAGCGCGGCAGCGGCCAACGTGAGCACGCACGACGACGGCGAAGACGGCGTCAGCAACTTCCAGGACGTCTCGAACACCGCGTCGACGGGCGACGCGACTGCGGCCAACACGGTGCTGGTCGGTCAGGCGGCCCGCCCGGCGTCCGGGTCCACTCCGGCAACTCCGGCGGACCCGTTCGACCAGACGAACACGAACACCGGCAACGCGTACACGCTCGCCGGCGGCTCGTTCTTCTCGTTCGCTGGCTCGTTCATCGGCCAGTACAACACCATCGAAGTCGATCCCTCGTGGAACGTCGCTGACGCGAACACGGGCGGCAACTTGCAGTACAGCGGTCCTCAGCTCAACGGCAACCTTCAGCTCGCGGGCGCGGGCGCAGGTGGCGCGTGGGCCGGGTCCGTGGGCCTGTTCGGTGTCGCACTCGCGTTGGGTGGCGATGGCACCGCCATCGCTGCGAACAGCAGTGACGCGGGGAACGGCCAGATGGTCAGCAACGACATCACGACTGGCGATGCCACCGCGCAGAACTTCGTCGGCGTCGTCGCGACCCAGACCAACGACAACAGCGGCAACGCTGGCGCGTTGGAGATCGGCGCGTTCGTCGGCATCAGCGTCGGCGCGATCGTCCAGAGCAACAGCCTCGGCGTGGAGGCCGATGACAACTACGCCGAAGCGACGTCCGGGTACAACACCCAGATCGGCGGCTTCCAGGGCAACGGCACCTTCCAGGGTGCGGGCGCTCTCGCCGGCGGCGGCTGGGCCGGGGCGCTCGGAGCTCTCGCACTCGCGGGGGCCGGAGATGCCACCGCACTCGCGGCGAACGTCGCGGGCAGCGCCAACGACAGCACCGTCGGGAACACGCTGCTCACGGGCCAATCTCTGGCCGAGAACGTCGTCAGGATCGACGACGGGCAGGAGAACACCAACAGTGGTTGGGCCGCAGGCGTGGCCGCGCTCGATCTCTTCGGCCTCGGAGCCGGCGTGATCGTTCAGACCAACAGCATCTACAGCGAGGCCGACGGCAACTACGCGTTCGCCGATTCGGGCAGCAACGTCCAGGGCACTGATGGTCAGGGCAACCTGACGCTCCAGGGCGGGGTCGCACTCGCCGGCTCGGGTGACGCGTTGAGCCTCGGTCTCGTGGCCGGTGCGGCCGGCGGTGACGCCGCTGCAGCGGCTGCGAATGCCGCGACGAGCTCGAACACACAGACCGTGACCAACGACGCCACCACCGGTGTCGCTGGCGCGCACAACTTCGAGACCGTCATCGCGGACCAGAGCAACACCAATGACGGTGACGGCGAAGTGCAGGCCAACGCGGTCGGCATCTCGGCGCTCGTCGGTGCAGGCGCAGGGCTTGGCTTCATCGTCCAGTCCAACGACGTCTATGTCGACGGGTCCTACAACACCGCCGTTGCCAACTCTGGTTACAACGCGCAGTGGAGCGGCTCGCAGACCAACATCTCGGGTCAGCTGGCTCTCGCGGGTGCTCAGGGCGGCGGCGCGCTGTCCCTCGCCCTCGTGGGTGCAGGTGCGTTCGGCGGCGACGCCGATGCAGCCGCGGCCAACGTCGCGACGAGCACCAACCTGCAGACGGTCTCCAACAACCTCACCACGGGCCTCGCGGAGGCGATCAACAGCGTCCAGGTCACTGCGACGCAGGCGAACGTCAACCACGGCAACGCGGTCGGTGCGGTGATCATCAGCGGGCCAGAGCTCGACGCGAGCGCCATCGTTCAGCACAACAACGTCGAGGTCTACGGTGACGCCAACGGCGCATACGCGAACACTGGGGAGAACCTCCAGGTCGCGGGCGGCCAGACGAACGTCTCGGTCCAGGTCGCCGCTGACGGCGCCACTGGCGGCGGCTCGGCAGCCGGCGCCCTCGGTGGAGCCATCTCGGTCGACGGCGATGCGACCTCGATCTCGGGCAACAGCTCGGTCTCGAGCAACACGACCGACGCCGAGAACACGATGGTGACCGGCAACGCGACGGCCATCAACCAGACCGGAGTGACGGTCCACCAGAGCAACGACAACGACGGCGACGCCGTCGAGATCGGGCTCTAAACACCTAGGAGGACTTCGGGGAGGGGCGGCGGCCCCTCCCCTTGGTCTTCGCTCCAGCCCCGAAACTCGCTTCGATACTCGCTTCGACATCTCTCAGCATCTGGCGGCACGGCAGAGAGCAGGCACAACGACCATGAGCGCATCACGAAAGCAAACGGCGGGAGGTCGGCGCCTTCTGGCGGCCCTTCTGGCTGCGTTCATCGTGTTCTTCGCGGTTGGCATCCCGGCGGCGTCGGCAGACGACACCGATCCCACCGATCCGACTGAGACCACGGCTCCCGAGACCACCCTTCCCCCTGAGACCACGGCCGCGCCGGACACATCGGCGCCCGACACGACTTTTCCTCCGGAGACCACCACCCAACCGTCGGACACGACGGCAGTCCCGGAGACGACGGCTGCGCCCGACAGCACCGCGCCCGCGACGACGGCCGCGCCGGCAACCACCGCAGATCGCTCCACCGACGGGGGCTCGGTCACGACCGGCTCGCCGACGACGACGCATGCTGCGACGACGACCGGCACGCCAACGACGACTCAGGCTCCGCACGCGACGGCGCCACAGTCGACGAACGCCGCGGAGAACGACACCACGACTGCGACCGACACAGCGGCGCCGCAGTCGGCGACGGCCGCCGAGAAGTCGCTCGCTTCGTCCGCGGACGACGTGGAGCAGCCGGATCCCGAAGATGCGGACAAGCCGGCGGGTCCGAGCCTGAGCTGTGACTCTCACGTGACGTCGCAGTCGTCGACGAACGCGGTCGAGCAGACGCAGACCGACAACGCGACGGTGTGCAACCAGAGCAGTGCATCTGCCAATACCGGTGTCAATACGTCGGTCGGAGCAATCGCTGGCGCGACGTCAGGGTCCGGCGGCAGCGCAGGAACGAGCAGCGCGCAGGCCACCAACGAGGGCACGGCGAGCGCGGCAGGGCGTCCTGCAGAGCGACTCGATCACCCAGACGGCGTGGGTCACTGCCGACGACGAGAGCCTGGTCGACGTGCTGCAGGTCGCGCTCGTCGTGAACATCGGCTTCGGAGTCGCGAACACCGGGGGCAACGCTGCGAACGGCGTGTCGAACGGCCCGTCGCTCATGACCATCAAGGGCCTCCAGGACAGTGGGACGCTGCTCTCGCCGTACGGCTCGACCGTCGCGGTGAACGCGCTCGGCAGCGCGACCGTCCGCACGGGCGGCGCGACCGGCGTCGGAGTCGTCGCCAACACGAAGATCCTCCAAGCCGCGGTCGTGAAGAGCCAGGTCGGCGACGACAAGAAGAGCGTCGAGAACGCGCTCGTCATCAACCTCGGCGACGGCACCGCGAACACGGGTCTCAACAAGGTGATCGGCGTGCTCTCGCAGAACCCGGATCAGTACGGGCTGGGTGGCGGAGCCACCGGGTCGGCCTCGGTCGAGACCGGTGACGTGTCGAGCATCGGCGCCGCGTCGAACACGCTCATCAAGCAGTCGGTCGAGGCGCACGCCACGGATGGCGCGTTCATCGTGATCACGCAGAAGGGTGTCGTGTTCAACATCGGCGGCGCGATCGGGAACAGCGGGTTCAACGACGCGAGCGGCGTGGGCGGCCCCGGTCTTTCCGACGCGCAGCTCGCGGCCCTCGTGCAGCTCTACGGGGTGCTGAACGCGCTGCTCGAAGCCGGCGGTTGGGCATTGCCGGGCGGCGCTGCGGGCGCGGGTGCACCGGGCAACGCCATCGGAAATGCAAACGTCTCGACCGGCGACGCGCTCGCTGTCGGGGTCGACTCCGCAACGAGCATCGTGCAGGACGTGAAGGCCACGGCGGAGGGCGGCAACATCGACTCGTCGCAGGAAGCAGTGGTCGCAAATGTCGGCTTGGGCGTCGCCAACACGGGGGGAAACGTTGCTGGTGGCGTGGCGACCGGGAGCGCGCAAGAAGATGAGGCGTCGGACGCGGCGCTCAGCGCGAACTCAGTCGCTACCGACGCCCTTGCCGACTTCCTCACTGCGCTGTCCGCCGGCACCGTCGCCCCGGATGGCACGACCACGGTTTCGGGGCTCTTCGACTTCGGCGCGTTGATCGCACAGCTCACCGGCAAGGCGGATGTGATCGACACGCTCGCGGATCAGACGCCGGACGACCTCGTCGGTGACGACCCGTCTGAACCGCAGACGCAGCACATCCGGGTCCGGCAGGTCATCGGTGTGCTCACGTTCGCGTTCTCCGATGCGAACGGCACGCAGCAGACCGAGGTCAACAGCGTCCTCCTCGACAAGAACAGCCAGACGGACGACGACTTCACGTCGTGGGCGAACACGTTCACCGACGTGAAGAAGGCGTTCGCCGACCAGGTGGTGCAAGGCGCGAGCACGTCGTCGAGCTCGTCCGAAGGGACGCCTCCGGACCCGTCGACCTTCGATCCCGATGTGGTGGGGAATGCGGACGTGACAACCGGTGACGCGGTCGCCGGCAACGTCGATCGCACGTCCGTGTGTCAGCTCAACAACGCAGACCCCGCGTTCTGCGAACCGAAGATCATCCGCTTCATCATCAACCCCGGCACCCGCACGATCATCACGAGCACGCGGACAGTCGTGCAGGTCGTGACCCCGCCGAAACCGCCGACGCTCGCGGTGCCGCCGACCCAGGTGCGCAGCGTCGTCGTCGTCGATCCGGGCGAGGTCTCGACCGGGGTGCGTGGAGCGACGCTGCCGGTCACGGGCGCCGAGACCGACAGCAACCTCTCTCTTGCCGGCCTGCTCCTCGGGGCTGGCGTGTTCCTCGTGCTGGTGGCCGCCCTCGTGCCGCGGCGGCGAGCCACCGGCTAGGGGCATCGTGGGACGCGGGAGGCTCGCCTCTGGGCTGGGGGCACTGGGCCTCTCCGTGTTGATCGCCGTCGTCGCCGGCTGCGGCCAGGCAACAACGCCAACCGCTCGGGACGGTGGCGTGTTGGCCGCTCCGGCGGCGACGGCGGCCGATGCCCCGAAGTCGATCGATCCGCCACCGTCTGCTGCGACGACGCCCGCGCCTCCGGCGGTCACGAGCCCGGCGCTTCCCACCCAGGCTGCCGTCACCGCGGCACCCGCGCCGCAGGCGACACCGCCGCCCCCGGCGACACCGGCGCCGACGGTGCCCTTGCTCGTCCCCGTTCCGCCTGCCCTCGAATCGCCGGCCCAAGAATCGGAGGTCACCGTGCCCGACGCGGTCTCGATCAACAGCGCACGTGTCATCGTCAACCAGTCCAATGTCGTGTCGACTGGCGGTGGGGCGGGCTCCTCGGCGAGCTCGGTCGTCGACAGCGACGCAGCGCGGGTCGCCGTGCGTCTGGGCGCCAAAGGCATCGAGATCGCCTCGCTCGATGTGCACCCCGGCTGGACCGAGGCATCGCGCTCTCAGTCACCGCAGCAGCTCCTGCTCCGCTACGTATCGGGCGCGTCGGTCGTCGACATCACACTGACATCGAACGGGACGAGCATCTCGAGCTCGGTCGTCGCGAGCTCTGATCGCTGAGTCGAGCAACCGCGCACGACTTGAATTCACTCCGTCCCTCGCCGAAAGTGAATGGAATGCCCCTGCGTCGCCTTACCCTCATCCCGCTCGCCCTTGCATTGGTCCTGGGGGCGTGCTCGAGCGATGACTCGCCCTCCTCGTCCGGTTCGGAGGGCTCGAACGGCGCAGCGACGACCGCGGCCGCGGGCACGACCAGCGCGGCGTCGGGAACGCTGGCGCCCGCGCCGGAGGGGTTCACGGTCGTCGACCGTCGCGCCGACGGCTTCGTGATCGCTCTGCCGCCGGGTTGGCAGGACTTCGACCTGACCGAGGCCGATGTCGACGCGATCATCGCTGCCGCCACGCAGGCGAACCCCAACCTGGGCAACGGTGTGGCCGACGCCGTGAAGCAGCTCGTGCAACAAGGCGGCCTGCTGTACGCGTCCGACACCAGCAATCCGGGCAAGTTCCTCACGAATGTGAACCTCATCAAGGTCGCCGGCGTCGAGAGCGGGCTCGGTCTCTTGCAGCAGCAGGCGCAGAGCCAGCTGACCGCCGCGGGTGCGACGAACGTGTCGACGACCCAGGTGGCGCTGCCGGGTGGCGACGCGATCCGCACGACCTACACGGTGCCCGTGACCCTCGCCGACGGATCGAAGGTCGACATCGCGGGGCTGCAGGTGTACATGCTCGCCAACGAGAACCTCTACGTGCTCACGTTCAGCACCGACCAGCCCGACAAGTACAGCGAGACGTTCGACCAGGTCATCGCGACCTTCGCGCCGAGCTGACTCGGCGGCGGCCTCCGCCCTGGGGGTCTCAGCCCGCCTGCCGTCTGACCGCCTCAGCGGCCGCTTCGACGGCCGACGCGTCGCCGAGGTAGCGCACGGACTCGATCTGGAGGTCCTCACCGAGCTGATACAGCCGGGGGATGCCGGTCGGGATGTTGATCTCGGCGATGTCGGTGTCGGACACGCCTTCGAGGTGCTTCAGAAAGGCGCGGAGGCTGTTGCCGTGCGCGACGACCAGCACCCGTAGCCCTGCCCGAAGGTCGGGGACGATCGCGTCGTACCAATAGGGGAGCACCCGCACGACGACGTCGGCGAGGCACTCGGTGGCAGGGAGGACGTCGGGGGCGAGCCGGGCGTAGCGCTCGTCGTTGCGGGGATGCTCTGGCGAGTCGAGCGCGACAGGCGGAGGCGGCACGTCGTAGCTGCGCCGCCACAGCTTCGTCTGCTCGAGCCCGTGCTGTTCGGCGGTCTGCTTCTTGTCGAGGCCCTGGAGCGCGCCGTAGTGGCGCTCGTTCAGTCGCCAGCTGCGCTCGACGGGCAGCCACAGCTGCCCGAGGCCGGCGAGGGCCAGGTCGGCGGTCTGCACCGCCCGCAACAGCACCGATGTGTGGGCCTTGTCGAACGCGAGTCCCTCGGCGGCGAGCACCCTGCCGGCCTCGGCCGCCTCTGCCTCTCCCTTCGCCGAGAGAGGGACGTCGTGCCACCCCGTGAACAGGTTCGCCTGGTTCCAGGTGCTCTCGCCGTGGCGGAGGAGAACGAGGGTGTACGACATGGCTTGCTGAACGTATCGCGTTCGCCGCGGATGGATCCTGCGTCAAAGGTTGTCAATGAGACACTCAATCTTTATGGTAGTAGAGACATCAATTCTCGTCCGTCCTCCAGGGAGGCACCCCCATGCCCAAGGCCGTAGGCATCGATCTCGGCACCACGAACTCCGTCGTCAGCGTCCTCGAGGCCGGCGATCCGGTCGTCATCCCGAACGCCGAGGGGTCGCGGACGACTCCGTCGGTGGTCGCGTTCTCCAAGGGGAGCGAGGTGCTCGTCGGCGAGGTCGCGAAGCGCCAGGCCATCACCAACCCCGATCGCACCATTCGCTCGGTCAAGCGCCACATGGGCACGAGCTGGACGATCGACATCGACGGGAAGAAGTACACAGCGCAGGAGATCTCGGCACGGACGCTGATGAAGCTCAAGCGCGACGCCGAGGCCTATCTCGGTGACACGGTCACGCAAGCCGTCATCACGGTGCCCGCGTACTTCGACGACGCGCAGCGCACCGCCACCAAGGAGGCAGGGCAGATCGCCGGCCTCGAGGTGCTCCGCATCATCAACGAGCCGACCGCCGCCGCTCTGGCCTACGGGCTCGACAAGGGCTCGACCGACGAGACCGTCCTCGTGTTCGACCTCGGTGGTGGCACGTTCGACGTGTCGATCCTCGAGATCGGCGACGGCGTGTTCGAGGTGAAGTCCACCCACGGTGACACCCAGCTCGGCGGTGACGACTGGGATCAGCGCGTCATCGACTGGTTGGTGTCGCAGTTCAAGGGCGCCCACGGCGTCGACCTGGCGGCCGACAAGATGGCCGTGCAGCGGCTGAAGGAGGCCGCCGAGAAGGCGAAGATCGAGCTGTCGCAGGTGCAGCAGACCCAGATCAACCTTCCCTTCATCACCGCGACGTCCGAGGGGCCGTTGCACCTCGACGAGACGCTCTCGCGTGCCAAGTTCCAAGAGCTCACCGCCGACCTGCTCGAGCGGTGCAAGGGCCCGTTCGAGATGGCGATCAAGGACGCCGGCCTCACCAAGGGTCAGATCGACCACGTCATCCTCGTGGGCGGCTCGACGCGCATGCCCGCGGTGCAGGAGCTCGTGTTCGACCTCACCGGCAAGGAGGCCAACAAGTCGGTCAACCCCGACGAAGTCGTCGCCATCGGCGCCGCGATCCAGGCCGGCGTGCTCAAGGGTGAGGTGAAGGACGTTCTCCTCCTCGACGTGACCCCCCTGTCGCTCGGCATCGAGACCAAGGGCGGCGTCATGACGAAGCTCATCGAGCGCAACACCACCATCCCCACGCGCCGCACCGAGGTCTTCACCACCGCGGACGACATGCAGCCGTCGGTCGAGATCCACGTGCTGCAGGGCGAGCGCGAGATGGCGATGTACAACAAGACGCTCGGCAAGTTCCAGCTCGTCGACCTGCCTCCCGCGCCTCGTGGCGTGCCGCAGATCGAGGTCACGTTCGACATCGACGCGAACGGCATCGTCCACGTGTCGGCGAAGGATCGGGCCACGAGCAAGGAGCAGTCGATGACGATCACGGGTCAGTCGTCGCTGAACAAGGACGAGATCCAGCGGATGGTGCGCGACGCCGAGGCTCACGCCGAGGACGACAAGCGCCGTCGCGACGAGGCCGAGGTGCGCAACAACGCCGACTCGCTCGTGTACCAGACCGAGAAGGTCTTGCGTGAGCAAGGCGACAAGGTGGGTGCCGACGAGCGCGCCGCGGTCGAGGGTCCGCTCGACGACCTGAAGAAGGCGATCGCGGGCGACGACATCGAGGCGATCAAGTCCGCCACCGAGCGCCTGATGACCGCCAGCCAGAGCTTCAGCCAGAAGCTGTACGAGGCGGCCTCACGCGAGCAGCAGACGACCGCTGGCGCACAGACGACCGCCGCGGACGACGACGAGGTCGTCGATGCGGAGATCGTCGACGACGAGCGATCGGCGTAGCCCATGTCGTTCCCTCACGATCCGGCCGATGCCGCCGTCCCCTTCTCTGATGATGAGGAGGCGGCGGCTGAGGCCGCGCTCGACTTCGACCTGACTTCGCTCGTCAAGGAGAACGAGGAGCGGCTGGCGCAGCTCCAGCGCCTCCAGGCCGATTTCGAGAACTTCCGCAAGCAAGCCCAGAAGCGCGTCGGCGACGAGGTCGATCGCTCGACCGGCAAGTTCGTCGAGGACCTGCTTCCCGTGCTCGACGCATGCGAGCTCGCATTCGCGCACGGCGTCGACGGCATCGAGCCCATCTGGTCGTCCCTCCTCGGCGCGTTGCGCCGGCATGGCCTCGAGCCGCTCGACAGCCTCGGCGCGCCTTTCAATCCCGAGCAGCACGAAGCCGTTATGCACGTGCAGGGCGAAGACGACGCCGAGCCTGTGGTCAGCGACGTCATGCGCACCGGCTACACGTGGAAGGGGCGCGTCCTGCGTCCGGCCATGGTGACGGTGAAGGGCTAGGCGCACCATGGCGCCGCAACGGGAATGGTTCGAGAAGGACTACTACAAGGCGCTGGGCGTCTCTGAAGGCGCGTCCCAGAAGGACATCACCAAGGCCTACCGCAAGCTCGCGCGCCAGCATCACCCCGACACCAACCAAGGCGACGCCAAGTCCGAGGAGAAGTTCAAGGAGATCTCGGCCGCGTACGACGTGCTCGGCGACGCCGAGAAGCGCAAGGAGTACGACGAGGTCAAGCGGCTCGGCCCGATGGCGTCGGGCTTCGGCCCCGGCTCGGGTGGGGGCGCAGGGCCTCAGGGCTTCACGTACATGGGCGACAGCGCCGACATCAACGACCTCTTGGGAGGTCTGTTCGGTCGTGTGCGCCGAGGAGGACGCGGCGGTCCCGCCGGGGGCGTCGGCCCGCAGCGCGGCGGCGATCTCGAGGCCGAGCTCACGCTCGCCTTCGAAGACGCGGCGCAGGGCCTCACCACGTCGCTGTATCTCACGAGCGACGCGGCGTGCTCGACGTGCAGCGGCACCGGTGCGCGACCAGGCACCCACGCGACGACCTGCCCGGTCTGCCATGGCCGCGGCGTGCTCGACGACAACCAGGGCCTGTTCTCGCTGAGCTCGCCGTGCCGCAACTGCGGCGGGCTCGGTCATGTGATCGAGGACCCGTGCCCGACCTGTCACGGCACCGGCGTCGAGCGGCGCGAGCGCGAGGTGAAGGTGCGCATCCCGCCGGGAGTCGACGACGGCCAGCGCATCCGTCTCAAGGGCCGAGGGGGCCCGGGCCGCAACGGCGGGCCTCCGGGCGACCTCTACGTCACCGCGAAGGTGCTGCCGCACAAGATCTTCAGCCGCCGAGGCCTCGACCTCACCTTGAGGGTGCCGGTGACGTACCCCGAGGCTGCTCTCGGCGCGCAGGTCGAGGTGCCGACGCTCGACGGCGGCCCCGTGAAGCTCAAGATCAACCCCTCGGTGCCGCTGTCGAAGCCGCGGCGCGTGAAGGGCAAGGGCGTCTCGAACGGCAAGTCGACGGGCGACCTGCTCGTGACGTTCGAGGTCGCCGTGCCGGCGCGGCTGAGCGCAAGCGAGCGCAAGGCGATCGAGGAATTGGCCAAGGCGAGCGATGAGTCGCCGCGTGCCCATTTGGAGGTGTGATGGCTGCTGAATCGAGAGGCCCAGCGCCCCGACCGCGCGGCGTGTACGTGATCTCGGTCGCGGCCGAGCTTGCGGGCGTCCATCCGCAGACCCTGCGCATCTACGAGCGCAAGGGCCTGCTCGACCCTGCGCGCACCGTCGGCGGCAACCGCCGGTACAGCGAAGGTGACATCGAGCGGCTCCGCCGCATCGCGGAGCTGACGTCCGACGGTCTCAACCTCGCGGGTGTGAAGCGCGTCCTCGAGCTCGAGGAGCAGCTGCACTCGTTGCGCGACAGCCTCGAACAGGTGCGCCGCGACGCGCGAGACGCTGTCGACGAGGTGAGTCGCCGCCATCGGCGCGACCTCGTGCCGGTGTCGCAATCAATGGTCGTGTGGGGTCGCCGCCCCTCGATCTTCGACGAAGGAAGCTGACGATGGCGCTCGATCCGAACAAGTGGACGCACAAGACCCAGGAGGCATTTGCCGCGGCGCTCGAACAGGCCAAGGCGAACAGCAACCCGGAGGTCACGCCTGACCATCTGATGTCGGCGTTGTTCCGCCAGGACGACACGCTCGTGCTGCCGATCATCCAGAAGCTCGGCCTCGCACCGCTGATGCTGCGCAACCGCGCCGACGAGGCCGTCGCGCGACTTCCGAAGGCGTACGGCGGTGAGTCGCGCCTCGGCCGCGAGCTCAATCAGGTGATGGAGCGCGCCGACGACGAGCGCAAGGACCTGCACGACGAGTACCTGTCGACCGAGCACCTCTTGCTTGCCATGGTCGACCGGCTCGAGCGCACCCGCGAAGAGCTGCTCGCGGCGCTGCGCGACGTGCGTGGCTCGCACCGGGTCACGAGCCAAGACCCCGAGGGGCAGTTCCAGGCCCTCGAGCGCTACGGCCGCGATCTCACCGAGGTCGCGCGCCAGGGCAAGCTCGACCCGGTCATCGGACGTGACGATGAGATCCGTCGCGTCATCCAAGTGCTCTCGCGGCGCACCAAGAACAACCCCGTGCTGATCGGCGAGCCCGGCGTCGGCAAGACGGCGATCGTCGAGGGCCTCGCCCGTCGGATCGTCGAGGGCGACGTGCCCGAAGGGTTGAAGAACAAGCGCGTCGTCGCGCTCGACCTCGGCTCGATGGTCGCGGGCGCGAAGTACCGCGGCGAGTTCGAGGAGCGGCTGAAGGCCGTGCTGAAGGAGATCAGCGACGCGGCCGGTGAGGTCGTCACGTTCATCGACGAGATGCACACCGTCGTGGGTGCCGGCGCGGCCGAAGGGGCGATGGACGCGAGCAACATGCTCAAGCCGCTTCTCGCGCGCGGTGAGCTGAAGATGATCGGCGCAACCACGCTCGACGAGTACCGCAAGCACATCGAGAAGGACGCCGCGCTCGAGCGGCGCTTCCAGCCCATCTACGTCGGCGAGCCGTCCGTCGAAGACACGATCACCATTCTCCGCGGGCTGAAGGAGCGCTACGAGGTGCACCACGGCGTGCGCATCCAGGACTCCGCACTCGTCTCAGCAGCGGTCCTGTCTGACCGCTACCTCACGGGTCGCTTCCTTCCCGACAAGGCGATCGACCTCGTCGACGAGGCGGCTTCGCGCCTGCGCATCGAGATCGACTCGATGCCGACCGAGATCGACGTCGTCGAGCGGCGCATCCGGCAGATCGAGATCGAGAAGGTCGCGCTCGCGAAGGAGACCGATGAGGCGTCGCGCGAGCGGCTCGAGAACCTCGACGAGGAGCTGTCCCGGCTGAAGGCCGAGTCTGACGAGATGAAGGGCCACTGGCACGCCGAGAAGGAGGCCATCGGCGCGATCCGCGAGCTGATGGAGCAGCTCGACGCAAAGCGCGCCGAGCTCGAGCGCGAGCCGGACCTCGAGCGAGCAGCCGAGGTCCGCTACGGCCAGATCCCCGAGCTCGAGCGACGCGTCGCCGAGGCGACCGAGCACCTCAGCGAGCTGCAGTCGACGCAGCGGATGCTGAAGGAGGAGGTCGACTCCGAAGACATCGCTGAGGTCGTGAGCAAGTGGACGGGCGTGCCCGTGTCTCGCCTGATGGAGGGCGAGATGCGCAAGCTCGTGCGCCTCGAGGAGCTGTTGCACGAGCGCGTGATCGGCCAGGACGACGCCGTGACTGCGGTGGCGAATGCCATCCGTCGCAGCCGCGCCGGTCTCTCCGACCCGAACCGTCCCATCGGCTCGTTCCTGTTCCTCGGCCCGACCGGTGTCGGCAAGACCGAGCTCGCTCGCGCACTCGCCGAGTTCCTGTTCGACGACGAGCGGGCGATGATCCGCATCGACATGAGCGAGTACATGGAGAAGCACTCCGTGTCGCGGCTCATCGGCGCGCCGCCCGGTTACGTCGGCTACGACGAGGGCGGCCAGCTCACCGAAGCGGTGCGACGGCGTCCCTACGCGGTCGTGCTGCTCGACGAGATCGAGAAGGCGCACCCGGACGTCTTCAACGTGCTGCTGCAGGTGATGGATGACGGCCGGCTCACCGACGGGCAAGGGCGCACGGTCGACTTCACCAACGTCGTGCTGATCATGACGTCGAACCTCCAGGGCGATCCGCTCACGGTCTTCCGACCTGAGTTCGTGAACCGGGTCGACGACATCGTGCGCTTCCGCTCGCTCACGCGGGACGATCTCGCCGAGATCGTGACGATCCAGATCGATCGCCTGCGCGATCGCCTGGCGGCGCGACGCATCACGCTCGTTGTCACGCCCGCGGCAACCGCACAGCTCGCCGACGAAGGCTTCGATCCTGCCTTCGGCGCCCGCCCGCTGAAGCGCGTGATCCAACGCGAGATCGGCGATCGGCTCGCGCAACGCATCCTCGAAGGCAAGGTCGCGGAAGGCGACACCGTCGAGGTCGACGTGCGCGACGGCGAGCTCGTCATCAGCTGACGCCGCGATCAACCCTCCTGAGCCGTTCGGCCCAAATGCCTGCTGACCAGGCGTAACGGGTCGATCGGCTCATGCAGGACCGGCCTTTCCTCCCGATCATGACCCCGACAGAGCGGTGGGCTGCGTTGCCACCGAACTGGGGAGGCATCGATCCGCCCGGCCGAACTGGTCGCTGCGCCGGCGGGGAGTCAGAGCGAACCCGGCCCCAGGCTCATACGCACGATCGAGCCGCGGGAGAAGCAGTCGGATGTTCGCAATCAGTGATCGCAGCACCAAGCGTCGCATCGCCGGATGTCTCGGCGGCGCGCTCGGAGCGAGCTTGCTCCTCCTCGCGGCCTACCCAGGGATCGCCGCTGCCGCGCCGGCGGCTCCGACGCTCGACAAGCTCACGCTCACTTCGGTGTGCACGTTGCCCGACGGCGACGCGGTCTTCCGCGTCGGCAACATCAACGCTCTTGCCGTGACCTACACGTGGGACATCAACAAGACGTCGTTCGCCGGCAAGGGCGTCGCGCCCGCGGGTGACAGCTACCTGCGCGTGCCCGTCTCGTCGGCTGGCAACACGCGTCTCTTCGTGGACGGAAAGCAGCAGGCATCGCGGGCCCAGAACGACAGGGAGTGCGTGCTGCACGTGCAGCCCGTGAAGCAGTGGCTCGATGCATCGGGCGCTGCGCTCACGAGCCCGACGGTCCCGAAGGGCTGGAAGCTCACGCTGGACAGCGATCTCGAGACGCTCACCTGCACGTGGAAGAAGGACGCGCTCTCCTGCGCCAGCAAGGTCGACAAGGAAGACAAGGGCGAGTTCACGAATGAGAAGCCCTACCTCGACGTGCCGTTCGGCGGCAGCTACACGATCAGCGAGACCGCCACGCCTGACTACAAGCAGAACGGCACGGGCAGCTTCGGTCCGCTCGACCAGCCGAAGGATCTCGACGCGTACTTCGCCGGCGACGACACGGTCGTGGTCGTCGTGACCAACCAGTCGGGCTCGGCGACCGCGCCGACGACTGTGGTGGCCGAGGAGCCGACCACGACGACGACGATCCCGGTCGACGAGCCGACGACCACCGTCGAAGCCCTCGTCATCATCAACGAACAGCCGACGACGACCGTCGAAGTGACGACGACCGTGCCCACGACCGACGCGCCCACCACCGACGCAGCCGTGACGACGCTCGCTCCGGTCACGACCGACGCGCCCACGACGACTCTCCCTGGTCCCGCGCCCACGGAGTCCTCCACCACGACGATCGCGCCGGCGACCCACGAGCTCGACCCCACCGGCGTCGAGGGCATCGTCGTGCGGGCCGAGACGACCGCGGCATCGACGGCCGAGCTCGAAGCGGGTGTCGAGCCGGCGAGCGACACGCTTCCCGTCACCGGCGCGGCGACGGCGATCGCCGCGACCGTGGGCTTCCTCCTCGTCGGACTCGGCGTGTTCGTTCTCGTTCTTGCCCGCCGCCGGCTCGTGTGACTCGTGCCGACCTGTTGCGGAACTGAACGCACATTGGCCCAGGTCAAAGCGTCCGCATCACAAAAGGTGAGTGCGCTGCGTCACCAATCGATCACGCACTGTGGGTCTACGCTCACGCCTCTTCTCACTCTCCGTGGTATTTCGTCCGAGATTTGGCCTAGGTCGAAAGACCTATTGCCCTCAGCGCCACGCAGAGTGATAAGGTGCTCGCAGCACCCATCGGAGACGATCGGTGTGGGGAGGCTTAGATCCGCCAGCGGAATTGGTCGCTGCGCTTGCGGGGAGCCAGGCGAACCCGGCCCCAGCCACATGGGCCGGGTCTTGTTGTTTTTCCGGCCTGTCGAGGACCGACACAAAGGAGCCGGATAGTGCGACCTTCCTTGAATGGCCGACGCCTGGGGCGGGTGTTGGGCGCAACCCTCATTGCTGGGGGCCTTGTCGTCAGCTTCGCCGGCGTCGCCAGCGCCAAGGTGACGGCAGACCCGGTGGGCCCGGTGGGGTTGTGGTGAGCGGCGCCGCTCTGGCGGCGTACCCGACCATCACGCCGCCGCTCGGATGCGCGGCGGGCGAGGCTTTCCTGACGGGCACGACGTATGACGTCGCTCGTGGCCAGATCGCCAACGATCTCGGCCTGTTGCCCGTCGTCGCGGCGACAACGCTCCGCGAGGGCACGATCGGCCGCCTGTACCCCGGCGACACGATCACGATGAAGTGGACGGGCTTCGGCGGCACCGAGTGCAACGGAGAAGCGATTGGAGTTTCTCTCGCTGTGAAGAAGGCGCCTGCCCCCGCGTTCGACCAGACGGCCGATCAGGCGCTTCTGCTCGACTTCGCCTACTGCGGCTCGCCCGAGGGCATCTCCGGTGCGACCTCGTGCGAGGAGGCGAACAACACGCTGACCCTCACGCTGCCTGGCTACGACGAGGCATGCGACTACCAGATCGACGCCGTCATCGGCGGCCCGCTCGAGATCGTCGGTCCCGGCGGATCGTTCTACGGCAGCTCGTTCCGCCCGAACGGCGGTCCCGACATGCTCATCACCGCCAACAACGGTGGTCCCGAAGCGTGCGCGACTGTGACCAAGACCGTCAGTGTCGGAGAGGGCGCGACCGATCCGGGCAACCGCGACTACCTGATCTGCCTCACCCCTGCGGGTGGAGAGGTCGCTGACGCGGTGCAGGACCTCGCCGACGACGTGAGCTGCCCGGTAGGTGCGATCGCCGTCGTGCTCCAGGCTGGGGGGTCGAAGACCATCGAGGTGACTCCGGGCACGACCTATGAGATCAGCGAGGTGCTGGCGGCAGACGATGTGCGAGTGCTCCAGCCGATGTTCACCCCAAGCACGGGCGAGAACCTCGTTGGCCTGACCAACATCTTCCAGTGCGCTGATCGTGGCGACACCGAGCAGCCGAGCCCCGCGGTTCAGGTCGGCTACACGGTCGTCATCGACGAGGACTGCACGCCGCCGACGACTCCGCCGACGGTGCCGACGACCCCGCCGACGGTGCCCACGACGCCGCCGACGGTGCCCACGACGCCGCCGACGGTGCCCACGACGCCGCCGACGGTGCCCACGACCCCGCCGACGGTCCCACGACGCCGCCGACGATCGCCACGACGGTTGCTACGACGGTCGCCACGACCGTGCCGGCGACGACGATCGCTCCGGCCACCACGGCTCCGAGCCGCGGCGGGCTTCCCGCCGAGGAGACGGTCGAGGGCACGACCGTGACCAACCCCGAGACGCTGCCGGTGACTGGCAGCAGCACATGGCCAGCGGCTCGAATCGGCATCGTGATGGTCCTGCTGGGCGCAGCCGCCCTGGCGCTCACCAAGCGCCGCTCGGCTCAGGCATAGGCCATCGAAAAGGACAACACTGGAGGGAGGCTCTGGTCAGGGTGCTGGCGCTTCAGGGCTAGAGCAGAAGTGGGGACCCTGCGGGGTCCCCACTTCGCGTCTGCCGTCAGGGCCCGATTCGCGTCGGCCTCCACACGCTCGACGAGATGACGGCGAGGTTCCAGACAGCGACGCGCGCATGCTCGCGGCCCGGGCGGTGCCTCACGCCCGGGAGGATGGCTTGGTCGACGATACGTCTGAGTGCGGCGCGGATCGTCGGGGCTTCGGCGCCGAGCGGCACGAATGGGGGAGCCCATTCTCGGTACCACCGCCCCCGTGTCCAGAGCTGCTTCATCCGCGCCAACTCGCTCTCCCGCCTTCGATAGAGCACGACGGCGCCGGGATCGAAGCCGAACCGGAAGCCCGCAAGCTGAGCCCGCCAGCAGAACGCCCAGTCCTCACCCGAGCGCATCGAGCCGTTGAAGCCACCAAGCGTCTCGAACGCACCCTTGCGAGCTCCCAAGTTGGCAGTGCGCGCGGCCGGCAGGAACGTGTGCACCGGTGCCGTTTCGACGGTTGCCGCTTCATCGATGCCGAACTTGAGCGACCCTCCCACGACGTCGAGGTCAGCGAGCGCCGTCACCATCGACTGAATCCAGTGCTTGTCAACGACGTCGTCTGCGTCGCAGAACAACACGAGGTCGCCCTTTGCCGCCGCGACGCCTTGGTTCCGAGCGAAGTACGACGACCGCACCTCCGGCGCCGAGATCACGCGCATGCGGTCGTCGCCGCGGATCGAGTCGGCAACGAGCTGGAGCGTGTCGTCCGATGAGCCGTTGTCGACCCAGATCACCTCGAAGTCGACCTCGCCGGCTGATTGGTTCGCCAGTGCGGTGACCTGTTCGAGCACATGCTCTGCCGCGTTCCGCATTGGCACGACGACCGACACTTCGGGGGTACTCACGTCCCTGTCATTCTGGCGCCCAGCGCGTGGGTCATCGTTCACTACCATCGCCCCGTGCCCGCAACGGTCGTGGTCGGTGCCCAGTGGGGTGACGAGGGCAAGGGCAAGCTCACCGACCTCATCGCCAAGGAGATGCACGTCGTCGTGCGCTACCAAGGCGGGCACAACGCCGGGCACACGATCGTCGTCGGAGGCGAGACCTTCGCCCTGCAGCTCGTGCCGAGCGGCATCCTCTACGACCACATCACCCCGGTCATCGGCAACGGCGTCGTGGTCGATCCGGCCGTGCTCCTGGCCGAGCTCGACCGGTTGGCCGCAAAGGGCGTCGATTGCGGCCGGCTACTCGTCAGCGGCAACGCGCATCTGATCCTCCCGTACCACCAGGAGATCGACGCGCTCACCGAGCGCCGGCTGGGCAAGAACAAGCTGGGCACGACGAAACGAGGGATCGGTCCTGCGTACGCGGACAAGGCGCTGCGCTCGGGGCTGCGAGTGCAGGACCTGCTCGACCCCAAGATCTTCCGCGAGAAGCTCGACGTCGCGCTCGAGGGAGAAGAACGCGGTCCTGGCGAAGGTCTTCAACCGCTTGCCTCTGTCGGCGGACGACATCGCGCGCCGCTATCTCGACGAGCTCGCGCCGAGGGTCGAGCCCTACATCGCCGACACGGTTGGCTTCGTGCACGACTCGCTCGAGGCCGGTCAGCACGTGCTCCTCGAAGGCGCACAGGCGACATTCCTCGATCTGGATCACGGCACCTATCCGTTCGTGACCTCGTCGAACCCCGTGGCGGGAGGAGCGTGCACCGGTTCGGGAGTCGGTCCGCTGCACATCAACCGCGTCATCGGGATCGCGAAGGCGTACTGCACACGCGTGGGCTCAGGGCCGTTCCCCACCGAGCTGGTCGATGCGACCGGCGATCTCCTCGTCGAGCGCGGCCACGAGTTCGGCACCAACACCGGTCGGCGCCGGCGCACCGGGTGGTTCGATGCCGTGATGCTCCGACAGGCGGTGCGTCTGAACTCGATGAGCGAGGTCGCGATCACCAAGCTCGACGTGCTCGATGTCCTCGACAGCGTGAAGGTGTGCGTCGCCTACGAGCTCGACGGCGTGCGCTACCACCACATGCCCTACCACCAGTCGGTGCTCCACAAGGTGAAGCCTGTGTACGAGGAGCTTCCCGGATGGAGAACGGACGTCTCCGCGACCACCGAGCCGCACGACCTCCCGTCCGCAGCGCGGGACTACCTCTCGTTCCTGCAGGATCAGGTGGGGGTTCCGGTCCGCTTGGTCGGTGTCGGGCCGGGTCGCGACCAGTTCGTCCACTTCGCGGCCTGAGCTCGTGCGGGTCTGTGTCGTAGGGAGCGGCGGGCGAGAGCACGCGCTCGCTGATGTGCTCGGTCGCACGGCTGAGGCTGTCGTCGTCACGCCGGGGAATCCGGGCATCCCCGGTTCGACCTCTCGTCCTCCGGAGGAAGTCGACGCGGACCTCTTCGTCGTCGGGCCCGAGCAGCCCCTGGTGGACGGCCTCGCGGATCGGCTTCGGGCACGAGGCGCACTCGTGTTCGGACCGGGAGAGGACGGCGCGCGGCTCGAAGGGTCGAAGGCGTGGATGAAGCGGGCGCTCGCGGAGGCGAACGTGCCGACCGCGCGCTTTGCGAGCTTCGATGACTCGCAGGAAGAGGACGCGATCTCGTTCTTGCGCGACCTACCGGGCTTCTACGTGGTGAAGACGGATGGCCTGGCTGCCGGCAAGGGCGTCTTCGTCACCGAGTCGCTCACAGAAGCGATCGAGGACGTCCGCGCGAAGCTCTCCGGCGCGTCGTTCGGTGCCGCGGGCACCCGAGTCGTGATCGAGGAAGGGCTCACAGGGCCGGAGCTGTCGCTGTTGTGCGTGTGCGATGGCGAGCGCATCGTTCCCCTCGCGCCCGCCCGCGACTACAAGCGAGTCGGCGATGGCGACGAAGGTCCGAACACCGGCGGGATGGGAGCGTTCTCGCCCGTTCCCGCCGTGGGCGACGACCTCGTCGCGCAGATCCTCGAGACGA
The DNA here is from genome assembly GCA_963802505.1 of uncultured Acidimicrobiales bacterium. GTDB lineage: Bacteria > Actinomycetota > Acidimicrobiia > Acidimicrobiales > DATKAS01 > DATKAS01. The sequence goes on along the minus strand of CAWDJB010000002.1, from coordinate 1,033,589 downwards.
TCGTCGAGCCGACCGTCGGCTGGCTCCTGCGCAACGACATCGACTACCGGGGCGTCCTCTACGCGGGGCTCATGCTCACACCCGCCGGTCCAAAGGCGATCGAGTACAACATCCGCTTCGGCGATCCGGAGGCACAGGTCGTGCTGCCCCGCATTGCGAGCGACCTCACCGCCCTGCTCGCCGAGGCAGCCGAGGGACGAATCCGCTCGCCGGTCGTCTTCAGTTCGCGAAGCCGCGGTGACGGTGGTGTGCGCGACGGAGGGGTACCCCCTCACTCAGCGATCAGGTGACGTCATCGAAGGACTCGACCGGCTCCGCGATGCAGCGGACGTGCACGTGTACTTCGCGGGAGTCGCGGAGGATGGCGACCATCGTCTCGTCACGTCGGGAGGTCGCGTGCTCGATGTGACGAGTCGCGGTGATGACGTCGCGGATGCGCGTCGACGCGCCTACGAAGCTGTCTCGAAGATCTCTTGGCCGGGGATGGTGTTCCGTCGGGACGTCGCTGCCGACGTCACGGTCTGAGCGGGTCGCTCAGACGCACCACTCGATGTTGCGCTCGCCGGGGGCGCCGGCGCTCGTGAGGTTGCGCTCGGCCTCGTCGATCGTCGGGAGATCCGGGATCTCGAGTGCACGAGCAAGCGTCTCCGGACGTCCTGCCGCGATTGCGGCGTGGACCTCTAGACGACGGCGCTTCACTTCCTTCTTCGGCATGCGAGGGCGGCGCGCTGTGTGGCGAACGCCACTCATTGCAATTGCACACGCCTTGCAGAACGGCGGGCGACGACTGCCCATGGGGAACACGAGGAACTCTTGCGAGAACGGAAGCCCACACTCGTCGCAAACGTCGATCGCGCGCTCGAAGGGATTGTTTGTGCATTGCATGGAGAGCATGGTCTCCGGTTTGTCACCCATGGGCTATAGGACCTTCGAATCATTGGGGCCGCTCAGCGGCGCTCGGACAAGAACGCAGACGCGCGAAAAGAACACCGAGGTGTTCCTCTGCACCTGAGGGGGGCCATGTGGCCCACGCCTCGCTTCCCAACTGCATTTCAGTCGGCCGCTGACGCGCGATCATTAGGGACGTGATCGATCGCTACTCGATGCCCGAGATGGCGGCCCTCTTCACCGACGAGGCCCGTTTTGCCCGCTGGCTCGAGGTGGAGCTGCTCGCCACCGAAGCCTGGTCATCGCTCGGCGTCGTCCCCGTCGACGACGCCGCTGCAGCCAGAAGGGACGCACCCCTGGTCGATGCCGCGTTCGTCGCCGAGGTCGCAGCACGCGAAGCACTCACCGATCACGACGTCGCAGCGTTCGTCGACGTCGTGCAGCAGCGGATCGGAGGTACCGCCGGCAAGTGGATCCACTACGGGCTCACGTCGTCCGACGTCGTCGACACCGCGCTGTGCTCGACGCTCGCCGCGGCGACTGACCTCCTGATCGATGCCGCATCCGATCTCGTCGACGTGCTTCGGCGTCGCGCCCACGAGCACCGAGACACCGCAATGGCGGGTCGCACACACGGTGTGCATGCCGAGCCCACGACGTTCGGAGTGAAGCTCGCGCTCTGGTGCCTTCAGGTCGACCGAGATCGCACGCGCTTGCGTCATGCCCGCGAGGTGATCGCGGTCGGCAAGCTGTCGGGTGCGGTCGGCACGTATTCGAACATCGATCCCGCGGTCGAGGCCCAGGTCTGCCGGGCACTCGGTCTCGAACCGGTGCCGGCAACGCAAGTGATCAGTCGAGATCGCCACGCCCAGTACCTGTACGCGTGCGCGTCGGCGGGCGCGACGATCGAGATGATCGCGACAGAGGTGCGGCACCTACAGCGGACTGAGGTCGCCGAGGTCGAGGAGGGGTTCAAGGCCGGCCAGAAGGGGTCGTCGGCGATGCCGCACAAGCGCAACCCGATCACCGCCGAACGCCTGTCGGGTCTCGCTCGGATCCTGCGCGGCAACCTGTCCGCCGGCCTCGAAGACGTGAGCCTCTGGCACGAGCGCGACATCTCGCACTCGTCGGTCGAGCGGGTGATCCTTCCCGACTCGTCGCTTCTCGCGTACTACGTGCTGCGCAAAGCGGCGTCGCTCGTCGACAATCTGAACGTCGACGCGCACCGCATGCGCGCGAACCTCGACCTCTCGCTCGGGCTCGTGTTCAGCCAGCCCGTGCTGCTGGCGCTCGTCGCGTCTGGCCTCGCTCGCGACGAGGCCTACCGCATCGTGCAAGAGGACGCGGCGATGGCCCGCGCCGAGGGCAAGCCATTTCGTTCCGTGCTCGAAGGAGACGTGCGGGTGACACTCGATGCCGACGCGCTCGACGAGGCCTTCGGTCTCGATCGCGCGCTGCGCAACATCGGTAGCGTGTTCGACGCAATGGACCGCGTCGGGTGACGTTCACCAAGATCTACTCGGGCAAGGTTCGCGACCTCTACGACGCTCCCGATGGCTCGCTCGTGATGGTCGCCTCCGACCGGATGAGCGCGTTCGACGTGGTGATGGGCAGGCCGGTGCCGGACAAGGGGCGGATCCTCACCGCGATGAGTGCCTTCTGGTTCGACCACTTGCGGTCGATCGCGCCCAGCCACCTCATCGCGCTCTCCTACGACGGGGCACCGGCAGAGTGGGCGGGACGGATGATGGTCGTTCGGCGCGCCGAGATGCTGCCGATCGAGTGCATCGTGCGCGGGTATCTCGCCGGTTCGGCGTGGAAGCAATACCAGATCGACCAGACGCTGCACGGCGCTCCGTTGCCGGCCGGGCTCCGCGAGTCGGAGCGCCTCGATGGACCTGTGTTCACTCCGTCGACGAAGGCCGCGAGTGGGACGCACGACGAGAACATCTCGTTCGACGACGCCGTTGCGCTCGTCGGCGGCGAGATCGCCGAGCAAGCGCGCGACCTGAGCCTCGTCGTGTACGCAGCGGGGGCAGCGCGCGCCGAGGCGCGGGGGATCATCGTCGCCGACACGAAGCTCGAGCTCGGGTTCGTCGACGGCGAGCTCGTGCTCGCCGACGAGGTGCTCACTCCTGACTCGTCGCGGTTCTGGCCGGCAGACGAGTGGAAGCCGGGGGTCACCCCTCCCGCGTTCGACAAGCAGCCGCTTCGCGACTGGCTCGAGGCACAGGGGTGGGACAAGCGCCCGCCGCCCCCTCCTCTTCCCGACGAGATCGTCGCGGCGAGCCGAGCGCGCTACCTCGAGGGGTACGAGCGCATCACCGGGCTCGACTTCGCGGAGTGGCCCGGAGCGAGTCCGGCGCTGTGACACAGTGACCCGGATGCGGTTCTCGGTGCTGGTCGAGGTTCGACTCCGTCCCGGTGTCGCGGATCCCCAGGGCGCGACGATCGAGCGGGCGCTGCCGATGCTGGGCTTCGATGCCGTCCAGGACGTCACGGTCGGCAAGGCCATCCGCTTCGACCTCGACGCCGCCGACGAGCGTGCCGCGCGCGTCGAGGTCGACGACCTCTGTGCTCGCTTCTTGACCAACCCCGTCATCGAGGATGCGTTCGTGAGCCTGGAGCCCCGCCCATGACCGTCGGCGTCGTGTTGTTCCCGGGCACGAACTGCGAGGCCGACGTGATCGAGGCGGTGCGCGCGCTCGGCGGAGAGGCCGAGATCGTGTGGCACGGCGATCGACAGCTGGGCGCATCGATCGACGCGGTCGTGCTGCCGGGAGGCTTCGCTCACGGCGATTACCTCCGTACTGGCGCCATCGCCCGGTTCTCGCCGGTGATGGGCGCGGTCTCCGCCTTTGCCGCGCGCGGCGGCCCGGTGATCGGGATCTGCAACGGGTTCCAGGTGCTGTGCGAGGCGGGCCTGTTGCCCGGCGCCCTCAAGAAGAACGCCGGTCTCAAGTTCTTGTGCCAGCCGGCAGCGATCACGGTCGAGACTGACCGCACAGTGCTCACGTCCGAGGCATCGGTCGGGCAGGTGCTCACGATCCCGATCAACCATTTCGAGGGCAGCTACACGTGCTCATCAGAGACGCTCGCGCAGCTTCGATCTGACGAGCGGGTCGTGTTCCGCTACGTCGGCAACCCGAACGGCGCGCTCGATGACATCGCCGGCGTGTGCAACGAAGATCGCAACGTCGTCGGGCTCATGCCCCATCCCGAGCGGGCGAGCCACGCGCTTTTGGGTTCGACCGACGGCAACGTCCTGCTTCGGTCGTTGATGGCCGCCGCAAAGATCACCGCGACGAGCGGCCGACCCCTGCTTTCTTGAGCACTGCGGGCTCGACTCCGACCTCTCGCCACGCCGCGTACGAGATGCCTTTGCGCTCGCTGTAGCCCTTCGCGACGGCCACGAAATCGGACTCGAGGCCGCTCAGATCGACGCCCGCCTGCAGCGACTCGAGCTCGTTGAGCAGGTCCATCCGCTGCTGGACGAGCGTCAGCCGGGTCAACGGATCGGCGCTCGCGAGCTTGCCCTCGATCGCTTTGAGCTGCTTGTCGATCGAATCGGGGGTGCGCTTGCGGCCGCGCTTGGGCTTGTGAGCTTCAAGGGCTTCGAGGTACTTGCGCACGGTGATTCCCTGCTGACGCCCAGCCGCCAATGCGGCCTTGTGCTCAGCAGACATCGGCGACGCAGAGCCCTTCTTGTTTGCAGGCATAGGTCGACTCTAGAGCCGACCTCATTTCCCGTTGAATCGGCCTTCCACAGAGTGAGAATCACGAGGAAATGGAGCCAGTACGGTGACGGAGATGCTTCACCGGGCGCTCGGGTTGACCGACGACGAAGCCGATCAGATCACTGACATCTTGGAACGGCCGCCCAACCCGCTCGAGCTGGCGATGTACGCGGTGATGTGGTCGGAGCACTGCTCGTACAAGTCGTCTCGTCTGCACCTCAAGCGTCTGCCGACCGAAGCGCCCTGGGTCATCGTCGGACCGGGAGAGAACGCCGGCGTGGTCGACGTCGGTGACGGCATCGCCGTCGCCATTCGCATCGAGAGCCACAACCACCCTTCTGCGATCGAGCCCTACCAGGGTGCGGCCACCGGTGTCGGGGGCATCCTCCGTGACATCTTCACGATGGGCGCTCGGCCGATCGCCCTGATGGACCCGCTGCGCTTCGGCCCACTCGACGACCCCCACAGCCGGTGGATCGCCGAGGGCGTCGTGAGCGGGATCTCCGGCTACGGCAACGCAGTAGGCGTCCCTACCGTGGGCGGTGAAGTGGTCTTCGACGCGACCTACCAGGGCAACCCGCTCGTGAACGTGCTGTGCCTCGGCGTGCTGCCGCGCGAGCGACTCGTGCTCGGACGCGCGAGCGGCGTCGGCAACTTGGCGGTCCTGCTCGGCTCGTCCACGGGGCGCGACGGGATCGGTGGGGTGAGCGTGCTCGCGTCGGCAGGCTTCTCCGAAGGCGATGCCGACGCGTCGAAGCGCCCGTCGGTGCAGGTCGGTGACCCGTTCGAGGAGAAGCGCTTGATCGAGGCGTGTCTCGGGTTGCTCGACGCCGGGCTCGTCGTCGGCATCCAAGATCTCGGCGGCGCCGGCCTCACGTGTGCGACCTCCGAGACCGCGTCGCGCGGTGGCGTCGGGATGGACGTCGACGTGCGCGCGGTGCCGTGCCGGGAACGGGGCATGGAGCCGCACGAGATCATGACGAGCGAGAGCCAGGAGCGAATGCTCGCGATCGTCGAGCCCGCAGGCCTTGCCGAAGTCATGGCGATCTGCGAGCGATGGGAGGTCAGGGCGACGGTCATCGGGACAGTGACCGACGGAGGCCGGCTCCGCATCCTCGACGGGTTCGACGGCGACGTGCTCGCCGACGTCCCCGCGGCGTCGCTGCACGATGCCGCGCCGCTGTACGACCGACCCATCGAACCCGGCCCCGCGTCGACACCGGGCCGGGCGCCTCGCATCGATGATCCCGAAGCCCACTTGCTCTCGATGCTCTCGGACTCCGCGTGGGTGTGGTCGCAGTACGACCATCAGCTGTTCTTGAACACGGTGCAGGGTCCCGGCGCGGACGCGACCGTGCTGCGGCTCAAGCACCCCGACACGGGTCGCGACACCGGCCGAGGACTCGCACTCACCACCGACGGCAATCATCGGTGGTGCGCCGCCGACCCGAGGCTCGGCACCGCGATGGTGGTCGCGGAGGCCGCTGCGAACCTCGCCTGCGTCGGGGCGCGGCCGATCGCGCTCGTCAACTGCTTGAACTTCGGCAATCCCGAGCATCCACGGGTGATGTGGCAGCTGTCCGAGGCGATCGACGGGATGGCCGAGGCGTGCAAGGCCCTCGACGTCCCCGTCGTCGGCGGGAACGTGAGCCTCTACAACGAGACCGCGGGCAACGACATCGCCCCGACGCCGGTGGTGGGCATGCTCGGACTCGTCGACCAGCTCGATCGCCGGCCGCCCGGGCCGCGGGTCGAAGAGGGGGCGCGCCTCGCGTGCATCGGGCCCGCCGAGTTCGACCTCGTCGTGCACGCACGCGTGGTCGCTCTCGTGCGCGAGCTTGTCGTGGACGACGCAGTGATCGGTGCCCACGACGTCGCCGACGGCGGTCTCGCCCTGTGCGTTGCCGAGATGGCGGTGCACTCCTCGTGTGGAGTCGAGGTGCCCGAGGTCGGCGATGTCGCGTCGGCTTTCGACGAGACGCCGTCGCGTGTCGTGGTGAGCGTTGCGGCCTCAGAGGTCGATGCCCTCGAGCGACGGTGCCGCGCCGCGGGTGTGCCCCTTGCGTGGATCGGCACTGCGACAGGCGATCGGGTGCGCATCGGCGATGTCGTCGATCTCCCGCTCGCTGCCGTTGTCGACAGGTGGCGCGACCGTCTGCCTGTGGCCTTCGGCACCGCGGTCACGCATTGACCTCACCCGAAGTCGAGCGTGCGGTGAGGGTGCTCCGTGCGGGCGGACTGGTCGCGTTCCCGACCGAGACCGTGTACGGCCTCGGTGCCGACGCGGCCAATCCCTCAGCGCTACGGAAGCTCTACGCGGTGAAGCGTCGACCGGCGCGCCATCCGGTCATCGTCCATCTCGCCGCCGCGGAACAGGTCGACGACTGGGCTGCGGACGTCCCGGACGCGGCTCGCATCCTCGCGTCGACCTTCTGGCCCGGACCTCTGACGATGGTCCTGCGCCGAACCGCGCGGGTTGTCGACGAGGTCACGGGTGGTCGCGACACCGTCGGATTGCGGGTGCCCGCGGCTCCGCTCGCGCTCGAGCTGCTCGCCGAGTTCGGCGGCGGGCTCGCGGCGCCGTCGGCGAATCGCTTCGGCAACGTGAGCCCGACGACGGCCGACGCGGTGCGCGCCGATCTCGGCGGTGATGTCGATGAGGTGCTCGACGGGGGCGAGTGCTCGGTCGGGCTCGAGTCGACGATCGTGGAGCTCGTGGGCCCGGAGCCGGTGCTGCTCCGTCCGGGCGGCATCAGCGTCGAGCAGCTCGAGGTGGTGCTGAGCGCTCCGATCGCGCGAGCGGACGGTCCGAGCCGCGCACCGGGCATGTTGCCGTCGCACTATGCCCCGCGGGCTCTGGTCGAGATCGTCGAAGCCGACGAGGTCGACGAGCGCGCCGCTGCGCTGCGGACCGCGGGGACAAAGGTCGTGACGCTGCTCCCGAGTCGCGATCTCGACGACGATGCCCGGCAGCTCTACGCGCGGCTGCGTGCCGCGGACGACGAGGGAGCCGACGTCGTGCTCGCGGTGCTGCCCGCCGACGAAGGGATCGGCGCCGCCATCCGCGACCGTCTGCGCAAGGCCGCCGGACCGCGCTAGTCCTCGTCGCCGCTCTCCGCTTCGCTTCGACAACCGTTCGCGCGATTGGCGCACCATGCCGCGGGCTACCGCGCGAACGCCGTTGGCGTGCGGGTGCGTTCGCGCGATTGGCGCACTATGCCGCGGGCTACCGCGCGAACGCCGTTGGCGTGCGGGTGCGTTCGCGCGATTGGCGCACTATGCCGCGGGCTACCGCGCGAACGGGTGGTGGTTGTCCGTCAGATCGCGATGATGACTGCGGCGACGATCGCTGCGACCACGAGCACGATCAGGATGCTGATGAGGATGTTGCGCCCGCGGTGCTCGTCCTCGGCCTCGATCGCGACGATCGGGCGCGGCCCGGCAACGGCGACGTCAGAGGCTCGCTCAGCCTGCACGACCGCCGACGCTGTCGCGGCAGCGGGGGCGACGTCTTGCGCGGGCTCGGCCCCGCCCGCCGAGTCATCGAGTGGAGCCGGGCTCTTCTCGGGCGCTTCGGGCGCCGCTGTGGCGGCCGTGCCGCGGCCCCGTTCCCGGGCGGGGGCGGCGTCACGCGAAAGGAGGGAGGCGGGGCGGGCGGTGCCGGTGGCGGTGGCGGTGCCGGCGGGCGCACGCGTGTGGAGGACGGCTCCGGCGTGAACGCCACGGTCTTGCCGACTTCGGGTGAGTCGGGGCGGACGTAGATCACCGTGTCGCGGGGCGCCTCGCCGGGATCAGCGGCTTCGTTGGGCTGGTCGTCATCACTCATCGCTGTGCGATCCACGGTAGGGCACCGACCGACGCCGAGTCAGGCATCCGGTCCTTCCTCGAAGTCTTCGGGCGTGAGCTGGTTCACGAGCAGGACGAAGAGGTCGCGGATCGAGTCGATGTCGGGCACCGCCATCCACGTCGGCTCGATGGCGCCGACGGTCACCGACACCATCGTCGCCCCCGCTTCGGGCAAGAGCTCGAGCCGGCAGAAGCACGGCCATGGCTCGAGCAGGTGCACCTCGAGCACCGCGGGTGGATCGGCGTAGAGCGGCTCGCCGACCCAGTGGCTCACGATGAACAGCCGCTCGAAGGCCTCGGGACGCAAGCAACCGACGACGAACGATGCGACGTCGGTCGAGATGCGGGCAACCCGGCGAACCGTGGGTTGCGCGGGCTCAGGTGGCGGGGACGGCTGCGCGCGGCCGCCGCCGCGGATCACCTTCACCGCTTGGTCGAACGCCGCGTTGACCTCTTGCATCCGTCGCTCTGCATCGGGATCGCCCGCGGCGCGATCAGGGTGCAACAGCAAGGCGAGTCTTCGTCGAGCGGCTCGTACCTCGTCGAGCGTCGCGGTCGGCGCGAGGCCGAGCACCGCGAACGCGTCAGTGCTCACGCTCGATCTCGTACCGCGCTGTACGCGTCGCGGATCGCAGCACGGTCCACATCCGGATCGGGATCGAGCTCGGCTCACCGGCGTTCCCTTCCACGCGTGCGCGATCTCTGCGACGTCCGCGCCGTGGAGAAGCGCAGCCGCCTGCACGCAGGCGCCCTTCGCGACGTGCTCGGCGTCCTCGGGCACGACGACGGTCTGGCCCGACAGATCGGCGACGATGCGACGGTACGCAGGTGAGTGTGCGCCCCCGCCGACGAGCACGATGCGGGCGCCCTCGACGTGGACGCCCGCGACGTCGAGCGCGTCGATGCCGTCGAGCAACCCGCACACCACGCCCTCGAACGCGGCACGGGCGAGCTGCTCTCTCGTGACGTCACTGCGAATGCCGCTGATGATCCCGGTCGCGTCGGGCCGGTTCGGCGTGCGCTCGCCGTCGAACCAGGGCAGCACGGTGACACCGCCGGCGCCTGGCGGCGCGTCGAGCGCCAGCACGCCGAGACGGTCTTCGTCGACGCCGACGACGCGGGCCACTGCGTCGGTCACCTTCGTCGCGTTCAGCGTGCAGACGAGGGGCAGGTAGCGGCCGGTCGCGTCGGCGAAGCCGGCCACGGCGCCGGTCGCGTCCGCCGTCGCCTCTTCGCTCACGGCGTAGACGGTCCCGGAAGTACCGAGCGACATGGAGATCTCGCCGACACCGAGCCCGGTGCCCAACGCCGCGGCCATGTTGTCGCCCGTGCCGCACGCGACCAGAGGCCCGCCGGTGCCCGACGTCCAGATCCCGGCGCTGTCCGCGGGACCCAGCACCTCAGGCACCATCGGCTTCCAGTCGAGCTCGCTGCCGACGATCTCGAGGAGGTCGAACCGATACCGCTCCTCGATGGGCGACCAGTACCCCGTGCCCGATGCATCGCCGCGATCGGTCACGAGTCGACCCGTGAGCTTCCACGTGAGCCAGTCGTGGGGCAGGCAGACATGGCGCATCCGCGACCACGCGTCGGCTTCGGTGCGATGAAGCCACGAGAGCTTGGTGATCGTGAGTGCGGGCACCGGGACGCTGCCCACCGCTTCGGCCCACGCGGCCGCGCCCCCGAGCTTCTTGATCAGCCAGCCCACGTCTGGCGCGGACTCGGTGTCGTTCCAGAGCTTCGCCGGCCGCACGGGCGTCGCCCTCGTCGTCGGTTGCGACCATGCCGTGCTGCTGGCCTGCGACCGAGAGCGCCGCGACCCGTGGCGCGCCCGCCTGCGCCCAGGCGGATTCGAAGGCCGACCACCACGCGTTCGGGTCCTGCTCGCTGCGAGGCGGGGAGGTGTGGGGATGCAGCAGCCCGGCCGCTCGCGACCAGGTCACCAGTGTCGGCGTCTCTCACCTCGACCTTGGTGGATTGCGTCGACGAGTCGATGCCGGCGACCAGAACCATGGCCCCATTGTCACCCACATCGTCTGATGCGCCGTCCGGCTCGGCGCGGCATGATGCGGCAGGGTCAACCGAAAGGACGCGGACGATGCAGCTGGGAATGGTCGGTCTGGGGCGTATGGGAGCAGGGCTCGTCGGCCGCCTGACCCGGGCGGGTCACGATTGCGTGGGTTCCGACCCGAGCCCGGAAGCGCGCAAGACGATCGAAGGCTTCGGCGCGAAGAGCGCAGACTCGATGGCCGATCTCGTCAAGAAGCTCGACAAGCCCCGCGCGATCTGGTTGATGGTGCCTGCGGCGATCACGGGGCGCCTCGTGGACGAAGTCGCCGAGCTCCTCGAGCCCGGCGACATCATCATCGACGGCGGCAACAGCTACTACCGCGACGACGTCGACCGTGCCGCGAAGCTGAAGCCCAAGGGCATCCACTACGTCGACGTCGGCACGAGCGGTGGGGTGTTCGGCCTCGAGCGTGGCTTCTGCCTGATGATCGGTGGCGAAGACGAGGTCGTGCAGCACCTCGACCCCATCTTCAAGACGATCGCCCCTGGCGTCGAGTCGGCCGAGCGGACGCCGGGTCGCACTGGCGAGCCGACGCCGGCCGAGAACGGGTACCTGCACTGTGGGCCTCCCGGCGCCGGGCACTTCGTGAAGATGGTGCACAACGGCGTGGAGTACGGGCTCATGGCCGCGTACGCCGAGGGCCTCAACATCATCAAGAACGCGGACGTCGGTCTGAAGGAGCACGTCGTCGACGCGGAGACGTCGCCTCTGCGCGAGCCGCAGTACTACCAGTACGAGATCAACATCGGCGACGTCGCCGAGGTGTGGCGCCGGGGCAGCGTGGTCGCCTCGTGGCTCATCGACCTGACGGCGGCAGCGTTCGTCTCGGACCCGGCGCTCGACCATCTCCACGGCCGAGTCTCCGACTCCGGTGAAGGACGGTGGACCGTGCTCGCAGCCGTCGACGAGGGCGTGCCGAGCCACGTCATCAGCGCGTCGCTGTACGACCGCTTCGAGTCGCGCGAGGCCTCACTGTTCGCGAACAAGATCCTCGCCGCGATGCGCGAGCAGTTCGGCGGCCACGCCGAGAAGAAGGACTAGATCGATCCGCCGGAAAGGAGACCTTTCCGGCGGAGTTTCATTCGAGCCGAGCTCCGCTCGGCGCTGACACCATGCACCGATCGACCGGCCAAGCCGGATCGATCGGGAACCATCTGCAGGCCACGCTCAGCGCTTGGGCGGGCCTGCCGAGGTGAACTGGGCGTCGGGCGGGTCGACCGCCCACGCCGCAGCCTCGCCCCAACCGTCGTCGTAGACGAGCTCACGGATCGGGCGCCGCCGCACCGGTCCGTGATGACCCTGCGGCCGACCGAGCGTGATCGTCGCGCTGAGCGCGACGCCGTCGGGCACCGCGAGCAGCGCACGAAGCTCGTCTTCCACGAACGCATGCCAACCGGTGAGCGCACCGCCGTACCCGAGTGCACGCGCCGCGAGCAACAAGTTCTGGCACGCGGGGTAGATCGACGCACCCTCGGTGTAGTGGACGTCGCGATAGCGCACGAGGCACGCGAGCACGACGACCGGGATCTCCTCGAAGTGGTCGACGTAGTGCTGCATCGTCCGCGCCATGCGCGCCTTCGGCGAGGTGTCGTCCTGGCCGGTGCCCTCCTCGTACCCGTCGCTCGCGATCTTCGCGGCCCAGCCGGCGCGGAACGCCTCACCGAGCAGGTGCTTGGCTTGGACTGCCTTCGGGCCGTCGCGCAGCACGAGGAATCGGAACGGCTGTCGGTTGCTTCCCGACGGAGCGCGTGACGCCGCGAACATGATCGTGGCGAGGTCGTCGTCGGGGATCGGGTCGGTCGTGTAACGGCGGATCGCCCGCGTCGTCGCGATGCCCTCGAGCAATGAGATCACGCCCGATCTTGGCCCATGGGAGAGTGACACCGTGCGTCCGCTCCGCATCGCGCTCGTGCAGCTTCCTGCGCACGAGGACGACGTCTCCGGGAGCACGGAGGCGGGCCTCGCGGCCGTGGCCGAGGCGGCCGGGCTCGGCGCCGACGTCGTGCTCTTCCCCGAGATGTGGCACACCGGCTACTCGATGAAGGACCTGTCGCTCGCCGAACCAGTCGACGGCCCATTCGTCGGCGCGTTCCGCCAAGCCGCTCGCGACCACGATGTCGCCGTCGTCGCGACGCTGCTCGAGAGGGTCGGGTCGGGAGTGCGCAACACCGCGGTCCTCATCGACCGAACGGGAGACGTGCGCCTCGTCTACGCCAAGGTGCACACCTGCGCGTTCGACCTCGAGAAGGTGCTCGAGCCTGGCGACTCGTTTCCCGTTGCCGAGCTCGTGACCGAGTCGGGCCCGGTCAAGGTCGGGATCATGATCTGTTACGACCGCGAGTTCCCCGAGTCGGCACGGGAGCTCATGCTCGGCGGCGCCGAGGTGATCCTCACTCCGAACGCGTGTGATCTTCCGGTCGAGCGGATCGGCCAGTTTCGAGCGCGTGCGTACGAGAACATGCTCGTGGTCGCGATGGCGAACTATGCCGGGTCGCCGTACGACGGGGGATCGATCGCGTTCGACGGGATGGTCTGTGAGCCCGACGGCACGATGCGTGACCACACCGTCGTCGACTGCGGCGCAGATGAGGGCATCACGATCGCCGAGGTCGACCTCGACGCGCTGCGCGCGTACCGACGGCGCGAGATGTGGGGCGACAAGTGGCGTCGCCCCGAGGCCTACACCCGGCTCAGCGGCTGAACGGTCGGGGCCTAGCGGCCCTTGAAGTCGGCGGGGCGTTTCTCGAGGAACGACGCCATGCCCTCCTTGAAGTCCTCGCTGCGGAAGAGAGGAAGCAGCTGCAGGAAGACGTGATGCACGTTCTGCTCGAACGTCTCGGTCTCGGCCATCCGCATCATTCGCTTCGTGGCCCGTACGGCGAGCGGTGCGTTCGCGGCGATCTCGCTCGCGAGCGCGCGCGTCGCGTCTGCCAGCTGTGAGTCGGGCACGACCTGGTTCACGAGGCCGAGCTCGAGGCACTCCTTGGCCATGAGCGTGCGGCCGGTGAACGCGATCTCGGCCGCCTTCGCATAGCCGACCATGCGAGGCAGCAGCCACGTGCCCCCGCTCTCGGGAACGATGCCGCGCTTGGTGAACGCCGCCGCCAGCTTCGACGACTCCGCGGCGATGCGGATGTCGCATCCGAGCGCGATGTCCATGCCGTACCCGGCAGCGCCACCGTTGAGGGAGCACACGGTCGGGGTGTCGACGTTGTGGAGCACCATCGGTGGGGCCTCGCGCAGATCGAACTCTCCGGGGCTCGCCCCGACGTCGCCGAGACCACCACCCGACGATTGCGCAGCGATGTCGAGACCCGCGCAGAACGCCCGGCCCGCGCCCGTGAGCACGATGACCCGCACCTCGGGATCGCGGTCCGCTTCGAGCAAGCGCTTCGACAGCTCGTTCAGCATCGGTCCCGAGATCGTGTTCATTCGGTCGGGCCGGTTGAACGTCAGCGTGGCGATGTGATCAGAGACCTCGTACAGCAGTTCGCTCATGACGGAACGGTACCGTTCGCACGATGAGCGAGCAGCAGGGAGCGGTACCGCAGCTGACGTACCGGGGCCCGATCCCGGGCACGACCGAAGTGCTTTTGATCCGACACGGCCGCTCCGCCGACGTCGTCCCGGGCACGCCCGAATCGAGCGATCCCGGCCTCCACGAGATCGGACGAGCCCAGGCCCAGGCGCTCGCCAAGCGGCTCGAGGGCAAGCAGATCGATGGCGTCTATGCGTCGCACCTCGCTCGCGCGATCGAGACCGCGCGGCCGCTCGCCGACGCGCGTGGTCTCCCGGTCAACGTCATCGAAGATCTCCAGGAGGTGCTGCTCGGCGATTGGGGCGAGGGGGAGTTCCGCCGCCGGGCCGCGATCGGTGATCCGGAATTCCTCGCCGCGATGGCCACCGGGCGGTGGGACGCGATCCCGGGCGCGGAGCGCGACGAGGACTTGCGTGCACGCGTCACGACGACCGTGCTCGGGCTGCGCACCGCTCATGTCGGTCAGACCATCGCCGTGGTGTCTCACGGAGGCGCGATCAACGCATGCCTCGCCGGGCTGCTCGAGATCGACCGCTCGCACATCGCGTCGATCGAGAACACGAGCATCACGACGGTCCACCTTCGTGAGGGCGCGCCGGCGCGCCTCATCACGATGAACGATTGCAACCACATCTACGACCCGGTGGTCGGGCCGCTCGATTGACCGCGGGTCAGTCGAACATGATGACGCTGCGGGCGACCTCGCCCGCCTTCATCGCAGCGAAGCCCTGGTTCGCGTCCTCGAGCTTGATGCGAGCGGACACGAGCTCGTCGAGCTTGAGCCGGCCCTGCAGGTACATGTCGACGTAGCGGGGCATGTCGACCTTGAAGTGGTTCGAGCCCATGTTCGAGCCCTGGATCTTCTTCTCGAACAGGAAGTCGACTCCGTGCAGCTCGACCATCGTGCCGACGGGGATCATGCCGATCACCGTGGCGGTGCCACCGTTCCTCAGCATCTGCCACGCCTGCTCGGTCGTCGCCTTCAGGCCGATGGCCTCGAACGAGTAGTCCACGCCGCCGCCGGTGAGCTCCTGCACCTGCTGCACTGCGTCACCCTTCGACGCGTCGACGAGATCGGTGGCGCCGAACTGCTCGGCCAGCTTGAGCTTCAGCGGCACCATGTCGACGGCGATCACGCGAGACGCACCGGCAAGGGCGGCTCCCTGCACGCAGTTCAGCCCGACGCCGCCGCAGCCGATGACGGCGACCGTGCTGCCCGCCTGCACACGAGCGGTGTTGAACACCGCGCCGACGCCGGTGGTGACGCCGCAGCCGATGAGCGCGGCGCGATCGAGGGGGATGTCCTTCGTGACCTTCACGACCGCGTTCTGGTGCACGAGCATGTACTCGCCGAACGACGACAGGTCGAGGAACTGGAACACCGGCTGACCGTTCATCGACAGGCGGGGGGTGCCCTCGAAGCCACGAGCCACCAGGCTCTTGCCCGCGCAGAGGTTCGTGCGTCCGCTCAGGCAGTAGTCGCAGTGGCCGCAGAACACCGACAGGCAGGTGATGACGTGGTCACCGGGCTGCACGTAGGTGACGTCTTCGCCGACCGCCTCGACGACGCCGGCTGACTCGTGCCCCGGCACGGTGGGCGTCAGGTAGGGGTACTTGCCCTCCATGAAGTGCAGGTCGCTGTGGCACAGCCCGGCTGCGGCGGTGCGGATCAGCACCTCGTTCTTCTGCGGCTTGTCGATCGCAACGTCCTCGACGGTGAGCTCGCCTGGGATGGATGTCAGGACGGCTGCCTTCATGGAGTTCCCCCTCGGTCGGTCGGCTGGTGCTCGGATTCTTGTCTAGCCGGACATCACGGGGCCAATGGACGCGTGCCCCGCACCA
Organism: uncultured Acidimicrobiales bacterium; assembly: GCA_963802505.1. GTDB lineage: Bacteria > Actinomycetota > Acidimicrobiia > Acidimicrobiales > DATKAS01 > DATKAS01. The sequence continues at coordinate 1,017,667 of CAWDJB010000002.1, read as the reverse complement.
CGTAGAGCGGGTCGTCGGGCGAGGGTCGACGCTCGTCCACGATGGCCTCGAACCCGGCTCGCTCGAAGTACGTGCGCACCAGGGTTCGGTGCTCTCCGTCGCCGTTCGCCAGCCAGATCGCGACGGCCTTCGTGGGGAAGCACCGGTTCGAGAACGACACCACGAACGGCCCGCCGTTGGTCAGCACCCGGCACGCCTCGCGGAACACGTCGACCGGCTGGGTCAGGTACTGGACGCTCACGGCGCAGACGACCGCGTCGAACGCCTCGTCGTCGAACGGCAGCGCCGGTTCGCGGTTCAGGTTGTGGACGACGAAGGAGTCGAGCTGCGGGTTGTCCTCCATCTCGGCCGCGTTCATGCCGAGGCCGGTGACCGGCCCGAGGCCGGTGTAGGGAAGGTGCGATCGCCACGACGACATCAGGTCGAGCACGCGTCCGCCCGCTGGGAGCACCTCGGCGTACGTCTCTCGCAGCGCCTCGATCGCGCCGGTCTCGATGTGCACCACCTTGCGTTCGTAGGCGTAGAAGACCTCGTCGGGCACGGGGTCCATGCGGTCGAACGGCTCCGTCGGCACGGCGGCGACCGTAGCGGCGGCACCGCCCTAGGGTTCCCGCCATGGCGACCGCCACCCCTACCCCAACGCCCAATCCCGACGCGATGAAGTTCAACCTCGACGTGTCATTGGGCGAGATGTTCAACGTGACGAGCGCGGCCGAAGCCGAGCAACCGTTCGCGAAGGCAGTGTTTGCGGCGCCAGGCGTCGCGACGCTCTTCGGCGTCAACGACTTCGTGACCGTCACCCGCTCCGCGGACGCTGAATGGGAGCCGATCATCGCCGCGGTGCAAGAGGCGGCCGCGGCCTACCTCTGAGTCGGCAGGAGCCGGATCACCACTCGATCAGCTGCAACATCCCGCGTCCGTCGAGCAGGCGGCGCAGCCGCCGGTACGCGTGGAACGGCGGAAGCTGGTCGAACGGCTTCCGGGGTGGGTCGACCACGAGGTCGCGAAGGTCATACGAAAGGCTGTAGAGGTTCAGGCGCGACTCGAGCGCCGGGTGCTCGAACAGCGCGGGGTACGCCTCGTGGATCCAGCGCAGCACGCTGCGGTAGTCGTCGCGGTTCACGCTCGGTGCGTAATCCACGGACACGTGCAGCTGCGGATCCGCGCAGAAGCGCAGGATGATCTCGAGGTCGAGATCGGGAGGACCAGCGCGCGCGAACTCGAAGTCGAGCAGCGCGGTGATCTGTCCGTTCTCGTAGAGGACGTTCTCGAAGTGCAGGTCGCCGTGCACCAAGTTCTCAGGTGGAGGTCCGTTGAGCGATGCCGCGTTGATCCGCGCGAGCCGCTCGGCTTGATCGAGCACGCCCTTGTCGACGTTGGGGAGTGTGCGGGCGCGGTCGATGACGCGTAGCAGTCGTGCGAGGGGAAGCTGATGCGGGCACTCGAGGCTGTCGGGCTCGAGGAACGGCGGCCGATCGAGCGCCTCGTTGTCTGCGCCCACCTTGATCTGATGCACCTCGCGCAGCGCGCCCGCCACTTGGTACACGGCGTCGCGCCGTTCGCCTTCGCGCATCGTCGCCCACGCACGGGCGAGGACCGTTCCGGGGATGTGGCGCATGACGAGCCACTCGCCGAACTCGGCACGTCCGTAGCTCACGATGCCCGGGTAGCGCACCGCCTCGGGGAGCAACCGCGCCACCGTCGCTTCGTGCTCGAGACGGCGCGTGCCGGGATGCGAGCTGATCCGCACGACGTAGTCACCGGCGTACCAGACCTCGTTCGCGGCGCCGGTGATCCGTTCGAGGTTCGCGCTGCTGTCGAGCTGGGCGAGCGTGAGCGCCCGCTTCACTCGTAGCACCGCAGTCGACATCGACACCCCTCCGGAACCCGTCCCGCGGACAGTCTGGCCCGTCCTACGGGCTGCTTCAGTGATCGGCATCCCACTGCGCGCTCTGAGAGGTCACGGTGCATTGCGGTTGTGCTCAAGTCGGGAGCGGACGCCGCCGATACCAGCGCCATCGCGGGCGGAAGAGCAGTGAGGCGGTCTTGTCCAAACCGAATCAGCGGCGCCGCGGCGGCCGGGGCGCATCGACCCGAGGCGGGCCGGTGAGCACCGCGCCCGTCGCCATCGACGGCTCGGCCGAGCACGCCCCCGTTCGCCCCCGCGTGACCGGTGATCTCGTCGCTGCGATCTTGATCACGATCGTCGTCGCCGCGACCGTCGCCTACGTCGGGATGGTCCGCAACGCGCTCGGCATCGACGGTCGGGCGGCGGCGATGTTGGCGGTGACCGTGTTCGGCACTGCCGCTTGCGTGGCGATCTGCCTGAGCTGGCGGCGGCAGCGTGACTGGACGCGCGTCGAGCACACGCTTGCAACGCGCTCCGGGCGCGACCCACTCACCGGGCTCGTCGACCGGGTCGGGCTGACCGAGCGGCTGAGCAAAGGCCTCGGGCCTCAGCGCACGCCGACGGCGTCGCGTCCCGCGGTGCTGTGTTGCGACCTCGATCGGTTCCAGCGGATCAACGACACGTACGGGCACGCGTGCGGCGACGGCGTCATTGTCGCGGCGGGACGGCGGTTCGCGAACGTGCTGCGAGCCGGCGACACCATCGGGCGCCTCGACGGCGACACGTTCGTCGTGATCTGCCTCGTGGGCTCGGCCAACGAAGCCACGGAGATCGCGGACCGGTTGCTCGGCACGCTCGACAACCCTTTCGCGATCGGAGGCCACACGTTCCGGGTGACGGCGAGCATCGGCATCGCGGTCGCCGACGGCTCGACCGCCGACCCCGAAGCGCTCATGCGCGACGCCGATCACGCGATGATCCAGGCCAAGCGCGACGGCCGGGAGCGGGCGGTGCTCTTCGCGTCCGACATGCGTCCCCGCACGAGCGTGGGCACGATCGAGCAGCTGCGACAAGCGCACGAAGAAGGCCAGTTCCGACTCGTGTACCAGCCGGTCGTGTCGAGCTTCGACGGCACGACCGTCGGCGTCGAAGCCCTTCTGCGGTGGGACCACCCGCACCTGGGTGTCGTTCCGCCGAACGACTTCATCCCGCAGCTCGAGGAGTCGGGCCTCATCGTCGAGGTCGGCACCTGGGTGCTGCGCGAGGCGTGCCGGCAGGCATCGGAGTGGATGCACGCCTTCCCTGATCTCGGCGTGCGCGTGACCGTCAACGTGTCCGCCCGTCAGCTGGCCGAGCCTGACTTCCGCTCGACGGTGGCGTCCGCCCTCTCTTCGGCCGGGCTGCGCCCGCCACTGCTCTGCCTCGAGCTGACCGAGGGAACACTGCTGCTCGACACGGTCACCGCGTGGGCACGGCTGCGTGCGGTGAAGCTGCTCGGCGTCCGGCTCGCGCTCGACGACTTCGGCACCGGGTTCTCGTCCCTCAGCTACGTGCGGCAGTTCGCGGTCGACATGATCAAGATCGACCGTTCCTTCGTGCAGGGGGTGACGATGAATGCGGAGGACCGCGCCATCGTCGCTGCGGTCGCCGGCTTGGCGAACGGCCTCGGCCTCGAGTGCGTGGCCGAGGGTGTCGAGACGAAGGAGCAGGCACTCGAGCTGCGTGCCCTCGGATGTGCCCTGCTGCAGGGTCACCTCTCGGGCGCACCCGCCGAGCCCGAGCGCATCACTGCCCTGCTCGCCGCCGAGAGCGAGCGTCGGGGCGTCAACGCGACCGGCTTTGTCATGCCGAGGAATGTGCTGGAAGTGCGCTGAACGGCCAGACTTCCGCGATGCGCACACGCGTCACTGAGCTCCTCGGCGTCCAACATCCGATCGTCCAAGCGCCCATGGGCTGGATCGCCCGTGCCCAGCTCGCATCGGCGGTGTCCAATGCGGGAGGCCTCGGCATCATCGAGACGTCGTCGGGCGACCTCGACGCAGTGCGGAGTGAGATCGTCAAGATGCGCGACCTCACGGACAAGCCGTTCGGCGTGAACATCGCTCAGCTCTTCGTGCGTGACCCGAAGATCGTCGACTTCGTCGTCGATCAGGGCGTCAAGTTCGTGACGACGTCCGCCGGTGATCCCACGAAGTACACCGCTCAGCTGAAGGACGCCGGACTCACGGTGTTCCACGTCGTGCCCACGCTGCGCGCGGCCCAGAAGGCGGTCGACGCCGGGGTCGACGGGCTGGTCGTCGAGGGCGGCGAAGGTGGGGGCTTCAAGAACCCTCGTGACGTCGCGACGATGGTGCTCCTGCCGCTCGTGTGCTCGAAGGTCGACGTCCCTGTGATCGCCGCCGGCGGGATCTGCGACGGGCGTTCGATGGCGGCAGCGTTCGCGCTGGGGGCCGAGGGCGTGCAGATGGGCAGCCGCATGGTCTCCGCCGCCGAGTCTCCGGTCCATCAGAACTGGAAGGACGCGATCCTGGGCGCCGCTGAGACGGACACGGTCTTCCTCAACCGCTTCTCGCGGCCAGGCCTGCGGGCGCTGCGCACCGGGCGCAGTGAGCGACTCGAGCACGAAGACCACGTCGGCATGGATCAGTTCGGCACCGCGATGGACCTCTACTTCGGCGGTGACATGGAGGCCTCGCTCGCGCTCGGCGGTCAGGTCGTCGGGCGCATCGACGAGGTGAAGCCGGTCGCGCAGATCATCGAAGAGACGATGCGCGAATTCGCGGAGGTCGCTCGGTCGATGGCGAACCTCGCCGACGCCGAGCTCACCTCTTCTTGACCCGTCCGTTCAGGGCTTTGAACGCGAGCCCGATGCTGACGACGCCGACGACCAAGATCGCGAGCAGTGCCTGCGCGATGTCACCCCACGCCCAGCCCACGACGAGCAACGACCGGAGCCCGGCAAGGATGTAAGTCACCGGGTTGAGCCTGGCGATGGTCCGGAACCAGGGCGTGAGCGCCTGCTCCGGTACCAGGGCCGTCGTCAGGAACGTGAACGGGAAGAAGAGCAGGAAGCTCGAGTTCACGACCGCCGGGTTGCCAGTCTTCAGTGCGAGCGCGTACGGGAACCCGGTGCAGGCGAGGCCCCAGAGGGCGGCGATCACCACGAACACCAGCAGGCCGGGCACCCCGGTCGCGGCCCGCACACCGACGATGAACCCGAGCGCCAGCACCGGGATGCACAGAGCGGCCACGAGCAACAAGTCCGCGACCATGAGGCCGAGGAGCAACGTGATGCGCCGGACGGGCGTGAGCAACAGGCGGTCGAAGTAGCCGCCCTGGATGTCGGTCACCAGGGCAGACGCTCTCGTCACGCCCGACACCGTCGTGATGATCGAGAGCGGCAGCAGGAACGCCTTGTAGTCGATGCCCGTCTGCTCCTCGAACACCGTCTGCAGCTGGCCGATGTTGACCGCGAAGAAGAACACGGGGATGACGAGGGCGGGGATGAGCGCTTCCTTGTCGCGAGGCACGAGGCGCAGCGCGCGGCCCGCGATCGAGCGGAGATCCGCGAAGAAGCCGGCTTCCCGACCCCGGATGGCGCGCCCGCCCGTGACTGCGTCGACTGCGGTCATCGCGCGGTCTCCTCGATGCGGCCCCCGGTCAGCTCGAGGAACACGTCGTCAAGGGTGGGAGTGCGCAAGGTCAGGTTGCGCACATTCAGGTTCGCGTTGTGCAACGCGACCGCGATCGGGCTGATCGTCGCCGCGCCGTCTGCGACCATGATCGTGACCTCCTGGCCGTGCGCCGTGACTTGCTGGACCCCTTCGACCGGGCGGACCGCAGCCTCGACCGCGGTGCAGTCGGTGTCGACCTCGACGATGATCACGTCGCTCCCGATGGATCGCTTCAGCGCTTCGGGCGTGTCTTCGGCGACGATGCGGCCCTGGTCGATGATCCCGACGCGGTGCGCGAGCTCATCCGCCTCTTCGAGGTACTGGGTCGTGAGGAAGATCGTCATCCCGAGATCGGTGTTCAGTGCCCGCACCTCCTCCCAAACGGTTGCCCGGCTGACGGGGTCGAGGCCGGTCGTCGGCTCGTCCAAGAAGAGCACCTCGGGGTTGTGCACCAGCGCGGCCGCGAGGTCGAGCCGTCGCTTCATCCCGCCGCTGTAGGTGGAGATCAGCCGGTCGAGCGCGTCGCCGATGTCGACGAGCCGCGCGAGATCGGCGACTCGCTGCTCGACCTCGTGAGGTCGCAATCCGTAGAGGCGGCATTGCAGGTGCAATAGCTCGCGACCGGTCTGGCGCTCGTCGAGCGCCGCCTCCTGCAACGCGACGCCGATGTGCAAGCGCACGCGGTCGGCTTCGGTGACCACGTCGTACCCGGCGACCGTCGCGCTCCCTTCGGTCGGGTTCAGCAGCGTGCACAACATCCGCACGACGGTGGACTTGCCGGCGCCGTTCGGCCCGAGGAAGCCGTAGATCTCGCCCTTCGCGACGGCGAGGTCGACTCCGTCGACGGCGCGCGTGTCGCCGTACGCACGCACGAGGCCCCGAGCGCTGATCGCCGGGGCCTCCTGATCGGGCTCAGCCAACCGGCACCTCTCCGGTCTCGAGCAGCTCGACGAAGCCGGCCTCGTCGAGGACGGGGACGCCGAGGTCCTCGGCCTTCGTGAGCTTCGCAGCGCCCGGCTCGCGTCCGACGACGACGGCGGTTGTCTTCTTCGACACCGAACCGGGCGCCTTGCCGCCGCGAGCGACGATCGCCTCCTCCGCGGCCTCGCGGCTGAAGCCCTCGAGCGTGCCGGTCACCACGACGCTCTTGCCCGCGAGCACCTGTGGCACGCGGGAGACCTCGACGCGCCCGAGGTCGACGCCCGCAATGTGCAGCTTCTCGAGCAGGGGCTGGTTGCGAGGATCGTTGAACCAGCGATGCACGCTCGCCGCGATGGTGGGGCCGATGCCCGGCACCGCCGCGAGGTCAGCCTCGCTCGCCCCGGCGATCGAGTCGAGGTGCCCGAAGGTGCGAGCGAGAAGGGTCGCGCCGGCTCCGCCGAGGTGCTTGATGCCGAGGGCGATCAACAGGTTCGCGAGGGGCCGCTGCTTCGACGCTTCGATCGCAGCGAGCAAGTTGTTGACCGAGATCTCACCGAAGCCCTCGAAGCCGAGCAGGTCTTCCTTGCGCAGGCTGTAGATGTCGCCCGGGTCGTGGACCAGGCCCGCCTTGCTGAAGAGGAACACCGTTCGCTCGCCCACTCCCTCGATGTCCATCGCGCCGCGCGAGGCGAAGTGGATGATGCGCTGGTCGCGCTGGTTGGGGCAGTCGGGATGGGTGCAGAACGTGTCGCTCTCGCCCTCGGCTCGCGTGAGCGGGCTCTGCAGCGGGCAGGGGCAGATCTTCGGGAACACCCAGGGCTTCGAGCCCTTGGGCCGCTCGGCGAGCACCGGCTTCACGACTTCGGGGATCACGTCGCCGGCCTTGCGCACCACGACCTTGTCGCCCGGTCGCACGTCCTTCAGGCGAACCTGGTCTTCGTTGTGCAGCGTCGCCAGCCCGACGGTCGACCCGCCGACGAACACGGGCTCGAGCATCGCGAACGGCGTCGCCTTCCCCGTGCGACCGATCGACACCATGATGTCGCGCAGGGTCGTCACCCGTTCCTCGGGCGGGAACTTGTAAGCGATCGCCCATCGCGGCGCGTGGCTCGTCGCGCCGAGCGCCTCGCGTTGCGCGAGGTCGTCGATCTTCACGACGACACCGTCGATCTCGTAGGGCAACGAGTGGCGTTGGTGCTCCCAGCCACTGCAGTACTCGTACACCGCCTCGAGCGTGTCGAGCGTGCGGATCTCGGGGTTCACCGGCAGGCCGAGCTCGCGCAGGGTGTCGAGCGTCTCATGGTGACTCGTGAACTCCGGACCGCCCTGCACCTCGCCGAGCTGGTAACACCAGATCGAGAGCTCGCGCGACGCGGTGATCTTCGGGTCCTTCTGCCGCAACGACCCCGCGGCGGAGTTGCGAGGGTTCGCGAAGAGGCGATCGCCGGCTTCGGCCTGACGCTTGTTCAGGTTGTCGAACGCGGCGACCGGCATGTACACCTCACCCCGCACTTCGAGCACTTCAGGCGCTCCTTCGAGCCGGTGCGGCAGCGCCTTGATCGTCTTGACGTTCGCCGTGACGTCCTCGCCGGTGCGTCCATCTCCCCGCGTCGCGGCTTGGACCAGACGCCCGTTCTCGTAGCGCACCGACATAGCGAGGCCGTCGATCTTGAGCTCGCAGACGAACCGCATCGGCCCAGCGCCCGCCGCGGTCAGCCCGCGTTCGGCTCTCGTGCCCCACGCGACGAGCTCGTCGAAGGAGAACGCGTTGTCGAGCGACATCATCGGCGCTCGGTGGACGACCGCCGCGAACGTCGCGGACGCGGGAGCTCCGATGATCTGGGTCGGCGAGTCGGGCGTGATGAGCTCGGGGAACTCCTCTTCGAGCGCCCGAAGCTCGATCACCAGCGCGTCGTAGTCGGCGTCGCTGATCTCGGGCGCGTCGAGCAGGTGGTAGCGCTCGTTGTGGTAACGGATCTGCTCTCGCAGCGCGTCGACCCGGGCGGCGATCTCGTCGGGGACGGCCATCCCCCGAGGCTATCCAGGCCTCCCCCCGTACTCTCCCCGACGCTTCTGTGTGCGTAAACGCGCCACATTTGGCGCGCTTTGCAACAGAGAACGGCGGGGTCCGAAGGGGGGTCAGGCGCCGAGGGAGAACTTCGTGGCGACCGCTTGGTCGAGCACGCGGTCGGCGAGGTCTTGCGTGAGGCCGAGCATCCGGTCCGCCTGCTCGACCGTGTGGGGCGAGAGGCCGCACTCGGGCGTGACGATCGCCTGGGTGCGCAGCCGCACCGGGTCGCATCCTGCGCGCACGAGCTCACACCACACCGCGGCGAGCGCGCGCCAGTACCGATCGATGTTGTCGGCTCGGGGACCGTCGGTCGGGATCGCTCCCCACGCGATGCGGCCGCCACGCGCCATGAAGTCGGCGAGCGGGCCGCTACATCTGATCGCGCCGTGATCAGCGGGCATCGACAGGATCGCGGCGCCCGCCTGATCGACGAGCTCCCAGTCGGTGGTGCCACAGCAGTGCACCCCCGTCGTGCCGAAGATGTCGGCGGTGCCGAGCACGCTCGAAAGCAGGTCGACTGCCTCACGCGGTGCAACGGGAAATCCGGGATGCGCGAGCCCGGTGAGGCCAGGCTCGTCGATGAACACCACCTGAGCCGCGTCGGGGAGCGCCTCGGCGACCGCGGCACCGAGGGCCTTGATGCGAGCCGACACCGCGAGCTCGGCGAGCTCGAACGCCGCGGGCGCCGTCATCCCCGCGTGCAGCAGGCCGAGGCCGAGCGTGACCGGCCCCGTCACCTGCCACTTCACCGGCTGCGTGCGCCCCTTCGCGACCTCGAGGAACGTACGGAAGCCGCCGAAGGCCTCGTGATCGAGATCGGTGTCGAGCGAGCCGTCGAGACTCGGCCCGTCGCCGGAGAGCTGCAGTCCCGTGTCGGTGAGGGTGAGGCCGGGCAGTCCGGCGACCGCCTGGCCGAGCATCGACTCCCAGGGCGATCGGTTCGGCAGCGAGGGGATCGCGGGGAGGCTCGGGTGCTTCCGCAGGGACATCTCGGCGGCGGCTGCCGGGTCGACGTGGGGGAGGCTGCCGATGGCAGTAGCGAGCCCCACACCGAGTTCGACGTGCAACGTGCGACCTCCGAAGACCGTGCCCCGCCCTCTTACGTTGGCGAGTCGCGAAGGTCATGCGCAAATCTTCGGTGGTGCGTCCCACAGATCGGCTGGTCATGTGGGCCGCACGGGTTGCGTGGGCGCTCCTGCCCGTTTCGGTCGTTGCGTCGATCGCTGCCGGGCTCGAGTCTCGCAGTGACGCCGTCGCGCTGACCGTTGCCATCGGACTGTGGATCGGCTGGGCGGTCGCGCTCGGCGCCTACTTCGTGCCGAACGCGATCACGTTGACGATCGTGCGGATCCTGGTGCCGGTGTCGATCGTGGCGATCGCGATCATCGGCCCGACCGGTGGATTCGACATCGGCGACGGGCTCGCCCTCGCATCGACGATCGCCGTGACCGCGCTGTGCTTCCTCCCCGCCGTCGGCACCGTGTTCCTCCACGGCATCGCCTACGGCGACGAAGTGCGCGTCGCCTTGCGCGCACCCGGCGTCCTCCTGATCGGCCCGATCGAGGTCTCGTGGGCGGTGCTCGTCGCGGGGCTGTCGGTGGGTCCGCTCCTTCTCGCCGCGCAGCAATGGGTCATCGGAGCCTTGCTGACCGTCGCTGGGCTCGTCGTCGTGATTGCCCTCGTGCGCGCCTTGCATCAGCTCGCCCGTCGTTGGGTCGTCTTCGTACCCGCAGGCGTGGTCGTGCACGATCCGCTCGGCCTCGTCGATCCCGTGCTGTTTCCCCGCGGCTGGGTACAAGGGTTCGCGCCGGCGCCAGCCGACACTGACGCGACCGATCTCACGATGGGCGCACCGGGGCTCGCGGTCGAGATCGCGCTCACTCGGAAGATCGAGATGATCCAACGGCTCGGTCGGTCGGGAACTCGTCCGGTGGTGGCGACCAAGGTGCTGGTCACGCCGACCCGCCCCGGTGTCGCGAGCGCGATCGCCTCGGATCGCCGCGTCGGTCGGGCGCTGCCGATCAGAGGCGACCGGTCGCCTTCACCTTGAGGTACGCGTCGGCGAGCTGGGGAGCGAGCCGGCCGGGGGTCGCGTCGACGACCGTCGCGCCCATGCCCTGCAGCCGGGCGATCGCCCGTCGCCGATCGTCGAGCGCCCCGACCGCGGCGGCCTTGCGGTACGCCTCGGTCGCGTCGTCGGGCTTGTCCCTCGCCCAGCCCACCACGTCGGGATCGCGGACGCCCGCGACGATGACGAGGTGATGGCGCACCATCACGGGGAGTGCGGGCAGCAACGTCTCTTCGATGACGGGCTCGGTGAGCTCGGTCAGCAGGACGACGAGCGCGCGGCGACGAAAGCGCGCCATCGCCTCGGTGAACGCGGCCCGATAGTTGCTCTCGGCGAGCTGCGCGTCGAGGTCGTACATCGCGTCGGTGACGCGGCCGAGCTGCGCATGCCCGCCCGATGGTGGCACCACCGCGCGCACGGTTCGGCCGAACGCGAGCATCCCCGTGCGATCGCCCAGCCTGGTGCTGACGGCAGTGAGCATCATCACGGCGTCCATCGCGTGCTCGAGCCGCGGCACGCCGTCGACCTGGCCGGCCATGACTCGCCCGCTGTCGAGCAGCAGCAGCACGGTCTGGTTGCGCTCGGCGCGGTACGTGCGGACGATGACCTTTCCGGTGCGAGCGGTGGCCGACCAGTCGATGCGACGGAACTCGTCGTCAGGCGCATACTCCCGCAGCTGATCGAACTCGGTGCCGGCGCCGCGACCCTGCGCGGAGCGAAGGCCGACTTCGAGGATGCGGGCGCGATTGATCCGTAGCTCGGCTTCGTCGCGGCTCTTGAACGGAGGCAGGACTCGCAGCACCGAGGGCAGGTTGCGGGTCTGCTGGCGCGCCGCCAGCCCGAGCGGTCCCTCTGTTCGCACGGTCAGGTCGTGGATGTCGAAATGACCACGTCGCTTCGGACGGATGGTCGTCGTGACCTCGGTGTGCCCTCGTCGAGGGATGCGCACGCGTGCACGGCGCGTGTCGGCGCGAAGCGACGGAGCCAGCTGGTCGGCGATCGAGACCGTCAGCGCGCGCGACGTCGGGTTCACGATGGCCCACACCACCTCGCCCTCTGCGCCGAGCGAAAGCACGCCCGGCACCGTGCGCTCGATCGGGATCTTGGCCGGTGAGGGCGCGACCGCCGCGTCGACGAGCGCGATCCCGAGCAGGATGCCGTTGACGACGACCAGCCGCGTCCATCCGTTGCCCGGAAGCGCGAGGAGGATGGGGGCGAGCACCGCCGCCACGATGGCCAGGCGCCACGTGGGGACGGGAACGGTCACCGGGGCGTCGGAACCGTGGCGAGGATGCCGTCGAGCACGCCGTCGGCGGTCGCACCCTCGAGCTCGAGCTCGGCGCGCAGCTGGATGCGGTGGCGCATCGCCGGTCGCGCCACCGCCTTCACCTCATCGGGAGTGACGAAGGGCCGTCCGGACAGCCACGCCCATGCCTTTGCCGCGTGCAGCACCATCGCGGCGCCGCGGGGGACACGCCGAGCGTGATCGATGGCGACTCGCGAGTCGCTCGTGTCAACGCGACGATGTACGCGAGCACTGCGCGGTCGACGCGGACCGCCGCGATCTCGTCGCGGGCAGCCGCCAGCACCGCGGGGCCGGCGACCGCGCGCACACCCGCTGCGTGCACGTCGTGAGGATCGAGCCCGGCGTCGTGGCGAGCGAGCACGTCCTGCTCCTGCTCAGCCGTCGGGTAGCCGACGACGAGCTTGAACAGGAAGCGATCGAGCTGGGCCTCGGGCAACGGGTACGTGCCCTCGTACTCCACCGGGTTCTGGGTGGCGACGACGATGAACGGATCGGGGAGCGGATGCGTGGTGCCGTCGACCGACACCTGGCGCTCCTCCATCGCCTCGAGCAGCGCCGCCTGGGTCTTGGGAGGCGTGCGGTTGATCTCGTCGGCGAGCAGCAGGTTCGTGAAGAGTGGGCCCTCGCGGAACCGGAACGTGCCTTCGGCGGGTGAGTAGATGGTCTGCCCGAGCACGTCGGTCGGCATCAGGTCGGGGGTGAACTGCACGCGCCGGAAGTCGACGTCGAGTGCCGCCGCGACCGCCTTCACCAGCAGTGTCTTCGCGACGCCGGGCACGCCCTCGAGCAGCACATGACCTCGGACGAGCAGCGCGGCGACGAGGCCCGTCAGCGTGCCGTCCTGACCGACCACGACCTTCGCGACCTCGGTGCGCACCGCGAGCACCGCCTCGCGAGGGTTCGCTTCACCACTGTCGGCTCCCGTCACCGGCGGCATCATGCCCGCGATCCGAGGACGGCCGTGCGGACCTCCTCGACATCGCGCGCTGCGGTCACGAGTGCGTCGGGCGTCGTGGGGAGAGGTCCCGCGAGGGCTCGCTCCACCGCGTCGCGCTCCACGCCGGTGCGCGCGGCGGCGAGGTCGGCGACGACGTCAGGTGGTGTGGTCACCGGCAGACCGAGGCGGGCCGTGAGGTCGTGATGGAGGTCGGAGCGGAGCCGCTCGGCAGCGATCTCGGGGCGACCCGCCTTCTGCAACAGGTTCCCCACCGCGACCACCAGCTCGGAGCCGGCGATCTCCACCGGCTGCACCTCTGACACCGGACGGCCGAGCCGGCGGCCGCGCCAGAGCGCGAACACCACGAACGCGATCAGCAGCTGGGCGAGTGCCATGCGCACACGCGTCGGCACGAGATCCGAGAGCGACTTGTCACCCTCGCCCGTTCCCGGGTTCGCGCGCTCGAGGAACGCGACCCGTGTGCCCGAGCGCGGCACCGCGATGTTCGCGGCGAGCGCAGCATTGTCCTCGGAGTCGAGACGGGCGTTGACGAACGCACCGGCTCCGCCGACGGCGACGACCCAGCCGTCGCCTCTCGGGTCAGCCACCACGAACGCGCCGTCGTCTCGCGTGAAGCACGACTGCGTGGCGGTGTCACTGTCGTAGAGCACGCCGCCCGACGGATCCACGCGCGTCAGGTTCGAGAGCGGCGGGATCGAGCAATCGCCGCGTGCAACGGTCGCCTCGCCGAAGATCGTCTGCGTGTCGCCGACGACGCGGCCCGGATGCAGCGACGAGCTCGGGTCGGCGACGAGCAGCGTGCCTCCTGACTCGACCCATGTGCCGATGGCGCTGCGCTGGTCGTCGGTGAGGTCGTCGCGGAGGAGGACCGCAGTGTCGAAACCGTCGACCGTCGGCGTGATGACGACGTCGCCGCCCAGGTCGCCGAGGGTGAGCACGAGCGCCTTGGCGCCGAGCGGTCCCGTCGCGCGGGGATCGAGGGGATCGCCGTCGTCGGGCGGTGCGCCGGCGGCGAGAGCGACAGCGACCAACCCCACCGCGAGCAGCAGCCAGAAGACGATCGTGCCGCGTTTCACCGGTCCGCCTCCGCGAGCACTTGCTCCGACAGCGAGCGGAACCGCTCCGCGTCGTCAGGACCGGTGGGCGCGTCGCCGTACCACACGTCGTCGAAGAGCTCGGTGGCCTCGCTGAACGAGTGCGAGGCCGATGGTGCGGCGACTGCGATGTCCGCGCGCTCCTCACCGGTCGTCTTGCCGGGAAGGTCGTCGAGCAGTCCGTTGCCGGCGAGCTCCGCGACCAGCGCGCGGTAGCGGCACCGCAGGCCGTCGCGCCATCGGCCCGCGGCCTCGTGCTGGGCGGCCTCGGAGCGCCAGTCCTCGGCGCTGCGGCCGCGACCGGTGCGCACGCGTGCTGCGGGTCGCGGAGCATCCTTCTGCACGCCCTTCCCGAACCGCAGCAGCATGACGACCGTCAGGGCCACGGCGGCCACGAGGATGATGCTCGCGATCACGCCGCCGCCGGCGGCGCCGCTGATCGTCTCGAGCACTCGGTTGATCGCGTCTGAGACCCAACGCTCGATCCGCTCGATGAGCGAGGGGCCGGGGCGATGGAACTCGGGGCGAGACAACACGTCCTGCGCAGCACTACGAGCGTCGGCTCCCGTGTGTGCCGGGGGCGGCAGGTCGTCCCAGAGCACGCTCAGACCGTGACGCGGTCGAAACGATCGGTGATCGCGAGCTCGAGGTCGAGTCCCTCGAGCCGCACCCGCAGATCGAGGTAGCAGAGGACGGTCGAGAGGGCAACGATCGGAACGATCACGAGCCCCGTCGCGGCGCGGCCGGCGGCGACGATGATCCATCCGAGGCGGAGGCCGACGAAGAGGCCGAGCAGGTCGGTGACCGCGTTGAGCGCCTGGCCGAGCACGTAGGCGACGACGCCCGACCCGACGCCGAGTCCCATCACCGGCATGAGACGGCGGCTCGTGAGCGACCACGAGCGCTTCATCCCCTTGAGCGGTCCGAGCGACTCGAGGGCGATCGCGGGTGCAGTCACGAGGAAGAACGCCATCGCCACGACCGCCCCGAGCGCGACGAACGCTCCCGCGAGCTCGGCGAGATGCACGAGCGTCCACGACGCGAACAGGGCCCATCCACTCCTTACCGATCGTCGGAGGGCCTCGCCCGCGCCGATCTCGTGCCCGAGCCTGATGCCGACGACCACGTGCGCATACGCGGCTGCGATGAACGGCAGGAGGATCGACGGGAGGAGGAGGGCCGCGATGGCCGCCGCCGTGCCGCTGTCGGATCGCGCCGCGTCGGCAGTGGAAGGGTCGTTCACGACGTCGCCGATCGACAGGCCGCCGAGCACTCCTCGCTGCAGGAAGCCGACGGCGATCCCGACGGGAACCGTGAAGCAGGCGGCGATCGCGATCATCGTGCGCGGGCGCGCCTTGAACAGATGGACGGCCTCGTCGATGAGCCCGGTCGGGGTCATCGGCTCGAGGCGGGCCACACCCCATCATGACCCGCCGCCAGAATGGGCGCGGTGGAGGGGTATGGACCAGAGAGCTACGGCGACGCGATCGCGGACGTCTACGACGAGTGGTACCCGATGGACGCCGAAGGCGAAGCAGCCGTCGAGTTCCTCCACGAGATGAGCGGCGGTGGCGCGGTGCTCGAGCTCGGAGTAGGCACGGGCAAGCTCGCCATCCCGCTGGCCGAGCGAGGGCTCGAGGTGCACGGTGTCGACGCGTCGCCCGCCATGATCGAGCGCCTGCGTGCGAAGCCCGGCGGAGATCGCGTCGTCGCGACCGTGGGCGACATGGCGACCGACCTTCCTCCCGGCCCGTTCGCGCTCGTCTTCGTGGCGACGAACACGTTCTTCGGCTTGTGCTCGGTCGACGCGCAACAGGAGGCCTTCGACGCGATCGCGCGCCGGTTGACCGCTGATGGCCGGTTCGTGCTCGACGCGTTCGTGCCCGACGATCCTCCTCGAGCGACATCAGTCATCGAGGTGCAGAGGGTGACAGTCGACGGCGTGATCCTCGCGGTCACCGATGGCGACATCCCCCAGCAGATGGCGTGGGGGCAGTTCGTCGAGATCCGGGCTGACGGCGTGAAGCTGCGGCCCTGGAAGGTGCGCTGGTCGACTCCGGCCGAGCTCGATTCGATGGCAGCCGCTGCAGGCCTCGTGCTGGTCGAACGGCATTCATCCTGGGGAAAGGATCCCTACACGGAGGACAGTGTCAACCACGTGTCGGTCTACGGACTCGCCCCCCCGACGGAGGTAGGTTCAAGGGTGCGATGAGCGGCATCTCAGACCGATGAGCAGGCTGCGTCTGAACCCACTCACCGGGCGGTGGATCACGGTGGTGGCCGGGCGGGCAGAGCGACCGAGCGACTTCGCGCCGCGAGTCGCCCAGGTCGAGGCGGATCCGTCCCGGCCGTGTCCGTTCTGTCCCGGATCCGAGGACGCCACCCCGCCCGCACTCGAGACCTACAGCGCGGACGGAGGCGACTGGCTCGTTCGCGTTGTGCCGAACCTGTATCCCGCGTTCAGCGGTGACGAGCCGCTGACCGTGACGAACGAGGGGCCGGTGTTCATCTCGGCGCCGGCGAGCGGCATCCACGAGGTGCTCGTGCTGTCACCGCAGCACTCGGGATCGTTCGCCGACCTCGACGATCGCGCGACTGCGTTGGTGATGGGTGCGGTCCGCGACCGGATGGAGGAGCACGCGTCGCATCCGGTGGTTCGGTACACGCAGGCGATCGTCAACCACGGGCGCGAAGCGGGCGCGTCGCTCGCGCATCCGCACGCGCAGCTCCTCGGCATGCCGTTCGTCCCGGGAGCGATCCTCGAGGAGGAAGCGGGCTTCGGTCGGTTCGAGGGCAATTGCCTGCTGTGCGCGACGGTCGAGGCCGAGCTCGCAGACGACACTCGTGTCGTGCTCGACACGGGGCGTGCGGTCGTGGTCTGCCCGTACTGGAGCGGCACTCCCTACGAGATGCTGCTGATCCCGAAGGAACATCACGCGCACCTCACGGCCGCACCCGAAGCCGAGCTCACGACCGCCGGGCTCGTGCTGCGTGACGCGATGCGCCTCTTGCGTCATCAGCTCGGCGATGTGTCGTACAACCTGGTCTTCCACACGGCCCCATTCCGTCACGACCGTCAGTTCCACTGGCACGTGCACATCTGGCCGAAGCTCGTGAGCGTCGCCGGGTTCGAGCGAGGCACGGGCGTCATGATCAACATCACGCCGCCCGAGTTCGCGGCGGCGCAGCTTCGCCAGCCCGTCAGCTGAGTGGCGAACGTCCTCGTCCGCACCGAGATCGACGCGCCGCCCGCCCGAGTCTGGGAGGTCGTGCGCAATGTCGCCGATCATGTCGAGTGGATGGAAGACGCCGCTGCCATCCGATTCACCTCGTCGCAGACGAGCGGTGTCGGCGCCACGTTCGAGTGCGAGACCCGCTTCGGGCCGATCGAGCTCACCGACCGCATGACGATCACCGAGTGGGAGGAGCCACGAGTCATCGGAGTGCGCCACACGGGGGTGGTCACCGGCGACGGTCGATTCACCCTCGTCGAGACGCCCGACGGCCGCACCGTGTTCTCGTGGGACGAGACCCTGCGGTTCCCCTGGTGGCTCGGCGGTCGGCTAGGTGAGGTGCCCGGGGCGTGGGTGCTCAGGTGGGTGTGGCGGCGGAACCTCGCCAACCTTGCCGCCCTCGTCGAGACCCGCGCTAGAGGCCGGTCGTGATGCCCCCGTCGACGATGAACTCTGCCCCCGTGCAGTAGGTGCTGTCGTCCGACGCGAGGAAGAGCGCGAGGCGCGCCACCTCCTCGGGCTGGGCGAGCTCGCCCATGGGGATGCGCTCGCGCACTGCCTCGAGCACACCGAACTTCACGAACTCCTGCGCCATCGGCGTGTCGATGATGCCCGGGTGGATCGAGTTCACGCGCACCTTGAACGGAGCGAGCTCGAGCGCCGCGCACTTCGTCATCCCCCGCACCGCCCACTTGCTCGCGGAGTAGGCGAACGACGCCTGCGAGCCGCGCAGCCCCGCGATCGACGAGATGTTGACGATCGAGCCGCCTCCGCGCTCGACGAGCGCCGGGCTCGCGGCCTTCATCCCGAGGAACACGCCGATCTGGTTCACGTCGTTGATCTGGCGGTAGTCGTCGAGCGACGTCTGCATCATGGGGAGGATGCGGAAGATGCCCGCGTTGTTCACGAGGATGTCGAGCTGACCGAACCGTTCGACGGCCTCGGTGACGATCGCGGACCACTGTCCCTCGTCTGTGACGTCGTGATGGCGATACGCGGCTCGGTCGGAGGTCAGCTCGCGCGCGAGTGCGTCACCCTCGTCGTCGAGCACGTCGCCGACCATCACCTTCGCGCCCTCGGCTGCGAAGAGGCGTGCCTCGCACGCCCCCTGCCCTCGGGCGCCGCCGCTGATCAGTGCCACCTTGCCGTCGAGCCGTCCCATGGAGGCGGTGTCTACCAGGGCTGGCGTCGGAAGCGCGAGGCCGCATGCCATCATGGGACTCTGTGCAGGATGAGACTCCCAAGGAGGCTTGCGGGGTCTTCGGCGTCTATGCGCCGGGCCAGCACGTCGCTCACCTGACCTATCTCGGTCTCTACGCACTGCAGCACCGGGGCCAAGAGTCCGCGGGCATGGCCGTGAGCGACGGGCACTCGCTGACCGTCGTCAAGGACATGGGCCTCGTGTCCAACGCTTTCGACGACCGCACCCTCGCCGGGCTCACGGGCCACGCGGCGATCGGCCACACGCGGTACTCGACCACCGGCTCGAGCACGTGGCGCAACGCGCAACCGGTGTACCGGGACGTCGGGCGTCTCGAGTTCGCGCTCGGCCACAACGGCAACCTCGTGAACACCGAAGCGCTGGCCGACGAGGCGGGAATGTTGCCCGGCACGGTCACGTCCGACAGCGACCTCATCGCTGAGCTGCTCGCTCACGAGCTCGGTCGCCACGACTCGCTCGCCGAGGCGCACGAAGCGCCGCTCGTCGTCGCGTTGAACGAGGTGTTGCCGCACCTCGAGGGCGCCTTCTCGTTGGTGCTCGCCGACGCCGAACACATCATCGGCGTGCGCGACCCGAACGGCTTCCGCCCGTTGTGCCTGGGCCGCCTCGACGGCGGGTGGGTGCTCGCTTCCGAGTCACCCGCACTCGACATCGTCGGCGCCCACTTCGTGCGAGAGCTCGACCCCGGTGAGATGGTCGTGATCGACGCGGCGGGACCTCGGTCGGTGCGTCCGTTCGAGCTCGACCGCATCGAGCCGAGGCTGTGCCTGTTCGAGTTCGTGTACTTCGCCCGCCCCGACGCCCAGCTCTACGGGCGCAGCGTGCACCAGGCCCGGATCCACATGGGCGAGCAGCTCGCCGAGCAAGCGCCGGTCGAGGCCGACATGGTGATGGGCGTGCCCGAGTCGGCGACGCCGGCGGCCGAGGGGTACGCCCGCCGCAGTGGCATCCCCTACGGACAAGGCCTCGTCAAGAACCGCTACATCGGTCGAACGTTCATCGCACCGAGCCAAGAGCTCCGGTCTCGCGGTGTGCGCATGAAGCTGAATCCGCTGCGCGAGAACATCGCGGGCAAGCGGCTCGTCGTCGTCGACGACTCGATCGTGCGGGGAACGACCACGCGAGCGATCGTCGCGATGCTGCGCGAGTCCGGCGCAGCCGAGGTCCACCTGCGCATCTCGTCGCCGCCCTACCGGTGGCCGTGCTTCTACGGCATGGACACGGGCGAGCGTGGCGAGCTGCTCGCGGCGAATCTCACGGTCGACGAGATTCGCGACTACGTCGGGGCCGACACGCTCTCCTATCTCGATCTCGATCGACTCGTCATCGCGACTGGCGCGGTCGGCGCGGGCTTCTGCACCGCTTGCCTGACGGGGAGCTACCCGGTGCCCGTGCCGGTGACGCTGTCGAAGAGCGTGCTCGAGGACCCGGCTCCTGCGTCGACACCGGCCTGATGGGCTCGCTCGACTACCGGTCCGCCGGCGTCGACATCGATGCGGGCGAGGAAGCAGTGCGTCGCATCAAGGGCCATGTGGCGTCGACGACACGTCCCGAGGTGCTCGGTGGCATCGGCGGGTTCGGTGCGCTCTTCGCGCTCCAGGCGGGGAAGTACGACGATCCGGTGCTCGTCTCGTCCACCGACGGCGTCGGCACGAAGGCGATGATCGCGACGGCCACTGGCCGCTACGACACCATCGGCATCGACCTCGTCGCGATGTGCGTCGACGACATCGCGTGCCAAGGCGCCGAGCCACTGTGGTTCCTCGACTACATCTCGGTCGGGAGACTCGACCCTGACCAGATCGAGCAGCTGGTCTCGGGCGTCGCCGACGGATGCCGGCAGGCCGGCTGCGCGCTGATCGGCGGCGAGATGGCCGAGCATCCCGGAGCGATGGGCGCCCACGAGTTCGATCTCGTGGGATTCGCAGTCGGTGTCGTCGAGACGGGCGCATCTGGTGACTCCCGACCTCGTGCAGGCAGGGGACGTGCTCATCGGCCTGCCGTCTCCGGGACTGCGCTCGAACGGCTACTCGCTCGCGCGCCGCGCGCTGCTCGACGTCGGCGGACGTCGCATCGACGAGCCCGCCTGGACGGGCGCTGCGCACTCGCTCGCTGACGAGCTGCTGCGTCCGTCGGTGATCTACGCGCCGGCGGTGCGGGCGCTCGCGGCCGAGCGGGCGATCCATGGCGTCGCGCACATCACCGGCGGCGGTCTACCCGGCAACGTGCCCCGGATGCTTCCCGCCCACCTCGATGCCGTGATCGACCGGGCGACGTGGGACGTGCCCGAGATCTTCGGTGAGATCGCGCGCGCCGGAGGCATCGACGCCTCGGAGATGGACCGCGTCTTCAACCTCGGGATAGGGATGGTCGTCGCGGTTGCGTCACGCGACGCCGACGACGCGTGCGCGCTGCTGCGCGGACACGGGCACGAGGCTCGCCGCGTCGGCGAGGTCATCGACGGTTCGGGTCAGCTCACCCTCGTCGCCTGACGCTCCGCGACCGCGGCCCTGATCGCGGCCACCGAGATCTCGATGTCGCGCTCGGTCGTCTGCCAGTTCGACACCGAGATCCGTACGCCGGGCGCTCCTTGCCAGGCCGTCGGCGTCAACACGCAGGCCCCGCTCGCGCTGACCGCCTCGAGCACGCCGTCGAGACCGGGGAACCGCACGACGATCTGGTTGATGACGACGTCGTTCGCGACCTCGACGCCCGGGATCTCACGGAGGGCGCTCGCGAACTGCTGTGCCCGTTCACAGCACCGATCGACGAGCTCCGCGACTCCGCTCGTGCCGAGGCTCTGCAGCGCGGCCCACACCGCGAACGCGCGCGCACGCCGTGACGCCTCGGGTGTGAAGTCCGCCGGGTCGCGCCGGCCGTCGCTGAACACGAGGTAGTCCGCACGGAACCCGAACGCGCCCGTGTGGTCGGCCGGATGCGCGGTGAACGCGATGCCGCAGTCGTAGGGCACGTTGAGCCACTTGTGCGCATCGGTCGCCCACGAGTCCGCCAGGTCGAAGCCGTCGACGAGATGTCGATGGTTGCGGGACGCCGCGGCCCAAAGACCGAAGGCGCCGTCGACGTGCACCCACGCGCCGTGCTCGTGTGCGATGTCGCAGATCGCGCCGAACGGATCGAAGCCACCTGAGTTCACGTTGCCAGCCTGCGCGCACACGATCGTCGGTCCCTTCGGCTGCGCCGAGAGCACGCGGGCGAGCGACTCGGGTCGCATCGAACCCTGTGAGTCGGCCTCGACGACCTCGATCGAGGAGGAGCCGAAGCCGAGGTAGCGGAGAGAGCGGTCGATCGTGCTGTGGCGCTCGGCGCCGACGACGAGCCGCACTCGCGGCGCTCCCTGCAGCCCGTCGATCTCGTGGTCCCACCCGTGTGCGCGGAGCACCGAGTGACGAGCCGCCGCGAGCGCGGTGAAGTTCGCCATCATCCCCCCGGTCACGAGGGCGAATGAGACGCCCGCGGGCAGTCCGAGCACGGACGCCAGCTGACGCCCGACGACCTCTTCGCACGCGGCCGCTGCCGGCGTCGCCGCCGCCAGGGTCGTGTTCTGATCCCACGCGGCGGTGAGGTTGTCGGCGGCGAGCGCGGCGTCGAGGTGCCCGCCGATCACGAACCCGAAGTACCGAGCACTCGGCATGCCCTCGAGCCCCGGCGCTGCTCGCCGGGCGAGGTCGTCGATCACCTCTGTCGCGTCGCGCCCCACCTCGGGAACGTCGCCCTCGAACGCGGCGACCATCTCCTCGTAGCTGGCAGTCGCGGCGACAGAGCGGTCATCCAGCGAGCTCGAGGAAGTCGGCGGCGTGATCCGCCGTGTGGTGCAGGAGGGCGCGGAGGTCGGTCACGACCTCCGGTCTAACTCAGCTGTGGTGCGACGTCCGCTGCGATTAGCGACAAGTGGTCGAGATCCGACAGGTCGAGCATCTGCAGGTACATCCGCTCGGCTCCCGCGTCCTGCCACCTCTGCAGCGTCTCGACGACCTCGCCGGGCGTGCCTGCAGCGCCGTTCTTCCGCAGCTCGTCGACGTCGCGGCCGATCGCCTCGGCGCGCCGCTCCACCTCGGCTTCGTCCTTCCCGCAGCAGAGCACGAGCGCGGCGGAGTGCACGATCGATCCAGGGTCGCGTCCGATCTCCTCGCACGCGGACTTCACGCGGTCGCACTGCTCCTTGAAGCGGGCGAGCGGCGCGAACGGCAGGTTGTACTCGGCCGCGTACTTCGCGGCGAGCATCGGGGTGCGCTTGGGGCCGCCACCGCCGACGATGATCGGCGGGTGCGGCTCCTGCACCGGCTTCGGCAGTGCCGGTGAGTCGCTCACGGGGTAATGCTTGCCGTCGAAGCTGAACGTGCCGCCCACAGGCGTCGACCAGAGCCCGCTTATCACCGCGAGCTGCTCGGTCAAGCGATCGAAGCGCTCACCGAGCGGAGGAAATGGGATCGCGTACGCCTTGTGCTCGGCCTCGTACCAGCCGGCGCCGATGCCGAGCTCGATGCGGCCGCCGCTCATCGCGTCGACCTGCGCGACCGTGATCGCGAGAGGGCCGGGCAGGCGGAATGTCGCGGACGTGACCATCGTGCCGAGACGGATCCGGTTCGTGTCGCGCGCGAGGCCGGCCAGCGTCGTCCACGCGTCGGTCGGACCCGGAAGCCCTGAGACGCCCCCCATCTTCAGGTAGTGGTCGGACCGGAAGAACGCGTCGAACGCGAGCTCCTCGGCACGACGTGCCACGGCGAGCAGATCGTCGTAGCTGGCACCTTGCTGGGGTTCGGTGAAGACTCGAAGGATCACGGCAGTAGTTTGCAGGTCGTGGCGAGTGAGGCGCTCATCGAGCACTTGCGTACCCATTCCGTGCGCACCGGTGACTTCGTCCTGAAGTCGGGAAAGCGCAGCCAGTGGTTCATCGACTCGAAGCAGACGGTGTGCCGACCCGACGGGATCCTGCTCGTCGCCGAGGCCGCGCTCGAGGTCATCCCACCCGAGGCGACCGCGATCGGAGGGCTGACGCAAGGGGCCGATCCCGTCGCCTACGGCATCGCGGCGGTGGGTGCGACGCGCGGGCGTGACCTGCGGTCGTTCAGCATCCGCCGCGAGGCGAAGGATCACGGCGTGATGGGTCGCATCGCGGGCCCGCTCCTTCCGGGCGACAAAGTCGTCGTCACGGAAGACACCGCGTCGCGCGGCACGTCCGCGCTCGAAGCGGCCAAGGTGATCCGCGACCTCGGCGCCGACCCGATCATGATCCTCGTCGTCGTCGACCGCGGCGGCACCGGTGCCGAGCTCGCCGCGGCCGAGGGCATCGCGTTCCGAGCGCTCGTCACCGCGCCCGACCTCGGCTTCGACTACGAGGGTGGCGCCTGATCCGCCGTCTGGTTCTCGCGGCGGGCGCGCTTCTCCTCCCGGTCTCGTGCTCGGGTGGGGGCGAGAGCTCGGGTCCTCTCATTGACTGCGCCACGTCCATCGACGCCGTCAGCGACCTGCCCTCCGACTACACGGTCCTCGGTGACGCGGTGGCGATGCTCACGACCGAGACCTCCGACACGGCGCTCCAGACGTCGGTCAGTGGTGATGCCGACCCGACGAGACGATTGTTCGCGAAGTCCGGGCTTCTGCTGCGCACCGGCGAACACGCGGAGCTCAGCAGCGAGGACGCGTGGCTGGCCTGGGGCAGCAACGCCGTCGACCGACGCCTCGATGCCGGGCCATGCCAGGGCGAACCAGGTTGGCTTGCGTTCGCCGGCGGGTACCTCGTGAGCGATCCCGGGTGTGTCGCGGTCACAGTGACGGTGGACGGCGAGGACTTCCCCTACACCGTCGGTGTCGGCGCGCCCTGCCCCGGGCAACAGCCGCCTCCCGCGCCGAGCGACATCTGATGCCCGCCGACCCGAACCGGTGGCTCACCCGACGAGTGATCGGCTGGGCGCACCAGGGCGGCGCGGGTGAAGGACCGCCCGGGACGATCGCGACGATGCGCGCCGCGCTCGAGCACGGTGCCGCGGGCCTGGAGTTCGACCTCCACCTCAGCCGTGATCGACAGCTCGTCGTGCATCACGACTCGGTGCTCCACGTCGGCGACGTGCGGCTGACGATCGCCGAGACCGATCTCGCGGACTTGCGCGTGGTCGACCGCGACCTCGCGGTGCTCGGTGAGGTGCTCGTCGCGCTCCCGAAGGTGCCGCTCACCGTCGAGATCAAGGCCGGTGCTGCGGCTCCGCTCGCGGCCCGCGAGCTCGCCGCCGAGGTCCCTCGCCGACCTGTGATCGTCACTGCGGTCGATCCGAAGTCGATCGCCGCCGTGCGCCGGGTCGCCCCCGAGCTCGACACCGCGCCCGGCTGGACGGGCGACTTCGCGTTCTGGGCGCTCTCTCGCCTCGGCCTGGCGCCCAAGAACACGAGCGACGTCGCCGTGCAGATCGCGCTGCGCTTCGACCAGGTCGAGTACCTGAAGCGCATCCCGCTGCTGCGGCGCGTGCGCATCGCCGACCGCAAGCTGGTTGCGGCTGCACACAAGCGCGGGCTCGCCGTGCACGTGTGGACGCTCAACACCGAGGAGGAGTTCGACGCGGCGCTCGACGCCGGCGCCGACGGCATCTTCACCGATCGTCCGACCGCGCTCACCGCCCATCTGAAGGCGCGCGGCGTGTACTGGCAGGACGGGCCAGACTGAGCCCGTGCCCAAGCGCTGGAACGACCTGAGCGAACGCAACCGCCGGATCCTCACCGTCGTCGCGGTGGCCGAGGCCGCGCTGAAGGCGTGGATGCTCATCGACCTGAGGCGCCGTCCCGCTGAAGAGGTCAAGGGCTCGAAGCGCGTGTGGGCCGCGTCCACGATCGTCAACTCCGCCGGGCTGATCCCGATCGCCTACTTCGCGTTCGGCCGCAAGCGAAGTGGCGCGCCTGCGGCTACCTGACGACCTCACACGCGCCGATGCCGATGGAGAGACCATCAGGATCCGTCTCGTG
This sequence comes from uncultured Acidimicrobiales bacterium, assembly GCA_963802505.1. GTDB lineage: Bacteria > Actinomycetota > Acidimicrobiia > Acidimicrobiales > DATKAS01 > DATKAS01. Next base: position 992,299 of record CAWDJB010000002.1, on the reverse strand, counting down.
CAGCCCCCACCGCAGCGAGAAGTGGTGGTCGGGACCGGCGTCGATCCGGTGACCTCGCGCTTTTCAGGCGCGCGCTCTGCCAACTGAGCTACCCGACCGTGACTTTGTGAATCTTGGGCGGTCCCGACGGGATTTGAACCCGCGACCTCCGGCTTGACAGGCCGGCGTGCACTCCAAACTGCACCACGGGACCGAGATGTTGCACCAGCGATGTGGCACCCCCAACGGGATTCGAACCCGTGCCGCCACCTTGAAAGGGTGGTGTCCTAGGCCGCTAGACGATGGGGGCCGGACCCAGTTGAGAGCCTGAGAACCCTAGCAGTTACCTGCTCCGTTGCTCCTGGGGTTCTCACGGGTTGAGCGCCTCCACGATCTGCTCGAGGAGCCACGAGCAGTACGTGTAGATCGCGTATGCCTGCACGTCGGGGTCGTCGTCGGTGATCTCGAACGACGGGTCTTCGGACACGTCGAGCTTCGTGCCGATCACGAGCCGGATGTCGTTCACGGCCCCCATCCACGCAGCCAGCTGTTCGGCGTCCACGCGCTCCGCGTCGAGGGTGTCCTCGACGACCTGGAACGCGGCGAGCCGTCGCCCTTGCAGGTCGTCGTGGACGAGCCGCTGGTACTCCTCGTCGCGGCCTTCGTCGTCGGGATACGCGGTCGGGTAGAGCCGGCGGAGGCCGGGGTCGGCATCCTCGGTCAGGATCTGGCGCATCTGGTCGACGAGCGACCGCAGCACCGTCCGCTCGACCTCCGGAAGCCGGAGCTCGTAGGTGCCGTTCCGGGCCCGCTTCACCCGCTCGCGCTCGTGCCACTCAGCGATCCTGCTGCATCGTGGCCCACAGGCCGTGCTCATGGAGGCGGAACACATCGAGCTCGGCCTTCTCCCTGGTGCCGTTGGAGACCACCGCCCGGCCCTTGTGGTGGACGTCGAGCATCAGCTCGGTGGCCTTGTCCCGGCTGTAGCCGAAGAGCTTCTGGAACACCAGGACCACGTAGGACATGAGGTTGATGGGGTCGTTCCAGACGATGACCACCCAGGGATAGTCCGGCTCGACGACGTCGTCGGTCGACGGAGCGTCGGTCGTCGTGGGAGCGGTCTGCACGTCGCCGGCGGGCATGGCTCACAGTTTCGCCGGTTGGGGGACCCTCCGACATCGGGCGTAGTCTCGAGGCGCTATGGCCCTCGCCAGCCGACCTCTCGTGCCGTCGCGGCTCGGAGTTGTCTTGGGCCATCGCGAGCGGGGGACGGCCACCACGCGGCTCGGCGGGTTCATCGCGCTGACCAAGCCCCGCATCATCGAGCTCCTGCTCGTCACGACCATCCCCGCGATGATCGTCGCGGCCGATGGCTGGCCCGGCACGTGGCTCGTGATCGCGACGCTCATCGGTGGCACGCTCGCGGCCGGCGGCGCGAACGCCATCAACATGGTCGTCGACCGCGACATCGACCGGCTGATGCCTCGCACCCAGCATCGGCCCCTCGTCACCGGCGTGGTCGCTCCCGGCGAGGCGCTCGTGTTCGCGCTCGCGCTGGAGCTCGCGGCGTTCGTGTGGCTGGCGCTCATCGTGAACCTTCTGAGCGCGGTCCTCGCACTGTCGGCCACGCTCTTCTACGTCTTCGTGTACACGCTGTGGTTGAAGCGCACATCCCGGCAGAACATCGTGATCGGAGGCGCCGCGGGTGCCGTGCCCGTGCTCGTCGGATGGGCGGCGGTCACCGGCTCGCTCGCATGGGCGCCGTTCGTGATGTTCCTCATCATCTTCCTCTGGACCCCGCCCCACTTCTGGGCGCTCGCGATCCGGTACGCCGACGACTACCGCGCGGCGGCCGTCCCGATGCTCCCCGCGGTCGTGGGCTCGCGCCGGGCCGCCGACCCGATCCTCGGGTACACCGTCGCCCTGCTCGCCGCGTCGTTGCTGCTCGCGCCCGTTGCCGACCTGGGAGCGATCTACCTCGTCGTCGCCCTCGCGGCCGGCCTCGGGTTCATCGCTCTCGCGGTGAAGCTCCGCTCGGCACCCACCGAAGCGAACGCCATGCGGCTCTTCACGTACTCGATCTCGTACGTCACGCTGCTGTTCGCCGCGATGGCCGTCGACGTCCTCGTGCGGTGACCACGCGCTCCGTGGTGACCAGTCATCTTGAGAACCGGGGCGCTCTGTGTAATCTCGGCCCCGCCTTCCGCGCCCGCCCGGTTGCTCCGTCGAGGTCTGCGAGCCCATGACGATCACGGATACCCGCCCCGACGACACGCACGTCGCCGCCGCGTCCGCAGGGTCACCCTCGGCTCCCGCTCGTCGCGAGCCGCGCGGTGCCGAGGCCTGGCTCCTCACCGGTGACCACAAGAAGATCGGTCGCCTCTTCGTCGGTGCGTCCCTCATCTACGCGGTCGCCGGCATGGTCATCGCCGCGCTGCTCGGCATCGAGCGCATGGACTCGAGCGGCACGCAGATCCTCCAGCTCAACGCGGTCGGGCAGCTCTTCTCGCTCTACGCGATCGGAATGGTCTTCCTGTTCACGGTCCCGCTCTTCCTCGGTGTCGCGATCTGCGTGGTGCCGTTGCAGGTCGGCGCCCGCACCCTCGCCTTCCCTCGCGCGGCAGCCGCGTCGTTCTGGGGATGGTTGGTCTCGTCGGGCGTCCTGATCGCGAGCTACATCATGAACGGCGGTCCGGGCGGTGGCGACGCGAAGGGCGTCGACCTCTTCCTCGTGTCGTTCTCCGCCCTCCTGCTGTCGCTCCTGCTCGCCGCGATCTGCGTCGGCGCCACGGTGCTCGCCCTTCGGGCGCCCGGTATGACGATCGACCAGACGCCGTTCGGCGCGTGGGGGTTCATGGTCAGCGCGCTGCTTTTGATCCTCACGTTGCCCGTGCTCCTCGCGGGGCTCGTGCTGATGTGGGTCGACCACCGCTACAGCCGCATCGCGTTCGGCGGCAACTTCGGCATCAGCCCCCGGATCGTCTGGGCCGTCACCCAGCCGCAGATCTACGTCTATGCGATCCCGGCGATCGCACTCCTCGCCGAGGTCGCGCCGGTCTTTGCTCGGCGGCGCACCCAGCCGCCGCAAGGAACCGTGCTCGCCGGGGCGATCACCTTGATGGGCGTGCTCGGGTTCGGCGCCTACGTGCAGCCGGTCCTCTACCCACAGGTCACCGATCGCGTCTTCTACAAGGCAATGGTCATCGGCTCCGTGATCCCGGTGCTGGTCGTGTTCCTGATCTCGCTCAGGGTCTTGGGCCGGCGTCAGGCGGACTTGCGTGCCCCGCTCTTGTACGCGCTCATGGCGACGTTGCTCGTCCTCGCCGGCACGATCGCGGGCGCGCTGAGCACCTTCAACTCGCTCGAGCTCGTGGGCACGACGTGGCAGCAAGGCCAGTACGAGCTCGTGGTCATCGGTGCCGGCCTTCTCGGCGGCTTCGGGATGCTGGTGTACTGGGGCCCGAAGATCTGGGGCCGCCGCGTCTCCGAGCTGGCGGCCTCGGCGTTCGGTGTCTTGCTCTTCCTGTGCATCGCGCTGATGGCGGGCGGCAACCTCTTCGCCGGTCTGCTCGATCAGCCCGCCGCCGAGACGAACTACGTGGGTCGCGGCGGCACCGGCTTCTTCAACGTGTGCGTCGCGGCGGGAGCGATCGCAGTGGTGATCCTCACGATCGCCGGCATCCTCCTTCTCGTTCGGGGCTTCACCAATGGCGAGCTCGCGGGCGACGACCCGTGGGAAGGCCACACGCTCGAGTGGGTGACCACCTCTCCGCCACCTGACGGCAACTTCACGGCGCCGCTGCCCGAGATCACGTCCGACCGCCCGCTGCTCGACCTGCGCGAAGCGGCTGAGAAGGAGGCGTGATGTCGACCCCGATGATGGCGCTGCCCGCCGCACCCGCGGCGCCGCGTCCACGGCTGCTGATGGTCGCCACCTCGCTCGCCGTTGCGGCCGGCACGATGCTCATCGGCGCGTTCATCGCCGTGTACTTGGCGATGCGCGAAGCCGCTGGCGGCACGACTGTCGATTGGGTGCCGTCGTCGATCACGTTCCCGATGATCACCGTGAACGTGGTCGCCATCACCCTCGCCGGCTCCGTGGTCGTCATCCACTGGGCGCTCTGGTCGATCGCGAATGGTGACCGTCGCAACTCGTACATCGCGCTCGGACTCACCGTGGTGCTCGGGTTCGCCGCGCTCAACGCGATGGCGTTCTCGTTCAACCAGATGCACCTCGCGGTCAACGACAACGTCTACTCCGTCATGGTCGTCACGATCGCCGGAGCGTTCCTCGTCCTGCTGGTCTGCGCCATGGTCTTCATCGCGTTGATGGCGTTCCGCACGCTCGGAGGCCGCTACACGACGAAGGAGCACGAGGGCATCGCCGCGGCGACGCTCTTCTGGGACTTCACGGTCTTCGCGTATCTCGTTGTCTGGTACTTCCTCTTCGTCCTCAAGTAGGTCGCCGATGTTCACCACCGGATCGAGGTTCTTCTTCGGACTCAGCGTCCTGGGTTTCATCGGCGCGCTCGCGTACGGCTTCAACAGCGAGTGGGAGCCCTACGGCTTCGTCGTCTTGTTGTCAGTGGCCTTGGTGGCGTTCTTCCTCGGCTGCATGATGGTCGCCTACCGCGATGCATCCGTGCCCGTGTCGGTCGGCGCGAGCTCCGCTGCCGACGCCGAGGGCGAGTACGGCACCGAGCGACCGGTGTCGCCGAGCGGATGGCCGCTCGTCGGCGGCTTCGCTCTGGCGCTCACGGCGATCGGTTTGGTCACCGAGCGCTTCGTGTTCCTCGCCGGGATCTTCCTGCTCGCCGCGGTGACGATCGAGTGGATGGTGCGGGCGTGGTCAGACCGGGCGTCCGCCGACCCGGAGTACAACCAATCGCTCCGCGACCAGGTGCTGCGACCGGTCGAGTACCCGCTGTACGCCCTCCTCGGTGGCGCCGTGATCGTGCTGGGCTTCTCCCGCGTGCTGCTCTCGATCTCGAAGGACGCGGCGGTCATCGTCTTCATCATCTTCGGGGCCGCTCTCCTGCTCGGGGCGATCGTCAGCTCGATGAGCCGGGAGCGGGCCGGTGGCTTCGGCGCGGTGCTCCTGCTCGTGCTCGGCGTCGTGGTGATCATCTCGGCGTGCGTCGCGGTCGGCATCGGTGAACGCGACTTCCACGCTGCCGCCGAGGAGAAGGAGGCGTCGCGGCCCAACACGGTGAGCGACCAGGCGTCGACCTGTGCGCGCATCACGGTGCAGGGCAATCAGATGACACCGAACCAGATCACGGTGCCGAAGGCGCTCGTCTGCAACATCCTCTTCACGAACGAGGACGACGGTGTGACGCGCCGTCTCGTGGTGCAGACGGGTGACGGCACGCAGGTCGAGACCGGCGCGGTCGAAGGTCCGGCGCGCCAGGTGCTCACCCTTCGCATCGTCAACGCGGGCGTCTACGAGATGACGGTCGAGGGTGACGGCGGCGACATCACCGGGTCGGTGACGGTGCTGTGAGCAATTCAGAGCGCCAGAAGGCGACGGCTAGCGTTCGGCCGATGAGGCGATCCGGGCTCACGCGATTCGGCGCGCTCGTCCTCCTCGGTGGCGCGGCGCTCGCGCTGGCCGGCTGCGCCGCCGACAGCGACACCCCTCAGAACATCTTCGATCCGAAGGGTTCGCAGGCGCAGAAGATCAACGACCTTCAGGTGCCGGTCTTCATCGTGGCCGGCATCGTCGGCGTGATCGTGATCGTCATGGTCGGCGTGATCCTCTACATGTTTCGCGCGAAGAAGCACCCTGCGGGAGAGGTGCCCACGCAGATCCACGGCAACTCGAAGCTGGAGATCGCCTGGACGATCCTGCCGGGCGTCATCCTCCTCCCGATCGCCGTCTTCACGATCGCCACCGTCTTCGACCTGGCCCAGAAGCCCGACGACGCGCTCGTCGTCGATGTGATCGGGCAGCAGTGGTGGTGGGAGTTCGACTACCCCGACCAGGGCATCATCACCGCGAACGAGATCGTGATACCGACCGGGCGCGACGTGCAGGTCCGCATCAGCTCACGTGATGTCATCCACTCGTTCTGGATCCCCGCGCTCAACGGCAAGCGCGACGCCGTGCCCGGCCGCGTGTCGAGCATCACGCTCGAAGCGAACACGCCGGGCGAGTACTGGGGGCAGTGCACCGAGTACTGCGGGTTGTCGCACGCCAACATGCGCATCCGAGCCGTGGCGCTCTCGCCCGCCGACTTCGACGCGTGGGTCGCCAACCAGCAGAAGCCGGCGGCCGCTCCCACCGAGGCGGCAGCCCAGGCCGGGCTCGAGACCTTCACCGGTCGCGGGTGCAACTCGTGCCACGCGATCACCGGTGTCAGTGACCCGAAGGACGTCCCGCTCGTCGCAGGAGCGGCTCCCAACCTCACCCACCTGATGAGCCGCACCACGTTCGCGGGTGCGACCTACCCGCTCATCACCGAGAACTGCGACGTCGCTCCGCCCGGACCGACCGGGACGCCAGTCGAGTGCCTCAACCGCCAAGACCTCGAAGCGTGGCTGCGCGACCCCAACGCGCTCGTGCCGATGGCGGCCGACCAGCAGCGCGGCATGCCCAACCTCAACCTGACCGAGGCTGAGATCGACAGCCTCGTCGCCTACCTGTCCACCCTCTCGTAGCGGAGCGTCGTATGGCGATCATCGATGAACCCAGAATCGAGCTCGAGCGGGCCAAGGTCGTCACCCCGGTGCAGGCGCTCGGCGTCTTCGCTCGTCCGACCTCGGACACGGGGTGGCGCAGCTGGATCACGACCGTCGACCACAAGAAGATCGGTCTTCTGTACGGCGCGACCGCGCTGTTCTTCTTCATCGTCGGTGGTTGCGAAGCGCTGCTGATCCGCCTTCAGCTCGCGCGCCCGAATGGCACGATCCTGTCGGCGCAGACATACAACGAGCTCTTCACGATGCACGGCACCACGATGGTGTTCCTCTTCATCATGCCGATGGCGGCCGCGTTCTCGAACTACTTCATCCCGCTGCAGATCGGCGCGCGCGACGTCGCGTTCCCGCGGCTCAACGCGTTCAGCTACTGGTGCTTCCTCTTCGGCGGCATCTTCCTCAACCTCTCGTGGTTCCTCGGCGGTGCTCCTGACGGTGGCTGGTTTGCCTACGCCCCGAACACCACCGTCGTGTTCTCGCCGTCGCACGGCATGGACTTCTGGGCGCTCGGTCTGCAGATCACCGGCATCGCCTCGCTCACGGGTGCCGTCAATCTGATCGTCACGACGCTCAACATGCGGGCCCCGGGCATGACGTTGATGCGCATGCCGATCTTCACGTGGATGGCCCTCGTCATCCAGTTCCTGCTGCTGTTCGCCATCCCCGTGATCACGGTGGCGTTGTTCCTGCTGCAGTTCGACCGGCTCTTCGGTGCCAACTTCTTCGAGGTCAACGAGGGCGCCGACCCGCTGCTCTGGCAGCACTTATTTTGGATATTCGGCCACCCCGAGGTGTACATCCTCATCTTGCCGAGCTTCGGCATCGTCTCCGAGGTGCTGCCGGTGTTCTCGCGCAAGCCGCTCTTCGGCTACCCGTTCGTCGTGTTCTCGGGCGTCGCGATCGGGTTCATGGGCTGGGGCGTGTGGGCGCACCACATGTTCGCCTCGGGCCTCGGGCCAGTGTCGGTCGCAGCGTTCTCGCTCTCGACGATGTTCATCGCGGTGCCCACGGGCGTGAAGATCATCAACTGGCTCGCGACGATGTGGGGCGGCCGACTGCGCCTCACCGTGGCGATGATGTTCGCGATCGGGCTCGTCGTGCTCTTCACGATCGGTGGCCTGTCGGGCGTCACCCACGCGGTCGCGCCGTCCGACACGCAGCAGACCGACACCTACTACATCGTCGCCCACTTCCACTACGTCCTCTTCGGCGGTGCGGTGATGGGCCTCTTCGCCGGCTTCTACTACTGGTGGCCGAAGATCTTCGGGAAGATGCTCTCCGAGACGTGGGGAAAGGTGAACTTCTGGCTCATGTTCATCGGCATGAACCTCACGTTCGGCCCGATGCACATCGTCGGCCTCGAAGGACAGCCGCGGCGCATGTATCGCTACGCGCCCGGCATGGGGTTCGACACGTGGAACCTCGTCGAGTCGATCGGTGCGTTCATCCTCGCGGCCGGCATCCTCGTGTTCATCCTGAACGTGATCAAGACGGCGCGCGGCCCGAAGGCCCCGGAGGACCCGTGGGATGCCCGCACGATCGAGTGGATGACCACCTCGCCGCCGAAGCCCCACAACTTCGACTCGACGATCCAGGTCGCTCACCTCGACGAGTACTGGCACCGCAAGTACGAGGAGGTCGAGGACGGGCACGGCCTCAAGCAGGTGGCGACCTACGAGCAGGTGATGGCGGCCGAGGTGCCGGACGGGCACATCCACATGCCGTCGCCGTCGTACTGGCCGATCGTCATCGCCTTCGGTCTGCCGCTCATCGCCGGAGGCCTCATCTTCAGCCGGTGGATCTCGGTGATCGGCGGGCTCATCGTGGTCGGCGGGCTCTACGCGCTGGCGCTCGAGCCCGCGACGGCGCCCGAGGAGCCCCACGACGAGGATCATCACGACGAGCCGCACGAGCCCGACACCCCTGCCGCGGCGGAGGCCGAGCTGCCGGGCGAGGCGGGCGAGGCGGGCGAGGCGGGCGAGGCCAGCGAGCCCGAGCCTGAGGCGGTGCCCGTTGACTGACATGGCAGTGCAGTCCGCGCACGGCGCGCCGGCTCATCCCCCGACGAACACGGGGGTCTCGAACACCAAGCTCGGGATGTGGCTGTTCCTCGGGTCAGAGTGCCTCCTGTTCGGAGGTCTCATCTCCACCTACCTGCTCTACCGAGGCCGCGTCGCCGGCGGGCCGGGCCCGCGCCAGATCTTCGACATCCCGTTCACCTCGGTGAGCTCGTTCATCCTGCTGATGAGCTCACTCACGATGGTGCTGGCGGTCTCGTCGATCACCCGTGGCGACATGCCCCGAGCGCGCACGTGGCTCGTCACGACCGCGCTGCTCGGCGCGTGCTTTGTCGGAGGCCAGGTCTACGAGTTCACCGTCTTCTACCGCGAGGGCCTGGGCTTCACGACCAACCTGTTCGGGTCGTCGTTCTACACACTCACCGGGTTCCACGGCGTCCACGTGACCGTGGGCATCATCATGTTGCTGAGCCTCTACATGATGACCCTGCGGGGCACGATCCATCCGGGGAAGGCCGAGTCCGTCGAGGTCGTCGGGCTCTACTGGCACTTCGTCGACATCGTCTGGATCGTGATCTTCACGGTCGTCTACCTGATCCCGGCATGAGGACGGCGAGATGAGCACCGAATCGCTCGAGCACGCCGAGACGTTCCCCGGCGAAGACGTCGCCCACGAGTCCCATCACCCCACCGACGCCACCTACGTCAAGGTGGCGGCGATCCTTGCCGGCCTCACCGCGCTCGAGGTGACGACGTACTTCGTCGACTTCGGCCCGCTGTTCCTTCCGGTGCTGATCACGCTGATGGTGATCAAGTTCCTGACTGTCGTCGCCTACTTCATGCACCTCAAGTTCGACGCGCCGATCCTGCGCAAGGCGTTCTACGCCGGTCTCATCCTCGCTCTCTCCGTGTATCTGGTCGCGTTGAGCACGTTCCATTTTTGGGGCCGTCCGACCTGACACCCGCGGGTACCGTCACCGCTCATGATCGACATCCGCCGTCTGCGCGCTGATCCGGAAGGCGTCAAGGCCGCGCTGGCTCGCCGTGGTGTTGATCCTGCTGAAATCGATCGCGCCGTCGGGCTCGACCGGCGCGAACGTGACGTCGTCGCCGAGCGCGACGAGGTCCGCAACCGGGTGAAGACCCTGTCCCGTGAGGTCGGCGCGCTGCGCAAGGCAGGTGACGTCGCCGGCGCCGAGGCGCGGCAGGCCGAGAGCCGGGCGCTCGGCGACACCGAGCGCGATCTCGAGTCGCTCGCCGCGGACATCGCGGCGGAGCTGCGCCTGATCCTCCTCGACACGCCGAACCTCCCGTCGGAGGACGCCCCCGACGGCGGCGGTCCCGAAGACAACCCCGTGCTGCGCGTCGTCGGCTACGACGCGGGCGCGTACGGGCCCCATCAGCGCGTGCCGCACTGGGACATCGGCAAGGAGCTCGGCATCCTCGATCTCGAGCGGGCGGCCAAGATGTCGGGCTCGATGTTCCCCATGCTCCGCGGCGGCGGCGCAACCCTCAGCCGGGCGCTCGTGCAGTTCGCTCTCGACCTGAACAGCGACGCGTTCGAGGAGATCCGGCCTCCGACCATGGTGCGCACCGACACCATGGTCAGCACCGGTCACCTGCCGAAGTTCGTCGACGAGGCCTACCACCTGGAACGCGACGACCTGTGGGCGATCCCGACGGCCGAGGTGCCGCTCACGTCGCTCGCTCGCGACGAGGTGCTGGCCGAGGCCGATCTCCCGATGCGGCTGATGGCCGCCACGCCGTGCTTCCGCCGCGAGGCCGGCTCGGCGGGGCGTGACACCCGGGGCCTGCTGCGGGTGCACGAGTTCGACAAGGTCGAGATCCTCGCCTACGCGACTCCCGACCAAGCGCAGGCGATGCACTCTGAGCTTCTCGAGCGCGCCGAGCGGTCGATCTCGTGCCTCGGGCTCGCGTATCGGGTCCTCGACCTCTGCACCGGGGACCTCGGCAACTCGTCGGCGCGCACGTTCGACATCGAGGTCTACGCGCCCGGATGCGACCAGTGGCTCGAGGTCTCGTCGGTGTCGTGGTTCAGCGACTACCAGGCTCGACGGGCGAACGTGCGGTACAAGCCCACGGCCGGCGGAGGCACCCAAGTGGTGCACACGTTGAACGGCTCCGCGCTCGCCGTGCCGCGCGTGTGGGCCGCGGTCGTCGAGACCCATCGGCAGCCCGACGGATCGATCGCGATCCCCGAAGTGCTGTGGCCGTACACGCGCGGGGCCACGCAAATCTCCCGCTAGGGTGCCCGCCGTGACCACCGCGCAGTGGATCTTCGCCATCGCCCTTGCGCTCGTCACGGTCCTCATCACGTGGCTCTCGGTCTACGTCGCGTGGACGACGGTGTGGGCCAATCGCTGGTACCGGAGGCGTGGGTGAGCCCACTCAAGGTCGGCGACAGCACCGTCTACAAGGGCAAGAGCGGCCAATGGTCGTTCGTCGCTCACCGGGCGAGCGGCATCCTCGTGTTCTTCTTCTTGCTGCTTCACATCGTCGACGTGTCGCTCATCAACTTCCGCGGCGGCGACCTCTACAACGACGTGCACGAGCTCTACGGCAACATCCTGCTGCGCATCTTCGAGTGCGGGCTGCTCTTTGCGCTGCTGTTCCACTCGCTCAACGGCCTGCGCATCGTGATGGTCGACTTCTTCCCCGGAGCGGTTCGTCGCGAGCGGCTGCTCACGACGTGGGTGGTCGCCCTCACGTTGCTCGCCGGCATCCCGGGATCGATCGTGATCCTCTGGCCCTGGATCGACGGGACGTTCTGATGGCCACCGTCGTCGATCGTCCGGCCGGCACGGGGCGCCCCCGGCGCTCCCGCCAGAGCTTCGAGACCTGGCAGTGGTTCTTCATGCGGATCTCGGGCCTCGTGCTCGTGGTGCTCGCCCTCGGGCACTTCGCGCTGACGCACATCCTCAACGACGTCACCGACACCGATGCGAACTTCGTCAGCGATCGCTGGTCGAACCCCCTGTGGCGCACCTACGACTGGGCGCTGCTCACGCTGGCGCTGTTCCACGGGCTCAACGGCCTGCGGGTCATCACCGAGGACTACGTGCGCTCACCGGGCAAGCGCGTCGCGGTGAAGTCGATCCTGTACGTCATCTCCGGCACGCTCTTCGTCTACGGCACCCTGACGATCGTCACGTTCTGACGAGCTCCGAGGCGAAGGTTTCCTTCGCCGAGGATGTCAATCCGGGGGTTCGTCGGCGCGGGCGGTCTCGAGGAGGCCGATGGGCGTGAGCACGCCGAGGAAGCGGTCGTCGTGGTCGAGCACGGCGACCCAGCCGGCGTCGTGCAGCAGCATCTCGCTGAACGCGTCCTTCAGCGTCGCGTCGGAGCGCACCCACGCGTCGAGGCGCCGCACACGATCGGCCACCGTGCCGTCGCCGAAGGCCCTCGATCGCATCAGATAGCCCCGCAGTTTGCCGTCGGCGTCGACGACGATGGCGCTCTCCTCGCGTGCGGAGTCGAGCGTCTCTCGAGCATCTTCGAGCGCCGTCTCGAAGGTGACGACGGGTGGTTGCTCGAGCTGAGAGAGGTCGATGCACGTGACCTTCAGCCGCTTGAGCCCGCGGTCGGCGCCGACGAAGTCCGCCACGAAGTCAGACGCCGGCATGCCCAACACCGTGGCCGGAGTGTCGTACTGAGCGAGAAGGCCTCCCTCCGCCATGATCGCGATCCGGTCGCCGATCTTCACGGCTTCCTCGATGTCGTGGGTCACGAACACGACGGTCTTCTTGACCTCGAGCTGCAAGCGGAGGAACTCGTTCTGCAGGCGGTCGCGAGTGATGGGATCGATGGCCCCGAACGGCTCGTCCATCAACAGCACAGGCGGGTCGGCGCCCAGCGCACGGGCGACACCCACCCGCTGTTGCTGTCCGCCGGACAGCTGGCTCGGGTAGCGATCTCGATACACCGACGGGTCGAGCCCGACGAGGTCGAGCAGCTCGTCGACGCGGGCCGCGACCCTGGCCTTCTTCCAGCCGAGAAGCCGCGGCACGGTGCCGACGTTGGTGCCGATCGTCTGATGAGGGAAGAGGCCGACGCTCTGGATCACGTAACCGATTCGACGGCGAAGCTCAACGGGATCGACATCGGTGACGTCGTCGTCATCGAGGAAGATACGACCCGACGTCGGCTCGATGAGACGGTTGATCATGCGCATCGTGGTCGTCTTGCCACAGCCGGAGGGACCGACAAGCACACAGATCTCGCCGTCCTCGACCTCGAGGCTGAGGTCGTGCACAGCGACGTGACCGTTGGCATAGCGCTTCGAGACGTGCTCGAGCCGTATCACCAGATCCGAGGGTAGCGTGACCGCCTCGGATCGCCGAGGGGGCGCCAGTGAAGACGAACAGTCGCCATTCGATCCGTCACGTCACCCGCGCTCGCAGGCTCGGGCCGTGATGCATCTCGCAGGAGTGATCGCAGCCGGCGATCCGTGGGTGCGTTGGGATTGGGTCGCCGATCACGGCGACGTCATCACCGCCGCGTTGCGTGAGCACATCGTGCTCACCGTCGAGGCGGTGCTCCTCGGGCTCATCGTCGCCATTCCGGTGTCACTCGCCGCAGTGCGCTGGCATTGGCTGCAAGCTCCTGCGTTCTCGATCGCGGGGCTCTTGTACACGATCCCTTCGCTCGCTCTGTTCGCGATCCTCGTTCCCTTGACGGGGTTGAGCAGCACCACTGCGCTCATCCCGCTCGCGTCGTACACGCTGTTCATCCTCACGCGAAACATGGTCACCGGCCTCGAAGGCGTGCCCTCGGCCGTGAAGGACGCCGCGGACGGGATGGGCTACGGGCGAACCGCCCGCCTCGTGAAGGTCGAGCTGCCGCTCGCGTTCCCCTCGATCATGGCGGGCATCCGCCTCGCCACGATCAGCACGATCGGCCTGGTCACCGTGACGGCGCTCATCGGCTTGGGTGGCCTCGGCCAGCTCATCAACGACGGGCTGCAGCGCGACTTCCGCACGCCGCTCGTCGTCGGCTCGGTGCTCTCGGTGCTGCTCGCCGTCGTCGCCGACGTGCTTCTGCTCGGCGTGCAGCGCCTCGCCACGCCTTGGACGAGAGCAGCGGGCTGACATGGACTTCCTCGGCCGCGTCTACGACTGGTTCACCGACGGCGATCACTGGTCGGGCCAGTCGGGCATCCCGAACCGGTTGGTCGAGCATCTCGAGCTGACGATCGCCGCGATGCTCATCGCAGTCGTCATCGCGCTGCCGATCGGGCTGATCCTCGGGCACACGCGGCGGGGAGGCAACGTGGCGGTGAACGTCTCGAACATCGGCCGCGCGATCCCATCGTTCGCATTGCTCGTCCTCGGCGCGCAGTTCTGGGGGATCGGTGAGGTCGCGGGAATGTCGAAGGCCGCACTGCTGGCGCTTGTCCTGCTCGCCATCCCCCCGATCATCGTGAACTCCTACGTCGGGATGAGCCAGGTCGACGAGGGCATCCGCGACTCTGCCAAGGGCGTCGGCATGCGCTCCTCGCAGCGACTGCTGCGCGTCGAGCTGCCCATCGCGTTGCCGCTCGTGATGGCAGGGATCCGGATCTCGGCGCTGCAGGTCGTCGCGACCGCGACGCTTGCAGCGGTCGTCGCGTCGGGCGGTCTTGGCCGCTTCATCGTCGACGGCATCGCAGTTCGTGACTTTCCCCGAGTGTTCGCGGGCGCGCTCATGGTCGCGCTGCTTGCGCTTTCGATCGAAGGCCTGCTGGCCCTCAGCCAGCGCGCCATGGTGTCCGACGGTCTGCGGAGCGAAGACCCGCGCGCCGTTCGGCAGCCTGGGCTCGATGCGACGGCGTCCTTGCGCCTGGTCGAGGCCGGTTCCATCCCCAACAGAGAGGAAGCCCTGTGACCAAGTCAGCGAGGTGGCTGCTCGCCGCCGTGACTCTGACCTTCTGCCTGATCGCCGCGGCCTGCGGCGACGACAGCGACTCGAGCGCGAGCTCGAGTGCGCCCGCCGCCAGCAGTCCGGCCGACAGCACGGCGTCGAGCTCGCCGTCGGACAGCTCCGCAACAGGCACCGCGCCGGCGATCGTCTTCAAGCCCCTCGATGCTGGTGGGCCGCTCACGACCGGCGCCCTGGAAAACGGTGACATCGACATCGCACTGCTCTTCTCGAGCCAGGGGATCATCGCCCAGAACGGGTGGGTGATCCTCGCGGATGACAAGAAGCTGCAGCCTGTCGACAATCTCGTGCCCGTCGTCCGCAGCGAGATCGCTTCGACACCAGGCGTGTCGGAAGCACTGAACCAGATCTCGGCCGCGCTGACGACCGAGGAGCTGTCGAAGCTCAATCTCGCGGTCGACGTCGACAAGAAAGACCCTGCCGACGTCGCCAAGGAGTACCTGACCGAGAAGAATCTCATCGGTGAGGCGAACGGCAGCGACGGACTCGCTGGCGTGAAGATCACTGTCGGGTCGGCGAACTTCAGCGAGCAGGAGATCGTCGCCAACATGTACGCGCTCATCCTGCAGAACAACAGCGCGGACGTGACGACGAAGTTCCAGCTCGGTAGCCGTGAGGTCGTCGCACCGGCGCTCGAGAACGGCGACATCGATGTGTATCCCGAGTACGTGGGCAGCTACCTGACGTTCCTGGGTGGCACGCCGACCAGCGACCTCGACGAGACGGTGACTGCGCTGCGCGCCGCCGCCGAGCCCAAGGGCATCACGGTGCTCGAGCCGTCGCCGGCCGACGACATCAACGCCCTCGTCGTCACGAAGGAGACCGCGGACAAGTACAGCCTCGTGAACATCTCCGACCTGACGACCGTCCCTGATCAGCTCACGATGGGCGGCCCGCCGGAGTGCCCCGAGCGTCCGTTCTGCATCCTCGGGTTCGAAGAGACGTACGGTTTGAAGTTCGAGACCTGATCCCGACCGGGCCCGGTGTGGGCAACGTGGTCCGTTGGCGCCTCCGGGCGCCAACGGCTCACGCGGGAAAGAGCAGTAGGAGCAGAGTCGCCGAGACGGCGGCGATGCACACGAAGTGATCGCGGAGGATTCCGCGAGCGAGCCTCGACTGAGTCGCCGCGTCGTCACCTTGTGCGCCCAGCCGCACGGCGGCGGGCACGGTGTGCGCACCGGCGAGGTTCACAGCAACGAGAGTGAGCACGAGCGCAATCGCCGCGCGCCAGTTGGGAAAGTCGTCGCCGAAGAGGAGGGCGATCTCCGCGCCGATCGTCGTGAGCATGGCGAGCACGACCAGCCGGCTCATCGGTCGAGAGGTGGTCGTGACCCTCGCGTAGTACGCCGCGATCGAGGACAACACTTGCTCTGGCAGCTCGGCGCCGGAGTGCCCGCGCACCTGCACGTCGAAGATGAGGTCGAACCACAGCACGGCGAGCAGGAACCCTGCCCCCGCACTTGCCAGCGCTCTCACCGCCGAAGTCTGGCGCGGCATGCTGTGACCGTGTTCGAGCGCTTCACGGACCGTGCTCGCCGAGTCGTGGTGCTGGCCCAGGAAGAGGCGCGCCTGCTGAACCACAGCTGGATCGGCACCGAGCACATCCTGTTGGGCCTCATTCACGAGGAGGAGGGAGTCGCCGCCCGGGCCCTCGAGTCGCTCGGCGTGTCCCTTGACGCGGCTCGGCTGAGGGTCGAAGCGATCGTTGCTCCCGGCACGGGTGAGCCGTCCGGCCACATCCCCTTTACTCCTCGCGCGAAGAAGGTGCTCGAGCTGTCGTTGCGTGAGGCGCTCGCGCTCGGCCACAACTACATCGGCACCGAGCACATCCTCCTCGGCCTTCTCCGTGAGGGAGAAGGGGTTGCGGTACACGTGGTCGTCAGGCTCGGTGCGAGCATCGAGGGCGTGCGCGCTCGCGTGCTCGCGCTGCTCGCCGAGTCGGAGGGCATCGCGGCTGTGCGCCACGAGTACGAGACCGGGGGCCTCGAGCTCGACGAGCTCGCCGCCGACCCAATCGTCCAGTTCCAACGTTGGTACGACGACGCGGCGAACCTGTACGAGCCGAACGCCATGACGCTCGCGACGGTCGACGAGCACGGGCAACCCGACGCCCGTATCGTGCTGCTCCGAGGCGTCGACGAACGGGGCTTCGTGTGGTTCACGAATCGCACCAGCCCGAAGGGACGAGAGCTCGCCGCGAACCCGCGTGCGGCCCTCGTGTTCGTGTGGCTGCCGCTGCACCGTCAGGTCCGCGTGACCGGCACCGTGACCCAGATCGACGACGCGGAGTCGGACGCGTACTTCGCGACCCGTCCCCGGGAGAGCCAGCTCGGAGCCTGGGCGTCGGAGCAGAGCGAGGTGCTCGTCGATCGTTCCGCGCTCGACGAAGCCGTCGCCGCCATCGACGAGCGCTACCGCGGCATCGAAGTGCCGCGTCCCCCGCACTGGGGTGGCTATCGCCTCGCGCACGAGACGCTCGAGGTGTGGCAGGGCCGGGCCAACCGGCTACACGATCGGTTCCGCTACAGCCGTGGGACCGACGGCTGGGTGATCGAGCGCCTCTGGCCCTAGACCCAGGTCGACGCGGCCGCGGCCAGGCCCTCGATCAGCGCGACGGTCGGGGGCACGAGACCCGGGCCTTCCCAGTCCTTCCAGATCGGGCTGCGCCCTCGCACCCGTGGCGGCAGCTCGAGCTGCACGCCGCCTCCACGCGGCAGGTTCGCCGGGTTCTCGGGATGCAAGCCCCGCAACGCCAACGGGATCGAGTCGAGGTCTGTGGCGATCGTGTAGTCGGGGAGCGCGGGCCGCAGGTGCGACGCGACATGGTCGGCGAGCGTCCGGTTCTGCCCGCCGAGCAACAGGGTCGTCCAGAAGCCTTCGCGCCCGTAGCCGTGGACAGTCACCACCACCTCGACGTGGTCGAGGAACTCGCGTAGCGCCTCGGAGTGCTCGGGCCGCACTTCGGTCGACGGGATGTGCCAGCGGAAGTCAGGCGGTTGCACCACCGCGTACAGCGATGCGCCGGCCTTCTCCGCGGCCGCGGTGGCGACGACATCGGTGACCTCTTCGAGTGAGCCACCGTGATACGCCATGAACCCGAACGTCGAACGCAGCTCGACGATCTCCTCGACGCCCTCGTGGGCGAGCAGTTCGTCGAACACCCGCTACCGGCGGGCCGAGTCGCGACGGCGAGCGAACGCGTACCAGGCCGACGCGCCGATGACCACGGCGAGCACGACCGCGACCCTGCCCGCTCCCCAGCTCTGGATGTTGTCAGCGATGCGGGCCGAGAGATCCTCGACGAACGTGATCGGGCCTGACCCGGTCGAGCTCGAGTAGTCGGTCGCGATGTTGAACACCCAGTAGTAGACGAGGTACACGCCGGCGACGATGAGCAGCGCGCCCGCCACCCGATCGACGTGGCGCATCGCGTGCCGCAACGAGTGCACGAACGACTGCTTCGCAAGGGCGAGGGCGATCGTCAGCGAGACCAGCACCATCGCCATCCCCATGCCGTAGGCGACGAAGGTGGCGAGACCCGACGCGAAGTTCGTGCGCGAGAGAGTGCCGAAGACGACGACGAGGAAGATCGGCAGCGTGCACGAGATCGATGCGATCGCGTACGACACACCGAAGAGGAAGATCGAGCCGAGCGTGCGGTTGCGTCCGCCCTTGTCGAGCCGTGGGGTCGAGAAGGGGAGGTGGTACCCGCGCAGCATCGCGATGCCGAGCACGACGAGGCCGATCCCGATCGCGATCGTCGCCCACTTCACGTAGTCGATGAACGACGAGACTCCGGCGTTGACGAGCGTGCCGACGATCCCGAAGACGACGAGGAAGCCGGCCGACACGGCGGCGCCCACGAGCAGCGCCGTGCCGACACTCGCTCGGCGGTCGTCCTCGGCGCCCTTCGCCGCCTCGATGCCGAGGAAGTAAGACAGGTACGCCGGCAGCATCGCGAACCCGCACGGGTTGACGGTGGCAACCGCGCCCGCGGTGAACGCGTAGGCGAGCGGCGCGTCGATCATGTGCCGAACAGCTTGTGGATCTCGGCCTTCAGGTCGTCGGCCGAGAAGGCTCCGTTGTGGACCTCGAGCACGTCGCCGTCAGGCCCGATGAAGACAGTCGTGGGCATCACGATGCCGCCGAACGCGCTGAGGAAGTCGCCCTTCGGATCTTTCGCCAGGTCGTAGGTGATGCCGGCGCGATCGGCCATGGCCTGTCCGTCTGACGCTCGATCCTGGTTGTTCATGCCGAGGAAGGCGACCTTGCTTCCGAGCTCGGTGTGCACGGACTGCAGGTCGGGCATCTCCCGGACGCACGGCGCGCACCACGAGGCGAAGAAGTTCACGACGAGGGGAGTGCCCCGGTAGTCGGCGAACGTCGCCTTCGTGCCGTCGAACCGCTCGAACTCGTCGGTCGGGGCGGCCTTGCCCTTCTGGTTCGTGGCCGTGGGGATGGCGCCGAGGGTGGCGGGCTTGTCGTCATTTCCTCCCGTGAACAGGACCAATGCGATGACGACGATCGCGGTCACTGCGAGGCCGATCACGACGCCCCGTCCGATCGCTCGGCGTCGCACAGCGGTTTCCACGGCTGAGAACGGTATCGGCCGAACTCGTCGTAGCCGATTCGACTGAGCTGTTGGCGGTCTGTCGACCGCAGCGGAATCGACCGCAGGCGATTCGACCGCAGGGCGGGCGGGGCTCGCTCAACAGCGTCACCCCGGCCCGCCCTTAGGCGGTGATCTGTATGGGTCAGGCCGTCCGGATGTAGGGCGGCAAGGGCACCTCGTCGACCACGATCTCGGGCCGGGGGTGCTTCGGGGGCCGTCCCCGCTTGCGCTTCTGGGCGACGATCCGACCGTTGTGCAGGAGCTGACCGCCCCACACGCCGAACGGCTCCTGTCGCGCCAGCGCCTCGGCGAGGCAGGCCTCGCGCACCGGGCACTTCGAGCAGATCGCCTTGGCCCGGGCGATGTCGATGAGGTCCTCCGAGAAGAAGAGGAAGGTCAGCGTGCCGGCGCCGTCGTTGCAGCGGGCCTTCGCCCACCACGCAGCCGGCTGCGCCAGCGGCTGCTGTGTCTCGAGCTCCTGGGTTTCGTTGATGGCGTACATGTCGGGTGTCCCCCAAATCGAGTGCCGAGAAAGAGAAAAGCCGCCGGGATCTCCCGGCGGCTTCTGGGTTCTCGACGTTTTCGTGATGCTTTACGTCGGAGACTCGCAGAGCCGTCGGGTGGAGTAGGCCTTGTGTGCCATGGGGATGGACGTGAGCGAGGTCGTGTCCACTTGCCACATGAGGCCGGCTCCAAAGACGCGCGGGCGCGCGCAGTTGGCCGGATTGGCCATCTGGTTCACGTCGCCGGTGCGCTTCATTCGGATGGTTCCTCGCTTGCTCGGTACTTGGTTCGCGTGCTACTGCGCCCAATGGGCCCAAGAAGAGAACCACGGCTGCCCGGGCGGCGTCAACCGTTTATCGCGCATGTCACAAAACGGGCCATAGTTCTGCCGCCGTGGCCGATTTCGTTCCCCTCCCCGCCTCCGGGCGTCGCTACACGCGCACCCGGCCGGTGCGCCTCGGAGACTCGAGCCCCGGCGGCCGGCTCCGCTTCGACGGCCTGGCCCGCTACCTGCAAGACGTTTCCAACGACGACACCCGCGACGCCGCCTTCGAGAACGACATGGCTTGGGTCGTGCGCCGCACGGCGATCGAGGTGCAGGCCGGCGCGAGGTTCGGCGAGGAGCTGACGCTGACGACGTTCGCGTCAGGTACCGGCCGCAGCTGGGCCGAGCGGCGGGTGACGGTGCGTGGATCGGAGGGCGCGTCGATCGAGGCGTCGAGCCTCTGGGTGCACCTGACATCGGACGGACGCCCCAAGGCGTTGCCCGAAGAGTTCTTCGAGATCTACGGCGAGTCGATCGGTGAACGACGCGTTTCGGCGCGGCTGACACACGCGGAACCTCGACCTGACTCGCGCGTCGAGCCGTGGCCGCTCCGGTTCACCGACTTCGACGTCCTCGGCCACATGAACAACGCGGCCTACTGGTCGGCGGTCGAACAGGAGCTGTCGCGGCGACGCGATCTGCGTCCGCCGATGCTCGCCGAGGTCGAGTTCCGTGTCTCGATCGAACCCGACGATGTCGTGACGATTCACGCGTGCGACACCGACGACCGGCTCGAGATGTGGATGGTCGTCGACGCGACGGTGAAGGCGACCGCCGTGGTGGCGCTGAGTCAGCCCACTTCGTAGAGCAGCTTGCCGTCTTCCGAGCGGCACTCCGCGTTGCCGAGCAGCCGTAAGTGCTCGAGGTGCGCAAAGGTCTCACTATCGGCCATCTGGCCCCACGAACGCGGGGCGAAGAGGTGCTGCGAGAGCTCCTGCACGGTCGCGAACCCGCCGATCTCCTTGGATGCGGCGCGGAGCTTGTCGAGCCGTTCCTCGTGGTGGCGGCGGATCGCCTTCGCGCGATCAGCGACATCGGTGAAGGGGTGACCGTGCGCGGGCAGGACGATCGTCACGCCTTCGAGCTCGGTCATGCGGTCGAGCGACGCGAAGAACTGCGCGAGGGGATCTTCCGAAGTGCCGATGCCGTTGATGTGCGGCGTGATCGTGGGCAGCACGTGATCGCCCGAGAGGAGCACGCCTTCCGCAGGATCGAACAGGCAGAGGTGATCGGCAGTGTGGCCCGGCGTGTGCATCGACACCCACTCGCGACCGGCCAGCGTGACGATCTCGGCGTCCTCGACTCGCCGCGTGGGCCGCGGCGCAGGGTAGAGGTTGTTCTTGCGCATCTCCTCGAACCGCGCCCGGCGGTCGGGGTCGGGCATGTACTCGTCGCCTCCCCACGGAGTGGACCTCCAGGGATTCGGCGCAGCGTCCTCGAGGGGAGTGTCGTCCTCCGACGGGTCCCACCAGGTGCGGAACGCCTCGTGCGTGATCAGCTCCGCACCGGTCTCGGCCCGCACCCGACCGGCACCGCCGAAGTGATCGGGATGCGAATGCGTGACCACGACGGTGTGAACCCGCTTCAGCCCGGCGCCTGACCGATCGAGCCGATCGACGAGGTGCCTCCACGACTCGTCACCCGGGAGCCCGGGGTCGACGATCGCGATGCCCCGCTCGTCCTCGAGGGCGTAGCAGTTGACGTGGCCGAGGCCCGGCATGTCGATCGGCAGCTGCATCCGCAGCACGCCCGGCGCGACCTCCGTGATGTCGGATGAGGCGTCTTCCTGCTCCTGGCGGCGGGGTTTGTCCACCTGGGCAGGTTAGGCGGTGGTCTCGGGCTTTACGCGAGGCACGAACACCTCGTCGCGGTAGTAGCGAAGCTCGGCAACGCTCTCCCGGATGTCGTCGAGGGCGCGATGGTTGCGCTCCTTGCGCGGACGCCCCGCTCGCTTCTCGGGATACCAGCGCCGCACGAGCTCCTTGATGCTCGACACGTCGATCGACCGGTAGTGGAGGTACGACTCGATGTCCGGGAGGTAGACGGCGAGGAACCGGCGGTCGGTGCCGATGCTGTTGCCGCACAGGGGCACGACGCCCGGGCCGGGCAGGTGCTCGGTGAGGAACGCGAGCGTCTCCTTCCCCGCCTGTTCGAGCGTGATCGTCGACGCTTCGATGGCCGGGAGCAGGCCACTGCGCGTGTGCATGTCCCGCACGACGTCTTCCATCTTCGCCAGCGCCTCGGGAGGCTGATGGATGACGAGGTCCGGCCCTTCGGCGATGATCTCGAGGTCGTCGTCGGTGATGAGCGTCGCGATCTCGACGATGACGTCGCTCGTGGGCTCGAGCCCGGTCATCTCGAGGTCCATCCACGCGAGCATGCGGACGACTGTAGGCCGAGCCCTACGCTGCGCTCCGATGGGAGCGCCGATCGAGATCCCCGTGGTGCGGCTCGACCCCGACCTACCCTTGCCGTCGTACGCCCGCGTCGGCGACGCCGGCGCCGATCTCTGCGCACGCGAGGACGTGACCATCGATCCGGCCGGGGGCCGAGCCGTCGTGCCGACCGGCGTCGCGATCGCGATTCCCGAAGGTCACGCCGGCTTCGTCCTGCCCCGCAGCGGGCTGGCGTTGAAGCACGGCGTCACGGTCCTCAACTCGCCGGGGCTGATCGATGCCGGGTACCGCGACGAGCTGCGCGTCGTGCTGGTCAACACCGACCCGAACAAGCCCTACGACATCCATCGCGGTGATCGCATCGCGCAGCTCGTGATCCAGCCGGTCGAGGCCTGCACGTTCACCGTCGTCGACGTGCTCGACGGCGAGAACCGCGGCGGCGGCTTCGGCCACACCGGCCGCTGACCGACTCCGCCCCCCATCCAGCGTTCCTCGGCGGATAATGCGTCACCAATGACGCGTTATCTCCCTGAGAACGGGGATGGCGGGGCGTCAGATCTCGCGCGACGACCTTCTTCGGGTTCTTGTCGTCGCGCTCGGCGAGGTAGCTGGGCTGGCGGAGGATGCTCTCGTGCGTCCACTCCGCGAACGCCACCTCGACCACCATCTCCGGGCGCACCCAGTGCGCGATCTTGCGCGTCGGCGGCGGCGGCGGCGGGTCGAACGGGCACTCGTCTGACGCGAGCTCCGCGAACCGCGCCATCAGCCGCTGCAGCTCACGCTCCTTGAACCCCGTGCCGACGCGTCCCGCGTAGCGCAACTTCCGCTTCTCGTAGACGCCGACGAGGATCGCGCCCATCGTGTGCTCACGATTGCCGGAGCCGGGCACCCACCCGCCGACGACGAACTCCTGCTGCGGGCGATACTTCAGCTTGCGCCACGCGCCCGAGCGACGACCGACCTCGTACGGGCTGTCGATGCGCTTGGCCATGATCCCTTCGAGCCCGCGTTCCTTCGCCGCGTCCATGAGCGCGTCGCCGTCGGCGTGGCGCGGCGACACGAGCCAGTGCGGGCCGGGCTCGACGAGCTCTTCGAGCAGCTGACGTCGGTCCTCGTAAGGGAGCGCGGTCACGTCGCGACCGTCGACCTGCAGCACGTCGAACACGATGTACGTGACAGGACCCGACCCCATCTGCAAGCTGCTGAAGTCAGGGCGTCCCTTCGCGTCGAGGACCACTGCCTCGCCGTCGAGGATCGCCTCGTTCGCGTTCACAGCATTCGCCAACGTGGCCAGCTCCGGCCACCGCGCGGTCGAGTCGAGCTTGTTCGACGACTGCAGCCGCACCTTGCCGTCGTCGACGAACGCGATCACGCGGTTGCCGTCCCACTTGATCTCGAACTCCCACCCCTCGTCGGTGGGGACGATGTCGCTCGACACGGCCTTCATGGGAGCGATGCCCCACCGCAGTGTCATCGGCGCGCGGAGTCAGCCCCGGGGCGGCCGGCTCGACAGGATGCCGTCGCCCTCGAGCCGGTCGAGCTCGGGATCGGAGACGTCGAGCAGCTCGCGCAGCACTTCACGGTTGTGCTCGCCGCGATACGCGGGCACACCGCGCACGCCGGTGTCGGCACCGGAGAAGCGCCACGGCGAGTTCGGGATGCGCAACGTGCCTCCCGACCGGTCGTCGACCTCGACGACGGCGCCCCGCGCCTCGGCCCAGTCGGTGTGGCTGATCTCGTCGACGGTGCGCAGCACACCCATCGCCAATCCGTGCTCTGCGAGCGCGGTCTCGATCGTGTCGATGTCGTCGAACGTCGACGACCACTCGGCGAGCACGTCGATGATCTCGTCGAGGTGCTCGACGCGCGCGTCGACCGTCGAGAAGCGAGGGTCATCGATGAGATCGACTCGACCCGCAGCCTTCATGTACAGCTCGAACGTGCCCTTCCCCGCGGGATGCCCCGAGATCACGATGTGATGACCCTCGGCCGTGGGGATCACCGGGTAGTCGCCGGGTGCGAACGAGGGCACGTCGTTGTGAACCGCTCCACCGTTGAGGTGCCAGTGCGCGTGCTCGTTGATCGTGAGCATGGTCTCGGCCATCGCGACGTCGATGCGCTGCCCGACTCCCGTCTGCTCGCGCTGGTAGAGCGCGGCGAGGATGGCCGACAAGCACTCGAGCGCGGTGTACACGTCGCCGTGCGAGAACACGTCGTTCGCGACGGCCCCGTGGCGCGCCTGGCCCTGCGCCCACGTGATCCCGGCCTCGGCCTGCACGACCGGTGCGTAGGCGCGACGGCGGGACCAGGGACCTTGCTGGCCGTACCCGCTGATCGAGGCGATCACGAGACGGGGATGCGCGGCCAGCAGCTCGTCGGGATCGAGTCCCATCCGGGCCATCACCCCCGGCCGGAAGTTCTCGAGCACCACATC
The DNA here is from genome assembly GCA_963802505.1 of uncultured Acidimicrobiales bacterium. Lineage (GTDB taxonomy): Bacteria > Actinomycetota > Acidimicrobiia > Acidimicrobiales > DATKAS01 > DATKAS01. Next base: position 967,395 of record CAWDJB010000002.1, on the reverse strand, counting down.
GGACAGGCCGGCGAGCGAGCGCACGATCGCCACCGCTTCCGGATGCGCGAGGTCGAGGCTGATGTTGCGCTTGCCGCAGTTCTGCTGCGCGAAGTACGACGCCATCGAGTTCTTGCGCGGCCACGAGAACCGGGTCATGTCGCCCTCGGGCGGCTCGACCTTGATCACGTCCGCGCCGAGGTCGACGAGCATGCGCGCGCAGTGCGGACCGGCGAGCACGCGTGACAGATCGAGCACGCGGACACCGCTGAGGGGACTGGGGCCAGTCATGGCACCCGAGCCTATGGTGTCGCTCATGACGACGACCGGGTCGAACCTTCCGCGCTACGACGACCTTCCGGTCGCGCCCGGCGTGCCGGCAGGATCCTCGTGGGGACTGTGGGGCGACCACGACGTCTTCGGGTGCCTCAACCTCATGACCCCCGAGCGCGCCGTCGAGGCGGCGAAGCTCATCCAGCGCGGTGCGGTCTTCCCGCTCAACTGGGACATGCGGATGCCCGACCCACCCCTCTTCAGCCGGGCCCGATTCGAGCACGAGGTCACCGGGACGCCGCCGTCCATCGGCCACGACGACGTGCTGCACGGCTGGAACACGCAGAGCTCGTCTCAGTGGGACGGCTTTCGGCACGTCCGTCATCCCGTGCACGGCCACTACGGCGGCGTTCCCGACGAAGAGCACGGGATGAACCACTGGGCCTCGCGTGGGCTCGTCGGCCGCGCGGTGCTGGTCGACGTCGGTCGGTGGCGTGCCGCGCAAGGTCGCCCGCTGCAGATGGACCAGCCCGATGCGATCACGCCCGACGACATCCTCGGCGCGCTCGCCGCTCAGGGCACCACCTTGGAATCGGGCGATGTGCTGCTGATGCGCACCGGCTGGGTCGGCTGGTACGCCGCGCTCGACATGGACACGCGCACCCGCATCAGCGACCGCACGCAGATGGCGGCACCCGGCCTGCCTCCCGGCGAGGCCACCGCGCGCTTCCTCTGGGACCTCCACATCGCGGCGATCGGCGCCGACAACCCCGCGGTCGAGATCTGGCCGCCGGGTGCCTTGCTCGATCCGAAGGTCGTCGACGAGATACGCGAGGATCCCTCGCGCATGCCCGAGACGTTCGTGCACACGTTGCTGTTGCCCATGCTCGGCCTGCCGCTCGGCGAGATGTGGAACCTCGAAGGGCTCGCCGACGACTGCGCGTCCGACGGTCGCTACGAGTGCTTCTTCACCTCGGCGCCGCTGAACCTGCCCGCGGGCGTCGCGTCGCCCCCCAATGCGCTCGCGATCAAGTGAGCGCGCAACGGGACCTGCCGCTCGCAGGGATGGCCGCGTTCATCACCGGCGGCGGCAGCGGGATCGGCCTCGCGTCGGCACAGTGGCTCGCGCGCGACGGCTGCGCGGTCACGATCGCCGGGCGCACCGAGTGGAAGCTCACCGGCGCGGCGGAGACGCTGCGCGCCGAAGCACCGAGCGGTGTCGAGGTGCGCACCGTCGCGTGCGACGTCGCCGACGAGACCGCCGTGAGTGACGCGGTTGCGGTCGCGAGCGAGGCGGTCGGCGGGCTGCACATCGCGGTGCTCGCGGCGGGCACCGGCACCTTCGGCCCGGTGCTCACCACCGAGCTGGCGGCATGGCAAGCCACGCTCGACACCAACCTCACCGGCACGTTCCTCGGCATCAAGCACGCGGGTGCTGCGATCGCCAGGAGTGGGGGAGGCGCGATCGTCGCGATCTCGTCGATCGCCGGCCCGCTCACCCATCGGTTCATGAGCGCGTACTGCGTGAGCAAGGCAGGCCTCGAGGCGCTGGTGCGCAACGCGGCGGATGAGCTCGGCATCGCGAAGGTGCGCGTGAACGCGGTGCAGCCCGGTCTGGTGCCCACCGACCTCGCGAGCGCGCTCGTGAACGACGACGGCATCCGCGCTGACTATCTCGACCAGATGCCGCTCAACCGACTCGGCACCGTCGACGACATCGCCGCCGGCGTTCGCTACCTCGCGGGGCCTGACTCGTCGTGGGTCACGGGCCAGTGCCTCGCCATCGACGGCGGCCACACGCTGCGCCGCGGCCCGAACCTCGAGCCTGCAGCTCGTTTGCTGTTCGGCGACGACGTCGTCGAAGGTCGCATTCCGCGCTGAGCCAACGCGTTCTGTGGTGTCCCATGTCCTCGTGACGCCGCTGAACCTCAATCCGTGGCTGCCCGCGCCGACAAGACAGAGGCACGTGAGGTGTGCGTCTGGCTGGAGGTGCAAGTGGCGATCGCGACGACCGGGGGTGGGATGCCGGACCGACTCGGCGCGCCCGCTCGCGGATCGTGAACCGCGCAACTCGCTTCGTCGTCGCGGGTACCGGCGTCGCCGGGCTCGGCGCGACGATCGCTGCCGTCGCGCTCACAGCCGGGGATGGCTGGGGCAACCCGTGGGTGATCCTGCTGCTCGCGCTTCCGGTCGCGATTGGTTGGGCCTATCCATTGCGCGTCCTGCGCAACGAAGAGGCCGAGACGATGCACCTCGACGAGGCGTACTTCGTCATCGCCGTCCTCCTCTTGCCTCCGATGGGGGCGATGGCCGTGTTCCTGCTCGGCACCGCGGCGGGCCTGCTGTGGAGCCGGACGGTCTTCGCCAAGCTCATCTTCAACCTCGGGCAAGTGATGCTCTCGGTCGTCGTCGGCACGGCGGCCTTCGTGCTCATCAGTACTGCGGACCCTGGCGAAGTCGAGCCGAGCGCGGTCATCGGCGCGGTCGTCGCCGCGGCGGCGATGGCTGTCGTCGGACAGCTGGCGGTGAGCCTGGTCATCTCGGCCAGTGAAGACGTTCCATTCGTCGCGAACCTGCGGGACGGCCTCTGGCCGCGGGTGCTGCAGTGGGCGAGTGCTGTATCGATCGGTGTGCTCGCCGGCTTGAGCGCGGCGACCTATCCCTGGGCTCTGCTTCTCGCGCTCGTGCCGCTCGTCATGGTCCGCGTCGTGCTGGGCGAGCACCTGCGTGCTCGGCTCGACCGAGAACGACTCGACCGCTTGTTGCGCACCGCTGAAGAGGTGCACTCCTCCATCGACTCGCACGACGTCACCCGCTCCTTGGCGAACTCGGCCAAGGAGCTTCTGCACGCTAGGGACGCGTGGATCGGCACCTCGCCGCCCGCCGAGGAGGAGCGCGGCGTGCGCCTTCCCGTGAGCGACGACGACGAGCAGTGGCTCGTGGTCGGCGGCCGGAAAGGCATGTCCGGGTTCGACACTGCCGACGTGCAGCTGCTCGAAGCGATCGGCGCCATCGGCGCGTCGGCCCTCGAGAACGCCCACCTCGTGAGCCAGATCCGCCATCAGGCGACGCACGACCGGTTGACGAGCCTGCCCAACCAGCTGCTCTTCGAAGACCGCGTGAACCAGGCCGTGCAGCGGGCGCGCCCGCTGCGGGAGAAGCTCGCCGTGCTCATGATCGACCTCGACGACTTCCAGAAGGTCAACGCGAGCCTCGGTCACGCGATGGGCAACGAGCTGTTGAAGCGCGTCGGCGGACGGTTGACCGGCGCCGTGCGCGAAGGCGACACCGTCGCGCGCATGAGCGCGGACGACTTCACGATCCTGCTGCCGGGCATCGGCGACGGCGAGGCGCTCGGCATCATGGCCGAGCAGCTGATCGGCGCAGTCAGCCGTCCGTTCGTGATCGACGGCCACGAGCTCTTCATGACGGCGAGCGTCGGCATCGCCGTGTATCCGGACGACGGCTCGCACGCGGGCCAGCTTCTGCGCAACGCCGACACCGCGATGCACCGAGCGAAGGACGCCGGCGGCAACTGCACCCGCCTCTATGACCCTGGCACCAACGAGCAGGCGCAGATGCACCTCGCGCGCCGCAGCGAGCTGCACAACGCGTTGCGTCGCGACGAGCTGCGCGTGCTCTATCAGCCGCAGATCGACTTGCGTACCGGGCAGATCGTGGGCGTCGAGGCCCTCGTGCGGTGGGAGCACCCGACGCTCGGTCTCCTGACTCCGGCCGACTTCGTGCCGCTCGCCGAGGAGTCCGACCTCGTCGTCGAGGTCGACACGTGGGTCATGCGCCACGCATGCGCGCAAGCGGTGCAATGGGATCTGGACGGGCTGCCGCCGTTGCGGATGGCCGCGAACCTGTCGGGCCGGAACTTCTCCGACGATCGCATCGTCGGCCGCGTCGCGATGGTGTTGCAGGAGTCCGGACTCGCGCCCGACCGACTCGAGCTCGAGATCACCGAGAGCCTGGCCCTGCGCGAGTCCGAGGGTGCGCTCGACATCGTGCGCCGCGTCCGCGATCTCGGGCCGAGGTTCGCGATCGACGACTTCGGCACCGGCTACTCCGCCCTCGCGCAGATGCAGCGGTTCCCTGTCGACCGGCTCAAGATCGATCGCACCTTCGTCAGCCAGATCACCTCCGCACAGGGCGTCGCGCCGCTCGTGTCGGCGTTCATCGGGATCGCCCGGGCGCTGCGCCTCGAGGTCGTGGCCGAGGGCGTCGAGACCCTCGAGCAGCAGACGTTCCTGCGCACCCACGGGTGCAAGGAGGCGCAGGGCTTCCTCTACAGCCGTCCGGTGCCGCCCGACGAGGTCGTCGCGCTGGTCCGGAAGCCGTCGCTCGGCCTGCATGTCGCCGGCCCCAGCGATGGTTGACGCGTCCTCGTCGCCGCTCTCCGCTGCGCTTCGATCGGCTCCTGCTCGCTCCGCTCGACAATCGGTGCTGCGCGCACCCGGCCGCCGCATTGCGGCGTCCTTCGCTCTCTCCGCTGCGCTCGACGTCCCGTCCCTACCTACCAGTAGGTAGGCTGGATCGCATGGCCACCAACAGGGCGTTCGCAGAGCTCGAGCCGGAGGTGGGACGCCTCCTCGAGCGACATCTGGCCACGACGAAGGAGTGGTTTCCGCACGAGCTCGTGCCCTACAGCCGTGGGCGTGACTTCGAGCCAGGAGCGGCGTGGCACCCCGACGACTCGGCGATCACGCTCGACGAAGCCGTGCGCAGCTCGCTGTTCGTGAACCTCCTCACCGAGGACAACCTCCCCTACTACTTCCGCGACATCGACGGCCTGTTCGGCCGCGACAGCGCGTGGGGTGATTGGGCCCGCCGGTGGACCGCTGAGGAAGGTCGCCACTCGATCGTCATCCGCGACTACCTGACCGTCAGCCGTGCCATCGATCCGGTCGCGCTCGAGCGGGGACGCATGGCGCAGGTGAGCAAGGGCGAGGTGCCGGCTCCGAACACCACGTGGAAGGGCGTCGTCTATCTCACGCTGCAGGAGCTCGCGACGCGGATCGCGCATCGCAACACGGGCAAGGTGCTCGACGATCCCGTCGGCTACGAGCTGATGGCTCGTGTCGCGGCCGACGAGAACTACCACCACCTCTTCTACCGAGACCTCGCGTCCGCCGCGATCGAAGTCGATCCGTCGGAGATGATGATCGCGATCGATCACGAGGTGCGGACGTTCGCGATGCCGGGCACCGGCATCCCCGACTTCGAAAAGCACGCGCAGCGCATCGCCCGCGCGGGCATCTACGACCTGAACGTGCACTACGAGCAGATCCTCGTGCCGGTAGTGATGCGGCAGTGGAAGGTCGCCGAGATGACCGGCCTGAACGCGGCGGCCGAGACCGCTCGCGATCGGTTGATCAGCTACCTCGACCGCATCGCGAAGGTGTCGGCTCGCGTCGCAGCACGACGCGACCAGGTCGGCGCCCTCTCCTCCTGATTCAGGCGCGCTGCACCGGGCGAGGCGGCGGCGCTGGCGGCCGGCGCTCGTAGACGTCGCCGTTGCTGTCGCCATTGGCGTCAGCGATCTCGAGCGGCTGAGGAGGCGGTGCGGGAGGCGTGCGCGTCAGCGGCTCGCGCTCGCGGGGTGCGGTGAGCATCCCCCACACCCCGACCGCGAACACGAACGCCATCCCGGTGATGCACGCAGTGCGCACCGAGAAGAGCGAGACGAGCAGGGCGCCGATCGCCGCGCCGATGGCCTCTGCCGCGAGGAGTGCGCCCATGGCCAGGCCGAATGCCGACGCCCGCGACTCGTTCGCCACCCGGGTTCCGAACACCGTGTTCGTCGGGACAGCGCTGCCAAGGGTCACGCCGACGGCGGCGAACGCGAGCACGATGAACGGCAAGCGGAGGTTCAGCCCGAAGAGGACCAACGACGCGGCCGCACCACACACGACGAGCACGCCGGCGGCTCGGAGCAAATAGTGCGCGCCGCGGTGTTCCAGGGGAACGACCGAGACGGTCACGATCATGCCGAGAGCGATGGCCGCGGCGAGGATGCCGGCGGTGGTGTCGGTCGAGCCGAGGTGCGTCAGCGCATAGGCCGCTGCGAACGACTCGGGGATGATCGCCCCGAGGTTCACGCTGACGAGGAACAGCAACGCGCGACGCACCATCACGTCGTTCCAGATCGCGGTTGCTCCGTCGCGCAAGAGGATCCGGTTCGACTTCGCCGTGCGGGTTCGCCCGACCTTGAGACCGGTCAGGACCACCGCCGAAACGACGAATGACAGCGAGTTGATCAAGAGCGCACCTCGCGCGCTGAACACCGCGACGAGGATGCCGCCCATGAGGTAGCCGAGTACCTGCGCCGACTGGTTGATGATGGTTGCAAGTGCAAGTGCATCGGGGTACTGGTGCGTTGGCACGGTCTCGGGCAGGAGCGCAGAGCGTGCCGCCGTGAACGGAGGTGTCGGCAGCGCGGCGATGAACGCGAGCACGAAGATCACGCCGATCGGCATCGGGATGAGCATCGCTGCGAACGCCGCAGCGCGGATCACGTCGCACGCGATCATCAGCTGCTTGCGCGGCAAGCGGTCGCCCAACGTCGCGAGCACCTGGCCGATGCCGACCCACGGCAACACGCTCACCGTGAGCACCAGCCCGCTCAGCGCCGCCGAGTCGGTCTTTTCGAGAACGAGGACTCCGAGGGCGACGCGCGCGGCGAAATCGCCGAGCCCCGAGAGCAGCTGCGCCGTGAGGAGGAGCGTGAGCGGTCGGCTCTTGAGCGGCGCTCGCAGCTGTTGCAGACGATTGCGCAGGTGGCCCACCTCCCCGGGGGTCACGGTAGACGGACGTCTACTTCATTCCGAATGAACGCGGTCAGTCCTCGAGTGACCGCGCTATGCGTACACCAAAACATCGACCCTTCACGAGGGGGACTCCAGCGCGTACGATGCGTGGTACCTGACCTGGTCAGGTGGCGATGCGTCTGAAGGGAGGAGCCCTTATGCGGCGCGTGGGCTGGCAATGAGCCAGCTCCCGGAGCCACACCGCAGCTGAGCGTCGGGGGCGATCCCCGATCCACCGGAGATGGACAGGTGGAATCGGAGGCCTGACGCCACACACCTCATAGCTCCAGGAGCCTCAAGCGATCTGGAGCCCCCGTCCCGATACTTTCGGCATCCCACGCCCCTCCGTCACAGTCGATGGCGCCGGTAAAGGAGCGGGGGCTTCATCGCGCTCGGGCACAAGTAGTCACTCGACCCCTCCTCCAGGCAGACTGCGCCTCATGCCGCCGTCGATCGCCGAAGTGCACGCCGCGCTCACCGCGCCGGGCCAGATGTTCGAGATGGAGGGGGTGGAGATCAGGGGGATCCCCACCCGCACGTGGAAGCTCGCCCCGCGCTCGTTCCGCGCGGTGCTCGAGCAGAGCCTCGCCAACGGCGACCTCACCTTCCTCGTGTACGAAGACGAGTCGCTCACCTTCGCGGAGCACTTCGCCGCGGTCGCCACGCTCGCTCACCGACTCGTCGACGACTTCGGTGTGCGCAAGGGCGACCGTGTCGCGATCGCGATGCGCAACTTCCCCGACTGGTCGATCGCGTTCTGGGCGGCGGCTGCTGCCGGCGCGGTCGTCGTGCCCCTCAACGCGTGGTGGACGGGGCCCGAGCTCGAGTACGGGCTCAGCGACTCGGGGTCGGTCATCGCGTTCGTCGACGAAGAGCGACACGGGCGGCTGACGGACCACTACGCATCGCTTCCGAACCTCCGCGGCATCATCGTCGCCAAGGCCGACCGTCCCGTCGCACCGCCCGCGCTGCGATTCGAGGACGTGCTGGGCGAAGTCGACCCGGGCGCCCCGCTGCCAGAGGTCGAGCTCGATCCCGAGGACGACGCGACGATCTTCTACACATCGGGCACCACCGGGTTCCCCAAGGGCGCGCTCGGCACCCATCGCAACATCTGCACGAACCTGATGAGCCTCGTGTTCGCATCAGCGCGATCGGCGGCCCGCTCCGACGCGCCGGCGCCCGCCGCTCCAGGTGGTGGCGAGCAGAACGCGTATCTGCTGTCAGTGCCGTTCTTCCACGCCACCGGCTGCCACTCGGTGCTCGTCGCGAACCTCGCGTTCGGCGGGAAGATCGTGATCATGTACCGCTGGGACGCGGGTCGCGCGCTCGAGCTGATCGAGCGCGAGCGCATCACGACCTTCGGTGGTGTGCCCGCGATGGTGTGGCAGGTGCTCGATCATCCCGACTTCGCGACGCGCGACATCTCGAGCGTGAAGTCGATCGGGTACGGCGGCGCGCCCGCGGCGCCCGAGCTCGTGCGGCGCATCGAGGCGATGTTCCCTGGCCGCACGCCGAGCAACGGGTACGGCCTGACCGAGACCTCGTCGGTGACGACTATGAACTCGGGCGCGGACTACGTGCACAAGCCCGACAGCGTGGGAGTGCCCGTCGCGGTGTGCGATGTGAAGGTCGTCGACGAAGACGGCGCAGCGCTTCCCACCGGATCGGTCGGCGAGCTCTGGATCAAGGGGCCGAACGTCGTGAAGGGCTACTTCAACAAGCCCGAGGCGACGGAGGCGTCGTTCACCGACGGGTGGCTGCACAGCGGAGACGTCGCCCGGCTCGACGAGGACGGCTTCGTCTTCATCGTCGACCGCGCGAAGGACATGGTCATCCGCGGCGGCGAGAACGTGTACTGCGTCGAGGTCGAGGCCGCGCTGTTCGAACATCCCGCAGTCGCCGACGCCGCGGTGATCGGCATCCCCCACCAGGTGCTGGGCGAGGAGGTCGGCGCGGTCATCACGCTGGCTCACGGCAAGACCGTGTCCGAGGAGGAGTTGAAGGCGCACGTGGCCGAGCGCCTGGCCGGGTTCAAGGTGCCCGTTCGCATCTGGTTCCGTGACGAGCCTCTGCCCCGCAACCCCGCCGGCAAGATCCTCAAGCGCGACCTGCGTACCGAGCTCGTCGGAGAGTGAGCCTCGCGAACCGCGTCGACGCCGTCCACCTGGAGTTCCGCCGCCGCAGCGCCCTGTCGCGCGGTGGTGAGGTCGTTGCCGACGGCGGGCTGCTGCTCTGGGCGGGCCCGACCTCCGCGGCGATCGTCGTCAACGGCCTGATCCGCACCGACTACGCCCTCCCCGCGGACGAGGCGCTGCGCGCGGCCGAGCACTTCTTCGGCGTGCGGTCGCGCGGCTACACGGTGTTCTGCCGCAGTGACGTCGACTCCGATCTCGCCACGGCATGTCGCGACCGCGGCCATCATGAGCTCGCGGCCGGTGGGTTGCCCGAGATGGTGCTGCACGACCGGCCGCCCGTGCCCGAGCTCGCCGAGGGCGTCGCGGTGCGCGAGGTCGCGACCGAGGGAGATCGCTCCGACTACCTCACGGTGTTCGCCGCGGCGTACGCGTTGGTCGGCGCTTCTGCGGACACGGTCGAAGGCGTCATGCCGCCGCTCGAGATGCTGCAGGGCGACGACGTCGGTGCGTTCGTCGTGACGCTCGACGGCGCGCCAGCGGCGGTCGCTATGTCCGTCCTCATCGATGGTGTCTCCGACATCCACTGGGTGGGCACGATGCCGTCGGCGGGGCGCCGGGGGCTCGGCGAGCTCGCCACCGCGACGGCGCTCGACCACGGGTTCGCCCACGGCGCCGATGTCGCGGCGTTGCAGGCATCGCCGATGGGCGACGGCCTGTACCGCCGCATGGGTTTCGTCGAGCTCTACCGCTACGAGGAATATGTGGTCGGCGCGACGTGACAGGCTGCACGGCATGAGCGATGTCCCGAACCCCGACGGATCTTCTGAGCGCCGCACCAAGTTCAGCGGACCGCCGCCGATGGTGATCGACTCGTCGAAGCGCTACACCGCGGAGATGGAGACATCGATGGGCAACCTCACGATCGCCCTCGATGCCGCGGCCGCGCCGAAGACCGTGAACAACTTCGTGTTCCTCGCGCGTTGGCACTACTACGACGGCATCATCTTCCACCGCATCATCAAGGGATTCGTGTGCCAGGGAGGCGACCCCGAAGGCAGCGGCCGCGGTGGTCCCGGCTATCGCTTCGAAGACGAGCTGCCCAAGCCCGGTCGCTACGAGATCGGCTCGCTCGCGATGGCGAACGCCGGCCCCAACACGAACGGCAGCCAGTTCTTCCTCATCAGCGGGCCCGACGGCGCCCGGCTGCCACCGCAGTACTCGCTCTTCGGCAAGGTCGTGAAGGGTCTCGAGATCGTCGAGGCGATGCAGTCCGTGCCGACCGGTGGAGGCGATCGGCCGAAGGACGACGTCGTCATCCGCTCGGTCACGATCACCGAATCTGACTGATGCTCGGGCGGGTGACAGCGGTGCGCTGGTACCCGGTCAAGTCGATGCAAGGCGAGGACTTGACGGGCTCGCTCTTCACCGAGCGCGGCATCCCCGGTGACCGTCACTGGGGTATCGCGGACACTGCGACCGGTGTGGTGCTGTCGGCGAAGCGCGAGCCGCGATTGCTCGAGGCGTTCGTCAAGGTCGCCGAAGGCGAGGTCGTGATCACGCTGCCCGACGGCGCGATCACGGGCAGCGCGGATCCGAACGCCGACGCCGTGCTCTCCGAGTGGTTGGGGCACGGAGCGAGGCTCGTCACGGCCGACGCCGATGACCGGGCGACTTACGAGATCGGGGCCGACTTCGCCGACGACGCCCACCCGGTCGTGCACCAGTGGCAAGGTCCCGCAGGGACGTTCCACGACTCGCGGCCCGTGCATCTGCTGTCGACAGCGACGCTCGCAGCGATTCGTGCGGAGCATCCGGACGGGATGTTCGAACTCGAGCGGTTCCGGCCGAACCTCGTCGTCGAGGCCGACGGCAAGGGCTTCGTCGAGGAGCGGTGGATCGGCGCCACGCTGTCGATCGGCACGGCGACGTTCGAGGTCGTGAAGCCGACGAGCCGATGCGTGATGACGACACGCCCGCAGGTCGGGATGCCGCGCGACCTCGACATCTTGAGGACCATCAACCGTGTGAACGACGGCAACCTCGGCGTGCTGGCTCGAGTGGTCGGTGAAGGGCAGGTGTCGGTGGGCGACGTCATCGCCCTCGCCGATGACGCCGCGCGCTTCGACGCGCCGCGAGCTTGAGCATCGCCTTCGGTGGTTCCATGTCGAGCGCTCGCATGAGCGCGCCGGTGTCCTCGAGGTGCCACACCTCGACGAACTGACCGTCCCGGGCACGGAAGATCTCCTGCCCGCTCATCGTCACGGGTCGACCGGTCGGGGGGATGCCGAGCAGCGCGAACGTGCCCGTGTGCGTGCCGGTCATCGTCCAACGGCCGGTGACGAAGTCGGCCTGCTCGAATGCGACGTCGAGTTCGAAGCGGAGGTTGGGGAACGCGTTGCGGACGGCGCGTGCCGCCCAGAGGTCGCCCTCGCGACCCTTCGGCTGCCCGGGGAGGGCGTTGTGGTCGACGAGGTCTTCGTGCAGCAGCTCGCGAGCGACCTCCTCGTTCCCCTTCCCCCAGACCTCGAACAGCCAGCGTCGGTACATGTCGCAGAGCATGCGCCCGACAGTACGACCGCTGCGATCAGGTGGGCTTCGCCGAGATCGGCTGGAACGACGTATCGAGGTCCATGAGCCGCTCGGCGATCGTCGCGACGCGCCGGCCTTGGTAGCGCGCCGCGTCGAGCACGGTCTCGGGCACCGTCACCTGACCCCACGACGTGTCGTGCGAGGTGCCGTAGGGGTTGCCGCCCGCGGCGAAGACGGCCGGGTCGGTGTAGCCGACCGGCACGATCACGCAGCCCCAATGGCAGAACGTGTTGTGCATCGACACGATCGTGGTCTCGAGGCCGCCGTGGGTGGTCGACGCGGTCACGAAGCCCGAGCCGACCTTGCCGTTGAGCAGGCCTTGTGACCACATGCGCGCGGTCGAGTCGACGAACAGCTTGAGCTGCGCGGCCATGTTCCCGTAGTGGCTCGGCGTGCCGAACACCATGGCGTGTGCCCACTCGATGTCGGCAAGCTCGGCCTCGGGCACGTGCTTCCACTCTTCGACCGAGGCCGCCCATCGGGGCACCGAGGCGATGACGTCGGGTGCCGCGATCTCGCGGGCTTGGCGCACCCGCACCTCGGCGCCCACCTGTTCGGCGCCCTCGGCGATTGCCCGTGCGATGCGGTGGCCGTTCTCGAACATCGAGTAGTAGATGACTGCGACGTTGGCCCCCATCGAGGCGCAGGTTACGAGTGATCGATCCCGGCGACACCCTCATCGAAATCGTCGATGAAGACGACCGCGTGGTGGACCTCGTGACGCGTCGGGAGATGCGGGCCCGGAACCTGCGGCACCGCTCGGTCGGCATCGCCGTGCTCGACGCCGAGGGCCGCGTGCTCATCCACCGCCGCGCCGATTCGAAGGACGTGTGGCCGGGCCGATGGGACCTCGCGGTCGGCGGGGTGGTCGACTCAGGAGAGAGCTGGGAAGTCGCGGCGGCCCGTGAGCTCGCCGAGGAGATCGGGAGTCGCGCACCGATCGCGGAGATCGGGCAGGGAAGCTACGAGGACGACGACGTGAGGACCATCGTGCGGATGTACGTCGCTCGCGACGACGGTCCGTTCGTCTTTGTTGACGGCGAGGTCGTCGAGGCGTTCTTCGTGACCATCGACGAGCTGCGCGAACGGATCACCCGCCATCTGTTCGTGCCCGACAGCGTCGCGATGATGTGGCCGCTCCTCACCGCGCTCGGCGAGGAAGGCGCGCCGCCCACCACGTGAGCACCTCGTCGTCCACGTCGTAGGCCTCGCACATGAGACGCCCGGAAGCGAAAACGTCGCCGCCTCGGAGCGCGAGCGCCGCCCGATCCCAGGCGTCCGAGGGCGCAGGCAAGGGCAGGCCGCGCACATCGCTCGCGCTGAGCTTGAGCGCCGAGGCTGCGCGAGCGGCACCCAACCGTTGCGTCGCGGCGTGTGCGGTGAGCGGGGGCGAGCACAGCGCGGCAGCAAGGTGCCAGAGCCGGTCGCGCTCAGCGACGACCGAGATCACGGGCACCGCAGGCACCCACGCGCCCTCGTCATCGACGGCTGCCTCGATCACCTTGGTTTGCGTCGCGATCAAGACCTTTGGCACGAGGCGGGAGCGGAGTCGGTCGGAGAGCGCGGCCACCGGCACGGTGGGATGCGTGAACCGACGCCGCGCGATCGTGGTCGCATGGTCGCCCCATCGAGTGTGGCCGGGCTCGATCAGGCCCGAGGTGATGACCGGGGCGCCCTCGCCGCCCTCTTGCACGAGCGAGGCGACTTCGTAGTACTCGTCCCGGAAGTCGGCGGTCACCTGCGCGACTTCGCCGATGCGCACTTCGCTCGTGATGGTGACGGACGGCACGCCGAACGCGTCGGCGAGGAGAGGCGACCACGAATCGGGGGGAAGTGGACGCGGTGGAAGCGCGACGTCGCCGAGGATGCGCGACACGGCGCCTTGCGTCTGACCACGGCACAACCCGACGGCGCACGTGAGCACGCTTGCCGCGAACGCCGATTCGGTCGCGATCCACAGGTGTTCGAGCGCCGCATCCTCGAGGGCAGCCGCGCGCGCCCATCCGCCGTCACGCGTCGCCAATGTCGCGAGGGGCTGCACGAAGGCGACTCTTCCTCCGTCGGGGCGTGCGAGCCGCGTCGCGAGGACGAGGAAGAGCGCGCTTTCGTCGACATACGGCGGGAGGCGCGATCCCAACCGCGTCGTGCGGGCCGCCTTCTCGGTCGCGGTTGCGGTGCGCAGCGGGGTGAGGAACGGAGGGTTGCCGACGACGACGTCGAATGAGCCGTCTTCCAGATCGGCGGTGAACGCGTCACCGACTTCCACCCGGGCATCGCGGCCGAGAGCAGCTCGGCATTGCTCGACCGCGCGTACATCGGAGTCGATGCCGACGACGTTGCGAGCCGTGCCGAGACGCCGCGCGGCAGCGACGAGGAAGTTGCCAGGACCGCACGCGGGGTCGACGACGCGGATCGAGCGCGGATCACGACCGGCGTCGAGCAACGGCTTCAGTGACCAGTCGAGCAGCAGCTCGACGAGGAACGGCGGAGTGTCGAACGCGCCGAACCGGCGACGTTCGGCCGGGCTCAGGCCCGACCGAGGCTCAACGCTCTGAACTCGCCGGCGAGCTATCGCTCTTCGCGGAAGGCGACGTGCTGACGGGCGACCGGGTCGTACTTCTTGATCTCGAGCCGCTCGCGGGTGTTGGTCTTGTTCTTGCGCGTCACGTAGGTGTACCCGGTGCCGGCGGTCGACTTGAGCTTGATGATCGGACGCTTCTCGTTCTTCGGCATGTCAGACCTTCTCGCCGCGGGCCCGGATCTCGGTCACGACGGCCTCGATGCCCTTCTTGTCGATCGTCTTGAGGCCCTTGGTGCTCACCGTGAGGGTGACCCAGCGCCGTTCGCTCGGCAGCCAGAACCGGCGCTTGTGCACGTTCGGCACCCACCACCGCTTGGTGCGGACGTGCGAGTGCGACACGGAGTAGCCCGTCGAGGGCTTCTTTCCGGTGACTTGACAGACGCGCGACATGACCCGATTCCTTCAGACGAGACCCAGCAAGGCTGCAGGGACCCCGAAAGGGTATCGGCCGAAGCGCGCTGATTGCCAGCGGGGCCCGAACTAGGTTCGCCAGCCGTGCGAAAAACCGCTTGGTGGGTGTTGCTCCTCGCCATCGTGGGCCTGGCGGCGGCCTGCAAGCAGGTCCCCACGCAAAGCGCGCCCGCAGCGTCGACCGGGGCGTGCGCGAACCCGAAAGCTGCCCCGTCCGGCCCGATCACGATCACGTCGGGCGGCCTGCAGCGCACCTATCTCCTCTCGCTGCCGAGCCCGCTGCCGACGAGGCCGGCGCCGGTCATCGTGAACCTGCACGGCGCGGGGTCGGACAAGGAGCAGCAGGCCGTGTACAGCCAGCTCGCGGTGAAGGGCCCGGCGCGGGGGTTCGTCGTGGTGACGCCCGACGCGACGGGGCAGCCGCAGCAGTGGAACATCATCGGACAGACCAAGTCAGATGATGTGAAGTTCATCGACGACCTGATCGTCGACCTCGCGACCCGCGCGTGCATCGACCCGGCTCGCCTCTACGCCACCGGGATCTCGAGCGGGGCCGCGATGAGCTCAGTGCTCGCGTGCCGGCAGGGCGAACGCTTCCGCGCGATCGCGCCCGTCGCGGGGGTCGTGTTCTTCGGGCCGGTGTGCAGCGCCGGTCCGCCCGTGACCGTGATCGCGTTCCACGGGACGCAGGACCCGATCCTCCCCTACGACGGCGGGCCGGTCTTCGGCGGAGGCGGGACGAGCTACCCCGGGGTCGCACCCGCGATGGCTGGTTGGGCGGCCAGGGACGGCTGCAAAGCGAATCCCCAGACCGAGGCGGTCTCGCAGCACGTCACCCTTCAGCGCTGGCCGGGGTGTAGCGGAGGTACGACCGTCGAGCTCTACGTCGTCGACGGCGGCGGCCACACATGGCCGGGGGCGATCCCGGTGAGGCTGCTCGGCGTCACCACGACCGAGATCAACGCGACCGACATCCTCCTCGACGCGTTCAGCCGGTGACCGATCTCGTCACCGGCGCCGACGGTCTGCGCCGGTGCCCCTGGGGCGCCTCGACTCCCGAGTACGAGCAGTATCACGACGCCGAGTGGGGACGTCCCGTCGTCGACGACGTGCGCCTGTACGAGAAGCTCTGTCTCGAGGGCTTCCAGTCCGGCCTGTCCTGGATCACGATCCTGCGCAAGCGCGAGGCGTTCCGCCGTGCGTTCAAGGGATTCGATCCGACGAAGGTCGCGCGGTTCGGCGAGAAGGACGTGCAACGACTGCTCGGCGATGCCGCGATCGTGCGGCATCGCGGGAAGATCGAGGCGACCATCGCCAACGCGAAGGCGACGCTCGCAGTGCAAGGCGATGTGGGCTCACTCGCTGCGTTGATCTGGTCGTTCGAGCCGAAGCGGCGGGCCGCGCCTTCCTCGTTCGCCGAGGTGCCGGCGTCGACCACGGAGTCGACTGCCCTGTCGAAGGAGCTGCTGCGGCGCGGCTTTCGCTTCGTGGGTCCGACGACGTGCTACGCGGCGATGCAGTCGCTCGGCATCGTCGACGACCACATGAAGGGCTGCCACGCGCGCAAGGCGTGCGAAGACGAGCGGCGCGCCATCACTCGCCCTGTCCGATGACGCCCGAGCTCCATGCACTCCTCGCTGCTCTGGAGATGCAACGCGATGCCGTTCTGAAAAAGCTGGCCGGGCTCAGCGAGGCGGACGCCCGCCGCACCACGGTCGGGTCCGGCACGAACCTTGCCGGCCTCGTCCAGCACCTGACGTTCGTCGAGTCGCGGTGGTTCGAACAGGTCGCCGCCGGCCGCAAGCCGAGCCGGGGTGCGCGGACGATGGCGGTCGACTCCTCCATCACGCTCCGCGAGCTCAGGGCCGAATATCGAGCGGCCTGCGACGCGAGCAACGAGATCATCGCCACGCTCGGCGACGCCTCCGCACGGGTGCACGACAAGGGGAATTCGCGCGATCTCCGAGCCGTGATGCTCGTCGTCATCGCCGAGACCGCACGGCATGCGGGACACGCCGACATCATCCGAGAGCAGATCGACGGGCAGACCGGTCGATGACGTCGGTCGTGTCGGTGGGCCGCCCGGGGCTCGAACCCGGCACCTTGGGATTAAAAGTCCCCTGCTCTACCCGATGAGCTAGCGGCCCGGGGATGATCGGAGCGTACCGGCGGCTCGCCGCGCGGCTCGTGAGATGCACGTGACCTCGCCCTAGTCTTCGCGCCATTCCCACACCGACTGACCTCATCGATCTCGACCGCTACCCGGTCGGCGCGCTCGAGAGTGAGGGCGGCCAGAAGATCGTCGCGGAGAGCAAGGCGGCGCTCCGTGAGGAAGGCGTGTGCATCCTTCCCGGCTTCCTGCGCGCCGACGTGATCGATGGGCTCGTGGCGGAGTGTGAGGCGCTCGCCCCTCTCGGTCACTTCAGCCAGGTCTCGGGCACGCCGTACATCGAGGCACCCGACTCGTCGTACCCCGAGGGACATCCTCGTCGCATCGCCGAGCCCACCTCGCTCACCGCTGTGGCCTACGACCTCTTCCCGAACGACTCATCGATCCGCGCGTTGTACCAGTGGGATCCGCTGATGGACTTCGTCGCTGCGTTGCTCGGTCGATCGCCGCTGTACCGGTACGCCGATCCGTTCGGCGCGCTGAACCTCGCGGTCATGAACGACGGCGACGAGCTGCACTGGCACTTCGACCAGACCGACTTCGTCGTCTCGATCGCGATCCAGTCGAGCGAGGCAGGCGGCGACTTCGAGAACGCGAAGCTCATCCGCAGCGCGGACGACGAGCACTACGACGACGTCGCTGCGGTCTTGGCTGGACAGGCACCCGATCGGGTACGAACCGAACCGATGACGCCAGGGACCCTGATGGTGTTCGAAGGGCGTCACTCGATGCATCGAGTGACGCCGATCAAGGGCGACTGCCCGCGTTATGTGGCACTCCTCGCGTATGACACCAAGCCCGACACCGACTCGTCGAACCGCCTGAAGATGGTGCGGTACGGGCGGCTCCCGTGACCACCGCTCGCACCCAGTTCGGCGAGGGCTTCGCCGGTGACGGGGCTGACGCGGCGCATGTCAACACGGTGCTCGGCGCCGCGGGAAGCGCCGTCGAGACGGCGTGGGCCACGGCGCTCGCCACGCCCTCGTCGGGTCACGCCCCTTTCGTGTGCGTCCTGCGTCCGGGCTTGCCGGTGCGTCCGCTCACGTTGTTCGTGAACAAGGCCGAGATCCGCGGCGACCGTCACGGTGAGCTCACGTGGGGTCCGGCCCAAGCCGGTGTGGCGAGCGGGGTGGCGCAGTGCGTCGCCGAGAACGTCATCACCACCGACCTCGCGGCGAGCGGCTTGCTCATCGCCGCGGTGTGGGTCAACTGGGCCGCGGACGACGCGGACGCAGTGTTCGAGAACAACCGCGTCGCGACGCGGATGGCGCTCACCGCGGGAGCGACCGGCTCACCGTCGGTCGACGATGTGCTCGCGGAAGCCGCCGAACCTTGGAATCCCTTCTACCGCGCGCTGGGAAACCGGCTCGCCTAAGGAGCTCGAGATGTCGTGGGAACAGTCCGGCCGCGACGAAACGTCTCCGGTCAAGCGCGGTGGCATGGGCGTCGAGGTCGCCCTCTTCGGCATCGTCGCTCTCGCGATCGGTGCGTTCATCGGCCAGAACACGACGAAGGTCAAGATCGACTGGACCTTCCTGCACTTCACTGCGCCGCTCTGGCTGGTCATCCTCGCCGTGCTGCTCATCGGCGCGCTTCTCGACCGGCTCGCGACAGTGATCGTGCGCCACCGGCGCAACCGGCGCGACTAACGGGTCGCGACTAAGGAGTGAGGTCGGTGCAGCTGCGGAGCTGCTCCCACTGACCTACTTCCGCGGCGGCCTGCTGCTCGCCCATCGGTGACGGAATGCTCCCGGCGACCTTCATCGGGATCCACCGGTAGCCGTCGATCACGCGGCCCGTCGTCTTCACCTCGATCACCGCTCCGACGTTGCCCCGAGGCCACACGAAGTTGCCGAGGCCGTAGGCCACGAACGCGCCGTCGAGGTAGCCGTCGCCCTGCACCCGGTGCGCATGCGAGCCGACGATCAGGTCTGCGCCGGCGTCGTGGAGCTCGCGTGCGAGGGTCTTCTGCACTCCGGTCGGGCAGGTGAGCAGCTCAGTGCCCCAGTGCAGGAAGACGACGACCGTGTCGGAGGACGCCCGGGCCTCCCGCACGGCCGCGAGGAGGCGATCGCGGGCAGTGCCCTCGTAGGCGGAGGCGATGCCGGGCTGTGTGTCCGTCGCCGTCCACGACCCGAGCAGCGCGGAGTCGATCACCCGGCTCGCCCCGAAGATCGCGATCCGCTGTCCCCGAACGGTGACTCGATATGGCGCGTAGGCCGCCGCGGCGTTCTCGCCGATGCCCACGGTCGGGAACCCACTCGCCTTGATCGCCGCGAGCGTGTCGCCGAGGCCCTCCGCACCGAAGTCGCGGCCGTGGTTGTTGGCCATCGTCACCACGTCGACTCCGGCCGCCGCCAGCGCCGTGAACGCGCTGGCCGGCGCTCGGAACGTGAACGCCTTCGGCTCCGGAGACCCGCGGGTGGTGATCGACGTCTCCAGGTTCACCATCGTGATGTCGGCCTGGGCCATCACCGGCGCCATCGGCGCGAGCACGGTGTTCGGGTCGGCCGCGAGCCGGTTCGCGGCCGAGCCCTCGAACTGCGTGTCGCCCGCGAAGAGGAATGTGACTTGCTCGCCGTTCCCCTCCCACGTGCGGTCGTCGAGCGCGACTGCACGCGTCGCTCCCGACGTCATGAAGCCGAGCTTCGCCGCGTCGCCGACTTGCGCGACCGTCGTGTCGGGGACCGTCGTCGTGGACGCCACCGTCGACGTCACCGGGTCGGTCGCGGGCGTGAGGCTCGTGATGTCGACCGTCGACGACGGGTCACCGATGGACGGAGTCGTCTCGGGCGGCCGCGTCACGTTCGTGGCCGTGCTGGTGGTGGCGGCGTCGGCCTCGTTGTCGCGTGCGCGGTCGTACGCGACCGTGATCGTGATCCCGGCCAGGGTGAGCGCGATCAGCGCGCCCAGACGTGCGGAGACCATCGGGTCAACCTACCTGCCGCGTAACGTGGCCGAATGATCGACCAGGTGCAGGCGGCCGTCTCGAAGGACCCGACGATCGACATCACGACGACGGGTCGGCACTCGGGCGATGCACGGCGGATCGAGATCTGGATGCTCGTGATCGAGGATCGCTTCTTCATCACCGGAACCCCGGGACCGCGGTGTTGGCTCGCCAACGTCACGAACGACCCTCGCGTCGTCGTGCACGTCAAGAACGGCATGCAAGCTGATCTGGTCGCGTGGGGCCGAGTCGTCACCGACGCGCCGACTCGCGAGATGGTGCTGTCGCACGACGCTGCTCAGTGGTATCGCACGCAAGCACCGCTCGAGACGCTTGTCGAGCGATCGCCGATGATCGAGCTCACCTTCGACGTCGTTGACTGATCCATGACGGGAGTGAACGTGCACACCGAGGACATCGAGTACGAAGTCGACGGCGTCCGTATGATCGGACACCTCGCGACCGACGACACCCGTTCCGGGAAGCGTCCGGCAGTGCTGGTCTGCCACGAGGGCCCGGGGCTGGACGACCACGCGAAGCGACGCGCCGAGCAGCTCGCCGAGCTCGGATACGTCGCATTCGCACTCGACTATCACGGCGGCGGCGTGCCCGTGCCGCTCGACCAGATGATGGAACGTCTCATGCCTCTCATGAGCGACCCCGAGCGAGTTCGGCGCCTCGGGAAGGGCGGCCTCGACGTGCTCCTCGCGCATCCCGACGCCGACCCCGCGCGCGTCGCGGCGATCGGCTACTGCTTCGGCGGCACGATGGCGCTCGAGCTCGCCCGCGGCGGCGCCGACCTGAAGGCGGTCGTCGGCTTTCACTCGGGGCTCCAGACCACCCGCCCCGAAGATGCGGCGAACATCAAGGGCCGCGTGCTGGTGTGCATCGGCACGGAGGATCCGCTCATCCCTCCCGACCAGCGCACGGCCTTCGAAGAGGAGATGCGCGCGGCCGGCGTCGACTGGCGCATGAACCTCTACGGCGGAGCAGCCCACAGCTTCACGAATCCCCGCGCGAGCGAGGCGGGCATGCCGGGCATCGAGTACCACGGCCCGACGGACGCGCGCTCGTGGACGGCGATGCGAGATCTGTTCGACGAGGCGCTGGGCCCCGTCTGATCAGATCAGGAGCTACGCGGCGCGGCGCCCGTGCCGAAACGCGAAGCTGGCGGCCACCGCGGCGCCGCCGAGAGCCGCAGTCGCAAGGGGAGCGGCCCACACGAGCGTGGGGCGTTGCGGGCGAGCGGTCGGCACGACGGCTTCGACGCGACCTGAGCGGCGCACCACCCAGTCACCGACGGGCTCGACGCCGACCGACGTCACGACGCCGTTGACCACGTTCGCGAAGAGCCCTCCGCCGAGCTCGCGGCTGTAGGTGAGGTACCGGCGACCGTGCCGGCGATGTGCGCCCCACGGCTGTCCGGCTTGCAACGGGCCCTCGGTCATGTCGTGCTCCCTTCCGCCGCTCTTGCCTCCGCCGCCGGCTCTCGAGTTACCCCCGAGTAACCAAGCACAACCGTACCTCTGCGTGGGTGCGGCCGGTGCTCCAGTTGTGTGAACTTTCCGCGAGGACCCCGCCGGTAACCTTCGCGGCGTGAGCGCTGACGAGATCCTCGCGGACGACGCTGTCCTCGCGCGGGTCGAAGCCGACCTCGCGGGTGTCGAACGAGCGATGGCTCGCCTCGACGACGGCACCTACGAGGCGTGCGAGGTCTGCGGCCAGCCGATCGGCGACGAGAGGCTGACGACTGCTCCGACCGAGACGCGCTGCTCCATCTGCGCGAGCTGACCGGGGCCCGCCCGTGGCCCGCAAAGTGGCGGCGACGACGCTCGCCGGAGGCCTCGTCGCTGCCGGCATCGCTGCCGGCCTCGCTCTCGCCGACGCTGACC
Organism: uncultured Acidimicrobiales bacterium; assembly: GCA_963802505.1. GTDB lineage: Bacteria > Actinomycetota > Acidimicrobiia > Acidimicrobiales > DATKAS01 > DATKAS01. The sequence goes on along the minus strand of CAWDJB010000002.1, from coordinate 945,600 downwards.
GCCGCAGCCGCATGCAGCGATCGGCGCGCGTCTGGCGGCTGACCGCTCGGCGCGGTGCGCACTACGCGGTCGTGAAGGTGCGCGGGGCCCGCAAGGACGCGGAGGCGAGAGCTGCGCTCGAGCAGCGGTTCGCGATCCGCACGGCCGAGGACGTCGCACGCGAGCTCGGCAACATGAAGGGCGCCATCATGAAGGCGGGCCAGCTCATCGGCTTCATCGCCGAGGGCCTGCCTCCCGAAGCGCAGGCCGCGCTCGCCACGCTCCAAGCCGATGTCCCTCCGATGGCACCGTCGCTCGCGGAGGGCGTGATCCGCAGTGAGCTCGGCGACGAGCCGTCGCGCTTCTTCCTCGACTGGAACCCCGTCCCCGTTGCCGCGGCCTCGGTCGGGCAGGTGCACAAGGCGGTGCTGCCCGACGGCCGGATGGTCGCGGTGAAGGTGCAGTACCCGGGCATCGACCGGGCGATCCGATCCGATCTCGACAACGCGGAGATGCTGTACTCACTGTTCTCGTCGCTGGCGCTCAAGGGCCTCGACGTGAAGGGACTGGTCGACGAGCTGCGGGCGCGCATGTTCGACGAGCTCGACTACCGCATCGAAGCCGCGAACCAGGAAGAGTTCTGGCGCCGCTACACCGGGCATCCGTTCATCCGCATCCCCGAGGTCGTCCGCGAGCTGTCGACTCAGCGCGTGCTCGTGACCGAGTGGATCGACGGATGGACATGGGCCGAGTTCGAGGGACGGGCCGACCGTGCGGCGCGACAGCGCGCTGCCGAGGTGCTGTTCCGTTTCGCGCAGGGATCAGTGCACCGCGACGGTGTCTTCAACGGCGATCCTCACCCGGGCAACTACCGGTTCCATGCCGATGGCACGATCACCTTCCTCGACTTCGGCTTGGTGAAGCGCTGGTCGGCGGGGGAGTGGGAGCGACTGTCTCCGTGCCTCGACGCGATCCTCGCCCGTGATCCCGAGTGGTGCGTGCGGGCGATGGTCGAAGTCGGCTTCCTCCGTCCCGATCACGGTCTCGACCCGCAGCTCGTGTTCGAGTACGTGAGCGCGCCGTATGTCCCCTACTTGCAGGACACGTTCACGTTCACCCGCCAGTTCACTGCGGAAGCGCTCGGCAAGGTCGCGAACATCGAGGGCCCGCACGCCGAGATCATCCGCGCGCTCAACATGCCCGCGTCGTTCGTGATCCTCGACCGCGTCGTCTGGGGTGTCAGCGCGCTGCTCGGCAAGCTCGAGGCGACTGGTCCGTGGCGGGGGATGCTGGAGGAGTACCGCCACGGCGGTCCACCTTCGACGCCGCTCGGCGAGCTCGAAGCGAAGTGGCAGGCGGCGGTCTGAGTCTCAGCCCGTGGCTCAGTCGTCTTCGTCGGTGCTCTTGGCGATGAGGTAGCCGCGAGCGCGTTCCGTCTTCGGGTAGCGGTTCACCACGGCCCAGAACGCGGGCGAGTGATCGCCGACGATCAAGTGCGCGAGCTCGTGCACGAGCAGGTAGTCGAGCACCCAGCTCGGGAAGCTCGCGACACGAGACGAGATGCGGATCGACCCGTCGTCCATCGTGCACGAGCCCCACAAGCTGTCCATCTCGGTCCAACGGACCGACGTCGCGATCGGGAGCTGGTACCGGCGCGACAGCGTGCAGGCGCGTTCCTCGAGATCGATGGTCGAGCTCGCGAGTGAGCGGACATGGCGCTTCACCATCTCGCGGACCCAGCGGTCTTCCTGCCGCACCGACATGGCGGCGGGGATCGAGATGCGCAACACGCCGCCGACTGGTCGCGCGGCGACGGTGCGATGGCGACGCACGCTCCGCACGACCTCGATCTTCACCGGGACGCCGCCGTGCTCGACGACGCGGACCGCGGGACGCTCGATGTCCATCCCCGGAAGGGGCAACAAGTCACTCACTGGACGTCACTCACTGGACGGCACCGTCGCAGCGACTGCGGCGTGGTCGATGATGTCGACGCGGTCGCCCGCGGTCACGGCTCCCCCGTCGACAGTCACCCACAGGCCTCCCAGATTCGCCAGGTAAGGGCTGTCGAGGCCGAGCCCGCGCTCGAGCGATCGGATGAGCCCGCCGTGCGTGATGACGAGCACTCGCTCGTCGGGATGCGCCTTGGCAATCCGCTCGAGCGCGCCGATCGCCCGATCGGCGACGGTGTCGTCGGCCTCCCACCCGTTCGGATGGCCGCCGTTCGCGAGCGCGCCTGGCCAACCTTCCTCGATCTCGTCGAACGTGAGCCCGGTCCACTCGCCGACGTCGCGCTCCGCGAGATCGGCCTCGACCTCCACGGACGCGCCGAGCGCCTCGGCGATGATCGCTCCCGTGTCGCGCGCACGGCTGAGGTTGCTCGTGACGACCAGATCGAACGGATCGAGGACCTTGGCCGCCCACTCCGCCTGAGCAGTGCCGAGGGCCGACAGCGGTGAGTCGGCGCGGCCTTGCCACCGCTTCTCGGCGTTCCAGGTCGTCTGCCCGTGGCGGACGACGAGCATCTGCGTCGTCGTGGCTTCGCCTGTTGGTCCGCCGGGGTGGGCCACTGAAGCACCCTAACTATCGTGGGCTCGGTGGCTGTGTTACGTCTCTTCGCTGCTGCCCGCGAGGCGGCAGGGCGCGGCAGAGACGATGTTCCGGGCACCGACGTCGCGTCAGTGCTCGCAGCTGCCTGTGACCGCTACGGAGAGCACTTCGCCGCCGTGCTGGCCCGGTCGAAGGTGTGGGTGAACGGTGAGCCGGCGAGTCCCGGCGATCCCGTCCGCGACACCGACGAGGTCGCGGTCCTCCCGCCTGTCTCGGGCGGGTGAGAAGTGGTGAGCCAATCGGCTCATTCCACTCAGGCACATCGCCGATTGTGCCGAAGCACTGGATGTGACCGTGCAGATCCGGAACCTCGTCCCCTCGGCGATGGTCTCTCGTCCCGCGCAAACCGGTCGCTACGATCCGGACATGACCGACGAGGCCTACCTGCAAGGCCTCGAACAGCGCAGCACCGACGACGTGCGGGCCATGCGCGCCGAGTGCCAATCGCTCGAGACCCAGGTGTCGTTCGTCCGGCGTCTCGCGCAAGGGCGTCTCGACATCGTCGACGCGGAGCTCGACCGGCGGCACAAGGGGCGTCCACCGTCTGATCTCGCCGAGATGGTCGCGGCGCTGCCCGACACGCTCGGGCGCCACCTGACCGCTCCCGGTTCCGGTCGTCGTCCGACGACGATCGAACCGATCGAGCCCGATCCCCTCCTCGTCGAGCCGCTCGATCGCATCCTCGACGTCGATGCGCTCGGCTTGCTCCCGTCGCGCTCCGACAGCGAGCTCGGGCAGATCCGCTCCGCGCTCGCAGAGGTCGAAGCCGATCTCTCTGCCCGGCGCAGGCTGGTCTTCGAACGGCTCGACGCGCTCTCGGCCGAGATCACGCGCCGCTACCGCACCGGCGAAGCGTCGGTCGAGTCGCTTCTCCAATAACCGCGTACCCTTCGGAGGTGCGCGACGACTTCGAGAACCGTTGGCGCGACGTCGGCGAGTTCATTCGGGAGCAGCGCCGGATCGGTCACCTCTCGCTGCGCAAGCTCTCGGAGATGGCGGGTGTCTCGAACCCGTACCTGAGCCAGATCGAGCGTGGGTTGCGGCGCCCGTCCGCGGACATCCTCCAGCAGATCGCGCGGGCGCTGCGGATCTCGGCCGAGACGCTCTACGTGCGGGCCGGGATCCTGGACGAGGCCGACGAGATCGACGTGGTCAGCGCCATCCTCCGCGATCCGGAGCTGACCGAGGAGCAGAAGCACACCCTGGTCAGGGTGTACGAGTCCTTTCGGAATGAGAACGACGCAGCACGGGGAAAGATCCGTGCGGAATCAGCCGCTGCCCAGGAGCGTTGACAAGGCCCGTGCGTCGCCTCGCCGTCCTCTCGCTGCACACCTCGCCACTCGCCCAGCCGGGCGTTGCCGACGCGGGCGGGATGAACGTGTACGTGCGCGAGCTCGTCTCGGCCTTGGCCCAAGCCGGCATCGATTGCACGGTGTACGTGCGCACGTGGCGAGAGGGGCTCGCGCCCGAGGTCGCGGTGGAGCCGGGGTTCAGGGTGCGCCACATCGACGTCGGTCCGCCCGACCTTCCCAAGGAAGCGCTGCCTGAGACCGTCGACGAGTTCGCCGACAAGGTGCGAGTGGACCTCGAGGCCGGCATGGGCGCGGACGTCATCCACGCGAACTACTGGCTGTCGGGGCTCGCCGGGCACCGGCTCAAGCACGAGCTCGGCCTGCCTCTCGTCTCGACGTTCCACACGCTGGCGCGGGTCAAGGCCGAGTCGGGCGACGAGGAGCCCGAGCGCCGCGTGCGTTCGGAGGTCGAGATCATCGGTTGCTCCGACGCGATCCTCGCGAGCTGCACCGAGGAAGCTGCGCAGTTCGAACGCCTCTATGGCGCGACGCCGGGTCGGGTCGAGATCGTGCCGCCGGGTGTCGACCACGCGTTCTTCTCGCCCGGTCATCGCCAAGGTGCGCGCACCGCACTCGACCTCGGCGACCACCCGGTGCTCCTGTTCGTCGGACGCATCCAACCGCTCAAGGGACTCGACGTCGCGGTGCGCACTCTCGCCGCGCTCGACCATCCCGACGCGGTGCTCGTCGTCGTCGGCGGTCCGAGTGGCAAGGAGGGCGACGAATACCTGGCCGAGGTCGAGTCGATGGCTGTGTCGCTCGGCGTCGCCGAGCGCGTGCGGTTCGTGCCACCGCAGCCGCACCATCTGCTTTCCAGCTACTACCGCGCCGCCGACGTGTGCCTGGTGCCCAGCCGGTCCGAGTCGTTCGGGCTCGTCGCGCTCGAGGCGGCCGCGTGCGGCACTCCCGTCGTCGCGTCTGCAGTCGGGGGCTTGCGCACGCTCGTCGATCACGGGCACTCGGGGTTCCTGGTCGAGGGGCGAGATCCCGAGGTGTTCGCGGCGTACGCGGAGGAGCTGCTGACGAACGGCGTGCTCGCCGCCGAGATGAGCGCAGCGGCCGCGGCCCGCGCCGGCGGCTACACCTGGTCGATGTCCGCGGCGCGGCTGCGTCGCCTCTACGCCGACCTCACCGTCGGCGCGCTCGTCGAGTGCTCGTGACGCTGCATCACCCGGCGACCGATTCCGAGCTCGATGCGATCGAGGCACACATCGACGAGTGGCTGCAGGGACAGCTCGACGAGAACCCGATGCTCGTGGCCGTCGATCGCGGCGAGCCCGGCGAGCGTCGGTGGTACGTCCGGTTGCGCGGCGAGGAGAAGGACTTCACGACGATCTGGCTCACGCTCGGCCAGCGCACGCTGCAGTACGAGACGTACGTGATGCCGGCGCCGGAAGAGAACCAGGAGCAGTTCTACGAGCACCTCCTGCGGCGCAACGCCAAGCTCGTCGGCGCCCAGTTTTGCGTGGGCGCTGAGAACGCGGTCTACCTCGTCGGCGCCTTCCCCTCCGGCGCCCTCGATGACGCCGAGCTCGATCGCATCGTGGGTTCGCTGTACGCGTGCGTCGAGCAGTGCTTTCGCCCGGCCCTGCGCATCGGGTTCGCCTCGCGATTTCGCTCTTGACGTCTCAGTGCGTTTCATGTCATTCTGCTCCCGACCCGAGGGCGGCGGGATCACTGGTTCGGGGAAGTCCGGTGAGTCAGTGCGCCCTCGGGCCCCGTGCGGCCCGCACCCCTAACCTCTGGCGCCGTGACGGCACGCCTGCTCCTCGTCGGTGGTGGACGGATGGGCGAGGCCCTGCTCGGCGGTCTGCTCACCGCGGGATGGGCGAAGCCTGACGAGCTCGCGGTCGTCGAGGTCGTGCCCGAGCGTCGTGAGGTGCTGCGTTCACAGTTCCCTGGTGTCGCGGTCCTCGATGCGGTCGGCCCCGCCGAGGCGGCCGTCGTCGCGGTGAAGCCCAATGACGTCGACGCCGCGTGTGCTGCACTCGCCGGAGCCGGCGTGCAGCGCGTCTTGTCGATCGCCGCGGGGGTGCCCACGAGCCGCCTCGAGGCCGGCCTCGCCCCCGGCGCCGCGGTCGTGCGAGCGATGCCGAACACACCCGCACTGGTCGGGGCCGGTGCCGCCGCCATAGCGGCCGGAAGCACCGCCTCCGACGCCGACCTCGCGTGGGCCGAGTCGATCCTCTCGGCGGTCGGCACGGTCGTTCGGGTCGACGAGTCTCTGCTCGATGCGGTGACGGGTGTGTCGGGATCGGGCCCGGCCTACGTCTTCCGCTTCGCCGAGGCGCTCATCGAGGCGGGAGTTCGGGCCGGCCTGCCACGCCACGTGAGCGTCGCGCTGACCGAGCAGACCCTCACCGGATCGGCTCGATTGCTCGCGTCGAGTGACGATCCTCCCGAGGCGCTTCGCGCCGCCGTGACCTCACCGGGCGGCACGACGGCCGCCGCACTTCGCGTGCTCGACGACGCGGGATGGTTCGATGCGGTGGTCGACGCGGTGGCCGCCGCGACCGCACGCTCACGCGAGCTCGGGGCCAACTGATTCCGTCACGAAACCGCCCCTTTCGCGGTGCGCCACCCGTGGTTTACAGTCCGGATCACGCGGAGAAGGGGTTGTCCATGGCCCAGACGGTGGCTCGAACGCGGTTCCTGACCGTGGCCGAGGTGGCGCAGAGCCTGAGAGTGTCGACGATGACGGTGTACCGGCTTGTGAAGGCCGGCGAGCTCGGCGCTACCAGGGTCGGCAAGTCGTACCGCATCAGCGAGAGCGATCTCGACCACTACTTGGCCAGCCGCTACACACAAGCCGGCTAGCAGGGCCGGGGAGAGTCGGCGCAAGCCGACTCTCGACCCTGCGGATCGGGCCGATGGTGCCGGGGGGTCACCATCGGCCCGTTTCGCGCCCCCCGTCCGCGCCCCCCGTCCGCGTCCCCCCGTCCGCGTCCCCCCGTCGACGTCGTAGCGTCGCCGCCGCATGGGCCGCCGCTACGACACCGTCTCGTTGCTCACCGACTACGGGCTCATCGACGAGTTCGTGGGCGTCGTGAAGTCGGTGATCCGCGACATCGCACCGCACGTGGTCACCATCGATCTCACGCACGACGTGCCGGCGTTCGACGTGCGCGCCGGCGGGCTCGCGTTGGCGCGGTGCATCCCCTACGTGGCGTCGGGCATCGTCGTCGGCATCGTCGACCCGGGGGTCGCGACGCACCGTGCCGCCGTCGCCATCGAGGTCGCGAAGGGCGAGGGCGTGCTGATCGGTCCCGACAACGGGCTGCTCGCGCCCGCCGTGGCCCTCACGGGCGGCGCCGAGCGTGCCGTCTCGCTCACCAACCCGGCCTACCAGCTGCCGGCGCCCGGCCCGACCTTCGCGGGCCGCGACGTGTTCGCCCCCGCCGCCGCGCACTTGGCCAACGGTGTCGATCTCATGGAGCTCGGCGAGCCTGTCGACCTCGACCTGCTCACGCCCGCGGTCGTCCCGCTCACGCGGCGAGAAGGCGACGCCGTGATCGGCGAGGTGCTCTGGGTCGACCACTTCGGCAACGCGCAGCTCAACATCGACCCCGACGAGATCGACGAGCTCGGTGACCGAGTCGCCATCGGCGTCGCGGGCAACCGTCGGGTCGCTCGCCGCGTCGAGGCGTTCGCTGCGCTCGGTCCCGGCGAGCTCGGACTCGTGGTCGATTCGTACGGGTTGCTCGCGCTCTGTCTCGATCAGCGTTCGGCGGCCGACGACCTGCGGGTCGCGGCAGGCACCGAGGTGCGCCTCTCGTCTCCGGATGACGGAGAGGAGCACACGCGCAGCACCCCGGTAGCGTTCACGCGGTGAGACGAGGAACGACGATCGTCCTCGCCATCCTCCTCGCGATGATCCTCCTCGCCAGCGTGCTGCAGCTCTTCGTGCTCGCGCGCTGATCCTGCGTCACACGCGCAGCGCGATGCGGTCCCGGCTGAACTTCGTGATGCCGCCGCGCACGAGCCAGATGGCGAGCAGCCACAGCGCCGCGCCGACCGTCAGCGCGACGGGGAGCGCGACCAGCAGCAGGCCCGTGGCTTGGCCGAGCGCGATGAAGATCAGGGGGAGGATGACCGCGCCGCCGAGCTGGTTGGCCTCCTGCGAAGTGCGAGCGCGCGCGGACACGCGCACCATGATCCCCAGCCCGAGCGCCGCGACTGCAGGCGCGACCCAAAGGATCATCACGCCCCACAGGCGCGTCGGGATGAAGACGCGGTGCATCACCGGCCAGGCGATCGTGTTCGTGACGACAGCGAAGCACAAGAACCCGAGCCACGACACGACGACCGCGGGCACGAACGCGCCGAGCAGCTTGGCGAGGAAGAGATCGCGGTCGCTGATGGGGAGGTGCAGCAGCCCTTCGATCGTCTTGCGCTCCTTCTCGCCCGCGAACGCGTCGGCGGCGAGCACCACCGACACCATGAGCGGCACGATCAGGAACAGCGGGGCCAAGAGGTAGCCGTTCACGAGCACGACGAGCTGCTCGCGTTCCGGGAGCTCACGGATGGGCGCGGCGACGTCGCCGGGCAGCCGGCCGAGGAAGCCGTCGATGTTCACGTTGGTGACGGCGCGGGCGGCGAACCCGACGCTCGCCGGCAGGAGGACGAAGAGCAGCAGCGGCACGAGAAGCATCGGGAGCACGACGGCCTTCGAACGGCGGACCGCGGTGAGGTCCTTCCACATCACCGCGCGGATCGCGTTGGTGTCGATGGGCCTGCTCACGCTTCGGCCCTCTCGTTCGCGGTCTGGTCGTTCACCACGGCGAAGTACACGTCCTCGAGCGTCGGAGGCATCGGGACCGCTCCGTAGACGGGAACCTCGCGCGACGTCAGCGAGGCGACGACGAGTGGGATCACCGACCGATCGTTCACCGTCAGGTGCGCGCCGCTGTCGGTCGCTCGCACCGCGAGCACACCCCGCGACTCGGCGAGCATCTCGACGAGGGCATCTTCGGCCCGCGCGCCGAGGTCGAGCGCAACGTCGAGGCCTTTCCAGATCTCGCCCGCGAGATCGGCAGGCGCACCGAATGCGAGCAGGTGCCCGCGATCGAGCACCGCCATGCGGTGCGCGAGGCGACCGGCCTCTCCGAGGAAGTGCGTGCACAGCACGACGGTGCGGCCGTGCTCGGCCGCGAGCGCGCCGATGAGGTCGATCACGTCGCGCGTCGCCTCGGGATCGAGCCCGGACGTCGGCTCGTCGAGGAACAAGACGTCGGGGTCGTGCAGCAGCGCGCGCCCCAGGGCGACCCGCTTGCGCTGGCCGGTCGAGAACCCCTGCACTCGATGGTGCGCGCGGTCGGCCATGCCGAACCGATCGAGCATCGCCGTCGCCTTGGCTCCTGCGTCGTCCTTGTTCATCCCGCGGATCCGTCCGGTGACGACGAGGTTCTCCCACGCGGTCAGTCGATCGTCGAGCCCGGCGTTCTCGGTCAGCACGCCGGTGCGGCGGCGCACCTCGTTGCCGTCCACTGCCGGGTCGATGCCGAGCACGCGGCTGCTCCCCCGGTCGGGGGCGAGCACACCGTTGAGCAGGCGGACGGTGGTCGTCTTGCCCGCGCCGTTCGGCCCGAGCACGGCGAGCACCTCGCCGGGCTGGGCGTCGAAGGAGAGGTCGACAAGGGCGAGCTGACCGTCGAAGGACCGCGTGAGGCCCTCAGCGACGATCGTCGTGCCGTCTCGCCCCACTGTCACTGCTCCAGTCTCGCGGCTGCCCACCCGGTCAGGGCAGGCGGAGGTGGAGAAAGGCCGGGAACAGGTCGAGGATCTCGACGACGAGATCGTGCACGTGATCGGCGAGCGTCGACTCGGTCGCAGCTGTCGACGAAGGCGGCAACGCGGCGACAAGCAACGAAGTCGCGGACGTGGGTGGGGCGCTCGCGGCGGGAGCGATCGTCGTCGCGGCCGTCGTCGGGGGCGCGGTCGGAGCGGCAGTCGCCGGAGCCGCTGTGGTCGGCGGCGGCGGCGCGGCGGTGGTCGGCGGCGCGGTGGGCGGAGGCGGAGGAGGCGGCGCGGCGGTGGTCGGGGGAGCGGGGGGCGGAGCCGGCGCTGCGGTCGTGGGCGGAGGTGGCGGCGCAGGAGGCGGGGGCGCGGGCGCGGCCGCTCCAACGGCGGCGAATCGGTGCGTCGTGAAGAGCTTGCCGTTGCCATCGCGGCCGACGCACACACCGACGCGACTGAAGTCAGGGTCGACCAGGTTCTTGTAGTGGCCGGGGCTCGCGACGAACGCGTCGAAGAGCGAGCTGACGGTGCCACCCATGCCCACGTTCTCGCCACCCTTGCGCCAATCCGGGAAGACAGAAGCGACCGCGGCAGCGAGGTTCGGGTCGTGCGAGATGCCGCCGGCGGCGATCATGTGGTCGTTCCAGGTGCACGACGTCGCGGCGAGCCCGGCGTCAGGCGTCATCGGCGGAAGGCCCTGCGACGCGCGCAGGTTGTTGATCCGCGACACGAAGTCGGCTTCCTCGCCCGGAGAGGCGGCGCCGGCGACCGTCGGGGTCGCGACCATCGCGGTGCCAACGATGGCGACAGCGAGGGCGACCGACGAGACGGCACGCGCGATCCGATGCACGGAATTCCCTTCGGCATGGCGAAGGGGCCACCTTGAGGCGAACCTGGGGGGCCTCGGAGGTGGCCTGACGGCGGCCGCTACGCTCGCCGGGCTGTGAGAGGGGGGCTCCTCAGGTGAACCTGGCCGAGATCATCCAGCCGCATCCCGAGGACGCCGTCGCGCTCGTGTCACGGGGAACGCCCACGACCTACGGCGCCCTCCGTGAGCAGGTCGCGGCGCTCCGGGGCGGCCTGTCGGCGCTCGGGCTCGGCCGGGACGATCGGGTTGCCCTCCTGTGCGCGAACAACCCGACCTTCGTCGTGTCGTATCTGGCTGTGCTCGGCATCGGCGGCGTCGTCGTCCCCCTCAACCCCCTGAGCCCCGCCCCCGAGCTCGAGCGCGAGCTCGCCGCGGTCGAGACCGTCGCCGTCATCGTCGGCCCCGCCGGACGCGCGAGCTGGGGGGACGTCGAGCGCGGGAACGTACCTTCGGTGCAGCACGTGATCGCGACGGCGGGTCACCCGTTCGACGACGCCCGCACGTTCGAGGACCTCCTCGCGGCGGACCCCGCTCCGGTCGCCGACCGTGCCGACGAGGAGGTGGCCGCGCTGCTCTTCACGAGTGGCACCGCCGGCTCGGCGAAGGCGGCGATGCTCACCCATGAGAACCTCGCGTCCAACCTCCGCCAGATCCAGGCGCAGCCGGGGCGCGGACTGGAGGCCGACGACGTCGTGCTCGGGGTGCTCCCGATGTTCCACATCTTCGGGATGAACGTCGTGCTCGGCCTCGCGCTCTACGCCGGAGCGTCCGTGGTGCTCGTCGAGCGGTTCGACCCCGCCACGGCCCTCGAGACGATCGAGACACGTGGTGTGACGGTGATCTCGGGAGCTCCTCCGATGTGGACCGCGTGGGCGACGTTGCCCGGTGTGAGCGCGAGCGCCTTCTCGAACGTGCGCGTCGCGTCGACAGGAGCGGCGAAGATGCCGGAGGATCTTTCGCGGCTGTTCCAATCGCGGTTCCACCTCGAGCTGCTCGAGGGATACGGACTCACCGAGGCGTCGCCGGTCGTCACCGCGTCGCCACCGGGCGAGTCACGGGTCGGGTCGATCGGCCTCCCCCTCTCGGGGCTCACGGTCCGGCTCGTCGACTCCGACGGCGACGATGCTCTCGCGGGTGACTCCGGCGAGATCTGGGTGAAGGGGCCGAACATCTTCGCGGGTTACTGGCACGACGACGAGGCGACCGCGCATGCGCTCACGCCAGACGGTTGGCTCCGCACCGGCGACGTGGCAGTCGCCGACGACGAGGGCTACCTCTACCTCGTGGATCGGGCGAAGGACCTCATCATCGTCTCGGGCTTCAACGTGTACCCGGGTGAGGTCGAGGACGTCATCGCGACCTACCCAGGTGTCGACGAGGTCGCCGTCGTGGGCAGCCCGCATCCGTCGACCGGCGAGGCCGTGAAGGCCTTCGTCGTGACTGCGCCGGGATCGTCACACGACGAGGAGGCGATCATCGAGCACTGCCGCCATTCGCTCGCGCGATACAAGTGCCCGACGAAGGTGATGTTCGTCGACGAGCTACCCAAGGGCTGGGGAGGCAAGGTCCTGCGGCGCGTGTTGCGCTGAGTCGGGCGGCGTCACGCGGGCCCGCACCGAGGGCGTCGACGTCGCGACCAAGAAGCCGGCGAACAGGATCGTGATGCCGACGGTGAGCGTGATCGCGAACGCGGTCGATGCGCCCAGTCGCCCGTTGAGGGTTCCGCTCGCGCCGAGCACCAACGTGCCCGCGGCGATCAGCCCGTTGCCGAGCGCCAGCCGCTTCGGATGGGCTGCAACTCCTCTCCCTCGGGAGCGCTCCTGACCTTGCAGCACCCGCCACAGGGACAGCACCGCCCCGCCGAGGACGATGAGCGCGGCTCCGCCCGACCCGACCGCGGCGAGGATCCGGGGTAGCGCGCCGAACACCTCGCTGCCGGTCGGCAGGTCGGTGCCGGAGATCGGAGCCTTCAGCGGCGCCACCGTCATGACCCCCGCGGCGAACGCGGCCAGGAACGTGAGCCCGAGCGCGACTCGGTCCCCGGTGCGTTGGCCCGCGAACAGGTAGACCGTGCCAAGGGCGAGGTAGGGCACATTCAAGATGGCGCCGAACAGGAAGAACACACGGAACGTCGGGCCACTCCACCCGACCGTCGAGCCGAGCCAGAGGGCTGCCGACGCGATCGCGAACATCGCCATCGCCACCGTCCAGGCGATGTCGTGGCGGCGACGTCGAGTCAGCCATCGGTCGAGTGTGCAGAACGTGAAGGCCACGGCAACGAGCGTCGCGGCGGCCGCGAGAGCGGCCTCAGCGGTGACCACGAGACCGCAGCGTACGAGCCGCGGGAGGCTTTGTGAACCCGCGCACGTGGGCGTACCCTGCCACCGGCATGGCTGAGCGAGCGCGCCGGCGCATCCCCGAGGCCACGGTGGCCCGGCTTCCCGTCTACGTGCGCATCCTCCTCGAGGTCGCCGAGTCGCGCACCGCCACCATCTCGTCCGAGCGGCTCGCCGAGCTCGCCGGCGTGAACGCGGCGAAGGTGCGCAAGGACCTGTCCTACCTGGGGTCTTACGGCACCCGAGGAGTCGGTTACGACGTCGAGTACCTCCTGTTCCAGATGAGCCGTGAGCTCGGCCTCACCCACGATTGGCCCGTCGTCATCGTCGGCGCGGGCAACCTCGGCCACGCCCTCGCCAACTACGGGGGGTTCGACGAACGGGGCTTTCCCGTCGCCGCGATCGTGGACATCGACGCCGCGAAGGTCGGCACCAAGGTCGGCGCGGCCAAGGTGCGCCACCTCGACGACCTGCCCGAGATCGTGGGCGCGCTCGCCAACGTCATCGGCATCATCGCCACCCCCGCCACCGGCGCCCAAGAGGTCGCGGACCGCTTGGTCGCCGCCGGCGTCACATCCATCCTGAACTTCGCACCGGCCGTCCTCACCGTGCCGAGAGGCGTCTCGCTCCGCAAGGTCGACCTCGCCGTCGAGCTGCAGATCCTGAGCTTCTATCAGCAACGTCGTGGTGGCGACCGGATCGCGAGTGCATAGGCAGACCTAGAGTGAACCCGTGTCCGTCGTCGTCATCGGTCTGAACCACCGGATCGCTCCGCTCGAAATCCTCGAGCGCACGAGCGTCGACGGCGCATCGCTTCCCAAGGCGCTCGACGACCTCTGCTCGCGCCCGAACATCACCGAGGCCGTGCTGCTGTCGACCTGCAACCGCACAGAGGTGTACGTGGTCGCGGAGCGGTTCCACGGCGCATACTCCGATGTCCGCGACTTCATCGCGCAGTACGCCGGCCTCGCTCCCGAGGCGCTGACCTATCACCTCTACAGCCACTTCGACGAAGGCGCGGCGAACCATCTGTTCGCTGTCGCAGCGGGCCTCGACTCAGCGGTGCTCGGTGAGACCGAGATCCTCGGCCAAGTCCGCGACGCGTGGGAGGCGGCGAAGGGCCATGGCACCGCGCGCGCGACCCTCAACGCGCTGTTCCGTCACGCGGTCGAGGTCGGCAAGCGGGTGCGCACTGAAACGGGCCTCTCGCGCCACACCGCTTCGGTGTCGATGGCGGCGGTCGCGATGGCTGACGACGCGCTCGACGGGCTCGCCGGTCGGCGTGTGCTCGTGCTCGGCGCCGGCGGCATCGGCGAGGGCATGGCGGTCGCACTCGCGGCGGCCGGTGTGGCCGAGGTGCTCGTCGCGAATCGCACCTTCGACCGTGCCGACGACCTCGCGTCGCGGCTCGGCGGCCGACCTGTCCGGTTGCTCGAGCTCGCCGACGCGCTCGGTGAGGTCGACGTGCTGCTGACCTCCACCGGTGCGCGGTCGATCCTCGTCGAGCATGCGGATCTCGCGCCCGTGATGGCGGCGCGGCCCGAGCGCCCGCTGCTCGTCGTCGACGTGGCCGTGCCGCGCGACGTCGATCCCGGCGTTGCCTCGATCCCCGGCGTGACGCTCCTCGACATCGACGACCTGCGCCGGTTCGCCGACAAGGGCTTGCAGGAGCGGCGGGGCGAGATCCCGGCCGCCCAGGCCATCGTCGAGGAGGAAGTCGCTCGGTGGATCGATCACTCGACCGCTCGCGAGGTCGCCCCGCTGATCGCCGCGATGCGCGAGTGGGCCGACGACGTGAGGATCGGTGAGCTCGATCGTGCGAAGACCCGGCTCGACGGGCTCGAGCCGCGCGAGCGCGAGGCCGTCGAGGCGATCACCCGCGGCATCGTCGCGAAGCTGCTGCACGAGCCGACCGTGCGCCTGAAGGAGGTCGCGGGCACCTCTCGCGGTGAGCGGCTCTCCGAGGCCCTGCGCGACCTCTTCGCTCTGTAGGCGGCGCGGACCCCGTGCGGGTGCGCATCGCGACTCGAGGCAGCCCGCTCGCACGATGGCAAGCCGAGCACGTCGGCGCGTTGCTGCGGCAGGCCGATCCCTCTGTCGATGTCGATCTCGTCCTGGTCGAGACGCTCGGCGACCGCACGCGTGACCGCCCGATCCACGAGCTCGGCGGGCAGGGCGTGTTCGTGAAGGAGGTGCAGGCGGCCGTGCTCGCGGGCGATGCCGACGTCGCGGTGCACTCGGCGAAGGACCTGCCGTCGATGCCTGCTGCCGGTCTCGTGATCGCGGCCGTGCCCGAGCGCGGTGACCCGCGCGACGCGCTCGTCGGTCACCGTCTCGCCGACCTCCCGGACGGTGCGACGGTCGCGACCGGATCGGTGCGCCGGCAGGCGCAGCTCGCGCACGCGCGTCCCGACCTTCGATTCGTCGACCTCCGCGGGAACATCCAGACGCGATTGTCGAAGGTGCCGCCCGGAGGGGCCGTCGTGATGGCGGTCGCTGCGCTCGACCGGCTCGGGCTCGCGGACCAGATCGCCGAGGCACTCGACCCGTCGGTGATGCTGCCTCAAGTCGCGCAGGGCGCACTGGCCGCAGAATGCCGGGACGACGACGGCGCGACGCTGACGTTGCTGCGTTCGATCGAGCACGCGGCGAGCCGCGCCGCGGTCGATGGTGAGCGCGCCTTCCTCGCCGGTCTCGGCGGTGGGTGCGATCTGCCCGTCGGAGCGCACGTCACGGCCGATCCCAGCGGGTGGCGTTGCGAGGGGCTCATCGCCGACGTGGCGGGCACGACTGTGCTGAGGCACACCGAGGTCGGTGATGATCCGGTCGCGCTCGGCGCACTCGTCGCGACGGTTCTCCTCGGCCCCAAGGGTGGGTCGGCCCTTCTGAACCAGTCGTAGGCTCGCCGTATGGCCGATCAGCTCACGGGCGAGGTGACCGAGCTGCTGCAGCAGCTCATTCGCAACCAGTGCGTCAACGACGGTTCGCCTGAGTCAGGCGAGGAGGCTCGCAGCGCCGACCTCCTCCGTGACTACCTCGAGGGCACCGGCATGGACATGGGCTCGTTCGACTCGCTGCCCGGCCGGCGCTCGCTCGTCGCCCGTATCGAAGGCAGCGACCCGAACGCGCCGTCTCTCTGCCTCATGGGCCACACCGACGTCGTCCCGGTGACGCCGAGCGGTTGGTCGCGAGATCCCTTCGGTGGTGAGCTCGTCGACGGCGAGGTGTGGGGGCGCGGCGCGATCGACATGCTCAACCTCACCGCGTCGATGGCGGTCGCGACGAAGCATCTCGCGCGCTCTGGGTTTCGTCCGAAGGGCACCCTGCTCTACTTCGCCGTCGCCGACGAGGAGGCTGGTGGCCACTGGGGAGCGGAGTGGGCCCTCGACCACGAACCGGACGCCGTCGCCGCGGACTACGTGATCACCGAGTCCGGCGGGCTGGTCATGGACACCCAGGCCGGCCAGAAGGTCACGATCACCGTCGCCGAGAAAGGCGTGATGTGGCGCCGGCTGCGCGTCCGCGGCACGCCCGGGCACGGCTCGGCCCCGTTCGGTGCCGACAACGCACTCGTCAAGGCGGCCGAGGTCGTGCGCCGCATCGCGGCGTACGAGCCGCGTGCGCAGATCCTCGACCTCTGGGAGAACTACGTCGACGCGTTCGACCTCACCGACGCCCAGCGCAAGGCACTGCGCGACCCCGACACCGTCCTCGAGGCGTGCCGCACGCTTCCCGACCAGGGCATCGCGAAGCTCGCGCACGCCTGCACGCACACGACGTTCTCGCCGAATGTCGCTCATGGCGGCGTGAAGACGAACGTGATCCCCGACGTCGTCGATCTCGACATCGACATCCGCGTGATGCCAGGTGAGACGAACGAGGACGTGCGGGCGCACATCGATGCGGCGCTCGGCGATCTCAGCAGTGAGGTCGAGCTGAGCATCATCCAGGCCGGCGAGTACACGAGGTCACCCACCGACACGCCGCTGTACTCGGCGCTCGAGAAGGTCGCGCAGCGCGTGTACCCCGACGCGACGTTGATGCCCGTGATGACCGTCGGCGGCACCGATGCGCGCTTCTATCGCAACGCCGGATCGTTGGCATACGGCTTCGGGTTGATGAGCCCCGACGTCACCTATCAGAAGTTCCGCTCCCGCTTCCACGGCAACGACGAGCGCGTCGACGTCGAGTCGTTGCGGCTCACCACGGACTGCTGGCTCGCGATCGTCGAAGACGTCCTCGGGTGAAGGCTGCAGCGTGAAACCCGTCCGGCCGCTCGCCGGACGGCGCGTCGTCGTCACGAGGGCGAGCGAGCAGACGGGAGACCTCGTCGAGCGGCTGGTCGTGCTCGGTGCAGAGCCCGTCGAGGTGCCCCTGATCGAGATCATCGATCCTCCGGACGGAGGCGCTGCCCTTCGTGACGCGGTGAACGGCGCAGTCGACTGGATCGTGGTCACCTCGGCGAACGGAGCGGAGCGCGTGCTCGCCGCCTTGCCTGCCGGGCGCGACGTCTCGCGTCCACTTCGCAGTCGTCGGCCCGATGACCGCGACGGTGCTCGAGCGTGGCGGCGTCGAGCCGGCGCTGATCCCGCCGCGCTTCGTCGCCGAGAGCCTCGTCGAGGCCTTCCCCCGTGGTCACGGCGTCGCGGTCGTCGCGCAGGCCGCGGGCGCGCGCCGTGTCGTCGCCGACGGGATCGCGGCGAAGGGTTGGGACGTGCGGGTCGTCGAGGCGTACCGCACGGCTGCACTCTCGCCGCCCTCCGAGGCGCTCGAGGCGGCTCGCAACAGCGACGCGATCCTCTTCACGTCGGCCTCGACCGTGTCCTCGTACGTCTCCGCTGCGGGTGTGGACGGCGTGCCGCCGGTGGTCGTGTGCATCGGACCGGTCACCGCGGAAGCGGCGATCGACCTGGGCGTGACCGTCACCGCGGTGCCCGACGAGCACACGATCCCCGCGATGGTCGCAGTGCTGGTCGAGGTGCTGCGCCCGTAGGATTCGATGGTGACGTTCCCCACGCGCCGGCCCCGCCGGCTCCGGCGCACGCCCGCACTCCGCCGTCTCGTCGCCGAGACCCAGCTGCGCGTCGACGACCTCGTCGCGCCGCTCTTCGTGCGTGAGGGCATCGACGAGCCACGCGCGATCCCCTCGCTGCCCGGTGTCGTGCAGCACACGCGCGAGTCGCTTCGCAAGGAGGTGCGCGAGCTCGCGGACCTCGGCATCCCTGCGGTCGTGCTGTTCGGCGTGCCCGAGCACAAGGACGCGAACGGGAGCGGCGCGTGGGATCCCGAGGGCATCGTGCAGCTCGCGCTTCGCGACCTCCGTGACGAGATGGGTGATCGCATCGTGCTGATCGCCGATCTCTGTCTCGACGAGTACACCGATCACGGCCACTGCGGAGTGCTCACCGCTGACGGCGACGTCGACAACGACGAGACGATCGTGCTCTACGCGAAGGCCGCGCTCGCGCAGGCCGAGGCCGGCGCCGACGTCGTGGCCCCGAGCGGGATGATGGACGGCCAAGTCGGCGCGATCCGAAGCGCGCTCGACACCAGGGGCTACGAGAGCACCGCGATCCTGGCTTACTCCGCCAAGTACGCCTCCGCGCTGTACGGGCCGTTCCGCGACGCGGTCGACGTGCAGATCGCCGGCGGCGGCGATCGCAAGGGCTACCAGCAGGACTGGCACAACGCGCGCGAGGCGCTCGAGGAGGTGCGGCTCGACATCGCCGAGGGCGCCGACATCGTGATGGTGAAGCCCGCGCTCGCGTACCTCGACGTCATCGCGGCGGTGCGGGCCGAGTTCGACGTGCCGGTCGCCGCCTATCACGTGTCGGGGGAGTACGCCATGATCAAGGCGGCCGCCGAGAACGGCTGGATCGACGGCAGCGCGGTGGCGCTCGAGCACGTCACGGCAGTGAAGCGAGCCGGCGCCGACATCATCCTCACGTACCTCGCACGCGAGCTCGCCGAGACGCTGTGACGAGCACGAACGAGGGCTGGTTCGAGCGCGCGCAAGCGGTGATCCCCGGTGGGGTGAACTCGCCGGTGCGCGCGTTCCGCTCGGTGGGTGGATCGCCGTACTTCGTCGCTCGGGCCGAGGGCGGCTTCGTGTGGGATGTCGAGGGCAAGCGCTACACGGACTTCGTGCAGAGCTACGGCGCGATCATCCTCGGTCACGCGCACCCGAAGGTCGTCGAGGCCGTGCAGAAGGCGGCGCTCGACGGCACGTCATACGGCGCGCCCACGGCGCGGGAGGTGCTGCTCGCCGAAGCGATCTGTGAGCGGGTGCCGAGCTGCGAGCGCGTCCGCATGGTCAATAGCGGTACCGAGGCGACCATGAC
Source organism: uncultured Acidimicrobiales bacterium (assembly GCA_963802505.1). GTDB lineage: Bacteria > Actinomycetota > Acidimicrobiia > Acidimicrobiales > DATKAS01 > DATKAS01. Next base: position 926,378 of record CAWDJB010000002.1, on the reverse strand, counting down.
CGTCATCCGCGTCGCGCGCGGCTTCACGGGCCGGCAGAAGGTTCTGAAGTTCGCCGGCAACTACCACGGCCACGGCGACGCGCTGCTCGCCGCGGGTGGCAGCGGTGTCGCGACGCTCGGCCTCTCTGGCTCGGCGGGCGTGCCCACGTCGGCAGTGGCTCAGACGATCGTCGCTCCGTACAACCAGGTGCCCGATCTCGACGACGACATCGCTTGCGTGATCGTCGAACCGGTCGCCGCGAACATGGGACTCGTCCCCCCGGAGCCCGGCTTCCTCGAAGGACTGCGCAAGGCGTGCGACGCCTCGGGCGCGCTGCTGGTGTTCGACGAGGTGATCACCGGCTTCCGGCTCGGGCTCGGCGGCGCGCAGCAGCACTACGGCGTCACGCCCGACCTGACGTGCTTCGGCAAGGTGATCGGCGGCGGGCTTCCGGTCGGTGCCTTCGGCGGGCGAGCCGACGTCATGGACGTGCTCGCGCCCATCGGCCCCGTGTACCAAGCCGGCACGCTCTCGGGAAACCCGCTCGCGACCGCGGCCGGGCTCGCGGTGCTCGACGAGCTCGACGACGGCGTCTACATGATGTTGGAGGGCCGCGCCGCGCAGCTCGCGGGGTGGCTTCGCGACGTGATCAGCGAGGCGGGCCTTCCGATCACGGTTCCGGTCGTCGGCCCGCTGCTCGGCCTGCGCTTCGCGCCGGAGCCGGCGGTCGACTACGACACGGCGAAGCAGACCGACGAGAAGTGCTACGCGGCGTTCTTCCACGCGATGCTCGATCGCGGCGTTGCGTTTGCCCCCGGTCCCTATGAGATCGCGTTCCCGAGCATCGCCCACTCCAAGGACGAGCTCGAGCGCGTGGCCGACCTCGCGAGCGCAGCCGCGCAAGAAGTGGCGCTGACGGCCTGATCCCGCGCTGACTACGGTGCGGCCATGGCAGCACCGCAGAGCGACGCTCTCGTCCTTTTCGGCATCACGGGCGATCTCGCCAAGAAGAAGCTCCTCCCGGCCGTCTACCACCTCGCCGCCCGCGACCGGCTGCCGGGCATCGTGATCGGCGTCGCGTCACGCGAGCTCGCGGACGGCGCCCTCGAAGAGCGGTTCCGTGATGCCGTGAGCGCCGTCGAGGCGACGCCTGACGAAGAGGTCATCGAGACCGTCCTCAAGCGGCTGAAGTACGTGTCGGGCGACTACCGCGAGGAGTCGACCTTCGTGAAGCTGAAGGAGGCGCTCGAGGGGGCCCGGTACCCGCTGTACTTCCTCGCCATCCCGCCGAGCCTCTTCGACGACGTCGCCCAGGGCCTCGCCAAGCAAGGCATCAACAAGGACGCCCGCGTCGTTGTCGAGAAGCCGTTCGGCCGCGACCTCGAGTCGGCCCAGGAGCTGAACTCGATCCTCCACAGCGCGTTCGACGAGAGCGCGATCTATCGCATCGACCACTTCCTCGGGAAGGAGTCGGTCGAGAACCTGCTCGTGTTCCGCTTCGCGAACTCACTGCTCGAGCCGGTCTGGAACAACCACTACATCAACTCGGTGCAGATCACGATGGCCGAGGCGTTCGGCGTCGAAGGCCGGGGCAAGTTCTACGAAGAGGTCGGCGCGCTGCGCGACGTCGTGCAGAACCATTTGCTGCAGGTGATGGCCCTGCTCGCGCTCGACCCGCCGGTCGACGCCAGCGCGCAAAGCCTCGGCGACGAGAGGGTCAAGCTCTTCAAGCAAGTGCGCGCCGTCGACCCCGCCGAAGCGGTGCGAGGGCAGTTCCGCGGCTATGCCGACGAAGAGGGCGTGCGAGCCGGCTCCGACACCGAGACCTTCGTGGCTCTCCGTCTCTGGATCGACTCGTGGCGCTGGGCCGGCGTCCCGTTCCTCATCCGCACGGGCAAGGCGCTCGCGGCCACCGCGCTCGAGGCGGTGGTCGAGTTCAAGGCGCCGCCCCGACTGTTCTTCAAGCAGCCCGGCATGCCGATGCCCGACCCGAACCACCTTCGCTTCCGACTGGGCAAGAACGACGGCATCACGTTGCATCTGCAAGCAAAGGCACCCGGCGAGAAGATGGTCACCCGGCAGGTCGACCTCCAGGTGAACTACGAGCAGGTGTTCGGCGCGCGGCAAGAGGCCTACGAGCGGCTCATCGACGACGCGATCGCCGGCGATCAGACCCGATTCGGTCGCGAAGACAGCCTGATCGAGCAGTGGCGCATCATCGACCCGTTGCTCCAACATCCGGATCCCGTGCACCTTTACACGAAGGGCACGTGGGGTCCCGAGGCCGCATCCCGCCTCCCACCGAACGGCAGCAGCTGGTACGAACCGATCTTTTAGCGATCGGGGAAGACGCGAACGATCGCAGCCGCGGCCTTGTACGCGGCTTCGGCCGGCCCGAGCTCGTCGGGGCGCAGCAGGTTCGCCATGATCCGCAGCACCCACTCCATCAGCGTGCGGCTGCGCATGCCGACTCGCGTCAGCTCACGCATCAGCGCGGGACGCCCGATGATCTGCGCGAAGAGGCGAGCCACCTTGAAGTAGAGGCCGTACTCGGCTTCGAGCAGCTTCTCGTACTGCTGCACCGCGAGGCCGTCGCCGGTCGACAGCGCCTCGTGCAGCACTTGCGCAGCGAGGCGGCCGGTCTCGTACGCGTAGTCGATGCCCTCGCCGTTGAACGGGTTGACGAAGCCCGCCGCGTCGCCGACGACGACGAACGTCGGGCCGACCTTGGGGCCGACCGAGCCGCCCATCGGCAGCCGGCCACCCGTGGGATCGCCGACGGCCCGCTCGGCGGAGATCTCCCAATACGCGGGCGCGGTCGCGACGTACTCGTTGAGGAGATGCGTCGTGTTCACGCTGCGGTAGTCGCGGAACGTCGACAGCAGACCGACGCCGACGTTCACCGTGCCGTCGCCGACGGGGAAGATCCATCCGTAGCCCGGCAGCGCGTTGCCGTTCCGATCCTTCACGTCGAGCGCGCTCTCGATCCAGGGATCCGCGTGCAGCGGGCTTTCGTAGTACCCGCGGATCGCCATGCCTTGTGGGTACGCGCGGTCGCGGGCGGTGCCGATCGCACGACCGAACCTCGAGTTCGCGCCATCGGCGATGACGACGTAGTCGGCGCGCACCTCCTGCCCGTTGACGATCGCGCCGCGCACGAGCCCGCGGTCGATCACCGGAGCGGTCGCCTCAGCGTCTTGCCACACCGTCGCGCCCGCCTTCACCGCATTGTCGGCGACCATCTGGTCGAGGTCGCGGCGACGCACCACGTATCCGAACGAGGGCAGGTCTGGATGCTCGGGCCACTCGAGCTCGAGCGTGATGCCGTGGGCGAGGGCGCGCAGCCCGTTGAACCGATGGAAGTCCGCCAAGCGCTCGGCGAGTCCCATGTCGTGGAGCTGGCGGACTGCGCGCGGCGTCAGGCCGTCACCACACGTCTTTTCCCGCGGGAACGTCTTCTTCTCGACGACGAGGACGTCGTGGCCTGCCGAGGCCAGCCAATAGGCGGTGGCAGCGCCGGCCGGACCGCCGCCGACCACGAGCACCTCGTGGCGGCCGGTCGTGGGGGACATCAGTGCCCGCCGGTGGCCTCGCCGGCTGCGGCTCCCTCGGTGGTGCAGTTCGCGGGCACCGGATCCTGGCCGGACAGCACCACGCGCTCGTAGCAGACGACGTCGTTGACTTCTTGGTCGGTGAGGATCTCGCCCCACGCCGGCATGCCCGCCTTGCCGACGCGCTGACCACCCGGCCGGTCGGGGTTGCCGTAGGGCTTGCCGATGAACGGCTCCGAGCCCGACTTCACGAAGGCGACCTGGTCAGCCATGTCGGGGAAGGTCTGGAGCACCGAGCCGCCGCTGAGCTGGAAGCCGATGCCACCGGCCGAGTCACCGGCGCCCGTCGGGAGGTGGCACGACGCGCAGTTCGCTGTGTAGAGCTCCTGGCCGTTGGCGAGCGGTCCGGAGATCGCCTTCGTGACCGGCGTGAGCGACCACTGATAGATGAACGCCCACAACGGCAGCAGCGCGACGACCGGGATCGCCCAGTACGGGATGCGCTTGCGTCGCAACGCCGCTTCGACGTAGGGAGGCGGCGGCTTCGGGGGCGGCGCGACGACGGCCGGGGCTGCGGGCGCCGGAGCGGGCGCCGGCGTGGCGGCGGCAGCCGGCGCGACCTCGGTGGAGGGCGTCGCCGCGGCCGCGGGTGTGGACGGCGGAGGCGTCGCCGCCCCTTCCTCACCGGTGGACAACCCCAACGCCTCGCGGCGCTCTCGCGAGCGTCTGAGCAAGTGCTCGGGGATCTCGGTCACTGCACCTCCGCGGAGCCCAGTTGGGAGGACGAATCGGCGGTCACCTTAGGCGGCGAGCAGGCGCTGAGTGGAACCGGACTCGAACGCGAGCGCTGGTGGTCCGATTGCAGAACCGGCGTGCTAGAACGACGACTGCTCCGGGTTTCTCGGCGCCTTTGCTCCGCTGCAGTCACCCCTTTGGACACCTCAGGCGCTGCGGTAGAGTGGTTGTGCATCCATTCACGAGCGCCCCACCCGAGGGGGCGGCGAGGAGGTGGGGAGGGTCCGTGGTCGCGCTGATCGTGTCCCTGATCCTCACCTTTGCCTTGGCCGGCGCAGTCTTCGCATACGGAGCGAAGCGGCCGGTCGGCAAACCCGTCACATGGGGTGAGGCACTGCTCGCCGGCACCTTCATCTACGCGCTCCTTTTCTTGATGTACGGCGTCGTGCCGCACCAGTGGCTCATCTACGCGGACAGCGAGCTCAACTGGCGGAAGGACGCGATCCTCGCGGGCCCGGGCTCGACGGGCTTCCTCAAAGACTTGCCGTTCAGCATCACGAAGCAGACGGTGCGCGATCTCGTCGTCACGACGATCTACATCGTGTTCTTCGCTGCGCAGATCGCCGGATGGGCGCTCTGGCAGAACCGAGGCAAGTCCAAGCCGATCGCAATCGAGACCTCGACCTACGGGCGTCCGCTCGTGAAGGCGAACTAGCGATGGCCCGCACCGACGCCAACCCGCCGATGCCCGAGTTCCGCGACGACTACACGCTCGTCGAAGTCGACGCGGACTACCTCGCGAAGGCGGTCAAGCCGAAGCAGTTCATCCACATCGACCAGTCCGAGTGCATCATGTGCGAGGGCTGCGTCGACATCTGCCCGTGGAAGTGCATCCACATGGTGTCGCCGTCGGCCATCGACGAAGCCGACAACACCGAGCTTCCCGGGAGCGATCCCGTCGATCACGTCGTGTTCCTGATCGACGACGACGTGTGCACGCGGTGCGCGCTCTGCGTCGATCGCTGCCCGACCGGGGTCATCATCATGGGCAAGGTCGGGGTCGCGGACCGCGACGGCGACCCGCACATGCGCGACAGCAATCACGGCTACGCCTACGGCATGCGGTTCTAGGAGCGCTCGTGGCCAAGACAGTCGACGACAAGCCGGGAATCGGGGCGAAGATCTCCGAGGCGAACAAGAAGATGATCTCCTCGGTGCAGGGGTCCCAGGCTTGGAACTCGATCTTCCGACCGGGGTCGATCTTCCGCAAGGGCTACACCGACAGCCCGCGCAACCGCTCCTACGTGATCATGAACTCGGTGCTGTACCACCTGCACCCGGTCAAGGTGAAGCGCCACGCGGTGAAGGTGAGCTACACGCTCTGTCTCGGCGGGCTCTCGTTCTTCCTCTTCATCTTGCTCACGGTCACCGGCATCTTCCTGATGTTCTTCTACCGGCCGACGACCGCGCAGGCCTGGAACGACATCTACGCGTTGCAGACCTCGGTGACGTTCGGGCTCATGGTGCGCAACATGCACCGATGGGCCGCGCACCTGATGGTGCTCTCGGTGTTCTTGCACATGGCGCGCGTCTTCTACCACGGCGCCTACAAGCCCCCACGCGAGTTCAACTGGGTCATCGGCGTGATCCTGCTCACGCTCACGCTGTTGCTGTCGTTCACCGGTTACCTGCTGCCGTGGGACCAGCTCGCCCTCTGGGCGGTCACGGTCGGCACGAACATGATCGGCTATTCACCGGTGTTCGGCGACCAGATCAGATTCGTGTTGCTCGGCGGCGTCGAGATCGGTCCCGAGACGTTGTTGCGCTGGTACGTGCTCCACGTCCTCATGTTCCCGTTCATCACCGTCATCTTCATGGCCGTCCACTTCTGGAGGGTTCGCAAGGATGGCGGCATCTCCGGTCCGCTGTAGGTCCGTAATGCAGCGCGAGGTCACCCCATGACCGAGATCCCCGAACACCTTCGCAAGCGGGCCGAGGAGGCCAGAGCGCGCGCGGCCGCGGCGTCGGGCACGCCCGCGGAGCCCACCGCCCCCGCGGAGCCGGCGGCACCCGCCGCACCGGCTGCGCCGAGCGAGCCCACCGCGGCGAACCCCGACGAGTCGCGCATCCCGGCTCACCTGCTCGAGCGCAGCAAGGCCGCCCGCTCGAAGTCAGAGGGGGCGCCTCCTACAGAGGTCGCGGTCCCGGCGGGCGTCGCCGCTGCCACGGCCTCGGGCGCGGTCGCGACCGCCCCACCGCCCGTCGCCGCTGGTCCTGGTGGGCACACGCAGCGGCTGCTCACCGTCGTGAAGGCCGGCTCGATCCAGGACGTGAAGGCGACGCCGGTCGACAAGGTCCACGTCTGGCCGCATCTGCTGCTCATCGAGTTCGTCGCCTCGCTCGCGTGCACGGCCTTCGTGTTCGTCTTCTCGGCGTTCGTAAACGCTCCGCTCCTGCAGCTCGCGAACATCAACCGCACACCGAACCCGTCGAAGGCACCGTGGTACTTCCTCGGGTTGCAGGAGCTGCTGACGATGTTCCACCCGATGGTCGCCGGCGTGACCATCCCCGGCATGGGCATCTTCGTGCTGATGCTCGCGCCCTACATGGACCGGAACCCGAGCAACAAGCCCGAGGATCGCAAGTTCGCGATCGTCCTCTTCACGATCTTCCTCATGTTCTGGGCCGTCCTCGTGATCATCGGTTCGTTCTTCCGAGGTCCGGGCTTCAACTTTGTGTTCCCGTGGCGAGCGGGCATCTTCTTCGACCTGTGATGAGGACCCGATGAGCGCTGCCACCGTCCTTGCCATCGCGATCCCGATCATCGTGCTCATCGCGGCGATCGGCGTGATCTCCGCGGCCCGTCGCCGCGATACGAGCGACGCGACCGGATCGCTCTCGCGTGAGACGCGCCGCCGCGACCGCGGGGAGCCGTCCACGCTGCCCGAGCCGCCGCCGGAGCTGACCGGCCGCGAGGTCGAGCAAGCGGCTGCCGAGGCGCGGCGCGGCGGGGGCACCGCGGTGGTGCTCGCGGAGAAGGCGCCTGTCGCTCCTTACGTGCCGCCCGATCCCGAGGCAGTGGCGGTCACGCGCCGTCAGTTCTTCAACCGCGGCATCGTCACGTTCATGATCCTGGCGCTGTCGGGCTTCGGCGCGGCGATCCTCGCGTTCTTGTGGCCGAAGCGAGGCGGCGGCTTCGGCTCGAAGATCACGCTCGGCAAGCTCGAGGACGTCAAGGCGTCGATCGAGGAGAACGACGGATTCTTCTACGTGCCCGAGGGTCGGGCGTGGGTCACCGCGTACCCGGTCGACTCCTTCCCCAAGGCGGAGAATTCCGGCGTGTACCAGCAGCCCGTCCTCGACGGGATGAAGAACGGCATCAACGCGCTGTACCAGAAGTGCCCGCACCTCGGTTGCCGCGTGCCGCAGTGCATCACGTCGCAATGGTTCGAGTGCCCGTGCCACGGCTCGCAGTACAACCGGGTCGGCGAGAAGAAGGGCGGTCCCGCGCCGCGCGGCATGGACCGCTTCGGCGTCGCGGTCGACAACGACATCGTCACGATCGACACGAGCAACGTGTTCCAGGGTCCGCCCATCGGCACCAACACCACTGGTCAGGAAGCGGAAGGTCCTCACTGCATCACCGGGGGTGAGTGAGTGATCCTCGGCGCCAACCCCGTCGGGCGAAACATCGCGATCCTGATCGCGATCGTCCTGACGCTGTTCTGGCTCGCGTACGTCATCGGCAACCTGCGCCGGGCCAAGGCCGAGGTGGGTTCCGAGGTCGAGCTCGCGCCGAACCGCAAGCCCTACCTCAACGACGAAGAGCTCGAGGGACGCAAGCTCACGCGGGTGCTCCTCCTCGGGCTGGGTCTCGTCGTGGTCACGGCCTTCGCGATCCCGCTCTACTGGTTGAACGAGCCGAGCCGTCAGGCGGGCGCCATCGAGGGGTTCGACGCTCGCTTCGCCAAGTGGGGTGAGGAGCTGTTCGCGCCCACGGCCCAGGGCGGTTTCAACTGCGCGGGATGCCACGGCACCAAGGGCATCGGCGGTGTCGCGGCCTACACGTTGCAGGACCCGGCCACTGGCCGCGTCGAGGTGGTGAGCTGGAAGGCTCCCGCGCTGCAGACCGTGCTCCTCAAGTTCAGCGACGACGAGGTGCGTTACATCATCACCTACGGCCGTCCGTTCTCACCGATGTCGCCGTGGGGCCTCGCCGGCGGTGGCCCGATGAACGACCAGCAGATCGACACGCTCATCGCCTATCTGCGCTCGATCCAGCTGACCCCGGAAGAGGCGCAGGCCGCGGTCACGAAGGCGCTCGCAGACGCGAAGGCCGACCCCGTGAACGCAGGCAAGAGCGACGGCGAGCTGCTGTTCAACATGCAGGCGTCGAGCGGCACCTACTCCTGCGCCCGCTGCCACACCCGCGGGTGGTCGTACGACCAGCCGGTCGTGTCGGGGGGCGGCGCCATGGGACCGAACCTCACGGGCGGTTCCGAGGGACGTCAGTTCCCGAGCGAAGCCGATCAGAACGCGTTCGTCCACGACGGCTCCGACCAGGGCAAGCGCTACGGCCAGCAGGGGCAGGGCACGGGCCGCATGCCTGGCTTCGGCCAGATCTACAGCCAAGAGCAGATCGCAGCGGTCGTCGCGTACGAGCGAGGTCTCTGATGGCAGCGGTCATGGCGTCTTCGCTGACACTGGCCTTCGGGTGGCAGCCCGAGATCCGCGGCATCGTGGTCGTGCTGATCGCGGTCGGCGTGCTGATGGGGTCGGTGTACCTCATCTTGTCGACCGACCTCGGTGCGCGGCTCGGCCTGTTGGTGGCGCTCGGCGCGCTCTTCGGATGGCTCACGATCCTCGGCTCGATGTGGTGGATCTACGGCATCGGCTTGAAAGGCGCGGACCCGACCTGGAAGCCCGTCGAGGTCATCGTCGGCGACACCGCGAACGCGAACAACGAGATCGCCCACTCGCTCGATGGTTGGGAGAAGCTCCCGACCGACGATCCGGGCCGCGGCCAAGCAGTGGCATCAGCCGACGAGATCCTGACGAAGGAATCCAAGGTCTTCACGAGCCCGACCGACTACGTGGTGACCGACGTCTACACGATTGGCGGCGGCTCCTATCCGAAGTGGTTCTTCAACTTCCGCCACGATCCGCACTACGCCCTCGTTCAGGTCCAACCGGTGAAGCCGCAGATCGCAGAGGCCGGCAAGCCACCACCGACACCCGTCGCGGACGAGACCCAGCCCGTGGTGTCGGTGCTGATGATCCGTGACCTCGGGTACCGGCGGCGCCCCGCAGCGCTCATCACCCTTGGCTCGCTCCTGATCTTCATGGCCATCGCGTGGATGCTCCATGAACGAGACAAGGAGTCGATGCGGCGGCGCGGCATCTCCGTCGAGAAGGCCTGACGGCGATGGCCCAGTACCTGCCGGTCCTCATGATGCTCGTGCTGGCGACGGTCTTCGCCGGGGTGAGCCGACTCGTGTCGAAGCTCCTCGCGCCGAGCCGTCCGAACGCGGCGAAAGAAGCGCCCTACGAGTGCGGCATCGTCCCGAGTCGCGAACCGCCCGAGCGGTTCCCGGTTCGCTTCTACCTCGTGGCGATGCTGTTCATCATGTTCGACATCGAGATCGTGTTCCTCTACCCGTACGCGGTGAGTCAACGCGAGCTCGGTTCGTTCGGCTTCTTCGCGATCGTGCTGTTCAGCGCGATCTTCTTTCTCTCGTTCGTGTACGAGGTCGCCAAGGGCGGGCTCGAGTGGGGTCCGCTCCACCGCGCGCGCCGCCTGGTCTCTGGCGTCCCGACCGATCGCACCACCGAGTCGACGATCCGGCGCGTCGGTCTCGAGGGACGCGACGAGGCCGCGTAGTGGGCTGGGACGTCAGTCAAGGTCTCGAGGGGCTGGACCACAACTTCCTCACGGGCACTCTCGAAGGCCTCGTCAAGTGGGCCCGCGCCCGCTCGATCTTCCCCGCCACGTTCGGGCTCGCGTGCTGCGCCATCGAGATGATGGGAGCTGGCGCCGCGCACTACGACCTCGCGCGGTTCGGCATGGAGGTGTTTCGCGCCTCGCCGCGGCAGGCCGATCTGATGATCGTCGCCGGCCGGGTGAGCCAGAAGATGGCACCCGTGCTCCGCCAGGTCTACGACCAGATGATGGAGCCCAAGTGGGTGATCTCGATGGGCGTGTGCGCCTCGACCGGCGGGATGTTCAACAACTACGCGATCGTGCAGGGCGTCGATCAGGTCGTCCCGGTCGATGTCTACGCGCCGGGCTGCCCGCCGAGCCCCGAGACGCTCATCCACGCGATCGTCACGCTCCACGGGCTGATCCTGAACGGTGAGATCCTCCGCCGTCGCGGGGAGACAGGGGCCGGAGCAGGAGTCATGGTCGAGGCGGCGTCGAGCGCCGAGCCCGAGGGTGTATCTCGGCCGGCGCCGATCGTGCTCCGCAGCGGTGCCGGTGCGTCATGACCGACACCGACCTCGAGACGACCGGCGCCGAGCCCGCCGGGCCTGAGCTGCTGCACGGAGTGCCGGTCTCGTCGTCGCACGGCCAGCAGGTGCTCCATCCGAGCCGCGACCAGTACATGGAGCTGCTGCGCTCGCTCGCGGACGAGGGGTACGGCATGTGCATCGACCTGTGCGCGGTCGACTACCTCACGAACCACGGCCGCGTGCTTCCCGAGGGCGTGCAGCCCGAGCGGTTCGAAGTCGTCGTCAACCTTCTCGACCTGACCGCCAAGCGCCGTACGCGCATCCGCGTGCAGGTGCCCGCTGACGACCCGACGCTTCCGTCGCTGTTCGACCTGCATCCAGGCACCGAGGCCATGGAGCGAGAGGCCTTCGACATGGTCGGCATCGTGTTCGAGAACCATCCCGACCCCTCGCGCATCCTCATGCCCGAGGACTGGATCGGGCACCCCCTGCGCAAGGACTACGAGGTCGGGCGCATCCCGGTGCAGTTCAAGCTCACGGGGACGCCCCGAGAAGCGGGGTCGCAGTGACCGTGCACGTGCACGAGAGCCCGGCGCTCACCTCGGAGGGAAGCCAGGAGCTTCCGCCCCGAAGCTCACTCACGGCCACCGAGCTCCTCCGCGAGAAGGGGTGCGTGCTGCGCATCTCCGAGAGCGAGGCCAACACACTCAGCAGCCAGGAGCCCTCCGACGATCAGACGATGATCATCAACATGGGGCCGCAGCACCCCAGCACGCATGGCGTGCTGCGCCTCATGCTCGAGCTCGACGGCGAGACGGTGCTGCGCACGAAGCCGATCGTCGGGTACCTCCACACCGGGATGGAGAAGACCGCGGAGGACCTCACGTACCTGCAGGGTGCGACGAACGTCACCCGCATGGACTACGTGTCGCCGTTCGCGAACGAGCTGGTCTTCAGCTTGGCCACCGAGGCGTTGCTCGGCATCGAGGTGCCACCTCGGGCGATGTGGATCCGGATGCTGATGTCCGAGCTGAACCGCGTCGCCTCGCACCTGCTGTTCCTCGCCACGAACGGGCTGGATCTCGGCGCGGTGTCGATGATCATCTACGGCTGGCGCGAGCGCGAAGAGGTGCTGCGCTTCTTCGAGATGGTCACGGGCCTACGGATGAACCACAACTTCATCCGGCCTGGCGGCGTCGCTGCCGACCTTCCTCCTGGGTGGCGCGACGAGGTGCTGCACCTGCTCGATCTCATCCCGCCTCGTCTCGACGAGTACGACACGTTGCTCACCGAGCAGCCGATCTTCCGCGAGCGCACCCAGAGCGTCGGCATCATCACCGCGCAGGAGGCGCTCGCGCTCAGCATCACCGGCCCGATCCTTCGGTCGACCGGCGTTGCCTGGGATCTCCGCCGCGACATGCCCTACATGGGCTACGACGAACTCGAGTTCGACGTCGTCGTCGGGAGCTATGGCGACGCCTTCGACCGCTACGCGATCCGGCTCAACGAAGTGCGCGAGTCATTGAGGATGGTGCGCCAGATCCTCGACAAGATGCCGGCCGGCGACTACCGCATCCAGGACAAGAAGATCACGCCTCCGCCGCGTGCTCGCATCGACGAGTCGATGGAGGCCCTGATCCACCATTTCAAGATCTTCACCGAGGGCTTCAAGGTGCCCGAAGGTGAGGTCTACGTCGCGATCGAGTCGCCGCGAGGCGAGATCGGCTGCTACCTGGTGTCCGACGGCAGCGCCAAGCCCTACCGGATGCACATCCGCGCCCCCAGCTTCGCGAACCTGCAGGCGCTCCCGCACATGATGCGAGGGGGTCTCATCGCCGACGCGGTTGCGGTCATCTCGTCGGTCGACCCGATCCTGGGAGACGTCGATCGCTGATGGCGCGCCTCACCGATGCGAACGTGGCGTTGGCCCGCCAGATCATCACGCGCTACCCGCGCCAGCGGTCCGCGCTCATCCCGCTGCTCCACCTCGCGCAGGAGCAGGACGGCTGGCTCACCGACGACGCGATGGAGCACATCGCCGACCTGCTCGGCCTCGAGCCCGCAGAGGTGCTCGGCACCGCGAGCTTCTACGAGATGTTCAAGCGCGAGGAAGTGGGCAAGTACCTCCTCAACATCTGCACTGACATCGCGTGCCACCTCAATGGCGCCAGCGAGCTCCTCGCGCACGCGCAGGACACTCTCGGCGTGAAGGCAGGAGGCACCACCGACGACGGCACGATCACGTTGGAAGACGTGCAGTGCATCGCCGCGTGCACCGAGGCGCCGTGCCTTCAGGTGAACTACCGCTACCGCTACAAGATGACGACCGCGTCGCTCGATCAGCTCATCGCCGACCTGCGCGGCGGCCGGCTCGAGGGCGAGGTGCCCCCGCACGGCACGGTGGCGCTCGTCCGTCAGCAGATCCCCGCCGACCGGTGGGCCGGCACCGGCCCCGCGGCACAGGCCGAGGTCGACGAGAGGTTCCCTGCATGACGATCACGAACGCGCCTCTCATCGTGTCGTCGCGGTTCGAGCAGGCCGACGGGCACACGCTCGACGGCTATCGCCGCACGGGTGGCTACACCGCGTTGCGCAAGGCCCTCGGCATGGACGCGGCTGCGGTCACCGACGAGGTGAAGGCCGCGAACCTCCTCGGTCGCGGCGGTGCGGGCTTCCCGGCGGGCACCAAGTGGGGTTTCCTGCCGCCGAACGTGCTGCCGCGCTATGTCGTCGTGAACGGCGACGAGAGCGAGCCGGGCACCTACAAGGACCGCATCCTCATGGAGCGCGATCCGCATCAGCTCATCGAGGGGATGCTCATCTGTTGCTATGCCGTCGGCGCGGCGCAGGGCTTCCTCTATGTCAGGGGCGAGATGGCCCTCGCACAAGAGCGGCTCGCAGCCGCGTTGAACGAGGCGTACAAGGCCGGATTCGTCGGCAAGGACATCATGGGCTCGGGTTACTCGGTCGACATCGTGCTGCACTGGGGCGCGGGCGCCTACATCGTCGGCGAGGAGACCGCGCTCATCGAGAGCCTCGAAGGGCAGCGGGGGATGCCGCGTCTGAAGCCGCCGTTCTTCCCCGCGAGCAAGGGCCTCTACATGCAGCCGACGATCGTCAACAACGTCGAGACTCTCAGCAACCTCCCGTGGATCATCGAGAACGGCGGCGAGGCGTTCGCAGCGCTCGGCAACGGCAAGTCCACCGGCACGCGCCTCTTCGCGGTCTCGGGCCACGTGAACCGGCCCGGTGTGTACGAGGTCGAGATGGGCGTGACGACCTTCCGCGACCTCGTCGAGCACTACTGCGGCGGCATCAGGGAGGGGCGCGCGCTGAAGGCGTTCATCCCCGGTGGCGCGTCGTCGCCGTGGTTGTTCGAGGAGCACCTCGACCTGCCGCTCTGCAAGCCAACCGTCGACGCCGCCGGTTCGATGCTCGGGTCGGGCGCGATCGTGATCATGGACGAGACCACCGACGTCGTGCAGGCGTGCTGGCGGATCGTCCGCTTCTTCGCTCGTGAGTCGTGCGGCAAGTGCACGCCCTGCCGCGAGGGGACGACGTGGCTCGAGCGCATCCTGTGCCGCATCCTCGCGGGCGAGGGGCGCGCGTCCGACGTCGATCTGCTGATGGACGTCTCCGACAACATCAGCCCCGGGCTCGTCTGGCCGCCGAAGCAGACGACGATCTGCCCGCTCGGTCCGTCGGCCACCGCACCGATCGCGTCGGTGGTGCGGCGGTTCCGCTCCGACTTCGACCAGTACCTCCCGACGGCGGAGGCAGCCGTTGTCTGAGACGACGAGCCCAGAGAAGACGACGCTGTCGCTCACGGTCGACGGCCGGGTCATCTCCGCCGAGCCCGGCGAGCTCCTCATCGCCGCGGCGGAGCGCCACGGCGTCTACATCCCGCGGTTCTGCTACCACCCGCGGATGACCTCGGTCGGCATGTGCCGCATGTGCCTCGTCGAGGTCGAGGGCCCGCGCGGCTCGGCGCTGCAGGTCTCGTGCATGCTCGACGCCGCCGAGGGCATGGTCGTGCACACCGAATCGCCCGCGGTGAAGAAAGCGCAGGACGGCGTCCTCGAGTTCTTGCTGATCAACCATCCGCTCGACTGCCCGGTCTGCGACAAGGGTGGCGAGTGCCCGCTGCAAGACCAAACGATGGCGTACGGCCCCGGAGAGAGCCGCTTCGTCGAGGAGAAGCGTCACTTCGAGAAGCCGATCCCGATCAGCGATCTCGTCTTCCTCGACCGCGAGCGCTGCATCCTCTGCGATCGCTGCACCCGCTTCGCCAGTGAGGTCGCCGGCGATCCGCTCATCAGCTTCGTCGGGCGGGGCAACGAGACGCAGGTGCTCACGTTCCCCGATGCCCCGTTCGCCTCCTACTTCTCCGGCAACACCGTGCAGATCTGTCCGGTCGGCGCGCTCACGGCCAAGCCCTACCGCTTCAAGGCACGGCCCTGGGATCTCGAGCAGGAAGAGTCGACGTGCACGACGTGCTCGGTCGGCTGTCGCGTCACCGTGCAGGCGTCGCGCAACCAGGTGCTTCGCTACCAGGGGGTCGACATCGACCCTGTGAACTGGGGTTGGCTCTGCGACAAGGGCCGGTTCGGGTTCGAGTCGATCGAGAGCGAGCAGCGCCTCTCTGCGCCGCTCGTGCGCGAGGGCGACCAGCTCGTCGAGGCCTCGTGGCCGGTGGCCCTCGAGCGGGCCGCGACGGCGATCCGCGAGGCACTGACCGCCGGCGGCCCCGAATCGGTCGCGGTCATCGGTGGCGCGCGGCTCACCAACGAAGACGCGTACGCGTGGGCGAAGCTCGCGAAGTCGGTCATCGGCACCGACAACGTGGACGCGCAGATCGGTGACGGCCTGTCGCCCTCACTCACCTCGGGTCTCCCGATCGCGACGATCGACGAGGCGTGCGCGGCCGGCACGTTGCTGGTGCTCGCGCCCGACCTCAAGGAGGAGCTGCCGGTCCTGTACCTCCGCGTCCGCGACGCGATCGAGAAGCATCGCCTTCGGGTGATCGAGCTCTCACCGATCGCGACGTCACTCACGACCCTGGCAGCGGCGTCGTTGCGCTACCGACCGGGCGAGCAAGCCGCGCTCGTCGAGTCACTGCTCGGCAAGGGTCCGCGGCCCGACGGCGTCAACCCCGACTGGCTCTCGCCTTCCACCGATGTCGTCGCCATCGTCGGCCGACCGTCGGTCGCTGAGGCGGCCTCCGTGACCGAGGCGGCGATCGACGCGATCGTCACAGCCCGACCCGATGCCCGGTTCCTCGTAGCGGCGCGGCGAGGCAACGTGCGGGGCGCGATCGACATGGGCCTCGCGCCGGGCCTGCTTCCCGGACGAGTCGCGCTCGACGACGGTCGCGCGTGGTTCACCGAGCATTGGGGCGCGGTGCCGTCTGCTTCGGGTCTCGACACCGCCGCGACCCTGCGCGCCGCGGCCGATGGTCGCATCGGCTGCCTCGTGCTGCTCGGTGCCGATCCGCTCTCCGACTTCCCCGATCGCCGCCTCGCCGAGCAGGCGCTCGATGGCGCGATCCGGTTGATCGGCGTCGACACGTTCCTCACTCCGTCGCTCGCGAACGCCACTGTGGTGCTCGCAGCCGCGGGCTACGCGGAGAAGCGCGGCACGACGACCAACCTCGAGGGGCGCGTGAGCCTCGTGGCGCAGAAGGTCACGCCTCCGGGCACCGCCCGTCCCGATTGGATGATCGCGGCCGAGCTCGCGGTGCTGCTGCGGGCGGATCTCGAGCTCTCGTCGGTCGAGGAGATCTGGGCCGAGATCGAAGCCACGTCGGCGGCACACGCCGGGATGACGCTCGAACGGCTGCGCAGCGTCGAAGGCCACGACGGCCTCGTCGCGGGTCGCGACGTTGCCGACGGACGTCCGCCGACGGTGCGCCTCACCGCCGGGACGCTCACCACGGAGCCGCCGCCCCTCGACGCCTACTCTCTTCGCCTGGTGTCGGCCCGCAGGCTCTACGACCTCGGCGTGACGTTGCAGCGCTCGCCCTCCATGGCCGGCCTCGCCACCGAGGCCGTGCTGCACATGAACCCCACCGACCATGAGCGCCTCGGTGTCGCTCCCGGCAGCCAGGTGAAGGTCACCTCGTCGCGGACGACGCTGCTGGTCGACGCGGTGCCCGACGCCGGCGTGTCGCGGGGCACCGTCACGCTCGGGTTCAACCGACCGGGCACCCGTGCCGCTGACCTCATCGACGCGACCGAGCCGGTCACCGACGTGCGGGTCGAGACGCCGTGACGCATCTTCTCGCCGCGGCAGGTGGCGATCCGCTCCTCAACGGCGACGTCGACCTCGCGGTCGTGCTCATCGTCGCGTTCAAGGTGATCGTCGCGTTCGCGATCCTGCTCATTGGCGTGATGCTCATGATCTGGTTCGAGCGCAAGCTCATCGCCGACATGCAGAACCGCATCGGCCCGAACATCGCCGGCCCGTGGGGCGTGCTGCAGACGCTCGCCGATGGCATCAAGCTCTTCTTCAAGGAAGACCTGCTGCCCGAGCGGGCCGATCGGTTCGTCTTCCGCCTCGCGCCGCTGCTCACGTTGGTGCCCGCGTTCGTCACGTTCACGGTCGTCCCGCTCGGCGGCGTGTTCGCGAACGGCAACGACGGCATCGTCCACATCTTCGGCCACGACACGTACCTGCAGGTCGCCGACCCGCCGATCGGCATCCTTCTCTTCCTCGCCATGTCGTCGATCGCGGTGTACGGCATCATGCTCGCGGGCTGGTCCTCGGGCTCGAAGTACCCGCTGATCGGCTCGGTGCGGGCGTCGGCCCAGATGGTCTCCTACGAAGCGGCGCTCGGGCTCGCGGTGGCGACCGTCGTGCTCGTGAGCGGCACGCTGTCGACGCACACCATGGTCACCGTGCAGGACCGGCTCGTCGACTGGAACTTCGTCGCGACCGGTGTGGTGCCGTTCGTGATCTTCCTCATCGCCGCGACTGCGGAGATGAACCGGCCGCCGTTCGACCTCGTCGAGGCCGAGCAGGAGATCGTCGGCGGCTACAACACCGAGTACGCGTCGATCCGGTTCGCGCTCTTCTACATCGCCGAGTTCATGAACGTCGTGACCATCTCGGCGATCATCGTCACGCTGTTCTTCGGTGGCCCGCGTGGCCCGCTGCTCTTCGGGCCCGACTGGATCTGGCCCACCGTCTGGTTCTTCCTCAAGGTGCTGGTCTTCATCTTCACGTACGTGTGGTTCCGGGCGACGTTGCCTCGGCTTCGCTACGACCAGCTGATGGACCTCGGCTGGAAGACGTTGATCCCGCTCGCGTTCGGCTGGTTGTTGATCATCTCCCTGCTCCGACTCGCCCGAGATCGCGACTGGAACGTCGGCCTTGCCGCCGTGATCGGCTTCGCGATCGGCGCCCTGTGCTGGGCGTTGCTGGCCGCCGCGATCGCGGTCGCGAAGCGCAACCGCCTCGAGGCGGGGGAGACCTTCTGATGGGCTACCTCAAGGGCTTCACCGTCACGTTCAAGACGCTCTTCGACAAGCGGCTCACGACGGAGTATCCGAAGGAGAAGATCCCGAAGCCCGAGCGGCTGCACGGCCGGCACGTCCTCAACCGCTACGAGGACGGCATGGAGAAGTGCATCGGATGCGAGCTGTGCGCGGGGGTGTGCCCGGCACGATGCATCTACGTCCGCGGCGCCGACAACCCCCCTGACGACCCGGTGTCGCCCGGCGAGCGCTACGGCTACATCTACGAGATCAACTACCTGCGGTGCATCCACTGCGACCTGTGCGTCGAGGCGTGCCCCACGCAGGCGATCACCGAGACGAAGCTCTTCGAGTTCTCCTTCACCAACCGCAGCGACGCGATCTACACGAAGGACGAGCTGCTGGTGGGCGACGACGGCAAGCCCAAGAACCTGCCGTGGGAAGACTGGCGCGAAGGCGACGACCAACACACCTCTGCGTGGATGCGGGCGACGTCGCCGTCGGGTGACGCTGACTTCGAAGGCGTCGTCGCGTGGTCGGGTGAGCTCGGTTACGGCGTTCGCCCGCCCGAACCGGCGCAGTCGCCGGCTGAGGACGGCGGAGACAGCTGATGGACGCTGCCGTCTTCATCGTCGCCGCGACGATCATCCTCGTGGGAGCGCTCGGCGTCGTGCTGCGCTCGAACCCCGTGCACTGCGCACTGAGCCTCGTGATGACCCTGTTCGGCATCGCGGTGCTGTTCATCGCGCAAGAGGCGCAGTTCCTCGCGGCGGTGCAGGTCATCGTGTACGCGGGCGCGATCGTCGTGCTGTTCCTCTTCGTGATCATGCTCCTCGGGGTGGACAGTGCTGAGGATCTCAGCGTCGAACCGCTGGCGGGCCAGCGCCCCGCCGCAGTGATCGCCGGTGTCGCCATGGGCGGCCTGCTGCTCGCCGCGATCTTCTCGGGCGCGCGAGCAGTCACCGGGGCCAAGGCGTCGAGCGGCGCGATCGACCCGAACGAGTCGAACATCGTCACGCTCGCTCGGTCGCTCTTCACCGACTACGTGTTCGCGTTCGAGCTGACGTCCGCGCTGCTCGTCATCGCGGTCGTGGGCGCAGTCGTGCTCGCCCGACGTGGGCCGAAGGACGAGGAGGTCTCGTCGTGACGCCGACCTCGACCTGGTACCTCGCCCT
The DNA here is from genome assembly GCA_963802505.1 of uncultured Acidimicrobiales bacterium. Classification (GTDB taxonomy): domain Bacteria; phylum Actinomycetota; class Acidimicrobiia; order Acidimicrobiales; family DATKAS01; genus DATKAS01. Next base: position 907,012 of record CAWDJB010000002.1, on the reverse strand, counting down.
GGGAGCGGTGCTCTTCAGCATCGGGATGGTCGGCATCCTGGTGCGCCGCAACCCGCTCGTGATGTTCATGTGCGTCGAGCTGATGCTGAACGCAGCGAACCTCACCTTCGTGGCGTTCTCGACGCGACTCAACGACATCGCCGGGCAGACCGTCGTCTTCTTCGTGCTCGTGGTCGCGGCCGCCGAGGTCGTCGTCGGCCTCGGCATCATCGTGGCGATCCTGCGCCGGCAGCCGACGGCCACGGCCGACGACATCTCCCTGATGAGGGGCTGATGCTCGACCTCGTCTGGCTCATCCCGGCGCTTCCGCTCGCCGGCTTCCTCTTGCTCGTGGTCTTCGGGCGCAAGCTCGGCGAACCCGCCGCGGGCTGGCTTGCGTCGGCGATGGTGGGCTTGTCGTTCGTCGTCACGCTGATCGTGTTCGCCGGCCTGATCGACAAGCCCGACGAGGAACGGCAGTTCACGCAGATCCTGTGGCAGTGGCTTCCCGTCGGCAATCTGCGCGTCGACGTCGCCTTCCTCGTCGACCCGCTCTCGATCACGATGGCGATCTTCGTGACGGGCATCGCGACGCTCATCCACGTGTACTCGATCGGGTACATGCACAAGGACGAGCGGTTCTCGAAGTTCTTCATCTACATGAACCTGTTCGTCTTCTCGATGTTGTTGCTCATCCTGGGCAACAACCTCGTGCTGACGTTCGTCGGGTGGGAGGGCGTGGGCACGTGCTCCTACCTCCTGATCTCGTTCTGGTTCACCGAGAAGGCGAATGCAGTTGCCGGCAAGAAGGCGTTCGTCACCAACCGCATCGGCGATTTCGGGTTCATGCTCGGCATGTTCCTCACGTTCAGCGCGGTCGGCTCGCTCAACTACCTCGACATCACCGCCAAGGCGACGACGCTGGCAACGGTCACCGCGACGGCGATCGCGCTGCTGTTCTTCCTCGGCGCCGCCGGCAAGTCCGCCCAGCTACCGCTGTCGGTGTGGCTCCCCGACGCGATGGCCGGCCCGACGCCCGTGTCCGCGCTCATCCACGCGGCCACGATGGTCACCGCCGGTGTGTACCTGCTCTGCCGGCTCGCTCCCGTGCTCGACCAGACGGCGACCGGCCTGAACGTCATCGTCATCGTCGGGATGATCACGGCGCTGTGGGCCGCGACGGTCGCGTGCGCGCAGCACGACATCAAGAAGGTGTTGGCCTACTCGACCGTCAGCCAGCTCGGCTTCATGGTGTTCGCCGTCGGCTGCGAGGCCTACGACGCGGCGATCTTCCACATGATCACCCATGCCTGCTTCAAGGCCCTTCTCTTCCTCGGCGCGGGCTCGGTGATCCACGGCCTGGACGGCGAGCAGGACATGCGGCACATGGGCGCGCTCCGCAAGCTCATGCCGATCACGGCCGGCACGATGGTCGTGGGGTGGCTCGCGATCGCGGGCGTCCCGCCGTTCGCGGGGTTCTGGTCGAAGGACGAGATCCTCATCAACGCGTGGGACAAGAGCCCGGTGCTGTGGGTCTTCATGTCGATCGCGGCGGTGCTCACCGCGTATTACATGAGCCGCCTCATCTTCATGACGTTCTTCGGCGAGGCGCGTTGGGACGAGGGCCACGAGGGTCACACCGTCCACCCGCACGAGTCGCCCGCGATCATGACCGTGCCGCTCGTGGTGCTCGCCGTCTTCTCGACGGTGATCGGGATCATCGACCTGCCGTTCGGCGGCCTCGACTTCCTCGAGCAGCTCCACGAGCCGCTCTTCGGGGACATCGTCCGCGAGGTGTCGCTCAGCGGTGCCGCCGAGGTCGGGCTCATCGTCATCGCGACGGTGCTCGCCTTCCTCGGGATCTTGGCCGCCTATCAAGCGTGGGTCTTGCGCAAGGTCGAGGCCGACCGGCTCGAGCCCGAGGTGCTGCAGCGTGGGTGGTATCTCAACGACGCGTACGCCGCGTTCTTCGGTGGGCCCGCGACGGTCGGCGCCGAGTTCACCAGCGACGTCGTCGACCACGAGGTCATCGACGGTGCCGTGAACGGGGTCGGCGTGCTGGTCCGCTCCGGGGCAGGCCAGCTGCGCAAGCTGCAGTCGGGCTACGTCCGCAGCTACGCGCTGGGCATCGCTGCCGGCGCGGTGCTGCTGCTCGCATGGTTCTTCTCCCGGGTGAGCGTCTGATGGACTTCCCGATCCTCACGGCGCTCGTGCTCACTCCCGCCATCTCGGCGGTGATCGTCGCGCTGCTCCCCACCCGCCGACTCGACGTCGTGAGGGTCTTCGGTCTCGCCGCGGCCGTCCTCACCGGCGCGCTGAGCATCGCGCTGCTCGTCGGCTTCGATCAGTCGAGCGGCGGCTTCCAGTTCGTCTCGTTCCACGAGTGGATCCCGTCGTTCGGCATCTCGTGGCACCTCGGCGTCGACGGGATCTCGCTCTTCCTCGTCGTGCTCACCGGCGTTCTCTTCCCGATCGCGCTCTTCGGCGTCGACGCGCACGGCAACGAGAAGGCCTACATGGCCTGGATGCTGTTGCTCGAGGCGGGCTGCATCGGCACCTTCCTCTCGCTCGACCTCTTCCTCTTCTTCATCTGCTTCGAGATCGTGCTCGTGCCGATGTACTTCATCATCGGGCAGTGGGGCCACGGCGACCGGGTGTACGCCGCCACCAAGTTCTTCCTGTTCACGATGCTCGGATCGGCGTTCATGCTGGTCGGCATCATCGCGACGGCAGTGCTCCACCAGCGGGGCACGGGCGGGGCGTTCACGTTCGACGTGGTCGCCATCGCCGAGAACCCCGGCATCTCGCAGGGCGCGGCGCGGTGGCTGTTCGTCGCGTTCGCGATCGCGTTCGCCGTGAAGGTGCCGTTGTTCCCCGTGCACACCTGGCTTCCCGACGCCCACACCAACGCGCCCACGGCCGGCTCGGTGATCCTGGCTGCCGTGATGTTGAAGCTCGGCACCTACGGGTTCATCCGGTACGGCCTCTACCTCTTCCCCGAAGCGACCGTGTACTTCGCGCCGGTGCTCATAACCCTCGGCGTGATCGGCATCACGTACGGGGCGATCGTGGCCACGATGCAGCGCGACCTCAAACGGCTCGTCGCGTACTCGTCGGTCGCGCACCTCGGCTTCATCATCCTCGGCACGTTCGCGCTCACCACGCAGAGCGTCACCGGCGGCGTCGCCCAGATGATCAACCACGGCATCTCGACCGGAGCGCTCTTCCTCCTCGTCGGGATGATCTACGAGCGCCGGCACACGCGCGAGATCGCCCAGCTCAACGGCCTGCAGAAGGCCGCTCCGTTCATGGCCGCGATCTTCACGCTGGTGATGCTGTCGTCGATCGGGGTGCCCGGGCTCAACGGCTTCGTCGGGGAGTTCTTGATCCTCATCGGCTCGTTCCTCAGCGCGCGCTGGTGGACGGTCGTCGCCACGACAGGCGTCATCCTCGCTGCGCTCTACCTGCTGTGGGCCTACCAGCGCGTCTTCCACGGTGAGCCCGACGAAGCCAACGCATCGATGAAGGACATGAACATCCGCGAGTGGATGACGATGATCCCGCTCATCGGGCTGATCGTGTTCCTCGGCGTGTACCCGAAGCCGATGCTCGAGCGCATCGAGCCGTCGGTCGACAAGCTGATCGCGCACATCGAGGATCAGGTGCCGAGCTTCACCGAGCCGAGTCAGGCGAGCGGGACGGGGAACTGACGGTGTTGCACGTCCTCGCGCAGGCCGCGACGTTCCGCACTCCGCCGATCGAGTGGTACGCCGTCGTCCCCGAGCTGATCCTCGTCGGCGGCGCCCTCCTGCTCATGGTCGTCGCCTCGCTCGTCCCCAAGCGCCTTCCCCGGGGCACCTACGCGTGGGCGACCGTCGCCATCGCGGCCGCCGTGCTCGTCGACGCTGCATTCCTGTGGAGCGACGTGCAGGACAGCGGGCCTACGTCGGTGATCGCCGGCGCGCTCGGTCTCGACGGGTTCGCCGTGTTCTTCATGGTGCTCACCGCGATCGCGCTCATCCTCGGTGCCCTGTTCGCGGACTCCCAGCTCGCACGCAGCGGCATCGAGGGCTGCGAGCCCTATGTGCTCATGCTGCTGTCGGCCACCGGCGCGATCGTGATGGCTTCGGCGAACGACCTGATCGTGCTCTTCCTCGGACTCGAGACGCTGTCGATCGCGCTCTACGTGCTCGCGGCGACCGACTTGCGCAGGCGCGAGTCGCAAGAGGCTGCGATCAAGTACTTCGTGCTCGGTGGCATGTCGTCCGCGTTCCTGCTCTACGGCATCGCGCTCGTCTATGGCGCCACCGGGTCGACGAACCTCGTGACGATCGAGCAGTTCCTCACCGACAACGTGCTGCTCGAGAACGGGCTGATGCTCGCCGGCCTCGCACTGCTGCTGGTCGGTCTCGGCTTCAAGGTGGCGGCGGTGCCGTTCCACAGCTGGGTGCCCGACGTGTACCAGGGCTCGCCCACGCCGATCACCGGCTTCATGGCCTCGGCCGCGAAGGCCGCCGCGTTCGCCGCCCTGCTGCGGGTCTTCTCCGTCGCCTTCGAGACCTATCAGTACGACTGGACGCCGGTCGTGTGGGTGCTCGCCGTGCTCAGCATGGTCGTCGGCTCCGTGCTCGCCGTCATCCAGACCGACGTGAAGCGCATGCTGGCCTACTCGTCGATCAGCCACGCCGGCTTCATCCTCGTCGGCGTGCAGGCGGCCAGCGCGCAGGGCACCGCGGCGGCGCTCTTCTACCTCTTGGCCTACACGTTCATGGTGCTGGGCTCGTTTGCCATCGTCGCCATCGTCGGCCCTGCGAGCGACGGCAGCCACGACATCTCGACGTTCCGAGGGCTCTCGAGCCGGCGCCCCGCGCTCGCGTTCACCTTCACCGTCTTCCTGCTCGCGCAGGCGGGCGTGCCGCTCACCTCGGGGTTCTTCGCGAAGTTCTATGTGATCGAGGCGGCCGTCGACTCGGAGTCCTACGCGCTCGGCGTCATCGCCATGGTCTCGGCCGTGATCGCCGCGTTCCTCTATCTCCGCGTGATCGTGGCGATGTACCTCTCCGAGCCGGAGGGCGAAGTCGCGCCGACCGGCCCGAAGGTGGGTGTGCCCGGCACCGCCGCGCTCGGCCTCGCCGTCGCCTTTGCGTTCACGATCGTCGTCGGCATCGCTCCGAGTGCAGTGATCGACTTCGCTCGCGATGCCGTTCCCGTGCTCGTCGCCGGCCGCTGACGAGGAGCGACGGCGAACCTCCGGTAAGGTGATGACGCGGTGTGCTCGTCGAGCATCCGCGGTCGAGTGCAGCGCTCAGGCGCAGGTTCCCGCTTTTCGAAGCGATTGGCCATGCATCAACGGCCATCCGCAACCGAAAAGGAACCTCACTTTCATGACCTCGCCCCTTGCCGGGTTCGCCGACCTCGGTGTGCCCGCGCCTCTCGTGACTGCCCTCGATCGGAGCGGCATCACGACTCCCTTCCCGATCCAGAGCGCCACGTTGCCCGACTCGCTCGCCGGCCGTGACGTCCTCGGACGCGGCCGCACCGGCAGCGGCAAGACGATCGCCTTCGGACTTCCGATGCTCGCGGCCCTCGCCACCTCCAAGATGCGGCGTGAGCCGTCACGGCCCCGCGCGCTCGTGCTCGTGCCCACGCGAGAGCTGGCCAACCAGGTCGCAGACGCCCTGACGCCGCTCGCCCGAGCGCTGTCGCTGAATGTGACCACAGTGATCGGCGGCGCCGGCCAGCGCCCTCAGGTGGACTCGCTGCGTCGTGGCACGGACGTGCTCGTTGCATGCCCCGGCCGCCTCGAAGACCTCATCCGCCAGCGCCACTGCCGCCTCGACCGCGTCGAGGTGACGGTCGTCGACGAAGCCGACCTCATGGCCGACCTCGGGTTCCTCCCCGCGGTGCAGCGACTGCTCGACCAGACGCCGAAGGGCGGCCAGCGCCTGCTCTTCTCGGCGACGCTCGATCACGGGATCGACGGCCTCGTGCGCCGGTATCTCAACGATCCCGTGACCCACGCCGTCGACAGCGAGGCGAGCGCACCGCCCGAGCTCGACCATCACGTGCTCACCGTTTCGACCGGCGACAAGCCTGCGATCGTGCACCAGCTCGCGTCTGGGAATCAGCGAGCGCTCCTCTTCACCCGCACGAAGCACGGCGCCAAGAAGCTCGCCGCGCGGCTCTCGGCGGCCGGCATCCCGACCACCGAGCTGCACGGCAACCTCGCCCAGGCCGCTCGTGAGCGCAACCTCGCCGCCTTCGCGAACGGGTCGGCTCGCGTGCTCGTCGCCACCGACATCGCGTCGCGAGGCATCCACGTCGACGACATCGCGCTCGTGGTCCATGTCGACCCGCCGGCGGAGCACAAGGCGTACCTCCACCGCTCGGGACGCACTGCGCGCGCCGGTGCTTCGGGGATCGTGGTCACCGTCGCGACGCCCGAGCAGGTCAAGGGCGTGCATGCGCTCGCTCGTCTCGCTCGTGTCCATCCGACGACCACCAAGGTCACCCCGGGGCACTCATTGCTTCAGGAGCTCGCGGGACCGCCGCAGGCGCCTTCGGCGAGGCCGGTGCCGATGACCTCTGCCAAGCCCGCGTCACCGAAGCCGTCGGCGGTCAATCGGTCGCGTCAGCCCGAGCGCCCTCGGCGAAATCCCCGGGCACATGCGTCACGGGGTTCCTCGCGAAGCTCTCGCTGATCGAGGCGCCGTGACCCCGGCTTCGGGAGGCTGAAGGGGACGCGTATAGAGTCCCCCCGCGATGTCCCAGTTCCTTCGGGGCTACCTCCTCGTGCCCATCTTCATCGCCGCCGCGGTCGGTCTCGTGGCGGTGCTCCTCGGGCTCGGCAGCCTCCTGCGACCCCGACGCCCGAGCGTCCAGAAGGCCATCCCGTACGAGAGCGGCGTCGACCCCGTGGGTGACGGCTGGTCGCAGAGCCAGGTGCGGTACTACGTCTTCGCCCTGCTCTTCGTGATGTTCGACGTCGAGGCTGTCTTCATCTTCCCGTGGGCCACGCAGCTCGAGGTCTACGGCGGCTTCGGCCTCGCCGAGATGTTCGTCTTCATCTTCATCCTCGCCCTGGGCCTGCTCTACGCGTGGCGCAAGGGGGTGCTGCGGTGGGCCTAGTCGACCGCGGCCGGCTGCCCAAGCCGCTCAGCCACCTCCTCAACCTCGGTCGGTCGTACTCCATGTGGGTCTACCAATGGGGACTCGCGTGCTGCGCGATCGAGATGGGCGCCGCGTTCGGGTCGCCGCGCTACGACGTGATGCGCCTCGGCGTGATCCCGCTGCCGGCCAGCCCCCGCCAGGCCGACCTCGTCGTCATCTCCGGCACGGTCACCGACAAGATGGCCCCGGCGATCAGGCGGCTCTACGAGCAGATGCCCGACCCGAAGTACGTGATCTCGATGGGCTCGTCCGCGAACTGCGGCGGCCCGTATTGGGACTCGTACTCGGTGACGAAGGGCGTCGACCAGATCATCCCCGTCGACGTGTACGTGCCGGGCTGCCCGCCGCGGCCCGAGGCGCTGCTCGAGGGGATCGTGTTGCTGCAGCAGCGCATCAAGAACGAGGACATGGCCGAGCGCTGGAGGGGTGAGCCGATTGTCGTCAGCGGCTGACACCGAAACCGCCCCAGAGGCGCCGCCGGTCGACGAGCGACGCGAGGCGATGAAGGCCTCGCTCTCCACCGAGCTCGGCGACGCGCTCGTCGACTCGGTCATCAAGCCCGGTGACGACATCTGGGTGCGGGTCGACACGGCTGCGTGGGTCGAGGCCGGCCGGGCAGTGCGTGACGCGCTCGGCTGCACGTACTTCGGGTTCCTCTCGGCCCTCGACTGGAAGCCGTCGCCGTGGGGCCGCGGCGAGGACGACCCGACCGAGCCGCCGCCCGAGCGCTCCACCGAGATCGTGCAAGGTGTCGCAGGGGGAGCGACCCGGTTTCAGGTCTTCGCGCGGGTGCACTCGCCGACGTCGCACGTCGGCATCACGCTGAAGGCTGACCTTCCGGACGACGACCTGCGGATCGCGTCGTGGACTCCGATCTATCCCGGCGCCGACTGGCACGAGCGTGAGGCGTGGGAGATGTTCGGCATCGACTTCGTCGGGCACCCGTACCTCCACCACATCTACCTCCCGGGCGACTTCGAGGGATATCCGCTGCGCAAGGACTTCCCGCTCATCGCTCGCATGGTGAAGCCGTGGCCGGGCATCGTCGACGTCGAGCCCTTGCCAGCGGGCGACGACGACGAAGGTGACGCGGAGCCCGAAGCGGGAGCAACGTCGTGACCGTCGTCAGCGATCGCCAGCAGCTGTCCTACATCGCGGCACAGGCCGCGGATGCCCGCGTCAACGTCGAGCTGCAGACCGAGGACATGACCCTGAACATCGGGCCGCAGCACCCCGCGACGCACGGCACGTTGCGCATCATCGCCCGGCTCGACGGCGAGCAGGTGGTGTGGGCCGATCCGGTCATGGGCTACATGCACCGCGGCTACGAGAAGCTGACCGAGGTGCGCACCTTCCCGCAGGTGACGACGCTCATCAACCGCATCGACTGGCTGGGCAGCTTCGCGAACGAGGTGCCGTTCATCCTCGCCGCGGAGAAGCTGATGGAGATCGAGGCGCCACCGCGCGCCCAGTGGATCCGCACGCTCCTGTTCGAGCTGAGCCGCATCGCGAACGTCACGTTGTTCCTCGGCGACATGGGCGTGCAGCTCGGCGCGCTGACGCCGGTGTTCTACGCGTTCCGCGATCGTGAGTACGTCCTCAACCTCATCGAGAGCGTCACCGGCGGTCGGTTCCACCCGAACTTCGATCGCATCGGCGGCCTCAAGGACGATCTGCCGAAGGGCTTCGCCGACGAGTGCAAGTCGGTGATGGGCAAGATCCGTGCGTTCTGCGACGAGATGGACGAGTTGCTCGTCGGCAACACCATCTTCCAGAACCGCACCCGCGGCATCGGCGTCATCCCGAAGGACATCGGCCTCTCGTACGGCCTTTCCGGCGCGAACATCCGCGCGTCGGGCGTCGACTGGGACCTGCGGCGCGACAGCGACCTCCCGCTCGCGTGGAAGCACCTCGACTGGAAGGTCTGGACCCATCCCGACGGCGACTCGTTCGCGCGGTACTGGGTGCGCCTACAGGAGGTGCGCGAGGCGTGCGGGATGGTCGACCAGCTCCTCGACGGCCTGCCGAGCGGCTCGATCATGGCGAAGGTCCCCCGCATCATCAAGGTGCCCGCGGGCGAGGCGTGGGTCTCGACCGAGAACCCGCTCGGCGAGATGGGCTACTACGTCGTCAGCAAGGGTGACCTCGGTCCGTTCCGGGTGAAGATCCGCTCGGCGTCGTTCAGCAACATCTCGATCACGCCATGGCTGCTGAAGGGCGTCTACGTGCCCGACGTCATCACGATCCTGGCGAGCCTGTACTTCATCCTGGGGGACATCGACCGCTGATGCACTCGCTGCTCCAAGGTGGGGTCTTCGCGGCCGACATCCCCTACTGGGGCCAGTCGCTTCTGCGCGTCCTCGGCGTGCTCGTTGCCGTCCTACTCCCCGCTGGCACGATCGTCTACCTCTATCTCTTCAAGGCCGTCAGCTTCATGCAGAGCCGCCTCGGCCCCATGGAGGCCGGCCCTTACGGCTCGATGCAGCTCTTCGCCGAGGTCGGGAAGTTCCTCCAGAAGGAGGACCTGCGCCCCGATCGATCCGACAAGTTCATCTTCGGCATCGCGCCGATCGTCGTCCTCATCAGCACGTTCCTCATCTACCTCGTCATCCCGTTCGGGCCCGACGCGGTGTTCGCCGACTACTCGACCGGCATCTTCTTCGCGCTCGCGGTCTCGTCGCTCTCGGTGCTCGGCATCTTGATGGCGGGCTGGGCGAGCGCGAACAAGTACTCGTTGATGGGCGGCCTCCGGGCCGCCGGGCAGCTCATCGCCTACGAGCTCCCGATGGTGCTCGCGGTCGTCGGCGTGGTCATCCAGGCGGGCACGCTGAACCTGCAGCAGATGGTCGTGGCCCAGAACGAAGGTTCGATCTTCGGCTGGAGCGGTGTCGGCAACCCCTACGTCCTCACACAGTTCGTGGCGTTCGTCGTGTTCCTCATCGCCGCGCAGGCCGAGCTCACTCAGACGCCGTTCGACATGCCGGTGGCCGAGTCCGAGCTCGTTGCGGGGTACCTCACCGAGTACAGCGGCTTCCGTTTCTTGCTCTTCTTCATCGGAGAGTTCGCCGCCGCAGGCGCGTTCGCCGCCCTCGCGGCCACGATGTTCCTCGGCGGCTGGGCAGTGCCGTTCATCAGCATCGACAACGACGCGATGAACATCATCGGCCCGCTCGTGCTCTTCACGAAGATGATGATCATCGCCTTCGTGTTCTTCTGGGTGCGGTTCACCTATCCCCGGTTCCGTGAAGACCAGCTGCAGCAGTTCGCGTGGAAGGTCCTCATCCCTATCTCGCTCGCCAACATCATGGTGACGGCGATCTTCAAGGTGGCGTTCTGATGGCACCCAAGGCTGGCGGTCTCCTCAAGGGTCTGAGCGTCACGTTCAAGGAGCTCACCAAGACCGTCGTGAAGGGCCCGGCCACCGTCCAGTACCCGCACGTGAAGGAGACGCCGCCGATCCGCGCGCGGGGCGTCATCGCCCTCAAGGAGGAGAACTGCACCGTCTGCATGCTGTGTGCGCGCAGCTGCCCCGACTGGTGCATCTACATCGAGGGCCACAAGGAGAAGGCGCCGCCGCGGCGCGCCGGTGGCAAGCCCCGCACCGTGAGCAAGCTCGACCGCTTCGACATCGACTACGCGCTCTGCATGTACTGCGGCATCTGCGTCGAGGTCTGCCCGTTCGACGCGCTGTTCTGGAGCCCCGAGTACGAGTACTCCGAGCCCCGCATCGCCGACCTGCTCCACGACAAGGAACGCCTCAGCGAGTGGATGGAGACAGTCCCCGAAGCGCCGGCGCTCGAAGCCGGCGCAGAAGTGAAGAAGAAGTAGTCGTGGTCGCCCAGAACATCGCCTTCGGCATCATCGCGGCTGCCATGGCCATCGGGGCGATCCGCGTCGTGACGACGAACAACGTCGTGCACGCCGCACTCTGGCTGGTCGTCGTCCTCGGCGGAGCGGCGGCGCAGTACGTGTTGCTCGCCGCGGAGTTCGTCGCGGTCACTCAGGTGCTGATCTACGTCGGCGCCATCATCGTGCTGTTCCTCTTCGGCACGATGCTGACCCGCGCCCGCATCGGCCGCGCCGACGACCTGAACAACCGGCAATGGCCGGTCGCCCTCCTCGTCGCGCTCGTGCTCGCCGGAACGCTCGGCTACGTGCTCATCGACGCCTTCGGCGACGACCAGCTGCCGAAGGACCCCGCTGTCGCGACGACCCAGCAGGTCAGCGACAGCATCTTCTCCACCTACCTCATCCCGTTCTGGGTGCTGTCCGTCGTCCTCACCGCCGCGCTGATCGGGGCCATCGTGTTGGCCCGCAGGGACTGAGCCGGCCGTGCTGATCAACCAGTTCCTCCTGCTCGGCGCGTTCCTCTTCGCGACCGGCGTCTACGGCGTGCTCGCCCGCAAGAACGCGGTGCTCGTGCTGATGTCGATCGAGCTGATCTTGAACGCGGTGAACATCAACCTCATCGCGTTCGCGTTGAACAACGGCAGCGACGTGAACGGCATGGTGTTCGCGTTGTTCGTGATTGCAGTCGCCGCCGCTGAGGTCGGCATCGGCCTTGCCCTGGTCCTGCTCATCTATCGCAACCGTCGCAGCATCGCTCTCAACGAGCTCGACGCGATGAAGGGCTGAGCCATGTGGTTCATGGAGCACGCGTGGCTGATCCCGCTCATCCCGGCCGTCTCGTTCTGGCTGATCATCCTCTTCGGCAAGCGCCTGCCGTTCAAGGGATCCGAGATCGGCGTCACCGCGATAGGCGCGTCGTTCGTCCTCTCCCTCTGCACCGCGTTCCAGTGGATCCAGCGAGTCGAGGACGCGAAGGACGCCGAGGAGGGACTGCTCGCCGCGTTCGGGCGCACAGTGATCGCTCCCATCGCGGAAGCCGAGCATCAGCGTCCGGTCGTCGCGCCGATCATCAAGTCGGTCAACTGGTTCGACATCGGCGGCGTGCGCTGGCCGATCGGCTCCCAGGTCGACGGCCTCGTCGTGGCCATGCTCGTGATGGTCACGATCATCTCGTTGCTCGTGCACATCTTCTCGCTCGAGTACATGCGCGGCGACCGCCGGTTCACGCATTACTACGCAGCGTTGAGCCTCTTCACCTGCGGCATGCTCACGCTGGTCACGTCGGTCAGCACGATCCAGATGATCCTCGGCTGGGAGCTCATGGGTCTCTGCTCGTTCCTGCTGATCGGGCATTGGTGGGAGGAGTACCCGAACGCCCGCGCCGCGCTGAAGGCCTTCTTCACCACTCGAACGGGTGACATCGGCCTGCTCGTCGGGGTCTCGATCGTCTTCTTCGGCACCGGCACCTTCAGCATCATCGAGACGAACACGAAGATCGTCGACGGTCAGGTGTCGCATCTCCTGCTGCTGATGGGCGCGATCGCCCTCTTCGTCGCGGTCATCGGCAAGAGCGGCCAGTTCCCGTTGCACACGTGGTTGCCCGACGCGATGGCAGGCCCGACCCCCGTGTCCGCGCTGATCCACGCCGCGACCATGGTGGTCGCCGGCGTCTACCTGGTCGCCCGCCTCTATCCCGTGTTCTTCGAGGGCTTCAAGATCTCGTCGGGCGGCATGAACCCGATGGCGATCATCGGCGGGATCACGATCCTCATCGCCGCGCTTCTCGCGTTCGTGCAGAACGACATCAAGAAGGTGCTGGCGTACTCGACGGTCAGCCAGCTCGGCTACATGGTCATGGCGCTCGGTGTCGGCGCTTGGACGGCCGGCGTGTTCCACATCTTCACCCACGCCTTCTTCAAGGCGCTGTTGTTCCTCGGCGCCGGCTCGGTGAGCCATTCCGGCAGCCACCACTCCTTCGACATGAAGAAGGACATGGGCGGCCTCCGCAAGTACATGCCGATCACGTTCTGGACGTTCATCATCGGCACGCTCGCCCTCGTCGGCTTCTTCCCGTTCGCCGGCTTCTGGTCGAAGGACGAGATCCTCGCCAACGCGGACGCGAACGGCTTCATCTGGTTCGCCGTCATCGGCTTCATCGGTGCCTTCCTGACGGCGGCGTACATGACCCGCTGCGTGTACCTCACGTTCTTCGGCGAGTACCGGGGCGGGCACGCCAGCTCGGACGAGGCCGACCACGAGCACGAGACGCATGTGACCGCGCACGAGGTCGAGGTCGAGCACGCCGAGGAGCACGCGCACGTTGGGCCGCACGAGTCGGGGTTGCTGCTCACCGTGCCGCTGATCATCCTCGCCGTGCTCTCGACGGTGGCCGGCTTCCTCAACTGGGCCGCCTGGCCGTTCCACACGGAGAAGTTCAGCGAGTGGTTCGAGCCGAGCACGGGTCAGCCGGAGCTCGGGCGCGCCACCTTTGCCTACGGCAAGGCGATCTTGTCGGTCTGCCTCGTGGCCGGCGCGATCGGGTTGGTCTACTACTTGATGGCGAACAGCTTCGCGTTCCTCAAGGGCCTCACCGAACGCAGCAAGGTCGCCCGCGCCGGCTACCTGTTCCTCGTCAACAAGTACTACCTCGACTACCTCTACGAGAACATCATCGTGGCGGGCATCAGCGGCCCCATCGCACGAGGCGCGTACTGGTTCAACCAGAACGTCATCGACGCGATCGTCAACCAGACCGCGACGACGACACGCGAGGTCGGCAACTTCGTCTACAAGCGCGTCGACCAGGGTGTCGTCGACCGCGGCGTCAACGGCGCCGGCGAGGCGGCCGAGGATGCGGGAGGCGTGTTGCGGTTGCTGCAGTCAGGCAAGGTCCAGCAGTACGGCGCGCTTTTGTTCGGCGCTGCCGCCATCGGGGCGTTGACCCTCGTGATCTTCGTCTAGGAGCCGAGAGAGCATGAACTTCGACAGCTGGGCACTCACACTCGCGGTGTTCCTGCCCGCGGTGGGCGTGGTCGCGATGCTGTTCATCCCGAAGCAGCAAGAGCTCGCGCTCAAGGTGACTGCGCTCGTCGCAGCAGTCGCCTCGCTGGGCGTCGGCATCTACCTGCTGGCGGCATTCGACTACGACCGGTCGGGCGAGCTGCAGTTCGTCGTGGACAAGCCCTGGATCGACGTGATCCACAGCCGGTACTTCATCGGCATCGACGGCATCTCGCTGCCGCTGCTCATCCTGTCGATGGTCATGGTCGTGCTGTGCCTCATCTACTCCTGGGATCACATCCCCGAGCCGGGCAACCTCAAAGCGTTCTTCATCTTGATCCTGGTGCTCGAGATCGGCATGAACGGCACCTTCGTGGCGCAAGACCTCATCTTGTTCTTCGTCTTCTTCGAGGTCGTGCTGCTGCCCATGTACTTCATGATCGGCGTGTGGGGCGGTGAGCAGCGTCAGTACGCGGCGATCAAGTTCTTCCTCTTCACGCTGTTCGGGTCGGCGCTGATGCTGCTGAGCTTCCTCGCCCTCTTCTTCAAGACCGGCGGCCAGAGCTTCTCGATGGAGTACCTGGCCGCGCACACGTCGACGATCACCCACAGCACGCAGCTCGTGATCTTCGCCGGCCTCTTCATCGGCTTCGCCATCAAGGTGCCGATGTTCCCCTTCCACACCTGGCTGCCCGACGCCCACACTCAGGCGCCGACGGTCGGCTCGGTGCTCCTGGCGGCGATCCTCCTCAAGCTCGGCACGTACGGCTTCATCCGCATCGCCATCCCGATCCTCCCGGACGCGGCGATCTCGTGGGCGCCATGGATCGGGCTGCTCGCCGTGATCGGCATCATCTATGGCGCGCTGTGCTGCCTCGCGCAGACCGACATGAAACGACTCATCGCGTTCTCGTCGGTGGCGCACATGGGCTTCGTGATGCTCGGGATCGCGACACTCACGAGCTTCGGCCTCAACGCTGCCGTGTTCGGCATGGTTGCCCACGGCCTCATCACCGGCATGCTCTTCTTCCTCGCTGGCTCGGTGAAGGAGCGCTACCACACGTTGGCCATCAGCGACATGGGTGGGCTGCTCCTGCGCATCCCCCGATTCGCCTGGATCCTGGGGTTCTGTGCGATGGCCTCGCTCGGTCTGCCGGGCCTGGCCGGCTTCTGGGGCGAATTCCCGTCGATCCTGGCGTCGTACCAACCGGCGGCGGGGCTGAGCGAGGGCGTCTTCCGCACCTACATGGTCATCGCCGCGGTCGGCACCGTGCTCGCGGCCGCGTACCTCCTGTGGCTCTACCAGCGCGTCGCGTTCGGCCAGGAGAGCCCGACCGTCGCCCACGACCCGGCACACGACGTGACGCTGCCGGAGTGGCTCGCGTGGACGCCACTGCTCGTCGGCATCGTCGTGTTCGGCATCTTTCCCAACCTCATCTTCGGCATGACCGACGACGCCGTCGGCAGCGCGCTGCGCGCGCTCGGAGGCTGACCGGTGCACCTCCTGGCTCAGGCCAGCACATGGGTTCAACCCAACGTCGACTACCACGCCCTCGCGCCCGAGATCGTGCTCACTGCCGCGATCGTCGTGCTGCTGCTCGTCGACCTCTTCCTCGACGAGCGCCAGAAGTGGGCGACGTCGTCGATCGCAGGCCTCGGGCTGCTCGCTTCGTTCATCCCCGTGCTCACGCTCGCGGTCGACGGCGGCGATCGGTCGATGTTCGGCGGCGCTTTCGTCGTCGACAACTTCTCGCTCGTGGTGACCGGCCTGTTCATCATCAGCGGCTACGCGGTCGTCCTGATCTCGACCAACTACATCGACGAGGGCGACTACTACGAGGGCGAGTACTACACGCTGCTGCTCTGCTCGATCCTCGGCATGGTCGTGATCTCGTCGTCACGCGACCTCGTGTCGCTGTTCGTCGCGCTCGAGCTGCTGTCGATCCCCGCGTACATGCTCGCCGCATGGCGCAAGCGCGACCTCAAGAGCAACGAAGCCGGCATGAAGTACTTCCTGCTCGGCGTGTTCGCATCCGCCGTGATGCTCTACGGCATGTCGCTGCTCTACGGCGTCACCGGCTCGACCCTGCTCTCGACGATCGGCGAGAAGCTCGACGGATCTCCGACCACCGCTCCGATCGCCACGCTGGCGATCCTGTTCGTGATCGTCGGGTTCGCGTTCAAGGTCTCGGCGGTCCCGTTCCACACGTGGGCGCCCGACACCTACGAGGGCGCGCCGACCCCGGTCACCGCGTTCTTGTCCGTCGCGTCGAAGGCGGCGGGCTTCGTCGCGTTGGTGCAGCTGGTCTTCGTCGGGTTCTTCGGGCAGAGCAACGTGTGGGCACCGATCTTCTGGGTGCTCGCAGCGCTCTCGATGACCGTCGGCAACCTCGTCGCTCTCCGTCAGACGAACATGATCCGGATGCTGGCGTACTCGTCGATCGCTCAGGGCGGCTTCATGCTCATGCCGCTCGCGGTGACCGGCGACAGCCCGGAGGCAGCCAAGAGCGCGCTCACGGCGATCGTCACCTACCTCGTCATCTACGCCGTGATGAACCTCGGTGCGTTCGCGGTCGTGATCGTCGTCGCCCGCAAGACCCGCTCGGGCGAGATCTCGTCCTTCGCTGGGCTCTTCTCGTACGCGCCGGCGCTGTGCGTGGCGATGACGTTCTTCCTCTTCTCCCTCGCGGGCACACCACCGCTCGCGGGCTGGGTCGCCAAGTTCGTCGTCTTCCGGTCGATGCTCGACGCGGGCGGCGGCTGGGCCGTCACGCTCGCCGTGGTCGGCGTCGTCAACTCGGTGATCGCGCTCTTCTATTACGCAGCGGTCGCCAAGGAGATGTGGATGGAGCCGGCCCCGGATGGCGACGTCACTCCCATTCGCATCCCAGCGCCGTTGCTCCTCACGGTCGGCGCCGCCAGCGTGCTCGTCGTGTTGATCGGGGTCTTCCCGTCGCTCGTGCTGCACTTCACCGATCTCACTTCCTTCGCCGCGCTCGGGAGCTGAGCAACGCTCACCGATCGCCTCCGGGCTCGCATCGCCCGTCACGGCCCGCTCCGGTTCGACGAGGTGATGGAAGCGGCGCTCTACGACCCCGAGGCCGGGTTCTACGCGGCGGGCGGGCGAGCCGGTCGTCGCGGCGACTTCATCACGAGCGCCGAGGTGGGGCCGCTGTTCGGCGCGGTGGTCGCCCGTGCCCTCGACGGGTGGTGGGTCGAGCTCGGCTCGCCGCGTCCGTTCGTCGTCGTCGAGGCGGGAGCCGGGGTCGGCACGCTCGCGCGATCGGTGCTCGCCGCTGCGCCGGCGTGCGCCGGAGCGTTGCGGTACGTGCTCGTCGAGCGATCGCCCCTGTTGCGCGCCGAGCACGCGCGCGGGCTTCCACTCGTGCTGCCCGTGCACGCGTTCGCGGCCGGCCACGATCCCGACGACGAAGACGGGGCACCCGCGCGACCCGTCCCGGACGGTCCGCTCGCGGTCAGCCTCGAGTCGCTCCCGCCGCCGGGGAGCGCGGATGTCGTGATCGCCAACGAGCTGCTCGACAACCTTCCGACCCGCCTGCTCGAACGGGCTCACGAGACATGGAAGGAGGTCGGCATCGACGAAGACCTCACTGAGGTGCTCTTGCCCACGACGCTCACTCCGGCGACCGGCGACGACGTCGTGACGGGATCTCGCATCGCGTGGCAGGAGGCCGCCGCACGCTGGCTTCGCGACGCGCTCGAGGTGGCGCCACGAGTGGTCGCGTTCGACTACATGACGACGACAGCGGACATGGCCCGGCGCCCGTGGACCGACTGGTTGCGCACCTACCGCGGGCACGACCGCGGTCGCGACCCACTCGTCGACCTCGGCTCGCAGGACATCACCTGCGAGGTCGCGATCGATCAGCTCGCCGCGGTGCGCGAGCCGGTGTCGGTGCGTGACCAGCGCGCGTTCCTGACCGAGCACGGCATCGACGAGCTCGTCGATGCCGGACGGGCGGCGTGGGAGCGCGGAGCTGCCGAAGGTGGTCTCGAGGCGATTCGGGGGCGCAGTCGGGTGCGGGAAGCCGAGGCGCTGACCGATATCGGCGGCCTCGGCGGGTTCACTGTTGCAGAGTGGGTTCGATGAAGCTCCACGACGCCGAGTCGCCGGTCGACGACGAGATCGCCGCCCGCATCTGGTGGCGCTCTGATTCCGACCAAGCCGGGGCCAGGAGCGCTTTGCCGTTCCCGCTCGATCCTTTGGCGTGGGACCACGTCCGCCACCTGCGCGAGAGCGGTCGGATGGTGATGGCCTTCAGTGACGACGGTGCACCGATCGGGTTCGGTGGCATCGTCGAACGCTCAGGCGTCACCCGCCTCGCCGATCTCTTCGTCGAGCCCGAGCACCAGGGCCAGGGCGTCGGCAAGGCGCTGCTGCACGAGATGCTCGACGGCAAGACGATCATGACGACGTCGGCCTCCATCGACGCTCGTGCCTTGCCCCTCTACGCGCGAGCGGGCATGCATCCGCTCTGGCCGTACCACTTCGTGTCCGGCGACCCGCGCCGCGTCACCCCGCCCACGGAGGTCACCGTCGAGCCCGCGACGCGTGTCGAGCTCGTCGACATCGACCGTGCCGCCACCGGCTTCGACCGCGCGACCGATCACGAGTACTACGAGGTGGGGTGCCGCGCGCAACCGCTCCGCATCGTGGCCGCCGGCCGCGCGATCGGCTTCACCTACCTCGAGCCTCCCCAGCCATGGGCGCCGAACCGGTGGATCCTGTTGACGCTCGCTGTCCTGCCCGGGTACGACTCCGCTGATGCGATGCGCGCCGCGCTCGCGTACGCCGGAGCGCAAGGCGCCGACCGGCTCTTCACCGGCATCCCCGGGCCGAACCCAGTGCTGCGGTCGCTGCTCGACGAGGGCTTCGTCATCGCCGAGCAAGACATCTTCATGGCGACGTCGCCCGACCTCGTCGACCCCTCGCGGCATCACTACCACCCGGGCTTCGGCTGACGTCGATAGCGTCCTCGACATGGATCTGCGCGAGTGGATCGTCACCGAACACGACGGCGTGCGCACTCGGTTCGTCCAGAGTGTCCGCGACATCGTGCCCGTCGACCGGTGGAAGGAGCGGCCCGGCGAAGGCGGCAGCTCGATCGCGTACCTCGTGTACCACGCGGCCTCGCATCAGGACGTCGCGCTGTGCTCGGTGATCGGCGGGCGCGCGCCGCTACGCGTCGAGTGGGCGACACGGCTCGGACTTGCCGGCGTGCCCGCCGACCATGGCCTCGGCGAGACCGAGGTGCTCGACCTCACCGACGCGCTCGCGCTCGAGCACCTCGACGCCTACGCGGACGCGGTGACCCAGGGCTGCCGAGCAATCCTCGAGCAGCTCGATGTCGAGAGTCTCGACGGTGTGCCCGACGCGGCGAAGGGGCTCGGCGAGCTCGCTGGTGTCGGGGAAGGCGCAGCGCCTTGGCTGTTCCGCATGTGGGACGGGAAGCCCGCGTCGTTCTTCGTGTCGTGGGAGGACATCGGCCACGGCCTGAACCATCTCGGTGAGATGGTGTCGGTGCGCAACCGCATGGGCCTGAGCCCGTTCTGAATCAGGCTTGGGCGCCGCCGGTGCCGCTGCCGTTCGGCGACGCACCGACCTTGAGCCCGTCGAACACCGGCAGCACGGCGAAGTCCTGCGCGAGCGCTTCGGGATCTTCGCCGACCTGGTCGATCTCCTCGAGGTGCACCTGGCCGAGGAACGTGCCGGCCTCGCGGAGGTAGCCGAGTCGCTCGGGATCGAACCCCATGAGCCGCGCCGATGTCGCGTCGGTCGCGACCATGTCGGTGCCGAACACGAGCACGCCCATGTCCTTCGGCGTGCCCTTGATGGGCCCGTCGCCTTCCATGGCGACGATGCCGTCGACGATCTGGTACTCGGGATGCACGGCCGACGACACGTCGATGATCGACGGTTCGATGCCGGCCCAGTGCAGCACGTTCTTCGGCCAGCCGTACACCCGACCGGGCATGCAACCGAAGCAGTTCTTCATCGAGAGCGTCGCCCCCGCCCAGTGGTGGGTCTTCATCTTCGGCATCGAGATCACGACGTCGGCTTCTGCGATCGGCTGCGGCATCCAGATCTCACCGAGGGGTGTGTAGAACGAGTCGAGCGTCTGGCGGACGACGCCGGCCGTGTTCAGGTCGGTGAAGGGCGCGTCGACGTCGCGCACGACGTCGAGCAAGCCGGACGTGCGAACCACGTACTCGGTGTCGCGGCGGTGGCCCGGCCCTTCTCCGACCGTGACCGAGGCCGCGCCCATCTGGCGCAGGGCGAGCACCGTCGCGTGCACGAGGCGCGGGTCGGTGTTGATCACAGTGCCCGCGTCGTACTCGACGAGGTTCGGCTTGAGGAGGACCGTCTTGCCGTTGACGTCGGCTCCGACCGCTTCGAGCCCGCCCTTCACCGTCGCCTCGAGCCCGTTGCCGTAGCTCGACTGCTTCACGACCGCAACCTTCGGGTGGCCCGGCTCGGGGAACGCACCCTTCCGGTAGAGCACCGGGTCGTCGTTGCCGCGCTGGACGAGCCGCGCTCCGACCAGGCCAACCGCAGCGACGCCGACGCCCACTTCTGCACCGCGGATCAGGAACGTGCGTCTGCTGATCGCCATCAGCGGGGAACCCTGATCACATCGAGGCTGTCGCCTGTTGCGAGGGTTGCCCACGCAAGCGCAACCGTGTCGTCGAGAAACGCGGTCGTGTCGAACGACTTCGAGAGCGCCGCCTCCACATCGGAGCGCTCACCGTCATCGGCATCGGGAGCGAGCCGCAGAGCGATGAGGGACACGCCGAGCGACATCCCGCCGTCTTCCACCGGCCACAGGCGCCGAAGCACGGTGTAGCCATCCTGGATGACCTTCGGGGCGCCGGCGCCCTGCAGCCCGATGAGCGCGATCGCGGTGGTCTGGGCGTAGGGCTCGAGCTCCTTGTCCCACACCTCGCGATTGCCGTAGTTCCAGCCGCCTCCGACGCACGAGCGATCGGCGAGAAGAGCGACGGCGTCGTTGATCTCGGCCGTCGCGGTGGGGCGCAGCATCTGGAGGGCGAGGAGGTTGCGCGACGTCGGCTCGATCCACCCGAACGTGAACGGCGTCCAGCTCCACCCTCTGTACGCGGGATCGAGGGGGACGACGTCGCTCGACGACGTCAGCTTGATCGCCTGGTGAGCCATCACGTGGTCGAGTGCTGCCTCACGTCCCGCGCCGGCGGGAAGCGCGAGGGCGGCGAGGGACGTCGCGGAGTCGTTGACCGAGTCGTCGGGCGGGTTGACCTTGTCTCCGATGACGAGGGCGAGGCTGCCGTCGGCTCGCTGATGCGACGCGAGCCAGGCGCGGGCGTCGGTGTCGTCGAGCGCGAGGGTCGCGAGCGCCGTCGGCTCGGGCTCGGACGGCAGTCCCGGACGGGGTCCGAATCCGCCGTCGTCGTTCTGGGCCGACGCGAGCCGCGTCGAAAGCTGCCCGAACAGCGGAGAGGACACATATCAGTATCGCCAACTGACGGCCGATCCTGAGCGCGCGGGTAATGTCCGCCGCGCCCAGAGAACAGGAGCGCGCACATGGCTGACGAGCACGCACCGGCGATCGAGGACTATCTCGTCGAGGACCGGAAGTTCCCGCCGCCCGCCGGGTTCAAGGAGCACAGCCTCGCTGCCGGCACGTTCCTCTACGACGAGGCCGACACGGACTACCAGGGCTTCTGGGCGCGACAAGCGGCCGACCTGCTCACGTGGGCGAAGGACTGGGACACGATCTGCGACTGGCAGCTGCCGTTCGCGAAGTGGTTCATCGGTGGGTCGCTGAACGTCTCCTACAACTGTCTCGACCGTCACGTCGAGGCCGGTCGCGGCGACAAGGTGGCGTTTCATTGGGAGGGCGAGCCGGGCGACACCCGCACGATCACCTACGCCGAGCTGTGTAGCGAGGTGCAGCGGTTCGCGAACGCGCTCAAGGGTCTCGGCGTGCAGAAGGGCGACCGAGTCAACATCTACATGCCGATGATCCCCGAGCTCCCGATCGCGCTCCTCGCGTGCGCGCGGATCGGCGCACCGCATTCCGTCGTGTTCGGCGGGTTCTCACCTGACTCGTTGTCCGACCGCATCAACGACGCGCAGGCGAAGGTGCTCATCACCGCCGACGGCGGATGGCGTCGCGGTCAGGTCGTGCCGCTCAAGGCGAACGCCGACGTCGCGGTGGCCGACACGCCGTCGATCGAGCATGTCGTCGTCGTGCGGCGCACCGAGAACGACGTGCACATGGAGCCAGGACGCGACCACTGGTACCACGAGCTCATGGCCGACGCGGCCGCCGAGTGCCCGGCCGAACCGATGGACTCGGAACACCTCCTCTATCTGCTCTACACGTCGGGCACGACGGCGAAGCCGAAGGGGATCATGCACACGACCGGCGGCTATCTCACGCAGGTCGCGTTCACGCACAAGTACGTGTTCGACCTCCATCCGGACGAAGACGTGTACTGGTGCGCGGCCGACATCGGCTGGGTCACCGGGCACAGCTACATCGTCTACGGCCCGCTCTGCAACGGCGCGACGTCAGTGATGTACGAAGGGACGCCCGACCATCCGGCCAAGGACCGGTGGTGGGACATCATCGAGCGCTACGGCGTCACGATCCTCTACACCGCGCCGACCGCGATCCGCACCTTCATGAAGTGGGGCGCGGCCGAGCCTGAGAAGCACGACCTCTCGACGCTGCGGCTCCTCGGGTCGGTCGGTGAGCCCATCAATCCCGAAGCGTGGATGTGGTACTGGCAGCACATCGGCGGCGGGCGATGCCCGGTCGTCGACACGTGGTGGCAGACCGAGACCGGCGGCATCATGATCAGCCCGCTGCCCGGCGCGACGACGTTGAAGCCCGGTTCCGCGACGTTCCCGCTTCCGGGCATCGGCGCCGAGGTGGTCGACGACAACGGCAAGCGCGTCGACCGCGGCGGCGGGTACCTGACGCTCACGCGCCCGTGGCCGTCGATGCTCCGCGGCATCTACGGAGACCCCGAGCGCTACAAGAAGACCTACTGGAGCCGGTTCGAGGGCCGCTACTTCGCGGGCGACGGCGCCAAGATCGACGACGAGGGCTACTTCTGGTTGCTCGGCCGCGTCGACGATGTGATGAACGTGAGCGGCCACCGCATCTCCACGACCGAGGTCGAGTCGTCACTCGTGTCTCATCCGACGGTCGCCGAGGCCGCGGTCGTCGGCGCGAAGGACGATGTCACCGGCCAGGCGATCATCGCGTTCGTGACGTTGCGCGGCGGCGAGGAGCCCAGCGTCGAGCACGGCGAAGCGCTCCGCCGGCACGTCGCACAGCACATCGGCGCGATCGCCCGACCGAAGACGGTGATCTTCACCCCGGATCTGCCAAAGACCCGCAGCGGCAAGATCATGCGCCGTCTGCTGCAGGACGTGGCCGAGGGTCGCGACCTGGGTGACACGACGACGCTCGCGGACGCGACGGTCGTCGACGAGATCCGCACCCGCGCGGCAGAGGCTCCTCAGGAGGACTAGTCCCGGAAGTTCGTGAACTGGAGGGGGACACCGAAGTCGCCCTCGCGGAGCGCCGCGATCACCGCTTGCAGGTCGTCGCGCTTCTTTCCGGTCACGCGCAGCTGATCGCCTTGGGCTTGGCTCTGGATCCCCTTGAGTCCGAGCTCCTTGATGAACTTGTTGAGCTCACGGGCCTTGTCGGACGAGATGCCCGCGTTCAGCTTCGCCGTCTGACGGACGGTGGCGCCCGCAGCCTCCTCCTCCTTGCCGTACTCGAGCGCCTTCATCGACACGCCGCGCTTCACGAGCTTCTCCTCCAGGACCTGGCGCACCGCGCGCAGACGGTCCTCGGTGGACGACCGCAGGGTGAGCTCGAAGTCGTGCGCCTCGATCGACGAATTCGACCCCTTGAAGTCGAACCGCGTCGCCAGCTCACGCTGGGCTTGGTCGATGGCGTTGCGCACCTCTTGCTTGTCGACCTCGGAGACGACATCGAAGGTCGGCATGGTGGTTCAACCTCATTTCGCTAGGGTGACCGGCCTCAGAGGGTCGGTGCCCGAGTGGCCAAAGGGAGCAGGCTGTAAACCTGCCGGCGCAAGCCTACGGAGGTTCAAATCCTTCCCGGCCCACCAGTTTTCCAGGTCGGTGACCCTTCGGTCTGCCCGGAAAGGTTGACCACGTGCGCAACACCCGAATAGCGGTCGTCGCGGTCGCGCTCGGGGTCTCGCTCTTCGCTGCCGCATGCAGCGATGACAGCGGGAGCAGCTCGGCGACGACAGCCGGCAGTGAGGCTGCCGCGACTACCGGTGCGGGCGACTCGGCCACCGAGAAGGTCGGCGTGATCCTGCCCGACACCACGTCGTCGCTCCGCTGGGAGACGGCCGATCGGCCGTTCCTCGCCGAAGCGTTCGACGCCGCGGGCGTTGACTACGACATCAAGAACGCCGAGGGCGATCCGGCCAGGATGGCGACGGTCGCCGATCAGATGATCACCGACGGCGTCGACGTCCTCCTGATCGTGAACCTCGACAGCGAGTCCGGCGCGGCGATCGAGCAGAAGGCCGCCGACGCCGGCGTGAAGACGATCGACTACGACCGCCTCACACCGAACGGCTCGGCCGCCGCATACGTGTCGTTCGACGACGTCCAGGTCGGCGAGCTACAAGGCCAGGGTCTCGTCGACTGCGTCGACGCGACGGGCGCGAAGCAGCCAGCCATCGCCGTGCTCAACGGTCCGCCGACCGACCTCAACGCGCCGCTCCTCGCGCAGGGCTACAACTCGGTCATCCAGCCCGAGTTCGAGTCGGGTGACTGGACCCTCGTCGGGGAGCAGAGCGTTCCCGACCCCCAGAGCGCGGGCCCGGTCTTCGAGCAGATGCTCACGAACGCTGGCGGCAAGGTGGACGGCGTCCTCGTGCCGAACGACTTCCTCGCCGGCGCGGTGATCGGAGTCCTTCAGAAGAACAACCTGAAGGTACCCGTCACCGGTCAGGACGCGACGGTCGACGGTCTCCGCAACATCCTCACGGGCGACCAGTGCATGACTGTGTACAAGCCCGTCAAAGCCGAGGCGGCCGCCGCCGCTGCCGCTGCGATCGCGCTGGCCCGCGGCCAGGACCTGGCGACGACGAGCACCGTGAAGGACATCGCGTCAGGCCGCGAGGTGCCCGCCGTGCTGGTCGTCCCCGTGGCGATCACGCTCGACAACATCAACGTGCCGATCGACGACGAGCTCGTCTCTGCCGACGATGTGTGTCGCGGCCTCGAGCAGCAGTGCAAGGCCGCCGGCGATCGGCTGACTCTCCGCGCTCAGCGCGCGCCGAGCAGGTGTTCGAGAGCGAGCTGGCTGAGGCGGACGAAGCCGTAGCCCTTGACCCCGACGGCGTCCGCGTCGAAGTCGTCGAACGCAGTGCGATCGGCGAGCAGGTCGTCGATCGACTCACCGGCGGCAGAGGGTCGGCTGCGCGAGCTCGGGGACCTTGCTCTCGGCGAGCGCCGCTTGCACCTCGGGATCGGCCCGCCACGAGGCGGCCCGCTCCTTCAGCAACAGGTACGTGCGCATGTTCGCCGCTGCCGACTGCCACACGCCCGTGATGTCTTCGGTGCGCAGCGGCTTGTAGTCGAAGTGCCGAGGGCCGTCGTACGAGCGCCCGCCGCCGACTCCGCCGAACTCCAGCAGATCGACGAGGAAGAAGGCGCTCATCAGGTCGCCATGACCGAAGACGAGATCCTGGTCGTACTTCACCCCGCGCTGGCCGTTGAGGTCGATGTGGAAGAGCTTCCCCTGCCACAGCGCTTGCGCGATGCCGTGGACGAAGTTGAGGCCGGCCATCTGCTCGTGCCCGACCTCGGGGTTGAGGCCGACCATGTCGGAGTGGTCGAGCGTGCTGATGAACCCGAGCGCGTGCCCGATCGTCGGCAGCAAGATGTCGCCCCGCGGCTCGTTGGGCTTGGGCTCGAGCGCGAACCGGATGCCGTAGCCGCGGTCGATCACGTACTGCGCCAACGTGTCGAGGCCCTCGCGATAGCGATCGAGCGCGGCCCGAACGTCCTTCGCGGCGTCGGTCTCGGAGCCCTCGCGCCCACCCCAGAACACGTACGTCTGCGCGCCGAGCTCGGCGGCGAGGTCGAGGTTGCGCATCACCTTGCGGAGCGCGAACCGGCGCACCGAGCGGTCATTGCTGGTGAACGCACCGTCCTTGAACACCGGATGGAAGAACAGGTTCGTCGTCACCATCGGCACGACGAGCCCGGTCTCCTCGAGCGCAGCGCGGAAGCGTTTGATCAGCCGCTCACGCTCGCCGTTCTCCGCGCCGAAGGGCACGAGGTCGTCGTCGTGGAAGCTGACGCCCCACGCGCCGAGCTCGGCGAGCCGGTGCACCGACTCGACGGGGTCGAGCGGCGGACGCGTGACCTCACCGAACGGGTCGCGCGCCTGCCACCCGATCGTCCACAACCCGAACGAGAACTGGTCTTCGCGAGTCGGTGTCGTTGCCATCGACCCATCGTGTCACCGCTCGCCGGCGCCCGCGTCGCCTCAACTCGCCAGTCGTTGGGCGAGCAGAGGCGCGCCGTCGGGTCGCGTGAACGCGAGGTTGCCGTCGGGGGCGCGCGCCATGCTCCAGCCCCCTTCGTGCATGGCCTTGTGGTGGTGATGGCAAAGGAGGGCCAGGTTGGCGAGGTCGGTGGGCCCGCCGTCGGCCCAGTGCAGGATGTGGTGCCCGTCGCACCAGCCCGGCGGCCGGTCACAGCCTGGGAACACGCAACCGCGGTCGCGGATCGTGAGGGCTCGGCGCTGGGCGGGTGACACGGTGCGGCTCGCACGGCCGACGTCGAGGGGTTCGCTCGCACCGTTGGTCACGACTCGCACCACGTTGGCGTCGCACGACAGGCGCCGAGCAGCCTCCGCCGAGATCGCAACGCCGGTCTCGTCGACGCGGCCCGAACCGGACCGTGCCTCGAGGTCGTCGAGCCCGATCGTGACCGCGATCGTGGGCCGGCCGGGCTCGGCGCCGACCGCCCGGCGGGCCAGCTCGGCCAGCGCGGCAGCCCGCCGTTGCGCCGGTGTGCGCATCGGGCCGCCCGACGCCCGCTCGGCTCGCCACAGTCGTTCGTACTCGGCCGCGATCGCGGCGCGCACGACTTCGCCGTCGTCGCTGTCGTAGTGGCCGTCCAGCTCGGTCGCGCCGCCGAACGTCGACGACACGTGCAGCCGATCACCCTCAGGCCCCGACCCGCCGTCGGGGTCAGCCCGCAGCAGCCAGTGCTGCAACATCAGCGCGGTCTGATCCACCGTCAACCGCCGGGCGTGGTCGACCAGCAGCTGCTCGTCACGAGCGAACACCACGAGCGTCTTGTCGCTGCGATGCGCCGCCGACGCCAACAACACCGCCTTCGCGAAGCACAGCGCGCCACTCTCGCTCGCCGCCCGGGTTACCGGCATCGACCGCAACCTTCGTGCCGCGCGCACCAGCACCGCCGCCGACGACCGGCTCAGCCCACACCGATACGCCAGCCACGACGTTGCCGACGTCGCGCCATCGTCCGCCCACACCTTGCGGGCGTCCCACACCGCCACCGCCCGCGCCAACGCCGCCTCGGCACGCGAGCGCACCGCATCGAGCTCACGCACACACGCGGTCAGCTCGCCATCACCAAGCGACTCAGGCTCGACTTCCCACAACGCAGCGACGTCCACGCGCCCTCACGGTCACGATCACGATCAGCAGTACTCAAGGGAAGTACTCAGATCATAAAGAGGGGGTGTGACATTCCCGGCTCAGAGGTCGAAGGAGTCACGGAGATTGCCATTGATGAGCAGGTCGATCCGGCGGCGGCGGTCGCGCACGATTGCCTCGTCGGGTGGCTCGTCCGGTGTCTCGAGCGTCCACTTCACCCGACTCCCACTGCGCCCGTCACTCGCGATCGAGAAGCGGATCTGGTCTCGCGGCCGATCGGGCCACAGTGACGTCCAGACGATGTGGTGCGGACGGACCGCGTCGATGACCTCCGGCAGTACCTCATTCGGGAGCAGCTCGAGCCAGCGTCGAATGCTCGGGTCGAACGGGTCGGTGAGCGCGTCCCACACGATGTGTGGCGGCGGCGCCTGGCCCTTCTCGCGACTGACCAGAGTGATCAAGACCCGTCCAGCAGGCGTTGCATCAGCGCGATGTCGAGCCAGCGGTTGAACTTTCGCCCCACCTCACGCTCGATGCCGACCAGCTCGAACCCGCACGAGCGGTGCAGCGCCACGGACGGCTCGCGGGTCGCCTCGATGCGAGCCATCACAGCATGGAAGCCGTGACGACGGGCCACGTCGAGCATCTCGCCGAGCAGCGCCTTCCCGATGCCCTGGCCGTGGTGATCGCGACGGACGTAGACGGAGTCCTCGACCGTCGTGCGGTAGGCCGCTCGCTCTTTGTACGGCGAGAGCGAGGCGAACCCCACGACCTCCCCGTCGTTCACTGCGACGACCGCGGCATGCGCACCGGACCGCTCGGCGAGCCACGCGCGTTGATCGTTCAAGGACCGGGTCACGAGGTCGAACGTCGCCGTCGAGGTCTCGACCTCGAGGTTGTAGATCGTGCGCATCTCCTCGGCGTCGTCGAGCGTGGCGAGGCGCAGCTGCACGACGCGAGACGCTAACGGCGGCGCGCCCCGATCGACGGCGTGATCAGGATTGCGCGCTGAAGTCGACCGAGTCGGAGCTCTCTTCGGTGGACGGCGCCGCTTCGAGGATGCCGATCTCACCGGTGAGGGCTTCGAGTCGCGCCCAGGTGCACACGTCTGGATCGTTCGTCAGGAAGATGACCTGCGGGCTGCCCGCCGAACGGCTCAGCAGCTCGAGCAGTGCCGGCTTCACCGACGGATCGAGGTTGATGAAGGGGTCGTCGAGGAGCAGAGGCAGGCTCTCGCCTTCGGGCCCCATCTTGCGAACCTCGGACAGGTGCGTGATGAGGGCGTGCGCCAGGTTCGCGGCGAGCCCGCCTTCGACCGGCTCGTACGTCTCCTGCGTTCCGTTCAAGGGGCTCGCGCCGCGCTGCAGGAGCGCCGCCGCGATGATCTCCTCGCGATGCGCGAGCGCCCACTCCGGCGAGATGTCGCCCGCGACGTCGCGCCACGCGTCGAGCGCCCGCCGGTGGTCGCCGGCGACTGCCGTCGCCTTCTTCCGTGTCTCGACACTCGACAGCATCGTGTTGACACGCTCGAGGTGGAACCCGAGATACGACTGCGCACCGGCTTCCGAAAGCGCCTCTTGCTCGGCGCGTGAAGCGCGGGCGATGCGGCGCTCGGCCACCACCGAGACCGCCATCGACGCTCCGGTCGCGAAGAGCAGAGGGAGCGCGAGCACTGGGGCGATGAACGCCGCCGGTACCGCAGCGACGGCCGTTCCCGCCGCGATCCGGTAGGTGAGCCGGTGGATCTGGCTCTCCTTCGCGACTGCCGCCTCGAACTCGTCGTGCAGCTCCTCGACCTTGTCGACCACCTCGGGGGTCTCGACGACGCCGTCGGTGTGCGCCAGCTCAGGATCGGGGTCGTCGGCTGCGGCCGTCACCCGCTCGGCTGCGGCCCACAGCGCCCGCTGGTCGACGGCGGCGAGGAGCGTGATGCGCTCGCCGATCGGATCGACAGTGGCGAAGTCGTTGGGCCCGACGATGAGGAAGCGCCGCGCGGTGTTGGCGTCGAGCCCGGACCGGCTCAGGAGGTCGATCTGGCTCCCCGCACTCACGAACTCGTGGCTCACGTCCTCGGCGCTCGTCACGTCGATCACGCGGTGTCGCTCGCCCTTCGGGCGGAAGACCGCGAGGTGCCGTCCCGTCGCGTCGCGGAGCTCGAGATGCACGCCTGTGCGGTTCCCGCCGAGTGCGCCGATGATCTCGCCGATGAGGCTGTCACGCTCGGCCGGACCGAGACCGGCGATGACGGACAACCGGGGATGAAGGTCGAGCGTGAAGGTGCCCCCGCCCGCCTCGATGATGACTCGCTGGCACTTCACCAACCTTCGAATCGGCAGGCAGGGAGGCCCAGTTGAGCCGATTGGCCCAGGTCGTGTGCTCGCTAGGATGCGGGCCCGGCTTCGGGACGCACCCGAGCCTCGCCCTCTTAGCTCAGTCGGCAGAGCACAGCCATGGTAAGGCTGGTGTCGTGGGTTCGATTCCCACAGAGGGCTCCGGGCCGGTTCCGCGCCCGAACGCCTGGCGGCGTAGCTCAGTTGGTCAGAGCACTCGGCTCATAATCGAGTGGTCGTCGGTTCGAGTCCGACCGCCGCTACCCAGATCCCGCGACCAGAGAGGTGACCCCCGATGAGCAAGGCGAAGTTCGAGCGGAACAAGCCGCACGTGAACGTGGGGACGATGGGTCACATCGATCACGGGAAGACGACGTTGACGGCTGCGATTACCAAGACGTTGGCGGAGAAGAATCCGAATGTGGCGTTTACGCCGTTCGATCAGATTGATAAGGCTCCGGAGGAGAAGGCGCGGGGGATCACGATCTCGATCGCGCATGTGGAGTACGAGACGGACAAGCGCCATTACGCGCATGTGGATATGCCGGGGCATGCCGATTACATCAAGAACATGATCACCGGGGCGGCGCAGGTGGATGGGGCGATTTTGGTGGTGGCGGCGACGGATGGTCCGATGCCCCAGACCCGTGAGCATGTGCTGTTGGCCCGTCAGGTGGGGGTGCCGTACATCGTGGTGGCGTTGAACAAGGCCGACGCGGTGGATGATGAGGAGCTGTTGGAGTTGGTGGAGCTCGAGGTGCGGGAGCTGCTGACGAACTACGACTTCCCTGGTGATGATCTGCCGGTGATCCGGGTGTCGGCGCTGAAGGCGCTCGAGGGTGATCCGGAGTGGCAGGCCAAGATCATCGAGCTGATGGACGCGGTGGATGAGTACATCCCTGAGCCGCAGCGGGATTTGGACAAGCCGTTCTTGATGCCGATCGAGGATGTGTTCACGATCACCGGTCGTGGGACGGTCGTCACCGGGAAGGTGGAGCAGGGGACCGTGCACACCGGCGACGAGGTCGAGATCGTCGGGTTGCGGCCGACGCAGAAGACGGTGTGCACCGGGGTGGAGATGTTCCGCAAGATCTTGGACGAGGGCCATGCGGGCGACAACATCGGGGCGTTGCTGCGGGGCACGAAGAAGGAGGAGGTGGAGCGGGGTCAGGTGTTGTGCAAGCCGGGTTCGATCACGCCGCACACCGATTTCGAGGCCCAGGTGTATGTGTTGGGCAAGGACGAGGGCGGCCGCCACAAGCCGTTCTTCAACAACTACCGGCCCCAGTTCTACTTCCGGACCACCGATGTGACCGGCTCGATCACTCTGCCCGAGGGGACCGAGATGGTCATGCCCGGCGACAACACGGTCATGACTGTCGAGCTCGGCAAGCCCATCGCCATGGACGAAGGGCTCCTGTTCTCCATCCGCGAGGGCGGCCGCACCGTCGGCTCAGGCCGCGTCGTAAAGATCCTGAAGTAGGACTCGGCAAGTAACCCACGATGGGGTTGGGGGGTCACAACCGGTGACGCAGTCGTCAGAGGTCACCCAGCTCGTTGCCGACGCTCGCGACGGCAGCCGAACGGCCTTCGACGAGCTCGTCCGAGTCACGTACGCGGACACGTACACGCTCGCCTATCGGTTGACCGGCAACGAGGAGGATGCTCGCGACGTGGTGCAGGAGGCGTACCTCCGGGCCTATCGAGGCGTGCGCCAGTTCCGCGGCGACGCGCAGTTCTCGACGTGGCTGTACCGCATCACTGCGAACTGTGCATCCACGCACGTCGGGCGTCGCCGGCGCCACCAGCACGAGCAGCTCGACGTCGACTCGCCGGTGATCGACACCCGTCCCGAGTCCGATCCCCAGGCGCGGGCCGACGCCGCGGCCACCCGCAGCCAGCTCGAGGCTGCCCTCGCCCAGCTGCCGCCCCGGCTCCGTGCGGTCGTGGTTCTGCGCGACGTCTACGACCTTCCCCACGAGTCGATCGCCGCCGAGCTCGGCATCTCGGCGACCGCAGCGAAGGTTCGTCTGCACCGAGCCCGTCGCCGTCTGCGCGAGCAGGTCTTCAACCGGCGTGACGAGGGGTCCGCGCATGCGGTGTGACGCGCTCACCGAGCTGCTGGCCGAAGCGGCCGAGGGCCACCCGGTTCCCGACCGCGCCGCGCGGGCGCACGTCGAGCACTGCCTTCGGTGCCAGGCCGACCTCGCGCAGTACCGCCGGCTCCACCGGGGCCTGCGTCAGCTGGCCGACCGGCGAGTCGCCACGCCCGCAGAGTGGGTCGAGGAGGTGCTGGCCGCGATCGACGAGGCGAACCGTGGGTCGTCGGCGGGACGCACCCTCCGCCGGGCGGCGGTGCTCGGTGGGATGGCGGCGGTCACGGCTGCGGGAGCAGCGAGTGTGCTCGTGCTGAGCACCCGATCGCGGCGCCGGCTGGCGGGCTGACTGCCTGGCCGATCCGGGGGGTCCCCCTGCTACGATTGGGCGTCCCGACCCTCCCCCTAGGGCAGTAGCTCAGTTGGAAGAGCTCCGGTCTCCAAAACCGGTGGTCGGGGGTTCGAGTCCCTCCTGCCCTGCCAGACTGGTGCCGCCATGGCAATGAATCGCGAGACCAAGCGCATGATGCAGCGTCAAGGCCAGATCGGCCCTGACGGCACGCCCGTGCGCGAGCGCCGCGCCGCTCCCGCACCCCGGCCTCCGAAGCAGGAGCGCACCTCGCCCGGCGAGTTCCTCCACGAGGTCCGCGGCGAGCTTCGCAAGGTCGCCTGGCCGACCAAGTCCGAAGTCATCAACTACTCGATCATCGTGTTGATCGCCGTCGTGCTGCTGACCGCGCTGATCGCCGGTCTCGACTGGTTCTTCGGCTCCGTGATCCTTCGTCTGTACAACGCGGCATGAGCGAGAACTTCTTCACCACCGAGCCCGAGCCCGAAGCGCCCGCGCTCGCCGTCGACCCCGGTGATGTGCTGGTCGACGACGAGATCGTCGACGCGGAGCTCGGCGAAGGCGACGACGGCGAGGCCCCCCGGCAGGAGAGCCCGTACGACCGTCCCGGTCGCTGGTACGTCGTGCACACGCAGTCGGGCTACGAGAAGAAGGTCAAGCAGAACCTCGAGGCTCGTACCCAGTCGATGAACGCCGAGGACAAGATCTTCGAGGTCGTCATCCCGATGGAGGACGTCGTCGAGTTCAAGAACGGCCGCAAGGTCGTCGTGCAGAAGAAGGTCTTCCCCGGCTACCTGCTCGTCCGGTGCGACATGGACGACGACTCGTGGTACGTCATCCGCAATACGCCCGGTGTCACGGGCTTCGTCGGTCAGGGCGCGAAGCCGTCGCCGCTGCCGCGCCGCGACGTCGAGTCGTTCCTGCAGGTGAAGATCGAGGGCGATGAGCCGGCCAAGCGGTCGAAGCCTCGCCTCGAGTACGAAGTCGGAGAGTCGGTGCGGGTGAAGGAGGGTCCGTTCGCGGACTTCTCCGGCCAGATCGCCGAGATCAACGCCGATCAGCTGAAGCTCAAGGTGCTCGTCAACATCTTCGGCCGCGAGACCCTGGTCGAGATGGACTTCAGCCAGGTCGCCAAGCTCTAGGTCGTCAAGAGAACGAAGTAAGGAGAACACCCCGTCATGGCCAAGAAGAAGGTCGCGGCCGTCGTCAAGATCCAGATCCAAGCGGGCAAGGCCACGCCCGCGCCCCCGGTCGGCACCGCGCTCGGCCCCCACGGCGTCGCGATCATGGACTTCTGCAAGGCCTACAACGCGGCGACCGAGTCCCAGACGGGCACGGTCGTTCCCGTCGAGATCACCGTGTTCGAGGATCGCTCGTTCACCTTCGTGCTCAAGACGCC
Organism: uncultured Acidimicrobiales bacterium; assembly: GCA_963802505.1. GTDB lineage: Bacteria > Actinomycetota > Acidimicrobiia > Acidimicrobiales > DATKAS01 > DATKAS01. Next base: position 873,139 of record CAWDJB010000002.1, on the reverse strand, counting down.
GCCGACGCCGGTGTTGCTCCGTGCGGCGGCCGGTCTCGAGAAGGGTTCGAAGACCCCGGGCCGCGAGGACGCGGGCACGGTCACCGACGACCAGATCACCGAGATCGCGAAGGTCAAGATGCCCGACCTCAACGCGAACGATCTCGAGGCCGCCCGCCAGCAGGTGCTGGGCACGGCGCGCTCGATGGGCATCACGGTCGGCTAGCACCGACAGACCGAACATCAACCAGGCCTGACCGGGACGACCTCGCCCGGCGGCCGCGACACTCGAGGGAGCCGTGATGGCGAAGGGAAAGCGCTACGAAGACGCTGCGAAGCGGTTCGACCGTGAGCAGTTCTATCCACCCGACGAAGCGGTCGGGCTCGCGAAGGATCTGTCGTCGGCGAAGTTCGACGAGACGATCGAGCTCGCCGTGCGGCTCGGGGTCGACCCCCGCAAGGCCGACCAGATCGTGCGAGGCACGGTGGCGTTGCCGTCGGGCACCGGCAAGGACGTGCGCGTCGCAGTGTTCGCCGCCGGTGAGGCCGCGGCCGAGGCTCGCGCCGCCGGTGCCGACATTGTCGGTGCCGACGACCTCGCGGCCCAGGTCGAGAAGGGCATGCTCGACTTCGACATCGCGATCGCCACGCCCGACCTCATGCCGATGGTCGGCAAGCTCGGTCGTGTGCTCGGTCCCCGCGGCCTGATGCCGAACCCGAAGACGGGCACCGTCACCACCGAGGTCGGCAAGGCCGTCGGCGAGTTCAAGGGCGGCAAGGTCGAGTACCGCACCGACCGCCACGGGAACGTGCACGTGCCGCTCGGCAAGGCCAGCTTCCCGGTCGAGGCGCTGATGTCGAACTACAGCGCAGTGCTCGACGAGCTGCAGCGCGCGAAGCCGGCCTCCTCGAAGGGGAAGTACCTGAGGCACGTCGCCGTGTCGTCGACGATGGGCCCCGGCATCAAGATCGACAGTGCCCACGCTCGACCCGAGGACGTCAAGGTCGGTCGCTGAGCAAGAAGGCTGCGCCCAAGGTCAGCGACGACGAGCTCGCGGCGGTCGCTCCGCCGCCGTTCTGGGACCGGTTCGGTCTGCGTGGACCGGTCATCGTCCTCGCGTGGGTCGGGCGCAACGCCAAGCGCATGCTCATCGCGGCGCTCGGCTTCACCGTCGTGGGTGCCGGACTCGCGCTGCTCGTCCTGCCCGGGCCGGGCGTGATCGTCATCATCGTCGGCCTGGCCATCTTGGCCACCGAGTTCGCATGGGCCGAGCGGGCGCTCGACAAGACGCTCGGCAAGGCGTCGCAAGCCGCTGGCTCGGTCACGGGCAACCTCGCGGGTCGCGTGTTGCTCGCGCTGAGCGGCTGCGCGCTCATCGCGGCGGGCGTCGTCGTGATGATGCTCGACTCGTTCCAACGCTGGCAGTCCGCCGGCGTCGGCCTGATCGTCGCCGGCACGGCGGGCCTGGCCACGTTGCTGCCGCCCGTGCAAGCCTGGATCGCCCGCGAGCAGGCAAAGCGTGACGTGAAGTCCTGACCGGCTGGTGTGGGCGGAGGTCTGGCCCCTACACTCGTCACTCACAACTGATCTGCTCGCCGCAGACATCCGGTGCTCTCCAGCTGAATGGGCCAGCGTGCCCGCCGGACGAGGCGAACTCCTCCAGAGCTTCTCAGGGGCGTTCGCGTGTGTGCGCGAGCGCCCATCTGTGTTTCTGGAGGAGGTGCGCATGGAAGAGCCCAGGGCTGAGAAGGTCGCCGTCGTCACCGAGGTGAAGGAACGGCTGGACCGGGCCGATGCTGCGCTGCTGACCGAATACCGCGGCCTCAACGTCGCGGCGATCGCCGAGCTGCGCCGCTCACTGCGTGCCGCGGGCGGCGAGTACAAGATCTACAAGAACACCCTCGCCCGTCTCGGTGCTCACAGCGCCGGCATCGACACGCTCGACGAGCTGCTCGTCGGACCGACCGCGATCGCGTTCGTCGAGGGCGACGCCGCCGCGGTCGCAAAGGCGCTGCGCGACTACGCCCGAGTCAACCCGGCGCTCGTCGTGAAGGGCGGCCTGCTCGGCGAGCGCGTGCTCACGGCGAACGAGGTCACTGCCCTCGCTGACCTGCCCAGCCGCGAGGTGCTGCTCGCGCAGCTCGCGGGCGCGCTGCAGGCGCCGCTCGCGCAGTTCGCCAGCCTGCTGGCGGCGCTGCCCCGCAACTTCGCCTACGGCCTGAAGGCGCTCCTCGACCAGCAAGGCGGGGTTCCCGCCGATGAGGAGAGCGGAGTACCCGCCGAAGAGGAAGCACCGGCGTCGGAGCCCGAGGCCCCCGTGGCCGACGCACCGGCCGCGGTCGCTGAGACGGAAGTCGCCGCTGAGATCGAAACCCCCGCACCCGACGCAACCACCGCCGCTGAAGACACGGCAACCGAAGAAACGGAGTAAGGCACATGGCCACCAAAGAAGACATCCTCGATGCCATCTCGAACATGACCGTCCTGGAGCTCTCGCAGCTGCTGAAGGACTTCGAGGAGCGCTTCAACGTCACGGCTGCCGCTCCGGTCGCGGTGGCTGCAGCCGCGCCTGCCGGTGGTGGTGGCGGCGCCGCTGAGGCCGCCGAGGAGCAGGACGAGTTCGACGTCGTCCTCACCATGGCCGGCGAGAAGAAGATCCAGGTCATCAAGGAGGTGCGTGCGCTCACCAACCTCGGTCTCAAGGAGGCCAAGGACCTGGTCGACGGCGCACCCAAGACCGTCCTCGAGAAGGCCTCGAAGGAAGACGCCGAGAAGGCCAAGGCGCAGCTCGAAGAGGCCGGCGCCACCGTCGAGCTCAAGTAGTCGAGCCGACTGCCAGGGGCGGGTCGCGACACGGCGCCGGCTCCGCCGGTGCTTGACGACCTGCGCTTCTGGCCCTACCCTGCCCCTACCTGACAGCTGGCCCGCTGTCGGGTTGCTTCTGTACGCTCCGGGCAGTACGATTTCCGGTTGCCGTGCGTCCCCCTTGCTTCGCCGTTCCTTCGCGGCGTCCCGGCGCGCCCCGGCACCCGGCCACTTCTCCCAGGGAGCCGTAATTGTCGTCTCGCAGTGCTGTCCGTGAGCGTTACTCGTTCGCCAATCTCACCGAGCCCCTCGAGCTGCCGGATCTGATCGCGATCCAGCGCGAGTCGTTCGAGTGGTTCTTGCACCAGGGCCTCGCGGAGACCTTCCGCGACATCAGCCCGATCAAGGACTTCACGGAGAACTTGCAGCTCGAGCTCGAGTTCGATCCGGATGACGAAGACCTTCGCCCGCCGCCGAAGTTCACGGTGGAGGAGTGCAAGGAAAAGGACATGACGTACTCGGCCCCGATCTTCGTGCGGGCCCGGTTCGCCAACCGCTCCACGGGTGAGATCAAGGAGCAGACCGTCTTCATGGGCGACTTCCCCATGATGACGGACAAGGGCACGTTCATCATCAACGGCACCGAGCGCGTCGTCGTGTCGCAGCTCGTGCGGTCGCCGGGCGTCATCTTCCAGCCGGGTGAGCGGTTCCGTCTCCGCAACCTCGCGAAGCACCAGTGGGTGACGGGCACGATCCACCCCTACCGCGGCGAGTGGATCGAGTTCGACGTCGAGCAGAAGCCGGGCAAGGACTTCACCGCCGGCACCCGCGTCGCTCGCAAGCGTCGCCTGTCGATCTTCGTCCTGCTGCGCGCCCTCGGCTACGACGAGGAGACCGCTCCGGGCTTCCTCGATCGCTTCGTGCGCCACTTCGACTTCCTCGAGGGCCAGTACGAGAAGGACCGGCATCTCGCGCCGACGACCGACGAAGCCCTCGTCGAGATCTACAAGCGCGCCCGCCCGGGCGAGCCGCCGACCGTCGAGTCCGCGAAGGGGTACTTCCGGAAGGCCTTCTTCGAGAAGGGCCGCTACGACCTCTCGCGAGTTGGTCGCTACAAGCTGAACCGCAAGCTCGGCAGCGAGGTGCAGAAGCTCCACGAGCTGTACGGCCTCGACCACGCCCTCCTCGACTATCCCGATCCCGATCAGGACGTGCTGTCGCGCTGCGAGGTGCTCGCCGCGTGCAGCTACCTCCTCCACCTCACCAAGCAGGAGCCGGGCTACCGCCTCGACGATCAGGACCACTTCGCGAACCGGCGCATCCGCTCGGTCGGCGAGCTGATCCAGAACCAGGTTCGCATCGGCCTGTCCCGCATGGAGCGCGTCGTCCGTGAGCGGATGACCACGCAGGACGTCGAGGCGATCACGCCCCAGACGCTCATCAACATCCGTCCGGTGGTCGCGGCCATCAAGGAGTTCTTCGGCACCAGCCAGCTCTCCCAGTTCATGGACCAGGTGAACCCGCTCTCGGGCCTCACCCACCGCCGTCGCCTCTCGGCGCTCGGCCCCGGTGGCCTGAGCCGCGAGCGTGCGGGCTTCGAGGTCCGCGACGTCCACTTCAGCCACTACGGCCGCATGTGCCCGATCGAGACGCCGGAAGGCCCGAACATCGGCCTCATGGGTGCGCTCGCCACCTACGCGCGGGTCAACGAGTTCGGCTTCATCGAGTCGCCGTACCGCAAGGTCACGAACGGCAAGGTCACCGACCAGATCGTGTACCTCGCCGCGGACGAGGAGGAGGAGTACGTCGTCGCCCAGGCGAATGCTCCGCTGAAGCCCGACGGCACGTTCGCCGACGAGAAGGTGCTCGTGCGCCAGAGCCCGCAGGCCGCGACTCTGTCCGACCTCAAGCTGCAGCTCGAGCGCGACGTCTTCTTCGGCGCCACCACCGACATCAGCTACGTCCCCGGTGTCGAGGTGCAGCTGATGGACGTCTCGCCGAAGCAGATCGTGTCGGTCGCCACCGCGCTGATCCCCTTCCTCGAGCACGACGATGCGAACCGGGCGCTGATGGGCGCCAACATGCAGCGCCAGGCCGTGCCGCTCGTGCGGGCCGAGGCGCCCTACATCGGCACCGGCATCGAGGCCCGCGCGGCGCGCGACGCCGCCGACATGATCCTCGCCGAGGACGAGGGCGTCATCACCGACGTCACCGGTGAGTCGATCACGGCCGAGTACAAGACGAAGGGCAAGAAGGTCCACCGGCTCGCGAAGTTCCGCCGGTCGAACCAGGACACCTGCATCAACCAGAAGCCCCGCGTCTCCGAGGGCGACCGCGTGCAGCTGGGCGCGATCCTGGCCGACGGTCCCTCCACCGACACCGGCGAGCTCGCACTCGGCAAGAACCTGCTCGTCGCGTTCATGCCGTGGGAGGGCTACAACTTCGAGGACGCGATCATCCTGTCCGAGCGCCTCGTGCGCGACGACGTGCTCACGTCGATCCACATCCACGAGCACGAGGTCGACGCCCGCGACACCAAGCTCGGTCCCGAGGAGATCACGCGCGACATCCCGAACCTCTCTGAAGAGGTGCTGCGTGACCTCGACGAGCGCGGCATCGTCCGCATCGGCGCCGAGGTCGACGCCGGCGACGTGCTGGTCGGCAAGGTCACCCCGAAGGGCGAGACCGAGCTCACGCCCGAGGAGCGCTTGCTCCGCGCGATCTTCGGTGAGAAGGCGCGCGAGGTGCGAGACACGAGCCTCAAGGTGCCCCACGGCGAGCAGGGCAAGGTCATCGACGTCCGCGTCTTCAGCCGCGACGAGCATCACGAGCTGCCGCCTGGTGTGAACCAGCTGGTGCGCGTGTACGTCGCTCAGAAGCGCAAGATCAGCGTGGGCGACAAGCTCGCCGGCCGCCACGGCAACAAGGGCGTCATCTCCAAGATCCTGCCGGTCGAGGACATGCCTTTCCTCGCCGACGGCACGCCGGTCGACATCATCCTCAACCCGCTCGGCGTCCCGAGCCGCATGAACGTCGGTCAGGTGCTCGAGGCGCACCTGGGCTACGCGGCACGGTGGGGCTGGCAGCACGGCGACGCCATGATCGGCGACGAGCCGGTGCGCGGCACGGAGGGCAAGACCCGCCCCGCGACGCCGCCGTCGACCTTCATCGCCACGCCCGTGTTCGACGGCGCCCACTGGGACGAAGAGGACCAGGCGGGCAAGCACCTCACGATCAAGCACATCTTCGAGAACCTCCGCCCCGACGGTGTCGATGGCGAGCACTTGATCGGCGACGACGGGAAGCTGACGCTCTTCAACGGGCGTACCGGTGAGCCGTACGACCAGTCGATCACGGTGGGCTTCGTCTACATCTTGAAGCTCGCCCACTTGGTGGACGACAAGATCCACGCGCGGTCGACCGGTCCGTACTCGATGATCACGCAGCAGCCCCTCGGTGGGAAGGCGCAGTTCGGCGGGCAGCGCTTCGGCGAGATGGAGGTGTGGGCCCTCGAGGCTTACGGCTCCGCCTACTGCCTGCAGGAGCTGCTGACCATCAAGAGCGACGACGTCCTCGGCCGCGTCAAGGTGTACGAGGCGATCGTCAAGGGCGAGAACATCCCTGAGCCCGGCATCCCTGAGAGCTTCAAGGTGCTCATCAAGGAGATGCAGGCGCTCTGCCTGAATGTCGAGGTGCTGGCGAAGGACGGCGCCGAGATCGAGATGCGAGAGCTGGACGAGGACGTGTTCCGCACGGCCGAAGAGCTCGGCATCGACATCAGCCGTCCTGAGCGAGGCAGCGACGAGGAAGACGAGCGGCGACGCGAGAGGAGCACGTACTGATGCTCGACGTCAACGACTTCGATCAGCTGCGGATCGGGTTGGCCACGGCCGACGCGATCCGCACATGGTCCAACGGTGAGGTCAAGAAGCCCGAGACCATCAACTACCGCACGCTCAAGCCCGAGAAGGACGGACTCTTCTGCGAGAAGATCTTCGGCCCGACGAAGGACTGGGAGTGCTACTGCGGCAAGTACAAGCGCGTCCGGTTCAAGGGCATCATCTGCGAGCGCTGTGGCGTCGAGGTCACTCGGTCGAAGGTGCGTCGTGAGCGCATGGGCCACATCGAGCTCGCCGCGCCGGTCGTGCACATCTGGTACCTGCGCGGCACGCGGTCGTGGCTCGCCTACCTGCTCGCGGGGCTCGAGCCCAAGGAAGAGCTGAAGGCCAAGCAGCTCGAGAAGGTCATCTACTTCGCGGCGAACCTCGTGACGTGGGTCGACGAGGAGCGTCGCCACGCGGACCTGCCGAACCTCCAGGCCGAGCTGGCCGAGGAGCTCGACGAGATCCGCAAGGCGACCGAGCTCGAGATCGACCGTCGCTTCAAGGAGCTCGAGGGCGAGATCAAGTCGCTCGAGTCGGAAGAGGCGAAGGACTCCGAGCTCAAGTCGCGCCAGCGCGCGGGTGAGAAGGACGTCACGGGCATCCGCGAGCGCGGCGACGCCGAGCTCGAGCTCGTGCAGCGCGCCTTCGACGAGTTCCAGTCGCTGCACAGCCGCAAGATCATCGAGGACGAGATGCTGTGGCGCGAGCTCTTCATGCGCTACGGCGAGTACTTCCAGGGCGGCATGGGTGCCGACGCGATCGCGCAGCTGATCGACCGCATCGACTTCGATGAGGAGGAGATCAAGCTCCGCGACGCGATCGACGAGAGCGAGGGCAAGAAGCGCCTCTCGGCCCAGCGCCGCCAGAAGGCGATCAAGCGCCTGAAGATCGTGACGGCGTTCAACCGGCGCGACGACCACGGTCGTCGTGCCAACGACCCGAGGGCGATGATCCTCGACGTCGTGCCGGTCATCCCGCCCGAGCTGCGCCCGATGGTGCAGCTCGACGGTGGTCGTTTCGCGACCTCTGACCTCAACGACCTCTACCGCCGCGTGATCAACCGCAACAACCGCCTGAAGCGTCTGCTCGACCTCGGTGCTCCCGAGATCATCGTGAACAACGAGAAGCGCATGCTGCAGGAGGCCGTCGACGCGCTCTTCGACAACGGTCGTCGTGGTCGCCCGGTCACGGGTCCCGGCAACCGTCCGTTGAAGTCGCTGTCCGACATGCTGAAGGGCAAGCAGGGTCGGTTCCGTCAGAACCTGCTCGGCAAGCGCGTCGACTACTCGGGCCGCTCGGTCATCGTGGTCGGCCCGACGCTGCGGCTGCACCAGTGCGGTCTGCCGAAGCTCATGGCGCTCGAGCTGTTCAAGCCGTTCGTGATGAAGCGGCTCGTCGACCTCGAGCTCGCGCAGAACATCAAGTCCGCCAAGCGGATGGTCGAGCGTCGCCGCCCGCAGGTGTGGGACGTGCTCGAGGAGGTCATCAAGGAGCATCCGGTGCTGCTCAACCGGGCGCCCACGCTCCACCGCCTCGGCATCCAGGCGTTCGAGCCCGTGCTCGTCGAGGGCAAGGCCATCCAGATCCACCCGCTCGTGTGCACTGCGTTCAACGCGGACTTCGACGGCGACCAGATGGCCGTGCACCTGCCTCTGTCGGCAGAGGCCCAGGCCGAGAGCCGCGTACTCATGCTGTCGGCGAACAACATCCTGTCGCCGGCGTCCGGTCGTCCGATCGTGGTGCCGACGCAGGACATGGTCATCGGCGGCTACTACCTCACCGAGCAAGTGGCCGGCGCCAAGGGTGAAGGCCGCGTCTTCCGCCACCGGTGGGAGGTCGAGCGGGCTCTCGACGAGGGCGCGCTGACGATCCATGCGGAGATCGGTTTCCGCGAGGGCGTCGACGAGGAGGGCAAGCCGCTCGAGCGCAAGACGACCGCGGGTCGCCTGCTGTTCGAGAACGCGCTCCCCGCGGGGTATGTCAACCAGTTCGATTACGTGACGTCGCCGATCAAGAAGCGCGACTTCGGCGTGATCGTCGAGAACCTCTCCGAGCACTACAAGAAGGCCGAGGTCGCCGAGTCGCTCGACGCGATCAAGGACCTCTGCTATCGGTACGCCTCCCAGTCGGGTCTCACCATCTCGATCGCGGACGTGAAGACGCCGCCCGAGAAGAAGAAGATCCTCGAGGACACCGAGAAGGACGCGGAGAAGTTCGAGACCCAGTTCCGCCGCGGCATCATCACCGACGGCGAGCGCCGTCAGAAGGAAGTGGAGATCTGGGGCGAGGCGACTGCGCAGGTGCAGGACGCCATGGAGAGGTTGCTCAAGGCCGAGAAGTTCAACCCCATCGACATGATGGTGGGCTCCGGAGCCCGAGGGAACATGATGCAGGTCAAGCAGATCGCCGGCATGCGCGGTCTCGTGGCCAACCCTCGCGGCGACATGATCCCCCGCCCGATCAAGTCGAACTTCCGCGAAGGCCTCTCGATGCTCGAGTACTTCATCGCGACGCCTGGCGCCCGCAAGGGTCTCGTCGACACCGCACTCCGCACCGCGGACTCGGGCTACCTCACGCGCCGTCTCGTCGACGTCGCGCAGGAGCTCATCATCCGCGAGGACGACTGCGGCACCAACCTCGGCATCTGGGTCGAGCACGTCATCCCGGACACGCCGGCGCGTCGCTCGTACCTCGACACCAAGCTCTTCGGCCGGGCGTTGCTCAACGACGTCACGCTGACCGACGGCGCGGTGATCGAGTCGGGCAGGCCGCTCACCGACGAGCAGGTCGCGCTGCTGCGCGACGATGCCAACGTCGACCGGGTGCGCGTGCGCTCAGTGCTCACGTGTGAGGCCAAGCTCGGCATCTGCGCCACCTGTTACGGCCTGTCGCTCGCAACGGGCAAGGACATCGAGCTCGGCGAGGCGGTCGGTGTCATCGCCGCTCAGTCGATCGGTGAGCCCGGCACGCAGCTGACGATGCGAACCTTCCACACCGGTGGTGTGGCGGGTCAGGACATCGCCGGCGGTCTGCCTCGCGTCGTCGAGCTGTTCGAGGCTCGCACGCCGCGCGGCAAGGCGGTGCTCGCTCGTTCGTCGGGCGTCGTCCGCATCGCGGAGGACGAGGGCAAGGGGCGCACCATCACCGTCGTCGCCGACGACGGCGCCGAAGACCAGTACGTCGTGCCGAGCGCCAGCCGTCTGGCCGTCATCGAAGGCCAGGAGGTCCGCGCCGGTGATGCGCTCGTCGGCGACGACAAGACCCCGCGTGACCCGAAGGAGCTCCTCGAGATCAAGGGCGTGCGTGAGACGCAGCAGTACCTGGTCGAAGAGGTCCAGAAGGTGTACCGCGATCAGGGTGTGTCGATCCACGACAAGCACGTCGAGCTGATCGTGCGCCAGATGACCCGCCGCATCGGCGTGCAGGAGCCGGGCGACTCCGACTTCCTGCCGGGCGAGCGAGTCGACCAGCGCGCGTTCCGCGACACCAACCGCGAGCTCGTCGAGGAGGGGAAGCGACCCGCCGAGGGTCGTCCCGAGCTGATGGGCATCACCAAGGCGTCGCTCGCCACCGACTCGTGGCTCTCGGCGGCGTCGTTCCAGGAGACCACCCGGGTGCTCACCGAGGCCGCCATCGACGGCCGCGGCGACAACCTTGTCGGTCTGAAGGAGAACATCATCATCGGCAAGCTCATCCCCGCCGGCACGGGCATGGGTCTGTACCGCGAGTTCGAGACGAGCGCTCCCGACTACCAGCCGATGGAGTTCTGGTCGTCTGACTCGCCCGCCGACTTCCTCGCCAGCCTCCAAGGCGACTACCGCCCGGAGGCCGAGTACGCAGACGTCGTCGAGATCGGCGACGGGGGCGGCGGCTTGACCGACGCCGTCTCCGAGGGCTGACAGTGCCGAAGGGGGTGGCTGGCCGGCGGCTGGCCACCCTCCTCGGCGCGGTCGTCCTCGCAGGTCCTGTGTTGTCTGCGTGCGGCGGCTCGCAGATCGACGAACGCACGGCAACGCGGGTGTCGGTCGAGCGCGGGGCGTCGACGACGGCTTCCCTCCCGATCACCGTCGGTGGGCGCGCCGACGACGCATTCGGGGGTGTCGACGGATTCCGCATCGAGTCCACACCGAGTGATGTGAGCTCGGGCTTCGTCAGCGACCTGGCGACGTTGCCCGACGCGGTCGAGCTGACCGAGTCGGTCGGTCTGCGGTACGTGTCCGCGCAGAGCTCGTCGGAGACCGACGCGATCGTGATCGCGTTGGCGCTCGCTCCCTCCGAGGTCGACCGGCTCGACTCGCTCGAGCAGGCGTTGATCGACGGCGTGAGCGGCGGAAGCCCGACCGAGACCGTCACGTTGGGGGGCGAGTCGGCGGTACTGGTCGACACGGTCGACGCGGACACCGGCCAGGCGTACCAGATGGTGTTCTGGCGAGGCGACGGCCTCGACCTTCTCGTCGTCGGTCTCGTCGACGACCGCGCCGGCATCGAGGAGATCGCCGGCGCGTTCATCGAGGCGAACGCAGCCAGCTGAAGCCATGCGCCGTTCGATCGACGACTACCCGTTCGATCCCGCTGATGGGGTCGAGGGCGACGACGACCTGGCCCGCATCTCGTGGGCCGTCGCGATCGCGGACGACTACGACGACGGCGAGCCACGGGTGGTGCTGACGGTCGAGGAGGTCGGGCGCCCCGGTCAAGGCCTGGTCGCCCACCTGACCCCGGCGATCGCACGCCGACTGCGAGGGGCGGTCCGCGATGCCCTCCTCGAGGTGGGCGAGGAGGCCGGCGTCTGATCTTCCCAGTCTGATCTTCACAGTGGGGTGTGGTAAATCCCGACCAGGTGGGTCATAATTGAGCGGTGACCGACACCCTGGCTGCGCCGACGATCCGGACGCGGCCGATCGACTCCGAGCAGCTCGCTGACATCGAGAAGTTCGAGCAGATGCTCGTGCGCTATCTCGCGGGCGATCTCGAGGAGGACGTGTTCCGCGTCTTCCGCCTCGGCAACGGCATCTACGGCCAGCGCCAAGGTGGCCAGAACCAGATGGTGCGGGTGAAGGTGCCCTACGGGTCGATCGAACCCGAGCAGCTCGAGATGGTCGGTTGGCTCGTCGACGAGTACTCCCGCGGCTGGGGTCACATCACTACGAGGCAGAACATCCAGTTCCACTTCGTGCAGCTGACGAAGATCCCCGAGGTGATGCGTCACCTCGCATCGGTCGGGCTGACGACACGCGAGGCGTGCGGCGACACGGTGCGCAACATCCAGGGCTGTCACCTCGCGGGTGCGTGCCCGCACGAGGTGCTCGACATCAGCCCGTGGGCCGAGGCGGCGTTCCGTCACTTCGTGCGCAACCCGCTCGGGCAGCGGTTGCCCCGCAAGTTCAAGATCAACTTCTCGGGCTGCCAGACCGACTGCGGCCAGGCGATGTTCAACGACGTCGGTGTGATCGCGACGACGCGCACGAACGAAGACGGCGAGGTCGAGTCGGGCTTCCGTGTGTTCATCGCGGGCGGTCTCGGCGCGAACCCGCATCCGGCTCTTGCACTCGAAGACTTCACGCCGCGCGCGGAGCTTCTGCCGACGATCGAAGCGCTGCTGCGGGTGTTCGATCAGACCGGCAACCGTGAGAACAAGCTGCGAGCCCGGATGAAGTGGCTCGTCGACACGCTCGGCTTCGACGAGCTGAAGCGGCGAGTGCTCGCGACCCGCAAGCTGCTGCCCGCCTCGTCGACGTGGCCGGGTGGCATCCCCGACATCGTCGAGCAGCTCGGCGACGGTCCGGCGGGAGTCGCCGCCGGGATCACGCCGACGGCGATGGGGCAGGGCACGCCGGTCACGTTGCGAGCGCGCGACCCGCAGTCGCGGTGGGACCAGGCGAACGTCGTGCGCGGCATCGCGAGTGGGCGTGTCTCTGCCTACGCCTACGCGGCGCTCGGCGACATCACCGGTGACCAGTTCCGTGCGCTCGCCTCGATCCAGCGCGAGCTCGGTGCCGACGTGCGCCTGACCAACCGACAGAACGTCGTGTTCCGCGGGCTCACCGAAGACCAGCTTCCGGTGCTCTACGAGCGACTGACCCGCATCGGCATGGCCGAGCCGGGAGCCGAGCTCGCACGCGATGTCGTGGCGTGCCCGGGCGCCGACACCTGCAACCTCGCCGTCACGCAGTCGCGTGGCCTGGCCAAGGCCATCGGCGACCTCCTCGAGGAGGAGGGGCTCGCCGACGTCGGCGGCGTCCGGATCAACATCTCGGGCTGCACGAACTCGTGCGGCCAGCACCACGCGGTCGACATCGGGTTCTTCGGCGTCGAGCGGCGCGCCCACGACCAGGCCGCGCCCGGCTACACGATGCTGCTCGGCGGCTACGTCGGCCAGGAGCAGATCCACTTCGGCGACAAGGCGCTCCGGCTGCCGGCGAAGACCGCGCCGGTCGCGGCGGTGCGGGTGGTCCGGCGCTTCGCCGACGAGCGGAGCGCGGGCGAGACCTTCCGGTCGTGGCTCGATCGCACCGGCGGGGCATCGGTCCTGGCGGTCGGTCTGGCCGACCTCGACGAGTTCCCGTTGCCCGCCGACGGTCCTGACTTCTACGTCGACTACGGCGAGACCGGTCCGTACGTGAAGGAGATCGGCGAGTCGGAGTGCGCCACCTGACGCTGGGTTGTCACCCGCCGCGGGTTGCCCCTCCACCCCTCCACCCCTAGGATTGAACGGTTCGCCGGGCGCTCCGTCGCGCCCCTGAGGTTTCCCCGTCCGACCCCGTTCCTTTTGTTCTGAGGTAGCGCGTGCCCACGATCCAACAGCTGGTCCGCAAAGGTCGCGAGACCAAGACCGACAAGACCAAGACGCCTGCCCTCAAGGGCGCGCCCCAGCGGCGGGGAGTGTGCACTCGCGTGTACACGAACACCCCCAAGAAGCCGAACTCGGCGCTGCGCAAGGTCGCTCGCGTCCGTCTGACCAGCGGGGTCGAGATCACCGCCTACATCCCGGGCGAGGGTCACAACCTGCAGGAGCACTCGATCGTCCTCGTCCGTGGCGGCCGTGTGAAGGACCTGCCGGGCGTTCGCTACAAGATCATCCGGGGCACGCTCGACGCCGCCGGCGTGAAGAACCGCAAGCAGGCCCGCAGCCGTTACGGCGCGAAGAAGGAGAAGTAGAGGTGCCCCGCAAAGGTCCCGCACCGCGCCGCGAGCTCACGCCCGATCCGGTCTACCGCTCCGTCCTCGTCACCCAAGTGGTCAACAAGGTGCTCGAGCGCGGCAAGCGCTCGCTCGCCGAGCGCATCGTCTACGACGCGCTCGACATCATCGAGGAGAAGTCCGGAGCCGAGCCCATCGCGACGCTGAAGCGGGCGATCGACAACGTGAAGCCGCCGCTCGAGGTGAAGAGCCGCCGGGTCGGTGGTGCGACCTACCAGGTGCCGGTCGAGGTGCGCCCCCGGCGTGCGACGACCCTCGCCATCCGGTGGACGGTCGGCTTCGCCACCCAGCGCCGCGAGAAGACGATGGCGCAGCGCCTGGCGAACGAGCTGATGGATGCATCGAACGGGGTGGGCGCGTCGATCAAGCGGCGCGACGACATGCAGAAGATGGCGGAGTCGAACAAGGCCTTCGCCCACTACCGCTGGTAGACCCCGACACGAGCCGGGGGCCAGCCCCGGCGCACCCACGACCGGGCCTGCGGCCCGGTCGTGTCATGTAACCCCCCAAAACGAGAACTGAAGAGCAGATGGCAGAGCAGCGAGAGTTCCCCCTCGAGAAAACCCGCAACATCGGGATCATGGCCCACATCGACGCGGGCAAGACCACGACGACCGAGCGCATCCTCTACTACACCGGCAAGACCTACAAGATCGGTGAGGTGCACGAAGGCGCCGCGGTCATGGACCACATGGTCCAGGAGCAAGAGCGCGGCATCACGATCACGTCCGCCGCGACGACGTGCGAGTGGCATGACCACCGCATCAACATCATCGACACCCCGGGCCACGTCGACTTCACCATCGAGGTCGAGCGGTCGCTGCGCGTCCTCGACGGCGCGGTCGCTGTGTTCGACTCGGTCGCCGGCGTCGAGCCGCAGACTGAGACGGTGTGGCGTCAGGCCAACCGCTACCGCGTCCCCCGCATCTGCTTCGTCAACAAGATGGACCGCATCGGCGCGGACTTCTATCGCACCGTCGCGATGATCGAAGACCGGCTCGACGCCGTGCCCGCGGTGATCCAGCTCCCCGTCGGGGCCGAGGGTCACTACCGCGGCATCGTCGACCTCGTCACCATGACCGCCAAGATCTGGGATGAGGGCATGGGCGAGGACTGGAAGGAGACCGAGATCCCCGCCGAGCTCGAGAGCGATGCGCTCGAGTGGCGTACGAAGCTCCTCGACGTCGTCGCCAGTCACGACGACGACCTCATGGAGAAGTACCTCAGCGACGAGGAGCTCGACCCGGAGGAGATCAAGGCGGTCATCCGCAAGGGCACCATCGACTTCGCGTTCGTGCCCGTGCTCTGTGGCTCCGCGTTCAAGAACAAGGGCGTGCAGCCCATGCTCGACGCGGTCGTCGATTTCCTGCCGTCGCCGCTCGACCTGCCCGTCACCACCGGCCTCGACGTGAAGGGCCTCGAGGTGCTCGAGCGCCCGGCCGACGAGAACGCGCCGTTCGCCGCGCTCGCGTTCAAGATCGTCGCCGACCAGTTCGGCAAGCTGACCTACTTCCGCGTCTACTCGGGCAAGGTCGAGAAGGGCGGCGAGGTCTACAACTCGACGAAGGATCGCAAGGAGCGCATCGGGCGCATCCTGCTGATGCACGCGAACCACCGCGAGGACATCGAGGTCGCGCGTGCCGGCGACATCGTCGCGGGGCTCGGCTTCAAGAGCACCGCGACCGGCGACACGCTGTCCGACCGCGCCCATCCGATCGTGCTCGAGAAGATGGAGTTCCCCGAGCCGGTCATCCACGTCGCGGTCGAGCCCAAGACCAAGGTCGATCAGGACAAGCTCGGCAAGGCGCTCTACGCGCTCTCCGATGAGGACCCGACGTTCCGCGTCCGCACCGACGAGGAGACCGGCCAGACCGTCATCTCCGGGATGGGCGAGCTGCACCTCGAGGTGCTCGTCGATCGCATGCTGCGCGAGTTCAACGTCGATGCCGCGGTCGGCAAGCCGCAGGTCGCGTACCGCGAGACGATCACCAAGCGGGTCGAGCACGTCGTGTACCGGCACGTGAAGCAGACCGGCGGTTCCGGCCAGTTCGCGCACGTCGTCATCGACCTCGAGCCCACCGGTCCCGGCGGCGGCTACGAGTTCGTCGACAAGATCACCGGCGGCAAGATCCCGCGTGAGTTCATTCCGGCGGTCGACCAGGGCATCCAGGCATCGCTCGATGCGGGCGTGCTGGCCGGATATCCGACCGTCGACGTGCGCGCCGTGCTCACCGACGGATCGGCGCACGACGTCGACTCTTCGGAGATGGCGTTCAAGGTCGCAGGCTCGATGGCGTTCAAGGAAGCGGCCCGCAAAGCCAGCCCCGTCCTGCTCGAGCCGATCATGGCCGTCGAGGTCGTCACACCTGACGACTACATGGGCGATGTCATGGGCGACCTGTCGAGTCGGCGCGGCAAGATCGAGGGGATGGACCAGCGCGGCAGCAGTCAGGTGATCAGGGCGCAAGTGCCCCTTTCAGACATGTTCGGCTACGCTACCGACCTCCGGTCGCGCACCCAAGGGCGTGCGACTTACACCGCGCAATTCCATTCGTACCAGCAGGTGCCCGAGTCGATCTCGAAGGAGATCGTGGCCCGGGTCCGCGGCGAGTGATCCAGATCCATCCCACCTACTACCCAGTGACGAACAGCAACGAGAGGGCATCGCGATGAGCAAGGCGAAGTTCGAGCGGAACAAGCCGCACGTGAACGTGGGGACGATGGGTCACATCGATCACGGGAAGACGACGTTGACGGCGGCGATTACCAAGACGTTGGCGGAGAAGAATCCGAATGTGGCGTTTACGCCGTTCGATCAGATTGATAAGGCTCCGGAGGAGAAGGCGCGGGGGATCACGATCTCGATCGCGCATGTGGAGTACGAGACGGACAAGCGCCATTACGCGCATGTGGATATGCCGGGGCATGCCGATTACATCAAGAACATGATCACCGGGGCGGCGCAGGTGGATGGGGCGATTTTGGTGGTGGCGGCGACGGATGGTCCGATGCCCCAGACCCGTGAGCATGTGCTGTTGGCCCGTCAGGTGGGGGTGCCGTACATCGTGGTGGCGTTGAACAAGGCCGACGCGGTGGATGATGAGGAGCTGTTGGAGTTGGTGGAGCTCGAGGTGCGGGAGCTGCTGACGAACTACGACTTCCCTGGTGATGATCTGCCGGTGATCCGGGTGTCGGCGCTGAAGGCGCTCGAGGGTGATCCGGAGTGGCAGGCCAAGATCATCGAGCTGATGGACGCGGTGGATGAGTACATCCCGGAGCCGCAGCGGGATTTGGACAAGCCGTTCTTGATGCCGATCGAGGATGTGTTCACGATCACCGGTCGTGGGACGGTCGTCACCGGGAAGGTGGAGCAGGGGACCGTGCACACCGGCGACGAGGTCGAGATCGTCGGGTTGCGGCCGACGCAGAAGACGGTGTGCACCGGGGTGGAGATGTTCCGCAAGATCTTGGACGAGGGCCATGCGGGCGACAACATCGGGGCGTTGCTGCGGGGCACGAAGAAGGAGGAGGTGGAGCGGGGTCAGGTGTTGTGCAAGCCGGGTTCGATCACGCCGCACACCGATTTCGAGGCCCAGGTGTATGTGTTGGGCAAGGACGAGGGCGGCCGCCACAAGCCGTTCTTCAACAACTATCGGCCCCAGTTCTACTTCCGGACCACCGATGTGACCGGCTCGATCACTCTGCCCGAGGGGACCGAGATGGTCATGCCCGGCGACAACACGGTCATGACTGTCGAGCTCGGCAAGCCCATCGCCATGGACGAAGGGCTCCTGTTCTCCATCCGCGAGGGCGGCCGCACCGTCGGCTCAGGCCGCGTCGTAAAGATCCTGAAGTAGGACTCGCCGACATGAGCAGCATCCGCATCCGCCTCAAGGCGTATGACCACGAGATCATCGACCAGTCGACGCGCAAGATCGTCGAGACGGTCGTGCGCACCCAGGCGACAGTGCGGGGCCCGATCCCGCTGCCGACCGAGAAGCACCGCTTCACGGTCATCCGGGGTCCGTTCAAGGACAAGGACTCCCGCGAGCACTTCGAGATGCGCATCCACAAGCGGCTGATCGACATCGTCGAGCCGTCGCCCAAGACCGTGGACTCCCTGCAGCGTCTCGAGCTGCCCGCCGGCGTCGACATCGAGATCAAGATCCAGGCCTAGAGCACCTCTCCAACCCTGGGTGCTCTTGCGGTGAGAAGCGGTCTCTTCGGAGGCCGCTTCTTCGCGTCTCGGTCAACCGGTGCGGTCGAGGTCGCCGAAGGCGAGCTTCGCCCGGTCGGCCGCGGCACGTCCGCCAGCCCAGCCCGCGGGATCGGCTCTGCCGCGTGAGCTCACCGTGCGGAGCTTGCCGTACCGCTCGTCGATGAACTCCTCGACGGCGGCGGCCTGGGACCGCAGCACGGGCAGGAAGCCGTCGCCGTGCTCGGTCACCGCTGCAGCCATGACCGTGTCGTTGATCTCGCGGAGCCGTTCGCCGATGCGCAGCGCGTAGGCGTACAGGAACGAGGAGCGATAGGCCCGCGTAGAGCCAGGCGCTTGCGTCAGCGCGGTCTGGGCTTGCACCAGCAACGAGGTGAAGAGCAGCTCGACGGCCGCCACGTCGGATGGCGTGCCGATGACCTCGGCCAGGCCGACGCCGCTGCACTCGACCGAGCGGCATCGCGAGGCACTGGCGACCACCCCCAGCAGTCGCGCCTTGGCGCCGCTGTACGGCGAGTCGATGGGTACGCGGATCACGGTCGGCCCGCCGGCGTGGCGCGTGCGCGCTCCGTGCACCGCAGCCGAGTCGATCGCGTGCTTGGTCATGAGCTCTTGCGCCTTGACGGTGAACGCGAGCGCCTCGGCCTCGAACGTCGTCGACTCGGCCTTCGCCAGGAGCGCACGGATCCTCGCGAGGATCGGATCGGCGACCGCCGCGTCGAGGTCTGGCAGGCGATGGAGCGAGCGCAG
Source organism: uncultured Acidimicrobiales bacterium (assembly GCA_963802505.1). GTDB lineage: Bacteria > Actinomycetota > Acidimicrobiia > Acidimicrobiales > DATKAS01 > DATKAS01. Next base: position 854,304 of record CAWDJB010000002.1, on the reverse strand, counting down.
CGCAACGAGGTTGTGCAGCGAGTCGACCACCGTGCGCATCGCGGTGGCGCGGTCGAGTCGCTCGTGCGCGGTGAACCCGGTGAGCCACCCATCGGCACCGGTGGCTCGCGGCAGCTGCAGGCTCTCGACTTGCGCTCTCCAGCTCGGGTCGAGCTGCTCACCTCGGCGTGAGGCGTGGTCGACCGCGATCGCGAGGGCGATCAGGCGGCCTGCGACCTTGCTCGAGCAGCCGCGGTAACCCTGTCGGTGCAGCTCGATCGGCTGCCAGCCCCGGGCCCAGCCAGAGCGGACCTGCGCGAGGAGCAAGGACTCGGCCTCGTGATCGACGTCGCCCGCGGGCATGGACGCGAGCAGATCGATGAGACCGAATTGGTCGGAGCCATGGGCGAGCAGCCAGAGGAGGCTGCGAGGCGTGTGCGTGGCCATGGGGTGATGCCTCTCGACGGAGTGCTCGGAGGCGTCGCGGGGCCGACGCGAGATGTGGGCACAGTAACGAGGGGGTGGGACACTGAGGCATGGCCGACCTGATCCTCGACTCGCTGCAGCGGCGGATGCGGGCGCTGCACTCCCTCTACTACGACGCGGTCGACACGATGACGATCGACCAGGTCAACCACTTCGAGCGCGAGGGCGTCGTGCCGATCGCCTTCTGCCTGTTCCACATCACGAACATGATGGATGCGTCGTTCATGGCGATGACCGGGGCGATGCCGATCTGGAACGACGACTGGGCCGACCGGGTGAAGATGACGATCAACGACCACGGCAAGCACCGCACGGTCGACGAGATGGTCGAGCAACGGATCGGCGACTACGAGGCCTTCCAGGAGTACATGCGAGCGGTGTTCGAGCGCACCGAGACCTGGCTCGAGACGCTCGACCCTGCCGAGCTCACCCGTGTCGTGATCACGCGGCCGTTCCCGCCCCACATCGCGAGCACCTACAGCGCCCGGGTCGCCGGTCCCGAGGGCATCACCCTCCTCGACGCCACCGAGTGCTGGATCTACCAGCACGGCCTCCGTCACATGGGCGAGATCGAGCTCGCCCGCGGCCTCGTCGGCCTGCAGGGCATGACCTCGTAGCTGCCGACCCGGTTCCGGCGCGAAAACCCGGCCAGATCTGGCCGGTTATCCGCGCGAGAACGGCAAGGCGGGCGCACGCGGGGGTCGGCTGGCGCGAAACGGTTCGGCCCCGATAGGCTCTCTCAGCCCGGTAGCAGGGCTTCGCGCCCGCTCCGACTCCGTTTGCACCACCGTTTGTAGCCGTCCGTCAACCGATGTCCGTGTGAGCCCGCGCCGCCTGATCTTCAGGGCACAGTCGGGGGGACCGCACGGCGAAACCGATCCAGCGCTCCGCCGGCACCCGCCGCGCGGAGCGCCCGCGTGAGAAGCCAAAGGACCTCCCATGGCGACGAAAGCCATCGTCGGCGAAAAAGTGGGCATGACCCAGGTGTGGGGTGACGACAACCGCGTCATCCCTGTCACCGTGCTCAAGGTGTCGCCGGCGCGCATCGTGCAGGTCAAGACGACCGAGCGCGACGGATACACCGCCCTGCAGGTCACCTACGGCCGCAAGGACGCTCGCAAGCTGACCAAGCCCGAGGCCGGACACTTCGCTGCGCGGGTGTCGAGGCCGGCACGAACCTGGTCGAGCTGCGCCTGGACGACATCGACGGCTACTCGGTCGGTGACGAGCTCAAGGTCGATCTGCTCGAAGCCGGTGAGCGTGTCGACGTCACCGCGGTCAGCCGAGGCAAGGGCTTCGCAGGCGTGATGAAGCGACACAACTTCGGCGGGCAGAAGGCCAGCCACGGCACCCACCGCGTGCACCGCATGCCTGGCTCGATCGGTCAGTGCTCCACGCCGGGTCGCGTGTTCCGCGGCATGAAGATGGCCGGCCGCATGGGCAACGAGAAGGTCACGACGCTGAACCTCGAGGTCGTCGCGGCGGATGCCGAGCGCGACCTGCTGCTCGTGAAGGGCTCTGTGCCCGGTCCGACCGGGGGAGTCGTGCTCGTACGCAACGCCGTCAAGGCCGGGGAGAAGAAGTAGCCATGGCAACGGTCACCGTGCGCACACCCGCCGGCGCAGAGGCGGGCGACGTCGAGCTCGCAGACGAGATCTTCGGCGTGCAGCCCCACGTCCCCGTGATGCATCAGGTGGTCACGGCCCAGCTCGCGACCCGCCGTGCGGGCACGCAGAGCACGAAGACCCGAGCCGAGGTGCGCGGCGGCGGCGCGAAGCCGTTCCGCCAGAAGGGCACCGGCCGGGCCCGCGCCGGCTCGATCCGTGCGCCGCACTGGAGTGGCGGTGGCGTCGCCCTCGGCCCGAAGCCGCGCAGCTACGCCCAGCGCACGCCCAAGAAGATGATCCGCCTCGCGCTGCTCTCGGCGCTGAGCGATCGGGCATCTGAGGGCAAGGTCGTCGTCGTCGACGGATGGGGATGGGACAGCCCGAAGACTGCGAGCGCGAAGGCTGCGCTCGAGGCGCTCGGCCTCGATGGCCGGATCCTCGTGGTGCTGACCAACGAGGACGTGAACGCGGCGCTGAGCTTCCGCAACCTGCCCGAAGTGCAGCTGCTGCTCGTGGGCGAGCTGAACGCTTACGACGTGCTTTGCAACGACTGGATCGTCTTCACCAAAGACACGCTGCCCGCGCCGAGCCCGGAGGCGAGCAAGTGAAGGATCCCCGCGACGTCATCATCGAACCGGTCGTGAGCGAGAAGTCGTACGCACTCCTCGAGAGCAACGTGTACACGTTCATCGTCCACCCCGACGCGAGCAAGCCCGAGATCCACGACGCGGTCGAGGCGATCTTCAACGTGAAGGTCGTCAAGGTCAACACGCTGAACCGGTCGGGCAAGCGCAAGCGCAATCGCCGCTCCAACACCTTCGGTCAGCGGCCCAACACCAAGCGTGCGATCGTCACCCTCGCGGGCGACGAGCGCATCGAGCTGTTCGAGAGCTGACGGAGACCCTCATGGCCCTTCGCAAGCGCAAGCCCACCAGCCCCGGTCGCCGGTTCCAGACGGTCTCCGACTTCTCGGAGATCACGAAGACCCGCCCCGAGAAGTCGCTGCTCGCGCCCAAGCCCGGCACGGGCGGTCGCAACAGCTACGGACGCAAGACCGCTCGGCACAAGGGCGGCGGTCACAAGCAGCAGTACCGGATCATCGACTTCAAGCGCACCAAGGACGGCGTGCCGGCCAAGGTCGCCGCGATCGAGTACGACCCCAATCGCAACTGCCGCATCGCGTTGCTGCACTACTACGACGGCGAGAAGCGCTACATCCTCGCCCCCAACCGCGTGGGTGTCGGTGAGGTGCTGCAGAGCGGACAGGGCTCGGAGATCAAGCCCGGGAACGCGCTGCCGTTGCGCTACATCCCCGTCGGTACCGTCGTGCACAACGTCGAGTTCAAGCCGGGAGCGGGCGGCAAGATGGCCCGCTCCGCCGGCTCGAGCGTGCAGCTCGTCGCCAAGGAGGGCGACTTCGCCACCCTGCGCCTCCCGAGCACCGAGATGCGCCGCGTGGCGATCGACTGCCGCGCCACCGTCGGCGAGGTCGGCAACGCCGAAGCCGAGCTCATCAAGATCGGCAAGGCCGGCCGCAACCGCTGGAAGGGTGTGCGCCCGCAGACCCGTGGCGTCGCGATGAACCCGGTCGACCACCCCCTCGGCGGTGGTGAGGGCAAGACCTCGGGCGGACGCCATCCGGTGTCGCCGTGGGGCAAGCCTGAAGGCCGCACCCGAGACAAGACCAAGCCGTCCCAGAAGCTCATCATCCGGCGTCGCCGCACGCGCGGCTCGCGGAGGTAGATCTCATGCCCCGTTCGCTCAAGAAGGGCCCGTTCATCGACGGCCACCTCCTCAAGAAGGTGGACGCACTGAACGCTGCCGGCGAGAAGCGCGTCATCAAGACGTGGTCGCGACGCTCGACGATCATCCCCGAGATGGTGGGTCACACGATCGCGGTGCACGACGGTCGCAAGCACGTGCCCGTGTACATCACCGAGTCGATGGTCGGGCACAAGCTCGGCGAGTTCTCGCCCACGCGCACCTTCCGGTTCCACGCCGGGCAGGAGAGGAGCGCGCGCCGATGACCGGTCCCAAGACGAACGAGCGTCCGGGCACGCGCGCCGAGGCCAAGTACATCCGCATGTCCGCATCGAAGGCACGCGCGGTGCTCGATCTGATCCGCGGCCTCGACGTCGCGCAGGCCGACCAGGTGCTGCAGTTTTGCGAGCGCGATGCCTCGATCCCGATCCGAAAGTGCCTCGCATCCGCGATCGCGAACGCTGAGCACAACGACAGCCAGCTGCCCGACGAGCTGTACGTGTCGGCCTGCTACGCGGACGAGGGACCGACGCTCAAGCGCTGGCGGCCTCGTGCTCGCGGACGCGCGACCCGCATCCGCAAGCGCACCTGCCACATCGTCGTGATCGTCAGCCGCATGCCCGAGGAGCTGCTCGAGAAGCAGCGGGCGCGTGACGAGGCCAAGCCGTCGAACCGCGCGGCTCGTCGGAGTGGCCAGCAGGCTCAGGCCGCTCGTCGCGAGCGCGTGGCCCGCAGCCGAGCCGCTGCTGCGGCGGAGGCCGAGCCGCACGACCACGATCACGCCGAAGGCGAAGAGCACGACCACGACGACGTTGACGTCGACGCCGCAGACGTGGTCGAGCCCGAGATGGTCGAAGTCGAGGAAGTCGATCTCGACGAGGCGGCCGACGAGGTCGCGGAGGACGTTGCACCGGAGACAGAGGCCGACGAGGCGGATGCCGAGGAGGCAGTCGAGGAGGCCCTCGAGGCCGACGAGACAGAAGGAACGGAGCCGAAGTAATGGGCCAGAAGGTCAACCCCTATGGGTTCCGCCTCGGCGTCACCACCGACTGGAAGAGCCGGTGGTTCAGCGACCGCGAGTACACCGACTACCTCATCGAGGACTGGAAGATCCGCGACTACCTGATGACGCAGGTGCCGCACGCCGCGATCAGCCGGATCGAGGTCGAGCGCACGCGTGATCGTCTGCGCATCGACGTGCACACGGCGCGTCCCGGCATCGTCATCGGACGCCGCGGCGCCGAGGCCGATCGCCTGCGCGCAGGGCTCACGAAGATCACCGGCAACAACAAGGTCCAGCTGAACATCCAGGAGATCAAGCAGGCCGAGCTCGACGCTGCGCTCATCGCGCAGGGAGTCGCCGATCAGCTCGCCGGCCGTGTCGCCTTCCGTCGTGCGATGAAGCGCGCCGTGCAGAACGCGCAGAAGGCCGGCGCGCTCGGCATCCGGGTGCAGTGCTCGGGCCGCCTCGGCGGCGCCGAGATGAGCCGCACCGAGTGGTACCGCGAGGGTCGCGTGCCGCTGCACACGCTGCGCGCCGACATCGACTACGGCTTCCGCGAGGCCAAGACGACCTACGGGCGCATCGGCGTGAAGGTCTGGATCTACAAGGGCGACATCCTCCCCTACAAGCAGACGGCCGAGGACAAGATCGCCCGTGAGGCCGCGATGGCGGTCGGCGAGACGAGCGGTGGAGCAGCCCGCAAGGTCGTGAGCTCGGCCGCGGGTCGTCGTCAGGCGCCCGCCGACGAGGTCATCGAGGCCGCCCCGCTGATCAAGGAAGCCGATCCCGAGCTCGAGAAGCTGCTCGCGGACGAGGAAGAGATCGAGCGCCGTACCCGCACCACCCACGAGACGCCGCACTTCCGGCCCAATGAGGACTGACGCGTCATGTTGATGCCCAAGAAGGTCAAGCACCGCAAGCAGCAGCGCGGCCGCCTGCAAGGCGTGTCGAAAGGTGGCACTGAAGTCGCGTTCGGCGAGTTCGGCATCCAGGCGCTCGAGCCCGGCTGGATCACCGCGCGCCAGATCGAGGCCGCCCGTATTGCAATGACGCGTCACATCAAGCGTGGTGGCAAGGTCTGGATCAACCTCTTCCCCGACAAGCCCGTCACCGCGAAGCCGGCCGAGACCCGCATGGGCTCGGGCAAGGGCAACCCCGAGCACTGGGTCGCCGTCGTGAAGCCCGGCCGCGTGATGTTCGAGCTGTCCTACCCCAACGCCGAGATCGCGAAGGAAGCGCTCGAGCGCGCCGTGCAGAAGCTGCCGATCAAGGCACGCGTGATCTCTCGTGACGGGGGCATCTGATGACCGCGGTCAACGAGTTCCGCGAGCTCAGCGACGACGAGCTCGTCACCCGACTGGGCGAGGCGAAGACCGAGGCGTTCAACCTCCGGTTCCAGCACGTCACCGGCCAGCTCGACAACACGTCCCGTCTCGGCGAGCTGCGCCGTGACGTGGCCCGCATCAACACGCTGCTCCGCGAGCGCGAGATCGCCGCGGCCGACGCCCTTGCAGCCCAGGAGAAGTGATGGCTGACGAGAACACCCCTGCAACCGAGCCCTCCCGCTCATCGCGCAAGGTCCGTGAGGGCACCGCGGTGTCGACGTCGATGGACAAGACCGTCATCGTCGCCGTCATCGAACGCGTCCGCCATCCCCGCTACGCCAAGACGGTGCAGCGCACCAAGCGCCTCTACGCGCACGACGACACGAACGACGTGAACGTCGGCGACCGCGTCCGTGTCATGGAGACCCGACCCCTGTCGAAGCTGAAGCGCTGGCGGGTCGTCGAGGTCCTCGAGCGGGCGAAGTGACGGAGACGAACCGATGATCCAGCAAGAGACCCGACTGAGGGTCGCCGACAACAGCGGCGCCAAAGAGGTGCTCGTGATCAAGGTGCTCGGCGGCACCCGCCGCCGTTACGCCTCGATCGGCGACATCTTCGTGGCGACCGTCAAGGACGCGATCCCTGGCGCGGCAGTGAAGAAGGGCGACGTCGTGAAGTGCGTCGTCGTGCGCACGAAGAAGGAGAAGCGTCGCCCAGACGGCAGCTACATCCGCTTCGACGAGAACGCGGCTGTGCTCATCAAGGACGACCAGACCCCGCGGGGGACCCGCATCTTCGGGCCCGTGGGCCGCGAGCTTCGCGAGAAGCGCTTCATGCGCATCGTGTCGCTCGCACCGGAGGTGTTGTGAGATGACGATGAAGATCCGCAAGGGCGACCGCGTCGTCGTGCTGAAGGGCAAGGACCGCGGCAAGGAGGGCACGGTGATGCGCGTCCTCCCGACCGAGCGCAAGGTGATCGTCGACGGCGTCAACGTCTCGAAGAAGCACCAGAAGCCGACGAGGACGACCATGCAGGGCGGCATCATCGACAAGGACATGCCGATCGACGCTTCGAACGTCGCGATCGTGAGCCCGAAGGACGGCAAGGCGACGCGGGTCGGCTACAAGTTCGACGACGACGGCAACAAGGTCCGGATCTGCAAGCGAACGGGGGTGCAGCTGTGAGCAACGCGACCACCGACACGCCGACGAGCGAGCTGCCGCGCCTGAAGCAGCGCTACAACGACACCGTTCGCGATCAGCTCAAGGCTGACCTGGAGCTCGAGAACATCATGCAGGTTCCGCGCTTCGAGAAGATCGTGCTCAACATGGGTGTCGGCAAGGCGACCCAGCAGCCGTCGCTGCTCGAGGGCGCCGTCGCCGACCTCACGCTGATCACCGGCCAGAAGCCGATCGTCACCAAGGCCAAGAAGTCCATCGCCAGCTTCAAGCTGCGCGAGGGCAACAGCATCGGGTGCAAGGTCACGTTGCGCGGCGACCGAATGTGGGAGTTCCTCGATCGCCTCATCAGCCTGGCGATCCCGCGCATCCGTGACTTCCGCGGCCTCCCGGCCAACGCGTTCGACGGCCGTGGGAACTACACGTTCGGTGTCACCGAGCAGCTCATCTTCCCCGAGATCGATTACGACAAGGTCGACTCGCCTCGGGGCATGGACATCACGATCGTCACGACCGCCCGCACCGATGCCGAGGGCAAGGCCCTCCTCGATGCGTTCGGCTTCCCGTTCAAGCGTGAAGGGCAGTAAGGCATGGCGAAGAAGGCACTGATCGAGAAGCAGAAGCGCAAGCCCAAGTTCAAGGTGCGGGCCTACACGCGTTGCCGCCGTTGCGGTCGACCGCGCGCCGTGTACCGCAAGTTCGGGCTCTGCCGCATCTGCCTGCGCGAGATGGTGCACGCCGGCGAAGTGCCCGGTGTCACGAAGGCCAGCTGGTGAGAGGAGGCGCACGATGACGATGACCGATCCGATCGCCGACATGCTGACGCGCATCCGCAACGCCAACGTCGCGCTGCACGACAAGGTGCGCATGCCGTCCTCGAAGCAGAAGGAAGCGCTCGCGCGCATCCTCCAGCAAGAGGGCTACATCCAGGGCTTCGACGTCGTCGACGACACCGCGCGTCCCGGCAAGGTGCTCACGATCAGCATGAAGTACACGCCCGAGCGCAGCCGGACGATCTCCGGGCTGCGACGAGTGTCGAAACCAGGTCTCCGCGTCTACTCGCAGGCGAGCAAAGTGCCGCGCGTGCTCGGAGGCCTCGGTATTGCTGTCGTCTCGACGAGCGAGGGGCTCATGACCGACCGCGAGGCGCGCAAGCGCAACGTGGGCGGCGAAGTGCTCTGCGAGGTCTGGTGAGCCATGTCGCGCATCGGTAAGTCCCCCATCAGCGTGCCGTCGGGTGTGAACGTCGCCGTCGACGATCGCCGAGTCACGGTCACCGGTCCGAAGGGCACGTTGTCGCGTGACATCCCCGGCGCCATCGAGCTGCGGCAGGAGGACGGCACGCTCTATGTCGAGCGTCCGGACGACGAGCGCCAGAACCGTGCGCTGCACGGGCTCACCCGGTCGCTGGTCAACAACATGGTCGTCGGCGTCACCGATGGCTTCTCGAAGGACCTCGAGATCGTGGGCGTCGGGTATCGCGCCACGCCGCAGGGTGACCGGACCATCGAGCTCGCGCTCGGGTTCAGCCATCCGGTGAAGATCGAGGCGCCCGACGGCATCACGTTCGAGGTGCCGGCACCGACACGGGTGACCGTGCGCGGCATCGACAAGGAGAAGGTCGGCCAGGTGGCCGCCGACATCCGAGCCATTCGCAAGCCCGAGCCCTACAAGGGCAAGGGCGTCCGGTATGCGGGCGAGCGCGTGCAGCGCAAAGCCGGCAAGGCCGGGAAGTAAGAGGCAGGGAGTTCGTCATGACCATGAGCGCGCAGACCAAGCGCACTGCCCGCATCCGGCGGCATCGTCGCGTGCGCAAGCAGGTGCAGGGCACGGCGGAGCGTCCTCGCCTCGCCGTGTTCCGGTCGAGCAAGCACCTCGTGATGCAGGTGATCGACGATGGTGCCGGCCGCACGCTGGCTGCCGCGTCGACCATCGAGGCCGGGGTGAAGTCGGAGGGCAGCACGGGCAACGCGGTCGCCGCGGCCCGGGTCGGCAAGCTCGTCGCCGAGCGGGCCAAGGCCGCAGGCGTCACCAAGGTCGTGTTCGATCGGGGTGGGTTCCTCTACCACGGGCGCGTCGCGGCTGCGGCCGATGCCGCCCGCGAAGCCGGACTGGAGTTCTGAGATGGCTGCAAACGACGTCCAGTTGCGCGAGTCGCGCGTCATCAACATCAACCGCGTCGCGAAGGTCGTGAAGGGCGGTCGCCGCTTCTCGTTCACCGCGCTCGTGGTGATCGGTGACGGCGCCGGACGTGTCGGCCTCGGCTACGGCAAGGCCAAGGAAGTGCCCCTCGCGATCCAGAAGGGGACCGAGGAGGCCAAGAAGAACCTCTTCTCGGTCGCGCTCGCCGGCAGCACCATCACCCATCCGGTCATCGGTGAGCAGGGAGCCGGCCGCGTGCTGCTGAAGCCCGCGGCTCCCGGTACTGGTGTGATCGCAGGTGGCGCGGCGCGGGCCATCCTCGAAGAGGCCGGCATCCACGACGTGCTCGCCAAGTCGCTCGGCTCGTCGAACCACATCAACGTCGCCCTCGCGACGATCGCGGGCCTCAGGGCGCTCAAGCGGCCCGACGAGGTCGCGAAGCTGCGCGGACTCGACCCCGAGGAGTTCGTCCCGAAGGGTCTGTGGAACGCGTACCGCGAGTCGAAGCGAGGCCCCATGCCTGTCGCCGCCGACGAGGTGCGCTGATGGCGCAGCTCAAGGTCACTCAGATCAAGTCGGGCATCTCCCAGAAACCGAAGCACCGCGGCACGCTGCGCGCGCTCGGCCTGCGGGGCATCGGCCAGACGAACGTCCTGCCCGACCGTCCCGAGATCAGAGGGATGATCGCCCGGGTCCCCCACCTCGTGACGGTCGAAGCCGTCCCGGTCGATGTGACGGAGAAGTCATGAGAGTCGATGAGCTGAAGCCAGCGCCCGGGTCGCACCGGGCGCCCAAGCGGGTCGGCCGCGGCACCGGTGGCAAGGGCGGCAAGACCGCCGGCCGGGGCACGAAGGGTCAGAAGGCCCGCAACAAGGTCGCGGTCGGCTTCGAGGGCGGCCAGATGCCCATGAAGCAGCGTGTCCCGAAGCTGCGCGGCTTCAACAACCCGTTCCGAGTCGAGTACCAGGGCATCAACCTCGACGTCATCGACGAGACCGGCCTCACCGAGGTCTCGCCCGAGGCGCTCCACGGGCGCGGCCTCACCCACAAGGGGGCCTTGATCAAGGTGCTCGGGCGGGGCGAGATCAGCCGCGCGGTGACGGTCAAGGCTCACGCGTTCTCGCGCTCGGCTGAAGCGGCCATCACCGCCGCCGGGGGTACCGTGGAGACCCTGCCGATGCCGTTCGGGCACGGCCGCCCGCCCGCCAAGGGCAACCAGTTCACCAACCGCTGACCTCACCCAGGTCTGTCGGTCGTACCAAAATTTTGGTCCCGAAGGGAGCTTTGGGTTGCTGACGAGCCTCCGGAACATGTTCAAGGTGCCGGATCTGCGGAACAAGATCCTGTTCACCTTGCTCATGATCACGATCTATCGGTTCGGCGCGCACATCCCTGTGCCCGGTGTCGACCTGCAAGCGGTCAAGACCCTTCGCGATCAGGCGAAGGCCGGCGGCGTGCTCGGCTTCCTGAATCTGTTCTCGGGTGGCGCGCTCACACAGTTCGCTGTGTTCGCGCTCGGGATCATGCCGTACATCACTTCGTCGATCATCATGCAGATCCTCGGCGTGGTGATCCCGAAGCTCGAGGAGTGGCAGAACCAGGGCGCGGTGGGTCAGCGCAAGATCACGCAGTGGACGCGCTACCTCACCATCGCGATCGCCCTGCTGCAGGCGACGGCGCTCACGTTCCTCTTCGGCAAGGGCGGCGGCCGGTCGTTCTTCGGCCGCAACGTGCCCAACATCGTCCTGCTGCCTGACTTCACATTGCCGCGTGTGCTGCTGGTCGTCCTGACCCTCACCGCCGGCACGGCGCTCCTCATGTGGATGGGCGAGCTCATCACCCAGCGAGGCATCGGCAACGGCATGTCGCTGCTGATCTTCTCCTCGGTCGTCAGCACGCTGCCGTTCCAGTTTGGCGCCGTGAAGGCCGAAGGCGGCACGATCGTGTTCACGATCCTGATCCTGCTGTCGATCGCGATCCTCGTCGGGATCGTGTTCGTCGAGCAGGGCCAGCGCCGCATCCCCGTGCAGTTCGCGAAACGCGTGGTCGGGCGGCGCATGTACGGCGGCCAGAGCACCTACATCCCGTTGAAGGTCAACCAGGCCGGCGTCATCCCGATCATCTTCGCCAGCTCGATCTTGTACCTGCCCGCCCTGCTCTCGAACGTGATCCAGTGGGAGACGTTCCAGAACTTCGTCAACGACTACGTGCTCAACGCGACGAACCCCGTGCACCTCATCTTGTACGGCTTGCTGATCGTCGGCTTCGCGTACTTCTACACGGCGATCTCGTTCGACCCCGCGAAGCAGGCCGACACCATCCGCAAGCAAGGTGGGTTCATCCCCGGCATCCGGCCCGGCCCCCAGACCGAGCGTTACCTCGCCAAGATCCTGAACCGGATCACCCTGCCGGGAGCCCTGTTCATCGCCTTCATCGCGATCCTCCCGTCGATCGTGCTGTCGATCGCCAACGTCTCGGTGTTCCCGTTCGGCGGCACGACGGTGCTCATCGCGGTGGGCGTCGCGCTCGAGACGATGAAGCAGATCGACAGCCAGCTGATGATGAGGAACTACGAGGGGTTCCTGAAGTAGGTGATCCCCGGCGCGCGGGTCGTCATCCTCGGCCGGCAGGGAGCTGGCAAGGGAACGCAATGTGCTCGCTTGTCGCGCCACTACGTCGTGCCGCACATCTCGACGGGGGAGATCCTCCGCGCCGCGGTGAAGGAAGGCACGCCGCTCGGCCAAGAGGCGAGGCGCTTCATGGACGACGGAGACCTCGTGCCCGACGACGTGATGATCGGGATCGTCGACGAGCGGCTACAGCACGCTGACGCCCGCCGCCGCGGATACGTGCTCGACGGATTCCCGCGGACGGCGGCCCAGGCCCAGGCGCTCGACGAGATGATCAGCGAGCGCCCCCTCGACGTCGTCGTCGACCTCGAGGTGCCGCGAGACGTCGTGCTCCAACGGCTCGCCGGGCGGCGGGTGTGCCTCGACTGCGGAGCCAACTACTCGGTCGCCGTCCCGCCCAAGCAGAGCTGGACGTGCGACTTCTGCGGCGGCGAGGTCATCCAGCGCGACGACGACACCGAGGAGGCGATCGCCCGGCGGCTCGACCTCTACGACCTCCAGACCGCCCCCCTCGCGGACTACTACAAGAGCCAGGGCATCTTCGACGTGGTCGACGGAGTCGGGTCGGCCGACGACGTGCTCCAACGCATCGTTTCGGTGATCGACGCCGCGCGAGAGCGTCGGGCGGTCACGACCTGATGGGTGTGCGGAAGGCGCCCGACCAGATCGCGGTGATGCGCAAGGCCGGACGGGTCGTGGCCGAGATGCACGACTGCATCCGGACGGCGATCCGTCCCGGGGTGACGACTGGAGACCTCGACCAGATCGGGCGCGACGTGCTCGAGCGGCGGGGCGCCAAGTCGAACTTCCTCGGCTATCACGGCTATCCCGCGGTGATCTGCGCCTCGCCCAACGAGGTCGTGGTACACGGCATCCCCGGGCCGCGGGTGCTCGAGGAAGGTGACATCGTGTCGATCGACTGCGGCGCCATCATCGGCGGCTGGCACGGCGACGCCGCGTTCACCGCGCCGGTCGGCGCCGTCGACGAGGAGAGCGCCCGACTGATCGAGGTCACTGAGCAGTCCCTCCGAGCAGGGATCGCCCAGATGGTTGACGGGAACCGCCTGTCCGACATCGGCCACTCCGTACAAGGAGTGGCCGAGCGGGCGGGCTTCTCGGTGGTGCGCGACTACGTGGGCCACGGCATCGGCCAGGCCATGCACGAGAGCCCCGACGTCCCGAACTACGGCCCGGCGGGCAAGGGACTGCGGCTCCGGGCCGGTCAGGTCTTCGCGGTGGAGCCGATGGTCAACGCCGGCACCCCCGATTGCGTGGTGCTGGACGACGGTTGGTCGGTGGTCACCGCCGACGGGCGCCGCTCAGCCCACTTCGAGCACACCATCGCCATCACCGACAACGGCCCGGAGATCCTCACGGTCCCGTAATTCCTCGTCGCCGCTCTCCGCTGCGCTTCGATCGGCTCCTGCTCGCTGCGCTCGACAATCGGTGCTTCGCGCACCCGGGCAGCGCACTGCGCTGCCCGTTCTCCCCGAAACCCTCGTCGCCGGCTGCGCTGGCTCCCCGCGCGAGTTGGCTGGACCGGGGTTCGCCGCTACGATGGCCGCCTGCCTTACGGCCAACCGGGCGCTTTGCCGCGCTCGCGCTGGCAGTGGACATTTCGTCCACGCCCCCGTCCCTCGTCCCCTGTGTTCCTCAAGGAGTCTGCCCTGCCCAAGCCCAAGGAAGATGCGATCGTGCTCGAGGGCAAGGTCGTCGAGCCGCTCCCGAACGCCATGTTCCGGGTCGAGCTCGAGAACGGCCACAAGGTCCTCGCCCACATCTCCGGGAAGATGCGCATGCACTACATCCGCATCCTGCCGGGCGATCGCGTCCAGGTGGAGCTGACTCCGTACGACCTCAGCCGAGGCCGCATCACCTACCGGTACAAGTGAGCAGCAGATGAAGGTTCGTCCGAGCGTCAAGAAGATCTGTGAGAAGTGCAAGGTGATCCGCCGACACGGGCGGGTCATGGTCATCTGCGAGAACCCGCGCCACAAGCAGCGCCAGGGCTAGGAGCGACATGGCACGTATCTCTGGTGTCGACATCCCGCGCGAGAAGCGGCTCGAGATCTCTCTCACCTACATCTTCGGGATCGGCCGCACGACCGCGCAGAAGATCTGCGCCGAGCTCGGCCTCGACCCCAACACGCGGGTCCGCGACCTCACCGACGAAGAGGTGAACCGCATCCGCAACTACGTCGACTCGAACCTCGAGGTCGAAGGCGACCTGCGGCGTGAGATCAGCCAGGACATCAAGCGCAAGATCGAGATCGGCTGCTACCAGGGCGTGCGCCACCGCAAGGGCCTTCCTGTGCACGGGCAGCGCACCCACACCAATGCCCGCACGCGAAAGGGCCCCAAGCGGGCGATCGCCGGCAAGAAGAAGATCGTGAGGAAGTAGGCAGATGGCCAAGCCCAAGCCAGGAGGTCGCCGGCCTCGCAAGCGCGACCGCAAGAACGTCTCCTACGGCGTCGCGCACATCAAGAGCTCGTTCAACAACACGATCGTCACGATCACCGACACCGAGGGCAACACGCTGTCGTGGGCGTCCGCCGGAAACGTCGGGTTCAAGGGGTCACGCAAGTCGACGCCGTTCGCCGCGCAGATGGCTGCCGAGAAGGCTGCCCGCGCCGCGATGGAGCACGGCGTGCGCAAGGTCGAGGTCATGGTGAAGGGCCCCGGCTCGGGTCGCGAGACCGCGATCCGTTCGCTGCAGAACGCAGGCATCGAGGTGAGCGGCATCAAGGACGTCACTCCCGTGCCGCACAACGGTTGCCGTCAACCGAAGCGTCGGAGGGTCTGACACATGGCGCGCTACACCGGTCCCGTCTGCCGGCTCTGCCGGCGAGAGCGGATGAAGCTGTACCTGAAGGGCGCCAAGTGCGACACGATGAAGTGTCCGATCGAGCGTCGTCCGTACCCGCCGGGTGACCACGGTCGCTCGCGACGCACGAACACCTCCGAGTACTTGGTGCAGCTGCGCGAGAAGCAGAAGGCGCGCCGCATCTACGGCCTCATGGAGAAGCAGTTCCGCAAGCTGTACGCCGAGGCGAACCGCCAGCAAGGCGTCACCGGCGAGAACCTCCTCCGCCTGCTCGAGTGCCGCCTCGACAACGTCGTGTTCCGTGCCGGCTGGGCCGCGAGCCGAGCGCAAGCGCGCCAGCTCGTCCGCCACGGCCACGTGAAGGTCAACGGCAAACGGGTGACCATCCCGAGCTACGAGGTCCGGAAGGGCAACGCAGTCTCGCTCGGCGACAAGGCCAAGTCGATGATCGTCATCCGCCACAACGTCGACACGCTCGACCGTCGTACCCCGCCGTGGCTCGAGATGGGCGATGGCGGCAACGAAGCCACCGTGCGCGACCTGCCGATGCGTGAACACATCGACGTGCCCGTGCGCGAGCAGCTCATCGTCGAGCTCTACTCCAAGTAATCCCCCGGCTCACAGCCCCCGGTTTTCAAAGCAAGGAACGCCCATGCTGGTCATTCAGCGACCCACCGTCGAGACGCTCGGCGAGGCCGACGGCAACCGTCAGCGGTTCGCCGTCAGCCCTCTCGAGCCCGGCTTCGGTTACACGATCGGAAACTCGCTCCGCCGCACGCTGCTGTCGTCGATCCCCGGTGCGGCGATCACGACCGTGCGGTTCGACGACGCTCTGCACGAGTTCGGCACCGTCGGCGGTGTCACCGAGGACGTCACCGACATCATCCTCAACCTCAAGGACATCGTGCTGCAGTCGACGTCTGACGACCCGGTCGTCGTTCGCCTCGACGTGCGCGGTCCCGCCAAGGTCACTGCGGGCGACATCAAGGCGCCGTCCGAGATCGAGATCCTCAATCCCGAGCTCCACATCGCGACGCTGAACCAGCGGGGGCGTCTCGCCGTCGACCTGACGGTCGAGCGCGGCCGCGGGTACCTGTCGGCGGAGCGTCCGGCCGGCACCTCGACGATCGGCATCATCCCGATCGACGCGATCTTCTCGCCGGTGCGCCGGGTGACGTTCAACGTCGAGCCGACGCGCGTCGAGCAGTCCACGAACTACGACCGGCTCGTGCTCGACATCGAGACCGACGGCTCCATCTCGCCGCGCGAGGCCCTCGCCTCGGCCGGGGCCACGCTGCGTTCGCTCGTCGACCTCGTCGCCGAGATGAGCGATGCGCCCCTGGGGCTCGAGCTCGGCGAGGTCGTCGGCGCGAACGTGGGGTCACCGGACCTCGACCATCCGATCGAGGATCTCGACCTGTCCGAGCGCCCTCGCAACTGCCTGAAGCGCGCCCAGATCAACACGATCGGCGAGCTCATCACCAAGAGCGAGGACGACCTCCTCAACATCACGAACTTCGGCCAGAAGTCGCTGGACGAGGTCAAGCAGAAGCTCGACGAGCGGGCGTTGTCGCTCCGCGGATCGAACTAGAGCACCGAGAGCAAGGACGAGCACGATGCCCGCCACTCCCCGCCGCACGCGCCGCTTCGGTGGTGACGCGGCGCACCAGCGCCTGATGATGGCGAACCTGGTCGCGTCGCTGATCGCCGCCGAGGCGATCGTGACCACCGAGGCCAAGGCGAAGGCCCTTCGTCCCGTGGCCGAGAAGATGATCACGAAGGCGAAGAAGGGCGGTCTCCACCGCCATCGCCAGCTCGTGGCCTACATCGGCGACAAGGAGATGGTGCACAAGCTCGTCACCGAGGTCGCGCCCCGCTACACCGAGCGGCCGGGCGGGTACACCCGCATCCTCAAGCTCGGCCCGCGCCAGGGTGACAACGCGCCCATGGCGCGCATCGAGCTGGTCTAAGCACACCTCACACGCCCGTGCCGCGGGTCCGGATGCGCGTCGCGTACGACGGCAGCGGGTTCGCAGGTTTCGCTCCGAACCCGGGCGTCGTCACGGTCGGAGGCACTCTGGCGGCGACGCTCGAGCGGGTGCTGCGTCATCCCGTGACGTTGACGTGCGCCGGACGCACCGACGCCGGAGTGCATGCGTGGGGGCAGGTGGTGTCGTTCGACACCGAGCTCGCGCCCGAAGCGTTCGACCCCGCCGCGCTGCGTCGCTCGGTCAACGGGTTGTGCGGGCCGGCGGTCGTGGTGCGAGACGTCGAGCTCGCGCCCGACGACTTCGATGCGCGCCACTCCGCCCTCAGCCGTTGCTACCGATACACCGTGCTGCACCGCGCCGTGCCCGATCCCTTCCTCGCTGCCACGACCTGGCACGTGCCCTCGGACCTCGATCTCGCGGGCATGAGGCTCGCGTGTGACCCCTTCATCGGGGAGCACGACTTCTCGTCGTTCTGTAGGAAGGTGGCCGACCGACACCTCGTCCGCACCGTCCTGTCCGCGGACTGGGACGACCTCGGGGAGGGGCTGCTGCGTTTCGAGATCGTGGCCAACGCGTTCTGCCAGCAGATGGTCCGAGCCATCGTGGGGACGCTCGTCGAGGTCGGCCAGGGGCGCAAGCATGCGGGGCAAGTGGCGGCGATCCTGCGAGCCCGGGATCGCGCGTTCGCGGGCGGCGTCGCGCCGCCTCATGGCCTTTCGCTGTGGGAGGTGCGCTATCCCGACCCGCCGCCGTGCTGGGCGCGGCCTCCCGAGCCCGAGTTCTCGGACGCGCCGATGGGCTCGCCGTGAACCCGCGGTTGGCAAGGGACTCCCTCGACCCGTAGAGTTACAGGGCTCTGTGGCCGGGTCCGGCCCGGGCAAAGTCCCGCAAAGAGAAGGTTGTTTCGTGCGCACGTACTCACCGAAGGCCAGCGAGATCCAGCGCGACTGGTACGTCATCGACGCCGATGGCCTCGTGCTCGGCCGCCTGTGCACCGAGATCGCACGCGTGCTGCGGGGCAAGCACAAGCCGATCTTCGCTCCTCACCTCGACACCGGCGACTTCGTCATCGTGGTGAATGCCGACAAGATCGTGCTCACGTCGGGCAAGGCCGACAGCAAAGAGGTGTACCGCCACTCGCAGTACCCCGGTGGTCTCACGCGCGAGACCTACGCGAACCTCCTTGCCCGCAAGCCTGCCGACGCGATCCGCAAGTCGGTGTGGGGGATGCTGCCGAAGGGCGCGCTCGGTCGCCAGCAGCTCCGCAAGCTCAAGGTCTACGCGGGCGGCGAGCATCCGCATGCCGCCCAGCAACCCAAGGTCCTCGAAGTCACCCACGCGCAAGCGCGGGTCTGACGGACCGCAACAGCGAGGTTCACGTGCCCAAGCCGCTCATCCAGTCGACGGGTCGCCGGAAGGAAGCCATCGCGCGCGTTCGTCTGCGTCCCGGCAACGGGCAGATCACCATCAACGCCCGGCCGATCGACGCGTACTTCCCGACTGCGACGCACCGCATGGTCGTCACCGAGCCGCTGCGGCTCACACAGACCGCAGAGGTCTACGACGTCGACGCGACGCTCGACGGTGGCGGCGTCACTGGCCAGGCGGGTGCGATGCGCCTCGGCATCGCTCGTGCCCTCGCCGAGCTCGACGCCGAGATGCGGCCCATGCTGAAGCGAGCCGGGCTCCTCACGCGCGACGCGCGAGAGAAGGAGAGCAAGAAGTACGGCCTGAAGAAGGCCCGCAAGGCTCCGCAGTACTCGAAGCGCTAGTCCCAGAGGGCGAGGTGGCTTCGCAGCCCCGCCTGCGCTTCGGCACGGACGGCGTCCGCGCCCGAGCCGATGCACTGCCGACCGACGAAGTTCGGGCGTTGGGCCGCGCCGCGGCTCGCGTCCTCGGGACGCGACGCTGGGTGATCGGTCGCGACACGCGAGAGTCGGGGCCCGGCATCGAAGCGGCGCTGGCGGCAGGTCTCGTCGACGAGGGTGCACACGTCACGCTGCTCGGCGTGCTCCCCACGCCCGCGGTGGCGTACGCCTCGCGTGAGTGGGATGCGCCGGCAGCCGTCATCTCCGCCTCGCACAACCCGTACGAGGACAACGGCATCAAGCTGTTCGCTGCAGGTGGGCGCAAGCTGGCGGACGACGTGCAGGCGGAGATCGAGCGGCACTTCGACGAGCACGACCTCGAGCCCTCGTCGCAACCCGGTGACATGTCGGTCGACGAGGGGTTCGGCGATCGCTACGTCGACTGGCTGATCTCGACGATGGAGGGCCGCCGCCTCGACGGGATGACGCTGGTCGTCGACGGGGCCAACGGCGCCGCTCACGCCGTCGCTCCCCGGGCGTTCGAGGCGCTGGGTGCGCACGTCATCGCGATCAACGTCTCGCCCGACGGTCGCAACATCAACGATCGCTGTGGGTCGCAGCACCCGGACGGCGTTCGGGAGGCGGTGCTCGCGTCGGGAGCCGACGTCGGGCTCGCGCTCGACGGTGACGCCGACCGAGTGTTCGCCGTGGATGCAACGGGCGGGATCGTCGACGGCGACCAGATCATGACGATGTGCGCGCTCGACCTGAAGGAGCGCGGCCGCCTGACCGACAACACGCTCGTCGTCACGGTGATGAGCAACCTCGGGCTGCGGCTCGCGATGCGCGACGCAGGCATCGAGATCCGGGAGACACCGGTGGGCGACCGCTACGTGCTCGAGGCCCTCGACGAGGGCGGCCTCAGCCTCGGTGGCGAGCAGAGCGGGCACGTCATCTTCCACGACCTCGCACCAACGGGTGATGGAGTGCTCACCGGCTTGCAGGTCCTCGACCTCATGCAGCGCTCGGGACGCTCGCTCGCCGATCTGGCGGGTGTGATGGCGCGCTTCCCCCAGGTCCTCGTGAACGTGCCGGTTCCCGCGGTCGACGGGATGGCGGCACTCATGGCCAACGAGGTCAGGCAGGCCGAGGAGCGCCTCGCCGGTCGAGGGAGGGTGCTGATCCGCCCGAGCGGCACCGAATCGCTCGTGCGGGTGATGGTGGAGGCGCCGACGGAAGGCGAAGCGGCCCAGGTTGCACACGATCTCGCGGCGATCGTCGCGAGGGTCGGATCGTCCCGCTCGTAGACTGCCGTGCTGGGCGGATTCCTGCTGGGCGGATGACCCTTCGGAGGTAAGCCAACCGATGTGCGGGATCGTCGTCGTCGTCCGCCGGCCGAGTGAGCGCGGCCTTCCCGTGCTGAGCGCCCTCGAGGGTGAGCTCTCCGTCGCGCTCGAGTCGCTGTCCTCGCTCGCGAGCGCCGACTCGATCGACGTTCTCCTCGGAGCGGCGACGTCGGTGGAATTCGTCGACTCACAGCTGACGGGCCTCCCTGGCCTTCGCGCCCTGCTGGCGGCGCCGACCACGATCACGCGCATCGATGCGACCTGCCTCGCCCTCGAGGTCGAGCTCCAGGCACTCGAGCGCCGGCTCGACGAACCCGGCGTGCCCACGGCTCGGCTCGAGGACGCCAATGCGGCGCTCGTCCGATTGAAGGACGCGGTGTGGGCGGTGCATCGCGACCGGTTGCGCAACACGCTCGCAGTCGGAGACCTCGCGGGCCGCGATGCAGGTGACGCTGCGATCGAGGTGATGGCGTCGGTGCAAGTCGCGTTGTCGGCACTCGATCGGCTCGAAGTGCGCGGCCGCGACTCGGCGGGCCTCCACCTGATGCTGTGGGGGCACGGTCTCGATCTCGCCTCGCCCGCGATCGCTCCGCTCATCGCGGCTCGGCGCGACCCGCTCTTCGGCACCGGGTCGGTGCGCGAGCACGACGGCGTGCTGAGCTTCGTCTACAAGGCAGCCGCTGAGATCGGTGAGCTCGGTGACAACTCGCGGGTGCTGCGCGATGCGATCACGAACGACGAGCTGCTGCGTCTCGCGCTGGCTGGCCCCACCGCCCGGGCGACCGTGCTCGCGCACACGAGGTGGGCATCGGTCGGCTTGATCGGGCAGCCGAACGCGCATCCCCTCAACAGCGACCCTGACGGTGCCGTCAACGAGCGCGCTCCGTACGTGGTTGCGGCGCTGAACGGCGACGTCGACAACCACGCCGACCTCAAGGCCGCTGAGGCGCTGCGCATCCCCGTCGAGATCACGACCGACGCGAAACTGATCCCGATGATGGTCGCGAGCCGTCTTGCCGAGGGCCTCGGGCACGTCGAGGCGTTCCGTCGTGTGGTGGCGAGCTTCGAGGGATCGGTCGCCATCGCCGCCGGTGTCGCCGATGAGCCGAGCACCGTGCTGCTCGCGCAGAGGGGCAGCGGGCAGGGCCTGTACGTCGGGCTCGCCGAGGACGCCTTCATCGTCGCGAGCGAGCCCTACGGGTTGGTCGAGGAGACATCCGAGTACGTGCGACTCGACGGCGACACGCCGTCAGAGTCGACCGGTAGTCGCGGGCAGGTCGTCGCGCTGCGAGCCGACGCCGCCGGCACGCTGTCAGGCATCGTCCGGCTGTCGTACGACGGCACCGAGCTGCCGGTCACCCCCGAGGACGTGCAGACGGCGCAGATCACCACCCGCGACATCGACCGTGGCGCGTATCCGCACTTCCTGCTGAAGGAGGTTGTCGAGGCTCCCGGCTCGTGGCACAAGACATTGCGCGGGCACCTCGTCGAAGACCCGGATGGGTTGCTCTCTGCGTCGCTCGGGGAAGAGACGATCCCGCAGGCGCTCGCCGACCGGCTGCGGAGCGGGGCCATCGAGCGGGTCGTCGTGATTGGGCAGGGCACTGCTGCCGTCGCGGGGCAGAGCCTTGCACTGACGCTCGGCGCGCTCACCGATGCCACCGATCTGAGGGTCGAGGCGACCCCCGCAACGGAGCTCTCCGGCTTCGGCATGCGGCCCGACATGAGCGACACGGTCATCATCGCGATCAGCCAGTCGGGCACCACCACGGACACGAATCGCACGGTCGATGTCGCTCGCTCACGGGGTGCGGCGGTGATCGGGATCGTGAACCGCCGAAACAGCGACCTCACCGAGCGCACCGACGGCGTGCTCTACACGTCTGATGGCCGCGACGTCGAGATGAGCGTCGCGTCGACGAAGGCGTTCTACGCACAGGTCGCGGCCGGCATCCTGCTCGCTTGCGCGATCGCCGACGTGGTCGGGGCGCCCGACCGGGAGGGCCGATCCGACCTGCTGCGAGGCCTGCGCGACCTTCCCGACGCGATGCAACAGGTGATCGCGGGACGGCCCGCGATCGCGGAGGCGGCGCAACGACTCGCGCCGGCACGCCGCTACTGGGCGGTCGTGGGCAACGGCCTCAACCGGGTGGCGGCCGAGGAAGCGCGCATCAAGCTCTCCGAGCTCTGCTACAAGTCGATCGCCTGCGACGCGACCGAGGACAAGAAGCACATCGACCTCTCGTCCGAGCCGCTGATCCTGGTCTGCGCGGCGGGCCTGTCGGGCTCGAACGCCGACGACGTCGCGAAGGAAGTTGCGATCTACCGAGCGCACAAGGCCGCCCCGATCGTGATCGCGAGCGACGGCGACGAGCGGTTCAACGCGGCGCAAGCGGTGATCTCCGTGCCCGAGGTGCATCCGTCGCTGGCGTTCGTGCTGTCGGCCATGGCGGGCCACCTCTTCGCGTACGAGGCGGCGCTCGCCATCGACGCGCAAGCCCGCCCGCTGCGCGAGGCACGTGCGGCCATCGAGGGCGCGGTCGAGGCCGAGGTCGCCGACGACGGGCTGCTCCGCTGGCTCAGCCCCCGACTCGAGCCCGGTGCCCGGCGCTTCCTCGACGGGCTGCGTACCGGCGTCTACGACGGCCACCTCGAAGCCAGCACAGCCGTGCGAGTCGCGTCGCTTCTCCGCTACGCCACTGCGGCGGCACCCCTCGACGCCTACGAGATGGAGCACGGCCGCGTGGGCACGCCGAGCGCGGTCGTCGAAGACCTCAGTCAGGCGCTCACGCGAGCGGTCGAAGAGCTCACCCGGCCGATCGACGCGATCAAGCATCAGGCCAAGACCGTCACGGTCGGCATCTCGCGGTCCGACGAGACGCTGCTCGCCGTGCCCCTCGTCCAGGCAGTGCTCGCCGCTGGTGCGCCGCGCGATCGCCTCGGCTACCGCACGCTTCGCAAGCTCGGCGCCCTCGATCCCGCGGTCGAGGCGGTCACCGGCTTCACTCGCTATCGCATCGACGGCGACCCGCTCGGCGAGCAGGCGATGATCTCGGTCGTCGATCGCGGCGGCATCGGGCGCGACCTCGAGTCGCGCACCGAGCGCAACCCGCGGCTCCGAGGCACGAAGCGCCGCGTCGCGGTCGAGCGCGACGTGATGGCTGCGCGCGGCCGATCCGACGGTCGCACCCTGGTGTTCGTGCCCGAGGTGAAGGGCTCCGAGACGACGGGCATCACGCTGTTGCACGTGCGGTGGGTCGACCGGCTGCCCGCCGCATCGGCGCGCAGTGTCCTCGACGGCTACGGCCGCTACGGCGCGCTCGTCGACGCGGTCACCGAGACCGAGCCGACGTTCCGTGACGATCTGCTCGCCTCGATCGACGTCGCGGATCTGCTGACCGAGTCGATCCAGCGCCTCGCCGACCGCTGGCACTCGTGACCCCCGGGGGGTGGCGGCGGCTGTGATCGGCGTCGGCATCGACGCGGTCGAGATCGATCGCTTTCGGCTCGCATTGCGCCGCACGCCCCGCATCGCGGACCGGCTCTTCTCCGATGCCGAACGCGCCTACGCGGCACGACGCAACGATCCGACCGAGCGGTTGGCCGCTCGCTTCGCGGCGAAGGAAGCCGTGATGAAGGCGATGGGCGTCGGGCTGTGGAAGTTCAACTTCCGCGACGTCGAGGTCGTGCGAGGTCCCCTCGGCGCCCCCTCCGTGAA
Organism: uncultured Acidimicrobiales bacterium; assembly: GCA_963802505.1. Classification (GTDB taxonomy): domain Bacteria; phylum Actinomycetota; class Acidimicrobiia; order Acidimicrobiales; family DATKAS01; genus DATKAS01. Next base: position 830,504 of record CAWDJB010000002.1, on the reverse strand, counting down.
GCTCGTCGGGAAGGCGGCGGCTCTCGCGGCGGAGCGCGGCGTGACCGAGTGGCGCCTTTCGCTCACCCACACCGAGCGCACGGCGCAGGCAATCGCGATCGCGCTCTAGGTCACACCGCTTCGAACACGAGCACGTCGTGGTGCGCGTGTCGTGTGCGCGCACGATCCTGATCGGGCAGGGCGCGGAGCGCGTCGATCGCGGGCACGACGACACGTTCCCAGTCAGCGTCGCCGAGGTCGAGGAGGATGCCGAACGTCCGTGTCTCGATCCGCCGGATGATCTCGGCGGGCGTCTCGTCCCACGACTGCGTCTTGGTGACGTCGCGTCCCGTGAGCCGCAGACCGACGCCCTCAGCGAGGGCGATGAGGCGTTCCGGATCGTCGGGTCGTGTGCCGTGGAGCACCTCGTTGAAGTCGACGGCGACGGCGTCGATGTCGTCGTTTTCGTGGATCGCCCGTGACGGGATCACGACGAGCCGCCCACGCACTGACAACGCGCGCCGGGCTTCACGCAGCGTCATCTCGGCGCTGCCGACCAGCTGGAAGACCCACACCGCGACGACGTTCGGCACGGATCCGGTCGCGATGGGCAAGGCCATCACGTCGGCGATGGCGACCCGTGAGCCGAGGCGATCGTGGGCGGCGGCGAGCATGTTGCGGGAGATGTCGACGCCGACGACGGGATGCCCTGCGTCGGTCAGCGGCAGCGCCACCGAGCCGGTGCCGATGCCGATCTCGAGCACGAGCCCGGGCCGCAGATGGGCGCCGATCGTCCGCGCGTACGGCACGCCTCGAGCCAGACCACCTCGACTCTCTTCGTAGATCGGTGCGATCCGGTCGAAGTTGATCGAGGCGGCCTGATCGCTCATGCCGACAGCCTGGCATCATCGACAGCGGATGATTCCCATCGTCACGCCCGTCGAGATGGCCGCGATCGATGCCGCGGCCCCCGAGCCCGTCGAGGTGCTGATCGGGCGCGCAGGGGCTGCCGTCGCGAGGGCCGCGATCGAGATGCTCGGTGGCACCTACGGGCGGCGCGTCGTCGTGCTCGCCGGCAAGGGCAACAACGGCAACGACGGTCGCGACGCTGCTCGCCGCCTGCGGCGGCGTGGGGTGCGGGTGGTCGAGGTCGACGCGCACGGTGCCCCGGCGATGCTGCCGAGTGCGGACCTCGTGATCGACGCAGCATTCGGAACGGGGTTCCGCGGGGACTGGTCCGCGCCCGAGACCTCAGCGCCCGTGCTCGCGGTCGACATCCCGAGTGGCGTCGACGGCCTCACCGGCAACGAGTCGGAGCGCGTGCTGCGCGCGGAGCGCACCGTCACGTTCGCCGCGCTGAAGCCTGGCCTCCTTCTGCCGCCGGGCAGCGAGCTCACCGGCGAGATCGAGGTTGCCGACATCGGCCTCGACACGAGCACCGCGACCGCGTCGTTGCTCACCGACGACGACGTCGCCGCGATCGTGCCCGACCGGCCGGCCCAGGCGCACAAGTGGAAGGCGGCGGTGTGGGTCGCAGCGGGCTCGCCGGGGATGACCGGCGCGGCACACCTCGCTGCCCGTGGCGCCCAGCGCGCCGGAGCCGGCTACGTCCGCCTCGGCACGCCCGGTGTCGACCACGATGCGCACGCGCCGGCGGAGGTGGTGGGGCACGCCCTGCCACCGCGTGGCTGGGGTCGCGAGGTGCTCGGCGATCTGGCCCGGTTCCGCTCCCTCGTCGTCGGGCCCGGCTTGGGACGGGATCCGAACACCCTCTACGAGGTCGTGGATGTGATCGCGTCCGCGCCGATCCCGCTCGTGATCGATGGCGACGCGCTGCACGCCGTCGCGCAGAGCGTGCCGGTGGTTCGAGATCGCCCGTGGCCCCTCGTGCTCACCCCCCACGATGGGGAGTACGAGGCGATCACGGGAGCCGCGCCCGCGGCCGATCGCTTCGAGGCGGCGCGCACCTTGGCGCGCGACCTCGGCTGTGTCGTGCTGCTGAAGGGACCGACCACGATCGTCGCCGACGAGACCGGCCGCGTGCTCGTCGCGAACCAGGGCGGTCCGCGCTTGGCGACCGCAGGAACGGGCGATGTGCTGTCCGGGATCGTCGGCGCGTTCTTGGCCCGGGGCATCCCTCCGCTCGAGGCTGCGGCCTCGGGTGCCTTCGTGCACGGACGCGCGGGCAACCTAGGCTGGCCCGACGGCCTCGTCGCCGGTGATCTCCCCGACCTCGTGCCCGCTGTCCTCGACTCTCTCCACCGCGCCTAGGAGGCTCGATGCCGACCGCCGTCCGCGACGTCATGACGACCGACGTCGTTTCGTTCACCCGCGAAGAGTCGGTCGGCGACGCGATGCAGCGGCTGCTTGCTGCCGGTGTCAGCGGTGGACCCGTGGTCGACGGAGATCGCAAGGTCGTCGGGATGCTCACCGACAGCGACCTGATCGTGCAGGACGCGCAGCTGCACGCGCCGACTGCGATCGCGATCCTCGGCGTGGTCGTCACCCTCCCCGGAGCGAAGCGCGAGTTCGAGGAGGAGCTCCACAAGCAGATCGGCCTGACCGTCGGTGAGGTGATGGGCGAGGATCCGGTCACGGTCGTCGCGGATGCGGCGGTCGAGGACGCCGCCACGTTGATGCACGACAACGACGTCTCCCGTCTGGCCGTCGTCGATGCCGACGGGCAGCTCGTAGGCGTCATCGCCCGAGGCGACATCCTCCGGTACATCGTGAGCGGACGCGGCGAGAGCTGAGCCGGCGCGGGTTCAGTGCGTCCCACCATCGCTGAGGTCGATCTCGACGCGATCCGTCACAACGTCAGCTTGCTGCGACGCATCGCGTCGCCCGCCGCCTTGTGCGCGGTCGTCAAGGCTGACGGGTACGGCCATGGCGCGCTCGAGGCGTCCGTTGCCGCGCTCGAGGCGGGCGCCACGATGCTCGCCGTCGCGCTCGTCGAGGAGGGCGTCGCGCTTCGCGACGCCGGCATCACCGCTCGCATCATCGTGCTGTCGGAACCGCCGCTCGACGCGATGTCCGCGGCGCTCGCAGCGAACCTCGAGCCCGCGGTGTACACGCGCGATGGCGTCCAGGAAGCGCTCCGCGTCGTGCTGCGGGCGCCAGGTGCGCCGGTGTGGCCGATGCATCTGAAGGTCGACACGGGCATGCACCGCGTGGGTTGCGCTCCCGATGAGGCCGTCGACCTCGCACGGGCCATCCACGCTCGTCCCGAGCTCGTGCTCGGCAGCGTCTGGACCCACGGAGCGGTCGAAGACGAGCCCGACAACGACTTCACCCGCCAGCAGCTGACTGTATTCGACGACGTCGTGCGCCGGATCGGAGCCGCGGCGGTGCCCGTCCCGTTCACTCACGCAGCGAACTCGGCAGGAGCGATCGCCCATCCGGCCGCGAGGCACGACCTCGTTCGATGCGGGATCGCGATCTACGGGCTGGCGCCGTCCCCGGAGGTCGAGGCGCTCGTTCCCGAACCCGGGCTGCGCGCGGCGATGTCGCTGCGGTCGGTCGTGTCGTTCGTGAAGGTGGTCGCGGCCGGCGACGGCGTCTCCTACGGGCTGCGACACACCTTCGACACCGACACCGTCGTTGCGACCGTTCCCCTCGGCTACGCGGACGGCGTGGCCCGCAACCTCGGTCTCGTCGGTGGCGACGTGCTCATCGGCGGACGCCGGCGCCCGATCGTCGGTGTCGTGACGATGGACCAGCTCATGGTGGCGTGCGACGACAGCGTGCACATCGGCGACGAGGTCGTGCTGATCGGCGAGCAGGGCGACGAGCGCATCACCGCGACCGAGTGGGCGGACCGCCTCGGCACGATCAGCTACGAGATCGTGTGCGGCATCAGCGCCCGAGTGCCCCGGCGGTACCTCGGGGACTCGGCGGGGGACACGCCAGAGGACACGGCGTGATCACCGACATTCCAGGGGTGCGTGTCGGTCACTGGACGCACCCCGAGGCGCAGACCGGGTGCACGGTGGTCCTGTTCCCAGAAGGCACGCGTGCGTCGGGCGAGGTGCGCGGCGGCGCTCCAGCGACGCGGGAGTTCGATCTGCTCGCGCCCGAGCGCATGGTCGATCGGCTCGACGCCGTGTTGCTGACCGGCGGCTCCGCGTTCGGGCTCGCCTCAGCCGACGGTGTGATGCGCTGGTGCGCCGAGCAGGGCTCGGGCTTCGCGACCGGCGCCGGGCCGGTGCCGATCGTCGTCACGATGGCGCTCTTCGACCTTCTCGTCGGTGAGCCACACGTGCGGCCTGGGGCGGTCGAGGGCTACGCAGCGTGCGCCGAGGCGCGAGGCGGTGCGGTGCAGGTCGGTCGCATCGGCGCCGGCACCGGCGCGACCATCGGGAAGTGGCGCGGCCGGGAGCACGCCCGTCCTGGGGGGCTCGGCAGCGCGACCGTGCGCGACGGCGACCTCGTCGTGAGCGCCCTCGTCGCCGTGAACGCGGTGGGAGACATCGACGATCGCAGCGAGCCGGACTGGCCGCCGCCGCCACCCGACGTCTTCGGTGCAGAGTCGCTCGCGGTCGAGAACACGACGATCGGCGTCGTCGCGACGAACGCGGCGCTCGACAAGGTCGGGTGCTTCGTCGTGTCCCACGGGGGCCACGACGGCATCGCTCGGGCGTTGACGCCCTCGCACACACGCGGCGATGGCGACGCGATCGTCGTGGCCTCGTCCGGGCGGGTCGAGGCGGTGATCGATCATGTCCGCTTCCTGACGGTACGGGCCGTCGAGCGCGCGATCCGGTCGGTCGGGCCGGCCGGGCACCCCTGACAGGCGCTCCCCTACCCTGGTGCGCCAGTGGTGACACTCAGCGCGTTGGCCGTGGAGGCCTCGACGTGCACCCGCTGCGCCCTCGCCGCCGGTCGCACACAGGTCGTGTTCGGCATGGGACGTCCCGACGCCGACCTGCTCTTCATCGGCGAGGGCCCGGGCGCCGAAGAGGACCGGCAGGGTCTCCCGTTCGTCGGACGGTCAGGCAAGCTCCTCGACCGGCTCCTCGCGGAGGAGCTCGGCATGACGCGCGACGAGTGCTACATCGCGAACGTGGTCAAGTGCCGGCCGCCCGAGAACCGCGACCCGCGGCCCGAGGAGATCACGGCCTGCCGGCCGTGGTTGCAGCAGCAGATCGAGCTCATCGGTCCGAAGGTCGTCGTCACGCTCGGTCGCTTCGCCGCCCAGCTGCTCCTCGAGACCAACGACGGCATCACGAAGCTCCGAGGGCGCACCTATCCGTTCGGCGACGCGGTGCTCGTCCCAACGCTGCACCCCGCTGCCGCGCTCCGCGGCGGTGCCGAGCCGCTCGCGCAGATGCGCGCCGACTTCGTGCGGGCCAAGCTCGCCCTCGCCGCATGACCGCGTCGCCGTTGCGCAGCAAGGGAGTGGAGGACACTCGGGCGGTCGCGGGGGTCATCGCGTCGCTCGCGCGGCGAGGCGACCTCATCCTTCTCGTCGGCGAGCTCGGGGTGGGCAAGACCGCGTTCGCACAGGGCTTCGCGCGCCGGCTCGGCGTCACCGCGCACGTGACGAGCCCGACGTTCACCCTCGTCCATCGCTACGACGGGGATCTGGTGGTGAACCACGTCGACGTGTACCGCCTCGATCGCCTTCGCGAGGTCACCGACCTCGGGCTGTCGGAGATGCTCGACGAGGGAGTCACGCTGATCGAGTGGGGAGACGCGGTCACGCCCGCCCTGCCCGCCGACTTCCTCGAGATCCGCATCGCCTACGTCGAAGACGACGATGACGCCCGCGACATCGCGTTCGCCGTGGTCGGGCCGTCGTGGGCCGGACGAGCCGCCGCGATCCGGACCGCGCTGGAGCGCTGATGCTCATCCTCGGCATCGAGACGGCGACTCATCAGGTCGGCTGCGCCATCGGCGGGCACGAGGGCGTGATCACGCTCTTCGAGTCGTCACGCGATCGGCGTCACGCCGAGACGCTCGTCCCGGCGATCCAGTTCGTCATGAAGCAGGCGCGGATCGGTCTCGACGAGATCGGGGCCGTGGCCGTCGACGTCGGGCCGGGCCTCTACACCGGGCTTCGCGTGGGAGTGGCGGCGGCAAAGGCGATGGCGAGCGCGCTGCGGGTCCCGATGGTCGGCATCCCGAGCCTCGACCTGCTCGCGCTTCCGCTCCGCCACACGAACCGCACGATCGTCGCCGTCATCGATGCTCGCCGGGGCGAGCTCTTCTACGCGTTCTATCGAGCGGTGCCGGGCGGCGTGCAGCGGCTGACGCCCCACCAGGTCGGCAAGCCCGATGACCTGGCCTCCGAGCTGGAGGCGACGGGAAGCGACGTTCTCCTCGTCGGAGACGGGGCGCTCAGGTACGCGTCGACCTTCGAGGACCTGCGGGGCGTCGAGCTCGTCGAGCAGGCGCTGGCCCATCCGTCGGCGGCGCCGCTCGTTCAGCTCGCACACTCGTACGCTCTGCGGGAGGAGTTCGTCAACCCGTGGGACCTCGAGCCGGTCTACCTTCGCCGGCCCGACGCCGAGATCAACTGGGAGACCCGAGACAGCCGATGAGCGCCGCACGAATGCCCCGGGAGAGCGCCGAGCCGCTCGACGTGAAGATCGCGTTGATGCACCGCCGGGACGTCCGCCACGTGATGCCCATCGAGCAGCGCGTCTACCCACGCGGGTGGAGCAAGGGAGTGTTCATGCGCGAGATCGCGCAGCGCACGACCCGCTGCTACCTCACGGCCAAGGTCGGCAGCACGCTCGTCGGCTACACCGGGATGCTGCTGGCGCCCGACGAGGCGCACATCACGAACGTGGCGGTCTCGCCCGAGTGGCAGCGACACAAGCTGGCGACGCGCATGCTGTTGACGCAAGCGCGAGTGGCATCGTGGCGCGGCGCACGAGCGTTGACGCTCGAGGTGCGCCCGAGCAACCACGGTGCGCAAGAGCTCTACCGGCGGTTCGGGTTCGCGCCCGCGGGGATGCGCAAGCTCTACTACCGCGATCCGGATGAGGACGGCCTCATCATGTGGGCGCACGACATCGACGAGCCCGCGTACCTCTCACGGCTGCGAGCGATCGAGACCGAGATCCCGGGCACCACCGTCGTCGACGACGAGGTCTGGAAGTGACGGTGTGGAAGTGACGGTCGCGGTCGACGCGAACACGTGCATCCTCGGCATCGAGACCAGCTGCGACGAGACGGCGGCCGCGGTAGTCGTCGGAGGGACGAACGTGCTGTCGTCCGTGGTGTCGAGCCAGGTCGACCTGCACGCGCGGTTCGGCGGCGTCGTGCCCGAGATCGCGGGCCGGGCCCACGTCGAGATGCTCACGCCGGTGATCGCGCAGGCGATCGTCGAGGCCGGCATCGACGACGACCGCATCGACGCGGTGGCGGCGACCGTGGGCCCCGGGCTCGTCGGGTCGCTGCTCGTCGGAGTGAGCGCGGCGAAGGCGCTGGCCCTCGTGTGGGACGTCCCGTTCGTCGCGGTGAACCACCTCGAGGCCCACCTGTACGCGGCGCTGCTCGAGGAGCCCGAGCTACAGCTGCCGGTAGTGGTGCTGCTCGTGTCGGGTGGTCACACGATGCTCGTCGAGATGCAGGACCACGGGAAGTACCGCCTCCTCGGACAGACCATCGACGATGCAGCCGGCGAGGCGTTCGACAAGGTCGCGCGGTTCCTCGGCCTCGGCTATCCGGGAGGGCCCGCGATCGACCGCATCGCGATGAGCGGCGACCCGACTGCGATCGCGTTCCCACGGGCCATCCTCGGCGAAGGTCTCGACTTCTCGTTCAGCGGGCTGAAGACCGCGGTCGTGCGCTACGTCCGCGCCAATCCCGAGGTGAGCACGGCGGACGTCGCCGCGTCGTTCCAACAGGCCGTGGTCGACGTCTTGCTGACCAAGGCTCGGCGGGCGGCGGCCGAGGTCGGAGCGAGCGGCTTGTGCCTCGGCGGCGGTGTGGCCGCGAACTCGTTGCTGCGCGAGCAGTTCCTCGATGTGTGCGAAGCCGACGGGCTGCACGGCTTCCTGCCGAGCCGCCCGATGTGCACCGACAACGCGGCGATGATCGCGAGTGCGGCGTGGTGGCGCCTCGCGGCGGACGGCCCGAGCCCGCTCGACACGGGCGCCGACCCCAGCCTCGCACTCGCCCTCATCGACTAGAGCGGGATGAGGCCGGCGTTGGTCGGGGTGAAGCCGCACGCGCCGAAGTAGAGCTCGCGCAGCTCGTCGTCGAAGTCGACGTGCAGCCACTCGCACCCGGCCGACCGCGCCTGGTCCGTTGCCACGCCGACCAGCTCGGTGGCGATGCCGTGCCGTCGGTGCGTCGCCGCCACGAGGGTGTCGAGGATGAACGCGTGGATGGCACCGTCCCATGCCACGTTCACGAACCCGACGAGCAGGTCGCCGTCGCGCGCCGTGACCCACCCGAGGCTGTGGCGCTCGACCTGTGCGACCCAGTCGTCGTCCAGTACGCGGTGGACGAATCCCTCCGCGTGGAGGCGGTTCAGCTCCAGGTTCGTGAACACGCCGCGCCACTCGTAGCGAACGTTCATGGCACCACGTACTCCCACCCCTCCTGCCACGCGAAGTCTGCGTCGACGATCTCCTCGAGCGGCTTCGCGTCGAGGAGATGGTCGAGCGCCCAGCGAGTCGCGCTGTGCCCGATCACCAGCACACGTTCGCCGCCCCATCGCGTCGGAAGGTCGTCGAGGAAGCGCCGGACGCGGTCAGCGGCCGCCCGCCAGCTCTCCCCGCCGGGGTAGGGCACGTCCACGTGCTCGGCGCGCCGGCCCACGAACCACTCCACGGGAGTCCCGTTGCGCTCGCCGTAGTCGCACTCGCGGAGCCGCCAGTCGGCGAGGATGGGGATCTCGGTCGAGCCGAAGGCGATCGCGGCGGTCTCGACCGCCCGCCCTAGGTCCGAGGTGAAGACGGTGTGGATGCCGTCGGGGCGGCGCCGGTCGCCCAGCTGCTCGGCCTGGGCCCGGCCCCGGGGCGACAGGCGACCCGGCAGCCATCCCGTGGCGATGCCCCGCTCGTTGTCCTCGGTGGTGGCGTGGGTCTCGAACACGATCTCGATGGCCACGGTCCGCACGGTATTGCCGAACATCCCCTGGGCGCCCGGTTGCGCCCAGGGCCGGCCGGTCCTAGCCTTAGCACTCGACCCCTGAGAGTGCTAACCACGGAGGCTGGCCGAATGAACCTCAAGCCGCTCGACGACCGCATCGTCGTCAAGGCCAACGAAGCCGAAGAGAAGACCGCTTCGGGTCTCGTCATCCCTGATACCGCCAAAGAGAAGCCCCAGCAGGGCACCGTGCTCGCCGTCGGCCCCGGCCGTCGCTCCGAGCAGACCGGCGAGATCATCCCGCTCGATGTGAAGGTGGGCGACACCGTCGTCTACTCCAAGTACGGCGGCACCGAGATCACCGTCGACGGTGAGGATCTGCTGATCCTGAGCGGCCGCGACATCCTCGCTGTGATGGGCAAGTAGCAGTGTCCAAGCTGCTCAAGTTCGACGAGGACGCCCGGCGCTCCCTCGAGGTCGGCGTCAACAAGCTGGCCAACGCGGTCAAGGTGACACTCGGCCCGAAGGGTCGCAACGTCGTGCTCGACAAGAAGTTCGGCGCACCGACGATCACCAACGACGGCGTCTCGATCGCTCGCGAGGTCGAGCTCGAAGACCCCTTCGAGAACATGGGTGCGCAGCTCGTCAAGGAAGTCGCGACGAAGACCAACGACATCGCCGGTGACGGCACGACCACGGCAACAGTGCTGGCTCAGGCGCTCGTGCGCGAAGGCCTTCGCAACGTCGCCGCCGGTGCCAGCCCGCTCGTGCTGAAGAAGGGCATCGAGAAGGGCGTCGCCGCGGCAGTCGAGGCGATCAAGGACCAGGCGAAGGAGATCGACGACAAGTCCGAGATCGCCCAGGTCGCCGCCATCTCCGCCGCAGACGCGTCGATCGGCGAGGTCATCGCCGACGCGATCGACAAGGTCGGCAAGGACGGTGTGGTCACGGTCGAGGAGTCCAACACGTTCGGCATGGAGCTCGACTTCGTCGAGGGCATGCAGTTCGACAAGGGCTACCTGTCGCCGTACTTCGTCACCGATCCGGACCGCCAAGAGGCCGTGCTCGAGGAGCCTTTCATCCTCCTCGTCAACGGCAAGGTCAGCACCGTGCAGACCATCCTCCCGGTGCTCGAGAAGGTGATTCAGGCCGGCCGCCCGCTGCTGCTCGTGTCCGAGGACGTCGAGGGCGAGGCGCTCGCCACGCTCGTCGTGAACAAGATCCGCGGCACGTTCTCATCGGTCGCGGTGAAAGCGCCCGGCTTCGGTGATCGTCGCAAGGCGATGCTGCAGGACATGGCCATCCTCACCGGCGGTCAGGTCATCGCCGAAGAGGTGGGTCTCAAGCTCGAGAACACCACGCTCGACCTGCTCGGTCGCGCTCGCAAGGTCATCGTCACCAAGGACGACACCACCATCATCGAGGGCGCCGGGTCGGAAGACGACGTCAAGGGCCGGATCAACCAGATCAAGTCCGAGATCGAGAACACCGACTCCGACTGGGACAAGGAGAAGCTGCAAGAGCGCCTCGCCAAGCTGTCGGGCGGCGTCGCAGTCGTGAAGGTCGGCGCGGCCACCGAGGTCGAGCTGAAGGAGAAGAAGCACCGCATCGAAGACGCGCTCTCGGCCACCCGTGCGGCCATCGAAGAGGGCGTCGTTGCCGGTGGCGGTGTGGCGCTCCTGCGCTCGCGTGCGGCCGTCGCCGCGCTCGTGGCGACCCTCGAGGGAGACCAGGCGACCGGTGCTCGTGCCGTGTGGTCCGCGCTCGAGGCTCCGGCTCGGCTCATCGCCGACAACGCCGGTGCCGAGGGTGCCCTCGTCGTGCAGTACATCGAGCGCGAGACCGGCTCGATCGGCTTCAACGCGGCGACCGGCGAGTACGAGGATCTCGTGAAGGCCGGCGTCATCGATCCCGCGAAGGTCACTCGTGCGGCGCTGCAGAACGCGGCGTCGATCGCAGGCCTGCTGCTCACCACCGAGGTGCTCATCGCCGACAAGCCGGAGAAGGAGCCCGCGATGGCGGGCGGCGGCGGAATGGGTGGCATGGGCGGAATGGGTGGCATGGGCGGAATGGGGATGATGTAAGCCGTTCCGTCTCGACGGAACGACAGAACGACGAAGCGCCCCGGGGGAACCACCCGGGGCGCTCTCGCGCCCGGCCGTTAGCATCGAACGCATGCCTGACCGTCCGCCGCCCGACCCCGTGAAGCTCCTCGAAGATTGGATGGAGTGGGAGCGCGGCGACGAGACGCCTGGTCGGGTGATGGCGAACCTGAAGACGCATGGTTTGCGTGAGCTGCTCGAGCGCCTCGGTTCCGAGGCGACGGCAATGCCGTCGCCGACGTCACCGTGACCGCGCAAAACAGGTGACCGCGCCGATCCCCCGCCCCGCCGACTTCCGCGCCGGCGGTCCGCCTCCCTGGGCGGACCTCGACGAGGAAGACCGGTTCGTCGACCTGGCTCGCGCGCGTGCATGCCTGACCGGACGTACGGGCAAGCCAGCCGATGTCGAGGGCCCGGACGACCGCGTGTCCGCAGTGCTCGTGCCGCTCTTCGAGGACGAGGGCGAGCTGCGGGTGATCCTGACCTTGCGCAACCCGAACCTGAGGAGCCACGCCGGCCAGGTGAGCTTTCCGGGAGGACGGCTCGATCCGGGGGAGAGTCCCGTTGCCGCGGCGCTCCGCGAGGCACACGAAGAGACGGCGCTCGAGCCGGATGCCGTCGAGGTCATCGGCGAGCTCGATCACCTCCGCACGATCGTGAGCAATTCGTTCATCGTGCCGGTGGTCGGTGTGCTCTCCGGGCGGCAACCGCTCACGCCGAACCCCGCGGAAGTCGACCGCATCTTCGACGTCTCGATGTCCGAGCTCCTGAGCGACGGTGTCTACCGGGAGGAGCGGTGGGGAAGTCCCAACATCGACCGAGCCGTCAGCTTCTTCGAGGTCGAGGGAGAGACGGTGTGGGGAGCGACGGGCACCATGCTGAAGAACTTCCTCGCACTCGCGTTGGGGCTCGAGTGACGGCACCCATCGGCTTCGAGTCCATCGCCGCGGGTGCGATCACGTTGCGGCCGTGGGAGCCGCCCGACGTGTCGTTCGTCTACGACGCCTGCCAAGACCCCGAGATCCAGCGGTGGACCAACCTGCCGTCGCCCTTCACGGCCTCTGACGCGATCGCCCTCTTGCACCTGTCGTCGTCCCTCCGCGAGGAGGGCAAGGCCGCCCTCTTCGCGATCGCGTCGACCGACCAAGGCGAGCTGTTCGGCGCGGTCTCGGTGCGCGAGGTCGACCACCGACGCCGGCAGGCACTCATGGGCTACTGGGTCGCCGTCGAAGCCCGCCGCCGGGGTGCTGCCACACACGCAGTCGCGGCGCTGTCGCCGTGGGCGATGGAGACGCTCGACCTCGACGAGGTGTACGCGGACGTCCTTCAAGGCAACGACATGTCGATGCGAGTGCTCGAGCGCTGCGGCTACCACGCGGACGGCGAGGGCAGCTGCACGCAGCGCGGCCTCGCGCTCCCGTCGACCCGCTACGTGTTCCGGCGCGAGCGCACCTCGTAGCGCGCGACGCGACCGTACAGCGCAACGCATACGGTTTGATTTGTGTCGAACGGCGGAGAGAGCACACCGGCGGACATCGACCCGCGCCGCTTTGCAGTCCACACCGCGTCGCCGCGGGGGGTGAAGCAGGCCTACGTGCGCGAGGGGATGGGGGGCGTCCCGTTGCTCCTGGTCCACGGCTGGCCCGAGACGAAGCGCATCTACTGGCGGGTGATCGAGCCGCTCGCGGCCGCGGGCTTCGACGTGATCGTTCCCGACCTGCGCGGCTTCGGGGACAGCGACGTCGCGAACGCCTTCCACGACGTGCCTGCGCACAGCCGCGACCTCTACGCGCTCGTGCGCGATCACCTCCGCCTCGAGGACGTCGTGCTGTGTGGGGGTGATCTCGGCGGACCTGTCATCCAGGATCTGTCGCTCCGGTTCCCCGACTGGGTCGATCGCATGGTGCTGTTCAACTCGCCGCTGCCTTACGACAAGGAGCGGATGGCCGAGATGCGCACGCGTCCTCCCGCAGAGGCGAGCGACTACTTCGTCCGACAAGGCACCGACCCCGATGGGCTTGCGGCCGAGCTCGACACCGCCGACAAACGGCGCCGCTACATCGCCACCTTCTACACGTCTCGGTTCTGGGGCCACCCGGGAGCGTTCACGGCGCGCGGCGCGACAGGACGGTTGGGCGCGAGCGAGGTCGTCGACTTCCACACCGAGCCCTTCGCCGACGGCAGCAAGCTTCGTGCCAGCTTCGGCGGCTACGAGAGCACGTTCTCGGGCACGGCGCGCAGCGAGCCGACCGCGATGGCCACCCCGAACCCGACTCGCTGCCTCATCTTGTTCGGCGCGTCCGATCACGTGATCTACCCCGAGTTCGATCGCATGGCCGCCGTCGTGTTCCCGAACCACGTCGGCCCGTTCTTGCTGCGCGATTGCGGTCACTTCGTGCCGTGGGAAGCGCCGCACGCCCTGGTCGGCGGCCTCGTCGCGTTCTGCGGCGACCGGCTCGCATCAGGTCGCGATGTCAAGGGTTGATTCGGTCTCGTCGCAGGCGCACGATCGAGAAACTCCCCTCGAGGGAGGTTCGAATCCCGTCGAGCAATTGGGAGGTTGAGATGCCTTCATCCACCCCCGAGACGGAGGAAGCTCCGCCGGACTGAGCACGCGTGGAGGCGGGCTCGGCAGCCAGGAAGGTCGCTCGCCGCTGCCCCATCCTCAGGTCGTCGCCCACGCACGCACGTGCCGCCACACCTGACCGGCTTCGAGCCGGCTGCGCCGCACGCATCCCTGGCAGTGCCCGACGACCCGTGGCTCCGCAACGGCCGAGAGGCGGGGGGCCGCTTCTCGGAACACCATCCCTGTTCGCCCGGCGTCGGCCTTCCCGAGGACGCCGGGCTTCGCCGCGTACGGTCCGCGAGCGCGGGCCTCACGGGCATAGGGTGCGCGCATGCCGACTCTCTCGTTCGAGGGTGAGACCCACCAAGAGATCGTGAGCAAGGTGAAGAAGTGGCTCGCTTCGCAGGCCGCGAACGAGCGGCTCTCGCCGGGCGACGCGGTGATCGCCACCGCCGATCTCACCAAGGAAGCCTTGCGAGTGGTGGCCGCGGCAGCTCCCGAGCCGATCGCGCAGAACGACATCGTGAAGGCGCTGACCAACATCGGCTTCAAGACGACCGACGCCACGCGCGACGCGCTGCTGCAGTCGCTGAACGCCCTCTCGACCGTCACGGGCGGCGGGCTCGTGAAGCAGGTGAGTGACGCGCAGGCGGCGGCGATGTGGGAGATGAACCAGCAGGTCGCGAAGCAGGTGTTGAAGGGGCTGCGGGGTAAGCGCTGAGCGTCACCGGCGCGGCGATACGCTGCCTCTTTCCCGCACCGGCACGAGGGAGGCAGCGTGGCTGAGGTGGAGATCGGCCTGGGGAAGTCAGGCCGCCGCGCGTACGGGTTCGACGACATCGCGATCGTGCCGAGCCGCCGCACTCGAGACCCAGAAGACGTCGACATCTCGTGGGAGATCGACGCGTTCCGCTTCGACTTGCCCCTCATGGGTGCGGCGATGGACGGCGTCATCTCGCCCGCGACCGCGATCGAGATCGGTCGGCTGGGCGGCGTCGGCGTGCTCAACCTCGAGGGCCTCTGGACGCGCTACGAAGATCCCGAGCCGCTGTTCGCCGAGATCGCCGAGCTCGACGCCGACAAGGCGACGCTGCGCATGCAAGACATCTACGGCGAGCCCATCAAGCCCGAGCTCGTGACGGCGCGCATCCGCCAGATCCGCGAGACGGGTGTGGTGTCGTGCGCGAGCGTGACGCCGCAACGCACCGAGAAGCTCGCGCCTGCGATCATCGCGGCCGAGCTCGACCTGCTCGTGATCCAAGGAACGGTGGTGTCCGCGGAGCACGTCTCGAAGACCGTCGAGCCGCTCAACCTCAAGCGGTTCGTGCGCGAGCTCGACATCCCCGTGATCGTGGGTGGCTGCGCCTCCTATCAAGCGGCATTGCATCTCATGCGCACCGGGGCGGCCGGCGTCCTCGTCGGTGTCGGCCCCGGGCACGCGTGCACGACGCGCGGCGTGCTCGGCATCGGGGTCCCGCAGGCGACCGCGATCGCCGATGCCCGTGCCGCCCGAATGCGTCACCTCGACGAGACCGGCGTGTACGCGCAGGTCATCGCGGACGGTGGCATGGCGACCGGCGGCGACATCGCGAAGGCGATCGTGTGTGGCGCCGACGCGGTGATGATCGGCTCGCCGCTCGCGGCAGCCGCGGAGGCACCCGGGCGCGGCTACCACTGGGGGATGGCGACCTTCCACCCGACGTTGCCCCGTGGCGCGCGTGTGAAGACGTCGACACGCGGCACGTTGAAGGAGATCTTGGTCGGCCCCGCGCACGAGAACGACGGACGCATGAACCTGTTCGGCGCGCTTCGCACCTCGATGGCCACGTGCGGCTACGAGACCGTGAAGGAGTTCCAGAAGGCGGAGGTCATGGTCGCTCCGGCGCTGCAGACCGAGGGCAAGTCACTGCAGAAGTCGCAGGGCGTCGGCATGGGCGCATAGGCGTGCGATGACCGCCGAGACGTTCGACACGATCTTGGTGGTCGACTTCGGCGCGCAGTACGCGCAGCTGATCGCTCGACGCGTGCGCGAGGCGCACGTGTACTCCGAGATCGTGCCCCACACGATCACCGCCGCGGAGGTCGCGGCGCGGCGACCGGCAGGGCTCATCTTCTCGGGCGGGCCGGCGTCGGTGCATGTCGAGGGCGCGCCGCGCATCGACGAGGCCGTCTACGAGCTCGGCGTTCCCGTTCTCGGCATCTGCTACGGCGCGCAGCTCGTCGCACTGCAGCTCGGTGGCGAGGTCGCTCGCACGGGCCGAGGCGAGTACGGACGCACCTCGTTGTCGTCGGTGGCGCCGTCGACGATCCTCGGCGAAGGCGCGCCGATCGAAGACACCGTGTGGATGTCCCACTTCGACACCATCACGCGCGCTCCCGACGGCTTCCACGTCGCCGCCCGCACGCCCGACACGCCGGCAGCGGTCATCGAGCACGACAGCAGGCGGATCTACGGCGTCCAGTTCCACCCCGAGGTCGCTCACACGCCGCGCGGGCAGGAGATGCTGAAGCACTTCCTCTACACGGTGTGCGAGTGCCGACCCACCTGGACGATGGCGTCGATCATCGAGACCTCGGTGGACGCGATCCGGGCCCAGGTCGGCGGCGAGCGCGTCATCTGCGGGCTCTCTGGTGGTGTCGACTCGTCGGTGGCCGCCGCCCTCGTCCACAAGGCAGTCGGTCCGCAGCTGACGTGCGTGTACGTCGACACGGGACTGATGCGCGCGGGCGAGAGCGAGCAGGTCGTGGACACGTTCCACCGCCACCAGGGGATCGAGCTGATCCATGTGAAGGCGGCCGACCGCTTCTTCGAGCGGCTCGCGGGCGTCATCGATCCCGAGCTGAAACGGAAGGCGATCGGAGAGCTCTTCATCCGGGTGTTCGAAGAGGCAGCGGGCGGTCTGTCCGACGCCCGTTTCCTCGTGCAGGGGACGCTGTATCCCGACGTCATCGAATCGGGCACGAAGGATGCGGCGCGGATCAAGAGCCATCACAACGTCGGTGGTCTTCCCGACGACATGGACTTCGAGCTCGTCGAGCCGTTGCGCAACCTGTTCAAGGACGAGGTGCGGCGCGTCGGTGAGCAGCTCGGCCTTCCCGAGGAGATCGTGTGGCGGCAGCCGTTCCCGGGGCCGGGGCTCGGCGTGCGGATCATCGGCGAGGTCACACGCGACAAGGTCGAGACGCTGCAGCAGGCCGATGCGATCGTGACCGAGGAGGTGCGCCGCGCCGGGCTCGAGCGTGAGCTCTGGCAGGCGTTCGCGGTGCTGGCCGACATCCGCACCGTCGGCGTGATGGGTGACGAGCGCACCTATGCGCATCCGATCATCGTGCGCGCCGTGACGAGCGACGACGCGATGACCGCGGACTGGGCGAGGCTGCCGTACGACCTTCTCGAGCGGCTGTCGAGCCGGATCATCAACGAGGTGCCCGGCGTAAACCGGGTTGCCTACGACATCACGTCGAAGCCTCCGGGCACGATCGAGTGGGAGTGAGCCGAGCCAGGTGAGCCGGGTCGTTCGGCTCGTCGACCGCCGCCCCCATCTGACCGGAGCGGATCTGTTGACGCGCCTCGTGCCGCCGCGACGCTTCGCCTCGGCGCGGTTCGCGACCTACTTGCCCGACCCCGCTCATCCGTCACAGGCGGCCGCGCTTGCCGCGATGGAGCGCTTCACTTCGGCGATGGGAGATGCGCCCAAGCCGAAGCGCTGGGGAAAGCGGACGGCAGCCGGCACGGCCGCGCGCTACCTGGACGGCGGCTACGGCGTCGGCAAGACCCACCTGCTCGCCGCCGCGTGGCACGAGGCGCCGGCGCCGAAGTCGTACCTCACCTTCGCCGAGCTCGCCGGCATCATCGGGTTCCTCGGCATGGAGTCGGCGATCGCCGCCTTCTCTTCGCACCGGTTGCTCTGCATCGACGAGTTCGAGCTCGACGACATCGCGCAGACGCTGATGACCGTCACCTTCCTCCGAGCGGTGATCGCTGCGGGCGTGAAGGTCGTGGCCACGTCGAACTCGTTGCCCGACCGCCTCGGCGAGGGTCGCTTCGCGGCCGACGACTTCACCCGCGAGATCGCAGCGATCGCGGCGCACTTCGAGGTCGTCCGCGTCGACGGGCCCGACTACCGCGCAAAGGCGCGCGTCGAGGCCGATCCCTTCGGCGGGAATGAGCTCGACACGATGGTGCAGACGCTGGTCGCCGGAGGCGCGACTGCGAGCGACGACCGCTTCGGCGACCTCGTCGCGCACTTGCGAGTCGTGCCGCCCGTACAGGTCGCGGCCGCGCTCGAAGGGCTCGACGCGGTCGTCGTCCGCGATCTCGCCCCGCTCGACAACCAGGGATCGGCCCTGCTCTTCGTGCACCTCGTCGACGAGATCTACGACTCCGGGCTCACGTTCGTCGCATCGGGCTGCGCGGTGACCGAGATCTTCTCACCGTCGTACCGGCGCGGTGGCTATCGCAAGAAGTACGGACGGTGCGAGAGCCGGCTGGCTGCACTGCTCGGAGAGGCCCGCATCGCCACGCGTTCATGAGGTGGTGCCAGTGGCCCTCTGGTGCATCGCGACGAAGAGCGCCCACGGTTCGCCATCGGGATCGCGCGGCCACGCGGCCGCTTCTTCGACAAGCGCTTGCAGACGAGCGTCGAGCTCGGCGCGCCGCTCGGCCGAGAGTCGCAGGGCAAGGCGGCTCGTGCGACGGGACTCGATCGGCGATTCGAGGATCTCGGTCCGGAACGCGTCGACGACCGCGCTGAAGGTGTCTTGGGACGGCTCTCCGACATCGAGCGTCCACGACTTCCCGGTGGAGCGGTAGGGGACCTCGGAAGCGTTCCGCGCTCCACGGCGCGGCTCCTCGGCGGCGACGAAGCCCGTCGCCACGAGCATGCGCAGGTGGTACAGCGAGGTTCCGGGGTTTCGGCCCAGTCGTTCGGCGAGCTGCTTGTTGGTGAGCGCCTCGTCGAACGTGAGCCGGATGATCCGGAGCCGATCCGGGTGGGCGAGGGCCTTGGCTTCCGCGGGCGTCGCTTCCCGTCGTGCCGTCGCCGTGACCCGTGACGGCTGACTCATTGACTTCTCTCAATCACTTCGGTAACCATACCGGGTGGCCGAAGCCCGGCAGGGATCCCTCCTCAAGAACCGGGACTTCGTCCTGCTCTGGTCGGGCCAGACCGTCAGCGAGGTGGGCAGCTCGGTCACCCAGCTCGCGCTCCCGCTGCTCGCGGTCATCACGCTCGACGCGACCACGTTCGAGGTCGGCGCACTCGCCGCGTGCACACAGCTCGCGTTCCTCCTGATCGCGCTGCCCGCGGGCGCGTGGGTCGATCGGTGGCGCCGGCGTCCGGTGCTCATCTGGGCGGACGTCGGGCGCCTGGCCGTCATCGGCTCGATACCGATCGCCGACGCCTTCGGCGTGCTCTACCTCCCGCAGCTCTTCGTCGTCGCGATCGTCGCGGGCGTGCTCACGGTGTTCTTCGACGTGGCGTACCAGAGCTATCTGCCGGTGCTCGTCGAGCCGGAGGCGCTCGTCGACGCGAACGGCAAGCTCGGCGCGAGCCAGGCGTTCGGACAGGTCGCGGGTCCGAGCTTCGGCGGAGCCCTCGTCAGCGCGTTCGGCGCGGGATACGCCGTCTTGATCGACGCGCTCAGCTTCCTCGTCTCCGCAATCACGACGGTGGCGATCCGCACGCACGAGCCGATGCCCGAGGCGCGCCATCCTGATCGCCGCCTGCGGGACGAGATCAAGGAGGGGCTCGCCTTCGTCTTCGGGCACCCGATCCTCCGCAAGGTCGTCGGCTGCACCGCCACGAGCAACTTCTTCAGCGCGGCGACGGGCGCCGTCCTCATCGTGTTCGTCGTCCGCACGCTCGACGCGCCGACGTGGGTCATCGGTGTGGTGTTCAGCGTGGGAAGCCTCGGCGGGCTCATCGGCGGGTTGCTCGCCGGCCGGATCGGCAAGGCGGTCGGCACCGCTCGGATCATCTGGCTGAGCCAGGTGCTCGCCGGGCCCTTCGGCCTCCTCGCCGTAGTCGCCTTCCCGGACTGGGGGCTCACGCTGGTCGCCATCAGCATCTTCGCCACCAGCGTCGGGAGCGTCGTGTACAACACCGCCCAGGTCTCGTACCGCCAGAGCATCTGCCCCCCGGCACTCCTCGGGCGGATGAACGCCTCGGTGCGCTTCGTCGTGTGGGGGACCATGCCGCTCGGGGCGATCTTCGGAGGGATCCTGGGCTCGATAATCGGGGTGCGCGAGACCATGCTGGTGGGGGCCCTGGGCACCTGGGCGGCGTCGCTGTGGGTCGTCTTCTCGCCCTTGTTCCACATGCGAGACCTGCCGACGCTCGAAGACGAGCTGGGTAATTCGGACCTTTTCGCAACGCGTTCGTAATGTCGGAAGGGGCCCTTTGCTAGGGTCTGGTCCCCATGAGCCCGGTCGTAGACCGAGCCCCCCACCGCATGCGGAGGCGGGTGTCTCGTGGCATCGTCGCCTCGGTCGTCTTGGGCCTCCTCGCTCCGCTCGTGATCGCTTCCCCGGCCTCGGCCGACAAGATCAGCGACATGCGCAGGCAGGCGGCGCGCATGGCGGCCCACCTCGACGACCTCGAGGAGCGATCCGACGACCTGAGCGAGGACTACGCCCAGGCGGTCTACGAGCTGCAGCAGCTCGACGATCAGGTCGCCCAGGCGAAGGCGCAGATGGACGCCGCCGACGCGGCGCTCGGCCAGACCCGCGAGCGCATCCAGCACTACGCGGTGAACGCGTACGTGCAGTTCGATCAGACGAACGACCTGATGGTGTTCCTCGGCAGCACGCCCGACAACACCGAGGCCCGGATCGGCTACGCGGACATCGCGGTCGGCAAGGACCGTGCGCTCGCCGACACGTGGCGATCAGCGAGTGAGGATGCCGCAGTCGCGCGGTCAGACCTCATGTCCCAGCGGGAGCGGCAGGCCACGCTGCAGGCGCAGGTGATGGACGCCAAGAAGGCCGCGCAACAAGCGGTGACGACCCAACAGCGCGCGCTCACCAGCGTGCAGGGTCAGCTCGCCACGCTTGTGAGGCAGGAACAGGCTCGTCGTGCCGCCGAGGCGGCCAAGGCCGCGCGAGACCGCCAGCAGCAGAGTCGGTCGGGACGGACGGCCTCGTCGTCGACCGCGGGTCGCAACGTGCCGGCACCGTCCGCGGGAGCGACGGGCGCGATCGAAGCTGCGCGCAGCCAGCTCGGCGTGCCGTACCGCTGGGCGAACGCGAGTCCGGGTGTCGGGTTCGACTGCTCGGGTCTGACGTCGTGGGCGTGGGCGAGGGCAGGGCGCTCGCTGCCGCATTCCTCGCGCGCCCAGTACGCCTCGCTGCCCCACGTACCGCTCGATCAGCTGCAGCCGGGCGATCTCGTGTTCTTCGGCGGCCGCAGCGTGAACCACGTCGGGCTGTACATCGGCGGCGGGATGATGATCGACGCGCCGCGCACGGGCGACGTCGTACGGGTGGCGACGATCTACCGGCGTGGTCTCATCGGCGCTGCGCGTCCCTGACGGGCCCGTTCGGCGACGTCGGTCCAGAAGTCGATCGCCATCTGCTCGAACCGCCGGCCCATCTCGAGCGTCGTGAGCTCCCACTCGCCGGCGATGCCCCTGATCGCGGCGTGCAGCTCGTCGTAGCTCGCGAGGGCCTCCTCGTGAACCGCTCGCTGCTCGGCGGCGAGGTCCGCGACCACGTCGCGTGAGCCGCTGCCGGCGAAGAAGAGCTTGAGCAGGCCGAGGTCGCGGACCTCGGTTCCCTCGCCGGCCGGCTCCGCGAGCCATGCGACGAGGGCCTGCCGGCCTTCGCCGGTGATGCGGTAGAGCCGCCGTCGCCGGCCGTGTGTCTCGACCTCTTCGTCGAGGAGACCGGCGGCCGCGAGCCGAGCGGGCTCGGCGTAGAGCTGGCTGTGGGGGAAGGGCCAGAAGTAGCCCACCGATCCCGCGACCATCTGCTTCAGGTCGTAGGACGTCACCTCCTGGCACTGCTCGGCGAACCCGAGGACGACGTAGGAGACCGGGTTCAGCGAGATCGCCATCGCACCCAAGCGTACTGAGCCGATGGTACGAGTCGGACGGTAGGGTGCCCGCCCATGTCTGGTTCTGACCCGTTCGAGGGATTCGACCGCTTGTCGTTTGCGGCGGAGGGGCGCACGTATCCGATGTTCCGGATCGGCTCCGGCCCCGGGATCATCGTGATGACCGAGATGCCGGGCATCAGCCCGAAGGTCGCGGCGTTCGGGCGCCGGCTCGCGGACGAGGGGTTCACCGCGGTGCTCCCGTCGCTCTTCGGCACGCCCGGTCGCGAGCCCTCCATCGGCTACGGGCTGCAATCGATGATTCCCGCGTGCGTCGCGAAGGAGTTCGCGGCGCTCGCCACGGACAAGACCGCCCCCGTGACGTTGTGGCTCCGCGCGCTCGCGAAGCAGGTGCACACGGAGTGCGGCGGTCCGGGTGTCGGGGCCGTCGGCATGTGCTTCACCGGCGGGTTCGCGCTCGGGATGATGCTCGACGAGACCACCGTCGCTCCCGTGCTGAGCCAGCCATCGCTGCCGATCGCGATCTCGAAGTCGCGGCGCGGCGCGATCGGTCTCGCCCCGCTGGATCTTGCGGCGGTGAAGGCGCGCGCCGCGGCGGGGTGCGACGTGCTCGGGCTTCGGTTCACGGGCGACAAGTTCGTGCCGAAGGAGCGGTTCGAGACGCTGCGACGCGAGCTCGGCGACCGGTTCATCGGCGTCGAGATCGACTCGTCGGAGCGGAACCCGCACGGCATCCCGAAGAACGCGCACTCGGTGCTGACCGAGCACCTCGTCAACGAGCCGGGCCACCCGACCCACGACGCGCTGAACCAGGTCATCACGTTCTTCAAGGACCGGCTGAGCTCGTAACCAGGGGTCGGGGCGGGCGTCTGCCCCCCAGGGGACTGACCACCCCGCCCGTAGGATGGGAAAGCCATGCCCGCTGCCTCGCCTCGCGCCGACGGGGACGCACCCGAGCTGAACCCCGATCAGCTCGATGCTGTGGTGCACGCCGAGGGGCCGCTCCTGATCGTCGCGGGTGCCGGGTCGGGCAAGACCCGGGTGCTCACGCATCGAATCGCGCATCTCATCGAGGAGCAGGGCGTCAGTCCGTTCCGCATCCTCGCGATCACGTTCACCAACAAGGCCGCCGACGAGATGCGCCAGCGGGTCGAGGCGCTGATCGGGCCGGTCGCCAAGAAGATGTGGGTGTCGACGTTCCACGCCGCGTGCGTGCGCATCCTGCGCCGCGACATCGGCGTGCTCGGCTACCCGTCGTCGTTCACGATCTACGACGAGGCCGACGCGGTGCGGCTCACGTCCTACGTGCTGCGTGACCTGAACATCGATCCCAAGCGGTTCCCGGCGCGCTCGGTGCACGCCGTCATCAGCGCGGCGAAGAACGAGCTGATCGGGCCGGAGGAGTACGCGGTCAAGGCGTCGACGATCTACGAGCGCCGCATCGCTGACATCTACCGCGAGTACCAGACGCGCCTGCAGCGTGCCGGCGCGCTCGACTTCGACGATCTGCTCACGTTGACGGTGAGGCTCTTCACCGAACATCCCGACGTGCTCGCGCACTACCAAGAGCGCTTCGAGCACGTGCTCGTCGACGAGTACCAGGACACGAACCGGGCGCAGAACGAGATCGTCCTGAAGCTCGCGGCCACGCATCACAACGTGTGCGTCGTCGGCGACTCGGACCAGTGCCTTCCACCCGGCACGCTCGTCTCCACTCCGGACGGGGAGGTGCCGATCGAGGCCGTCGCCGAGGGCGATCTCGTGTTGGGCACGGGAGGCGCGCTGTCCACGCTCGGCGGCGTCGTCACCGCTGCTGTCGAGGGTCAGTACGACGGGCCGATGGTCGAGGTGCGCGCAGGGGGCCGGACGATCCGCGGCACACCGCACCACCTCGTGCCGGCGCGGTTGACGTTCCCGCGCGGGCTGCACCTCGTGTACCTCATGTACCGAGCCGATCGCGGCTACCGGGTGGGCCCGGCACTCACAGACGACGACGTCGGTTGGATCCTCGCCGTCGAGACGGAGGTGGCGCGGGACGGGTCGCTGTTCCGCCCCGGCCGCGCCAGTTCTCAGAACGAGATCGCCATCGACGAGGTTGAGGCGAAGGATCTCATGGAGGACCACCTCCTCCACCGGGAGTTCGCTCATGTCTGGCCGACTGGGGCTAGCGCGCCCGTCGAGGTGACGATGTTCGACGGAGACAAGAGCTGGCGCGAAGCGCTCGATGTCGCGAAGTCGGTCGCTGCGGCGGGCGGGCTCGACCTACGGAGGCGGATGGCGATCGGCGGAGTCATCTACGACTTGATGCCGCTCTCGCACCTCTATCCAGAGATGACGGTGCTCGTTCGGGGTGACGACGGGGCTCTCACCCCGACGATCGTCGACTCGGTCGAGCGCGTGTCGTACTCGGGGCCGGTGTACGACCTCGAGGTCGATCGGCTTCACAGCTATGTCGCGAATGACGTCCTCGTGCACAACAGCATCTACCGCTTTCGCGCCGCGGACATCCGCAACATCCTCGAGTTCGAGCAGGCGTTCCCCGACGTCACGGTGATCACCCTCGAGCAGAACTACCGGTCGACGCAGACGATCCTCGACGCGGCGAATGCGGTCATCGCCAACAACCTCGGGCGAAAGCCGAAGAACCTCTGGACCGATCAAGGCCTCGGCGATCCGATCGTGCGGTACCACGCCGACGACGAGGGCGACGAGGCCCAATGGGTCGCGCACCAGATCGCTCTGATGCACGACGAGGACCATCGGCGGTGGGGCGACGTGGCGGTCTTCTACCGCACGAACGCGCAGAGCCGCGTGCTCGAAGAGCACTTCATGCGCGTCGGCATCCCGTACAAGGTGCTCGGTGGCACGCGGTTCTACGACCGGCGTGAGGTCAAGGACGCAGTCGCATACCTGCGGGCCGTTGCGAACCCGGCCGACGAGGTGAGCGTCAAGCGCGTCGTCAACGTGCCGAAGCGTGGTGTCGGCGACACGACCATCGGGCGCGTCGACGTGTGGGCCACGAGCCACGGGCTCTCGTTCCACGACGCGTTGCGCCGGGCCGACGAAGCGGGCGTATCGGTTGCCGCGCAGAGGGGCATCGCCGCGTTCGTCAAGCTGCTCGACGATGCGAGGGGCATGCTCGAAGAGGGTCCGGGGCCGGTGCTCGAGCACCTCCTCGAGAAGTCGGGTTACCTGAACGAGCTGCGCGCCGAGCATTCGGTCGAGGCGGAAGGTCGCGTCGAGAACCTCGCCGAGCTCGTGGGGTCGGCCCGCGAGATGGTGTCAGTCGACGACTTCCTCGAGCAGGTGTCGCTCGTGTCAGACACCGACGAGCTCGACGGTGACAGCGGCGCAGTCATCCTGATGACGCTGCACTCGGCGAAGGGCCTCGAGTTCCCTGTGGTGTTCCTCATCGGGTGCGAGGACGGTGTGTTCCCACACATCCGCTCGCTGACCGATCCTGAGGAGCTCGAGGAGGAGCGTCGCCTCGCGTACGTCGGCATCACCCGGGCCCGCGAGCGCCTGTTCGTCAGCCACGCGTGGAGCCGCATGCTGTGGGGCGCGACGCAGTACAACCCGCCGAGCCGGTTCCTCGACGAGATCCCGGCCGAGCTCGTGCAGGTGGTCGACGGCGCGGGTCGCGCCCCCGGACGAGCATCGATGCGCGCCCACTACCGATCCGACGGGGGCGGCCGCCGTGAGGGATTCGCTCCGGTCACCGGCGAGGGCCGTGACCGCATGGTCGACCAGGCGATCCGGGCCGGGCAGCGGCCGGCTTCAACGGGAGCGGAACGGCTCGGGCTGCGGATCGGTGACGACGTGCGCCACGTCAAGTTCGGCGATGGGGTGATCTTGGGCATCGAGGGGACAGGTGACAAGGCCGAGGCGATCGTGCGGTTCAGCGACTTCGGGGAGAAGCGGCTGCTGCTCTCGTGGAGCCCGCTCGAGCGAATCGGCCGATGATCAGCGCTGCCGTCGCTCGAGGCCGCATGGCGGCGGCTCGAGACCTCACCCTCGGCACGTTCGTCGAGCGGCTCGCCGACATCCACGGCGACCGCCTGATGATGACGACGGCCGCCGAGCGGCTGACCTTCGCGCAAGCGGCAGCGCGGGTCGATCGGTGGGCAGCCGCCGTGCGGGCCGAGGTCACGAACGGCAGCCGGGTCGTCCTCATCCTCGAGGGCTACGACCTGTTGCTGGCCTCGCTCGCTGTCTCGCGCGCCGGCGCTCTGCCGGTGCCGATCAACGCCCAGATGCGTCCCGACGAGATCGACCACGTCGTGAGCGACGCCGGCGCCGCGCTGGTCGTCCGTGACGCGGTCGAGCTCGGGCGAGAAGGCGGGCGCGTCGACGAGCCCGCCTTTGCGGCCCCGAATGACGTCGCGGCTCTCTTCTACACGTCAGGCACGACGGGCAAGCCGAAGGGGGTCGAGCTGACCCACCGCGGGCTCTTGGGGTTGACGGGGATGGCGGCGCTCGTTCCGAGCCAGCTCCACCGTGACGAAGCCGTCGTCGCGCTGCCGGTCGCGCACATCTACGGCTTCACCGCGTTGCTGGGGCTCGCCGCGGCGGGCGTGCCCGTGCACTACTTCCCGCGCTTTCGCGCGAGCGAAGTGCTCGACGCGATCGAGCACCGCCGCGCCACCATGTTCATGGGCGTGCCCGCGATGTACCGGTTGATGGACGAGGCGGGCGCATCCGACCGTGACCTGAAGAGCGTCCGCGTGTGGGCATCGGGCGCCGATGTGATGCCCGAGGACCTTGCGCAGCGCTTCCGGAGAATGGGAGCGAGCGCGACTCTTCCGGTCGTCGGCTCAGTGGGTGAGGCTCTCTTCGTCGAGGGCTACGGGATGGTCGAGCTCGGCGGCGGCGTCGCGCTCAAGGTCGGCTCGAACCTCGTCGCCCTCCCCGGCTACCACTTTCGGGTGGTCGACGACGACGGTCGCGAGGTCCGCCTCGGTCAGGTCGGCGAGCTCTGGGTGAAGGGTCCCGGCACCTTCCGCGGCTACTACGGCGACGCGAAGGCCACGGCCGACGCGCTGACGCCCGATGGCTGGGTGCGCACGGGCGACCTCGCGCGCCGGGGTCTCGGCAACACCGTGCGCTTCTCAGGCCGGAAGAAGGACGTGATCAAGCACGGCGGCTACTCGGTCTACACGCTCGAGGTCGAGGCTGCGCTCACCGAGCATCCCGACGTGCTCGAAGCCGCGGTTCTCGGGCTGCCCGACCCGCGCAAGGGAGAGGTGCCCGTCGCCGCAGTGCGCGTCCGCGAAGGCGCCAACGTCAAGCCCGCCGACCTCGTCTCGTGGGCTTCGGAGCATCTCTCCGACTACAAGGCGCCACGGCAGATCGTCATCGTCGACGAGCTGCCGCGCACTGGCACGACGAAGGTGCAGAAGAGCGCGCTGGTCGACCTGTTCCGCGCCCGAGACGCGCCGACGCGGCATTAGCCCGCGGCCGTCGTCGTGGGCCGACCGGTCACGAGGATCGTCGTCGACGTCGAAGTCGTCGACGGGCCTTGGCCGGGCAGCCCGCCCGGCGTGAGATCGACGATCAGCACGCCGCCGTCGGTGATCCGAGTCGGGTAGTGGGGCAGGTCGCCGCCGTCGCCCGCGATCGTCTCTTTGGTGCAGGGGTCGGTGAAGACCTTCTGCGCGTTGTCCCACACGAGGGTGCACGTGCGATCGGTTCCGGGCACGCGTGCTTCGAACGCGACCCAACCGACCTCCTCGTCGGTGCCGATGTGGCTCACATAGATGTCGCGCGTCCCCCCGACGAGCAGGTCTTGGAAGAGGAGGGGGCCGTCTCGCTCGATTCGGCGCGCGAGCGCGTCGACCTTGCCCACCTCGAAGTCGTCGTCGCCGAGTCGCACCTTCGTGTCGCTGCCGCTCGTGAGGAGCGCCAGCGCGAGGAACAACCCGCCCGCCACGACTGCGGCGATCACGCCGATCACGGCGCCCCGGCTGCGGCGGCGCTTGTCGGGCCTCGCGGGCCGGTACGCGGATTGGGTGCCGGAGGCGGACACCGACCTATTGTGCCGGTCTTGTGAATCGCCGCTATCGAGTCGTCGTCGCCAAGCCTGGCCTCGACGGACACGATCGTGGCGCGAAGGTCATCGCGCGTGCGCTGCGCGACGCCGGCTTCGAGGTCGTCTACACGGGCCTGCACCAGACGCCTGAGCAGGTCGCGGAGACCGTGGTGCAGGAAGACGCCGACGCTGTCGGCCTGTCGCTCCTGTCGGGTGCGCACCTCACGCTGTTCCCACGGGTGATGGAGGAGCTGGCCGCCCGCGGCCGCGACGACGTGCTCGTGTTCGGTGGCGGGGTGATCCCGACCGGGGACATCCCCGTGCTGAAGCAGCAGGGCGTCGCCGAGATCTTCACGCCGGGTGCGAACCTCTCCGAGGTGAGCAGCTGGCTCGAGCAGGCCCTGGACGGGCTCGACCGAGAGAACTGAGAGGACCTCGTCGTGGATCTCTTCGAGTACCAGGGCAAGCAGTACTTCGCCCGCTACGGCATCCCCGTGTCACCGGGCGGTGTCGCCGACACAGTCGACCAAGCGGTCGTCGAGGCCGAGAAGGCCGGGTATCCCGTCGTCGTCAAGGCGCAGGTGCAAGTGGGCGGCCGAGGCAAGGCGGGCGGGATCAAGCTCGCCGCGACTCCCGACGAGGTGCGGCTCCACGCCGGGAACATCCTCGGCATGGACATCAAGGGGCACGTCGTGAAGCGGGTGTGGGTCGAGCACGCCTCTGACATCGCCGCGGAGTACTACGCGAGCTTCACCCTCGATCGCTCGGCGAAGAAGTACCTGAGCATGGTGTCGGCGCGAGGCGGCGTGGACATCGAGCAGGTCGCCGACGAGGAACCCGAAGCCATCGTGAAGACCTGGATCGATCCGGTCGACGGGCTGAGCCTCGACCAAGCCCGCGAGATCGCGATCGCAGCGAAGCTCGACCCGGAAGCGATCGACGGCGCGGCCGAGATCCTCACGAAGCTCTATCGCTGCTACGTCGAGGGGGACTGCGACCTCGCCGAGATCAATCCGCTCATCCTCACGCCCGATGGGCGTGTGCATGCGCTCGACGCGAAGGTGAGCCTCGACGGAAACGCCTCCTTCCGGCATCCAGAGTGGGAGGAGTACTCCGCGACCGAGGAGCTCGACGACCGCGAGCAGCTCGCAAAGGAGAAGGGCCTTCAGTACATCGGACTCGAGGGCAACGTCGGGATCATCGCCAACGGCGCCGGCCTCGCGATGAGCACGCTCGATGTCGTGAACCAGGTCGGCGGCCGAGCCGCGAACTTCCTCGACATCGGGGGCGGGGCGAGCGCGGACGTGATGTCCGCGGCGCTCGACGTCATCAACTCCGACGAGGACGTGCGTGCGATCCTCGTGAACATCTTCGGCGGGATCACCAAGGGCACCGAGGTGGCCAACGGCATCGTCGAGGCACTGGGGCGTGTGGACGTGAAGGCGCCGATCGTCATCCGACTCGACGGCACGCTCGCCGAGGAGGGACGGGCGATCCTCGCACCGCTGCTCTCCGACCGGCTCATCAGCCAACCGACCATGCTCGATGCCGCTCGCACCGCGGTGGCGCTCGCCGAAGGGAGCAAGTGATGGCGATCTTCGTCGACGAGACCACGAAGGTGCTGGTGCAGGGGCTCACCGGTGGCCAAGGCCGCTTCCATGGCCTCCGCAACCGCGACTACGGCACGAAGGTCGTCGCGGGCGTCACGCCGGGGAAGGGCGGTCAGGACGTCGAGGGCATCCCCGTGTTCGACACTGTCGCCGAGGCGGTGAGCGCGACGGGGGCGACCGCCTCGTTCATCTCGGTGCCGCCGAAGGCCGCGCCGGCCGCGATCCTCGAAGCCGCGGCGGCCGGGGTGCCGTTCATCGTGTGCATCACGGAAGGCATCCCCGCGCACGACGAAGCTCGGGTCTTCAACACGCTTCTACGCGACCACGCGAGCACCCGCCTGCTCGGCCCCAACTGCCCCGGCATCATCAGCCCCGGCAAGTGCAACATCGGGATCACCGCCGGCGAGATCGCCCAGCCCGGCGGACCCGTCGGCATCGTGAGCCGCTCGGGCACGCTGACGTACCAGGCGCTCTACGAGCTGAAGCAGAAGGGGATCGGTGTCACCACGTGCGTCGG
Source organism: uncultured Acidimicrobiales bacterium (assembly GCA_963802505.1). Classification (GTDB taxonomy): domain Bacteria; phylum Actinomycetota; class Acidimicrobiia; order Acidimicrobiales; family DATKAS01; genus DATKAS01. The sequence continues at coordinate 800,603 of CAWDJB010000002.1, read as the reverse complement.
CATCGGCGGCGACCCGGTGCCCGGCACGTCGTTCATCGACTGCCTTCGTGAGTTCCAGGCCGACCCCGACACGCGCGCGGTGATGATGATCGGCGAGATCGGAGGATCGGCGGAGGAGGAAGCCGCCGAGTTCATCGCCGCCGAGATGGACAAGCCCGTCGTCGCCTACGTCGCCGGCGTGACCGCACCGGCAGGCAAGAAGATGGGCCACGCCGGTGCGATCGTCTCGGGAGGAAAGGGGACCGCGCAGGGAAAGATGGACGCGCTCGCGGCCGCGGGTGTGACGGTCGCGCAGAACCCGACCGAAGCCGGCGATCGAATGGCCGAGGTCGTCGCCCGGCTCTGAGTGGTTACGCCGAGGGCGGCGGGGGCGGCGGCGAACCGGGAGGAGGCGGCGGAGCCGGCGGCGACGCGCCCGGTGCCGCACCGCCACCACCGGTGGCCGGCTGCGGGTTGAACCCGATCGTCTCCATCACCGAGCCGACGACGAGCGCGGCCGCGCCGAGGAACATGAACCAGAACCCGATGCCCTTGTCGAGACCGGCGGGCGTGTTGAGGAGCAGGAAGCCGATCATGATCAGCGCGGCGAAGATCGACAGCGCCAGACGGATCTGCTTCCACGTGAAGCTGAGGATCGGCTCAGGGAAGTTCACGTTGGCGAACTTCATGAGCGCGATCGAGCCACCCACGATGATGCCGAACAGCGCGACGTAGGTCGCGAGCGGAAATGCGAACTGGCCCCACGCACTCTCGCTCGAGCTGCCGAACTTCCAGAACGCGAAGAACGAGAACAACAGACACACAGCGCCACCGGCCATCATGATGATGTCGGGCACGGTCGGTTTCTTGTCCACTGCGGGCGCCTCCCAAGGAATGCCGAACGGCAGCACCGTACCCAATGTGGCTGGCGAAGTGACGGATTGGTGTACGTCACGGCAGTAGGTTCACTGTGATGCAGTCCGGGGGGGTGCGGATCGGGGTGCTCGCTTCGGGAAGCGGTACCAACCTGGCAGCGATCCTCGAAGCTGGCCTTCCCGTCGTCGTGGTGATCGCCGACCGGCAGTGTCGTGCCCTCGAGGTGGCTCGCGACGCGGGCGTCACCGCCGTGATGGTCGAGCGCCACTCGTTCGGGCCCAGCTTCGACCGCCTCGCCTACACCCACGAGGTGATCGACGCGCTCGAGGCGGCGGGCGTCGAGCTCGTGGCGATGGCCGGGTTCATGACGATCCTCGACAAGCCGTTCATCGATCGGTGGCCGGGGCGAGTGCTGAACACCCACCCCTCGTTGCTGCCGTCGTTCCCCGGCGCGCACGGCGTCCGCGACGCGCTCGAGGCCGGCGTGAAGATCACAGGCTGCACGGTCCACATCGCCACGGCCGAGCTCGATGCCGGGCCGATCGTGGCCCAGGCCCCGGTCGAGGTGCTCGCAGACGACAGCCTCGAATCGCTGCACGAGCGCATCAAGGTGGTCGAGCGGGCGCTCTATCCGAGCGCGATCCGTACGCTCATGGAGGGTGTGTCTTGAGGGCGCTGCTGTCCGTCTACGACAAGACCGGCATCGTCGACCTGGGGCGCGGCCTCCACGATCTCGGATGGGAGCTCGTGTCGAGCAGCAACACCGCTCGTGCGTTGCGCGAGGCGGGCTTGCCCGTCACCGAGGTCGCGGATGTCACCGGCGTCCCCGAGATGCTCGGGCACCGCGTCGTCACGTTGCATCCGAACATCCACGGCGGGTTGCTCGCCGACCTCGACAACCCCTCGCATGTTGAGGATCTCGAGCGGTACGACATCGCGCCCATCGGGTTGATCGTCTCGAACCTGTATCCGTTCGTCGAGCGCCCCGACGTCGAGACGATCGACATCGGTGGCCCGGCGATGGTGCGCGCGGCAGCGAAGAACCACGCGCACGTCGCGGTGGTCGTCGATCCCGCCGACTACGACGCCCTGCTCGACGAGCTGCGTCGCGAGGGTGCCGTGTCGCTCGCGACACGCCGGGCGCTCGCCCGCAAGGCATTCGCACACACGTCCGCGTACGACGCGGCGATCGCGGCGTGGCTCGCCGATGGCGACGACGTGGATGGCGACGTGCTCCCGCCCACGCTCACGCTCGCCCTCGACCGAGTGCAGGAGCTGCGCTACGGCGAGAACCCGCACCAGGCCGGAGCGCGCTACCGCTTCCGAGGCACGAGGAGCTGGTGGGACGACGCGGTACAGCACGGCGGCAAGGAGCTCTCGTACCTCAACCTCTTCGACGCCGAGGCCGCGTGGCGGCTCGTGCATCAGCTCGGCGACCGTCCCGCCGCGGTGATCGTGAAGCACGCGAACCCATGCGGCGTCGCGGTGGCGGACGACATCACGTCGGCCTATGTCGCGGCGCACGAATGCGACCCGGTGTCGGCGTTCGGCGGCATCGTCGCGTTGAACTGGCCGGTGCCCGACTCTTTGGCGCGGGCGCTCGCGCCGGTGTTCACCGAGGTGGTGGTGGCGCCGTCCTACGACGACGCCGCGCTCGCGACGCTCACCGCGAAGAAGAACCTGCGCGTGCTCTCGGCCGGGCCGCCGAGCGCGCGCGGCCTCGATCTCCGCTCGATCGATGGCGGCCTGCTCGTGCAGCAAGCCGACACGGTCTCGCTCGACCGGGCGGCGTGGCGCGTCGTCACGAAGGTCGCGCCGACCGAGGAGCAGTGGGGCGACCTCGAGCTCGCATGGATCGTGTGCGCGGCAGTCTCGTCCAACGCCATCGTCCTCGTCGGCAACCAGCGGGCCGTCGGCATCGGCGCCGGCCAGCAGAACCGTGTCGACTCCGCACGCATCGCGGCGACGCGTGCGGCGGGGCGCGCCCGAGGCGGGGCATGCGCGAGCGACGCGTTCTTCCCCTTCCGCGATGGCCTCGACGCTGCGGCCGACGCTGGTATCGCTGCGGTGATCCAGCCCGGTGGGTCGGTGCGCGACGACGAAGTGATCGCGGCCGCCGACGAGCACGGCCTGGCGATGGTCTTCACGGGCGAGCGCCACTTCCGCCACTGAGGGGCCGGCCCGCCTCGCTCCAACCGTTCGCGCGGTAGCCGCACTATGACGCGGGCCAACGCGCGAACGGTCGCCGGGGTGAGCCGCGTCCAGAGCGACCTGCCGGCGTTCGCGCGATTGACGCACTATGTCGCGGGCGAGCGCGCGAACGCTGGCTGGGTTCTGGCAGGCTGAGCCCGTGAACATCCACACCCACAGCTACGACGCCGTGATCGTGGGGGCAGGGGGGGCCGGCCTACGGGCGGCGATCGAGGTGGCCGGCAAGTGCCGCACCGCCGTCATCACCAAGCTCTATCCCACCCGCTCGCACACGGGGGCGGCGCAGGGCGGCATGTGCGCCGCGCTGGCCAACGTCGAAGAGGACTCGTGGGAGTGGCACACCTTCGACACGGTCAAGGGCGGCGACTACCTCGTCGACCAGGCCGCCGCCGAGATCATGTGCCGCGAGGCGATCGACGCGGTGATCGAGCTCGAGCACTTCGGCCTGCCGTTCAACCGCACGCCCGAGGGCCGCATCGATCAGCGCCGCTTCGGTGGCCACACCCGTAACCACGGCGAGGCGCCCGTGCGGCGGGCGTGCTACTCGGCCGACCGCACGGGCCACATGATCCTGCAGACGCTCTTCCAGCAGTGCGTCGCCCGCGACGTGAACTTCTTCAACGAGTACCAGGTGCTCGACGTCGTGTTCGAGGGCGAGGGCGCCGATCGGCGTGTAGCCGCGGCTGTCGCGTACGAGCTCGCGACCGGCGACCTCCACGTCTTCCAGACCAAGGCGATCCTGTTCGCGTCGGGTGGCTTCGGGAAGATGTTCAAGATCTCGTCGAACGCCCACTCGCTCACTGGCGACGGTCCCGGGCTGCTCTACCGGCGGGGCATCCCGATGGAAGACATGGAGATGTTCCAGTTCCATCCGACGGGCATCTACAAGATGGGCATCCTGCTGTCGGAGGCGGCCCGAGGCGAGGGCGGCATCCTGCGCAACTCCGACGGTGAGCGGTTCATGGAGCGCTACGCCCCGACGGTGAAAGACCTCGCGCCGCGCGACATGGTCAGCCGGGCCGAGCTGCTCGAGATCCGCGAGGGACGCGGCTGCGGCCCGAACAAGGACCACATCATGCTCGACCTCACCCATCTGCCTCCCGAGCAGATCGACGCCAAGCTCCCCGACATCACCGAGTTCGTGCGCACCTACCTCGGCATCGAGCCGAAGAAGGACCTCATCCCGATCCAGCCGACGGCGCACTACGCGATGGGCGGCATCCCCACGAACATCCACGGCGAGGTCGTCGTCGACGCGATGGGAACCGTGCTGCCGGGCCTGTACGCAGCAGGTGAGTGCGCGTGCGTGTCGGTGCACGGCGCGAACCGCCTCGGCACCAACTCGTTGCTTGACATCGTGGTGTTCGGTCGCCGCGGAGGTCAGGCAATGGCCGAGTTCGTGGCGACTGCAACGATGCCCGAGCCTCAGGCCGACGCCGCCGACGACACCAAGGCGCGCATCGAGCGCCTCCTCGCGTCGACCGGGCACGAGAACATCTCCGACATCCGCAAAGAGCTGCAGGACGAGATGATGGACAAGGCGTCGGTGTTCCGCACCGAGGAAAGCCTCGCCGAGATGCTCGAGATCCTCGCCGGCCTGAAGGACCGTTACGAGCGCGTCGGCGTGCAGGACAAGGGCGCAGTGTTCAACTACGACCTCACCGAGGGCCTCGAGCTCGGCTACCTGCTCGACCTTGCCGAGTGCCTCGTGATCTCGGGTCGTGCTCGCACCGAGAGCCGCGGCGCGCACTGGCGTGAGGACCATCCGCTGCGCGACGACGCGAACTGGATGAAGCACACACTCGCGTGGCGCGAGGAGGATGGCTCGGTCCGTCTCGGCTACAAGGAAGTCGACTCCGGGAAGTACCTACCCATGGAACGGAAGTACTGATGGTCGCTGTCCACCTGAAGGTGAAGCGGTACGACCCCGAAGTCGACAAGAAGCCTCGCTGGCAGGAGTACGAGGTCGAGGTCGATTCGAACGATCGCGTGCTCGACGCGCTCCACGAGGCGAAGTGGCACCACGACGGCACGCTCACATTCCGGCGCTCGTGCGCCCACGGCGTGTGCGGATCCGACGCGATGATCATCAACGGCCAGAACGGCCTGGCGTGCGGCCAGCTCATCGAGAACGTCGGCACCGACATCACGCTCGAGCCGATCCGCGGCCTTCCGGTGATCAAGGACCTGGTCGTCGACATGGAGCCGTTCTTCGCGCAGTACCGGTCGATCCTGCCGTACCTCATCAACAACGACGATCCGGGCTACAAGGAGCGGTACCAGTCGGCGGAGGACCGTGAGCGGTTCGACGACACGACGAAGTGCATCCTGTGTGCCTGCTGCACGACGTCGTGCCCGGTGTACTGGGGTAACTCGTCGTACGTGGGTCCGGCGGCGATCGTCGGCGCCCACCGGTTCATCTTCGACTCGCGCGACCAGGCCGCCGGCCAGCGTCTCGACATCCTGAACGAGCGCTCTGGGGTGTTCCGGTGCCGCACGGCGTTCAACTGCACCGACGCCTGCCCCCGCGGCATCAAGGTCACCCAGGCCATTGAAGAGGTGAAGCGAGCCATCCTGTTCGACCGGGTGTAACTCGGTTTCACCTGCTGAGAGCGGGATTTCGCATCGCCACGGATCGCTCCCTAGACTCCCCCGGACCTTTCAGCCAGATTGCGCCGCGAGACGCGCGCGGCAGCACAACGAGGGGACTTCGTGACGCACATCCTCGCCGCCGAAGGCGGCTACCAAGAGTTCACGCTGTCGGGCGGCGAGTGGGCGATCCTCATCGCGTGCGCGTTGACGGCGCTCCTGGCCATCGTCGTCGGCTTCATCCTCGCTCGGCTCGTCCTGGCCGAAGACGCGGGCACGCCGAAGATGCAGGAGATCGCGAAGGCGATCCAGGAGGGCGCCAGCGCGTACCTCAACCGTCAGTTCAAGACGATCGTCCTCATCCTCATCCCGCTGGCCGTCGTCGTGTTCCTCACGTCGGTCGCGGTGGTGAAGCCGAACGAGACGAATGCGTTGTCGTTCGGCGAGTCCGGTCTTTACCGCACGCTCGCGTTCATCCTCGGGTGCGTCATGTCGGGTCTCACCGGCTTCATCGGGATGACGCTCGCGACGCGCGGCAACGTGCGCACTGCGGCAGCGGCAAAGACCGGTTCGATGCCCGCGGCACTGAAGGTCGCGTTCCGCACCGGTGGCGTCGCCGGCATGTTCACGGTCGGCCTCGGCCTGCTCGGCGCGACCGTCATCATCATGATCTTCCAGAACACGGCGACCGCGATCCTCATCGGGTTCGGCTTCGGCGGCTCGCTGCTCGCGCTGTTCCTCCGAGTAGGCGGCGGCATCTTCACGAAGGCGGCCGACGTCGGCGCCGACCTCGTGGGCAAGGTCGAAGCCGGCATCCCCGAGGACGACCCCCGCAACCCCGCCACGATCGCCGACAACGTGGGCGACAACGTCGGTGACTGCGCCGGCATGGCTGCCGACCTCTTCGAGAGCTACGAGGTCACGCTCGTCGCCGCGATCATCCTCGGCGTCTCCGCGTTCCACTCGATCTATCCGGACGACCCGAGCAAATGGGCGCTCGGGCTCATCTTCCCGCTCGGCTGTCGTGCCATCGGCGTGGTCGCGTCGATCGTCGGTCTCTTCTCCGTGCGCGCCACCGAGAAGGACAAGTCGGCGATGACGCCGATCAACCGTGGCTTCGCCGTCGCCGGCATCCTCACCGTCCTCGGCACGCTCGTGTTCGCGCTCGTCTATGTCGGAAACGACGAGGGCACGCTCAGCAACCCGGGTTGGCGTGTGTTCGCCGCGGTCGTGATCGGCCTCGTGCTCGCACAGATCGTCAGCCGGCTCACCGAGTACTTCACCTCCACCGAGACGCGGCCCGTCCGTGAGATCGCCGAGGCGGCCCGTACCGGCCCGGCGACCACCGTGCTCTCCGGCATCGCCTCCGGTCTCGAGTCTTCGGTCTGGGCGATCATCGCGATCGCGATCGCCATCGGCACTGCGATCGCACTCGGCGCTGGGAACCTCCAGTTCGTCTTCTACCTCGTCGCCCTCACGGGCATGGGCATGCTCGCCACGACCGGCGTCATCGTGTCGGAGGACACGTTCGGCCCGGTGGCCGACAACGCCGCCGGCATCGCCGAGATGTCGGGTGAGTTCACGGGCGAGGCCGAGCGCATCATGGTCAGCCTCGACGCCGTCGGGCAACACCACCAAGGCCGTCACCAAGGGCTTCGCGATCGGATCGGCGGTCATCGCTGCGGTCGCGCTGTTCGCGTCGTTCATCGAGACGATCGGCGCCGAGCTCAACCTCGACGCGGTCGGCAACGCGCTCTTCCACGACCCGCTGACGCAGATCAACGTCGCCGATCCGAAGACGTTCATCGGCCTCCTGATCGGTGGCTCGATCGCGTTCATGTTCAGCTCGCTCGCGATCCGCGCCGTCGGTCGCACCGCGGCAACCGTCGTGCAAGAGGTCCGCAGCCAGTTCGCCGACGGCAAGATCATGAGCGGCGAGAAGCTGCCCGAGTACGGCCCGGTCATCGACATCTGCACGAAGGCCTCGCTGCGTGAGCTCGCCACGCCGGCGCTGCTCGCGGTGCTCTCGCCGGTGATCATCGGGTTCGGGATCAACTACTTCGCGCTCGGTGCGTTCCTCGCTGCGGTCATCCTCACCGGTCAGCTCATGGCGAACTTCCTGTCGAACTCCGGTGGCGCCTGGGACAACGCGAAGAAGTACATCGAGGACGGGCACGAAGGCGGCAAGGGCTCCGAGGCCCACAAGGCCGCGGTCATCGGCGACACGGTCGGCGACCCGTTCAAGGACACGGCCGGCCCCGCGCTGAACCCGCTGATCAAGGTGATGAACCTCGTGTCACTGCTGATCCTGCCCGCGGTCATCAACCTGCAGGACAACGACAGCGCGCGGTTCACGATCTCGGGCGGTGCGCTCGTCATCCTCCTCGGGGCGATCGCCTTCGCGAAGCGCAGCACGGGCTCGATGACCGACTCGCCGTCGGCACCGGCGGCCGCAGCCGCGCCCGAACCACAACCGGTGAGCTGACGCCCGCCTCAGTCGCCGGTCGCGACTCGTCAACCGGCGCCGACGAGGCCGACTTCGCCGCCTTGTTCTTCTGCCGCCGGTACTCGACCCACACCGGGACGAGCGACAGCACGATGATCCCGAAGATGATCGGCAGCAGGTACTTGTCGATGTTGGGAACGGTCTCGCCGAGCCAGTAGCCGAGCAGCGTGACGCCGATGGCCCAGAGGAACGCGCCGATCACGTTGTACGCGACGAACGTGCGGTACCGCATGCTGCTCACGCCGGCGACGATCGGTGCGAACGTGCGCACGACGGGAACGAAGCGCGCGAACACGATCGTCTTCGAGCCGTGATGCTCGAAGAACTCCTCCGCGCGTTCCACGTTCTCGTGCTTGAACCAGCGCGAGTCGGGACGCTTGAAGATGCTCGGGCCCACCTTCTTGCCGAACGCGTAGCCGACCTGATCGCCGATGAACGCGGCGAAGAAGCACCCGATGAGGACGACCGCCAGGTTGAGCTTGCCCTGGGAGGCGAGCAGCCCGGCGGTGAAGAGCAGCGAGTCGCCCGGAAGGAAGAAGCCGACCAGCAGGCCCGACTCGGCGAAGATGATCGCGATCAGACCGATCGTCCCGAAGGTCCGGATGAGGTGCTCCGGATTCAGGCTGAGCTCCGCCAGCACGTGCACGACACTCGACCCTACGGGGCCGTCCGGGGGCTGAGCCATTCATGCCATCCGTGCTCGTTCATCACCCGTTCGACGAGCACCGGCGGACCCGACGGCCGGTCGATGCGCAGGGGAGCCCGGATGCCGTGAGGCGGATGTGTCGGCGTGTGCGTCCAGTGGAGTGAGCCCCACTGATGACGCCATCGGCCGGTCAGGTCGACGCTGAGGTTCTCGTCGGCGATCAAGATCTCGCCGCTGACCGTCGCGTCGATCGTGTATCCGTCGGACAGCTCGACGGGGTCGGCCGCGGCCTCCCACTCGAGGTCGAACCCGAGGGGCACGAGCACTCCTCGCTGTGCGCCGAGCGCGTCGTCCGGATCGTCGAGCGCGACCGAGAAAGCCTCGTTCGCCACGGTCCAGTGCTCGAGCGGCGTCTCGCAGACGTGATCGGCCCATAGCCCCTCACCGCGCAAGGCGAGCGAGGTCGACGGCATCCGCAGCTCGGTGTCGACGAGCGTGAGCAAAGGATGGTGCTCACGCACCACGGCGGCCCAGTACCAGGCGTGGCGTGTCGTTGGGAGGAGCGTGACGGCCGCGACGGCGCCGAACGTCGCTTCATCGTTCCAAGACTCGAACGTCCACCGCTCTTGCCATTCGACTCCACCCGGTTCGTGCCGGCCTTCGTCGAACCCGGGCTTCACGGGATCAAGTCGTAGTACGCGCCGTCCATGTTGCTCGCGGTGTTGTCGCCTTCGAGCACCGACACGAACTCGTAGAGCGGAGGCGGGATGTCACGCGGCACGGTCCAGTCGAGCTCCTCGGCGATGCCCGCGGCGAGCGCGAACGGCCGGAGGAACGAGAAGTACACGTACGCGCCGCAGCGGATCTTCTCGTCGCGGTCCATCGCCGCGATGTTGCGGTAATGCGCCGACTGCGCCTTGCGCACGGCAGCGACGATCGCGTCGCTCTCGTCGAGCGGCACCGGGTGGAGCGCGCCTGCGCTGTCGGTCGTGAAGAGGCCGAAGCGCACGAGGTGGTCGAGATAGTCCTCGGGAGTCGTGTACGACGTGCCGAAGTCGGTGACGCGGAACTTCACGCCGTCGAGCACGAGCGCCGCGGTGAGGTTGCCGTACGGAACGTCGGCGGCGACGTCGCTCCACCAGAAGTCGCTCTTCGCGAGCTGGCTGAAATCGCGGACGAGCAGGACCTGTCCTTCGTTCCCCGGCACCTCGTACGGGCCGGTGTCCTGTGCGCCCGATCGCGTGTCGAACCACATGAGGAACGAGTACCCGACGAGCGTCGCGTTGAGCTTCTTGATGATCGAGCGTTCCTCGTCGTCGACAGCGACCGTTCCCTCGAGGAGCTCCTTTGCGACCGCCCCTTCGTATGGCCGCACGTCGTCGGTGTCCCACGCCTGGAGCGTTCCGTCGCCGCGGAACGCGAGCGTGGCGCGCTTCCAGAAGTCGAGCACTTCGAACGCCGCGTCCGGGTCGTTCGCGTCCATCCCCATGCCCGCGACGACCTTGCGACCGAGCAGCCAGAAGTTCGGCACTCCCCACATGTGGACCGTGTTGATGCGCGTGCCGGGACGCCTGCCCAACCGCCCGATCTCCTCGGCCGGCACCACCGCGTCGATCGCCCTGATCATGTCGGGGTACCGGTACCAGGCCTCGACGCACGCCGTGATCACGTAGGCCGTGACCGGGATGAGCTTCGACTCGAGCGACGTTCGCTCCGAGCTGAGCGCTTGGGCGATCGGCGCGTGATACGCGATCAGGCGGTTCGCTTCGGCCTTGTGATCGAGCTCGTCAGGCACGGACGTGTCAGGCACGGACGATCCCGCGGTCACCGGAGCAGTCGACCTCGACGTCGACGCCGTTCGACGGCTCGCCGTTGTCGAAGCCGCACGCCATCACGCACGGCACCTGGAACTCGCGGCTCACGATCCCGATGTGGCTTCGGGGCGTGCCGCTCGTGCAGATCACGGCGGTGAGCTCGTGGTAGATCGGCGCGAGGAACGTCGCACCAGCGTCGCGCACCAGCGCGACCACACCCTCGGCTCCTGTGTCCATGAGGGTCAAGACGTCGTCGGGCGACTCGATCGCTTGGAAGCGCCCGCGCACGGCGGCGGCGTCGAACACCTTCGTGCCCTCGCCGATCTCGCGCATGGCCGGGCACACTACCGAGGTGGCGAAGTACCTGAGCCAGGAGTGGCTCGACGACCTCGATCGTGCCGCGCAGGCGACCGACCTCGTCAGGGCCGTCGCGCCCGACCTCGTGTTCGTCGTCGAGCACGAGGTGACCGAGTCGCCCGACGGCATCGTCCGCTATCACATCGCGTTCGATCGGGGGACGGCGCGGCTGCACGCGGGCCCGGCGGCGAGCGCTGACGCGTGCTTCACCGAGGATCACGCGACCGCCGTCGCGGTCAGCAGCGGCGAGATCAACGCGCAGAGCGCGTTCATGACCGGCCGCCTGCGCGTGCGGGGTGACATGGAGAAGCTGATCGCCGCGCAGCCGGCGATCGAAGCGCTCGACAAAGCGCTCGAGGACGCCCGAGCGAGGACGACCTATGCCTGAGCTCCCCGAGCTGCAAGCACACGCCGAGCGACTGACCAAGGGCTGGGGCGGCAACGTCCTGCGCAAGTTCACGCCGCTGTCGTTCACGGCGATGAAGACTGCGGTTCCCCCCGCTTCCGACGCGCTCGACCACGCGCTCGAAGGAGTCGGCCGGCGCGGAAAGTACCTCCTCCTCGACTTCGGCTCGCTCACGTTTGCCGTGCATCTGATGCAGGGCGGTCGACTCAAGCCCGATCCGAAGCAGGCGCCGAAGGTGAAGAACGGCGTGGCCCGCTGGATGTTCGACGACCGCAGCGCGCTCATGCTGACCGAGGCCGGGAAGGAGCACCGCGCCGGGGTGTGGACCGATCCCGAGGTGGCGACCGCGGGGCTGGGTCCCGAAGCCGATCAGGTGACGCCCGAGGAGATGGCGAAGCTCTTCGCCGAGCACTCGATGCGAGTGCACAAGTTCCTGCGCGACCAGGGATGCATCGCGGGGCTCGGCCGCCGGCTCGCCAACGAGATCTGCCATCGAGCCAAGATCTCGCCGTTCGCGTCGACGACGAAGCTCGGCATCGACGGCGCAACTGCTGTCGTCGCCGCGATCCACGAGTGCGTGGACGAGTCACTGGCTTACGAGCGCACGCGGGAGGACATGAGCTCGTCAGCCGACCGTCCGGGAGCGGTGCACCATCGAAAGGGCCAGGCGTGCCCGGTCTGCGGCGACACCGTGCGCGAGGTCTCCTACTCGGCGTACACCGTGAACTACTGCCCGACGTGTCAGACCGGCGGGAAGGTGCTCGCCGACAACACGACGAGCAAGTTCCTCAAGTAGCTCCCTGGACGACATCCGCCATGCTTCCGGTGCCGGGGATCCCGCCGGCAAGGGCGTAGCGCAACGTCACGGTGCCCTTTCGCGAGGTGCCCGCGGGCTCGACGAGGGTGAGGTTCGCCGGCGCGGTGCCTCCGGCAAAGACCTTCTTGCCGTTCCCGAGCACGATTGGGTACACCCACAGCGTCAGCCGATCGAAGAGCCGCTCGGCGAGCAGTGTCTGCACGAAGTCGAGGCTGCCGATGACGTGCACGTTCTCGTGACGGTCCCGCACCTCGCGTACCGCTTGCACGATGTCGGGTCCGAGCAGCGTCGAGCCGTCCCATCCCAGCGTCGGGTTGCCCCGTGACGCGACGTACTTCGGCACCCGGTTGAAGACCTCGCCGATCGTGTCCGTTTGGTGCGGCCAGAAGCCGGCGAAGATGTCGTAGGTCTTCCTGCCGAGCAGCAGCGCGTCGAGCGCTGCGATCCCGGCGACCACCTGCTCTCCGATGACCTCGTCGGCCACCGGCGCCTGCCAGCCACCGAACGCGAAACCGCCTTCGGCGTCCTCCTCAGGACCGCCGGGCGCCTGCGCGACCCCGTCGAGCGTCGTGAACAGATCGATGTGGATGACTCCCATGGTGCGTCCCTTCGTCGAAGTGATCTCCTACCCCTCTACGAACGGGACTGCGGGAAATCGACATCAAATGACGGTGACCTCGTTGCGCAGGGTCTCTCCGCGGGCGTAACGACCCAGGTTGTCGACGAGGAGGTCGTCGTAGCGGTGGTACCGGGCGTACCCACCGGCCGAGTTGTGCGGTGTGAGGGTGACGTGAGGATGAGTCCAGAGCGGGCTCGCTTCGGGCAGTGGCTCGGTCTGCATCACGTCGAGGATCGCTGCCTCGGGCCGGCCACGGTCGAGTGCGGTGACGAGCGCGCCCTCGTCGACGAGAGAGCCGCGAGCGATGTTCACGAGCACCGAGCCGTCAGCCATCGCGTCGAGGAACGTGGCATCGACGAGGGGTGGCGTCTCCGCGGTCGACGGCAGTGCAAGGACGACGACGTCGGCTGTCGTGAGCGCGTCGAGAAGCTGAGCGGGAGTGACGACCGCATCGACCGGCTCGTGACCGGTCGGAGTGCGACGGCATCCCACCACGCGGGCGCCGAACGCACGAGCGCGTGTGGCGACTGCTTGACCGATCGCGCCGAGGCCGATGATCAGCCACGTCGTTTCGGCTATCTCGCGGAACTGGTGCCGATCCCAGGCCTTGCGTCTCTGAGCGTCGCGCCACAGATCGGCGTGCTGGAAGTGATCGAGCACCGAGCGCAACACGAACTCGCTGATCGGGATGTCGGTGACGTGCGCGTTGGTGAGGCGCACGCCGCGCTCGAGCACGGCGCTGAACACCGGGCTGTCGAGCCCGGCATTCGGGACGCTGAACCACCGCAGCGTGCTGCTCCGCATGACCATCCCGAAGAGCGGCCGGAGCGCGCCCTCGTAGGCGTCGAAGAGATCGAACGACGCGGCCGCGACTTCGAACGCGACGTCGCTGGCGTGCTCGCCCGCGAGTGACCCGTCCTTCTGCATCGCGATCGGCTCGTACGCGTCGGGAAGCCGGTCTGCGATGCGGTCGAGCGTTCCTTGGGTGAGAAGGAGCTTCAGATGAGGCCCAGCTCTTTCACGGCATCGCGTTCCTCTGCGAGCTCGGCGACCGACGCGTCGATCCGGCCGCGTGAGAAGTCGTCGATGTCGAGGCCTTGCACGATCGACCACTCGCCGTTGTTGCACGTCGCCGGGAACCCCGAGATCAGCCCTTCGGTGACGCCGTAGGAGCCGTCGGAGGGAACGGCCATGCTCACCCAGTCGTCCGTTCCGGTGCCGAGAGCCCAGTTGCGCACATGGTCGACGGCTGCGTTCGCAGCCGACGCCGCACTCGACAGGCCGCGAGCCTCGATGATCGCCGCACCGCGCTTCTGCACCGTCGGGATGAAGTCGTTCTCGAGCCATGCCTGGTCGTTCACGAGCTCGGCCGCGTTCTTGCCCGAGACCTCGCAGTGGAAGAGATCGGGATACTGCGTCGCCGAGTGGTTGCCCCAGATCGTCATCTTCTTGACGTCGGTGACGTGCACGTCGAGCTTTCCGGCGAGCTGGCCCACGGCACGGTTGTGGTCGAGCCGGGTCATCGCGGTGAATCGCGACGGGTCGATCTCGGGGGAGTTGTTCATGGCGATCAGGCAGTTGGTGTTCGCCGGGTTGCCGACCACGAGGATCTTGATGTCGGAAGCGGCGCTGTCGGACAGCGCCTTGCCCTGCCCCGTGAAGATCTTGCCGTTGATCGTCAACAGGTCGGAGCGCTCCATCCCGGCCTTGCGGGGCACGGAGCCGACGAGCAGCGCGTAGTTGGCGTCGCCGAACGCGGTGTTCGGGTCGTCGGTCTGCACGACGTCTTCGAGGAGCGGGAACGCGCAATCCTCCAGCTCCATCGCGACCCCGCGCAGTGCGTCGAGCGCGGGGGTGATCTCGAGGAGCTGGAGGATGACGGGCTGATTCGGCCCCAACATCTCGCCGGACGCGACACGGAACAGGAGGCTGTATCCGATCTGCCCGGCGGCGCCGGTGATGGCCACGCGAACGGGTGCAGGCATGTCCTGCACCCTAGCGAGACAGGTCGAGGGCTAGAGCTGGAGCGACTTCACCTCGAGGTACTCCTCGAGGCCGTACTTGCCGAGCTCGCGTCCGTGGCCCGATTGCTTGTAGCCACCGAACGGCGCCATGAGGTTGAAGCCGCCGCCGTTGACCTCGACCTGACCCGTGCGCAGCTGGAGAGCCACCTTCTTCGCACGCTCGGGGTCGCCCGACCACACACCGCCGGCGAGGCCGTAGACGGTGTCGTTCGCGATGTCGATCGCTTCTTCCTCGGTGTCGTAGGGAAGGATCGAGAGCACGGGGCCGAAGATCTCCTCCTGCGCGATGGTCATGTCGCGGCGGACGCCGGAGAACACCGTGGGCTTGACGAAGAAGCCCTTGTCGAGGCCGTCAGGGGCGTCGGCGCCGCCGGTGACGAGCGTGGCGCCCTCGTCGATGCCCTTCTGGATGTAGCCACGCACGCGGTCGCGCTGCACGGCCGACACCAGCGGCCCGAGCCGCGTCGTGTCTGCAAAGGGATCGCCCGGCGTGAACGTCTCGGCCGTCTTCGCGGCGATGGCTTCGGCCTCGGCGAGGCGATCACGCGGCACCAGCATGCGGGTCAGCGCCGAGCAGGTCTGGCCCGAGTTCAGGTAGCACTTGCCGACGCCGTCGGCGACGGCCTTCTCGAAGTCGGCGTCGTCGAGGATGACGTTGGCCGACTTGCCGCCGAGCTCGAGCGTCACGCGCTTGACCGTCTGCGCAGCGAGCTCGCTCACGCGCTTGCCGGCGCGGGTCGAACCTGTGAACGAGACCATGTCGACGTCGGGGTGCGATGCGATCGCTTCGCCGACGACCGGGCCGACGCCGGACACGAGGTTGAACACCCCTGCGGGCAGGCCGGCCTCGTCGATGATCTCGGCGAGCATGAACGCGTTGATCGGGGCGACCTCGCTCGGCTTCACGACGACGGTGCAGCCAGCGGCGAGCGCAGGCGCGACCTTCGCGGCGATCTGATGGAGCGGGTAGTTCCACGGCGTGATGCAGCCGACGACGCCGACGGGCTCACGCACGACGAGCGAGTTGCCGACCTGCTCCTCGAACTGGAATCCCTCGACGAGCTGTGCGTTGACGGCGAAGCTGCCCTGCGGCAGGCCGACCTGGATGAGCTTCGACAGCATCTTCGGCATGCCGACTTCTTCGCTGACGATGTTCGCGATCTCGTCGGCGCGGGCGCTCAGGCCCTCGTTGATGCGCGTGAGGTACTTGGCCCTGTCTTGCACCGACGTCTGCGACCACGCGGGGAACGCCGCCTTGGCGGCCTTGACGGCGCGATCGATGTCGTTCGCGTCGCCGGCCGGAATCGTCGCGATGACCTCTTCGGTCGTCGAGTTGATGACGTCGAGCGTGTCTTTGCCCGAGGGCTCGACCCAGGCGCCGTCGATGTAGAGCTTGTCGTAGGCCTTCATTCATGTCCTCCCTGTGCTGGTGGCCCGACCATAGGTCGGGCGACGCTCAGGGAGCCAGGCCGAGGTTGGCGTAGATCTCTCGGGTCGCCGTCGACCGGTTCAGTGTGTAGAAGTGCAGGCCCGGGGCGCCCGCCTCGAGGAGCGCAGCGCAGAGTGAGGTCGCGGTGTCGACGCCGACCGCCCGCACTGCGTCCGGGTCGTCGGCGACCGCGTCGAGACGGTCGGTCAGCCAGGTCGGGATCGCAGCGCCGCTGAGCTGGGCCATGCGGGCCACCGACGCGATGTTCGTGATCGGCATGATCCCGGGGATCACCGGCTTGTCGGTGCCGCGCGCCGCGAGGTCGTCGACGAGGCGCAGATAGGAGTCGGCCTCGAAGAAGAACTGCGTGATCGCGAAGTCCGCGATGCGGAGCTTGGCGGCGAGGTGATCACGGTCGGCGGTGTCGCTCTCCGATCGCGGGTGGACCTCGGGATGCGCGGCGACGCCGATCGAGAAGCCGGCCGTGTGCTCTCGTACGTGCTCGACGAGCTCGAGGGCGTAGCGGTAGTCGCTCGGGCGGGCGTTGGCAGGGTCGGACGGCGGATCGCCGGCCAGGGCGAGGATGTTCTCCACCTCCACCGCGTCGTACGCGTCGAGGATCTCGCCGATGTCGCTGCGCGTGTGGCTGACGCACGTGAGGTGAGCCATCGGCGTCACGGGGGTCTCCTTGCGGATCCACGCGACCGCCTCGTGGGTGCGCACACGCGTGCCGCCGCCCGCGCCGTACGTGACCGAGACGAACGACGGGCGCAGTGAATCGAGCTCGGAGATCGTGCGGCCGAGGGTCAGCCATCCGGCCTCGGTGCCGGGCGGGGAGAACTCGAACGAGTACGTCCGCCCCGCCGAGAGGAGGTCGGCGATGTGCGCCATCCGGACAGGTTAGGCGCCGTCCCCCGCGAGAGACTCTGCACATGAGCACAACGGTCGCATTGACAGCGGAGGACGAAGCGAAGGTCGAAGAATTCGCGGGAAACCTCTTCATGGCAGGCCTCGCGGTGATGGAGCTCGCCAACATCGAGCTCGGCATCCGCCTCGGGCTGTACGAGGTTCTTGTGGGCGCGGGCGGGATGACCTCGTCCGAGCTCGCTGCGCAGGCCGGCGTGCACGAGCGCTACGCGCGCGAGTGGCTCGAGCAGCAGGCCGTGGCGGGTGTGCTCGACGTCGACGATGTCGCGGCAGCGGCGACCGAGCGTCGCTTCACGCTGCCGAACGCGCACGCGCACGTCCTGATCGAGGACGACAGCGAGGCGTGCATGAAGCCGTGCGCCGGGGTCGTTCCTTGGGCCGGTAAGGCGATCGACATCATGGTTGACGAATTCCGCCGTGGCACTGGCGTGAGCTTTGGCGCCTTCGACCTGCACGACCTCCAGGCTGCGTTCACGCGGCCGGTGTTCGTCAATCACCTCGTGCAGTCGTGGCTCCCTGCTCTCGGCGACCTCCACGATCGCCTCGCTGGTGGAGAACCGGTCCGCATCGCCGAGGTCGGCTGCGGAGAGGGCATGGCCGCGATCACGATCGCCAAAGCGTTTCCGAACGCCCGGATCGACGGGTTCGATCTCGACGACGCATCGATCGCGGTCGCCTCGGCGGACGCTGCAGCGGCGGGAGTGCACGACCGCGTTCGCTTCCACGCGTGGGATGCGGGTGATCCGGCGATCGAAGGCGACTACGACCTGGTGCTCGCGATCGAGATGTTGCACGACGTGCCCGACCCCGTCTCGGTGCTGCGGACGATGCGCCGTCTCGCCGGTGAGCGGGGCATGGTGGTCGTCGCCGACGAACGCACGGAGGATCAGTTCGCGGCGCCCGGCAGCGAGATGGAGCGCTTCTTGTACGCATTCAGTCCGCTCCATTGCCTCGCCGTGAGCATGCAGGACGGCGGCGCGGGCACGGGGACGGTCATGCGGGCCGAGACTGTGCAGCGCTACGCCGCTGACGCGGGCTTTCAACGAGTCGACGTGCTCGACGTCGACCACCCGCAGTTCCGCCTCTACCGGTTGACCTGATGGCCGGCCTCGTCTTGGTGGCCGCGGCAGACGATGGCGTCGCGACGGTCACGCTGAACCGTCCCGAGAAGAAGAACGCGCTGTCGATCGCGTTGCGCGACGAGGTGTCGGATGCGTTCGACGCGCTCGCGGTGGACGAGTCGGTGCGGGTGGTCGTGCTCACGGGCGCCGGGTCGGCGTTCAGCGCGGGGTTCGACCTGTCCGAGTTCGCCGATCCCGATCCCGAGCACCAGCACCGTCTCTGGGACTCGAGCGATCGGTTCCATCACACCGTGTTGCGGTTCCCGTTGCCTGTCGTGGCGGCTGTCAATGGCGCGGCACTGGCGGGTGGATTCGACCTTGCCGTGCTGGCCGACTTGCGGGTGGCGGCCGACGTGGCGTTCTTCGCGCACGTCGAGCACACGTTCGGTGACGTCGTGTACCGCCCGCTGCGCGACCTCGTCGGTGGCAGCGTCGCCCGCGACCTCGTGCTCACGGGACGGCGCATCGAGGCGGGCGAAGCGCTCGCGGTCGGACTGGTGAACCGCGTCGTGCCGGCGGCCGACCTCCTCGAAACCGCGGTCGGCGTGGCCGCGGACATCGCACTCGCGCCCGCGAGTTCCTGGTCCGCACCAAGGCCAAGATCATCGCCGCCGCCGGCATCAGCGCGACCCTGCGCACCCTCGACCTCTGACCGTTTGCTCACTCGACCCACGTCTGGCGTGGTCCAGTGAGCAAACGGTGCGGGGCGGCGCGCACTGTGGCGTTTCGGAGCGGATCTGCGCGCTCTGGCGCCACGGGTGACGGCCTGACGGCTCTCAACTGTGGCGTTTCGACGCGCAATAGCGCGCGCTGGCGCCACAGTTGGTGCACGCTCGGCCGAAGCGGGTGCGGGACGCGCACTCGTACCCCTGAGCGCCCGAGTGGGCATCGAGAGGTACAAGTTCGGGTCGAACCTGGGCGCGGGAGCGCGCACTTGTGCCTCATGACGCCCGATCGGGCATCGACAGGTACAAGTAGTCCTCGAGTTCGCGGCCGATTCTGCAGGCCGCGCGGTCAGCGGCGGGTGATCGTCGAGCGGTAGCGGTTCGTCACGGCGACGTCGTCGCACACGAGCTCGAGGTCGAGGTCCATCGCGCCGGGGGCGTTCGGCACCATCGCCGAGACGGTGCCGATGCGGATGCACTCGTCGGCGGGCACGTCGCCTTGCCACTGCCACGTGTGGTGGCCGCCTGCCCAGACCAAGCGGGCCGTCACGACGGCTGCGGGCAACGGCACACGCAAGTCCGACACGACGTGCACATCCACCGCAACCGTGTCTCCCGGCGTCACCAACGTGGGCGGCCGCTCCGCCACGACGATCACCGGGCGGCATGCCTCGACCAACGCCTGGTATCCCTGCTTCGGCTGGCGGTCGTGCCCGAGCACCGACCACGTCACCGACGGATACGCGTCGGCGAACAAGAACTGCGCGAAGCCACCCGTCGGCCGGTACTTCAACCGCCGCAGCGTCTCGATGTGATGCTTCAGCACGGTCGACTGATAGGCCTGCGTCGCGCGCCGCCACGCTTCGAACGTCTCGTACGCCTCGGGCGGCACGTGCTTGTCGAACATCGTCTTCTGCAGCGTGTGCACGTGCCCCGCTCGCTCCCAGTCGAGATCGGGCCACTTCTCGGGATCGAGGAACTCGGCATCGGCGGGCACGGCCTGCGCTCCGAACTCGCTCACGAAGCGGGCCATGCGCGGCACCGTCGCGCAGAAGCGCGGGAAGTCGCGCTCGTGCCCCGTGTACCACCCCAAGTAGATGTGCGTGTCGGTGCCGTCGAGCTTGGGCAGGTGCGGGATCACGCCTGAGTGTGCGATGACAGGCCGAGTGCCGTCGACCCGCTCGAAGGCCGACTTCACTGCGCGGTCGAGGATGCTGCGGTTGAACGTCGGGAGCTGCTGGCCCACCGCGAACTTCAGCGCGAACTTCTTCGGATCGAGGGTCGCCGACTGCTCGACGTCGACCGCGACCGGCACGTTGTGCCCACACCAGAGCGCGATCGACGGGTGGTGACCGAGCAGGTCGACCGCCTTGCGCGCCTGGCGGATCGCCTGCTTGCGCACACTGCGGGCGTACCCCCACTGCAACGGCATCTCCTGCCACAGCAGGAGTCCCGCCTCGTCGGCGGCGTCGTAGAGCTCGGGCCGCGCGACATGTGCGTGCACGCGGAACAGGTCGAGCCCCGTGTCGACCGCGAGGTGCACGTCACGCGCGACCTCGTCCGGAGACGCCTCGCCGATCGCCATGCGCGTCGGCCCGTGGTTCGCGCCCTTGAGGAAGAGCCGCTCGCCGTTCACCGACATGACCCAGTTCCGCATCGTCACGGACCGGAACCCCATCCGCACCCGGCGCTCGTGGCTCACCTCGTCGCCGACCGACACCGCGACGACGACGTCGTGCAGGGGCTGCGCCCCGAGCGCATGAGGCCACCAGAGGGCGGGGTTGTCGACGCGCAGCTGCCACTCGACTCGGTTGACACCCACGGCGAGTGAGTGCTCGACGTTCGACTCGGCAACCCCGGGAACCGACGTGCGCAACGTCACCGTTCGGGCCTCGTCGCTGTCGAGGTCGGCGACGAACGAGAGGATCGCGCGGGTCGCGTCGGCCTCGCGACACAGTGCCCTCAGGCGGGTCATCCGGACGGGGCCCGTACGCTCGATCCGAACCGGTCGCCAGATGCCGCCGGGGTTCCAATCGGGGTCGATGCAGTCCCAGTGCTGGAACACGCCGGTGATGTTTCGCTTGGCGGTGCGATCGCTCTGCCGGGCGCACGCGACCTCGATCGCCAGCACGTGCTCGTGCCCCGCGGCGAGGTGATCGG
The DNA here is from genome assembly GCA_963802505.1 of uncultured Acidimicrobiales bacterium. Taxonomy (GTDB): domain Bacteria; phylum Actinomycetota; class Acidimicrobiia; order Acidimicrobiales; family DATKAS01; genus DATKAS01. The sequence continues at coordinate 779,457 of CAWDJB010000002.1, read as the reverse complement.
TGACGTCCATCTCGTGGGGGAAGAAGTAACCCTCGGTCTCGCCGAGATAGGTGCCGTCGATCCACACGTCGCCGAGGTAGAAGACCCCGTCGAACACGAGCCAGCCGCGCGACCCTTCACCGGCCCAGTCGGGTGAGTCGAACCAGCGCCGATGGAGGATCGGCCCGTCGCTCGACGCGAACGCAGGGTGCGTGCGCCAGTGTCCGGGCAGCGCGACGGAGTCCCAGTGGCGATCGTCGTAGGACGGCTCGAAGAACGCGCGCCGGCTGGGCTCGTCCGCGATGGTCGCGGCCCACGTCCCGGACAGGTCGATCCCTGGCTGGTCCATGTCCGCCAGAGGGTAACCCTGCGCAACGACGCCGAGCACCGGCGCCGACCCTCGGCATCGGGCGGTAGGTTGGCGCGCATGTCTTCACGGCCCGCAACCCTCGGTCAGCTGCGCGACGCGGGATGGGAGTCAGTCCCCGTCAAGGAAGAGGTGCGTCGCAACGCCATCGAGCGGATCGCGGCAGGGCAGCCGCTCGTCGAGCGGGTCATCGGCTACGAGGACACCGTGCTGCCCCAGCTCGAGAACGCGTTGCTCGCGGGGCACGACATCATCTTCTTGGGCGAGCGCGGGCAGGCGAAGACCCGCATCATCCGCTCGCTCACCAACCTGCTCGACGAATGGCTCCCGATCGTCTCCGGATCCGAGATCAACGACGATCCGTACAGCCCCGTTTCGCAGCACGCGCGCGACCTCATCCGTGAGCGCGGCGACGACACACCCATCGACTGGGTGCACCGTGACGACCGCTTCGGCGAGAAGCTCGCGACGCCCGACACGTCCATCGCCGACCTCATCGGCGAGGTCGACCCGATCAAGGTCGCCGAGGGTCGCTACCTGTCCGACGAGCTGACTTTGCACTACGGCCTCGTGCCCCGCACGAACCGAGGCATCTTCGCGATCAACGAGCTCCCGGACCTCGCCGAGCGCATCCAGGTCGGACTGCTGAACGTGCTCGAGGAGCGCGACGTGCAGGTGCGCGGCTACAAGATCCGCCTCCCGCTCGATCTGATGCTCGTCGCCTCCGCCAACCCGGAGGACTACACGAACCGCGGCCGCATCATCACGCCGCTCAAAGACCGGTTCGGCAGCCAGATCCGCACGCACTACCCCCTCGACGTCGAGACCGAGACCGGCATCGTGCTGCAAGAGGCTCGGTCGTTCGACGTGGGTGGGCTGCGGGTGCACGTGCCCGAGTACATGGCCGAAGTCGTGTCGATGGTGTCGCAGCTCGCCCGTCAGAGCCCGCACATCAATCAGCGCTCAGGCGTGTCGGTGCGTCTCAGCGTGTCGAACTACGAGACGCTGTCGGCGAACGCGGTGCGGCGCGCGCTCCGCCACGGTGAGCGTGACGTCGTTCCCCGCGTGTCCGACCTCGAAGCGCTCGCCGCGTCGACGTCCGGCAAGGTCGAGATCGAGAGCATCGAGGAAGGCCGCGACGGCTCGATCATCGAGAACCTCGTGAAGGCGTCGGTGCTCACGGTGTTCAAGGGTCGATTCACGCCGGAGAAGCTGCGCGATGTGATCACCGCGTTCGACGAGGGCACGATCGCCCACGTGGGCGAAGACGTGAGCTCGGCCGACGAAGCCGATCTGCTCGCGCGGGTGCCCAGCCTCCGCGAGCCGGTGTCATCGCTCACCGACGACGAGAGCCCCGCCGCCATCGCGAGCGCGGTCGAGTTCCTCCTCGAAGGCCTGCACCTCTCGAAGCGGCTCAACAAGGACGCGTCGGGCGCCCGGGCCACCTACCGCAGCCGGGGCTGAATCGGCGAACGGGCTCAGCTGCCCGTCGTCGTCGTCGCTGAGTCTTTGTCGGGCAGTGTGGTGAGTCGCTGCACCAGCGCGTCGACGACTGCATCCTCGTCGGTCTGCACGGTCGGGGTGCCGGGGTTGGCGAACCAGAGCGCGAGCAGCGCGCGGTCGACCTTCACGACCATGAAGTCGGCGACGAAGTGCTCGTTGTCTTCACCCCTGCCCGGGTAGACGAGCGCGACGCGCGTGCCGGTGCTGGCGCCCGCGCTGATGTCGGTGGTCAGTGCTTCGGCGCCGGCGGCTGAAACGGGCGGGTTCGCCCGGAAGTCGATCGTGTTCTTCGCGATGCACGTGGTGAACTCGGGCTTGGTCGCGACCTCGTACAGCAACGCGGCCTGATCGGGACTCGTCGTCACGAGCGCGTTCGACGCCGCGAACGCGCCGTTCGCTCGCGTGAACCGTGGCGAGCCGGCATTGGCCGAGATGCTCGCCGGATCGATCTCGGCGCCTGAAGCGGCAGCGAGGCAGTCGGCGAAGGGCAGGCCGACCGTGGGCTTGCCCTGCGCGTCACGGATCTCGCGCCACTCGGGGCCGAAATCGGGCCGGAAGAAGATGCTGCGGAGCGCCCAGGCCTGGTCCTCGATCTTCAGCTGCGCGGCCTCGACGTCGTCAGCGGCGTCCTGGTTCGCCGTGGGCGCGCCGATGCGCACGCACCCGGTCAATGACAGAGCGAGGACAGGAAGAAGGAGAAAAGCCGCCGAGGCACGTTTCCGCACCTGCGGCAATTTACGGCGGACCACTTGGTACTCATCGGCACCCCGCGCCTGGAGTTCAGGCCGATAGCGTGCGGTCATGGCAGGTCGCTTCAGCTATTCGCGGTGGGACGGCACGCAAGTCGGCTTCGAGCTCGATGCCGACGCGGTGCTCGCCGAGATCACCGACGACTTGCTGTATCACGGCGACCTCAACAACGCCCTTCGGCGGATGATGCAGTCGGGGTTCCGCGACCGCAACGGCGAGCGGCTCGAGGGCATCCGCGAGATGCTCGAGAAGCTGCGCCGCAAGCGCCGCGACGAGCTCGAGCGCTACGACCTCGGCGGCGTGTACGACGACATCGCGCAAGAGCTGCGCGAGGTGGTCGAGCAAGAGCGCGACGCGCTCGACCAACAGCTGAACGATGCCCGCCAGTCGGGCGACCAGCGTCGAGAGGAGCTCGCGCAACAGGCCACCGAGGAGCGGCACCTCCAGCTCGACATGCTCCCGCCTGACCTGGCGGGCCAGGTGCGCGACCTGCAGGAGTACGACTTCCAGTCACCCGAGGCGCGGCAACGGTTCGAGGAGCTGCTCGACAAGCTCCGCCAGCAGCTGGCGCAGAGCTACTTCAACCAGATGGCCGGCGCGATGAGCGATGTCGATCCCGCGCAGATGCAGCGGATGAAGGACATGCTCTCCGAGCTGAACGAGATGCTCGCCCAGCGCGAGCGGGGAGAGGAGCCCGACTTCGAGGGCTTCATGCAGCGTTACGGCGACTTCTTCCCCGAGAACCCGCAGACTCTCGACGAGCTGCTCGAGATCATGGCGCAGCGCATGGCCGCGATGCAGTCGATGCTCAACTCGATGACCCCTGAGCAGCGCGCGCAGCTCCAAGGTCTCGCGGAGCAGCTGCTCGAAGACATGGACCTGCGGTGGCAGGTCGATCAGCTCGGCGAGCACCTCCAGAGCCTCTTCCCGCAGATGGGTTGGGACCGCCGCTACGACTTCAGCGGCCAGGACCCCTTGGGCTTCGCCGAGGCGGCACAGCTCATGGAGCAGCTCGGCGACATCGACCAGCTCGAGAACCTGCTGCGCGGGGCGACGAACCCCGGTGCCCTCGCCGAAGTCGACATCGACCGCGCGCGTGACCTGCTCGGTGATCAGTCGGCGCGCAGCCTCGAGCGACTCGCCGAGCTCGCGAAGATGCTCGAGCAAGCAGGCCTGATCGAGAACAAGGAAGGCCGCTACGAGCTGACGCCGAAGGGCATCCGCAAGATCGGGCAGAACGCCCTCTCCGATCTCTTTGCGAAGCTCGCCAAGGACAAGATGGGCAAGCACGAGCTCGAGCGCAGCGGCGTCGGGCACGAGCGCTCGTACGAGTCGAAGCCCTACGAGTTCGGTGACCCGTTCAACCTCGACATCCACCGCACGATCCGCAACGCGATCCAGCGCACGGGCGGCGGCACCCCGGTCCGGCTCTCACCTGACGACTTCGAGGTCGAGCGCACCGAGACCCTCGTGCGGTCGAGCACGGTGCTGATGCTCGACCTGTCGCTGTCGATGCCGATGCGCGACAACTTCCTCGCCGCCAAGAAGGTCGCGATGGCGCTGCACTCGCTGATCTCCAGCCAGTTCCCGCGCGACTTCCTCGGGATCGTCGGGTTCTCCGAGATCGCTCGCGAGCTCAAGCCCGAGCAGCTGCCCGAGGTGTCGTGGGACTTCGTCTACGGCACGAACATGCAACACGGGTTCCTGCTGAGCCGCCGCATGCTCGCCCGCCAGTCGGGCACGAAGCAGATCATCATGATCACCGACGGCGAGCCGACCGCCCACCTGCTTCCCGACGGCGAGGTCTTCTTCAACTACCCGCCGGTGCAGGCCACCGTCGACGCGACGTTGAAGGAAGTCGCCCGCTGCACGCGGGAGGACATCCGCATCAACACCTTCATGCTCGACGCCAACGGCTACCTCAAGGCGTTCGTCGAGAAGCTCACGCAGCTGAACCGCGGGCGGGCCTTCTTCACGACCCCCGAGACCCTCGGCGACTACGTGCTGGTCGATTTCATCGAGCAGAAGCGGGCCATGCGGGGCGGAAGAAGTCGATCAGCCTGACGAATCGCCGTGAAATACCACGAAAAGCGGGATCACCCCTTGCGCGAGTGTGAAGTGGTAGGCGAAGATCACATCGGTGTAACTACACGGTTGCACTCTGAACCCGCCCGGCGGCGGGGGGGAGGCCACACCGATGAAGCGCATCGAGTCCGCGTTCGATCCCGAGGACCGCAGCTGGCAGGACTACGCCAACTGCCTCGGCGTCGACCCTGACCTGTTCTTCCCCGAGCGCGGTGCGTCGACGCGCGAGGCCAAAGAGGTGTGCCGCGGCTGCGTCGTGCGGATGCAGTGCCTCGAGTACGCGCTCGCCAACGGCGAGAAGTTCGGCATCTGGGGCGGCATGAGCGAGCGCGAGCGGCGCCGCATCCGTCGCCAGCGGGCCGCCGCCCGCCGCAGCACCGCCTCCGCCTAGCGCCGCGCCAGCCGGGCCTCGATGGTCCGGTCGGCATCGAGGTCGAGATCGCGCCACCGGTGCGCCGGCACCGCCCGCAGAACCGACTCTGGGACCAATCCCACGAGCTCCGCCCTGACCACCCGCGCTTGCGCTGCGACGACGTCGTATGCGGCCGCCGGACCGAATGCGTCGGGCTCGACCAGGTTGCACGACACCTGCACTCCCGACGCGAGGTCGAAGGCGAGCGAGCGCACCGCCGGTCCCCGCAGCGCCCGTGCGATGGCCTTCGCCTCGTCGACGGTCGCGTCGACCCAGAGGTTGTAGGCGACGAGCACCGGGCGAGCGCCGACGGCGACCGCTCCTGCCGTCGGGTGGGGGAAGCGAGGCACGGGAGGCCCGAAGTCGGGGACGAGCTTGCCGAACGCGTCCTTGCGCACCGAAGGCAGCGTGCGCTCGGGCCCGTAGAGGAAGCAGGGGAGGTCGAGGGTCACCGACGCCCAGCGGGCGAACTCGTCCCGGGCCCGCACTGCATCCGCCATCGCACCGCCGGCGAGCGGCACGAACGGCACGACGTCGACCACCCCGAACCGAGGATGGGCGCCCGCGTGGGTGCGCAGGTCGAGCCGGGCCACGGCCTCGACGGCAACCGCCCTCGGAGCGTCCTCTCCGACGAGGGTCAGCACCGACCGGTTGTGATCGGGGTCGCTGTGGACGTCGAGCAGATCGGGGCCCGCGACCGAAGCGATCGCAGCGACCAGCGACTGGTCTCGACCCTCGCTGATGTTGACCACGCACTCCAGCACTGTGTTGCCGGCCATCGGGACCTGCCTCCGGGGGCCAGCCTGCCAGGGCCGACCTGTACGCTCGGCGCCGTGGTCCGCCCGATCTGGCAGAAGTCGGGAACCCGGAGCGGCCGCCCGTCGTTGCGGTGACGAGCGATAGCCCTCCCGAAGGGGGGACCGTCGAGGTGCCGTCGTGGGAGGAGGTCGCCCGAAGTCATGGGCGCTTCATCTACACGGTGGCCTATCGGCTCACGGGGAACCATGACGAAGCACAGGACCTTGTCCAAGAGGTGTTGCTGCGGGTCCGACGAGGGCTCGCCAGCTACCGGCCAGGGTCCATGGAGGCCTGGTTGAGCAGGATCACGACGAACGCTTTCCTCGACGAGGTGCGGCGCAAGAAGCGCCGGCCGCTCGAGGTCGTGCCTGACCTGCCCGACCGCGTCCTCGGGACCGAGCAAGAGCCCCTCGACGTGCTCGACACCAGCCGCCTGCCCGATCACATCCAAGATGCGCTGAAGGCGCTCCCCATCGAGTTCCGCAGCGCCGTGGTGCTGTGCGACGTGGTCGGTCTGAACTATCAGGAGATCGCCGAGTCGCTCGATGTCCCCGTCGGAACCGTCCGCAGCCGCATCCACCGCGGCCGGGCCCAGCTCAGGGCCATGCTCGGATGACCACGCTGCCGCCGCCCGAGTCCTTCGACGTGCTGAGCGCCTACCTCGACGGCGAGCTCACTGCCGCCGAGGCCACCGAGGTGCGCGACCTGCTCGAGCGCAGCCCTGAACATCGCGCCGAGCTCGACCGGGTCGAGCAAGCCCGTACCTGGCTACGCTCGCTGCCTCCCGTCGAGCCGCCCGAGGGGTTCATCGAGCAGGCGATCGCGGCCGCGAATCGCCCTGTCGCCGAGCCGAAGAAGCGCAAGTGGGGGATGCTCAACCTCGTTGCGACGGCAGCGGTCTGGGTGGCCGTCCTCGGCTTCGTGAACATGAGCCGATCGAACGACGTGTCTCCCGACGCGGCCAAGCTCGCGCAGACACACACCGAGGCATCCGCGGCCTTCGGTGGACTCCTCGGATCGCTCGGCGCCGGACGTCCTGAGCAGCAGGCAGCCCCGCAGGCCGAGCTGGGCGAGCCCTACTGGGCGCCATTGACGCTTCCGGGCGACCTCGGGCTCCGCCAGGTGCAGATCAGCGACAACCTCGTCGGCCTCGTGTACTGCAACGACGCAGACCTGGTGATGCTGTACGAGGAACCGGGCGTGCTCGACCCGAACGCGATCGCTGGCGCACAGCCGATCTCGGCCGCGGGCACCGAGGGATGGCTCCTGCAGACCGACACCTCGCGGGTCGTGATCGTCCAGCGCGACGACATCGTCTACGCGGTGGCCGGTCCGCCCGATGGTCGGCTCGTCGATGCGGTCGTCGCGCAGCTTCCCGCGCCACCGTCGCCGTCGCTCGTGGATCGACTCGGCGACGCCGGCCGCGGACTGCTCGACTCGTTCGGCCTCGGCTGAGCCCCGCACGCGGAACGTGCCCGGACGCGGAAGTACCCGGTCACGAGGACCGGGTACTCGGGGGACTTGCGGCCGCTTTCGTCGGGGCTGACCGCGCGCGGGATGCGGGCGCGGGGGGTCGGTCAGGCCCCGACGGAAGCGGCGATCCGGCGGCGCTTCAGGATGCGCCGGCGTTCACGTTCGGAGGTACCGCCCCACACACCGTGGTCGATGCGATTGGTCAGGGCGTACTCCAGGCACTCTTCGCGGACCGGACAGGTCGCGCAGATCTTGCGGGCACGGTCGACGCCGACGCCGTCACTCGGGAAGAAGATCGCCGGCGGCTTGTCTCGGCAGAGCCCTTCGGCCATCCACAGGGTGTCGGTGTCCATCCGTCGCATCCATTCTCTGTCCCGCGGCCGGTTTCACCGGTCGACGAGGTATCTACGTACCTATCGGCCGATTGGTTCCCGTTTTGTGCTGTGAGCATCCTGTGAAGTCCGTCAATGGGGGAACTTGCCCTGGAATGGAGGCGTTGCAGCCATGCAACCCCCTGAAAAAGCCCCCGAAGAGCAAGCCCCCCAAGAGGAAGAGAGCCCATCCATGAGCTCCGGAACGACTGAGGGCCTGGACGGCGACATCGAGTACGAGCCGTTCATCCCCACCAACCCGACGATCGAACAGCCCACGGTCGAGATGAGCCCGGGTGGCCCTTCGGAGCCCCTGCCCCCGCCTCCTCCCACTCAGCCAGTCCCCGCGCCGAAAGGTCGCGGCACGAAGCGCGCCGCGTTGCTCGGCGGTGTCGCCGGAGCAGTGATCGCCGCGCTCGTCGTCGGCGGTGTCGCCATCACGCGCGACAGCAGCTCGTCGACATCGAGCTCCGCGCCGGTCACGTCGACCGCGCCGTCCGAGTCGTCGGGCGGGTCGTCTGGCTCGTCCGGTTCCGGATCGCAATCCGCGCCGACGTCGAGCTCGGCCCAGGCCCCGACCGGACCTGAGGGCGTTGCGCCGACGATGGACATCCGCGCCGTCCTCCGCAAGGTCGAGCCCTCGGTCGTCGCGATCGAGACCGGCCTCGTCAGCCAGAACGGCGGCATCTTCGGTCGCGGCGCGGGCACGGGGGTCATCATCAGCGAGGACGGCTTGGTGCTCACCAACAACCACGTGATCGAGCAGGCCGGCAGCATCAAGGTGAAGTTGGCCGACGGCCGCGAGCTCAACGCCGACCTCGTCGGTAGCTCCCCTGCTGACGACGTCGCGCTGATCAAGGTCCGCGACGTCAGCGGACTCACCGCAGCCGAGCTCGGCAACTCCTCCGACCTCGAGGTCGGCGACGAGGTGGTCGCGATCGGCAACGCACTCGACCTCGAGGGCACGCCGACCGTCACCCGCGGCATCGTCTCGGCCCTCAACCGGTCGATCGACGCCGGCAACGAGTCGCTCTCCAACCTGATCCAGACCGACGCGGCGATCAACCCCGGCAACTCGGGCGGTCCGCTCGTGAATGCCGCCGGTCAGGTAGTCGGCATCAACACTGCGATCGTCGACGGATCCCAGAACATCGGCTTCGCGATCGCGATCGACTCGATCAAGCCGCTCATCACCGACCTCAAGAACGGCGGCGGCGACGTGCGCGGCACCGCCTTCCTCGGTGTGTCGAGCGTCGGCGTCGACGAGCTCGATCAGCCGACTCTCGACCAGTACGGCATCACCGTCGACTCGGGCGCAGTGATCGTGCAGACGACGCCCGGCAGCGCGGCCGAGGAGCTCGGCCTGCAGGAGGGCGACGTCGTGACATCGGTCGACGGCACCGCGATCACGTCACCCGACGATCTCGGCACCGCCATCCGCAAGCGTGAGGTCGGCGACGAGATCAAGGTCGAGTGGCTGCGCGACGGCGAGTCGCAGAGCGGCACCGCCAAGCTCGGCAGCCGAGCCACGGGCAACTGACGGTAGGCTCGCCCGATGTCCATGAACGCCCCGGTCGAGCAGACCGAGCCCCCGCGCGGCCACGTGCGAGTGGTGTATCTCGGCCCGGTCGCACCGCACTGGGAGGTCGAGGCGGAGTTCGGCGAGCGGTCGGTGATCGAGGAGTTTCGAGCTCGGGCTTTGGCCCGGCTCGTGCTCCTGCCGCCGCACGATCCGCAGTTCCGCCGCAACCGAGAGCGTGTCGCACGTGACGCCGAGCGCGAGAACCTCATCCTCGATTGGGATCTCGGTCTCCCCGAGGAGGAACCCGCCTCCTGAGGGCACGACCCGCCTTGGCTAACCTGCGACAAGTGGTCACGCATCTGGACCATCCGCCTGGCGAACCAGTGGGACAGGCGGAACTCACCGGCGACGAGCGCTATCTGAACCGGGAGCTCTCCTGGCTCGAGTTCAACGCGCGCGTGCTCGCACTCGCCGACGACCCGCAGGTCCCCCTCCTCGAGCGGGTGAAGTTTCTCGCGATCTTCAGCTCGAACCTCGACGAGTTCTTCCAGGTGCGCGTCGCCGCACTGAAGGACATGGTGGCCGCGAAGGTGAGCAGGGTGAGCCCTGACGGCCGCACCGCGGGGCGCCAGCTCGAACAGATCAGCGACCGCGTCGGCGAGCTCGTGTCGCAGCAAGAGGAGATTTACCACGACCGCATCAAGCCGGCCCTCGCCACCGCGGGCATCTGGATCTCCGACTGGAACGACCTGGACGACGAGGATCGCAGGTACCTGATCGAAGTGTACGAGCAGCGCATCTTCCCGGTGCTGACGCCGCTGTCGTTCGATCCCGGCCATCCCTTCCCGTACATCTCCAACCTCTCGCTGAACCTCGGCGTCACGGTCTCCGACCCCGACACCGGCGAGCGCCGGTTCGCTCGCGTGAAGGTGCCGCCCTTGCTGCCGCGCTTCGTGATCACTCCCGACGGCGAGCGCTTCGTCCCTCTCGAGCAGGTCATCGCGGCGCACCTGTCGACGCTCTTCACCGGAATGGACGTCCTCGACTTCGTGCCGTTCCGCGTCACGCGCAATGCCGACCTCACCCTCGAGGAGGAGGAAGCCGACGACCTGCTCGCCGCGGTCGAGATGGAGCTGCGCCGCCGGCGTTTCGGTCGCGCCGTGCGCCTCGAGGTCGACCATCGGATGTCGGCCGAGATGCTCGAGCTGTTGCTGCGCGAGCTCGATCTCGAGCCGGACGACGTGTCGTTCCACCACGCGCCGCTCGGGCTGTCCGGGCTGTGGGCGGTGCATGCCCTGCCGCGTCCCGATCTGAAGGACGAACCGTGGACGCCGGTGACGCCGACGAGCCTCGTCGACGCGGCGGAGGGGAGCCGCAGCATCTTCTCGGTCATCCGCCAGGGCGACATCCTCGTGCACCATCCCTACGACTCGTTCGCGACGTCGGTAGAGGAGTTCATCCGTCAGGCATCGATCGACCCCGCGGTGCTCGCCATCAAGATGACGCTGTACCGCACCTCAGGCGACAGCCCGATCGTTGCGTCGCTCATCAGGGCCGCGGAGCAGGGCAAGCAGGTCGCCGCGCTCGTCGAGCTGAAAGCGCGCTTCGACGAGCAGACGAACATCGCCTGGGCCAAGGCACTCGAACAAGTGGGCGTTCACGTCGTGTACGGCCTGATGGGGTTGAAGACGCACACGAAGACCGCGCTCGTCATTCGTGAAGAGGCGGGCGCGCTGCGCCGCTACTGCCACGTCGGCACCGGCAACTACAACTCCGATACGGCGCGTCTCTACGAGGACCTCGGGCTGCTGAGCGCCGACGCCGACCTCGGGGCCGACCTCATCCATCTGTTCAACCACCTGACGGGATACAGCCGTGAGGTTCGGTATCACAAGCTGATCGTGGCGCCCCGGTGGCTGCGTCCGCGCGTGCAGGACCTGATCGTGAACGAGGCCAAGGCGGGCGCGCAGGGCCGGATCATCATCAAGATGAACAGCCTCGTCGATCCCGAGATGATCGACGCGCTGTACGACGCGTCGCAGGCGGGGGTCGAGACCGACCTCATCATTCGAGGCATCTCCTGCTTGCGACCCGGCGTGCCGGGCCTCTCCGATCGCATCAGGGTGCGGTCGATCGTCGGTCGCTACCTCGAGCACTCGCGCATCTACTACTTCGCGAACGGGGCTGGCCCCGGCAAGCCGATGTACCTGATCGGCTCGGCCGATCTGATGGAGCGCAACCTCGATCGTCGAGTCGAGGCCCTCGCGCCCGTCGAAGCGCCGGCGTTGCAGGCACGACTTCAGGAGGTGCTCGACGTGAGCCTCACAGACGACGTGCTCGCCTGGGAGCTCGACGCCGACGGAGGGTGGCATCGAGTGCCGACTGTCCACCACAACGATGCGCACCGCCGGCTGCAAGAGCTCGCGCTGAGTCGCGCTCGCGCATGACTCGTCCGGAGTCGGACAGCCGGATCGAGCGCGAGGCGAAGTTCACCACGTGGCCGGGGTTTGTCCTCCCCGAGCTCGATCGCGTGCTCCCGTCGGTGTCGGCGGGAGCGCGCACTGACGTCCCGCTCGACGCCACGTATTGGGACACACCCGATCTCCGTCTGATCCGTTGGGGCGCGAGCGTCCGGTATCGCACCGAGGCCGGCCGCGGTATCTGGACGGTGAAGCTTCCCGGCAAGACCGAGAACGGCGTGCTCGCTCGGCCCGAGCACGACTTCATGGGATTGCCGGCCGAGATCCCATCCGCGGCCCTCGAGCTGTTGCGCGCGTACGTGCGATCGGCGACGTTGACTCCCGTCGCTCGTCTCCAGACGCTCCGGCGGAGTGCGGCGCTGTTCGACCCCCGCGGGCAGCGCATCGCCGAGGTCGCGGACGACGAGGTGTCGGTGCTCGACGGCGAGCGCGTCGCTGCTCGCTTCCGCGAGGTCGAGCTCGAGGTCACTCCCGAGGCGCCGCACCAGCTGTTGCCCGCGCTCATCGATCGCCTCCGAGCCGCGGGCGCGGGTCAGCCTGACCCGACACCGAAGCTCGTCCGCGCGCTCGGGCCGCGCGCGCTCGCCCCTCCCGAGCTCGTCGTGGCGACCGTCGGCAAGGACTCTCCCGTCGGCGAAGTCGCTCGCGCCGCGATCACGACCGCAGTGATCCGCATCCTCGAGAACGACGCGCTCGTGCGGCAGGACAAGAAGACCGAGGGCGTGCACCAGGCGCGTGTGGGGACGCGTCGCTTGCGCTCGGACCTGCGCACCTTCGCGCCGATCCTCGACAAGGCGTGGGTGGACGAGCTGCGCACCGAGCTGTCTGCGCTCGCGGACGCGCTCGGTCACGTGCGCGACGCCGATGTGATGCTCGGGCGCCTGAAGAAGGCCGCAGCTGCGCTCGACCCGCAGGACTGGGCCCCCGCTGACTCGATCAGGTCGCGCCTCGGCCGTCAGCGGGTGGTGCAACGCCGCGCGCTCGACACTGAGTACCGCAGCGAGGGCTACGTCGTGCTGCTCGATCGCCTCGTCGAGGCCGCCAGGGCGCCGAAGTTCGCGGAAGGCGCGGACGTCTCGGCGGCCGACGCGCTGCCGGCTCTCGTGCAGCGACCCTGGGATCACCTCACGAAGGCCGTTGCGCAGCTCGAAGACAACCCGTCGTACGAGCACCTGCACGAGATCCGCATCCGAGCGAAGCGAGTCAGGTACGCCGCCGAGGCGGCGACGCTCGCGCTGCCCGAGGCGCAGACGATGGCGACGAGCGCCGAGGCTGTCCAAGAGGTGCTGGGCGAGCAGCACGACGCGATCGTCGCGGCGCGATGGCTGCGAGACATCGCGGCGACGAACGTGACGCGCGCAGAGGCAATGGTGTGTGGCCTGCTGATCGCAGCAGAAGAGCGCGACGCAGCGGCGTGGGGTGAGAAGTGGCCCGACGCTTGGGAAGCGGCCTCGAAGCGCAAGGTGAGGAAGTGGCTGAGCTAGACGATCTCGTCGTGCGGGCGGCGGGTGGAATCGTGTGGCGTGTCTCCGACGGCGTTGCAGAGGTCGTGATCGTGCATCGCCCCGGCTACGACGACTGGACCTTCCCGAAGGGGAAGCGCGAACCCCAAGACGAGAGCGATGAGGCGTGCGCCCTGCGCGAGGTCGAAGAGGAGACCGGCTACCGATGCATCCTCGGCCGCGAGGTCGCGTCCGTCGAGTACCGCGATCGCAAGCAGCGCCACAAGGTCGTGCGGTACTGGGAGATGACGGTCGTGTCGGGTCGCTTCGCGACGAGCGCGGAGGTCGATCAGCTCGTCTGGCTCCCGATCCCGATGGTGGCCAAGCACCTCACCTATCCCCGCGACCGTGACGTCCTGGCGGCGTTCGCTGCCTTTGCCGGGATCAATCCAGCGCGGACGTGAACCGTTCCCCGGTTGTTCACCTCCTCGTTGCCTCCGGTTCCCCTGAGCGGTTGACTTGAACGTGAGGATGACATCGTGATCGAGCAGCGGAAGGCGTTCCACCACCAGCTCGACGAGGTGCGTGACGACATCGTGGTGGTCGCGGCGATGGTCATCGAGGTGCTGCCTCGGGGCACCGAGGCGCTGCTGTCGTCCGACTTGAACGCGGCCGACGAGATCATTCGTGGGGATGACGTCATCGACCTGCGATCGGTCGACATCGAAGACCGGTGCTTCCACCTTCTGGCGCTCCAACAGCCGATGGCGAGCGACCTGCGGGCGATCATCACCGCGGTCAAGCTCGTCGGCGAGATCGAGCGGTCGGGCGACCTGGTGGTCAACATCTGCAAGGCCTCGCGCCGCCTCTACGGGCGGCACAGCTTCGATCCGAAGATCCGCGGCCTGATCACCAGGATGAGCTCTGAGGCCCAGCAGCTGTTCCGCCGGGCCCTCGATGCCTACGTCGAGGGTGATGCGGCACTCGCGGCAGCCCTGGACGACATGGACGACATCCTCGACCAGCTTCACGACGACCTGATCCAGGCCATCTTCGAGTCGCACTCCTCGGGACGGCTGGATCTTCAGGCAGCGGTGCAGCTCGCAGTGGTGGCCCGGTTCTACGAACGGATCGGTGACCACGCGGTGAACATCGCGGAACGCGTGCACTACATGGTGACGGGAGGACATCCGGAGGTCCGCACCGGACCCGAGGACGATTCGAGCGGGCCGGTCCAAGACGTCGAGGGCGCGACGCAGAGGTCTTCACAGGAGAGCTGAACTTCGTGTGGGTGGTCGCGGTTGCCGGCGTCGTGGTCGCGCTGGGAACTGCTCTCTTCTTCGTGTCCCGGGAGCGGCGGGCCTCTGCGCGGGTCGACACCTTGGTGTCGCGGCTCGGCGGGGAGGTCCTGGAGCCGTCGGCCTCGCTGACCTCGGCGGTCGATCGACTCGGGCGCGCCGCCGATCGCGCCGTGGCGCGCGAGGCCGACACGGCCGCATCGAGCGATCGTCTCGCGGCGGCGCTCGACGCGCTCGCGCAAGGAGTCGTGATCGCCGATCGCACCGGCCGCGTCGTGTTCCGCAACGTCCACGCCTCGACATTCGTCGGCGCGCGTCACGGCGACGCACTCGTCGAGCAAGCAGTCGCCGAGCTCCTCGCTTCGGGCTGTCGAGGCGTGTCCGATCGTCGCACCGTCGATCTCTTCGGTCCGCCGAGGCGAACGATCGTCGTCGCCGTGTCGCCGCTCGAGGAAGCGGGTGCGATCATCGGCGCGCTGGGCTCGGTCGATGACACGACCGAGCGCACACGCCTGGAAGCGGTGCGCACCGACTTCGTCGCGAACATCAGCCACGAGCTGAAGACGCCGGTCGGGGCACTCGCGCTGCTCGCGGAGACGCTGCACGCGGAAGACGACGAGAGCGTGCGCCAGCGCCTGTCCGAGCGACTCGTGCACGAGGCCCACCGCGTCGGTCGCACGATCGACGACCTCCTCGAGCTGAGTCGCATCGAGGTCGAGCGCTCGCCGGTCCGCGAACCCGTGGCTGTGCACCTGGTGATCGCCGAGGCCGTCGACCGGGTGCGCCAGAGCGCGGACCTGCGGCGCATCAAGGTCGAGGTCATCGAGCCGAGCCCGCGCCTCACCGTCGTCGGCGAGCGGCGGCAGCTCGTCTCCGCGATCGGCAACCTCCTCGACAACGCGATCAAGTACTCCGACGAGGACGCCACGATCGCCGTGTCCACTTCGACCGATGGCCAGTCGGTCGACATCTCCGTGACCGACCAGGGCATCGGCATCCCCGAGCGCGACCTCGAGCGCATCTTCGAACGCTTCTACCGGGTCGACCGCGCCCGCAGCCGCGAGACCGGAGGCACCGGTCTCGGCCTCGCGATCGTCCGGCACGTTGCCACCAACCATGGCGGTGAGGTCCGGGTGCAATCGCAAGAGGGCCTGGGCTCTACGTTCACACTCACCATTCCCGCAGGACCAGGTCCTGTCGGCGTCACCACCACCGCGGAGGCAGGATGAGCACCGTGACCCAAGAGCTGACCGTGCTCGTCGTCGAAGACGAGGATTCGTTCGTCGAGGCGCTGACGGTCGGTCTGCGGCGTGAGGGCTTCCGCGTCCAGGTCGCGAGAGACGGCAGTCAGGCGCTCGATCTGTTCGACGCCGTGGCGCCCGATCTCGTGCTGCTCGACGTGATGTTGCCGAAGGTCTCGGGCATCGACGTGTGCCGCCAGATCCGGGCGCGGTCGCGTGTCCCGATCATCATGGTGACCGCGAAGGGGAGCGAGATCGACACGGTCGTCGGCCTCGAGGTCGGCGCCGACGACTACGTCACGAAGCCGTACCGGCTGCGCGAGCTCGTCGCCCGCATGCGCGCGGTGCTGCGGCGCGCTCCCGGCGAAGATGTGCCGGACGGGCTCAACGACGCGGTCGAGGTCGGCGACGTGCGGCTCGATCCCGACAGCCACGAGGTCACGATCCGCGGGCAGCGGGTGAGCCTTCCCCTGAAGGAGTTCGAGCTCCTCGCGCTGCTGCTCGAGAACGCCGGTCGCGTGCTCACCCGCGACACGCTCATCGATCGAGTGTGGGGATCCGACTACGTGGGCGACACCAAGACGCTCGACGTGCACATCAAGCGACTGCGCTCCAAGGTCGAGAGCGATCCCGGAAACCCGAGCCGCATCGTCACGATCCGGGGCTTGGGTTACAAGTACGACATCCCGAAGGGATAGAACGTCGCGCGTGGATGCCTTCGCTGACGCGATCCGAGAGGGCGCCCGCGCTGGCATCACCCCTCTTCGTCCACTGGCGATCGCCGAATCGAGAGTCGCACCCGACATCGTGGTGATGGAGGTCGTGACCGCGGACGGCATCATCGTGTGCCTCCGCCACGGCCTCGACGCGGGTGAGGAGGCGACGACCCTGTTCCTCGGCGGAGCGCTCGGCGGCTTGTCGGGCCCCGCGCACGGCCTCTACCACACGCTTGCGCGCCGCCTCGGTGGCGTGCGCGTGCACTACCGCAAGCCGGGCCGGCTCGAGGACTGCTTGTTCGACGTGCTGCTCGTGCACAACTTGCTGACGCGTCGGGGTGTCGAGCGGGTCGCGCTCGTGGGCCATTCGTTCGGCGGTGCAGTCGCCGTGGGAGCGGGAGCCCTTCTCGGCTCGGCGACGGCGGGCGTGGTCGCGCTCTCGACACAGGTGCCCGGCACCGAGGCGGTCGACCGACTGCGGGCACCGATACTCCTCGTCCATGGCGACAGCGACGGCGTGCTGCCGGACCTCTGCAGCCGCAACGTCTACGAGCGAGCGACTTCGGCGCGCAGCCGTGATCTCGTCGTGCTCCCCGGCGAGGGCCACCTGCTCGACGGCCCAGCCGCGGCAGGCCTCGACGAGCGGCTCACGACCTTCCTCCGGGCCGCGCTGGTGGCGGAGAGCGCCTGACCAGTGTGTCCCACCCGCCCGTACGATGGGCGGGTGCCTTCGCCGCTCGACGCGCTCTCGATGGGCGAGCCCATCAAGACCGAGACCGGCTTCGTCGCGTCACCGTTCACGCGCCTCGCGCGCACCCACGGCCTCATGGTTGCCGGCGACACCCTCGTTGCCGTTGCGCTCGCGGGGTCGCTGTTCTTCGACATCACGCCTGACGCCGCTCGTTGGCGTATCGCGCTCTACCTGCTGCTGACGGTCGCGCCGTTCGCGGTGGTCGCGCCGATGGTGGGCCCCGCGCTCGACCGTATGAAGGGCGGGCGGCGCATGGTCATGCTCGCCTCGGCGGTCGGTCGTGCGGTCGTCTGCGCCATCATGATCCGAGACGTCGACACGCTTTTGCTCTTCCCCGAGGCGTTCCTGCTGCTCGTGTTCTCGAAGAGCTACGCGATCTCGAAGGCCGCGCTCGTGCCCACCGTCGTGAACAACGACGACGAGCTGCTCGAAGCAAACGCGAAGCTCACGCTGATCGGTGCGATCGTCGGCTTCGTCGTGATGGTGCCGGCGCTGCCGATGCTCAAGCTCGGTGGCCCCGAGTGGGTGCTCGGCTTCGGCTCGATCATCTTCGTCGGCGCGGCTGTGCTCGCGCTGCAGACGAAGAAGGTGACGGTTGCCGACATCCCGGCGGGTCCACAAGAGAAGGCCGAGCTCCACAGCGCCGGCATCGTGCTCGCGGGCACGGGCATGGCGGTGGTGCGCGGCATCGTCGGCTTCCTCACATTCGTCGTCGCCTTCTACATCCGCAACGCAGGATCGTCCGAGCTCTGGTTCGCGGTGGTGCTCGCGGCGAGCGGCCTCGGCGCGCTGCTCGGCGCCGCGCTGACTCCCCGGCTGCGGAAGGCGTGGCGCGAGGAGACCATCCTGATCGCAGTGCTGTTGCTCGTCATGGTCACGGGCATCGCGGCCGCGACGTTCGGCAGCAAGCTGGCGTCGGCGACCGCGGCCGCGCTCGTCGTCGGGCTCGGCGCGAGCGGCGGCAAGCTCGCGTTCGACTCGATCGTGCAGCGCGATGCGCCCGACGCGAACCGTGGCCGTTCGTTCGCGAAGTTCGAGACGCGGTTCCAGCTCGCGTGGGTCGTCGGTGCGTTCATCCCGGTCATCGTCCCGATCCCGATCCAGGCGGGGCTGCTCGCCCTCTCACTTGCGGCGGGCGCAGCGGGCGCGAGCTACTACGCCAGCCTCCGGTATCTCCGGGCCAACGGCAGGGCGCCCGAGCCGCTGCTGAAGCGCGTCGGCGTCACAGGCGCGGCGAAGGCGGCGTGGGAGGCGCGTCGAAAGCGACGCGCACCGGGGGAAGGTCAGGCGCTCGATCTGCCACCGCCGGTGGACGAGACTCCCGTGCTGGGTACGCCTCTCCCCGACACCGCGCCGGTCTCGGTGACTCCGCCGGTGGTGCCTCTCGGAGGCAAGCCGCAGCGGATGACGCTGCCGCCCCCGGGTCAAGCCGAGCTGCCGCTCGAGCCGCCAGCCCGCTAGTCGGGTTCGGTCAGAGGTCGATGCGGGCGAGCCAGAGGCCGGGCGCGTCGATCTCTGCGGGTGTCGGCAGCTCCGCGGCCGAGTTCCAGAGACGGGCGAGGCCGTCGGGCCCGGAGCGCTCGACGACGCCATCGACGAAGGTCGCACCGCGCTGCACCTGCTCGCGCGTCAGCGTGAGGCCGAGCAAGCGGCTCACGAAGCCGTCGGACGGATCGCTCTCGACCCGTCGTCGCCGCAGCGCCTCGGTGAGCATGCCGTAGGACGACAGGACCTTCGCGCCGACGGTGTCCATCACATGATCGGTGACGCCGACCACGAGGGCAACGAGCGCATCGAGCTGGGGCACGAGAGCATCCTGTGCGGGCGAGCGGGTCGCGCCGAGGAGCACCTCGGGGTCGGCGAACGCGGACTGCAGCCCGGCCATGCTCTGTGGGTCGCCGAGATCGAAGCCACCGAGGCGATCTTCGAGAGCCCGCGGATCAGGCTGGTACGAGGAGACGAACTCGCGCATGAGGTCGGTCATCCGAGCGCGCACGTGGGGCACGTTGAGCACCGAGTGAGTCGTGACCTCGGAGAGACAGACCCACAGGCGGAGGTCCTCGATCGGCAACGACCAGTCGGCGGCGAAGCGGTCGAGGTTGCTCGGGACGACGAGGAGCTGATGCGATGCCGCCCGTGGAATCGGCAGGTCGTACTGCCCGAAAGCGCGCTGCGCGAGCCGACCCACCATGCTGCCCGCCGTGACGCCGAGCATCATCGGGGTGAGCATCTTCATGAGCCCGCCGAAGAAATCGGCGGACGGGTCGTCAAGGGGTTCGTCTGCTGCTGACAGTGCCGCGGCGAGGTCTTCGAACAGTGGGCGATACGCCTCGATCGTGTGGTGCGCCCACAACGCACGCGTGACCGGGAGCGCCTCGAGCGGCCGCCCGGTGCTGGACGGGGTGAGCCCTGTCGCCTGGCTGACGTGCAGCTCCGCGACGCGGATGAGCTGTTCGAGGTCGATGCGAGCCAGCGGATCGACGTTGGGCTCGGACTCGCCTTCACTCGCGACGGCGATCGCGAACTGGCGCGCTGCCTCCCAGCTGAAGGTGCCCTGACTCTGGATCATCTTGGCGATGTCGGAGAGGAAAGGGACTCCGCGGAACGGGTCCTCTGGACCCTGGTCGCTCACACGGGCATGGTAGAGGGATGGTCGTCGAGTCCCTCCCTCGCTCAGGGACCGATTCTGAAGGGCGCACGGTCGTCGTGACCGGTGCCGCGGGAGCGGTCGGACGGCGGGTGCTGAGCAAGCTCGAAGAAGACCCCGGAGTCGCTCGCATCGTCGCGATCGACGTCGCGGAGATACGGCCGGGAGTTGCCAAGACCGAGCAGCGGCGACTCGACTTGGCGCTCGCCGACGCGCCCTCGCTGCTGAAGTCGGCCGACACGTTGGTGCACCTCGCGTTCTCGTCGCGCACCGAGATCAACGAGCCCGAAGCGGCGCGGGTCAACGTCGAGACGACCAGCCGGTTGCTCGACGCGGCCAGCATGGCGGGTGTCGAGCAGGTCGTCGTGGTGTCGAGCGCGACCGTGTACGGCGCGTGGGCGAACAACCCGGTGCCGCTGACC
The DNA here is from genome assembly GCA_963802505.1 of uncultured Acidimicrobiales bacterium. Classification (GTDB taxonomy): domain Bacteria; phylum Actinomycetota; class Acidimicrobiia; order Acidimicrobiales; family DATKAS01; genus DATKAS01. The sequence continues at coordinate 759,200 of CAWDJB010000002.1, read as the reverse complement.
GAGGACGCGCCGCTGCGTCCGAACCCCGAGTTCGCGTACGCGGTGCACAAGGCCCAGGTCGAACGGCTCGTGACCGACTGGGCTGACGACCACAGCGACGCGGCGGTCGCGATCTTGCGACCGGCGCTCGCTCTTGCTGAGGACGGCGCGGGTTGGATCACCCGCTGCCTCACCGGGTCGGCCGGCATCAGGGCCGGCGACAACGACCCGCCGATGCAGTTCCTCCACCTCGACGACCTCGCGTCAGCGGTCGAGCACGTTCGCCGGGGGCAGCTGTCGGGGGCGTTCAACGTCGCTCCGGACGGGTGGATCCCCGGCGACACCGCTCGCGCGCTCGTCGCCGACGGTCCCCGTGTCCATCTTCCCGACGCGGCTGCGACACGGTTGGCGGAGCTCAGCTGGAGGATGCGCCTCGGCCCGATGCCGCCGGGGCTCGTGCCCTACACGCAGTACCCCTGGGTCGTTGCGAGTGATCGGCTCCGCGCCACCGGATGGACGCCGCGCTGGACCAACGAGGAGGCGTTCGTCGCCGGGCACGCGGGCTCCCCGTGGTCGATGCTGAGCCCGAAGCGCCGGCAGGAGCTCGCGCTGACCGCCGCGGGTATGGGTGCGGCGGCGTTCGGGATCACGACCGGCCTGATCGTGCGGCGCCTTCGCCGCTCGTTGGGCTGAGACCGCCGCCGGCGGAAACGTCTAGGGCTTCTCGGTGAGCGCGACGCTCACCGTCGACTCCGTGCCGCCACGCCGGTAGGTGATCATCACCGTGTCACCGGGCTGGTGACTGCGAAGCGCGATGACGAGGCTCGACATCGACGAGACCTCGACGTCGTCGATGCGGGTGATCACGTCGCCGCTCGCGAGGCCGGCCGTGGCGGCCGGACCACCGGCGACGACTTCGCGCAACATCGCTCCGCCTTCAGTGCCGTGGTCTTGCTCCGCGCCGGTGGACATGTCCGCGCCGCGCACGCCGAGCCACACCCGCACGACCTTGCCGTCGGTGATGAGCTGTTCGGCCACGCGGCGTGCGTCCTCGATCGGGATGGCGAACCCGAGGCCCTCCGTACCCGACTCGGTGATCGCGACGGCGGTGGTGATCCCGACGAGGGCGCCGTTCGTGTCGAACAGGCCGCCCCCGGACGACCCCGCGGCGATCGATGCGTCGGTTTGGATCATGCCCGTCAACGCGGCGTCGCCGCCGTGGGTGTCGACCGTGCGGTTCAGCGCACTGATGACCCCGAGCGTCACCGACGGGCCGCCTTCGAGGCCGAGCGGCGAACCGATCGCGATCGCCGTCTGGCCGACCTGCAGCGTTGCCGCCTGGCCGAGCAGCGCGATCGGATGGCCGGACCCTCCGATCTTCACCACAGCGATGTCGCTGTCGGGGTCGGAGCCGACGAGGCTGCCTTCGTGCTGCGAGCCGTCGGCGAGGATGACGTTGATCGCGGTCGCGTCCGATACGACGTGCGCGTTCGTGATGAGGTAGCCGTCGTCGCGGAAGAGGACGCCTGATCCACTGGCCGCGCCGATCGCGCCGATCACCTCGAGGCGAGCGATGGCCGGCGCTGCGTTCTTCACGACGCCTGCAACCGATGCCGACGGCGTCGGCACGGTGGCGGCGGCGGGCACGACCGCCTCACGCTCGATGACGAGCCGTTCGACGACTTTGTGGTCGAGCATGCCGAAAAGCGCCATCACGCCGAGCGCCACGCACGCGCCCACACCTCCGCCGACGAGCGCCACGACCCACGGACGGCGCGCCGCTCCGCCCTGGAATGTGGTCTGCGAACCGGGGTCGTCTTCGCCGCCCATCTCGCTCGGGTGGCGCCACAGCCGGTCGCTCGGAGGGAGCGGAGCCCGGAATGAGGGAGATTCGTCCTCCGGCCCCTCGTCCATCTCCACGGTCGGGCAGGTTACTGACGGGCTTCGCCGCGATGACCGCGCCCCCGAGCGCCGTAACCCCGGCCGAGGGGTGTTCGAACGGTGCCGCCTAGCATGACCGTGTGCTCGAACCGCCCAACCAGAGCGACACCTGGCTGCTGCTGACCGACGGCGTGCTGTCGGCTGGTGTCGTGAACGACTGGGCGATACGGCCTGATTGCGGCGCAGTGGTGGTGTTCTCGGGCACCGCGCGCGACCACGCCGAGGGTCGAGAAGCCGTGCGGCAGCTCGAATACGAGGCGTATGAGGAGCAGGTCGTGCCCCGGCTCGCGCAGATCGCTGACGAGGCCCGGCGCCGCTGGCCTTCCACCGGGAGGCTCGCCCTGCTGCACCGCACCGGACCGCTGGCGATCGGCGACACCTCGGTGGTGGTGGCTGCGTCGGCGCCCCACCGCGAGGAGGCGTTCGAGGCTGCTCGGTTCTGCATCGACACCCTCAAGGCATCGGTGCCGATCTGGAAGCGCGAGACCTGGGCGGGCGGCTCCCAGTGGGGCCTCGATGCAAAGGACCTCTCCGAGGTCCCTCAGATGGAGCACCAGTGAGCAGCGTCCTCTTCCTGCTGCTCGCGCTCGGCCTGAGTGCGCTCGGCACGGCGGTGTTGGTGTGGCGCAATCGCCAGCCCAACCGCATCGAGACCGGCATCAACGAATTCCACCGCGAGATGCGCGCTCTGGCGCCCGAGTCACGGAGGGTGGTGTCGCCTGACCAGGTGCCCGCGCCGCGGCGGCCGTTCAGCCGCGGCAGCGGCCGGCCTCCCATGCCTCCCGACCCTGGGGAGTAGCGCTGGCTCGCGACCTCGCCATCGACCTCGGCACCGCCAACACCCTCGTCTACGCCAAGGGGCGGGGCATCGTCCTCAACGAGCCCTCCGTCATCGCCCTCAACAGCCAGACGAACGAAGTGTTGGCGATGGGGCACGAGGCGTGGCAGATGATCGGCCGCACGCCCGGCTACATCGTCGCCGTGCGCCCGTTGAGGAAGGGCGCGATCACCGACTTCGACGTCACGCAGCGGATGATCCGTCTGTTGCTGCAACGGGCGGGCGTCAGCCGGTTCAATCGACCGCGGGTGGTGATCTGCGTGCCGTCGGCGATCACCGAGGTCGAGCGGCGCGCGGTCACCGAGGCGGCGCGGCGAGCGGGCGCCGCCGATGCGCAGCTGATCGAGCAGCCGATGGCCGCTGCGATCGGTGCCGGCCTCCCCATCCACGAGCCGATCGGCAACATGGTCATCGACGTCGGCGGCGGCACCACTGAGACCGCGGTCATCTCGCTCGGCGGGATCGTCGCGATCCAAGCGATTCGGGTCGGCTCCTTCGACATCGACACCGCGATCCAGAACTACGTGCGCCGTGAGTACGGCATCGCGATCGGCGAGCGGACAGCGGAGGAGATCAAGGTCGCGATCGGCTCGGCCTATCCGACGAGCGGCGAGCTGCGGGCCGAGGTGCGCGGTCGTGACCTCATGAGCGGGCTGCCGAAGACCGTGATCCTGTCGCCCGAGGAGGTGCGGCAGGCGATCGACGAGCCCGTGTCGGCGATCGTCGCGTCGGTCGTCACCTGCCTGAGCAAGGCGCCGCCCGAGCTGTCGCACGACTTCTTGACCCACGGCATGTCGCTCGTCGGCGGCGGAGGGTTGCTGCGCGGTCTCGACCTGCGCATCGAGCGCGAGACGAAGGTGCCCGTGCGGCTCGTCGACGCGCCGCTCGAGTGCGTCGTGCTCGGCGCCGGCCACTGCATCGAGTCGTACGAGTCCCTGAAGGTGATGTTCCTCGAAGCGCGGCGCTAGGGCGACTACCCCTTCCCCGCCGTTCTCGCGCGAAAACCCGGTCATCGGTGGCCGGTTATCCGCGCGAGTTCGGGGGAGGGGGGCGAGGCGGGGTCAGTCGAGGAGGTCTTCGGCGATCTGGCGGACTTGCCAGTCGCGGTCTTCCTTCGCTCGTTCGAGAGCGGCGTCGACGTCGGGACCTTCGAAGGCGGCGAGGGCGACGACCGCGCGGCGGCGCACCGCGGGCTTGTCGGTCGTGGCAGCGAGCACGGCGGCCAACCCGGCCGGGTCACCGATCGAGCCGAGCGCCGCGACCGCGGCCTCGCGCACGAGCGCATCGGTGTGGTCGGTTGCGAGAGTCGCCAGCTGAGGCACCGCGCCCGGATCGCCGCGCTCGCCGAGCGCCCACGCCGCGGTCTCGACGACCACCGCATCGCGGCTCGCCGTGACCGGCAGCAGGTCGACCGCGGGCATCCCGATCGCGAGCTCGATCGCCCGCACGACGACCTTCTGATCGGGGTCGGTCAAAGCCGCGCTGACGTCGGTCGACTCGAGGGAGCCCATCCGGCCCAATGCTCCCAACGCCGCGGCCCGCACGTCGGGAGAGGGGTCGGTCAGCGCCGAGCGGGCTTCGGCCTGATCGCCGAGGTGGCCGGCGACGACGACCCGGCGAAGGCCCTCAGCCAACGGCTTGGCGTAGGGCGAGCACGGCGGTGACGATCGCGATGGCGATCGCCATGGCGAGCAGCGCGCCGACGACCACCGTGGTCATCCCGATGCCGAAGAGCGCCCCGATCCGCCGGTACCACCGGGTCCTTCGATAGGGCATGCCCGCGACCGCTCGATACTCGGCCTTCGACCTTCGTCCCTCTTGGGGAACCGCGGGCCCGGCGGGAGCGTTCTCCACCGTGGCGTCGCCTCGTTTCCCTGCGTTCGTGGCAGGCTGACGCCGGTCTCCGAGCACGATGACGGCGAGGGCGGCAATAGCCACCACGACCGCCAGCAGGCTGATCATCAAGGTGGACACGCTGAACTCGACTGTACTTCCGACCGATGTGACTCCCGACCCTGACCCGGGCGAGCCCGCCAAGCCGCGTCATCCATGGCGTTGGCTGAGCGCGCTCATCGGGCTCGTCCTCGTCGGCATCGTGGCCTCACTCACCGTCTATCTCCCGTACTACGCGTATACCCCGGGAGCGGCGACCGACACCGAGGGCGTCATCAAGATCGACGGGGCGCAGTCGTATCCGTCTGACGGCGAGATCGACTACACGACGGTCCGCATCCAGCACCTCACTCCGTGGCGAGCCTTCATGGCGTGGCGCGATCCCGCGATCGACGTCGTGTCCGAGCGGTCCTACCTCGGCAACTTCTCGCCCTCGGAGAACAAGGCGTTCAACCTCCAGCTCATGGGCGACTCGAAGCAGGCCGCCGTCTACGTGGCCCTCAAGAAGCTCGGCTACGACGTGCCCGTCACGGGTGGCGGAGCGGTGGTGCAGCAGGTGTCGCCCGATGTGCCCGCAGCCTCGGTGCTGAAGCCCGGCGACGTGATCGTGGCGGTCGACGGCACCCCGGTGCATCTCGACAGCGACCTCGGCCCGATCCTCGAGCCGCACAAGCCCGGCGACGAGGTCAGCCTCACCATCGAGCGGCCCAGCGGCACCGGTGATCCGAATGCCGCGCCGAACTACGAGACGATCACGCAGTCCGTGAAGCTGGCGGCTCGCGACGACGGCACGGCCCTCATCGGCATCGCCCCCGGCACCCGCGCCGACGCGAAGTTCGACTTCCCGGTCAACGTCGACATCGACTCCGGATCGGTGGGCGGCCCGTCCGCCGGGCCTCGCGTTCACCCTCGGAGTCATCGACGCGTTGACACCGGGCGAGCTGACGGGCGGCCAGAAGGTCGCGACCACCGGCACGATCAGCCTCGACGGCAGCGTCGGCGCGGTCGGCGGCGTGAAGCAGAAGACGGTGACGGTCGAGCGAGCAGGAGCGAAGGTGTTCCTGGTGCCGGCGTCCGAGGCCGACGAGGCCCGTGCGGCAGCCGGAAACAGCGACCTCAAGATCGTGCCGGTCGAGGATGTCGACGACGCCCTCGCCGCCCTCGCCCAGCTGGGCGGCAACGGCGCCGATCTCGTCCCCACCGCGGCCTGACCAGACCTCCAGGTGAGACGAATCGCTTCGGCGATCGCTGCCCCGGCTCCTAGATTGCTCTGATGGCCTCGGTTGCTGCGACCCGTCCTGCGCGGGGCGCGGCGGTCGCAGCGCTCAAGCACCGCAACTTCGCGATCTTCTGGACGGGTGCCCTCGTCTCGAACATCGGCACCTGGATCCAGACGGTCACGGTGCCGTACGTGCTGTACAAGACGACCGACAGCGCGGCGTGGGTCGGGCTCGCCGGGTTCTGCCAGTTCATCCCCGGCGTGATCATGGGCCCGTGGTCGGGAGCCATCGCCGACCGCTTCAACCGCCGCCGGGTGCTGATGACGACGCAGACGGCGCTCGCCTTCTGCGCCCTCGGCCTCTGGGTGATGTGGGAAGCCGGCGTGCGCAGTCCCGGGAGCGCTCGTGGCGGTCGTCTTCGCGACCGGGGTGATCGCGGCGCTGAACATCCCGACGTGGCAGGCGTTCGTCACCGAGCTCGTGCCGAAGGAAGACCTCCTCAACGCAGTCACGCTCAACTCGGCCCAGTTCAACGCCGCTCGGGCGATCGGTCCCGCGCTGGGTGGCCTCGTGCTCGCCACGCTCGGGCCGTCGTGGGCGTTTCTCCTGAACGCGATCTCCTACATCGCGGTGATCTTCGCCGTCTGGATGGTTCGGGTGCCCGTGCGACGAGCTGTTCGTACCGGACAGCACGTGACTGAAGGACTTCTTCGACGCGTGCCGCTACGTGCGCAACCACCGCGGCATCCTCATCTGCATCGCGCTCGTCTTCGCCGTCGCGTTCCTCGCGAACCCGATGCTGCAGCTCGCCGCGGTCTTCACCGAGAGCGTGTTCGGCGCCGGCGCCGCGGGGCTCGGCCTGCTCACCGCCGCGTTCGGCATCGGTGCCGTCGTTGCGACGCCGTTCGTGACCTCGTTCAACGATCGCTTCGGCTCGGCGCGGCTGGTCGGCGTGTCGATCACGTGGCTCGCCGCGAGCGTCATCGCCTTCGGCTTGTCGACCGAGCTGTGGCAGGGCGCGCTCGCGATGTTCGCGACGGGGATGGCCTACCTGGTGATGATCGCCACGCTGAACACGACCGTGCAGCTGAGTGTCGACGAGAACGTGCGTGGGCGGGTGCTCGCCGTCTACTTCATGACGTTCACCGCGGGGTATCCGCTCGGGTCCCTGCTGCAGGGCTGGCTCTCGCAGGTGTTCAGCCCCCGGGTCACGGTCGCGACCTCGGGGTGTGTGTTGCTCGCCATCGCCGGTGCGCTGTGGTTCCGACCGTCGACGTTGGACGCGATGGATGGCCATCGCCGCCCCGAGCTCGTTCTCGAACCCGCTATGCCGTGACGAGCGTGGGCGCGACCCGCTTCGTGCGGATCGCCGCGTCCTCCTCGCTGAGCAACCCCGTGAAGCCGTGCGCTGCCGCGATGCGCCCCTGCGTGACGATGTAGAGCCAGAACGCGGAAGCGACCACGACGCCAAGGCCGACGCGGAAGAAGGTGGGCAACCCGCTGCCGGTGACGAAGCCCTCGATGGTGCCGGCCACCGCGAACGCGACGATCAGTCCGAGAACGATCACGACCGACCTCCGGCCTTGCTCGGCCAGCGCGTCGCGCCGGCTCTGGTCACCGGGGTCGATGATCGCCCATCCGAGCCGCAGCCCGGCCGCGCCCGCGACGACCACGGCGGAGAGCTCGAGCAGGCCGTGGGGGAGGATCAGTCCCCAGAACTTCGGCGACTGGCCCGCGGCGGCGAACAGCCCCGCGGCGACACCGACGTTCGCGCCGTTCGTGACGAGGATGTAGGCGGTCACTCCGCACAGCAGGATGCCGGCGGCGAACGCGTAGATCGCGACCTGCACGTTGTTGACGAACACCTCGGACGCGAATTGCGCTGCGGGCTCGGACGAGTAGTACGACTCGAAGTCCTCGTTGACGTAGGCCTCACGCACGGCTGCGGGCGCCGTCGCCTCGACCGCCTTCGGCGAGTGGGCGAGCCAGGTGCCGATCGCGATCGCGGGGAGGAACGTGAGCGCGGCCGCGACGAGGACGAACCAGCGGTCGTGCCACACTGCCGCCGGGAACGAGACCGTGAAGAAGCGACGGAAGGCACGAACGGTGCGCGGTCGGGTTCCGTAGATCACTGCGTTCGCGTCACCGACGAGGCGCGTCAGTCGGGCGTTGAGCGCGGAGTCGTTGAACGTGGAGCGAGCGACCGACAGGTGCGTCGACGTGCGCTGATAGAGCGACACCAGCTCGTCGAGCTCGGTCGCCGACATCGATCGTGTCTTTCGGGCTCGCTTGGTGAGCTCTGCGAGTCGCTTCCAGTCGCCGTCGTGCTCGGCGAGGAACGAATCGATGTTCACCAGGCCGTACCGTATCGACGTGGCCGACGGGTGGGGTGCAGCGGCGCCGCTTCCGGGCATCGTCACGCCCGAGGCAGTCGTCCTCGAGCTGCGGCTCGCGACGCTCGGGTCACGCGTCCTCGCGATCCTCCTCGACCTGTCGATTCAGCTCTCCGCGCTGTTCCTCCTGCTGCTCGGCCTGGCGGGCGTGACCGCCGCGACCTCCGCGTCTCTCCCGACGTGGATCGGCGTCGTCATCGTCACGTTCCTGGTCTTCTTCGTGATCTTCGGGTACCCGGCAATCCTCGAGACCATCTGGAACGGCAAGACCGTCGGCAAGCGCGTGCTGGGCATTCGAGTCGTCACGACGTCGGGCGCGCCGATCCGCTTCCGGCATGCGGCGATCCGAGCCGCGCTCGAGCTCGTCGACTTCTTCATCCCTCCCGGCGGTCTCGTCGCGTGCGTCTCGGTGCTGCTGACCCGTGACGATCAACGCCTCGGCGACCTCGCCGCGGGCACGATCGTCGTCCACGAGCGCACTGCGACGCCGACCGCGGCGCCCGTGTGGTTCCCGCCCCCGTGGGGCTACGAGGCGTACACGGCGACGCTCGACGTGTCGGGTCTCGATGCCGAGGCCTATGAGCTGGTGCGCTCGTTCTTGTTGCGTGCCCACACGCTCACGCCCGGCGCCCGGTTGATGATCGCGGGCAGGCTGGCTCGCCCGATCGGACGCCTCGTGCATCAGTTGCCCCCGCCAGACATGCCCGACGAGCTCTTCCTGTCTTGCGTCGCCGCGGCGTATCAGCAGCGCAGCTGGTCCACGGTTGCGAGCGCGCCCACGTCGCAGTCGCCGTTGCCGCCTCCGGGCGTCGCGCCGGTGCCGGTGCTGGTTCCCGAAGGTGGGTCGCCGCTGCCGCCTGCCGATGACGGGGGTTTCGCGCCGCCACGTTGAAGATCGGCGCCTACCCTTTCAGGGTGCCGCAGCTGACCTACCTCGATCACGCGGCGAGCACGCCGATGCGACCCGAGGCGGTCGAGGCGATGCTGCCGTACCTCACCGAGCATTTCGGCAACCCGTCGGGATCTCACCGTGCGGCGCGCGATGCCCGCAAGGCGGTCGACGAGTCGCGCGAGCTGGTGGCCTCGCTGTTGGGGGTCGATTCGAGCGAGGTCGTCTTCACCGGCGACGGCACTGAGGCCGACAACCTCGCGGTGCTGGGCGTGCCGGCAGCCCGAGGCGGCGTCGCGGTCTGCTCGGCGGTCGAGCACCACGCGGTGCTTCATCCGGTCGAGCACCTCGGCGGTCGCATCGTGGCGGTCGACAGCGCCGGCGCGATCGACCTCGACGCGCTCGCCGCGGCTCTCGATGACGCGGTGTCGGTCGTGTCGGTGATGGCCGTCAACAACGAGGTCGGCACGATCCAGCCGATCGCGCAGGTCGCCGAGCTCGTGGCCGAGCGCGCGCCCGCCGCGGTGCTGCACACCGACGCGATCCAGGCGTTCGCGTGGCTCGACGTCTCCGAGGTCTGCGCGGGCGCGCACCTGGTCTCGATCAGCGGGCACAAGTTCGGCGGCCCGAAGGGCGTCGGCGTGCTCGCCGTACGCAAGGGCGTCGAGCTCGAGCCGCTGGTGCTCGGAGGCGGCCAGGAGCGAGGACGGCGAAGCGGCACGCAGAACGTCGCCGGCATCGTGGCGATCGCAACCGCGATGTCGCTCGCGCACGACGAGCGCAAGGCGATGGTCGACCGGGTCAGCGCGCTCCGCGACCGGCTCGTCGACGGGCTCGCGTCGCAGATCGGTGGCCTCACCGAGACGGTGCCGCGCGACCGCAAGGTCGCGGGCAACGCGCACGTCCTCATCGACGGCGTCGAGTCCGAGGCGTTGCTCTTCTTGCTCGACCGCGAGGGCGTGTGCGCGTCAGCGGGCTCGTCGTGCTCGAGCGGGGCGATGGATCCGTCACACGTGCTCGCGGCAATGGGTGTGTCGCGAGAGCGGGCCCTCGAGCGCGGTGCGGCTCTCGCTCGGTCCCGCATCGACGTCGGCGGATGTCGATCGCGCGCTCGAGGTCATTCCCGCCGCGGTCACGAAGCTCCGCAGGTAGTGCCGTGCAGGTGATGGTCGCCATGTCGGGCGGCGTCGACTCGTCGGTCGCGGCCGCGTTGCTCCTCGAAGCCGGGCACGAGGTCGTCGGCGTCACGATGAAGCTCTGGGGCGGCGACAGCGATCGCGGTTGCTGCTCGGTGAGCGACGTCGACGACGCGCGCCGCGTCGCGCAGCAGCTCGGCGTCGATCACGCTGTCTTCAACTTCGGTGACGACTTCATGCGCGACGTCGTCGGTCCGTACGTCGAGGCGCACCGCGTGGGGTCGACGCCGAACCCCTGCGTCGAGTGCAACCGGCACCTGAAGTTCGACCGGCTGCTCGACCGGGCCGATCGGCTCGGGTTCGATTGCGTCGCGACGGGCCACCACGCGCGGGTGCGGCAGTCCGCGGACGGGACGATGCGGCTGCTCCGAGGAGCCGATCGCCCGAAGGACCAGTCGTACGTCCTGCACATGCTCGGCCAGCGCGAGCTCGGCCGCGTGCTCCTTCCCGTCGGCGAGCTCAGCAAGCACGAGGTGCGTCAGCGAGCCGTCGCGCTCGGCTTGCGCACGGCCGCCAAGCCCGACAGCCAGGACGTGTGCTTCATCACCAGCGCCGGGGGACGCCGTGAGTTCCTCGGGGACCGCATGTCACTGCATCCCGGCCGCGTCGTCGACACCGAGGGACACGACGTCGGCGCGGTCGACGCGATCGAGCTCGTCACCATCGGACAGCGCCGCGGTCTGGGCGCGGTCGCCGGCGAGCGTTCCTACGCGATCCACGTCGACGTCGCGAGCGCGGTCGTCACTGTGGGCCGCGCCGACGACCTGCTCACCGATGAGCAGCAGCTCGGTGCGGTGTCGTTCGTCGGTGCGCCGTTCGCAGGGGACGTGCTCGCGCAGTGCAGCGCGCACGGCGAGCCCCGCGGAGCGCGGCTCGAGGGCACGACGCTCGTGTGGGCGACCCCGCAATGCCGGGTCGCTCCGGGGCAGAGCATCGCGTTCTACGACCCGTCCGACACCGAGCTCCTCGGCGGCGCCACCGCCGCGTGACACCTGCCGCGTGACCGCCGCCCGTCAGGTCTGGGAGCGGCCGCGCTCGACGATCGCGAGGCGGCGACGCTCGACTTCGGCAGGATCGAACCCCGCGGTGCGCTGCCAGTCGCGTGAGTCACGCCGCTCGACATCCCATCCGTCGCCGACGGTGCCCGACGTGACGGCGTCGTAGGTCTTGCGGATCTGACGCACGCCCCGCTGGTCGTTGCCGATCATGTCGGCGGCGAGGCGCCGGCAGAACGGGAGCAGCTCGTCGTGGGGGACGACATGGTTCACGAGACCCCACTGCAGAGCTTCGTGGGCGTCGAGGAAGTTGCCGGTGAAGCTCATCTCCTTCGCCCGGCGCACGCCGATGGCCTGTGGCAAGAGCACCGTGAGGCCCCAGCCCGGCATCACGCCGACGCGCGTGTGCGTGTCGCCGAACTTCGCCCGTTCCGAGGCGATCAGGAAGTCGCAGTTGAGCGCGAGCTCGAAGCCGCCGGTGATGGCCGCGCCGTTGACCGCGCCGATGACTGGCTTCTCCATCAGCGGGAACGGACCGTGCTGGCCGGGCGGCGGCGCGCTCCCATCGGCGTTGCCGGCGCGGAGGTTGCCGCCCGACGAGCCGAGCTCCTTCAGGTCGAGGCCCGCGCAGAACGCGGGATCGGCGCCGGTGAGGATGACCACGTCGACGTCATCGCGCCCGTCGGCGTCGTGAAGCAGCGCCGGCAACAGGCGCAACACCTCGGAGGAGAGGGCGTTGCGCGCGTCGGGTCGGTTGAGCGTCACAGTGGCGATGCGATCGCTCACCTCGAGCAGCACCGGCTCGGTCACCGTTGCACCTCTTCCTCGTCGGGCGGCAGAAACTCGAGCTTCAGGTCGCCGAGGCGCACGAGGGTCGACGCGATCCAGCCGCCCATGGCGCTGAAGTGGTCGTCGAGGATCGATCCGTCTGCGAGCGGCTCCTCGGTCAGCTCGTACGTGCCCTCGTACGACACCTCGATCGCGTACGCCGGGTCTTCGAGCGGCTCGCGGTAGAGCGTCTCGACGGTCGGGCCGAAGCGCTCGAGCGGCGCTGACGAGCCGATCGGCGGGCTCTGTGACGGCAGCGCAGCGAGCACGAGCTCCGCGTTCGGGTGGGCCACCAACCGCTGGATCCGAAGCCGGATCTCGATCTCGATGCGCGGCGGATCGTCGATCTGCTCGTCTTGCAGCCAGAGGCGATAGGCGGTCTGCGACCACGTCGGCCAGTCGAACGCGACCACGGCGACGACGCGCGGCGGGAACCCCTCTCCCGGAAGGCCGTACGACGTCTCCCAGGTGACGTCGCCGAGCAGGACGTCGACCTGGAAACGCTCCTCGACATCCTTCTGCCGCTCGAGGAACGCGGATTCGAGAGTTTCGCGGAGCGCGCCGATGGCGTCGGTGAAGACGTGATCGAGCATGCGCGGCTGAGGCTACCGGGCGCGTGCGAACCTGGCGCGATGAGCGGGAACGAACGACTCGGCCTGATCGTCGTGGGCGCGTCGTTCGTCGTGTTCATCGTGTGGCTGCTGGCCGCGAGGACGGTCGTGCGCCATCAGCCGAACATCGAGCCGGGTCCGGCAACGATGGATCTGGGCCCCGAGCCACCCGCAGTCGTCAACCACCTCATCCACCGACGCCTCACTGCTGACGCGGTTCCGGCCACACTGCTCGACCTCGCCGCGCGGGCTGGGCCGAGGTGTTTGCTCCTCATCAGGGCGCGACGATGGTGCGACTGCGCGGGATCGGCCCCGGCGACGCCGATCCGCTGACGGCCTACGAGCAGCAGCTGCTCGATGCGGTTCGCCAGGTCGCGGGCACCGAAGACCTGCCCGCCGAACGGCTCGCGGCTGCGCTCAACCCATCGACGCCGTGGTTCTGGACCCGGTTTCGCATGTCGGTGTCGAGGGACTCGAAGGCGCGCGGGCTCGTGCGCCGACCGCGCGTCGCCCGCATCGCGCTGACCGCCGACATCGCACCCTTCGTCTTGTGCGTGGGCCTCGCGCTGATCGACCCCGGGTTGCTTGGGCTCGGCATCCCACTGCTCTTCGTCCTCTGGCCGCTCGCTTGGTACCTCGCGATCCGCAAAGCCCCCGACCAGCTGACCCCGGAGGGGCGCGCGGTCGCGGCGCGGTGGCTCGGCGTGCGCACGTTCGTCGAGGGCACCGGCAGCCTCGACGACCTCCCGCCCGCCGCCGTCGCAGTGTGGGATCGCTACCTCGCCTACGGCGTGGCGATGGATCTCTCCGAGGAAGCGGTGGCCGGACTGCTCCTGCACTTCCGCACCGATGTGAAGGTCGCCGACATGGTGAACGTCGGTCGCAGCCTCATGGACCCGAACGCGATGGGCGGGATCCTCAGTGAGCAGATGGCGCAGGCTCACGCCGACCGGTTGCTCGCGCTCGGCGCCGGGTTCAGCGCCGCGGCGCCGTTCGGGCCCGACGGCGGTGACTTCTGTGTGCTGGCCGCCGCCACCCAGAAGGGACTCGGCGCGGGCATGCCGTTCACTGCCGGCTTCTCCGAGTGGGCGCGTGCGGCGGTGCGACGCGCGGACGCACTGCGAGACGCCGCGCCGCCTGAGATCGCGAGCGCGGTGTGGGCGGTCCATCACGAGCTCGGTCCGCTGCTCGCCACCCTTTCGACGGCGACCTCGATGCAAGCCGTGGGTGTCGTGATGCAGTCGTATGAGCGCGTGCTCTCGACGCCGGCGATGAAGGAGCACGCCGAGGAGGTCGCGGTCTACCTACGCGACCGGTGCGGCCTTCAGATCGACGTGGAGCGTCTCAACGGTCCATGACGGCCACGGGCAGCCCGAGCCCGACGCTCTCGCGGAGTGTGGCGATGCGCCGTCCCGGTTGCACGGCGGGCCTCGCTTCGCTCACCCGCTCCGGTCCGAGATGCGCGAGCGTGGCGTCGAGATCGTCGGACAAGAACGTGAGCCCCCAGAACCGCGCCGGGCCATCGCCGCGACCCGCGGCAACGACCTCGAGGATCACCTCGGCCATGCGGAAGAACGCCTGCTTCACCTCGCGCCCGTCGCCTGCCGGACCCTCACGGATGCGCCGTAGCTCGAGCCCGCACTCCGCGAGCGCGTCGATCGTCCGGTCGAGGTCGGGCGTGAGGACGACGAGATGATCGATCGCGACGATGCCGTTCGGATGAGAACCGCCGTCGGCGAGCTCTTCGGTCGAGCTCGATGTCGGCAGGCCGTCGATGTCGCCGGCTGCCGCGCCACGGAGCGACCAGCCGCCGACGCCCGGCACTGCGTCGGGGTCGTCGTCGATGCGGATCGAGACCGTGCCGACGACGACCTGGCTTCCCGGTCCGACCGTGAAGCCCGCGGCGCGCCATCGTTCCGGGTCGCCACCGACCACGAGCTCGGCGATCGTGGGCGCGTCGCTCATCACACGCCGAGCTGCCACCACAAGAACGACAGCACGTCGGCGAGCTCGTCGGCCTGCTTCTCGAGCGGCTTGCCCGCGCCGTGGCCGGCGCGATCTTCCTGGCGCAGCAGGATCGGATGCTCGTCGCCGCACGAAGTCGCCCATTGCAGCGCCGCGGTCATCTTGCGGGCGTGGTTCGGGTCGACGCGGCCGTCGCCCTCCGCGGCCGTGAACAACACCGCCGGGTAGCACGTGCCCGCAACCACGTGGTGGTAGGGCGAGTAGCCGAGCACCCACTCGAGCTCCTCGGCAACGTCGGGATCGCCGTACTCGGGCGTCCAGAGCTTGCCGATGAGGTGCAGGTGGTAGCGGACCATGTCGAGCAGCGGGACGGCACAGTGGATCGCGCGGGCGAGATCGGGCCGCTGCGTCATCGCCGCACCCATCAGCAACCCGCCGTTCGAGCCGCCGCGCAGTGCGAGGCGGTCGTGGGACGTCAGGTGCTGCTCGACGAGCCAATCCCCCGCCGCGTGGAAGTCGTCGAAGACCTGCTGCTTGTGCGCTCGCATGCCGGCGCGGTGCCAGTCCTCGCCTTCTTCGGCACCGCCGCGGATGCAGGCGTCCGCGAACAGACCGCCCGCCTCGGCGACCGCGATGGCGATCGGCGAGTACGCCGGAGTCGCCGCGATGGAGAATCCGCCGTAGCCCGTGAGCAAGCACGGCGTCGTGGGCGACGGTGTGAGATCGCCACGACGGACGAGGAACATCGGCACGGCGACACCGTCGGTCGACGGGTAGCGGATCTGCTCGACGTGAAAGGCGTCGGGATCGACAGGCGACGAGGTCGTGCCCCAGCGCTCGACGCCCCGCTCGGCGGTCCACTCGTGCAAGCGAGGCCGGTCGGGCGAACGACTCGAGCTGCAAGAACGCCCGGGCCGCGGTGTCGTCGGTGTCGAAGCCCGCGAGCGACACCGGCCCGGGAAGCTCGATCGCGCGCTCGTCGGTGCCGTCGAGCGCGTACGACCGCAGCACCGCCAACGCCGAGCGTGTGCCGTGCACGAGCAACCGGTCGCCCGCGACCTGTACGCCCCCCGCATCGATGACCATGTCGCTCTCCGGTACGAGCGTGACCCATGCGTCGTGCGTCGGTGCCGTGACCGGCGCGGCGAAGACACGGCCGCGAGGCGCGTCGAGCGTGGTCACACCTATCAGTCGATCGTCGACCACGCGTGCGAACGTCTGCGCTTCGACTCCCTCGACGAGCACCGTGCGCGAGCCGGTCGCTCGGTCGATGAGATGCACGTCGGCGCGGCTCCAGCCGACGTTGCAGTGCACGACCAACCAGCGGCCGTCGCGCGAGAGCGTGATCGACTGCATCGACTCCTCGACCGGAAGGTCGCCGAAGACGAGCTCGTCGTGACCGTGGTGGTCGCCGACCATGTGCCACCAGACTCGCTCGCCGTACTCCGCCCCCGACGGGTAGCGGGTGTACGCGAACGCATCGCCCGCTGGCGTCCACCCGAGCGACGCCCACCGTGTGTCGGGGATCGTGTCGGCCAGCAGCGTGGCGGTCTCGACGTCGACGATCCGAAGCGTGGACCGTTCGTCGCCGCCGATCGAGACGCCGAACGCGACCTTCGATCCGTCAGGGGACGGGTAGTACCAGTCGAGTGCGGCAGTCGCGTCTTCGAGCAACGCCGCGGGGTCGACGAGCGTCGTCGCCGCGGCGCCTGAGTCGTCGGCCGATCGCACGATCAGCCGAAACTGCGCCTCACCTCCCGACCGCTCGAGCGTGAACAACCGATCGCCGGCGACGCGGCACGACGTCGAGATCGGCGCGGCAAGCAGCTCGACGAAGCGAGCGTGGAGCGTCGACCGCGCGGGAAGTGCTTCGAGGACACGCCGGGTGCGCTCGTTCTGCGCAGCGACCCACGAGAGGGTCGCAGGGGAAGTCGGGTCCTCGAGCCACCGGTACGGATCTGCGACCTCGTGGCCGTGAAGGACGTCGACGGTGTCGCCGCGCGGGGCGACAGGGTGAGGATCGAGGTGGGGCAGGTCAGCCCCGGCCGCAGTTCGGCTTCTTGCCGTGGTTCGCCTTGTTCCGCCGCATGCGCGCCTTGCGCTTCTTGGTCTTCTTCGACATAGGGCCGACAGGCTACCGGGTCGCTAGCTGCTGACTCTCGGCGGCGGCGGTGCCGGCGGCGTGGGCGCCGGCCGAAGCGTCGGCCGGTTGTCCGTGATCCGCATGCCGTGCACCGGATACAGCTTCGGCACCCGCTGGCCGGGCGTCCGTGCCACCCAGGCCTTGAACGCCGACTCCGACTCCCACACGTCGATCACACAGATGCCGTCGGCCGTCGGGCTGCAGACGTGGAGGATGAGGCCGGCATCGGGCCCACCCCGCTCGTCGACCGACTGCTCGTAGTGGTCGTACGCCTCGAGCAGCTCGGGGATCTCGCCTCGCACCATCACGACCGCCATCACGGCGTCGGTGCCGCCGGCGGTGACCCGGAACGCCTTCGTGAGCCCCGAGGGGATGTCGATGGCCTGATCCGAGGCGGCCCCACCGGGCTTCGGGACGGGCGCCGGCGGACTGCCAGGGACGGACTTCAGCTTCGGAGAAGGACCGGCCGTAGGAGCCTTGTCCTTCCTCAACCTCATGGCCACACCCTACAAATCGGCTCGTCGGGGGGTGGGGTTGAGCATTCAGCCGTGGGAGCCCGCCCATTCGAGCAGGTCGTCGGCCTCCATCGTGTTGACGATCGACTCGAGCGGCACCTCGCACTCCGCGGCGCGGTCGCACCCGTGGGGCTGCCAGTCGAGCTGTCCGGGGGCGTGGGCGTCGCTGTCGACCGAGAACCGGCAGCCGAATTCGGCCGCGAGCTTGAGCAAGCGCCGCGGCGGATCGAGGCGCTCGGGACGGCAGTTGATCTCGACCGCGGTGTCGAACTGCTTGCACGCCATGAACACGATCTCGGGATCGAAGGTCGACTCGGGCCGTCCCTTTCCCACCACCTTGCGTCCCGTGCAGTGGCCGAGGATGTCGACGTGGGGGCTCGCGACGGCGAGCACCATGCGCTCGGTCATCGGCTGGCGCTCCATCCGCAGCTTCGAGTGCACGCTCGCGACCACGACGTCGAGCCGGGCGAGCAGGTCGTCGTCGCAGTCGAGCGCGCCGTCTTCGAGGATGTCGACCTCGATGCCGGTGAGAAGACGAAACGGCGCGAGCTCTTGCTTGAGGCCCTCGAGCACGTCGAGCTGCTTCAGCAGCCGGTCGCGGGAGAGGCCGTGCGCGACGGTGAGGCGCGCCGAGTGATCGGTGAGCACCATGTACTCGTGGCCGAGCTCGATGGCGGTGTGGGCCATCTTCTCGATCGGCGCACCGCCGTCTGACCAGTTGGAGTGGGTGTGGCAATCCCCCCGCAGCGCCGCTCGGTAGGCCGCGCCCTCGGGAGACAGCGGGATCACGGTCTCGTCCTCGAGCTTGACGAGGTACGACGGCGTGTCGCCGTTCACCGCCTCGGTGATGACGCTCGCCGTGACCGGGCCGATGTGGTTGAGCTCGGTGAGCGTGCCTGCCTTCGCGTGGGCCTCGACCTCGGCCGGATCGAGCTCCGCGATCGCGTCCCGTGCGTTCGCGAAGGCCTTGACGCGATGGGCAGGCTCGAGCGCGCGGTCGAGCAGGAAGACGATGCGATCGAGGGCGGTGACGGGATCCACGATCAGGCGGGCTTCACCGTGAGCGGGATCGACGTGCATCCTCGGAGCAGGAAGCTCTGCGTGCCCACGATCTCGCCGCTCGGCTCGAAGGCGGAGGTGCGCTCGAAGAGGACTTCAGCGGTGACCCGCGCCTCCAGTCGGGCGAGGGGCGCACCGAGGCACAGGTGGATGCCGTGCCCGAAGCCGACGTGATCGGTCGGTTGGCGATCGAGCCGGAAGGCCGCCGCGTCGGGACCCCACTTCGCTTCGTCGCGGTTCGCTGACGCGAAGAGGACCATCAGGCGCGTTCCGGCGTCGATCGCCACGCCACCCACCGCGGTCGGCGCGGTGACGCCGCGGAAGAGGCTTTGCACAGGCCCGTCGAAGCGAAGCTGCTCTTCGAATGATGCAGCGATCTGCGAGGGATCGGCGCGCAGCGCGGCCTCGACGTCGGGTCGATCGATCAGCGTGCGCGTCCAGTTCCCCAGCAGGTTCGTCGTCGTCTCGTTCCCGGCGATGAGCAGCAGGATGCAGAACCCCACGAGCTCGTCGAGAGTGAGGGGCTCCTCGTCGTCCGCGCCCCGGCTCACGAGCATGCTGACGAGGTCGTCTCCCGGGTTTGCCCGCCGATCTTCCACGACCTCGACGAAGAACTCGAACATCTCCTCGGCAGCGACCCGGAACCGTTCAGCATCAGGGGCGAGGCTGAACGCTGCGACAGCGGCGTCGGACCACTTCTTGAACTGCTCGCGCCGGTCGGCGGGGATGCCGAGCATCTCGGCGATGACGGTGACCGGCAATGGGTAGCTGAGGTCACGCACGAGGTCGGCGCCGCCATCAGCGCCCCTCTCGATCATCTCGGCGACGAACTCCTCGGCGATCTCGCGCACGCGTGGCTCGTACGCGTTGATCACCCGAGGGGTGAAGCCGCGGTTCACGAGCCGGCGCATCGTCGTGTGCACGGGAGGGTCAGACGCGATGAGCGAGCGACCGAGCGACCCGGGCCCGGACATCCGGCGGCCGTCTTCGGAGATCGGGTCGCTGCCGACCATCGCCATCATGTCGCCCATTCCCCGCGCCGAGGAGAAAAGCAGGGGGTCGCGCAGCACGCTCGTGACGTCGGCGTAGCGGCTGACCGCGTAGGCGTCGAGCAGCGGCACGTACGCGAGGTCGTCCGAGGCCCTCAGGCGCGCGTACTCGGTGAAGGGATCAGCAAGGACGGCAGGATCGAACACCTCGAACGTCGTCATGGCCGAATCGTACGGGCATTGCCCTACCCTGGCCCTCCAGTCATGGAGCGCTTCGGCATCGTCGGCCTGCCCAACGCGGGGAAGTCGTCGCTCTTCAACGCGCTCACCGGGGGGAACGCGCTCGTCGCTGCGCACCCGTTCTCCACGACCGAGACCAACGTCGGTGTGGCGAGGGTGCCGGATCACCGGCTGGATGCCCTCGCCGAGATGAGCCAGTCGAAGAAGGTCGTGAACGCGACGGCCGAGTTCGTCGACATAGCCGGCATCCAGAAGGGCTCGAATGCGGGGGAGGGGCTCGGCAACAAGTTCCTCGGGGGCATCCGCGAGGTGGACGCAACGCTGTACGTGCTGCGGGCGTTCGTCGATCCGAACGTCGTCGGTGGCAGCGACCCGCTCGACGACCTCGCAACCCTCGAGCTCGAGCTCGTGTTGGCCGACGCCGCGAGCGCCGAGACACAGCTCGAACGCCGACGCAAGGCAGCGAAGTCGGACAAGTCGCTGGCCGGTGAGGTCGCCGTGCTCGAGAAGGCGGTCGATCTGCTGCAGGCGGCGATGCCGCTCTACCGCGTGGGGCTGTCACGCGATGAGCTCACGGCGCTGCACCCGTACTTCCTCATCACCGCGAAGCCGGTGCTCGTCGTCGTCAACCTCGGCGACGATCAGCTCGACCAGGCCGATGCGATCGTCGCGTCGGTGGCCGGCGAGCTCAGTGGCGCGGCCGACGTGCTCGCCGCGTGCGTGCAGCTGGAAGCGGAGACCGCACAGCTCGATGCCGGGGAGCGGGCCGAGCTGCTCGACGGGCTCGGCCTCGGTGAGGGCGCGTTGCCGCGTGTGATCTCCGCGGCCTATCACCTTCTCGGGCTTCGCACGTTCCTCACGACCGGCGACAAGGAGAGCCGTGCCTGGACCTTCCGCGCCGGTGCGAAGGCACCGGAGTGCGCGGGCGTGATCCACAGCGACCTCCAGCGCGGCTTCATCCGCGCCGAGGTGATCAGGTGGGACGAGCTGCTCTCGCTCGGATCGTGGAACAAGGCGAAGGACGCGGGAAAGCTCCGCGTCGAAGGCAAGGACTACGAGGTGCAGGACGGCGACACGTTGGAGATCCGCTTCAACGTGTGACGGGCACTGCCTTCCGAAGGAGCAGGCAGTCTGCAACGCGGAACAGCTCGTGCATGCGCTGCTCGCGCTCGGGGAAGAGGCGATTGGCGTCGTCCATCGACACGACCTCGGGACGATCGACCTCGTAGGTCTCGCCGTCGAACACGAGCGTGGCCCTTCCCGCCGCGAGCACGTTCTTGAGCCAATCGGTGTTCGGCCCGTAGGGGAGCGCCACCGCGAAGCCGTCGTCCGTCTTCACCGGCTGCATAGGAGTCTCGTACTCGCGTCCTGACGTCCGGCCGATGTGCCGGACGATCGCGTAGGGCGAGCCCGCGATGCCCGCCCGCGGCAGCACGAACCCCTTCGTGGCCCGACCCGTGCGGCGAACTGCGTTCAGTACGACTGGTGACTTCGACCGCATCCCGGTGACGAAGACGACTGCGGCCACCGCGAGAGCGAGCACGAGGCCGACGACGAGCTTGGCGAGTGATCTCACCGCGCCATCATCTCGCGGCTTCCAGCTGAGCGAGGTCGCGCTGCGCGTAGCGGTTGTGCCAGAACTCTTCCTCGAAGACGGTGAAGATGCACTCTTGCAATGGGGTCGTGCCGTTTTCGAGCACGTCGATCGGTCGTGTGAAGTCGCTGGCTGCAACCGATGTGAGGAAGTCGCGAAAGCGCATGGCACGTTCCGCACGCACGGCGAGCGCTTCCGAGACCGAAGGCGTCAGGCCGTAGTCGAGACCGGGCCACGGGAAGTCGACAGATCCGCTGTTCGGCAACCCGATCGGGTGGAAGCTCTCTCCGAGGATTGGCACCGTGAACCACTTGTCCATCGCGAAGACAAGATGTCGCAGCGTCTGGACGAACGTCCACTCGCCGTTGACCGACTCGTGCAGCGCCGACTCTGGGAGCGCTTGCGCCCGGATGATCGTCTTCGCCCACTCAGCTTCGAGGGCGGCCCACCCTGTGCGCATGCCGTCCGGGTCCGACGGGCGGAGCATCGCTCGCAAGGGGTACCACGGGTCACGCTCGTTCACGTACGCCGTGACGTCGACCCCGTTGATGACAACCCTGTCGACGAGCGCGTCGATGTCGACATTGACCAGCCAGGAATGGCTGATCCTCGCGTCGGTGAGGTTGACGTCGCGGAAGCGAGCGCCGGTGAGATCGGCCCCCCAGAACACAGCCCCCGCAAGGTCCCCCTCGAACTCTTGCGGCATCGAACCATTCAACCTCAAGGGCAAGGTTGCACTACTCCGCAAAATGATTAGACATCAAATGATTTGAGGTCTAACCTATTGGCCATGGCAGCACCCGTCGTCGAGCCCATCGGCTTGTTCGTCAGCCGGCAGGCCCGGGCGCTGAGCCGGGCGTTCGACAACGCCCTCGCCGAGGCGGGCGGCACCCTCCCGGCGTGGCTCGTCCTGGCGTCAGTCAAAGGAGCGCGACACGGGACGCAGCGGCACGTGGCGGCGGACGTCGGCATCGAGGGCGCCACGCTCACCCACCACCTCAACCGAATGGAGGCCGCCGGCCTCGTCACGCGTGCACGTGACCCCCAGGACCGTCGCGCCCAGCGGGTCGACCTCACCGACGCGGGTGAGCGCGAGTTCCGCTCCCTTCTGGGGCGGGTTCAGGCTTTCGACCGCACGCTGCGCGCGGGGTTCACCGACGAGGAGCTGTCGACCTTGCGAGCCCTGCTGGACCGACTCGTGGCCAACGCCACGGGGGAAGGAGAATCCGATGACCACTGACCTCCAAGACGTGCTGACCACGTGGGCCGATGCGGAGCAGCACGGCGACGTCGACGCGCTCGACCGGTTGCTGACCGACGAGTTCGTCGGCATCGGGCCGGTCGGCTTCACGTTGCCGAAGCCGGCGTGGCTCGCTCGGTTCGAGGGCGGCCTGCAGTACGACAAGGTCGACGTCGACGACGTGACGATCCGCCAGTACGGCGACGCCGCGTTCGTCGTCGGGCACCAGCACGCGAAGGGGAAGTTCCAGGGTCAGCCCACGCCTCCCGACGAGCGAGTCGGGTTCACGATGGTCCGTGACGACGGCGACTGGCGCATCGCGGCGATCCAGTACAGCTTCATCGCGGGTACCCCAGGGGCACCCTCGTGAGCGCGCTCGTCGGCCGGGTCGCCCTCGTCACGGGGAGCTCCCGTGGCATCGGTGCTGCGATCGCGGTTCGCTTCGCGCACGAAGGAGCGCGGGTCGCTGTCAACGGCCGTGATGCGGCAGCGATCGACGCGGTCTGCAAGGAGATCGTCGCGGCGGGAGGCGAAGCAGTCCCCGTTGCCGCGGATGTCACGAGCTTCGACGACATCGAGCGCATGCGACACACCATCGAGGAGCACTTCGGTCCGGCCGACATCGTGGTCGCGAATGCCGGCGGCAGCCCAGTGCGTCCCGGGCCGGTCGAGGACCTGACCGAAGACGAGTGGCACGCGTCCGTCGACGCGAACCTCACGGCGACCTTCCTCACGATCAAGAGCTTCCTCCCCGGGATGAAGCAGCGCGGCCGCGGCAACATCATCACTGTGTCGTCGGCCGCCGCGCGTCGCCCGAACCCGCGCAGCCCGATCGCGTATGCCTCGGCGAAGGCGGGCGTCGAGCTCTTGACGAAGGATCTCGCGGCGCAGGCAGGACCCTTCGGCGTTCGGGCGAACTGCATCGCGCCCGAGACGATCCTGACCGAGAGCAACCTCACGATGATCCCGAAGGACATGCAGGAACAGCTCGTCGGGGAACATCCGATTCGCCGTCTCGGCACTCCTGACGATGTCGCTCAGGCCGCCGTGTTCCTCGCCTCCGACGAAGCCGACTGGATCACCGGCGTCGTCCTCGACGTCGCCGGTGGCTCGGTGCTCGTCTGACTGGTCAGACCTGGGCGCGCGAGTCGCGTGGCGCGCGGTGCCGCGGCATGGGCGGGGTGTAGGCGATCGTGTTCGCGTCGACGACGAAGTTCATGCCGTCGTCGATGTCCTCGGGCTCACTCGACGCCTCGATGATGACGGCCTGTCGTCCTTCGGCATCTCGAGGATGTCGCGGACCGCGATCATCGCTCCGGCGAGCATCGCGCCCGCAACGCCCTGCCGCTTGCGGTAGGTGGGCTCTTCGCCACGCACCCGTCGAGTATGCCGCGTGCGCCGGGCATGCTGGCGCGAATGGTCGACGTGCGCACCCCCGTGTTGCAGGCGACCCTCGCCCGGCGGCTCCTCATCGCCTTTCGGCTCGCGCCCGAGCCCTCGATGTACCTGGTGCCGGCGCCGTTCTCACTGCTGCTCGTGAACGGGTTCGCGGTGGGATCGATCTCGCTCGACCGGGTGACCGACCTTCGCCCTCGGGGGTTTCCGGCAGCGACCGGACTCGCGCTCGAGCACGCCGCGCACCGGATCGCAGTGGAGTGGAACCAAGGGGGACGCTCCGCGACCGGGTTCTTCGTCGTCGCCCGGCACAGCAGCTCGCGGTTGACCGCCGCTCTCGGCGATCGTCTCTTCCCGGGACACCACGAGCGGGCGACGTTTGCCGTCTCCGACCATCGCCCGGAGCTCCGGGTCGCGTTCGAGAGTCGCGACGGCAGGAGCTTCGCGGACGCCTCTGTCGTCGCCGCGGCTGACCTCAGCGGCAGCGCGCTGTTCGCGTCGACCGATGATGCGCAGCGGTTCTTCCGCCGAGGGGCGGTGAGCTACTCACTGCGGCGTCACGGCGGGTTGCTCGACGGGCTCGACGCGCGCACGACGGAGTCGCAGACGCAGGCGGCAACGATCGAACGTGTGTCGTCGTCGGTCTTCCCGCCGGACACCGCGATCCCCGACTCGGCCTTCCTGATGCGCGACGTGCCGGTCGAGTGGCGCGCCCTCCCGCCGCCCCGTTGAGCGCAGTCCGTGCTCAGGGACCCGGGAAGGTCGCCCGGAGCTGGTCGAGCAGCGCGGCATCGCCGTCGACGGCCGGTGTGTGCGCGGGATCGAGGCGGCCGTAGACGATGCGGATGAACGCCTCGGCCGGCATCGTGAGCTCGGGATCGCCGCCACTGCCGGGCGCCAGCGCGACCGCATCGGGGCCCGTTGTCACCGTGAAGTCGCGTTCCGGATCGGTCGTGTGCACCTTCACAGCGCGCCCGTCGCTCTGCGCCTTCCCGGTGAACCGTCCGACGAGCTCGAGGTTGTCGATGACGAGCCGCGTGCCACTCGGCGCCAGCTCTGCGGCCGGGTTGTCGACCACCTCGATGTCCCACGTGTGCAACGTGTGCTCGTTGACCCTCAGGCCGACCAGTCCGCCGAAGTCGAACTGCATGGGGCCCATGCTGAACGCGAAGCTCGACCGCTCGGTGGCGGTCGCGCCGAGAAGCTGGTCGAGCAGGGCGTGGTCGGCGACGAGCGCGTCGTCGGCCTTCGCTCTCGGCGACTTCGCGTTCCATGCCTCCCACACCGCCGGCGCAAAGGCGTCGGCCATCGACTCACCTCGCAAGCCGCGCGTGAAGCGCTCGGACCCGATCACCGCGCTCGAGCCGAGGTGCGACAACACCTCGGCGACCCGCCACTCCTTCGGATAGGCCTGGGCCTCGAGCTGCGCGTCGTCCATCGGCGCGACGAGTCCGTGGAGACGCTCCACGGACTGTCGCAACGCATCGAGAGTCTCGTCGGTCAGCGCGGCATCGGTCATGCCGCCACGCTAAGGGTCAGCTCACCATCCGCGTCCGTCCCTCCCAGTAGGGCGCCCGGAGCTTGAACTTCTGCACCTTGCCGGTCGCGGTCCGGGCGAGGCCATCCCCGAAGTCGATCGAAGTCGGGCACTTGTAGTGGGCGAGCAGCGCTCGGCAGTGCGCGATCAGCGCTGCCTCGGTCGCGGCCATCCCGGGCTTCAGCACGACCAGCGCCTTGACCGTCTCGCCCCACTTGATGTCGGGGACGCCGAACACCGCCGCTTCCGCGACCGCGGGATGCTGGTAGAGCGCGTCCTCGACCTCGATCGACGACACGTTCTCGCCGCCGGTGATGATCACGTCCTTCTTGCGGTCGGAGATCGTCAGGTACCCCTGACCGTCGATCCGTCCGCCGTCGCCGGTGTGGAACCAACCATCCTTCAACGCGTCAGCAGTCGCTTCGGGCTGCAGCCAGTAGCCGCCGAACACGACGTTGCCGCGGGCGAGCACTTCGCCTTCATCGTCGACCCGCACCTTCACGCCGATCGCAGGTGCACCGGCGCGCCCGAGCATGCGAGCCCGCTCGGTCGGCGTGAGCTCGTCCCACTCCGCTCGGCGGCGGTTCAGCGTCAGCAAGGGAGACGTCTCGGTGAGGCCGTAGACCTGCATGAACTCCCAACCGAGCTCGGTCTCGACGCGCTCGATCGTGCTCGTCGGGGGCGGCGCGCCTCCGACCACCATGCGCACTTGGCCGGGTCGCCATGAGCCTCCGGGGTGATTCGCAGCAGCGGTCAAGATGAGGTTCACGACGGCGGGCGCTCCGCCCATGAACGTCACCCCGTGCTCCTCGACGCGGCGCAAGATCTCGTGGCCGTCGACCCTTCGAAGGATCACGTGGCGACCACCCATCCCCGTGATCGCGTAGACCATGCCCCAGCCGTTGCAGTGGAACATCGGCACTGGCCACAGGTACACATCGCGGTCGTTCACGCCGGTGTGCCAGCCGAACGTCATCGCGTTCATGTAGAGGTTGCGGTGCGTGAGCTGCACACCTTTGGGTCGGGCGGTCGTGCCGCTCGTGTAGTTGATCGATGCGATCGCGTCTTCGCTCGCTCCCCACGGGATCGGCTCGCGGTCGTAGCGCATCAGCACGCGATCGGTCTCCTCGCCCATGACGAACCGGAGCGGAGCTTCGACGTCAGCGAGGGCTTCATCGAGCTCGGGATCGATGAGGAGCATCGACGCGCCGGAGTGTTCGACGATGTAGCGCACCTCGTCGGCGTTGAGACGGAAGTTGATCGGCACGACGACGCGTCCGTAGCCCGATACGGCGAACAGGGCGGTCAGGAGGCGGGCGCTGTTCTGGGAGACGATCGCGACCCGCTCGCCGAAGCCGACGCCGAGCGCGTCGAGACCTGCGGCCATCGCTCGCACTCGCACGCCCACCTCGCTCCAGGTCAGCTCGCCCCAGCTCGACGCAGGTTGATCGGGTTCGTCGACGATGCCGATGCGGTCGCCGAACGCGGTCTCGGCGCGGTCGAGGAAGTCCAGGATGTTCATGGGTGTCTTCATGGGTCGAGTGGACAACGCCAGCGAGCGGGTTGACCCGAGCACCGATTGCTCAACTTCTCCGAGACGGTCGGGTGAGTAGGCCGGTACGGTTCGCGCGATGGCCATGCTCCCGCTGCAGTGGCCGCTCGTCGGCCGGCACGACGAGCTCGAGACGTTCCTCGCGTCGCTCGCTGACCCGCGCGCGCACGGGTTCGTGATCCACGGCCCAGCGGGCGTGGGCAAGACGCGCCTCGCCGACCAGTGCCTCGCCCTCGCCGACCAACAAGGACGCAACGTGTCGCGGGCAACAGCGACGGAAGGGGCGCGTGAGACGCCGCTCGGCGCGCTCGCGCACCTTCTCCCCGCCGGGATCGCCGACGATCGTGTGGACCTCGTCGCCGTGGTCGCCGCCGTGCGCCCGGTCGTCCTCGACCTGGCCAATGACGGCCCCCTCGTCCTGTTCGTCGACGACCTCCACCTGCTCGACGGAACGTCGGCGGCGCTCGTCGCGCAGCTCGTCGATGCAGATCTCGTCTTCCTCGTCGCAACCGTCCGTACACCCGAGCCGGTGCCGCCCGGGCTCGAGTCGCTGTGGCACCGAGCGCGGGTTCGCCGCATCGACCTACTCGACCTCGACCGGCCGGCGATCGACACGCTCCTCCACCTCGTGCTCGGCGGACCGGTCGAGGCGACCACGTCGGGAGACATCTGGGCAGCAAGCGAGGGCAACGTCCTGCTCGTCCGCGAGCTCGTGCTCGGCGCGCTCGAGCGCGGGCACCTGCTCGACCAGCGCGGGGTGTGGCGCCTGACCGGTCCACTCGTCACGACCCCGAGGCTCCACGAGCTCGTCTCGGCGCGGCTCGCGTCGCTCGATCCCCACGCCCGCGAGGCGCTCGAGCAGCTCGCGGTCTGGGAGCCGACTGGCTTGGCCATCCTCGAGGCGGCCGTCGGGCGAGACGCTCTCGAAGCGCTCGATCGCTGGGGCCTCCTCACCGTGCGTGCCGATGGTCGCCGTCAACAGGTCAGCCTCTCGCACCCGTTGTACGGCGAGATCCTGCGGGCGACGATGCCTGGGCTCACGCGTCGCCGGCTGTTGCTCGATCTGGCCGACCGCATCGAAGCGCACGGCGCTCGTCGCCGCGAAGACGCGATCCGCGTGGCGGCCGCGCGGCTCGAGGCGACCGGCACCGCGGACCCCGATCTGCTTCTGAAGGCGGCCCGGTTGGCGCGCTACGGCCACGACTTCGCCCAGGTCGCGCGGCTCGGCCGAGCCGCGGCGCTCGAGGGAGTCACGCCCGAGGTGGGGCTGCTGCTCGGCGAGGCGCTCCACGAGCTCGGCGACTTCGAGGAAGCGGAGCGGGTGCTGCAAGCGGCGGAGGCGGCGGCCGCCGACGACGACGCCCTCCTGGTGCCGATCATCGAGCTGCACACCCGCAACCTGATGTGGGGTCTCTCGAAGCCCACCGAAGCACTGGAGCACAACCGTGCTGCCCGCGATCGGCTCAGCGGTCATCCGTCGCACAGCGAGCTCACGCTGAACGAGGCGATGCTGCTCACCTACTCCGGACGTCCCCTCGACATCCTCTCGGTGCTCGAGTCCGCGGACCCGCCTCGGGATGCGCGCGAGCGGTCGCTGCGCGCACACGCCGAGCTCCCGGCGCTGGTGGCGATCGGGAAGAGCGCGACGGCAGCGGAAGAGGCCCTGCGCGCGTTCGCCGAGCAGCGAGACCTCCCCGACCAGATCGCCATCCCGACTCCCGAGGTCCACCTGATCACGCGGATGTACGCGTTGGCCGAGTGCGGCCGCCTCGCCGAGGCCTCGGCCCTCGCGTCCGGCGCGTATCAAGCGATGCCTCCCTCGGCCCCACCCGACGCGTTCATGTGGCTCGCGCAGCAGCAGGGACGCTGTGCGCTGCTCAGCGGTCAGGTCGAGACGGCCTGCCGTTGGCTCGGCGAGGCCGCCGCGCGATGCCTCGACAGCGGGCTCGACGGGCCCCGTCGCCTCGTGCTGTCCGAGCTCGCGGCGGCGGCTGCCTGTGCGGGCGACGAAGCGACCGCGGCCGAGGCCGCGCGCGAGGCCGCCCAGCTCCCCCCTTCGGCTTTGCTCTCGCCGAACAGGAGCTCGGCCGGGGCTGGGCTCTCGTCGCCCGCGGCGACCTGCCAGCGGCGCGCGCGGCATTCCATGATGCGGCGGAGCTCGCTCGTGGTGCGGGCTACCGCGGGGCCGAGGCGTGGCTGCTGCACGAGATCGTCCGACTCGGTGATCCTGCGTCGGTCGTCGGCCGCCTCGAGGAGCTCGCCGACATCTGCGAAGGGCAGCTCGTCCCCGCGTACGCGATGCATGCCGAGGCGGCCGCGTCGCGGCGCACCGAGGGGCTCATCGACGCGGCCGACAAGTTCGAGTCGATCGGCGCGCTGCTCCTCGCGGCCGAAGCCGCAGCGGAGGCGGCGCAAGCGCTGCAGCACAGCGGCGATCGCCGCGCATCAGCGGCGATGAGTGTGCGGGCCTCGACGCTCGCGGAGTCTGCGAAGGCGCACGCACGCCGGCCCTCACCATCCCCGTGATGGTGACGCCCCTCACTCCGCGCGAGCGCGACATCGCCACGCTCGCGGCGCAAGGGGTGTCGAGCAAGGACATCGCCGACCGGCTGTTCTTGTCGGTCCGCACGGTGAACAACCACTTGCAGAACGTGTACTCGAAGCTGGGCGTGGGAAGCCGCAAGGAGCTCGCCAGCGCGCTCGCCGACGTCAGCGACGGCGGGTAGACGGCTCCTCGCCCAGCGCGCCGAGCATCATCGTCTCGGCGGTGAGGTTGTAGGCGAGCCTCCACGCCTCCTCGACGTCCGGAGTCCAGGCCTCGCCGACGGCGTCTCGAAGTGCCGCGATGAGGGCGTCGCCCATGACCTTGTAGTGACCGGACCGAACGCCGTACTCGCGGTGACGGAGCCCGAGCGACCGCACGCGGGGCTCGAAGGTCTCGAGCGTCCGAATCGACTCGACGATCTCCTCGAGCTCGGTCGCGAAGCGATCCCGCTGCTCACCGGGGTCGCTCACGAACATCGCCAGCAGGGCGGGATCGGCCGCGAACGCCAGCCGGTAGAAGTCGTCGGCAAGGGCTTCGAGGTCGACGAGGCCGAACGTCTCCTCGACGGCGGCGATCTGGGCGGGCGTCACGTGATCACTGTGATGGAGGGCACGCCGACGCGCCTGAGCAATTGATGCTCAACCGCTTCTGCCGCTGCCGAAGATGAGCAACCCGTGCTCAGGACCGGCACCGGGCGGCGAGCGCATCGTCTCCTCATGGAAACGAACAGCGCCCCGAGCACAGTCGCCCTCATCACCGGGGGCGGGCGAGGCATCGGCCGGATGGTGGCCGTCGACCTGGCCCGGGCCGGTGTGGCCGTCGGCGTCATCGCCCGCTCCGAGTCCGAGCTCGCCGAGACCGCGACCCTGGTCTACGCAGCGGGCGGCGTCGGTTGGGCGGCGATGGCCGACGTCACGAACGCGTCCGACCTTCGCAAGGCCATCGGGGTGATCCGCCGGGCCCTCGGTCCGATCGACCTCCTGATCAACAACGCCGGAATCGTGGGCCCTATCGGCCCCCTGTGGGAGGTCGACGCCGACGACTGGTGGGAGACCTTCGACGTCAACCTCCGCGGCACCGTCCTCGCATCGCAGATGGTCATCCCCGAGATGGTCGCGATGGGGAAGGGACGGGTCATCAACATGTCGAGTCAGGCCGGCGTGCACCGTTGGCCGCTCGTCTCGGCCTACTCAGTGTCGAAGGCCGCGATCGCCAAGCTCACCGAGAACGTCGCACACGAGACCCAGCGCCACGGCGTGAGCGTGTTCAGCGTCCATCCCGGGCTGCTCCCGGTCGGCATGAGCGAGACGATCGAGCGATCCGAGCCGACCACGGCCTACGAGGCGCACATCCGTGCGTGGACGCTCAACGAGCTCGCGAAGCGCGACGCCGACGATCCGCAAGACGCGGTAGCGCTGATCCGGCGGCTCGCCGCCGGTGACGCCGACGTCCTCTCCGGGCGCCATCTCTCGGTGCGCGACGACCTCGATGACTTACTCGAGCACCACCGCGAGGTCCGTGACCGCGACCTCTATGTCCTACGTCCCGAGCGGCTCGACCGGGCCGCTCTCATCACAAGGAGATCAGCATGAACGACACACGTGTCCCTCGCCGGCCCACCTCACCCGCATACTTCCTCGGGCGTCCCGCCGAGGTGTGGGTCATCTCACAGCGCCGGCGCGGCGCCAGGCCGTCACGTCACGACGACGTCGAGCAGTGACAGAGCCTTGCGCTCTTCCGTCGAGAGCAAACGAGATCCTCGCGCCGACGCTGACGCCCACCGCTCGCCGAGCTCTCCGGCGAGGTAGCCGTCGATGACGGACGGGTGGATGTAGCTCCGCCGGCAGACCGCGGGCGTGTTGTTGAGCTCGGCCGACACGACCCTCAGCATCTCCATCACGGTCGAGCGGCCCTCGCGAGCGGTCTCCGGCGGCGGGACCGCGGCGAGGGCAGCCGCCGCGTAGACAGTCGCATTCCACGTCCGGAACGTCTTCGCGGTCGCGTCGATGCCAGTGTGCTCACGCAAGTAGTCGTTGACGTCGGACGAGCGCACGGGTCGCGGCGTGTCATCGCCGTTCACGTACTGGAAGAGCAGCTGCCCCGGCAGGTCTTGGCACCGCGTGACGATCCGGGCGAGACGAGGGTCGTCGAAGCTGACGTCGAACTGCTTCTTGCTCTTGCCGGCGAAGTGCATGCGCAGGTGGCTGCCCTCGACGTGCACGTGCCGATTCCGCAACGTGGTCAACCCGAACGAGCCGTTCGCCCGGGCGTACTCCTCGTTGCCGACCCGGATCAGCGTGCGATCGAGCAGCTCGACGATCGCCGCGACCACTCGCTCGCGAGGGACCCCGTGGCGGCGCAGGTCGCGGTCGAGACGTCGCCGTAGCTGGGGAAGGGCGTGGCCGAAGGGGACGAGGAGCTCGAACTTGGTTGCTTCTTGATGCTCGCGGTACCGCGGGTGGTAGCGATACTGCTTGCGGCCGCGGGCGTCGCGGCCGGTCGCCTGCACGTGGCTGCGGGGATCCGCCGAGATCCACACGTCGGTCCACGCCGGAGGTACCGCGAGGTGCGCGATGCGGTCGAGGACCTTCCGATTGCGGACGGCCTTCCCCGACGAGTCATCGGTGTACGTCGGGCGCCGATGCCCGTGCCGGCGGATGCCGGGCTCGTCGTCGACACCGAAGCGCAGCCCCGGCGGTGCATGGCCGTTCACGACGCACCTCTACCCGAGGTCGCCCCGGTTGAAGCGCGGATGACGGGGCTACGGTCCGCCCATGATCGACATGCTGGCTTGGGGGTTCGGGCTGATCGAGGGCCCGCGACCCGACGCCGAGGGAAACCTCTACTTCAGTGACGTCACTCGCGGCGGTGTGCACTGCCTCGGTCCCGACGGATCGGTCACGATCGCGGTGCCGAAGCGGCGCGGTGTCGGCGGCATCGCCGTGCATGCGGACGGGGGTCTGGTGATGTCGGGCCGCAACATCTGCCACGTCCGTGACGGCGAGACCCGCATCGTCTTCGAGCTTCCCGATGTCGGCGGGTTCAACGACCTCTTCACCGATGCCGCGGGCCGCGTGTACGTGGGCTCGTTGCGTGACGATCCGTTCAGTGTGGGCGAGGACCGCAAGCCCGGCGAGGCCTATCGCATCGACACCGATGGCACCGCGACGCAGATCTACGGAGATGTGGGGCTGACGAACGGCATCGGCTTCTCGCCCGACGGGCGGCGGATCTACCACTCCGACTCGGCGATCCAGTCGATCCTCGTCCACGACATCGACGACAACGGCGACGTCGATGCGCAGAGCCGCCAAGTGTTCGCTCGAGTCAAGGGCGGTGTGCCCGACGGACTTGCGGTGGACACCGACGGCGGCGTGTGGGTCGCGGTGTATGGCGGCAGCCGGGTCGAGCGCTTCGCACCCGATGGCTCGTCCGATCGGTCCGTCGCAGTCCCTGCCGAAGCCGTGACGAGCCTCGTGTTCGCGGGCCCCGAGCTGTCCGACCTCATCGTGGTCACCGCGGACAACACCGCTCATCCGGAGCGGGAGGGCACGATCTTCCTCGTGCCGGCGGCCGAGGTCGGTGCCCGCGGTCTGCCGGCGCCGCTCGCTCGCGTCTGACGTCGGATCACGAGCACCCGCCCGCTGCGCGGTGCGGCGGGGCGGAACGCCGTGCGCGGGAGCGCTCGTCCCGCCATGACGTCGTAGGTCTGCTGCCAGCGCGCCGCGCCCGGCGCGTCCGGGCTCTGCCAGCGACGGACGGCCCAGTCCTGGAGCACGAGGTGCGCACTGACGAGGCGGCTTCCGCGTTGCACGAGGCGGCGGACGAGGGCGTTCGTGATCCCGAACGGCGGGTTCGCGACGACGTGGAAGTCGCGCCGCGGGAGGCGGAGGTCGGCCGCGTCGGCTTCCACTACGACGATGTCGTCGCCGAGCTCCGCGCGCAGGTGGGCCGCTCTGCGGGGATGCAGCTCGACCGCGATGACGCGCGCGCCGGTCTCGACCAGCGGGCGCGTGAGCGCTCCCCAACCGGCCCCCACGTCGACGACGAGATCGCCGGGGCCGAGCCCCGCGTCAGCGACGAGCTGCTGCGCCCAGCGGGGATCGAGCTGATGCCATCCCCATGTTGTCCGTGGCTTGGCCACGGCGGCGGAGGACCGTCACGAAGATCATCGAGCGACAGGCTTCCAGTTCTCGGTCGCGTCAGCCGTCAATTTTGACCGTCATCGCGACCGAGAACGCCGGGGGCGGTGAGACTGGCGCAGTGGACGTCGACGCGGTGGCCAAGGCGCTCGGGCTCGGGCCCCGCTACGACTCGTGGTTGGGGGCGCTCGACGAGGTCGAGCCGTTGCCGGCGTTCGCGTTGCCGACCGGTGAGGCGGCCGCCGACTTGCTCGTGCGGCTCGGGGTGCCCGAGGTCGACCTCGAGCCCGTGCTCAGCGTCTGGCCCGATCCCTGTCGCGACGCCGAGCTGTGGTGGCTCCTCGAGCGGTGTCACGCCCGGTTCGCGCCGCACATGGGTGAAGGGGATGCGTTCGTCGAGTGCCCCTCGCTGCCGCGTGCGCTCGACCTCCAGGGCCGTTGCTTCTGGATCTTCGTGTTCGCGTCGATGGTGGATACGACGCGCGCCTACCACCGGGAACGAGGTGTGCCCGACGACGTCTCGTGGGCGACGCTCGCCGACCTCGGTCAGCAGCTCGTCGTGCACCGCAATCGACGGGGGACCACCGGCCTCGATCTGCAGTGGTGGCTCGTTCCCCACTTCCTGGGTGTGCTCTACGCGCTCGGCCGTCTGCAGTTCCACCTCTACCACCTGCGATGCGGCATCGCGGGGCCCGCGTTCTGGCCCGAGAGCGACGACCCCGGCTTCCGCACCGGCGACGCGACGCTGGGAGTGCACATCCCCGCGACCGGCCCACTCACCCCTGCCGCGTGCGACGAGTCATTCGCGCTGGCGGCATCGTTCGTGGGCGATCACTTCCCCGACCACGACTTCCGAGTCGCGACCTGCACGTCGTGGCTGCTCGACGAGCAGCTCGCCGACTACCTCCGGGCCGACTCGAACATCGTGCAGTTCCAGCGTCGCTTCCACGTCGTCGACGGTGCCAGCGACGACGGGCGCGACATCATGCTGTTTGTGTTCGACCGCGTTCCCGAGTCGATCGACGATGTGCCCCAGCGCACGACACTCGAGCGGGCGATCGTGCAGCACCTACGCGGCGGCGGCCGCTGGCTCACGCGCACGGGCTGGGTCGACCCCCGCCGGTGACCCCCGCCGGTGACCGGCGCGGCTCAGCGCAGGATCGACACCGGTTCCGAGTACGGCAGCTCGACGTAGCGGGCGTATGACGCGTCACGCGCGAGCGAGGCGATCGCCTCGCCGGTGTCGACACCCGGGAACAGGGGAGGCATCAGCTCGTCGTGATGGCAGAAGACGACCTTCTGAGGCTGCACGAGCTCGACCTCGCGGACGAGGAACTGAGCGAGGGTGCCTTGGTGGGGCTCGCCGTCGACGTTGGGGCGTCCGGCGAGGGCGAGCACTGCGACATCGGGACGCAGGCCGCCGAGGATGCCCGTCCAGCAGCCCGAGCTCGCGTTCACGAGAATTGATCCGTCCGGGGTCTCGACCAGGTAGTTGAGCTGCCCGCCGTCGACGCGTGAGCTGTGCCCTTCGGTCGACTGGAGGTAGCGCACGAGCTCGGGCGCCATCGACGGCAGCGCCTCGAACAGCGCGGCGACGCGAGCAGCTCGTTCCTGATGGCTGACCCCGAGATCGCCGAGGCACTCGGCGCCCGAGTCGGGGTTGGCCTTCGCGAACAGGCAGGAGTGCAGCGACGGGAACACGCGCACCCGCACGTCGTGACCACAGTCGATCGTCTCGCCGCCAGACACCGGGAGCAGCTGGGCCGCCGGAACCTTGTTCTCGCGCAGCACCCGCGTCGTCTCGTACGAACCGACGATCGTCGCGCCGGTGTTGGCCGCGACGGTGTCGGCGCCGAGCATGTGGTCGTAGTGCGCGTGGCTGATGAACGCGAAGTCGGCGGTGTCGACCTGTCCCGACGTGAGCCCGACGTCGGGGATCGAGGCGGGGCGATCGAGGTAGGTGTCGAACCACAACGTGAGGCCGGCGACGCGGACGCGAAACGTGGTGCAGCCGAACCACTCGAGCGACAGGGGCGAAGGCACAGGCCGCACTGTAGAGAGGTCAGAGCCGCGCGAGGGCCGCTCGGAGCCGGGCGAGCTCGTCCCCCGTCGTGACGTAGTGAGGTGACACGCGCACCGACGGAAGGGTGTTGGCGCGGTCCTCACGAGGAGTGCCCACAGGCGTGTTGACCCACACGTTGACGCCGTCGGCGGCGAGGCGGGCGCGGATGTCGACGAGGTCGCGCGACGTGTGTACGAACGACACGATGCCCCTGCTGTCGCGGCCGCCCACCAGGCGGATGCCGTCGAAGCCGGTCAACAGGTCGGAGACCTCGCGGCTGCGCTGCTCGACCTGCTCGGCGATCACGTCGAGCCCGATCTGCATTGCGAAGCGAGCCGCGACGCCCAGACCGAGACGGGTCGCGAAGCCACTCTCGTACTGGTCGAAGCGACGCAGGCCGGATGCGAGGACGAAGTGGCCGCTCGCCTCGTCGACCTCGGTGCCGAACGAAGGCGTGAGGGGAACGAGCCGGTCGGCGAGCGATTGACGCACGTACAGGAGCGCCGTGCCGCGCGGAGCTCGCAGGAACTTCCGGGCCGGCGCGAACGCGACGTCGCAGCCGATCGTCTGCACATC
Organism: uncultured Acidimicrobiales bacterium; assembly: GCA_963802505.1. GTDB lineage: Bacteria > Actinomycetota > Acidimicrobiia > Acidimicrobiales > DATKAS01 > DATKAS01. The sequence continues at coordinate 722,863 of CAWDJB010000002.1, read as the reverse complement.
GACGGCCATCTGCCCGACTGTCTGGGAGATGTCGAGCGCGTAGATGGCGCCACTCCCCGAGAGCACCTGTCCGACCTCTGGCGCATCGGTCAGCGTCCCCACATGCGTGGGCATGTGGGTCACGAGCACGAGCCGCACACGATCGTCGACCAGGTCGTCGAGCGCCTCGAGATCGATCGTCCCGTCCGGCAGGGATCCGACCTCGACGATGTCGACGCCATGTGCCAACGCGAGGCGGCGGAGCCCGGCATCCATCGTGGCGTAGGCGAACCGATCGAGGAGGATGCGGTCGCTCGCGCCCCACCCGAAGGTCTCGGCCATCGCCCACAGCGACCACTCCCACGCAGCGGTGGCGCTCTCGGTGATGGTGACCTCGGAGGCGCCGGCCCCGAGCAACCGGCCGACGCTCTCCGCGACGGCGGCGAGCTCGGACTCGACGGCCTCGGCAGCCTCGTAACCGCCGATCTGCTGCTCGAGCTCGAGGTGCTCGAGGACGCGCGCGAACGCGGGAGTCGGCGTCGTCGACATGCCGGCATGGTTGAAGTGGGCGCGGATCAAGCGCGGTGCACCCGGTCGGGAGCGAACGCGGGCAGGCACACCGACACGTACTCCGTTGCCGCATCGGGAGTCGAATAGCGCACCGTCTCGCCCGCGGGCACGTGGACCGCTTGGCCCTCGGTGACCGCGATCGCCGCGCCGTCGTGCTCGACGAGGAGCACACCTTTCAGCACGACGGTCCACTCGTCGAAGTCAGGGGTCTGCGGTGGCTCGCTCCACCCCTGCGGGCTCCGCATCACCGCGATGCTCAGGCGGTCGTCGTTCGTGGAGACCAAGCCGACGTGCTCGTCGATGAGCTTCGGCGGCGAACCTGCGGCCTGCACCGGCACGGGCTCGGGCAGCAACGTCGGCATGGCGTGTCTCCTCTGGACTGTGGGCGGGCGGATCGTGGGTCGCGCATTGTCCCGCGTTCGCGCTGCCGGCGGTAAGTTCGGCGTCATGGGGACTGCGCCGAGCGTCCCGTTCCATCGGGTGTCAATCGCACTCGACCAGCCGGCGTTGGACGACGTGGCCCGGCGTACCGACGAAGCGCTCGGCGGATGCGGCGTTCCGCTCCAGCCAGGTACCGAAGTCGCGATCGCCCTCGGTTCGCGGGGCATCGTCGACCTTCAGTCGATCGTCCGCCGGGTCGTCGTGTGGGTTCGGTCGCAAGGTGCAGAGCCCTTCGTGGTGTCGGCGATGGGAAGTCACGGCGGCGCGACCGCCGAGGGCCAGCGCGAGGTGCTCGCCTCGTACGGGCTGGACGAGACGGGGCTCGGTTGCCCGGTGCGCGCGGGCATGGACGTCATCGCGCTGCCCGCAGAGGTCGGGGGGCGACCTGTCGTCTTCGACGCCGAGGCATCACGGGCGTCGGCGACGATCGTCGTCAACCGGGTCAAGCCCCACACCGACTTCCACGGGTCCTACGAGAGCGGGCTCATGAAGATGATCGCGATCGGCCTGGGCAACCAGGTGCAGGCCGAGCGCATCCACGCCCACGGCTCGTCGGGCTTGCGCACACTGATGCCGGAGATCGCGACGCAGGTGCTCGCCCACGCGAATGTCGTGCTCGGCGTCGCGATCGTCGAGAACGCGCTCGAGCAGGTGATGGCGATCGAGGCCGTCCCCGCAGCCGACATCATCGAGGTCGAAGCCGGGCTGCTCGTCCTCGCCCGAGCACACATGCCGCGCCTTCCGGTCGAGGAGCTCGACGTGTTGCTCGTCGATCGGTTCGGCAAGGACATCAGCGGCGTCGGCATGGACACCAACGTCATCGGCCGCACGATGATCCTCGGCGAGCCGGAACCGGACTGGCCTCACATCAAGATGATCGGCTGCCATCGGCTGACCGCGGCTTCGCACGGCAACGCCTGCGGCATGGGTCTCGCCGACGTCGTGCCGCGCGCGTTCGCCGACTCGATCGATCACGACGTCACGCGCACGAACATCGTCACCTCGGGCTTCCTGCTGCGCGGGAAGCTCCCGCTGGTCGCCGACGACGACCGTCAGGTGTGGGACCTGTGCGTACGTGGCGCCGGCGTGCTCGACACGGACTCGGTGCGAGCCGTGCGCGTCGTCGACACGTTGCACTGCGCGGACCTCTGGGTCAGTGACGCGGTGTGGGCAGAGCTGCGCGATCGAGCCGGAGTGAGCCTGCGCGCGAGCGGCCTCGCCTTGCACGGCGAGGACGGCCGCTTGCTGCCCTTCGACGCGCCGTGAGCCCGCTGCTCGTCGTCGCCGACGACCGCACCGGCGCGATGGAGACGGCGGGCATGTGCGCGGACCTCGGCTTTGCGTCCGCCGTGACGCCGCTCGGGACGGTGGCTCGTCCAGGGTGCGACGTCGTCGTGATCGACCTCGCGTCGCGCCATCTTCCGCCGGCAGAGGCAACACGCCGAGCGACATCGGTCGGCCCTGACGCGGCCCACAAGATCGACTCGACCTTGCGCGGCAATTGGGCTCACGAGGTGGTCGGACGACAGGTGGAGTCGGGTCGCCGGTTGCTCGTCGTCCCCGCGTTCCCCGCCGCGGGGCGAACCTGTGTCGGCGGGGTCGTGCTCGTCGACGGCCAACCCGTGAGCAGCGGCGCGGCGGCGAGCGACCTGCGCGGAGGGGTGCAGTCGAGCCGGCCCTCGGACCACCTGCTTCAGGCCGGAGCCACTTCGGTCGATGTCGTGTCCAGTGACACCTTGCCGTCGTGGCTCGACGAGCGCCGAGGCGCGATCGCGGTGTGCGACGCCAGCACCGACGACGACCTGCGCATCGTCGTGGCGCAGTGGGCGGGCCAAAGCGACGTCGTGCTCGCCGGGACCGCGGCGACGATCGCGAGCGCCGTCGCAGCGGGTCTCGAAACCCGCGGGAGGGGAGCCGCGGTGCCCGAGCGCGTCGGCCCCGCGCTGATCGTGTGTGGGAGCCTGCATCCGATGGCCCTGGCGCAAGTCGCAGCGGCGGAGTCGGCGGGGGCGATCGTGCTCGTCCCGGAATCGGACGAAGGCGGCGACCCTGGGGCGGTGGCGGCGGCGCTCGGCGAGCGAGCGCTGCGCGCGCTCGACACGAACCGCTTTCGTACCGTCGTGTTGGTCGGGGGCGACACCACGGCCGAGGTGCTGGGCGACGCGGTGGTCTCGGTCGGCGGCACGCGTCGCACCCGGCGTGGCCTGGAGCCTGCCCTGGGGTGAGACCGGGCCGCTGGTGCTGACGAAGCCGGGCGGGTTCGGGACCCGGTCGACGCTCGTCGACCTGCTCGCGGGAGCACTCGCGTGAGCGGTTCGTTGCCGATGGCGATCACGATGGGCGACGCGTCGGGCGTCGGTCCCGAGATCGTGTTGCGCACCGCTGCTGAAGGCGGCCTCGGCGATCACGTCGTCGTCTATGGCGACGCCAGCATCCTGTACTCGGGCCAGCGCCTGCTCGGCACGTCGGTCGGCATCCGGGCGATCGATCTGCCGTCTGAGATGGTGCCGGGTGACCTGAACGTCGTCGACCTCCGCATGCTTCGCCCGACGCATCACCGACCGGGTGAGCTCAGCGCGGAAGCGGGCGCAGCGGCGCGGGCGTATGTCGAACGAGCGACCATCGACGCGTTGACGGGCCGCGTCGCGGGGCTCGTGACCATGCCGATGAACAAGGAGGCGACGCAGCTCTCCGACCCGCAGTTCGTCGGGCACACCGAGATGATCGCCGAGCTCTGCGGGGCGCCACGGGTGACGATGATGCTCACGAACGGGGCGATCGCGGTCACCCACGTGAGCACGCACTGCGCGTTGCGCGAGGCGATCGAACGCGTGCGGGTCGATCGGGTGCTCGACGTCATCGAGCTGACGCACGCCGCTCTGTCTCGATTTCTCCCGGCTCCCCGCATCGCGGTGTGCGGTCTGAACCCTCATGCCGGCGAGCACGGGCTGTTCGGCACCGAGGATGCGGAGCACATAAGTCCTGCGATCGCGGCGGCGCAGAGCGAGGGCATCGATGCGTCCGGTCCGCACCCTGCGGACACCGTGTTCCACGAAGCAGTGCACCGGGGACGGTACGACGCGATCGTCTGCATGTATCACGACCAGGGTCACGCGCCCATGAAGCTGCTCGCCTTCGAAGAGGGCGTGAACGTGACGCTCGGCCTCCCGATCATCCGCACCTCGGTCGACCACGGCACCGCGTTCGACATCGCGTGGAAGGGCACCGCCTTCACCGATTCCTTGCGCCAGGCCCTCGCGTACGCCTGGCGGCTCGCCGGCGACTGAGCGAGGTCAGCCGAAGATCTCGTCGAGGTCGATGACGCGGTCGGCCGCGGCGACGAGCATCTCGTCGTGGGTCGTGACCAGCAACCCTCCGCCCACCTCGGCTCGCAGGCGGAGCACGTCCACGACGCGGCGAGCGCTCGCCGCATCCTGATGGCTCGTCGGCTCGTCGGCGAGCAAGAGCTTCGGCTCGACCGCGATCGCACGGGCGAGCGCCGTGCGTTGGCGTTGCCCGAGTGACGTCTCGCCAGGGGCGCGTTGCGCGAGCTCGTCGAGGAGCAACGCGTCGATGACCTCGTCGGCCCGCTCGCGGGCGGCGGCGCGGCTCACGCCGCACCCTCGTAGTGCGACCTCGATGTTCTCGCGCGCCGACAGCTCTCCCATGAGCGCGAGGACCTGCGGAACGACCGCGACCTGGTCCCACGCGGTGACGTCGCAGCCGTCGAAGGCAGGGCCCCAGGCGACCACGCCGCGGTCGGGAGGGCACCACCCGGCGATCATCGCGAGGAGCGTGCTCTTTCCGGTGCCGGAGCGTCCTCGCACGACGACCAGCTCCCTCGCCCGGACCTCCATTGTCAGTGCCTGCAAACCCGACGTCTCGTCCCAGTGCTTCTCGACGCGGTCGACCGCGACGAGGACATCGGCGGCGAGGCTCATGCGACCCTCCTGCCGTGATCGAGGCGGAGGACGTGATCGGCCACGTCGATCACGTGCTGGTCGTGTGTGGCGACGATCATCGTGATGCCCCGCGCCGCCAGCGCTCGCAGAGCGGCGACGACCGCCATCGAGCTCGTCGCGTCGAGTGACGCCGTCGGCTCATCGGCGACCAGGACGTCGGGGTTGCCCATCAGCGCGCAGACGAGGGCGAGTCTCTGTTGCTCACCGCCCGACAGCTGGCGCGTGTGCTTGTGGCCGAGGCCTGCGATGCCGACGTCCTCCATCAGCGGTTGGGCAGCCTCCGTCGCGCCGCGTGCGGCCGCCTTCCCGCGACGCACCCTCAACGCCCACCGCACGTTCTCGAGCGCGCTCGCCGAGTCGAGCAGGTTGTCGGACGGTTGCGGCAGGACGATGCCGAGATGCTCCTGGCGAAAGCGGCGACGCGCCCGCCGACCCAGGTCCGTGACGAGGGCACCGGCGACTCGCACTTGCCCCGCACTCGGCCGGTCCGTGCACGAGATCATCGAGAGCAGCACCGACTTGCCCGACCCCGAGGGTCCAGCCACGACCGTGAGTGATCCGGCCATCATCTCGACATCGACGTCGTCGAGTGCGATCACGGTCCCCGAGGGAGTCGTGAACCGGCGCGTGAGCCGATCTCCGCGGACGACAACGATGGGCTCAGTCGGCACCGCGCATCGCCTCCATCGGCTTCACCCTCGCAACGGCAATCGTTCCGATGCCTGCGAGCGCGAGCAAGGCCACCATCCCGACGAGCACTGCAGCCCCGATGCTCGTCAGATCGACCACCACCCGCGTGGGCGGCTCGAGGTTCCGCAAGGTATCGAGATGCCCAATGGCGAGATGCACGATCGCGACCGCCGCCGCGAAGCCGATGAGGGCGCCGAGGACGAACGGCACGACCAGCTCGACGAAGATCGCGGTCGCTTCCTCGCCGAGCCTCAGTCCCATTCGCCGGCCGACCACTGACGCCGCCTGACGCGAGCGCCGGCGCGCGTCGAGCACGAGCACCTGCGCGACGACGAGCACCACCCCGATGAGGACGCCGAAGGCCGCGAACACTTGATACGACCAGCGCACCGTGAGGAAGCTGGTGACCTCGAACACGTCGCTCGCCGAGGTCGAGCCACGAATGAGGAACCCGCTGTCTCGGAGGATCTGCACTGCGTCGGGCGGCGGATCGTGAATCCACACCTCGCTCGCAAGGCCGAGGTCGCTCGCTTCGAGCGCGGCGCGATCGACGACGACCATCGTCGCTCCGTTGCGGTAGCCGGGGAACCAGGTCGCCGATCGGACCGGGCGAACGTCGATCGAGCTGTGGGTCGCGTCGGCCAGCGTCGCGGTGGGCAGCACACCGTGCACCACGATCGCATTCGCCGCCGCGGCATCGTCAGAACCCTCGAGGGACTCGAGGAGGCTTGCGACGTCGCGGTCCGACGGGTTCGGTCCGACTGCACGCGCGAAGCTCCCCGGGTCGACGCCGAGCAGGTCGACGCTCGTGCCGTCGTCGTTCGTGCTCGCCCTCAGCACGAGCGTGGCCTTGGACGCGAGCGCAGCGGGCAGCGGCTCCGCGCGGTTCACGCCGACGACGAGGTCGGAGCCGAGGAACGTGCTCGCCTTCTCACGCAGCATCGCGGTGGCGCTGTCGGTGAGCATGGTCGACATCGCGACCGATCCGATGACAAGGCCAACGGCGAGCGCGGCGAGCACGGTCACACCCGCGTCGGCGGAGAGGCGACGGAAGCCGATGAGCAACGGCACCGCGAGCCCACCGCCACGAGCGCGCGATCGGCGGAGGAGCCAACGCAACGGTCGGGCGAGCACCACGAGCACCGCCCCGAGCGCGAGGAGCGGGAACGCCTGAGCCAGAAGGTCGCCGCCCTGCGCCTGCGACCCCACGAGCCGAACTCCGCCAGCGCGGTCGAGCCGCGCGTATGAGGCGATCGCGAGCGCGACGACCGCGAGCTCCCAGGGGACCCAGCGAAGCCAGTGATGCCGCGGTCGGCTGTCGACCGAGCGGGCGCTCAACGTCATCGCGACGCCGCCCACGACCACGGTCCCCGCGAGAGCACCCCCGAGACACGCGAGCAAAGCGGCGCGCAGGGGATCGGGCTCGAGCTCTGGCGTCGGTCCGAGCGCCATCACACCGAGCAACGCGAGGACGAAGCCCGCCGCGACGCCGAGCGCGACCGCCGGTGCTGCGCCAGCGCCGACACGAGCGCCGACGACCACGGGGCTGACCCCGCGAAGCACTCGCAGCCGGAGCTCGGTCGCACGAGCCCGGGCGAGCATCGCGCCGGCAGTCGCGAGCAACAGCCCGGCTGCCGCGAGCCCCGCGAGACGGACAGGCGCGACGGTGCGAGCGACGACATCACTCAGCGTCTCGGCGTAGGTGATGATCGCGGGCATCCCGTTGCGGAACCGGGCACCGCGGATCGGGATGCCGACGGGGCCGCCGCCCGGGGGTGAAGCAGCGGTGTTCGTGAAGGACGTCGCGAGCTCGTCGAGCTGATCACTGAGCTGCTTGGCTTGGGCGCGCGTCAGCCCCTTCGGATCGGGACGAACCTCCGCGATGCGCGAGAGGTTCACGTTCAACTCGCTGCGGAATGTCGCTGGGTCGACCAGCAACATCGGCGGAGGAGGGTCACCGAACGTGGACGGTCGCAGCAGCGTGCGTAAGCCGCACCAATACGACGGCTCGGGGTTGACGGGGATGCCGGGGTACTCGTCGCGAATGGTGAGCACGAACGGCTCGCCGTCGAGGTGAACCCCCGGCGCCAACCCCCAGATCGGCTCGGCCCAGTCGGGCGACAGCGCCTCGCCGGCTGCGAGGGGCGGAACACCGAGCACGTCGTACTGACCCGTTCGATCGAGCAGCACCGAGCGAATCGGCAGCGTCCGGCCGGGCTGTTGGGGCGCCGTCGCGCCCTGCATCTCGACGCCCTGCGCGAACGTCTCGGTCACGATCGCCGGCTGCCCGTGAGCGACCGTTGCTGCCTCGTCGATCAGCGTCTCCTCTGCCGCCCCCGGGCTCCGGCCCAGCCGAACGATCAGCCCGGCGTCGGTGAGGCAGGTGCGGGCGAGCCCGACCTGCACGGCCTCGCTCGCCGCCGACGACACGTACAGCGGCCCTCCGGCGAGGCAGACGCCGGCGAGGGCCGCGGCCGCCGCGACGCCCACGTATGCCCCGAGCGACCGCATGGTGCCGTGACGCTAGGGGGCCGGCCCTCGGCGGCCTGCCGCGGCGTGCGTCAGTAGCCTGGGGCAATGACCGACTTCGACCTCGTCATCCGCGGTGGCAACGTCATCGACGGGACCGGTGGGCCGGCAAGAGCGGGCGACGTCGCGGTGAAGGACGGCACCATCGTTGCGGTCGGCGCGGTCGACGGCACCGGCCGTCGTGAGGTCGAGGCCGACGGCGCGCTCGTCGCGCCGGGTTGGGTCGACATCCACACTCACTACGACGGGCAGGCGACGTGGGACGAACACCTCGCGCCGTCCTCCTGGCACGGCGTCACGACGATCGTGATGGGCAACTGCGGTGTCGGGTTCGCTCCCGTGCATCCGAGTGACCACGGCCGCTTGATCTCGTTGATGGAGGGCGTCGAGGACATCCCCGGCGCGGCGCTCGACGAAGGCCTGCAATGGGACTGGCAGAGCTTCCCCGACTACCTCGATGCGGTCGAGCGTCACCCGCACGACGTCGATGTCGCGGCTCAGGTGCCGCACGGCGCGGTGCGGCTCTTCGTCATGGGGGATCGTGGCGCGAACCGCGATGCCGCGACGGCCGACGAGATCGTCGCGATGGGTCGCATCGCGGCCGCGGCCGTCGAGGCCGGCGCGCTGGGCTTCACGACCTCACGCACGCTCAACCACCGCACGAGCACGGGTGACCCGACGCCGACGTTGACGGCGGCGCGCGAAGAGCTCGTCGGGATCGCGAAGGCGATCGGCGACACGGGCAAGGGCGTGCTGCAGGTCGTATCCGACTTCATCGACTTCGACGACGAGATCGGCACGCTGCGCGCGATGGTCGAAGCATCCCACCGTCCGTTGTCGATCTCAGTGGCCCAGGCCCCGCGCAACCCGCTCGCCTACCGACGCATCCTCGACGCGATCTCCGAGTCGAACGCCGACGGGCTCGAGATGAGAGCGCAGGTCGCCGCGAGGGCGATCGGCATCCTCCTCGGCCTGCAGGGTTCGGTGAACCCGCTCGCTCGGTCCGCGACGTACAACGCGCTGGCCGACCTCCCGCTCGCTGAGCGCGTCGCCCGTCTGAGCACTCCCGAGGTGAAGGCGGCAGTGCTCGCGGAGTTCCCCGAGCACCCGATGCGCACGTTGCGACTCGACCAGGTCTACGAGCTCGGCGAGCAACCGGAGTACGAGCCCGACCCGTCGACGAGCGTGAAGGCGCGTGCCGAGCGCGAAGGCGTCGACCCGGACTCGCTGCTCTACGACCTCCTTCTCGGAGCCGGCGGCACCGCGTTGCTGTACGTGCCGATCCTGAACTACGCGGACGGCAACCTGGACGCCGTGGGCGAGATGCTCGCCCACCCGCACACCGTCCCCGGTCTGAGCGACGGTGGCGCGCATGTCGGCACGATCTGCGACGGCAGCTTCCCCACGACGCTGCTCATGCACTGGGGTCGCGATCGCACCCGCGGCGAGCGCTTCGAGGTGCCGTGGCTGATCAAGCGCCAGACCGCCGATACCGCCCGGGCGCTCGGGCTCCTCGACCGCGGTGTGCTCGCGCCCGGCTACCGGGCCGACATCAACGTGATCGACTTCGAGCGTCTGGGTCTCGGCGTCCCGCACCTCGTGTTCGACCTGCCCGCCGGCGGCAAGCGCCTGTTGCAGCGAGCGACGGGCTATCGCCACACGTTCGTGTCAGGTGACGAGACCTTCTGTGACGGCGAGGCGACGGGGGCCCTCCCCGGCCGGCTCGTCCGAGGTGCCCAACCGGCGCCCGCCAACGCCCGAGCTGACGAACGGAGTGCGCGATGAAGTCGCTCATGATCTCGGCCGACTCGCACGTCACCGAGCCGCCGAACACCTACATCGACAACATCGACCCGGCATTCCGGGATCGAGCACCGAAGATGATCGACCACGAGAAGCTCGGCGACGTCTTCGTCATCGACGGCATGTCGAAGCCGATCTCGCTGTCGACGGCCGCCGCCGCGGGCAAGCGGCCCGAGGAGATCAGGTCCTACGGGTCGAAGTTCGAGGAGCTGCATCCGGGTGGGTGGGATCCCGACGCCCGGATGGCCGATCAGGTGCGTGACGGCGTCGCCGCCGAGATCATCTACCCGACCGTCGGCATGATCCTGTGCAACCACACCGACCTCGACTACAAGCGGGCGTGCTTCGAGGCGTACAACCGATGGATCGCGGAGTACTGCTCCGCGCATCCCGACCGGTTGCTCGGCTTGGGGCAGACCGCGGTCCGCACGGTGGAAGAAGGCATCGCCGACCTCCACACGATCAAGGCGATGGGCCTGCGCGGCGTGATGCTCCCCGGCGAGCCCGGTGTCGAGGACTACGACTCGACCATCTACGACCCGTTCTGGGAGACGGCGATCGAGCTCGAGCTCCCGTTGTCGTTTCACATCCTCACGATGCGGGCCGAGAAGACGCGCGGGCCGAAGATGGCCGGCTTCCTCAGCATCGTGCGGGGTTGCCAGGATGTGATGGCGATGCTCGTGATGGGCGGCGTGTTCGAGCGCCATCCGAACCTTTCGATCGTGTGCGCCGAGGCCGATGCCGGATGGGTGCCGCATTTCATGTACCGAATGGACCACGCGTACAAGCGCCACCGTTACTGGTTGCCCGCGGGCCAGGAGCTGTCGAAGCTGCCGAGCGAGTACTTCGCCGAAAACGTGTTCGTCACGTTCCAGGACGACTGGACCGCGTTCAAGCACGCAGACGACATGAACTGGCGGCACTTGCTCTGGGCCAACGACTTCCCGCACTCCGACAGCACGTGGCCTTGGAGCCAGGAGATGCTCGCCGAGCACACGCAGTCGCTCAGCGGCGAGCAGAAGCAGGCGATCCTCGGCGGCAACGTCACCGAGCTCTATCGAATCGATACTGCTGCCCTGGTGTGAGCGGCGGTGTGAGCGGCCGGGCCGCTGATCCGCCGGTCAAGTCGTTCGCGACGCCGCGCGCGTTCGAGACCTGGCTCAGTCGGAGCCACGGCAGGGTCGAGGGCATCTGGCTCGTCATCGCGAAGAAGGGTTCCGGCATCCGGTCGGTGACCTACGCCGAGGCCGTCGAGGTCGCGCTCTGCTACGGCTGGATCGACGGCCAGGCCAAGCGGCTGGACGACGAGAGGTATGTGCAGAAGTTCACGCCTCGGCGCGAGCGAAGCCCCTGGTCGCAGATCAATCGCGCGCGGGCGCTCGCTCTCATCGACGAAGGGCGGATGCAGGAGCCAGGTCTGCGCGAGATCGAACGGGCCAAGGCAGACGGACGTTGGGACGCGGCGTACGCGTCGCCCCGCGCGGCCACTGTTCCCGACGACCTCGCGACAGCCTTGCGGCGCAACAAGAAGGCGAAGGCTGCCTTCGACGCCCTCGACTCGCGGAACCGCTTTGCGATCCTCTACCGCGTCAACGACGCGAAGAAGCCCGAGACGCGCGCTCGGCGCATCGCTCAGTTCGTGGAGATGCTCAGCGAGGGCAGGAAGCCGTACCCCTAGAAGGTGCGTACTATCGCGCCGTGCTGCGCGAGCTGGGCATCCGCCTCGTGACGCTCGCGATCGGCTTCGCGACGATGGTCGCGGTCGTTCCGGGCGTCGACAAGAAGGACTGGGGGACCGTCCTCCTGGCCGCCCTCGTGTACATGGTGCTGAATGCCACCTTGGGGTTCATCCTCAAGCTCCTGACGGCGCCTCTCGCGATCATCACCTTGGGGCTCTCGCTTCTCGCGGTGAACGCAGTCGTGCTTGCGATCACGGCGTGGCTCGTCGATGGCCTCTCGATCGACAACGTCGGCGCCGCGATCCTCGGCACCCTCTGGCTGACCGCGGTCTCCTTCGTCCTCGAGCTGGTCATGCGTCGCATCAACCGCCGCCGCGCTCGTCGCTGAGCCCGCCGCCGTGGCATGGCTCGTCAGAGACGGGACCGTGCTCGCCTCACTCGAGGTCGCTGCAAGCCGCGCTGCTCGCCGCAAGGGCCTCCTCCGGCGCGACGGCATCGACGGTGCGCTCCTGCTGACTCCCGCGCGATCGGTGCACACGCTCGGCATGCGGTTCGACATCGACGTCGCGTTCCTCGACCGTGACGGTGGAGTGAGGCGCACGGTCAGGATGTCGCGCAACCGCATCGGGCTGCCCTGCTGGACCGCTCGCTCGGTCGTCGAAGCCGAAGCGGGAGCGTTCGCACGGTGGAACCTCGCCACGGGACAGCGTCTGGAGGTCGTGGAGTGACGGGAGTGCTGCTGCTGGTCGCCACGCCGATCGGGAACCTCAGCGAGCTCTCACCTCGCGCGATCGACGCGCTGGCATCGGCCGACGTCATCGCGTGCGAAGACACCCGCCGCACCGGACGCCTGCTCGAGCACGCAGGGGTGGCAAAGCCGCGGCTGCTCGTCGTCAACGACCACACCGAGTCCGCAGCGACCCGCACCGTTCTCGATGTGCTCGACGCCGGACAAACCGTCGTCGTCGTCACCGACGCGGGCATGCCGGGCATCTCCGATCCGGGTGAGCGGTTGGTGCGCGCTGCGGTGAGCGCCGGCCATCGGGTGTCGGTGGTCGCCGGACCTTCGGCCGCGATCGCAGCCCTCGTCGTGAGCGGTCTGCCGACCGGGCGGTTCGTGTTCGAGGGCTTCCTCCCGCGCAAGGGATCGGGTCGCACCGCTCGGCTGGCCGCGCTCGCCGCCGAGCCCAGGACGATCGTCCTCTACGAGGCGCCGCATCGGGTCGCCGCGACGATCGCCGACCTCGCGACCTCCCTCGGCGGCGATCGCCGCGTCGTCATGGTCCGCGAGCTGACCAAGCTGCACGAGGAGGTGTGGCGCGGCTCGCTCGCCGACGCCGGCGATCACCTCGCGGCGGTGCCGCCGAGGGGCGAGTACGTGCTCGTCGTCGCCGGCGCGCCGGAAGCTCCCCCTGCGGGCGAGGACGACATCGAGGAGGCGTTGCGGTCGTACCTGGCCGTGGGAGCAGACCGCAAGACGGCGGTTGCGGAGGTCGCTCGCGAGCTCGGCGTCTCGAAGCGGCTGGTGTATACGGTGGGCCTTCGGCTCACCCCATGACGCGCAGCTCGGCAACCCGAGCCCACACTTCGTCGCTCGCCTTCGACGCCGCGCCCGAGTCGTAGGGCGGCTGCGGGTCGTACTCGATGAAGAGCTGCATCACTTGCGCGGTGACCGGGTCGGTGAGCTGCGCCGCGAGCGTCAGCGCCATGTCGATGCCCGAGGACACACCCGCCGCGGTGATGATCTTCCCGTTCTGCACGACGCGCTGCTCGGTGTAGCGCGCACCGAGATCCTCGAGGGTCTTCTTCGAGCCCCAATGCGTGGTTGCGTCGAGCCCGTCGAGCAACCCCGCGGCCGCGAGGAGCAACGAGCCGGTGCAGACCGACGTGGTGAAGGTGGAGGTCTCGTGCACCTGGCGGATCCAGCCCAGGATCGTCTCGTCCTTGATCAGCGGCCGGGTGCCCATGCCCCCGGGGACCACCAGCACTTCCGGCGACGGCACCTCGTCGAGCGCGGCGTCGACGGTGAGGCCGAGGTACCCGTTGTCGGTGCGCACCTCACCGCGCTGGGCGCCGACGAACACGACCTCGGCGCCGGGAAGGCGCTGCAGCACCTCGTAGGGACCGATGGCGTCGAGCGCGGTGACCTGAGGGAAGAGCAAGAAGGCGATCTGCACGTCCCCATCCTTCCTCGTCGCCGGCCTCCGCTGCGCTTCGACCGGCTCCTGCTCGCTGACGCTCGCCTCCATCCTTGCCATTGTTGGGTCGTGATGTCGGCCGAATCCGCGCTCGCCGTGCTCGCTGCGCTCGAGCGCGCGGGGATCGACGTCGTCGTCGACGGGGGATGGGGCATCGACGCGCTGCTCGGCGTGGAGCGGCGTACCCACGGTGACCTCGATCTGATCGTGCCGCTGGCGCGGGTGCCCGATGCCGTGAGCGCCGTGCGGCGCCTCGGCTTCGTGCCTGTGGCCGACACGCTTCCGGTCACGCTCGTGCTCGCCGCGCCCGGCGGTCGAAGGGTCGACCTGCATCCGACGGTCGTCAACGAGCACGGCGATCAGGTGCAGGCGCAGCCGTTCGGCCGCTCGTTCGCGTATCCGGCGTCGGCGCTCGGAGGGTCGGGGTCGATCGGCACTGCTTCGGTGCGGTGCCTCACGGCCGAAGGCCAGGTGCTCACGCACCTCGGATACCCGCCTGACGGCGGCGACCGTGACGACATGCAGGCGCTGGTCGCGGCGTTCGGCGTCGGGCTCGGCGTGTGGTTCGCGGACGGTGAAGACGTCGAGGTGCGGGACGCGACTCTCGCTGACCTCGCGCCGATGGCCGACGTGCAGCTCCGCTCATCTGTCGCCGCGTACCGCTGGCCCGGCAACGAGGCGTGGGCCGACTCCGCCGACCACGGGATGTTCTGGCGCGTGTGGGAGTCGCGGCTCGGAGCGCCTCGAACCTGGAGCGGTGTGGCCACGATCGGCGGCGCGATCGTCGGAACGGTGCACGTTCGTCCCTGGGCCGGCGACGATCTCGACCCGGCCTCGGCCGCCGAGCTCAACGGCGCGTACGTCGATCCCCGAGCGCAAGGTCGAGGTCTCGGGCGACTTCTGAGCGACGCGGCGATCGCGGCTGCGGCGTGTCTCGGTTACGACGACCTTCGCCTGCACGTCATCGAGCACAACGCCCGCGGGCAGCGGTTCTGGGAGCACCTCGGCTGGGTCCGCGACGGGGTCGATCGAGAGGTGAGCGGCGCAGGCGGGATGCTCGAGCACCGCTACATCTCCCCGGGCCATATCTCCCGGAGAGGGTGAGAAGTCCGCCGGTAGCCTGCGAGCGTGACTGACGACGTGTCGCGCTACTACCTGACGACACCGATCTACTACGTGAACGACGCGCCCCACATCGGGCACGCGTATCCCACGTTGGTCGGTGACGCGGTCACGCGCTGGCACCGTCTGCTCGGCGAGGACGTCCACTACCTGACCGGCACCGACGAGCACGGGTTGAAGGTGCAGCAAGCGGCCGAAGCGCGAGGCGTCTCGCCGCGCGAGTGGGCCGACACGACCGTCGAGCGCTACCGGGACGCGTGGCGGCTGCTCGACATCGCGAACGACGACTTCATCCGCACGACCGAGCCTCGCCACTATCGAGGCGTCGAGAAGCTGCTGCAGGCCTGCTACGACGCTGGCGACATCGAGCTCGGCACCTACGAAGGCCTGTACTGCGTCGCGTGCGAGGCGTATTACACCGAAGACGAGCTGATCGACGGCAACTGCCCGATCCACGGTCGTCCTGTCGAGCACATGAAGGAGGACAACTACTTCTTCAAGCTCAGCCGCTACGGCGACCGCTTGCTCGAGTGGTACGCCGCGCATCCCGAGGCGGTGCAGCCCGAGTCACGGCGCAACGAGGTGCTCGGGTTCATCCGGCAGGGCTTGCTCGACTTCTCGATCAGCCGCACGTCGCTGAAGTGGGGCATCCCCATCCCGTGGGACGACCGCCATGTCACGTACGTGTGGTTCGACGCGCTGGCGAACTACATCACCGCGATCGGCTACGGCGACGACGAAGCGCGGTTCAAGACGTGGTGGCCCGGTCATCACCTCATCGGCAAGGACATCCTGCGCTTCCACTGCGTGTACTGGCCGGCGATGCTGCTGTCGGCCGGGCTCGAGCCGCCGGCGTCGATCCATGTGCACGGCTGGTTGCTCATCGCCGGCGAGAAGATGAGCAAGACGAAGCTCAACCAGATCACGCCCGCCGACCTCGTGGCCGACTTCGGCGTCGACGGGTATCGGTACCACTTCTTGGCCGACGTGCCGTTCGGCCCCGACAACGACTTCTCCTACGAGGGGATGGTCGCGCGCTACAACGCCGACCTCGCGAACAACCTCGGCAACTTGCTCTCGCGCGTCACGACGGTGGTCGGCAAGCAGTGCGGCGGCATCGGGCCTGCGCCTCGCCCCGACAGCCCGCTCGCGCACGCCGCCGTCCTCGCGTTCGACCATGCCGCGGACGCGTGGCAGCGCGTGCAGCCGTCCGAGGCGCTCGAGGCGACCTGGCGGCTGATCCGCGCGATGAACGCCGAGCTCGAGGCAACCGAGCCATGGAAGGCCGAGCCCGGCCCCGCGGTCGATGGCGTGCTCGGCGACGCGCTCGAGGTGCTCCGCATCGTCGCGGTGCTCGCGAGCCCCGCGGTCCCGAACGCGAGCCAGGAGATCTGGCGGCGGATCGGGCTTCCGGGTTCGGTGCTCGACCAGCGGCTGCCGAGCGCGGTCGCGTGGGGCGGGTATCCGGGCGGCCTGCCGGTCGAGAAGGGGACGCCGCTGTTCCCGCGCATCGCCGTGCCGGCATCGTCGTGACGTGACCTGGACCGACAACCACTGCCATCTCGACGACGAACGGATGGCGGGAGGCGCTTCGGTCGCGATCGCAGCTGCGCGTGCGGCCGGCGTCGACCGCATGATCACGATCGGCACCGATGCGACCCGCAGCCGGATGGCGATCGACATCGCGGCCGCGCACGACGGCGTGTGGGCCACGGTCGGTTTGCATCCCCACGACGCGAAAGAGGGCGTCGACACGATCGTGCCGCTGCTCGACGAGCCCGGCGTCGTCGCGATCGGCGAATGCGGTCTCGACTACCACTACGACAACTCACCGCGCGACGCGCAGCGAGCTGCCTTCGCCGCGCAGATCGCGCTCGCACATGCACGGGCACTGCCACTCGTCATCCACACACGCGAGGCATGGGACGACACGTTCGACATCCTGGCGTCCGAAGGCGTGCCGGCGACCACCGTGTTCCATTGCTTCACCGGTGGCCCTGAAGAGACGAAGCGGTGCCTTGCTCTCGGCGCGTTCCTCTCGTTCAGCGGGATCGTGACGTTCCCGAACGCGGCCGACGTTCGCATGGCGGCCGCGCTGTGCCCGCTCGATCGCTTGCTGGTCGAGACCGATGCGCCGTATCTCACGCCGGTTCCCCATCGAGGAAAGCCCAACGAGCCGGCGTTCGTGCCTCTCGTCGGTGCTGCAATCGCCGAGGTGAAGGACCTCGCGGTCGACGCGGTCGCCGAAGCCTCCACGGCGGCCGCGGCCTCCGTCTTCGGCCTGCACTAGGTTCGCTGGCCGTTCGTGTCCCCGGGGGAAGGGTGGAGCTCTGGAGGTCACCCCCGCTGAGCGGCGTCGCATCGCCGTAGCGGTTCTCGTCACGGTGGCCGCTCTCGCGGTGGTCTTCCTCGCGGCGCGCGGGGGCAAGTCCGACGATCACGTCACCGCGACCGGTTCGACGGCGGCCGCTCCCTCACTGACGACGACGACGGCGGTCCGGGTGATCGAGTTCGCGGAGACCGTGCCGCCTCTTCCTCCCTCGGAGTCGAATCCTCGGAGTGCTGCGGTCGCCCCCACGCCCGCTCCCACAACGCCGGCTCCGACGACGCAAGCGCCCACGACGGTGAAGCCGACCACGACCGCGAAGCCGAAGCCGACGACGACGGTGACGACCCTGCCGACGACGACCGTGCTCGACACGGCACCGCCGGCGTCCGCACCACCGAGCACGTTGCTCGCCGATCCCGGCGTCACCACCACCCCCGAGCGGATGCAAGAGGGTCGCGGCACGTTCCACCGCTATGACAACACCGATCCGCAGTGGGGTGACCATCCCTGCGCGCATCGCACATTGCCGAAGGGCACCGTCGTCACGGTGGTGAACACCAGGACCGGCGCGTCGACGTGGTGCGTCGTGAAGGACCGAGGGCCGTACGGCAACGCGATCATCGACCTCGACGAAGAGCAGTTCGTCGAGATCGCGCCGGTCGCCGCCGGGGTCATCAACGTGCGCATCACCTGGTGACGCTCAGCGGACGCGACATCTCCGAGCTGCTGGCCGCGCACGGCCTGCACCCGAGCCGCGCGCTCGGGCAGAACTTCGTCGTCGACCCGAACACCGTGCGTCGCGTCGCGCGGCTCGCCGAGGTGGGCGCGGGCGATCGCGTGGTCGAGATCGGGGCCGGGCTCGGCTCGCTCACGCTCGCGCTCGTCGAGACCGGCGCTGACGTCACCGCGATCGAAGTCGACCGAGGGCTGGTCCCGGTGTTGCGCACCGTCGTCGAGCCCTCCGGCGTGCGGGTGATCGAGGCCGATGCGCTGAAGGCGGACTGGCCGGCCATCCTCGGGAACGACCGGTGGGTTCTGGTCGCGAACCTTCCCTACAACATCGCCACGCCCGCTGATCGCCGACCTGCTCGACGACGTGCCGCAGATCCACCGCATGTTGGTGATGGTGCAGCGCGAGGTCGGGGAGCGGCTCGCCGCGAGCGCGGGCGACGAGGCGTACGGGGCCGTCTCGGTGAAGATCGCGTACTGGGCTCGCGCCGAGATCGTCGGTCGTGTGCCGCCGACCGTGTTCCTTCCGAAGCCCAAGGTCGAGTCCGCGCTCGTGCGCATCGTTCGCCGCGAGGTGCCTGCGGTCGGCAGCGACGTCGATCCCGACTGGCTCTTCACCCTCGTGCGGGCAGGATTCGGTCATCGCCGGAAGATGCTGCGGGGATCGCTCCAGGGAGTCGCGACGGTCGAGCAGAT
The DNA here is from genome assembly GCA_963802505.1 of uncultured Acidimicrobiales bacterium. Taxonomy (GTDB): domain Bacteria; phylum Actinomycetota; class Acidimicrobiia; order Acidimicrobiales; family DATKAS01; genus DATKAS01. The sequence continues at coordinate 704,136 of CAWDJB010000002.1, read as the reverse complement.
CGAGGCGGCGGGCATCGCACCGACCGCGCGCGCCGAAGAGCTCGACATCGACGCGTGGGGTCGACTCGCCCGCGAGGCTGCACCTCGTGGATGAGGTCGTCGCCCCGGCCAAGCTGACCGTGAGCTTGCGCATCACGGGGCGACGTCGCGACGGCTACCACTTCCTCGACGCCGAGATGGTCTCGCTCGACCTGCACGACCGGCTGGAGATCACCGAGGGAGACGGGCTCGAGATCGTCGGTCCTGCGGCCGCGGGTGTGCCGACCGACGACGCGAACCTCATCCGTCGAGCGCTCGCCCTCGTCGGCCGCACGGCGCACGTGCGCGTCGACAAGCACATCCCCGCCGGTGCCGGTCTCGGAGGCGGGTCGAGCGACGCGGCCGCGATCCTTCGATGGGCCGAGGTCGACGATGTCGAGCTCGCCGCGTCGCTCGGCGCCGACGTCCCGTTCTGCCTGCGCAACTTCGGCCGGGCGCGCGTGACGCGCATCGGTGATGTCGTCGAGCACCTTCCTCCCGTCGCTCGTACGTTCACGCTTGTCATGCCGCCATTCGGCATGTCGACGGCGGACGTCTACCGCGCCTGGGACGACCTGGGCGGACCCGCGGGCGAGCACGACAACGACCTCGAGCCCGCGGCGCTCCAGGTGGATGCACGGCTGGGCGAGTGGCGCCAGCGGGTCGAAGCGGCCACGGGAGCGCGCCCGACGCTCGCAGGCAGCGGGTCGACGTGGTTCCTCGACGGTGACCACGCGTACGCGACGGCGACCCTCGCACCGGCGAAGGTCGTCGTCGCGCACACGCTCAGCTGATGGGCAACGGCTCGCCGGTCTCGAGGAGCGACTTGAGGTCGGCGACGACGCGGGGCCAGCCGTCTCGCACCATCGTGGCCGCGGTGCTGCCGGCCTCGAAGTTGCTGTGGAGGACAGTGAGCTTCACGGCTTCGCCGAGGTCGTCGATGTCGAACGTGACCGTCGAACGGCGTTCGGCCGCGAGCACAGCGCGCAGCGTCTCGTCGATGCCACTCGCCGCGGCCCACTCGGGCGTGTAGGAGTGCCACGAGTACGTGAGCCGGCGATAGGGATCGCTCTCGATCACGACCTGATCGGGGTCGACGACCGTGACGTCCGCGATGTTCCAGGCCATCGTCGACCCCGGCTTCCAGTCGGTGTCGAAGGACAGGCCGCCCCAGTAGCGCTGCGTGAACGCGGGCTCGGTGAGCGCGCGCCACAGCTGTTCGGGCGAGGTGCGGATGTAGGTCTGGTACACGAACGCGGGCGCGTCGCTGGACGTTTCGGTGGTTGCAGGGGTCATCGGCTCCTCCAGTGCTCGCTTCAGATCGGCGAGGGCTTCGAGCCGCGGCTGGTCGTACTGGGTGATCCACCGATCGGCGATCTCGTTGATCGGGGCCGGGTTGAGGTAGTGCAGCTTCTCCCGGCCCTGGCGGACCGTGACCACGAGGCCGGCGGCCTCGAGGACGGCGAGGTGCTTGCTCACCGACTGCCGGGCCATGTGCATCTCGGCGCACAGCGAGCGCAGGGTCTGTCCGTCCTGCGCCCTCAGCGAGTCGAGGAGCTGGCGTCGTCCCGGATCGGCAAGGGCCCTGAATATCTCGTCCATACAGCAGATCTCATCCATACGCAGCCAAGCGGCTGCCTTTCACCATACGCAGCCATACGGCTGCATGTCAAGGTCGAGAGCGGAGAGCGCCCGCGGCCGAAACGCGCACCGACCGCCCCTCGAAAGGAGCGGTCGGCGAAAGGAGTTCCGGAGTGGGCTACTTGCGACGTTGGAAGCGCGTGCGCTTGAGCATCTTCTTGTGCTTCTTCTTGCGCATGCGCTTGCGGCGCTTCTTGATCAGCGATCCCATGGCTGTGCGAAGGGTAGTGGCGCGTTCTGAGTCGTGGAAATCGCACACGCTAGTACCGTGACGCGGCCCATGGCGGGTAGTTCAACTGGCAGAACGCCTGACTTTGGATCAGGAGGTTCCAGGTTCGAGCCCTGGCCCGCCAGCTGCGATCGCTACACCGTCGCAACGACCTCGAGGTAGGTGCTCGGGATGCGCAGCCCGCGCCCCGTGCTCGTGTTGTGCTCACGGGCGAGCGTCAGCAAGTCCTGCTCGAGTCCCGACTGCGCTCCCGCATCGAGTGCGGCGAACGCCTTGTGCGTCGGGCCGTAGAACTCGCGGAAGGTGTCGACCCAGTCCTCGGCCGAGCGATAGCGGAAGACGAACTCCTTGCGGCGCAGCTGGAGCTTGGCGGCACGGTCGCCGAGCAGCTCGGTGAGTCGCGCTTCGGTGCCCCACTCGAGCGGCGAGCGGATGCCGGCCGGCGGCGCGACGTACCGTCCCACGATCTTGAACATGTGACCGATGAAGCCGTCGGGAGTCCAGTTCGTGAGCCCGATGCGCCCTCCCGGCCGGCACACCCGGAGCAGCTCCGATGCCGACTGCTCCTGGTTCGGCGTGAACATGACGCCGAACGTCGAGAGCACCGCATCGAACGAGGCGTCGGCGAACGGCATCGCCTCGGCGTCGGCGACCTCGGTGTCGATCGTCAGGCCCTCCGCGGCGGCGCGGTTGCGGGTGCCGTCGAGCAGGGCGGGCACGTAGTCAGAAGCGGTGACGCTCGCGCCGCGGCGGGCGGCCGCGAGCGACGCGTTGCCATTGCCGGCGGCGACGTCGAGCACTTCCTCGCCTGCAGCGATGTCGACGGCTTCGCACAGCGTCTCGCCGACGATCTGCAGTGTCGTGCCGATCACGGCGTAGTCGCCGGACGACCACGTGCCCTGCTGGCGGGTCTTGATGGCGTCGAAGTCGGGTGCGGTGACGGTGGTCATTTGGAGCTCTCCCCTGTGCAATCGGTGATTTGGTGTGAGGTGATCGTGCGGGTTGCAGCCCCCTCGTCGCATCGGTCGATTCGCTCATTTGCTCCCGACAGGTGGATGGGCAATTCGTGCCACGCCGCTACGGTGACCGCCGTGAGCTTGGAGGAGGCCCGTGCCGCTCTGGCTCGCCACGATTGGCGTGCGGCGTACGACGACACCGAAGCCGGTGAGGGCGCGGACGACGACGCGGATCGACGGCGCCTGGCTGGACGTGCGGGCGGATGCCGCGTGGTGGCTGGGTCGCATGGACGACTGCATCGCATCGCGCGAAGCCGCGTACGGGATCTACGACGCCGCGGGCGACGCCCGTCGGGCCGGGCAGTGCGCCGTCTGGCTCTACGAGCACTACATGTTCCGGGCCCAGCCGAGCATCGCGGGCGCGTGGCTGCGGAGGGCGCGTCAGCGTCTCGAGGGCGAGACCGAATGCGCCGAGTACGGGAACCTCGTCGTGCGCGAGGTCGAGGTCATGCACGGCCGGGGAGAGCTCGAGGAGGCGACCGTGCACGTGCACGGCGCGCTCGAGCTCGGACGACGGCTGCGCGATTCCGATCTCGAGGCCGAGGCCCAGCAAGCGCTCGGACGCGTGCTCATCGATCGGGGCAACCCGCGCGACGGTCTCGAGCAGCTCGACGAAGCGATGCTCCTCGCCGTCGAGGGCAGGCTCGGGCCGTATTCGACGGGCAAGGTGTACTGCAGCCTGATCAGCGCGTGCGAGCAGGTCGGCGACTACCGGCGCGCCGCCGAGTGGACGGAGGCGACGTCTCGGTGGACCGAAGGCCATCCGCACGCGGTGTTCTTCCCCGGCGTGTGCAGAGTGCATCACGCGTGGGCATTGCAAACCCGCGGCGACTGGACCCGCGCTGAGCAAGAGGTGATGCGCGCGTGCGCAGAGCTCAGGGACATGAGCCCGATCCACGCTGCGAGCGGTTACGTCGAGCTCGGTGAGCTGCGGCGCCGGTTCGGCGATCTCGCGGGCGCGGAGGACGCGTTTCGTGAAGCCGAGGCGCTCGCCGGTCGACCGCAGTCGGGTCTCGCGCTCGTCCGTCTCGCTCAAGGGCAGAAGGCCGCGGCCACCGCGATCATCAGCCGCGCGCTCGACGACGAGCCGTGGAACCGCCTCGCCCGCGCTCGCCTCTTGCCCGCGCGGGTGCAGATCGCGGTCGCGTGCGGCGACTTCGACGCGGCGACTGAAGCGTCGACCGAGCTCGCGACGATCGCGGCCGACTTCGAGAGCCCGGCACTGCTTGCCCAAGCGGCGTCCGCTCATGGACGAGTCACGCTCGCCACCGGCGATCCCGGCCAGGCGTGCTCCATCCTCCGTCAGGCGCTCGAGCGATGGCAGGACCTCGACGTGCCCTACGAGGTCGCGACGGCGCGGCTCCTGCTCGCGCAGGCGTGCCGCGTCGCCGGCGACCAGGACGGCGCGGTCGCATCGCTCACCGCCGCGCAGGCGATCTTCGAGCACCTCGGCGCCAGGGTCGACACCCGCTTCATCGACGACCTGCGCAACCCGTCCGCGCTGCCCGGAGGCCTCACCGAGCGCGAGGCCGAAGTGCTGCGCCTCGTCGCCTCGGGTCAGTCGAACAAGGAGATCGCGGCGACGCTCTCGTTGAGCGAGCGCACCGTCGCCCGCCACCTGTCGAACATCTTCACGAAGACCGGCGTCGGCTCACGCTCCGCGGCCACCGCCTACGCCTACGAGCACGGCCTGCGCTGACTCGCCGCCCACCCCCACACCGTTTGCTCACGCAACCACCTCACACGTGGTCCCGTGAGCAAACACTCGGGACGTCCGTCAGGCCAGGTCTTGGATCGCGGCGAGGAGGGCGTCGATGTCGTCGGTGGTCGTGTACCGCACGACGCCGGCGCGCACGGCGCCGCCGCGCTCTCGCAGGCCGAGGGCGTCGATGAGCTCGCAGGCGTAGTTGTCGCCGCTCCAGACCGCGATCTTGCGCTCGGCGAGCTCGTGGGCGACGTGTGCCGGGTCGCGGCCGTCGAGGTTGAAGATCGTCGTCGGCGCTCGTCCCTCGAACGCCGACGGGCCGTAGACGGTCACGCCCGGGATGGCCCGGAGCCCGCTCTCGAGCCGCTCGAGGAGCTGGCCCTCGGCGGCCATCACCTCCGGCCACGGGGTCTCGGCCATGAACGACACCGCCCCGCCGATCCCCGCGATCGTCTCGAACGACTTCGTGCCGGTCTCCCACCGATCGGGCCCGTCGTAGTCGGCCGGGCGCACTCGGTAGGGCTCGACGCCGCGCAACAGGTCCGGTTGCAGCATCTGCACGCCGGCGTGCGGCCCGTACCACTTGTACGGCGAGGTGACGACCGAGTCGAGCTGCCATCCGTTCATGTCGATCGGGAGATGCGGCGCGCGCGCCACTGCGTCGACGTGCAGTCGGGCGCCCGCCTCGTGGGTGAGCTCGACGGCAGCGCGCACGTCGGGTGCCCACCCGTTGAGGTTCGACGCACCGGTGAGCGCGACCCACGCGACGTCGCCACGGCCGAGCTCGAGCTCGAGGTCGCCGAGGTCGATCGTGCCGTTCGCCGGGTTGATCGGGATCATGGACACGCGCGCACCGGCGTCGCGCGCGGCGAGCACCCACGGCGTGACGTTCGAGTCGTGGTCGAGCTGGGTGCAGACGATCCGTTCCGATCCCGTCCACGTCCGCGCGAGTGCCCGCGTGAACGCGAAGACGAGCGCTGTCGCGCTCGGTCCGAAGATGACCTGCGAGCCTTCGGCGCCGAACAGCGCCCCGACGCGGTCGCGCACGTCATCGACGAGTGCGGTGGTGCGACGGCTCGCGTCGAACGATCCGCCGGTGTTCGCAGGCGCCGAGCTGGTGAGGTACGCGTGCATCGCGTCGATCGAGGTGTCGACCGGCAACGTGCCTGCTGGGCCGTCGAGGCGAACCCATTCATCGAGGCCAGGGAACCGCTCGGGCGACAAACGCATGACGATTCACCATATGACGCTTGCCCGTCGCGTTCTCATTGGTAGAACAAAGGAATGACGCTGTCGGCCATGGTGCTCGCAGCTGGTGAGGGCACCCGGATGCGCTCCACGCGCCCGAAGCCGCTCCACCTGCTGTGCGGGCGGCCGATGCTGCTCCACGTACTCGCGGCGCTGAGCGGCTGCGACATCAATCGCACGGTCGTGGTCGTCGGCCACGGCGCCGAAGCGGTCACGAAGAAAGTCCAGGAGCTCGGCTCGTCGGCGTTGCGCATCAGTTTCGTCGAGCAGGTCGTGCAGCGCGGCACCGGTGATGCGGTCCTCGTCGGCATGAACGCGTTCATCGACGACGACCTCGACGAATCGGGCGATCTGCTGGTGCTGCCCGGCGACACCCCGCTGCTGCGATGCGAGACTGTCGCGGCCCTGGTGCGCCAGCACCGCGAGACCGGCGCGGCGGCGACGCTCCTCACGGCGCGTCTCCAGGATCCGACGGGCTACGGCCGCATCTCACGCGATCGCAACGGCAACGTCGCACGGGTCGTCGAGCACGGCGACGCCACGCTCGAGGAGCTCGAGATCGACGAGATCAACACGTCGATCTACTGCTTCCGCCGCGACCTGCTGGCGCCGGCGCTCCGGCGGCTCAGCCCCGAGAACGCGCAGGGCGAGTACTACCTCACCGACGTCGTCTCGGTGCTCCACGACGCGGGGTATCCGGTCGGCTCCTTCGTCATCCCCGACGCGGTCGAGGTCGTCGGCGTCAACGATCGAGTGCAGCTCGCCGAGGCCGAGGCCGAGCTGCGGGCCCGCACCAACAAGGCGTGGCTCGAGGCGGGCGTCACGATGGTGGATCCGGCCCAGACCTACGTCGACGTCACGGTCGAGCTCTCGCCCGACGTGACCCTCTTCCCGGGCACGATCCTGCAGGGCACGACGGTCGTCGGCCCGGGCGCCGAGATCGGGCCGGCCACCCGCCTCGTCGACACCAAGGTCGGCGCCGCGTCGGTCGTGGCCAACACCGTCGCCCGCAACGCGGTGATCGGGGCTGACTGCGTGGTCGGTCCGTTCGCCGCGCTCGACCCCGGAGCCGAGGTTGCTTCAGGAACTCGCACGGGCGCCTTCTACACTGCTCCTCGGAGCGACGAATCCTGATCCGGGGTACGTCGGGGGCAGGAGGATCGATGGAGCTCGTCACCAAGAAGAAATTCGTCCTCTACTCCGGGCGCGCACACCTGGCGCTCGCGGAAGAGATCGCGGAGCACCTCGGGGTCGAGCTCGGCCACCCGAACGTCCAAGACTTCGCGAACGGCGAGATGCGACCACGGTTCGGCGAGTCGGTGCGCGGCAGCGACGTGTTCATCATGCAGACGCACGCCGGCACTTCGGAGATGTCGATCAACGACGCGATCATGGAGCAGCTGATCATGATCGACGCCGCGCACCGTGCGTCGGCGAAGCGCATCACGGCGGTCTGCCCCTTCTACGGCTACGCGCGGCAGGACCGCAAGGCCGAGGGTCGCGAGCCGATCACCGCCAAGCTCGTCGCCGACATGTTCAAGGCGGCGGGCGCGAAGCGCATGATCTCGGTCGACCTCCACTCCGGCCAGATCCAGGGCTTCTTCGACGGCCCGGTCGACCACCTCATGGCTGCGCCGGTGCTGCTCGAGTACCTGAAGGACAACGCGGGCACCGACCCCGTGATCGTCTCGCCCGACTCCGGCCGCATCAAGGTCGCCGAGCGGTTCGCCCAGCACCTCGATGCCGACCTCGCGTTCATCTACAAGACGCGCCCGAAGGGCATGGCCAACATCGCGGTCGCCCGTGAGGTGATCGGCGAGGTCGAGGGCCGTCACTGCGTGATCGTCGACGACATGATCGACACCGCCTCGACGATCGTGTCTGCAGCCGAGTGCCTGATGGAGCACGGAGCGTCCGAGGTGTGGGCGATGGCGACGCACGGGGTGCTTTCCGGCCCGGCGATCGACCGCCTCAAGAACGCACCCATCGGGCGCATCGTCATCACCAACACGGTGCCGCTGCCGTCCGAGAAGCAGATCGACAAGATCGAGGTGCTCTCGATCGCCGGGATCATCGCCGCCGCGCTCGACGCAGTGTTCGAGGACACCTCGGTCAGCGAGATCTTCGGGGGCGAGAACCAGGCCTGAGCGGTCCCGGCTGGCAGGTTGGGCCCCCGAGTCCGTAAACTGACTCGTTCCCCCCGCACGACCGCTCTAGGAGCGCGCCATGGCCGCCTCGTCCGAAGTCACCCTCACTGCTGAGCTCGGCCGCGAGACGGGCTCTGCCGCGTCTCGTCGCCTCCGTCACGAGGACAAGGTCCCGGGTGTGGTCTACGGGCAGGGCGCCGACGCCCAGACCGTCACCGTCGTGCGCCGCGACCTGCGCATCGCGCTGACCGGCCCGGCCGGCAACAACGCGCTCATCACGCTGACCGTCGGCGGCACCCCGGTGCTCACGATCGTCCGCGACCTGCAGCGTGACCCGATCAAGCGAGTCGTGACCCACGTCGACTTCCTGCGCATCAACCGCGACGAGGAGATCGAGGTCGAGGTGCCGATCCACCTCGAGGGCGAACCGACCGACGTGCTGCGCAACGACGGCCTCGTCGATCTCGCGCTCGACCACCTCACCGTCATCGCAAAGCCCGGCGACATCCCGCCGTCGTTCACGATCGACGTGTCCGAGATGGTCATCGGCGACGTCATCCGCGTGCACGACCTGGCGTTGCCCGCTGGCGTCACCACGCCGCTCGACCCCGAGACGCCGCTGGTCACCGCCGAGGCGACCCGCGCCAGCATCGAGGAAGAGGCCGAGGGCGAAGAGGGCGCGGAGGGCGAGGCTGCCGAAGGGGCCTCCGAGTCGGCGGAGAGCGCCGGCAGCGACGAAGGCTGACCCACCCTGTTCCGCCGCGGCGGTTCCGAGCGGCGCGGGAAGGCGGCCGACTACCTGGTTGTCGGTCTCGGCAATCCGGGCGCAGAGTTCACGCGCAGCCGGCACAACCTCGGTGCCGAAGTCGTCGACCTCCTCGCGGAGCGGTGTGGCACGTCGCTCAAGCGCTCGAAGGAGAGGTCACTCGTCGCCGAGGTCACGATGGCGGGCAAGGATGTCGTGCTCGCCTTCCCGCAGACCTACATGAACCTCTCAGGTGAGGCGGTCGCGAAGCTCGTGCGCCGTCACAGCATCGACGATCCGCAGCAGATCGTGGTCGTCCACGACGAGCTCGACCTCCCGGTCGGAGGCATGCGGGTGAAGGTCGGCGGAGGGCTCGCAGGGCACAACGGGCTCAAGTCGATCGTGCAGCACCTGAAGACCGACGACTTCGTGCGTGTCCGTCTCGGCGTCGGCAAGCCGCCGACGAAGCAGCAGGGTGCCGACCACGTGCTGAACAAGCCGTCGAAGAACGATCGCACCGAGTTCGACGTCGTGGTGCAGGAGGCCGCGGACGCGGTCGAGATGATCGTGGCCGACGGTGCCGCCGCGGCGATGAACCGCTACAACTGACGGACCGCTACGGCTGCCGGACCGCTACGGCTGCCGATCGACCCCGAGCACCACCGGCAGCGCGGTGAGGCCACGCAGCACGAGCCCGTCGCCGTGGCCCCAGTGCAGCTCGTCGTACGGCACGGCGAGCCGGATGTCGGGGAATCGCTCGAGCAGCGTCGTGAACGCGATGTTCCCCTCGAGTCGGGCAAGCGGTGCGCCCAGGCAGAAGTGGATGCCGTGGCCGAACGCGATGTGGCGGTTGTCGCGCCGCTCGACGTCGAACGTCTCCGAGTGACCGAACCGCTCGTCGTCGTGGTTCGCGGCGGCGAGCGAGATGATCACTTGACCGCCCGCAGGGATCGTCAGGCCGCCGATCTCGACGTCCTCCGCTGCGTATCGAAACGTGGAGTGCGGCACCGGCGCGTCGTAGCGCATGACCTCCTCGACCAGGGCAGGGACGCGTGACGGGTCCGCCTTCACGAGCGCGAGCTGGTCAGGGTTGCGAAGCAGCGCGACGACCCCGTTTCCGAGGAGGCTCGTCGTGGTGTCGTGGCCCGCGACGATCAGCTGGAGGAGGGTGGACAGCAGCTCGCCGTGATCGAGCCGCTCGTCGCCGTCGCGGGCATGGATGAGCGCGGTCACGAGGTCGTCGCCGGGGTGTTCGGCCTTCGTGTCGACGAGCTTGTTGAGGTGCGCGACGACGGCGTCGGAGCCGACCTTCGCCTTCGCGTACTGCTCGGGCGTGTCAGTCGGGGAGAGCAGCGCGATCAGCGCGTTCCCGAACGGCTCGCGATCGGGCTCGGGCACACCCAGCAGCTCGCAGATGACCGTGAACGGCAACGGGAACGCGAAGCTCGGCACGAGGTCGACCGTCGCGTCGGGGCCCTTGACGGCGAGGTCGTCGAGGAGGTCGGCGATGATCTCGCGGATGCGGGGCTCGAGCCCTTCGACGCGCCGCAGCGAGAACGCAGACGCGACCAGGCGACGCAGACGGGTGTGATCGGGAGGATCGACGGCGAGCATGTGCCGAGCGAACGCCCTGCCCGGTAGGCCGTCTGCGAGCACCTCGCCGCTCGCGAACGCCGCTTGCATGTCCTTGGACAACCGCGTGTCGTTCAGCAGCAGCTTCGCCTCGTCGTAGCCGACGACGAGCCACGCCGCGTGGCCGTCAGCGAGGGTGATCGCGTGCACCGGTCCCTTCTCGCGCACCTCCGCGAACAGCGGGAACGGGTTGTCCCGGTCGAAGCTGCCCCAGGACTGCAGCGCCTCACTGGTGCTCATTCCCCACAGTTTGCTCACTGGACGCGCGTATACGACGGTCGAGTGAGCAAACGGTCTTGGGTGAGGGCTCGCTACCCTCGAAGAAGTGCGTCTCGCTGACCTCCCCCCGCTGCTCCGCGAGGAGCGAGCAGTCGCGCACCTGCTCGGGCGGCGGGCCGCGACGGCGGCCATCCCCGAAGCCGCTCGCTCGATCGTCCTCGCGGGCCTCGGGGCGCTCTCGAGCCAGCGCACGTTCCTCGTCTTGCTCCCGACGAGCACGGCCGCCGAGCTGGTCGCCAACGATCTGCGGGCGTACGTGCCCGCCGACGAGGTCGAGCTCTTCCCTGCGTGGGAGACCCTGCCGTTCGAACGGGTGAGCCCGGGCGTCGAGACGATGGGACGTCGCCTCCGCGTCATGTGGCGGTTGCGCAAGCCCGAGCGCGCGCCACGCTTCGTCGTCGCGGGGGTGCGGGCCCTCTCCCAGCGTCTCGGTCCGCACGTCGAAGACGTCGAGCCGGTCACGATCACGACCGGGCAGCAGGTCGACCCGGCCGAGCTCGTCGCCGAGCTCGTGCGCCTCGGCTACCGGCGTGAATACCTCGTCGAGCACCGCGGCGAGGTGTCGCTCCGAGGCTCGATCGTCGACGTGTTCCCGTCGACGGCGGATGTCCCCGTGCGCGTCGACCTGTGGGGCGACGAGGTGGACCGTCTCTCCGAGTTCAGCGTCCACGACCAGCGCTCGACGGCGGACCTCGGCGAGGTCGAGATCTTCCCGGCACGCGAGCTGCTGCCGACCGACGATGTGCGCGCCCGCGCCGCCGCGCTGGTCGGCGCCGAGCCATGGGGCCGCGAGCAGTGGGAGCGACTCGCCGAAGGCTTGGTGTTCGACGGCATGGAGTCGTGGATGCCGTGGCTCACACCCGGCGAGCACACCCTTGTCGACCTGCTCGACGCGGACGCGCAGGTCGTGCTCGTCGAGCCGAGGCGGATGCGTGACCGCGCCGCCGAGATCCTCGCCGAAGAGGCCGACCTCGCAGGCAGCTTGAGCAAGACCTGGGGCGCGGAGGGCACCGAGTTCCCCCGCCTCCACGCGCCCTTCGACGATCTGCTCGCGAACACCCCAGCCGGCGTGTGGACGTTCCTCCCCATGGCCGACCGTCCCGACACCGCGGTCGTCGAAGCGACCGGATGGGGGCCGGTCGTCGGGGACGGCGAGGGCCTCGGCCGGAGGATCGCGGAGCTGCTCGGCGAGCGCTACCGCGTCGTGGTCGCCGCCGACACCGACGGCTCCGCGCAGCGGCTGCACGACCTGCTGCTCTCGGTCAGCCTCGACCTCACCGTCGACCTCACGAGCGCGACCGACCTCACCCGCGCCGGCGGCCACATCGTCGTCGCCCCGCTCGATCACGGGTTCGTGCTGCCCGCGGCCCGGCTCGCGGTCATCACCGAGGCCGATCTCACGGGCCGGCGACGCGCGCACCGCCGGCCGAGGCCGCAGCGTCGCGACACGGTCTCGTTCTTCGAAGACCTGAAGCCCGGTGACTACGTCGTGCACCACACGCACGGCGTCGGTCGCTACGGCGGGATGGTCACGCGCACCCTCGACGGAGTCGACCGCGACTACCTGCTGCTCGAGTACAAGGGCGGCGATCGTCTCTACATCCCGTCCGATCAGATCGACGCGGTCCGCCACTACACGGGTGGTGATGCGCCCGCGCTCCACCGTCTCGGCGGCAGCGACTTCGCCCGCACGAAGGCGCGGGTCAAGGCGGCGGTGCGCGAGATCGCGCAAGAGCTCGTCGTCCTCTATCAGCGGCGGGTCACCTCACCGGGCCACGCGTTCGCACCCGACACGCCGTGGCAGCACGAGATGGAGGAGGCGTTCCCCTACGTCGAGACGCCCGACCAGCTGAAGGCCATCGCCGACGTGAAGGCCGACATGGAGCACGACGCGCCGATGGATCGCCTCGTCTGCGGCGACGTCGGCTTCGGCAAGACCGAGGTCGCGATCCGGGCGGCGTTCAAGGCCGTGCAGGACGGGATGCAAGTCGGCGTGCTCGTCCCCACGACTCTCCTCGCGCAGCAGCACTTCGCGACGTTCAGCGATCGCATGGCCGCGTACCCCCTCCGCGTGGAGGTGCTGTCCCGCTTTCTCACGCCCGGCCAGGCCAAGCGGGTGGTCGACGGCGTGGCGAGCGGCGAGGTGGACATCGTGATCGGGACGCATCGGCTGCTGTCCGAAGACGTGACGTTCAAGCGGCTCGGTCTGCTGGTCGTCGACGAGGAGCAGCGGTTCGGGGTCAGCCACAAGGAGGCGATGAAGAAGCTCAAGACCGACGTCGACGTGCTCACGCTGACCGCGACGCCGATCCCGCGCACGCTCGAGATGAGCCTCACGGGAATCCGAGACCTCACGTTGCTCAACACACCGCCGGCCGACCGGCAACCGATCCTCACCTACGTCGGCGAGTACGACGACCGCGCGGTCGGCGAGGCGATCCGTCGTGAGCTGCTGCGCGAGGGTCAGGTCTTCTTCGTGCACAACCGCGTGCAGGACATCGAGGAGGTCGCGGCCGAGATCCGCGACATGGTGCCCGAAGCTCGCGTCACGGTCGCGCACGGCCAGATGGACGAGGGCACGCTCGAGCAGACCGTCGTCGACTTCTGGGAAGGCCGGTTCGACGTGCTCGTGTGCACCACGATCATCGAGTCGGGCATCGACATGCCGACGGTGAACACCCTCGTCGTCGACCGGGCCGACATGCTCGGCCTGGGCCAGCTCCATCAGCTGCGCGGGCGCGTCGGCCGCGCCGGCCAACGCGCGTACGCGTACCTCTTCCATCCCGTCGACCGGGTGCTGAGTGAGGATGCGTACGAGCGGTTGCGGACGATCGGCGAGGCGACCGAGCTCGGGTCGGGGTTCAAGATCGCGATCCGCGACCTCGAGATCCGCGGCGCGGGCAACCTGCTCGGCGAGAACCAGAGCGGCCACATCGCTGCGGTCGGCTACGACCTCTACTGCCAGATGGTGACCGAGGCGGTCGCCGAGCTGAAGGGCGAGGAGCTGCGTGAACCCGCCGAGGTGAAGCTCGACCTGCCGGTCGAGGCCCATCTCCCGTCGTCGTACGTGGGCCGAGAGGAGCTGCGGCTCGAGGCCTACCGCCGGTTGGCGACGGTCACGACCGAGACCGAGGTCGACGACATCAAGGCCGAGTGGATCGACCGCTACGGCGCGCCGCCGCCTCCCGCCGAAGCGCTGATCGCGGTCGCACGCCTGCGGGCGGAGTGCCACCGGCTCGGCATCCGCGAGGTCGGTGTCACGCGCGGGATGGTGCGCTTGACGCCGCTCACGCTCAAGACGAGCGAAGAGGTCCGGTTCCGTCGCCTTCGCGCGCGACGGCGTGTACAAAGCCGAGCTCGGCGAGGTGCAGCTGCGGGTGCCGAAGAAAGGCGACCTTCCTTCGATGGTCGTCGACTTCCTGCGCGAGTTGCGGCCGCCTGACGGTGAGCAGCCGGAGGGCCACCGGTAGGCTCGCCCGCCGTGCATCCTCGGCTCAAGATCGTTGGTTTGGCCGCCGCAGTGGCGGCCGCAGGGCTCGTCGGTTCCGCCTGTTCGACCGTGAACCCGAGTGCGGCCACGGTCAACGGCGACTCCCTCGATCGATCCTCGTTCAACGACACGCTGCACCAGTTCGCCGACAACCCGGCCTTCATCGCGAGGGTCTCGTCGGCCGGCCAGGCGGCGGTGACGGGCAACGGCAGCGACACGGTCTCGGCGGACTTCGCCCGTCAGGCGCTGCAGCGCGAGATCGTCGTGCTCGTCGCTCGCCAGGAGAACAAGGCCCGCGGCGGGACGATCACCCCCGACATCGAAGCCGCAGCCCGTGACGACGTCGAGACTCAGTTCGGCCTCGAGGCCTTCGAAAGCTTCCCGAAGTCGTTCCAGGACTCGCTGGTCGAGCAGAACGCGCAGATCTTCGCCCTCCGCGCCGCAGTGGCGGGCTCGACCCTCGCCGACGACGCGCTGCAGAAGGTGTTCGACGAGGATCCGTCGCAGTTCGCCGAGGTTTGTGCGAGCCACATCCTCGTGAACACGAAGGACGAGGCCGACGCGGTCGAGGATCGGCTCGCGTCCGGCGAGGACTTCGCGGCAGTCGCGCAGGACGTGTCGATCGACTCGGGCAGCGCGGGCGCCGGCGGCGACCTCGGCTGCATCGCGCGAGGCGTCACAGTCCCCGACTTCGAGAACGCGCTGTTCGCGACCGACGTGGGCGAGACATCCGCTCCCGTCCAGACCGAGTTCGGTTACCACGTCATCAAGGTGACCGACAAGAAGGCGCCCGCCTTCGCGGATGCGAAGCCGCTCGTGCTTCAGAAGGTGCTGAACGACTCGAACACCGACTTCAACGACGTGCTGAACGGCAGCCTCGAGAAGGCGCACGTCACGGTCGACCCGAGGTACGGGATGTGGAACGAGTCGATCAACGCCGTCGTGCCGACCGACCTCGCGGGGATCGAGGACTCGACGGCGACGACGTCCGCCAGCGGCAGCTAGGGACGTGACCCAGCCCCGGGTCGTCGTGGTCGGGCTCGGTCCCGCCGGACCCGAGCTCGTCACCCAGCAGGCTCTCGCGGAGATCGCGCGCGCCGGCACTGCGTTCGTGCGCACGACCCGGCACCCGTCGGCGGCTGTCGTGCCGTCCGCCTCGAGCTTCGATCACCTCTACGACGAGGAGCCGACGCTCGACGCGGTCTACGAGCGCATCGTCGCCGAGCTCGTCGAGGCCGCGAGCGCCGCGGGCGAAGTGGTCTATGCGGTGCCCGGATCGCCGCTCGTCGCCGAGCGCACCGTCGAGCTCTTGCGTGCCGACAGTCGTGTCGAGCTCGAGATCGTGCCTGCGCTCTCCTTCCTCGACCTCGTCTGGGCTCGGCTCGGCGTCGATCCGCTCGCGGCAAGCGTGCGACTCGTCGACGGGCAGCGGTTCGCCGTCGACGCCGCCGGTGAACGCGGGCCGCTCGTCGTCGCGCAGTGCGACACGCCCGCCGTGCTCTCGGACATCAAGCTCGCCGTCGACGACGAGCCGTCCGACCGCGTCGTCGTGCTCCATCACCTCGGTCTGCCCGACGAACAAGTCTTCGAGCTCGAGTGGGCCGAGCTCGACCGCTCCTTCGCTCCCGACCACCTCACCGCGCTCTGGATCCCGACGCTGCACGCACCCGTCGCAACCGAGCTCGTTCGCTTTGCGGAGCTCGTGCGCACCCTGCGCCGTGAGTGCCCGTGGGATCGGGAGCAGACCCATCGCACGCTCACCCGCCATCTGCTCGAGGAGACCTACGAGACCCTCGAAGCGATCGACGGCCTCGACGGATCGGCCGAGACCGTCGGTCACCTCGAGGAGGAGCTCGGCGACCTGCTGTTCCAGGTGTTCTTCCACGCGACCCTCGCCGCCGAGGAGGGTTGGTTCACGCTCGCCGACGTCGCTCGCGTGATCCACGACAAGCTCGTGCACCGCCATCCGCACGTGTTCGGGAACGTCCAGGCCGACAGCGCGGAGCAGGTGCTCGTGAACTGGGAGCAGATCAAGAAGGCCGAGAAGGGCCGCTCGAGCATCATGGATGGCCTTCCCGGCGACCTCCCGTCGCTGCTCTACGCCCACAAGGTGCAGCGCAAAGCCGCATCGGTCGGCTTCGACTGGGACGACGTCGAGGGCGCGCTCCCCAAGGTCGACGAGGAGCTCGACGAGCTGCGAGGGGCGATCGCGACTGCCGTCGAGGGTGACATCGAGGCCGAGCTCGGCGACCTGCTCTTCGCCGTCGTCAACGTGGCCCGGCACCTCGACGTCGACCCGGAGACCGCGCTGCGGGGCGCGAGCGCCAAGTTCCGTTCTCGGTTCCAGGCCGTCGAAGCCCAGGCCGAGGCAAGCGGGCGCGACCTCTCGACCATGTCCTTGGCCGAGCTCGACGCGTTGTGGGACCAAGCCAAGCGCTGAACCTGGCGTATCCTCACTGCCAACACCAGCAACACCAGCAACACCCTGCAGGGACCGGCACCAAGGGCGGAGCCGAGCTGGCGAGGCAGCACGCATGAGTGAGATCGAGCACGTGGTGGGCCGCGAGGTCCTCGACTCCCGCGGCAACCCCACGGTCGAGGTCGAGGTCGTGCTCGCGACGGGCGCGCGCGGGCGAGCGATCGTGCCCTCGGGTGCCTCCACCGGCGAGCACGAGGCGGTGGAGCTGCGTGACGGCGGCGAGCGCTTCGGCGGCAAGGGCGTCGAGACCGCGGTTGGCAACGTCAACGGCGAGATCCGCGACGCGCTCCTCGACTTCGAGGCGCTCGACCAGCGCGGCATCGACACGACGCTGATCGACCTCGACGGCACTCCGAACAAGGCTCGGCTCGGCGCCAACGCGATCCTCGGCGTCTCGCTCGCGGTGGCGAAGGCGGCCGCCGACGAGCTCGCGCTCCCGCTGTATCGCTACGTCGGGGGAGCCAACGCGCACACCCTTCCCGTGCCGATGATGAACGTGCTCAACGGCGGCGTGCACGCCGACAACAACGTGGACTTCCAAGAGTTCATGGTGATGCCGATCGGCGCCGCGTCGTATCGCGAGGCGTTGCGCTGGGGCGTCGAGACCTACCACACGCTCAAGAGCCTGTTGCACGAGCGGGGCTTGTCGACGCTCGTCGGCGACGAGGGCGGCTTCGCCCCCGACCTCGCGGCGAATGAAGACGCGGTGCGCCTTCTGGTCGAGGCGATCGAGCGCTCCGGCTACACGCCCGGCACCGACATCGCGATCGCGCTCGACCCCGCGACGTCCGAGCTCTACCGCGACGGTCGCTACGAGCTGAAGGGTGAGGGTCGCACCTTGCAGCCCGGCGAGCTCGCCGATCTGTGGGACAGCTGGCTCGATCGCTACCCGATCGTGTCGATCGAGGACGGCATGGCCGAGGACGATTGGGACGGTTGGCGCGCGCTCACCGACGCCGCCGGCAACCGTGTGCAGCTCGTCGGTGACGACCTGTTCGTCACGAACACCGAGCGGCTCGAGATGGGGATCGATCGCGGTGTGGCGAACTCGGTGCTCATCAAGGTGAATCAGATCGGCACGTTGACCGAGACGCTCGACACGGTCGCGCTGGCGACGCGGTCGAGCTACTCGAGCGTGATGTCGCATCGATCGGGAGAGACCGAGGACTCGACGATCGCCGACCTCGCCGTCGCGACGAACTGCGGGCAGATCAAAGCCGGCGCGCCGGCGCGGTCCGATCGCACCGCGAAGTTCAACCAGCTGTTGCGCATCGAGGAAGACCTCGGTGAGTCCGCGTCCTATCCGGGCCGCTCCGCGCTCGCTCCGCGGGCGATCACGTGAGCCCGCCGCGCAACCACGATCCGGTCGATCCTCTGCTCCGCGGGCCGGCGCCCGACGGGGAGACGAGCGCGCTCAACGGGTTGCTCGTCATCTCGCCCGACACGAAGCTCGGACGGCGCGAACGCAAGCATCTCAAGGCGGGGGAGCAGCACGCAGCCCGCAACCGCCATCCGACGTCGCGGCCGCTCACTGAGATCGATCCCGATCGGATCATCGATCCCGAGCTGCGGCAGCGCCTGCATCCCGAGCCGGCTGACTCACCGGCTGACGCAGGGGAGCTCGTCGAGCGGCGACCGGCCCGTGTGCGTCGGGCGATCTGGCCGATCCTGGTGACCGCGCTGCTCGTCGCCGCGCTGTTCGTCTTCGTGTTCCCGACGCGCACCTACCTCGCGCAACGCGCAGAGACGCAGCGCACCGAGCACCAGCTGCGGGTGCTGCAGGAGCAGAACGACGCGCTGTCTGCGAGGGTCACCGCGCTCGACACCGACGCCGAGATCGAGCGCATCGCGCGGGAGCAGTTCGACCTCATTCGTCCCGGCGAGCAGGCGTTCGCGATCCTGCCCGCGCCCGCGATCACCGACCTGCCCGCGGGGTTTCCGTTCGACCTCATCCGCAAGCTGCTCGGGCGTCCGGCGGCCGGCTGACCACCCGGTACCCTCCCGGCCCATGAGCATCTTGGGCACGCGCGTGCTGCGCAAGGAAGACCCGAAGTTCCTCACGACCGGCGGCGTGTATGCAGCCGATCTCCGCGACCCGATGCTCGAAGGAGCGGGATGGGTCATCTTCGTGCGCTCCACGGTCGCTCATGCGCGCATCGTGTCGATCGACGTCGAGGACGCGAGGAGCGCCCCGGGTGTCCTCGGCGTGGTCACCGCGGCTGACCTCGGCCTCACCCCGGCTCCGTTCGGCCTCCCCCTGCTGAACCAGGCGATGCTGCGCACGTCGCTCGCGACCGACAAGGTGCGATTCGTCGGCGAGCCGATCGTCGCGATCGTGACCGAGCACCCGTACCAGGGCGAAGATGCCGCCGAGCGCGTGCTCATCGAGTACGAGGTGCTGCCCGCGGTCGTCGACGTGTTCGCATCGCGAGACGGCTCGACGCTGCTCTTCGAGGACGTCGGCACGAACGTCGTGATCGACGGAGCGATCATGGGCGAGCAGCCTCCTGCCGCCGACTTCTTCGACGGGTGCGAGGTCGTGGTGAGTCAGCGGATCGTCAACCAGCGCGTCGCGCCGTGCCCGCTCGAGGTGCGGTCCGCCGCGGCGGCGTGGGTCGACGGCCGTCTCGTCCAGTGGTCGAGCACGCAGCACGCGCAGGGCACGCGCGACGCGCTCCAAGCGGCGAACGGCCTCGACGCGGGACAGGTGAGGGTCATCGCGCCCGACGTCGGCGGCGGCTTCGGCGCCAAGATCGGCGCGTATCCCGAGGAGCTGCTGCTCGGCGCGATCGCGAAGACGGTCGGGCGTCCGGTGCGGTGGCTCGAGAGCCGCACCGAGAGCATGCAGGTGCTGGGTCACGGTCGCGGTCAGTTCCAGGAGGTGACCCTCGGCGGCACGCGCGACGGCAAGATCCAGGCGTACCGGCTCGAGATCCTCCAGGACTCGGGCGCCTACCCCGAGATCGGCGCGATCCTCCCGCTCTTCATGACGAAGATGATGGGATCGGCGGTGTACACCGTGCCGAAATTCGAGTGCACGACGAAAGCGGTGCTGACGAACGCCACGCCGATCGTCGCGTACCGAGGCGCCGGGCGGCCCGAGGCGACCGCGGCCATGGAACGCATCCTCGACGTCTACGCGGCCGAGATCGGGATGGACCCCACCGAGGTGCGCCGCAAGAACCTCATCCCCAACGACACGTGGCCGCACACCACCATCTCCGGCGCGACCTACGACATCGGCGACTACGAGGGCGCCCTCGACAAGGTCCTCGCCGCTGCCGACTACGCCGCGCTGCGAGCCGAGCAGGCCTCGCGTCGCGCCTCCGGAGACCCGAAGCAGCTCGGCATCGGTGTGTCGGTGTACGTCGAGATCACGGGAGGAGCGCCGCCGCCGTTCGAGCACGCGCGCATCGTCGTGCATCCCGACGGTGGGGCGACGGTGTACACCGGCACGTCTCCGCACGGCCAGGGCCACGCGACGGCGTGGTCGATGATCGCGAGCGAGGAGACGGGCATCCCGATGGATCTCATCGAGGTGATCCACGGCGACACCGACGTGGTGCCGAACGGTGGCGGCACGATGGGCTCGCGCTCGCTGCAGCAGGGTGGTGCGGCGGTGCAGCAGGCGTCGATCGATCTCGTGGCGAAGGCCCGTGAGGTCGCGGCGCAGATGCTCGAAGCCAACCCCGACGACCTCGTGCTCGACAAGGCCGCAGGCGTGTTCCACGTCGTCGGCACGCCGGCCTCCGCCAAGACCTGGGGTGAGCTCTCGGTCGCCGCGAACGAACAGGGCAACCCGCTCGACCTCCCCGCGGTGTTCACCGCGCCGAGCCCGACCTTCCCGTTCGGAGCCCACCTCGCGGTGGTCGAGGTCGACACCGACACCGGGCAGGTCAAGCTGTTGCGCCACGTCGCGTGCGACGACGCGGGCAAGGTGCTCAACCCCATGCTGCTCGAGGGCCAGATCCACGGGGGCATCGCGCAAGGCGCAGCTCAGGCGCTGCTCGAGGAGGTCCGGTACGACGAGGACGGCAACCCGGTGACGGCCAACCTCGCCGACTACGCGTTCCCGTCGGCCGCGGAGCTTCCCTCCTTCGAGGTGATCCACATGGAGACGCCGACACCGGTGAACCCGCTCGGGGCGAAGGGCGTCGGTGAGTCGGGCACCATCGGGTCGACTCCGGCCGTGCAGAACGCAGTCGTCGACGCGGTCGCGCACCTCGGTGTGCGGCACATCGACATGCCCGCGTCGGCCGAGCGCGTGTGGCGGGCGATCGCCGCCGCCCGATAGTCAGGATGTGACTAGCACGCGGAATACGCGAGGCTCTCAGCAGCGGTGCATGATGGCCGCCCAATCAGACGAATCCATCGGATGAACGGACACGGGGGGTGGTCCCGTTGCGGATCTCACTGACGGTCAATGGCGCGTCCCAGTCGCACGATGTGGAGCCGCGGCTGCTGCTCGTGCACTACTTGCGCGACGTCGTTGGCCTCACCGGCACGAACGTGGGGTGCGACACGTCTTCGTGCGGCGCCTGCACGATCTTTGTGAACGGCGAGTCGGTGAAGTCGTGCACGATGCTCGCCGTCCAGGCCGAGGGCACCGACATCCTCACCATCGAGGGCCTTGCGAACGGCGACGAGCTGCACCCGATGCAGGCGGCGTTTCGTGAGAACCACGGCCTGCAGTGCGGCTTCTGCACACCGGGCATGGTCATGGCCGCGGTCGGCCTGCTCAACGAGAACCCCAAGCCCACCGAAGCCGAGGTGCGGGAGGGCCTCGAAGGCAACCTGTGCCGATGCACCGGCTACCACAACATCGTGAAGGCCGTGCTCGCGGCCTCGGGGCAGGCGGTGAAGGCATGACCACGGTGGAGGCTCCGGCTGCCCGCGTGATCGGCACCCGGATGCTCCGCAAGGAAGACCCCGCGCTTCTCACCGGCGAGGCCAAGTACACCGACGACCTCGCGATCCCCGGAGCGTTGTCGATGACGGTCGTTCGCAGTCCGTACGCGCACGCCCGCATCACCCGGGTCGACGTCTCGGGCGCGCTCGGCATGCCCGGTGTCGTCGCGGCGTACACCGGCGCTGATCTGCGCGACTCGTGGGCGGGCCCCATGCCGTGCGCGTGGCCGGTCACGCCCGACATGAAGTCGCCCGAGCACTTCCCGATCGCCATCGACAAGGCCTGCTACGTCGGCGACGGCGTTGCGGTCGTGGTCGCCCGGTCGAACGCCGAGGCGCGAGACGCGGCCGACGCGGTCATCGTCGACTACGAGCCACTCCCCGCTGTGATCGACCTCGAGGATGCGCTCAGCGACCGCGTCGTCATTCACGAGGGGCTCGGCACCAACAAGAGCTACACGTGGGAGCTCCACCCGCAGGGGAAGGAGGCGATCGACGCCGCGTTCGCGTCGGCCACGTTCACGGTCAGCGAGCGGTACGTCCAGCAGCGGCTCATCCCCATGGCGATGGAGCCCCGTGCGGTGGCCGCGGTGCCGCAGCCGTTCGGCAACGACATCACCGTGTACTCGGCGACGCAGATCCCGCACCTGCTCAAGCTGTTCTTCGCGCTCGTCCTCGGCCTGGGGGAGCACCAGGTGCGGGTCGTTGCGCCGGCCGTCGGCGGTGGGTTCGGCTCGAAGCTGAACGTCTATGCCGAGGAGCTGCTGTGCGTGGCGCTCGCTCGCAAGCTGCGGGTGCCCGTGCGGTGGGTCGAGGAGCGCAGCGAGGGAGCCCAGGCGACGATCCAAGGTCGCGGGCAGATCCAGAAGATCGATCTCGCCGCAGATGCCGACGGCAAGGTCACCGCCGTGCGCGTCGAGCTGGTCGGCGACATGGGTGCGTACCTGCAGCTCGTCACACCGGGAATCCCGCTGCTCGGGGCGTTCCTCTACGCCGGTGTCTACGACGTGCCGAACTACTCGTTCAGCTGCACCTCGGTGTTCACGACCATGACGCCGACCGACGCGTATCGCGGGGCCGGTCGCCCCGAGGCGACGTATGCGATCGAACGCGCGATGGATGCGCTGGCCGCCAAGGTCGGGATCGATCCGGTCGAGATCCGTCGGCGCAACATGATCAAGGCGTCGCAGTTCCCGTACACCGCGATGACGGGGCTCGTCTACGACAGTGGCGACCACGACGGTGCGCTCACGAAGGCGCTCGAGCTCTGCGACTACGACGGTCGCCGCGCCGAGCAGTCTCGCCGTCGTGCTGCCGGCGAGACGAAGCACCTCGGTGTCGGCATCTCCTCCTACTTCGAGATGTGCGGGTTGGCGCCGAGCCGCGTGCTCGCGTCGCTCAACTACGTCGGTGGAGGATGGGAAGCCGCGACCGTCCGGGTGCTTCCCACGAACAAGGTGCAGGTCGTCACCGGCTCGTCGCCGCACGGCCAAGGGCACGAGACCTCGTGGTCGATGATCATCGCCGACAAGCTCGGCGTCGATCCCGATGACGTCGACGTGCTGCACTCCGACACCGCGACCAGCCCGCTCGGCCTCGACACCTACGGCTCGCGGTCGCTCGCCGTCGGAGGCATCGCGATCGCGATGGCGGCCGACAAGGTGATCGACAAGGCCCGCCGCATCGCGGCCCACCAGCTCGAGTGCGCCGAGGAAGACCTCGAGTTCGCCGGGGGCACGTTCACGGTGAAGGGCTCACCCGACAAGGCGATGCCGCTCGCCGGGGTCGCGTTCGAGGCGTTCACCGCGCACAACCTTCCCGACGACGTCGAGCCGAACCTCGAGGCGAGCGTCGTCTACGACCCGCCCAACTTCTCGTGGCCGTTCGGCACCCACATCTGCGTCGTCGAGATCGACGAGGAGACGGGCAAGGTGGACGTGCTGCAGTACGTCGCGGTCGACGACTGCGGCGTGCAGATCAACCCGCTCATCGTCGACGGTCAGGTGCACGGTGGTGTCATCCAGGGTCTCGCTCAGGCGCTCTTCGAGGAAGCCGTCTACGACGAAGACGGCAACCTGCGCACCTCGACACTCGCCGACTACCTGGTGCCGGCGGCGTCCGACGTTCCGTCGCTGACCCTCGGGCACACCGTCACGCCGAGCCCGACAAACCAGCTCGGGGTCAAGGGCATCGGCGAGGCGGGCACGATCGGTGCCACTCCGGCAGTCATGAACGCCGTCGTCGACGCGCTGTCCCATCTCGGCGTCACCGACGTCGCAATGCCCGCATCGCCGATGCGGGTCTGGTCCACGATCCAAGCCGCAAAGTCCGCTCCAAAGTCCGCTCCACAGTCCGGAGGTGCGAAGTGATCCCCGCCGCGTTCGACTACGCAAGGGCCGGGTCGGCCGACGAGGCGCTGTCGCTGCTGTCCCAGCACGGCGACGACGCCAAGCTCCTCGCGGGCGGGCACTCGTTGCTGCCGCTCATGAAGCTGCGGCTCGCATCGCCGGCGATGCTCATCGACATCGGTCCGGTGAAGGACCTGTCCTACATCAAGGACGGTGGCGACCACATCGCCATCGGCGCGCTCACTCGCCACCGCGACCTCGAGACTTCGGATCTGCTGAAGCAGCAGGTGCCGATCCTGGCTCACGCCGCGGGGCAGGTCGGCGATCCGCAGGTGCGCCACCGCGGCACCATCGGCGGCTCGATCGCGCACTCCGATCCGGCGAGCGACCTGCCCGCGGTCGTGCTCGCGCTCGGCGGCACCATGGTCGCCAGGTCGAGCAGCGGTGAGCGCACGATCGCGGCGTCCGACTTCTTCACGGGCTTCCTCGAGTCCGCGCTCCAGCCCGACGAGCTGCTCACCGAGATCCGCGTTCCCAAGGTCGCGGGCGCAGGTTGGTCGTTCCAGAAGTTCAACCGGCGCGCGCAGGACTGGGCGATCGTCGGCGTGGCCGCGGTCAAGAACGGCACGACGGGCATCGCGCTCGTGAACATGGGCCCGACGCCGGTGCGCGCCACCGCGGTCGAGCAGGCGCTCGCCGGCGGTGCGTCGGCCGCGGACGCGGCGCAGCACGCCGCCGAAGGCGCATCCCCGTCGGCCGACCTCAACGCGAGCATCGAGTACCGCGAGCACCTCGCCCGCGTGCTCGTCCGCCGCGCCCTCGAGCAAGCCGGCGCCTAACCGCACTCGCTCAGAGGGTGAACGTGGCCGCGGAGATCTGGGCGGCGTGCGGACGGATGATCTCGGCGCGGACCTTGTCGTGCACGGGATGCGTGTCGTACACGCTCCACCCCTCCGCGTCGTCGAAGTCGGCCACGATCGCGTAGTCGGCCGGCTCGTGGCCGAGCCCGACGTCGGGGCCGTGCGTGTACGACCGGATCTCGCCGATCACCCCGGGCAGGGTGGCCAAGCCCTTGTTCACGGCGTCGATGTCCGCCGCCGTCGTCCCTTCCTTCCACCGGATCAGCACGACGCGCCTGATCATGGGCATCCCCTCTCTAGAGCAGGGCGGCGTAGGTGCCGCCGTCGATCTGCATCGCGACGCCGGTGATGTGCCTCGCCTGCTGCGAGCACAGGAACGCGACGGCCTGTCCGAGGTCGGCGGGGTCACCGACCACGCCGCTCGGGACGCCCCGCGCCGCCTCCTCCATCGACGGATAGAGGTGGGCCATGCGAGCGGTCGCGTGGATTCCCGGCAGCACCGAGTTCACGGTGACGCCGTCCTTCGCCACCTCGCGAGCGAGTGTGCGGAGGAAGCCGGTGGCGCCGGTGCGCGCAGTGTTCGAGAGGATGAGGTCGTGGCGAGGTTGGCGCACCGCGATCGAGGTGATGGCGACGACTCGTCCCCATTGCTGCGCTTGCATCGCGGGCACCGCGGCGTAGCACATGGCCACGACCGACAGCAGGTTGAGCTCGATGGCGCCGGCATAGGCGTCGAGCGACGTCGACGCGAAGTCTCCGGGGGGAGGCCCGCCGCCGTTCGTGACGAGGATGTCGAGCCCGCCGAGTGCCTCTTGCGCGAGGGCCACGAACGCGGTCGCGCCCTCGGTCGTCGAGACGTCGGCGACGAGCGGGATCGCGTTGGCGCCGATCTCGCCGGCCGCTTTCTCGATGCGCCCCTTGTCGCGACCACAGATCGCGACGCGCGCGCCTTCGGCTGCGAGGGCCTCGGCGCTGGCGTACCCCAGGCCGGCTGACGACGCCGCAACTGCAGCGCGCTTGCCGCTCAATCCGAGGTCCATCGTTTCGCCTCCGTTGCCTCGAAAGGTGGCCGACAACCTACGCTGCAAGTGATGGCTGCATCGCCGGAGCACGTGCCCGAGACGGTCGACGATGTCCGCGATGCACTTGCGGCGCACGAATACCTCGCGGACGAAGGCCTCGCGACCGCCATCTTCCTGGCCAAGGCGTTGCATCGCCCGCTGCTGCTCGAAGGCGAGGCCGGTGTCGGCAAGACCGAGGTCGCGAAGGTGCTCGCCCGCTGGACGGGTGGTGAGCTCGTGCGCCTGCAGTGCTACGAAGGTCTCGACATCGCTCAGGCGGTCTACGAGTGGGACTACTCGCGCCAGCTGCTGCACCTGAGGGCCGCCGAGGCGGCCGGCAAGGTCGGGCCCGACGCCACGACCGACGCTCTCGAGGACGAGCTCTACTCCGAGCGGTTCCTCGTGCGCCGGCCGCTGCTTCGGGCGATCGACCACGGAGAGGGTCCGCCACCCGTGCTGCTGATCGACGAGGTCGATCGGGCCGACGACGAGTTCGAAGCGTTCCTGCTCGAGGTCCTGTCGGACTACTCGATCACGGTTCCGGAGCTCGGCACCTTCCGCGCGACGGTGCCGCCGCTCGTCGTGATCACGTCGAACCGCACGCGCGACGTGCACGACGCGCTGAAGCGTCGGTGCTTGTACCACTGGGTCGACCATCCCGACTTCGAGCGTGAGGTCGCGATCGTTCGGCTTCGGGCTCCTCACGTGTCCGAGACGCTCGCTCGCCAGGTCGCCGCCGCGGTCGAGTCGATTCGCGGGCTCGGTCTCTACAAGCCCCCCGGCGTCGCGGAGACGATCGACTGGGCGATGGCACTCGCGGCGCTCGGACGCACGACGCTCGACGATCGCTCGGTGAGAGCGACGCTCGGGACCGTGCTCAAGTATCGGGAGGACGCGGAGCGCGTGCAGACGCACGGCATCGGCGAGCTCGTGCGAGCGGCCGCGGCGCGCGGCTAGCCGGCGATGACGACCGCGCTCGAGCCGGACCGCATCGCCGTCGGGTTTGCACGCGTGCTGCGTGGCGCCGGGCTCGACGTACCCGTCGGGACGGTGGTCGCTTACGCCGAGGCGCTCGCTGCGGTCGGCGTCGCCAGCCGAAGCGGGGTGTACTGGGCGGGACGCACCACGCTCGTGCGCCGCATCGAAGACGTTCCGCTCTACGACCGCGCCTTCGGCGCGTTCTGGTTGGGGCGGCGGGACGAGGGCGCGTTCCTCGAGCCCGAGGTCGAGCACATCACCTTGTTGCTCGACGACGGCGAGGACTCGCCCGGCTCGGACGAGCAGGAGGGCGAGGTCGAAGAAGGCAACGTGATCACCGTGCGCTTCAGCGCGCACGAGGTGCTTCGCCACAAGGACTTCGCCGCGTACACCCGCCCCGAGCTCGACGAGGCGCGCAAGCTCATGGCCGATCTCCGCCTCGCCGGAGCGCTGCGTCCTTCGCGGCGCTACCGCCGCTCGCGTCGAGCCAAGGGCCGGCCCGACCTTCGCCGCACCGTGCGCTCCGCGCTCCGTTCCGGCGGCGAGCCCGTGCGGCGCGAGTGGCTCGACCACGACGAGCGTCCGAGGCGGCTCGTGCTGCTGTGCGACGTCAGCGGGTCGATGGAGCCGTATGCCCGCGCGCTGATGCGCTTCCTCCACGCCGCGGTGGTAGGTCGCACCAAGGTGGAGGCGTTCGCCCTCGGCACTCGGCTGACCCGCATCACGCGGCAGCTGAGCTCGCGCGACCCCGACTCGGCGCTCGCGGCCGCGGCGGACGAGGTCAGCGACTGGTCGGGCGGCACTCGACTCGGCGAAGGCTTGAAGGCGTTCAACGACCGGTACGGGCAGCGGGGGATGGCGCGCGGAGCCATCGTGGTCATCCTCTCCGACGGCTGGGAGCGGGGCGACCCCGAGGTCATGGCCGAGCAGATGCGGCGGCTCTCGCGGGTCGCCCATCGCGTGGTGTGGGTGAACCCACTGAAGGCATCGCCCGGATACGCGCCGCTGGCCCGAGGGATGGCTGCTGCGCTGCCGTACATTGACGACTTCGTGGAGGGACATTCGCTCGCCGCCCTCCAAGAGCTCGCACAGGTGATCTCGAAATGAAGGTGAACTCGCGATGAGAGAAGTGCTGTCGGACATCGATCGCTGGAAGGCCCAGGGCCAGCGGGTCGCGATCGCCCGCGTGGTCGACGTCGAGGGCTCGGGCCCGCGCGATCCGGGCGCGGCGATGGCGGTCAGCGAGAACGGTGAAGTCGCCGGGTCGGTCTCGGGTGGGTGCGTCGAGGGCGCCGTCGTCGGCGAGGCGCTGCAGGTGCTCGAGACAGGCCTGCCCCGCCTGGTCACGTTCGGCTACAGCGACGACGAGGCGTTCGCCGTCGGCCTCACGTGCGGCGGCATCATCCATCTCTTCATCGAACCGCTCGACTGGTAGGCCGAGTGCCGTCGATCTACGAGGTCTTGCGCGAGGCGCTCCTCGCGGAGCAACCCGTCGCCCTCGTCACGGTGATCGACGGCGCGCACCTCGGTGCGAACCTGCTGGTACGTCCCGAGGAGACGCCGCTCGGCACGCTCGGCGACGCCGACCTCGATCGGGTCGCGGCACGCGATGCGCTCGCCGAGCTCGAATCGGGCCGCACGGGGGTGCGCCACTACGGCGAGCAGGGCCAGGCGAACGAGACCTCGGTCAGCCTCTTCGTCGAGTCGTTCGCGCCACCCCCGCAGATGCTCATCTTCGGGGCGGTCGACTTCACTGCAGCCCTCGGTCGCGTCGCGAAGATCCTCGGCTACCGGGTGATCGTCTGTGACGCGCGTGAGGTCTTCGCCACGCCGAGACGGTTCCCGATGGCCGACGAGGTCATCGTCGACTGGCCGAACCGCGTGTTCGACCGCGTCGGGTCGTCGCTCGGCCCCCGCGACGCGGTCTGCATCCTCACCCACGACCCGAAGTTCGACGTGCCCGCGGTGCTCGGCGCGCTCGAAGAGCCGAGCCGGGTACATCGGTGTGATGGGGTCGCGCAAGACACACGACAAGCGGCTCGAGCGCCTCGTCGACGAGGGCGTGGACATCGACGACTTCAATGCCCGCGTCATGTCCCCGATCGGGCTCGACATCGGGGCTCGGTCACCCGAGGAGACCGCGGTGTCGATCTGCGCCGAGATCATCGCCCGGCGCACCGGCCGCACGCCTCCCTCTCTCCGCGACCGATCTGGCCCCATCCACTGACTCGGCCTGGGGGTTCCCCGATGCCTGACGACGATCTCGAAGCGATCCGTGAAGGCGTGCGGCGGGTCTGCTCGAAGTTCGACGACGCGTACTGGCGCAGCCACGACGCCGACCATGAGTTCCCGTGGGACTTCTACAACCTCATGGCCGAGGGCGGATGGGTGGGCATCGCGATCCCCGAGGAGTGGGGAGGCGGCGGTCGCGGCATCACCGAAGCAGCTGCGATCCTCGAGGAGGTCGCGGCATCGGGCGCGGCGATGAACGGCTGCAGCGCGCTCCACCTCTCGATCTTCGGGATGAACCCCGTCGTGAAGCACGGCACCGACGCGATGCGAGCGGAGTACCTGCCGAGAGTCGCGTCGGGTGAGCTGCACGTCGCGTTCGGTGTGACCGAGCCCGACGCCGGCACAGACACGACGGCGATCACGACGAAGGCCACGCTCGCGGGTGACCACTACATCGTGCGCGGCCGCAAGGTCTGGACGACGAAAGCGCTGTACTGCCAGAAGGTGCTGCTGCTCGTGCGCACCACACCACTCGACCAGTGCACGCGCCGCACCGACGGGATGACCCTGCTGCTCGCCGATCTGCAGCGTCCCGAGGTCGACATCCGCCCGATATCGAAGGTCGGACGCAACGCCGTCGTCTCGTGCGAGGTGCGGTACGACGATCTGCCGGTTGCGGTCACCGATCGGGTGGGGGAGGAGGGAGAGGGCTTTCGCTACCTCCTCGACGGCCTCAATCCCGAGCGCATCCTCGTCGCGGCCGAAGCGGTCGGCATCGGACGCGCTGCGATCCGCAAGGCGGTCGCGTACGCGAACGATCGGGTCGTGTTCAACCGGCCCATCGGGAAGAACCAGGGGGTCGCGTTCCCGCTCGCCGAGGCGTATGCGCGCGTGCACGCCGCGACGCTCGCCGTCTACGAAGCCGCCGCCCGGTACGACGCCGGTCTTCCGTGCGGAGAACAGGCGAACATCGCCAAGTGGCTCGCCGCGGACGCGGGGTACCAGGCCGCTGACCAGGCTGTCCAGACCCATGGAGGGTTCGGGTACGCGACCGAATATGACGTCGAGCGCTACTGGCGCGAGGCTCGTCTCATGCGCATCGCGCCGATCTCGCAAGAGCTCGTTCTGGCCTACGTCGCCGAGCACGTCCTCGGCTTGCCCCGGTCGTACTGATGTCGATCGAACGCCCTGACCTCGGACGCCCTGACCTCGTGTCGGATGCCGAACGCGAGCAGGCGATCGCGGCGCTCCGACATCACACTGGGGCCGGTCTGATCTCGCTCGACGACTTCGCCGCGAGCGTCGAGGTGGTGCTGACCGCGCAGACGCGCGAAGAGCTCGTCGCAGTGACGTCGTCGTTGCCGGCGACGGTAGAACCGCCAGCGCCGAGCGATCCGCCGCGGCGGTGGGCGATCGGCGTGCTCTCGGGCGAGAAGGTGCGAGGACCGTGGCGGCTCGACGACCACCTGCACGCGGTCGCGCTCCTCGGCAGCGCGCAGATCGATCTCTGCGACGCGCAGGTCGTCGGCGACGACGCGACGATCTACGTGGTCGCGCTCCTCGGCGGTGTCGAGGTGTGCGTGCCCGAGGGGCTGCCCGTCGAGCTGAGCGGCATCGCGGTGATGGGCACGAAGCAGTACAAGGTGAAGCGTTCTGACTCGATCAGCGGCATGCCCCGGGTGCGGGTGCGGGTGTTCGCGCTGTGCGGAGGCGTCACCGTGCGCACGCGCAAGTTCCGCAAGGGTCTGCGCGGTCGTCGCGAACACGCGTGACGGTCGCGGCGGTCGTGCTTGCTGCCGGCGCGGGCTCCCGATTCGGGGGCGAGCAGCACAAGCTGCTCACCGAGGTGCGTGGTCGTCCGCTTGCGCTCTGGGCCATCGAGCACGCGGCTCAAGCGAGCCTCGATGAGACGATCGTGGTCACCGGCGCTGTCGACCTCGACGGGCTCGCGCTCGATGGCGTGACGGTGCTCCGCAATCCGCGGTGGGCCGAGGGCCAGGCCACCTCGTTGCAGGCGGCAGTCGAGCACGCTCGACGTCAGGGCCACGACGCGATCGTGGTCGGCCTCGCCGATCAGCCCGGGGTGCCGCCCGACGCGTGGCGTGCCGTCGCGGCGGCGTCGGCGCCGATTGCGGTCGCCACCTACGAGGGACGGCGCGGCAACCCGGTGCGCCTCGCCGACGAGATCTGGGCACTCCTGCCGACAACCGGCGATGAGGGCGCTCGGCCGCTGATGCGCAGTCGGCCCGATCTCGTCAGCGAAGTAGCGTGCTCCGGCGATCCCGCAGACGTCGACACCCCGGAGGACCTGCAGCGATGGAGCTGACCAACGAGTTCAGGGTCGATCGTCCCGTCGACGAGACCTGGAACGTGCTCACCGATGTGGAGCGAATCGCTCCCGCGTTGCCGGGCGCACAGCTGCAAGAGATCGAAGGTGACGAGTACCGCGGCATCGTGAAGGTGAAGGTCGGGCCCATCACCGCGCAGTACAAGGGAAAGGCGACCTTCGTCGAGAAGGACGACGCGAACCACAAGGCGGTGCTGAAGGCCGAAGGACGCGACACGAAGGGCCAGGGAAACGCGTCGGCGCTCATCACGGCCACGCTCGACGCCGATGGCACGGGCACGAAGGTCAAGGTGCACACCGACCTCACGGTCACGGGCAAGGTGGCGCAATTCGGCCGGGGGATCATGGCCGACGTGAGCACCAAGCTGCTCAACCAGTTCGTGGAGAACCTCGAGACCACCGTGCTCGCTGGTGACGGGGGCGAGGCTGCGAAGCCCGACGCGCCGGTGGCCATGGCAGCGGCTGAGCCCGAGCCCGCCGCCGCGCCCAAGGCGTCAGACGCCGGGCCCGAGATCCGGCGCCTCGACCATCCCGAGGCCGAGCCGGTCGACCTGATGGATGCCGCAGGCGCGTCGGTCGCGAAGCGGGTCGTTCCGGTCGCCATCGGCGGCCTCCTGCTGTTGCTGTTCGTACGCAGCCTGCGCCGCCGACATCGCAGCTAGGTGGACGACGTCACGGTCGATGACGTCACAGCCGTCACCGAGCTCCTCGGACGAGCTCCTCTGTGTCCGTTCGAGGTGGTGGTACGCGACGAGGGTGGACGACCGATCGTGATCCGCAACGCGCCGCTGCTCGACGACGGCACGCCCATGCCCACGCGCTACTGGCTCGTCGGCAAGGCCGCGAGTGAAGCCGTGAGCCGGCTCGAGTCGCGGGGCGGTGTGCGAGCAGCCGAGCGTGCCGTCGACCCGCAGGACCTCGCGCGGGCCCACGCGGCGTACGCGGCCGAGCGTGACGCGGCCATGCCGCCCGGTCACGACGGTCCGCGGCCCTCCGGCGGCGTCGGAGGCACCCGGCAGGGCGTGAAGTGCCTGCACGCGCACTATGCCGCCCATCTCGCGGGCTTCGACGATCCCGTCGGCAGGTGGGTCGCGGTCGAGCTGGGTTCGTAGTGCTGTCGCTCGGCACGCCCGTAGCGGTCGTCGACTGCGGGACGAACTCGATCCGCCTGCTCGTGAAGGCGGGCTCAGTCGCACTCGAGCGCCGAATGGCCGTGACGCGGCTGGGTCGAGCAACCGAGCGCACCGGGACGCTCGACCCCGACGGCGTCGCCCGCACTCTCGAGGTGCTCGCCGAGTACCGCGACCTCATCGAAGCGCATGGGGCTCGCCGGATGCGCGCCGTGGCGACCCAAGCCGTGCGCGAGGCGGCCGACGGCGCCGACTTCACGAGCCGGGGAGCCGAGGTGCTGGGATCCCCCATCGAGGTGATCGACGGCGTCGAGGAAGGGCGCTATGGATTCCTCGGCGCGACGAGCGAGCTCGACGAGTCGCTCGCGCCGTTCCTGGTCGTCGACATCGGTGGCGGGTCGACCGAGCTCGCGACCGGCACGGCCGCGTTCGAGGGGGCTGTCTCGATCCCGGTCGGCAGCGTCCGCCTGACCGAGCAGCAGCTGCAATCCGATCCTCCCGCGCCCGAGGAGCTGAGCAACGCCTTCGCGATCGTCGACGCGCACCTCGACGACGTGCTGCGCGAGCTGCCCGCCGTGGCAGAAGCAGCGACGCTCGTCGGCATCGGCGGCACCATCACCACGATCGCCGCGGTCGAGATCGGCCTCGCGGAGTACGACCGCGATGCGGTGCACCGCTTCGTGCTCACCCGCGCTGCTGCCGAAGACGTGTTCCGCACGCTCGCGACCGAGCGCCTCGCTGACCGCGTGCACAACCCCGGTCTGCCACGCGATCGAAGCGACATCATCGTCGGCGGTTGCTGCGTGCTCCTCGCCGTCATGCGCCGGTTGGAGCTCAAGGAGTGCGTGGTCTCGGAGACCGACCTGCTGGACGGCATCGCCGACGAGCTCGCGGCTACGTGATCGCCACCTGGTTGAAAACCGAGTCGGCCATCTCGACCGCGCGATCGATCGGCAGTGCGCACCCCTCTGCCTCCAACCTGGCGTAGGCGTCGTCACCCAGGTCGCGCCGCGCCGATGCGAGCATCTCGTCGCTCAGCTGCCGGTCGTCGGGCATGAGCGTGAAGCTGATGCGGTCGAGCATCACATCGGCGGCCCCATGCAAGGGGACCGCGACGTGTGCCAGCCCGAGTCCGTGCGCGAGGCGCGCCGCCAAGATGAGCGAGAAGGCGACGTAGACGTCGATGCGCAGCTCCGCAGACAGGTGCATCGCCTCTTGCTGATCGGTAGCCGCGCGGATGTCGTCGCCGGCACGGAGCGCGTACTCAGCCGCGGCGCAGAGCGCGCCGACGAGCGCCACGTAGTCGCCCGTCTGTCGCGAGAGGTCGACCGCTTCGGTGGCGAGCGCGATCTCGTCCCCCTCGCCGAGCGCGTTGCGCAGCATCGACAGCCACCACAGCGCGTCGGCCCGAGTCGATGGGTCGCTCGAGCTCGCCATCTCGTCCTCGATGCGGCGAGTCGCGTCGAGGAGCAGCTCGCGGTCGCGCCGGTAGAGCGCGATCGTCGTCTTGCCGCCGGTGACCGACACCGTCCCCCAACGGTCCTGCTTCCCGACTGTCTCGAGGATCTCTTCGGCGCGACCGAGCCGGGCCTCGGCGAGCTCGAGGTTCCCCGCGCTCGCGTTCATCCCCGCGGTGAGCGCGAGGAGCCGAGCCAGGCTCGGCAGTGGCACGACGTTGCCGTCGAGGAGCGCCGCCGCTTCGACCCGGGCGAGGTCGAAGTGACCGGTCGTGGAGCGGTGGTCGTTGGTGATCCACGCCAGCCCGTAGGCCTGGTCGGGTGCTTCCTGCGCCAGCGCGCCGACGAGCCCGACCATCGTGTCGAGCTCGAGCGCGATGCCGTTGATCCAGTCGCGCCGACCGCGCATCCGCGGCGGGAAGCTGTCGAGGTAGTGCTCGGCGAGGGCGCTGCGAGTCGCCGGCCCTTCGCCGCTCTCGTCGAGCTTGTCCGCGCCGTAGGCCCGCACGGTCTCGAGCAGGCGGTAGCGGGTGCTTCCCGCGGTGCGCTCGACGCTCACGAGCGACTTGTCGGACAGCGACCACACGAGATCGGGCACATCGTCGACATCGACAGCGCCGTGCCCGACCGCCGCCGAGGCGGCGCGCAGGTTGAAGCTGCCTGCGAAGACCGAGAGCCGAGCGAGGGCGGCTTGCTCGGGTGCGCCGAGCAGCTCGTAGTCCCAGTCGAGCAGGCCTTGCATCGTCCGCTGTCGAGCCGGGGCGCTCGGATCTCGGCCGCGGAGGAGCTGGAACCGGTGCCGCAGCCCTTCGAGGATCTCGGCCGGCGCCAGCACGGTGAGGCGGGCCGCGGCGAGCTCGATCGCAAGCGGCATGCCGTCGAGATGGCCGCAGATCTCGGTGAGCACTCGCTCGTCCTCGGGCGTCGGCTCGAAGTCGGGCCGATGGGACCGCGCTCGGTCGACGAAGAGCTGCAGCGACGCCGCGTCCGACGGCAACGGGCCGATCCGCCAGAGCTCTTCGCCCGCGAGAGCGAGCGGCTGGCGACTCGTCGCAAGGATCGCGATGCCTGGGCATGCGGACTGGATCTCGCTCGCGAGCCGCGCCGATGCGAGCGGGACGTGCTCACAGCTGTCGAGGATCAGCAACGCCGTCCGCGACACGAGGTGGTCGAGCACCACTTCGCGATCGTCTCGCTCGCCTCCCGACACGCCGAGTGCATCTGCCACCGTCGCGGCGACGACGCGACCGTTGGTTGCCTTCGAGAGGTCGGCGATCCACACGCCATCCCGCCAGTCGGCCGCGACGCGGAGCCCGAGCTCGACGGCGAGTCGCGTCTTCCCCATGCCGCCGGGGCCGACGATCGTGAGCAGTCGACCCGGCGCGAGCCGGCGACTCACCTCGGCGATCGCATCGTCTCGGCCGACGAACGTGGTCGCAGGCGCGATGAGGTTGTGGCCCTGCGCCGGAACGGCGCGCACAGGCACCGGCTTCGGCAACGGCTCATCGAGGGGCGCGGCTGCCGACAGAGCGACGGGTTGGTCGAAGTCCCGGAGGCGGTACGTCCCCACCGGCTCGACGGCTACGGAGAGCTCGTCCGCAGCAGCGTTGACCGCGTCCTCGGATGCGAGCACGAAGCCACCGTTCGCGGCGCCGACGACCCGCGAGGCCTGGTGCAAGGCGAGAGCGATGTAGTCGCCTTCGTGGGGAAACGCCATGCCGGTGTGCACGCCGATGCGCACCTTGATCGTCGCTCCCTCGGGCCATGGGTAGCTCGTGATGTTCTCCT
The DNA here is from genome assembly GCA_963802505.1 of uncultured Acidimicrobiales bacterium. Lineage (GTDB taxonomy): Bacteria > Actinomycetota > Acidimicrobiia > Acidimicrobiales > DATKAS01 > DATKAS01. The sequence goes on along the minus strand of CAWDJB010000002.1, from coordinate 668,398 downwards.
GCGCCGCGACCGCGGCTGCGAGCGCTTCGGCAGCGGAGGCGAACGCGACGACGAACGAATCGCCGACGGTCTTCACCTCGGCGCCGCCGTGGCGGCCCCATTGCTTGCGGAGGAGTGCGTTGTGCGTCTCGAGGAGCGGGAGGTACGCAGGGCCGAGCCGGCGGAACAGCCTCGTCGACCCTTCGATGTCGGTGATCACGAAGGTGACGAGGCCCGAGGGAAGGGAGGCCACCGCGGTCACGGGGCGTCAGCCTGCCATCCCGCTCGCGGGGTTCGGGCACTCCCCGTGCGATCGAGGCGTTGTAGAGCCAAATGGCCCATCACCCCTCGCCCCCCACTACCGACGAGAAACGTATGGATGTACGGCGTTTTGCCGAGTGCATCGAGCGGTTGTCCGCCACGGAGATCGACGCGATCGCCGAGGCGCACCGCTCCCTCGCCGACTCGGTGTCGGACGAAGTCGAGGTGTGGCAAGTGCTGCTCGCCGTCGACCGCAGCCTGCGGGCGGCGCATCGAAGCCGCGAGGCCGGCCTCGCAGCGGCGACCGCTCGTCGGCTCGTCGTGCGTGCCGCCGAGCGCGGTGACCGGGCTCTCCCCGACGGTGACGTGACCGAGGTCGCTCGTTTCGCAGGTGATGTGGCTCGATCGCTCGTCGCGGAACCGCTCGTCGACTCGTGCCTGTGCCAGGTGATCGAGCGGTGGGCGGCGCTGTTCGAGACGCATGGTCTCGCAGCTGCCGCGGCCTGAACCCAGCCACTTCTCCAAAAGCCCGTCGCAGCGGCCATCGGTAGCATGCCGCGGTGCCTGCACCCATGACCGATCGCATCCTCATGGGTCCGGGGCCCTGCAACCCGTATCCCGAGGTCGTCGAGGCACTCACGAACCCGATGCTCGGGCATCTCGATCCTGAGTTCCTCGTGGTGCTCGACGAGACCTGTGATCGGCTGCGCACGGTCTTCGGAACGGCGAACCCGTTGACGCTCCCGATCAGCGGAACCGGGTCCGCTGGCATGGAGGCGTCGTTCGTGAACGTCGTGAACCCCGGCGACGTCGTCGTGGTCGGTGTGAACGGCGTGTTCGGCCAGCGGATGACCGATGTCGCCGCGAGATGCGGCGCCGAGGTCGTGCGGGTCGAGGTCGAGTGGGGTCGTCCGATCGACCCCGAGGTGCTCGCGGCGGCGCACCCGAACCCGAAGGTGATCGCGGTCGTCCATGCCGAGACCTCGACCGGTGTGCGCAGCGACATCGCGCCGCTGAGCGAGCTCAAGGGCGACGCGTTGTTGCTCGTCGATTGCGTGACGTCGCTCGGCGGCATCCCGGTCGCCGATCGACGACTGGGGCGTCGACATCGCCTACAGCGGCACGCAGAAGTGCCTCGGCGTGCCACCCGGCCTCGCGCCGCTCACGGTGTCCGACAGGGCTCGCGAACGCTTCGTCGAGCGATCGCAGTCGTGGTACCTCGACCTCCGGATGATCTCGCAGTACGTCGCGTCCGGCGGGGGCCGCACCTACCACCACACCGCGCCGATCTCGATGATCTTCGCTCTGCACGCCGGCCTCGGCGCCGTGCTCGCGGAGGGGCTCGACCAGGCGCAGGCCCGCCATGCGGAGTGTGGTGCCTTGCTGCAGGACGGGCTCGAGAAGCTCGGCTTCCGGCTGTTCGCCGAGGAGGGTCACCGTCTGCCCGAGCTCACGACCGCGTGGGTGCCGGAGGGCGTCGACGAGGCGGCCGTGCGCCGCCGGCTGCTCGAGCGCTACGGCATCGAGATCGGCGGAGGGCTCGGCGCGTACGCGGGGAAGGTGTGGCGGATCGGGTGCATGGGGCACACGGCGCGGGTCCGCAACGTCACGCTCCTGCTCGGCGCCCTCGAAGACTGCCTGTCCCGATGATCCGCCTCTTCGGGCGGAGGATCATGCTCCGCCCCCTCGTCGGCAGCGACTTCATGCAGTGGAGCGAGGTGCGGCTCCGCAACCGCGAGTGGCTCCTCAAGTGGGAGCCGATGCGCATCCCCGGCACGCCCGATCCGGCGACCGACCGAGAGGCGTTCGCGGTCCGGTGCAGCGCTCGCGAGCGCGAGCGCCAGCTCGGTGCCGGCTACGGGTTCGGCGTGTTCGTCGACGGCAAGTTCGCCGGCGAGATCAACCTCAACTCGGTGCACCGCGGCCCGTTCCAGAACGCGTACATCGGCTATTGGATCGACGAGGCGCACGCGGGGCAGGGCTTCACGCCCGAAGCCGTCGTCGTCGTGTTGCGGTACGGCTTCGAGGAGCTCGGCCTCCACCGCATGCAGATCGCGATCATCCCGCGCAACAAGGCGAGTCGCCGTGTCGTCGAGAAGCTCGACATCCGTGAAGAGGGAACCGCGCTGCGCTACCTCGAGATCAACGGCGTGTGGGAAGACCACGTGCGCTACGCGATGACCATCGAGGAGTGGGAGAAGCGTCGCGACGAACTACTCGTCGAGTGGACGTAGGGCGGCGCTCAGCTCTTCGACGAGATCTTGGCTTGCAGCGCGGCGAGACGCTCGCGGAACCACGGCTTCTGCGTCGACCACACCTGCGGCGCGAGCTCTCGACTCACCGCCTCGTCGTGTGAGTCGATCGTCGCCATCGCGGCGAGCGTCTCCTTCACCTTGATCACGAGCTCGCGCGGCCCATCGGCGAGCGCGGGCGGCGATCGTGTGCGCGGTCTCGGCGAGCGCGTCGTCGTCGACGCACTTGTAGGCGAGGCCGACCCGCTCGGCCGCCTCACCGTCGAGCACCTCTCCGAAGAGCACGGCCGCCGCCGCGACCTGCGGACCGACGATGCGCCGCAGCATCCACGTGTGTCCCCCGCCGGGGTGCAGGCCGATCTGGATGAAGCGGGTGTCGAACTTCGCCCGCTTCGCCGCGATCCGCAGGTCGCATCCGAGTGCCATGTTCATGCCGGCGCCGACCGCCGCCCCGTTCACGGCCGCGATCGTGGGCAGCGGTCGAGCGCGCGACGCGGAGGAACCCTTCGTAGATGGTGCGAAACCCGGGACCGTCGCCCGTGCCGCCGAGGTTGCCGAGGTCGGCGCCCGCGCAGAACGCCGGCGGCGCGCCCGTGACGACGATCGCGCCGACGTTCTCGTCGGCTTCGATCTCGTCCATCGCCGCGACGATCTCGTCGACCATCGGGAGGGTGAGCGCGTTTCTGCGGTCGGGATCGTCGAGGGTGAGCGTCGCGACACCATCAGCGATGTCGACATGCACGAGGGTCATGCAGGAAGTCTGTCACCACGGCGTCGCATGGCGCCCAACTGCGCGCGTCGCGTCCTACGCTGACGTCGATGTCGGATCGTCGCCGCGAGTCTTCTGACCCACCGCACGTCGACGCCGACGCGGTCGCGCGCAAGACGTTCTCGAGCTCGTTCCGTGGCTACGACACCGACGAGGTGCGCGCGTTCCTGCTCGAGCTCGCCGAAGAGATCCGCGCGATCAACGAGCACGCGTCGTGGTTGCAGGTGCAGCTCGCCGACGCCGAGGAGCGTGCCACCTCGCACGTGGAGCTCGACGAGGACCGGCTGACGGCATTGCTCGGCGAGGAGACGACCCGCGTCCTGGGCACCGCACGAGAGGCGGCGGGGGCGATCGTCAGCCGAGCCGAGTCAGACGCGGAGCGAGTGCTGAGCCAGGCGGCCGAGCAGGCCAACACCATGCGGTCAGAGGCGATGACCGAGGCGATCCGCCACCGCGAGCGAGCCGAGTCTGCGGCGATGGCCGAGGTCGAGGCGGCGAAGGCCCACGGACGTCAGCTGATCACCGACGCGCAGGCGCTGCGCGAGCGCGTGCTGGCGGATCTCGCCCGCCGTCGCAACGCGGGACGCGCCCAGATCGAGCAGCTGCGCGAGGGGCGCGACCGGCTGCTCGGCGCGTACGAGGTGGTGCAGCGCACCATCGACCATGCGGTCGAGGCGTTGCGCGTGTCCGCTCCCGAAGCGCACGCCGTCGCCGCGCCCGAACCCGTCGCGCTTGCCGCGGGCGCCGACGCTGACACGGAGGAGCAGCCGAGCGAGGGCGTGCGCGTGCTCACGCCGCCCGCGCCACCGGAACCCGAACCAGAGCAACAAGAAGTCGAGCCCGCGGCTGAAGTCACCGAGGTCGTCGTCGTCGAAGCCGTCGTCGTCGAAGACGGCGTGATCGAAGAAGTGGTCGTGGCCGAAGAGATCGTCACCGAAGAGACACCTGTCGTCGCCGGTGACCCGACAATCGACGAAGCCGTCGACGAGCTCTTCGCTCGCATCCGCGCCGGCCGCGCGGACGAGGTCGCCAACGCCGAAGAGGTCCTCGCCGAGGAACCCTCGGCTGATTCTCTTGGCGCGGAGGAGTCTCAGGGACAACCTGACGCCAAGGAAACCGGCGAGGGCACCGACGAGACGGATGTGTTCGAGCAGCGCACCGCCGCCCTGGCCCCGCTCCAGACGTCGCTCGCCCGGAAGCTGCGTCGTGTGCTCGCGGACGACCAGAACGAGGTGCTCGACCGGCTGCGCCAAGGAAGCAAGCTCCCTGACCTCGACGCCTTGGTCGGCAGCCCTGAGGAGCACTCGGCCCGGTATGCCGGGCCCGCCCGCGGCGACCTCGACGGCGCAGCGCGTGCCGGCGCGGAGATCGTCGGCGGCGTGCCCCTCTCGGAGCCTGCCGACCTTGACGATGTCGTGACAGATCTCGGCAACGCGGTGAGCGGACCGCTCCGGGAACGGCTCGCCGCGTGCCTCGCGGACAGTGCCGGCGACGTCGACGAGGCCACCGAGCTCGTGCGGGCCGCCTACCGCGAGTGGAAGACGCAGCGAATCGACGACGCAGCATCAGATGCACTCCTTGCAGGGTTCAATCGTGGAGCGTTCGCTTCTGCGGCTGTCGGTTGCGCGTTGCGGTGGCTCGTGGCTCCTGACCAACCTCCGTGCCCCGACGCCGACGACAACGCGCTCGCGGGCGACGTCGAGCGCGGCGTGGCCTTCCCGACTGGGCACGTGCATGCTCCCGCGCACCCTGGGTGCCGATGCCAGGTGGTGATCGCCCCCCGTTAGGCTCCCCCTTCGATGCGTGCCCCCAGTGAGCTTCGCCGTCGAAAGACGCGCCCGAACCGCGGCCGCATCGTCCTCATCGTGCTGGCCGTTGCGTTGGTGCTGTTCATCACTTCGCTGCGCGGGCTCGCCGGCTTCTACACCGACTACCTCTGGTTCGACTCGCTCGGGATGTCGGGCGTCTTCAAGCACGTGCTCGGCGCAAAGGTCGCGCTGGCGCTGATCTTCACCGGCATCTTCTTCCTCCTCTGCTGGCTCAACCTCTGGATCGCCGACCGCATCGCGCCGCGCTTCCGTCCGGCCGGTCCCGAGGAGGAGTTCGTCGAGCGCTATCAGGAGCTGATCGGCCGGCGCACCGGTCTCGTGCGCATCGTCGTGTCCTTGCTGTTCGGCCTCATCGCGGGTGTCGGCACTTCGAGCCAGTGGCGCGACTGGATCCTCTTCACGCACCGGGTCGACTTCGGTCAGAAGGATCCGCTCTTCCACACCGACGTCGGCTTCTACGTGTTCACGCTCCCGTTCCTGCGGTTCGTCGTGAACTGGCTGTTCGCCGCAGTGCTGATCGTCATCATCATCACAGCGGTCGCCCACTACCTGAACGGCGGCATCCGGGTGCAGACGCCCGGTCAGCGCGTGACGCCCCAGGTCAAGGCGCATCTCTCGGTGCTCCTCGCCGCGCTCGCCCTGCTCAAGGGAGCGGCGTACTACCTGCAGAGGTACGGGCTCGCGTTCTCGACCCGGGGGTTCGTGAACGGCGCGGGGTACACGGACGTCAAAGCGCAGCTCCCCGCGATCAATCTGCTGATCCTCATCTCGCTCGGCGCGGCATTGCTCCTGATCGTCAACATCCGGCGGCGCGGTTGGGTGCTCCCCGTGATCGCGGTGGGGCTCTGGGCGTTCGTCGCGGTGGTCGCGGGCGCGGCGTATCCGGCGTTCATCCAGCGCTTTCAGGTCCAGCCGGCAGAGTCGACGAAGGAGCTGCCGTACATCGCGCGCAACATCGAGGCGAGCCGAGCCGCGCTCGGCCTCGACAAGGTCGACACGGCCGACTTCCCGCTGACGCAAGACGTGACCGCGGCCGACCTCTCCGCCGACGACCCGACGCTCACGAACGTCCGCCTGCTCGACCCGAACATCGTGCTGCCCACATTCCAGCGCGTGCAGGGGATCCGAAGCTTCTACCAGTTCAACGATCTCGACGTCGATCGCTACACGGTCGGCGGCCAGACCCGCCAGGTGGTGCTCGGTGTTCGCGAGCTCAACTCCGCCGACCTCCCGCAGGACACATGGGAAGGCCGCCATCTGGCGTACACGCACGGGTACGCGCTCGCGGCGGCGCTGGCGAACACGGTGACCGTCGACGGTCGCCCCGACTTTGTCGTGAAGGACCTGCCACCCACCGGTGACCTTCCTGTGAACCAGGCGGCGGTGTACTTCGGCGAGAACCTCGGCGCGTACGTGGTGGTCGACACCGATCGTGACGAGGTCGACTACGTCAAGGAAGACGGCACGACGCAGACGACGCGCTACAGCGGCGACGGCGGAGTGAGCATGGGCTCGTTCTTTCGCCGGGCTGCGTTCGCGCTCCGCTTCGGCGACATCAACCCGCTGATCTCGAACTTCATCACGGGGCAGTCGAAGATCCTCTACGTCCGCGATGTCAGCGAGCGCGTGCGTCTTCTCGCGCCGTTCCTCGACTTCGACTCCGACCCCTATCCGGTCGTGGTCGACGGGAAGCTCGTCTGGATCATCGACGGGTACACGACCACCGACGAGTATCCCTACGCCCAGCGGGCCGTGACGGGCCAGCTCCCGGCGGGCAGCGACCTCGGGCACCGGTTCAACTACGTGCGCAACTCGGTGAAGGCCGTGGTCGACGCCTACGACGGGTCGGTGACGTTCTACGTGGTCGACCCGACCGATCCGCTGATCCGGGCGTACCAGAAGGCGTTCCCGCAGCTGTTCACCGACGGCTCGAAGATGACCGACGCGCTGCGCTCACATCTCCGCTACCCAGAAGACCTCTTCCGCGTGCAGACCAACATGTGGGGGCGCTACCACATCCAGGACGCAGCGGAGTTCTACAGCCAGAGCGATGCCTGGAGCGTTGCGCAGGATCCGGGCACCGTGGCGGGCGTCGTGAACACTACGCAGACGACCGACGCGCAAGGCCGGCTCGGCCCTGGTCGCGAGCAGCGGATCGACCCGTACTACCTCCTGATGCAGCTCCCGGGCGAGACCAAGGTCAGCTATGTCTTGTTACGTCCGTTCGTGCCGTTCTCGGACAACGACAGTCGCAAGGAGCTCGTCGCGTTCATGACCGCGTCGAGCGATCCCGGCGACTACGGACAGCTGAAGGTGTTCGTCATGCCGCGCAACCGATTGCCGGATGGTCCCGCACTCGTGGCCGCGAACATCGCCTCGGAGGAGGACATCTCCGCCGAGCTCACCTTGCTCGACCAGCAGGGCTCTCAGGTGCGGCAGGGCAACTTGCTGCTCGTACCCGTGGGTGAGTCGTTGCTCTACGTGCGGCCGCTCTACACGCAGGCCGCGGGCCCGACTGCGGTGCCCGAGCTGAAGAAGGTGATCGTCACCTTCAACGGAAACTCGTACATGCGCGACACGCTCGGGGAGGCACTCCAGGCCGCCTTCGGTGAAGCGCCACCGGTGGAGAACCCGACGCCGAACGACTCGGGGGAGTCGCCAGGCACGAGCACGCCTCCGAACTCCGATCAGTCGGTGGCGAGCTTGCTCTCACAGGCCGACGCGAAGTTCCGCGAAGCCGACGCCGCGCTGAAGGCGGGCGACCTGTCCGCCTACCAGCGGGCGATCGACGACGCCCGCAACCTGGTCGAGCAGGCCGCGGTCGCGTCGGGCGTCACCACCACCAGCCCGAGCACGTCGTCGCCGAGCGCACCGACTTCGGTGAACGCCGCAACGACCACCGTCGCCTCTGCGTAACCCGCCTTCGATTCTGCGCGACCGAGAAGCGGGAGGTCAGGGATAGGTGTGGCGAGTCTCGGTGAGGTCGATGACCTCGAGCTCGACCGGCGGGGCCATCGTGTCTGCGTAGGACTCGGTGGTGTGCCCGTTGCCGTTCCCGTCGCCGTTGGCGTTGGCGTTCTTCGAGACCTGGGCGAGGCGCACCGCGTCGACGGCCTTGGCCAACTCTTCGCGGAGGTCGATCGAGAGCCGGGCCAGATCGCGGGCGAGTCGGGCGCTCTGCTCGCGGAGCTCGTCCATCTCGACGCGACTCGGGGCGCTCGTCATCATCAGCTCGCGGCCGTCGACCCGCTGCTCCATCGCGTCGACGCGCTTACGGAGCTGCGCAGTGTGCGTGGCGAGCGAGACGAGGGCTCGCTCCATCCGAGTGGTGCGGGTGAGCACGGGGCAAGTCGCGTCGTTCCACGGGGCGAGCAGCTCGGCCAGCGTCGGACCGGGCGGCGCGGGAGCTTTGCGACGACGCCACACCATCGCCGGGAGGCTACTGACGGACGCGTTCGAAACGGCGGACCTCCTTCGGGCAAGAATGAGGCCCATGAGTGAGATCGTGCCGTTCACCGACAACTTCAGCGACCTGTCGAACCTCGAGGGCTATCAGTTCGAGTTCCACTGTGAGCGATGCGGCAACGGGTACCGGTCGCCCTACGCGAAGAACATCAAGGAACAGGGGAAGGGCTTCCTGCGCGCTGCCAACAGCCTGCTCGGCGGGAAGCTCAACCAGATCAGCGGGGCGGCCGAGACCCTGTCCTACGACCGGGGCACGAACTCGAAGCAGAAGGACAAGGCCCTGGCCGACGCCGTCGAGGCGGTCAAAGACCAGTTCAAGCAGTGCCGCGGGTGCGGCAACTGGGTGTGCGTCGCCGTCTGCTGGAACGAGGAGGTGGGCCAGTGCTCGGTCTGCTCGCCGTTCGTCGGCGAGGAGATCTCGCGGGCCCAGGCGCGAGCCCAGGTCGAGCAGATCCAGACGAAGGTGCGCGAACAGGACTGGACCGCTGACCTCGATGTCACGACCCGCGCCAAGGTGAAGTGCCCGAGCTGTGGCGCGGCGACCGATGGCGGCAAGTTCTGTCCGGAGTGCGGCGGCAAGCTCGCGGCGTCGAGCTTCTGCACCGGTTGTGGCGCCGAGATGAAGGAAGGCGCGAAGTTCTGCGCCGAGTGCGGCACCAAGGTTTGACGTACCGCTGCCGCGTCGCCTCGCGAGATGCGATGGCGACCATCGGACATGACGCACTGCTGGTGGACAGTGAGGTCGCGGTCTCGTGGCTCGACGCCGACGTCGTGCGCGAGGCCGACCACTCGGTGACGATCGCGCATCCTGCCGGCGAGCTCGTCGTCACGCATCTCGGTGCCGCCTTCGACCGCTTCTGCGCGGAGCTGCGCGAGGCCCGAGGACTGGTCCGGCGTGCCGCGCTGACGCAGTCGACCGGCCCGCCCCTCGATTCCTACGTGTCACACGCGGGTGACGAGATCGTCGACGTGCACCTCTGTCCCGGTTGTCTGGTCGTCGAGCCGCGTGGTGGAGGTACTGCCGCGGTGCCGCTGCCGTCGATCGTCGACGTCGCGCGTGACGGTTGGACGATCACGATCCACCAGCGTGTGTTCGACCCGATCGTGCTCCGCGGCCTCGGTGCGCGGACCGACGAGTTCGTCTCGGATCTGGGACGCGCGCGCGAACCGCTCGCCGGCGACGGGTGGGCGGTGAGCGGCCAGGCGGTGAGTGGAGGCCGAGCCGAGGAGGTTGCGCTGCTGTCCGAGCTCGCCGGCGACCGGCTGCGCGCCGGCATCTGGACCGACGGCGGACGCACGTCGATGCCGTTCGTCCTCGCGCCCGTCGGCGATCTCGTCGCGGTCGAGGCGACCGACGCCGACGACCGCGCGACCTACATCTTTCGCGTCGACGACGTCGACCGGCTCAACGCCGTGCTCGTGCTCACGACCTTTCGTCGCGAGGTGTACTCACTGCCCGACGCCGAGCTCGGCAAGTGGGCGACGGCGGTGCGGGTGCTCGAACCGGTGCGATGGTTGCGGGGCGCGCTCGCCGGCCGCGTGATCCACGACGACTCGTGGCCCGACAAGATTCGCGCCGCCCTCGGCGCCTGACCGCAAACAGTGTCTCAGGCGGGCAGCGCCCAGACTCCGTCCCAGCAGTCGCTCACTTCGAGGTCGGGGTTGTCGACGACTCGGATCGGCGTGTCGAAGTCCATCGTCGGCCGGGTCCGCGGGTCGTGGCGCGGCCACGCGGGCAGGTTTCCGCCGTTCGGGTCGCCCGTCTTCGCGAAGCGCACCCACGCGCTGTGGATCTCCTTCGAGAGCGCGACCGGCGGGTTGTCACCGACGAACGCCGCGATGTCCATGCGATCGAAGACGAAGGGGATGTCGAGCCCGTGGCAGGCCCCGAGCATCCCCGTGCCCGCAGGCGTCCGCCACGAGAGGCGGTAGTTCCAGACGTTCTCGTTGTGGGCGCGCTGCGCGTCCGCAAACCTCGCCGCGGGGATCGTGAAGAGACCGTCGGTCCACGCGGCGATGTCGACCTCGCGCTCGTCGAGATGCGGACGGGCCTCGCTGTAGATCTTGCGGATCTCGTCGTCGTCGCGGCCGGTCGCCGCGAACCATTGCGCGGGAGCGGGGATCGGCATGATCGCCTGCATCGCCTCGGGCATCGCCCAGATGAAGAGGCGGCACTCCTCCGCACACGTGCCGATCAGCATGTCGACGTCCGCTGCGTTGCCGGCCGCGACGAGCTCGGTGGCGGTCTTGTCGCGTGTGACACCGTCGACGACCGGGAGCAGCACCATCGTCATCGCGAGGTCGTCGCCGAGCAGCACCCGGCTCTCCAGCATCGACAGCTGCGTGCTCGCCTCGACGAAGCGCTGCACTGGCACCGCACGCAACGCGGCCCAGTCGCCAGGCTCGACGTCGAGCAGCTCGAGCACCCGCTTCGCGACCCGCGTCGCGGTCTCGGGCCTCATGTTGTGGCTTCCCGCTCCCGATTGCGGGATGGCGCGCTGGAAGAGGCCGTTGGCGCTGGGCGTGCCCATGAGCGTGCCGACGCTCATGCCACCGGCGGACTCGCCGAAGATCGTCACGTTGCCGGGATCGCCGCCGAACGCGGCGATGTTGTCGCGCACCCATTCGAGCGCGCGCACCTGATCGAGGATGCCGAGGTTGCCGGTGCCCTGCGCGCCGTCGAACAGCTCGTCGAGGTAGAGGAAGCCGAGGGCGTGCAGTCGATAGTTGATCGACACGAACACGATGCCGTCGCGAGCGAACGACGAGCCGTCATAGATCGGCGTCGAGCCGCTGCCACCGGTGAACGCACCTCCGTGGATCCACACCATCACCGGCAGCGAGCTGTCGACCGACGGCGTCGCGATGGTCAGCGTGAGGCAGTCCTCGTCCTGGGGCTGGGTCGCCGAGATCACGTCGGCGAGCGGGCCCTCCAGCGGGAGCACGGCCTGCGGGCAGATCGGCCCGTCCTCCGTCGCGTCGCGTGTGCCCTCCCAGGGCGCCGGGGGCTGCGGCGGAGCGAACCGCAGGTCGCCGACCGGCGGCGCCGCGAACGGCACCCCCTTGAAGTGGTGGATCCCGTCCTTCTCGTAGCCCTTGATGTCCCCGGCGGTGGTGCGCACGATCGTCATGCCGCGAACGTTACGCGTGCCGCAATGGGCCTGCCCGGTGCGAGACTCGAAGCATGTGCCGAAGCATCATCACCCTGCGTCGTCCCGAGCCTGACGTGTCCTGGGAGGAGTGCGAGGCGGCAGCCCGCCAGTACGTCCGCAAGATCAGCGGGTACCGCACCCCGTCCAAGGCGAACGAGGAGGTCTTCGAGCGCGCCGTCCACGACATCGCTCACATGACCCAGGATCTTCTCGCCGATTTGGTGGTTGGCGCGCGGCACTGATCGGACACGGCCGTGGAGTTCGACCAGATCCCCTATCCGCTCGTCTACGAAGAGAAGGCGGCGTTCAAGGACACCTATGGCGGCGCCGAAGGTGTCGTCGTCTGCGAGTCGTACCTCCTGCGACCGAAGGTCGAGTCCGACACGGTGCTCGTCTTCATGCACCCGGTTGGTGGCGGTGCGTACCTGCCGATGGTTCGGCATCTCGCGCGTTCCGGTCATCACGTCATCTACTGCAACAGCCGCTATCGATCCGACGTCGCGCTCGTCATGGAGAAGGTCGTGCTCGACCTCGGCGCATGCGTGCGCGACGCGAAGGAGCGGCTCGGGTACGCGAAGGTCGTGCTCGCGGGTTGGAGCGGTGGCGGCGCGCTCTCGCTCTACTACCAAGAGCAAGCAGAGAAGCCCTGGGTCACGGCGACGCCGGCGGGTGATCCGCCCGATCTCACGACGGCTGGTCTTCTTCCCGCCGATGCCGTCATGTTGTTGGCGGCGCACACGAGTCGCCACGGCGTGCTGACGTTGAGCCTCGACCCGTCGATCCGCGACGAGAGCGATCCCGATCGGCGCGATCCCGAGCTCGATCTCTACGACCCGAGTGCGCCGACGCCGCCCTATGACCGTGCGTGGCTCGCTCGCTTCCGCGACGCACAGGTCGAACGGAACCGTCGCATCACGGGGTGGGTGAAGGGCGAGCTCGACCGCCTCGGGCCGGGGGAGGAGCGAGGCTTCGTCGTGCACGGGACGATGGCGGATCCGGCGATCCTCGATGTCTCCATCGATGCGAACGACCGACCCGCGGGCATGAGCTACCTCGGTGATCCGCGGTTGGTGAACAACGGACCGGTCGGCCTCGCCCGCTTCTGCGCGCTGCGGTCGTGGCTGTCGCAATGGAGTCACGACGACGCGTTGGGCGACGGCTTACGCGCCGCGGCCGCGATCTCGGTGCCGGTGCTCGTGATCGACAACGGTGCGGATCCGGTCTGCTACCCGAGCCACGCGACGGAGCTCTACGACGCCGTCGCGCACGGCGACAAGGAGCGGCACACGATCGAGGGCGCCACGCACTACTACATCGGGCCCAATCAGCGACCGAAGCTGCAGGAGGCCGTCGACGTGTCGACCGAGTGGCTGGTGCGACACGACCTCGCCCCAACGGGATTGGGCACTTGAGCGCGACATATGACGGCGAGTGCCCAATCCCGCGGGTGCGACGCCCTCGCCCGACCGCTATCGTGTGAGCCCTCACCGCGGGGTGGAGCAGTCTGGTAGCTCGTCGGGCTCATAACCCGAAGGTCGCTGGTTCAAATCCAGCCCCCGCCACCAATCGAAGCGAAGTTCCAGGGCCGGTGCGAGAGCGCCGGCCCTTGCGCTTGGCGGGGAGAGGTCAAACGACTGTCAAACGGAAGCGCGGGATGCCGCGTCGTCAGTCCTCCACCGTCCAGATGGCGTCGCCGGGACTGCTGAGCACGACGCCGGCCTCGAGCTCGTCCAACCCTCGCTGAAGACGTTCTAGGTGCCACGCTTCACTCAAGCCGGTCTCAGCACTCAGCCGTCGCGCAACCGTTGGGAAACCGTCTAACAGGGCTGATCGGTCGGCGACCAGCTTCATGTGGATTGTCCTCGCCGTCTCGAAGTCGAGCCACCCACCCGATAGATGACCCACGCATTGCGACGCGACCGATCCGAGCAATGGGATGCAGTCATCAAAGAACGTGCGGAGCCGCCGACCCCAGAGAGCGAGCGCGATCATCTCCTCCGGCCAGGGGGCCCCGGCGAGCCCGGCTTCCATGAACGAGCTGTGCACCAGGGCGACCTTCGGATCTCGGCACAGGGTCACGAGTATCAGCATGATCCGTGAACCAGCCGAGATCTCCAGGCGATCGGGCTGCGGGTCGAGCACGTCCTGCCAGGCTTCCTCGTCGGTTGGGTCGAGCCGAAGTTGCACCAACTGATCCCGATGTCCTGGGAACGCACGCACGGCAGCGCACTTGCTTGTGACGGGATCTGCGAAGAGATCTTCAAACCCAACTATGGGTTCGAACGCTCGCTCCGCCTCCCCGACGTCGAAAGACCATGATCGACGAATGACGGCCATCTGCCTCCCTAGCGGTGCAGCGCCAACGCGCAGATGGCCGCCTGCGCTCTGCGAGCTTCTGCTTGGGCGGCCACCTGCGTTTCATTGTTGTATTCCGCTCTGAGTCTCTTCGGCTTCGAAGAACTCGACGGTGTAGCCGTGAAGCAAAGACCAACTCATCGCCTTGACGCGCAGCCCTCGGCGGCTAGCCAGCAGAAGTGTGGCAGCAAGCATCGCTAGGGCAGCACGAGCCGGACAACGAGCCATAGGCCGAGCACGATGGACGTGCCGGCCATCGGCTCTTAGGGCCGGGCCTCCGGAATCACGGAATGGGGATGTTCCAACGGCTTCTCCTTAACCGCTCGGACAGCGGGCCAAAGTCCAGCGGCGAGTCGAGAGAGGAGACCCGCTGATAGCCAAGGCTAGGACTGCTGAAGCGCCCCGGGTTTAGTGGAGGCGGGGTTCTCCCGATCGCGTGTGCGTTTGGGCGTTGATCTCACGGTAGTAGTCGGCTTCGAGTTCGATCGGCGGGACGTGGCCGATCTCACCGTGGAGACGGTCGACGTTGAACCAGTCGACCCAGCTCAAGGTGGCGAGCTCGGCCTCGTCGACGGTGCGGAACGGCCCGTCGTGACGGACGCACTCTCGCTTGTAGAGCCCGATGATCGATTCGGCCATGGCATTGTCGTAGGAGTCCCCGACGCTGCCGATCGAGGCCACAGCGCCCGCATCGTCAAGGCGGTTCGAGTAGCGGATCGAGGTGTATTGGCCGGGTTCAATCGATCGAAGCAACACCGGCTGATTGCAGACAGAGTAGGTGTTCATCGAGAGCTTCGGCTGGTGACTTCCACCCGAGGATCTTGCGCGGCCGCGCGTTGAGCGCAGCAGCGACTGCCTCGATCTCCTCCGCGTTCCAGCGGGAGAGGTCGGTGCCCTTCGGGAAGTACTGACGCAAGAGACCGTTCGTGTTCTCATTGGTGCCGCGCTGCCATGGGCTGCGCGGGTCGGCGAAGAACACAGGGATCCCGGTCTCGACTCTGAACATGGCGTGTGCCGAGAGCTCCTTGCCGCGGTCCCACGTCAAGGATCGCCGCAGCTGTTCCGGCAACGTCGACATCGTCGACGCGAGCGCGTTCTTCATGGTGATCGCGCCGTAGCCGGCGAGAGCGGGTCCGTTGTGGACACGTGGCTGCTCGCCGTAGCCGTCCTCGCGTGGGAGATGGACCAGCATCGTGTAGCGGGTGGCTGCGCTCGACGAGCGTGCCGATCGCGGAGCGTTCAAGACCGATCAGGAGATCGCCTTCCCAATGGCCCGGGACGGCCCGGTCTTCGACCTCCGCTGGGCGCTCGCTGATCATCACCTCCGCGGCTGACGTGCGCCCAGGGTTTGCGCGTGGCCGTGCGAGCGCCTGAGGGACCCGCAGGGCCCGGCCGGTGCGCAGAGTAGGACACCAGCTCGCGCTTGAGCGCACCGCGGCCTTCCACGTAGAGGGCCTGGTAGATCGCCTCGTGGCTCGATCCGCATGGATGCATCATCGGGGAACTCGAGCCGCAACCGATTCGCGATCTGCCTGGGCCTCCACGCCTGGTCCACCCCGGTCCTTGCGGTGCGGCTTGCCGCGGCCCGTTCCACGCCGGCGTGTCCGGCCCGACACTGCGTCCGTTAGGCGCTCGAACGAGCCCGGCGAGCCGGTCCTGCACATAGTCGCGAAGCCGGTCGTTGGTGGCGAGCTTGGCGACCT
This sequence comes from uncultured Acidimicrobiales bacterium, assembly GCA_963802505.1. Classification (GTDB taxonomy): domain Bacteria; phylum Actinomycetota; class Acidimicrobiia; order Acidimicrobiales; family DATKAS01; genus DATKAS01. The sequence goes on along the minus strand of CAWDJB010000002.1, from coordinate 652,633 downwards.
TGGTCGACGAGCCCGGCGCTCTGCGTGCCATTGCGCGATCGATGGCTTGTAGTCGAGCCGCCAGGTCCGCGTCGACACGTTCTCGGCGCAACGCTACACGATGCTGGTCCATCTCCCACGCGAGGACGGCTACGGCGCAGCTCGCGTGAGATCGTCGACGGATGTCGCTTCACCCGGCGGCGCGATCTCTGGACACGCCCAGCCCATCGACTGGCCCGAACAGCGCGACGATCCTCACGCTCGGAGAATGACAGATAGCGGCCCGAAACCGCTGGCAGAAGACAAGGGTTCACGGTCCGCCAGCGTGACGGAACCAACGGAACGCAACGGGAGATGACACGCCCGCGTCGACCGCGGCGTCCTCGGTCGTCACGCCACGCGCGATCGCCGCCCAGAACCGGACGCGGTCCTCGCGTCACGCCACCGTGGGCCGCCCCGGTGATGGGATCTGGCCTCGATAGAGCTGAACCTCGCGTTGCCGCTCCCGCATCGTCGCCATCTCCAAGCACCTCCACGATCGAGGTGTTGCGACGACCGGTTGAGTCCGCCTTGACTGCCCGCATCGGAGTGATGCACGACGCCGCGGACGGGCTCGCCGTCGCGGTCGCGGGTCCACAACGCCATCTCGAGCGCGTCGAGAGGCAGCTCGGTCGGCATCGACGCCGAGGTGCGCCATCCCACGATGCGGCGGGAGAACACGTCAGAGACGAACGCGGTGAAGGCCATGCCCGACCACGTCGGCACATAGGTGAAGTCCACGATCCACAGCTCGTTGGGACGCGACGCCTGGAACTGGCGGCACACCAGATCCGGCGGGCGGACCGCTCCCGGGTCGGGCCGCGTCGTGTGGAAGCGCTTGTCTCGACGAGCGCCGACAATGCCGTTGGTGCGCATGAGCCGCTCGACGGTGCAACGCGCGACCACGATGTCCTCGCGGCGCAGCTGGTTCCACACCTTGCGAGCCCCGTACAGACGGCGGCCCTTCCGCCGCTCGGACCACACCCGACGGATCTCGCCGAGCAGCTCACCGTCGCGCGCGGCGCGCTTGGACACCGGCCGGCCCTTGGCCGCGTAGTAGGTGCTCGGGGCGATCTTGCAGCCGTGCCCGCTGAGCACTCTGCAGATCGGCTCGACCCCGAACCGGCCGCGGTGGTGATCGATGAACTCGATCACCACCGATGTCGCGGGTCGAGCTCCCGCGCAAAGAAACTCGACGCTGCCAACAAGATCTCGTTGGCCCGCTTGAGCTCTCGGACCTCCCGCTCGAGCTCTCTGATCCGAGCCAACCCGAAGTGCCCGTCTGTCACCGTGGTTCTATCCAGTGGGGCCACGCGCCGACGCGAAGGTTCGTCACGATGAGAAGGTGAAGGGAGGTGACTGATGACCTAGAAGTAGAACTCGTAGCTGATCTAAACGCCCAGGACGACGACGGACTGGGGTGGTCCCTCATCGCCGATGCTCGGGATCCTGATCGTGTCCGGCCGGGCGCCATGCTGCTCGCCGGCAACCCGCACGGCAGGGCGGTTGTTCGCGTCGTAGCCGTCGACGACGACGGCCAGGTCCATTTCTCGATCCTGCCTGGCTCGGTCGAGAAGAACCGTCACCTCCTCGGCCGGACCGTCGCGTGACCTCCCGTCAGACGCTCCCACATGACGGCGGTCGTAGGGGAACGTGTCAAACAACTTGTCAAACGAACGACGACGCACGCGCCAACACGACGCCGAACCAACGAACCCGGAAGTGCGGTCTGACCTGCATGAAGGCGGATGTAGCCGTATGACCGCGAACCCCGCATCACGGGCCGCGTCGTTCTCATAACCCGAAGGTCGCTGGTTCAAATCCAGCCCCCGCCACCAATCGAAGCGCAGTCAAGGGCCGGTGCGAGAGCGCCGGCCCTTCGCGTGGTGACGTTCGGCGCGCAGCACCTTCTCCATCGCGGGCGGTCAGCCAGCGACTTCGAGGATGCGGATGGGCAGCTCACGCGGTCCTCGGACCTGGCCCACGCTCCAGCGCACGTCGCCAGCCAGCTCGAACCGCGGGAAGCGAGCGACCCACTCCTCGATCGCGATCTTGAGCTCGAGCCGGGCGAGGTTCGAGCCGAGGCAACGGTGGATTCCGAGCCCGAAGGCCGCGTGGCGGTTCACGGCGCGGTCGATGATGAACGTGTCCGGGTCCTCGAACTGGTGCGGATCGCGGTTGGCTGCGGGGAACGGAAGCAGCACGTAGTCGTCCTTCTTCATCGGGTACCCGAAGAAGTCGATGTCCTTGGCGACCAAGCGAGCCATGGTGACCGGTGCGTAGGCGCGGAGGAACTCCTCGAGCGCGAAGGTCATGACCGCCGGATCGTCGACCAGGCGCTTCTGATCCTCCGGATGCTGCGCGAGGTGCCACAGCGACGACCCGATCGCCGACCACGTGGTGTCGACGCCGGCGACGAGCAGCAGGATCATCATCCCGCCGACGATGTCGTCGCTGATCGGCTGCCCGTCGAGCTCGACGGTGAGCAGGTAGCTGGTCAGGTCGTCGCGAGGGTTCGCGCGATGGTCTTCGACCTGGACGCGGAGGTAGTCGCCGAGGTCGTCCATGCCGTCGCTGGCAGTCGGGTCTTCCGCGATGCGCTCGAGGACGTCGTGAACGAACTTGCGGAAGAGATGCTCGTCCTCAGCCGGGAAGCCGAGCATGCGCCCGATGACATTGACGGGGATGTTTTGGGCGTATGCGACGGCTGCGTCGATCACGGTCTCGCCGGGCGTGACGTCGGTCAGCCGGTCGAGCAGCTCTCGACAGAGCCGGCGCACCTCCGGCTCCCACGGCTCGATCTGCTTCGGAGCGAACGCGGGGAGCAAGAGTCGACGAGCCATCCCGTGGAAAGGCGGGTCGCTCGTGATCGGCGGTGCGCCGCCGATGGGAGCCGGCATCGCGAGGTCGCCGGGGCGACCGACCGTCACCACCACAGCGCGACTGGTGAAGCTCTCGGTGTCGTACGCGATGGCGTTGACGGTGTCGTGCGTCAACGGCACCCACATGCCGCCGTAGCGATCGGAATGAGCGACGGGGCAGCCGCCGTCGCGGAGCTGCTTCCAGACCTCTGGCGCCTTGGGGTTGTACGCGGGATCGGCGTGGTCGAAGTCGGTCGCGAAGTCGTCGACAGGCCCGTAGTCATCGGGGTCGTACGGCACGCGCAGCCAGACGTCTGTGCCCTCTGGCCGGTCACCGACGACGGGCACGTACTGCTCGCTGCTGCGCGGGGTAGGGGTGGTAGCGACTTTGGTCGCATCGACGTGGTCGGTCATCTGTTACTCCGTGATCGTGATCGCGTACTCGGGGCAGTTCGATGCGGCGAGACGGGCCTTGGTCTGTAGGTCTTCGGGCAAGTCGTCTTCAACGAGGAGGACGGCCTGGCCGTACTCGTCGACGTCGAACAGCTCGGGCGCGAGGGCGTAGCAGCGGTTGTGGCCCTGGCACTTCCCGGAGTCGAGGTGGACCCGCATGAGCCGACGATAGATCGTCTCCCGTTCGATAGTTTTCCGCGTCGAGCAACGGGGGAATCAGATGCGCATCGTCGATGTCGACGCTCACCTGCACGAGCCGCTGGACTGGGTCGGTCGCACGAATCCGGCCCTGGCTGTCGAGATGGGTGAGCCGGCGAGGTTCATGGAGATCGCCGGCGACATCTTCGGAGTCGCCGAGCGGGCGTTCGCACAACTGCCGGAGGCCCAGCAACCGCGTGACCGATGGGATCTGATCACACCGGGCTTCGTCCACCACCTCGAGATGACCGACGAGCGCCAGCCCGACGACCATGCCGACGACACGGACCCCCGGTTCGGGGCCGCCGGGCGGCTGGCGTGGTGCGACGAGCGCGGCATCGACGTGCAGTTCCTCAACCCGACGTTCTTGGTCGGGCCGATCATCCAGGTCGCGCGTCTCGGTCGCTTCGACCTGATCCACGAAGTGCAGTCGACCTGGAACCGCTGGGCGATGGACGTGGTCGACGGCCACGCCGACCGGCTCATCCCCGTCACCCAGATCGACCTCCACGACCTCGACTGGTCCTTGGGTGAGATGGAGCGGATGCGGGAGGCCGGGAGCCGGGCGTTCATGATCCCCGAGGCGCCTGTGCGCGGCCGAGGGAGCGCTGCGGATGGCAGCCGCACCGTCGGCCGATCGATCAGCCATCCCGACTTCGATCCGATCTGGTCGGCGGCCGAGGATCTGGGCATGGCGGCCTTCGCGCACGTCGGTTTCGGTCGTGAACGGATCAACGCTGGGTGGGCCAACAACGGCGCCGACGACCTGCTCACGTTCAACGCACTGAACATGCTGGTCGGGTCCCAGATCGCGCCGCAGCTCCTCGTCGGGTCGTTCGTCTTGGACGGAGTGCTCGAGCGGCACCCTCGTCTCGTGGTCGTCGTGGAGGAGGTCGGCATCGACTGGCTCCCACACTTGGTCACCACCCTGGAGGTCATGGTGGGCCGGACGCCGGAGGTCCTCCACGACGGCGAGTACCGGCCGGGCAACCTCGAGCGCGGCGGGTACGAGCTCCCGCTCACGCCGACCGAGTACCTGCAACGACAGGTGCGTGTCTCACCGCTGCCGGCATCGCAACCGATCGCCGGAGTTCTCGAACAGGTACCGGACCTGCTCGCCTTCTGCAGCGACTATCCGCACGTGGAGGGCACGGCCGACGCGGTGGCGATCTGCGAACGCCAGCTCCGCGACGTGGATGCTGATGTGCGCAACTCGTTCTTCTCGGGCGTCGGCGACCTCATCGGCGTCTAGCCCGAGCACTCACTGCAACACCGTGTGGCTCTGCACCGATGCATCCCGCTACTCGCGGTCGAGCGAGACCGCGATGTCGGGCAGCGAGACCCAGGGCTGGCGGTCGACGCACCACACCTCGACGCCCGGTAGGACAGCTGACTTGTCGTCGAGCGTGCCCGCCTTGACTGCGACCACGCCAGCGGTCTTCGCGAGCTCGGACACGATCGGCGACCCGCACGACGGGCAGAACCGACGGCGCACGTAGACGTCGTCGCCGTGCTCGCCGCGATCCTCGAACGTTGTCAGATCGCCATTGATGGAGAGCTGCGAGTCGACCGCGATCAGGTTCACGGAGAACGCCCCTCCGCTCTGGCGTTGGCAATGGTCGCAGTGGCAGATCGCCGTCATGATCAGATCGCCGCTCAGCTGCCAGGTCACTGCACCGCACAGGCATCGTCCCGTTTGCATCGGCCCAACGTAGGTCAGACATCGACTGTCGGGACCGTTCCTCCAGCTCCACGTGTCTGCGTAAGGTGCACCGGTGGGCGACCGCGACGGACTCGAGTCGTACCCGCTGCCCGAGAACGGCCCCCTCGCGGAGGTCGCCATCGCCCTGCGGGACACTGGCCACTGGGGCTGGGTCGTGGACGACCGGTGGCACCTCGTCTACGTGACCGACGAGCTGCGCCGGACCTTCGGGGCAGGCGAGCTGGCCGAGCACGCAATCGGCACGCACTTGTTCGGGCCGCAGGCGGTGGAGGCGAGTCGCAAGTGGCGCTTCGGACCGAACACCGATGACCACCAGCGCACGGTGTTCGCCGCGTGCGGGAACCTGGTCCTCGCCGACGCCGACGGCGACCGGGAGGCCGTTCGAGCCGCGATCGATCCGCTGTTCCACGACCTCGTCGATGCACTGGAGCCGACGGCGCACATGAGCGTCGGAACAGTGATCGGGTCGACCAAGGGCACCGGATCCATTGACGTGCGCCTGTTGGTCATGCGCGTCACCGATGCCGCGGGTCGTGTGGTGGGGTCCGCGATCATGACGAAGCCACCGATCGGGATGAGGACCATCTCCGCGATGCTCGACGGGCTCGACCCCGGCCACCTCGAGCGCATGCAAGACGTGGCTCGACCCGCCCGGCGGCCGGCCGCGATCCTGTTCGCCGACCTGGAAGGGTCGTCTCAGCTCGCTCGCCGCCTGGCGACGAGCACGTACTTCGCACTCGGTCGACGGCTGGTGCGAGCCGCCGACGGTTGCGTGATCGACGCGGGCGGCTTGGTGGGCCGCCATGTCGGCGACGGCGTCGTCGCGTTCTTCCTCGTCGAGACCGCAGGGTCGGAGTCGGCTGCCGCTCGCGCCTGTATCACCGCGGCCCGCACGCTACGAGCGGCCGTCGACGAGGTCGCGGTGCGGAGCGACGTGGCCGCGGGCGACGTGGTGCTGCGCTTTGGGCTCCATTGGGGTTCCACGCTTTACGTGGGCAACATCAGCACACGCGGACGCAGTGAAGTCACTGCGCTGGGCGACGAGGTCAACGAGGCAGCGCGCATCGAGGCGTGTGCGACCGGTGGTCGGGCCTTGGCCTCGAAGGACCTCATCGAGCGACTCGATCCCGACGATGCGACTGCCCTCGGCCTCGATCCCCTGCACCTCGCGTACACGGCGCTACGCGACCTGGACACCGCCACCGAAAAGGCGCGTCGGGACGCGCCAGCGATCCCGGTCTGCGACATCTAGCACTGCGAACCAAAGGTCGCTCAGCGGTAGGGCGTCAGATCGGCCTTCGGGTAGCGCGTTTGGGTGTCGGCCAACGTCTGCTCGTCCCAGTACGGGTCGCCCGGAGCGGGGAAGCCGAACACCGACCGTTCCCGGGGAGACGCCCGCTCGATGATCTCGAACCAGTCTGGCTGCGTCGCGCGCTCGGCCCAGGCGACTCTGCCGGTCCAGCGCGGTGCCCACACGTCGTAGTCGGCGAGGAGCGCAAACCGGGTTGATCGTTCGCCGGTCATGAGCGACCCACGGTGCAGCACGTCGGTCCGAAACGCGAACAGGGTTCCTGCGGGACCGGTCATCGAGACCTCCTCGTCGGCGAACATTCCCGCGGGGAGGTAGTTCGTGATGTCGTGATCCCCAGGGACCGGCCAGTACGGGACGCCCTGCCCGACAGACAGCGGAACGATCTTGGTAGGGCCGTCCTCGTCGCCTACGTCTGACAGGAGGATCCACGTCGCCATCTGCGTGGCCGGCTGGGAGCGCTTGGGCACGACGAGGCTGTGGTTGACGAAGTCGCGGTGGTGGCGCTGGTCGTAGTCGACGGCCCCGGCGTACTTGGCCCACAGCTCCGCCTCATAGAGCCGCAGGTCGGCCGAACCAAGGAAGCGCTCCGCCACGTCGAGCAGGTCGGGGTGGAAGGCCAGTCGGTTCAAGCTCCACGATCGCCACGGTCCGCGGACGATGCCGGCCCACTGGTCGGTTGCGAGCCAGGCATGCGCGTCCGGGTCGGCGAAGTAGTCCTCGGGTCGCGGGTAGTGCAGCCACAACGCTTCCTGGGCCGCCGCCAGCTCGTCGGCGTCGAGGAAGCCTTCGAACACCATGTACCCCTGGTCCCGCAGATCCGCCACACAACGATCGGGCACCCTCATCGCGGCCGCAACCTAACCGCCTCGAACTGCCAGGCTGGCCCTGATGGGTCAGCCAACGCTCTTCTTGACTGTCGGATTGCCAGGTACGGGGAAGACCACGGCCGCCCGACGCATCGAGGCCGAGCGCGGAGCCCTCCGTCTCACCAAGGACGAATGGATGAAGGCCCTGTACGCCCACGACAACCCCGCCTCGGCGTCGGATGTGATCGAGGGCCGGCTGATCCAGATCGGGATGCGCGCGCTCGAACTCGGCATCAGTGTCGTCATCGATTTCGGCTTGTGGAGCCGAGACGAACGTTCGGCTCTACGGCAGGCAGCGGCAGACATCAGTGCGGCGGTCGTGATCTGTTACTTCGAGCTCACGCCGACCGAGCAACGGAAGAGCCTCGACCAGCGGCTGGCAGAAGCCCCACACGAGACCTGGCCGATCTCTGATCAGGAGCTCACCGAGTGGGCTTCCAAGTTCGACATCCCGACGTCGGCTGAACTCGACGGGAGCGAGCCCGTCGGCGACCCGCCCGGCGCCTTCGCGACCTGGCGCGAATGGGCCGAACATCGGTGGCCACCGTCCGTGCTGTGATCGTTTCTGCGGCTATCGAGCCGCTCCGTCGAGAAGAGACCTGGTTGTCGGGATCAAAACATGACGATCCTGTCGACGATCGGTGGCAGGGGTGATCGCTCGATGCACCGCCGACGAATCGTCGCTCTCGGTCGCACCGATCCATACGATCGCTCGGTCGGTTCGTACGGGAAGTCGGGCAAACGTGTTGGGTGCTGCTTCGGTTGCGTACACCCCGAGGGTGCGACAGCCGGATTGCTGTAGGACCGGGATCACGTCGGACTTGAAGTCTTCGATGGTTGCATCGTTGATGTGCTGGACGTGTTCGGCGACGACAACGACGAGGCCCGTCGGCGTCCGCATGTCGCGCTCATTCGATCGGCGGGCCGGGAGAGCGTCGTCACTCGTGACCGCCCGGAGCAGCATGACGTTGTCGGAGTCGACCATCGTGGCGTTGGCTACGTCTCGGTTTCTCCCCCAGACCGGGCCCTCGTAGAACGCGGTGAGCGACTCATGTCTGGCGGTCATGTCGGGGAAGCCTCGGATCCACACGAAGTAGTCGGGTCGCTGCGGGTCGCGAAACTGCCCGAGCACATCCATTCCGACCGCTTCTTGAGCTTCGACGAACTCACGGTCGAACAGGTCGATCAACGTGTCGCGTTGACCAGCGTGAAGCAGGTATTGACGGAGTTCGATCAGATTGGTGCTGGTGTGCTCAGTGGTGGTCACCGGGTTCGGTCACGCGTCTTCGAGTGCGGTGACGACGGCACGGGAGATTCCGAGTAGGTCGTCCGCGAGTGCGTGGCCCAGGGCCTCGCGCATCTGCTGTTGCGCGCGCCGCCAGGCGGGGCCCGCCGAGCGGAGCCGAGCTCGACCGACCTTGGTGAGCGCGACGTTGCGGACGCGGCGATCCTTCGGATCGATTGCGACGCTGAGCAGTCCGTCGCGTTCCAAGACAGCAACGTCTCGCGCGATGACGGAGCGTTCGCTCGAGAGCTCAGCGGCGAGTTCGCTGATCGACAACACGTCGTGGCGTTTCACCTGGGCAAGGATCGCGACTTGCGTGATCCGCAGTCCACTCTCTCGAAGCTCTGCGTCATAGCGCCGGGTGGCGAGCCGTGAAGCAGCACGGAGGTTCCCCGCGAGACACCCGGCGAAGTCCTCGCTCTCGACCCGATCCACAAATACGAGTATATACACGTATTTGGCACGCCTCGATACTTGCCCATGGGTCCTAGCGCAAACCGGCTAAGAGGTCGGTCTCCGGAAGCGGCGCGCCCGTGGTGTCCTCCGCTCTGATGAAGGCCTCCTCACCAAAGAGCACACCGAACGCCTCGCTCGGCAAGCGGCCCCAGAACGACTCCTGGAGCTGGCTCGCGTGCGTCGCAAGCGTGGCGCTCTTTCGTTCCACAACCCGACTGACGTCGACGACGGTCGTGATACGCGCTTCGACCGCGTCCATCATGCGCACCCGCTCGGGATCGGGCTGTGGGAACTGCGAGAGGTCGACTCCTTGCTCCTCGAGGACGGCTCGGAACTTCGCGAACACGCTGACGCCGGAACGCGGTGAAGTAGGCCTTCCGCGGAATTCCCGTGTGTGCGACGGCCGCCATCGTGACGCGGCTGGCGTGGACATGATCGGGGTGGTCGTAGCCGCCGAGCTCGTCGTAGGTCACGATGACGTCGGGTTCGTATTTCTCGAACAGGCGCGAGAGGCGCTCGGCGGCAACGTCGACGGCGACATTGCAGAAGACGTCGGGCCGGTCCTTGTACTCCCAGTCGACCATGCCCGAGTCGTGATACCCGAGCATCTCGAGGTGCGCGACGCCGAGCGTCTCGCACGCCCGTTCGAGCTCGCCGCGGCGGATGCGCGCGACCTCGGCCTCGTCGTGACCCTCCTCTCCCGGCTTGATCCCGCCCGGTGCGTCGCCGAGCTCGCCGTTCGTGCACGTGACGACCACGGTTTGCAGACCTTCGTCCGAGTACCGGGCCAGGATGCCGCCCGTGCTCGACGACTCGTCGTCGGGGTGCGCGTGCACGGCCATCAGCGTCAGCGGCGCGCTCATCCGGCCAGCCTGTCACGACGCCAGGCAACTCCGGCCGTGTCCACCCGGTCAGGCCGAAGCTGGCGGACCGTCCGGGGTGCGGATCGCTGCCAGCGCAACGAGAAAAGCGGCGAATGCCAGGCCCGAGGCGACCACGAACGCGACGCTGTCTCCGTGCACGGTCGCGGTGAGCGCCGAGTCTGCTCCTTCGGACCCGACAACGGAGCGCGTCGCGGCGGCAGCCACGGTGACAAGCACGGCCAGTCCGCGACGCCGTCGGCGGGCGTTCCCAGGCTGCCCACCGGACGAGCATCGAGCGGCTCGCGCACGCAGGGGCGGTGCCGACCACCGCGCTCGCGGTCGTCACCGAGCTCTTCCGCGGTCGGGCCGGTCCGCTCCACGAACCAGCCCTCGACGACGTCGACTGGTACTTCACCGAGGTCCCGGAACACACCGATCAAGTGGGCCTGACACGTCCGCACGCATGTAGGTGGCTCGCCGCAGCGGACCTATTGGGTGTCGGCGCTGCGAACGCTCGGCCCGCTGGAGCGGCCGCGCTCATCGCCGCGGCGAGGTTGGCGGCCTCGTCCGTCACGGCGTGCGAGGTGTCGCCCGTCCCGCGGCGAGCAGCGCAACTGTGGGCGCGGGCAACCTCCGCTTGGTCATCTGTAGAGTGGTACAGATATGGCTTCTGAGTCCACCGTCGCCTCCTCGTCGTCTGGCGCCGGGCCCAGTCTTGATCGCTGTTCGGTTCGGATGATCGACGTCGATCTCGTCGGCTCGACCCGTGAGCGGGTGCTTGCCCGGCCGTACGCGGAGGATGTCGCCGAACTGTTCCGGCTCTTGGGCGATCCCGGCCGCCTGCAGATGCTCAGTGCGCTGTTGGAGGCTGGCGAGCTGTGCGTGTGTGATCTGGCTGCGGTGGTCGGCATGGCGGAGTCGTCGGTGTCGCACTCGTTGCGGCTGTTGCGCACGGCGGGGGTCGTTCGTCAACGGCGCTCGGGGCGGCAGGTGTTCTACTCGCTCGACGACGCTCATGTCCGGCTGCTGCTCGACCTCAGCATCGAGCATGTCGGACACGGGAACCGTCATGAGTGACAAGGTGGTGCTCGACCTGTCGCTGTTGCTGCCCGACGCGCTCGATGGGCGTGACGGGTGCGTGGATCGGCTGACCGAGACGGTGACGGGCGCGCCTGGACTCGAACAGGTGCATGTCGTCGACGCGGCTGACGGTGCGCCGGCACGGTTGTGCATGCACTACGACCCGGCCGACGACCAGCGTGGCGCGAATCCGGAGCCTGGCTCAGGCGGCCGGGGCCGAGCTGACCGAGCAGTACGGGCACGTGCTGTGGCCGGTGACTGGGATCGGTCATGTCCGCAAGGCCCGCACCGTCGCCGAAGCGCTTCGACGCGTCGACGGGGTCATGGAATCCGAAGTCACCCCTGGGTTGGTGCGGATCGAGTTCGACCGCACCGAAGTCGACGAGGACCGGCTGCGGGCGGTCCTCGGTCAGCACGGTGTCGGTGTCCCCGCGGCCGGCGATGAGCACGAAGGACACGACCACGCCGAGGGCGAGCACGCGCACGGTGGTCCGTTCGGTGCGCGCAGCGAGTTGATCTTCGCGTTCACCTCGGCGGCGTTCTGGCTGGTCGGGTTCGTGTTGGGCCTGCATCACGGACACGCCTGACGGCGTCCTGACGGCATCTTCATCGTCGCCGGCATTGTTCGGCGGCTACTTCACGGCGCGGGAGGCGATCGAGAGCGTCCGGAACCGGCGGTTCGAAATCGACTTCTTGATGCTGGTCGCCGCCGCCGGCGCGGCCGTGCTCGGCAAGTGGGAAGAGGGTGCGCTGCTGCTGGCGCTGTTCAGCGTCGGTCACGCCCTCGAGGGCTACGCGATGGGCCGGGCCCGACGCGGCGCATCGAGGCCCTCGCCGAACTCGCACCGCCACCGCGGTCGTCCGCGACGACAGCGGCGAGCGCGAGGTGCCAGTCGAGCAGCTGGAGATCGGCGACATCGTGGTCGTCAAGCCGAACGAACGGATCCCCGCAGACGGGTTCGTCATCGCCGGTACGAGCAGCGTGAACCAGGCGTCCGTTGACCGGGGAGAGCATTCCGGTCGACAAGCTCCCCGTCGGCGACGTGACAGCTGCCGCCTCCGATCCCGAACGGGTGCCTGCATCGTCACGTCTGTTCTCGGGCACGATCAACGGCGCCGGTCAGCTCGACCTGCAGGTCACCAGGCTCGCCGCCGATACCGACGCTTTCGAAGCTGGCCACGATGGTCCGCGAGGCCGAAACGCAGGCGTCGCCGACGCAACGTTTCACCGACCGGTTCGAGCGGATCTTCGTGCCCGCCGTGCTCGGACTCGTCATCGTGGTGCTCGTCGTCGGTCCGCTGCTCGGGTCGTCGTGGTCCGAGTCCTTTTATCGGGCGATGGCCGTGCTCGTCGCTGCGAGTCCGTGCGCGCTGGCGATCGCCACCCCGAGCGCGGTGCTCGCCGCCGTCGCCCGCGCCGGGCAGCTCGGCGTGCTCGTGAAGGGCGGTGGGCCGCTCGAGAACCTCGGCACGCTTCGAGCGATCGCGTTCGACAAGACCGGCACGCTCACCGAGGGGCGCCCGCGCTCACCGACGTCGCGCCCGCCGATGGGGTCACTGAGTCGGAGCTGCTGGCGATCGCAGTGGCGGTCGAGTCCCGGAGCGACCATCCGCTCGCCACGGCGATCGTCCGCGACGGCGCCGAACGCCTCGATGGCCGGACACCGCCCCCCGCCGAGGGCGTGAGCGCGATCACCGGTCGGGGCATCCGCGCGACCGTCGACGGCGCCGATGTGCTGATCGGCAACGTCGCTCTGTTCGACGACAACGGCGGGATCACGCCCGACGTCGTGGCCACCGTCGAGGCGCTGCAGGCCGCGGGCCGCACCATCATGATCGTCAAGCACGACGACCCGGTTCCTCGGCGCCCTCGGGCTCATGGACACCCCGCGCCCCGCCGCACGAGCGGCGATCGCCGCGCTCCAGGAGGTCGGCATCCGCCGGGCGATCATGCTGTCGGGCGACCACCAACTGGTCGCCGAATCGATCGCCCGCGACGTCGGCCTCACCGAGGCATGGGGCGACCTGATGCCCGAGGACAAGGTCGCCGCCATCGAACGACTCCGTCAGCGAGGAAGGCAAGGTCGCCATGATCGGCGACGGCGTCAACGACGCCCCGGCCCTCGCCCACGCCACCGTCGGCATCGCCATGGGCGCTGCCGGTTCCGACGTCGCCCTCGAGACCGCCGACATCGCGCTGATGGGCGACGACCTCGCCAAGCTGCCGGTCGTGATCGGGCTCAGCCGCAAGGCGAGCCGGATCATCCGCCAGAACCTGTACCTCAGCCTCGGCATGGTCGCATTCCTGATCCCGGCCACCATCGTCGGCTTCGTCGGCATCGGCCTCGCCGTCGTGTTCCACGAGGGCTCCACCCTCGTCGTCGTCGCCAACGCCCTACGGCTTCTCGGCTACCAGCCCCGCAGAGCTCCACCTCGCCCACCGTCACCAGCACCGATCTCAGGGAGACCGCTCCATGACCGACACCCCCACCACGCTCGTCTGCCCGAAGTGCCAGGGCACGATGCGCACCTACGAACGCAACGGCGTCACCATCGACCAGTGCACGGAGTGCCGCGGCGTCTTCCTCGACCGCGGCGAACTCGAGCGGCTCATCGACGCCGAGGAGCAGCGCTACGGGACCGCCCCTCCCGCTTCCACTTTCCCGCCGCCACCGAACCCAGACTCGAGCCGCGATGACGACCCCCGCTACGACCCCCGCGGTGACACCCGACAGGGCAGCGGTCATCACGGCGACTCGAAGAGCGGCAAGCGCCGCCGCGGCGGATTCCTCGGCGAGTTGTTCGACTGAGCCCAGAAAAGCGAACCATGAGCAAGAACCTGAAGATCTCCCTCGCGCTCGTCGCCGTAGCCTTGATCGCCGTCATTGCGATCGCCAACGCGGGCGGCGGCGACTCGACTGCCGACCCCGCGGCCAGCCCATCCGATCGGCTCGTCCGCCCCGACAGCCAACGCCTCTCGACCGCCGAGGACGGCAAGGTCACGTTCGTGGAGTTCCTCGACTTCGAGTGCGAGGCCTGCGGCGCCGCGTACCCGGCGATCGAACAGCTTCGCGCCGACTACGACGGCAAGGTCACGTTCGTCGTGCGCAACTTCCCGCTACACAACAACTCCGAAGCAGCCGCCCGCGCTGCCGAAGCCGCCGCCGCGCAGGGCCGGTTCGAAGAGATGTACGACATGTTGTTCCAGACCCAGTCCGAATGGGGTGAGAAGGACACGTCCCAAGAGGACGTGTTCTTCGGCTACGCCGAGCAACTCGGCCTCGACATGGCGCAGTTCCGGGCCGTCTACGACGACCCGGCGACGGTCGCCAAGATCCGACGCGACAAAGCCGACGGAGTCGAGCTCGGCGTCGAAGGCACCCCCACGTTCTTTCTCAACGGTGACAAGGTCGAGGTTTCAAGTCTCGCCGAGCTGATCGAGCTGATCGATGCAGCCCTCCTCGCCTGAGCTGGCCGACACCCCAGCAGTGCGTGTGGCCATCGATGGTCGGCCGGCCGATCAGGCGACCGCACCGCTCGGTGGGATGGAACCATCTGCGCGCGACCGCCTCCCCCGAACTCTGGCGTGGCTGTACACGATCGCGGGGACCGTCGGGTTCGCCGCCGCGTTCACTCTGCTCGTCGAGAAGATCGAGCTGCTCAAAGATCCGACGTACGTGCCGAGTTGCAGCATCAACCCGATACTCAGCTGCGGATCGGTCATGCGAACCGACCAAGCCGAAGCGTTCGGGTTCCCGAACCCGATCCTCGGCGTCGCCGGCTTCGCGGTCATCGTCACCGTTGGCATGGCGTTGCTATCCGGCGCAGCGTTCCGCCGGTGGTTCTGGTGGGGTCTCCAAGCCGGCGTCACCTTCGCGGTGATGTTCGTCCACTGGCTGATCTTCCAGACGCTCTATCGCATCGACGCCCTCTGCCCATACTGCATGGTCGTTTGGGTCGTCACGATCCCCTTGTTCTGGTACACGACCCTCTACAACCTTCCCGTCAAAGGTGGTGATCGGGACGGACCGAGTCGTGTCGTCACGAGAACCGTCACCGAGTACCACGGCGTGATCCTCACCGTGTGGTATCTCGCCATCGCCGCACTCATCGCACGACGCTTCTGGGACTACTGGTCCACCCTGCTCACCTGAACCCACCACGGCCAACGAGCACGCATTGAACGGTCGCCGCACCCGCGCGATCGAGCCGGCACCGCTGGGTCATGCCCCGGACTTGGGCAGCGGTGCGTCCGTGGGGGATGAGTTTCTGCTGGCGCATGCGATCAGTGCGATGCCGGTGAGAAGCACGACGTCGGCGAGATTGAAGACGGGCCACCGACCGATGTCGATGAAGTCGACCACGCTGCCCGCGGTGAGCCTGTCGGCAACATTCGCGACCGCTCCGCCCACGATCAAGCCTGCGCCGATCGGCGAATAGAGGCGGCCGCTCCATCCGAAAACGGCTACTAGGATCGCGATCGCAGCGGTGACGACGACGATCGTGGTGGCGGAGAGAAACCCGCCGACACCGAACGCGACGCCCCGATTGTGGACCAGCCGCAGTGTGAGCGGACCGAGCGAGATCGGATCCCCCGGTAGCTGCGCGGACGCCCACACCTTCGACGCGAAGTCGATCGCGATTGCTGCTGCGGCGACACCGACCATTGCCAGGCGATTGCGGGTAGCGACGCGACGTCGGTGATCCGTGGTGGTAGCGGTCTCGGCTGTGCCGGTCGACCCCTCCGTGCATTCGTTCGTCGCTGACTCACACGAACCGACCATTTGGTTCAGCGTAGGACGTCACGCCGCGATCCGAACCGCGCTTCGTTTGGCAATCTGCCGATGGCTTCGCGGCCGGCGGCCCGACCGGCACTTGCTCCGAGAGTCCCTTTTGCCCCGGCATCGACGCTCGTCGGGTGCGGGCGCAGGAGGAGGATTCGCCCGAGGCCGAACACGGAGCCGAAGGGAAGGGCGAACCCGGTCCAGTAGGCGAGTTCGAACGGCAGCAGGGAGTTGCTCGCCTTCGCGGCCCAGGGCGACTGCCGGACGATTGCGACGGCGAGTCCGACCTCGGCCACGCACACTGCGAGAACCCCACCAGCAGCGGGACGGATGTGGGGACACCGAGGCCGTCAAACGGGCCGTCTCCGTAGGTCGGGAGACCGAGGAACTGCCAGACCTCGGTGACCTGCCCTGGTCATTGCTGCTCGGTCACCGGTTGGTGGTCGAGCAGCGCGGCGCCGAATGCGACGACCAGAGCGGCGTAACCGCCGACTGCGACCGCAAGTGCGGAGGTCATTTGAAGTGGGATCATCAGCACCATCCAGATGCCGAGCGCGAGTGGCGCCCACCGGGCCCAGGTCGACCGGTTCGGGTTCCGGAGCCGTGCGCTGCCGGCGAGCAGCAGCCCGACCGCGAGGGCGATGGTGCCGATGCCGAACAGCGACATCGCCACGATCGCGCCGGCGTCGCCGGTCGACGCGTCGTAGGCCAACGCGGAGACGAGATGAGCGAGGGTGAACGCGACGCCACCACCAATCGCGAGTCGTGCGCCGATCCGGCTGCTCCTCCCGGCCGGTCCGTCGTTGCGGGCGAACGCGACGAGGCCGACCACCATGAGCGCCTGGGCGAGACCCCACAGCAGTGAGGTCGCGACCGCGGTGGAGCCCTGCCAGGGGAAGGCGAACGCGTCCTCGGACACGGGCGACGAGCTGCGGTACGCCGCGGTGAGCACGGCGCCGTCGAGGAAGATGGCGCCAGCGGCCACGGTCAGGACGGCTGGCCATGGCACTGCCGCATCCTTTGGAGCGGGCGTCGTCGTCGGTGTGGCCGTGTGGTCGATGGAGGCGGTCATGGATCGTGTGCTCCTCAGTCCGCGGTGGTTGTGGTGATTTCGAGGAGCACACGGCCGGTCGAGGGGTCGACGGTGACGAGCGCGCCGTCAGGGATGTGGGTGGTGGCGCCGGCGACCCGGACCACCGCGGGGATGCCGTACTCGCGGCAGCAGATGGCGGTGTGGCTCATGAGGCCGCCGACCTCGGTGACCACCGCCGAGGCGACCGGCATGACCGCTTCGAACGCAGGGGTCGTCAGTGTGGTGACGAGCACGTCGCCCGTCTGCAGCCGGGCCAGCGCGTCCTCGGCTTCGGCGGCGACGCACGCTCGACCCGTATACGCCTCGGTGCCGATCCCGATGCCGTCGCCGGACCAGTCGGCCTCAGCGGCGCGCTCGCCCTGTAGGGCGGCTTCTAGCTCGAACTCGAGGAGGATCGCTCCGAGTAACTCGGCCACGGCCGCCGGGAACAGCCCGGGGTCGGGTGGTGGGCCCTCGTCGTCTCCGAGGTGCAGGGGTGGGCCGTTGGCGTCGGCCGCGTCGAGGAGTGCGGTCCGGGCTGCGGCGACGTCGGCCAGGGCGGTATCGCCGGCCAACGCAGCGGCGATCTCGTCCTCGCCGAGCGCGAACACGTGGGCCTCGTCGGCGAGCAGGGCGCGCGCGGCGAGCCGGCGTCCGCACTCGAGCAGGGCTCGGCGGACCAGCCCCGCCGGCCACATGAACGTCAGCGCCACGTTGTCGTCTCTGATGCCGTAGCACCGGCGGGCATCATCGAGGAGATCGTCAAAGCGAGGACGGTCCTCGACCGGGACCCGGTTGCGCACGGCATCCACGTCGGGGATCGGCACCGACATCGGAACGCTCGCCGCCGCCCTGATTGCCTGGACGAGCAGATACGGCTGCTCGATCAGGGTCAGACCTCTCGGCGAATACTGCGTGACCGCACGCCACCCGTGGTCGGCCAGATAGGCATCGAGGGCCTGACCGGCGTGGGGCCCGGCAGCGCGCACGTCGTCGAGGGAGGTCGGCACGACACCGGCTGCCGCACACGCGGCGGCGATGGCCGCCAAGCCCGCGGCCGAGGCGGTGGATGCGGGCGAGTTCCCGCCGAGCAGCGCGAAGGTCTCGGCGTCGTCGATCCCCCACGACCGGCAGGCCTGCACCAGGCGCCCGACGGGCAGGTTGTGCACCGGAGTCAGCCCAAGGTGGATGGCGATCCCCCGCCCGAAGTGGCCGGCAGAGCGTCGGAGGTAGTTGACCAGCCCATCGTCGTCGAGCAGCTCGAGCGGCTCGGCCTGCAGGGCCCGGTTCGTGGCGAGCATCTCGGCTCGGTCGTGATCCTCCCACCGCTGGCGGTCCTCGTTCCACAGCCTCTGCTCGATGGCCCGGCGAGCGGCCTTGTTCCGTCGACGCAACTCCGGGTGCAAACGGGCGAGCAGCTTCAGAACGAGGTCCGGCGGCGGGCCGGTTGGCTTCCCCGGCTTCGGCTCGGGTGCGCCGACGGGCCGCATGCGGGCATAGCAGTGGTCGTTGACGAAGCGCACGTCGAGGTGATCGATGGGCAGTCCGTACCGGGCCGCGGCGCCGGCGAAGCCCTCGCGGAACGCCCGAGGCGCCCGGTCCTGGAAGATGCGGGGCTGGCCGCCCCGCACGTGCAACGTCTCGAGCTCCCAGAACCCCCCGGCCGGCGCGGCCCACTCAATGGTCATCGCGCTTCCCTCCGCGCAGCGTCTGCGAGGGCCGCGATCGCCCATCCGATCGCCTCGCTCGCGTCGTCAATGTCGAGTTCGGCGTAGTCCTTGAGCCACAGCACGCTGCGGGCCGAGGTGACCAGGTGCAGCACCGAGACGATCAGGCGAACCCGGTCCTCGGGGAGCCCGGCGAGATCGTTGGCGAAGGTGGTCTCGAACGCCTTGCGACGCGTCCCCGCGCCGCTCTGGTGCATCGTGCGCCCCGCGATGGTCGCGAAGAGCGCCCGGTAGAGCGGCTCGAGTTCGAACACGGCCTGCACTGCGCCGGTCACCGAGGCGTCGAACTCCTCGCGTGTCGTCGGCGGCGCACCGGCGATCTCGTCGAAGCGCTCGTTGATCGCGCCGAGGACGCCCCCGAGCAGGTGGTCCTTGGTGGGGAAGACCCGGTAGACGGTACGCAGCGAGACGCCGGCCCGATCGGCAACGTCCTGCATGCCGAACACTCCAGGGTCGGCTTCCTGCAGCAGATCGATCGCGGCGTCAACCACTCGGTCGTGGGTGGCCGCAGCCTGCTCGGCTCGCAACGGGCTCGTGTAGCCTCGGGAGCCAGTCATGGCACGTAATCTGCCATTAATACACTTGACGTGTCAAGCGTGATCGTCCACTGGACTGGTCGAGCAAGCCGCCGCCAAGACGGGAGGTTCGGGAGTTTGGATCAAGCCCTACTCGAGGAGAAATCTCCATGTACCAACCAGGTATCAACACCACGGTGAACATCGGGCAGCAACGGTGAGTCACGGTCACTCGGAAACCGGTCGTGACCGGCCGGAATGCAGCTTTACCAGGTGCGGTCGAAGTCTTCGGTCCTGGCCTCATAACGGTCGCGGCTTCCAAGCCATTGCCGAACCTCTGGCCGAGCTGTTCGCGCGCGAGTCCGAGGACGTGCACATGCACAAGGTGCTTTGATGACGGCATGAAGGCTGCACGTGTGCTCAACGGTGAGCTCGGGATCCACGACGTCGATGCCCCGATACCGGGTGTCGATCAGGCGCTGCTGCGCATCACCGCCTCCGGTGTCTGCCACTCCGACCTGCACCTCGCCCGCGGGGACTGGTACGGCATGCAGCCGCCGAGCCTCGGGCACGAGGCGATCGGCATCGTCGAGGACCTGGGACCCGGCGCCGATCGGTTCGTGAACGTCGGCGATCGCGTGATCGTCGGTCTCGGTGGGAGCGGCGGAGGGTTCTGGTGCGGCGCGTGCGAGTTCTGCCTCCGCGGCCAGCCTCGGCTCTGCGCGCAGACGCAGAACGTGATGGGCACGTTCGCCGAGCAGTTCGTCGTGTACGCGCCGGGCCTCGTGATCCTGCCCGACAGCATCCCCGACACCGAGGCGCCGCTCGCCTGCGGCGGCCTCACCGCGTACGGCGCGGTGAAGAAGGTGCTGAAGCACGGCGTGCTGCCGGGGCGAACGGTCGCCGTCATCGGCGCGGCCGGCGGCCTCGGCCACTACGCCGTGCAGCT
Organism: uncultured Acidimicrobiales bacterium; assembly: GCA_963802505.1. GTDB lineage: Bacteria > Actinomycetota > Acidimicrobiia > Acidimicrobiales > DATKAS01 > DATKAS01. Next base: position 632,471 of record CAWDJB010000002.1, on the reverse strand, counting down.
GCTGACCGGTTTCGGATACCGCGTCGTCGGCGTCGACATCGGCGAGGCACGTCTCGACTTCGTGCGCTCGCTCGGCGCCGAGCTCGCCTTAGAACCCGACAGCGCCGTCGAAGTGGTGCAGCGCGAGCTGGGGGGTGTCGACGCCGCGCTCGTCTTCTCGGCGCGGATCGCCGGCTACGACCTCGGCCTGCAACTTCTGCGCAAAGCCGGCCTGTTCGTCGGCGTCGGGCTGCCGCCGACGAGCGAGGGTGGATTCACGATCGACGTGTTCCGCCTGTTCGCGATCGAGCCGACGATCATCTTCTCCGCGGTCGGGAACGTGCAGGACATGCGCGAGCTCGTCGATCTCGCGGCCCGCGGCAAGATTCGGACACACGTCGACCGCACCGGCCCGCTGTCCGATCTCGACGCGATCTTCGAGGAGCTCGAGACCGGCAAGTTCCTTGGACGCGCGGTGATCACCGACCTCGCTCACTAGTCCGCATGGCTCCGCTCAGGCCGGCGGGGCGTCGTCCGTGACCTGCGCCGGCGTCGGGCACGTTCCCGTCTCCTCCCACCGCTCGCGCCACTCGAAGTGCCACCACTCCCAGGCGAGGGTGTGGCAGAGGCCGAAGCGGGCGCCCTCGTCGGCGAGCCAGCCGGCGGCCGGCCCGTCGCCGACGTCGATCGCCAGGCCCTGCACGTGCATCGACTTGTCGGGCGGGAAGACCCATCGCTCCGCCTCCGCGAGCGATCCCCGCTTGGCGACCTCGGCGTCCAACATGGCGGCCTGCTCACCGGCGGTTCGAAACCCTGAGGTGATCGTGAGCTGATGGCCGGCGCCGGCGGCGGCGGCCTGTGCTCGCTCGAACGCGTCGACCAGGCCGGGGTTGAGGCCGGTGGGCGCCGATGTCGTATTGGGTGCGATCGACGTAGGAGCACTGCCCGCCGACGTCGCGCTCGCGGATTCGGCGCTCGCTGCGACCAGGAGCCGGGCGCAGAAAAGGGCGGCGGGCACGGCGACGAGGGCAGCGAGGGTGACACGTCGGCGGCGCTCACGTCGGTGGCGCGCGGCTCGGAGCTGCTCGGGGATGGGTGGCACCTACCGAGCGTCCGACACGACGGGGGTGGGCCGCATCGGCCGTCAGGCGGGACGCGCGGACGAAGCTTGCGGCGCCGCGATCCATCGAACGACGGAGGCGCGAACGGCCATCTGGCGGATGTGGCCCGGAGAGCCGCCTTGGTACCTTGCAACGGTGACCGACTGGTGGCGACGACGCCCGCCCGTCGTTCAGGACCTGCTCGCCGGCGGAGCTGTCGCCGTGGCCTGGTTCACGGCGTTCCACCTGTTCCGACAGCATGGGTGGTCGCCGAGGCAACCGGAGACCTTCGTGATCGCCGGGATCTGGACGGCCGCGGTCGTCGCTCTACGAAGAGTGCAGCCGGCGTGGGTGTTCGCCGTCGTCGTCGTGGTGTACCCGCTCGCGTACGGCGCGACGTTGCAGAGCGAGTTCCACCTGCTGCCGGTGCTGGTCGTCGGGTACACGGCCACGAGCTCGGGGCGGGTCCACCCAGTCGTGGCGTCGATCGGCTGCATGGCGGCCAACCTCGTGCTCTTCTGGAACCACGACCTCGGCGCCCCCGGCCGCGCGCTGCGCTCCCGCGCCTTCGACTGGCCCAGCGTGCTCTTCATCGAGCTGGCGACGGTGAGCGTGGTGGTGCTCGGATGGCTCATGCACCGGCAGGCCGAGATCTCTCGCGACCTCGCCCAGCGCAATGCCGAGCTCGAGCGCCTGCGGGCCGCCGAGGCGCAGCGCGTCATCGCGGAGGAACGCACGCGCGTCGCGCGCGAGCTGCACGATGTCGTCGCGCACCATCTGACTGCCGTGATCATCCGTGCACAGGCCGCTGACCGAGTTCGGGAGACGCGGCCCGAGCTCGCCTCCGAGTCCATCGGGTGGATCGCCGAGACGGCGAAGGAGGCGCTCACCGCGATGCGGGGCACGGTACGGATGCTCCGGGCCGACGGCGACGCCGCGGACCTCGCGCCCGAACCGACTCTCGCCGACCTGCGGTCGATCGCGGCGCGGGTCGGCGAGGCGGGTCTCGAGATCGAGCTCCGCATGCCGGAGCCGCCGCCCGATCTCGAGCCGCAGGTGGAGCTGGCCGCGGTCCGCATCGCGCAGGAGGCGCTCACGAATGCCATGCGCCATGCCGGAGCCCGTCGGGCGATCGTGACGTTGCGTTGCGACACCGACGGGGTGGTAGTCGACGTCGACGACGACGGCACGACCGGCCCACCCTCGGCGCGCCGACGCGACGGCAACGGGCTGGTCGGCATGCAAGAACGCGCGGCGGCCTGTGGCGGCCGACTCCACATCGACACCAGCTCGCTCGGTGGATGGCGGATCCACGCGTGGCTCCCGACGCGGGCGGCGTGGTCCTGATCCGCGTCGTCGTGGTCGACGACCAGGCGGTGATCCGCGCCGGCCTGCGCACGATGCTCGAGCACGAGACCGACATCACGATCGTGGGCGAGGCGGGCAACGGGGCCGAGGCCGTCCAACTCGTCGCCGGCGCCCATCCGGACGTCGTCCTCATGGACGTGCGGATGCCCGAGGTCGATGGAATCGAGGCGACCCGCCGCATCCTCGCCGATGCGACGCCGTCTCCGCCGGCCGTGCTCGTCCTCACCACCTTCGACGACGACGAGTACGTGTTCGGCGCGCTCCGGGCCGGCGCTGCCGGGTTCCTGCTGAAGGACGTCGGCCCCGACGTGCTCATCGCCGCCGTACGCACCGTCGCTGCCGGCGACGCCCTCGTCGATCCCGTCGGTCACGCGCCGGTTGGTCGAGCGGTGGGTTGCGCTCGAGGCGTCGAGCGGCCCGACTTCACGCCCGGTGCCCGCAGCCGTCGGGACCCTCAGCGCGCGCGAGCGCGAGATCCTCGTCGGCCTCGCTCGGGGTCGCACCAACCGTGAGCTCGCCGATGACTTGATCGTCAGCGAGGCCACTGTGAAGACCCACGTGAGCAACCTCCTGTCGAAGCTCGGCGTCCGCAGCCGCGTGCAAGCCGTGGTGATCGCCTACGAGGCCGGCGTCGTCCGGCCCGGCGAGCGTGGCCGACGTCCAATGGCTGCCTTGAGTCTCCGGCCACGAGTCTCGACTCGCGATCGGCCGAAAGTATGAGTCGGCAATCGTCGGATCGACGCCGTGTTCTATTCGATGGTCGGATGTGCGTCCGTCTGGCCTCGGTGACGATGACGGGATGACAATTCCGTCGTCCGATGTCGAGCGTCTCACCGGCTCGATCGGCGCCGTCGTCCACCGACTCGACCTCTCGGTCCCACTCGTAGGCCCCGACGTCGAGCAGCTCCGTGAGTTGGTCGCAGAGCATCAGGTCGTGTTCGTTCGCGGACCAACACATCGACGAGGAGCAGCATCGGAGGTTGGCGAGTCAGTTCGGTGCTCTGTCGATTCACCCCGTCGGTCGACTGACGGGACCCGGTCGGGCGATCTCGGTGATCGACGACACGGCCGACCGGCCGCCGGCGGGCTTCGACTGGCACACCGACTTGAGTTGGACGGTCGAACCCCCGGCGATGGGTTCCTTTCCGCCGTCGCTGTTCCGCCGTGCGGTGGCGACACGCTGTGGGCGAGTGGGCGTGCGATCTATGAACGCCTCGATCCGGCCCGACAACGCATCTGCAGGTCGTTGCGTGTCGTTCACGTTCCAGACGCCGCGTTGCTGAACACGGTGCGCCGGCATCATGGTGAAGACATCGTGCGCCGGCTCATCGCCGAGCACCCCCCGATCGAACAACCCGTGGTGCGCCTGCATGCCGAAACCGGTCGGCCCGCGATGTGGCTGTCGCCGCTCTACGCGGCGTAGGTCGTCGGGTTCGAGGACGCCGACAGCAGGCGAGTGCTTCGCGTGCTCCATCGCCAGATCCACGACCCGGAGGTGCAGGTGCGGTGGCGGTGGGCCGCCGGCGACGTCGCCATCTGGGACGAGACCAGCACCTGCCACCGGGCATTGACCGATCACGCGCCCCAACGGCGCACCATGCGTCGTTGCACGACCACCGGCGGCCGACCGGTCTCCGCTGACGGATGAATTCTCGAAGCAGACCGACTCAGATTGTCGAGAACTGCCCGGCAGCATCGTCTCGAGAAACACCGAGGAGGCCCAGCATGACGATCCACCGGATGGACAACGTCCTCATCGTGGTCGACGACCTCGATGCCGTGATCGCGTTCTTCGTCGAGCTCGGGATGGAGCTCGAGGGCAAGGGGCCGATCGAGGGGCGTTGGGTCGAGCGTGTGATCGGGATCGAGCGACGTTCGACAGGACGTGGCGATGCTGCGAACTCCCGACGGCCACGGCCGCATCGAGTTGGCGATGTTCCACACGCCGAAGGCGATCACGCCCGAGCCGAAGGACGCACCGGCGAACACGCTCGGCCTTCGCCGCATCATGTTCGCGGTCGACGACATCGACGACGTCGTTGCGCGCCTGCGCACGCACGGCGCCGAGCTCGTCGGTGAGGTGGCGCAGTACGAGGACATCTACCGGCTCTGCTACGTCCGCGGCCCGGAGGGCATCATCGTCGGACTGGCCGAACAGCTCAGCTGAACGAATGGAGACACGTCAGTGACGCTCGCTCATCCGCCTGTCGTCAGCCAGACCGACTGGGACAAGGCCCTCGCAGCCATGGCCGAGCGCGAGGTGGCCGTTGCCACCGCGATGCACGAGCTTGCGGCCGCGCGGAAGCGCATGCCGATGGTGCGGGTCGCGCACGACTACCTCTTCGAGGGTCCCGACGGCCGGCGATCGTTGCCCGAGCTGTTTGACGGGCGCACCCAGCTGATCCTCTACCGGTTCTACTTCGAGGAGGGCGTCGGAGGCTGGCCCGACGCGGGGTGCGTCGGCTGCTCGTCGTTCGCCGACGGCGTTCCCGAGCTCGGCCTTCTGCACGCTCGCGACATCACCTTCGCCATGGCATCGCCGGCACCTCAGGCGAACCTGCGCGCGTACGCCGAGCGCATGGGCTGGACCGACGTGCCTTGGTACACGATCTGCACTGAGCGCTTCTCCGCTGACTTCGGGGTCGACGAGTGGTTCGGGCTCAATGTCTTCCTGCGCGACGGCGACGACGTCTACCGCACCTACTTCCTTCAGCACGGTGAGGCAGTGCAGAGCATCGGCAGTGTCTGGAGCCTGATGTCCCTCACGCCCTACGGGGGGCAATCCGAAGAAGAGGACGTGCCCGAGGGCTGGCCGCAGGCACCGCAGTCGTTCTGGTATCGCCGTCATGACGAGTTCGACGATCTGCCGCCGTCGGCCAGCAGCAGCGAATGAACGAGGCCGAGGAGCGTGGATGCGATGTGGTGCGGCGCTTCTTCGCCGCGTTGAGCGACGGTGACCTCGAGGTGATGCGCCCGATGCTCCATCCCGACGCGACATGGGAGGTGATGCGCGCCGCGCCCGGCGAGCGGTTGACCGTCGGGCGAGACGCCATCATCGACGAGTTCCTCGCACCGGTGCGCGGCCGGTTTGCGGCCGGCGACCCGAAGGTGACTGTGCACACGCTGTTCGCGTCGGGCGACCGCGTCGCGGCTGAGACCCACGCCGACGGCACCATGCGCGACGGCAGCGAATACCACAACCGGTACGCGTGGGTGCTCGAGATGGAGGGCCCTCTCGTGCGCAGCGTCCACGAGTACATGGACACTGCATACGCGCGCTCGTCCTACCGTCCCTGATCTCCGCCAGTGCCAACGTCAGGTCAACGGCACGAGGGTGTGGACGTCGTCGAGCGGTAGGTCGGGCGATGCCGTGGCTGCCACTTCGAGCACGTCGAGATCGATGGCTCCGCGGACGCTGGTGAGGAACGCCGTGTCGGAAGCGTCTGCGCCGGTCGCGATGCGGACCATGGACTGGCGGGGGGCGAGGCAGGTCGGATCGACGACCCACCACCGACCGTCCACGGCGGCCTCGACGACGGCATGAAAGTCCATGGGATCGAGGCCGGGGGCATACACAGACACCGTGCGGGCAGCCACACCGTTTGCTCGGAGCAACGCCGCCGTCAGGTGTGCGAAGTCGCGACACACCCCGGCGCGACCGAGGAGCGTGGCCACCGCGCCGTCGATCGGGCGGGTGGCGCCGGGGACATATGCGATGTTGACGCCGACCCAGCTCGCCACCGCCGCGAGGAGCTCCTGCCCGTCGAGCCCGCCGAACTCGGCGCGAGCGAGCGGACCCAGCCGGTCGGATTCGCAGTACCGGCTCGGGCGGACGTACTCGAACCAGTCGAGCTCCGTCGGCGGAACGCTGGTCGCCGTGCCCGTGACCCTGGCGCAGTAGTCGACGACGAGGCGGCCGGGTGGCACGTTGCGAAGCAGGTGGAGCCGACCGCCGTGCGGGGTCGCGACGAGAGAGGGCCGAAGGTCCTCGCCGTCGAGTTGGACGACCAGTCGTTCATCGCTCGTGTGGGTGTCGGCGACGGCGATCGCCAGCGCGAGATCAGCCTCACCCGAGATGTCCGCCTCCAAACGCGCGGACACATCTCGGTGGTGGTCATCGGCTGGTGCCGCCCCGGACATCGGTCCAGCATGCCCGCTCTCGCTTCGCGTCTATACGAGGACTACAACCTTGTCCGGGATCTCGAACCGAGGGCCCATTCAGAGGAGGCAGTGCGATGAGCGGAAGAACGGAAACGGCGATCCTCGCCGGAGGCTGCTTCTGGGGCATGCAGGACCTGATCCGCAAGCGCCCCGGAGTGCTCTCCACCCGAGTCGGATACACCGGGGGCGACGTGCCCAACGCCACCTACCGCAACCACGGGACGCATGCCGAGGCGATCGAGATCACCTTCGACCCCGACAAGACGTCGTATCGCGACCTGCTCGAGTTCTTCTTCCAGATCCATGACCCGACAACGCTCGACCGTCAGGGCAACGACGTGGGGAGGAGCTACCGGTCGGCCATCTTCTACCTCGACGACGCGCAGCGCGCGGTTGCCGAGGACACCATCGCGGATGTCGAGGCATCGGGGTTGTGGCCGGGAAAGGTGGTCACCGAGGTGAGCCCGGCTGGGCCCTTTTGGGAGGCCGAGCCTGAGCACCAGGACTACCTGGAGCATTACCCCAATGGCTACACCTGCCACTTTCCGCGCCCGGGATGGGTGTTGCCCAAACGGAGTGACGCTGTCGCGTAACACCCTGCCGATTCAGCCGGGACCGAGGGTCGGAGCCGGTGGGTTCTCGCCCGCGAGGATGGTTTGGTAGCGAGGCTCCAGGCCTCTCACCATCTCCATGTCGGTGAAGATCCAGAAGCGCTCGTTCACGACCGCATCGTGGACGAGGTCGGCGACGTTCTCCGGCGGCATGCCGCTCTTCAGCTGGTCGAGCACGAACTCGCGGATGAGCGCCGCCCTCGGGTCCTCCGGCCGCTCATCGAGCGGACGGGGCGCGGCCCACTCGGGGCGGTTGCGGTCGGCGGAACCGATGTTGGTGGCGACCCACCCGGGACACAGGCACGAGACGCCGACCGTCGCGCCTTCAGCCCTGAGCTGTTGATGGAGTCCCTCGGTGATCGCGACGACGGCCCACTTGCTGGCCGAGTACGCGCTGTGGCCGGGAAAGTGGCCGGCCATGGACGCGGTGTTGACGATGTGGCCGTCGCCGTGCTCGAGGAGGTGGGGGAGGAACGATCGATGCCCGTGGATCACGCCCCACAGGTTCACGCCGATGACCCATCGCCAGTCGTTGAGGTCCACGCCCCCGCCGCTCATGGCACCGGCGACTCCGGCGTTGTTGCACACGAGGTTCACCCGACCGAAGCGCGCGAGGGCGGCGTCGCGCAACCGGTCGACGGCGTCGGCGTCGGACACGTCGGTGGCCACCGCAATGACGTCGACACCGCGGCTCTTCACGCTCTCGGTCGCCTCGTCGAGCCGCGGGACTTCTACGTCCGCGAGCACGATGTTCATCCCTGCGTCTGCGAAGCGTTCGGCGAACGCGCGCCCCATGCCACTGGCCGCTCCAGTGATGACGGCGGTCTTCCCCCCAAGGTCCTTCATGGACGCAGCATCTCACCTTCACGTGGTATCGGATCTGATACCAAGCCGGTACCCTGGACCAGTGGATGTCCCGCTGACTCTTCGTCGGGCCCGCGCCAAAGCGGGCATGTCTCTGCGGGTGCTGGCCGTGCGCGCTGGCACGTCGCACGCGACGTTGGCGGCCTATGAAGCGGGACGCGTCGTCCCTCGAGTGGACACGCTCGACCGCATTTTGCGCGCCGCAGGATTCGCAACCGACATCGACCTCGCCCAGCGACCCGACGGCTCCGACGCTGAGCGCAAGGCGAAGGGCGAGGAGCTGCAGGAGGCTCTCGAGCTCGCGGCCATGTTCCCCGCTCGGCACTCGCGGCGCCTGTTGTTCCCACCGTTCCCGCGTCGGCCGGCGGGATGAGTCAGAAGGCCGGTGGTCTGCCGGAGCGGATGGTGACGATCCACTCGCACCTCCTTGCCGCCGGGATCGACCACGCCTTTGGCGGGGCGCTCGCGCTCGCATGGTGCACGCAGCAGGCGCGAGGCACGATCGATCTCGACGTCAACGTGTTCGTCGGACCGGAACGAGCGGACGACCTGCTCGCGGCGCTCCCCGACGGCATCGTGGCCTCTGCCCGCGAGCGAGAGGCACTGATGCGCGAGGGTCAAGCGCGGCTGTGGTGGGACAGCACGCCGGTCGACGTCTTCCTCAACACCTCTGCGTTCCACGAGGAGGTCGCGACACGAGTGCGATGGGAGCCCTTCGCCGGGGTCGAGCTGCCCTTCCTCGCGTGCGAGGACTTGGCCGTGTTCAAAGTCTTCTTCAACCGTACGAAGGACTGGGCCGATCTCGAGGCGATGCGCGACGCCGGCACGCTCGACGTGCCCGCGGTCGCCGGGGTGCTTGTGTCGTTCCTCGGCAATGACGATGACCGGATCGCCCGATTGCTGTCGCTCGGTGGCTGAGGGCTTGCCCGCGAGATCCTTCATGGTGCCTCCGAGTCTGGGTTCGTATCGCGTTTGGGCTGCACCGCGCGCACGATGGCGTAGACCGCGGCGGCGGTAGCGCAAACCAGAAGCGTCCACAGCACGATCAGCCTTCGGTTCTGGGGCTCAGCCTCCACCAGTGGGGTCACTCCGGCGACGATGACACTGACGGACACCGTCAGAGCGAAGAAGAACCCTCGGGTGTCGCGCAAGAGCTGCGTGCGCTGATGTTCGAGCTGCTGCAACTGGATCGACGCGATCCGTTCGAGGATCTCGAGCGTGTCGGAGGTCTGTTCGATCTCCGACTCCAGCTCGCCGAGCGAGATGTCGTCGTCTTGCGTCTCCGTCGGCGCGGTCTCGGGCGGCTCGGCCGGAGCCTCCCAATCGTCGGTCAGCTGCGGGACGGCTCGTCGCGCCCGCCTTGCCTGTGTGGCGAGACGCGCCTCCGCCCGATCGTACGAACGGCGCAGCTGTGGGTCGAGCCCGCTCGGCCCGCCCCGCCGGGCTCGGCGCAATGACTGCTCGAGACGATCGGTCGGGTCTTGCATCACGCTCCGCAGCGACTCATCGAAGCTGCGTTGCTCGTCTGCGCTGAGGATGCCGTTCCCCCGGGCGGACAAACGCCGAATGGTCGAGATGTCGAGGCCGCGCACTGCGTCTGGCGTGAGCTCGTCGGGCAGGTCCGCTCGCGAGAGCGGGCGATGATCGGATCGACCTCGACCGGGCATGGCGACATCTTGTCGCCCGCGAGGCTCGCCAGCCTCGGGGAGCGGCACCCCTGCTCGGGCAGCGCGGTTGACAAACGAAGTCCGTTGCCCTAATCGAGGAAGCCGTGACCCTTTTGCCGATGTCCGCCGCACCTTTCGAGGTGCCGACTGATCGCGACATGCTCCCGTCGGAACGCCGCATGTTCGTCGCGACCCACCGGACCTGCGTCCTCGCCTACGCGCGACGCGAGCACGGCCCGGCGCAGTCGATCGTGTACTACGTGCCGACCGACGACGGGGAGCTGCTGATCGCGACGATGGAAGCGCGGGCGAAGGCGAAGGCCGTCGAACGCCTCGGCAAGGTCAGCGTGCTCGTCCTCGACGAGCGATGGCCGGTGAGCTACCTCGTGGTGTATTGCGACGCCGTCGTCGACCGAGATCCCAGATTGGTCGTCGACGTGATGATGGCCGTGGGTGAACGCATGTCGGGCGAGCCGATCGGTGAGGAAGCCCGCCCGTTCGTCGAGCAGATGGCGAAGGACGAAGGCCGCGTCGTGCTGCGCTGCCGTCCTTATGCAACGTTCGCCACTCCACCTCGACATCTGCACCGCAACGACCAGGAGGAGAGGATCACCCACTGGCTCTCCGCCTCCGTGCCGTGGGCGGCAGCGGACGAGGATGGTCAGCGTGTCGGCATCTGATCGGGCGACGGTCCGACGAACGATGTTGCGCCGGTCATGATGCGGTCGATGTGCGCGAGCGCGTGGTCACTCAGGTGCAGCTCGCTTGCGGTGATGGCTTCGTCGATGTGCTGGGCACGTCGGGCACCGACGATCGCGACCTGAACATTCGGGTTCGCGAGTGTCCACGAAACGGCGAGCTGCGCGACCGAGGTGCCGAGCTCTTCTGAGGCGAAGCGTTGGAGCCACTCGCGACTCGAGTCGCGCACCAGGCCGCCAACCGTCATCCGCAAGCACCCTTGGTCGCGATCATGACCTGGTCGCGGCGGTGGTCGCTGGCCAGGACGACACGCGTCCTGAGGTCGCCCGGACTCTGGAACTGAGCGAGACTGAGTCCGCGTGAGAGCCGTGGTGATGACAGGGCCGGGCGAGATCGAGGTCACGACGATCGACGATCCCACGCCTGAGCCTGACGACGTGATCGTCGAGGTCGCCGCGATCGGGCTCTGCGGCACCGATCTGCACATCCTCGCCGGCGAGCATGGCGTGCTTCCCGTGGTGCCGGGTCACGAGGTGACCGGCACCGTCGTCGCTGTGGGAGCCGACGCTCGCGACGTGCGCGTCGGTGACCGGGTTGCCGTCGACCCGTCGCTTCCGTGTCGTGCCTGCCGGTTCTGCCGCCGGGGACGCGAGAACTTGTGCCTCACTCTCGGCGCGCTCGGCGTGACGACGACCGGCGGCGCCGCTGAGTACATGCGCGCCCACGCGAGCGCGTGCATCGTGTTGCCCGACCACGTGGATCTCCGTGGCGCGACGCTGATCGAGCCGCTGTCGTGTGTCGTGCGCGGCTACGACGTGCTGCGAACTGCCCTCGGTGCTTCGGTGCTCATCTACGGCGCGGGAACGATGGGCCTCCTGCTGCTCGAAGTGGCGAAGCGCACTGGGCCGCGATCGGTGCACGTCGTCGATCCGAACAGCGAGCGTGCGGCGCGTGCGGCTGCGTTCGGGTGCACCGCGGCCGGGCCGTCGGTCTCCGCCCTCGACATGAGTGAGAAATGGGACGTCGTCATCGACGCAACCGGCAACGCTGAAGCGATCCAGGACGGCGTGGGACAAGTGACGCGCGGCGGCACGTTTCTTCAGTTCGGCGTGGCGTCACCCGAGACCCGCGTGTCGATCTCGCCGTATGAGATCTACAACCACGAGATCACGATCACCGGGTCGATGGCGGTGCTGCACAGCTTCGAGCGTGCGGCCGATCTGTTCGCCGCGGGCATCGTGGATTGGCGGGCATTCGTCACCAGTCAACGGCCGCTTGGTGACTACGCCGACGCGCTCGCCTCATTCGGACGCGGTGAGGGCGTGAAGACGCAGGTCCTCCCCGCCGAGTGACACAGTCGGGCAGTCTCAGGCGGTGGGTCGCCGCTCGGTGATCGCGGCGACCTCATCGGGAGCGAGCTCGAGACCCGCGGCGGCCAAGTTGCTCTCCAGGTCCGCGACCGAGCTCGTGCCCGGGATGGGCAACATCGCCGGCGAACGGGCGAGCAACCACGCGAGGACGACCTGCCGCGGTGTCGCGCCGTGATGGTCCGCGACGTGTCGCACGATCGGATTGCTGTCGGCATCGTGGATCGGCGCCCAGGGCAGGAACGCCAGCCGCTTCTGCTCGCACAGATCGACGAGCGATTCCGACGCGCGGTCGGTCACGTTGTAGCGGTTCTGCACCGACACGATCGGGGTGATCTGGTGCGCGCGCCGGAGCTGGGCTTCGTCGACGTTGCACACGCCGATGTGTCGCACCTTGCCCTCGTACCTGAGCTCGGCGATCGCACCGATCGAATCCTCGAGCGGCACCTCGGGGTCTGGCCGGTGGAACTGATAGATCGGGATTTGGTCGAGGCGCAGCCTCCGCAGGCTTCCTTCGCACGCCGCCCGCAAGTGATCGGGCCGCCCGTTCGTGGGCCAGCGCCCCGGCCCCGTGCGTTCCAGGCCGCCCTTCGTCGCGATGACGAGGTCGTCAGGGTAGGGGTGCAGCGCTTCAGCGATCAGGGTCTAGAGGACTCCGGCGTCCGCAGCGTTCAGTGACGATGTGTCGGTCATGGTTGGCTCCTACTTCTCGGTCGGGGCCCGACATCTCAAGCCATGGCGTAGCTGTATGCGGCGATGGCGAAGCAGTTCGGTCCCTTGGGTCGAATCGCTGATTCATCACTCGCTCTCATGAGGACGTGACCCGCCGAAATCGGCGCCCAGCGATACGCCCAGCCCGCCTCCACGATCGCGTCGGCCGCGTCGTCGGGAATGATGACTGCGAGCCCGACGGCGTCGACTTCCGACGGCTTGTGCAATCCCGTGATGAGCCAGATCCGGTGACGATCGAGCGGTTCGTAGTCGACGCCGAACGTCCGCACTCGCGGCGTACCACAGCTGTGCGGTCGCTCGACCACCCACGGCAGGCTGAGCACCCATTCGTGGAAATCCGCGAACCCGCCCGTGGGGGCCGAAGTCCGAAAAGTCCGGGCTGCCTTTCGTCGCCGAATCATGTGACCAAGAGTGCTCGACATCCGGCGACTCGACACCACGCGAGTGTGTAGTCGCGGCCGACGCTTCCGGCCGCGTAAAGGGCAGACTGGGCCGGATGCGCATCCGGTTCTGGGGCACGCGAGGGTCGGTGCCGACGCCGGGACCGGGCACGGTGCGATATGGCGGGAACACGTCGTGCGTCGAAGTGCGCACCGACAGCGGCACCGTGCTCATCCTCGATTGCGGCACAGGGGTTCGAGCGCTTGGCCTGCGCCTGCTCGAGGAAGCGGCGGACGCGGGCGGACCGCCGCCGGCGGGCGCGATCCTCATCGGTCACACCCATTGGGATCACATCCACGGGCTTCCGTTCTTCGCGCCGCTTTTCGTTTCGGGCAGCCGGTGGGATGTGTTCGGCGCGCGCGGACTGGGGCGCACCCTCGACAACGTGCTCGCGGGGCAGATGGAGTACCAGTACTTCCCGATCGGGTTGGACGAGGTGAACGCCGAGGTGCGCTACCACGACCTCGTCGAAGGCGTGTTCGAGTTCGGTGACGCCACCATCCGGACCCAGTACTTGAACCACCCCGCCCTCACCCTCGGTTTCCGCATCGAGGCCGATGGCGCCACCGTTGTCTACGCCTCCGACCACGAGCCCCACGACGCGTCTCTTGCCGGTGGCGGTCTGCCGCGGTTGGGGAGTGCCGACCGCGCGTCACGCGGAGTTCCTCGCCGATGCCGACGTGGTCGTGCACGACACGCAGTACGACGCCGCCGGCTACCCCGCCAAGGTCGGCTGGGGCCACAGCACGATGGAGTACGCCGTGACGTTGGCCGGCGCGAGCCGCGTCGGTCGGCTCGTCCTTTTCCATCACGACCCACAGCGTGACGACGACGCGGTCGATGATCTGCTCGGCCGAGCTCGGGCGCTGGCGGCCTCGGAGGGGACGGCGCTTCAGGTCGATGCTGCCGCCGAGGGATCCGTCCTCGAGATCCGTGGCGCGCATTGGCCCAGAGTGCGACCCGCGGGCGCCGTGGCCACGGTCGTGCCCGCTACGAGTGACCTGGCGGTCGGCGTTGCGATCGCCACCGGCGATCCCGAGCTCGAGGCCGCGGTCGAGGCGGCGGCGACGGCGGAGGGGCTCAGGGTGCGGCCGGTGGCGAGCAACCTTGCCGACGCAGTGGTCGTTGTCGACGTCGACGGCGGGACGACACCCAGCATTGACGGCAGCTGCGGCGTGCTCGGCGTCACCCGGCGGGCCATCCCGTCGCTTCCCATCTCTGGCATCACTGACTGGATCGTGCTGCCCGCGTCGATCGCCCACATCCGCACGAAGCTCCGAGCCGCCGTGCTCCGGAGAGCCTGCCGGTGGCTCGCGGCACCCGTCGCTCCCGAGGAAGCGCGCCGACTCGCGGCTCTGCAGGGCCTGGGCATGCTCGACACCCCACGTGAGGCCCGTTTCGACGTCCTGGTCGAGCGAGCCCGCGAGATCGCCGCGACGCCGATCGCGTTGGTGTCGCTGGTCGACTCTCAGCGGCAGTGGTTCAAGGCCACGGCCGGCTTCGATGCGACCGAGACCCATCGAGACCAGTCGATCTGCGCACGCGATCCTCGGCCCTGATGTCTTCCAAGTGCCGGACGCGTTGGAGGACCCGAGGTTCGCCGACAACCCTGCAGTGAGCGGCCCGATCCGGGTTCGGTTCTATGCCGGGGTGCCGCTTGCCCTCGCCGACGGGAGCCGGGTCGGGACACTGTGCGTCGCGGATCATCGTCCCCGCATGCTCGACGATCGCCAGGTCGAGGAGCTCTGCCGACTCGCTGCCCTTGTCGTCGCGGAGCTGCAAGCGACCTGACCCGGCGTCAGGTCTCCTTGCTTCCTGCCTCCAGTGCCTCGGCGACCGGCCCGTACCCAGCGGCGGTCAACAGACGGCGCACCTCGAGGACCTGGTCGACATCGAGGTCCTTGTCGCTCGTGCGCCTGAGGAACGCGGTCTCGGCACCGACCTGAACCGCGTACTCGCCGTCATGGCGTTGCTCGACCGATCCGACGGCTTCGAGCAGCGACAGAGCGTCGTGCCATTCGATGTTGTGGCTCGTCGGATGCCGGAAGATCCGCATGAGCGTCTCCCGGTGATGGGGGTTGTTGAGGTGCTCGGGCACTGGGGTCGACATCGGGCTCCCGTCGAAGAAGTGTTCGACTGTCAGATCGCGGGCTCTGCCTCTTCGCACCAATGCCGGTGCATGCGCGCGTGCGCGGCGTGGACCGACAGAACTCCGCCCACGGTCCCGTCCGACCATGGAGCGCCGGGGATCTTCGATGCGAGCTGCTCGTCAGTGAGTTCGGCGAGCAACGCCAACGTGTCGGCGCGGACGGCGAGTCCGATGCGCACGAGCTCATCGAGCGGCTTGCCTTCTTGCTCTGTCTTCCAACCCTCGGTGTACGCGTGGACGTACGCCATGAGGTCCTCGAGCGGGCGCAGTGCCTTGCCCGACGGGTCGACCATCGCGGGATCCATGCCCTGCTCGCCACGGAGGTGTCGTCGCACCATGTCGTTGAAGCTGCGCTCGATCAGCGTGGTGTGGACGAAGTGGTCGGCGGCACTCCACCAAGAGTCCGGGTCGTGCTCGCTGCGAGTCCGCGGCGCCCGTAGCTCTTGCTCGCTCAGCGACGTCACCCACTCCAGCGCGTCCACCGCGGCCCCGATGAAGCTCGATCTCGATGTCGACCCGGTTCACACGGTGGGAACCTACTGCGATTTGCCCAGATCCCGGGTACGAATGACGCGTGGCGGACGACGAACGGCGCATCGACCAAGCCATCGCACTCGCCCGTCAGCTGGTGGAGCAGGCCGCGCGGCTCGAAGCGCGTCAGCCGCGGCGCGAGCGCCGTCGCCGCGCCCGCATCGCGCGCTCGTGCTCGTGCGGGATGCCGCTGCGGCTGACTTCACCGTCCGCCTCACCGACGAGGTTCCTCGTATCCCCGTTCCCGCGACTGCCGCGCGGCGGTTCTCCGAGCTGGTCGACAGCGCGGACCTTGGCGGCTTCGCTCGGCTCGACCGCATGATGCTTCGGGTGGGTGCTCGGCTCGCGCCTCTGCTGCCGCGCGCGGTGATGCCGCTCGTCGTGCGGAGGCTCCGTGCCGAGGCGGCGGGGGTCATCCTCCCCGCGGACGATCCCGCCTTCGGCGAGCACCTCGCTCGGCGGCGCGCCGAAGGCGTGCGGTGCAACGTGAACATCCTCGGCGAGGCGATCGTCGGCAACGAGGAGGCCCGACGCCGGCTCGCCCAGGTCCTCGACCGGCTCGAGCGCCCCGACGTCGACTACGTCTCCGTGAAGATCTCAGCGATCGCTGCGGGCGTCAGCGCGCTCGGCTTCGACGCCACGGTCGCACGGGTGTGCGACGCGCTGCGCGCCCTCTATGTGGTCGCCGCTTCGTTCGACCCTCCGAAGTTCGTCAACCTCGACATGGAGGAGTACCGCGACCTCGACTTGACCATCGCCGCGTTTCAAAGACTGCTCGACGAGCCTCAGCTGGAGCACCTCGACGCCGGTGTCGTGCTCCAGGCATACCTTCCCGACACTCGCGGCGTCGCCCGCTCGCTCGGTGAGTGGGCCAACC
Source organism: uncultured Acidimicrobiales bacterium (assembly GCA_963802505.1). GTDB lineage: Bacteria > Actinomycetota > Acidimicrobiia > Acidimicrobiales > DATKAS01 > DATKAS01. Next base: position 615,925 of record CAWDJB010000002.1, on the reverse strand, counting down.
GACGAAGAGCTCGCGGCGGGGGACGCATCAAGGTGCGCGTGGTGAAGGGCGCGAACCTCGCGATGGAGAACGTCGAGGCCGAGATGCACGGTTGGCAGCTCGCGCCCTACGACTCCAAGCACGAGGTCGACGCCAACTACAAAGCGGTCCTCGACGTCCTCCTGGATCCCGCCTTCGACGACAGCGTGCGCATCGGCCTCGCGAGCCACAACCTCTTCGATGTTGCGTGGGGGCTCGGTCTGCGCGAGGAGCTGCTCGAAGCCGGACGACCCGCACGCATCGAGATCGAGATGCTCGAGGGCATGGCTCCGGCGCAGGCTGCGACCGTGCGACGGCTCGCCGGCGACTTGCTCCTCTACACGCCTGTTGTCGAGCGCCGGGACTTCCCGTCTGCGATCGCCTACCTCGTTCGCCGTCTCGACGAGAACACCTCGACCGAGAACTTCCTCGCTCATCTGTTCGACCTCGCGGCCGACCCGGCGGCGTTCGACGACCAAGCCGAGCGGTTTGCCGCATCCGTCCGGGCTCGCCACAGCGTGGACGCCACTCGTCGCCGCACGGCTTCGCGCACCGTGCCGACGGCGGCCTCGCCACTGTCGGGGCCGTTCTCGAACGTGGCGGACACGGACTGGACACACCCGGACAACCGGCTCTGGATCACCCGCGTCCTGGCCGAGGCGCGGGCTGACTTCCCCGAGCCCCGGGCTGCTCCGACGATCGGTGACGTCGACGCGGCAGTCAACTTTGCAAGCGATGCCTGCCGCGCGTTGGGGAGCCGTCACCGCGAACGAGCGAGCCGAGATCGTCAACCGAGTCGGCGACGTCTTCGAATCACACCGAGGCCGACTCCTCGCCACGATGGTCACCGACGCGAACAAGTCGATTGCCGAGGGCGACCCCGAAGTGTCCGAGGCGGTCGACCTCGCTCGCTACTACGCGCGGGCTGCGCTCGCTCTCGAGGGCGTCACGGGTGCCAGACCGTCACCGCTCGGCCCGGTCGTCGTCTCGCCACCCTGGAACTTCCCGCTTGCCATCCCGGCCGGCGGTGTCCTCGCCGCGCTCGCGGCTGGGAACTCGGTGATCCTCAAGCCCGCGCCTCAGACTCGTGCGACCGCCGCGCTCATCGCCGAGCTGTGCTGGGCCGCTGGCATCGACCGCGATGTCCTCCAGCTCGTCCCGGCCGACGACGACGAGGCCGGGCGCCGGCTCATCACCCATCCCGACATCGCCGCGGTGATCCTGACCGGCTCATACTCCACCGCCCAGATGTTCCTCCGGTGGCGGCCCGATCTCCGACTGCACGCCGAGACGAGCGGCAAGAACAGCATCGTCATCACCGCGTGCGCCGACATAGACAGCGCCGTCATGGATCTCGTGCGGGCAGCGTTCGGCCATGCAGGCCAGAAGTGCTCGGCTGCGAGCCTCGCGATCGTCGAGGCGCCTCTCTACGACAACCCCGCGTTTCTCGAACGTGTCCGAGACGCTGCGGCGAGCCTCCGCGTCGGGCCCGCGGCCGAGGTCGCCACCGAGATCGCACCACTCATCGATCCACCCGGCGAAGTGCTTCGGCGCGCGCTGACCACTCTCGACCTCGGCGAGCGGTGGTTGCTTCGGCCCGAGGCTCGTTCCGAGGACGAGACGCTCTGGAGTCCCGGCATCCGTCTGGACGTAGATCCTGGATCATGGTTCGCGCGCACCGAGTGCTTCGGCCCCGTGCTCGGGATGATTCGCGCTGACGAACTCGACCACGCGATCCGGATCCAGAACGGCAGCGACTACGGGCTCACTGCCGGGCTGCAGTCGCTCGATCCCGACGAGATCGCTCGATGGACCGAGCGGGTGGAGGCCGGCAACCTCTACGTCAACCGAGGCATCACTGGCGCCATCGTGCGCCGCCAACCCTTTGGCGGCTGGAAGCGCTCTGTCGTCGGCCCGACTGCCAAGGCGGGTGGCCCGAATTACGTCAACACCCTCGCTCGGTGGCAGGACACCGGCGTCGATGTCGAAACGGTCACAACTGCGTACCAGCGATGGATGAGCGACATCGGATGCCACGAGCGCGACCCGTCCGCACTCTCTGCCGAACGAAACGCACACCGCTACCGAGCATTGTCAGGCGGAGTGTTGATCCGGTGCGGATCGAACGTGGCGGACCGCGAGCGCGAGCTGATGGCGCGGGCGTCGCGCGTGACCGGAGCGCGCACCGTCTGGTCCGATGTCGCCCGCGAACCCGCAGCCGCGCTGCGCGCACGACTCGGAGCGCTCGGCATCGACCGGCTCCGACTCCTCGGCGACGACGCCGACACCACCGGCCACGACATCCGCCTTGCTGCCCATGCCGCGGGCGTTTCGGTCGACGACGCGCCTCCCGTCGGCGCTCCCGAGATCGAGCTACCGAGGTGGCTGCGCGAGCAGACGGTGACCACGACGATGCATCGCCACGGCCGACTCCTCCGCTAGCGGAAGTTCGGCTTGCGCTTCTCCAAGAACGCGGCGACGGCCTCCTTGTGCTCGGGCGTTTCGTAGGCCTGCTGCAACGCCGCGATCTCGCGCCGCTGCACCTCGCGGGTGTCGACCTCGTTCGCGTTTTGGGCCAGGAGCTGCTTGATCCACCGCAGCTGTGGCGTCGGGTTCTCCGCGTATGAAGCGGCGCGCTCGATCGCGGCATCGAGCACGGTGTCGTCGGCGACGCACTCGTCGGCCAGCCCGAGCGCAACCGCCTCCGGACCGAGCACGGTGCGTCCCGACAGCATGAGGTCGGCCGCCGCGCCAAAGCCGCACCGCTGCGGGAGGATCGACGAAGAGGCGAGCTCGGGTACGAGCCCCATCTTCACGAACCGCACGCTGAGCTTTGCGCTCTCAGCGACGACGATCCGGTCGAATGGAAGGATCATCGTGAGGCCGACACCGATGGCCGGGCCGTTCACCGCGGCGACGATCGGCTTCGTCGACCGCACCAGCTCGACCCAGTCTCGTGTACGAGTGGGCGGGGCCGACGACGTCTCACCAGAGAGCTGGGCATCGAACACTGCCGACACATCCGCGCCGGCGCAGAAGCCACGACCCGCGCCGGTGACCACCACCGCGCCGACGGAGGCGTCCGCGTCGGCCGCTTCGATCGCATCGACGAGCTCCGCGCTCATCCGCGGCGTCCATGCGTTGAGCTTTTCGGGACGGTTCAGCGTGAGCAGCACGATGTCGTCGCGCTGCTCCTGGAGGATCTGCTCGTAGTCCACGACGCGTGACGCTATCCGTGGAGTGCGAGGTCAAGCGCTCCCGGTCTTGCGCTCCTGGCCTCGGCCGACAATACTTAGCCTTGTGGCACAGTATTCGGAGTCGCTCGACGACGTCTTCGCCGCACTGGCCGACCCGACTCGGCGTGCAGTGGTTCGCAGGTTGGGACGCGCTCCGGCGAGTGTGGGCGAGCTCGCTCGATCGGCGTCGATGACGCTGCCGTCATTCATGAAGCACGTCCACACGCTCGAGCGCTGTGGGCTGATCCGCACGGCGAAGTCCGGCCGTGTGCGCACCTGCACGCTCAACCGCAAGCGCCTGGGCCTCGTCGATGGTTGGCTCGCCGACCAGCGAGCGGTCTGGGACAGCCAGACGGATCGCCTCGAACGGTTCGTCACGAACGCCCAGGAGTCGTCATGACGCTTGAATTCGATCCCGACCTCGATCTGCGGGTCGACCGCGTCATCCATGCCCCGCGCGCACGCGTGTGGAGGGCCTGGACCGACCCGCTCGACCTGGCCCGCTGGTGGCTCCCTGCCCCGACGCAGTGTCGGGTCGAGCAGCTCGACGTGAAGCCGGGAGGCGCGTTCGTGACGTCGATGAGCGATGACGGCGTCGCCTTCGGCCCTCACCTCGACGCGTGCTTCGTCGTCGTCGAGCCCGGCGAGCGCCTCGTGTTCACGACCGCACTCGACGGCCGCTTGCGGCCGACCAATCCCGCTCCCGTGTCGATGACCGCCGACATCCGCTTCGGTGATCATCCGGAGGGCACCGACTACCGCGTCGTCGTCAGGCATCTCGACGCAAGCTCGCGAGCGCACCACGAAGCGCTCGGATTCGCCGACGGCTGGGGCGCGGTGACCGCGCAGCTCGCCGCCGTCGCCGAGGCCGAAGGAGTCCGCTCGGTCGACGCCTGAAACCCGCTCGTCGCTGGGGCATCCTGTCGGGATGACCGCTGTCGTCGAGGGCGCCACCGAGACCATCCGACTTTGGCCTGACGGGCCACCGACGCGCATCGACGGGGTCCCTGACGAGGTGGAGTACCCCGTGCGCGCCGGCGTCGCGGTCGGCACGACGTTCCTGCGCAACATCTCCGATCCGACGCTCACGGTGTTCACGCCGACGGAGGCGAGCAACGGCGTCGGCGTCATCGTCGTCCCCGGCGGCGGGTGGACGATCAATGCGTGGTCACACGAAGGCCTCGACGTCGCGCGTTGGCTCGCGGGGCTCGGCTACACGGCGTTCCTGCTCAAGTACCGGGTGCAGGCTTCGCCTGCGGACCAGGCGGCGTTCGAAGCGGCGATGGCGGCGATCGACGCCGGTCTCGCGGTGCCACGGCCAAAGGCCCAGAAGCCCGGAGCGATCGGCGACGTCATCTCGACTCCCGAGTACCTCGCGGCACGTGAAGCGTGTGCCGACGACGGCCGACGCGCGATCGAGCTCGTCCGTGAGCACGCGGAGCGCTTCGGCGTCGTGGCCGACACCGTGGGCATGATCGGCTTCTCGGCGGGAGCGTTCCTCGCCGTCGACATCGCGCTCGACCCTCGCTCGGAACAGCTCGCGTTCATCGCGCCGATCTATGGCGGCGAGACGAGGGGCGCGCCGGTGCCTCCGGATGCGCCGCCGATGTTCACTGCGGTCGCGCAGGACGACATCCTCGTGCGGATCGTCGAAGGCGTGCACGCCGAGTGGTCGGCGGCCGACCGTCCATCGGAGCTACACGTGTTCTCGCGCGGCGGCCACGGCTTCGGCATGGTCCGGCAGGGTCTGCCGGCTGACCGGTGGACCGACCTGTTCCTCGCCTGGCTCGACGACTTGGGCCACGTCGGCTCAGCGTCCCGTCACCGGCTGAGCCAGCCGGGTTCGCGCACTCAGGCGTTCGGTGCGAGCCGTCCGAGCGCGGACCAGTCGAGGACACCGAAGCCCTCGGGCGACAGCGGTTGGATGCACACGTGGTCGGCCCCCGCGTCGTGGTGTTCACGGATGCGGTTGCGCACGGCCGTCGTCGTCGCCCCACGCGACCAACGCGTCGATGAACCGCGCGTCGTGCTGGTCGATCTCGTCTTCGGAGAAGCCGAGGCGCAGCCACGTGTTCCGGTAGTTCGGCAGACCTGCATACCCCCGCACCGCGACGCCCGCCGCGGCACGTGCGGCAGCAGCGTCGGTCGTGAGGACGACCTTCTGCTCCACGCACAGCAGCTTGTCGGGGCCGAGGATCGCTCTCGCCTGCGCGGTGTGCTCGGGCGTGGTCCAGTAGGGATGCGCACCGTCGGCGTGCGTCGCTGCGAGCTCGAGCATCTTGGGCCCGAGCGCCGCGAGCAAAGTGGGTGGCTGCTCGGCGGGCGGCGGAGCTCCGTAGGGCGAGGCACTCATCGCGTCCAGGTAGTCACGCATCTTCGACAACGGCTTGGAGTAGTCGAGCTGTCGCAGCCCCGCGACCATCGGCGCGTGGCTCACGCCGAGACCGAGCACGAACCGCCCGCCGGTCTGCTCGGACAGGGTCAGCGCGGCCTGCTTCATCGGGCCAGGATGACGATGGAAGATGCTGGCGATCCCCGTCGCGAACAGCAGCGTCTTCGCTTGCGTCGCGAGATACGCGATGTGCGCCATCGGATCGCGGCCCACGGTGTCAGGCAGCCAGAGCGCGGAGTAGCCGAGCTCCTCGACCCTCACTGCGAACGCGCTTGCCGCGTCGACTGTCATGGCGTCGGTGAAGTACCAGACACCGGTTGTCCTGAGTCGCTGCCGAAGATCCATGGGGCCGTATCTTCGTCAGTCCCGCTCGACTCTTCGAAATTCCGCGCGCGGGCGTCCATGACTCGACGACGAGCTTGGTGGCCGCGGCGTCGAGCGCGGTGATCACCACCTCGGTGATGTCAGCGACGAACGCGTCCGCGTCCGGATCCTCGGCCGTGAGACGCGCCCTCCCGGCGACCTTCGCTTCGCCCGGCCACTCACTCTCCTTTCCCTCCTCGGGATGGACGGTCGGGCCGTGGAGAGCGAACCGAGGGTCACGCTCGAGGTCGGCCGACTTTCGTGCGCCCGACATCGACCCGAAGCGCAGCTCGCCGTCGGTGAACTCGCACTCGATGCCGGAGATCCGGGGTGAGCCGTCGGCGCGAAGTGTTGCGATCGTCTTGTGGCGGCCAGCGTCGAACATCTGACGCACTCGCTGCGCGAACTCCGGCTCTGCTTGCTCGATCTCGCTCCAAGCGGCCATGCGCGCGCAGCGTATCTGCGCGTCCTCGCGATACTCAGGGCGTCGTGTTCACGTCGTAGTTCCGGGCCTCGATGGCCCTGGCGGTGTTCGTCAACGCCTTCTGCAGCTTGCTCTTGCCGACGGTGCCGAGCACCGCTCCGAGGAAGTGCCCCTTGAAGTTCTTGCCGTCCCGAACGACGACCGCGTCGATGTCGGTCCTCCCGTCGGGCCGGCGCGTGAACGTGTACGTGTGGCCCGAGTTGCCACCCCAGATGTTGGAGTCAGTGGTCTTCATCACCACGCGGTTGGGATCGGACCAGTCGTAGTGCAAGCGCTCCCAGACGCCCCCCGAACCCTCGGTGACATCGATCCAGTCCGGCCCACGGTCATGCACCTTGAGGTCCGCGTCGGAGCTGTTGCCGAAGAGCTTCTCGCGGCCTGGACCGAAGTCGGTCAGCCCGGAGAGGAACTGCTCGGGTGTCGCGGTGGTCGTCTCATGGAGATGGATCGTGGACATCTGGCGGCCTCCTCTGTCCGAGCCAGCATCCGGGATCGCGGACAGACGTCGAACCCGTGGAACCCCTGGTAGTCACCCTGGTCACATCTCGGTAGCGTCCAGGGAGTGACCCCGGAGGAGCGTGCCGACCTTGTGCACCTGCGGCGGGCGCGTGACCTGATGGATCGCGAGTACGCGAACCCGCTCGACGTCCCGACCATGGCGCGTGCCGCGCTGATGTCGCCGGCGCACTTCTCGCGCAAGTTCCGTGCTGCCTACGGCGAGACGCCCTACTCGTACCTCATGACGCGACGAATCGAGCGCGCCAAGGCGCTGCTGCGGCAGGACGTGTCGGTCACGGACACCTGCTTCGCGGTCGGCTGCACGTCCCTCGGCTCGTTCAGCTCGCGCTTCACCGAGATCGTCGGTGAGACGCCGTCGCAGTACCGCGCGCGTGACCACAGCGACTTCGAGGTCATCCCGCCGTGCGTGAGCATGATCGCGACGCGCCCGCGCCGCACGCCGGTCGAAGTGTGAGCCTGCCGAGCAGGATCGGAGAAGCATTCACCACGTGGGTGCTCGTACCGTCGTTCTCATGATCAACGTCTCCGCAATGTTCGTCCCTGTTCACGATCCCGATGAAGCGCTCGGCTTCTATCGCGACGCTCTGGGCCTCGAGGTCCGCAACGACGTCGCCAACGGTGGTTTCCGGTGGGTCACCGTCGGAGCTCCGGGTCAAGACCTCGACATCGTCCTCTTCCAACCGCACGGCGGTCTTTCGCAGACCGAGGGTGATGCGCTTCTGTCGCTCGTGACCAAGGGCTCGCTGCAGGCTGCGATCTTCCGCACCGACGATCTCGACACCACCTTCGAGAAGGTGCGCGCGTCGGGCGCCGAGGTGCTGCAGGAGCCGACGTCGCAGCCGTGGGGTGCGCGCGACTGCGCCTTCCGCGACCCGTCGGGGAACATGATCCGCATCGCGCAGGCCTGACCGGGACCGTGACGGGCTGGGGCGCATTCGTCACCGCCGAACCACAGCTCGCCGCGTTCGTTGCGGATCGGCTGCGGGCCGCTCCGGCGTACCTTGCGACCGTGCAAGCGAGCGGCGCGCCTCGGGTCCACCCCGTCACCCCGATCCTCACGCGCGACGGGCTCTACCTGTTCATGGAACCGACCTCGCCCAAGGGCGCCGATCTGCGTGAACGCGGCTCGTTCGCGCTGCACAGCGGCGTTCCTGACAACGCGGGCACCGGCGGCGAGGCATGGGTGCGCGGCACAGGTCATCTCATCGACGACGCGGCGGTGCGGCAGACGGTCATCGCTGCGTCCAGCTATGTGCCCGAGGACCGGTACGTGCTGTTCGAGCTGCGTCCGACCGAGGTGCGTTGCAATGGCTACGGCGATGTGACGCTGCCCGAGCATCGACGGTGGCACGCATGACCAAGCCCCTCGCCGACGGTCACGATCTCATTCGGGTGCACGGCGCGCGCGTGAACAACCTCAAAGACGTGAGCGTCGAGATCCCGAAGCGCCGGCTGACGGTCTTCACGGGCGTGTCGGGCTCGGGCAAGAGCTCGCTCGTCTTCGGCACGATCGCTGCGGAGTCGCAGCGGCTCATCAACGAGACGTACAGCGCGTTCGTACAGGGGTTCATGCCGACGCTCGCGCGCCCCGAGGTCGATGTCCTCGAAGGGCTGACGACCGCGATCATCGTCGACCAGGAGCGGATGGGCTCGAACCCGCGCTCCACTGTCGGCACTGCCACCGACGCGAACGCGATGCTGCGCATCCTCTTCAGCCGGCTGGGAAAGCCGCACATCGGCTCGCCCAACGCCTATTCCTTCAACGTCCCGTCGGTGCGGGCGAGTGGTGCGATCACCGTCGAGCGTGGTGAAGGCAAGACGAAGACCGAGCGGGCGACGTTCCACCGTCTCGGCGGCATGTGCCCGCGCTGCGAAGGCATGGGCTCGGTGAACGACTTCGACCTTTCGCAGCTCTACGACGACACGAAGTCGCTGAACGAGGGTGCGCTCGTGGTCCCCGGCTACTCGATGGACGGGTGGTACGGGCGCATCTTTCGCGGATGCGGGTTCTTCGACCCCGACAAGCCGATCAAGAAGTTCACCAAGAGAGAGCTGCACGACCTGCTCTACAAAGAGCCGACCAAGATCAAGGTCGAAGGCATCAACCTCACCTACGAGGGCCTCATCCCGAAGATCCAGAAGTCGATGTTGTCGAAGGACGTCGACGCGCTGCAGCCGCACGTCCGCGCGTTCGTCGACCGCGTGGTGACGTTCACGATCTGTCCCGAGTGCGGCGGCTCCCGGCTCAGCAAGGAGGCCCGGTCGTCGAAGATCGACGGGAAGAACATCGCCGATGTGTGCTCGATGCAGATCAGCGACCTGGCTGACTGGATCCGCGGCCTCGATGAGCCCTCAGTGGCGCCGCTGCTCGCGGGGCTGCGCCACCTCGTCGATTCGTTCGCCGAGATCGGCTTGGGATACCTCTCGCTCGACCGACCATCGGGCACGTTGTCGGGCGGCGAGGCGCAGCGCACGAAGATGATCCGCCACCTCGGCTCGTCGCTCACCGACGTCACCTACGTCTTCGACGAGCCCACGATCGGCCTGCACCCTCACGACATCGAGCGGATGAACGGCCTGTTGCTGCAGCTGCGGGACAAGGGAAACACGGTGCTCGTCGTCGAGCACAAGCCGGAGGTGATCGACATCGCGGACCACGCGATCGATCTCGGTCCCGGCGCGGGAACCGGGGGAGGCCAGATCGTGTTCGAGGGCACGGTCGAGGGGCTTCGCGCGAGCAGCACGCTGACCGGGCGCCATCTCGACGACCGGGCGTCTGTGAAGGCGTCGGTGCGGGCTGCATCGGGAGTGCTCGAGGTGCGCGGCGCGAAGCTGCACAACCTTCGCGACGTCGACGTCGACATCCCCCTCGGGATGCTCTGCGTGATCACCGGTGTCGCCGGCTCCGGCAAGAGCTCGCTGATCCACGGCTCGGTCGCCGGGCGCGACGGCGTCGTACTGATCGATCAGGGAGCGATCCATGGTTCCCGGCGAAGCAACCCGGCCACCTACACGGGGTTGCTCGACCCGATTCGAAAGGCGTTCGCAAAGGCGAACGGCGTGAAGCCCGCGCTGTTCAGCTCGAACTCGGAGGGTGCGTGCCCCACGTGCAACGGCGCGGGTGTCATCTACACAGATTTGAGCGTCATGGCCACCGTCGAGTCGACGTGCGAGGACTGCGAAGGAAAGCGGTTCCAGGCGTCGGTGCTCGAGTACGAGCTCGGTGGGCGGAACATCGCGCAGGTGCTCGCAATGCCGGTGACCGAGGCCGAGGAGTTCTTCGGTGAGGGTGAGGGAGGCACGGCGGCCGCGCACAAGATCCTCCGGCGGCTCGCCGACGTCGGCCTCGGCTACGTCACGTTGGGCCAACCGCTCACCACACTGTCGGGTGGCGAGCGACAGCGACTGAAGCTGGCCACGCAGATGGGCGAGAAGGGCGACGTCTACGTGCTCGACGAGCCGACGAGCGGACTGCACCTCGCCGATGTCGAGCACCTGCTCGGCCTGCTCGATCGACTCGTCGAGTCGGGCAAGTCGGTGCTGGTCATCGAGCATCATCAGGCAGTCATGGCGCACGCGGACTGGATCGTCGATCTGGGTCCCGGCGCGGGCCACGACGGCGGCCGCGTCGTGTTCGAGGGCACGCCCGCCGACCTCGTCGCCACCCGCGCGACGCTGACCGGGGAGCACCTCGCGGCCTACGTCAGCGGCTGATCGCGGTGGCCAAGCGTCGGCTCGATCTGACACGCGCCCAGGTCCTCGCGTTTCGACGACGCGTCGGTGGCCTGGACCAGCGGCTCCCCGCGGGCACGAAGTCGTTGCGGCTCGCAGCGTGGGTCGGACTGCAGGACAGCATGCCGAGAGCTGCGCTCCTCTCGATCCACGCCCGCGTCGAGAAGACCCAGCCGACGAGCTGGGAAGATCCGTCGCTCGTGCAGGTCTGGGGGCCGCGCTTCAGCGCGTACGTCGTTGCCGAACGCGACTACGCCCTCTTCACCGTCGCGCGGCTGCCGGACGATCCCGCGGCGCGCCGCGAATGGCACGAGCTCGCCGACCGCATCGAAGCCTTCCTCGACGGTCGGCGAATGGATTGCCGCGAGGTGGGACGCGGGCTCGGCCGCCATCCGGTGTCGCTGCGCTACGCCGCGCCCACCGGACGGCTGCTGATGCGATGGGATGGCGCGCGCCAGCCGACGATATGGACGGTGCCGCCGCCCGCGATCGATCCTGCGGACGCGCGCCGCGAGCTCGCCCGCCGTTACCTCCACGTGTTCGGGCCAACGACGGCGGAGTCGTTCGCCGAGTGGGCCGGCATCTCGGCAGCCCGAGGTCGCGCCGCGTTCGAGGCGATCGCAGGCACGCTGACAGCGGTGCGCACGCCCGTCGGCGAAGGATGGATCCTCGCCGAGGACGAGAAGGAGTTCCGCGCCGCCGGAGAACGAGCGACGGCGGCGGCGCGCCTCCTTCCGAGCGGCGACACGCTCTTCCTCCTCCGGGGAGCCGACCGCGAGCTGCTCGTCGCCGATGCCGCTCGGCGCGCGGAGCTCTGGACGCCGAGAGTGTGGCCGGGCGCCCTCCTGGTCGCGGGGGAGGTGGCGGGAACGTGGCGGCGCGCCGGTTCCGTCGTGACGATCCGGCCCTGGCGCCGTCTCGCCCGAGCGGAGCGTGACGCTGTGGAGCTCGAGATGGAGTCGCTTCCATTGCCCGGTGGGAGTGCGATTGTCGAGGGTGGGTAGGCGTTCTGCGTCGCCTGTTCAAGAATGGGTTGTGAGCGAGCGTGCAAAATTCCGTCGTGACCTCTACGGCGGCGCGGCCGACTACTACGACAAGTTCCGTCTCGGCTATCCCGAAGTGATGCTCACGGACCTTGCGAGTCGGGTCGGCCTGGATGGTTCAGGAAACCTGCTCGACGTCGCGTGTGGCACCGGGCAGGTCGCGTTCGCGCTCGCCCCGCACATTGCGTACATCGTCGGCATCGATCAAGAGCCCGGCATGGTCCGCTTCGCAGCCGCGAAGGCCGCCGCGATGGGGCTTCGAAACTCGGAATGGCATGTTGCTCGGGCCGAGGAGTTCGTTGCTGACGGCTTCCGACTGGTCACCATCGGCAATGCGTTTCACCGCCTCGACAGACTCGCCGTCGCGGAGCGGGCTCGGCGCTGGCTCCGACCAGGAGGCTTCCTTGCGTTGCTGTGGACGTCAGTCTTGACAGGGTCATCGCAGTGGCAGTTGACCCTCGACGGATGTGTTCGCGACTGGGTCAAGTGGCTCGATACCGCTGATCGAGTGCCGGCGACGTGGGCATCGGACATCGAGCGACTTCCTCACTCGACCGTACTGACCCACGCGGGTTTCGAAATCGTGGGCCGGCACGAGTTCACGTCGTCACACGACTGGTCGCTCCCAGGGCTGATCGGTTTGCTCTACTCGACGTCGTACTTCCCCCGCTCTGCGCTCGGTGACGACGTCGAAGAATTTGAGACCGATCTCGCTGCCCGCCTCACCACCGTTGAGCCCTCGGGCGTGTTCCGGGAGACCATCAGCAGCGCCTACGACCTCGCTGCGTCCTCGGGGTAGCGCGGCCGGGAGGCCGGTCGGGTCAGTCAGGTCCGATGACGCAGAACTCATTGCCGGCTGGATCCTGGAGCACGCGAGTCGTCCACTCCCCGGCCTCGGTGCGCGAGACCGACGATGCTCCGGCCGCCAACATCTCATCGACATAGGGCCGGGCGCGATCGACGAAGAGATCGAGGTGAAGTCGAACCTTGGCCTTCTTGGGTTCCGGAACGGTCTGGAAGGTCAGGAACGGAGGTCCGTCCGGGCCGTCCTCGCCTCGGTCGATCGTGACGTACGCGCTTCCGGGTGCGGCGGAGCGTCGCGTGTATCCGAGGAACCGCTCCCAGAACGCGGCCAGCTGGGCCGCGTCAGCGCAGTCCACCGTGATGCCTATCTGGCGTGGAGTCATGCGTCTTCCTCCGGTCTCGACGCAGGCTAGAGGGAGCACGACGTCGTTCTCAGGGCTGAAGGGACCGATGGGGGTGCGATGGGAGACTTGACGCCCATGAGACTCATTCGAAATGTCGTGGCGGGAGCGGTCGCCGGCGCGATCGGCACCGCCGCGATGGATCGCTTGCTGTACCAGCGCTACGTGCGCGACGGGGGAATGGACTCGTTCGGGCAGTGGGAGTTCGCGGTCGGGGTGAAGAGCTGGGACGAAGCATCGGCTCCGGGCAAGGTCGGGCAGAAGGCATTGCGCGCGATCACCGGGAAGGAGCCGCCCGACGAGTGGGCGCGGCCGGCGACCAACCTCATGCACTGGGCCACTGGCGTCGGATGGGGCATCCAATTCGGCGTCCTCGCCTCGACGACGTCGCGCCTTCCCCGGGTCCGCGCCGCGGCACTCGGTCCGACCGCGTGGTTGGCGAGCTACGTGGTGCTCCCGTTGCTGAAGGTGTACCAACCGATCTGGGAGTACGACGCGCGCACGCTTGGCCAAGACCTGTCTGCTCACATGGTGTATGGGTCGGTTTCGAGTGCTGCGTTCGGCGCGCTGACCCGCAGCTAGGCGTACTCGGCTAGGGCACGAGCACGATCTTCCCCGCGGCCTCCCGGTTCAAGAGCTCGGAGAGCACGGCTCGCGCGTCGGTGAGTGGTCGTTCCGTCGGGGTCACCGGGCGCAGCTTGCCGGCAGCGATCGCCTGAACGATCTCGCCGATCATCGCTCGGTTCTCGTCCATGTGGCGCGGCACCCATCCACCCCACTCGACTCCGATGACGGTTCGGTTGTTCAGGAGCACCAGGTTCAAAGGAACTTTCGCGATGCCCCCGGGAAACCCGATCACGAGGAAGCGGCCATCGAAACGCAGCGCTCGCAGCGCCGGCTCCGACATGTCGCCTCCGGCGACGTCGTAGACCAGGTCGACTCCCGCTCCGTCGGTCAGCTCGCGCGCTCGTGTCTTGATGTCCTCGGTGAGCGGGTCGATCGTCGCCTCGGCGCCCATCGCCATCGCGAGGGCGCGCTTGTCGTCGGAGGACGCCACGGCGATCACCCGTGCGCCGAGCGAGCGGGCCACGTCGATCGCGGCGAGGCCCACACCCCCGCCGGCACCGGTGACGAGGACGACCTCGCCGGGGCGCACGATCGTCCGCTTCGTGAACGCGAACCATGCGGTGCCGTAGACCTGCATGAACGAGGCCCCGACGGCGAGGTCGATCTCGTCGGGAAGCCTTGTCAGCAGTTGCGGGGCGACGAACGCTCGGTCCGCGAAGGCGCCCTTGCCCATCGAGATGAAGACGCGGTCACCGACCGCCCATCCGTCGACCCCCTCACCGAGGGCGTCGATCACCCCGGCTGCCTCGCCCCCCGGCACATAGGGGGGCTGGGCGGCGAACTGGTACTTGCCGGCGGCTTGGAGCGCGTCGACGAACGAGGCTCCGGCCGCCTTGACGGCGACGCGCACCTGGCCGGGCGCGGGATCGGGCGTCGGCCCTTCCTCCACGACGAAGTTGTCCTCGGTGCCGAAGGCGGTGCAGACGATCGAACGCATGTGAGACCTCTATCACGTCGATGTGCCGGACCACGTGCCTCCGTCAACCGAACGTGAAGCAGAAAGCCTGCGCACCCACGTCGAGGAATTCGATCTCGAGCTCGCGATCGGTGACGCGACCGGGTTGTCGGATGAGCTGGTAGAGGCGGGGCTCCGTGATCGTGCCGTTGCCGTCAGCGTCCACATCGATTCCGTGCGCATCGCCGGGCGACTCGCCGTCGATCCTCACGCGGAACCGACCTGGCGTGCCGGCGGCTGCCGTGCCGAGGATCAGGTGCGCGTCCCGAGCGTGGAATCGGTACCTGATCGCCGCGTTCGGTTCGTGTGACTCGGCCTGCTCCTGACCGATCGTCCAGAGGCCGCGGAGCGCCCACTGGTTGCGGCGGAGCTGCGTGGGCATCGCGTACAGGTGGCGTTCGTCGTATGCGACGCCGCCCGGGGACGCGAACTGCTCGCCGCGCCCGTAGCCGACGTATGTCTCGGGCGATCCGAGGTTGTCCCAGTCCGCTTCGATCTCGATGCCCTGCGCGTCGGGAACGGCGTGGTGGTCGCGCGCGCCCTTCGCGCCGGCGTCGTCGAGCAGCTCTCGGATGACCTGCTCCGACTGTTCGTACTCGCCCTCACCGAAGTGGTGATGGCGGATCTCGCCGTTCGCGTCGACGAAGTAGAGGGCCGGCCAGTAGTGGTTCGCGAACGCCTCCCAGACCGCGTAGTCGTTGTCGACGGCGATCGGGTAGTCGAGGCGCATCTCCTTGGCCGCACGGCGGACGCTGTCGACGTCGTGCTCGATCCCGAACTCGGGGGTGTGCACGCCGATGACGACGAGCCCGTCGTTCTCGTACGCGTATGCCCATGCGCGCACGTAGGGGAGTGTGCGCAGCCAGTTGATGCAGGTGTAGGTCCAGAAGTCCACGACGACCACTCGGCCTCGCAGCTGCTCGGTCGTCAACGGTGGCGAGTTCACCCACGCCGTGGCGCCGTCGAGCGACGGCATGTGCCCCTCGTGCCGGAGATGACGACCCATGTGACCCCTCCCGACGCCGGCTGCAACTCCCACCTTGCTTCGAGCGCCGCTCGATCGCACCTGGGATGTGCACTGGTCCGGCCCCGTGGGCCCCGTGGCTGCAACCAGTGAGGTCACAGGCGCGACGAATCGGGCGACCTGACATCCTCCTCGCAAGAGAGAAAGAGCCCGGAGAAATCGATCGAGGGAGTCACCATGACCAGCACGGGTGAGAGCACGGACACCCAGGAATTCAAGCCGGCGACCATCGACCTGAACCTCGAGGTGGTGACCATCGCCGTCTCTGACGTCGATCGGGCCAAGCGCTTCTACCAGAGCCTCGGTTGGCGCCTCGACGCCGACATCGCCGCAGGAGACAGCTTCAGGGTGGTGCAGCTGACCCCGCCGCACTCGCAGTGCTCGGTCGCGTTCGGCAAGGGCGTCACCACCGGGGCGCCCGGCTCGGCGCAGCGGTTGCTGCTCGTCGTCTCCGACATCACCGCTGCACGTGACGAGCTGGTCGGTCGCGGCATCGACGTGGGCGAGATCTACTACCTCGACGGCGGACCGAAGCCGGGACTCGACCCGCAGGGTCGCCCGTACATGAACCACGCGAACTTCAGCGATCCCGACGGCAACGGCTGGGTTCTGCAGGAGGTCAAGACGCGGCTGCCCGGCCGCGTGTGGGACGCCTGACCTTCCACGACGACGTCGAGCAGGCCCTCGGCGTCGGGGTGGTCGGTGCGTCGAGAGTGCACGGCGGTGACGTCGCTGCATCGTTCGCGATCGACCTCTCTGACGGGCGACGAGTCTTCGCGAAGACGCATCCCGCCGCGCCTCCGGGCTTCTTCACGACCGAAGCCGCGGGGCTGAGCTGGTTGCGGGAGCCGCGCGTCGTGCCTGTGCCCGAAGTGCTGGCCGTGTCCGACGAGCCGCCGTTGCTCGTGCTCGAGTGGATCGACGAAGGCCGGCCCAACGGAACCACCGAAGCCGATCTCGGCATCGCGCTCGCCTCGCTCCACCGAGCCGGCGCTGCGACGTTCGGCCGAGAGGACCGACGCACGACCGGAAGTCGCGGCCTGCCCAACGAGCCGTGCCCCGACTGGGCGACGTTCTACGCGACGCAGCGCTTGACGCCCCTCGCCCGCCTTGCGCGCGACGCGGGCGCATTGCCGGCGCCCGCGCTGACGGGCCTCCTGCGACTCGATGCCGACCGCCTCCGCCAGATCGGCGGGCCCGACGAGCCACCCGCCCGCCTCCACGGCGACCTGTGGGCCGGCAACCGCCTCGTCGACACCGCGGGACACAGCTGGCTCATCGACCCCGCGAGCCACGGTGGCCACCGCGAGTTCGACCTCGCCATGATGCGCTTGTTCGGAGGGTTCGGCACCGACTGCTTCAGGACGTACGCGGACGCCCACCCACTCGCGAGCGGCTGGGAAGACCGGGTGTCGTTGCACCAGATCGCGCCGCTCGTGGTGCACGCGATCAAGTTCGGCGGCGGCTATGTGCAGGCAGCGGTCGACGCGATCGCCCTCTACGCGTGACCGGGACGGAGGCCCGTACGATCGTTCGATGACTGCATGGCGAGTCGGGCGAGCCACGATCACGCCGGTGGCCGAGGTCGAGTCGGTGACCTCGCCCCGCTTCCTGTTTGCCGGGCTCGACAAGGTCGGCGTGCTCGAGCTCGCT
Organism: uncultured Acidimicrobiales bacterium; assembly: GCA_963802505.1. GTDB lineage: Bacteria > Actinomycetota > Acidimicrobiia > Acidimicrobiales > DATKAS01 > DATKAS01. The sequence continues at coordinate 598,674 of CAWDJB010000002.1, read as the reverse complement.
CGCCGTGCTCCGTGGCTGCAGGGGTCGTTCGTCGACGACGCCGGTTATCTCCTCCAGCGGATCCAATGCCTCGTGATCGAGCTCGACGGCGTGCGGGTGGCGGTCGATACCTGCATCGGCAACGACAAGGCGCGAGCGAACCCGGGCTGGAACGACCTTCACCTTCCGTTCCTCGCGGACCTGGCGGCGGCGGGCTTCCCGCCGGCCACCATCGACGCCGTCGTGTGCACGCACCTCCACGTCGACCACGTGGGCTGGAACACGATGCTCGTCGACGGGCACTGGATCCCGACCTTTCCGACCGCGCGGTACCTGCTCGCTCGACCCGAGTTCGCGTACTGGCAAGCGACCGCCCTCCCCGACGGCGACGACTACTTCAGCGACTCGGTCGCGCCCGTGCACGACGCGGGACTCGTCGATCTCGTCCCGGTGGACCACGTCGTTGACGGGAGCATCCGTTTCGACTCGACGTCGGGGCACACCCCGGGCCACGTGTCGGTCGTCGTCGAGTCGGAAGGACAGCGAGCCGTCATCACCGGCGACATGATCCACACGCCCGTCCAGATCGCCGACGTGAACCGATCGTCGGCGTTCGACTTCGACCAGGATGCGGCCGCGATCACACGCGCACGCTTCCTCGAGCGCTACGCGGACGATGCCCTCGTGATCGGCACCCACTGGGGCGGGCCGGGCGCGGGCCGCATCGTGGCCGACGACAGCGGGTGGGCCGTCGAGCCGGTCGCGGCCGACTGACGCTCGCGCTCAGCTGACCGGAGGCGGGACGCCTTCCGCGCTGGCCGCGAGCGCGGGATCCCAGCCGCACACCGAGCACGCGTGCCGTACGACCTCGAGGCAGAAGTCGAGCGCTGTGTTGCGGGGCTCCGGCGCGCTGCGCACGTCGTCCCAATCGAGGAGGTACTCGCCGAGGGTGGCATCCCAATGCGCGCCGGGTGTCTTCAGCGCCGCTTCACCGAACCCGTCGGGAGCGGGAAACGCGAATCCGTAGAACGCGGCGCTCGCGTGGCGGCCGTCGCCGGGCCACCAGCCGACCTCGATCTGCTGGGCGTTGCCGGAGTTGCGCATGATGAAGTCGTTCGACGGTGGCTCGACCGGGTGTCCCGAGAACAGGCTGACCGCGAGATCGAAGCTTCCCCACCACGCGTTCACCGGCGAGGAACGCCCGCGGTACGGCGCGCGCAACGCCGCGAGCACCAGCGCGGCCTGCGTCGCCGCAGCGAAGTAGTCGGTCACCTGCGCGGGGTTGTACGTGGCGTGCTCGTAGTCCTCGTCGAGTGGCGTCGTCCACGGCGTCTCTTGAGGCCGCGGATCGATGTGCACGGCGCCCGCGAGGTCGTTCAGGGCAGACAGGAGCTCGCGGGTCACCTCGGCAACGGGACGATCGGGCGCGAGCGGGACCTGGAGTGCGCGCCCGTCGCTGTGTTCGACGACCGCAGCGTGCGTGTGCAGATCGAGCGCAACGACGAACGCGCCCGATCCGTCGGGTGCCGGCAGCGGAAGGGTTTCCCATCCCCGCGCCGTGAGCCGGAGCGCGGCGTGCTGCAGCTGTGGCTCGGGCGGAGCCAAAGCGACCGCCAGCTTCCCGAGCACCTGCGTGTGCGCGTGCAACGTGTCGCAGGTGGGCTGCCACGGCTCGTACGGGAGCGCGACCCACGGTCGAGACGCGGCGGTCACGATGACGCCTCGGTGCGCGTCTGCATCGTCGTGCGGATGGGTGTTCCGGCTCGGACGGCCAGCGTCACTGGCGTCCGCTCCGCGACCGAGGCGAGTCGTTCACGCTGATCATCGGGCATCGCCGAGTCCAGCGTGATCGTGCGCTCGATCGAGGCCCGGCCATCCTCCGCGAGGTCATAGTGAACATCGACTTCCACTGTGGTCGCCGTGTACCCCTTGCGCTCCGCGTACATGCGCAACGTCATCGCAGTGCACGCCGCCAGACCGCTCAGGAGCAGCCCGAACGGTGACGGCCCGGCATCCTCGCCACCGTTCGAGTGCGGTTCGTCGCCGACGAGATCGTGAGTGCCCGCACGTAGGTCGACTCGCCAGTGCGGCGCGCTCGACGCGGCGACGCCGACAACTCGGGCGATGTGCCGTGTCGTCATCATCGAAGTCTCGCGCCGCTCCGAGCGCCCGGCGATCGCGCCTGCAAGGGTGCGCCGATGCTCATCGAACCGACGCTTCGCTCTGACCTCTTGGCCGGGCAGGTCGCGATCGTGACCGGAGGAGCACGCGGCATCGGCGGCGCCACCGCGACCATGCTCGCTGCGAACGGAGCGCGGGTGGTGATCGCCGAGGTCGACCGCGCGAAGGCCGAGGAGACCGTCGCCACGCTCAGCGCCGAGATCGAGGATGGCGCGGCGAGCGCATTTGTCGCGGACCTCGTCGCACCGGGCGCGTGCGACGACCTCGTACGCCACGCGCTCGATACGTACGGAGCGCTCGACATCGTGGTCAACAACGCCGGCTACGCGTGGGACGGCGGCATCCACAACATGAGCGACGAGCAGTTCCAGGCGATGCTCGACATCCACCTGGTCGTTCCCTTCCGGCTCGCTCGGGCGACCGCGCCGATCTTCCGCGCGGCGGCGGAGGCCGGCGACGAGCGGGTCGCGCAGCGCCACCGAAAGACCGTCTTGGTCTCGTCGCTCGCCGGTCAGTGGGGTCTCGCCGGCGCCGCCAACTACGCCGCCGCCAAAGCCGGGATGCTCGGGCTCATGCGCACTCTCGCTCAGGAGTGGGGTCGGTTCCGCGTCAACGTCAACGCGGTCGCGTTCGGCGTCATCCAGACGCGGTTCGGGTTGCCGCAGTCCGAGCACGAGGTGATCGAGACAGGCGGTCGCACGATCCATGTCGGGATGCCGGCGAAGCAGGCCGAGCGGCTGGGCGTGACGGTCGATCCCGATCGCATCGTCACCGACCAGGAGATGTACAAGGCGAGGACGATGCCCACGAGCACGGTCGCCCTCGGCCGCAGCGGCACGATCCGTGACGCAGCCGACGCGATCTTCTGGTTGTGCTCCCCGCTGTCCGACTACGTGACCGGGCAGACCATCACTGTCAGCGGCGGCGCGCGCGGCGGAATGAGCTGATCCGCTTCCCGGGACGTATACATGTGCTGTGAGCCGGGAGCACCTCATCGATCCCGAAGTGCTGCGTGACCAGGTGCGCCTGAAGTACCGGGACGTGGCCGACGAGCCCGAGCGCGGGTTCCATTTCCACACTGGCCGTCTTCTGGCTGCACGTCTCGGCTACGCAGCTGACACGGTCGACGCACTGCCGGACCGCGCGATCGAGTCGTTTGCAGGAGTCGGAAATCCCTTCTCGTTGCGCCCACTTTCGCCGGGTGAGCGAGTAGTGGACGTGGGCTCCGGCGCTGGCTTCGACAGCTTCGTCGCTGCGGCCCAGGTTGGTCCGAGCGGCGAGGTCGTCGGGGTCGACATGACACCCGAGATGCTCGAGAAGTCGAGCTCCACAGCCGCGATGCTCGGGCTCCAGCACGTGCAGTTCCGCGAGGGGTTCGCCGAGGCGCTTCCGGTCGAGGACAGCTGGGCGGATGTCGTCATCGCCAACGGGGTCATCAACCTGTGCCCGGACAAGAAGACGGTGCTCGGCGAGATCTCTCGCGTCCTCAAGCCCGACGGGCGGCTGCAGTTTGCCGACATCGCCAACGGTCGACCGGTGCCCCTGGAGGCCATGCGCGACGTCGACCTCTGGACCGGCTGAATCGCCGGCGGGCTGCCCCGTGCGGGCTGGCAGACGCTGCTCGAAGCCTCCGGCTTCACCGACGTGACCATCGGCGAGGCCGTCGACACATTCGGTGGAGCGAAGGGCGAAGCCAACGCCCGCACGTTCGAGGTGTATGGCTACGCGTTCTTGGCGTTCAAGACGCGCGTCTCGCTATCGGCCGGCATTTGACCGCTGCAACCGCTTCGGGCGGCCCAGACGGTCAAGTGCCGTCGGAAACAGGGCGCGAGTGCGATGGCACACGTCCGTGTACAACTGTCCGATGCGAGTGACGACGACTCCCGACCTGCTCGACGAAGGGTTCTACGCCGACCTCGACGGCATGCACGAGGCGTTCACCTACCTGCGAGCGAACGACCCCGTCTATCGCGATCCGACGACCGGCATGCTCGGCGTCACGCGTCATGCCGACATCGTCGACGTCGAGCGCCGGGCTCGAGTGTTCGTGAGCAGCCGGGGCTACCGGTCGATCTGGTCGCCCGAGGAGGACAACATGATCGCCCAGGACGATCCTGGGCACGCGGAACAGCGAGCGCTCGTCGCCCGCCGGCTCACCCCTCGGGGAGCCGCGCGTGGAGGAGCCGCTCATCCGAGTGGTGGTCGACGAGCTGCTCGACGCGATCGCCGATCGCAGCGAGATCGAGGTGGTCGACGCGCTCGCGGCCCAGTATCCGAGCCGGCTCACGTGCGACCTGCTGGGCTTCCCGCCGGAACGCTGGCGCGATCTCAAGTCGTGGTCCGAGCGGATGATGCGGATCGACTCTCTGTCCCGTGACGGGAGCGGCCAGGTGTTCCAAGACCTGATGGCCGCGATCATGGAATTCCAGGCCTTCCTCGACGAGGCGGTGCCGAAGCTCCGGGTCGAGCCCGACCGTTCGTTCATCTCCGTATGGGCCAACGCCACCGTCAAGGGCTGCCCGATGAACGACCGCACGATCATGAACGAGACCGGTCTCTTCATCTCGGGTGGCGCCGAGACGACCCGCACTGCGATCGCCCGCGGGCTGCGCGCGTTCTGTGACCACCCGGATCAGTGGGAGCGCCTCGCCGCCGATCCGTCGCTCGTCGCGAACGCCGTGGAGGAGGTGTTGCGGTGGGTGTCGCCCCTGAACCAGATGTTCCGCACCGCCGTGGCCGATGACCACATCGGTGACACCGCGGTGCGGGCGGGCGATCGCATCGCGCTGCTGTACCCATCTGCGAACCGCGACGAGTCGGTGTTCGCAGATCCCTTCCGCTTCGACATCACTCGCAACCCGAACCCGCACATCGCGTTCGGCTTCGGGCCGCACGTGTGCATCGGACAGTCACTGGCGCGCCTCGAGCTGCAGGTGCTGTTCGGGGAGATGGCCCGACGGTTCACGAACCTGCGGGTGGTCAGCGAGCCGGTGATCGAGCGGAACATCTTCGCCGGCGCGGTGCAACGGTTCGATCTCGCTTTCGATCAGCGCTGAGGAGGTTCGCACGGTGACATTCGCGACGAACGGTGACGTCCAGGTCTTCTACGAGTGCTTCGGCGATGCAGCCGACCCGACGCTGGTGCTAGTCAACGGGCTCGGGAGCCAGTGCATCAACTACCGCGTCGAATGGTGCAAGCGCTTCGCTGCCAAGGGCTTTCGCGTCGTGCGGATGGACAACCGAGACGTCGGGCTGTCGACGCACTTCTCCGACGCTCCGCCCAACGAGGCGGCGTACACGCTCTCCGACATGGCGAGCGATGTGATCGAAGTGCTCGACGCGCTCGGTGTGGCCCGCGCTCACGTCATGGGGCTCTCGATGGGCGGGATGATCGTGCAGACGCTCGCGATCGAACATCCGGAGCGCCTGCTGTCGGTGACGTCCGTGATGTCCACGACCGGCGAACCGGACGTGGGCCAATCGACGCCCGCGGCGCAGGCTCGACTCTTCGGGCCGCCCGCGACCGACCGAGCCTCGGCGATCGCGAACCACCTCGAGGGCCTCGGGATATGGGGGAGCCCGGGCAAGGTCGACGAGGTTGCCCAGGCGCAGTACGCGGGCGAGGCGTTCGACCGTGCCTTCGACCCCCCCGGGGTGGTCCGTCAGATCATGGCGGTGATGTCGAGTGGCTCACGGGCCGACGCGTTGCCGAATGTGACGGTGCCAGCCCTCGTGATGCACGGCAGTGCCGACACGCTCCTCGATCCGAGCGGTGGGCGCCGCACCGCCGAGCTCATCCCGGGCGCGCGCTTCGTGCTCCTCGAGGGAATGGGCCACGACTATCCCGAGGCGTACTGGGACGAGTGGGTCGACCTCGTCACCGCCCACGCGCGCGACGCGGAGGCGATCAGGCGCTGACGTTCAGGCGCTGACGGGCGCGCCGGCTGCGGTCGCCGGTTCGTGCTTCACGTCGCCGTCGTTGAACTCGCGCATCCAGCACGCGAACTCGAGCAAGGTGCCGTTCGGGTCCTGGAAGTACATCGACCGGACGAAGACGTCGCCGCCGTCGGTGGCGGGGTCGAAGTCGGCCTTGTGACCACCTTCCAGGGAGTCGGAGTGGTTGATGATCTCGGTGACCGCGACGCCCTTGCTCTCGAGCTTCGCCCGGTACTCGTCTATCTTCTCGGGCGCCACATCGAACGCGAGGTGGTTCATGGTGCCGATCGCGGTCATGCCGCGGCGATCTTGGAGCGACTCGCCGCGCACCCCTTCCTTTGCCTCGGGGAACCAGAAGAACGCGATGCCGTCGCGCCCGTTGCCCATGTCGAGGAAGAAGTGCTGACCGCGCCCACCCGGCAGCTCGAGCGTCTTCACGAGCTTCATGCCGAGCACGTCGCGGTACCAAGCGACGGTCTCGGCCATGTCACGGCACACGAGGGCGAGATGGTTGAAGCCCCGTAGCTCGAACTCGGTGTTGTCGTTCGTGGTGCCGGCCATGGCATCCCCCAGACCTCTGCTTGCAGCCATTGCATACCATCGGTCCCGAACGGGTCAAGAAACGGAAGGAGCGCTCGTGGAGAAGAAGCCGAAGCCCTCGTCCACGAGAGGACCGAGTGAGTGGTTCACCGGAGACGTCTGGCTCGACCCGATCGCCCGGGGCGAGGAGCCGTCTCGCGTCAGGGTGAACGCAGTGCATTTCACTCCGGGGGCGCGCACTGCATGGCACTGCCACGTCCTCGGTCAGACGCTCTACGTCACCGAGGGCGAGGGGCGCGTCCAGTCCGCGGGCGGAGAGCTGTTCGCGCTCACGTCGGGCGACATCGTGCACACTCCGGCCGATGAGTGGCACTGGCACGGTGCCGCGCCCGACCACTTCATGACGCACCTGTCGATCACCGAGGGCATCGGACCGAGCGACCGCCCCGAGACCGAGTGGGGCGCGCACGTCACCGACGACGAGTACCGGGCCGAGCCCCACTGACCGCGAGCACGTCGATGGCGAGCGCGTCGACGAAGGTTTCCTTCGCGACCAGATCGGCGTAGGTCGCCTCGCCGAGCATCTCGATCGCGCCGCCGGTCTGGGTCGCCATGGCGCGGAGCGCCGTCATCTTCCGATCGAGCTGCGGTCCCGTGAGCGCGACGTGCACGACGGCATCCCCGTCCGACACACCCGTCGGGCGGTCATCGGTCATGTACACGCCCCACTTCGCGTAGAGCGGTCCGAACTTTTCGAGCGACCCGACCGTCGGAGCGGCGCACAGCAACCGTGATCGGCAACCCCGGTCCTCCCAGGCGCGGGTGACCCACTCGTGCACGGCGACGTGATCGGGATGGAACGTGATTCCGTCACTGCCGAACGTGAGGATCGTGTCGGGTTCGATCTCGTCGATGAAATCGCCGACCCAGGCGACGCCCTGCTCCCCGTGGCTCGTCAGCTCTCCGTCGGGGAAGTCGGCGATGCGGTGCTCCTCGACGCCGAGCACCGCCATCGCGGCGGCGGACTCCCACCTGCGGACCGCGCCGAGCCGGGCCGGCGGCCAGGCCTCAGGATCGGGCGTGCCGTTCTCACCTGCGGTCGCGGACACGCACACGACGCGTTGCCCGCGGTCGCGCGCAGCCGCCATGACCCCGCCTGCCAGGTAGGTCTCGTCGTCGGGATGCGCCCAGATCGACAGGATCGAGCCCAGCGGCGCCGGGTAGAACGATCGATCGGGAACTCGCAGCTTGCTCATGCGACGAGTCTCGGCCACTCCGCTCACACGCCACTCACATGCGCTCACATCGAGCTGTGCCATTGGCAACAGGTCTTTCTTGACTCATTCCAGAAAAGGTGATGGCATGGGCTCGTGGCAGATGCGGAGGCGCCGACCGAGCTGCTGAGGGCAGCCGGCCTCAGGGTCACCGCGCCTCGCGTCGCAGTGCTCGAGGCGCTCGCCGAGCACCCGCACGCGTCGGCCGACCTCGTCGTGCACGCGGTGCGCGCCGAGCTCGGCGCTGTCTCGACCCAAGCGATCTACGACGTGCTGCGTGCGTGTTGCGATGCCGGCATCGTGCGTCGCATCGAGCCAGCAGGCGCGCCCGCGCTGCACGAGCTGCGCGTGGGCGACAACCACCACCACATGGTGTGCCGGCAGTGCGGGGTCGTGCACGACGTCGACTGTGCGGTCGGCGACGCGCCGTGCCTCGAACCATCGGAGGATCACGGCTTCCGGCTCGACGAAGCAGAGGTCGTGTACTGGGGCTTGTGTCCCGAGTGCACCACCGCCAACGGACAACAGGAGGACCGACGTGTCTGAAAGCGAAAACCCAGCAATCCCGGCACCGACCGTCAAGGCGCACCGGCCGCACTCGAACCAGGACTGGTGGCCGAACCAGATCAACGTGCAGGTCCTTCACCAGCACTCGCCTCATGCGAATCCGTTGGAGGACGACTTCGACTATGCCGAGGAGTTCAAGCGCCTCGACGTCGAGGCGTTGAAGCGTGACCTCATCTCGGTGATGACGGACTCGCAGGAGTGGTGGCCCGCCGACTACGGCCACTACGGCCCGCTGTTCATCCGGATGACGTGGCATGCAGCCGGCACGTACCGGATCCACGATGGCCGGGGAGGGGGAGGCGAGGGCGCGCAGCGTTTCGCGCCGCTCAACAGCTGGCCCGACAACGCGAACCTCGACAAGGCCCGCCGGCTGCTCTGGCCGATCAAGAAGAAGTACGGCAACTCGGTCTCGTGGGCCGACCTCTTGGTCTTGGCCGGCAACGTCGCCATGGAGTCGATGGGGTTCAAGACCTTCGGGTTCGGCTTCGGCCGCCCCGACGTGTGGGAGCCCGAGGAAGTGTTCTGGGGACCTGAGGACACATGGCTCGGCGACGAGCGCTACAGCGGGGAGCGCGACCTCTCCAACCCGCTGGGCGCGGTGCAGATGGGCCTCATCTACGTGAACCCCGAGGGGCCCAACGCGAACCCCGATCCGCTCGCGTCCGCGCGCGACATCCGAGAGACGTTCGCCCGCATGGCGATGAACGACGAGGAGACGGTCGCCCTGATCGTCGGGGGCCACACGTTCGGCAAGTGCCATGGCGCGGTCGATCCCGAGTACGCGGGTCCCGAGCCCGAGGGTTGCCCGGTCGAGCACCAAGGCATCGGCTGGAACAACAGCTCGGGCACCGGCAAGGGCGCCGACACGCTCACGAGCGGGCTCGAGGGCGCGTGGACCAACGATCCGATCACGTGGGACAACGGGTACCTCGACAACCTCTTCAAGTACGACTGGGAGCTGACGCGGAGTCCTGCGGGAGCGCAGCAGTGGACGCCCAAGAACCCCGAGGCGCAGGGCACCGTGCCTGACGCGCACGACGCGTCGAAGCGTCATGCGCCGATGATGCTGACGACCGACCTCGCGCTGCGGATGGACCCGATCTACGCGCCGATCGCGAAGCGATTCCACGAGAACCCGGATCAGCTCGCCGACGCGTTCGGGCGGGCGTGGTACAAGCTGCTGCACCGCGACATGGGTCCGCTCTCTCGGTACCTCGGTCCCTGGATCCCCGAGCCGCAGCTCTGGCAGGACCCGGTGCCCGCCGTCGATCACCCGCTGATCGGCGACGCCGACATCGCCGCCCTCAAGGCCAAGATCCTCGAGTCGGGGCTGTCGGTCTCACAGCTCGTCTCCACCGCGTGGGCGTCGGCGGCGAGCTTCCGCGGCACGGACAAGCGTGGCGGAGCGAACGGCGCCCGCATCCGGCTCGAGCCGCAGCGGAGCTGGGAGGCCAACGAGCCGGCCGAGCTGGCGAAGGCGCTGCAGGCCCTCGAGAAGGTCCAGCAGGACTTCAGCAGTGGAGGCAAGACGGTCTCCCTCGCGGACGTGATCGTCCTCGGTGGATGCGCGGCCGTGGAGAAGGCCGCGAAGGACGCGGGCTTCGATGTGACCGTGCCGTTCAGCCCCGGGCGCACCGACGCCTCGCAGGACCAGACCGACGTCGAGTCGTTCGCGGTGCTCGAGCCGGCCGCCGATGGCTTCCGGAACTACCTGAGCGCGGGGGAGAAGCAGCCGCCCGAGCAGCGGCTGCTCGATCGGGCCAACAACCTCAACCTGACCGCTCCCGAGATGACCGTGCTCGTCGGCGGCATGCGCGTCCTGAACGCCAACTACAAGAAGTCGGCGAACGGCGTCTTCACGGACCGGCCCGAGACGCTCACGAACGACTTCTTCGTGAACCTGCTCGACATGAGCGTGGAGTGGAAGGCGTCGCAGTCGGGCGAGAACGTGTATGAAGGTCGTGACCGCGCGAGCGGTGCCGTCAAGCGGACTGCGACGGCGGCCGACCTCGTCTTCGGCTCGCACTCGCAGCTCCGGGCGCTCGCGGAGGTCTACGCACAGGACGACTCGAAGGAGAAGTTCGTACGCGACTTCGTCGCTGCGTGGGACAAGGTCATGAACCTCGATCGGTTCGACCTGCGCTGATGACCAAAGGGCCGGTGCCCCGGCACCGGCCCTTCATCAACCCCTCATCGAGCTTGCGTCAGCTTGCGAGCTGACCGACGATCGCCGCGGTGTCGAGCCAGACGTTCTCACGGCTGATGAGGCCGTCACGGAACTCGAACACATGCAGGATGCGGAACGTGATCCGTCGGTTGTTGCCGGGAAGCCCGAGCATCTCGCCGATCACGGTTCCGGTCATCAGCTGCTCCATCACGAGCGCGTTGTCCGTCACGTACTCGCGAGTGGGCTGCTCGTCCTCGGTGAGGAAGTTCTGGGTCAGGTGTCCATAGAACGCCCGCGCGCCGTCCTTGCCGCGATAGGGCGCGCCGGGGAACCCGACGGGGTCATGCTCGACGTCCTGGGTGTAGACGGAGACCGCGCCCTCGATGTCGCCGGCGCCCTCGGCCTTCAGGTGCCGCTCGACGAGCGCCTTCATGTCTGTCAGCTCCATCGCTGGTCCCTTCCTCTCATGTCGTGAGGATGCTATCATCATGAGATGGCACTCTCACGTCAAGAGGCAAATCTCACAAAAAGCCCTGGACGGGTGAACCAGAAGGCTCGCACTCGAGCGGCGTTGCTCGCCGCAGCCGTCGAGCTCGTGCGCGAGGGCAGGCCTCCGTCGGTGCCCGATGCGGCCGAGCGCGCTCTGGTGTCGGTGGCAACCGCCTATCGATACTTCCCGACAGCCGACGACCTCTGGACCGAAGCGTCGTTCGAGACGATGGACTTCACCGAGCTGAGCGCGGACGTCGAGAAGGCCGTCGACGCCGCGGGCGACGACGTGGGTGCGCGGCTCGAGGTGGTCATCACGCGGATCGGCTGGGACATGCTCGAGAACCCGCTGCCCTACCGAACGATGGCGAAGCTCGCGTCCGAGCGGTGGTTCGCGCAGCAGCAGTCGCCCGCGGCCGAGCCGGCCCCGATCCGGGAGGGCCGGCGCCACCACTGGAACCAGCGCGTGGTCGAGCCATTGCGGGAGACGCTCACCGATGCGGAGCGGCGCCGCCTCGTCGCCGCACTCGACATCGTGTGGGGCACCGAAGCCGCGATCTCACTCATCGACGTCGCCGGCCTCGACCTCGACGAGGCCAAGCGAGTGATGCTGCAGACGGCGCGTTGGGTGCTCGCGGCGGGGCTCGCCGATTCCAAGAAGCGAGCGCGCGGCAAGGGCTGATCTGGTTCTACGGTGAGGTGATGCCCGTTCCTGCCATCACCGCCGAGCCCAAGGACGTCGGCTTCGACGCCGACCGCCTTGCCCGCATCACCTCGCACTTCAAGACCTACGTCGACGACGGCCGTCTGCCCGGATGGGCGATCGCGGTCTCGCGCAACGGCGAGACGCCCTACCTCGAGACCTACGGCAAGCGCGACATGGAGTCCGGCGCACCGGTCGAGCTCGACACGGTCTACCGCTTCTACTCCATGAGCAAGCCGATCACCTCGGTCGCCGCGATGATCCTGTTCGAGGAGGGCAAGCTCGAGCTCACCGACCCGGTCTCGAAGTTCATCCCCTCGTTCGCCGACACGCGCGTGTACTCGAAGGGACCGGCCAACAACCCGGGCACGGTTCCGCAGCAGCAGCCGATGACCGTGCACAACCTGCTCACGCACACGTCGGGCCTCACCTACGGATTTCTCTACGCGAGTGGCGTAGATCACTTGTACCGCCAGGCAGGCTTCGAGCTCGGCACGCCCGAGGGTCTGGACCTCGCGGGCGCGTGCGACGCGTGGTCAGCGATCCCGCTGCTGTTCCAGCCGGGCACCGAGTGGAATTACTCGGTGTCGACCGACGTGCTCGGCCGCGTCGTCGAGGTGGTGTCCGGCCAGACGCTCGACGTCTTCATCGAGGAGCGCATCTGCCGGCCGCTCGGCATGGCCGACACGTCGTTCTGGTGCACCGACGAGCAGGCCGATCGCTTCGCATCGCTCTACGTTCCGCGACCGGGCACAAGGAAGGCGGTGCCGGCTCCGCTCGGTCATCGCACGAGCGCGCCGCCGCTCTTCCTCGGCGGGGGCGGCGGTCTCGTCGGCACGTTGCACGACTACATGCGTTTCACGCAGATGATCGCGAACAACGGCGTGCTCGACGGGACGCGCATCCTCGGGTCGCGCACCGTCGACTACATGGGTCAGAACCATCTGCCCGGCGGCCACGACCTCACCGAGATCGGGCGGCCGCTCTTCACCGAGTCGGTGTTCGACGGCACCGGGTTCGGGCTCGGCTTCTCGGTGGTCGTCGACCCGGTGAAGAACAAGAACTTGTGCTCGAAGGGTGAGATGGCGTGGGGTGGCGCTGCCAGCACCGCCTTCTGGGTCGATCGCAAGGAAGGCATCACCGCGCAGCTCATGACGCAGCTGCTGCCGTCGAGCACCTGGCCCGTCCGAGCGGAGCTGCGCAAGCTCGTCTACGCCGCGCTGGTCGACTGACCGATTGCGGGTGACCGCGTCGCGGCGCATGATCCGAGGACCAGCGGTGTTGAGGAGGTCCTGATGTTCGTACAGATCATCGAGGGGAAGGCGCGGGACGCAGAGGGATTGAAGCGCCAGGGCGACCGGTGGGCGGAGGAGGTCGGCCCCGGTGCCGTCGGCTTCCTCGGTGTCACCTCGGGCGTGACTGCGGACGGCCGAGCGATCACGATCGCTCGCTTCGAGTCGGAGGAGGCGGCGAAGGCAAACGCCGCTCGACCCGAGCAGAGCGCATGGTGGTCGGAGATGGCCAAGTACTACGACGGCGAGCCCACGTTCACCGAGTCGTCCGACGTGGAGCAGTTCCTCGCGGGCGGGTCGAATGACGCTGGCTTCGTGCAGATCATGAAGTCACGCGGTGTCGACCGTGCCCGGATGGCCAAGCTCGACAAGGCCTTCGAGAAGTTCGCCAGCCTGCGCCCCGATCTCATCGGCGGCACGAGGGTGTGGACCGGCCCCGACAGCCTGCTCGAGGCGAACTACTTCACGAGCGAGGCCGAGGCCCGCGCGAACGAGAGCAAGGAGATGCCCGAAGAGGTGCAGGCGCTCATGGCCGAGTTCGGCGACATGACGCAGAACACCGAGTTCCTCGACCTCTCGGATCCGATGCTGCGCTGACGCCTATCGTCGAGCGATGACCTCGACATCGTTCGGCCCAGTAGAGGACACCTTCCGAGGGTTCTTCGAGGCGGATCCGACGTTCAGCGCGCAGCTCGCGGTCCACGTCCGCAGTGAGCGCGTGGTCGACCTCGCTGTGGGCGACATGGGACCTGACTCGTTGCTGCCCGTGTACTCGAGCAGCAAAGGAGCGACCGCAGTCGTCGTCGCGCTCCTGGTCGAACGCGGGCAGCTCGACCTCGACGCCTATGTCGCGAAGTACTGGCCCGAGTTCGCGCAGCGCGGCAAGGACATGATCACCGTGCGCGAATTGCTGTCGCATCAGGCCGGCCTGCCGGGGGTCGATGGCGGCTTCTCGTGGGAGGAGCTGATGGCGCACGAGCCGCTTGCCGAGCGACTCTCGGCACAACGCCCGTTCTGGCAGCCGGGTCAGGCGTTCATGTACCACGGCCTCACGATCGGCACGCTGGCCGACGAGATCGTGCGCCGTGTCGACGGGCGCCCGGTGGCTGAGGTGCTGCGCGACGACGTCACGACGCCACGCGCCATCGACCTGTGGATGGGCACCCCTCCGTCCGAGGATCACCGCGTCGTCGACGCGTTGCCGCCGACCGGCGAGGAGCTGACGACGTTCCTCATGGCGAATCCGGACGCGCTCGGCGGCGGTGACCCCGTCTCGACGTTGGCGTTTCCTCGGGGTGATCTGCTCGACCTGCTGCGACGGGTCAACGACGAAGACTTCCGTCGCGTTGCGCCACCCGCAGCCGGCGTGCTCGCGAGCGCGCGCGGTCTGGCCGCGCTGTACGCGTCGCTTCGCCACGAGACCAACGGTCAGCCGCGCGTGCTGAGCGACGACACGATCGCCCAGATGTCCCAGATCCAGGTCGCGGGCATCGAGCTCGGCTCGGGCCTCCAGGCGAGGTTCGCGGTGATCTTCCAGGCGCCGTGCGCGCCACGCTGGCCGTTCGGCAGCGTGCGCGCGTTCGGGCACGACGGCGCGGGCGGGTCGCTCGCGTTCTGCGATCCCGCCGACGAGATCGCATTCGGGTACACCGTCCAACGGCTTCCGCTTCCCGGCGGAATGGATGCACGCGCCCTCGAGCTCGCCGCCGTCGTGCGTCGATGCGTCGGCGCCGGGTGAGCGCGATGACCGAGATGACCATCGAGCAGGCCGGGCGGGTGTTCACCGACCCGGCTGCGTATGCCGACGAGCCTCGCTTTCACGAGGCGTGTGCGCTCCTGCGACGTGAGGCGCCCGTTCACCATGTCGAGGTCGACGGATTCAACCCGTTCTACGCGGTGACGAGGCACGCCGACGTGATGGAGATCGAGCGCCAGCAAGACAAGTGGCTTAACGCTCCGCGCCCATTGCTCGGCGCGAAGGAAGCCGACGACCAGCGGGCGATCACCGGCGATGTGCTGCGCACGCTGATCCACATGGACGCGCCCGATCATCCGGTCTATCGCCATCTCGCGGCCGACTGGTTCCTGCCGAAGTCGCTGTCACGCCTCGACGACCGGATCGCCGAGCTGGCGAAGCGCTACGTCGACCGCATGGCCGACCTGGGTGGTGAGTGCGACTTCGTCAGAGACGTTGCCGTGCACTACCCGCTCTACGTCATCCTCTCGATCCTCGGGCTGCCCGAGGACGACTTCCCTCGCCTGCTCAAGCTCACCCAAGAGCTGTTCGGCGCCGCCGACCCCGAGATGGCGCGCGGCACGACGCCCGAGGAGCTCATGCAGACGATCCAGGACTTCTTCCAGTACTTCGTCGCGCTGACCGAGGACCGGCGCGCTCACCCCACGGAAGACCTGGCGTCTGTCATCGCGAACGCGGAGGTCAACGGCGCCCCGATCGGCATCTTCGAGGCCGTCAGCTACTACGTGATCGTGGCGACGGCCGGACACGACACGACCTCGTCGTCCATCTCCGGCGGCTTGCACGCGCTCCTCGAGCATCCGGACCAGCTGCAGCGACTGCGCGACGACCCGGCGCTCGTCACCACCGCAGTCGACGAGATGATCCGGTGGGTGTCGCCGGTGAAGCAGTTCATGCGCACGAGCACAGAGGACTACGTGCTGCACGGACTGCCGATCGCCGCGGGAGAGTCGGTGCTGTTGTCGTACCCGTCGGCGAACCGCGACGAGGACGTGTTCGAGCACGCCGATCAGTTCGACGTCGGGCGCAACCCGAACAAGCACATGGCGTTCGGCTTCGGCGCGCATTTCTGCCTCGGAGCCCAGCTCGCGCGCATGGAGGGCCGCGCGCTCTACGCCGAGCTCATGCCGAGGCTGAAGTCGATCGAGCTCGCCGGGGATCCTGCGTACATGCAGACGCTCTTCGTCGGCGGGCCGAAGCGACTGCCGATCCGCTACGAGCTCGTCTAGGTGCCGGCTCTCGTCTCGCGCCCCGAGCAGGTCACGCCTCAGTGGCTGACCGACGTCCTGCGTGAGGCCGGCGCGCTCGACATCGAGTCGCGCGTGGTCGCGTTCGACGCGACGCCGATCGGCACGGGCCAGGTCGGCGCAAACGTGCGCTTCGCGCTCGACTACGACGGAGCACCGGGGCCGCCGACAGTGGTGTGCAAGTTCGCCTCCGCCGATCCCGACAGCGCGGCGGCAGGCGTGAGCACGCTCACCTACGAGACCGAGGTTGCGTTCTACCGCCACCTCGCTGACTCGGTCGACGTGAGTCGCCCTCACTGCTACTTCGCCGACCTCGAGCACGGGACCGCCAACGTCGTGATCGTCCTCGAAGACCTCGCCCCCGCCGAGCAAGGAGACCAGATCGCGGGATGCACGATCGAGCAGGCCGAGCTGGTGATGGACGAGGCCGCCAAGCTGCACGCACCGCGTTGGGGTGATCCGACCTTGGCGGACATGGCGTGGCTCAACCGTCCGCCCTCCGGCGGCACCGTGCTGATGATCTTCTGGGACGGGTTCCTCGCTCGCTATCGCGACACGCTGGCGCCCGAGACGATCGCAGAAGGCCAGCGGCTCGTGGGTGCGGTCGGGGCGTTGCAGGACCTGCGGCCCCTCGTGCCGACGGCGATCCACGGCGACTTCCGCCTCGACAACATGCTCTTCGACGGGTCAGGAAGCGCTCGCCCTGTGACCGTCGTCGACTGGCAGACCGTGCACGTCGGGTCGGGACCGCAGGACGTCGCGTACTTCATCGGCAACGCTTTCGCCCACGTCGACGAGCGCCGTACGCATGAGGAGCGGCTGGTCCGGATGTATCACGGGCGGTTGGTCGAGCGAGGCGTGACGGGCTACACGTTCGACGAGTGCTGGCTCGAGTACCGACGTCACGCTCACGCCAGCCTCATCATGGCGATCGCGGCCTCGATGCTGGTTGGCCGCACGGAGCGGGGCGACCGGATGTTCATGGCGATGGCTGACCGCTCGGCTCAGCTGGCCCGCGACGTCGACGCCTTCGGCGCGCTCACGGGGTGAGATGCTGGGCTGCTGACGAGAGGAGCCCTCATGGACCGTGTCGTGATCGCAGGAGGCAAGGTCGTCGACGGCACGGGCGCACCCGCCGTTGCCGCTGATGTCGCCATCGAGGGTGACCGCATCGTCGAGATCGGCGCAGGCTTGCGCGGAGATCGCCGGCTCGATGCTGATGGCTGCGTCGTCGCCCCCGGGTTCGTCGACATCCACACGCACTACGACGCGCAGGTGTTCTGGGATCCCGCGCTCACGCCGTCCTGCTATCACGGCGTGACGACAGTGGTGGCGGGCAACTGCGGCTTCAGCATCGCGCCGACACGTCCTGCCGATCGCGACCTGCTCGGTCGCACGATGGAGAAGGTCGAGGACATGGATCCCGAGTGCCTCGCGGCCGGGATCCCGTGGGAGGAGTTCGAGTCGTTCCCCGAGTACCTCGAAGCGGTGCGCAGACGCGGGTCGGCGCTCAACTACTCCGCGTACATCGGGCACACCCCGTTGCGGCTCTACGTGCTCGGTCCCGAGGCGGCCGATCGACCTGCCACTCCCGACGAGGTCGCGGCGATGACCGCGCTGATCGAGGAGGCGATGGAGGCGGGCGCGGCCGGCTTTGCGACGAGCATGGCGCTCACGCACGTCGGTGCAGATGGCCGACCGATCCCCAGTCGCGTCGCTCAGCCGGAGGAGACGCAAGCGCTGTGCCGTGCCGTGGGCCGCAGCGGCCGCGGGGTCATCGGCGTCAACGGGGGCGAAGGCCTCTCGTTCACCGAGTGCTACGACTTGCAGCCGAGCTTCGGGGCTCCGATCACGTACACCGCGGTGCTCACGGTGCCGAGCGGTGCACACCTCAAGGCCGCGGAGATCCACCGTGAGCGGCGAGCAGGGGGAGCCGACGTGTGGCCGCAGGTCTCGTGCCGCCCACTGGCGTTCTCGGTGAACCTCGTCGAGCCGTTCAACCTCAACACGAATCCCGTGTTCGCGGAGCTGATGCCCCGCTCGATCGACGAACGGCGGGCGGCCTACGCGGACCCGGGTTGGCGGCTGAAGGTGCGCGACGCGTGGGCGGAGCGCAAGGGCATCCCACCGCGGTGGGACACCTACGAGATCATGGAGTCGACCGCGCATCCCGAGCTCGTCGGAGAGAAGCTCGCGACCGTTGCACAAGAGCGCGGCGCCGATCCGTTCGACACGCTGCTCGACCTCAGCGCCGACGAACAAGACATCAAGGCGCTCCGCGTGAAGACGATTCTCGCCAACGACGACCCCGAGGGCATCGCGATGCTGCTCAACGAGCCCGGCTGCACGCTCGGCCTGTCGGACGCGGGCGCGCACGTCGGTCAGCTGTGCGACGCCCCGTTGCCCACCGACCTCCTCGGTAACTGGGTGCGCGAGCGCGAGGTGCTGTCTCTGGAAGGCGCAGTCCACAAGCTGACGCAGGAGCCCGCCGACCTCTTCGGCTTCGCGGACCGTGGCGTCCTTCGCCGCGGTGCGTTCGCCGACGTCACCGTCTTCGATCCCGCCGCGGTCGGCCCCGGACCCGTGCGCCGTGTGCGCGACTTCCCTGCCGACACCGAGCGCCTGACTGCAGATCAGCCGACGGGTGTGCGGCACGTCCTGGTCAACGGCGTCGCGATTCGTGTCGACGGCGAGCAGCGGGGCGCAGAGACCCTGCCGGGCCGTGTCGTCAGCCCAGCCGATCGCAATGAGAGGACAGCGCGATGAAGTACCGCAAGCTCGGAACGACGGGCATGGACGTGAGCCCGATCTGCCTCGGATGCATGAGCTTCGGCGTGCCCGATCGAGGTGGCCACCCGTGGTCGCTCCCCGCGGACGATGCGCGTCCCTTCATCGAGCGGTCGATCGAGGCGGGCATCAACTTCTTCGACACGGCGAACGTCTACTCCGACGGCACGAGCGAAGAGATCGTCGGACATCTGCTCGCAGAGTCGCACGCGTCGCGACGAGATCGTGCTCGCGACCAAGCTCTGCGGCGTGATGCGCCAGGGCCCGAATGGTCGCGGGCTCTCGCGCAAGGAGGTGATGCACGAGATCGAAGCGAGCCTGCGCCGCCTCGGCACCGACTACGTCGACCTCTATCAGATCCACCGCTGGGATCCGCGAACGCCTATCGAAGAGACGATGGAGGCGCTGCACGACGTCGTGAAGGCGGGGAAGGCGCGCTATATCGGCGCGTCGTCGATGTGGGCCTGGCAGTTCTCGAAGGCGCAACACGTCGCCGAGATGCACGGGTGGACGAAGTTCGTGTCGATGCAGAACCACTACAACCTCGTCTATCGCGAGGAAGAGCGCGAGATGCTGCCGCTGTGCGTCGACCAGGGCGTCGGTGCCATCCCGTGGAGCCCGCTCGCGCGCGGCCTGCTCACCCGCGACGCGGGCACGTCGACTGATCGCTCCGAGACGGATGAGTTCGGGCGCACCCTCTACGCGAACGCGGATGCCGGGATCGTCGAGGCGGTCGCGAAGGTCGCCGCCGACCGTGGTGTCTCGCTGGCCCAGATCGCTCTCGCATGGGTGTCGAAGCACCCTGCGGTCACGGCACCCATCGTCGGGGTCACGAAGCCTCAGCAGCTCGAAGACGCGATCGCCTCGGTCGACATCGAGCTCACCGCCGACGAGATCAGCGCGCTCGAGTCGCCCTACACACCTCAGGCGGTGCAGGGCTTCGCCTGACCCAACCACCGATTACCTTCCGTGGGAACCAGAGCCGGGGGGTCGGGATGCAGGTTCACTTCGCCAACATCTGGCAGTCGATCGCCGACGAGGTGGGTGATCGCACCGCGCTCATCCACGGCGACGAGCGTCTCTCGTGGCGCGACTACGACGACCAAGCCGCCCGCCTGGCGCAGGCGTTCGTCGAGCTCGGCCTTCAGCCCGATTCGAAGGTCGCGCTCTACCTCTACAACGGGATCGAGTACGTCGTCGCGCAGTACGCGGCCTTCAAGATGCGCGGTGTCCCGATCAACGTCAATTACCGCTACACCGACAACGAGCTGCTCTACCTGCTCGACAACTCCGACAGCGAGGTGCTGTTCTTCCACTCGAGCCTGGGTGACCGCGTTGAGCGCGTGCTCTCGAAGGCGACCAAGCTCCGCGCGGTCATCGAGGTCGACGACGGTGGCCCCCATCTCGACGGCGCGTTGCGGTGGGACGACGTGATCGCGGGGCACGACCCCGCACCGCGGGTCGAGGGTCAGCCCGACGACATCTACATGCTCTACACCGGCGGCACCACGGGGATGCCGAAGGGCGTCATGTACACGAACGGCATCTTCCCGATCGCGATCGGGACGTTCGGCGCTTCGATCTCGGGCCTCACGCCGCCGACCAACGTCGACGAGCTCCTGGCAGTGGGCGACCAGCTGGACCCGCCGCCCGTGTGGCTCGCAGCGTGCCCGCAGATGCACGGCACCGGGATGTGGCTCGGCACCATGGCGCCCCTGCTCCTCAAGGGCTCGGTCGTCACGCTCACAAACCGCTCGTTCGACCCCCACGAGCTCTGGCAAGCCGTCGAGCGCGAAGGCGTGAGCGCCGTCGTGATCGTCGGCGACGCGTTCGCCAAGCCGATGCTGCGCGCACTGGACGAGAAGGGCTACGAGGCGCCATCGCTGAAGACGATCGTGTCGTCCGGCGTGATGTGGTCGACCGAGGTCAAGGAGGGCCTGCTGAAGCACCTCGACGTCACGCTGTACGACGGCCTCGGCTCCACCGAGGGCGCGATGGGCACGACGATCAGCACGCGCGCGGGCATCGGAACAACCGCGAAGTTCACGACCAACCCCTCCGTGAAGGTCGTCACCGAAGACGGCCGCGAGGTGCAGCCGGGGTCTGACGAGATCGGCATGGTCGCCGCCATCAGCGCGTCGCTCGGCTACTTCAAGGATCCCGAGAAGTCGGCCCGCACCTTCATGGTCATCGACGGCGTGCCGCACTCGCTGCCCGGCGACTGGGCGAAGGTTGCGGCGGACGGGTCGCTCATCCTCCTCGGCCGCGGCTCGAACTGCATCAACACCGGCGGCGAGAAGGTCTTTCCGGAGGAGGTCGAAGAGGCTGTCAAAGCGCATCCGGCCGTGTACGACTGTCTCGTCGTGGGTGTGCCCGACGAGCGGTTCGGCGAGCGTGTCGTCGCCATCGCGTCCTTGCAGCCGGGCGCATCGGCCGACGAGGCCGCGATCATCGAGGCCGCCGCCGAGCACATCGGCCGCTACAAGCTTCCGAAGCGGGTGATCATCGTCGACCGCGTGCAGCGGGCGCCGAACGGCAAGGCCGACTACCCGTGGGCACGCGAGGTCGCGAAAGAGACGGCTGCGGAGCCCGCGTGACGTTCGCGCAGACGCTGCCGCCGCCGAGGAGCATCGACGAGCTCGACGCGGCCGATCGTGATCTCGACGACGTCGGCGTCGCGGTGGTCACCGGCGTGCTCGATCCGGCGGCGACTGCCGACGTGCGCGCCCGCTTGCTCGACGCAGCTGACCGGTCCGACGCCATCGGCATCCCGACGCGGGGATACGCGTTCGACTTCGACGAGAAGAACCGGCGCGTGTTCATGCTCTTCGTGTGGGACGCGATCTTCGTCGAGCTCATCCGACATCCGCTCGCACTCCGCTACGTGAACCGCACGATCGGCGACTTCCTGATCTCGAACTTCAGCGCCAACGTCACCGGGCCCGGAGCAGGCGGCATGTACCTGCACGCGGACCAGTATTACGTGCCCCAGCCGTGGACGGCACCGTTCGCCGTGAACGTGGCGTGGCTGCTCGACGACTTCACCGACGAGAACGGCGCGACCCGTGTCGTGGCGGGGAGCCACCGCTCCCTTCCCGACTTCGCCGCTCCCGTCGAGACCGTCGCCGTCGAAGGACCAGCGGGCAGCATCATGGTCATGGACGGTCGGCTGTGGCACCAGACCGGCGCGAACCGAACCGAATCGGTGCACCGCGCGGCTCTCTTCGGCTACTACGTCCAGCCGTGGATCCGTCCGCAGATCAACTGGAACGCGGCGCTCCCGCCTGACGTGGCGGCAGGTTTCGACCCTTCGTTTCGAGCGATGCTCGCGCTCGACCACGGTCTCACCGCCATCCCGACCGGACGATGACGACGATCGACCTCGACCGCGCCGCGAGCGAGCTCCGCGAGAACGGTCTGTGCGTCGTGCCCGACGCGCTCGACGACGACACGCTCGAGACGGCGCGCGCTGCGCTCTATGACGCGGCGGCACGCGATCGAGCCGAGGGGCGCGAGGTGCGGTTCGGCCTCGATTACGCGGCCGACACCACCAACCAGCGAGTGTGGAACCTCCCGAACCGGCATCCGGTGTTCTGCGGGCTCGCGGAGCATCCGGCGGCGCTCGCTCTCGTGAGGGGCACGCTCGGGTGGCCGGCCTTGCTCTCGAACATCAGCGCCAACATCACGGGGCCGGGCGGCGGCGAGATGGTGTTGCACGCGGATCAGCTCTACATGCCGCAGCCGTGGTCGGGCATCCAAGGCGTCAACGTGCTGTGGTGCCTCGACGACTTCACCGACGAGAACGGCGCCACGCGGTACGTCCCCGGCAGCCACGAGCGCAATCGCGCCCCGACGGCCGATGATCAGGGCTCGGACACGGTCGCGATCGAGGCGCCGGCTGGTTCGATGGTGGCGATGGAGGGTCGGGTGTGGCACAAGACCGGCAACAACCGCACCGCCGACGAGCGCCGAGCGGGCGTGTTCGCGTGGTACACGACTCCGATCTACCGACCGCAAGAGAACTGGTTCCTCGCGCTCGACGACCAGGTCGTCGACACCGCGTCTGACGACCTGCTGGTCCTGCTCGGCTACCGAGCCGTCGGTCTCGGGCTCGTGAACGGTGCGTCGCCCCGGTGAGCAGCTGACGAACGGACCTCACGTCTCGGCGCGCCCGGGCGTCTCCATGGTGTGGCGATGAAGAAGCCGTTCGAGGAGGTGGTCACTCGTCACGGCGCGACAGTGCTGCGGGTCTGTCGCGCGGTGGTGGGCGTCGTCGACGCGGACGACGCGTGGTCAGAGACCTTCCTCTCCGCCCTCGAGGCGTACCCCCGGCTGCCCGAGGACGCGAACGTCGAGGCGTGGCTCGTGACGATCGCGCACCGCAAGGCGATCGACATCACGAGGCGAACGGCGCGCCGAGCCGTACCCGTCGCCGAATTGCCCACCGCACCCAACGTGACGACCGATCGGCCTCGAGACATCGATCTGGCTCGATCCCTCGCCACGCTTCCCGACAAGCAGCGCTACGCGGTCGTCTACCACCACATCGCGGGACTTCCGTACACCGAAGTGGCGGCGATCGTCGGTGGAACTGCTGACGCAGCTCGTCGTGCCGCCGCCGACGGCATCGCCAACCTCCGAAAAGGACTCGTCCCATGAACATCTCTGACCGCGACAACACTGATCTCTTCGCCGGCGCTGCCGAGCCGACCGATCGCGACCTCGTCGCGCTGCACGCACGGCTGACCGCCGAGGCCGATGCCGCGGGCCTGCTCGATGTCGCGTACCGAACGCTCGACACCCCCGTCGGCCTGCTGCTGCTCGCGTCGACGCCGAACGGGCTCGTGCGGGTGGCCTACGAGACGGAGGACCACGACGCCGTCCTCGACGGCCTCGCCGCGCACCTGAGCCCGCGCATCCTGCACGCACCGGATCGCCTCGACGCCGCCGCCACGCCAGCTCGATGAGTACTTCGCCGGCCGTCGCGAGAACTTCGACCTGACGGTCGATCTCAGCCTCTCGGCGGGCTTTCGCCGGGTCGTGCTCACCTACCTCCCGACCATCGCCTACGGGCACACGGCGAGCTACCAGGCCGTCGCCACCGGCGTCGACAATCCGAAGGCCGTGCGAGCAGTCGGCACCGCGTGCGCGACGAACCCGTTGCCGATCGTGATCCCGTGTCACCGAGTCATCAGGTCCGACGGCGCGCTCGGGGCGTACCTCGCCGGCCCCGACACCAAGCGTCGCCTGCTCGATCTGGAGGCCGCCGCATGATGGTCACGGACTGGTCGCAGGTCGCAGCCGAGCTGAACGAGCTCGGCTGCGCGCTGACCTCCCCGCTCATCACCGTCTCCGAGGCGAAGGCACTCTCCGCGCTCTACTTCCACGACGACGTGTTTCGCTCGACGGTGCACATGGCGCGGCATCGGTTCGGCGAGGGGGAGTACCGATATCTCGCGTATCCGCTCCCGGAAGTCGTCGACGCCTTGCGGCACGAGCTGTACCCGCGGCTGGTGTCGATTGCGCGGGACTGGCACGAGAAGCTCGGGCGGCCCTCGCCGTGGCCCGACTCGCTCGACGAGTGGCTGGACATGTGCCATGCCGCGGGACAGACGAGGCCCACGCCGCTGATGCTCAGCTACGCGAAGGGCGATTGGAACGCGCTGCACCGCGATCTCTACGGCGACCTCGTCTTTCCCCTGCAGGTGGTGATCAACCTCACCCAGCCCGAGACGGACTACACCGGCGGCGAGTTCCTGCTCGTCGAGCAGCGACCGCGAGCGCAATCCCGCGGCACCGCGGTGTCGTTACCCCATTGCCAGGGGTTGGTGTTCACGACGCGCGACCGTCCCGTCGAGTCCGCGAGGGGATGGTCTGCTGCGCCGGTGCGACACGGCGTGTCGATCGTGCGCTCGGGCAAGCGCCTGACCCTCGGGATCTTGTTCCACGACGCGGCGTGAGGGCGATATGCTGGAAACGCTCTCTCACTCATAGCGGAAACGCTCTACACTGGGGCCGGTGACCAGCACTGCAGCGGCGCTCGTCCGCACGGCTCGCACCGAGGCGGGCCTGACGCAAGCGGCGTTGGCGGCGCGCCTCGGCACCACCCAGTCGGTGGTGTCGAGGTGGGAGAGGGGTGACGACGAGCCGCGCCTCTCGACGTTGCAGCGCATCGCTCGAGCGTGCGGGCAGCGTCTCGTCCTCGCCCTCGAACCCGATGACGTCGATCGCGCCCAGATCAGGCAACAGCTCGCCCTCTCGCCGTCCGACCGCCTCGCGTCCGTCGCCAATGTGAGCCGTTTCGTCGCAACGGCTCGCCGGGTGCGCTGATGCCCGCGCCGCTCGATCCCGAGTGCCTGTTCCGGGCGCTTCGCGACCACGAGGTTGACTACGTGCTCATCGGCGGACTCGCCGCGGTGCTCCACGGGTCGCCCGCGATGACAAACGACGCCGACATCGTGCCCGCCCGCGACGGACGCAACCTCGAGCGCCTCGCTGGCGCGTTGCGGGCTCTCCGCGCGCGACTTCGCGTGAGCGACACGCCCGACGGTGTGGAGTTCGATCCGCACCCGGCGTTGCTGCAGTCGATGGCGACGTTGAACCTCACCACGCGATGCGGCGACCTCGACCTCACGTTCTCGCCGGCTGCTCTCGACGACTTCGACGCGTTGTCGACGCGCGCCGAGATCTTCGAGGTCTCGGACATGCGGATAAAGGTCGCCGCCCTCAGCGACGTCATCCGATCGAAGGAGGCCGCCGGCAGACCGAAGGATCACGCCACGCTTCCGATCTTCGCGCGCGCTCGAGGAGGAGATCGCTCGTCGCGACTCTCGAAGCTGAGGGCTACACCGCGGTGTCGAAAACCTCCGCGAGCCCCTGGAACAGCCAACGGTCAGCCTCGGTGCCGGGAGGGTCGAACGGCGCTCGCATGCTCAGCCGTTCGAGCACGTCGACCGCATCGCCCTCGAGGAGCACGGCGTCGGATGGCGCGCTGCCACGATGGATGGCGATGTCGCGGCCGACCTCGATCACCACGTGGACGTCGGGGTCGGTCACGTCGAGAGCGATCACGCCCGAGCGCGTGGAACCCGTGCTCGCGTGGAACGCGGGACCGAGCGCGGCGGCGTAGACCAGGCATGCCTCCATCTCGGCGTCGTCCACGACGGGAGCGAGCCCGAGCGGGATGCGGATGTCGCGCTCGTGCACCCACGAGTCCCACAGCGCGTGGATCGCGACGAGGCCGATCGCGATGTGACCGGGCGGAGCCTCGGCGAGCACCCCCCATGAGCTGTTGCTGTCGGCAGCCGCGAGGGCATCGGCGAGCGCTTGGTTGCCTTCGACGAACTGAGCGAGCGTCGCGCTGGGCGGCGTGCCCTGTTGCCCGGCCACGAGCTCGGCCGGCGATGCCACCGGATCGAAGCCGACCAGGAACTGGGTCGGCTCGCCCGCCAAGCCTTGCCTGACGGAGAACGCCCAGAACTGGTTTGTCGAGCTCAAGTGGATGATGACGTCCTGCACTGACCATCCCTCGCAGCGGCTCGGGGTGGCCCACTGCCCGGGATCGAGGTCGGCGAGCGTCGCGGCCAGCCGGTCCCGCTGCTTCATGACCGTCGCCGCCAACCCGTCGATCATCCGGTCGATGCGCACGATGGGCTCACTGCCGTACCGCGGGGTGAGCTTCATGCCGCCAATCTCACCTGCGTCAGCCTTTCGCTCGCGATCCACAGCTGCTCGGCGACATCGGCGTCGACCGCGTAGCTCATGACCCCGAGCGGGGGCGAGCCGAACTCGATGTTGAGCGCCTCACTCGGAACGACGAGCGGCGCGATGTCGCAATCCTGCGCGTACAAGCCACCGAGACCATCGAGCTGCGGGCTCGTCGCGCACCACACCGTCGTGGCGGCACCCTGCTCGACCGTCTTTCGTGACTTCGCCGGGTCGATGACGGCATCACCGTTCTCGTCCACCAGCCCGAACGCGGTCAGCACCTCGGAGGGTGTGTACCGCTTGAAGTTGCTGTCGACGATCGTGCCCGGATGAAGCGAGAACGCGCGGATGCCGTCGGCCTCGCCGCGCTTGTCGACGGCGACCGCGTGCAGGATGTTCGCCGTCTTCGATTGGCCGTAGGACAGCACCGGGTCATACGCGCGACGCTCGAACATCAGATCCTCGAGCACGACCGGCGACGCCCGGTGCGCCCACGACGACACGTCGATGACCCGGGCGCCGTTCGCCGCGCGCAGCGCGGACCAGAGCCGGCAGGTGAGGTGGAAGTGGCCGAGGTGGTTCGTCGTGAACACGGACTCGTAGCCTCGTTCGTCGCGGGCGAGGGGAGCGCCCCCGATGCCGCCGTTGTTCACGAGCAGGTGCAGCGGCCGGCCCGATGTGAGGAAGCGTGCGGCGAACACGTCGATTGTCTTCGGCACCGTGAGGTCCATTGGCTGCACCTCGACGTCGAGACCCGCAAGGGTCTCGCGTGCCCCTTCGACGTTTCGAGCGGGCACGACCACGGTGGCACCGGCCGAGCGCAGCGCCTGCACGGTCGGGATGCCGATGCCCGATGCCCCTCCGGTGACGACGGCCGTCTTGCCGGTGAGGTCGATGCCGGCGATCACCGCGTGGGCGGTCGACGCCGGGCCGAACTGAGAACCGATCGGGGATTGGGCTGTCGACACGCGTTCCTCCTCAGGCAGCGGCTGCGTCACAGCGTCCGATGCATCACGTGCATCCCTACCAGGCCCAGCGTGGGGTGCCGAAAGGCTTCGGGGATCGTCGTCAGCACTTCAAACCCCAGCGACCGCCAAAGAGCAACCGCTGCGGTGTTCGACTCGACGACCGCGTTGAACTGCATGGCCCGGTAGCCGTCGCCTCGCGCGGCGGCGATCACGTGCTCGCCGAGCGCGCGGCCGACGCCGCGCCGAGCGCGACCTGTGTCGACCATGAAGCTCGCGTTGGCCACGTGGTCGCCGGGACCAGGGTGATTCGGGCCGTACCTGGCCATGCCCACGATCGCCCCACCGTCGACGGCGACCACCGTGCGCCACGGAGGCGCAGGCAACCACAGTGCGCGGGCGTCGTCCTCCGCGATGTCGACCGGGTAGGTGTAGGTGTCGCCAGCGCGAGCGATCGAGGTCACGATGGGCCACATCGCCGGCCAGTCATTCGTACGCGCGTCGCGGATCTCGATCGCCGGATCGTAGAAGGCATACTCGGCGGCGTGGCTCTCCCGAACGGTGTACTCGAGCGCGATGTGCGCGACGCATACCTCGCGCGGCTCGGGCTCGACGCCGAGCCTCCCTCCGCCGAGGCGCTGGTCCGCCTCCACGCGCGACACGTCGAACGGGTCCCCTACGAGACCACGTGGATCCATGCCGGCGAGGGCTGGGACGTCGACTCACTCGCGTCGACCCGTCGCGTCGCGTTCGAGGGCCGCGGCGGCTACTGCTTCCACCTCAATGGCGCGTTCAGTGAGCTGCTCTGGTCGCTCGGCTACGACGTGACCCGGCACGTCGGTGGCGTCCACGGGCCAGACGGTCCCGACGAGAGCGCGCTCACCAACCACCTCGTGCTGACGGTGTCGGGACTTCCCACCGACGACAACGAGTCGGGCGACTGGTACGTCGACGCCGGGCTCGGCGACGCGTTGCACGAGGCCGTGCCGCTTCGGCCGGCGACGTTCGCACAGGGACCGTTCGCCCTCTCGTTGGAACCGACCGACGACGGCGTCGGCGACTGGCATCTCACCCACGACCCCAAAGGCACGTTCCGCGGCATGAGCTGGCGCATGAGTGCCGCGACCATGGACGACTTCGCGGAGCGCAATCGCGTGCTGTCCACCTCGCCCGAGTCAGGGTTCGTGCGCATCTGCACGGTCCAGCGCCGCGACGCGACCGGGGTTGACATCATGCGGGGCCTGACGCTCAGCAGAGTCGGTGAGGGCAGCGCGCCCGATGAGCCGCTCACCGACCGCGCCGACTGGTTCGGCGCGCTCGCGGATGTGTTCGACCTTCGCCTCGACGCAGTGCCGGTCGAGACCCTCGACCGCTTGTGGGATCGCTGCCTCGGCGCGCATCGCGAGTGGGAGGCCGCGGGCCGTCCCTGATGGGATACGGTCGCCGGCGATGGGCCGCTTCCATCGGCACGCCGACGGCACTGTGCACGAGCACGACGAGCACGACCACGACGAGCACGACCACGACGAGTCCGACCATCTCGACGTCGGTGACCACAGCGGCTACACCGAGACCGGCGTGTCGCGAGTGGCCGTGCTCGAGGACATCCTCTCCGAGAACGACCGCGTCGCCGACGCCAATCGCCACGACCTTCGCCACGCGGGCGTGCGGTCGGTCAACCTCATGTCGTCGCCGGGGGCGGGCAAGACCGCATTGCTCGAGCGTTCGCTCCTGACTCTCGGCGATCAGGTGCGCGTCGGCATCCTCGAAGGCGACATCGCGACCAGCCTCGACGCGGATCGGCTCGACGGTCTCGGCGCGGCGGTGGCGCTCGTCAACACGAGTGCCGGCTTCGGGGGCGAGTGCCATCTCGACGCAGTGATGGTGCGAGCGGGTTTGCAGCGCCTGCCGCTCGACCGGATCGACCTGCTGTTGATCGAGAACGTCGGGAACCTCGTCTGTCCGGCGGAGTTCGACGTCGGCGCGGATGCGCGGGCGATGGTGTACTCGGTGACCGAAGGCGAGGAGAAGCCGCTCAAGTATCCGGTGATGTTCCGCTCGGCTGACGTCGTCGTCGTCAACAAGATCGATCTCCTCCCGCACCTCGACTTCGACCTCGACGAGTTCCTCGGCAACCTCGCCGATGTGAACCCGGGGGCCCGCGTGATCCACGCCAGCGCCCGCACCGGCGAGGGCGTCGACGAGTGGTGCGAGTGGCTGCTCGGTCTCACCGGCACGGGCTGACGCGTGTACCGGTTCGTGCGTTGGTGTGTGCTCGTCGCCGCGGGGTGGGCGGCAGTCACGGCCCTCCCGAGCGTCGGGCGCTACCTCACGATGAGGTCGATGTCGGATCTTCACCCCGAAGGAGGCGGCGAGCCGTCTCCACCACGTCAGTGACGTTCACGGGCTCACCCTCGCCGCGCAGGCGCCGGGCAAGATCCTCGAGCGTGTACCCGAGGTGCGAGCGGAGCGCGTTGCCGAGGTCGCGCATCTCCTCCGAGTCGCGGAGCCTTCGCAGCGCGGCGACGACGTCCTGATAGCCACGCTCCCCCGATCGAGCGCCCACGACCCAGCCGGCGAAGAACGCCGCAAGGATGCCCATGGCGGCGGACCCTAGTGGCGGACCACTCTGTTGGACCCACCTCAGGCCGGCCGCGGTAGCGTGCGGCAGCGCGGACGTCCACACGCGACCGCGCGGGGGTTGCGATGCACGAGCTCTCGCTGTGCGAAGCCATCGCGGACTCTGTCGCGCGACATGCGGACGGTCGGCCGGTCCGTCGTGCTTCGGTGCGCATCGGCTACCTCCGGCAGGTCGTGCCCGAATCGATGTCGTTCTGCTGGCAGGTGCTGACCGACGGCACCGACCTGTCCGGATGTGAGCTCGACATCGAGCACGTGCCGGCCGTCGTCGCCTGCGGCGCGTGTGGCGAGGTCACCATCCTCGACCTGCCGGTGTTGCTGTGTGGCTCGTGTGGCAGCAGCGAAGTCGTGCTCCAAGCAGGGGAGGAGCTGCTTCTCGTCTCGATCGATCTCGCGGGCGTGCCGTGATGGGTGCTCGTCAGGACGATCTCAGCTCTCGGTTCGAGCTCGCTCCACCGCGCCACTTCTTGCTCCCCGCGGTGTTGCTGCTGCTCTCCGAGGAGCCGAGCTACGGATACAACCTCGTGAAGGCGCTGAGCGCGCTGCGGTTCGGCCCCGTCGATCGCCCGAGCGTCTATCGCACGCTCGCCCAGCTCGAGAAGGATCAGCTGGTCGATTCGTGGGCCGGCCCCCCGACCGCCGGTCAGGAGCGTCGTGTCTACGGCCTCACTGCGAAGGGTGACCGCGCGCTGCGCACGTGGATGGGCGTCATCAAGGAGGAACGCGACGCGCTCGACCGAGTGCTGCGCCGGTATGCGGCGACCGGCACCCCCGATGCCGTGCTCGCCGAAGCCGAAGGCGAGATCGGCGGCGGAGACGCGCTGTCACCGGTCGCGTCGACGACGCGCCTCGGACCGCTGTTCAGCGTGATCACCCGGCGCGAAGAGCACCCGTGGGCCCTGGGCCCTGCGACGGACGAGGTGCGGATTCAGACCTACCGCGTCCTGCCAGATCGATCGGCCGTCCTGATCGAGGCGCGATCGACCGTGGGCCCGATCACGTTCGGGGCCGTCGGGCTGACGGGGCTCATCGAAGCCGAGGTCCGCGGTGGGGTGATCTGGCCGAGCGACGCGACACACGCATCGCTCGGCGTGCCCGTCACCGGCCTGTGCTCCGGGAACGGTCTCTACGACGCGGAGCTGCAGCGACGGATCGAAGCGCGGCGCTATCCGGTCGCGAACCTCGAGCTCGCCGACTGCAGCGTGGTGGGAAGCGCCGGCCGTTACCGCGTCACGGGCCGTCTCGGCTTCCACGGCGTCGTCAGGGAGCTCGAGGGCACTCTCGGCGTCGATCCGAGGCCTGACGGGTCGATCATCGTGACCGGCGACCACGCCTTCGACATCCGTGACTTCGACATCACGTCTCCGACCGTGCTGATGCTCCGCATCTACCCCGACGTCACGGTGAAGCTCCAAGTCGAGGCCGTGCCGATCGACGACGCCCCGTGAAGCTCGCGATCGGCATGGTCATCGGCTATGTCGTCGGCGCGCGGATCCTCGACGGCGACTACGCCGACGTGACGCAAGCGCTGCGAGCGGTGGGCCGGTCCGAGGAGCTTCGCGATGTCGTGCTCACGGTCCGCCGGCACGCGAGCCACACCCTTCGCGAGATGGCCGAATTGCTCGATGTCGCGCCGGCTTCGGGCCCGCCACCGGTCGTCGAGGACGACTTGGTCGCTCGCGTCACCGACCTGCAGGCTCGGCGCGCTCGCTGAGGTCGACGGGCACCTCGTCGGTGACATCGCGGGAGACCCCGCGCATCCCGATCACCGACCCGGTCGAGCCGACCGTGATCTCGGCACGGGTGTAGAGCCAGCGCACCTCCCCGTCGCCGCGCACCACTCGATGCTCGGTGTCGAACGGCCGGGCGGTGACGAGCGACTGGTCCATCGCCCCTTGCAGCGCGGCGACGTCGTCAGGGTGAACCCGGGTGAGATGGGCCTCGATCGTGCCCTCGAAGTCCATGGGGTCGATGCCGAAGATCCGGTGCAGCTCGTCGCTCCACTGGACCGCGCCCGTGGCGACGTCCCACATCCACCGGCCCGTGTGCGCGTAGGCCTCCGCCTCGCTCAGCCGCCGCTCCATCTCCGCGAGGTTCGCCTGCGCGAGCTGCTGCTCTGTGATGTCTCGGGCGACGAGGCTCACGCCGTCGATGGCGCCGTCGCGGCCGAGGACCGGGCTGACCGAAAGGCACACCGGGATCATCATCCCGTCCTTACGCTGCATCTCGATGTCGACGTGATCGACGCGGTCCCCGGCACTGACCGCGCCGACGACCGTCTCGAGCCGGTCGCGGAGGTGTGGGGGGAAGAGCACCGTGACAACACAGCCGGTCACTTCGCTCGCGTCGTAACCGAAGATCCGCTCCGCGCTGCGGTTCCAGGAGACGATGCGCTCGGACACGTCGAGACCGAGCATCGCGTCTGACGATGTCTCGACGAACGCACGAAGCGTCGCGATCTCGAGTGCGTCCTGCTGTTTCCCGCTCGTCGCGGAAGGCTAGCCCGAGAGTCTCGAAGCACGCCTGAGCACCTCGACGCATGGAGGGGTACATTCCGAGCGGTGGCGTTGAGAACCGCGAGGCCAAGCCTCGACGACGACGCCGATCTCTCTGGCGCCGCGTTGGCCATGGCTCGCCGCTTCGCGTCAGGAGCGACGATGTGGTGCGTGGCGCCGGACTGGCCCGAGCACGCACGGCACGTCGCCGTGGAGTTCGTCCATCCGGTGATCATGGGCAAGCGAGCGTTGCCGTCCGTCGCGATCGACGCGGCAAGCGCGATCACGACGCTTCGGACGACGGCGCGGTCCGGGGACATCCTCGTCGCGGTCGCCCCCAGCGACGACGGTGTCGTGCGCGACGCGATGCAACGAGCGCCGGCCTGGGGAGTGCTCAGCGTCTGGATCGGTTGCGGGCCCAAGCCCGTGCTCGGGGCTCGCCGATCATCTCGTGTGGGCCGACGACGCGTCGCCGCTCGCCCGCCACGACGGATCGATGGTGCTCGCCTATCACGTGCTCTGGGAGCTCGTGCACGTGTGCTTCGAGCACCCCGGGCTCCTGCGCTCGCCCGACCTCGCGTGTGAGCCCGACGGCACCTGCATCACCTGCTCGGACGAGGGCCGCCTGGGCGAGGTCGCGACAACCGTCGGCCCGAGCATGGCGTCGGTACGCACCGCGGCCGGCGTCGAAGAGGTCGACACGACGCTCGTGGATCCCGCTCCGCCCGGGACGCTGGTGCTCATCCACGCCGGCGTGGCCATCGCGCGGGTGGAGTCGGCGTCTTGAGCTCCGGCGAGGGAACCGACTTCCTCTACCCGTTCATCGAAGGCAACGAGCGCGATGCGGGTGCGTTGCTCACCGATCTCGCGCGCTCGGCGCAATCGAAGTGTGACGACAGCCGGGTGCTGCGGATGACGACACTCGCAGGGCAAGCCACCGTCATCACGCGAGTCGCCGAGGAGATGGCGGCGAGGTTCCACGCGGGCGGTCGTCTGTTCACGTTCGGCAACGGCGGCAGCGCCACGGATGCAGCGTCGATCGCAGCGCTGTTCGCGACGCCTCCCCACGGCCGAGCCGTTCCGGCGCGCAACCTCGCCGAGGACCTCGCGGTGGTCACAGCTCTGGGCAACGACGTCGGTTTCGACCTCGTCTTCTCGCGGCAGATCATCGCCCACGGTCGACAAGGTGACATCGCAATCGGGGTCTCGACGAGTGGCGGATCGCGCAACGTGCTGATCGCGTTGGGTGAGGCTCACGCTCGGGGGATGCTCACGCTCGGTCTGGCTGGCTATGGCGGCGGCGAGCTCGCCCGGGCCGACGAGGTCGACCATTGCGTGATCGTCGACTCGGACAGCGTGCACCGCATCCAGGAGACGCAGGCTGGGCTCGCCTGCGCTCTGTGGGAACAGGTGCAGGAGCGGCTGGAGCGTCTCGATGGGTGACGCGGCACCCTCCGATCGTGAAGCGGCGGTCCTCGATCGGATCGAGGCGTTCCGGCGCCGCCGGCCCACGCTGAAAGACGAGGTCATCACGCTCGCCCACGGCGCCGGCGGCAAGGCGTCGGCCGCCCTCGTCAGCGATGTCTTCCTCGCCGCGTTCGAGGTCGAGCCCGGTCCATTGCCGGATGCAGCGACGTTGGCACTCGCGGGCGGTGTGCGGCTCGCGTTCAGCACCGACTCGTTCGTCGTCAAGCCGCTGCGCTTCCCCGGTGGCTCGATCGGGCATCTGGCGGTCCACGGGACGGTGAACGACCTCGCGATGCAGGGCGCCGTGCCCCGGTGGCTCTCCGCCGCCTTCGTCATCGAAGAGGGCTTTCCGGTAGCCGAGCTGCGCGCGGTCGCGGCCGACATGGCCGACGCGGCGAGGTCGGCGGGCGTCTCGGTCGTCACTGGTGACACGAAGGTCGTGGGTCGTGGAGCGGCCGACGGTCTGTTCATCACCACCGCCGGTGTGGGCCTGATCCCGCCAGGATGTGAGCTCGGTCCGGAGCGGGTGCGACCCGGCGACGCCGTGCTCGTGTCGGGCACGATCGCTGACCATGGCATGGCGGTGATGCTCGCTCGCGGCGACCTCGCGCTCGAGGCCGACATCCGCTCCGACACTGCGCCCCTCGGCGCCCTCGTCAGCGATCTACTCGCGGCCGCACCAGGCACCCGTTGGCTGCGCGACCCGACGCGCGGTGGAGTGGGGACCGTCTGCAACGAGCTCGCACGCGACTCTGGTCACGGCGTCGCGCTCGACGAGAGCGCGCTCCCGATCAACCCCGCAGTGATCGGCGCGTGCGACCTCCTCGGCATCGACCCGCTCTACGTCGCGAACGAGGGCAAGCTGATCGCGGTCGTCGACGCGAACGAAGCGCCGGCCGCACTCGATGCGTTGCGCAGCCATCCGCTCGGGAAGGACGCAGCGGTGATCGGCGAGATCGTCGCCGACCCTCCGCGAATCGTCGTGTTGCGCACCACGTTCGGCGGCACTCGCATCGTCGACATGCTCGTGGGCGATCCCCTGCCCCGCATCTGCTGATGGTGCGCGCCGGGTGACCGTGACCCGCCGCCGCCTCCGCGTGACCGGCACCGTGCAGGGCGTGGGCTACCGACCGTTCGTGTACCGCCACGCGGTCGACCTCGGGTTGACCGGGTGGGTGCGCAACGACAGCGCGGGCGTGCTGATCGACGTCGAGGGAGAGGAGGACGTCATCGAAGCCCTGCGCCGGCTACTCGTCGACGAAGCCCCGCCTCTGGCGCGGGTCACGAGCGTCACCGCCGAGGCCGTGATCGACGATGCCGGCTCGGGTCGGGCTGGTGCCGCCGGGTTCGAGATCGTCGAGTCGGACGACGCCGGGCCCCCTGCCGCCGCGGTGAGCGTCGACACGGCCACGTGCGACGACTGCATGGCCGAGGTGCTCGACCCGAGCAACCGTCGCTACCGCTACCCGTTCACGAACTGCACCAACTGCGGGCCGCGCTACACGATCGTCCGCAGCGTTCCGTATGACCGGCCCGCGACGACCATGGCCGGCTTCGCGATGTGCCCGGCCTGCCTCGACGAGTACCACGATCCGGCGGATCGGCGTTTTCACGCCCAACCCAATGCCTGCGGAGTGTGCGGGCCTCAGCTCGGGTGGATCGATCTGCAGTCAGGGTTCGAGTCCGCTCGCGACGACGCGCTGCGCGCCGCGGTCGACGCGTTGCTCGCCGGGAAGATCATCGGCGTCAAAGGCATCGGTGGCTATCACCTCGCTGTCGACGCCACGGACGCGAATGCCGTGCGCGAGCTGCGCCGCCGCAAGTCCCGAGACGACAAGCCTTTCGCGGTCATGGCGGCGGATGGCGAAGCCGCCGCGGCCCTCGTCGAGGTCGACGACGCGACCGTGCAGCAGCTGACCTCGCCGCGCCGGCCGATCGTGCTCGCGCCTCGGCGGCACGGCAGCTCGGTGGCGGACGCGGTGGCACCTGGGTTGCCGGAGCTCGGGGTGATGCTGCCGTACACGCCGTTGCACCACTTGTTGCTCGGCGGCGTCGGGCGGCCGCTGGTGATGACGAGCGGCAACCTCAGCGACGAGCCGATCGCGCACGAGGACGGCGACGCGGCAACCCGTCTCGCGTCGCTCGTCGACGGTCTGCTGTCGCACAACCGGCCGATCCTCATCCGGTGCGACGACTCGGTGGCCCGGGTCGCGCGTGGGAGATCGCAGGTCCTCCGTCGGTCGCGCGGTCACGCACCCGAACCGCTGGCGTTGCCGTTCGAGCCCGAGGCATCGATCCTCGCGCTCGGTGCGGAGCTCAAGTCGACGATCGCGGTGACGAAGGGGCCGTCGGTCGTCCCGAGCCATCACTTGGGCGACCTCGAGCACCTGGCGACCTACACGTCGTTCCTCCAGGCGGTCGATCATCTGCCGGCGCTGTACGGCGTGCGGCCTGAGGTCGTCGCGCACGACCTCCATCCCGAGTACCTCTCGTCGAAGTACGCACTCGACCTCGATCTCCCTGCGATCGCGGTGCAGCACCACCACGCGCATGTCGCCGCGTGCATGGTCGAGCACGGCCGCACTGAGCCCGTGATCGGCGTCGCCTATGACGGTCTCGGCTACGGGCCCGACGGGACGATGTGGGGTGGCGAGGTGCTGGTCGCTGACTTCGCGGGCTTCGAGCGCGTTGCCCGGCTGCGCGAGGCGCCGATGCCCGGCGGCGTCGCGGCGATCCGCGAGCCGTGGCGGATGGCTGCGGTGTGGGCGGCACGTGCGGGTCTCGATCCGGGCCGCGTCATCCCGTCGATCGATGGAGCGACCCTCGACGCGGTCCTCGCGCTCGCGGCGCGCTCCGACGCGGTGACGACCACGAGCGCTGGGCGGCTGTTCGACGCGGTCGCAGTCCTTCTCGGCGGGCGAACGCACGTCACCTACGAGGCCCAGGCCGCGATCGAGCTCGAGGCCCTCGCCCGCAGTGCGCCGCGCTCGCACGCGCCGATCTACGAGGTCGAAGCCCCCGCCGGCGACGGAAGTGCCGAGCTCGACCCCTCGCCGATGATCGCCGCCCTCGCGCGAGATGTCGCGCGAGGGGTCGACCGAGCCTCGCTCGCCGCTGGGTTCCACGAGTCGTTCGGCCGGGCGACGGTCGCGCTCGCAGCGCGAGCGGCGAGCGACCACGCCATCGACACGGTCGTGCTGACGGGTGGCGTGTTCCAGAACGCGCTGCTGACCGAGGTCGTCGAGTCAGGCCTCGTCGCGACCGGGATCCGCGTCTTGGTCCACGCCGTCGTGCCGCCGAACGACGGAGGGATCTGTGTCGGCCAGGCCGCGATCGCCGGATGGCGACTGCGGGCCGGCTGAACGGAGCGAGGTACCGCCCAGGTGGGCTCGGCTGCGCACTCGCTGCACCGACGTCCGTAGTCCGGTGTCGTCGAACTCCTCGGGCAAGCGGCGTCTGTAGCGCGTTGCCAACATCGTCTCGGCGTCGGCGTCGGCGTCGGCATCCGCTTCCACGAGGCCTTCCATGGCCAGGCAGGGCGCAAGGAAGGCGCAGCGCCCGCACAGGTCGGGCGACGGAGACGGCCCGACGTCGACGTCGGGCGCGAGCATCGCTTGCGCTTGCCGCGCGATCTGCGCCCCCACCAGGTGCAGCTCCCCGTGGCCCCGGCGCACCCACGTGCGTCGCACCTCGTGGGCCTCCTCCCGGTGCGCGATCTCGTCCGGCCGGTCGAATGCCGCGCCGAGGATCCGCTCCTCGGGCGTGAGGGGGCTCCGGCGCAGGTTGATGCGACGGGCGCCCGACATGTCACGTCGATCGAGCTCGTCGACGTCCACTGGAGGCGGAGCGACGTCGTCATCGGGCGGGACCGCGAGCTCGTTGTGCACGGTGCCCGCGACATGGATCTGGGGGTATGCGGTCTCGAGCGCCCACAACGTTCGGATCGCTCGCTGCGCGCCCAGCAGCTCGGCGTCGGTCGCCCAGCTTCCCCACGACAGACGGTGGTCGACGACCCACCATTCGTCGTCCGTGTCGGCGATGAGCTGGTCGAGACGGCACAGGTAGCGGATCGGTCGACCGTCGCGCGTGCCCAGCTCGAATCCCGGCCGGTCGGGATCGGGAACAGGCACCCAGAGGTCGTCGTCGGCGAGCACCGAATCGAAGTCGTCGAACGCGGCTGCGAACGCGAAGAAGCGGTGCAGGAGCAGATCGCCGAGCCGAGACCACCGCTCGTACTCATCGGAGAGCGCGGCGTCGATCGGCGCCGCCGCCTCGTAGACGGCACGGTCTTCCCGCATCGCTCGTCGGAAGCCTTCGAGCGCGAGCGGTCGGACGATCGTCCGGCGCCAGTCGTCCATCGCGGGGAAGTAGTAGACGGCCAGGCCGGCGTGGATCGCCGTCTCGAAGTCGAACGGAGCGGGCGTACGCGGCACCCAGTCGCGCCGCACCCGCGCTCCGAGATCCCAGGCTCGCCGGCACGACTCGAAGCACTCCGTCTCGGAAGGCCGGAGGACGAACGTCCAACTCACCGAGATCAGACATACCGCGAGACGTCGAGGCGAGCGAGGGGGTGCAAAAGACACTCATTGAGACCCACCCCCACCAGAGATAAACCCCGAACACCGGGGGTCGTGCCCCCCGGGGGAGGCACGCATGCCAACGACTCAAGCTCCCGCTGACGAGACCGTCATCCATGTCTTGTGGATCAACGCCGGATTGAGCTGCGACGGTGACTCGGTCGCTCTCACGGCGGCGACACAACCGAGCATCGAGGAGATCGCTCTGGGCGCGTTGCCCGGACTGCCGAAGATCGCGGTCCACTGGCCGCTGATCGACTTCGAGTGCGGACCGGTCGGGGGCGCGGACGACTTCATCGAGTGGTTCTTCAAGGCCGATCGAGGTGAGCTCGAACCGTTCGTGCTCGTCGTCGAGGGATCGATCCCGAACGAGGCGATCAAGAGCGAGGGCTACTGGTGCGGGTTCGGCAACAACCCCGCGACCGGTCAACCGATGACGACCAGTGAATGGCTCGACCGGCTCACGCCGAAGGCACTCGCGGTGCTCGCCGTCGGCACGTGCGCGACCTACGGCGGCATCCACGCGATGGCCGGCAACCCCACGGGCGCGATGGGAGTGCCCGACTACCTGGGGTGGGGCTGGAAGTCGAAGGCCGGCATCCCGATCGTCTGCGTGCCCGGCTGCCCGATCCATCCGGACAACCTGTCCGAGACGATCCTGTACCTCCTGTACATGGCGACCGGTCAGGCGCCGATGATCCCGCTCGACGAAGCGCTGCGACCGCAGTGGCTGTTCGGCAACACCGTGCACGAGGGGTGCGATCGCGCCGGCTACTACGAACAGGGCGACTTCGCGACCGAATACGGATCGCCGAAGTGCATCGTCAAGCTCGGCTGCTGGGGGCCGGTGGTCAACTGCAACGTGCCGAAGCGAGGTTGGGTGAACGGCGTCGGTGGATGCCCGAACGTCGGCGGCATCTGCATCGGCTGCACCATGCCGGGCTTCCCGGACAAGTTCATGCCGTTCATGGACGAACCTCCGGGAGCGCGCGTCTCGACGATGGCGAGCAACGTGCTCGGCGGTGCGATCCGGCGCTTGCGCAACATCACCCAACACACCGCGAATGAAGAACCGAAGTGGCGCGGCAAAGGCTCGACGTTGAACACCGGCTACAAGAGCAACTGGAGGTAGACGACATGGCCACCACCACGAAGGTAAGCGGCGATGTCGTCGAGATGGCGTGGGATCCGATCACGCGCATCGTCGGAAGCCTCGGCATCTACACCAAGATCAACTTCGGCACGGGACGAGTAGAGGAGTGCCACAGCACGTCCTCGATCTTCCGTGGCTACAGCATCTTCATGAAGGGCAAGGACCCGCGCGACGCGCACTTCATCACGAGTCGCATCTGCGGCATCTGCGGTGACAACCACGCGACGTGCTCCTGCTACGCGCAGAACATGGCGTACGGCGTGCGCCCGCCAGCGCTCGGCGAGCAGATCGTGAACCTCGGCGAAGCCGCCGAGTACATGTTCGACCACAACATCTTCCAGGAGAACCTGGTCGGGGTCGACTTCTGCGAGAAGATGGTCGCCGAGACGAACCCGGGCGTGCTCGAGAAGGCCAACAACACCGAAGCGCCCCACGCGGCTGATCACGGCTACAAGACGATCGGCGACATCATGCGCTCGCTGAACCCGTTCTCCGGCGAGTTCTATCGCGAGGCCTTGCAGGTGAGCCGGTGGACCCGGGAGATGTTCTGTCTCATGGAGGGACGCCACGTGCACCCCTCGACGCTGTATCCGGGCGGCGTCGGCACGACCGCGACCATCCAGCTCTTCACCGACTACTACACGCGCCTGATGCGGTACGTGGAGTTCATGAAGCGCGTCGTGCCGCTGCACGACGACCTCTTCGACTTCTTCTACGAGGCGCTTCCCGGCTACGAAGAAGTCGGTCGACGACGGGTGCTGCTCGGCTGCTGGGGCGCCTTCCAAGACCCCGAGGTGTGCAACTTCAACTATCGCGACATGACCCGCTGGGGCCGCGCGATGGGCGTCACGCCCGGCGTCATCGTCGACGGCAACCTCGTCACGAACGATCTCGTCGAGATCAACCTCGGGATTCGCATCCTGCTGGGCCACTCGTTCTACGACGACTGGGCAGACCAGGAGATGTTCGTCACGAAGGACCCCCTCGGGAACCCCGTCGACCGCCGTCACCCGTGGAACCAGCACACGAACCCGCAGCCGCAGAAGCGCGACTTCGACGGCAACTACAGCTGGGTCATGTCGCCCCGCTGG
The DNA here is from genome assembly GCA_963802505.1 of uncultured Acidimicrobiales bacterium. Classification (GTDB taxonomy): domain Bacteria; phylum Actinomycetota; class Acidimicrobiia; order Acidimicrobiales; family DATKAS01; genus DATKAS01. Next base: position 557,661 of record CAWDJB010000002.1, on the reverse strand, counting down.
TTCGACGGGAAAGACCACCTGGCGCTCGACACGGGCGGCGGCCCGATCGCTCGCCTGTGGTCCACTGCGCTCTCGGGTCTCGTCGAGACCGACCACCTGAAGGCGACCGGCCACAGCGTCGAGATCCACCTTCCTCGCACGGCGCTGAAGCCCGAGGTGACGTTCGAGTGGAAGATCCCGCAGTGGTCGAACGCGATCGAGCGTGACCGGTCGCGCACGTACTTCCAGGCGTACGCGGCGGCATCCGCCCTCGACTTCATCGAGAAGGCGCTGGCCGACGTACGAGCCGGGAAGACCAAGACCTGGGAGCCTTTCAAGGTGCCGGACGAGGCGATCGGCTGCGGTTTCACCGAAGCGGTGCGAGGCGTGCTGTCGCATCACATGGTGATCAAGGGCGGGAAGATCGCGAACTATCACCCGTACCCGCCGACACCGTGGAACGCGAATCCCCGCGACGTGTACGGAACGCCCGGCCCGTACGAGGACGCGGTGCAGAACACGCCCATCTTCGAGGAGAACACGAGGGAGAAGTTCAAGGGGATCGACATCATGCGCGCCGTGCGCAGCTTCGATCCGTGCCTTCCCTGCGGTGTGCACATGTACCTGGGGAAGGGCAAGGTGCTTCGCAAGGTCCATTCGCCGACGCAGGTCCGCGACCCCGCCGAGTTCGAGTGACGTCTTGCCTGCTGCCCGAAGGGACGACGTGCCCACGACCCCACCACCGAACCTTCGGGCAGTAGGCGAACGCATCGAGCGCTTGCTCGACGAGCTGGCCGCGTGCGGTGATCCCAAGCCGCAGGCGATCGCAGAGGAGCTGATCCGCCAGATCACCGATCTGTACGGGGCCGGCTTCGCGCGGGTGCTCGAGCTCGCCGGCGAGCGCTCACCAGCGTTCGTCGAGCAGCTGTCCGTCGACGAGCTCGTCGGGAGCCTGCTCGCCATGCACGGCCTGCATCCCGATTCGCTCGAGGCCCGAGTCGAGAGAGCCCTCGAGGCGTGCGTCCGATGCTCGGCCGCGCACAAGGGCGACGTCGAGCTGGTCGACATCGATCCGGACGCAAACGCCGTCAAGCTTCGGCTGCTCGGAAGCTGCGACGGGTGCCCGTCGTCGACGGTCACGCTGCAGATGGCGGTCGAGAAGGCGATCCTCGAAGCGGCGCCCGAGATCGAGATCATCGACGTGGAGGAACCCTCGCGGCACGGTGTGATCACGCCCGTCGTCCTGAGCCTCCAAACCGACGTACGACGAGTGCCCGGCCGAGGTCGCCGGATGAGCACGTCCACGAGCGGGGACCCGCTCGGCGTCCTCCGCCGCATCCGCGAGAGCCCGCTCACGACGCCGAAGCCGAAGCCGGGGGAGCGGTGCGAGCTGTGCGGCGAGCCGATCCCGGACGAACACGGACATCTCGTCGACGTGCACGCGCGCTCGTTGATGTGCGCGTGTCGCGGTTGCTACCTGCTTTTCACCCCCGAAGGTGCGGGCGGGAACCACTTCAAGGCAGTGCCCGACCGATACCTCTCGTTCCCCGAGATCCAGCTCACGCCCAGCCAGTGGGACGGGCTGCAGATCCCCGTCTCCGTCGCGTTCTTCTTCGTCAACTCGACGATCGATCGCGTCGCGGCGTTCTACCCGAGCCCTGCGGGAGCAACCGAGTCGCTGCTGTCGCTCGACGTGTGGGACGACATCGTCAGCGCCAACCCCGAGCTCGCGACGCTCCTCCCGGATGTCGAGGCGATCCTCGTTCGCGCCGACCGGGAGACGAGCTCGGTGGAGGTCTTCCTCGTCCCGATCGACGCGTGCTACGAGCTCGTCGGGCATCTCCGGCGGCTCTGGCAGGGATTCGACGGGGGCAGCGAGGCCCGCGAAGCCCTCGAGCTGTTCTTCTTCGGCGTACGCGACCGGGCCGGGACATGACCGACTCGGACTTCGGGTTCGAGGTGCTCGACGCACGCGCCGAGCCCTACGCCGCGGTCCCGACGATCATGCTCCGCACCCGGATCACCGAGCACACCGGCGCGACCGTGCACGCGCTCGCCCTTCGATGCCAGATCCGCATCGAACCCCAACGGCGCCGCTACGAGCACGACGAGGAGCAGCGGCTCGTCGAGCTCTTCGGAGAGCCGAACCGCTGGGGCGACTCGCTGCGGCCGTTCCTGTGGACCCACGTGGCGACGACCGTCACGACGTTCACGGGCGAGACCGAGATCGACCTGCCGATGACGTGCACGTACGACTTCGAGATCGCGTCGACGAAGTTCCTGCATTCGCTCGACGACGGCGAGGTGCCGCTCGTGCTGCTCTTCGCCGGGTCGGCTTTCACTCGAAACGAAAGAGGCATGAACGTCGCGCCCGTCGCCTGGCACGCGGACACGACGTTCCGGCTGCCAGTCTCGGTGTGGCGTCAGATGATGGACGTCTACTTCCCGAACAGCGGGTGGGTGATGCTCAGCCGCGACGTGCTCGACAAGCTCACGCAGTACAAGGCGGAGCGCGCGCTCGCGAGCTGGGACCTCACCGTCGAGCACCTCCTCAAGGAGGCGGAGTGAGCGCCGACCGGTTCGCAGCCGCGAGCGCGGTCGCGGACGCGGTGCTCTACGAGGGCTATGTCCTGTATCCCTACCGGGCCTCGGCGCGGAAGAACCAGGTGCGTTGGCAGTTCGGCGTGCTCGTGCCGCCGGGCCAGCTCGCTCACGAGCCGTCTGAGCGATCAGCGGCGCGCACCGAGTCCGTGATCGATCCTGGCGACGCGCCGAGACTGCACATACGGGTTCGATGCCTGCAGGTCCAGCACCGGGCGCTCGAACAGAACGCCGGCACCGGCGAGTGGTTCGCGCCCGCGGACGAGCTCGTGGTCGGCGACGCCATATGGGTGCCGTGGGACGAAGCGGTCGAGCACGAGATCGATGTCCCGCCGATCTCGGTGTTTCCCCTCGGCGAGCCTCTGTCGTTCCCGTTCGTGCTGCCCGGCGGCAAGGACATCGAGGACCTCTCGGACGAGTCCGGCACCGTTGGCCGAGCGGTGCGCGATCGTGCGCCGGTGTCGGGCATCGTGCACGTGACGACGGGCTGGGCTCGCCGGGCCTGGCGCACTCGTCGCGCTGGGTGTCACGGTCGAGAACACGACGAGCTGGGCACAGCCCGGGGCGTCGAGGGACGAGATGGTGCGCCACTCGCTCGTGGCGGTGCACACGCTCATCGCGGTCGAGGGCGGCACGTTCCTTTCCCAGCTCGATCCACCGGAGGAGGCGGCGGAGGCGCTCGCCGCGTGCCACAACGAGGGCACCTGGCCAGTCCTGATCGACGAGGCCGACACCGTGGTGCTCTCGTCGCCGATCATCCTCTACGACCATCCGGCGGTTGCTCCCGAGAGCCCGGGAGACCTCTTCGACTCGACGGAGATCGACGAGATCCTGGCGCTCCGGGTGCTCACGCTCACCGACGACGAGAAGGCTGAGGCCCGCGGCACTGACGCGCGCGCGGCTGCCATCGTCGATCGGGTCGAAGGGTTGCCTCCCGAGGTGTGGGAGCGGCTTCACGGCGCGGTGCGCTCGATCGAGCCGGCGGCCTCAGCTGCCGAGGTGACCGTGCCGTGGTGGGATCCCGGGTCTGATTCGGCGTTCGACCCCACGACGGACACAGTGATCGTCGGCGGAGTCCAGGTCGGCGCGGGCACGCGAGTCCGCCTCCATCCCTCGCGGCGCGCCGACGCCCATGATCTGTTCCTCGCGGGTCTCACCGCCGTCGTCGCGGGCGTCTTCAACGATGTCGACGGAGGTGTCCACATCGCCGTCACGCTCGAGGACGACCCCGGCTCGGCCGAGCTCGCGTGGCAGGGTCGGTACCTCTACTTCCAAGCCGACGAGCTCGAGCTGCTCAGCGACGCGTCGACCGAGGCCCGGTCGTGACGCGGCGCCGAGTGCTGGTGGCGGGAATCGGCAACATCTTCTTCGGCGACGACGCGTACGGCGTCGAGGTCGCGCAGCGCCTCGTCGATCGGCCGATGCCCGATGGCGTCAAGGTCGCGGACTTCGGCATCCGTGGGCTCCACCTCGCGTACGAGCTCCTCGACGGGTACGACACCCTCGTGCTCGTCGACGCCCTCCCGATGGGGGAGCCCCCTGGGACGGTCGCACTCATCGAGCCCGAGCTCGACCCCGTTGGACACGACGAGACCGCACCCCCGATCGAGGCCCACGGCATGAGCCCGGCAGTGGTGCTCGGCCTGATGAGCGGACTCGGAGCGACCGTGGAGCGGGTGCTGATCGTCGGATGTCAGCCAGCGGTCCTCGACGAGGGCATCGGCCTCTCCCCTGTCGTGGCCGCGGCAGTCGAATCGGGTGTCGCTGCGGTGCTGGAAGTCGTCGACGAGATCTGCCTCACCGCAGGAAAGGAGAGCTGACCATGGTGCGTCGCATCGTCTTCACGTCTGTGCTCGCCGGGCTCGCGTTTCTCGCCTCTCGGGCGCTGCCTGACGTCGTCCGCTACTTCAAGATGAGGGATATGTGATCGTCGGGGCATGGCCCGCTTTCGCATCGTGCCCGAGAAGTCGGCCGTCCTCATCGAAGCGAGCTCGAGCCTCCACCCCATCCACACCAGGACCGAGGGGTTGGAGGGGTTCCTGGACGTCGACGTCCACGATGGGGCGGTCGACGGTGTCGACGGTGCGAGCGGCGCACTCTCGCTGCGCGTCGATCGGTTGTCATCGGGCAACCGGCTCGAGGATCGCGAGCTGCAGCGCCGCATCGATTCCAGGCGCTATCCGACGATCGACGGCCAGATGACGAAGCTGCAGGCGATGGGCTCCGAGGGGCGCTACCGAGTCACCGGCGACCTCACGTTCCGGGGCGTCACCCGGCGGTGTGAAGACGAGGTCACGATCACCTCGATCGACGATCGCACGCTCCGGCTCGAGGGGGAGTCGGCGTTCGACATCCGTGACTTCGGCATGGAGGCGCCCCGCATCTTCATGTTGCGCGTCCATCCCGACGTGAAGGTCCGTATCGAAGTCGTCGCCGAGAAGGAGGACTAGAGATGTGCCTTGGCATTCCCGGCCAGCTGACCGAGTTCGATGGTCGACACGAGCACCTCGCTCGCGTGGAAGTCAACGGCGTCAGTCGCCTCATCAACATCGGCTTGCTCGAGGACGAGAACCTTCAGATCGGCGACTGGGTGCTCATCCACGTCGGGTTCGCGATGTCCAAGATCGACGAAGACGAAGCGAGGCGTGCCTTCGAAGGGCTCCAGCTCATGGGCCAGGCGTACACCGACGAGCTGCAAGCCCTGACCGAGTCGAGCATCACATGAAGTTCGTCGACGAGTACCGCGACCCGGTGGCCGCGAGGGCGCTCGTCGAGCGGATCACCGCGCTCGCGGGCGCCGACGACTTCAAGTTCATGGAGGTGTGTGGCGGGCACACGCACACCATCTACCGACACGGCATCGAGCACGTGCTCCCGACGAACGTCGAGCTGGTGCACGGCCCGGGCTGTCCCGTCTGTGTGATCCCGATGGGTCGCGTCGACGACGCCATCGCGGTCGCGGAGACGCCCGGCGTCGTCTTCACGTCGTTCGGCGACATGATGCGCGTGCCCGGTGGCAACGGAAACCTGCTCGAGGCAAAGGCGCGTGGTGCGGATGTGCGCTTCGTCTACTCGCCGCTCGACGCCCTCAAGCTCGCGGCGGACAACCCGGAACGCCAGGTGGTGTTCTTCGCCGTCGGTTTCGAGACGACGGCGCCCTCGACGGCCGTCACGCTGCTGAGAGCTCGAGAGCTCGGGCTGACGAACTTCTCGGTCTTCTGCAACCACGTGACGATCGTCCCGCCGATCAAGGCGATCCTCGAGTCTCCCGACCTGCGGCTCGACGGGTTCTTGGGGCCCGGGCATGTGTCGACGGTCGTGGGAAACCGCCCATACCGGTTCGTCCCGGCGCAGTACGGCAAGCCGATCGTCACTGCCGGCTTCGAGCCACTCGACATCCTCCAGGCGATCGTCATGCTGCTCGCCCAGATCCGCGAGGGCCGTTGCGAAGTCGAGAACCAGTACACGCGGGTGGTGCGCGACGAGGGGAACCCGAGGGCGCTCCAGGTCATGGCAGAGGTGTTCGAGCTCCGTCCACATTTCGAGTGGCGAGGCCTTGGCTTCATCTCGCAGAGCGCGCTCAAGATCAACGATGCGTTCTCCGCCTTCGACGCCGAGCTGCGGTTCGACATCCCGAACGTGCGGGTTGCCGACCCGAAGGCGTGTCAGTGCGGTGAGGTGTTGAAGGGCGTGATCAAGCCGTGGGAGTGCAAGGTGTTCGGAACGGCCTGCACTCCTGAGACGCCGATCGGCACGTGCATGGTGTCGTCCGAAGGCGCCTGCGCGGCGTACTACAACTTCGGCCGGCTCCACCGCGAGGCCGCAGTGACGCTCGGACGTCGGAAGCCGGCTGCCGTCAGCTAGCTCCGCCGCACGGGCCAGGCGACCTCGGTCCAGTCGTCGTCGAGGTAGTGCTCCCTGATGGGACCCTCGACACCGTCTCCCGCGTCAGTCTCCCTCCGCCTCGATCGCCTCGATCGCGCTCCTGACGGTCGGGTAGAAGTGATCGCGGTCGAGCGTCTCGAACAGCCCGTACTGCAACGTGAGCGTCTGCAGCCGCGTGCGCATCTCCACGAACGCCATGTGGGTGCCATGCTCGTTCAGCTCCCGGTCGAGCTGTTCGAGCATTCCCGCGGCGGTCACGTCTATGTCGGTGATCGCCTCGCACTGCAACACCACCCAGACGGGGTGGCGCTCGCGTACGAGGTGCCGGATCTGGCGGCGAAACGCCCCGGCATTCGCAAAGTGAAGCGGCGCCTCCCACCGGTAGACGACGATGCCGTCGAGCTCGGATGCATCCGGGTGCAGCTCCACGCTGTGCCAGCCACCGACGCCGGGTACCTGGCCGAGCACGGCGCCGTGGGCCCGCCACGTCCGTTGGAAGACGAGGAAGACCGAGAGCAGGATCGCGATCACGATCCCTGGGAGCACACCGAACACGATCACGCCGGCGCTGGTGATGAGTGACAGCACGACCGCACTGGGCCGGACCCGCGCGTACTTCAGCAGCAACGACACGTCCATGAGCGAGAGCGCCGCGGCGATGACGACGGCCGCGAGCGCGGACTGCGGGAGGTCGGCGAGCAGTGAGTTCAAGAACAGAAGGAGGATCACGACGACCCCTGCACCCACCAGCCCGGTCAGCTGCGTCTTTGCCCCGGACTGCTCGGCGACCGCGGTGCGCGATCCGCTCGTCGACACTGCGAACCCTGGATCAAGCCGGCGGTGACGTTCGCGGCGCCCATCCCGATCATCTCCTGATTGGGCTCGACCTCGTCACCCCGCCGGGCAGCGAAGCTCGACGCGGTCGCAATCGTGTCGGTGAGCGACACGAGGGTGATGCCCACGGCGGCGACGAAGAGCGGCCCGACGTCGTTGAGCTCGGTCCACGGCAGCTTCGGCGTAGGAACACCCTGCGGCAAGGTGCCGACCGTGGCCACGCCTTTCGACGCGAGCTCGAGGATCGCCGAGAGAGCGGTTGCGCCTGCGACCGCAACCAAGACGGCGGGCACGCGCTTGGTCACCTTCGGAAGCACGAGCAGGACGACCAGCACGGCGACGCCGACCCCGAGAGCTCGCCCGACCGTCTCGTCGAGGTTGGTGAAGAACGCGCCCACCTCCTCGAAGAAGCCGTCGGCGTCGGTCGAGAACCCGAAGAGCTTCGGCAGCTGGCTGACGACGATGGTGACCGCCAGGCCGTTCATGTAGCCGACCTGCACCTCGCTCGACAGGAGGTCGGCGACGAATCCGAGCTTTGCTACCCCGAGGCCGATCTCGATGATCCCGACGAGCAGCGCGAGCATGCCGGCGAGCTCGATCGCCTTCATCGGATCGTCGCCCGCGACGAGCAGTGGCGTCAGGGCGGCGAGGATCATGGGTGAGATCGACGAGTCGGGTCCGAGCACGAGCACCCGTGACGGGCCGAAGATCGCGTAGCCGACGAGGCACCCGATCGTCGTGTACAGACCGGTGACTGCGGGCAGCCCCGCGAGCTCCGCGTAGGCCATTCCTTGGGGCACGAGGATCGCAGCGAGAACGAGACCGGCAACGACGTCGGCCCGCAGCCACCGGCGCTCGTATCGCCGCGCGGCGCCGACTCCGGGCATGACCTTCTCGAGGCTCCGGACACGGGTTGCCATGACCTGTCACCGTACGCGTCACGAGGCGAGCGACGTCTGCTATGACCGCGGGCAATGGCTGAGCCCGAGCAAGTCGAAGCGCCCTACGACCCCAAGCTCGCGCTCCTGTTGGCGATGGCGATGTTCGTCCTCGTCGTCGACACGTCGCTGATGAACGTGTCGATCTCCGCCGTCGTGCAAGACATCGGCACGACCGTGAGCGGTGTGCAGTCGGCGATCGCGCTCGAGGCGCTCGTGTCGGCTGCGTTCATCCTCATCGGCAGCAAGGTCGGCGACCTGTTCGGACGCAAGCGTGCATACGTGCTCGGGCTGCTCGGCTACATGACCGGCGCGATCGCGATGACGGTGGCCCAGAGACCTCACGACGATCATCATCTTCTGGGCGATCATCGGCGGCCTCGGTGCCTCGTTGCTGCTGCCGTCGATGCAGTCGCTGATCCACGGCAACTTCGAAGGCGCGGCCCAGCGGAAGGTGTACGCGCTCGTGGGTGCGTCAGCGGCGATCGCCGCTGCAGTCGGCCCGCTGCTCGGCGGGTTCATCACGACCTACCTCTCGTGGCGAGTCGCGTTCGCGCTCGAAGCGCTCGTGATCCTGGTCGTGCTCATCGGTGTCACGGCTGGTTCACGACGTGGCGTACACCGGCTCTCGTGAGATCGACCCCGTCGGTGCCGTGCTTTCGGTGCTCGGCATGGGCGGGATCGTCCTCAGCATCTTGGCCTGGCAGGAGGGTGCCGAGTCGGTGGGTGCTCTGCTCGTGATCGGTGCGGTCGCGATGGCCGCGTTCTGCTTCTGGCTCGTGCGGCGCAAGCGGGCCGGGAAGCCGACGCTGATCGACCCCGGGCTCTTCAAGTCGCACCTGTTCCGCTTGGGCATCTCCGGACAGCTCATGCAGCAGATCGCGCTCGGGCGGCTTGATGATCGCCCTGCCCATCTACCTGCAGATGGTGCTCGAGTACAACGCGATGGAGGCCGGCCTCTCGCTGGCGCCTCTGTCGCTCAGCATGTTCGCGGTCGCGATCATCGCGGGGAAGAAGGCCGGGAAGTTCCGCCCGAGCAGCATCATCCGCGCGGGCTTCGTGTGCGCGACCGTCGGTGTGGTGCTGATCCTGCCGATCGTGCCCCGGGCGCATTCCGGGTGGTGGCTCGTCGTTCCTCTGATCATCGCGGGCGCTGGTCTCGGCCTCCTCGTGTCGCAGCTGAACAACTACACGCTCTCCCCGATCTCCGAGGAGCGGGTGAGCGAAGCGGCGGGCGTGAACTCCGCGGGCGGCTCGTTCGGCCTCTCGTTCGGGCTCGCGTTCGCCGGCGCCATCATGCTGGCGACGCTGTCGTTCTCGTTCACGAACATGGCCAACGACAGCAAGGTGCTCCCTCCCGACGACAAGGAGCAGGTCGCAGCCGTCCTCGAGGACGACGCGCAGATCATGAGCAACACGCAGCTGCAGCAGCTGCTCGCGGACGAACCTCCTGAGATCCAGGCCGAGATCATCCGCATCAACACCGATGCCCGGCACATCGCGCTGCAGGTCGCGCTCATCGTGCCGCTGGTCGCGGCGCTGCTCGGGCTCGGCGTCTCGTTCCGCATGATGCGCCAGCCCGATCCCGAGCCGTCCGGTGCGGGCGAGATGGTGCTCGGAGGCTGACAGCGGGATGGGATCTCTGCGACCTGACGGGCTCTACGAGATCGACGACGTCGACCGCAAGACGTTCGCGGACGACGGCTTTGTGCACCTCGTGGGTGTACTCACGGAAGCCGAGGTGGCCGAGATCGAAGTGGTGTACGACCGCTTCCTGAGGCGCGAGATCGAGGTGCCGGGCAAGGACTACTGCGACATGGCGGGCGACTACGGCCGCGAACCGGAGGACTTCTCGATCGTCAACGTGATGCTGCCGAGGCGCTATTACCCGCAGTGGCAGGACAATGTGTACGAGCGGCGCACCGCGCACATCGCGGCGCAGCTGTGCGGCGACGGGATGACGATCGACTACGACCAGCTGCTGGCGAAGCAGCCGTACAAAGACGACGCGATCTTCGCGTGGCACCAGGACATGGCGTACTGGCCCGACACGCCCGACCGCCGCACGGCGACGTTCTGGCTGGCGGTCGACGACTCGACACTCGAGAACGGGTGCATGCGGTTCGTGCCGGCGACGAACCACGAGACCGAGCTGCGGCCCCACGCCCCGGTCTACGGCGGGCGGGGCACCTCACATGCGCTCGGCACGGATCTGCGTGAGGACGACCAAGTCGTCGTGAAGCCGATCGCCCGCGGCGACTGCACGGTGCACAACGAGCGGGTGATGCACGGCTCCGGAGGCAACCTCACCGAGGGATACCGCCGCGCCTACGTCGTGGCGTACCGGGCTGAGGACACAGTGCGCATCGAGCGTCAGCTGGGGTTCACGCACAGTCACAACGACGAAGGTGAGGTGCTCGACTCGGTCGGGGTGCGAGGGCAGACGACCTGACGGTGCCCTGGGGCTACTTGTTGTCCGTCGGCGTCGTCGCGGTCTGCACGTTCGTCGCGGCGGCGCCGCTCCGGCACCCGATGATGCTGGGTCGGCTCAGCTGGGTGCTCGCGATGATCCCGAACGAGCTGCCGTTCATCGCCTTCTACTACGTCGCGGCCGCGACACTCGTGGCCGCGGTGCAGGAGGATCTCGGCAATGCCGTCGGTGGGATCGCGCTCGGCCTTGCGGTCCTCACCACGGTCGCGCTCGCCGTCATCGTGGTGCGCGCGGTGCGCACCGGCCCCGTCGCGCGCTCCGCCGTGTGCGACGCGCTCGGCATCGACATGCCTCGCCGCAGGCTCCCGATGCTCCGCATCCTTCTCGCGCCCTTCAGCGTGACCCGCCGCGACGTGACGCACACCGCGAACGTGTCCTATGGCGACGCCGGCGCGGCCAACCTTCTCGACGTGTACCGCTCTCGTCGAGGTCCGTCGACGGGATGCGTGCTGATCCACTTCCACGGAGGAGGCTTCCGCAGCGGGCGCAAGAACCGCGAGGCTCGGCCGCTGATCTACCGGCTGGCGAGTGAGGGTTGGTTGTGCGTGAGCGCGAACTACCGGTTGCGACCGGTGAGCTTCTACGAGTCACTCGCCGACGCCGAGAGAGTGGTGAAGTGGCTCCGCGAGCACGCCGGCGACTATGGCGCGGTCGCGACCCACGTGTTCGTCGCCGGCAGCTCGGCGGGCGGACACCTCGCGACGACAGTTTCGTTCCGTGACCCGTCGATCGCCGGCGCGATCTCGCTCTACGGGTATTACGGGCCCGCTGACGAGGGTGAGCCGCTGACCTCACCGCTCGGCTACGTCGGCCCTGACGCTCCGCCGCTCTTCGTCGCGCATGGCAACAACGACACGTACGTCTCGGTGGAAGCGGCACGTGAGCTCGTCGAACGCACACGGAGCGTCTCGGCTTACCCGGTCGTCTATGTGGAAGCCCCCGGAGGTCAGCACTCCTTCGACCTCTTCCACTCGATCCGGTTCGAACGGGTCATCGATGGCATCGAAGCGTTCACCTCCTGGGTACGGGCACACCATGGCCCCCCTGATCGCCCCCACGAGTGACGGAGACGCGCCTCGGGTATGCGTCTTCGCTCCTCTGCCCCTGCTCACCGTTGCCATCGAGACGATGGGTGGCCGGCCCGGAGACGAGGTGCACCTCCACGCCGGGGGGCAAGGGTTCTGGATCGCTCGGCTCGTGAGCGAGCTCGGCGCCCGAGTCGTGCTGTGCACGACGTGTGGTGGAGAGACCGGGCGAGTGCTCCGCAGCCTGTTCGAGGACGAGGCGCTCGAGCTGCGATGGGTGCACGCGTCGAGTGCGAACGGTGCGTACGTCGATGACCGCCGGACGGGCGAGCGAGAGCGCATCGCCGAGATGGACGCGGCACCGTTGTCACGGCACGAGGTCGACGAGCTCTACGGCACGACGCTCGTGGAGGCGCTCGAAGCGAACCTGACCGTGCTCGGCGGGCCGGGCGAGCGGGAAGACCTGCTGCCCGCCGACTTCTACCGCCGGCTGAGCGCCGACCTCGTCGCGAACGGACGCGTCGTCGTCGTCGACCTTTCGGGCGAGCCGCTTCGGGCCGCGGTCGCGGGTGGCGCAACGATCGTAAAGGTCAGTCACGAGGCACTCGTGAACGACGGCTACGCGACGGACGATTCATTGTCAGCGCTGGTGGCTGGGATGGGGAAGCTCGGCGCGAACGGTCAGCAAGCCGTCGTCTGCTCACGAGCGGAGGAGCCCGCGCTCGCGTGGTTCGACGAACGGGTGATCGAGATCCACGGCCCGGTCCTCGATCCGATCGACCATCGAGGCGCAGGTGACTCGTTCACCGCTGGGATGGCGACCGCGCTCGCCGCGGGTCGAGACTTCGACGACGCGCTCCGACTCGGAGCCGCGGCTGGCGTTCTGAACGTCACGCGTCGTGGCCTCGGCACCGGCGGCAAGGACGAGATCGAACGCCTCGCCTCTCACGTCGAGATTCGGGATCTCGATCGCATCGCAGGGGATCGATGATGCGCGTGCTCGTGACCAACGACGACGGCGTCGACAGCCCGGGCATCCGAGCCCTCGCGCATGCATGCGAGGTCGCCGGCCTGGAGGTGACCGTCGCCGCGCCCGCGTGGGACAGCAGTGGCGCGAGCGCGTCGCTCACCGGCGTGCAGCAAGACGGCCGGTTGCTCCTCCATCGGCGCGGTGGCTGGGGCGCGGCGCAGGTGTTCGGTGTCGAGGCGGCACCTGCGTTCATCGTGCGCGCGGGCGTGCACGGCGCGTTCGGCGAGCCGCCCGACATCGTGGTGTCGGGCATCAACATCGGTGCAAACACCGGCCACGCGGTGCTGCACTCGGGCACGGTAGGGGCGGCCCTCACCGCGTGGACCTTCGGCCGGCGCGCCGCAGCATTCTCGATCGCCGGCGTCGAGGCGCCGCACTGGGAAACGGCGGAGGCGATCGCACTCACCGTTCTCCAATGGTTGATCGAGACCGATCGCCCGATCGTGCTCAACGTCAACGTTCCTGACGTCGCGCCCGAGGACCTTCGGGGCCTCGTCCCCGCGCATCTGGCCCGGTTCGGTGCGGTGCAGACGAACCTCACCGAAGTCGGCGAGGGCTACGTCAAGTTCGAGTTCGGTGGCCTCGAGGTCGACCACGAGCCGGGCACCGACGCGGCCGCGCTGGCCGATGGCTACGCGTCGTTCACTGCGCTCTCGGCTGTGTGCGAGCAGCGGGATGCGGACACGTCCGGCCTCGGCCCACCGATTTGATCTAGGCCGAAGCCTCCTGGATCGCGCGCCAGACGCGCTCACCGGTGCACGGCATGTCGATGTGCTTGACGCCGAGGTGGCTGACCGCGTCGACGACGGCGTTGTGGATCGCCGGTGTCGAGCCGATCGTGCCTGACTCGCCGATGCCCTTCGCTCCGAGCGGGTTCCGAGGGCTGTCGGTCTGCGTGTTCGACACCTCGAAGCTGGGCAGCTCCGCGGCGGAGGGCATGAGGTAGTCGGTGAGCGTCGACGTGAGCGGGTTGCCGTCGGTGTCGTACTGCATCCACTCGTACAGCGCCTGAGCAGCGCCCTGGGCGATGCCGCCGTGCTGCTGGCCGTTCACGAGCATCGGATTGAGGATGCGGCCGCAGTCGTCGACGGCGACGTGGCGCAGCATCGTGACGTCACCGGTCTCGGTGTCGACCTCGACGACCGACACGTGTGAGCCGAACGGGTAGGTCGAGTCGCTTCCGTCGAAGTCGAGCTCGTGCCGCAATGGGGCGGGCTCGAGACCCGACGGCAGCTTCGACGCATCGCGCGACGCACTCGCGAGGTCGGCCCAGGACAGCGCGTTGGCCGGCACGCCCGCGACGTGCACTCCACCCTCACCGGCGACGATGTCGTCGGGCGACGCTTCGAGCAGATGGGCAGCGATCTTCTGGGCTCGCGAGAACACCTCGTTCGATGCGACGTGGATCGCGCTGCCCGCGGTCTGCAACGAACGCGAGCCCATCGTGCCCGCACCGCGCGGCACTCGGTCGGTGTCGGAGTTCACGAGGTTGATTTGGTCCATGGGGATCCCGAGGACGTCGCTGGCGAGCATCGCGAAGGCGGTCGCGTGACCCTGGCCGTGGACGCTCGTGCCGGCGTAGACCGTCGCCGTGCCGTCGTCGTTGACCTCGACCGCGCCGTACTCGACGTGCAAGCCGACGGGTGCGGTCACCTCGACGTACGACGAGACGCCGATGCCGAGCACCTTCGGATCTCCCGCTGTCCGGCGCTTCGACTGCTCAGCCCGAAGGCTCTTGTAGTCCGACGCCTTCAGCGCCGCGTCGAGCGCCTTCTCGTACTCGCCGCTGTCGTAGTTCGCGCCCGTCGGCGTCGTGAGCGGGAAGCTCTCGGGCTGGAGGAAGTTCACCCGGCGGATCTCGGCCGGGTCCATGCCGATCTCGCTCGCGGCGACGTCGAGCACCCGCTCGATCAGCTGAGTCGCCTCGGGCCGACCGGCCCCGCGGTAGGCGCCGATCGTCGTGTTGTTCGTCAGCGCCATCACGGCCTTCGACCGCACCTTCGGGATCTCGTAGACGCCTACCGCCATCATCTGCGTGAGCATCGGGAGGATGGCGCCGATCGCCGGGTACGCCCCTGCGCATGCGACGACCGACACGTCGAGGCCCACGATCTTGCCGTCGGAGCCGACGCCGAGCCGCGCGGTCATCGTGTAGTCGCGACCCTGCACGAGCGAGACCATGTCTTCGGACCGGGTTGCGATCCACTTCACGGGGCGACCGAGCTTCAGCGCCGCCGCGCCAGCGACGAGATGCTCGACGTAGGTCGCGGCCTTGGGCCCGAAGCCGCCGCCGACCCACGGGCACACGACGCGGAGGTTCTCGGGCTCGAGGCCGAGCATCGGCGCATAGGTGCCGTGCGCCGAGTGCGGCGCCTGGTGCGAGACCCACAGGGTGAGGCCGCCGTCGGTGGGCACCGCGAGGATCCCGTTGGTCTCCATCGGCACGCCCGCGAGCCGCTGGCTCACCATCGTCACCTCGCCGATGGCCGCCGCGCCTTGGATCGGGTCGGAGTCGTCGCCCTCGGGGAACTCGGTGCCGAAGCAGATGTTCGAGCCGTGCTCCGGGAACAGCAACGTCGCGTCAGGTGCGAGCGCTTCGGCGGCGGTCATCACCGCGGGCAGCGGGTCGTAGTCGACGACCACGGCCTCGGCGGCATCCATCGCCTGCGCCTTCGTGTCGGCCACGACCGCGGCGACGATGTCGCCGACGAAGCGCACCGTGTCGGAAGCGAACACCGGTCGGTTCAGGGTGGGCGGCATCATCGCGAAGCCCTGCAGGCCGGGGACCCCGAGGTCGTCGCCCGCCGCGTGGTACACCGCGACCACGCCGGGCATCGACGCCGCGTCGCTCACGTCGACCGACGCCACCTTGGCGTGGGCGATCGGTGATCGCACGAACGCGATGTGGGCCATGTTCGGCTCGACCAGGTCGTCGACGTACTTTCCGCCGCCGGTCAACAGCGTCGGATCTTCGAGCCGGCGGACTGCGTTGCCGAGGATCGAACCCGATGTGGCCATGTGACGTACCCCCGATGAGAGCCTCGGGGCACGTTACTCAGGTTCGATGAGAGCGCGTTTGCGTCAGCTGCCCGGCGGCCGGTAGCTCACCGACCGCTTCAGGGCCGCGTCGACCTCCTCGACGGTCATGAGCTTGACCGTCTTGATCCCGATCGTGCTGCCGGTGCTGACCGCGAAGGACACCGCGGCGGCGGCCCCGTCATCGGGGAGATCGCAGATCACGTACGCATCGACGTCGCCGAAGGCGAAGTGGAACGACTCGAGTGCGCCTCCCAATCCGGCACACATCTCGGTCACGACCTTCACCCGGCTGGCCGCGCCAGCCTTTTGCAGGCCCTTGGCCGCCTCGGACGAGTACTGCGCTTGGAACATGTACTTCGGCATGACTGCCTCCTTGGGGCCGAGCCTTTCACACGGCCGTCGTGGCGTGAATGGTCACGATGCCCGTCGACCCGTCGACCGTCACGAGCGCCCCGTTCGGGATGGTCGACGACGCTCCCGTCGCGCTCACAACGGCCGGGATGCCGAGCTCGCGGGACACGATCGCCGCGTGGCTCTGCTGCGCACCGACGTCCACGACCACGCCTGCCGCGGCCAAGAAGAGGGGCGTCCAGGCCGGATCGGTGATCGGCGCGACGAGGATGTCGCCCGGACTCAGGTCACCGGGCTCGTCGGGGCTCGTCACGATTCGAGCGGTGCCGGTCGCGACGCCCGAGCACACGCCCATGCCGACGATGGTGCGTGCCTGCGCGTCGGGGCGCTGCTGCTCGGCGCGTAGCGGCCAGGTCGATGGCGCCGGGATCTGGCCCTGGAACCAGAACGGTGGCACGCGTGCCTGCAGGTACTCGCGTCGACGGCGACGGTCGTCGAGATCGGTCGGCCTTCCGCCACCCGCGGCCAGCGTCTCCACCTCGGAGAACGTGAGCAAGAAGAAGTCGTCGTGGGCGAGCCCCGACCGGCGGCCGAGCTCGGCGAGAGCCAGTCGGGCGGGGTACAACGCCCGGACGAAGGCCGCCTTCGTCGCCTCGCGCTGCGGGCCGTACGCGGCCGTCGCACGGACGGCTCTGTCGAACAGAGGCCGCCGGAACCGCGCCAGCCGGTCTCGCACGCTGGTCGTGAGCGCGGCTCGCTCTGCCGCCAACCGGGCGCCGACGACCATCGGGTCGCGGTCAGACGGTGCTCGACGCAGTCGATCGATCATCGCGAGCGAGATCGACGCGTCGGTTCCCCACGTGGGCGATGCGAGCTCCCACTCGTCGGGGCCGCGGGCCCCGTGGCGCGCCCGGAACCTTGCGAGCTCGACGCGCAGCTCGGCGGCCTCAGGAGCAGCGTCGACCCGGGCCTGGAGGTCGTCGAGGCCTTGGTCGAACATCGAGGTGAGCGCGTCGCTCGCCGACACCATTCGGCCGAGGCGCCACAGCTCCTGCGCCGGTTCGGCCGATTCGACGGTGCCCAGCCCCGCGGTGAGCCTGTTCTCGAGCCCGGGTTCATCGAGGCCGGCGACCGACCGTTCGAGCATCGATCGCGAGATTCCTGCAGCCGCACTGATAGCGAGGAGGTGATGCATCATCCGCTCGGTCCACGGCGGAAGCGAGCGGGCGATGGCGAGGAGCTCGTCGTTCGACGCCGTGCCGATGTCGGGCTGTGCTGCGACGTAACGAGCGATGTCGGCTTGGTCGGCGCGGAGCCGCGTGTCATCGGAGCGCCACAGCGTCGCGATCAGCTTGCGCGCGGTCTTTGCCGCCGCCGGAAGATTGCGCTCGCCCTTGCCGCGGTGATGCGGCGGCGCATCGCTCAGCCCGAACATCTGCTCGTCGATCAGCTCGATGGTGAGCCCCGGCGACCGGGCGACAGCAGTGCGTGAGAGCGTGACATTGCCGTAGAGATAGCCACCGAACACGCCGGTGCCCCATGCCTCGGCGGGGTCGAATTCGGCGTACTGCTTCGCCGTCACCATGCCCCACTCGCGCACCGCACTCGCTTGGCCGCGGGCGATCGCTCCGACGTACAGCGAGAAGCTGAGCGGCGTCATCACGTGCGGAAAGACCTCGCCCACGTTGCCGCGACACCAGATGGTGGCTGTTCGGTCGGGCGGATGGTCGGACAGGCTCCAGCGGCCGTCGGGGTAAGGCTGCAGCTCGTCGCTCACGCCCCGAGCGCCTCACGCCGAAGCACGCCAGCGCTCGGGCGGACGTTGCGGTCGGCGTCGATGATGCCGAACGAGACGTCGTAGCCGTGGAGCCACTCGTAGTTGTCGACGGCAGTCCAGTGGAAGAAGCCGCGCACGTCGATCCCTCGCTCGATCGCGTCGTGCACGACCTCGATCCCGCGTTGGATGTACGCGGCGCGCTGCTCATCGTCAGCCGTGCCGATGCCGTACTCGGCGACGAGCAGCGGCGTTCCGGGCACCTCTTGCCCGAGGCGGTCGAGGACCAGCGCCAACCCGTCGGCCCAGATGCCGTACCGGAGCGGCGACAACGGAGCGTCCGGCGGATGCACGGCGAGACGGCCGTCCCGCACACCCATCGCCGAGTAGTAGGAGAACCCGAGGAGGTCGAAGGCTCCCGCGAGATCGGGCCGCTCGATCGGGTCGCGGTGACGCACCCGAAGCACGCCATCGCGCTGCAGGCCGAGGCCGGGCGTCCAGAGCAGCTCGTGCATCGCGGCGGCGTAGCCCCGTGTCTCGGGGAGGTCGTCCTGCGGCACGATCGCCGACAAGCCGAAGATCGACGAGACCGGTGCACCGGTCTCGCGCAACCGCACCGCCGCCTCGGCGGTGGCGAGCTGGATGGCCTCGTCGACGAGCGCCACCTGCTCGCGATCATTGGTGCCGGGCGGCCATCCACCGCCGCCGAAGGCCGCGCGCGCGTAGTAGTTCGTCTCGTTCACGGGCTGCCATCCGCCAACGAGGTCGCCGAACGTCTCGGCCATGAACTCGACGTGCCGCCTCCACGCAACGGTGCGTCCGCGTTCCTCGAGGAAGCCCCCGTCCGCTGCGAACCAGCGGGGGAGCGTGAAGTGGTGAAGGCACACCCAGGGTGTCAGCCCCGCATCTCGTGCCGCGGTGAGCACGCCTCGGTAGTGATCGACGGCGGCCGGGTCGTGCCCGCCGGGCTCGGGCTCGATGCGCGCCCACTCGATCGAGAGACGGTGGTGCGTCAGACCGAGCGAGGCGAGCAGCGCGAAGTCCTCGGCATGCCGCGACGCGAAGCCGCTGCCCTCACCCGAGATCGGCGCGCGGCCGGCGCGCTCCCAGTCCCACCAGTCGGACGCGGGCGCGGCACCTTCGCATTGCGTCGACGATGCGGCACTTCCCCACATGAACCCTTCAGGCCACTTCATCACGTCTCCAGGAACCCATCGATCTCGGAGAGCAGCTCCCGCCAGGCGGGCTCGTCCTCCCGCAGCAGATGGTTGCGGGAGGACAGCGGCACGAGACGCGCCCCCGGGATGAGCGAGGCGAACAGCCGTCCCTGCTCCCAGGGGATCGACATGTCGTCGCGAGCATGCATCACCAGCGTCGGCGCTTTCACCAAGCGCGCGGTCTCGCGCACGTCGATGGTCGCCCACGACTCGAGCAGTCGCGCTGCGTTCGCCGGCGAGGTCGTGCGCCGCAGCAGCTCGGCGAAGGCATCCCACAGCTCGACGGAGGAGTCGGGGACGAACCGGGACACGAAGAATCGCCGGAAGCCCGGGTCATCCTTCCCCCAGCCGAGCCGCACCATCTCGAACTGCATGTTCGCTTCGCGGATCTCCTCGTCGGTCTCGGCTCTCGCCAGCCGGCCTTGGCAGTAGGCGCCGACCAGGATGAGATGGCTGACCCGCTCGGGATGGCGCGCCGCGTACGTGACCGCGATGGCGCCGCCCTGGGACAGGCCGAGGATCGGGAAGCGCTCGAGCCCGAGCTCGTCGACGACGGTCTCGAGGTCGCGCACCATCGCTTCGAACGAGAAGTCGTCGACGTCGTGATCGGAGAGGCCGTTGCCGCGCTCGTCGTAGCGCACCAACGTGCGGTTGTGCGCGAGGCCGACGAGCCAGTGCCGCCACACTGGGCTCTGCCAGTCGTAGTCGAGGTGCGTGATCCAGTGTGCTGCCCGAACGAGGGGCGGCCCCGTGCCGATCGTCGCGAACGCGAGGCGAGTGCCGTCGTCGGCGGTGCAGAACTGGATGTCCTGTCGCAGCTCTTCCGGCACCTCGAGCCGCGGCCGCTCCACCGCGTCGGCGACCTCTTGCACCGTCGCGACGAACCGATATCCGCGCCCGTGGATCGTCTGCACGACCCTCTGGTCCTTCCCCGTGTCGCCGACCGCTTGTCGCAGCTGCTTGATGCGCGTCGTCAGCGCCGACTCGGTGACGAACTGGTGCCCCCATACCTGGTCGAGCAGCTCGTTCTTCGACACCACCCGATTGCGGTTCTCGACGAGGTGCGCGAGCACGTCGAACACCTGCGGCTCGACGTGCTGTGGCTCTTCGTTGCGGTACAAGGAGTACCGCGTGGTGTCGAGCACCGTGTCGCCGAAGAGGTAACGCACGACAGCATTGTTACGCGAGGTCGAAGCCGGCGTAGCCGGCGCCGGCGACGTCGCGGCACCGTTCCTGGAACTTCGGGAAGCCACCGGTGTAGAGCAGCACTGTTCGCCCGGCGCCCTTGTAGCTCTGCGATCGCGTGCCGGTGAACCACGAGTCGACCTTCGAGAAGAGCATCCGCTGCGCGGCCTCGATGACCTCGTCGGTCCACTCGTCTTGTGCGTCGGGTGTCGGGCAGACGCGCGTCTTCCCCGCCGACCTCATGTCCTGGACAAGCGTCGCCAGCCACTCGACGTTGTGCTCGATGCAGCGAGGCATGTTGCAAAAGCTCGCCGCGCTGTGCGGGCCGACCAGCATGAACAGGTTCGGGAACCCAGCGACTCCGAGCCCGAGGTAGGTCTTCGGTCCCGCTGCCCAAGCGGCGCGCAAGCTCTCGCCACCGACGCCCGTCACCTCGATCTTGTCGAACGAGCCGGTGACGGCATCGAAGCCCGTGGCGAAGATGATCACGTCGCACTGGTGGGTTGCGGCGGTCGTGCGGATGCCGCTCTCGGTGATCTCGACGATCGGCGTTTCGCGGACGTCGACGAGCTCGACGTTGGGCTGGTTGAAGACCTCGTAGTAGCCCGACTCGAGCGGAACTCGACGCGTCCCGAACCCGTGATCGGTCGGGATCAGCTTGTCGGCGACCTCCGGGTCGCGCACTCGTTCGCGGATCTTGTGGGTCATGAACTCGCTCAGCGTCGCGTTGGCCTCTTCGTTCACCAGCACGTCGCGGAAGTTGCCCATCCAGATGCCGAAGCCCGGCTGCGCGTACAGCTCTTCGTAGAAAGCGATGCGCTCCTCATCGGAGACCTCGAGCGCCTTGCGTCGATCGGCATCGTGGATGAAGCCGCCGTACGTGTTTCGACACCGTTCGAACATCTCGGCATAGCGCTCGCGGATCGACGCCTGCTCGTCCGCATCGATCGGCCCGTTGTGCAGCGGAGCGCACCAGTTCGGAGTGCGCTGGAACACCGTGAGATGGCCGACAGCCTTCGCGATCTCGGTGATGAGCTGCACGGCCGTGGCGCCGGTGCCGATCACGGCCACCCGTCGGTCCGACAGGTCGACCCGATCGTGAGGCCAGCTCGCGGTGTGGAAAGACTCGCCTCTGAAGCGCTCGACGCCCGGGATGTCTGGCATCAGCGGCACGGACAGCACACCGGTTGCCAAGATCACGAACCGCGCCGTCGCCTCGCTGCCGTTGTCGAGCGCGACGGTCCACATCCTCGTCTCTTCATCCCACGTCATCGCCTCGACGCGCGTGTCGAACGTGATGTCGCGGCGGAGATCGAGGCGGTCGGCGACGTGCTGCAGGTAGCGGAGGGTCTCGGGCTGAGCCGAGAAGTGCTCGCTCCAGTCCCATGTGTCGAGCAGCTCGGGCGAGAACGAGTATCCGTACGAGTAGCTCTCCGAGTCGAACCGGGCACCCGGATAGCGGTTCCAATACCACGTGCCGCCGACGTCACCGCCAGCTTCGAACGTGTGCACTGTCAGGCCGAGCTCTCGCAGCGCGTGGAGCTGGTAGAGCCCCGACACTCCCGCCCCGACCACGATCGCGTCGAAGGACATCGGTCGTAGGGTACGTGGGGGTATGAGCGGATTCGAGAAGACACGGTTGGGTCGCCTTCACGACGCCATGGCCGAGCACGTCGATCTGGGAAACGCCGGAGGTCTCGCCTGGCTCGCAGCGCGCGACGGTGACGTCGAAGTCGGCGTCGCCGGCACCTTGACGCGGGGCGAGCGGCGGGCGATCTCTCGCGACTCGATCTTCCGCCTCTCGTCGATGACGAAGCCGATGAGCGCGGTTGCTGCGCTGATCCTCGTCGAGGATTGTCGGCTCCGACTCGACGAGCCGGTCGACGATCTGCTGCCCGAGCTCGCGGGCCGCAACGTCCTCGTCGACGGTCGCGGACCATTCGACGGCGAGACCGTGCCCGCGGCGCGCTCCATCACGGTGCGCGACGTCCTCACGTTCCGGCTCGGCATCGGGATGGACTTCGCTGCGCCGTGGCCGTGGCCCCTCATGGACGCGATGGCCGACCTGGGCTTGGGCGCCGGTCCGCCCGAGCCGCAAGGCCCGCCCGAACCCGACGAATGGATCCGGCGTCTGTCGACGCTGCCGTTGCAGTATCAGCCCGGCGAGAGGTGGCTCTACAACGTGGGCTCGATGGTGCTCGGTGTGCTCATCGCCCGCGCTGCCGGTCAGCCCCTCGACGAGTTCATGCGCGAGCGGTTGTTCGAACCGCTCGGCATGCGCGACACGGGGTTCTTCGCCGAGCAGACCGACCGGCTCGGCACCTGTTACGCCGTCGACCCGGCCACCGAAGCGCGGACGGTCTACGACGCTCCGGATGGTCAGTGGTCGAAGCCTCCGGCGTTCCCCGACGCCGCGGCCGGCTTGGTCTCGACGGTCGACGACGTGCACGCGTTCGCTCGCATGCTGCTCGCCGACGGACAGCTGCCCGACGGGTCGCGGCTCATCTCGCGTGCAGCGGTCGAGGCGATGACGACCGACCAGATCGGTGTGCTCGACGGCGCCGCAGGCCCGTCACCTGACGGTTCGCAGGGATGGGGTTTCGGCGTCGGGGTGCAAGTGCGTCGCACCGGCATCGCGCACTCGATCGGCAGCTACGGATGGGACGGCGGCATGGGCTCCTCGTGGTCGAACGATCCGCGTGAGCGGCTCGTCGGCACGATCCTCACGACCGACAGCTTCACCGGGCCGTTCCCGCCGCCCGCGGTGGTCCAAGACTTCTGGACCTGCGTGTACGCCGCCCACGACGACTGACTACTTGTCTGCGTCGTAGACGACGCCGATCTGCGAGCGAATCTGGTCCATCGTGTGTGCAAGCGCGAGCGTCTCCTCGAGCGGGGCGACTGCACTCTCGGTCTGGCCCGCCGCGAGGCACCGATGCACTTCCTCGGCTTGGAAGCGCAGACCCTCACCCTCGTAGTCGGCCTCGATCCAGTCCACCGTGTTGCCGGAACCCACGCCGACGCGCGTCGGACGGTGCATCCACGCCGGGAATTCGATCCAGCCGTCCGATCCCGAGATGCGGGCGGTGTTCGACAGCGCGATGCGGCTCGCGGCCTTGATCACGCCGAGCCGGCCTGCCGGATGATGGAGGACGGCGGCGACCTGTTCGTCGGCGCCGGTCACGCCGACGTGCGCCTTGGCGACGACTGAGTCGGGCACGCCCAACACCATCGAGCAGAGCTGCAGGGGATAGATGCCGAGGTCGAGCAGCGCGCCGCCGCCCTGCGCGAGGTCGAAGAGGCGGTGCTCGGGCATCACGGGCAAGCGGAACCCGAAGTCGGCCTCGACGAGCAAGGGCTCACCGATACGGCCTTCGCGCAGAAGCTCGGCGAGCACTCGATACGAGGGAAGGAAGCGACTCCAGAGCGCCTCCATCGCGAACAGGCCGCGGGAGCGGGCCGCGTCGGCCATCCGCCGCGCCTGCTTCTCGTTCAGCGCGAACGGCTTCTCGCACAAGACGTGCTTGCCGCCCTCGAGAGCGGCGAGCACGACCGCTTCGTGCTGTGCGTGCGGGGTCGCGACGTAGACGATGTCGACGGTCGGATCACCCATGAGGTCCTCGTAGGACCCGTACCGATTCGGGATGTCGAAGCGCTCTCCGAACGCGTCGGCGCGTTCCTTCGCCCGCGATCCGACCGCGACGAGCTCCGCGTCGTCGATCAGCGCGAGCCCTTCTGCGAACTGTGTAGCGATGCCACCCGGTGCCGCGATGCCCCATCGAACCGTCATGTGATCAGAGCTCCAGGTGGACCGCGGTCGGCCCCGCGGCCGCCGGTGTGAACGTGGTGATGTCGGCCGGTACGCGCAGTCGGTCGTCGGTCTCGTAGCGATCTCGAATCGCGTCGTAGTCGTCACTCACGACGAGCTTCGCGAGGTCATCGAGGATGGAGCCCTCGTCGTCGGTGAGCGGAGCGTGCGGGCCAGTCATCATCCCCCAACCGTCCCACGGCAGCAGCTCGACCTTGTTGAGGCAGGCGAAGTCGAGGATCACGTTCCCCGAGATGAACTTGATCCCCCACATGTCGAAGATGCCGAAGAGGCTCGGGTCGACGTCGCCCGCTCGTGCCGCGATCCACGCCTCGCTCCCCGCAAGGAACTTGCCCGGCGGCTGGTCGTACGGGTCGAAGTCGAGGTTCACCGTCGTGGCCTGCAGCTCGTCGATCTGCGGGTCGTCGCGAACCCACCGTTCGCCGTCCCAGCGCTCGGTGATCCAGTGGTCGTACCACTTCGACCGGTCGAAGTAGTTCGAGAAGCCGCACCGGACGCGCGCCGGCACACCGTGCTCGCGAAGGAACGCGGTGTGGAGCAGCGTGAAGTGCCGGCAGATGCACAGCACTCGATCGACCGGGGGCCGCGCCGTCGTGACCGGTTCATCGGAGATCTCGAGCGCGCGGCCGAGCACCTCCTTCGTCGAGCGGAGGTTCTGCTCGTCGATGCGGATCGCGTCTTTGGGTACGCCGTAGGCCGTTGCCCAATCGCGGTGGAGGAGAAGGCCTTGCACGGTGCTGCGCATCGCGTCGAGATCGTAAGGGACACCGGCCACCGCTGGGTTGTCGGGGAGCTCCGTCATCGCCGCCGCGGCGCGGTAGAAGTCGAGTCCCTCGGGTGTCATGGCGACACCGTAGGTTCAGGCGGCTGCGATGCGCACGCAGCAATAGCCGGGCGAGGGATCGAGGCGCGCGGTCAGTTGGTCGCTCGATGCCATCCCCTCGAGGAGCCCATCGAGGAAGTGGAGGTTCATCCCGCACACGAGCTCGCGCTCCTCTTCGGCGAGGCGGTGGAAAGGACAGTTCGCCAGCGCGATCTCCTTGCGGCGTCCGACCTCGGGCTCGTAGCCGTGACGCGACAGCACGTCGACGACGGCGTCCCGTCGCGCATCTCGCGACGTTGCGACGCGCACGGCTTCCCCGGCGTCCTCGCCGATCTCCCGGCCGGCCGCGTGGGCGGCAACCTCGAGGCACTGCGTCACAGGCAGCCCCGAACGCGTCGACTCCGCGATCGCGGCCGCGAGGAGTGAACCGGCGAGGTCGTACCGGCGGTCGGGCACCGAGGCGGCGACCTCGTCGCGGCTCGGCCGGTAGAGCTTCGAAGGGCGGCCGGCGCCGGGGCCCGTGCGTCCCGTCGTTCGCTCGAACCGCACCTCGAGCACGCCCGGCATCGGCGAGCTTGTCGAGATGGAACGCGGCGACTGATCGTGGAACGCCGAGGGCTTCCGCTGCCTCGTCGCGACCCGTCCAGTCGTCGGCCGTCGCGAGGAAGCGGTACAGGTCGCGCCGCACGGGTTGGTCGAGCGCGGCGATCGCGGCGATCCGCGACTCCAGGTCGGTCAGGGGACTCATGGGACCATTCTAAAAGCGAATCTGCTTGACGCAAGAGATCGCCTCATTCTAAAGTCAAAGAGTTCCATCTTTAGAAAGGAGCCCCAAATGGTTGCTCTCGAGCGTCCCCGGCTCGCAGATCCCGCCTACCAGGCGTTCTCGATCCTGCGGATCGGCTTCATCGTCGCCCCCATCCTCTTCGGCCTCGACAAGTTCCTGAACTGGCTCGTCGACTGGCCCATCTACCTGGCGCCCCAGATCGACGACCTGATCCCCGGCAACGCCCACCAGGCGATGCTCGCCGTCGGCGTCATCGAGATCGTCGCCGGATTGGTCGTTGCCGTCCGCCCGAAGTTCGGCGGCTACCTCGTCGCCGCCTGGCTCGCCGGGATCATCGTCAACCTGCTGATCCTCGCCGACTACTACGACGTCGCGCTGCGTGACTTCGGTCTGTTGCTCGCCGCGCTTGCGCTCGCCCGTCTGGCCACGACATTCGACGGCAAGCACACCGCCGAGGTAACCGCGGCCGTGCCGGTCGCGGCGGCGTCGCGGTGACGACAGGCCGCGACGCTCGTGATCGTGGGCGCGAGCCTCGCGGGCGCGAAGGCCGCTGAAGGAGCGCGTGACGCCGGATACGAGGGCCGCATCGTGCTGGTCGGTGATGAGCCGCATCTGCCCTACGAGCGCCCGCCGCTCTCGAAGACCGTGCTGCGAGGTGAGGCCGAGCCCGACTCGGCCCGCGTCCATCCGATCGGCTACTACGGCGAGCACGAGATCGAGCTCGTCTCCGACGAGATCACGGGCATCGACCCCGCGGGTCGCCGGGTGCGCCTCGCAGGTGGACTCCAGATCCCGTTCGACTCTCTGGTGTTGGCGACCGGCGCAGCACCGCGGCGACTCGACATCCTCGGAGCGGATCTCGACGGCGTGCACTACCTC
Organism: uncultured Acidimicrobiales bacterium; assembly: GCA_963802505.1. Taxonomy (GTDB): domain Bacteria; phylum Actinomycetota; class Acidimicrobiia; order Acidimicrobiales; family DATKAS01; genus DATKAS01. The sequence continues at coordinate 530,994 of CAWDJB010000002.1, read as the reverse complement.
CGCACTCTCGACGACTCGCTCGCGCTCCGGGAGGCGATCCGAGACACGGCCCGCGTCGTTGTCATCGGAGCGGGGTGGATCGGCTCGGAGGTCGCCGCCTCCGCTCGGCAGATGGGCGTCGACGTCGTGCTCGTCGATCCCGGTCCGGCGCCCCTCCGGCGTGTGGTCGGTGACGAGGTCAGCGAGATGTTCCTGCGGCTGCACGCGGACCACGGAGTCACGCTCCGCATGGGGTCGGCAGTGCGCGAGCTCCGAGGTGCGGGGCGTGTCGAGCAGGTCGTGCTCGCTGATGGACGGATCGAGGTCGCGGACGTCGTCGTGGTCGGCGTCGGCGTGGTGCCCAGGGTGGAGCTCGCTGAGGCCGCCCTGGGCATCAGGGTCGACAACGGGATCGTGGTCGACCACCACCTCGAGTCGACCGTGCCGGGCATCTACGCCGCCGGCGACGTCGCGAACGCATGGCATCCGCACTACGAGAGCTACCTCAGAGTCGAGCACTGGGCGAACGCCCTCAACCAGGGGTTCGCGGCCGGACGCAACGCCGCGGGTCGCACGCGAGCCCTACGAACGTCTGCCCTACTTCTTCTCCGACCAATACGAGCTCGGTCTCGAGTACGTGGGTCACGCGTCACCCGACGACGCGGTCGTGATTCGAGGCGATGTCGACGCGCGTGCGTTCATCGCGTTCTGGCACCGGGGCGGCGTCGTGACTGCCGCCATGTCGGTGAGCATCTGGGATGTGATCGACGACCTCAAGGCGATCGTCGAGAGCGGCTCGCCGGTGGACGTCCGACGGCTGACGTCGGTCGACGTGCCGCTCGCCGAGCTCAGTCCGGCGTCGAAGCGATGATCGTCGCGAGGATGTGCTTGCACGGGCCACGGTCGCCGCGGTGCTTCCCCCACCACGGGCACGTGCACCGCCAGCTGCCGTCGACGAGACGGACGCGGTACTCGTTGGCGCCGCTCGTGACGACCGAGTCGCTCGCCCCGTCGAGCACCTCGACTGCGTTCGACGCCACCAGCTGACGAGCCGCCTCGAGTCGACCGCCGGGCTCTTCGAGGACACGACGGCCGAAGGGAAGCTCCCGCGGGAACCACTCCGAGCTCGCGACGTCGTATCCGAGACGACCGGCCGCGGCCGCGTCGAGCTTCGCGTCGAGTCCGTGCAGCGCTGCGAGCAGCAAACCGCCTTCACCGGAGAACCCGCGAGAGGGCTCCGGGCTCAACGCCAAGGTCACGTGCCCGCCCTCGATCGACATCGACCACACGCTGCATCCACCCGCGTCCGAGGCGGAACTGCCGCGGGTGCCGAACACAGTCGCGGACCGGACGAACGGGGCGAGCTCCCGTAACGCGCGCAGTCGTTCGAGCCCGCCGACCGCCACGCCGGCGGCGGAAGGGCGGGTCGAGAGCCGAGCGTGCGACCCCGAGGGCACAACCCAGCTGACGCCGCGGGTGCTTCCCGACGGCAGCTGCTGAAGGAACTGGCGGAGTCCCGCATTCGCCAGCTCGAAGACGGGTTCGAGTGCGCCGGTGGCGACGGCCGCCTCGGCGAAGCCGCGCACCCAGCGCCTGGGCAACGGAACCTTCCTCTCGATGACGCGACCCTCCAGCGTGTCGACGGCGACCTCGTCGCGTCCGACCGCGAGATGCAATGGATCGCGCGCTCCGATGCGTGCGAGCGCCGACCGGAGCGCCGGGTTGACGTCGATGTTCGTGGTGCCGTGCACGTGAACTGGGCCGTCGAGCGCGGAGCAATCCAGGTCGAACCGCGCGTACACGCCGCAGCACTGAGAGAACGACTCGAGGCGCAGTGCGGCGTCCGAGGCGGTGACCACAGGGTCCGCTGCCTGGATCGCTGCCGCAACCATGTTCGGTGGCGTCCAGTACCGGGCAGCGGCCACGTTCGCGACGAGAAGCATCGCTCGCGCCGCGGGCTGCGGCGCGACCAGGAAGCCCTCGGCGAGCCACGGGTTCGGTGCGCATCCACCTGACGTCGCGAGCCCGATGGCGGCGCCGTCTGCGTCGTGCCGTACCTCCGTCGGCCGGAGGTAGCGGTACACGTGCTCTTCGGTGAGCGTCGCGGTCACGTCGACTCCAACGCGAGGAGGCGCGCTGCGGTCCTGCCGGTCTTGCTCGTGCCCGTGAGCGCGGTGAGTGCCGATCGTGCCGATTCGTCCCCGACCGCGCCCGCAGTCTCGAGCGCGAGCGTCTCGAAGAGCTCGAGGAGGGTGAGCAGATCCTGAGGCTTGCGCGGCTGTGCGACCGCGACGGCGCGCTCCACGGATTGCAGCACCGCGCGCCGATGATCCGGTGACGCCGCCGCGACGTCAGCGAGGGGAGCCCCCCACCGAGCCGGCGTGACGAGCCCGGTGCTCGCGAGGCGCCCGATCTGCGATCCGAGGTCGCCGGGGACGAGACGACCGTCGCCGAAGGTCGCGACGCAGAGATCGACAGCCACGGTGCGAACGGACGCGCGTTGATCGTTGAGGGCGAGCGCAACGAGGAGCTGCGCGTCGCCCGGCAACGGAGCACCGGCGTCGAAGAAGCGCTCGAGGTAGGCGGGGTCGCCGTGGGCGACGTCGCGGATGCCGTAGGTCGGGCCGATCGTCGAGGCCCCGAGACGCGCCCACGCGCCGGGAAGCCCCGGGATGATCGACCCCATCCACTCGACGCCCGCCGCGTCCTGCGCGAAGCGTCGCCAACGTCCCGGCACCAGCGTCACCGTCAGCGGCGAACTCAGTGGAGTGATCGCATCGAGGCCGTCGACATGGAGGTCGTGGTACGTCGAACCGCTGGACGCCGTCCACGATGACGCGTTCCACCCCGGCTCGCGAGAGGCGTCTCGTTCACAGTGCTCCGCCCAGCCCTCGAGCCAACGAGCGACCGGCGCGTGTCCCGTGAGTCCGCTCCTCGCTTCCTGCAATCGCTTGACGTCGGGCGCGAGCCTCAGAAGTGCAGTCGTCAGCTCGACGGGATGCGGCGCCGCGGTCGCAGCAGCCAGCCGCTCGACGAAGACCACCGGATCGATGACGCCGTGCCGATGAGTCGGCGCGGCGATGGGAGTGAACGGTTGGCCTGTCCGCACCTGGCCTTCGACGAGCTCGATGCGCCGGCACAGGAGCTCGTCGAGCGTGAGCGTCGCGCCAGGCTCGTCGGGAGCAGTCGCTTCGAGCTGCTCGGGAGTGGTCCAAGCAATGACGAGCCGGGCGATGAGGCGTTGGGACGGTCGATCGCTCCGGCTGAGCTTCGTCGCCCGCCGGCCGAGGGTCAGCGCTTGCCGCTGCTGCGCCGATGCACCGTGACCGGTTGCGGCGAGCCCGCCGACGAGGAGCTCGATATCGTCGGCACCGCCAGGTGTCTCCAGCGACGTGGCGATCCGCTCGAGCAGATCGACGAGGTCGACGATGGGAGTCAGCTTCCGCTCCTGACCGAGCCACTCGACCTCGGTGATCGAGCGCTTCACCGCCTTCGGCGACGATGCGGACTTCGGTGTCGAACCCGCGACGGAGGTCTTGGCAACTCCGAGCCACGAGTCGATCGCGGAGCGCACCGACGGATGGCAGCCGGGGGCGAATGACCGAACGGACGCGGCGAGATCGTCCGGTGGCGTCGGGAACCACACGTGGAGCTTCTCGAGCGCGACCTTCTGCACGTCGGCGCTCCCATGACCGAGTGCTTCGGCGACAAGGCTTGCGGCTCGGGGCCGGAGATCGGGCTCGGAGGCGACCGCGCGTTCCAACAGTCCGAGCGCCTGGGTGGCGGAAGCCTTGCTCGGAGCCAGTACCGCCGGTCCGATCTGCGCCACGACTTCGACCGCGTCGAGGGGAGTCGCCCCCTCGACCTGCAGAAGCGCCTTCAGCGCCATCGAGACGGTGGGCCCGACTGGGCTCGCGGTGAGCGAGAGGTAGGTGCTCGCCCTCGCGGCGCGCTCGTCGGCCGTCGGCCTGAGCGCCTCGTGGAATGCCGAGTACCACTGCGCGCGGAACTGGGCGAACCCTCGTTGCAAAGCGTCGAGGCTCGCGTCGAGCAGGCGCTCACGGCTCAGGGCACCGTCGTTGCTCAGCTCGACGAGCGCGGCCCGCCAGCTCCCGCTTTCCGCGCAGTACTTGTCGTGTGCGGCGAGGCTGTTCTCGCCGCCGCCCTCGACTTCGAAGATGCGCCACACGTCGTCGATCAGGAGGTCGGGATTCGCGCGCAAGACATCGATCACGCCCTTCCGTCCCCACGCACCTGCCTCGGAGGTGAGATCGAACGCCCCAGGACGCGAGACGAGGGCGATGGTGTACGCGTCGGAAGCAGGCTTGCGCGACGCACCCGACGCGATGAGGCGTCGCGCGACGAACGCTCCTCGTGCGTCGAGGCTCTCGATCGCGTGCGCCGCCCACGCATCGCGAAATGACTCGTCGCGGGCGCGCACCAGCCGGCAGGCGAGGTCGAGGTCTCGCGGGATCTTCCAGGGGGTCCGAATCGCCCGGACCTCGGCGATGGTCGCGAACGCGGTCGATGCGACCGCCGCGGCGTCGACCTGATCGGCCGTGTACCCAGCCGACATCGACCAAAAGCCCTTGCCCAGGACCTGCTTGCAGGTCGCGACGAGCGCAGTCCGGTCGCTTGCAGGGGTCCCCGCTTCACACGCAGCAGCGACACCGCGGACATCTCCGGCCAGCACGAGCGCTTCGAGATCACGCACCTCGGCTTGCGCGTGGGTCACGGACACCCCATAGCCATCGGCCACCTGGGCCTTGGGGTGAAGAAACTCAGCCGCCCAGCGCCTCCGGGTTGACCACGTTGATGGGGTGACCGTCCGCGAACGCGTTGATCTGACGGAACACGTCGCGGAACTGGAGCTCCCACTCGTCGCGGGTCACGTAGCCGATGTGCGGTGTGCAGACGACGTTGGGCAAAGACACCAGCGGGTCGGCCGGGTCGGTGAGCGGCTCGGTCTCGTACACGTCGAGCGCGGCCATCCCGGGTCGTCCCGAGCGGAGTGCGTCGACGAGGGCACCTGGTTCGACGAGGCCAGCGCGGCTCGTGTTCACGAAGAGCGCGGTCGGCTTCATCGACGCGAGGTCTTCGCGGTTGACGATGCCTCGCGTCGCCGGGAGAAGCCTCATGTGGACCGACAAGACGTCGCTCGTCTCAAAGAGGGCCTCCTTGCCCGGTGCGATCGCGTACCCGTCGGCCTCTGCACGCGCGAGTGACTCGGGCCGAGCCCACACCTGCACCTTCATGCCGAAGGCCTTGCCGTAACCGGCGACGACTGAGCCGATGCGCCCGTACCCGTAGATCCCCAGGGTCTTGCCGATGACGCTGCGTCCGATGTCGACCTGCCATTCGCCCCGCTTCAGCGCCGCGACCTGCTGTGGGATCTGCCGCATCGCCGCGAGCACGAGCGCCCAGGTCAGCTCGGCCGTGGCGTACGAAGGTGAGCCTTGGTGCAGGTCGGACGACACGATCACGCCGAGACGCGTGCAGGCCTCGATGTCGATGTGCGGATACGCGCTGCGTTGGCTGATCAGCCGGAGGCGGGGGAGGCGTTCGACCAGCGCGCCCGGGATCGCCGTCCGTTCGCGGATGAGCACGACGGCCTCGGTGTCGTGCAGGCGCGCCGCTAGGTCGTCGAGGTCGGCGGTGTGGTCGGTCCACACAGTCACGTCGTGCCCGTCGAGCTCGCGGAAGCACGCAAGCGTGCGGAGCGTGTCGAGGTAGTCGTCGAGGATCGTGACCTTCAACGGGCGGGCGTCTCAGTCCTGGCGGCGACCTGCGAACGCAGCCGTGATCCCGCCGTCGACGGGGTACGCGCCACCGGTCATGAAGCTCGCTTCGTCACTCGCCAGGAACGCAACCAGCTCACCGACCTCCGAGGGTTGCCCCACGCGGCCGATCGGATGCCCGGCGCCGAACATGTCGAGGATCTCGTTGTTCCCGTGCGCGGGGCCGAGGATCGGCGTGTCGATGACACCCGGACACACGGCATTCACCCGGATGCCGAGCGGTGCGAGGTCCGCGGCCGCGCTCTTCATGAGGCCGATGACGGCGAACTTCGTCGCGCAGTAGGTCCCCATCATCCGACCTCCCATCAGGCCGGCACCCGAGGACGTGATCACGATCGACCCGCCGCCCGTTGCCGCGATCGCCCGGCCGAACGACTGCAGCCCGAGGAACACGCCGCGCAGGTTGACGGCCATCGTGCGATCCCACTCGTCGAGCGCGATTTCGAGCACCGAGCCCATCGACGCGACGCCGGCGTTCAGGTGCGCGACGTGCAGGCCTCCGAGCTCGTCGACCACTGCCTTCGCCGCGGCGTCGTTCGAGTCGGGCTTGGTGACGTCGACCTCGACGGCGATCGCGGTCGCACCCCCGTCACGGATGCCCTTCGCCGTCGCCTCGGCCCTCGCGAGATCGAGGTCTGCGCACGCAACTGAGGCGCCGTGGCTCGCCATCACCGCCGCGGTCGCGGCGCCGATGCCCGATCCTGCGCCCGTGACGACAGCGACCTTTCCGTCGAGCTTCCCCATCGGAACCCCCTGATCCTTCGACGACTCGTTGGACGACTGAGTCGGAAGGTTGCCACGTCGCGTGTCGGCTCACATGAACACAGTGGGCTGCTCGATGCCGAGTCGAACCTTCGCGAAGCGCTGCATCGCCACGGGGCTGAAGTACGCGTGCTGGGCGATGGTGTGGACATCGCGGAAGCACCGCTGGATCGGGTGCGGCCGCACGACCGACGACCCCGCGAGGGTGAAGGCGGTGTCGACGACCTCGACGGATGCGCGCAGCGCCTCGTTCGTGGCGAGCTGGAACGTCGCTCGCTGTTCGACTGTCGGCGTGTCTCCTCGGGTGGCGGTCTGCCATAGGTCGTCGAGCACGTCGAACACCATCGCTCGGGTTGAACGCAGACGCCCCTCGGCACGAGCGAGCTCGATCTGCACGTGGCCGTCGTCGGAGAGAGGAGTGAACGTGCCGGCGCGCACCTTCGTCCGGGCGAGCGGGGTCAGCTCGTCGAGCGCACGCCGGGCGATGCCGAGCGGCACGCCGACGAGCGCGATTCCAGCGAGGGTGAAGAAGCTCAGGCGCCAGACCGGACCGTCATGACGAGCCGGCTCGAAGAAGGGTCGGATGAGGAGCTCGTCGGGCACCCGAACTTCGCGGGCTTCGATGTCATTGCTCCCCGTCGCGCGCATGCCGAGCACATCCCAGTTGTCGATGATCTGGCCCTGGTCGCTCGGGAAGAGCGCGAGCCGCCAGTCGGGGCCTTGCTCGGTGAAACGGGGCGAATCGCCGTCGAACACGAACGCTCCCGTGAAGAACCAGTGCGCATGCCGGCATCCGCTCGCGAACGGCCACCGACCCGACAGGTCGTGCACGCCGCCGTCACCAGGGCGGAGCTGACCCGTGGGGGCGAACACCGTCGCGATGGCGAGGTCGGCGTTGGGGCCCAGCACGTCGCGCGCGACCGCGGGATCGAGCCACGCGGTGAAGGCGGGACCACCGGCGCCGATCGAGCCGATCCATCCCGTCGAGCCGTCGGCGTGCGAGAGCCGTTCGACGATCGAGATCAGCTCCGCGGGGTGGACCTCGTAGCCGCCGAGGGACTCGGGTTGCATCATGCGGAAGATGCCGGCGTCGCGCATGGCGCTGACGAGGCCGAGGGGGAGGTTGCCAGCCCGTTCAGCTTCGTCGGCTCGGGCGGAGATCTCGTCGAGCAGGGCTTGCGAGACCTCGAGGTGGGGGAGCGTCGAAGTGGGCACCGGAGGGTCCTCCTCAAATCAGATACAGTGGCTAGTAACTGATACAACACTATGGAACGAAATTCGAGAAAGCGCAATGTGACACCCGTCAGGCGTTACGACTCGAGTCGACGCCGAGCGCAGGCGGGGCAGAACCGTGTCGCCGTGCTCGAGGCCGCCCGCGGGCGCTTCTTCGCTCAGGGGTACGCCGGCACCACGGTCGGTCAGGTCGCGGACGATGCCGGTGTGTCGGTAGAGACGATCTACAAGGCGTTCGGAAACAAGGCCGGCCTCCTCAAGGCGGTCTTCGACGTCGCGGTTGCCGGTGACGACGAACCCGTCGCGATCGGCGACCGTGACTTCATCGCCCGCATCGAGGCCGAGCCCCAGGCTCGGAGGAAGATCGAGATGTACGTCGCGCACCTCTGTGAGTCGATGCCCCGTGCCGCGCCGGTGCAGCTCCTTGCGCGCGATGCCGGCGCGGCCGACCTTGACGCGGCTGGTGTCTACGCGCAGACGCGGGCCGAGATGCTGCACGGGATGGCGCTCTTCGCTCGCAACCTGCATCAGACCGGCCAGCTTCAGGTGAGCGCGAGCGAGGCGCGCGATCTTCTGTGGACCTACTTCTCGGCTGAGGTGTACGAGCTGCTCGTGCTCGAACGAGGCTGGTCGACGAAACGCTACGGTCGCTTCCTGGCCGACGCCGTCATCGCGGCACTGGTCGAACCCAGCTGAGGGCAAGGGGGCAGCACGTGGACTTGAAGGGCCAGGCCGTCATCGTCACCGGATCATCGAGCGGCATCGGCGCTGCAGTCGCTCGACGTCTCGACGCACTGGGCGCAGGCGTCGTCGTCAACTCTTCGTCGTCTCGCGAGGCAGGGGAGAAGATCGCCGGCGAGCTGCAAGACGCGGTCTACGTGCAGGGTGACATCGGTGACCCGGCGACATCGGAGGCCCTTGTCCGCGCTGCGACGGATCGTTGGGGGCGCCTCGACGGCCTCGTCAACAACGCGGGATGCACGGTCAGTGTCCCCCTCGCCGACCTCGACTCGGTCGGCGTCGAACACTGGGACAAGGTGCTGCGTACGAACGTGATCGGCACGTTTCTCGTGAGCCAGGCCTGCCTGCCCCTGCTACGCGCCGCTCCAGAGGCGTGGATCGTGAACGTGACCTCCCTGGCGGGCACTCGACAGACCGGCAGCTCGTTCCCGTACGCGGTCTCGAAGGCCGCCGTGAACCACATGACCACGCTGCTCGCCAAGTTCGTCGGGGGCAACGTGCGGGTGAACGGCGTGGCGCCCGGTCTCGTCGACACGCCCTGGACCGCGACGTGGGGCGACCGCCACGAGGCGGTGAAGGCGATGGCGCCATTGCATCGCGTCGCCAGCGCGGACGACATCGCCGACGCGGTGCTCGCGGTGGTCAGCTGTCGCTACGCGAGCGGTTCGACGCTGGTCGTGGACGGGGGGCTCGGGCTCGTCCTCTGAGTCGCGACCACCTCGCGCAGCCGACCCGTCTCGACCTCGTAGACGAACCCTCTGATCGCGTCCTTGGACGGAATGAACGGACTGGCCTCGATTCGAGCGATCGTGTCCTTCACATTCGCGTCGAGGTCGCTGAACGCGCCGAGCGAGAACGGCGGTCGCACGCCGGTCTCGGCTTCGATCTGCTCGTTCACCTCCTGCTCGTCGAGCGAGAGCATGCCGCAGTCGGTGTGATGGATCACCATGATCGACACGGTGCCGAGCCGTCGCTGGCTGAGCATGATCGACCGAATCGCATCGTCGGAAGCGAGGCCACCCGCGTTGCGCAGCACGTGTGCGTCGCCGGGGGTGAGCCCGAGCACGCTCACCGGGTCGAGACGGCTGTCCATGCAGGTCAGGACGATGACCTTCTTCGCAGGCACCACGCCCGCGGACGCCCCGTCGAAGCTCTCGGCGAAGGCGGCGTTGTTGGCGAGGAGATCGTCGATCACGGTCATGCTCGACACGCTTCCACGCACCGGCCGGACTCACACACGCGGTTACCGAGATGCGGCTGCCGCGCCCATGATCGGGCCGATGTGCGCCGGGTCGAAGAACTCGATCGGCGACATCGTGCCGGCGACCATGCTCACGAACGCGTCCTGACCGGCGGGGCTCTGGCTGACCGCGTGCAGCACCTGCGCCACGTCGGGCGGAGGCGGCTCCATCGTCGCGAGCTGGGTCGTGAACTCGAAGATCGGCATCGCGTGCTCGTCACGGGCACGGTGGTAGTCGGCCATCGTGTCGTCGAACGAGCGCACACCTGCGAACGCCTCGTCGAGAGCGGTCGAGAACGCCTCCGCATCACGGAAGGCATCGCTCATGCCCTGCGCGGTGATCGGGTCCTTGTTGTAACCGGCGTCGCCGACGAGTCCCCAACCGGGCCCATACGGCTTGCGGAAGAAGTTCGGCACTGATCCGCCGTAGAAGCGCTCTTCACGCTTGGCGCCTCGCACCCGCTCCGCGACGTCAGGCGTGAGCTCGAGCGTCTTGAGGTAGTTGGCTTCGACGTCTGCCTTGTAGGCGTTGGCCTCTGCGTATGGCCAGCCGAGCACGAGCAGCGTCAGGTCGTCGTTCGTCGGCAGCAAGGCCCATCCACGATCGGGATGGATGTAGGTCTCGAACGTGTCGACAGGAAGCCCGCTCCAGTACGTGTAGTAGCTCCACTGGAGGTTCGGCTTCTCGTTGTACTGGTCGGGCTTCACGACCTTCGCGACGTGGGAGTTGCGGCCGTCGGCACCGATGACGATGCGGGCCCGCTCGACGACCGACGTGCCGCTGGCATCGTGGCCCCGGATCCCAACCACCGCCCCGTCCTCGACGATGACGTCTTCGACGGTGAAGCCCTCACGCACCTCGGCGCCGGCAGCAGCCGCAGCGTCGACGAGGATCTTGTCGAGCACTGTGCGGCGCGGGCCGTAGGCGATGGAGTTGCCGTCTGTGGGCCGAGCCGACCCCTTGATTGCGAACATGCCGAAGTCGAACGAGTAGCTCTCGACCGGCGGGCAACCCGTGGCGATCACCTGGTCGAGTAGCCCCCAGCGCTTCAGTGCCGCGACGCCCGGCGCATGGATCAGATGGGTGGAGAGGGTGTCGCTCGGGAACGTGGCCCGGTCGACGACGAGCACCTTGTAGCCCTTCCGGGCCAGCAGCATGGCGGTGGGCGAGCCGGCGCACCGGGCGCCCACCACGATCGCGTCATAGGTCTGTGTCATGCCTCCACAATGCGCCATCGGGAGGGGTCGGGGATCGGGGAGGTCCCCTATTCCGCTGCTGATTTCGCCCGAGCGGCGTACGCCGCCGCCTCGGCCCGGCTCCGCAGACCCAGCTTGGCCAGGACGTTCCCGACGTGGTGCTCGACCGTCTTGCGGCTGATGTACAGCCGATCCGAGATCTCGGGGTTCGACAGGCCATGGCCGATGAGGTCCAGGACCTCGCTCTCGCGCTTGGTGAGGAGGGCGCCGCCGGGACGGGTGCTCGCGGGCTTGGCGCCCAGCGACCGCAGGAGGGCGCCGGCTGCATCGACATCGCGCGCCGCCTGCAGCTGCTCGAACGCGTCGAACGCGGCTCTGGCTTCCGCGAGCGCGACCTCCGGGCGGTCGGCGGACAGCGCGCCCGCCAGCGCCAGCCGGCAGCGGGCCAGCTCCATCGGGGTCTGGGCCCGGGCGAACCCGGCGATCGCTTCGCGCAGGCACGTCTGCGGGTCGCCCGTCCCGGTCGCAAGGCACACCCGTCCTCGGGCGAGCGCGGCGACGGCGACGAGGTAGTCGCTGCGATGGGCCGTCGCGCACACCGCGAGGGCATCGGCAGCGGCCTCCGCTTCGTCGGTCGCGCCCGCGGCGAGATGCACGTCGACCAGGAGCGTCAACATCGGCGCGGCCGCGGTGCTGGTCGTGTCCACTTGCGCCAATCCGCGTTCGAGGACGTCGCGAGCCAACCCGGTCTCGCCGCGCGCGAGGTGGATCGCCGACAGTGGACGTGCGGCATCGACGTTCGTGTCCGCGTCCATTCCGTCGAGCAGCTGCTGCGCCTCTTCGAGGCGACCTTGGCGGACGCGCAGGTCGGCAAGGCGGACGAGCGCCCCCTGGCGCAGGCCCGACCGTCGGCCGAGCCCCCACAGGCGTATGGCCTCTGTGAGCGTCGCGTCGGCCTCGGGCCACCGACCGGCTGCAGTGAGCACGCCGCCGTAGTGAGTGCGGCAGAAGGCCGTGACGAGCGGCAGGTTCCTGCGCTGTGCGACGGCTTCGCCCACGCGGATCCACTGATCCGCGCGCGTGACGTCGTGCGCGTGCTCGCACGCGGAAAAAGCTGGCAGAAGATCTCCTCGACGACCAGGAAGTCTTCGACGTCCCCACCGGCGACAGCGGCGAGCGCCTCGTCGAGCAGCAGCATCCCCTCCTCGACGCGATCGTCGTGCACCAGGCTCGCGCCGAGGTAGGCGAGAGTCGCGAACTCGAGGTCGGTGTCGTCGTGCCTGCGGGCTTCCGTCAGCGCGTCGCGAAACAGCGCTTCCTTCCGTAGGCGGTCGCCTTCGAACATCCCGATGTTGAGGGCGACCCACCCCGATTCAGACGAGCCGGCGGCGCTGGCGGCCAGTGTCTGTGCTCTCGCGATCCATCCGCTGGCGACGGCCCAGTCACCAGCGACCGTCGCGTGCATGCATCCCAGCGTGCGGGCAGCGCGCACCGCGCCCGCATCGTCGCCGAGCTCTCGGTATTCGGCGTAGGCGCGCTCCCAGCCGTCGATCGCCGTCGCGTAGTCGAGCTCGAGGTAGGCAGCTTGCGCGAGACCTTCGGTCGTGCCCTGTGTCTCGCCGTCGGCGATCGCGGCCTCGAACACGCGGCGCGCCGTCGCGGCATCGCCCGCGCGCAGTGCGGTCCATCCCTCACCAAGGCGGTCACCGCCGGGCCCAGCCACGCGGTGATCTTCTCACGGGTCACATGATCGGAGTCCCCGCCTCCTGACCGACCGTGAGCTGATCAGAGCAGGTCGCGTGCCGCGACGAGAGCGATGTCGCGGCGCTCGATCACCTTGCGCACGGACGGGTCGCAGAGCGCGGCGAGGTCCTCGATGCGGATGGGCTCGGCCCACACCGCGTTCTCGTTCGCGGGATCGGTCATCGCGCGCAGCTCCGCCGACTCGACCGCAGGGTGTGACAGCACGAAGTGCGTGCCGGGCCTGATTGACTCGAGCCGCTCGGCGAGCCACGCGCCCCGATCCTCGAACGGCGCCAGGCTGAGGACGATCAGCGACGCCCACTCGTGATGAGGCTCGATGCCGCGGTAGATGAACTTCACACCGAAGCGCGCACACATCGCTTCGTACGCGGCACGAACCGAGACTCCCATGTGCGGGTCGATGTAGGTGATGTCCAGGCCGACCGCAGTCGCTCGGTCGGCCTGCGCATGGGCTTCGGCGACGGCCTCGGCCGGGTCCGCCGTTGCGGCCGCCTCCACGGTGCGATGGAAGGTGCCGTCGGACGCGCGCAGCGACGGGGCGGGGGAGAGCGGCGACCAACGCAGGTAGTCCCACTCGCATGTGAGCGTGAGATGCAACCCGACGGAGAGGCCGGCGCGCTGCACCATGCCTGCGCCCTCGGCGAACCATGGCGTCGGCGCCATCGCCGAGGCCTGCGTGAGGATGCCGTCGGTGGCGGCGAGCACGATCCCTTCGTTCACCGACCGGCACATGCCGAGGTCGTCGCCCTGCACGACGAGCTTGATGTCGCTCACGGATCGACTCGCCCGTCGAAGTAGGTCGCAGCTCCCGGTCGCACGAGCTCATAGATAGCAAAGGCCTGCCCGCCCTCCGCGGCGAACACCGCGCAAGGGCCGTGGGGGATCTCCAGCTGCTCGGTCGGATCCAGGCCGCGCTCCGCGAGCGCGGCAATCGACACTGCGTAGTCAGCGACGCGGTACACGAGGATCGGCCCGGGGGTGTGGAGGTGGCCGGCGAGCAGGATCCGTGGCGCGTTCTGCGCGACCGTGATCGCCGCGACGGTGGTGCCCAGGCCTCGCACCTTGAAGTCGAGATGGCCGCCCAGTACTTCGACGTACCACGCTGCGGTCGCGTCGACGTCAGCGGTCGGCGTGTAGATGAAGTCGAGCGACTCGAACGGCGGATCTGCCACTGCGACATAGCGTACGAACGTGCTCACCGACGCCGCTCGCGCAGCTCTGACATCCGGGCATCTCGCGCACATGGTGACGATCAATCCTGACGGCAGCCCACAGGTGGCGGTCGTGTGGGTCGGCGTCGAAGGTGACGAGATCGTGAGCGGACATCTGCGCCTGCAGCAGAAGATCCGCAACGTGCAACGCGACCCCCGCGTGGTGGTGTCGATGGAGACCGGCGTCCGCAACCCGATGGGGCTCGACGAGTACCTCATCGTGCGCGGCCGCGCGAGGGTCACCGAGGGCGGCGCACCCGAGCTGTTGCAGCGCCTCGCGCACGTCTACCTCGGACCCGACGTGAAGTTCCCGCCGATGGACGATCCGCCCCCGGGCTATGTGTTGCGAATGACGCCAGAGTCGGTCGGCGGCGTCGGCCCCTGGTCCGAAGACGCCTGACCTTCCCCGCCCAGGCTCCTTTGACTGTGGCGTTTGAGCGCGGTTTGCGGCCTCGAAACGCCACAGTTCGCCGCGGGACAGCCGATGGCATCACCGGGGTGGGCGGCGCGTCGTCCAGTCGTCGGCTTCTTGCAACCGCTCTGCGAGGGCGAGGAGCAGCTCGTCGTTGCCTCGGCTCGCGACGAGCTGCGCGCCCACGGGAAGGCCATTGTCCGAGAACCCGGCGGGCACCGACAGCGACGGCTGGCGGGAGAGGCTGAACGGCGCCGCGAGCGTGCCGAGCTCGCGCGGCCCGGGCGTGCCACCGAGCGGCCATGCGGGTTGGAACGTCGACGGCGTGAGCAACAGGTCGAAGTCATTCCACCACGCGGCGAGCGGCGCGACCGCGCTTTCGATCGTCGCCTGCGCCGAGCGCACGTCCTCGTCAGATCGGGTCGCCGCGCGATCCGCCGCTTCGAACACGGCGTCGTCGAGCTCGCCGCGCTCGACCGGACGAGCCAGGCGGTCGCTGACCCAGGCGATCATCGTCGGCCGCGTCGCGTCGGCCGCCACCGCGAGAGCCGCGAACGCGGGTCCCCACAGATGGTCGAGCGCCGGCGGCCAACCGGGCTCGACGTGGTGCCCGAGCGACTCGAGCAGCCGCCCCACTCGATGCGTGCCTTCGACGCACGCGCTGTCGACCGCGAACCCCAGCTCCGGGTCGTGGTTGAGGAGTCCGATCCTCAACTGCCCGTCGGACCGCACGACCTTCGAGCCCGCGAGCGCCTCGAACATCATCGTGAGGTCCGCGGCGTGGCGGGCGAGCACGAAGTCGCGCCACACATCGTTCGGCGGCTGGCCGGCCGGCGCGACGCTCGGGATGCGACCGCTCGTCGGGTTGAGGGTGACGAGGCCGCACAATGCGGCCGGGCAGCGCAACGAGCCGGTCGCGTCGGAGCCGTGCGCAACAGCCACGGCGCCCGCCGAAACCGCCGCCGCCGATCCGCCGCTCGATCCGCCGACGGAGCGCGCGACATCCCACGGGTTCCGCGTCGGTGGGAAGCCCGGTGGTTCGGTGGTGATCGCCGTCGACAACGACGGGCATGCCGCCTTCCCGACGATCGAGAACCCGAGCTCTTCGAAGCGCGCGGCAAGGGGAGTCGTCGACGACGAGCGGCTCTCGATGTCGCGCAAGG
This sequence comes from uncultured Acidimicrobiales bacterium, assembly GCA_963802505.1. GTDB lineage: Bacteria > Actinomycetota > Acidimicrobiia > Acidimicrobiales > DATKAS01 > DATKAS01. The sequence continues at coordinate 515,494 of CAWDJB010000002.1, read as the reverse complement.
CGGCGACACCGACATAGTGCGGCGTCCCCGCGATCTCCTGGCCCGCGTCTTTGAGCAACATCGGCACGCCTGGGGCGCGCGGTCGAACCTCGGCGACACGAGGAAGCCGAACGACGGGTCGAGCGCCTCGCATGCGGCGATCCCCGCATCGCGCAGCTCCCTGGCGCTCACTTCTCCACGGTCGAGCAACGACCGCTGCTCGACCGCGCTCGACCACATGAGGTCGCTCACGACGGGGGTGGATCGGTCCGCAGCCGCGCGTAGATGTAGCCGTCGCGCCATTCGCCGCCGAGCCACCCGCGGCCTCGGAGCAGACCTTCCTGGATGAAGCCGGCGTGCTCGAGCGCACGCTGCTCGGCGAGGTTGTCGACTCCGGTCGTGGCTTCGAGCCGGTGCGCGGTCGTATGTGCGAACAGGTACTCGGCAAGCAAGCGCTGCGCGGCGCTGCCGACGCCACAGCCGCGATGGTCGGGGAGCAGCAGGATCCCGATCTGCACACATCCCCGCGGGCCGCTGGTGTGCACCCAGCTCCACACGACGATGCCCGCGAACGTTCCGTCGCCCCGCGCGACGACGAGCAGCGCGTCGTCGTCGCCCAGATACCCGTCGAGCTCCCATCGCCGCCTTCGACCTCGCCAATCGCGGAACCCGCGCCACTGGAACGGCTCGCTGAGGGTGGGATCGACGTCGAGCCGTTCGAGCTCGGCGAGGTCACGCTCCTCGACGGGGCGGAGCACGACATCCATCGCCTCATCCTCCCTTGACGCGACCCCGCGACCTGCATATAACTAAATGGTTCTTGAACTGAGAGGTTATGCATGGCGACGACCGCAGAGCAGCTCGATGCGACGTTCGCAGCGCTGGCCGACCCCACCCGCAGGGCGATCCTGGCTCGGCTGAAGCGCGGCGAGGCGTCGGTGAACGAGCTCGCGGCGCCGTTCGCGATGAGCCAGCCCGCGATCTCCAAGCACCTCAAGGTGCTCGAGAAGGCGGGGCTCATCGCCCGGGGCAGGGACGCGCAGCGGCGTCCGTGCCGGATCGTGGCCAAGCCGCTCGGCGAGGCCGACGCGTGGCTGCAGGCCTATCGAGACTTCTGGGAAGGCAGCTTCGAACGCCTCGACGACTTGCTCGTCGAGCTCCAACCGGAGAAGCGACCGACGAAGAGAGGAAGGCATCGATGAAGAACACCGGAACGCTGAAGGTCGAGGTGCGAGGCGATCGCGAGATCGTGATGACCCGCGTCTTCGACGCGCCGCGCGACCTCGTATGGAAGGCGATGACCCAGCCCGAGCTCATGAAGCGATGGTTCGGCCCCCACGGGCATCAGCTCATCGAGTGCGAGATCGACCTGCGGCCCGGCGGCAAGTGGCGCTACGTGCTCCTCCAGCCGGACGGCTCGACCATGGGGATGTTCGGCGAGTACCTCGAGGTCGAGGCGCCCGAGCGCACGGTGCACACCGAGAGCTTCGACCAGTTCGCCGAGTTCGGCGCGGGCGTCATCACCACGGTGCTCGCCGAAGAGAACGGCAAGACGACGCTCACCGCGGTCGAGGTCGCGCCGTCGGCCGAGGTGCGCGACGCGATCGTCGCGACGGGCATGGAGCACGGAGCGGCCGAGACCTACGACCGACTCGCCGAGCTGCTCACGACCCTCTGATCAGCCTCGCCCGTATGTCCCGGGTGTTCGGCCCGTGGTCCGCTTGAACATCTCGATGAAGGCGCTCGTGGTGCTGTAGCCGAGGTCGGTGGCGACGCGCGTCACCGGTGTGCCGCCTGCCAGCAGCACGAGGCTGTGGCGCACGGCGTGCAACGACCTCCATGTCGAGAACGGCACACCCGTGTCCTTCTTGAAGAGGCGGGCGAGATGACGCGGGCTGAACCCGAGGCGGCGGGCCCACTCCTCGAGCGAGGTTGCATCCGACGGGTCGGCGTCGAGCGCAGCTGCAATGGGAAGGAGCGCGGGGTTCTCGATCCGAGGCACCCACACGGAAGCCTCGGCGGTCGGCATCATCGGCAACAGCTCCGCGATCAACGAGACCACGCCAACCGCGACCGCATCCTCCGCGTCGAAGTCGGTGAAGCGATGGCCGGCCTCCCGGATCAGCTCGTGCAGCAACGTGCTGACGCGGATGCTCGCGACGTCGTTCACGAGGTGCGGATGCGCATCAGGGTCGATGAACACACTGCGCAGCGATGCGTTGCCGTGCGCCGAGACGCGGTGATCGCGCCACGGTGGGATCGCCACGGCGGTGAGCTGTCCGACCACCCATGTGCCCGAGCGCGTCTCGACCGACACGACGCCGCGGATGGGATACACGACCTGCGCGAGTCGGTGCCGGTGCGTGTGCCCGACGTAGCCCTGCGGATACTCGAAGACCCGCACGAAGACCGGCTTCGGCGCGTCGACGAGGCGGCGAGGTCCAGCGATCGTGGCGTGTCCGGCTCCCGACATCAGGTGTCCGATCCGAGATATCCCGAATGCAGATCCTTCGTTACGGTCATCGAAGCCCACCGTAATGAGGACTCGTCATGGCCACTGCTCCGGTGTTCGACTCGAAGGCCCGGAATGCCGAGAAGATCCGCAACGTCTCGGCGATCATCTCCGTCGACGATGTGCTGTCGACGCCGCTCTGGTACCAGGACAAGCTCGGGATGCAGGTCGAGTTCGCGTGGGGAGATCCCGTCGTTCACGGCTCGGTCATCGTGGGCGACTCCACGTTCCACTTCTCGCGGTCCGATCCGACCAAGCCGCGGACCGGCTACCTCACCTTGTACGTCACCGACGTCGACGCGCTCTTCGCCGACATCAAGTCGCAGGGCGTCGACGTCGTGCAACCACCCGAGGCGATGGAGTGGGGGATGCGCGCGTTCATGATCAACGACTGCAACGGTGACTTGCTGATGTTCGCGGACCCGTCGACGGGGGAGTGACGTGATCGAGACGTGCGCGCTCTGCGGCTTCGACAACGCGGAGTACACGCGTCAAGACCTGCTCGGCACTCTTCGAGCCCTCGCGCCGATGTGGCGCACGATGACCGAGGGCATGCCCGACCGTGTGCTGTCGGCTCGGCCCGCTGGCGGCACGTGGTCGGCGATGGAGTACGCGGCACACTCGCGCGACATCACGGAAGCGATGGGGCGTCTCCTGCACTACACGGTGACGACCGACCACCCTCGCCTCGACGGGCCGCCTCCGGAGGCGCCTGACCCGACGCCGGCGGCATCGATGACCGAGGCGATCACCGAGCTCGACCAGAACGTGGCTCGCTTGCACAGCCGAGCGCTCGGGCTGGACGACGATCAGTGGGACCGGACGGTCATGGCCGGCGATGAGGAGCTCGACGTCCAGTGGATCGTGGGTCATGCGGTGCACGACGCGACTCATCATCTGCGCGACGTCGGCCGCGGCCTGGCCACCCTCGGCGCGGGCGCACCGCGGCAGAGGGGTCTCGTCACGCAGGTGAGCGCGTCGAGCGGTGGCGTGCCGAAGCGAGCACTGCTCCACGCGGTGATCGGCCGCCGTGGTCTCGAAGGCGATCAACAAGCCGAGCGACGCCATCACGGCCGGCCGTGGCAAGCCGTCTGCCTGTGGTCGGCCGAGGTCATCGACGATCTGCGCGCGGAGGGCCACTCGGTTCATCCCGGAGCGGCGGGGGAGAACATCACCGTGTCAGGCATCGACTGGGCGACGATCCGCCCGGGTGTGCGAGTGCAGGTCGGCACCGCGCTCACGGAGATCTCCTCGTTCGCCGAGCCGTGCTCGAAGAACGCTCAGTGGTTCGTAGGTGGCAACTTCCGGCGCATGCATCACGGTCTGCATCCCGGATGGAGCCGCGCCTATGCGTGGGTGATCGATCCCGGTGCCGTCGCGCCCGGAGACGCGGTGGTGGTCGAGCCCTAGCGCGTCCGCTATGCAGTGAGCGCGTCGAATGCGGCGACTCGGGTGGCGTCTTCGTAGTCCTCTTGCGATTGGATCTTGCCCCAGCGCGCAGTGACGAACAGCACGGCTCGGTTCGCGTAGATCTCCTCGCCGCCCGCGTCGAGCATCCAGTCGCGCACGCGGGCGGCGGCTCGCGTGTTCCACGGTGGGCCATTCACGAGGATGTCGTCGACCTCCATCTGGATTCCGTGCGCGACGTAGCGCTGGAGGAACGCTTCGAGCTCGGGTCGTCCCCGATGGCTGAAGTAGGGCGCGCACCCGGGTTGTGGTTCGCGGAACTGGTTCGACCAGCTGTTGTCGCCGGGAAAGGCAAGCGTCGCGTCGGCCGCGAACATCTTGAGGGCCGGCTGGTAGTCACCCTGGTTCAGCCGCTCGATCGTGTGGCGGATCATCTTCCGGACTGCTGCCTTGTACATACGACTCCAGACGTGGCGCGTGACGCGGCGGCTCTAGATAGATCGCTCTAGCGAGTACGGTAAGGCGGTGCCAGTCATCACGTCAACCCGTGATCGGATCGTGACCGCAGCATCCGAGCTGTTCCGGCGCCAGGGGTACGCGGCGACGGGCCTCAAGGCGATCCTCGCCGCGAGCGACGCGCCCTACGGCTCGCTCTACCACTTCTTCCCGGGGGGCAAAGAGGAGCTCGGTGTCGCGGTGCTGAAGTCGGGTGGCGCCGTCTACCGCGAGCTCGTCGAGGCGTTCTTCGTCCCCGGTGGCGACGTCGTCGGCGAGACGCTCGAGTTCTTCGAAGGCGCCGCGCTCATGATCGAGGAGACCGGGTTCGCCGATGCCTGCCCGATCGCCACGATCGCGCTCGAGACGGCGAGCACGAGCGAACCGATGCGTCGCGCCTCGGCCGAGGCGTTCGAGTCGTGGCTCGAGGTGCTGAGTGACCGGATGCGGCAAGCGGGGATGCCGCGCGGTCGCTCGCGCGAGCTCGCAGTCGAGCTGTTCTGCGCGATCGAGGGAGCGTTCCTGCTCAGCCGCGCGACGCAGTCGCCTGAGCCGCTTCGGGTCGTGGGCCGCGCTGCAGCGGCGTCAGTGCGTCAGGCGCGCGACAAGGCGTTGGCGAGAGGCTCGACGAGCCGCACCTCGTAAGGGCCGCGCATCGAGAAGATCACGAGGTCGACGCCCTCGCTCGCGAACGCCGAGGCTTGATCGGCGAGGTCGCTCGGGTCGGCGTCCGCGGGCCACATCACGTGCACCGAGCGCTTGATCTGCTTCGGGTCGCGCCCGATCGCGTCGCAGTGCGACACGAGCACCTCGTTGAGTCCCTTCCATTGCACCGGATCGGGCGCGCCCGCGACATCCCAGTGATCGGCCCACCGCGCGACCGCGCGCAGCGTGCGCTTCGGGCCCTTGCCTCCGATGACGATCGGGACGTGCGCCTGCAGCGGCTTCGGATTGCAGCGTGCGTCGGTGAGTGTGTAGTAGCGGCCGGCGAAGGTCGTCGTCTCGTTCGTCAGCAACGACGAGATCACCTCGACGCCTTCGTCGAAGCGATCGAACCGCTCCTTCAGCGAGCCGAGCGGGATGCCGTACGCGTTCGACTCGGGCTCGAACCAGCCGGCACCGAGGCCGAGGTTGAAGCGGCCGTTCGAGATGTGGTCGACGGTCACCGCCGCGTTCGCGGTCACCGCCGGATGGCGGTAGTGCATCCCGTTGACCATGCATCCGAGCCGCAGCCTCGTCGTGAGCGCGGCGAGCGCGGCGAGCATCGCCCAGCTCTCCAGATGTGTTCCGTCCATCGGAGGCGTGAGTGGATAGAAGTGGTCCATCGTCCAGGCCGACTCGAACAGCTCGATGCCGTCCGCGGCCTTCCACACCTCGAGGAACTCAGGCCACGTGCCGTGCTGGGGTGGGGTCTTGATGCCGTAGGCGACCATGCCCCGACCCTAGGCCCAGGGTCCTGCCCTACGATGACGGCAGCCAGCCCACCCACACGGCCGGAGGGGACCGACCTTGTCGACTGACACCGAACCCACGATCGATCCTGCGCGCCCGTTCGATCCGGACGCGCTGCGCAAGAAGTACCGCGAGGAGCGCGACAAGCGCATCCGCCCGGAGGGGAACGACCAATACCAAGAGATGGCGGGCGGCTACGCCCACTACCTCGAGGACCCCTACGTCGCGCCGATCGAGCGCGAGCCGCTCACCGACGAGGTCGACGTCGTCATCATCGGCGGCGGCTTCGGCGGTCTGCTCGCCGGTGCGCGCTTGCGTCAGGCGGGTGTCGACGACATCCGCATCATCGAGAAGGGCGGGCGACTTCGGCGGCACGTGGTACTGGAACCGGTATCCCGGAGCGATGTGCGACGTCGAGTCGTACATCTACCTGCCGCTGCTCGAAGAGGTCGGGTACGTCCCGAAGGAGAAGTACACGCACGCGCCCGAGATCCTCGATCACAGCCGCGCGATCGGCGAGACGTTCGATCTCTATCGCAATGCGTGCTTCCAGACGGAGGTGACCGAGCTCCGCTGGGATGACGATGACGACCGGTGGGTCGTGCACACCAACCGCGGTGATGCGATGCGCGCCCGTTTCGTGTGCATGGCGAGCGGGCCGCTCCACCGGCCGAAGCTGCCGGGCATCCCGGGCATCGAGGAGTTCAAGGGCCACACGTTCCACACCAGCCGATGGGACTACGACTACACGGGCGGCGACAGCGACGGAAACCTCGTCGGTCTGAAGGGCAAGCGCGTCGGCATCATCGGCACCGGTGCCACCGCCGTGCAGTGCGTGCCCCACCTCGGCGAGGCCGCCGATGAGCTGTACGTGTTCCAGCGCACTCCGTCGTCGATCGACGTGCGAGCGAACCGGCCGACCGATCCTGAGTGGGCCGCGTCGCTCGAGCCGGGGTGGCAGAAGAACCGGATGGACAACTTCAACACCCTCGTGTCCGGCGGCTTCGCCTCCGAAGACCTCGTGAACGACGGCTGGACCGACATCATCGGGAAGCTGCTCCTCATGATCCAGAAGGGTGCCGCCGGCGAGATGACCGCCGAGTCGCTCGCGCGGACGATGGAGATGGCCGACTTCGAGAAGATGGAGCAGATCCGCTCACGAGTCGACGAGCTCGTCGCCGATGAGCAGACCGCCGAGGCGCTGAAGCCGTACTACCGCCAGTTCTGCAAGCGTCCGTGCTTCCACGACGAATACCTCGACACGTTCAACCGGCCGAACGTCACCCTCGTCGACACCAACGGGAAAGGTGTCGATCGCCTGACCGAGCACGGCATCGTCGCGAACGGGGTCGAGTACGAGATCGACTGCCTCATCTTCGCCACCGGGTTCGAGGTCGGCACCGCGTTCACGCGCCGGGCCGGATGTGAGCTCTACGGGCGAGGCGGCCTCAGCCTGAGCGAGAAGTGGGCCGATGGCACGTCGACCTTCCACGGCATGCACGTGCGCGACTTCCCCAACCTGTTCATCTTCAGCATCGTGCAGTCGGGGTTCTCGGTGAACTTCCCGCACATGCTCGACGAGCAAGCGCGCCACCTCGCGTACATCCTCGACCACGCGCAGGAGAACGACATCAAGGTCATCGAGGCCTCACAGGAGGCGGAGGATGCCTGGGTGCAAGCGGTGCTCGATGCAGCGATCAACCGCTTGGACTTCCTCGAGTCGTGCACGCCCGGCTACTACAACAACGAGGGCCATCCGAACGCCCGCGCCTTCCGCGACGGTCCGTACGGCGGCGGCTCGATCGCCTTCGTGGCGATGTGGGAGGCCTGGCGCGCGGCCGGGAAGCTGGAGGGCCTCGAGCTCAGCGCGTGACGAATCTCTCATGAGATTCGCAACCTGGCGCCCTGTCCGTCGCGCGGATCTCGCGCGTAACGTATGCCGTCTCGGCAGGGACTCTTCCCGGGCAGCAGCCCGAGAACCAGCACCCGAGAACCAGCAGCAACCAAGGAGCAACACATGGCCCAGACCGCAACTCCCGTCGACAATGGCGTCAACGTCCAAGCTCTCCTCGACGCCCGTGAAGCGCTCACCGGCGCACCGCAGGCCGCGCAGTTCAAGTGGCGTGCATCCTCCAAGTGGGTGAACGGCACGCACAGCGCGAGCACGGTGAAGAGCTTCTTCGGCCTCGGCGAGGAGCAGAGCCACAAGACCGAGTTCAGCTTCGATGCCGACCATCCCGAGCTGTTCGCGTCCGAAGACCACGGCATCACGCCGGTCGAGTATGTGCTGGTCGGCCTCGCGAGCTGCCTGACGGCCGGCATCGCCGCCGTCGCGCAGAACCGCGAGATCCAGCTGAAGTCGGTCGAGGCGACGCTCGAAGGCGACATGGACGTGCGCGGCATCCTCGGCATCGACAGCGATGTCCGCAATGGCTTCAGCAACATCACGGTGACGTACAACATCGACGCCGACGCGTCGCCCGACGACATCAAGGCGCTCGTCGCCCAGTCGCAGAAGCGCTCCGCGGTGTACGACATCATCACCAACCCGACCAACGTCAAGGTCGAGGTCGCCTGAGCGCCACCCGCTCCACTGCGGCAGTCGTCATTGGCGCGGGCCACGCCGGGCTCGCGATGAGTCGGTGCCTCGCGACGCGGGGCATCGACCACGTCGTGCTCGAGCGTGGCACCGCTGCCAACACCTGGAAGACCGAGCGGTGGGACTCGCTCACGCTGCTCACGCCGAACTGGCAGAGCCGCCTGCCCGACTACCGGTACGAGGGCGACGACCCCGACGGCTACATGACGATGCCCGAGGTCATCTCGTTCATCGAGGGCTACGCCGCTGCCATCAGCGCGCCGATCCACGCGAACACGACGGTGACCTCGGTGAATCGCGACGACGACGGCTTCGTGGTGGAGACCGACCAAGGTCCGTGGCGCAGCCCGACAGTCGTGCTCGCATCGGGGCACTGCAACGTCGCGCACATCCCGCCGGTCGCGGAGCTCGTGCCGCCGGGCATCACGATGATCACACCGTCGCAGTACCGCACTCCCGGGCAGCTCGAGGAAGGCGGCGTGTTGGTGGTCGGCGCAGCCGCAACCGGCATCCAGCTCGCCGACGAGATCCAGCGATCGGGCCGACAGGTGACCGTGGCGGTCGGTGGGCACGTCCGCTCACCGCGCGTGTACCGAGGCATGGACATCCAGTGGTGGATGGACGTGACCGGGCTCAACGACGAGTTCTACACCGACGTCGACGACGTCAATCGAGTTCGTCGACTGCCGTCTTTCCAGCTCGCCGGCACTCGCGATCGGCGCACGATCGATCTGAACGCGCTCACGGACATCGGCGTGACCCTCGTCGGGAAGTTCGCGGGCATCAACGAAGGCAAGGCCCAGTTCTCGGGCTCGCTGCGCAACCAGTGCGCGCTCGCTGACCTGAAGCTCGGGCGCCTGCTCGACGCGATCGACGCGTGGGCGAGTGAGAACGCGGTCGATCGGGAGATCGAGCCCCCGCACCGGTTCGAGGCGACCCGTGTCGAAGACGATCCGCCGCTGATGCTCGACATCACGAAGGGTCGCTTCCAGACGATCATCTGGGCAACAGGCTTCCGCCCCGACTACTCATGGCTCGACGTCCCTGTCGTCGACGAGCGGGGCTACGTCCGTCACGACGGTGGGGTCGTCGACGAATCCCCGGGCATGTACGTGCTCGGCATGCCGTTCCTGCGCCGGCGCAAGTCGACGCTCATCGACGGCGCAGCGGACGACGCGAACGACCTGAGCGACCACCTCGTCGCGTACCTCGCCGCGAACGTGAACGCCGGGGGGCCCCTCCCGAACTCGCGCGGATAACACGCCATCCGTGGCCGGTTATCCGCGCGAGAACTCTGCGATTAGTGCGGGCGCTGCCCGAGGATCAGCTGGAGGGGCGACCCGGGCTGCGGCGGCACCGAGTGCGCCGACGCGAAGCCCGCACCCGCGAGCAGCTCGATCGCCCGGTCTGCCGCGAGCACGCACCCACCGCCCCGAACAGTGCGCAGGTTGAAGATCGCCGCGGCGAGCGGGTCGGGCGGCGGGTGCATGAGGCCGAGGGCGATCCAGCCCCCCGGCCGCAACGACTGCAGAAGCGCCGGCAGCGACTTCTCGAGGTCGGCTTCGGTGACGAAGAACGTAGGGAGCCACACGGCGTCGTAGGCGTCGTGGTCACCGACCTCGGTGAGGGCTTGCTTGCGCAGGGTGATCCGGTCGGCGAGGCCGGCCCCTTCGACGTGCGCACGAGCCCGCTCGAGCGACGGGTCCCAGATGTCGATGCCGACGACGGTCGCCTCGGGCCACACATTCGTCGCGCTCACTGCGAGCAAGCCCACCCCCGTGCCCACGTCGAGGAAGCTCGTGACGTCGGCGAGGTCGGGGTGTGCCGCCTTGATCGCGGGCGGCACCATCATCGAGCCGCGACCCCACCCGTCGAGGATGACAGGGTCGGTGAACGTCCAGCCTGCCGACCGTCCGGGTGCTTCGAGGAGCTCGTCGGCCTGGTGCACGTAGAGCCGGGCAAGGCTCGCGACGATCGCCTGTTGCTGAGGCGCCAGCTCGTCGAGGCCGGTGAGCCCGGCCGCGTCGAGCACGCCGCGAAGCGCGTCGGCCACCTCCGGAGGCGCCTCCGCTCCGGTCTGTTGGAGCGTGACGTACGCGCCCAGCGCGCCGAGTGCCTCGGCCGCCGTGCTCCACTGCATGACCTTGGGCATCACTTCTTCGAAGGACATGGCCCGATGATGCACCCGCGGCGCCCTGCAGACATCCGTGGAAGCACGAGTCCTAGGAGCACCAGACTGGTGGCGTGCCGGCGGTGCGGACAGTGCGGGCCTCTGTGGTCGTCGGGCGCGACGAGGAGCTCGAGGTGCTGCGTGGCCTGGTGCGAGGCGCTCGCTCCGGCGAGTCGTCGTGCGTCGTGCTCGCGGGAGAAGGCGGTGTCGGCAAGACACGCCTGCTCGGCGAGCTCGTGACGTTCGCCCGCCAGTCGGGCGTTGCCGTGCTCTCGGGTCGGGCGCCGATCGTCACCCCGGCGCCGTTCAGCGTGTTCACCGAGGCGTTGCGGTCATGGCTCCGCGGGCACTCCTCCCCCCAACCCATGGCACCGTTCGATCGCGGCCTCGCGTTGGTGCTGCCCGAATGGCCTGTGCCCGCGGAGGTCGTCGAGCTCGACGGGCCCCAGCTCCACCTTCTCGCCCTCGAAGGCATCGCCCGCCTCATCGCCGCCGTCGCCGACGCGAGCCAGGGCGCGGTCGTCGTGCTCGACGATCTGCATGCCGCCGACGCCGCGAGCCTCGAAGCGATGGCGCATCTCACGCAGGGCGAAGATCCCGGGCGTCAGCGTCGTCGCGGCCATGAGAACGGGCGAGTCGCCGCTCGCCGACGAGCTCGTTCGGTCGTTGCGGCGCGACGGCGTCGCTGACGTCGTCGCGGTGGATCCCCTCGATGCCCGCAACGTGGCGGACCTGATCACTGCCTTGCTCGACGCGCGACCGCCCGACCAGCTCGTCGACGACATCGTCGGTCGAACCGATGGCGTGCCGCTCCTCGTCGAGGAAGTGGTGCTGGCGCACGTGCGCGCCGGAACCGTTGAGGTGCGGGACGGGACGACCCTCTGGCGCGACGGGCGGGCCACCGTGCCGAGGACGATCCGCGAGCTCGCAGAGGCGCGACTCAGAGTGCTCGACCCGGAGCATCGCAACGTCGTCGTCGCGGGAGCAGTAGTGGGGGACTTCGATCCGACCTTGATGGTCGCCGTCGCGGAGGCCGACGACGCGGCGGTGAGCGACGCGCTCGCGGCGGGCGTGCGGGCCGGCTTGCTCGAGACGAGCGGCGGCCTGATCGCGTTTCGTCACGCGATCATCCGTGAGGCGGTGCTCGACGCGACGGTGCCTCATCTCGTCGACACGATGCACCGCAGAGCGGCAGCCGCGCTGGATTGCGATGATGCGGCGGACGCCCGACGGCTCGAACGCCGAGCGGTCCATCTCCGAGCGGTGGGAGCGACCGACGAAGCGGCACTCGTGCTCGTCGACGCGGCATCGGCACACGTCGGCGCGCACGCGTCACTGCCTGCGGAGCACGCCGCGAGGGGCGCGGTCGCGCTGGCAACGTCGACAGCTGCCCGAGTCAGTGCCGCCGACGCGCTCGCGCAATCTCTGGCGACGCAAGGACGTTGGAGGGAAGCGCTCGAGCTCGACACTGCGACGACCGGCGAGCACGGCGCGCTCTTGGCACGCGAGGAACGGATGGCGGCGTGTGCCGTCGAGGTGGGCCGGCCCGAGCTTGCGGAAGAGATCATCGAACGGGTGGCGGCGCAAGGTGAGCTGTCCCTCCCGATGCGCGTCACGTCAGGGCGTGCCGCGCTCGTGCGCGGAGACGCGGCAACGGCCCTCGGGATCGCTCGATCGGTCGCTGACGGAGTCGGTGCCGACGACCAGGATCTGCGGTTGGCCGCGCTCGACCTCGAAGGGCGGGCGCACGACTACCTGGGCGATCGCGAGGCGGCGAAGGCCGCTTGGGAACGCCAGGCGCGCGAAGCCGAGGCCGCGGGGCGGACGCAAGCGCAGCTGCGAGCCGTCGTGCAGCTCGGCAAGGTCGAGCTCTTCGCTGGGGAGCCGCCCAACCGCATGCATGAAGCGGTGCGGCTCGCCCGCGAGGCGGGCGCGCTCGTCGAGCTCGGATGGGCGCAGGAGAACCTCGCGGTCGCTCTCGGAGTGCAGGGCGACGTGCCAGGAGCCGTGGCCCTGCTCGCGGAAGCCGTCGCGACCTGCCGAGCCCTTCGCCTCGATCAGCTGGCGTACCTGCTCGGCGGGCAGGCGATCTCCGACAGCTTCTCCACCGACGAGGGGGTCGAGGAGAAGCTGGCTGAGGCCGAGGCGTTGATGGACACGTTCGATCTCCGGCTGCACACCACCTCGATCCGAGCCGACATCGCCCTGCGGGCCGGCCGCTACGAAGAGGCGGTCGTATGGCTCGAGCGCACGAGAGAGATGATGAGGTCCCTGCCGGGCGCGGTTCCCAGCGACGCGTTGTGCTGGCGAGTGTGGGCGCTCGCGGCCGTCGGCCGTCACAGCGATGCCGAGGTCGCGCTCGAAGAGGCCCGGGAGATGCCCGACCTCGCGCGCTGGTACGGCCGGCCCGTCGTCGTCGCAGCGGGCGCGGCGCTCCTCGAGGGCGATGCCGACGGTGTCGATCGGGCCATCGCGGCAGCACCCGGGATCATGCCAATGGACATCGCGCTGATGCGTCTCGTCGGCGCCGACGTGATCGGCGGGGAAGCCAGGGTGCGATGGCTTCGCCAGGCGCTCGACACCTACGAGAAGGCCGGTGCTCCGCTCGCGGCCGATCGGGTGCGGCAAGCCTTGCGCGACGCGGGCGGCCCAGTACCCCGACGCCGCCGACGCCAAGCGGCAGCTCTGCCCGACGAGCTCACCAGCGCGGGGGTCACGGCGCGGGAGGCCGACGTGCTCCGGCTCGTCGGTGACGGACTGCCGAATGCGGAGATCGCGCAGCGCCTCTATGTGTCGGTGCGCACGGTCGAGGCGCACGTCTCGTCCCTCCTCACGAAGCTGCACGCCCGCAATCGGGCCCAGCTCGCAACGGTGGCCGCTCGCGCCTTCGCTTAGGACTCGTGGTCCTACGGATGTGGGCGCGCTCGCGTGGGTCGACGATGGCTGCATGACCGACACAGCGACACTCAATCCGGACGACGTCGAGCAGTTCGCGGGACAGCTCATGTCGATCTACACGGGCTCGATGCTCAACTACATGATCGACATCGGTCATCGCACCGGGCTCTTCACCGCCGCCGCTCACGGGCCGGCCACGAGCCAGGACCTCGCCGGCCGTGCCGGCCTCACCGAGCGTTACGTGCGGGAATGGCTCGGGGCAATGGTGACCTCGCGCGTCTTCACGTATGACCCGTTGACGCAGACCTATGCCCTCCCGGCCGCACACGCCGCTGTGCTCACCGACGGGGGAATGAACCTCGCCCCGATGGCCGCGTTGGGCACCCACCTGGGCAAGCACGTGGACCAGGTCGCCCGCGCCTTCCGAGAGGGAGGCGGCGTTCCGTACTCCGAGTACCGCCCCGAGTTCACCGACGTCATGGATGGCATCAGCCGGGTCTTCTTCGACGGCGGGCTCATCGACCTGTATCTGCCATTGGTGCCGGGCCTGACCGAGCGGCTCGAGGCGGGCATTCGGGTCGCGGACGTCGCCTGCGGCACCGGCCACGCGCTGGTCGTGCTCGGGCGCGCGTTCCCGGAGTCGACGTTCGTCGGCTACGACCTCGACGATGGCGCGATCGGCCGCGCACGGGCCGAGGCGGCCGGGGCGCGGCTCGCGAACGTCACATTCGAGATCCGCGATGCCGCTCGGCTCGACGTCGAGGATCGCTACGACCTCGTGTTCGTGTTCGACGCGGTCCACGACCAAGTCGACCCGGCTGCCGTGCTGGCGCACATCCAACGGGCCCTCGCTCCCGGGGGCGTGTTCTTCATGAAGGAGCCCCACGGTGCCGACGCGCTCGAAGACAACCTCGAGAACCCGATGGCGCCGCTTCTCTACGCGGTCAGCACGCTGCACTGCATGACCGTGTCGCTCGCGCACGGCGGCGCAGGGATCGGCACCGTCTTCGGTGAGCAGCTCGCTCGCAGAATGCTCGCCGAAGCCGGCTTCGTCGACGTCGAGGTGCAACCGGCGCCCAGCGATCCGGGCGACGCGGTGTACCTCGCCCGCAAAGGAGCTGAGCTCGATGTGGGCTCGACGGCTGGCTTGGGGGGCGATCGTCGCCCAGCTCGTGTTCGTGGGGAGCTGGCTCGTGGGCGGTGTGATCGAGCGCCACGGCTACTCGGTGGCGACCGACGACATCAGCGACCTCGGCGCACTCACCGCCCATCACCCGACTCTCGTGTTGGTGTCGTTCGCGATCTCGGGTGCGCTGACGATCGCGTTTGCGCTCGGAGCGGTTCGGCCGGCGCTCGGACTGGGTGGCTGGCTCCTCGCGCTGTCGCTCCCGGCCCTCGACAACCTGAGCGACGCCTTCTTCCGGCTCGACTGCCGCGCGGCCGATGCCGGCTGCTCGACGAGCACCGCTGCTTCTTCGTGGCACGGCAAGGTGCACATCGCGGTCTTCCTCGTTGCGGCCGTCGCCACGATCGCGACCCCGTTCGTGCTGTCCCGCGCGATGAAGCACACGGATGGATGGCGCGACCTCGCGTCCTGGGCACGCATCTTCGGCGTGGTCGTCGTCGTGGGAGCGATCGCAAACGCGGGCCTCACGGGCACCTCGGTCCAGGGGCTTGCGCAGCGCTCGCTCGCGGTGATCGTCCCGCTCGGGATCGTGGCCCTCGCGGTGCGGGTGCTTCAGCTGAACGCCGTCGGGTTGCCGGGCGGCAAGCCGATGTCGAACGCGTTGAGGGTGTACGAGACGAGCACGTAGTAGCCGCACAGCGTCACGAGCTCGACCATGCCCCGATCGCCGAGCAGGGCTTGTGCATCGGCATAGGTCTGCGGCCCGAGATGGCCGTCGTTCGCGAGCTCCTGCGCCACCGCGTACACGATCCGTTCGTCGTTGCGCTCGAAGGCGGGAGTCTCGCCCCGACCGATCGCCTCGATCACCGCCTCGGACACGCCGTTCTCGCGCGCCATCGGCACGTGCGCCCACCACTCGAACTCGGCCTTCCAGCGAGCGCCCGTCGTGATGATCGCGAGCTCGAGCAGGCGACGCTCGACCGATGTGGCGAAGCGAAGGTGCCCTCCGAGGTCAGCGGCACGACGGCCGACCTCGGGAGCATGGAGCCACGGGTTGAACGGGCCGCGCAACCCGCCGTTCTCGTCGATCACGCCCTTCGACCGAGTCGAGACGATCTGGTCCCAGAGGGTCTGGCCAGAGTCGTCGAGGTCATCGCGGGTCAGGGCGGGAAGTCGGCTCATGCTCTTGTTCCTCTCATTCCGCGATCATCGCAAAGGCGCGGACGGGGAATGTCCCGAACCCGCTGACCTTGGGTGGAACCGCGAAGAATCGGGCCCCCCGCTCGGGAAGCTGGTCGAGGTGGGTCAGGTGCTCGACGATCGGGACGCCGGCGCCGAGCAAGCCGTGGTGTGCGGGCCGGGTCAGGTCGGCGATCGAGTCGATGTTGACCGAGTCGATGCCGACGAGCGCGGCTCGCGCTCCGAGCAACGACTCGACGGCGGCGCTCGTGAGGTACGGCGCCGACTCGGCGTAGCGATCCGTGCGCCAGTTGCGGTCCCATCCGGTGTGGAACAGCACGGCGTGGCCTTCGTACTCGCCCGCCGGAAGCGATCCGACATCGATCCCGCCTTCGTGCCCGTCGAGGTGCACCACCACCGCGGGGAGGTCCGCGATCCGCGTGAGCGCGAGACCGGCGAGGTCGGGGCCGTCCGCGTGGAAGTGCCACGGGCTGTCGATGTATGTGCCCGTGTTCGCCACCATGTCGATGCGCCCGATCTGAAACGAGATGCCGGGCGCCATGCGCTGCGCGGTGTCTTCGCGGCTGAGGTGCGTCGTGATCGTCGGACCGGGGAGACCGGGATAGGTCGTCATCCCGTCGACGACCTCGTGGCTGCAGTCGACGAGCCTGGTCATCCGCTGACTCTAAGTTCGAGCAGTCTCTAAGGTGCAGCCAGTGACCGAACGCGTCCCGTATCTCGCGTCGCGCCTGCAGGGCTTCGGCACGACGATCTTCGCGGAGATGTCGCAGCTCGCGGTCGAGACGGGCTCGGTGAACCTCGGGCAGGGGTTCCCCGACACCGACGGCCCTCCCGAGGTGATGCAGGCCGCCATCGACGCGATCCGCGACGGCCAGAACCAGTACCCGCCCGGGCCCGGCGTCGCCACCCTGCGCCACGCGATCGCGGAGCACCAGAAGCATTGGTACGGCCTTGTCTTCGATCCCGACACCGAGGTGCTCGTGACCGCAGGCGCGACCGAGGCGATCGCCGCCGCGCTGATCTCCCTGTGCGAGCCGGGTGACGAGGTGATCACGTTCGAGCCGTACTACGACTCGTACGCCGCGTGCATCGCCATGGCGGGCGCGACGCATCGCCTCGTACAGCTCAGCCCGCCGGGTTACTCGTTCGATCCCGACGCACTCCGCGGCGCGGTGACACCGCGCACGCGTCTCCTCTTGATCAACTCTCCGCACAACCCCACGGGCAAGGTGCTCTCGCGCGAAGAGCTGACGACGATCGCCGAGGTGTGCGTTGACCACGATCTCATCGCGGTGACCGACGAGGTGTACGAGCACATCGTGTTCGACGGCGAGCACATCCCCCTCGCGACGCTGCCGGGTATGCGCGATCGGGTCGTGACGATCTCGTCGGGCGGGAAGTCGTTCTCGTGTACCGGCTGGAAGATCGGCTGGGTCTGCGCGACGCCGCCACTGGTCAGCGCGGTGCGCACCGCGAAGCAGTTCCTCACCTACGTCAGCGGCGGGCCGTTCCAGCACGCAATTGCGGTCGGCCTCCGGCTGCCTGACGAGCGGATCAACGCGCTTGGCATCGAGCTGAAGGAGAAGCGCGACCGTCTGACGGCGGGCCTGGCGAGCGCGGGCCTCACCGTGTATCCGTCGGCGGGCACCTACTTCGTGACCGTCGACATCCGCTCGGTCGGCGAGACCGACGGGTACGCGTTCTGCCGGTCGCTCCCCGAACGGTGCGGTGTCGTGGCCGTGCCGAATGTCGTGTTCTACGACGACGTCGAGGCGGGATCGCCGCTCGTTCGCTTCGCGTTCTGCAAGAAGCTCGAGGTGATCGACGATGCGGTCGCTCGGCTGCAGAAGCTCGCCGGGCTGAGGATGTGAGAGTGAGGCCATGAAGGTTGCCGTGATCCAGCACGACATCGTCTGGGAAGACCCCGATGCGAACTTTGCTCATCTCGCTCCGCTCATCGCGGACGCCGCCGCGCAGGGAGCGCGCCTCGCCGTGCTGAGCGAGATGTACTCGACCGGCTTCTCGATGGCCGCCGATCGCATCGCCGAACCCGCGGGCGGCCCCAGCAGCGCTTTCCTCGCCGAGCAGGCGACCACGCACGGCATGTGGGTGTGCGGCTCGCTTCCCGAGCGAGCCGAAGGTGCGGCGAGGCCGTCGAACTGCCTCGTGCTCGCCGGCCCTGACGGCACGATCCTGCGCTACCGCAAGATCCATCCGTTCTCGTTCGCGGGGGAGCACGACCACTACGAAGCCGGCGACAAGCACGTCACCGTGATGGTCGAGGGTGTGAGGCTCAGCCTCTTCGTCTGCTACGACCTCCGCTTCGCCGACGAGTTCTGGTCGCTCGCCGGCGACACCGACTGCTACATCGTGGTCGCCAACTGGCCGACGATGCGCCGCGAGCACTGGAACACCTTGGTGCGTGCACGGGCCATCGAGAACCAGGCGTACGTCGTCGCCGTCAACCGCGTCGGGTCGGGCGACGGCCTCGACTACGCGGGCGACAGCGCCATCATCGGGCCGTTCGGCGATGAGGTCGTCGTGGGCGACGATCGCGAGCGGGTGCTCGTCGGTGAGGTCGACCCGGCGGTCGTCAGCGACATCCGGGCCCGCTTTCCTTTCCTCGTCGATCGGTGCTGAGGCCACTCGATACAGTTCGCGTTTCGACCGAGGGGGTTGTCGTGGAGTCGTTCGACGGGTTGATGGCCGTGGTCACCGGTGGCGGCACGGGAATGGGAGCCGAGCTCGTCGTGCAGCTCGCGGCCCAGGGCTGCTCGGTTGCGACATGCGACGTGATCGGCGACACGCTCGCCGACACGGGCAAGCGCGCCGCGAACGAGGCGAAGGCGGGCGCCCGCGTCACGACTCACATCTGCGACGTCGCCGACGCCGTCCAAGTCGATCGCTTCCGAGACGAAGTGCTCGCGCAGCACGACATCGACCACATCAACCTGCTGTTCAACAACGCGGGCATCGGCGGCGGTGGGTCCTTCCTGACCGGGAGGCGCGAGGAGTGGGACCGCGTGTTCGGCATCGACTGGGGAGGCGTCTACCACTGCGCCCGCGCGTTCGTCCCGCTGCTGGTCGCGAGCACCGACGGCTACCTGATCAACACGAGCAGCGTGAACGGCTTCTGGGCCTCACTCGGGCCCGGCAACCCGCACACCGCCTACTCGGCGGCGAAGTTCGCGGTGAAGGGCTTCTCGGAAGCGTTGATCGAGGACTTCCGCGTGAACGCACCGCACGTCAAGGTCGCGGTCGTGATGCCCGGCCACATCGGCACCGACATCGTCGTGAACAGCCGCCGCGTGCTCGGTGGAGCCGAGCCCGACGACATGAGCGGCGACGACCTCGCCGAGGCGAGAGTGCAGATGGGCAAGCGAGGCATGCCGGTCGACACGATGAGCGACGACGACATCCGCGGGATGATGAAGATGGTCGGCGAGGGCTTCAAGTCGATGGCGCCCGTGTCGGCGGCTCAGGCGGCGACGATCATCCTCGACGCGGTGAAGGCGGGGAAATGGCGCATCCTCGTCGGCGACGACGCCCACCGACTCGACGAGGTCGTGCGCTCCGACCCCGAGGGGATCTACGCCGAGGGCGGGGTCAACCTGCTGTCGGCTCTCCAGCCGGACGCTTGACGGAGAGGTCCTTGTTCAAGAGGAACCTCGGCTCCGTGCCCGCGTTCGTCGGGCGTGTGTGCAGCACCAACGGATGGATGAGGATCACGTCACCGGCGGTCGCCGTCAGCTCGACGACCTGAACCCGCGCGCCGTCCACCACTTCGACCGTGTCGACGAAGCGCGCGATTCGCGCGTCGGCGTCGCCCTCTCCGGGATCGGTGCCGAGCTCTCGCAGGTAGTCGCAGCTGCGCATGAGCTGCTTGCGAAGCTGCGCGGCTTTGGCGCCGGCCCGGGGCGGATGGTCGGCGAAGTGACGCGCGACCAGATGGTGTGACCCGGCCACGATCGTCATGCCGCCGGCGCGTGGTGCGACGTCACCGAACATCGAGTGCACCTTGAGACCGTCGACCGGCGAGACGGGCGTGGTGTAGTCGTGGTCGAGGTGCCAGGCGTTCCACGGCACCGTCCACGGCCGTCGGGTCGGGAACAGCAGGAAGTACGCGCCCCAGTCAGCGGGCAGCTTCCATCGACCGGCACCGATGACGTCGTCGATCGCACCGAGAGTCCGCTCGCTGCCGATCGACTTGAACGCGTCGACACCCTTGAGTGACTGCAGGTGCGAGGGCGTCTCGCTGATCCAGGTCTTGGGATCGTCGCGCATGATGCCGTTGCGCTCCAGGGCGTCCCACACGACGTCACGCATGGCCGCGGCGGCCTCGGCACTGAACGCGCTGGGGACGCGCAGGTAACCGCGTTCCTCGAAATGAGCGCGCTCGGTGTCTGACACGCCGGCGAGGCTACGGCGGTACGATCCCGCGATCGCCGGAGTTCTGCCTTCGTTCTTCCTTGCTCGCCAATCGGTGAGGGGCCCGCTCGTCACCGACGTCGCAGCGAGAGTCGACGAGGCACTGGCGTCGCTCGACCTCGGGAAGCGCGTGCAGCCGGGGCAACGCGTCGCGATCACAGCGGGAAGCAGGGGCATCGCAAACATCGCGGTCGCCGTGCGGGCAACTGCGGAACATGTCCGCAGTCTCGGCGCTGAGCCGGTCATCGTGCCCGCGATGGGCAGCCACGGCGGCGGCACGGCCGAGGGACAGGTCGGGATGCTCGCGACGTTCGGCATCACCCAAGAGTCCTGCGGGTGCCCGATCGACGCGCGCATGGATGTGGTGACGCTCGCAGAGTCGAAGCTCGGGTTTCCCGTGCTCTACAGCAAGGCCGCCGCCGAAGCCGACCACGTCATCGTCGTCAACCGCGTGAAGACCCACACGATGTTCACCGGACCGGTCGAGAGCGGGCTCACGAAGATGGCGATGATCGGCCTCGGCAAGCTCGAGGGGGCGACGCTCTACCACCGCGCCATGCTCGAGCACGGCTGGATGGACGTCATCGACGACGTGCTGCCGCGTGTGATCGACAAGGGGAGCGTGCTCGCGGGGGTCGGACTGGTGGAACGCGGCGACGAGCAGACCGCTCGCATCGAAGCGATCCTCGGCGAGGACATCCGCGACCGCGAACCGGAGCTGCTCGTCGATTCACAACGGTGGATGGCCACGATCCCGTTCACCGACATCGACCTGCTCCTCCTCGATGAGATCGGGAAGAACATCAGCGGCACGGGTTTCGATCCGACAGTCGTCGGTCGCAAGGATGCGCTGCATCACGTCGATGCGGCCCGCGACCTGCGCGTCCGTCACATCGCAGCCCGAAACCTCACCGAGGAGACACACGGCAACGCGGTCGGCGTCGGACTCGCCGAGTTCTGCCGATCGCGCATCGTGCGCTCCATGGATGTCGCCGTGACCCGGCTGAACGCGCTGACCGCGGGCGACGTGCCCGCGGCGATGGTGCCCATCGACTTCGAGACCGACGCCGAGATCGTCGACGCCGCGCTCGCGCTGATCGGCCTGCGATCGCCTTCTCAGGCACGGGTTCTCTGGATGCGCAGCACCCTCCACCTCGACGTCGTGGCCTGCTCCGAGGCGCTGCTCGAGGAAGCGAAGCTCCGTGACGACATCGACGTGCTGACCGGACTCTTGCCCATGCCGATCGGCGTCGACGGCAACCTTCCCGACCTGCTGCCGATCGAGGGCTGGTAGCGGGCACAATCGTTCTCCAATGACTGCTGACGCGGTGGGCGCCTCGATCGTCGCGAACGTCGAGCGCGTGCTGCTCGGCAAGGGTGAGCAGGTGCGGATCGTCGTCGCGGCGCTGCTCGCGAGCGGCCACGTGTTGATCGAGGACGCACCTGGGGTCGGCAAGACCCTGCTGGCCAAGGCCGTCGCCCGGTCGATCGGCGGCACCGTCGGGCGAGTGCAGGGCACCGCCGATCTCCTCCCGGCCGACATCACCGGGGTCACGATCTTCGATCAAGAGCGACGTGACTGGGACTTTCGCCCGGGTCCGCTGTTCAACCACGTGCTGCTCGTCGACGAGATCAACCGTGCGACGCCGCGCGCACAGTCGGCGTTGCTCGAAGCGATGGCCGAGGGTCACGTCACGGTCGACGGTTCCCAGCACGACCTCCCCGAGCCCTTCCTCGTGCTGGCCACCCAGAACCCGTTCGGCGACGCCGGCACGTTCCCGCTCATCGCGGGCGAGTACGACCGGTTCGCGGTCTCGGTCTCGTTGGGGCTGCCCGGTCGAGAGGTCGAGCGCGCGTTGCTCCGCGGAACGGGCGGGCTCGCCGCGCTCGAGGTGCTCGAGGCGGTGACCGACCCGACCGGCCTCGCGCTCTGCCAACGCGAGGTTGCATCGCTGCACGTCTCGTCGGCGGTGGAGGATTACGTGCTCGACATCGCCGAGGCGACGCGGAACAGTCGCTCGGGCTCGACTCCTGAGCGCGGGATGAGCCCGCGCGCCACGCAGGCATTGCTCGCCGTCGCGCGCGGGTACGCCGCGACAGTCGGGCGCAGCTACGTGATGCCCGACGATGTGCAAGCGGTCGCGAACGCGGTGTTGGCCCACCGGCTGCAGGGCGAGAGCACGGCCGGGCTCGGCGCCGCGAGCGCTGCGGTCGCCGAGATGCTCACGTCGGTCGCCATACCGAGCGTCTGAACGATGGCGAGGACGTCGTCTCCCGGGGTCCACGTCCGTCCCACGCTGCTCGTCGCCGCGGGCGTCGCGCTCGTCTTCGCGAGGATCTGGGGACCGGCGGGCGAGGACGCGACGCGACTCTCGTTCGTCATCCTCCTCGCGGCGACGCTCGGGAACCTCCTCGCCGCGATTGTCGTCGTGCACAAGACCTCTACTCGCATCGTCGACAACCCGACCGATGCGGTCGTCGGGGAGCCCGCGGCAGTCGAGGTCTCGATCAGCGGTATGCGGACCTCGATCTCGGTGCGAATGCGCTCGTCGCCCGACGCTCCCTGGGTCACTGCGGTGCCGCCTGACACGGGGCTCCTTCCGGGCAACGCCTACTTCCGCGGGGTCGCGTCCCGCGTGGAGGTCGAGGTGTGCTCGTGGGGCCCCCTCGGCCTGATCGGCTACTCCCGCACGCGGCTGCTCGACCTCCGCCGCACGCTCTGGATCGGGCCGCGGCCCTACGCGTTGAAGGAGCCCATCGACCTCCAGCCGCGCACGGGCCCGCTGCCGGCCGGTCCGGAGGTGGCCGCCGGCGAGGGGGACATCACCAGGAGCGTGCGCGAGTACGTGCCCGGCGATCCCCTGCGCCGCGTCGCCTGGTCGGTCACTGCACGCACCGGCAAGCTCGTGACGCGCGAGCTCGAGCGGCCAGCGACGCACGTCGTGCACCTCGTCGTCGATCTCGGTGCGCATCCGGGCGAGGTTGCGGAACGCGTGGCGGGGATCGCCGCGTGGGTCGGCCGCCAGGTCCTCGCGAGCGGAGCGCAGCTCTCACTGACCGCCGTGGCGGCAGACGGGCCGATGACGTCGGTGGTGAACACGGTGGGCCTGCAGCGGCGCCTGGCCGAGGCGGGACCGGGTGCGCCGCCGGTTCCCGAGGGTGTGCCCGTCCTCTTCGTGTCGGCCGGGGGTGTCACGTGGCGCTGATCACGCGCGGCTCGCACCCGCGGACGTCGCTCGAGGTCGGGCTGACCTTCGTCGGGCTCGTCATCGTGCAGGTCGCCGCGGCGGGAGCGTCAGGTCCGGCGCTTTCGACGCTGGGCTTCGTGTTCACGCTCGGCCTGGTCTTCGTCGCCGTCTTCTGGCGATGGCTCGAACCGTGGCTCGCGATCATGCTCATCGCGATCGGGCTCGTGGTCACCACGTTCCACGCATCGCCGAAGTCGGGCGAGGGACTCGGCTGGGTCGCCTTGTGGGTCGTCGGCGCGATCACCGCATGGGCGGGCATCGAGATCGGCCGGATGGGGGCGGAGCGCAGGCTCTCCCCGAGCCGCCAGCCATTGCACCTGAGTCGCTTCGACCGCGGCGCCGCAGCCGTCGTCGCGATGGTGTGCCTGCTCGCGTTGCTCGTAGCCGCGGTTGCGAGCCTCGACCTCTCCTCTGCGCTCTCGGGCCGCGGCTCGTCCCGCCCGGGACAGCCCGGGGGCTCCGTCGGTTCCGACCTCGCTCCGTATGTCGGGCTCGACAACCAGCTCGACACCTCGGCGCGCGGCAAGCTCTCGAACGCGGTCGTCCTTCGGATCAAGGCCGACGCGCCGGACTTCTGGCGCGGCGGTGCGTTCGATCGATATGACGGTCGCGTCTGGAGTCAATCCCCGGCAGTCACCTCGACCGGACCGGGAGACGACCTGTACGGGAGCGGCGTCGACGACGATCGCCTCGCCGTACCCGGCTCCGACCTCATGCGGCAATCGGTGCGCGTCGAGGCGGCGGCGATCGGCGTCGTCTTCGGCGCCCCGCTCATCCAAGACGTCAACCTGCCGAGCGATGTCTACGAGGTACGCGCGGACGGCTCGTACTCACTGCGCTCCGCGCTCGGCAAGGGCGCGCGGTACGTCGTCACGAGCGATCGCGTGCTCGCGACGAGCGACATCCTCCGCACGAACGACCCACGCGTCTTCGGGATGCCATCCGAGGTCGATCGGCTCTACGTCCAGAGCGGGGGTGCGACGCCACGGGTGGCAGCGCTCGCCGCGCAGGTCGCGGGCGACGCGCCGACGACCTACGACGCGATCCGCGCGCTCGAGTCGTGGCTGGGTTCGAACACGAAGTACACGCTCGACATCCCGCCACTACCCGAAGGGGCCGACACGGTCGAGCAGTACCTCTTCGTCGACAAGCGCGGCTTCTGCATGCAGATCGCGAGCAGCTTGACGGTGATGCTCCGGTCGCTCGGTGTGCCCGCTCGGCTGGTGACGGGCTTCGCTCCGGGCGAGGAGTCGCTGCTCGGCGGAGACTTCACGGTGCGAGGCAGTGATGCGCACGCGTGGGTGGAGGTGTGGTTCCCCGGCGTCGGCTGGCAGGGCTTCGACCCGACCGCGAACGTGCCGCTCGCAGGCGAGTACTCGAACTCGACTGCGTCGCGCCTGTGGCGGCTGGTGCAGCGGCTCCTGCCGGTGCTGCTGGCGATCGGCCTCCTGATCGCCGCGGCCCTGGGTGTCGCCGCGCTCGTGCGCCGTCGCCGTCGACCGCGGCCGGTGAGGCCCTGGGTGTCGCGCTTCTTCGCGTCGGTCGAGAAGGAGGGCGCGAAGCGAGGCCGGGCACGCGCTCCCTCGGAGACCCCGGCCACGTATGTGCGCGCGCTCGGCGAGACGGTGCTGCCTCATCCTGAGCTCGACGTCGTCGGTGAGGTCGTGAGTGCCGCCGCGTACTCGGGCGCGGAACCGAGCGAGGCGGACCGGGCCGAAGCCGAGCGGATCTTCGCTCTTGCCTGTCGATCGGACAGCGGTTAGAAATACCCGACTAATCCGATCAACTTTATGGAGAATGACCATGCGTCGCCGCCCGACGGCTCTTCTCGTTCCGTTCCTCGTCGCGTTTGCCCTGCTCACCGCGGCATGCGGCGACGACAGCGGCAGCTCAGCAGGCGCGGACCCCACCGACGCGAGCGCCGAGCCGGTCACCCTCACGCTGGGGTACTTCGCGAACATCACGCATGGCACCCCACTCGTGGGCATCGGCAACGGCACCTACGCCGAGACCTTGGGGTCGAACGTCGAGCTGAAGACGGCGATCTTCAACGCCGGCACCGAGGAGATCGAGGCTCTGTTCGCCGGTGCGATCGACGCGGGCTACATCGGCCCGAACCCTGCGGTGAACGCCTATGTGAAGTCGAACGGGGAGGCGCTGCGCATCGTCGCCGGCGCGACCTCGGGTGGCGCGGCGCTCGTCGTGAAGCCCGACATCAACGGTCCTGAAGACCTGAAGGGAAAGGTGCTGGCGACGCCGTCGCTCGGCAACACGCAGGACGTCGCGTTGCGCGCCTACCTCAAGGACAACGGCCTGAGCGCGGACACCAGCGGTGGCGGCGACGTGTCGATCCATCCGCAGGACAACTCCCAGACGCTCGAGGCGTTCAAGGCCGACACCGTGCAAGGTGCGTGGGTGCCCGAGCCGTGGGCGACGCGGCTCGTCGTCGAGGGTGGCGGCAAGGTCCTCGTCGACGAGAAGACGCTGTGGCCCGATGGCGAGTTCGCGACGACTGAGCTCATCGTGAGCAAGAAGTTCCTCGACGACCATCCCGATGTGGTGAAGAAGCTGATCGAGGCGCAGCTCGCGACGGAGAAGTTCATCGCCGACAACCCTGATCAGGCCGAGCAGATCGCGAACGAGCAGATCGAGTCGATCACCGGGAAGAAGATCGCCGACGGAGTCATCGGGCCCGCGTTCAAGAACCTCACGTTCACGAACGATCCCGTCGCCTCGTCGGTGCAGCAGTCCGCCGCCGATGCGCAAGATGTCGGCTTGCTCGACGAGGTCCCCGACGTCAAGGGCCTCTTCGACCTCGCGATCCTCAACGAGGTGCTCACCGCGAACGGCGACCCGACGGTCTCCGGCCTCTGACCCCTGACCGACCCCGGTCGGCGGCGACCCGGGCTACGGTCGCCTCGATGTCGTCGACGGAGCCCCGCATCACCGCGCGGCCGAACGGGCCGTATGCCGTGGTGGGCGAC
This sequence comes from uncultured Acidimicrobiales bacterium, assembly GCA_963802505.1. Taxonomy (GTDB): domain Bacteria; phylum Actinomycetota; class Acidimicrobiia; order Acidimicrobiales; family DATKAS01; genus DATKAS01. The sequence continues at coordinate 488,996 of CAWDJB010000002.1, read as the reverse complement.
GTGACTGTCGTGGCCAAGGCCCAGGTCGAGACCGAGCTGGGTGAGCCCATCGCGTGGGATGTCGGTCCGGAGATCGGGCACAAGGAGCGCTACGCGCTGTGTCGTTGCGGGCAGTCGGGACGCAAGCCGTTCTGCGACGGGACCCATCTCCGTGTCGGCTTCGAGGCCGAGGACGAGCTGCGCGAGCGCCACCCGACTGAGTACCCCGGGACCGGCGTCACGCTCTACGACGACCGCGACATCTGCGTGCACGCGGGCTTTTGCGGCACGACGATCACCAACGTCTGGAAGATGGTCCGCAAGACCGACGACACGACCGTGCGATCGATGCTTGTGGCGATGGTCGAGCGGTGCCCGTCGGGCGCGATCACCTACTCGATCGACGGCGGCGAGACCGAGAACGAGCCCCGGTTGAGGAGCGAGATCGGCGTGGTGGCGAACGGCCCCCTCTGGGTGACGGGCGGCATCCCGGTCGACGTCGGCGAGCAGGGCACGCTCGAGTCGCGGAACCGGGTCGCGCTGTGCCGGTGCGGGGCCTCGTCGCGCAAGCCCCTGTGTGACGGTGCTCACAAGTCGGTCGGCTTCGTGGACGACCAGCGGGCACGGGACTAAGTTCAACGAAAGAACTCGGTCCGACGGGAGGCTCCGCGTGAGCGACGACTGGCACCAGACCGCATGCATCCTCTGCAGCGTCAACTGCGGCATCGAGGTGCGCCTCGACGGCCGGAGGATCGAGCGGGTGCGGGGCGACAAGGCCCATCCGACGTCTGCGGGCTACACGTGCGAGAAGGCGTTGCGGCTCGACCACTACCAGAACGGCCATCACCGGCTGACGTCTCCGCTCCGACGCCGCGCCGACGGCTCGTTCGAGAAGATCGACTGGGACACGGCGATCGCCGAGATCGCCGAGCGCCTCGGCACGATCCGCGACACGCACGGCGGTGCGTCGATCTTCTATTACGGCGGCGGCGGACAGGCCAACCATCTCGGTGGTGGCTACGGCCGCGCGACGCGCAGTGCGCTCGGCGTCGTCTACTCGTCGAACGCGCTCGCGCAGGAGAAGACCGGCGAGTTCTGGGTCGACGGTCAGCTCTTCGGGCGGCCCCGCTGCCACACGACCGGCGACTACGAGCACGCCGAGGTCGCGATGTTCGTGGGCAAGAACCCGTGGCAGTCGCACGGCTTTCCGCGCGCCCGCACCGTGCTGAAGGCGATCGTCAACGATCCCGACGCGGTCGTTGATCGTGATCGATCCGCGACGCAGCGAGACCGCGGAGATGGCCGACATCCACCTGCAGGTACGTCCGGGCACGGACGCTTGGTGTCTTGCCGCGCTGCTCGGTGTGTTGGTCGAGGAGTCTCTGCTCGACGGTGACTGGCTGGCTGAGCACGCCAACGGTCTCGACGAGCTGCGCGCCCACCTCGCGAAGGTGCCGATCGCACAGTCGTGCACGATCGCCGGTGTGTCGGAGTCGGATGTGCGCGCCGTCGCTCGTCGCATCGCCTCGGCGTCCAGTGTGTCCGTCTACGAAGACCTGGGCATCCAGCAGGCGCCGTACAGCACGCTGAACTCGTACCTCGAGAAGCTGATCTACCTGGTCACGGGCAACTTCGCGAAGCAGGGTGGGATGAACATCCACTCCCGGTTCGCGAGCCTGGGGGGCGGTGGGAAGGGCGGCGGTGATCGTCGCAGCCCGGTCGGCGGGCATCGCATCATCACCGGCCTGATCCCGAGCGCCGTGATCCCCGACGAGATCCTGACCGACCATCCCGATCGCTTCCGGGCGATGCTCATCGAGAGCGCGAATCCGGTGCACTCGCTGCCCGACAGTCGCGCGCATGCGCGAGGCGCTGGCGGCGCTCGACTGCGTCGTCGTCATCGACGTCGCGCTCACCGAGACCGCGCGCTGCGCGGACTACGTGCTGCCCGCGTCCTCGCAGTACGAGAAGTGGGAGGCCACGTTCTTCACGCTCGAGTTCCCGGAGAACGTCGTTCCAGCTGCGGCCGCCGATCCTCGAGCCGTTGCCGGGCACGCTGCCCGAGGTCGAGATCCACGCGCGGCTGACGCGGGCGCTCGGCGCGTACACCGACGACGACCTCGCGGGGTTGCACGCTGCCGCGTCCGCGGGGCGTGCGGCGTACGCCGACGCTTTCCTCAACGCGATGGTCGAGCAGCCGCACCTCGCGCCGCTCGCGCCGATCGTGCTCTACGAGACCCTCGGCCCCACGTTGGGCTCGGCTCGCGAAGGCGCCGCCGCGGTCTGGGGACTCGCGCAGACGTGCTTCATGAGTCATTCCGAGTCGGTGCAGCGCGCGGGCTACGCCGACGGAGACGCGCTCTTCGACGCGATGCTCGCCAACCCGTCGGGCGTGACCTTCACGATCGACGACTACGACGAGACGTGGAAGCGGCTCGACACTCCGGACGGGAAGGTCAACCTCGTGATCCCCGACCTGCTCGAAGAGCTGTCGTCACTGCCGAGCGAGGTTCCGACGGATGCGGAGTTCCCGTTCGTGCTGTCCGCCGGCGAGCGCCGCTCCGGCACTGCCAACACGATCTTCCGCGACCCCGCGTGGAGGAAGAAGGATGGAGGCATCTCACTGCGGATGAACCCCTCGGACGCCGTCGCGGTTGGCGTCGAAGACGGTGGGCGTGTGCGCGTCGCGACGCGGCGCGGGGCGATCGAAGCGCCGGTCGAGCTCACCGATGCGATGCAGCCCGGGCACGTGAGCCTGCCCAACGGGCTCGGCCTCACCTCCCCCGACAACGTCGTGGATGGCGTGCCGCCGAACGAGCTGACGTCAGGCACCGACCGCGACTGGCTCGCCGGCACTCCCTGGCACAAGCACGTCCGGGCTCGGCTCGAGGCAGTGGCGGTCGCCTGAGTGCGCCGTACCCGCTTCGACGAGTGGCCGTGCCCGATCGCACGGACCACCGACCTCATCGGCGACTGGTGGACGCCGCTGGTGCTGCGCGACGCGTTCGCCGACGTGAAGCGCTTCGACGACTTCATCGCCGACCTCGGGATCCCGCGAGCGGTGTTGGCGGCGCGGCTCGATCGTCTCGTCGACGAGGGGATGCTCGACCGCGTGGCTTACGAGGAACGTCCGCTGCGGTACGAGTACAAGCTCACCGACAAAGGCCGCGCGTTCTGGGACGTGCTCGCGGCGATGTGGCGTTGGGGCGAGGACTGGCTGTGGCCCGACGGCGAGCAACCGCCGGTACGGCTCGTCGATCGCGAGACCGGCGAGGAGATCCACCCCGTCGTCGTCGACGAGCACACCGGCACGCGCCTCGACATCCGCCGCACCAAGATCCGCCGCCGCTAGCCGCACCCCACCACTCGTTCTCTGCTGCAAAGTGCGCCAGATGTGGCGCGTTCTGCAGCACAGAATCGGTGGGTGAGCGACGAGATCCTTCCCCTTCGTGCGCTCGCTGGGCCCGACAGCGCCGACTTGTTACGCGAGTTCGTTGCGGCCTTTGTCGCTGCCTCGGGGATCGCACCCGGCCACGCGGCCGAGGTGACCCTGGGCTTGGAAATCTCGGCGAGTCCCTCCGCGGTCCAGGTCGAGCTCCCGGCGATGGGCGGGATCAAGGGCGGCTTCCCGTGGGACGGGACTCTCCCGGGATTGCGTCGAGCCCTTCGGGACGCGGCCGAGGAATTCGGTGACGAGCTGAACTGGGAGCGTCGTGAGTTCGGGGCCACGGAGTGGGACTGAGAAGATGCGAACCGGTGCGAAAAACCGGCCACGCATGGCCGCTTGTTCGCGCGAGAACCGGTGGGGTTGGGCGCCCGGGGTCGGGCTACTTGCCGTTCCAGGAGAAGTGCTGGAAGTCCTTCGGCGAATTCCACGTACCGCCCCAAGTCCAGCCCATCGCCTTGAACGCCTTCACGACGACGTCGTTCGGCTCGATCATCCCGGGCCGCACGTTGCTGCGCGCCAAGTACGCGGACGCGAGCTCGGGGATCACGATGTCGCGCTTCACGTAGGGGTTGTGGAACGGGTTGATGTCGATCGCCAACCCGAACGCGTGCTGTGACCACGTCTGCGTTGTCGTGACGACGGGCCGGCACGCGAACGCCACCGTGTCGTTGCCATCGCCCGTCGGCGCGGCGCTCGCCAACGCGGGATCGGGGATGCGCATCTCTTCGATCGGGAAGCGCGCTGCGTGCAGCTTGCGGAACACCTCGACGATGCCCGGGGCCGCGGCCTCGTGGATCATGAGCTCGCCCGTGTGGAACTTCGAGTCGAACCCGAAGAACGAGACCTTCACGTAGCGGAGGTCTTCGAGCGCGACCGGGCACGCCCGCGTGTACGTCGAGCGGGCGACGACATCGGGCGGCACCATCTGGATCGACGACTCGAACTTGTCGGATGCCGGCGGCGGCAGGTAGTCGATGCTCACGAGCTGGCGGTCGACGAGCTCGGGCGGCGTCGGCTGGATCTGGCCGAGGCCGTCGGGCCGCAGCGGCAGGGGACGGGTGCCGAGCCAGTCGGGGCGGGGATGGACGCATCCGGCCAGCGCTACGACGGCAACTGCGGCGACCAGCAACTGCCGCACCCGATGAGCCATCACTTGACGGTAACCCCGGGCGGGGTGCTTCCCCGGCGCGGCCATCCATGCCATACTGACCCATCAGTCAGTTTCGACTGATGGGTCAGTCAGCCGACAGGGGTTGGTTCCCAGGCGACGACGATCGCATCGTCGGTCGGTTGCGCGAAGTGCGAGCCCAAGGCGATCAGGTCGTCGAGCGACACCGAAGCTGTGACGTGGAAACCCTCGCGGCACAGCGAGGAGTGCCATGGAGAACCTCGCCGAGCGGTTCGGCCTCCCGCTGTGGCGCTTCGGCAACAGCGGCACGGAAGCGACGATGGACGCGATCCACCTCATGCGCGCGATCACCGGTCGCGATCGCATCGTCAAGATCGAGGGCAGCTACCACGGTCACCACGACGCGGTGATGGTGTCGATGTTCCACGATCTGGACGAGGTCGGCCCCTACGAGCGGCCGGCAAGCGTCGCGGCCGGCGCGGGCATCCCGCAGGCGGTCATCGATCTCGCGACCGTCGTGCCGTTCAACGACCTCGACGTGCTCGACCGTGTCCTCACCGAGCTCGACGGTCAGATAGCAGGCGTGATCATCGAGCCGATGATGATGAACGCGGGGATCATCCCGCCCTTGCCGGGCTACCTCGAGGGGGTGCGCGCCCTCACGCGCAAGCACGGCGTGTTGCTCACCTTCGACGAGGTGAAGACCGGCCTCACGACCGGACCCGCGGGCGTCACGGGCCTCTTGGGCGTCACGCCCGACATCGTGTGCCTCGCCAAGGCCCTTGCCGGTGGGCTTCCGTGCGGCGCGATCGGCGGCACCCATGAGGTCATGTCCGCGATCGCCGACGGTCGCTACGACCAGGTCGGCACGTTCAACGGCAACCCGCTCACGATGGCGGCGGCCCGAGCCACGCTCACCGAAGTGCTCACGCCCAGTGCGTACGCCCGCATCGACGAGCTCAGCGCGCAGATGATGACCGGCGCTCTCGCGGCCTGCGCCGAGAACGGAGTCGCCGCGTACGGGCACCGTTTCGGCGCCAAGGGCTGCCTCGTGTTCCACCCCACTCCCGTCCGTCACTACCGCGAGTTCCTCGCCATCGACACAGAGCTCTCCCACTGCCACTGGCTCTTCCAGCACAACGGCGGCGTCTTCCTTCCGCCGTGGGGCAAGAGCGAGCAGTGGACGTTGTCGGTGCAACACACCGGCCGCGACGCTCGGCGTTTCGTCGCCAACGTCGAGCGTTTCGCGGAGGCGGTGTCTGCTCTCGACGACCGGCAGTCGGCCCGCGCGCACCACGCCTACGCCTGAGAGGCTGAGGTCGTGGGATCACTGCGAGACGAGGTGCGGCACCGGCTCGGTGTTCCGTTGCTCCGCGCGACCACGCTCCCGGCGCGCTGGTATCGCGACGGCGAGCACCATCGTGAAGAGGTCGACGCGGTCTTCAAGCATGGATGGTCGTGCGTCGGCACCACCGACGCCCTCGCAACGAACGGGTCGTTCACGACAGCGCTCGTCGGCGGCGATCTCCCCGTCGTCGTCACTCGCGATGCGAAGGGTGCGCTGCACGGCTTCCTCAACGTGTGCCGCCATCGCGCCGCACCCGTCGCCGAGGGCAGCGGCCAGGTGCGAGTGCTGCAGTGCCCGTACCACTGGTGGATCTATCAGCTCGACGGACGGCTCACGAAGGCCCGCGGCATGAACGACGTGCCCGGCTTCGACGCTGCGGACTCCGGGCTCTTCCCCGTGCAGGTCGCGGCGTGGTCTCGATTCCTCTTCGTGAACCCCGACCTCGAAGCCGAGCCCCTCGACCTCGGACCGCTCGCCCGAGCGATCGAGCCCTTCGACGTCGAGGCGATGGAGCCCGGCATCGCCGAGCACGTCGTGCGCTCGTTCAACTGGAAGCTGCTCGTCGAGAACTACTCCGAGAACTTCCACACGCCGTTCGTGCACCCGCAGCTCGGTGGCGCCGCGTGGGACTACGTGATCGACGTCGAAGGTCCGGTCGTGCTCGCCACCGACCGCATCAAGCCCGGCAGAGAGCACATCGCCGAAGCGCAGGCGGACGAGCCGTTCCTCTCCGGCCAGTACTTCACGGTGTTCCCGAACCTGATGGTGAGCGTGTTCCCGCGCTACTTCCACGCGTTGATCGTCACGCCGATCGACGCGCGGACGTCACGGGTCGACTACCACCGCTACTGGACGGCCGACGTCGCCGAGGCCCGCCGCAAGATCGACCACGAAGCTGCTCTCGCGGTCGGGGAGCAGGACCTGGACATCTGCGAGCGCGTGCAGCGCAGCTACGACGGAGGACTCGACCCGCGTGGCCATCTGTCGCCGGAGCACGAGAAGGGCGTCGCGCACGTGCACCAGCTCTTGCTGCGCTCCCTCGCCGACTCAGCCTGGTGACCGGTCCTCCAACACGGCCATGGCGGCGTTGCGACCGTTGAGCGCGATCACGGAACCTGCCGGATGGGTGGCGGCGCCGCAGAAGTAGAAGCCGGGGATCGGTGTGCGCGCTGCCAGCCGCTTGTCCCACATCTGGTCGGGCATCGTCTCGCCTTGGAAGATGTGCCCGCCCGTGAGCCCGACGCGCTCCTCGATGTCCGGCCCGCCCAGCACCTCGAAGTGCTCGAGGCACGACTCGATGTCGGGTGCGAACGTCGCGATGAGATCGATGAACTGCCGCGCGACACCGTCACGCGCCGCGTCCCACGTGGTTCCGTCCAGCGCGTAGGGCCCGTACTGGCCGAACACGCTCATCAGGTGCTTGCCCTCGGGCGCAGGCGTCGGGTCATAGCCGGTCTGGAAGTACACCTCGCCGAACCCGATGTTCACGCGGCCGGCGGCGCAGTCGGCGAACGCAGTCTGCGCGGCGTCGAGCCCGTGTGTCACCGAGACCATCGAGTGGTACGGCCACTGCTCACCTGCCGCGGCCGTGAACGTCGGGAGCCGAGACAAGGCCGCGTTGAACTTCACGACGGGGCTGCGCACCTGCCACGCCTCGAGCCGAGCGCGATACGGCTCGGGCACCGCCTCGCTCACGCCCAACATGCCGAGTGCGCGCTTGGGGTCGGCGTCGCACACGACCGTCGTCGCCCGGATGACGTCACCGCTCTCCAGCCGCACGCCTTCCCCGGGGATGACCTCGGCAACGGGCACGCCGCACGCGAGCGCTGCGCCCGCCTCCTCCGCGGCCTCCGCGATCGCGAACGAGATGACACCCATCCCGCCCTTCACGTAGCCCCACACCGGGCCCTCGCCACCGAGGTCGCCTTGGTAGTGCATGAGCTTGACGGACGCGGTGCCCCAGTCGCGCGGTCCCGCGAACGCGCCGATCACGCCCTGGCCGTAGAGCGCGTCCTTCAGGCGTTCATCGTCGACGTAGTGATCGAGCACATCCGCGATCGATGCGTCGAAGAGGATGTCGATCATCCATTGGTCGTGACCGAGCAGCGCTTCGAGCTCGTCACGTCCCGGCGAGTCGCCGACCCAGGTGTCGCGCCCGCGCGTGCGCAGGCGCTGGCGCATCTCGTCGAAGACATGTTCGTAGGCCCAGTACCCGTCGACGTCGTGGCGCGACAGGCCCATCGCGTCGAGGCTCGCCTGGGTCTTCGCGTCGTCGAGCCACTGCGCGAACGATCCACCGTCGGGAAACGGCGCCCACAGGTTCGGGTCGGCGATGTACACCTCGACCCCGCGCTGCGCTAGCCCGAGCTCGTCGATCACGAGCTGATCGAGCAGCCCGACGACGTACGCGCAGGGGCTCACGACGTATCTCTGATCGAGGAACGGCCGCTCGAGCGTGCACGCGCCCCCGAGCCGCTCCCGTGCTTCGAGCACGAGCACGCGCTGTCCGGCTCGGGCGAGATATGCAGCGCAGCAGAGGCCGTTGTGCCCGCCGCCGATGATCACGGCGTCCCAGTGGCGGGCCGCCAGTGACGCGACAGATTCAGGCAAGCCGACCTCGCCGAGCCGAGCCGTGATCGATCCCATGCGCGCATAGGGTGCCACCGTGGACGGGGCCCACGACATGGGGGGCATGCACGGCTTCGGATCGGTCGCCGCGCTCGTCGAGCCTGACGAGCCCACGTTCCATGAACGTTGGGAAGGGCGAACGTTCGGTCTCATGATCACGACCGGTGGTCTTCGCGCCGGCGGTGTGCGGCCCAACATCGAGGCGATGCCACCGGCCGCCTACCTCGCGGCGAGCTACTTCGAGCGGTGGGCGTTCTCGGTGGAGCGCGGGCTCGTGCTCGCCAACACGCTGACGACCGATGAGATCGACGAGCGCATCGCACATCCGGTCGATGTCGAGCCGACCGCCAACCCCGAGCGCGCGGCGTCGCTCGTGCGCGCTCTGACTTCGCCATCCGACGAACCCGTCGTCGAGGTCGGGGCACGCTTCGCGGTAGGCCAGCGGGTGACCGTTCGACGGATGGCGCCGGCGCACCACCACCGGTGCCCTCGCTACGTGCGCGGTGTCACCGGCACCGTCACGGCGACGCACGGCGGATGGCCGCTGCCCGAAACGCTCGGCGCGGGTGTGCCCGAGGCGCTCTACACCGTCGCGTTTGCGATGCACGATCTCTGGGGCGACGACGCCGAGCCCGGCACGCTCTTCATCGACCTCTGGGCGAGCTACCTGGAATGACCGACCACGATCACGGCGACCACGATCACGGCGACCACGACCACGGACACCATCCGGCGCCGCTCACCGAGGTCGAGCAGCGCGTCGCCGCGATCGAGTCGCTGCTCGTCGAGCGGGGCCTCGTCACCACCGACGCGATCGACGCGGTCGTCGAGGCCTACGAGCACGATCTCGGCCCGATGAACGGGGCGAAGGTCGTCGCCCACGCGTGGGTCGATCCCGCGTACCGCGCTCGGCTGCTCGACGACGCCACCGAAGCGATCGCGGAGCTCGGCTTCGGTGGTGCGGAGGGCGAGCACATCGTCGCGTTGGAGAACACCGCGGACGTCCACAACGTCGTCGTGTGCACCCTGTGCTCCTGCTACCCGTGGCCGGTGCTCGGGCTGCCGCCGCGCTGGTACAAGAGCCCGGAGTACCGGTCTCGCGCCGTGCGCGAGCCGCGCGCGGTCCTCGCCGAGTTCGGCACGATCCTCGGCGACAACGTCGAGGTGCGGGTGTGGGACTCGAGCGCCGAGATCCGCTATCTCGTGCTGCCGCTCGCGCCCGAGAGCGTCGACGGCCGACCCGAAGAGGAGCTGGCCACGCTCGTCACCCGCGACCACATGATCGGCGTCGTCCGATGATCGCCGGCGATCTCCCGACCGAGGTGCCTCGCAAGAACGGCGAGCTCGTGTTCGAAGCACCGTGGGAAAGCCGAGCCTTCGGCGTGGTTGCGGCCTACCTCGACACGACCGGCAACGGATGGGAACACTTCCGCCCCCACCTGATCGCCGCGATCGCCGAATGCTCGGACGACACGCCGTACTACGAGTCCTGGGTGCACGCGCTGGAAGACATGCTTGCCGCCGATGGGATCGCGGCATCGACGTGAAGCGACCCAAGGGCGAGGCTCGGCGCGAAGAGATCCTCGCCGTCACGTGCGAGGTGTTGCGCGATCGCGGGTTCGCCCGCATCCGCATGAGCGACATCGCCAACCGGCTCGACATCTCGCCGCCGCTCGTCGTCTACCACTTCGGATCCAAAGACGCGCTGCTTGGCGAGGCCTTCGCTTACGCCTCGCGTGCCGAGATCGAGCACATCGACGCGATCGCCGAGTCGGACGACTCTCCGGTGTCGAGGCTCGACGCGCTGCTCGTCGCCGGTGTCGGACCGAGCACTCGCGCGTCGTGGTCGATGTGGATCGACTCGTGGGGAGAAGCGGTGCGTTCGCCCGTGCTCCGCAAGACCTGGCGTCAGCTCGACGACCGTTGGCGAGCGGCGCTCGAGAGCGTTGTGCGCGACGGGATGGAGCAGGGCGCCTTCCGTGAGGGCGACCCTGCGGAGGATGCGGCAGTGATCGCCGTCCTGATCGATGGCCTCGGAGTGCAGGTCGCCCTGACCTCGGCGAGGAAGGCGATCTTCCTCGACCAGGCGCGTCGGGTCACCGACACGCTGCTCGACGTCGACCCGGACAAGGTCAACGCGGAGAGGGCCCGCCGCTGAGCGGCTCGCCCCTGTAGCCGCGGGCCACCATCGTCACGAACCGGTAGACGTCGCTTTCCCGCTCGGCGATTACCCCGGGCAGGAACGCAGGATGCGAGAGCCCCCGTTGCACGGACTCGACCGCGGCCCAGTCCTGCCGGTTTGTGAGATCCCAGAAGTCGACCGCGTACGACGGGTCGAACTCGGACGCTTCGACCGCCTCCGGCGCGAACAGCCACTGACACTCGACGATCGTCCGCGCCGCCGACACGGGCTCCATCCGGTGTGTCATCACATAGTCGGGGTGCAAGCTCACGAGCAGGTTCGGGAACACTGCGAGGTACAGCACCTGCCGGCGCTGGCGCGCGTTGAGCCCTCGCATCGGCACGCCCTGCGACTCGCCCGACAGCGACATCGTCGCCGCGAAGCCCGCGAGGTCCATCGTGCCGCCGACCCACGCGCCCGGACCCTCGCGGTTGTCACCCGAGTCGGGCGGGCTCACGCGGGCGAGCTCGGGATGGATGAGCGGGCAGTGGTAGCACTCGTTGTAGTTCTCGACCGCGATCTTCCAGTTCGCCGCGAGCTCGTAGCGATGCGCCGCCCCGACGACGAGCCGCTGGCACTCCCAGTTCGCGAGCTGCGCTGTGAGTGACCCCAGGTGCTCGTGCAGCGGGGGCGCATCGCCCGACACGTTGACGAACAGCCACCCGCCCCACACCTCATGCCGCACCCTCAGCAGTGCGATCTCCGACGGCTCGAAGTTCGTCGCCTCGAATCGCGGCGCGAGGCGCAGCCGGCCGTCGAGCTCGTAGCTCCACGCGTGGTACGGGCACTGCACGACGCCTCTGTTGATCGCACCGTCGCACGGCAACAGCTCGTGCCCGCGGTGGCGGCACGCGTTCGCGAACACATGCAGCTCCCCGTCGCGATCACGAGTGAGAAGCAGCCCGGCATCGCCGATCGCGAGTGCACGCTGATCGCCGGGCTCGGCGACGTCGGTGACGCGGCCGGCGCACGCCCAGCCGCCTTGGAAGAAGGCCTCCTTCTCCCAGGTGAGCACCGCCTCGTCGACGTACGCCTCACGCGGGAGCATGTGGCTGTGCCCGAACGGCGCGAGCACCGCGTCGAGCGCGGTGTCGTCGATCGGAGCAGGACGGCGATCGGTCATCGCTTGATTCTCCACCGTGCGGCCCTCTCGCCACCGAGCGCGACGAGGCTGATCGCACCGCCGACTGCTTCGGTCATCCGGCCGGAGGTTAGCCCTGGCCCGTTTGCCTCTACCCGAGCGCGGCGAGCTCGTCCCCGTGGCCCTTGCAGTCGAACAGCGCGCCGTCGTAGCTGTTCGAGAGGCGACCCGCGGTGTTCGAGTAGGTCAGCGGCTCGCAGACCTCCTCCACCGCGGCCACCACCGCGCCGGCGCTGTTCAACCGGGCGAGGAGTCGGGGGGCGCCTCCGAACCCGCCCGGCACCCGCGGCGGCTGCTGCGGCGGCGGCTGGGGGACGGGACGTGCCGGCTGCGGAGGGCTCCCTTGCAGCGCATTGCTCGGTGGACGCGCCCCGAACCCGCCCGCGCCACCGACCGCCGCACCGAAACGCGTGCCGAGCGCGCCTCCCGTCAAGAAGAAGCGGATCTGGCCGCTCCTCACCTGTTCCGCCACCTTCGAGATCGATGTCGCAGGGTCGCTGCCCAGGAACCCGCCGAGCGCCATCACCGACAGATCGTCCTGCGCGATCAGTCCGGACGCCGTGAACGCGCTCGTCGTCGCGAGGTCCCATCTCTCGCCGTTCGCCTCTGACCGCAGGAACGCCGCGAGGGTCACGTCGGGATCGAATGCCGCCGACCCGAACGTGGTGCCTGACACGCCGACGCGGGGACCGGCCTGCGGGAGCGTGGCGTTCAGCACGGGCGATGTCGTCTCGCTCCAGGCCCACGCGGTCGGGGCGATGAGGAACCCTCCGATCATCACGAGCAGCGACACGCCCGCCCACCGCCTCATCTTCGGGACGAATGCAGTCGCGAACAGTGCGACCAGGCCGACGGCGACCACGACTTCCATCGCCGGCTGCGCCCACGCGTGGAAGTTCGGAGCGCGGTTCGTGATCAGACGTTGCACCGCGATCGTCACACCGACGATCGCGGCGACGGCGAACGACGCGGTCGGATACCTCCGGATGACGCGCACCGCGGCGACGGTGCCGATGCCGACCAGCGCGCCCACTGCGGGAGCGAGCGCGGACGTGTAATACGAGTGGAAGATGCCCTTGGCCTCGCTGAACACGATCGCGTAGAGCCAGAACCAGGTGCTCCAGAGCACGACGGCGGCGAGACGATGCCGTCGCTTGCGATAGGTCCAGACCGAGAGTGCGGTCGCGCCGACCGCGACAGGCAACAGCCATCCGATCTGCGACCCGACGGCGTCGCTGAGCAACCGCAGCTTGCCGGGCTGCCCTCCGAAGACACCGCCGGCGCCGCCGATGCCCCTCAGTCGACCGCCGCTCGCGAGCTGACCGTCACCGTCGACCCGACCGAGGCCGTTGTACCCGATGAGCAGGTTGAGCTCGGTGTTGTTCTTGCTGCCGCCGACGTAGGGCCTCACGGTCGAGGGGATCGCATCCACCGCGAGCACCCACCACAACGACGCCGCGGCCGCGACGCCCGCGAGCACCGCGGCGCGCAGGATCCGCGTGCGCCACGTCGGCGATCCGAACAGCACGGCCATCCCGAGCGCGGGAAACGCGATTGCGGCCGCGAGCGTCTTGGTGTTGAACGCGAGACCCGCGAAGCCGCCGGCGACCGCGAGCCAGACCAGGGGCCGTGCTGCGTCGAGCGAGCGCAGCACGGCCCAGGCGGCAGCCACGAGGAACAGGATCATGAACGGCTCGGGGAGGTTGAGCCGATTCACTGACACGCTCACCGGGGTCACCGCGAGCACGAGCGCGGCAATCGTTGCCGCGACCGCGCCGAAGTGGCGCCGCACGATCGAGAAGAGGAGTGCGACCGAGGCCGTTCCCGCAAGCGCGGACGGCAGCAGCAACGACCACGACGAGTACCCGAACATCCGGACGCTCATCGCCTCGATCCAGAGCGCGACCGGTGGCTTGTCGACGGTGATGTACCCGCCGGGGTCGAACGACGCGAAGAAGAAGTTGCGCCAGCTGACGACCATGCTGCGACTCGCAGCCGAGTAATAGGTGTTGCCGAGCCCGTTGCGCGACAGCGCCCAGCAGTTGAGGACGAAGGCGATGCTGACCACGCCGCCGAGCGCTAGCCGCACAGGAGTGGGGGTCCCGGGCCGGCGCTCGGCGGGCGTGGCCTCCTCGGTCGCCGGAGGGGCGGCGACCAAAGCCGCTGTCATGCCGCGTGCTCTGTCACATGGTCATTCGTCGTTTCGCGGATGGGTCCGATCTCGCCCGAGCGGAGCCGTCGGTGCAGGCGAGCGACACCCTCGAGGTCGTGCCACACAGTGCGGGCGATGCGCACCCTGCTGTCGGTGTCTTCGATCCACTCAACCGGCACCTCGTGGAGCCGCATGTCCATGTGGCACGCGACAAGCAACAGCTCGGTGTCGAAGAACCAGCCATCGTCTTCCACGAGGGGGAGGAGCGACTTCGCGGCATCGGCGCGCAGCGCCTTGAACCCGCACTGCGCGTCGTGAAAAGGGGGGCGGAACGCCGCTCTGAGCACCGCCATGTACCCGCGGCTGAGCACCTCGCGCCTGGGCGATCGGCTGACGCGCGACTCGGGGGAGAGGCGCGATCCGATCGCGATGTCGGCGTCGTCCGACGTGAGCGGCGCGACGAGCCTGGTCAATGCGGCGAGGTCGGTCGAGAGGTCGATGTCCATGTAGGCCAACACCTCCGACGCGCTCTCCGACCAGACCCGCCGCAACGCGCCGCCGCGCCCCGCCGGCTTCATCGAGACGAACCGCACCTCGCGCAGCTCGCTCGCCAGTCGTTGGCCGATGAGGCGAGTGCCGTCGGTGCTTCCGTTCTCGGCGATCGTGATCTGCCACGAGTAGGGGAAGTGCTCGGTGAGGTGGTCGTAGAGACGTTCGACGCTGGCGGCGAGCAGGCGCTCCTCGTTGTGCACCGGAAGCGCGATGTCGACTGCCGGGATGGCGGAGCGGTCCGGACGAGGATGGTGCGGACGGCCGTCTGCGGAGGTGGGCTCTGCAGCCATGGCCAGATCCTGCGCCGCTTCCCTCTGAGCCTCCTGTGACCGGCCTGGGAATCGCGTAAAGACGCGTGAGTGGCGGCCGCCGGTCAGGCAGTGCGGATCGGATCGAAGCCGAAGGGCAGCTCGAGCCGGTTCGCGCGCATCAGATCGGTGTCAGCCAGGACCTCGCGCGTCGCGCCGTCGGCGACGATGCGACCCTCGTTCATCACGAGGGCTCGAGGGCACAGCTCGAGCGCGTAGGGAAGGTCGTGGGTGACCATCAGCGTCGTGATGCCGAGACCGCGCACGATGTCGGCGAACTCACGGCGCGCCATCGGATCGAGGTTCGACGAGGGCTCGTCGAGCACGAGGATGTGTGGCCGCATCGCGAGCACGGTCGCGGCCGCGACCCGGCGACGCTGACCGAAGCTCAGGTGGTGAGGCGCCCGGTCGGCGTAGGCCTCCATCCCCACGGCGGCGAGCGCCTCGTGCACGCGGGCCTCGAGCTCGGCACCACGAACCCCGAAGTTCGCGGGGCCGAAGGCGACGTCGTCGTGCACGGTCGGCATGAACAGCTGGTCATCGGGGTCTTGGAACACGATCCCGACACGCTGACGGATCTCGCGCAGGTTCGGCTTCGTGACCGGCAACCCCGTCACCCGCACCTCGCCCGCCCCACCTCCGAGGATGCCGTTGAGGTGAAGGACGAGGGTCGTCTTGCCCGCGCCGTTCGGCCCGAGGAGGGCGACGCGCTCGCCCTCGTCGATCGTGAGGTCGACGCCGAACAGCGCGCCGTGGCCATCGGGGTAGGCGAAGGTGACGCCGCTGACCTGGAGCGCCGGCGTGCTCACGTCACCACCCACGCGATCGAGGCGATCACGACGCCGACGGCGGGGAGGGTCATCGCCGCCGTCCATTGCGCCGCGGGAGCGGAGTGGTCGTCGAGGAGCGGCATCGATCCCGCGTAGCCGCGCGACGCCATGGCCAGGTAGACGCGCTCACCCCGTTCGTAGGAGCGGATGAACAAGCCGCCGGCAGATGTGGCCGTGGCCTTCGCCTGCCAGAGCCAACGGGGGTCGGAGCCGCGCGATGCGCGCGCCACTCGCATCCGGTTCATCTCACCCGTGATGACGTCGAGGTAGCGGATCATGAACGCGCAGATGCCGACGAACACCTTCGGGAGTCGCAGGTGCTCGAGCCCATGGAGCAGCGCGGGCACCGGCGTCGTTGCCGCCATGATCGCCGTCGTCGCGACACCGAGGGTGCCTTTCACGAGGATGTTCCACATCGCCCAGAGCCCGGCGACGGACAGCGAGACGCCGAACACCTCCACCCGCTCGCCTTGCCCGACCACCGGCAAGAGGAGTGCGAACAAGAGGAAAGGCACCTCGATCACCAGCCGCCGGAGGACGAAGGTGAGCGGGATGCGCCCGACGAAGGTCAGCGCGACCAAGACCAGCGCGTACAGGCCGAACGCCCAGAACGCCTCACGGGGCGTCGCCACGATCGCGAGGACGAAGAGGACCGTCGCCGCGAGCTTGCACTGTGGCGCCAACCGGTGGAGCGGTGAGGCGCCGGGAAGATAGAGGTGGTGGTTCCCGCTCACGTCGCCGCAGCGCGGCGCTTGCGGGAGATCCGCACCAGCGTCAGCACTCCATACCCGACGGCGAACGTCAACGTGACGCCGATGATCCCGGACAGGCCCTTGCTGAGCGTGTCGTCGTGCACCCCCTCGACGCCGTAGCCGGCGAGCGGGCTGTCGTCGAGCGCGTGATCGCGTGCACCGGAGTCGAGGCCCTTGTCGGCAGCGACCTTGTTCAGCCCGTCGGGCTCGGAGCTGGCGAAGGGGCTGACGAAGAACGCCAGTGCGAGCGCGACCAGCAGGCCGGCGCCGATGAAGACCCAGATCCGCCGGCTCACGCGACGACCGCCGGAATGAGCGGGTGCCTCGGGAGGTCCTTCGCGCCCCACACGAGATCGGGTCGCGCCGCGAGCACCGAGCCGACGGCCATCGCCGTGATGATCCCCTCGCCGATCCCGATGACGACGTGCACGCCGAGCATGGCCGCGGCGACCGTGCCGACCGAGGCGGCGCCGTTGCCGCCGATCGCATACTCGAGGGTGAACACGAGGGCAGCGAGCGGGGGAGCGAGGCCGGCCGCGAGGCCCGCGGCCGTCGTCACGCTGCCCTTCGACCTCGGGAGGAGCTTCTTGATCAGGAGGAAGGCCGCGTACCCACCGAAGGCTCCGACCATCGCCATGTTCACGATGTTGAGGCCGAGGGCGCTCACGCCACCGTCGGCGAAGAGAAGGCACTGCACCGTGAGGACGACCGAGACACACAACGTGCCGACCCACGGGCCGACGAGCACGGCCGCCAAGACGCCTCCGAGGAGGTGGCCGCTCGTCCCGCCGGCGACCGGGAAGTTGAGCATCTGCACGGCGAACACGAATGCGGCGGTGAGGCCGGCGAGCGGGATCTGCTTGTCCTCCATCGTGTCGGAGGCCTTCTTGAGGCAGACCCCGAGACCGGCGACCGCGACTGCGCCACCCGCGAGCGATGTCTGTCCATCGATGAATCCATCGGGGATGTGCATCTGCGACCGACCTTATGGTTGTTGCAAGTCACCTGCAATAGGCGCAAACCGCACCCCTCTTCAAGACCCGCAGGCTGTTCGACACTCGTAGGCTGACTGGATGAGTACGGATCTACGGGGCGTGCAGATGCTCGAGGCGGGCGCATCGGCCGACGACGTGGCGGCGGTTCTGGCCGAGGACGGGTGCGTGAGCGTCGCCGAGCTCGTCGCCCCGCAGGTCATGGACACCATCTACGCCGAGATGGCTCCCTACATCGGAGCCACGCCGATGGGCCCCGACGACTTCAGCGGTCACCGCACTCGCCGCACCGGCAGCATGATCGCCCGTTCGCCCTCCTTCCGGCCGCTCGCGATCCATCCGCTCGTCACGGGCACGCTCGACCAAGTGCTCGGCGATCACGCCACGAGCTACCAGCTGCACCTCACGCAGGTGATCGACATCGGGCCAGGCGAACCGGGTCAGCTCGTGCACCGCGACCAGTGGGCGTTCGACTTCTTCCCGTTTCCCTCCGGCTACGAGGTCGAGTGCCACGTGATGTGGGCGATGACCGACTTCACCGAGGTGAACGGGGCGACCCGCGTCATCCCCGGTAGCCACAAATGGGAGGACAAGCTGCGCCCGCCGTACGAAGAGACGGTGCCCGCAGAGATGCCGAAGGGCTCGGTCTTCTTCTACGTCGGCTCCGTGTACCACGGTGGCGGCGCGAACCACTCCGACGAGCGCCGCCTCGGCATCAACGTCGGGTACACGCTCTCGTGGCTGCGCCAGGAGGAGAACCAGTACCTCGCCTGCCCGCCCGACGTGGCGCGCACGATCGACGAAGACCTGGCCAAGCTCATCGGGTACCGCCGAGGCGCCTACGCGCTCGGGTACTTCGGTGACCTGCAAGATCCGATGGAGGCCGTGCACGGCCCACGCGACCGGGGGTTCAACACGTGAGCGACATCCGCGACGCTGCTCGTCGTCACCTCATCCCGCACTTCACCAAGGCCGAGGCGTGGCAGAGCCCGCAGCTGCCGGTGTACGTACGGGGTGACGGCGCCTATCTCTGGGACGACAAGGGCCGGCAGGTCCTCGACGGCCTGAGCGGCCTCTTCTGCGTGCAGATCGGCCACGGCCGGTCCGACCTCGGCGCGGTCGCGGCGAAGCAGATGGAGACGTTGGCGTTCACGACCAACTGGGGCGTGGCGAGCCCGCCGTCGATCGAGGCCGCCGAGCTGATCGCCGAGCTCGCACCCGGCGACCTCGAGCATGTCTTCTTCGTGAGCTCGGGCAGCGAGGCCGTCGAGTCCGCGGCGAAGCTCGCCCGCAACTACCACGTCGCCCGCGGCGACGAAGGCCGCTACAAGGTCATCTCGCGCGACTGGGCGTATCACGGCACGACCCTCGGCGCGCTCTCGATCACCGCGGTGCCCCGGCTGCGGGCCCCGTTCCTGCCGATGCTGTGGGAGGGCGTGCGCAACGTGCCGAACACCCTCCACGGGGGTTTGGAGCGGGTTCGAGCGATCGAGGAGAAGATCCTCGAAGAAGGCCCCGACACGATCTCGATGGTGATCGCCGAGCCGGTGCAGAACGGGCGAGGTGCGCTCGTCCCTCCGGACGGCTACTGGCCCGAGCTCCGGCGCATCTGCGACAAGTACGGCGTCCTTCTCTGCGCGGACGAGGTCATCAACGGCTACGGGCGGCTCGGCGCCTGGTTCGGGAGCGATCTGTTCGGGGTCGTCCCCGACCTCCTCACGTTCGCGAAGGGCGTCACCTCGGCGTACGCACCCCTCGGCGGCGTCATCGCGACGCCGCGAGTGGTCGACGAGATCGCGGCCTCACCGCTCGGCAGCTTCGTGCACGGGTCGACGTTCGGCGGCCACCCGGTCGCGACTGCGGTCGCCGTCGCCAACCTGACGGCCATGCGCGAGGAGCGCGTGATCGAGAACGTCGTCGCGCAGCAGGACCACCTCGCCAACCTCGTCCGGGGGCTCCACGACTCCTATGACGTGGTGAAGGAGACCCGTGGCATGGGCTTCTTCTACGCCTTCGAGCTCGCGGGCAGTCGATCTGAAGGTCGAGACCTCACCGACGAGCAGTCTGCCGGTCTGCTCGGAGGCGAGCTGGCCCGGTTCCTACGTGAGGCCAAGCTCCACACCCGAGCCGACGACCGAGGGGCCACGATGATCGTCATCGCGCCGCCGCTCATCTGCGGCACCGACGAGCTCGACGACCTCGCGGCCCGCCTGTCCCAAGTTCTGGACCAGACCACCGCCTGGCTGGCCTGAATGGCGGTACAGTCGCATTAGCCACCAATTTCGATGGACGATGTCGGGAGATCCGCGCGTGACCTGCACTTTTGGGTCACAGTTAGGTGACATCGTCGTATCGGGGTTGCAAACCGGAGGTGACGCGCGCCACGCTGGGAACTCTCTTCGTACGCGTAGCGTCAATCACCTTGCGAGCCGTGTTCCCCCCTCGGCTTGGACTTGACCTCGAACCACCCCTCGCCAGGAGTCACACGTGCCCGCCGCTGCTGTAACCGACGACGACCTCGTTCGCATCTATCTGTCCGAGATCGGCCGCCACGCCCTGCTCACCAAGGCCGACGAGGCTCGCCTCGGTGCCCAAGTGAAGGCAGGCCTCGCTGCCGTCGACGAGCTCGCCAAGGGTGGTCACACCCCGGCGCGCAAGCGTGAGCTGAGCAAGCTCATCCGCTGCGGTGAAGCCGCAAAAGACACCTTCGTGAAGGCGAACCTCCGCCTCGTCGTGTCGATCGCCAAGAAGTACCAGTCGGCTGACCTTCCCCTGCTCGACCTCATCCAAGAGGGCAACATCGGCCTCATGCACGCGGTCGACAAGTTCGATGCGGACAAGGGCTTCAAGTTCTCGACCTACGCCACGTGGTGGATCCGCCAGGCGATCACCCGCGGCATCGCGAACACCGGCCGCACGATCCGGCTGCCTGTCCACGCCGTCGACCAGGTGAAGCTGCTGCAGAAGGCACGCCAGGAGCTGACCGAGCGCCTCGGCCGCCAGCCTCGCGACATCGAGCTCGCCGATGCCCTCGACGTCGGCATCGACAAGCTGCACGAGATCATGGCGTTCGCCCGCATCCCGGGCTCGCTCGACGCGCCGCTCACCGACGACGGCGACACCGAGCTCGGCGATCTCGTGGGCGATCCCAACGCCGAGTCGCCGGCCGACATGGCTGTCCTTGCGTGCCTCCCCGATGACACCGAAGAGGTGCTCGCCGTGCTCGACGAGCGCGAGCGGCGCGTCCTCAAGCTGCGCTTCGGTCTCGACCGTGGCGAGCCCCGCACCCTCGACGAGGTGGGCGAGGTCTTCCAGCTCACGCGTGAGCGCATCCGCCAGATCGAGGCGCGTGCACTCGTCAAGCTGCGCCACCCGGCCACCGGCGACAAGGTCCGTTCGCTCGTCGCGAACTGACCGAGGGCGGCCGTCAGGTCGCTTTCAACACCGAGTACCAGATCCGGTGCGCCACGTGCACGATCGCGTCTGAGATCGCCAGCTGGTTTCGATAGGCCTCGAAAGTCGTGACGAGCGAGAGCGCGTCTGCATGCTGCTGCTGTCGCAGCGACACGATCGCGGCGCGATAGGCCTTCTCGACCAGCCGGGAGCAGTGGGTGGCGTCGTCGGCCCTCGTGCCGGCTTCGGTCGGGTCGTGGCGGATGCAGCGCACTGCCAGCGCGACGTGGTCGGTTCCCTCGACGAGGAGGTCGGCCATGCCCGCCGTGGCCGCGTCGGGTTTCCAATCGAGCGCCTGCGCGTCGCGCACCGAGTTCTTCGCTCCGTTGATGATGGCGTCGATCCGTTCGGACATCGTGTAGAGGTCCTCGGGCTCGAGGGGCGTCACGAGGGCGCGTCGCAGGCCTTCGACCATGCGACGGCGCGCATCGTCGGCAGCGTGCTCTGCGTCTCGCACCGCGAGCGCGTCGTCGTCGCTGGCCGACCTCATCCACCTGGCGTAGGCGCGCATCCCGGTGACCGTCGCCTCGACCTGCTCGTCGAGCAGCGCGAGCACGTCCGGCTCCCCTGACAAGAACCAGGGCATCCTCGGCGTCACGTCCTCAGCCTCCCACCGCGTCGAGGATCGCAAACACCACGGCGCCCGCAACCATGCTCACGGGAAGCGATGCGACCCATGCCGCCGCGATGCGTCCCACGGTCGCCCAGTGCACATGCCGCGGCCGAGTGGCGAGCCCCGCGCCGACGACGCCTGACGTCACGACCGCCGTCGTGCTCACCGGGGCGCCGACCACCGACGACGCGAGGATGACCACCGCTGAGCTGGTCTCGGCGGTGACCGCGTCGAGCGGACGGCTGGGATAGAGGCGCCGGCTGACGGTCCGCAACACCTTGGCCCCGAGCACGGTGCCGGCCGCGAGCACGATGCCGACGGTGACTCGCACCCATAGCGGGATCTCGCCTGGCTGCGTCGTGCCTCGCGCGACGAGCGCCGCGGCGATGACCGCCATCGCCTTCTGTCCGTCGTTCGTGCCGTCCGCGAGGCCGACGAGGGCGGACGACGTCCAGAGAGTGCCCCGCAGCGGTCGGAGTGCACGTTGTGATGCGCGGCGCAGCCCCACGCCGACGAGCCGTCGCCCGATGAGCGCCGCGCCCAGCCCGAGCGTCGGTGCGATGAACATGGCAAGCGCGGCGCCGAGCACTCCATAGGGCCTGATGCCGTGGAGGCCGCCCCACACCACGGCGGCCTCGCCGCCCGCCTTCCATGCGGCGCCGGCGAGCCCGCCGACCAGCACGAGCCCGGCGCTGACGGGGATGCCCACTCGACCCGCGAAGACCAGCAGGGCCACCGCCGCGAGCGCGCCCGCGGCGACGACCGTCGTGATGTCCCCGGTGGGCACCTCGATCGCGCTGAGGACCGCGGCCGCGACGGCGGTGCCGGCGAACGTCGCTCCCGCGAGGTGCGAGACGAAGGCCAGGCCGAGGATGGCGCGAAGCGACCCGGCGCGGGCGGCCACGAGGTTGGCGCTCGCGTTGCCGGCGTCGGCCAGGCCCATCGTGAGCGCGAGTGCGAACGCGGCGGTGATCGCGACGGCGGTCACGATCGGGCGGTCAGTCCTCCGTGACGACGAAGCCGCCGCGCATCGACGGGTGGATCCGGCAGAAGCAGGTGTACGTGCCCGCGGGGAGGCTGGTGGGTGTCGTCCAGTCGATGCGACCCGCGGTGGGCACGCCCTGCGTTCCCAGCTGGCCGGAGTCGAACGGGATGTCCGCTCCGCACGCGACGAGGATCGCCGCGGTGACGAAGAGACTGAGGAGCACTGCCGCCCGACGCACCGGCCCAGGGTACGCGGCCTCGGCGATCAGCCGAGCGCGGCTTCGACGAGCGACGCAATGCCGATCAAGAAGAAGAGGATCGCCGCGCCGATGCGGATCGCCTTCTCGGGGAGGCGATCGCCCGCGATGCGCCCGACAACGATCGCGATCGCGTCGGCGGCCACCATTCCGACGGTCGATCCGAGCCAGGTTCCGAACAGGCCGTGCTCGGTGGCGAGCGTGATGGTCGCGAGCATCGTCTTGTCCCCGAGCTCGGACAGCATGAACAGGCCGCCGACGGTGAGGATCACGGATCCGCTCGACTGGTCGATCTTCTGCCGGTCGTTCTCGTCGAGATCGTCGCCGCGCAGCGTCCACAACGCGAACCCGATGAATGCGAGACCCGACACCGCTTGGATCGCGCGATCGGGCAGCGCGTTGCCGATCACGGCGCCGATGCCCACCGAGACGAGATGCACGATCCCTGTCGCGATGGTGATGCCGATGAGCACGGGCACCGCGGGGTAGCGGGTCGCGAACCCCAGCGCCATCAGCTGGCTCTTGTCGCCCAGCTCTGCGACGAAGATCACGCCGAAGCTGATGAGGAAGGCCTCGAGCACCTCAGGTTGCCGGGACGGGCCGCCCGACCTTCCCTGTCTGGTACCGCCTGCGGAAGAGCAGGTAGGCGACGAGACCGCTCGGCATCGGCAGCCAGTACGACGCGAGGCGGTAGAGGAGCGTGGCGAGCACCGCCTCGCCGGTGCTCACCCCGGCGAGTGCGAGGGTGGCGGTCAGACCCGCCTCGACGAAGCCGAGGCCACCAGGCGTGATGGGGATCATGCCCAAGATCTGGGCGGCCGCGTAGGCGAGCAACACGAGAGTGGGATCGGGGCGCGCTCCGACCGCGGTCAGCGCGACGAGCAACGTCAGATAGTCGAACAGCGAACGTCCGGCCGCGCTCAGCACCGCGGCGCCGAGGTGCTCCCCGAATGTGCGCCTGATCGTGTCGCGCTCACGCACGAGCCGGAAGGGCAAGTCGGTGATGGGTTCCTTCTTGCGCTCGAACCGGTTTCGGATCTTCTGGATGAGCGCCCCGACCACCTGGAGTGGCTTGTCGAAGATGAGGAGGCACGAGGTTCCGAGCGCGAGGAGGACGAACGCGGCGGCACCGATCCAAGCAGCTTGCGCGAGACCAGCCGGGACCTTCGTTCCCGTGAGCAGTGCGGGCAGGGCGAGGACCGGAAGCGCGAGCACGGTTCCCGTCGTCAGCAGCGAGAGTGCGGTGATCGACGACCCGGCGGTGGTCGCGTCGATCCCAGACGTCGTGAGCATCTTGAACTGCAACGCCGCGCCCGCTGCCTGTCCGGCAGGGATGATGCTGGTCATCGCACCGCTGGCGAGCTGCGACGTCGCGACCGAGAACCATGCCTTCGTGCGCAGCGCGATGCGTTGCAGGTTCCAGAAGCACACGAGGCTCAGAATCTCGGTGCAGACAAGGGCGACGAACCACAACGGGTTGACGCGTTCGAGGTCCTTCCACGAACCGAGCACCGACACCAGCGCGGGGAACAAGAGGTAGAGCGAGACCGCAGTGACAGCGAGCATGAAGATGCGGAGGAACAGCTTGCGACGGCTGGGCGTCGCGACTGTTCCCGTCGCGCGCGTGTCGTCGATCGCCGCGTTGATGGCGACCACTCGGGTCGGCATCGGCGGCTCCTGCTCGGCAGCCACCGTGTCACCGTAGCCAGTCACGCGCGCGACGCCTGAGTAACGTCGCTTGACGTGGCCGACCTCACGAGCGCTTGCGGGGAGAACCCCGGCAACGCGTGCGAGTGGGTGTGGGACAACACGCACAACGAGGCGTTGGCGAAGGCCGCGGGCTGGCTCGTCGACAAGCCGCTGCAGATCCTCATCGCAGTCGTCCTCACGTTCGTGATCGGATGGTTCCTTCGCCGGTTCACCAAGCGCGGGGTCACGAAGTTCGTGATGCTGAGCGGCAGGAACCCGCTCACGCCCGAAGCTCCCGACGTGCTCGAGCAGCGCGCAGACACGCTCGCGACAGTCGCGGCGAGCACGGTCCGAGGCCTGGTGTGGACCATCGGCGCGCTCTGGGTGCTCGCCATCCTCGGCGTGGACGTCAGGGCGCTCGCGATCGGGAGTGCGTTCGTCGGTGCCGCGCTCGGCTTCGGCGCCCAGCAGATCGTCAGGGACTACCTCGCGGGGTTCCTCATGCTTGCCGAGAACCAGTTCGGCGTCGGTGACACCGTGACGATCGGTGATCAGGAGGGTGTGGTCGAGCGGGTCTCGATCCGGGTCACCGATCTGCGCGACGGGCAGGGCACGCTGTGGCACATCGCGAACGGCGACATCCGAGTGCTCGGGAACAAGTCGTCCGAATACGCCACGGCAGTGCTCGACGTGCAGGTGACGTCGAACATCACCGCGACCCGGGCGATCGAGGTCGTCGGCCGCCTCGCGGACGAAGCGTCGAAGGACGAGGCAGTGGCGGCGTTGCTGTTGGCAGCGCCCAAAGTTGTGGGTGTGCAGGCCCTTGCTCCCGACCACATGACGATCAGGGTCACGGCTCGCACGAAGCCGGGCAGTCAGTGGGAGGTGCAGCGCCGGATGCGCCTGTACCTCAAGGACGGGCTCGACGGCGCAGGGTTGTACGGCGACGCATCAGCAGCGCCCGCCGAGAGCGCGGCGCCGCCCGCGAGCTGATCAGGCCGCGTCGTCGGCGAGCGCGACCTCGACGTCGCTCGCGCCGTCGCTCGGCTCGAGCACGACCTCGCGGACCGATCCCGCTTCCTTCAGGTCGTCGAGCGCGAGCTGCAGGGCCGCGATTCGCTCGGGAGTGTCACGGACGACGACGCGCTCGACCGGAGCGCGCATCGAGCGCTGTGCCTCTGACTTCGCCTTCCGGACCGCGCCGAGCACCTCGCCGGTGACCTCGGCGACACGGCGATCACCATCGCCGGCAGCAGCGCGGACGTCGCCCGCATCGGGCCATGGCGCGCGATGGATCGAACCGTCCTGCGACCACGACCACACCTCCTCGGTGACGAAGGGCAGGATCGGCGCGAAGAGGCGCAGCAACGTCGAGAGCGCGAGGCGCAGCGCCGTGTTCGCGGATGCGGCTCCTTCGGCTCCCGCAGCGCCATACGCCCGACCCTTGACGAGCTCGACGTAGTCGTCGCAGAACGCCCAGAAGAACATCTCGGTGCGTTCGAGGGCGCGGGCATAGTCGTAAGCCTCGAACGCCGTGGTCGCCTGGTCGACGACATCGGCGAGACCGGCGAGCATCGCTCGGTCGAGCGGGTTCGCGACCGACGAGCCCCCGACGTCGTCCGCGGTGAGCCCGAGCACGAACTTGCTCGCGTTCAACAGCTTGATCGCGAGGCGACGCCCGACCTTCATCTGGTTCTTGTCGAGGGCGATGTCCTGGCCGGGGCGGCCGTTGCCGGCCCAGTACCGGATCGCGTCCGCGCCGAACGTGTCGAGCAGGTTGTTCGGGTCGTCGTCGCTGTTGCCCTTCGACTTCGACAGCTTCTTGCGATCGGGGTCGTGCACGAAGCCCGAGATCGCCGCGTCGTGCCACGGCAGGCCGCCGTGCATGATCTGCGCGCGCACGACGCTGTAGAAGAGCCACGTGCGGATGATCTCGTGGGCCTGCGGCCGCATGTCCATCGGGAAGACGCGCTCGAACAGGTCGGGGTCGTCGACCCAACCCCCGACGATGTGCGGCGAGATCGACGATGTCGCCCAGGTGTCCATCACGTCGGGGTCGCCGACGAAGCCGCCCGGCTGGCCGCGCTGCGACTCGTCGTGACCGTCGGGGACGTCGGTCGACGGGTCGACGGGCAAGCGATCTTCGCTCGGCACAATCGGTCGCGAGCGATCGGCAGAGCCGTCGTCGAGCACGGGGTACCAGACCGGGAAGGGCACGCCAAAGAAGCGTTGGCGCGTGATGTTCCAGTCGCCGGCGAGGCCGTTGACCCAGTTCTCGTAGCGGACCCGCATGAAGTCCGGGAACCAGCGCAGCTCGCGTCCGCGCGCCAAGAGGTCGTCGGTCGGCGGGTACTTGATGAACCACTGCCAGCTCGTGACGATCTCGAGCGGCCGGTTGCCGTTCTCCCAGAACTTGACCGGGTGGGTGATCGGCTTGGGTTCGCCGACCATGTCGCCCGACTCGGTGAGCATCTCGACCATGCGGGTCTGCGCCTGCGAGACCGTGCGTCCGGAGATCTCGGACCACGCCCCGTCCGCGGTGACGCCCTGCGGAGGGTTCTGGACGATGCGACCGTCGCGACCGACGATCGACCGGACGGGCAAGCCGAGCTCTCGCCACCAGATGACGTCGGTGGTGTCGCCGAACGTGCAGATCATCGCGATGCCGGACCCCTTCTCGGGATCGGCGAGCTCGTGCGCGACGACGGGAACCTCGACCTCGAACAACGGCGACCGCACAGTGCTGCCGAAGAGCGGCTTGTAGCGCGCGTCGTCGGGGTGGGCGACGAGCGCGACGCACGCGGCGACGAGCTCGGGACGGGTGGTCTCGATGTAGACGGGCTCGCCGTTGGCCGTCTTCGTGAACCCGATGCGGTGGTACGCGCCGGGACGCTCGCGATCTTCGAGCTCGGCTTGCGCGACCGAGGTCTTGAAGTCGACGTCCCAGAGCGTCGGGGCCTCGGCGAGAAGGGCGTGGCCGTCGCGCAGCAGCTGCAGGAACGCGCGCTGTGACGTGCGCCGAGCCTTCGTGCCGATCGTCGTGTAGGTCTGGCGCCAGTCGACGGAGAGGCCCACGCGGGTCCACAGCTCGAAGTACGCCTGCTCGAGCTGCTCGGTGAGCTCGCCGCAGAGCGCGACGAAGTTGGGCCGTGAGATCGGGATCGGCTGCTTGGGCGGCGTCTCGGGCGCGACGAACGCCGGGTCGTAAGGGAGCGAGGGGTCGCACGTGACGCCATAGGTGAGCTGGACGCGCCGCTCGACGTTCAGGCCGTTGTCGTCCCAGCCCATCGGGTAGAAGACCTCGTGCCCGCGCATGCGGCGGTAGCGGGCGACCATGTCGGTCTGGCTGTAGCTGCAGACGTGGCCCGGGTGCAGCGCGCCGCTGACTGTCGGAGGTGGGGTGTCGATCGAGAAGATCTCAGCGCGGGACTTCGTGCGGTCGAAGTGGTAGGTGCCGTCTTGCTCCCAGACCGCGGTCCAGCGCTCTTCGAGTCCTTCGAGCGTGGGCTTCTCGGGAGCACTCATGGTGGAGAAACGCTACCGGGTGGCCTCCGGGCCTCCCGCTACCGTTTCCCGTTGTGATGAGCCCGTGATCCGCCTCCACGACACCGCCTCCCGTACCGTCCGCGAGCTCGCGCTCCGCGAGCCGGGCAAGGTGGGCATGTACGTGTGTGGTCCCACGGTCTACGGGCCTCCCCACCTCGGCCACGGCCGGTTCTCTCTCGTGTTCGACGTGTTGCGTCGGTACCTCGAGTGGACGGGGCTCGAGGTTCGCTACATCTCGAACATCACCGACATCGACGACCGCATCATCGACCGCGCCAATCGCGAAGGTCGCACGGCCGAGGAGATCGCGATCGAGTGCGAGGCGCTCTGGTACGAGGGGATGGACGCGATCAACGTGAAGCGTCCGACGGTCGATCCCCATGCCACCGCGTACGTGGCCGACATGGTCGCCCTCGTCCAGCAGCTCGTCGATCGCGGCAGCGCCTACGTCACCAGCGACGGCGTGTACCTCTCCGTCGAGACCGTCGAGGACTATGGATTGCTCGCGCACCAGTCGCTCGAGGACATGCGCGCCGGCGGCGGCGAGCGGTCGCTCGTGGGCGAGGAGAAGCGGTCACCCGCCGACTTCGCGCTCTGGAAGCTCGCGAAGCCCGGCGAGCCGTTCTGGGAGTCGCCGTGGGGCGCCGGCCGGCCCGGCTGGCACACCGAGTGCGTCGTGATGTCGCTCGACCTCCTCGGTGAGGGCTTCGACCTCCACGGCGGAGGCCAGGACCTCGTGTTCCCCCACCACGAGAACGAACGCGCCCAAGCTGTGGCGCTCGGGCGGCGCTTCGCCACGCACTGGGCGCACAACGGGTTCGTCGAAGTGGCCGGCGAGAAGATGTCGAAGTCGCTCGGCAACTTCACGACCTTGCTCGACCTGACCGCGACGGTCGATCAGCGTGCATATCGCTTGCTCGTCCTGCAGTCCCACTACCGGTCTCCGGTCGAGATCAACAAGGACACGACCGATCGCGCGGAGCGGTCGCTCGCAGGACTCGATGCGTTCGCTCGGCGCATTGGCGCCGAAGTGCCTGCGCTGGGTGCGCCCGACGGCGACACGATCCAGCGGTTCCGCGACGTGATGGACGACGACCTCAACACGCCAGCAGCGATGGCCTTGGTGTTCGACAGCGTGCGCAAGGTGAACGCGGCGCTCGATGTGGGTGACGTGGCGGCGGCAGCACCGATCGCGAGTGCCGTCTTGGAGATCTGCGGCGCGGTCGGGCTCGTGTTGCGGGGCGACGTGGCCGATGTGCCCGCTGAGGTCGCGGCTCTGGCCGCCGAGCGCGACGCCGCTCGTGCCGCGAAGGACTTCGCCCGGGCCGACGCGATCAGGGACGAGCTGCAAGCCGGCGGATGGGTTGTCGAAGACACCGTGAGTGGCACCCTCGTGCGTCGCCCGTGAGCAACGCTCGTGCTCGGCGCGAGCGCAAGCCGTACCCCGCCGGGTTCGGCACGATCTGGACGACCGTCGCGCTCGATCTCATCGGGTTCGGCATCGTGCTGCCGATCCTCCCGTTGTATGCGGAGCGATTCGGAGCGAGCGCGACCACGATCGGCATCCTCCTCTCGACGTTCTCGATCGCGCAGCTGCTCCTCGCTCCGGTGTGGGGCCGCATCTCCGACCGCGTCGGCCGCAAGCCCGTCATCCTCATCTCGCTCTTCGGCACTGCCGCCGGAAGCTTCCTCACCGGTGCCGCGGGCTCGCTCCCGATCCTGTTCCTCGGTCGACTCGTCGACGGAGCGTCGGGGGCGAGCGTGTCGGTCGCGCAGGCGGCAGTCGCCGACGTCGCCGAGCCGTCCGAGCGGCCGCGACTGCTCGGCTTGCTCGGCGCAGCGTTCGGCGTCGGATTCGTCGCCGGGCCCGCGCTCGGGGGCCCTCGCCGCGCTCGGAGGCCCGCACGTTCCGTTCTACCTGGCCGGGTGCGTCGCTCTCGTCAACGCACTCGTCGCCATCCGCCGCCTCCCAGAGACTGCGCCCCTCGGGGCCGATTCGACGTCGAATGGGCGCCAACCTGCCCAGAAGCTCAGTCGCGATGTCCGGGCCGACCTGTGGCGCCTTGCTCTGTGCGCGTTCGTCGCCACTGCAGCATTCGCCGGCTTCGAGGCGACGTTCGCCCTCTTCGGCCAGGCTCGATTCGATCTGACGCTCAGCTCGACCGGTGCCGTCTTCGCGGGCATCGGGCTGTTCCTCGTCCTCGTGCAGGCCGGACTCGTCCACCCCGTCGTATCGCGCCTCGGTGCCGTCGGCACACTGCGGGGCGGGCTCATGCTCAACATCGTCGGGCTCTTACTGCTGGCAGTCGCGGTCCACTGGCCGGTACTCGTGCTCGCCCTCGCCGCGCTGATCGTCGGCCAGGGCCTCACGACGCCGACGCTCGCGTCGATCGTCGCGGGCCGCTCACCGAGTGAGCGCCGGGGTGGCGCGCTCGGCTTGCAGCAGATGGCCAGTGGCATGGGTCGGGTGATCGGCCCTGTGATGGCCGGCGTGCTCTTCCAGCACGTCGGTGTCGGCGCGCCGTACGTCGTCGGGGCCGGGATCACCGCGGCCGCGCTCGCGCTGGTGCTGACGATGCACGAGCAGCCCACCCCCGCCACGGTCCCCTCAGGTCTTTGACTTGCAGGACGTTGTTACCCGCGGGTAACTTAGGGGGATGACGGACTTCTCGCTCGATCTCAACGAGGACCAGCTGCAGCTGCAGAAGTGGGTCCACGACTTCGCCGAGAACGTGGTGCGCCCCGTCGCCCACGACTGGGATGAGCGAGAAGAGTTCCCCTGGCCCGTCGTGCAAGAGGCGGCGAACATCGGCCTCTACAGCTTCGACTTCATGGCCAACGCGTTCACCGACCCGTCCGGCCTCACGCTGCCGGTCTGCCTCGAGGAGCTGTGGTGGGGCGACGCGGGCATCGGCCTCGCGATCTTCGGTTCGGCGCTTGCTGCTGCCGGCATCTCCGGCAACGGCACTCCTGAGCAAGTCATGGAGTGGGTGCCCCAGTGCTACGGCACCGCCGACAAGATCCAGCTCGGCGCCTTTTGTGTGAGCGAGCCCGACGCGGGCTCTGACGTCTCGTCGCTGCGCACGCGCGCCGTCTACGACGAGGCGAAGGACGAGTGGGTCATCAACGGCACGAAGGCGTGGATCACGAACGGTGGCATCGCCGACGTCCACGTCGTGGTTGCGACTGTCGATCCCTCGCTGAAGGGTCGCGGTCAGGCGAGCTTCGTCGTTCCTCCCGGCACGAAGGGGCTTTCGCAAGGACAGAAGTACGCGAAGCACGGCATCCGTGCGAGCCACACCGCCGAGGTCGTGCTCGACGACGTGCGCGTGCCCGGCGGCTTGCTCCTCGGTGGCAAGGAGAAGCTCGACGCAAAGCTCGCGAAGGCTCGGGAGGCCGGCCACACCGGCGCGAAGCAGCCGGCGATGGCGACGTTCGAGGCGACTCGCCCGGCGGTTGGTGCCCAGGCACTCGGCATCGCACGCGCCGCGTACGAGTACTCGCTCGACTACGCGAAGGAACGGCACGCGTTCGGCAAGCCGATCATCATGAACCAGGGCATCGCGTTCAAGCTCGCTGACATGAAGGTCGAGATCGACGCCGCTCGCCTGCTCGTGTGGCGCGCCGCGTGGATGGCTCGCAACGGCAAGCAGTTCGTCGCGGGCGAGGGCTCGATGTCGAAGCTGAAGGCCGGCGAGGTCGCAGTGAAGGTGACCGAAGAGGCGATCCAGATCCTCGGCGGATACGGCTACACCCGCGAGTACCCGGTCGAGCGCTGGCACCGCGACGCGAAGATCTACACGATCTTCGAAGGCACCTCCGAGATCCAGCGTCTCGTGATCGCCCGCGCGATCAGCGGTCTGCGCATCGAGTAGCCCTCAGGCCACAGCCCGTCCTGCGTACAGTCACGCCGTGGCTGAGTCCGAGGTTGCTCGGATGCGCACGATGGCGACGCAGCTGTCGGCGCGGATCAAAGAGCACAACCTGACCCTCGTCGCGGCCGGAGTTGCGTTCTACGGGTTTCTCGCCCTCGTGCCGGCGCTCGTCGCGTTCATCTCGATCTACGGCCTCGTGGCGGATCCGAGCGACGTCGCGCGCCAAGTCCAGGACATCGCCTCCGCGCTACCGAGAGAGGTGCAGGACTTCCTCGTCTTCCAGCTCTCGTCGATTGCCAGCGCCAACCGGGCCGGCGTGTCGTTCACGCTCGTCATAGCGGTCGTCATCGCGTTGTGGAGTGCGTCGGGTGGCATGGCAGCGCTCCTCACCGCGATCCACGTCGCCCATGAGAAGGCCGAACCTTCGGGGTTCGTGGCCAAGCGGGGAAAGGCGCTGGCACTCACGCTCGGAGCGATGGTGTTCCTCGGCATCGTGATCTTCGTGATCGCTGCGGTGCCGCCCTTGCTCGACAAGGCGGGCCTGGGAACAGTGGGCAAGGTGACGCTTGGCATTCTCCGATGGCCGCTTCTCGCGGTGGTGATGATCTGCGGGATCGGGCTGCTCTATCGCGTCGCCGTCAAGGACGGCGTCCGCGGGTGGTTCGGCTTCGTCACCCGCGGGGCGGTCGTCGCGACGCTCGGTTGGCTGATCGTGTCCGCGGGCTTCGCGTTCTACGCCGCGAACTTCTCGAGCTACAGCAAGACCTATGGCGCGCTGGCGTCGATCGTCGTCGTGCTCCTGTGGATCTGGCTGAGCTCGCTTCTCGTGCTCATCGGGGCCGAGGTCGACGGGTTGTCGGAGACCTAACGGGGCGTCTCAGGAACCCAAGAGCCGCTCGAGGTCGCGCACCGCGGCGACGGCTCCACCGGCTTCTCGGCTCTGCCCCGCCATCCGCCGGGCCGCGTCTCGGTAGGCGGTGTCCCCCAGCACCGCTCGCACCGCCTCGGCGATCGCCTCTGCGTCGGCACCGTCGTCGACAACGACGCCCGCGCCGCACTCGACGACGCGCCTCGCGTTCAGATGTTGATCGCGGCCCAGAGGGGTGCACACGAGTGGCACACCTCGGCTCAGTGCCATCGCGACGGTGCCGAGGCCTGCGTGGGTGATCATCACGTCGCAGTCGGCCAGGAGCATCTGGAAGTCGACGAAGTCGTGGAGCTCGACGTTCGTCGGACGCCGCAGCGTGTCGCGGCCGACCTGACCCGACGTCGACGCGATCCCGTCGACGTCGAGCGCACCCAGGGCGTCGAGGATCCTCTGCAGCGGGGCTTCTTGGTGTTGGTAGGTGGTGCTCAGACCGACGAGGACGTTGGGCCGGCCCGCTGCTCCGAACGCTCCCGATGCGCCTCCAAGGGGTGTGCTGGGCACGAGGAACCCCCAGTGGCGCATGGTGGTCGGCTTTCCGGCGATCGGCCCTTCGAACGCTTCCGGCACGACGGCGACGAGTCGATCGTGCGCGGCGAGCAGCTCACCCCAGCTCCCGCACGCGGACGAACGTCGCGTACATGCTGTGCAGCAGGACTGCCGACGGCGTGCTCAGGGCCTCCGCTGCGGCGAGACATCCCGCGAGATTGCCGTCGACCACGATGAGGTTGCTGCGCGCGCCCCTTGCTTCGCTCGTGAGCTGCTCGCCGGCCTCCTTGAACGCGATCAGGGCCATCACGGCCGGGAGCTGCTCCTCGATCTCGACTCGAGGCTCGTAGCTCGGAACGCTCTCAAACGGAACGAAGCGGCAGCCGGCCAGCGCCGCTCTCGACTCGATCGACGGCTGGCCGAGCCAGCTCACGTCGTGGCCCCGCTCGACGAATGTCTCGGCGAGGGCGAGCATCGGAGGCACAGTTCCCCCAGCATCGTGCGACGCGAGCAGCACTCGTCCCACCGGACGAAGTCAAACACATGGCCCACGGGCGATACTGGGGTCCGTGAGCGCGCCGGCCGACGAGCTGCAGATCGACCGCAAGGCTCCGGTCGAGCGCATCCCACTCGCACCGTCGTCGTGGGTGGACTTCGTACCGGCGTTCGTGCGTGACGCGGAGACGGTCTTCACGGAGCTCCACGACGCGGTCGCATGGACTCAGACCGAGGTGCTCCGCTACGACAAGTACGTCCCCGAGAACCGGCTCGGAGCCGGCGTGCGCAACGAGGCGTTCCCGCTGCTGCGCCAGACCGACCTCCACCTGACCTCGCGTTACCGCGTCCCGTTCGCGGGTGTGTCGGCGATCTTGTATCGGGACGGTCGCGACTTCCAGGGCCTCCACAGCGATCGCGAGCTGCGCTGGCTCGACGACACCGTCATCGCCATCGTCGTGCTCGGCGCACGCCGGCCGTTCGTGCTGCGCCCGCGTCTCGAGCGCGGTGTGCCGATCGAGCGTGTGCCCGCGGGCGCCAGTCCAGACGACGTGATCCTGATGCCGGGGGAGGGCGACATGCTCGTCATGGGCGGCGCGTGCCAGCGCGAGTGGTTGCACGGCGTGCCCGGCGCGTCGACCGTCGAGCGGCCGCGCATCTCCCTGACGTGGCGGTGGACGAGCCGGCGCGGCCGACCCGACACCAATCCGACGTACTACGAAGGTCGGCACTTCAGCGACGGGCCGCGCCTCGCGGGTTCTCGGTACCGGCGCCCGTGAGCGATTCGATCCGCCCGGCCCGCCGCGTGCTCGTGACCGGAGTCGGGCGGAGCATTGGCATCGCCGCGGCGATCGCCGAGCGTCTCCGAGCAGACGGTTGGTCGGTCGCCACCACCGGATGGCGGGGCTACGACGCGCGGATGGAATGGGGCGCCGACGACCAGCCCCTCGCGGACTACGAGGTCGACTTCGCCGATCCCGATGCACCTGACGAGCTGTTCGCCGCGCTCGCGCCCGAGGGCGCCGTCACCGCGATGGTGATGTGCCATTGCGAGAGCGTCGACTCGGGGATCATGACGACGACCGTCGAGAGCTTCGATCGCCATTTCGCGGTGAACGCTCGGTCGATGTGGCTCCTGATCCGGGCGTTCGCCCGCCAGCTTCCGGCTGACAACGGAGGTGCCGGGCGCATCGTGGCGCTCACGAGCGATCACACCACCTTCAACCTGCCCTACGGCGCGAGCAAGGGCGCGCTCGACCGCATCGTGCTCGCGGCCGCGACCGAGCTCGCCGACCTGGGCCTCACGGCGAACGTCATCAACCCCGGGCCGATCGACACCGGTTGGATGGACGACGACACCCGCGCGGGCGTGCTGCGCAACAACCTCCAAGGTCGGTTGGGCACCGGACGTGACACGGCGGACCTCGTCAGCTTCCTGCTCTCCGAGCAGGGACGGTGGATCAACAAGCAGGTGCTCTACTCCGACGGAGGCCGCTGGGGCTGATGGCTGAGGAGCGCAAGGTCGTCACGGTCCTCTTCGCCGACTGCGTCGGAAGCACCGGCATCAGTGAGCAGCTCGACCCCGAGGAGCTGTCGGTCGTGATGCGCGCCTTCTTCGACGAGATGCGTCAGGCAATCGAGGCCGAAGGGGGTGTGGTCGAGAAGTTCGTCGGGGATGCGGTCATGGCCTTGTTCGGCGTTCCCTCCTCCCACGAAGACGACCCGTCACGGGCGTTGCGATGCGCGTTGTCGATGCAAGCGCGCATGGCCGGGCTCAACGCACGCATCGAGCCCGCTCACGGCGTGCGGCTCTCGCTCCGGATCGGCGTGAACACGGGCGAGCTGCTCGTCAGCGATGATCCCGATGCCGATCTCGGCACCGTGACCGGCGACGCGGTGAACGTCGCGGCGCGCCTCGAGCAACAGGCTGAGCCGGGCGAGGTGGTCGTGGCCGAGCGCACGGCGCGATCCGCACGCGAGTTCCGGTTCGAGGAGATCGGGCCGGTGACCCTCAGGGGGAAGTCGACGCCAGTCTTCATGTACAGGGTCGTGGCCCGGAGCGGTGGCACCCTCGACGACGAGCGTGGCCTGGCGAACCTCAGTGCTCCGATGGTGGGCCGGGAGCGCGAGCTGTCCCTTCTCCAGGCCGTCATCGAACACAGCGCGAGCGAGGGTCGTCCCCACCTCGTGACTGTGTACGGAGAAGCAGGCGTCGGGAAGAGCCGCCTCGTGCGCGAGCTGGTTCGCTGGGCCGAGAGCGGTCCCGAGCCGCCGCTGGTGGTTCGCGGTCGCTGCCTGCCCTACGGCGACGGCGTCACTTACTGGCCGATGATCGAGATCCTGAAGGGCCTCGCCGGCCTGCTCGAGAGCGATCCTCCCGACGTCGCGCTCCGCAGGCTCGAGGACCTGGGTCGCTCCTTGCTCGTCGACGAATCGCCGACCGACGTCGCGCAGGTCGTCGACGCACTCGCCGCGATGGCAGGGGTGCTCGACAAGCGATCACCGCTGCGAACGTTGGCGCCGCGTGAGCTCCGCGTGGAGATGCATGCCGCATGGCGCACAGTGCTGTCTCGTCTCGCTTCGACGCAGCCCGTGCTTGCGATCGTCGAGGACATCCACTGGGGCGACGCGGCCCTTCTCGACCTTCTCGAGGACCTTGCCGAGCGCACAGTCGGGCCGTTGATCCTCATATGTCCCTCACGGCCTGACCTCACTGCGAGCCGTGCGGGCTGGGGCGGAGGTCGCCGCAACGCCTCGGCGATCGCGCTCGAACCGCTGTCGCTGGCGGACGCGGGTCGACTCACCGCGCTGCTGCTCGAAGTCGACGACATGGCGCCCGAGGTGCGACAGCGGATCCTCGAGCGAGCCGAAGGCAATCCGTTCTTCCTCGAGGAGATCCTGCGGCAGCTCATCGACGAAGGACTCGTCATACGAGAAGGAACGCACTGGCGCGCGCTGACGGGAGCCCGGGTGGAGATCCCTGACTCGGTGCACGCCGTTCTCGCTGCGCGGATCGATCTGCTCCCCGCTGACGCGAAGAGAGTGGTGCAGCGTGCAGCGGTCGTCGGCAGAGTGTTCTGGACGGGCTCACTCGGAGCCGTGGCCGAAAGCGACCTCGACGACGCTCTCGACCTGCTCGAAGGTCGAGATCTCATCAGCACAGCGCTCCGGTCGGCGTTTCGCGGCCAGCGGGAGTGCATCTTCAGGCATGTACTGATCACTGACGTCGCGTACGACTCGATCCCTCGGCGCGATCGCGCGGATCTCCATGCCCAAGTGGCCGCGTGGCTCGACGGGATGAGCATCGACCGCGAAGGCGAGTTCGCCGAGCTGCTCGCGCACCACTGGACCGAGGCTCACCGCGGCGCGGCGCTCGCTCCCGGACTCTCCGAGAGCGAGATCGAGATGCGGCGCGTGCGAGCGCTCAGCTGGTGCCTGCAGGCGGCCAAGGAGGCCTCGCGCCGCGCGGCGGTCGACCGTTCGCGGATGTATGCGGAGCGTGCGCTGTCGCTCGCGGTCACCCCGGACGAGGTCGCTGACGCGGCAACGGCGCTCGGCGAAGCGCACAAACTCATCGGCGACGGATCGCCTTCCCTCGAGTCTTTCCTCCGTGCCGCGGACGCCTTGTTCGAGAGTGGCGGCGACAACCTCCGCACGGCATGGATCTGCTCACAGGTGGTCGAGCTCGTCACGCGGTGGCCGGGCAGCCTGACCGCTGACTACGACTTGCCTCAGGTTCGCACCTACCTCGACCGAGGACTCGTGCTCGCCGGCGAGGCCGACAGCGAAGCGCGGGGACGATTGCTCGCGGCGCGAGCGATGTGGGACTGGGGTGTCCCGGCCGTGGAAGGAACGGAGTCGATGCCCTTGGCCGAGCGCGAGGGATACGCGAGCGAAGCAGCGGCCATCGGGGAGCGCCTCGGGCTCGCGGACGTCCAGTCGTGCGCGCTCGACGCGCTGCTCGGCGTCGCGGCGGACCAGCGCCGATTGCAGCGGATGCGGGAGGTGACGGATCGGCGACTCGTGCTCCTGCCGCGCCTGCACGATCTGCTCGAACGAGGTGACGCGGTCTGCATGGCGTCGTGGGCACGTTTCGAGCAGGGTCACTACTCGGACGTGCTCGAGCTCACCGCGCAGATCCTCGACCAAGCCGACACCTTCAATTGGTCCTCGTTTCTCCACGCGCTGTGTTGGCGATCGGCCGCGAACCTCTTCCTCGGACGCTGGGACCCGGTGTTGCTCGACTTCGAGGCCGGCTCGGCCGCCCTCACCCGCTACGAGATCGGGCAACCGCCTCCGTTCGCCTGCGGCACGTGGGCGGTCGCGGCGTACATCCATGCGGCGCGAGGACGCGCAGATCTCGCCCAGCAGCTCCTGGACGTTTTGCCAACGGCAGCTGGTCCCAAGGGGACTGCGCCCTCTGCCGGCAACTTCGTCGGGCTCGCCATGGCGCGCCTCGGCCAGTTCGAGCTCGCTGCGCGCCGGCTGGCGACCTGGCCCGAGGGCATCGTCGCCGCTGACACCGTCGGCAGCATCGCGTTCATCGACATCGGCAGCGGCACTGGTGAGTGGGACACCGCCGAACGGGTCATGCAGCAGCGCCTCAACACACCCGACGTCGACGGCCCCGCTGCACCGAGTGTTGCTTGCGCGACAGAGGTGCGGGGTCGTCGGGCGCTCACAGAAGGGGCCGCTGCCTCGGCACGATCCGACCTCGCCGAGGCGGCCCGGTTGTGGTCGTCGATGGGCGCCGCATGGCCCGCCGCCCGCGTGGAGCTTGCCCTTGCGCTCGCGTGCCAACAGACGGGGTCGCCCGATGCACGAGCCCACGCCGGCAGCGCGCTCGACTTCTTCGAGCAGGTCGGCGCGCTCGAGGAGGCGCAACAGGCGCGCGAGGTGCTCGTCAGCTGACGAACGCGACGACGTCAGCGAGCGAGGGCCGGTAGCCGTCGGTCGTGTCGACGTCGATCGACGGGACCTTGATCGACAGACGGTGGAAGTCGCGGACTCGACGGTCCCAGTCCACGAGCCAGACGTCGTCGGCATGCGCGTCGCGAGATCCCCGGTCGATGAAGCGATTGCGCACCACACTCGGATCGGCGTGGCACTGCACGACCCGGATGTCGGCGATCGGCAGGATCGGACTGAGGTTGGGCCTCCAGACCTTGTGCTGGAACGCCGCCTCGGCCACCACACTCACCTCGTTCTCGAGGAGCATCTGCAGCACATTGAAGAAGACGGGGAGCGTTCGTTGGGTGAGTGGATCGTCGGGCGCGGCATCGAACTCACCGACCGTGTGCACCATCCCTTCCTTGATCTCGTCGCGACAGATCGCGGGACACCCGATCGACCGCGCGAGCTCGTGCGCCAGCGTCGTCTTCCCCGTTCCTGCTGGTCCGCTCACGATGACGAGGGTGGGTCGGGGCACGCCCCCATGATCTCAGTCGGAATGATCTCAGTCGGATAGACCTGCGGCGATGGTCTCGCAGCTCGACGTGCCCGCGGCCGACGGCCGGACCCTCCATGCCTACGACGCGGAGACGGGCGGCGCCGATGCGCTCCCAGTGTTTTGGCACCACGGCACCCCCAACATCGGCGCGCCTCCGGAGCCGTTGTTCGCCGCTGCCGATCGGTTGGCGATCCGCTGGCTCTCCTACGACCGCCCTGGATACGGCGGCTCGACCCCACTTCCCGGTCGCGCGATCGGATCGGCCGCTGCCGATGTCGCCGTGGTCGCGGACGCGCTCGGCGTCGATCGCTTCGCGGTCATGGGGCACTCCGGCGGAGGGCCGCATGCGCTCGCGTGCGCGGCGTTGATTCCCGACCGCGTGGTCGCCGCCGTGAGCACGTCGGGCTTGGCGCCGTTCACCGCCGAGGGCCTCGATTGGTTCGCGGGGATGGTCCCGTCGGGCGTTGCCTCGTTGCGTGCTGCGACCCAGGGTCGCGAGGCGAAGACCGCTTACGAGACGTCGGGTGTGGAGTACGACCCCGAGTTCACACCCGAGGACATGGCTGCGCTGTCGGGCGCATGGGGCTGGCTCGGAACCGTCGTCGGGCCCGCGGTGGCCGCCGGACCGGGCGGGCTCATCGACGACGACATCGCGTACGTCTCGCCGTGGGGCTTCGACCCGGGCTCGATCGAGGCGCCCGTCCTGCTCGTGCACGGCGGTCGTGACCGCATCGTGCCGAGCGCGCACAGCGTGTGGCTCGCGCAGCGATGCCGATCCGCGGAGCTACGTCTGTCGCCCGACGACGGCCACATCTCGATCTTGCGCGAAGCCGAGTCCGCGCTCGAGTGGCTCAGGCAGCAAGTGCCGTAGCGGCGCTCCCCATCAGGTCGACGAAGTTGTCGCGGTAGAAGCGCTGCTTCGCGTCCTCGTCGGTGTGCGCGAGCGAGCTCTCGAACCGCTCGATCGGTCGGCGGCCACCTTCGACGTGCGGATAGTCGCTCGAGAAGAGGCAGACCTCCGGGCCGGACTGCTCGATGATCCAACCCACGTCTTCGGTCGGATACGGCGTCGCTCGCACCTGGCGCCGCACGTATTCGGTCGGGCGCATCGACAGCGCCTGCAGCCGCTCCTCGTGCCGAGCGAACGCGTCGAAGGCCGCCTCCATCTGCCGAGTCCACGAGGGGAGCCAGATCGCGCCCTGCTCGATCACGCCGAACTTCAGCGACGGGAAGCGCTCGAGCACACCATCGAAGATCAGCGTCGCGAGGGTCTGCATCGGCGGACCGGGAATGCCCATGTAGTCGACCGAGCGGAAGTTCTCCTCGCCGCCGTGGAAGTCGGGTGGGATCGGAAGGCCGTTGCGGAAGTAGCTCCGGTCGATGAGGTCGCCCGTGCCGCCGACGTGGAACACGACGGGGATCTGGGCTTCCTGAGCGCGGGCCCACACGCCGTCGAGACCGATGTGGCTGGGCGAATGACCGGGCGGGCAACCCGACGCGATGAGCAGAGCCGCGGCTCCCATCTCGATCGCTTCGTCGGTCATCGCGGCCGCGTCCTCGATCGAGCACAACGGCACATAGCAGGTGGCGAGCAGCCGGGGATCAGCCGAACAGAACTCGATCATCCCTCGGTTGTGCGCGCGAGCCGCACCGAGCGCGAGCTCGACGTTGCCCGAGTGCTCCCAGTCGCGGAGGCGACGGTTGTGGAACGTGTTGAACACCAGCTGGCTCGCGAAGCCGAGGAGATCGATGGCACGTCCGCGGTCCTCGGCGAGGAACGCGCCAGTCGCGGCGAAGTTCTTGCGGTTCATGATCTCGGAAGCCTCGTCAGCGGTGTACTCGTCCGAACGATGGCGTTCGGCGAGACGGGCGAACGCAGCATCGAGGTCGCGGAGCTGCTCGTCGGGATCGCCGGTCTGACGCAGCTCGTTGCCGCTCGAGTACCGCAGGGGCTCGATGCGATCGCGAATCGCCGGATCCGCATGGGCGGCGAGCCAGCCGGGTGTCTCCATGATGTGGGCATCAGCGTCGTGGACGACGCGTCCGGTCGAGTTGTACGGCATGGCCTCAGTCTTGCTGCGCCGGGCCGTCGACGTTGATCGTGGGCACGCCCTGGCCCGCTCGCACCACGATCAGGTGGCTCTGGTCGTGCCCGTGGTTGCTCTCCCGGTGGATCGCACCCTTCGGCACATGGAGGAAATCGCCCGCCTCGGCGTCGATGACCTCACGGCCCTCTACTCCCGACTCCATCCGAAGCGTGCCGTGAGCGATGTAGATCGACGTCTCGTACTCACCGTGGTGATGCCAGCCCGAGCTCGTGCCGGGCTCGGTGCGGACGAAGCCCGCCCAGAGACCCTCGACCTCGATCGCTCGCTCACGGGTCATCCCCGGCGTGGGATCAGCTTCGACGCGTTCTTCGGGCGTGACCAGCCGAACGGGTTCCGACTCGCGCATGTCGCGGAGTCTTCCGCGAGACTGCGCCGATGTCGACTGTCGACGGCACCGACCTCACACAGCTCACCGCGACCGAGCTCCTCGACCTGTATCGCGAGCGTGCCACCTCGCCCGTGGAAGCGACGCGGGCGGTGCTCGAGCGGATCGACGCGCTGAACCCGACGCTCAACGCGTTCTGCCTCGTCGACGCGGACTCCGCGTTGGCGTCCGCGCGGGAGAGCGAGGCGCGTTGGCAGCGGCGTGAGCCGATAGGTGCCCTCGATGGAGTGCCGACGTCGATCAAGGACCTGATCCTCACGCGGGGGTGGCCCACTCGACGGGGGAGCTTCACCGTCGACCCCGACCAGCCGTGGGATGTCGACGCGCCAGCAACCGCGCGCCTTCGGGAGGCCGGCGCGGTCTTCGTCGGCAAGACCACGACGCCCGAGTTCGGCTGCAAGGGAGAGACCAACTCGCCGATGACCGGCATCACCCGCAACCCGTGGGATCCGAGCAAGACGAGCGGTGGATCCTCCGGCGGGACAGCATCTGCGGTTGCCGCGGGGCTCGCGCCGTTGAGCATCGGCAGCGACGGCGCCGGCTCGGTGCGCATCCCGGCAGCGTTCTGCGGCAACTTCGGCTTCAAGGGGAGCTTCGGCCGTGTGCCCGCGCATCCCCTCTCGCCGTTCGGCACGGTCTCGCACATCGGCCCGCACGCGATGAGCGTGGCGGACGGAGCGTTGATGATGAACGTGCTGAAGCAGCCCGACGCGCGCGACTGGACGGCGCTTCCTCCCGACCCGTCCGACTACTCGGACGGCCTCGACGCCGGCATCGCCGGGCTCCGAGTCCTCTTCTCGCCGACGCTCGGCTACGCCCGCGTCGATCCGGAAGTCGCGGACGCCGTGGCCGCGGCGGCCAAGCAGCTCGAAGCGCTCGGCGCCCACGTCGAGGAGGGTGACCCGGGCTTCGAGGATCCGCTGCCGATCACGACCGGGCTGTGGTTCACGGGTGCCTGGACCCTCTGGAACAACCTCACGCCCGCACAGCAGGAGGTGACCGACCCCGACTTCGAAGCAGAAGCGCGGCTCGGCGCTGAGCTCACGAACCTCGAGGTGCAGCGGCTCATCCTCCGGCGCGGCGAGCTCGGCTCGATGATGCGCCAGCTGATGCAACGGTACGACCTCGTCGTCACGCCATCGGTCGCCGTGCCCGCGTTCGAGGCGAAGCCCGCGGGGCACACGCCGTTCAATCCCGAGTCGATGCTCGGCTGGACGCCGTTCTCGTACCCCTTCAACCTCACGCAACAGCCCGCGTGCACGATCCCGTGCGGGTTGACGACTGGGGGTCTGCCGATCGGGTTGCAGCTCGTGGGGCCGATGTTCGCCGACGCCCTCGTGCTGCGCGCCGCCCGCGCCTACGAGACGACACGCCCGATCCCCCGCCCGCCTCTCTGATCACCCGGGAGTGCGTCGGGGTTACCGTCCGATTTGTGCCGATACGCCCCGGAAGGGTGAGCGATGCCGCGCTAAACGAGATGGCGCGCCATGCAGCAGATCTCGAGCTCACCTACGACTCGATCGGGATGACGAAGTCGCCGCCGGCGAGCTTGCGCTACCACCTCGATCGAGTCTCGACACCGGTGGACTCATTCGAGGGAGCGGCGGCCGGCTTGCGGACGTGGCGTGCGCATCGTGCCGCGAAGGCGCGAGTCGCGCCCGACGCCGCGCCGATCGAAGTCGGGCAGAACGTCGTTGTTGCCTTCCCAATGTTCCTCGTCACCGTGATCGCGCCCTGCCGCATTGTGTGGGTCATCGACGAGCCCGACGAGTTCGGCTTCGGCTACGGCACGTTGAGAGGCCATCCAGAGGAGGGTGAGGAGTCGTTCGTCGTTCGACGGGACTCGGATGGATCCCGTTTCGATGTCTGCGCGCTTTCGCGACCGGCGACATTCACGAGCCGGGTGGGAGCGCCCGTGGCTCGGCGCGTCCAGCGACGAGTGACGAGCCGCTACCTCGACGGGATCAGGGACGCCCCGCCGATCTGACCTCGGCGCCAGTTCTTCGGGAGATAGCGCGTCACGGTTGACGTGTTATCGACCGGAGAACCCTGGGGTGGGGGGAGAGAGAGGCGGGGCCTCAGGGCTCCCAGAAGATCTCGATCTCGGTGCCGTCGGGGTCCCAGCAGCGGAACGTGACGTAGTCCTCGTCGGGTCTGAAGTCCTCGACGTCGCCGGTGTTCACGCCTGCCGCCGACAGCGCTGCGTGGCGCTCGAGCACCTCGTCCGCGCTCGCTCCGTTGAACCCGATGTGGAACCCCTCGGGCAGCGCGGTGTGCGGATCGGCGGGCACGAGTGCGAGCAGAAATCCGTCGTCATTGCGGACGAAGTAGCCACCGTCGGCCTCGAACGCGGGCTTGAACCCGAAGTGGCGCTCGTAGAAGTCACGACAGGCGACGGCGTCGCGCACACGCAAGTTGAGGTGGTTCAGGTCCACGCCGCGATCTTCTCAGGCCTCGACGCGGTACAGCGAGCTGCTTCCGGAGTCGGTGATCCAGATCGAACCGAAGCCGAACTCGATGCGCGCCGGGATGTCAACGGGCAGCTCGGTCTTCACCTCGCCGGTGTCGTGGTCAAGCTGCAGCACCGCGCCGACTCGGCCGGGCCCGCGGACGCCGACCCACATGTCGTCCGCATCGTCGAAGTTGAGCGAGAGCACCTCGGTTGTGCCTGACAGGGTGATACGCAGCGAGACCTGACCTGTCGTCGGATCGACCGCCCAGATCTCGGTGGGGGAGGCGCCCCACACAAGGCCGTCGTGCTCGAGGAACGGCACGCCGCCTCCGACGTCGACGTC
Source organism: uncultured Acidimicrobiales bacterium (assembly GCA_963802505.1). Lineage (GTDB taxonomy): Bacteria > Actinomycetota > Acidimicrobiia > Acidimicrobiales > DATKAS01 > DATKAS01. Next base: position 444,492 of record CAWDJB010000002.1, on the reverse strand, counting down.
GGTCGAGGCCCCGGTCGCTGGATCGATCCGATGCAACGGCGTCGTGTCGCTCGACACCCACAGGCTCCCGCCCGCGTACACGACGTTGGTGTGGGCGTTGCGCGCGTCGATGTCGACGGGGTCGGCACGATCCACCCCGCCATCGCCGATCTGCAACAGGCGCCCCGCCGGATCGAGTGCCCACACATCGGTACCGTCAGTCGTGAGGTCGCAGCAGAGCTCGCCCGCTTCCACGCTGGCGCGGAGCGCTCCGTCGGCGGAGTCGATGGCGACCAGCGAGCGCGGTCCGCCATAGCTCGCGACCCAGACCACGCCGTTCACTGCGAGGGCGGACGCAGCGCCCGGGACGTCGTAGGAAGCCGTCACGGTGTTCGTGGTCGGATCGACCCGCGCGATCGTGCCGGCATCGAACGACACGGCCCACACCGCGTCACTCGTGATCGTCATCCCGAGCAGCTGCGTGCCTCCGATGTCGATCACGCTCCACACCTCGGGTGCGCGGATGGTGGTGGTCGTGGTGCCGGCGGTCGTCGTGGTGGCCCGGATCGTGGTCGATGTCGGAGCCGCAGTCGTCGGAGCGGACTCGGACGAGCCGCCGCACCCTGCCACCACGATGCCGACCGCCACGATGACGGCCACGAGCGCTCCCCTCACGCGCATCCGGAGACACTGGCACAGCGGCCGTCTCAGTCGGGCAACAGCGGGACCATGAACCCGGGATCGTGGCCGAGCTGAGCGGCGCGGCTCACCGCTGCCGAACCGAACTTGTCGCGTACCTCGTCGAGCGCGGCATCGAGCCGGCTCGCGGTGCGCCGGTCGAACGGCAGCGGGAGCTGCACGGCATCGTCGTCGTCGAGGTTCATCACGGCGACGCCGATCAGCGTCAGCCCCTGCTCGTCGATCATCGGCTGCACCTCGGCGAGCAGGCCGCGAGCGGTCTCGAGGATCGGCTCGGTGCGGGCAGTCGGCCGCGGCATCGTGTGGGAGCGCGTCGCGCGCGACCAGTCCTCGAAGCGCATGCGCAGCACGACGGTGCGCCCGACTCGGTTCGCGGCGCGCAACCGGCGGGTCACGCGGTCGACGAGCCCGGCGAGGGTCGCCTCGATCTCGCCCGGAGCCTTCGCCCGCCACCCGATGGCCCGCTGCGAACCGATCGACCGTCGTCGCCGACCGACCTCGACCGGGCGCGGGTCGTAGTTGTGCGCCAACGCATGCAGATGTCGGCCCCCGTGCGGGCCGAGGATCGTCACGAGCGTCGACTGCTCGAGCCGCGCGACGTCGGCGACCGTGTCGATGCCGCGGTCGTGCAGCTTCGTGGCGGTCTTGATGCCGACTCCCCACAGCCGCTCGACGGGCAGCGGGTGGAGGAAGTCGAGCTCGCGATCGGGTTCGACCACGAGCAGCCCGTCGGGCTTCGCAACGCCACTCGCGACCTTCGCCAGGAACTTGGTGCGAGCGACGCCGACCGTGATCGGCAGCCCGACCTCGCGAGCGACCCGGGCGCGCAGCCGCGTCGCGATCTCGAACGGGCTGCCCGAGAGCCGTCGGAGGCCTCCGACGTCGAGAAAGGCTTCGTCGACCGAGATCCCTTCGACAAGAGGTGTCGTGTCGTTGAAGATCTCGAAGACCGCCTTGCTCGCGTCGGAGTAGGCGCTGAATCGCGGCGAGACCTCGATCAGGTTCGGGCACAGCTGCCGGGCCTGCCGGCCGCCCATGGGTGTGTAGATGCCGAACGCCTTCGCCTCGTAGCTCGCAGCGAGCACCACTCCGCCGCCGACGATCACCGGCTTACCCCTGAGCTTGGGATCGTCGCGCTGCTCGACGGACGCGTAGAAGGAGTCGAGGTCCGCGTGCAGGATGGTGGCCTCGGTTCGCACCGAACATATGTTCGCATACGGAGATGGGAGGATGCGCCGATGTCCGACATCGAAGTCGTCGAGAAGATCTACGCCTCCATGGCCGCCCGTGACCTGGAGACACTCGCCCAGCTCATCGACGAGTCGTGCGTCATCACCCAGGATGCGGCGCTTCCTTGGGGAGGCAGGCACGTCGGGCATCCCGGGTTCCTCGCCTTCGCCGGGGCGCTCACCGGCGCGATCACGTCGGCGGTGACGACGCACGACATGTTCATGGCCGACGGCGACGTGATCCAGGTGGGTCACACGAAAGGCACGACGGTTGCGAACGGCACCCCGTTCGACATCCCCGAGGTGCATCGCTGGACGATCCGCGACGGCAAGGCGGTCGCGGCGCACTTCTCGATCGACACTGCGGCGATGCTCGCCGCCCTCGCAGGCTGAGCGATCCATGGTCGACATCTCGTGTGCGTTCGCCACCTCGATGGCGACTCCGGACCACGTGGCCGTGGCCGAGGCGCTCGGCTACCGGCGTGCGTGGCTCTACGACTCGCCCACGTTGTATCCCGACGTGTGGATGATGTTGGCGGAGTGCGCGCGCCGCACATCCACCATCGAGATCGGTCCTGGCGTCGCGATCCCGTCGTTGCGCCATCCGATGGTCACTGCCGCGGCCGTCGCCACGCTCGTCGATCTCGCGCCCGGGCGAGTGAACCTCGCGATCGGCTCGGGGTTCACGGGAAGGCTGACCATGGGCCAGAAGCCGTTGCCGTGGTCATACGTCCGTCAGTACGTGCAGGCCGTGATCGATCTGCTCGCGGGGAAGACGACATCGTGGGAGGGCGCACTGATCCGGATGATGCATCCCGAGGGGTTCGGTGCGGCACGACCGATCCGCATCCCGATCATCCTCGGCACCGGTGGGCCGAAGGGAGAGGCGGTCGCGCGTGAGCTCGCCGATGGGGTCTTCGCGACGCAGCCCAGTGCGGACTTCCCCCGCTGCGCGGTCCTCACCTTCGGCACCGTGCTCGACCCGGACGAAGACCCCGGCAGCGAACGATGCATGGCCGCGGCGGCCCACGCGGGCGCGCTCATGTACCACGCGCTCTACCTGCGAGGCGCCGCAGCAACACTTCCGGACGGCGAGACGTGGCTTGCCGCGCTCGAGGCGATCCCCGAGGACGAGCGCCACCTTGCGCTGCACGAAGGTCACCTCATCGAGCCGAACGAGCGCGACCGTCTGGTCGTGACTGGCGAGACGCTTGTGTCGTTCGGGCTCGCTCGGCCCGCGCAGGCGTGGCGCGACCGGATCGCCGTGCTCGAAGCCGCCGGTGCAACCGAAGTCGCGTATCAGCCCGCCGGCCCCGACATCCCCGCCGAGCTCGAACGCTTCATGGCCGCGGTGTCGGCATGACGCCGGCTTGGCGCAGCGCATTGAGGTTGTCGACGATCCCGCGCTGATGCACGACGCGTCCCTCGGCGTCGAAGTCGAGGATCGCCATCTCCTCGAACACGAGTCGCTTCCCCGTGGGCGGCAACGGACCCCACTGACCTGACTGTGTGCCCGTGATCCGCAGGTGGATCGCGACGCGCCACCCCTCGGCAGTCTGCGACAGCAGATCCTCGTGGTAGTCGGGGAACGCGCTCCACGCGCGTTCGAGCGATCGGCGGATTGCGTCGCGGCCATGCCCGACGGGTGCGTACGGCGTGTAGTCGAACACCACATCGGGTGCGTAGAGCTCGTCGACGAGTTCGAGCCGCCGGCCGTTCCACACCTCGTCGAAGAGCCGCTCGACGACGGCGCGGTGTCGTGCGCATCGCCATTCACGGGCCCGCCGGAGCGTGTCGCCCACTACCGGTGACTTCGCGTCCGCGTACTCGTTCATGTCGCCCCATGCGCGCGCTGCGAGCTCGCGTTTCACCGACGCGTAGCGCTCCTGACCTTCGGCGTCTTGGCGAAGCCAGTCGCGCAGGTCGAGGTAGTCGACGATCTCCTGCGAGCCTCGCTGGTACACGTGGACGTGGACGTCGCGCGCCGGTGTTCGGAACATCCGATGATCGGGCTCACGGACCCGCAGGGGGTATCCCTCGGCCTCGAGCGCCGGGCCGAAGGCCTCGTCGTCCTCCACGTCGTCGACCACCAGGCAGATGTCGATGATCGGCTTGGCCGCCAGACCGGGCACCGAGGTCGACCCGATGTGATGGATGTCGAGCGCGGCATCCCCGAGGGCCGCCGCGATCCGCGCCCGCTCGATCTCGAACCGTGCCGGCCACGCGGCGTCGTAGTCGACGATCGTGATCGAGGTGACCGGCTCGAGGCCGCCGACCAAGACCCGTTGCGCGTCGTCCTCCCAACCCACGCCGCATCTTGACGCGCGGTCGTAGGGTTCAGGGGAGATGACCCATCTCCACGCGTCCACCGTCACTGTCGACGACGTCGTCGAGGCGCTCGATCGAGATGGCTACTCGATCGTCGAGGGGATGCTGTCGCCGCCGGAAGTGGCCTCGGCGAAGTCCTCACTGAAGCAGGTGCTCGACGAGCTGCCTTTCGGACGCAACGACTTCGAGGGCTTCAGCACAAGGCGCGTCTACGCCCTGTTCGCGAAGACTCGGGCCTTCGATCAAGCGGCGATCAACCCGCTGCTGCTCGCTGTGCTCGACCGTGTGCTCGGCCACTACCAGCTGTCCGCACCGACCGGCATCCAGATCGGTCCGGGCGAGAAGGCCCAGACGCTCCACTACGACGCCAGCGTCTACCCGCTTCCCCGCGACTTCGGGGACGTCGTGGTCAACACGATGTGGGCGCTCGACGACTTCACGGTCGCGAACGGCGCCACCCGCATCGTGCCGGGGAGCCATCGATGGGTCGATCGCAGGCCGGCCGAGGGCGACGAGGTCGTCGACGCTGTGATGCCGGCGGGCTCGGTCATCTTCTACGGCGGCAAGGTCTTCCACGGCGGCGGCGAGAACCAGACCGACACACCGCGACTGGGCGTGATCCTCGAGTACGTGAGCGCGTGGCTACGACCGCAAGAGACCCATCTGCTCGCCGTGCCGCGTGCGACAGCTGCGACGCTGCCCGAGCGACTGCAGGAGCTGCTCGGCTACAACATCTACCCGCCGTTCCTCGGCTACGTCGACGGGCGCCACCCCCGCCGGTATGTCGACGCCGAGGTGGAGTAGCTCGCTACCGCTCCGCGTCGAGGTGGCGCACCCGCTCGGCGAGCGAGCGCATGACCTGGATGGCGAAGGTCGGCGTCTCGTGCACCAGGAACAGGAACTCGCGCTCGTCGATCATCGCGAGCGTGGTCGGCGCGGTGGCCACGGCCGTCGCCGCCCGCGGCGACTTGTCGATGAGGGCCATCTCGCCGAACACATTGCCTTCGCCTGCGGTCTCCACTGTCCTGTCGCCGATGCGCATGTCGACGCTGCCCGTGACGACGCCATACATGTAGTCGCCGGCGTCGCCCTGCTCGAACACCGTCTCGCCCGCGGCGAGCTCGCGGGTCTTGCGCGCGTTGATGAAAACTCCCCGCACCGTGGACATTCGCGGGAGTTTGGTCGGTCGAGGTGAACCGGAGGTGGCGGGGAGGAAAACGTCAGGAGGCGAGCCCTGCGAACGCCCCCATGACGATGCCCAACCCCCGGGTGTCGCCGAGCGTGCCCTCGCCCATGCGATTCATCATGTAGGCGATCGTCATCTTCGCGTCGAAGTCGTTGACAACGATCGAACCGCCCCAACCTCCCCAGAAGCAGGCCCGAGGGTTGGGGCTGATCGGAAGGTCGGCCGAGTTGAGGCCGTAGTTCATTCCGAACGTGATGGGCAGACCGAGCACGAGGTCGACGCCGCTGATCTGCTTCTCGAGGACCACATCGCACCCATTCGCCGACAGGAGGCGCACACCGTTCTTCGTCTCGCCCCCACACGAGAGCGAGGACTGCACGAGCGCGACCGAACGCGCGTTGCCATGGCCGCCGGCCGCAGGGATCTCGGCGCGGCGCCACGGGATCGTCCACGACTGCGACGCATCGAGGGGCGGGTTGGCGAAGGTCTTGAGGATGATCTCGCTCGGGTTCTCCGGGACCGGAAGCGGCGGAGGTGGGATCACCAGGGCAACGCGGTCGTCGCACTCGGCCGGGGTGCCGATGTGGAAGTCGGCGCCGAGCGGACCGGCGACCTCCTTCGCGAAGAAGGTTCCGACCGACTCACCGGCGACACGGCGAACGACCTCGCCCACTAGGTAGCCCTGCGTGATCGCGTGATAGCCGGACGCGGTCCCGGGCTCCCACAGCGGCGCCTGCGCTGCGAGCAGCGATGTGCACTTCTCCCAGTCGTAGAGGTCGTCGTTCGTCATGGGCTCGGACCACCCCGAGAGCCCCGCTGAGTGGGCCATGAGATGGCTCACCTCGATGTTCTCTTTGCCGTTCGCCGCGAACTCCGGCCAGTACGTCGCGACCTTGCCGTGGAGGTCGAGCTCGCCTCGATCGGCGAGGATCAACGCGCACAGCGCGGTCATCGTCTTCGTGGTCGACCAGACGTTCACGATCGTGTCGCGCTCCCACGGCTTCGTCTTGGCTTCGTCAGCATGACCGCCCCACAGGTCGACGACGAGCTCGCCCTCGAGGACGACGGCAACCGATGCGCCGACGTCGAGGCCCTGATCGAAGTTGCTCGCGAACGCCTGCTTGACGCCCTCGAACCGCGGGTCGCACGTGCCCTGGATCTCAGCCATTCGGTCCCCCTTCGTGGTCCCCGGACGATACTTCGGCTCGCTGGCGTCTCCTTCCGTCGAACTGAGGCAGGCTTGCGAGGTGAAACGCATCTCGCACTGGGTCGGTGGCAAGGTCGCTCCGGGCACGTCGGGTCGTCACGGCCGCGTGTACGACCCCTCGACGGGAGCGCAGTCGGGAGAGGTCGACTTCGCGTCCGCCGAGGAGGTCGAGTCGGCCGTCGAGGAAGCCGCGGCCGCGTTCCCGGCGTGGCGGTCAGCCTCCCTCTCGCAGCGTGCCGAGGTGCTGTTCCGATTCCGCGAGCTCGTCGACCGGCATCGCGCGGATCTCGCGGCTGCGATCACCGCAGAGCACGGCAAGGTGCTCTCCGATGCAGGAGGCGAAGTTGCCCGCGCGCTCGAGGTCGTCGAGTTCGCGTGCGGGCTGGCCGATCACCTGAAGGGGTCCTACAGCGAGCAGGTGTCGACAGGCATCGACGTGTACTCGATCCGCCAACCGCTCGGCGTCGTCGCCGGCATCACACCATTCAACTTCCCGGTCATGGTGCCGCTCTGGATGGTCTCGAACGCGATCGCGTGCGGCAACGCATTCATCCTCAAGCCGTCCGAGAAGGACCCGTCGCCGTCGCTGCTCATCGCCGACCTTCTCGCGGAAGCCGGGGTGCCCGACGGCGTCTTCAACGTCGTGCACGGCGACAAGGAGGCTGTCACCGCGATCCTCGAACATCCCGGCATCGCAGCGGTGAGCTTCGTCGGCTCGACGCCGATCGCGAAGTACGTCTACGAGACGGGAACCAGCCACGGCAAGCGCGTGCAGGCACTCGGTGGCGCGAAGAACCACATGGTCGTGCTTCCTGACGCGGACATCGACGCGGCGGCCGATGCCGCGGTGTCGGCCGCGTACGGCTCCGCCGGCGAGCGGTGCATGGCGATCTCGGTCGTAGTCGCGGTGGGCGATGCCGGCGATCCGCTCGTATCCGCGATCGCCGAGCGATTGCCGAAGCTTCGGATCGGTCCCGGTACCGACCCCGACAGCGAGATGGGGCCGCTCGTCACCGGCGAGCACCGCGACAAGGTCGCCGACTACATCAACAAGGGCTACGACGCCGGCGCGACCATCGTCGTCGACGGGCGCGAGCGCTCGTTCGCGGGTGACGGCTTCTTCCTCGGCGTGTCCCTCATCGACAAGGTCACGCCCGAGATGGACGTCTACCGCGACGAGATCTTCGGACCGGTGCTGTGTGTGGTGCGGGCGTCGTCGTACGACGAGGCCGTCCGCCTCATCGACGACAATCCCTACGGCAACGGCGCCGCCATCTTCACCCGTGACGGCGGCGCCGCCCGTCGCTTCCAGTTCGACGTGCAGGCCGGGATGGTCGGCGTGAACGTGCCCATCCCGGTGCCCGTCGCGTCGTTCAGCTTCGGGGGATGGAAGGCGTCGCTTTTCGGTGACCGCCACATGTACGGCCCCGACGGCATCGACTTCTACACGCGCACCAAGGTCGTCACGGCGCGTTGGCCCGATCCGGCAACGAGCCGCGTCGACCTCGGCTTCCCTCGCACCCGCTGACCCCAACGAGCTCACTCGCCAACCTGCTCAATGCGATCTGGCCGGGAGCGGCGTCTCGCTGGAGGCGACTCGCGCGGTAGACCGCGGCGCCGATGATCTCGCCGTCAGTGAGCTCGACGCGGCCCACCTCGATCCCGGCCTTCATCTGAAAGCCTTCTCCGGCCGCCGATGTGCGAAAGTCCTGGACGAACGCGAGGCAGTCGAGGGGATCCTCGAACGCGGCGACACACCCGTCTCCGAAGACCCTGAGAGCGTTCGTGCCATGCACCTCGCCGAGCTTGCGCATCGACCGCGCCCATCTCAGGTTCAACGCCACCACCTCGCGTTCATCGAGCTCTTGCATGGTGAGCTCGGAACCGCAGATGTCCACGACCGCGATCGCCATCAAGGCAGGCCCGTGCGCGTCCGCTGTGCGAAGTGGCGGGAACGAGCCGGCCGACCCGGGTGCAGACGCCTGGAAGACCTCTTCGACGCGAGGAAAGTCCCGGATGCGGTGGTGCCCGAGGGCACGGAGGTCGACTCGGTTCTCGAGCGCAGGCGCGGCGAGCACCGCCGCGACGCTCGAGACGACAGTCTGGCCACCGTGCGCGATCGCTCGTAGGCGCGCCGTCTGGTTGACGGCCACGCCGTAATAGTCGCCACTGATCGCGTCGACCTCACCCACGTGGACGGCGATTCGGGCCCGAAGGTCGAGCCCGTGCACCGGCGTCGCGAGCCGCGACTGGAGCGCACACGCCGACGCCACCGCATCGCTGGCGAGCGCGAACACCGCAAAGTGGCTGTCGCCCTCGCCCCTCGCTTTGAGCAGAGTGCCGTGGTGCTCCTGGACCGCGGCACCGACCTCGGCGTCGAGCACGCTGACCGCCTCGGCCATCGATTCGGCCGACTTCGCCCACAGATGATTGCTTCCCTCGAGATCGGACATGAGAAAGGCGCGCAGCTCACCGGTCACGACGCCACCCCCGTGAACGTGTATGTCGCGGGTGGCTGCTGCTTCCTCCAAGGACCGCGTTCGTCGTTGGGGAGCTGGCGGTAGACCGGTTCGCTGATGCGGATGCCCACACCGGCGCCCATCCGGAACACGTGGAACACGCCCGCACCCATGATGTCGTAACGGCGCGACGGACCGTCGCCATACTCGCCGGCGACGACGACCGAGAGGTGCACGTTTGCGCCGATGTCGAGGTTGATCCCATAGGCCGAGCCGAGCGCCCGCACGGGGTCGCTGAGGCCGCGGACGCACCTGACCGCGGCGGTGGCCTGCGACTCGTCGAACACGGCGAGGCAGCCATCGCCGATGAACTTCACGACACGGCCGCCGCTCGTCTCGATGGCGTCGGCGATCAACCGGTAGAAGTCGTCGACGAGCTGCGCCAGCTGAATCGACGAGAGGGGAGCGATCGCCTTGGTGAAGCCGGCGGCGTCGACCATCACCATCACGAGGCGACGCTCGGAGAGCCCCGAGGTCGGGGCAACAGAGGGGGACATGCAAGCCTCCTGTTCGTGGTTCTGACCTTGCTGGTGCGGGGGTGACTCCCGCTGGCCCTCGAGGGGTACCGAGTTCGATGTTACGACGCGTCGAGCTCGAGCGTGTTGTGGGTTTCGACGTTCGGGATGATCCGGTTCGGCAGGCTGTTCGGCATCAACCGGCCGAAGACGTAGCCCGAGATCGCCATGATCACCGCGGCGACGATGAACGCGAGGCTCACGCCCTCGGTGAACGCGTGCTGAGCAGACTGTGCGAGGTCGGCCCCGGCGTCGCCGCCGATCTGGTGCGCGACCGCCAACGCCTGCCCCACTGACTCCTTCGCGACATCCTGCACATCGTGCGGCAGGCTTGCCGCGGGTCCCTCCATGAGCGAGTGGAACCGCGACGCCGCGAGGCTCCCGAGCAGCGCGATGCCGAGGGCAGCACCCACCTCCCTCGTCACGTCGTTCATCGCCGACCCGACTCCGGACTTCGAGAGCGGCACCGAACCGACGATGAGCTGGCTCGCGGCAGGCATCAGGACGGCGAAGCCCATCCCGATGGGGATGATGCAGAGCGCGATGAACCAGTATTCGGTGTCGACGTGCAGTGTCGCGAGCCCTGCGAACCCCAGGGCTCCCATCCAACACCCGACCCGCACCGAGGGCCTCACGCCGAAGCGGCCGATGATCTTCGGCCCGCGGGGCGCGATGAGCACAAGCGTGATCGCGTACGGAAGCTGACGAACGCCGGCTTGGAGCGGCGTGTATCCCTGCACGAACTGGAAGAACTGCGTGATCAAGAAGAACATCCCGAACGTGCACAGGAAGACGGTCGCGACGCACGCCGAGCCGGTCGAGAACGCCCGGACGCGGAACAGGCGTGGGTCGAGCATCGGGTTGTCGATCGCGAGCTCGTAGCGCGCCCACGCGAATCCGGCGACCACGAAGGCGACGAAGCCGGCGATCGTCGCGGGATGCGTCCATCCGAGCTCGGGACCTTCGATCACGGCGAACACCAGGCCGACGAGCGCCACCACGGAAAGCCCGCTTCCGATCGGGTCGAGCGCGGTGTGGCTCGGGTCGCGTGACGTCGGCACGAACAGGGCGGTGAGCAACAGGAGCGCCGCGACGACGGGCAAGGTCGCCATGAACACCGATCCCCACCAGAAGTGTTCGAGCAGCAGGCCGCTCGTGATCGGGCCCAGCGCGCCGCCCACACCGGCGAACGCTGCCCAGATCGCGATCGCCTTCGGACGCTCCTGGATCGGGAACGAGTTCAGGATGATCGAGAGGGTCGCCGGCATGATCAGCGCGGCGCCCAGGCCCATCACAGAACGCAGGCCGATCAGCTGGGCGGCGTCAGTCGATTGGCTCGCGACGAGCGCGGCGCCGCCGAAGATCACGAGGCCGCACTCGAGCGCGCCCTTGCGTCCGAACCGGTCGCCGAGTGCGCCCGCCGGTAGGAGAAATCCGGCGAACACGAGCGCGTACGCATCGACGATCCACTGCAGCTCGGTGCCCGACGCGCCGAGCTCTCGCTGGATCGTCGGCAAGGCGACGTTGAGCGAGCTGACCGCGATGACGATCGTGACGAGGCTCAGGTTGAGGATCGCGAGGATGAGCCATCGGCGCCGATACACGTCCGGCGCGATGCCGAACGTGTCGACGTGCGACTCGGCCGTCGTCGTCATCGCTTTTACTCTCCCGGAGCGGTCTGTGCACCGCTGATGTCTCGCATGATGTCGCGCGACACCTCGCCCGTCGGTGCCGCGATCTCGACGATCGGATCGTCGCGGTCGTCGTACTCGAGTCGCAGCGCCCGGCTCATCGTGGCGTGCATCTCGTACAGGCACGTCGTGTACGTGAGCTCGAGGATCTGCTCGTCGCTGAGCCCTTCCTTCAGCGCGGCGAAGGTCGCGTCGGCGACCCGGCCGCCTTGCAGCACGAGCTGATCGGTGTACGCGAGCACGGCGCGTTCGAGAGGAGAGAAGCACTCGGCGGTCTCGTACGAGGGGATCGCCTGGATCTGCTCCTCGGTGAGTCCGACCGAGCGGCATGACTTGCAGTGCTGCGAGAAAACGAACTGGCTGCCGCGCGCGTAGCCCGCTCGGGTCATCCCGAGCTCGCGCAGCTTCGGGTCGAGCTGCCGTCGCTTCGATCCGTAGAGGCGGAAGCCCGCGACCGCGTGATCGAGGACGTCGGGAACGAGCGCGAACACCGTCCACCAGTTGCCGGGCGTCCCCGTCGCGGTTCCGGGCTCTGCAACCGGATCGCGCTCGCCGAAGAGGAAGTCGTACATGGCGACCGCCGACGGCGATGCTTCGGCGCGCGGGACCTGGCGAAGGCGAGGCATGGCGCCCCTCTTAGCACTCGAGAGCGGTCAGCGGTCGATTCGGCGGATGCCCCGCAGGCCTGCCCACGCGAGGTCGGCGACCTGAGCGGCGAGGAGATCGGGGTCGAGCTCGAGGTGTTGGTCGACCCAATGCCGGCTCGTGCCCTCGGCCAGGCCGACCAGCCCGTAGGCGAGGTTGCGCCGATGCTCGGGATCGATGTCGGCGGCGATCAACGTCGCGATCGCCTCGGCGATCGTGTGCTCGACCGATCGAACCGCCGTCGCGAACTCTTCGTCGCGCCGGGCGCCGCTCCCGAAGAGCAAGACGAATGAGGTGCGCTCCTCGGCGACGAAGTGGAAGTAAGCCTGGAAGCCTCGCTCGACCTGCATGTGGGCCGACCCCGCTTCCGCGGTGGCCTTGCCGATCGCGGCCATCAGCCGGTCGCCGACGTCACGCAACAGCTCGAGGTACAGGCCTCGCTTCGACGGGAAGTGCTGGTACAGCACCGGCTTCGTGACACCCGCGGCGGCGGCGATGTCGTTCATCGACGTGGCGTGAAAGCCCTGCGACGCGAAGACGTCGAGCGCGACTGCGAGGAGCTGGTCTCGGCGCTCGGCGGCAGGGAGGCGGCCCGACATGGTTACCGGACAGTAACCGAAGCCGTCAGCGGCCCTGGGCCCGGTCCTCCTTCTCGGCGGCTTTCACCGCGTAGCCGAGGACGATCGACGGCGCGAGGAAGATCGACCCCACGACGATGCTGCCGATGACGATGCCGACGATTGCGCCGTTGAAACCGACGATCGCCCCGATGACGAACACCACGACCGCGATGACGAAGCCGAGGTAGCCGAGTCGTTGGCCGAGGTTCGCGAGCTTGGCAGCGCGCGCCCGCTTGACGAGGATCGGATCGCTCACGGCAACCAGCCTGCCGCGGCGAGAAGTGCCGTGAGGTCGCGACGAAGACGTTCGGTCGAGAAGTGGTCTCGCGCCAACGCGTGGTTGTGGGCGAGGTCGAGCGGATCGGGGCCGTGCTCGAGGACCGCCGCGAGCGGCTCGGGATCGTCCGTCGGGAGCCAGCGGAACCCGAGAGCCCTCATCTCGGCCGCGACCGGGTACGTGCCGACGGCCGCCGGGCGCTGGTAGATCGCCGCCTCGATCGGAGGGTTGCCGAACCCCTCCCATGTCGAGGGGAACACGACCGCGTCGCACGCGGCGTACCCGTCCCCCAATCCGAGCGCTCCGTCGATCGGTTCGCGGATCACTCGCACGGACGTGCGCGCGAGCAGTGCGTCGAGCGTCGCCCCGTAGCCCTCTTCGGCCGGCCCGGGCAGCCAGTACGTCGCGGCGACAGCCTCGGCGAGCGCGAGTGCGGCCGGCACGTTCTTCCGTTCGATTGCGCGCACCGGGTGGAGCAGCAGCCGTTCGTCGTGGGTGACGCGCAGCACTTCGCGGGCGTGCGAACGATCACCTCGCGCCGCATCGACGTCGAACGCGTTGGCGACGTAGGTGGCCTCGATGCCGCGGCGCTCGCGGAGCTCCCGAAGCGTGAGCTCGTTGATCACCACGTGACGCCACTGCGGGTCGTCGGGCGGCAGATCGGTGACGTCCGCGAATCGTTCGCGCTGCCACGGCGGATCGTGGTGGTGGAGGATCGCCGGCCGACCCTGCAACACCTCGGCGACCACCCGTGAGGCGCCGAGGTTCAGAGGGATCGTCAAGAGGTTCTCGACGACGACGAGGTCGATGCCGTCGAGCGCGAGCTTCACCTGGTCGACCGACGCTTCCTCCGTCGCATCGATCGCGAGCGCGGGAAGGACACGATCGACAGGCCCTTCGCCGGCGACCGTCGTGACGTCGAACCCGATGTCTACGAGGGCCTCACGCCATCGCTCCGCGACCACCGACACCCCGTCGTGCCCGCCGAGGCGGAAAGAGACGATCGCGGCGGTGGCGGTCACGTCAAGGTCTTGCCCATGCAGTAGCTGTCGGATGCGCCGATGTACTCGCCGTATTGCTCGATCGGCGCGAACCCTGCACGTTCGTACACGCGCACCGCGGGCCCGAGGTAGAGAGCTGTCTCGAGCAGAAGCCGCGTCACGCCGAGAGCACGGGCTTCCGCTTCGAGCGAGTCGACGAGCACCGCGCCGAGCTTGCGACCCCGTGCGGACGGGCGCACGTACATGCGCTTGAGCTCCGCTTCGTCGTCGGTGAGCTTGCGCACGGCGCCACACCCCACAGGGTCTCCGTCGAGGGAGAGGACGAGGAAGGCACCGCGACCCGGCGTCACGTCCTCCGCACTCAGGCTCCAGAAGTGCGAGCCTTCAGCGTGCGTCGCCATGATCTCGTCATTGAGCTCGGTGATGAGCTGCACGGCGACGAGATCGTCGACGGTCGCTCGTTCGACGAGCAAGGCCGGCTCGACGTGGCCGAACGTGAACGCCCATGGCGACGGACCGTGACGGCGCAGGAAGTCGAGTCGTTCCTTCGCCTCCTCGAGGCTCGGGATGTGCCCATCGGGGACCCACCACAGCACGACGTACGCCTCGGACGGCACTTCGAAGAACTCGCGGCGTCGCCGGAAGACCGCGAGGTGATCGCCTTGATAGACGAACGCCTTGAGGCTCTCGACCGACTCCCACACCGTGAGGTTCACGATCACGTCGGGATCGGGATAGGGCCGGAGCGCGGTCGCGTCGCCTTCGTCGGTCTGCAATCGCCATACGTATCCGGGTGAGGCCTCGGCGAGCGCGTTCACCGCGTCGAGGTTGCTGACGAACGGTTCGAGCCGAGGGTCGTCGAGCGGCGCAACGAGCCGCCCGATGTTCAGCTGCGCGAGGTGAGCCACCTCGTCTGTCTAGCGGCGGCTGGGAAGCGGTTCCCCCGAGTACCGCTCGACGAGCGGCGGAGGCGCATCGTCGTCGTCGTCCTCGTCGGGGGCCAGGCTCGAGAGCACGGGCGGAGGATCGCCGCTCATCTCCCGCAGATCGAGCACCCAGTCGTCCAGACCGTCCTGGGGCTGAGGCACTGCCGCCCAGGCGGGAAGCGGTGCGGGGGCGCGCTTCTTCGATGCGGCATGGGCCCGCGCCGGACCGCGTGCAGCGGAGTGGCGCGGCGCCCTCCGCTTCACGAGCCGGAAGCCCACGTCGGCCAGCCCGACCAGGGCGATGAGGTCCCCGAACGTGACGACCATGTCGAACGCCGGGACCGGGATGATCGCGGTCAAGACCTCGACCCGATCACCGGGTTCGGCAAGACGTCGTCCTGGGCCGAGCTCGGTGGTCGCCACGGTCTCGCTCGTGGCCAGACCGGCGTCGATCGCCGCGCTCTCACGGACCGGCATCGCCTTGTTGGCGACGAGAGCGACCAGGTTGCAGCCGAGGCCGACGGCGACGATCGCCATGCCGGTCAGGTGGATGTTCATGAGGGCGAACGCGATCAGGAGGCCCCAGCCCAGCGCGATGAGACCTGTCGTCCAGCTCTGGTCGCCGAGCCACGGCAGGATCGAGCACGCCAGGCCCAGCACTCCGATCGGCCAGACGCGCACGCCTGACCCGCGGACGGCGCTCCAACGCCCGCCGGCAACGAGCCCGACGAGGATCCCTCCCACCAACATCGCGACCGGCAACCACATGTCGCGTTCACGGTACTTCCGACCTCGCGGCCGAACGGGGATCGCTCAGGCGACCACGACCACCGGTGTGCCGACACCGGCGAAGCCCCACATCTTGACTGCGTCACCGACGCTCTGGCGCACACATCCACTGCTGCGATACGTGCCGAGCTGTTCGAGCGACTGAATCGGCGCGCCGTTGCGACGCACCGGGATCGAGTGGAAGCCGATGGCCAGGCTCCGCCCGCGCGCGAAGCGCACCATGAACTGCATCGTCACCGAGCCACCGTGCGCGCTCGACACGGGGGACCGCGAGAACACCGAGTACACACCGGGCCTCGGCACCCCGCGCCGGCCCGACACGAGCCACGAATCGAACGCGACACCGTCCTCACCGACGAGCCATACGCGCTGCGCGCTGTTGCTGTAGACGACGCGCCGACCTGCGCCCGCGTTCGCAGGAAGTGGCGGGAACGCCGCGGGCGCGGGTGCGGCCGCGGGAGCGGGAGTAGCCGCGGGTGCAGGTGGGGCTGCGACGGCCGGGGTCGTCGGCGGCGCAGCCGGCGGCAGTGGCCCGCCGATCTGGGCTCCCGCGCTCGTGGGCCACAGCGCGCCCGACAGCAGTCCGCCCGAGACCAACGCGATCGTCGCCGCCCGCTTCCACCGCATCGAGCAATGGTACGGAAGTCGTCGCACGTGTGCGCAGGCCGAGCGTGAGCTCGGCCCCACGTCGGCAGTACGGTGCGGCCGTGAGCGATCAGCCGAACCTCCACGACTGGAAGCCACTCGTCGAGGACCTCACCGAGCGACGCGAGAAGGCACTCGGGATGGGCGGTCCTGCGCTTCTCGACCGTCAGCGCTCGATGGGCAAGCTTCCCGTGCGCGAGCGCATCGACCTGCTTCTCGACCACGGCTCGTTCGTCGAGTTCGGCCAGCTCGCCGACTCCATGGACCCGGTCATCGCGGCCGACAAGGGCTACCTCGCTGCCGACGGCATGGTCGCCGGAGTGGGTCTCATCGACGGGCGCCGCGTCGCGGTGTGCGCCTACGACTTCACGGTGATGGCCGGCTCGATGGGACAGGTCGGCGAGCACAAGACCGAGCGGTTGCGCGAGGTCGCGCTGCGCCAGCGCATCCCGATCGTCTGGTTGCTCGACTCCGCAGGGGCACGCATCCAAGCCTCCTCGGGCTCGACGTTCGCCGAAGCCGGACACCTGTTCCGCGAGCAGGTCACGATGAGCGGCGTCGTGCCGCAGGTGGCGGCGATGCTCGGCCATTGCGCCGCTGGCACCGCCTACATCCCCGCGCTCGCCGACTTCATCCCGATGGTGAAGGGCACGTCGTCGATGGCCTTGGGCGGCCGCCACCTCGTCAAGGCGGCCACCGGTGAGGAGGTGACCGAAGAGGAGATGGGCGGCTCCGAGGTGCACACCAAGATCAGCGGCGTCGCCGACCTCGAGGTCGCGAGCGACGAGGAGTGCCTCGCGACGGTCCGCGCCTACCTGTCGTTCTTCCCCAGTCACAACCAGGAGCAGCCGCCCACCCGTCCGGTGAGCGATCCGGTCGACCGTCGGTGCGAAGAGCTCTACGACATCGTGCCCACCGCGCCCCGGCGCGCCTACGACATGCGCAAGGTCATCAAGGTGGTCGTCGACGACGGCGAGGTCTTCGAGATGAAGCCGGGGTGGGCGCGCAATCTGGTCACCGCGTTCGCGCGCATCGGTGGTCAGCCGGTCGGCATCGTCGCGAGCCAGCCGATGGTGCTCGGTGGCGCGCTCGACGTGAACGCCGCCGACAAGGCCGCTCGGTTCGTGTGGCTGTGCGACGCGTTCAACATCCCTCTGGTGTTCCTCCACGACGTACCGGGATTCATCGTCGGTTCCGCGGTCGAGAAGCAGGGCATCATCCGCCACGGCGCCAAGATGCTCTTCGCAGTGTCCGAGGCGACCGTGCCGAAGGTGTCGATCGTGCTGCGCAAGTCGTATGGCGCGGGGTACTTCGTGATGAACGGCACCGCCTACGAGTCCGACTACATCGCGATCTGGCCGACCGCGGAGATCGCGGTGATGGGTCCCGACGGCATGGTCAACATCATCATGCGCAAGCAGCTCGAAGCCATCCCCGAGGGCAAGGAGCGTGACGCAGCGCGCATCGCGATGGCCGAGGAGCTGCGTAAGAACATCGATCCCTACATCGCAGCCGGCCACGCGCATGTCGACGACGTCATCGACCCGGCCGAGACGCGGTCCGCGATATGGAAGGGACTGCAAGTCTCACGCACGAAGCACGTCGATCGCCCCTGGCGCAAGCACGGGGTGCTGCCTGTCTAGGCCTCTGCAGGCCTTCGCCTAAGGCCGGCTGCGCACGCCCACGAGCAGGGTCTCGATGATCCGCCGCGGCGCCTCGTTGAGAAGGGGAAACGCGAACGCACGCTTCGGCAGTCGCACATGGCGCTTGCCTGCCTCGACGGCCGCCACCACCTCGTCCGCGACCTGCTCCTTCGGGATGTCGACGAGCAGCTGCAGCTTGTAGAAGCGGTCGAACGACTTGCGGGTCGGAGTGAAGTCGTTGACATGCTCGAGCATGTCGGTGGGGACCGGTCCCATCTCGACGAGCGTCGTGCCGATCGGTGTGCCCTTGAGCTCGAGCCGCAGCACGCCCGTGAAGTTCGTGAGACCTCCCTTGGTCGAGCAGTAGCTCGTCATCCCGGAGAAGCCACCGACTCCCGCCAGCGAGGACACATTCACGATGTGACCGCGGCCGCGCATGAGCATCCCCGGCAGGACCTGCCGGCTGAGCTCGATCGGCGTCACCAAGTTGACCTGATGGATCGTGCGGATGTCCTCCGCCTTCGCGTCGACGAGTGCACCCGCCATGTCGAGCCCTGCGTTGTTCACGAGGATGTCGACCGGGCCCGTGTCGCGTTCGGCGCGCGCGATGAGACCGTCGACCTGCTCTGGGTCCGCGAGGTCGGCCGCGATCGCGACTCCGCCGATGTCGGCCATCACCTTGCCGAGAAGCTCGGCGTTGCGCGCGACGCCGACGACATGAGCGCCCGCCGCGACGAACCGTTTCGCCATCGCCTCGCCGATGCCGCGCGAGGCACCGGTGATGAGCACATTGCGTCCCCCCAAGTTCATCCGCGTAGTCTCGCCCACATGGCGACCGAGGTGCGAGCTGAGATCACCGCGAACGTGTGGCAGGTGCGCACAGAGGTGGGCGCGCAGGTGCAGGAAGGCGACGAGCTCGTCATCCTCGAGTCGATGAAGATGGAGATCCCGGTCGTCGCTCCGGTGCCCGGCACCGTCAGCGAGGTCCGCGTCGCCCCCGAGGACAAGATCCAGGAGGGCGACGTCGTCGTCGTGATCGACTGATCTTCCTCGTCGCCGGCGTCCGCTTCGCTTCCGCCGGCTCCTGCTCGCTGTCGCTCGACAATCGGTGCTTCGCGCACCCGGGCGGCGCACTGCGCCGCCCAACGTCTGCTCCTCGTCGCCGCGTCCGCGGGGCAATTGGCACCGGTGTGGTCGCGGAGCAGCCAGTGAGGTGCCAGTTGCCAGTGCGATCAGCTGGCGAACACGCCCTTCAGCAGCGTGATCGACTCGGCTTGCGCCGCGTCGGCCGCGGGCATCATCCCGACCATCGTGTAGAAGCCGTGGATCTGGCCGTCGTAGCGCGTGTTCGTGACCGCGACCCCGAGGCCACGCAGCTTCTCGGCGTACGCCTCGCCCTCGTCACGCAACGGATCGAACTCGGCCGTGATCACGTGCGCCGGCGGCGCCTTCGCGAGAACCTCGTCGCCCGCGAACAAGGGCGACAGCAGCGGCTGCGTCACGTCGGTGCCCTCGTCGTAGTAGTGGCCCATGAACCAGTCCATCGCCTCCTTCGTGAGGAGGTAGCCCTCGGCGTTCTCCTTGATCGACGGGTACGACATCGTCAGATCCACGGCGGGATAGACGAGCAGCTGGTACGCGACGCCCGGTACGTGGTTCGCCACGATCGCGCTGAGGTTGCCGCCCGCCGAGTCGCCACCGACAGCCACGCGTGACGCGTCGCCGCCGAGCTCGGCCGCGTGCTCGATGACCCACTTCGCGACGTTGATGCACGAGTTCGGTGCGGCGGGGAACCGCGACTCCGGCGCGAGCGGATAGTCGACGTTCACCACGATGCAGCCAGCGCCGTTGGCCAACCTTCGTGCGGTGCCCTCGCTGTTCGCGGCAGTCCCGATCACGAAGCCGCCGCCGTGGATCCAGATCAGTATGGGGAGCGCGCCATCATCGGCACCGAGCGGTTTGACGATCTGGCACGGCACTCCCTCGATCGTCTGCCACTCGCTCGATGCGCACTCGGGCATCTCCGGCGCCATGGCCTCCATGGCTTCCATCTGCGAACGGAGGCTCTCGGGAGTCGTGCCCCCGAGCTTGAACCCCATCTCGTCGATGAGGTCGAGCATCTGACGTGCGGCAGGATCAACAGGCATGCGCGGATCGTACGTTGCGCGCGCGCGGCCCTCGGGTTCAGCGTCAGATGTTCGGCGGCAGAAGCCGGGCGACGTTCTCGTAGAAGAAATAGAGGACGAAGAGGAAGGGGATCACCGCGAGGAGATACGCGGCCCACCGCTTCCAGTGGCGGCCCAGCATCCAGAACCCGAACGCGACGGCCGCGACGATGAAGCCCCAGAGGATCGTCGGGAACCAAGCCGCCGAGTCGCTGAACCAACCGGCACTGAACGAGTCACTGACGCTTGCGACGAGCGGGTTGTCTGCGCTCTCCTCCTCCGCGGGGGAGGCGGCAGAGCCGGTGTCAGCCGGAAGCTGCACCGTGGTCACTGCCGCGGGCAAGGGATCGTCGGACTTCGTCGTGTCCAGTCGCGCCTTCACCACGATGCGCTGCCTCGACGAGTACCGCGGGTTGCACGACGTCAGCGTGAGCGTTGCATCGGGCGTGGGGTCCAAGACCGAGAAGTCGGTCGGCTTCACGATCTTGATCTCGGTCACGAGGTAGCGGAAGGTGCCCTGCACCGTCGTCACGATGATCTCGTCGCCCGCCGCGAGCTCGTCGACCCGGAAGAACGGCGCACCGTAGGTGGTGCGGTGCCCGGCGATCGCGGCGTTGCCGAGCTGACCGGGAAGGGGCGTGTTGGGGTAGTGACCCGGTCCCTTGCGAAGGTCGGACAACGCCACTCCGGCCACGACGATCTTGTCGACGCCGATCTTCGGGATCTCGATCCGCGCCAGCGGATCGCCCTCTTTCACATCGGGCGGCGGCACCGTCGTCGCGGCCACCGTGGTGGTCGGCGCGGTCGCCACTGCTGCGCTCGTCGGCGCCGCCCTGGTCGTCGTCGGCGCCACGGTGGTCGGCGCGGGAGCGGTCGCGATGATGTCGTTGAACTCGTTTTCGAGCTGGTTCTGCGAGCGGGCCTCTTGGATGCCCGTGCCCCAGAGCTGATACGCGACGAACAACAGGATCAGCACGCCGGCGGCGATCAACCCTCGCCCGACGCCCCCGACAACCCAACGCCAGTCTCGGGGCCCCGACTTCTTCCTGCCCGGGTCGCTCGGCGGCGCGTCGTCACCAACCGATTTGGCTCGATCTTCGGTGTCGAGGTCGATGCCGCCGCCGTCGACGTCCACGAGGGGCAGGGTACCGCCCGCCCGCATTGTCGCTTTCGCGCCCTCACAACTACGGTGAGCAGGGCTCATGGACTCCGTCGTCCACCTTCGCGCGGCGGTCTCGCTGCTCGGGCGCTTCCCCGCGCTCGCCGGAGTCGACCTCGACGTCGCGCCGAGCGAGATCGTGCTCGTCAGGGGTCCGAACGGAGCCGGCAAGACCACCTTGCTCCGACTCTGCGCCGGGCTCGCCCACCTGACGTCCGGTGAAGCCGTCGTGCTCGGGTGCGACCTCGCGACCGACCCTCGCGCAGTGCGAGCCCGAGTCGGGCTCCTCGGTCACGCGACCGCGCTCTACGACGACCTCAACGTCGTCGACAACGTGCGGTTCTGGTCGCGAGCTGCAGGCGCCCGGGCCGCAGACACCGACGAGGCGATCGAGCAGCTGGGCCTGGGCGGTCGGCTCGCCAAGGTGCCCGTCGCACGGCTCTCGGCAGGCCAACGACGTCGGGCCGCGCTCGCGATCCTCGTGGCCCGCCGCCCCGAGCTCTGGCTGCTCGACGAGCCCCATGCGGGCCTCGACGCGACCGGGCGTGACCTGGTCGACGACCTCGTGCGGCGGGCCGCTGCCGCGGGCGCCACCGTGCTGATCGCGAGTCACGAGCTCGACCGTGCGGTGCCGCTCGCCGGTCGGACCGTCACCATCGTCGGAGGGCGGGTGCAGCCGGAGGCCACGGCTCCCATCTCCGCTCCGAGGGCGCTCCGTGTTCCGTGACGCCGTGCTGATCGCCGGGAAGGACCTTCGGATCGAGGCGCGGTCCCGCGTCGCCACCAACCAGATCGGCCCGTTCGCCCTGCTCGTGCTGGTCCTGTTCGCGTTCGCGCTCGATCCCGACCGGGGGATCCTCACCCGAGCGACGGCGGGACTCTTTTGGATCACCGTGCTCTTCTGCACCCTGCTCGCGGTGCAGCGCGCCTTCTCCATCGAGTCGGCCGACGGCAACCGCGACGCCCTCAGGCTGACGGCGCTCGACCCCGCCGGCATCTTCCTCGGCAAGGCCGCGGCCGTCGCGCTCGAGCTCCTCGGCCTCGAGGTGCTGCTCCTCGTCGGGGTGGTCGTGCTGTACGACGCGTCGCTCGACAGTGCCGGATTGCTCGTGCTCACTGCGCTTGCCGCGACCGCCGGTCTGGCCAGCGCCGGTACTTTGTACGGCGTCCTCGCCGCCGGGTTGAGGGTGCGGGAAACCCTGCTCCCGTTGCTCTTGCTCCCGGTGGTGGCGCCGGTGCTCATCGGGGCCACGAGGGCGTTCGAGGCAGCGCTCTCCGGCACACCGTCCGAAGGTTGGCCGTGGGTCGGGCTCCTCAGCGTCTTCGCCCTCGTGTACACCGCGCTCGGACTCGTTGCCTTCGGACCGCTCCTCGAGGAGTCGTGATGATCGACCAGCAGCCAGTGACGTCCACGGGCAAGGTCTCCGTGACGTCCACCGGCACGAAGGCGACACGCGCGCTCGGTGTCGTGTGCCTCGTCGGCACGGCGCTGCTGGTGTTCCTCGGTCTCATCGGTACTCCCGAAGACGAAGTGCAGCGCGACACGGTGCGCATCCTCTACATCCACGCACCCGGGGCATGGGTCGCGTACCTCGCGTTCGGTGTCACCGCGCTGGCGAGCGTGCTCTACCTCTGGAAGCGCACTCGGTCGCTGACTTGGGATCGCATCGCGGGCGCGTCAGCCGAGATCGGCGTGCTCTTCACGGGAATCACCCTGGCGACCGGGATGATCTGGGGTCACCTCTCGTGGGGCGTCTACTGGACGTGGGACGCGCGCCTCACCACGACCGCGCTGCTCTTCGTGCTGTTCCTCGGTTACCTGGCACTGCGGCGCATGCCCGCCGAGCCGCACGTGCGAGCGAAGCGGGCCGCGATCCTCGGGATCATCGCGTTCATCGACGTGCCGATCGTCCACCAGTCGGTCGAGTGGTGGCGCACGTTGCATCAGGACGCGACCGTGCTGCGCCGTGACCTCGAAGTGCAGATCGACGGCATCATGCTCTTCACCCTGTTCCTCGGGTTCGTGGTGTTCACCCTCATCTACGCGTGGCTGCTGCTGCACCGCACCCGCATCGCGGTGATGGAAGACGCGCTCGATGAGCACGGCCTCGAGCTCGCGCTCGAGGAGCGCCGCGCCGAAGGTGCGCCGGCATGAGCGACGCGGGCTGGATCCTCGGCGCGTACGTGATCGTCCTCGGCGGCGTCGCGCTCTATGCCATCCGGATCGTCACGCGCGGGCGGTCGCTCGCCAAGCAGGTCCCGGACGAGGACAAGACGTGGACCTGACGCCGCGCACCGGACCGGATGCCGCCGTTGCCGCCGCGCCGCGCCGCCGTCCGCCCTCGTCGAAGCGTCGCAAGATCGGCGTGAGCGTGGTCCTCGCGGTGCTGCTCGCGGCGATGGCCATCATCCTGTTCGAGGGCCTCAGCAACGCGACGATGTACTTCTACAACGCCGACGAAGCGGTCGCGAAGAAGACGTCGCTCGAAGACAAGCGCTTCCGCCTGCAGGGCGAGGTCGTGCCCGGCACGGTGCGGGACAACGGCGAGACCGTCGACTTCGACGTGAGCTTCAACGGCGTCACCGTGGCGGTGCAGAACCAGGGGAGCCCGCCCGAGCTGTTCCAAGAGGGCATCCCGGTGGTGCTCGAAGGCCGCTGGCAGGGCGACGCCTTCGCGAGCGACCGCATCCTCGTGAAGCACACCTCCGAGTACAAGGCGGCCAACCCCGATCGGGTGCCCGCCGATGCTCCCTAGCCGCGGATGAACGCCGCTCTCGGGACTGCCGGCGTCGCGCTCGGCCTCGCCGCCGCAGTGATCGGTGCCATCACGCTCGTCGTCGGGCTCGTCACCAATCGCCCGGCGCTGCTGCGCAACTCCCGGCTGTATGTCGCGCTCCTCGCCGTCGGCGCGCTGCTCACGTTCATCGCGATGGAGCGGGCGCTCATCACGCGTGACTTCTCGCTCGACTACGTCGCGCGCAACGGCAGCACTCGCACACCGCCGCTGTTCAACTTCGCCGCGCTGTGGTCGGCGCTCGAGGGCTCCATCATCCTCTGGTCGCTCATCCTCACCGGCTACGTCGTCGTGGTGGTCCACCACTTCCGCAAGCGACTCACCGACCCGCTCGTCGGATGGGCCATCGTCGTGATGCTCGTCGTCGCCGCGTTCTTCTTCCTGTTGATGCTCGGGCCGGCGAACCCGTTCACCCAGGTGCAGGGCGCGATCCCGACCGAGGGTCCCGGTCCGAACCCGCTGCTGCAGAACCACATCCTCATGGCCTTCCACCCGCCGATGCTCTACCTCGGCTACGTCGGTTTCACCGTGCCGTTCGCGTTCGCGATCGCTGCGTTGATCACCGGTCGGATCGGTGAGGGGTGGCTCATCGAGACCCGCCGCTGGACGCTCTTCGCGTGGGGATTCCTCACGGTCGGGATCATCCTCGGCGCGTGGTGGAGCTACGAGGTGCTCGGCTGGGGTGGCTACTGGGCGTGGGACCCCGTCGAGAACGCTTCGTTCCTGCCGTGGCTCACCGGCACCGCATTCCTGCACTCGGTGATGGTGCAAGAGCGGCGAGGGATGCTGCGCGTCTGGAACCTGTCGCTGCTGTGCGCGACGTTCTCGCTGACGATCCTCGGCACCTTCCTCACGCGCTCGGGTGTACTCGATTCAGTGCACGCCTTCTCCGAGAGCCAGATCGGACCGTTCATCCTCACGTTCTTCGGGATCGTCGTGCTCGGTTCGATCGCCCTGATCGGCTGGCGCGGCGATCGCCTGCGGTCGCCCGGCTCGATCGACTCGCCCGTCTCGCGTGAGGGTGCCTTCCTCGCGAACAACGTCCTGTTCGCAGCCTTCGCGTTCATCGTCCTGCTCGGCACCGTGTTCCCGCTCGTGCTCGAGGCGGCCAACGGCGATCGCATCTCGATCGGGCGTCCGTACTTCGACCGGATGACGATGCCGATCGGCATCGCGCTGCTGTTCCTCATGGCGGTCGCGCCGGCACTGCCATGGCGCAAGGCGTCGGGCGAGCTCCTGTTGCACCGCCTGCTGTGGCCGGCGTGGATCGGCACCGGTGTCGTCGTGCTCGCCGTCGCGTTCGGCGCGCGCGGACTTGCGCCGCTCGTCGCGTTCGGCCTGGGCGGCTTCGCGGCCGGGGCCGCGATCCGCCAGATCGTGCTCGCCACGCGGCGCCAAGGCCTGCACGGCCTCGTCGGCCGAGCGAACGGCGGCATGATCGTGCACGTCGGCGTCGTCGTGATCGCAGTCGCGCTCGCCGCGTCGTCGTCGTACAGCCACTCCGCCGAATTCCTGTTGAAGCCCGGCGAGTCGGCATCGCTCGCGGGGCACACCATCACCTACCTCGGCATCGAACGCGCGACCGAGGCGCAGAAGTCGATCGTCCGAGCGCGAGTGCAGGTCGACGGTGGCCAGGTCTACTCGCCTGCCCTCTCGAAGTTCCCGGGCGGGACGAACACGATCGGCACGCCGTCGGTGCGCACCGGGCTGCGCGGCGACGTGTACCTCACGCTGCTCGACGTGCCCACTGACGACACGGGGGCAGTTCGGCTGGGGCTGCTGATCATGCCGCTCGCGGTGTGGCTCTGGATCGGCGGCGGCCTCATGGCCGTCGGCACAGTGCTCGCGGCGTGGCCGGGCCGTCGTCGCCGCCCGACCGATCCGGTGTCGGCGCCGATCCCCGAACGCCACGTGCGGACGCCACCGCCTGAAGAGCCGGTCGGCGAACCTGTGGGGGCTGGCGTCGATGGCTGACATCGAAGACGTCCGCGTCGAGGAGGACGTTCGGCCGCGCCGCCACGTCGGCCTCGTGATCGCGATCGTGCTCGGCCTCGGGATGGTGGCGCTCATCGCGATCCTCGCGACCCGGCCGCCCGCTCTCGATCGACAGGGGAAGAGCCCGCTCCTCGGCAAACCTGCCCCCGACATCGTCGGCGCGACGGTCACGGCGGGGAACGGGTCCGAGTACAAGCTGTCCGACCGCCGCGGGCGCTTCGTCGTCGTCAACTTCTTCGCCACGTGGTGCGCACCGTGCCAGCAGGAGCATCCCGAGCTCGTCTCGTTCAGCCGGCGACACCTGCAGGCCGGCGACGCCGAGGTCGTGAGCGTCGTGTTCAGTGACGACGAGTCGGATGTGAAGAGCTTCTTCGAGGACAACGGCGGTGAGTGGGCGGTCGTCTCTGACCCCGAGGGCCGCACCGCACTCGACTACGGCGTCACCGGCATCCCCGAGTCGTTCGTGATCGATCCCAACGGGTTCGTCGTCAGCAAGATCACCGGCGGTGTCACGAGCGAAGGCCTCGATGCGATCCTGGCCGCGGCCGAGCAAGCCGAGTCGCAATCGGCAGGTGGTGGCGGATGACCGCGATCGCGCTGCGCAACGAACAGAGGCGCAACCACCTCGCGTGGCTCGTGCTCATCCCGGTGTTGCTCGTCGCACTCGTCATCGGTGTTGCCGGGAGCCGAGGGCCTCGCACGAACACCGATCGTGTGAATGCCATCGCCTCCGAGTTCAAGTGCCCCACCTGCCGAAGCGAGTCGGTCGAGACCTCGAACGCCCAGACCGCGCGGATCATCCGGGCCGACATCGCGCGGCGGGTCGAGGCCGGCCAGACCGACGGCGAGATCCGCGCGTTCCTCGTCAGCCGCTACGGCGAGGACCTCTTGCTCACGCCCGCCTCGACCGGCGCGAGCAGCCTCGTGTGGATCCTTCCGGTCGTCGCGCTCGTGTTCGCAGTCGCGGGATTGACCGTGGCATTCCGGCGCTGGCACGCGAAGGGCGAGGGTGAGATCAGCGACGCCGACCGACGGCTCGTCGACGCGGCGATGAAGGTCGAGCGCTCTCACTCCGGCAGTGGCGAAGCCAATGGCGACTGACACTCGGCTCGATCTCGACGGGCTGGCTCGTCTCGAGGAGGAGCGCAAGTTCCTTCTCCGTTCGCTCGACGACCTCGAACGCGAGCACGACGCCGGCGACATCGACGAGGCCGATTACCAGACGCTGAAGGACGACTACACCCGCCGCGCCGTCACAGTCCTTCGCGCGATCGAAGCGGGCAGAGCGTCGTTCGCTCCCCAGTCGCGACGGCCGGCGCGCACCGCGATCGTGATCGCGGCCGTCGCGCTCGTAGCCGTGCTCGGCGGTGTCGTCATGGCCCGGGCCGCAGGTCTCCGCCTGCCCGGTCAATCGGCCTCGGGAAACATCAGCCAGAACAGCAACGACCTGCTGGTCGAGGCGCGGGGGCTGCTCGCCGCCGGCAAGGCGGTCGACGCCATCAAGATCTACGACCAGGTGCTCCAGCTGCAGCCCGACAACCCCGAGGCGCTCGCGTATCGCGGGTGGTTGCTCTACCAGACGGGCGATCCCGACCTGGTCGGCGAAGGCAAGCAGCTGATCGCCGACGCAGTCGCGGCCGACCCGCAGTATCCGGACGCACACTTCTTCCTCGGCTTCGCGAAGCGTGAAGATGGCGACCTGCAGGGCGCGCTCACGGAGTGGGACGCGTACCTCGCGCTCGATCCCCCTGCCGACGCCGCGCAAGCGGTGCGCCAGGCGGCCGACCAGGTGCGCACCCAGCTGGGTCTCCCTGCGGAACCCGAGCCGGGACAGACCGGGGCTGCTACAACCGGGTCGTGACCGTCCGCATCGGGGGAGGCCAGGGCTTCTACGGCGACGGACTCGGCCCGGTGCCCGACGTGCTCGAGGCCGGCGTCGACTACCTGGTCTGCGAGGCGCTCGCCGAGCTCACGCTTGCCATCCTCCAGAAGGACCGTCAGCGCGACGAGTCCCTCGGCTTCACACGCGACCTCCCGATGTACGTGAGAGCGGCCCTTCCGTATGTCGTCGACGGTCGCACGCGGTTCATCACCAACGCCGGTGGGATCAACCCCGTGGCCGCGGGCCGCGCGGTCGTCTCGACGCTCAAGGAGGCAGGTGCCACCGGATTGCTCGTCGCGACCGTCGTGGGTGACGACGTTCGGCCCCGCGCATCCGACCTCGGGCTTCCAAACGATGCGCTGTTCGCCAACGCCTACCTGGGTTCTCGGCCCATCGTCGAAGCGCTCGATGCCGGTGCCCACGTCGTCGTCACTGGTCGGGTTGCGGACGCGTCGTTGTTCCTCGCGCCGCTCGTGCACGAACACAACTGGGCCTGGGACGACTGGGACCGTCTCGCCGCCGGTGTCGTCGTCGGGCACCTCCTCGAGTGCAGCGGGCAGGTCGCGGGGGGCAACTACTCCGGGCCCTGGTGGACCAACCCGAACCCGCTGCGCATCGCGTTCCCGATCGGAGAGTGCGAGCCCGATGGCTCGGCGGTCATCACGAAGCCGGCGCAATCGGGCGGCATGGTCACGTT
Organism: uncultured Acidimicrobiales bacterium; assembly: GCA_963802505.1. Taxonomy (GTDB): domain Bacteria; phylum Actinomycetota; class Acidimicrobiia; order Acidimicrobiales; family DATKAS01; genus DATKAS01. The sequence goes on along the minus strand of CAWDJB010000002.1, from coordinate 415,900 downwards.
CGACACTGTGCGCGAACAGCTGCTCTACGAGGTGCACGATCCCGCGCGCTACCTCAATCCCGACGTCGTCGCCGACTTCACCTCGCTGACGCTCGCCGACCTCGGCGGCGATCGTGTGCGCGTGAGCGGCACGCGCGGCCTCCCCGCCCCACCCACGTACAAGGGTCTCGTGTGCACGCCCGTCGGTTGGGCCGGCGAAGCCACCTTCGCGTACCCCTGGCCCGATGCCGAGGCGAAGGCGCGCGCCGCGGTCGGGTGGGTCAAGCAGCGCGCGATCGCCGCGAAGATCCCGGTCGAGGAATGGCTCGAGGAGTACTTCGGCGTCAACGCGTTCGGCGGGCCGACTGTCGGTGTCGAAGCGGCGGCCGACCCGGGATGGGAACCGCCCGAGGTCATCGGCCGGCTTGCGTGGCGGTGTGCCGACGAGGCAACTGCGGCGAGGGTTGCTCAGGGGAGTGGCGTACTCGGGCTGTCCGGTCCACCGACCATCAGTGGTTTCGCTCGCGCTCGCGGTGGCAAGCCCACGCAGCTCCTGGCAGTCGATGCCTTCGCGGTCGACCGCAACCTGGTCGACCGGCAGGTTCGCGTCGATTTCGTCGAAGTCTGACCGTCGCGTCTGCACGCCTCAGGGTCCGGCCTGAACTGGGCCAAACGCGATACGGTCCGCCGCCGTGAGCAACCTGCCGCCTCCGCCCGCTGCACCACCGACACCTCCCACGCCACCGACCCCACCGGTGCCGCCGCCGGGAGGTCCTGCGGGGCCCCCACCCAGCTTCCCGTCCGGAGGGGCAGACGGCGCAGGCGGGGTTTACCCGTACGCGACCTTCTCGCTGGACGCGCCGCTCGAAATGGCCCGCTGGCGTCCGTTCGTGCAGTGGTTCCTCGCAATCCCCCAAGAGGTGGTCGCCTACTTCTTGAGCCTCGTGGCTCAGGCCATCACGTTCATCGCTTTCTTCTTCATCCTCTTCACCAAGAAGTACCCGGAGAGCCTTTTCAACGTCGTCGCGATGACGTACCGATACCAATACCGCGTGTACTCGTACGCAGCGTTCATGCGCGAGCCCTATCCGCCGTTCACCTTCGACACCGTCCCCCGCGACCCAGGAGGCGACCCCATCCGGGTGTCTGTGGAGTACCCGCGAGAGCTGAACCGTTGGGCGCCGCTCTACAAGTGGTTCATCGCGATCCCGCACTACATCGTGTTGGCGGTGCTGTTCTTCGCGGCGGGCATCGTCCTGTTCATCTCCGCTTTCGTGATCCTGTTCACGGGGAAGTGGAACGAGGGGATGCGCAAGTTCGTGGTCGGCGTCATGCGCTGGAGCTGGCGCGTGACCGCCTACGTCTCGCTGCTGCGCGACGAGTACCCGCCCTTCTCGCTGGACTGAGCACTCAGGTGGGCGGGGGGATCGCCCTCGCCTTCGCCCATTCACCCTTCTTGCGATCGAGCACCCAGGTCGCGCCCTTGCGCCAGTCGGGCTCGCCCCTGACCACGAGACCGCGGTGCATCAACGCGTCGATGATCGCCGGGATGACGTCGCCGTGGCTGCAGAGGACTGCGTTCTTCGGCGCCTTGTCGACGAGAGCGACGGCCTCGTCGAAGTTGTCGCCCTCCGCGAGCGCCTCGCTGGTCTTCACCTCGATGCTCAGCTTCTTGGCGAGCGGTTCGACGGTTTGCACGCAGCGCACGTACGGACTCGAGTAGATCCTGGAGATCGGCAGGTGCCCGAGCAGCAGCGTGATCCCGTGGGCTTGCTCGAGGCCCGCCCGACTGAGCGGACGCAGGCGGTCATCGCCGTCGAAGTCGCGGCGGCTTCCGGCCTTCGCGTGCCGCACGACGTACAGGGACATGGCCCCCGTACGTTACCTTCCCGTCATTCGGTGTCGCCTGGTCAGTAGTGTCGCCAGGTGGCTCGCATCCAGCTCAGAGACCTGTGCGGCGTGCGCTCCGGTGACAAAGGCAACATCTCCGACCTGGCCTTGTTCGCCGACGACGACGAGGCGTTCACGGCGATCCGTGAGGCGGTCACCGCCGAGCGAGTGAAGGCGCACTTCGGCTCCCTCGTGCAGGGGTCGGTCGAACGGTACGAGGCACGCAACGTGCTCGCCCTCAAGTTCGTGATGCAGGACGCTCTGGGTGGCGGCGGTCCGCGGTCGCTGCGGTCCGACAACCTCGGCAAGACGTTGGGCGCGGCGCTGCTGCGGATGTGGGTCGAGGTCCCCGATGCGGTCGCTGCCGGCGCCACGCGAGGCAGGGCTCCGGTCGACCGCTCGTGACCCCGCCCTAACGGGCAGATTGACCGAGGGCGCGGAGGCGCGCGAGCACGTCGGGGAGCGCGGTCAGGAACGCGTCGATGTCGGCGTCGGTCGTCGACCAACCCACCGACACCCGGAGTGATCGATCGGCGTCGACACCCATGGCGGCGAGCACCGGCGATGGTTCGATCGCCTCGCTCGCGCACGAGCTGCCCGAGTGCACCGCCACTCCGGCCTGGTCGAGGCCGAGCAGCACCCCTTGCGGCTCGACGCCTGCGATGCCGAGGCACACGATGTGGGGGAGGCGGTGCGTGGCGTCACCGAAGACCGTCACGCCGTCCAGTGCGGGCACGTGCTCGATGACGCGTTGTGTGAGCCGGCGGGCGCTGCGCTCCTCAGCGTCGAGGGTGGCGATCAGCGAGCGAGCGGCGGCGCCCCATCCGATGATCGCGGGCACGTTCTCGAACCCGGCGCGCCGGGCCCGCTCCTGGTCGCCGCCGAGCAGCAGCGGCCTCAGTCGCAGCCCACGACGTACGAGCAGCGCGCCGACGCCCGGCGGCCCGCCCATCTTGTGCGCGCTGACCGAGAGCAGGTCGACGCCGAGGTCGTCGAAGTAGACGGGCACGTGGCCGGCCGCTTGGGCGGCGTCGACATGAAGGAGCACATCGCGCTCGCGGCAGAGCTGCGCCACCTCGGCGACGAGCTGCAACGTGCCGACCTCGTGGTTGCCCCACTGGAGGTGGGCGAGCGCCGTGTCGGACCGGATGGCGTCGGCGATCGCGTGCGGATCGACGCGGCCGCGCCGGTCACATCCGACCCACGACACCTCAGCGTTGGCGGCCGCGGCCAGGCGCACCGCGGAGTGCTCGACCTCGGATGCGACCATGTGCGACCCCCGCGGCGCGGCGCCCCACGTGGCTGCTGCGATCGCCTCGGTCGCTCCACTCGTGAAGACGACCTCGCGGTTGCGAGCCCCCAGCAGCTCGGCGATCGCGTCGCGCGCATCCTCCACGGCGATCCGGGCCGCGTGCCCCTCAGTGTGGACGCGTGCCGGGTCGGACGCGAGCGGTGACTGCATCCACTCGACCATCGCGTCGATGGCCTCGGGGCGCGTCGGCGAGGTCGATGCGTGATCGAGGTAGTGGCGCACGGGACGACCCCCAGGCCAGACGACGGGCCAGACGTCAGAACGCGGTGACGCAGACGTCGTCGCCACGTGGCAACGACGATTGGAGAGCGGGATCGGTGTCGCCGTAGAGCGTCTCGAGCATGCCCTTGACCATGCCGCGATCGACCGCACAGATCACCGGGTGTTCGATCGCCGCCGCCCCGAACGGGCAGTGGTTCGAGACGATGGTCAGCTCGCCGCCCTTTCGCTCCGCGTGGGCGGCGAAGCCGTGGGCCGTGAGGGCGTCGGCGACCGCGTGGAGCGCAGCGCGAAACGAACGCTGCCCGCCCTCACCCGCCATCGCCTGCGCCATCGTGCGGCCGTACTCGACGCCGACTTCCTCGGCCATCTGCTGGGCCTGGTCGGGCGGCAGCAACGCGAGGGCACGACCGAGAAGGGTGAGCACGACGTCATCGGTGCCGACGGGAACGTCGAGCGAGACCTCGGGGGTCGACGCTCGGTAGTGCTTCGACGGCCGCCCGGCCCCGCCGTGCTCACCGCGCTCGACGACCACGTCGAGGTAGCCGCCCGCGGCGAGCTTGTCGAGGTGGTGGCGCGCCACGTTCGGATGCAGCTCGAATCGCTCCGCGACGTGCGCAGCGGTGACACCGCGCTCGTGCTCGTGGGCGTACAGGTAGATCTCACGTCGTGTCGGGTCACCGAACGCACTGGTGATCGCGGTGACGACGGCGGAGAACTGCCCGGGAGTGAGAGTCGAGCTGCCGGGAGAGGTGGTGGCCGGCGAGTCCACGCCGGTATTCTACCTATCTGCGTAGTGCAAATCCTTCTGGTGCCGGAGCCGCCCAAATGCCCACCTACGAGCAGGTCATCGAGGCGCTGCGGCCCGTCGAGGACCCCGAGCTGCATCGCTCGATCGTCGATCTCGGCATGGTGCGCAACGTGTCGATCGACGACGGCAAGGTGGCCGTGCTGGTCGCACTCACGGTGGCCGGCTGCCCGTTGCGCAACGAGATCTCGAACCGCGTCGAAGGCGCCGTCATGCCGCTCGATGGTGTCTCATCGGTGTCCCTCGACTTCACGGTCATGACCGACGAGCAGCGCGCCGAGCTGCGCGAGCGGCTCCACGGCGATGCTGCCGCAACCGCAGGGTCGCAGCCGGCGCACGGGCACGCGGAGGGGAGGGCGATCCCGTTCGCCGACCCCGAGTCCCGCACGCGGTGCCTGCTGATCTCGTCGGGCAAGGGCGGCGTGGGCAAGTCGTCGGTCACGACGAACCTGGCGGTCGCGCTGGCTCAGCGCGGCCACTCGGTCGGTGTGATCGACGCCGACGTCTACGGCTTCTCGATCCCTCGCATGCTGGGCACCGACCGCGAACCGGTGGTGATCGACCAGATGCTGCTCCCGCCTGAGGCGTGGGGCGTGCGCTGCATCTCGATGGGTTTCTTTGCTCGCGACGATCAGCCGGTCATCTGGCGCGGGCCGATGCTGCACAAGGCGCTCGAGCAGTTCCTCACCGATGTCTACTGGGACGACCCCGACTTCCTTCTGCTCGACCTGCCCCCCGGCACCGGCGACGTCTCGCTCTCGCTCTCGCAGTACCTGCCTCGCGCCGAGGCCTACGTGGTCACGACGCCGCAACCTGCGGCTCAGACGGTGGCGCAGCGAGCCGGGCTCATGGCCGAGAAGGTGCACCTCGAGGTCAAGGGCGTCATCGAGAACATGTCGTGGTTCGCGGCCGACGATGGCACGCGCTACGAGCTGTTCGGCCGCGGCGGCGGCCAGGTGCTCGCCGATCGTCTCGGCGTGCCCCTGCTCGCCCAGGTGCCGCTCATCCCGGCGCTGCGCGAGGGCGGTGACGACGGCCGTCCGATCACCGCGGTCGACCCCGACAGCGAGGCGGCCCAGATCTTCCGTGCGCTGGCCGAGCGGGTAGCGGTCGACCTCGCCCCCACCCGGAAGTACCGCCGCGAGCTGAAGATCATCTGAAACACCCCTTTGTCTGAAACACGGTGGTCTCGAGCGGAGACTGCTCAGGCGTGACGTCCGCGCGGCCGAGATGAAACGTATGGTCGACTCGATGGCCGATGTCGACGAGGCGGAGACGCCGAAGGGCACGCCCGTCGGCCGCCGGGTCTTCCTCGGCATGCTCGGCGTCGGCGCCGCAGGCATCGTCTGGGGCGCCAAGGTGCAGTCGGGTCTCGAGCGGCTGTTGCGCCCGATCACGCTCAACGACCGCACGGGCATCACCTCGTTCCTGCCGACGTCGGGGCGCTTCCGCATCTACTCGGTGACTGGCTCGTTGCCCGCCATGAGCGAGGCCGACTACCGGCTCACCGTCGATGGCCTCGTCGACACGCCGGTCACGCTGACGTTGCCCGACCTCCGAGCGCTTCCCCAGACCGATCTCGTGCGCGACTTCCAGTGCGTGACCGGCTGGCGCGTGCCCGACGTGCCCTGGCGCGGCGTCACCCTCTCGACACTCCTCGACCATGTGGGAGTGAAGTCGAACGCGACCTACCTGCGCCTCTACTCGTTCGACGGCGCGTACACAGAGAGCCTCTCGCTCGACCAGGCCCGCCGTCCGGACGTGATCGTCGCTCACGAGATGCAGGGCAAGACCGTCACGCGCGAGCACGGAGGGCCCGTCCGTCTTTACGTCGCGCCGATGTACGGCTACAAGTCGTTGAAGTGGCTCGAGCGGATCGAGATCACCGACGAGCTCGACCCGGGCTACTGGGAAGAGCTCGGATACGACATCGATGCATGGGTCGGGAAGAGCAATGGCCGTCACGACGACAGCACGAGCTGACGCGTCCGCGCCCATCACGCGGTTCGACCGCGTGGAGCGCGTCGTGCACTGGACCAACGCGACGCTCGTCCTTGCCTTGCTCGCCACGGGCTCGGCGTTGTACTTCGGCCCGCTGTCTGCGTTGGTCGGTCGCCGCGAGACGATCAAGACGATCCACGTCCTCTGCGGCCTCGCGCTGCCCATCCCGGTGGTGCTCGGTCTGCTGCTCGGCGCTCGCTTCAGGGCCGACGCGAAGCGACTCGGGCGGCTCGACGAGGAGGACTGGGCATGGCTGAAGTCAAGGGGACGGCGAGGCAGGGTGGGCAAGTTCAACGCGGGCCAGAAGCTCAACGCCGCGTTCGTCGCCGGCGCCATCCCCGTGATGCTCGCGACCGGATCGATCATGCGGTGGTTCAAGCCGTTCCCCCTCTCGTGGAGGACCGGTGCGACGTTCGTGCACGACTGGGTCTTCCTGCTCCTGTTCGTCGTCGTGATCGGGCACATCGGCAAGGCGCTCGCCGATCCCGCGGGGTTGAAGGGGATGATCTCTGGCCGTGTCACTCGCGGATGGGCGAGACGGAACCGCCCGAGGTGGCTCGAGGAGCTCGATCGGGAAGGCAATCACCCGCCGATAGAGTGACCCGCCGTGGACATCCGGATCGGCGTCACCCATGCACCGCGAGAGATCAACGTCGAGCTGGGCGACGACACCGATCGCGAGAAGCTCAAGTCCGAAGTCGCTGCGGCGCTCGCAGACGACGACGGAGTGCTCTGGCTGACCGATCGGCGCGGCCGCGACATCGGTGTGCCGTCGGCCAAGATCGCCTACATCGAGATCGGTGCGTCGAACGACGACCGCAAGATCGGCTTCGGCGGCTGAGGGTCCGGCGGTAGCCGAGGTGGTCGTCGACCTCCTCGACCGCAAGCTGCTCTTCGTCACGGGCAAGGGCGGTGTCGGCAAGACCTCGATCGCCGCGGCACTCGCCGTGCTCGCAGCGAGCCACGGCAAGCGCACGCTCGTCTGCGAGGTCGACGCAAAGGGCGATCTCGGGTCCGCGTTCGAGACCGAGCGGCTCAAGTTCAAGCCCCGCGAGGTCCAGCCCCACGTCTGGGCCATGGCGATGGACACCGAGCAGTCGCTGCGCGAGTACCTGAACCTCCAGCTCCACCTGCCGCTCGTCGGTCGCATCGGGCCGCTCGCTCGCAGCCTGGACTTCGTCGCCAGCGCCGCGCCCGGCGTGAAGGAGATCCTGGCCGTCGGCAAGCTCTGCTACGAGGTGCGCCGCGAGACCTACGACCTCGTCGTGGTCGATGCCGAGGCGTCGGGGCACATCATCGCCCAGCTCACCGCGCCCGCCACGATCGCAGGCCTCGTGCAGGTCGGGGTGGTGCGCGAGCAGACGCAGTGGATGCTCGACATCCTCGACGACCCTGCGCGCACGGGCGTGGTCATCGTGACGAACCCCGAGGAGATGCCGGTCAACGAAGCGATCGATCTCGCGGGCATGTTGCGCACCAAGACCAACGTCGATCTGGCTGCCGTCGTCGTGAACCGAGTGCTCCCTGAGCTCTTCGGTCGCGGTGAGGAAGCGATGTTCGACCGGTTGCGCGAGCCCGATGCCGAGGCTGTGCTCGTCGGTGCGGTCGGAGCCGACGCGCCGCTCGTTCTCGACGCTGCGGAGCTCGCGGTGCGGCTGCGGCGCACCGGTGCCGCGCACCTCACGACGCTGCGCGAGAACCTCGTGCCGCCGGCGCCCTACCTCTATGTCCCCGAGCTGTTCGCGCGATCGAAGGGACTGCGCGCGACCAATCAGATCGCCGACGGGCTCGGCGAGGAGCTGGGGTTCTGATGGCTCGCCGCGCCGCTCCCTCCGGCTCACTCGACGCGTTACTCGCGGCGAAAGAGATCGTCGTCACCTGTGGATCCGGTGGTGTCGGGAAGACGACCACGGCTGCGGCTGCCGCGGCGATGGCCGCGGCCCATCACGGCGGACGGGTGCTCGTGCTCACCGTCGATCCGGCCCGCCGTCTCGCCAACGCGCTGGGTCTCGAGGCGTTCGGCAACGTCGAACGGCGAGTGGACGACGCTGCGTTCGAGGCAGCAGGCATCGTGCCGCGCGGCGAGCTCTGGGTCGCGATGCTCGACACGAAGCAGTCGTGGGACGACCTCGTGCGCCGCCACGCTCCCGACGCGGCGACACGTGACGCGATCTTGGCCAACCCCCTCTACGACAACATCACGACGCGCTTCGTGAGCAGCCACGACTACATCGCGATGGAGCGCCTGTTCGACATCCACGGCACGGGCGCGTACGACCTTCTCGTCGTAGACACGCCCCCCTCCCGCAATGCTCTCGACTTCCTCGATGCGCCGAAGCGGATGGCCGAGTTCTTCAACAGCCGGTTGCTTCGCTGGCTCACGGTCCCTTACCGCTCGCGGGTGATGACCGCAGCCTCTCGGCCCTTCTACCAGCTGGCCGATCGCATCCTCGGCTCGCAGTTCCTGCAGGACATCGCCGAGTTCTTCATCCTCTTCCAGACGATGCACGACGGCTTCGTCGATCGCGCCCGATCGGTGCAGCGCCTGCTCGCGGACAGCCGCACGACTTTTGTGGTGGTCACGACGCTCGAACCGTCGCCGTTGCGCGAAGCCGAGTTCTTCGTGGACGCGCTGCACGACCGCAGGCTCAACCTGGGCGCGGTCGTCATGAACAAGGTGCTGCCCGACTACCTCCGCGACCCCGGGGTGGCACGAACCGCGACCGCGATGTCTGCGACGGCGGAGACCTTGGCCAAGACGCTCGCACCCGCATTGTCGGGCGACGCGACCGATGTCGCTCGCCTCCTTCAGGATGTGGCGGCGAGCTTCCACGACTACGCGCTGGCCGCGAGCCGCCAAGCCGAGCAGCGCGCGGGCCTGTCGACCGCTCCCGAGGCGCTCGTCGCCGTGCCGCAGCTCGGCTCCGATCTCACCGACCTGGCGAGCGTCCTCGAGCTCGGGAGCTACCTGTGGGGTCACGGCGACGTGGCATCGCGTTGAGGGGTGAGTCGACCACTGTACGCGCGCGCAGTCGTGCGAATCTGGGTACCATGGCGCTCACGGGTGCAGCGGGCGAAGAAAAGCGCACCGGAGCGAGGGAGGGAATCGATGTCCTGGCTACGCAAGGACAAGCGCGAGGCGGACACGCTCGACGCGATCGCCGAAGACATGACACCGCCGCCGCCGGCACCCAAGATGGTCTGGGGCAAGCCCACGCGCTGCCCCGAGTGCGGAGGCCCCGGCTTCCTCGAGCACATCGACCTGCGCAAGGGCGTGATGTACCAGCACGGCCGCGAGTGCGAGCACAAGTGGGAGATCAGCGAGGCCGAGATCCTCGCGTCGTCGGACAGCTGACCGCAGACGCGCGACCGCCGCCCACCCGAAGGGGTTGGTACGCACTTCGACGTCAGCGAACCCCGCGGCGCGCAGCCGCGCCTCGAGCGACGCCGGATCGACGGGGTTGTAGGTGTCGTCTTCGTGATGTGACGCCAGCTCCTCGCTCGCGAGGCTGTCGCTCGCCACGAGGGCGGCGCCCGGCTTGAGCACGCGGGCCACCTCGGCGAAGAGCCGGTCTTGCAGCTCGTTCGTGGGCACGTGGTGAAGCATGGTGAAGCAGGCCGCGCCCGAGAAGCGATCGTCGGGGTATTCGAGGGCAGTGCCGTCGCCGTGCACGATCTCGACGTTCTGCGCGTCCGCGAACCGCTCGGTCAGCATGGCGACCAGCTGCTCGTCGATCTCGACCGAGGTGATGTGCGCGATCGACTCGCGCAAGACATCGGTCGTCGCGCCGTAGCCAGGACCGACCTCGATGACGTCGTCGCCGAGCTCGACCTCGCCGATCGCCCACGGGAGGATGACGTTGCGCATCATCCCCCGCCACTCGTCGCCTCCACACGCCTGGTGCGCCTCGTTCATCGCCGCACGCTAACCACCTGTGGTGTTCGACATCCCTACCGAGCCGACTGCCGATCGCGTGCTGTCCGAAGCGCCCAGCGGCATCGGCTTCGGCGCTTCCATCACCTGCGAGATGTCGACGGCACCCATGTCTTGCCCCTGCGGGTTGATCGCGTGGAGCTCGACGGGCTTCTGATCGTCGGGCACGTGCACGACGGCCACCGTCGACCCCGATGCCGATCCAGTCGGGACCACCGGCACTCGATAGACCGTGCCGTCTTCGGTGGTGACGCAGAACTCGGCGACTCCCGGCTCGAGGTGCGCGAGCACGAAGATGCGCTTCCTCAGGATCGCGACCGTCGCGTCGATGATGCCGTTGCCGTTCACGCCGCCGACCGCGACGACTGGACACGTCATCGACGACTCGGATGCGAACGTGAGCGTCACACACGTGACCGGGCCCGACCCATCGCTCAGTGGCGCATCCGCGGCGACCAGCGTCCATTTCGCGCCGTCGACGGTGTCGGACGCGAGCTCACGCTTCTGCGCCTTCTCGAGCACCTCGTAGTCGGGATACGGCGGACCGAGCGGCTGCGCGAGGCGGAACACCTCGGTGCCGCTGTCGTCGTGGCCGACGATCGCCGTCACCTTCGTCGAGTCGCCGATCTCGACGACGAACCAGCGGAGCTCGATCGACGGGTCGTTGGACGCGACGGTCGGCGCCGTGATCGGGTCCCCGCCGGCCTGCTCGACCGACACACTCGTCGCTGACGCGGGCGCGGCGCCGAAGAGGAGCGCGCCACCGTCGGTGCCGATCGTGATGCCGGGACGTGGCGACCCGTCGGCGTTGGCGCACGCGCCCCCGAGGGTGTCGCTCGATCCTGCGAACGTGAGGTCGCCGCAGACCAGGTTGGCCTCGGGCTGGTCGCGGTAGCGGGTGGCGTTGATGGTCCACGCGCGACCGTCGGGCAGCGTGCCGGCAGCGAGGTTCGGGAAGCCGTCGGGCTGCGTGGGCACGGGCGGTTCGACCGGGCCGGTCGGATCGTCGGCCTTGGGCAGCACGTCCGCGACGGCCTGCTGCCACTCCGCGTCGGGCACCGCGTGCATGCTGGCGGCGAACGAGATCATGTCGTTGCGCGAGACACCGAGCGCGTTCATCGTCATCACGAGCCCGCTCGCCTGGTCGATCCACACGAGGGTGCAGTAGGTCTGCGCACCGTCGGCCTCGGGTCCCTGCAGGTAGATGGCGGGTTGGTTCGCGACCGACACCTGGTCGGGATGATCCGCAGGGCTCGGGAACACGACGAGGGCATCGCCCGTGCCTTTCGCGGCTGACACCGTGATCGTCGGGTCCTGCGGCTGGCTCAGATCCTCAGGGCCGCGATAGCCGAGCTGCCACGACGGCCCGCCGTAACCCATCGCCGCATCCGCGTCACCATCGAACACGAGGTCGAAGCCCGCGGGGAGAGGGAAGGCGCTCCACCCCTCGGCAGCGGGCTGCAGGGTGTCGGCGAACGCGAGGAGCTGCTCCTGGCGGATGCCACTGGCCATCACGGTGACCGTCGTGTGCTCGCCCTCGCCCCACATCAGCATGGTCATGTCGAGACCCTTCGGGTCGACAGTGAGCAGAGCCGGCTGGCCGTGCACCTCTACGGTCGACGCATCCGGGTTGCCGTTCGCGTCTGGAGTGAACCCTCCGACCACCGTCGGATCGGTGTGGATGTCGACTCGGATGGCGGCCGAGCCGTCGGCGGACCGGTACACCTGGGTGCGCGCATTTCCCCGATCGGGCAGCGTCGACCCCTCCGACTCTGTCGGCGAGTAGTCGCCAGCGCTCTCGATGACCCAGCCCTCGGGCACCGTCGGCAGCAGCTTCGGCAGCCCCGACGGCGCGCCCGGCGCGCGGATCTTCAGCTGGTCGGCGGCAGCGGTGACGGTCTGGCTCGGCTGAGAGTCGCCGCCGTTGGCGAACGCGATCGCGCCGGCACCGATGCCCAGCACCGCGATGACACCCGTGATCGACATCACCACGCGCCGGCGATGCCGGTGCCGAATGTCGACCGCGAGGTGCTCGTCGAAGCGTGCGCGACCGTCGTCGGCGACGCGCACGCTCGCGGCGCGCTGGTTCAGCGCGTCGCTCAGCACGCGGTTGAACTCGTCGGGTGTGCTCATGGTTCGATCACCTCTCGAAGCTGGGTGAGGCCGCGGCTGAGGAGCGACTTGACCGTGCCGGGACGGCAGCCGAGCGCTTCGGCGATGTCGGCTTCGGACAAGTCCCCGTAGTAGCGAAGGACGATGGCGACGCGTTGACGCTCGTTGAGCGTGGCGAGCGCGTCGAGGAGGGGCTCTTGCGGAGGGGCCACGGTCGGTGCGTGAGTGCGAGCGTGCGCGCGCTCGAGACGCGCTCGCCGCCGGTCGTTCCGGCAGGCGTTCACCACCGCGGTGCGGAGGTACGCGGCGGGATGATCGACCGTGGCCCACTTGTGATGGACGCGGACGAACGCGTCCTGCACGAGCTCCTCTGCGACCGCCTCGTTGCCGACGAGGAGTGTGGCGAGCCGGACCATCGGCTGGTAGCGGTCCGCGAACAGATCGTCGAAGGTCGCGGGCGCGCTCGGCTCCGTGCTCTCGTCGACGGGTTCGGTGTTCACGAGCTCGGCCACCATCCGTTGTTGAGACACCCGACGGGCCGCCGCGGTTCCCCCACACCCGGCTCGTAGCATCGTGGCCGATGGCGACCCTCGCCGAGCTGGCGCGAAACCAGACGTCACTCGGACGCGCGCAGATCGCTCACCTGCAGCGATTGGTGGCGGAGTGGGGGATGCTCGCCGACTTCTGCTTCGCCGACCTGCTGCTCCTCGCGCCCGAGGCGGCGGGTGACGGCTGGCTGGTGCTCGGCCAGATCCGCCCTACGACCGGTCCGACGATGTACCGCGCCGACTGGGTCGGCGAGGTGCTCCCGGCCGCCGAGCGTCCGCTGGTCGCCGAGGCGTGGCAGACCGGTCGGATCGTCGTCGGGGAGATGGCCCACGGCGCAACCAGCGATCGAGTGTGGGTCACCGCGATCCCCGTCCGTCACGACGGCGCTCTCCTCGGGGTGCTGACGCGGGAGTGGTCGCCGACTGTGGGCCGTCAGCCCGGCGAGCTCGAGCGCACCTATCTCGAGATCTTCGAGCGCTTCGCCCGGATGATCAGCGAGGGCGAGTTCCCGATGGCTGCGGAGCGGTCGAGCACATCCGCGCTGCCCCGCGTCGGTGACGGCGTGATGCTCCTCGACGCCAGCCAGCGCGTCGAATACGCGTCACCGAACGCTGTGTCCGCGCTTCACCGCGTCGGCGCGCAGAGCAATGCCGTCGGGATGCGGCTCGGCGAGCTCGGCTTCGACGATCACACCGTTCGGCTCGCGTTCGACTCGGCCGCGCCGGCGACCGAGGAGGTCGAGCAGGCGCCCGACGTGGTGGTGCTGGTGCGCTGCCTCCCGCTTGTCAGGGATCACAGGGTGAGCGGCGGCGTGGTGCTCGTGCGCGACATCTCAGAGCTTCGCCGCCGCGATCGCATGTTGCTCAGCAAGGACGCCACGATCCGCGAGATCCATCATCGCGTGAAGAACAACTTGCAGACGATCTCGTCGCTCCTGCGGCTGCAAGCTCGTCGACTCGACTCGGCCGAAGCGAAGGCAGCCGTCGAGGAGTCCGTGCGCCGCATTCGCACGATCGCGCTCGTGCACGAGACCCTGTCACGCGATGTCGGCGACGCGATCGACCTCAACGAGATCCTGTTGCCCCTCGCCGCGATGGTCGAGGAAGGGCTTCAGTCACCCGACCGACCGGTGCGACTGCGGTTTGACGGTGACGGTGGCCGGCTTCCGGCGAGCGTCGCCACCCCGCTCGCAGTAGTGCTGACCGAGCTGCTCCAGAACGCGGTCGAGCATGCGTTCGTCGACGGCCGTCCCGGAACGATCTCGGTGTCGATGGCGAACGACGGGTCCGTGCTCGAGGTCCGGGTGTGCGACGACGGTGTCGGGCTGCCCGATGGCTTCCGCATCGAGGATGCGACCGGCCTCGGCCTGTCGATCGTCAGGACGCTGGTGACGAGCGAGCTGCTCGGCACGATCGAGATGCGCGATGCCGAACCCGGCACCGAGGTGAAGCTCCGCCTGCTGATCCCCGAGGCCTACGGGTAGTCCTCGGCGGAAGAGGGCGACGTGACGGCTTAGCTGGCGCGGCGTTGGCGGGCGAGCCACTGCCGGCGTAGCCGGCGGCGCTCCTCTTCAGAGGTGCCGCCCCACACGCCCGAGTCTTGATTGGTGGCGAGGGCGAACTCGAGGCATTGCGACTGCACGGGGCAGATGCCGCAGACGGCCTTGGCCGCTTCGATCTGGTCGATGGCGGGACCGGTGGTTCCGACGGGGAAGAAGAGGTCGGGGTCTGTGTCCTTGCAGGCCGACTCCAATCTCCACTCGCCCCGATCAAGGGCGAGCGCAATCCCAGTGGCGACCGACACGCATCCTCCAGCCAAACCGACGCTCGACGCCTGCCGCGCCGAGGTAGCTCCCTCGAAACTGGCCCTGTGAAAGCGTTCACATGCTCGTGACCCAAGCGAAGAGCAGCGACTACGGGGCGTGCCGAGAATACACCAGAGGTCACGAACCGGCAAGCCCCTCTTCAGCCGCTCGACACGCGATCGTGACGCTGGCACGGTGCGGGCGTGACGGTGCCAGTGACGCCGGCGGTGATCGCCCACCGGGGCGCGGCGAAGGCGTTCCCCGAGAACACGCTCGCCGCGTTCCGGGGCGCGCTCGCCATGGGCGCGGACATGGTCGAGCTGGACGTGCGCAGGACGGCCGACGGGCGCCTCGCCATCCATCACGACGCACGGCTGCCTGACGGGCGAGCGATCTGCGACCTGGTCTGGAGCGATCTGCCTGCGGACGTCCCCGACCTCGACGAGGCCATCGACGCATGCGGGCCGATGGCGGTGAACGTCGAGGTGAAGAGCTCGGCTCGCGATCCTGACTTCGACCCCGAGCGCACGGTGGCTGCCGAGGTGGCGAACCTCGTCGGTCGCCGCGATCTGTACGACCGCATCCTCGTGTCGTCGTTCGACGTCGGGAGCATCGCGCGCATCCGCGAGGTCGATCCCCGGGTCGCGACGGCGTGGTTGACCATGCTCGTACCGGACGCGGCCGCAGTCGTCGCGAGCCTGGTCGAGGCGGGTCACCGGGCGCTCCATCCCTACGACGCGATCGTCGATCGAGCGCTCGTCGACACCTGCCATGCCGCAGGCATCGAGATCAATGTCTGGACCGTCGACGATCCCGAACGGATGTTGGCGCTCGCCGCGATGGGCGTCGACGGGATCTGCACGAACGAGCCCGACGTCGCGCTACGGGTTCTGGGCCGCGCCTGACTGATCGGGGATCACGAGTGACAGCGTGTCCGGCTCGTGGCGAAAGCGGAGCCGGTCGATCTCGCCGAGATAGTCGCCGTCGACCTGGTAGGGGAACGGCGTATGCGCGACCACCTCGAACGATTCGAGGTCGGTGCGGAAGTCGACCGACCGTGAGTCGCGCAGGATCTTGGGATTCATGAACGCGGTGCGGGCGAGCGTCCAGGCCATGCCGAAGGTCAGGGAGCGGACGGTCACCGACACGAGCCCTCGGTCGAACGTCGCCTCGGGCGCGATGTCGAACGGCCGGTTGCCGAGGAACGTGTAGGGAGAGGTGTTCATCACGACGGTGAAGTAGCCGTCGTCGACGACGTCGTGCTCGGAAAACCGGACCGCGAAGTGGGGATGGTGGCGGTCGTAGTGGCGCAGCCAGGTGACGACGGTCGCGTAGATGAAGAGGGGATGGCCGAACCAGCGCTTGAACGTGTCGCGACGCTCGACCTGGCGGACGACCGAGGCGTCGAAGCCGACCCCAGTGTGAAAGAGGAAGTAGCGGTCGTTCACGCTGCCGAGGCCGATCCGGCGGATCGAGTCCTTCGCGAGCGCGTCGAGCAGCAGACCGGTCGCCTCGATCGGGTCGTTCGGGAGGCCGATCGTCCGGGCGAAGACGTTCGTCGAGCCGCCGGGCAGCGGGGCGAGGGCCGTCTGCGTTCCGGCGAGGCCGTTGGCGACCTCGTTCTGGGTCCCGTCCCCACCGAGCACGGCGACGACGTCGAACCCATCGGCCGCGGCACCCTGCGCCAAGCGGGTGGCATGGCCTCGGCGGCTCGTCTCCGCGAGCGACACCTCATGATCCGCGGAAAGCGCCTTCTGGATGACCACGCGGCTGCGCGCAGTCACCGAGGAAGCAGCCGAATTGGCGATCAGAAGCAGACGCAGAACAGCCCCCGGCGGTGTCGCAATCGCCTGCGGCTCCGATTTGTGGCCGTTCGGCGACCGGCGCAGACTACGACGCCATGGACGTTGTCGTCTGCGTCAAGCAGATCCCTGACCCTGCCGTGCCGGGGTCGCTCGACCCCTCGAGTCACACGCTGAAGCGCGAAGGCAAGCTGATCCTCGACGAGTCCGACTCCTACGGCGTCGAGATGGCGTTGCAGCTCGTCGACGCCGCGGGTGGTGGAGAGGTCTCGCTGGTGTCGATGGCACCGAACAACGAGGTGTCGGGTCTGCGCACCGCGCTGGCGATGGGGGCGGCGAAGGCAGTCCTCGTGTCCGATCCTGCGCTGCAGGGTTCCGACTCGCTGTCGACCGCGAAGGTGCTCGCCAAGGCGATCGGTCGCATCGGCACCCCCGATCTCATCCTCACCGCGACCGAGTCGACCGACGGGTACACCGGCACGGTGCCCGAGCAGATCGCCGAGCTCCTCGGCCTTCCTTCGGTGACGTTCGCGAAGCACGTCGAGGTCGCGGGGAGCACGGTGAAGGTGCAGCGCCAGACCGAAGCGGGTTACGACGAGGTCGAGTGCCCGCTGCCCGCCGTGGTGAGCGTCACCGCCGGCGTCGTCGAGCCGCGCTATCCCTCGTTCAAAGGGATCATGGCGGCGAAGAACAAGCCGGTCGACGAGGTGAGCGTCGCAGACCTCGGTCTCGACACCTCGGCGGTCGGATGGACCGGAGCCCGCCAGGAGATCGTCGACGTCACCGCCGCCGAGGCCCGCGAGGCCGGTGAGATCATCGAAGACGACGGCGAGGGGTACCTCAAGATCATCGCCTTCCTCGAAGGCCTCAAGGTCATCTGAGCCAAGGTCGCAGAGGAGATTCGAGATGAGCCTTTCGAAGGTGTGGGTCTACGCAGAGAGTGCCGAGGGCAAGCCGACCTCGCTCACGCTCGAGCTGTTGACGAAGGCACGTGAGCTCGGCGACACGGTCGAGGCGTTCTACGCCGGCGCCGACGCCGCGGCGGTCGCGCCGGTGCTCGGTTCGTACGGCGCGGCGAAGGTGCACGCGGCCGCAGAGCGGAATGGTGCGCTGCCGGGGCCCGCGATTGCGGCGGCGATGGCCGAGCAGATCGCAGCGCAGTCTCCCGACCTCGTGATGTTCGGGATGACGTATGAGGCGCGTGATGTGATGGGACGGCTGTCGGTGAAGATCGACTCGCCGGTCCTGACGAACAGCATCGACGTGTCGGTCGACGGGTCGACCGTGCGCTGCACGACCGCGATCTTCGGCGGCAACACGCTCGTCACGACGTCGTTCTCGGGGGGTGGCCCGGCGTTGGCCGCGTTCCGACCCAAGTCGTTTGCTGCGGAGGAAGGCGGCGCCGGTGCGGGCGAGGTCGTGTCGGTCGCCCTTCCCGATGTCGGCGCGACGGGAGCGGCTCGTGTGCTGGCGAGTCACGTCGAGCAGTCGACGGGTCCGAAGCTCGACGAGGCGAACGTCGTCGTCTCGGGGGGACGCGGTCTCGGCGAGGCCGGCAACTACCACCTCATCGAGGAGCTGGCCAAGCTGTTGAAGGGTGCGCCGGGTGCTTCGCGGGCCATCGTCGACGCCGGATGGGTGCCGTACTCGTATCAGGTGGGTCAGACCGGCAAGGTCGTGAAGCCGACGGTCTACGTCGCGGCTGGCATCTCGGGTGCCACGCAGCACATGGTCGGGATGAAGGGCTCGAAGAACATCATCGCGATCAACAAGGACAAGGAAGCTCCGATCTTCTCGATCTCCGACCTCGGCATCGTCGGCGACGTCCACAAGGTCCTTCCGAAGCTGATCGAAGCGCTGCAAGCCCGCGGCTGACCGCTCCATGAGCGACAGCTGGACGAACTGGGCAGGCAACCAGACGCACGACGTCGCCGCCGTCGACCATCCGGCCTTTCTCGACGACCTGATCGATGTGGTGTCGAGCGCGGCCTTGAACGGCGATCGCGTGAAGGCCGTCGGGTCCGGCCATTCGTTCACGGGGATCGCGCTCACCGACGGGCGCTGCCTCGTGCTCGACCGCCTGAACCGAGTGCTCGACATCGACCCCTCGACCGGGCTCGTCACGGTCGAGGCCGGCATCACGTTGGCGGCGATGAACGATGCGCTCGCTGACGCCGGGCTCGCGTTCCCGAACCTCGGCGACATCGATCGCCAGACGATCTCGGGCGCCATCGCGACGTCGACGCACGGCACCGGCGCCGAGTGGGGCGGGCTCGCGACCTTCGTCGAAGCGCTGACGTTGGTCACCGCTGACGGCAGGGCCCGACGCATCGACGCAGATGATCCCGACCTGTTGTCGCTCGCGCGGGTCGGTCTCGGCGCGCTCGGCATCGTCGCCGACGTGACGCTGCGGTGCGTGCCGGCGTTCGACCTGCACTGCACCGAGGCGCCGGTCGTCGTCGATCAGATGATCGAGGCGTGGGACGAAGCGATCGCCGCGTACGACCACTTCGAGTTCTGGTGGGTGCCGTCGACCGAGTGGGTGCTCACGAAGGCGAACCTGCGCGACGACTCGACGAAGCCGGGGTGGAATCCGCCGATGGAGGATCGCGTCATCAGCCGGCGCGCGCTCACGATCCTCGGTCTGCTCGGCCGGTGGCAGCCCGAGGGCGACCGGCCCCACGCGATCCAGTTCAGCGATCGCAGTGACCGCATCTTCTGCTCGCCGCGCGAGACGCCGTTCTACGAGATGGAGTACGCGATTCCGGCCGAGCACGGCATGCACGCACTCAGGGAAGTGCGCCATCAGATCGAGACCCACGACTGGGGGATCCGCTTCCCCGTCGAAGTGCGCGTGACCGCTCCCGATGACATCGCGCTGTCGACGGCGACGGGACGGCCGTCGGTGTACATCGCCGTGCACGAGTGGGACGACCGGCCCTACCTCGACTACTTCCGCGAGGTCGAAGCGATCATGCGCGAGCTCGACGGCCGTCCGCACTGGGGGAAGCTCCACAACCGCACCGCCGAGCAGCTCGCGCCCCTCTATCCCAAGTGGGACCAGTTCCACGCGGCGCGCCGCGACTTCGACCCAACCGGCATGTTCTCCAACGACTATCTCGACTCGGTGCTCGGGCCGATCTCGTGAACCAGTGGCGCAACTGGGCTGGCAACCAGGTGTGCGCACCCGCGCTCGTCGAGCATCCGCGCGACGTCCACGAGCTCTCGCAGATCGTGAAGGCGGCGGCCGCGGCGCGCTCCACCATCAAGGTCGTCGGCGCCGGCCACTCCTTCACCGACATCGCGTGCACGACGGGCACGCAGGTCGTGCTCGACCAGCACGCGTCGACCGTCTCTGCAGACGTGGAGCGTCGATTGGTCACGGTGCAGGCGGGGATGACCCTCGGCGCGCTCAACGAGGCGCTCGACGCGCTCGGGCTCGCGCTGCCCAACCTCGGTGACATCGCGTACCAGACCGTGTCGGGTGCCCTGTCGACCGGTACGCACGGCACCGGAGGCCGCCTCGGCGCGCTCTCGACGTTCGTGGACGCGATGGAGATCGTCACCGGCGACGGATCGGTGTTGCAATGCTCGAAGTCGGAGAACGCGGACGTGTTCGCCGCGGCGCGTGTCGGGCTCGGTGCGTTGGGCGTCGTGTCGACGATCACATTGCGGTGCGTTCCCGCCTTCACGTTGCACGCGGTGAACGAGCCGATGCGGCTCGACGACGTGCTCGCGGTGCTCGACGAGCACGTCGACGGCAACGACCACTTCGAGATCAACTGGTTCCCGCACACCGAGTGGGTGCAGGCCAAGCAGAACAACCGCGTCGACGACGCTCCCGAGCCGAGGGCTCGGGCCAAGGAGTGGTTCGACGAGGTGTTCCTCGAGAACGTGGCGCTGAAGGCCGCGTGGCGCGTCGGCCGCCGCTTCCCGTCGACGATCCCGGGGATCTCGCGGCAGCTCACGAAGGCCATCACGCGAGTCGAGTCGACCGAGAAGTCGTACAAGGTGTTCACGACGCCGCGGCTCGTGCGCTTCTACGAGATGGAGTACGGCGTGCCCCGCGTCGCCATCGTCGAGTGCGTGCGCGAGCTGCGCTCGTTCATCGACGCGAGTGGCCTGAAGATCCAGGTGCCGGTCGAGGTGCGGTTCGTCGCGGGTGACGACATCCCGCTCTCGATGGCCTCGGGCCGCGACAGCGCGTTCGTGGCGTGCCACGTCTTCCAAGGCCGCGGGTACGAGCAGTACTTCCGCGGAGTCGAGCGGATCATGGCGGCGGCCGGCGGGCGGCCGCACTGGGGCAAGCTTCACTTCCAGACCGCCGAGACCCTTGCGCCGCGCTATCCGGACTGGTCGAAGTTCCAGGCCGTGCGCGATCAGGTCGACCCGCAGCGCGTGTTCACGAACCCGTACCTGGATCGGGTGCTGGGGTAGCTACAAGCTCTGGTCGGTGGCGGCGATCGCCCAGGCGAGGCCTTCGTCGGGATCTTCGACGGCAAGGCGCAACCACCAGCCGGTCTTGGGCTCATAGGCGTCCCAGACGAACCAGCGCAGCGATTGCGCCGCGTCGCCGACCTCGTCGGAGTCGAGCGGCCAGTCGTCGAGCGCGCCGGCGAGTGCGACGACCGCCCACCAGGTGTCGAAGCGGCCGCCTGCCATCCCTCGGCGCCGGCCGTGCGCACCGCCGCTCGCGGCGGCCCATGCCATGTGCGCCATCGCGTCGGCGGCGTCGATCTCGACGGCGCGCGCTCGACGCACGCCCAGGGCGCTGACCGCTCCGGCCGCGCTCCCGCGGACGGCGATCGCTTCGGCGCGGCCGTCCGACTCGGTCGTCCACCGTGACGTGAGACCGAGGAGCGCGTCGACAGTCGACGCGTCGTCGACGACATCGAATGGTGCGAGCGTCAGCTGCGTCAGCCTGGCGTCGCGCGGCATGGGGAACTCCGCCTTGTCCGCGTGGTACTCGGCGAGCGGGTACGCCGGCTCCCACGCGCACAATGCGAGCGGCACCTCGAGGACGGACCGGTCGATCGACTCGTCCGCGCTGAGATCCTCGCCACGGACGACGCGCTCGTGTGCCGTGATCGCAGCGAGCGGACCCGGTGCCAGATGCGGTGAGAGCTCGCCCCACGTGTGACTGCTTGCGGCAACCTCCGGCAATGGGCCGAGCGCGAAGCGACCGGCGCCTTCGGTGATCACACTCGCGGCCCATTGCCCGGGCGCCTCGAGCGCGAGCCGGTACTCGGCGAGCGACGCTGCGGGCCAGAGCTGCTTTCCCCGTTCGAGCGCCCAGCGGCACCGATCTCGCAGCTCGACGAGGCCATCCCAGTCCCGCGTCGAGCACAGCCGATCGACCGTCCGCACCAGCTCGTCGAGGTCGCCCTCCTCGACGACGCGCTCGAGCGAGGTCACACCATCGGCCAGGGATAGCGCCGCCCCGAGGTGTCGACGGGGAACACCGGCTTCGCCACGATCGCCTTCGACCGGCGGCGTACCGCATCGACCTCGTCGGGATCGAGCAGCGCGCGCATGCCGGGCGGCACCTCCTTCGCGATCCGCGCGACATCGGCGACGAGCTCAGACGGGATGGGGTCGCCTCCGAACTCCCAGATCACGGTGCGCAGCTTCGGCTCGGCCGCGAAGCACAATCCGTTGTCGATCGCGTAGATGCGTCCGTCAAGGCCCAGTAGACAGTGCCCGCTCTTGCGATCGGTGTTGTTCATGATGAGGTCGAGCGTCGCGATCGTCATGAGCGCGGGATGCGTCTCCACGCGGTCGTGGAGCGTGAAGTAGTGCTGCTCGAAGTCGGCAGGCACGAACAGCTGGAGCGAGCCCTCGCCGAGCGGCCCGTCGTCGCGCAGCACGGTCGGCGGCACGATGCCCCACCCGAGTGCTTCGGACAGCACCCACGCCGCGACCTCGCGCTTGTGCAAGCCGCTCGGGAAGTCCCACAAGGGGCGCTCCCCGCGCACCGGCTTGTAGACCGCCTGCGCCTCGGCGCCGTCGTGGCACAGCTCGACGAGGTAGGTCGCGTTCGAGCTCCACGGCATGCGGCCGACGAGAGACACCTCGCCCTCGGTGAGCAGCGTGAGGGGATCGTCGGGGGGCCAGGTGGATGCCATGGCTCAGTTGATGGCGTGCCCGTTCGTGCGCGGGCAGATGTGTCCGTCGGGGTTCATCGGCCGTCCGCACAAGGGGC
The DNA here is from genome assembly GCA_963802505.1 of uncultured Acidimicrobiales bacterium. Classification (GTDB taxonomy): domain Bacteria; phylum Actinomycetota; class Acidimicrobiia; order Acidimicrobiales; family DATKAS01; genus DATKAS01. Next base: position 393,288 of record CAWDJB010000002.1, on the reverse strand, counting down.
AGGGCGGCCGTCCACCCTCCATCAGCCGCTCCGCGGTCGCCACGAACGCGAGCGCCTGCCCGCGCGTGATGCGGACACGCGCCGTCGCCTGCTCGACGCCGGGCGCTGGGTTGCCCTCCTCGTCGGTCTCGACGAGCTCGTCGGCCGCGACCAAGATCCGGTCTTCGTCACCGTCATATGCGACGCCGAGCGAGCCGACTGGCCACTGGGCCTCCACCGGCTCGACGAGCACGACGGTGCTCTCGTCAGGCACGGCGTCGGGTTGGGGGAGGTCGGACAGCATGCGCTGCAGGAACTCTCCGAGTGCCGCGACCTGCTGCTTCTCGACCTTCCATGCGACGGAGCTCTGTCCGGTGCGCGCCTGCAGGTAGAAGGTGCGCTGGCCGGGCGGACCGACGGCACCCGCGGTGAACACAGCGACGTCGCCGAGGTCGAACGACTCGCTCACCTCAGCTCACTTTCAAGTCGCCGAGGGTGCCGTTCGCCGAGTTCACGGTCAGCACCGCAGGGCCGCCAGGGCCGTACGCGATCGCGGTCACCGAGCACGGCGAGATCACGATCCGCTGGAAGAGGTCGAGATGCGTGCCGAGTGCCTGCGCCACCGCGGCCTTGATCGGATCGGCGTGCGACACGGCGACGACGACACCGCCCCTGTGGCGGGCGACGAGCTTGTCGATCGTGCCTGTGATGCGCGTCTGCATCTCCGCGAACGACTCGCCGTTCGGGAAGCGGAAGCCACTCGGGTAGCGCTGCACGGTCTGCCACTCAGGCTGCTTGAAGAGCACCTTGAGGTCCTGCCCGGTCCACTCGCCGAAGTCGGCCTCGACGAGGCCCTTCTCGACCCGCACCCGCAGGCGCCGCTTCTTCGCGATCGGCGCTGCGGTCTCGCGCGTGCGCTCGAGCGGTGAGGCATACACGGCGTCGACCTTCGGCAGTGCCTCGAGGCGATTGGCCACGGCCTCGGCCTGCTCGCGGCCCTTGTCGGACAGGTGGAGGCCAGGTGCGCGCCCCGGCAGCACCGTGCCAGTCGTCGGTGTCTGCCCGTGGCGGACGAGCACCACGAGGGTCGAGGGCGGCGGTTTGCGGGGGCTCATGGGTGAAGGGTCAACCTACCCTGACCCTGATGGACTCGATCGCGGCCGTGACGGCAGAGATCGTGTCGTGTCGCGCGTGCCCTCGACTCGTCGCGTGGCGCGAGGAGGTGGCCGCGGAGAAGCGAGCGTCGTTTCGCGACGATGACTACTGGGGCAAGCCCGTACCTGGGTTCGGCGACCCGAGCGGGCACGTCGTCGTCGTCGGCCTCGCTCCCGCAGCGCACGGCGCGAACCGCACCGGTCGGATGTTCACGGGCGACCGCTCGGGCGAGTGGCTCTACGGAGCGATGCATCGTGCCGGCCTCGCCAACCAGCCCACGTCGACACGTCGCGACGACGGCCTTCGCCTGATCGACGCGTACCTCACCGCCGCGGTGCGCTGCGCGCCGCCGGCGAACAAACCGACGATCGAGGAGCGCGACACGTGCGAGCCATACCTGCGCCGCGAGCTCGCGCTGCTCGCCGACGCCAGCGTGTACGTGGCCCTCGGTGCGTTCGCGTACGAAGCGCTGTGCCGAGTGTTCGGCGTGCGGCCGCGACCGAAGTTCGGTCACGGCGTCGACGTGTCGATCGAAGGCGGCCGCACGATCCTGTGCTCGTTCCACCCCAGCCAACAGAACACCTTCACGGGCAAGCTCACCCGCGACATGCTCGACGCCGTCTTCACCCGCGCCGTCGAGATTGGGCACTTGGGCGCGACATGAGGCGGCAAGTGCCCAATCCCGAGCGAAGCGAGGCGGAGCGGGGCGGAGAGCGGCGACGGGGAGGTTCAGTCGAACAGGGCGGCGATCTCGCCGGCCGCGTAGATCACCGCGAGCACGCCGAGGAAGAGGGCGACCGAGTTGCGCAACCTGCGATCGCTCGCCGCGAGCGTCAGCGCTGAGCCGATGCGGGCCCCGGGGATGACGCCCAGGGTGAGGAAGAACGCGAAACGCCAATCGATGTCGCCGATCGCGGCATGGGTGATCGTGCCCGGGATGGCGAACAGACCGACGCAGACGAGCGAGGTGGCGATCGACTGCTTCAGCGACATCTTCATCAGCTGGTTGAACGCGGGCACCATCACGATGCCGCCACCCACGCCGAGGAGCCCCGACAGCGCGCCCGCGCCGGCGCCGATGGCGAAGAAACCTTGCCGTTCGCGTCGGGTGACGCACACCGCGGTGGTCTCCCGCTCGACGGCGACCGCGGGCCGCTTCCCGACTGCGTACGTGCGCCACGCCGTGAAGCCGACGAAGCCCGCCGTGATGAGCTGCTGCACGTGGCCTTCACCGGGGATGATCTCAGTCGCGAGCGCACCACCCACCGCGCAGACCACGCCGATGGGGACGATCCACTTCACGGCTTCCCACGCAATGAGTCCCTCACGGCCGTAGCGCAACGAGCCGCTGATCGAGCTCGGGATGACCGACGGCAACGTGGTGCCGATCGCGATCGTCGCTGACGCGCCGAGCCCTCTGATGAACGGGGTGGAGATGACCGCACCCCCGACGCCGAACGCGCCGGAGAGAATGCCCGTGATCACGCCTGCGGTGATGGTCAGGACGTCGCGTAGCGGTCCGGCGTCCACGCCGCGTCAGTGCGCAGCGGGAGCGGAGCCGTCGGCCTTCTTCTTGGGAGGAGGCACTCCGACGATCGGCGACTGCTCGGCGAACCCGGGCCAGCGGCGACGGCTCACGATCGAGAGCGTGCGCAGCAGCTTCATGGCCTTCTCGTCGGTGTCCGCGGGCCGGCTCTCGATCGCGCCCGCCGAGATCATGCGGCCGAGGATCTCGCGTCCGAGGTCGGTGCGCACGAGCACGAGCGTCCAGTCGTTGTCCTCACCGATGCCCCCGGTCGAGATGTCGGCATGCTCGGCCGCGAAGTCGGGGCACATCTTGCAGCCCTCACGAGTCCACTGATGGCATTCCTTCAGGTCGATCTCGTGGTACGAGCCGTCCTTCATCCAGATCTGGAAGACGCCCTTGATGTTCATCTTCACCATCTCCTCCTTGTGGAGGCCGTACTTCGCGAGGAAGAGCTCCTCGAAGATGGCGTCGTCGAACGTCTTCGAGCACAACAGCCCGATGTTGAACAGGAACGGCTTGCCCGCCTTGCCGACCTTGCGTGACCACATGACCGGCAGCGCCGAGCTCTGGCAGCTCATCCCGACGAGCGCGAGCTTCGAGAAGCCCTCGTCGATCGCCTGCTTCACGGCGAGCGTGTTCGCCGAGTACGTGTAGCGCGACCCCGCCGATGCGAGGATCTCTTCCTTGTTGCGAGCGAGGCCCGGGATCGCCTTCCACGACGTGCCGTCGCCCTCGAGGAACGACGTCAGCGCGCAGTCGATGTAGCCCTCGTCCATCGCCCAGATCAGCAGGGCCGAGACGAAGCCGCCGTCCTGCCCGATCTTGTGCACGTACGCGTCGCTCGCCCGGCACAGCAGCAGGTCCTTCGTGATGCCGTACATCTCGTTCGGCTCGCGCATCCGCCCGAACAGGTGCATGTCGGCCTCGGGCTCCCAGGTGCGGAACCGCGGGCAGGCTCGGGTGCACGACGTGCAGCCCTTCTCCCCGTGGATGCAGTTGTCAGGGCCGAGCTCGTCCTCGAGGTGATAGGGGCGGTAGCCCTTCTCGACGTGGTCGTAGCCGATGACGTCGTGAGGGCACGCAATCACGCAGCCGGCGCATCCCGTGCAGAGCCCGCTCTGGATGACCTCGGAGTACAGCTCTTTCCACTGGTACGTCCACCGCCCGGTCGGAAGGTCCGGAGTCGGAAAGTCCGGAGTCGGGGCGCTCTCGGTCACGGCCACGGCGGGCACTCTATGCCGCGTCTTTCGTTACCTGACCCGACGGTCAAGAATGTCGCCATGGATCTGACCTATCCGCCCGAGGCCGAAGCGTTCCGCAAGGAGATCCGCACCTGGCTCGAGGACAATCTGCCCGAGGGCTGGTTCGACGAGGGCTTCGAGCTGAAGGGCGACGAACGCAAGCGGTTCAACGCCGAGTGGGTGAAGAAGCTGCACGAAGGCGGGTGGATCTGCGCGTCGTGGCCCAAGGAGTACGGGGGCAAGGGCCTCTCGGTGATCGAGAACGTCGTGCTGAACGAAGAGTTCGCGCGTGCCGGCGCACCGATGCGGGCTGACTTCTTCGGCGACACCCTCGTCGGGCCGACGATCTTGCGGTGGGGCAGCGAGGAGCAGAAGCAGCAGTTCCTGCCGCCGATCATGAAGGGCGAGATCTCGTGGTGCCAGGGCTTCAGTGAGCCCAACTCGGGCTCGGATCTCGCGTCCCTGAAGACGACCGCGGTGCTCGACGGCGACGAGTGGGTCATCAACGGCCAGAAGGTCTGGACAACGCAGGCGCAGTACGCGGACTACGTGTTCCTGCTGGCTCGCACCGACCCCGACGCGTCGAAGCACAAGGGCATCTCTTACCTGCTCGTGCCCGATGAAGCAGCCCGGCCGCATCGAGGTGCGGCCGATCACGCAGCCCGACGGCTCCTCCGAGTTCAACGAGGTGTTCTTCGACAACGCTCGGTGCCCGAGGGAGAACGTGGTCGGCGGCGTGAACAACGGGTGGGAGGTCGCGAACACCACGCTCGGCTTCGAGCGCGGCTCGTCGGCGACGACGTCGTACCGTCGGTTCGAACGTGAGCTCGAGCACCTCTTCGAGGTCGCGAGGGCGAACGGCAAGATCGACGACGCCACGATCCGCCAGCGGCTGATGAAGGCCTGGAGCCGCGTCCAGATCATGAAGGTGAACGGCTGGCGCACGCTCACGGCCACGCTCACCGGAGCGCGCGACCTCGGTGTCGCCGCGCTCGGCGCCACGAACAAGATGTTCTGGTCCGAGCACCATCGCGAGGTCATGGAGCTCGCGCTCGACATCTCGGGCATGGATGCGCAGATCCTCGGCGGCGACAACGAGGAGGACTCGTGGCCCGGGATCCAGCGCCAGCGCGGACGCCAGAACTACCCGGTCAACCCCATGCAGGCGTCGTTCTTCTTCTCGCGGTCCGAGACGATCTGGGGCGGCACGGCCGAGATCCAGCGGAACATCGTCGGTGAGCGGGTGCTCGGCCTGCCGCGCGAGCCGAAGGTCGAGGAGCGCGCGACCTAAGGGGCGGCGCAGTGCGCCGCCCGGGTGCGCGCAGCACCGATTGTCGAGCGTTAGCGAGCAGGAGCCGGCCGAAGCTCAGCGGAGGACGGCGACGAGGAGAGTTCAGCCGCCGAGTGCGGCCGCGGCAACCTCGACGTCGAGGGCTTCGGGCGCGTCGGCGCTACGACTGAGCGCTGACGTCTCGCGCAGCGGCAGCTCCTTGATGAAGAACGACAGCACGAACGCTGCGGCCATCACCGGGATGCCGACGAGGAAGATCGTCGTGATGGCGGTCGCGAGCGCGTCGATCACGGCGTTGCTCACCGGCTCCGGCAGCGCCCGGATCGCTTCCGGGCTCTGCAGCAGCGACGTGTCGAACGCGGTGCCGGCGGGCAGGAGCCGCGGCAGCTCGCTGTTCAGCTTCGCCGTCAACACCGCGCCGTAAGCGGCGAGCCCTACGGCACCGCCCAGCGAGCGGAAGAACGTCGTCGCGCCCGTCGCGACGCCGAGGTCCTTCCAGTCGACCGAGTTCTGGACGGCCAGCACGATCGTCGGCATGGTCATCCCGATGCCGAGCCCGAGGACGAGCATCGACGCGCTCGAGTACGCGCGGGAGGAGTCGGCCGTCATCTGCGACAGGCCCGCGACGCCGAGCACCGCGATGCCCGTGCCGACGACAGGGAAGATCTTGTAGCGACCGGTGATCGCAGTGACCCGGCCCGCGCCGATCGACGTGATCGTGACCCCCGCCATCAGCGGAAGCAGCAGGAGACCGGAGTTCGTGGCCGAGGCGCCGGTGCAGACCTGGAAGAACAGCGGGAGGAACGCGCTCGCTCCGAACATCATCGAGCCGATGAGCAGCATGATCACGGCGACGAGGCTGAAGATCGAGTTGGTGAACAGGTGGAGCGGGAGGATCGGTTCCTCCGCGCGGTGTTCGACGAGGATGAACGCGCCGGTCAGGACCGCGCTCGCGCCCACGAGCCCGAGGATGACAGGCGACGACCACGCGTACTCGATGCCACCCCAGCTCATCGCGAGGATGAGCGCGAACACGGCGGCGGTCATGAGCGTCGCGCCGAGGAAGTCGATCTTGTGGTCGCGTCGGTTGAACGGCAGGCGGAGAGCCGACGTCGTGACGACCAACGCCACGATGCCGAGCGGGATGTTGATGTAGAAGATCCACCGCCACGAAAGGTTGTCGACGCAGAACCCGCCCAGCAGTGGGCCGGCCACGCTCGCGATAGCGAAGACGGCGGTGATGAGTCCGGTGTAGCGGCCGCGCTCGCGCGGCGGCACGACGTCGCCCACGATCACCCACGCCATCGCCATGAGACCGCCCCCGCCGATGCCCTGAAAGCCTCGAGCGACGACGAGCTGCACGAGCGTCTGCGAAGCGCCGGCCGCGACCGAACCGATCATGAACGCGACGATCGCGACTTGGAAGAGGATGCGGCGCCCGTAGAGGTCGGAGAGCTTGCCGAAGAGGGGCGTGGCAGCAGTCGACGTGAGGAGGTACGCGGTGCCGATCCACGCGATGTGCTCGAGGCCGCCGAGCTCGCCCACGATCGTCGGCAGCGCGGTGTTGACGATCGTGCCGTCGAGCGCGGCGAGCGACAGCCCCGTCATCACACCGGCGAACACGGTGTAGATCTGCCGTTTGCTCAGCGCGGTCTCGACGGCCGTCACGTGTTTCCCCCACTGCGACGTTTCGAAGTAGTTGCACGCTGCAACTGTCCCACTAGTCTACAAACGCGATGTCGGACGCGAAGAAGGCCTCGGATCTCGCGACCTCGGAGCTCGCCGTGCTCTTCCGGGTCGGCGCCGCCTGGAGGGAGCTTCGGCGCGGCGCATCGATGCAGGCGTTTCGCCCGATGGTCTACGGCGAGGGCGACGAGGCACTCGATCTCGGACAGGTCGACGCGCTCGACCTCCTGGTGTTCCATGGGTCGGCCCGGATGGGCGAGCTCGCCGAGGCCCTGCGGGTCGACGCGTCGACCGCGACACGAGCGGTGAACCGTCTCGTCGACGCCGGCCTCGCGCAGCGCCGTCGGTCGGATGACGACGGTCGCGTCATGGTCGTCGCGATCACCAAGCGAGGTACCGAGGTGCACCGCGCCCTGATGGCCCGAAGGCGCGACGCGATCGAGGGCATCCTCGCCGACTTCAACCAGCGCGACCGAGCCGAGCTCGCCCGGTTGCTCGAGGGATTCGTGGCCGGTCTCGACGCGTACGTCGCCGGCAACCCCGCCGCCGAGCCCCGGGCTTCGTGAGGACGATCGAGCGCTACGGGGATCATCCGAGTCAGCACGCCGAGCTGTTCATCCCCGACGAGGGACCTGCGTCTGCGATCGCCACCGCTGTCGTGATCCACGGAGGGTTCTGGCGTGATCGCTACGACCGCCACCTGATGGATGGGCTGTGCGCCGACCTCGCCGAGCGCGGCTGGGCGGCGGCGAACCTCGAATACCGGCGGGTGGGAGCGGACGGCGGAGGCTGGCCGATGACCTTCGACGACGTGCGCGCGGGGATCGACGCGCTCACGACGATGGACGGGCTGCCACTCGATCGCATCGTGGCCATCGGCCACTCGGCCGGCGGCCACTTGGCGCTCTGGGCCGCCAGCGCCACGGGCGCTGTCACCGACGTCGTCTCCCTCGCCGGTGTCACCGACCTCGAGCAGGCCCATCGCCTCCAACTCTCGTCCGACGCCACCGGCTCGTTCCTCGGCGGCACGCCGTCGGAAGTCCCCGAGCGATACGCCGGGGCGTCACCGATGGCGCTGCTTCCACTCGGGGTGCCGATGCTGCTCGTGCACGGCGATCGCGACGAGAACGTGCCCGTCGAGCTGAGCGTCTCGTTCGCCGATGCGGCGCGCGCCGCGGGTGACGAGGTCGAGCTCGTCGTTCGACCGGGCGTCGACCACTTCGAGGTGATCGATCCTCGCGGGGAGTCCTGGCGGATCGTGATGGACTGGCTGGGTGACTGAACGACTGTCGCGAGCCGCCGCCGAACAGCTCGACGCAGCTGACCCGCTCGCCGGCCTCCGGGAACGCTTCGTCATCGACGATCCGTCGTTGGTCTACATGGACGGCAACTCCCTCGGGCGGCTGTCGATCGCTACGGAGCAACGGCTCGCGACGGTCATCAGGCAGGAGTGGGGCGGTGGGCTCGTGCGGACCTGGGACGACTGGCTGCCGTGGCCCGGACTGGTCGGCGATCGACTGGGCGAAGCGCTCCTCGGCGCGGCGCCGGGTCAGGTCGTCGTGAGCGACTCGACCACGGTGAACCTCTACAAGTGCGCGGCGGCTGCCATCGATGCCCGTCCCGAGCGGCGGGTCATCGTCACCGACTCGGAGAACTTCCCGACGGACCGGTACGTCGTCGAAGGACTCGCGCGAGAGCGGGGCCTCACGGTGCGAATGGTGCGCTCCGATCCCGTCGAACCGCTCACTGCGGAGATGGTGTCCGACGCCATCGACGAGGACGTCGCTCTCGTCACGTTCTCGCACGTGAGCTTCGCGTCGAGTGCGGTCGCGGACATGCCCGCGATCACCGATCTCGTGCATCGCGCCGGCGCGCTCGTGCTTTGGGATCTGTCGCACACGGTCGGGTCGTATCCGGCCGAGCTGGATGCCTCGAACGTCGACCTCGCGGTCGGGTGCACCTACAAGTACGTCAATGCCGGGCCGGGAGCGCCCGCGTTCCTCTACGTGAACCGCTCCCGGCAACCCGAGCTGCGCCAGCCGATCTGGGGATGGTTCGGCCAGCGGGATCAGTTCGAGATGGGCCCCGCGTACGACCCCGAACCAGGCATCGCACAGTTCCTCGTCGGAACCTCGCCGGCGCTCGGGCTCGCGGCCGTGGACGAAGGGGTGAAGCTGCTGGCCGAGGCGGGGATCGATCGCCTGCGCGAGAAGGGCGTCGCGCTCACCTCGTTCCTGATCGACCTGCACGATGCGTGGCTCGCGGAGCTGGGGTTCCGCGTGGGCTCTCCCCGTGACCCCGCGACGCGAGGCTCACACGTCGCGCTGCGACACCCCGAGGCCCGAAAGCTGTGCGCTGCGTTGATCGAACGCGGTGTCGTCCCGGACTTCCGAACGCCCGATCGCCTTCGCTTCGGCCCCGCGCCGATCTCGACGCGATTCGTCGACGTGTGGGACGCGATGGACTGCTTGCGGTCGCTCGCCGCTCAGTAGGTCTGGTTCCAGTACGGCACGCGCTCGCGGTTGCGGCGCGCGTTCTCGCCGTAGCTGCTGAGGTCGGCGATCACGCCGAGGATGACGAAGAACCAGCCCCAACCCGTCACGCCGACGCGCGGTGCGTACGCGAGTGCGTAGATGAGGGTCGTCCACGGCAAGACGAGCAGGCCGAGGAACGGCACGATGAACGAGTCGTACGCGCGGTCGACGAAGTCGGTGAAGATCCAGACGAGCACGAGCGCGAGCCGTGGGGAGATCAGCGACGCCAGAAGCACCAGGCAACCCATGCGCGCAGGCTACGCCGGTGACCTGCCTCGCGCTTACGCTGTCCGGGTGGCGGTCACCGCACAGCGTTCCGTCGCGGCGCCCGACGCGTCGGCCCGCAACGGTCGCCTCGAGTTCCTCGATGCTTTGCGTGGAATCGCCGCGATGATGGTCGTGGTCACCCACTTCGCCGAGCGACTGTGGCCCGAGGCACTTCGCTTCACGACCGAGACGTTCCGGGTCGGCGAATGCGGCGTGCTCATCTTCTTCCTGTGTAGCGGGTTCATCATCCCCGCGTCGCTCGAACGGCGCGGCTCGATGAGCCAGTTCTGGATCGGGCGTGGGTTCCGGCTGCTGCCCGCGTACCTGGCCGCGGTCGGCGCGGCGCTCGCGCTCCACCTCGTCCATCGGTATCCGCTCGCCGCCGGTCTGACACAGCACCCGGTGGAAGGAATCGCCGCGAACGCCACGATGGCGCAGCACCTTCTCGGCCAACCCCTCATCCTCGGACAGTCGTGGACGCTCGGATACGAGCTCGTCTTCTACGGGCTCGTGTCGGTCCTCTTCGTCGCCGGTCTCCATCGCCGATCGGTGCTGATGTCGCTCGTGCTCCTCGCCGGCGCGCTCGTGGCCGGCAACTCCCTCGCCCCGCTCGCGCTGACCTCTCCGACGGGCTCGTCGCGCGGGGTCGTCCTTGCGATCACGGCAGTGGCGGTCGTGATCGCGGTAGCGCTCGCACGATCCACGACGGGGAGAGTGCTCGCCGCAGTGATCACCGCCCTCGCCGTCCCGCTCGTCCTCAACCGACCCGAGCCGATCTGGTTCGCGCTTCTTGTCCTCGCGACGATGTTCGTCGGCACCGTGCTGTACCGATCGACCTCCGGCCAGCTGCCGAGCTGGGTCGGCGCCGCGGTCTTCGGCGTCGCCCTCGCGATGATCGTGATCGTGGAGAAGGTGCGCGAGGTCTCGTTCGTAGAGCCGACAACTGGAGCGATCACGAACTGGCGAGCGGAGTCGCTCACGTTCGTCGTGGCGTACCTCGCCTTCGGCGGCGCACTCCTGCTGCGCCGGTTCCGGTTCCCCGGGGTGCTCGTGTGGCTCGGCGCGATCTCTTACTCGCTGTACCTCTGGCACGCCGTGGTGCTGCGGGCGATCTCGCCCACGCCGTATCGACCGCTCACCTTTGCCGTCTGGCTGGCGGGCACGATCGTGGTCTCGGCGCTCTCGTATCGGTTCATCGAGCAGCCGTGCATCAGGCTCGGACGCAAGGTGAGCGCTCAGGTGGGAGCTCGGGGGCGAGTCCCTGATGGCGCGCGCGAAGTCTGATGCGAAGAAGGTCGCGGCGACGCTCAAGAAGTTCGCGCTCGACCTGCCGGGCGCGTGGGAGGACATGCCCTGGGAGGGAGATCCCGTCGCGAAGGTCGGGAAGAAGATCTTCCTCTTCATGGGCCATGTCGATCCCGATCGTCCTGGCGTCTCCGTGAAGCTCCCCGATTCGAAGGAGCAGGCGCTCGGCCTCGACTGCGCGACGCCCACGGGTTACGGGCTCGGGCGGGCGGGTTGGGTCAGCATTGATCTCGCCGCCGGAGACCGACCTTCAGCGGACGTGCTGTGCGACTGGGTCGAGGAGAGCTACCGCGCGATCGCGCCGAAGAAGCTGATCGCCGAGCTCGACGCGTGAGCGACGCTCTCGACGAGCTCGATCGTCACCTCCGATCGCTCGCGGCAAACGACGCGCTGTCGGGCGTGGTGCTCTTCTCCCGCGGAGGCCGTTCCGTGTTCGAGGGTGCATACGGATGGGCGAGCCGCACGTGGCGGGTCCCGATGACCCTCGACATGCGCTTCGACTGCGCTTCTGTCACGAAGCTCTTCACGGCGGTGGCGACTCTGCAGCGCGTCGACGCCGGCGACTTCGACCTCGACACGTCCGCGATCGACTACCTCGGGCTCGAGGGCACGACGATCTCTCCGGCGGTCACCGTGCGTCATCTGCTGAGCCACAGCTCTGGCATCGCCGACGACGCCGACGAGGAGGCGGGCGAGCGGTACGAAGACCTGTTCGTCGACAAGCCCAACTACTCCGAGATCGAGACTGCGGACCATCTGCCCGACTTCGCGTTCAAGCCGCCGAACTTCGCTCCCGGTGAGGGGTGCCGCTACTGCAACAGCGGCTTCCTCCTCCTCGGGCTCATGATCGAGAAGGCGACGGGTGAGTCGTACCGGCACTACGTGCGGCGTGAGGTCTTCGCCGCGGCGGGGATGACCCGTTCGGGCTTCTTCCGCATGGACGAGGTCGTCGCGGGCGTGGCCGAGCCGTGTGACCCCGTTCGCGACGAGGCCGGAGCGATCACCGGCTGGAAGCGGAACATCTACTCGTATCCGCCGATCGGGTCGCCCGACGGTGGCGCGCACGTGACGGCGGGTGATCTGGTCCGGTTCGTGCGGGCGCTCCGTGATCACACTCTGCTGCCGAGCCCGCTCGCCGAGGACATGGTCGCTCCCCACGTCGCGTGGTACCGCTCTGAGAGGACGGGCGCGATGCACATGATGGGCTTCGGCTGCCGGATACAGGTCGACGACGACGGCGAGGTCGTGTGGTGGGGGAAGGAGGGCATCAACGTCGGCGTGAGTGCTGAGGTCGCCTACTACCCGACGAGCGACGTCACGACCGTCGTGCTGTGCAGCTCCGAGCAAGCGGCATGGGGTCCGATCGAGACGATCGAAGCGCTGGTCCTGTCGGGGGCCCTTGACAATCAGTAACGCTGTTGTTATCTATTTGTGTAGTGGCGAATGATCTTGCTCCGGTCGACGTGACGCTCGCGGCGCTTGCGGATCCGACCCGGCGGGCGGTCGTCGATCTTCTCGGAACCGGGCCGAAGCGGGCAGGCGAGCTGGCCGCGAGCGTCGGCATGAGCGGTCCCGCGATGAGCCGTCACCTGCGGGTGCTGCGTGAAAGCGGGCTCGTCGAGGCCGAGCTCGTCGACGAAGACGCTCGCCTCCGGATGTATCGACTGCGTCCGCAATCGCTCGTCGCTCTGCAGGCCTGGCTCGACCAGGTGGAAGCGTTCTGGTCCGAGCAGCTCGGGTCGTTCAAGGAGCACGCCGAGCGCACGCGTCGACGTCCGCCCAGACCATGACGGTGTTCACCGAAGAGGTTGCAGCATGGTGGAGGTCGAGCGAGTCGGTGCGGTTCGAGGCTGGCGTCGGGGGTCGAGTGCTGGCAATGACCTCCGATCCCGATGCGGAACCCGTCGAGATCGGGCGTGTCCTGGTGTGGGAACCGGGTCCTCGCCTTGCGTTCAGCTACCGAGACGAGACCGAGGTCGAGGTGCGATTCGAGGCGGCAGACACCGGCACCCGGGTTGTCGTCGAGCATCGAGGCTTCGACCGCGCTCTGAAGCCTGCCCTCGATCGAGATTGGGCGGTACCGCGATCGCGGAGAACGACGTCGACTTCTTCCTCGAGAACCTCACCGACGACGCGATGTGCATCTTCCCGGGCACCGACGGTGTCTACGACAAGCAGCAGACCGTCGCAGGCATGAGGGACCATCCGCCGTATGCGAAGTACCTCGTCGAGGATCCACACGTCATCGACGCAGGTCCGACAGCGGCGGTGCTCACCGCGCGAGCGGTGATCCAACGCGTCGACGATGAGACCCCACGCTCCGTCGTGATGAGCAACACGTTCGTCCTGCGAGGAGACCAGTGGAAGCTGGCCCTCGTGCAATGGACTCCGCGGTAGGGCTTCGCACCGAGGAGATGCAGATGGCTGGTGACCTCTACTACTTCACGTTCCTCGTCCCGGAGGTCGAGCGGGCTCGAACGTTCTGGTCCGGCCTGTTCGGTTGGGAGTACGAGGACAGCGGGCCCGACGCTTCCCACATCCCGAACACGACGCCGTACGGAGGCCTCGCTGGAGGCGCGCCCGAAGCGGGCATCCGTCTCTACTTCGCCGTCGAGGACGTCGATGCTGCGGTCGCGAAGATCCGAGCCCTCGGGGGCGAGGCCACCGACACGCAGGAGGTCAGCTCAGGCTGGATCGCCGATTGCAAGGATGACCAGGGCGTCCAGTTCAGCATCGGCCGGCTCCGTCCCGAATATCAATGACGGCCTCGGTCGACAACGTTCGCTCGATCGCGCTCGACCTGCCTGCGACCACCGAGAAGCTGTGCTGGGGCACCCCGGCCTGGTACGTGAAGGGCAAGATCTTCGCTCGCATCCTCGAAGACGGTGTCTCGGTGGTCGTGAAGGTCGACTTCGACGAGCGGACCGCACTCGTGCAGGAAGACCCCAAGGTGTACGCGGTCACGTCCCACTACGAGCGCTATCCGATGGTGATCGTGCGCCTCGGCAAGGTCACCAGAGGCGATCTCGAGGAGCGCCTCGTCGAGGCGTGGCGGTTCTCGGCACCGGCGAAGCTGCTGCGGGAGTTCGACGCCAGAATCTGACGGCAAGCCGTCGGAGTTCGACCGCTTCCGACGATGATGAGCTGTGAGCGATCGGCGCGCGGTGGTGCCAGACCAAGGCGCGGCGCTGCTCGCCCTCTACGACGCCGCGCTCCCTCAGGTCTACGGCTACCTGCTGCCCCGGTGCGGAGGCGCCGCCGTGGCCGAGGACCTCACCGCTGAGACGTTCCTCGCCGCGGTCGACGCCGTGCAGCGGCGGACCGTGCACACGATCACGATCGCATGGCTCGTCGGCATCGCACGCCACAAGCTCGTCGATCACTGGCGGCGGGTCGGCCGCGAGAAGCGCCGCGTCGCCGCTGTGGCGTCCGAGCCGGCTGCGTCCGACGATCCGTGGGACGCGGTGCTCGACGCCGCAAGAGCGCGCTCGCTGCTCGACTCGCTCGGACCCCACCACCGGACGGTGCTGAGCCTCCGATACCTCGACGGACTCAGCGTCCCCGAAGTGGCCGAGATGCTGGGCCGCACCGTCCGCGCGACCGAAGCGCTACTCGTTCGAGCACGCGAAGCATTCCGCCGTGCCTATGACGCAGGAGGTGACGATGCCGACTGATCCGCTCGACGCGCTTCGTCTCCCTGCCGAACCAGTCGCACCAAACCCCGAGTTCGCCGCGGAGCTGCGGCGACGAATGGAAAGGACACTCATGCCCACGACGAACCTGGCCTATGTCCCCGCGCGGCTCCATGCCGTCACTCCCTACCTCGCGGTCAACGACGCCCGAGCCGCCATCGCCTGGTACAAGCAGATCTTCGGCGCCGTCGACGTGTCCGAGCCGATCATCATGGACGACGGGCGCGTCGGTCATGCAGAGATCGCGATCGGCGACGCGGTGCTCATGATCTCCGACGAGTGGCCCGAGCTCGACGTGCTGGGCCCGACCTCACGCGGGGGACCCACCTCGTCGTTCGTGATCTACGTGCCCGATGTCGACGCGACGTTCGCTGCGGCGCTCGAGGCCGGAGCGAGGATGGACCGACCCGTCGAGGACCAGTTCCACGGCTCGCGCGCCGGTTGGCTCGTGGATCCGTGGGGACACCGCTGGAACGTGGGGACGCCGATCAGCTGACCGACCAGCTGGGCCGTTCGTTGAGGGCGGCCGCATCGAAGCCCGCCATCCGCTTGTACGACGAGGAGATCTCGAGCATCTCGGCCTCGGTCACGACATCGTGGATGTCGCGGAAACCGTCCGGGGCGCGCTCTTCGGCGAGCTCCATCATCCGCTCCGGTCCGACGTTGCGGTTGGCCAGCACGATTTGGGAAGTCAGGGGCCGCCGGATCTCCTCGTAGCGTGCGAGACCGGTGTCGACATCGGGCGCAGTCGCGAGGTGATGCGCGAGAACGCGGGCATCGACGATCGCTTGCGAGGCACCGTTCGACCCGACGGGATACATCGGGTGCGCGGCATCGCCGAGAAGCGTGATCCGGCCGAACGTCCACTGAGGGAGCGGATCGCGATCGACCATCGGGTACTGGAACACCTCGTGCGCGCCGCGGATCAGCGCCGGCACGTCGAGCCAGTCGAAGCGAAAGTCCGCGAACGCGCTCGCCGCGAGCTCCGGGTCGGCGGTGAACTCCCAGTCCTGCTTGGGCATCGGCTGCCCCGCCGCGGTCTTCAGCTCCGCGACCCAGTTCACCAGCGAGCTGCCGGCTTCGGCGTGGCGCTTCGAGATCGGGTAGATGACCATCCGTCGTTGCATGTGGCCGACGAGCATCATCGTGTGGCCGTCGAAGAACGGCGCGTGCTCGGTGACCGCGCGCCACATCGTGATGCCGTTCCAGAGCGGCGGCCCCTCGTCGGGATAGAGCTGCGCGCGGACTACGGAGTGCACGCCGTCGCAGGCGACAACCACGTCGCCCTCCGCGCGCCCGAGTGATTCACCGGTGCCGCGGCGCTGGAGGTCGGCCCACGCGCCAGTCGTGTCGGTGCCCACCCGCACGACCGCATGACCTCGGTGATAGCGGTCGGCGCCGAGCCGCTCGCAGACCGCCCGATACAAGATGCCGAGCAGCTCGCCGCGATGGATCGAGTACTGCGGCCAGTGGTAGCCCGCGGCGAGACCGCGGTCCTCGCCGAAGACGCGCTGGCCGTGTCGGTTGAAGAACACCAGTGCAGAGGTCGGGATGGCGGTGGCGGCGAGAGCGTCGCCCAGGCCGAGCTCGATGAGCTCGCGAGCAGCGTGGGGGAGGACGTTCACCCCGACGCCGAGCTCGCGGACCTCGCTCACGGCCTCGTACACGTGCACGTCGGTGATGCCCGCGGCGTGAAGGCTCAACGCCAGCGCGCACCCGCCGATGCCCCCGCCTGCGAGCACGACCTTCACGTCGCGAGGCTGCCACACCGGCTACAGCTGCAGCGCGCCCGCCTCCAGACGGCGCAGCACCTCCGCCACCGTGTCGGCGACGTCGTGGCCGGACGTGTCGACGACGTGGGCCTCGTGGGGCCCGAGTGCCTCGAACGCCCTGTACATCTTCGTGATCGGGTCGGGATCGACGAGTGCCGGCGCCTCACGAGCGACGGCGCGTTCCATCGCCACCGCTTCAGATGGTCGGATCACGACGTAGTGCACCGGCACGTTGCCGACAGCGGGGACGAAGGTGTCGAGGAACCACGGGCCGACGATGCCCTCGAGCACGACGGCGTAGCCACCCACCGCGAACTGCGCAGCAGCCGCCGCCATGGCGCGCGTGACGACCGTGTTCTGATGCTTCGACTCTGGCGTCCACGGGAGCGATCCACCCGCTGACGACTGACTCGAAGAACCAGTCGCCTTGCAGCAGCACGGCCAGGTCGAGTCGGGCGACCAGCTCGCGAGCCATCGTCGACTTCCCCGCGCCGGGCGGGCCGGTGACGACGAGGATCCCACCGTCGAGCGTGTTCAAGCCGTGCCTCGTTCCGCGTCGATCCAGAATCGGAGTCCGCGGAGGACGATCGGCTCGCCCGCATCGTGCAGTCGCTCGAGCGCCGCTCGGTGACCGTCGATCGTGAAGCCGGAACGGTCCAGGGGATCATCCTCAGGTACCACGCGAACGCTCCGATGTCGGCGAATCGCAGCGTCTCGCGCGCGCTGTTGCCGTCCCGCACGGTCAAGCCCACGGCTTCGAGCTGCGTCGTGGCGATCTTGCGATCGAAGAGCGTCTTTCCCGACGGCTCGAGGCCGAGCAGGGCGCGAGCGTCGGCGCCCGCGGAGTCAGCCTGTTGGGTCAGGAAGCGACCACCCGGTCGGAGCACGCGGCGCACCTCCGCCGGGGCGTACGCCTCGTGTCGGTTGAGCACGAGATCGAACGCGCCGTCGCGGAACGCGAGGCGGCCCCGTGGCGAGCGCTCGCTCTGATCGACGTTGTCGATGGCCCCCTCGTCGTGGACGACGGCGATGGCTCGGTTCGAGAGCCGAGCTGCCGCGACTCGGACGTTCGGTTGCCACGCCTCGGTCGCGACCGTTCGCCGCGGAAGCGACGTCACGCCGGACAAGAACTCGCCGCCGCCCGTGCCCATGTCGAGGGCCGAGGTGGCGCCTGCCGCGGCCTCCTCCACGATGGCCGGGTAGTCCCAGGGGACACCGTCTGACCGCATGCGATCGCCGAGCCAGGTGAAATCCCAGCCCGACGTCGGGTGCGCCGCTGCCTCGGCGAGGAGCTCGTCGGCGCTGCCCACGGCGGAACCGTATGCGTGCGCGCGATGGACCGCGGCATAGTTCCCCGAGTGAGCACCCCCGCGCTGTGGACGCCGAGCCCCGAGCGGATCGACGCGTCGACCATGCGTCGCTTCCGACGGCGCGCAGGTTTTGATGACACGCCGTCACTCCACGCATGGAGCGTCGAGGAGCCAGGCGCGTTCTGGCGCGAGGTCTGGGACGTGTGCGGCGTCGTGAGCCCGCCAGGATCGGTCGCGTTCGAGCCAGGCGACGAGTCGATGCTCGGCGCTCGCTTCTTCCCCGAGGCCTCGCTCAGCCTCGCCGAGAACCTGCTCGAGGGGCCGAGCGACGACACGATGCCGGCGATCATCTTCGAGCGCGAGGACGGGCAGCGGCGCACGATGACTTGGGGGCAGCTCCGGGTGTCGGTGGCCGCGGTCGTCGCCGGGCTTCGGGAGGCCGACGTGCACCCGGGGGATCGTGTCGCGGCGTGGATGCCGAACCTGCCCGAGACCGTGATCGCATTCCTCGCGACGAACGCGATCGGCGCGGTCTTCTCCTCGACGTCGGCCGACTTCGGCACAGCCGGTGTCATCGACCGATTCGGGCAGATCGATCCCGTCGTGCTGTTCGTCGCGGACGGCTACACGTACGGCGGTCGGTCGTTCGACTGCCTGCCGCGGCTCGTCGAGATCTGTGCGGCACTCCCCACAGTGCGCCGGGTGGTCGTGACGGGGAACCTGCGTGACGAGCCCGACCTCCGAGAAGTGCCGGGCGCGATCTCCTTCGCCGAGCTCGCATCGGCGGGAGCCGGCGTGCTCGAGTACACGCGCACGCCGTTCGACCATCCCGCCGCGATCCTGTACTCCTCCGGGACGACCGGACCGCCGAAGTGCATCGTCCACCGGGCCGGAGGCCTCCTGGTGAAGCACTTGTGCGAGCAGCAGCTGCACTGCGACGTGAAGGAGGGCGACCGCGTCTTCTACTTCACGACCTGCGGCTGGATGATGTGGAACTGGCTCGTGTCGGCCCTCGCGTCGAAGGCGACGATCGTGCTCTTCGACGGCAATCCGATGCATCCAGGCCCGGCAGCTCTCTTCGACCTCGCAGATCGGCACGAGCTCACCCTCCTCGGCGTGTCGGCCAAGTACATCGACTCGATCGCGAAGGCCGGCCTTCGGCCACGCGACACCCATCGCCTGTCCTCGCTCCGCACCATCTGTTCGACGGGGTCACCGCTCGCGGCCGAGGGATTCGAGTACGTGTACGACGCCGTCAAAGAGGACGTGCACCTCGCGTCGATATCGGGAGGCACCGACCTGTGCGGTTGCTTCGTGGCCGGCGATCCGACTCGACCGGTGTATGCGGGGGAGATCCAGGGTCCGGTGCTCGGGATGGCGGTCGACGTGTGGAACGACGACGGCACGCCCGCGCCGGCCGGTGTCAAGGGGGAGCTCGTGTGCACCCGGCCGTTCCCCACGCTCCCGGTCGGCTTCTGGGGCGACACCGACGGAGCGGCGTACCGGCGCGCGTACTTCGAGCGCTTCCCCGGCGTGTGGGCGCACGGTGACTACGCGTCGTGGACAGACCACGGGGGGATGGTCATCTTCGGGCGCAGCGACGCGACGCTGAACGCGTCGGGTGTGCGCATCGGTACCGCGGAGATCTACCGGCAGGTCGACCAGCTGCCGCAGGTGATCGAGTCGGTCGCGGTGGCTCAGGAGTGTCAGGGCGACACGCGGATCGTGCTCTTCGTGCGCCTCGCCGACGGTGTCGTGCTCGACGACGCGCTGCGCAACACGATCCGGCAGACGCTCCGTGAACGCACCTCGCCCCGCCACGTGCCGGCCGTGATCGAGCAGGTTCCCGACATCCCCCGCACGCGCAGCGGGAAGATCTCCGAGCTCGCGGTCGCGGATGTCGTGAACGGGCGCCCGGTGCGCAACACCGAAGCGCTCGCGAACCCCGAAGCGCTCGGCGCGTTCCGCCCGCCTGCGGTGCAGTGATGGCGACGGCACTCGGCTTCCGCACCCACACCGGATGGGCAGTGATGTGCGTCGTGCGCTCTGGCAAGCCGCCGACGCTCGTGGCCCGCACGCGCGTGCAGCTGTGCCCTGCGAGCGTTCCCGCGAACGTGTACCACGTCGCCGCCGAGGACCGTGAGCACCTCGACAAGGCGGAGAAGCTCATCGGTCGCGTCGTCGATGCGTCGGTCAAAGGAGCCCGCGCCTCGATCAGAGGTGCGGCCGACGACGTGGTCGCCGTCGCGCTCGTCGCCGAGCCGCGCGACCTGCCCGCGCTGGGCCGCATCCTCGCGTCGCACGCGCTCGTCCATTCGGCCGAGGGCGAGCTGTACCGCGAAGTCATCGCAGAAGCGGCAGAGGCCGAGGGCGTGCCCGTCTTCCATTTCCCGTCGGGCGAGCTCACGGGCCAGGGACGTCAGGAGCTGCTCAAGACGTTCGGCGAGGCGGTGGGCACGCCCTGGCAGCGCGAGCACAAAGAGGCTGCGCTCGCGGCAGTCAGGGCGTTGGAGCAGGTCTCCGCACCGCGCTGAGCACCTCTGTCATCTTGGCGAGCTCGTCGAGCATCGCCTTGGCCCCGGCCTCGAGCGGATCGGTCGTCGTGAACGCGCCGTTCGCGTCGAGCTGCTGCCCGATCCACGGGATCGGCACCGCCTCGACGACCGGAATCATGCGCACCGCGATGCAGACGGGCTTCAGCGCTTGCACCGCGCGCGTTCCCGCGGCGACGCCGCCGTAGCTCACGAATCCGACCGGCTTGTACGCCCACTCATGGAGGAGGTAGTCGATCGCGTTCTTCAGGGGAGCGGTGTAGCTGTGGTTGTACTCAGCCATCACGAAGACGAACGCGTCCGCAGCGTCGACCCTCGCGCTCCAGTCGAAAGTGTGCTGCATCGTGTACGTCGAGAGCCGCGGATGGTTGGGCTCGTTCATGAGCGGGAGATCGACCTCGGCGAGGTCGACGAGGTCGACGTCGAAACCCGCATGCGCCTCCGCCCGCTCGACGGCCCAGTCGGCGACGACACGACCGACCCGGCTCGGCCGTGTGCTCGACACGACGATCATGAGCGTGGGGCGATCGGTCATGCGGCAACCGTCTCACGAATGGTGAGGCGCGGCAGCAGCACGTGGACGAGAGGGCCGATGGTCAGGGCGAACAGCGCAGTCCCGACGCCGACGGTGCCTCCCAGCAGCCACCCCGCCGCGAGGACCATGAGCTCGATGGCGGTGCGCACGACCCGCACCGAGTGCCCCCGAGCGGCGAGCCCGGTCATCAGCCCGTCTCTCGGGCCTGGCCCCAGCCCGGCGCCGATGTAGAGCCCGGTCGCCACCGCGTTCAGGACGATCGCGACGACGAGGAACCCGAACCGCAACGGCATCGGGCCGGGTTGGGGCAGGAGCGCGAGCGCGCCGTCGAGCGTGAGGCCGACCAGGAGCACGTTGCTCACCGTGCCGAGACCGGGGCGCTGGCGGAGAGGGATCCAAAGCAGCAGCACGACGAGGCCGACGACGATCGCGACCGTGCCGATGCGCACGCCGGTGCGCTCGGAGATCCCCTGGTGGAGGACATCCCACGGGTCGAGTCCCAGCCGTGCCTGCACGAAGAACGCGATGCTCACCCCGAAGAGCACCAGGCCTGCGTACAGGTTGACCAGACGGCGGATAGATGTTGACATGTCAACCAACAGCGTACACTGCTGCCGTGGACGATGTGAAGTGGCTGGACGACACCGAAGAGCGGGCCTGGCGGGGATACCAGCGCATGCGCACGTTGCTCACTGCCCAGCTCGCCCGTGACCTCGCGAGCGACTCGGGACTGTCCGAGCCCGATTACACGGTGCTGTCGAACCTCTCCGAGGCGGAAGGGCACCGGTGGCGGCTGAACGAGCTCGCGGCGCGGATGCTGTGGTCCAAGAGCCGTCTGTCGCACCACCTCGCGCGCATGGAGGACCGTGGGCTCGTCGTCCGCGAGGAGTGCTCGACCGACGGCCGGGGCGCGTTCGTCGTGCTCACGAAGGCAGGGCGGCGCTCGATCGAGGCGGCTGCGCCGCCGCATGTGCGCTCGGTTCGCCGCAACCTCATCGATGTGCTGAGTCGCGACGAGATCGACGCGCTCGCGACGATCACGCAGAAGGTGGTCGCCCACCTCAGCCGCCAGACAGCGCCTGCATGATCGTGATCTCGTCCGACTCGTCGATCGCCCTCGACAGGTCACGCACCGAATCAGAGTTCACCCACACGTTCATGTGCTTCCGAAGGCGACCTTGCTCGTCGACGATGCGAAATCGCATGCCCGGAAAGGTCCGGTCGAGGTCGCGCAGCAGCTCGTCGACCGTTGCTCCTCGGCCTTCGACCCACATCTGCTGATTCGTGTACGAACGCAGAGGCGTCGGGATTCGCACCTTCATGAAGTGATCGGATCGGCGTGCTCGAGCGAGTAGATCTCGGGGAGGTGCTGCGCGATCGGCTTCCACGACGCGCCCTCGTCGGTGCTGGCCCACACTTCGCCGCACGTCGTGCCGAAGTACACGCCCACCGGATCTGAGCTGTCGACGGTCATGGCCTGCCGCTTGACCGTGTACCAGGCCCGGTGGGGAAGTCCCTGGTCACAGCGCGTCCACGACGCTCCGGCATCGCGTGTGACGTAGACCGACGGCCGACCGTCGGGGCTGGTGCGCGGCCAGACGTCGGTGCCGTCCATCGGGAAGACCCATGCGGTGTCGGGGTCGCGCGGATGCAGCTCGATGGGAAAGCCGATGTCGCCGACGTCGCTCGGCATGTTGTCGCCGATGCGCTCCCACTTCCCGTCGGCGCGCTCCATCTTGTAGATCCCGCAGTGGTTCTGCTGATAGAGGCGATCGGGGCGGAGAGGGTGAAGGCGCACCGTGTGCGGATCCTGACCGAACTGGGGATCGGGGTCGGGGAAGAAGTCGGCCTTCGATCCTTCGTTCAGGGGAGCCCAGTCGTTGCCTCGGTCGACGCTCTCGAACACCCCGCCGCCGGACAAGCCGACGTAGAGATGCGCTCGGTCGCGCGGATCGACGATCACCGAGTGCAACATCGATCCGTCGGGCGTCTGGTCTTCCGGGAAGTTGGCCCAGGTCTTCCACATCGGGTGGTCGTTGAACCCGGTGACCGGCTCCCACGTGTCGCCGCCGTCCTCGCTGCGGAAGAGACATTGCGGCGACGAGCCCGCGTACCAGACGCCGGGTTCGTCCGCATGGCCGGGGCTCAGCCAGACGACCGACTCGACACTTCGCTCGAGCGCGTCGCCTTCCGAGAACGCCGGTGGACGCGACGCTTCCTGCCACGTCTCTCCCAGGTCGTTCGACCGGAACACGGTCGGGCCGAGGTGCCCGGTCCTCGACGCGATGAGCAGCGTCTGGCGATCGCGTGGGTCGAGCACCACGTGCTGGATGATCTGGCCGAGGAAGATCGGCCCTGTCGGGGTCCACCCCTCACGGCTGTCATCGGGTCTGAGCAGCCACGCTCCTTTGCGGGTGCCGATCAAAAGCATGACCCCATCGTCGCGCTGCAGAATCGGGAGTGGTGAACCCAAACCTTGGCGGGTCGGCGGACGTGGATGGTCCGGTGAACGACGCCCGGCCGCTCGGCGCGCCTGCTTGCGGAGCCGGGTTCAACGAGGTCTTCCAGGCTCACTATCCGTCCTTGGTCCGGGCGCTCACGGTGGCGTGCGGCGATGCCGAGGTGGCGGCTGACTCCGTGCAGGAGGCGTTCGTGCGAGCGCACCTGCGATGGAAGCTGATCTCCCGCTACGAGGATCCGGTCTCGTGGGTGCGTCGGGTCGCGATCAACTCGATGCGCGATCACTTCCGTCACGAGAGTCGGGGCGCCAAGGTGCTGGCGATCCTCGCGGCGGATCCCCAGTGGGTCGACGAGCCCGAGTCGGGCGATGCCGTCGAGCTCTTGGCGACGCTGCCGCCGCAGCAACGGCTGGCGATGTCGCTGTACTACATCGAGGGCTTGTCGGTCGCCGAGGTCGCGAGCGCGATGTTGATCTCCGTCGGCGCCGTGAAGTTCCACATGAACCAAGGGCGGGAGCGGCTTCGGCCGACACTGGTGGGGGCGGACTGATGGTCGAAGACGACGCATTCATCGCGGAGCTCTTCGAGCGGGCCGCCGGAGACGTGCCGTCTGCAACCGAAGCGCTCGCGCGCGTGCAGCCTCGCATCCGGCGCGCGCATCGGCGGCGCGCGGTCGTGCGCGGCAGCGCTGGGCTGATCGTGCTGGTGGTGCTCGGCAGCCTCGTCTCGCGCACGACTCACCAACCCTCCGAACGCGTGCGCGTCGGCGACCAAGGCACCACTGTCCCCGTCGACTCGAGCAACTCGTCGGTGGCGCCGTCGACGGTGTCGCCGCACGCAGCCGAACCGCAGACTCCGCCCGCCGCGCCGGCCACGACGGTCGCGTCCGGCCCGGCGCAGGTCGCAGGCGGCGGGGCAGCCGTCGCGCCGCGCGGCTCGCCCGCGCCGACTGCGCCGCTCCCCTCTGCCGCCGCCGGAGCAAAGGCGTCAAATCCGAAGACCCCGGCGAGCGCGCCCACGACAGCGGCTCCCGCGCCCGCGGCCCCGTCCTCGTCGGCGCCGCCTCCGCAGGTGACGTCATTCGACGGTCAGGGAGGCACCGTCGAGGTGAAGTACACCGACACGTCGATGGACATCGAGTCGGTGTCGCCGTCGCCTGGGTGGTCGGTCGCCGACACGAAGTCCGACGGCGCGAGCATCGAGGTGAAGTTCGAGTCCGGCGACGGCTCCGCGACCGGCATCGAGGTGCGCCTCGATGCCGGCGGCAGACCGACCGTCGACACGCCGATCGACCCGGTCGACGACGTCGTCAACGCGCTCACCGGGAGCTGAGGGGCCCGACCCCGACAACACGCCGCAGCAATTGCCCCCAAAACGCGTCGACGCCCCGACCTTCCCGTCAGGCCGGGGTTCGCCGACGCCCGAGTGGTTCCCGCCAAGCCGCTCACTCGCGTGTAACGGGCCCTACACGTCCGACACGCCCGGAAGGTTTGGTCATGCCTGGTTGACATGATGGAGCGTGCGCATTCCCGCCGCTCCGGCGCGTCCCAGGCTCGGGATCGCACTCGGCGCCGCAGGTGTCGCGATCGTCACCGCGGTGCTGCTCCCCTTTCACTCGAGCGTGCCGCGAGCCGTGCCCGCCCTCCTCTTCGTCCTACCCGTGCTCGTCGCGGCGTTCTTCGGGGGCCGTGTCTCCTATCTCGTCACGACGGGCTTGGCGGTGCTCGCCTTCGCTTCGGGCTTCCTCCCGCCGATCGGAACGCCCCGAGTCCACCTCCCTGAAGACATCCTGGCGCTGGTCGTGTTCGCGGCGGTCGCGTTGCTGCTGGGAGAGCTGGTCGTGAGCGCCGCGTCGACCGAGCTCAAGCGCAGAGAAGCGGAGGCCGCGCGCATCGTTGCCCTCGAAGACGTCGACCGGCAACGGGCAGTGCTGCTCCGATCGGTCTCACACGACTTGCGCACACCCCTCTCGACGATTCGAGCGGTCGCGTCCGATCTGCGCAGCAGCACCGTGTACCCGGAGGCCACCACGCACGAGCTCCTCGGACTCGTGATCGACGAGTCCGACCGGCTCGATCGGATCGTCGGGAACCTCTTGAGCTACAGCCGCATCGAAGCCGGCGCGTTGCGGCCGGCGCTCGAGCCGGTCGACCTGAACGAGCTGACGGAGGCGACCGTCGGCCGGCTCTCGCACCTGACCCGTGGGCTGAAGGTCGAGCTCCGCCTCGACCCGCACACCCCGATCGTGGAGGGTGACTTCAGCCAGCTCGACCAGGTCTTGACGAACCTCGTCGAGAACGCCGTGCGGCACTCTCCGGGCGAAGGCTGCATCACCGTCGAGACATCGAGCGACGGCCGCTTCGCCCAGCTCGCCGTGATCGACGACGGTCCGGGCATCGATGCGGGAGGTTCGACGGATGTGTTCGAGCCGTTCGTCGGCACGAGCTCGACCACGGGTCTCGGCCTCGCCATCTGCAAGGCGATCGTGGAAGCCCACGGCGGCTCCATCGACGTCGCCGGCGCGACTGGCCGAGGTGCCCGCCTGTCGGTCAGCCTTCCCCTGCATGACTGACGCCCATGACTGACGCCCATGACTGACGCCACGGTGCTCATCGTCGACGACGACGCGAGCCTCTTGCGAGTGCTCGTCGCGGCGTTCGAAGCGCGGCAGTTCGATGTCGCGACAGCGACAGGCGGGCGACCCGCGCTCGACCACCTGACGATCAGCGAGCCCGACGTCGTCATCCTCGATCTCGGGTTGCCCGACATCGACGGCATCGAGGTGTGCCGGATGATGCGACGGATCGCGCGCTGTCCGATCATCGTGCTGAGTGCCGACGGCGCCGACGACCGCAAGGTGGCCGCGCTCGACGGAGGTGCTGACGACTACGTGACGAAGCCCTTCTCCACCCCCGAGCTCTTCGCACGGGTGCGGGTCGCGCTTCGTCACCGAAAGGCGTTGGCCGCGATCGTGGACGAGGCGGTCGTGATCGTGGGCGACGTGCGCGTCGACGTCGACGGGCACGTCGCGTCGGTGGGCTCCGAGCCGCTCGACCTCACTCCGAAGGAGTTCGCCTTGCTCGCGTTGCTGGCGCGAAACGCCGGCAAGGTGCTCACGCATCGGCGGGTGCTCGACGTCGTGTGGGGTCCGGGTCAGAGCCTGGACACGTTGCGCACCCACGTCAGCCACCTGCGGCGAAAGCTCGGCGACGCCGGATCCAGCGTCTCCATCGCGAGCGAACCGGGGGTCGGGTACCGGCTCGGCCTCACGCAAGATCTGCGAAAGGAATTCGACTCGATCTGATTATCCAGACCACATGGCGACGAAATGCCGTCTTCCTAGGTTCAGCCCAGCGTCAGAAAGACGCCGGCCGACTACGACCGCACGGGAGACCTGGATGATCAGCACGTTGAAGGAGAGGCTCAAGGAGAAGGAACGGCGAAAGTTTTTCGTCGTGTTCCTCGGCGGAAAGATGATCGGAGTCGGGATCGCCCTGCTGGCGGTCAAGTACCTCATTGCTCTGTTGCCCTCGCCTGCGGGAGCGCAGGGGACCGAGGATCTGCCTCAGACCGACATCATCAACGCGACGAACACCGCATGGGTGCTGGTCACGGCGTTCCTGGTGTTCTTCATGCAGGCGGGCTTCATGATGTTGGAGGCAGGTTTCGCACGCACCCGCGAGGTCGTGAACATCCTCCTCGAGTGCATCGTCGACACCGCCCTCTGCGCCATCTTGTTCTTCGCGATCGGCTTCGCGTTCATGTTCGGGAATGGCAACGGCTGGATCGGCCACGAGTTCTTCTTCCTGAACGGCGCGCCGGCGACGTACGGGACGACCGGCGTTGCCTTCATGGCGTTCTTCCTGTTCCAGTTCGCGTTCGCCGACACCTGCTCGACGATCACGTCGGGCGCGATGGTGGGCCGCACCGGCTTCAAGGGTGACCTCCTCTACAGCTTCGCGGTCTCGGGCTTCATCTACCCGATCATCGGACACTGGATCTGGGGCCCCGGCGGATGGCTCGCCACGATGGACACGCCGTTCCGTGACTTCGCCGGCTCGACGGTGGTGCACACGGTCGGTGGCTTCATCGCTCTCACCGGTGCGATCGCGCTCGGCCCTCGCATCGACCGCAAGTTCAGGCGTGACGGCGGTGGCATGCCACCTGGTCACGACATGACGATCGCCGCGATCGGTGGCGTCATCCTCTGGTTCGGCTGGTACGGCTTCAACCCTGGCTCGACCTTGTCAGCGCTCGATCTCGAGGGAATCGGCCGGGTTGCGACCAACACGACGCTGGCTGCGGCAGCCGGTGGTCTCGTGGCGTTGGCGATCGTGTACCCACGCTTCAAGGTGTGGGACACAGGGTTGACCATCAACGGCTTCTTAGGCGGCCTCGTCGCGATCACCGCTCCCTGCTATTGGGTGAATCCCGTCGGGTCGATCATCATCGGAGCGGTCGCCGCGTTCGTCGTGGTGTACGGCGTCGACCTCATCGAGCATTTGAGAGTCGACGACCCGATCGGAGCGGTGGCCGTCCACGGCTTCTGCGGCATCTGGGGCACACTCAGCCTCGGCTTGTTCGCCACCGGTCAATTCGGTGTGCCGGGCGCGACGGGAGCGGACAAGTCGACCCTGGTCGAGGGCCTCTTCTGGGGCGGGGGCTGGGACCAGCTCAAGTCGCAGTTCATCGGCTCTGCGACGGTCACCGTGATCACGCTCGCCGCCGGTCTGGCGCTGATGTACGCGGTGAAGGCGACGAAGACCCTGCGCATCTCGCCGGAAGGTGAGCGTCAGGGCATCGACATCCACGAGCACGGTGCGCCCGCCTATCACCCGGAGATGGCCTACATGGGGGCGTCGTTCAGCGGCGCTGCCGTGTCGGCTCCGTCGGCGGCGATGAGCTCGGCGCGGGTCGAGGCCTAGGCCATGTCCGTCATCGAGGCAGGGCCAGCGTCGGACACGGTCTGGCTCGACGGTGACGGTCTGCTCCGTTCGGGGAGGGCCTGGGTGGCCCTCCCCGACAACGAGTGGAGGATCGTCGCGATGCTCCTGCAGAGGCAGGGACACGTGGTTTGGCGAGATGATCTGGTCCAGGCTGTGTGGCCGGGGAAAGATGTGAGCCCGGGGGCGCTCCGAGGAGCCATCATCCGTCTTCGCCGACGGGTGGAGGGTCTCGGGGTCGAGATTCAGACCGTGCGCGGCCGCGGTTTCATCCTGACCATCGATCAGAGAGGATCGGAATGAAGCTCATCACGGCGATCGTGAAGCCGTTCAAGCTCGACGACGTGAAGCAGGCGTTGCACGAGGTGGGGCTGGCGGGGATGACGGTGTCAGAGGTTCGCGGGTTCGGACGACAGCGCGGCCACACCGAGGTCTACCGAGGCGCCGAGTACACCGTCGACTTCGTGCCGAAGGTGCGCATCGAGATCCTGGCCGAGGACAACGACGCGAAGCGGATGGTCGATGCGATCGTCGAAGCCGCGCGAACCGGGCAGATCGGCGACGGGAAGGTGTGGGTCACCGATTGCGAGGCGGTGGTCCGCGTCCGCACCGGGGAGATGGGAAGCGACGCACTCTGAGACGTTCGGCGAGCGGCGATCCGCGCTGCTCGCCGACGAATCCCTCCAGGGCACCGAGTTCGCTCGTGCGTTCTCGTCGATCGTCGACGAGTTCCTGGTGGGTCTGTTCGCCGATGCCCCCGACTGCGCGCTCGTCGCGGTCGGGGGATACGGCCGGGGCGAGCTCGCCCCAGGCAGCGACATCGACGTGATCCTCGTCCATCGCGGACGACGCGATGTGAAGGAGACCGCGAACCAGATCTGGTATCCGATCTGGGACGCCGGCATCCCGCTCGACCACGGCGTGAAGACGATCACCGAGGCGCTCGGCGTCGCGGCCCGTGACTTGAAGGCCGCCCTCGGGCTGTTGAGCGCGCGGTGCGTTGCCGGCGATGCCGACCTCGCGGACGACCTCGCTCGGCGGGCCCGCGACCAATGGGCATCGGGCGGCAAGAAGTGGCTGCGCGTCCTCGGCGACACCATCGTGCAGCGCCATGAGCGCATGGGCGACGTGGCGTTCCTGCTCGAGCCGGACCTGAAAGAGGGGCGGGGGGGCCTGCGCGACGTGCACGCTGTGCAGGCCGCCGCACTCGCGGCGCCCGTCATGACCGAGGATCGCCTCGCTCGGCTGGACGCGGCCGAGGTGCTCATGCGAGCCCGAGTGGCGATGCAACGTCAGAACGGCCGCGGCGAGCAGCTCGTCCTCCAGGCGCAGGACGGTGTCGCTCGCGCGCTCGGTCTCCCGAACCCGGACGCGCTGATGCAGGGCATCTCGACCGCGGCTCGCACGATCGCGTGGACGAGCGATGACGCGTGGCGGCGCATCGACGCGTGGCT
Source organism: uncultured Acidimicrobiales bacterium (assembly GCA_963802505.1). Classification (GTDB taxonomy): domain Bacteria; phylum Actinomycetota; class Acidimicrobiia; order Acidimicrobiales; family DATKAS01; genus DATKAS01. Next base: position 363,585 of record CAWDJB010000002.1, on the reverse strand, counting down.
GGACAAGCGCAGCAGTCGCAGCGTGATGCCCGATCGTGTCGTCAGCGCGGGCGTGGTCGTGCGCGAGGGTGAGACGACCATCGACAGTCACGCCGACGTGACCGACGGCTCGCTCATCTTGCGCGTTGCGGCCGCCGCGGCGGCGACCGATACGCCGATCGCGACGACCACTCTCGACCGGCTGCGCAACGAGGCAACCGGTCCGGGGGCTTCGTGGAGCCCTGAGGCTCGGGCGGCCCTGTTCGATCTGCTGGCGGCAGGACCGCCGACCGTCGCCGCATTCGAGGCGCTCGACCAGTACGACCTCTTGACGCGCGTGCTGCCCGAATGGGAGCCGGTGCGCAGCAAGCCACAGCACAACCCGTATCACCGGTTCACGGTCGATCGGCATCTGATCGAAGCCGCGGTCGAGGCCGCCGCGTTGCGGCACCGTGTGGCTCGTCCCGATCTGTTGCTGCTCGGAGCGTGGCTGCACGACCTGGGCAAGGGGTATCCCGGCGATCACTCCGAGGTGGGGGCCGAGCTGATGGAGACCATCTCCGCGAGGCTCGGCTTTCCTCCTCACGAGCGTGCGGTGCTCGCGACGCTCGCCCGCGATCACTTGCTGTTGCCCGACGCAGCGACGCGTCGCGATGTGCGCGATCCCGCGACGGTGACGCGTGTGGCCGAGTCGGTCGGTGACCTCCAGACGCTCGAGCTGTTGCACGCGCTCTCTGAGGCGGATGGCAAGGCGACCGGACCGAGCGCGTGGACTCCTTGGAAGGCGGCCCTCGTCGACGAGCTCGTCGCCGCTGTGGCGGCGCGGTTGGCGGGTTGGCCCGAGGAGCAGGGCTTTGGTCTCGACCCGGCGCTCGCGCAGATGGTGGTGGAGGCGGGTGGCGGGCTCGTCGTCCACGTCGATGGGTCGACGCTCGTGGTGATCAGCCCCGACCGACTCGGGCTCTTCTGCGAGCTCACCGGAGTGCTCTGCCTCCACGGGCTCGAGGTGGTCGCCGCCGATCTCTGGTCCGCTCCCGGCGCGGGCGGTCCGATGGCGGTCGACACGTTCGTCTTCCACCGCATCGGAGACGGTGACGCCGACTGGGATCGGTTTCGGGCGGACCTCGAACGAGCGCTCGACGGAGGCCTTGCCCTCGAAGCCCGGATCGCGGCGAGATCGCGCGAGTACCGCTCGCGCTTCCGGGGCGTCGGGCGTCCGGTGCAACCGACCGTGGTCGTCGACAACGACGCCTCCGCTGACGCGTCGGTGGTCGAGGTGCGAGGCCCCGACGCGATGGGTGTCCTGTATCGCATCGCGCGGGCGCTGAGCGACATGCGACTCGACATCCGGCACGCGAAGGTGCTGACGCTCGGACACGAGATCGTCGACAGCTTCTACGTCGTCGACCTGCACGGAAAGAAGCTGACCGACCCGGAGCGCGTCGCCGAGCTCGAGCGGGCAGTGCTCTTCGAGCTCTCGCGCCTCACCTGACGCTGGGTACGGTTCGAAGATGACCGCTATCAGCGAGCGCTACCGGCGGCTGGCCGCGGGCGTCACCGACAAGATCGCCCAGGTCCCGCCGGACCGATGGAGCGCACCGAGCCCGTGCCCGGACTGGACGGCGCTCGACGTCGTCCGGCACCTCACCGAGACCCCGGCGATCTTCTTCGGGATGATCGGGGAGGCGGCGCCTGAGGTGCCATCCGTCGACGACGATCCTCTCGCGGCATGGGTGGCCGCTCGTGACGCGACGCAGGCCGCGCTCGACGATCCGTCGATCGCATCGAGGGAGTACGAGGGGTTCGTCGGCAAGTCGACGTTCGAGAAGGGCGTCGGGCAGTTCATCTGCACCGACTTGATCGTGCACGGGTGGGACCTCGCCCGGGCTGCGGGCCTCGACGAGCGGATCGACCCACAAGACCTCGCCGAAGTTCGGGTTGCGATGGCGCCGATGGGCGACGCGCTGCGCAGTCCGCGTGCGTTCGGTCCCGAGATCGAGGTGCCGGCCGAAGCAGACGAGCAGACGAAGCTGCTCGCCTTCCTCGGCCGGCGCGCCTGACCCTCAGGCTGCGATCTCGAGGCGGTTGCCCAAGGCGGTGAAGTCGGGAGGGGTCAGGACCGAGCCGGTGAGGCCCCACACGCCCTCGAACACCTCAGCGGGCGCTCCTTGGCGCATGCCGCCGAGCAGCTCCGCCCGATCGTCGATGTTCATCGCGGGGAACATCAGCGAGAGCGACATCGCCATCATCTCCGGCGTCAGGTTTCCGATGATCTGCTCATGGATGCCGATGACGGCTTCCACGCCGATCGCCTTCTCGATGGTGGGCATCACGACGCGCTCTTCGAGGTCTTGGTGGGCCAGGTACGCGCTCGTGAATGCTGCGAGCTCGACGTAGAGGCCGTACATCGCCTCACGCCGGGCGGTGGATGTCGCGTCGACGGCGTCGCGGGCCATGGCCTGCAGGTCGACGAGCCGAGCGTCGAGCCTCTCGTGGTCGTGCTCGATCTCTTCGGCCAGAGCCGGCGCCTCGCGCTCGAGGACGGGGCCGACGGACGAGTCCTCGTGGTGAGCGTGGACCGTGAGCAGGTCGACTGCGCGATCGAGGTGGTCCGCCACGTCGACTCGGCCGCAGCGGGACGAGGGGTCGACCGAGCCGGCCTGATCGACGAGCGAGAAGAGGTCCTTGCGAATTCCCTTGTGGATGTCGCGGTACAGGCTGAAGGTCACAGCCTCGAGTGCCGTGGTGGGTGCGTCGACTGCGGTCATTGGAAGTCCCCTTTGGTCGTGTCTCTTCGTTGGGGACATCGTCCGGGATCACAGGCATCGGCGCTCCGAAAAGGCTCGTAACCGAATGCTAAGAACTTCCTTAATGCTCGACGACGAGTTGGTGCGGTTCCTCCAGGGCGGATGCGCGCTCATCGTGTGCACCCTCGATCCCGACGGCGAGCCGTTCGCGTCGCGGGCGTGGGGGCTCACGGTGCTGTCGGCGGAGGATCCCGTGCGGGTGCGGCTCCTCGCGACGCCTGACGTCAGCGCCTCGGGACGGATCGCGATCACCGGCACCGACGTCCCGACGTTGCGTTCGACACAGCTGAAGGGCTGCATCGTGGCGTCCGAACCCGGCAACGACCACGACGCCGCGAAGTCGAGGCAATACACCGATGCCTTCTACACCGACGTCGAGCTGTCCGACCGGGTCCCGCGGGACTTGTTGGACCGAATGACCCCAACAGACTTCCTGGCGCTCACCGTCGAGGTCGAAGAGATGTTCAACCAGACGCCGGGCCCGCGGGCCGGCTCGTCGCTCGCGTGACCGCTGACGAGGACATCGCGCTCGCGAGCCTGCAGATGTGCTTCGAGGGCGCGGTCCCCGCGGTCCTTGCGACGACGTCAGGGGCGGGCGAGCCGAACGTGACCTACCTGTCGCGCGTGCGGTACGTCGACGACGACCACATCGTGTTGTCGAACCAGTTCTTCTCCAAGACGGTGCGCAACCTCGCCGAGCACCCGCGGGCGTCGATGATGCTCATCGATCCGACCACCTACAACGAGTATCGACTCACGATCGTGTTCGAGCGCACCGTGCGCAAGGGCCCGATCTTCGAGAGGCTGCGCGAGGACGTCGACGAGGCCGCGGCGTTCCACGGCATGCAGGACGTGTTCAAGCTCCGCGCCGCGGACATCTTCAGGGTGCTCGACGTCGAGCGCGTGAACCCCGAGGCGTTCGATTTGCATCACCGGCGCGGCTCGCAGGCCCGACCCGCGGCTCTGGGCGAGCTGATCGGGCGGCTGAGCCGATGTCCGGATCTCGACACACTCGTGGGCGCGACCGTCGACGGGCTCGAGGAGCTCTTGGGTTACACCCACTCGGTGCTGATGCTGCTCGATGAGGAGGGCGGCCGTCTCTTCACGATCGCTTCGCACGGGTACGACGCGCAGGGCGTCGGGTCGGAGGTCGTCGTGGGGGAGGGCACCGCCGGCATGGCGGCGGCTCGATCCACAGCGATCCGCATCGGCAACCTCTTGCAGATGCGGAAGTACTCGACCACGGTGCGGCGGTCGTTCGAGGAGGAGGGGGTGCGGCCGGGCCGCGAGATCCCGCTTCCCGACCTACGCGACACGGAGAGCAGGCTGGCGGTGCCGTGTGTCGCGCTGGGGGAGCTTCTGGGCGTGCTGATGGTCGAGTCGGATCGCGCGGTCGCGTTCGACGAGGAGGACGAGACCCTGCTCGGCGTGGTCGCCTCGTTCGTGGCGAGCGCCATCGAGATCGACCGCTCGCGGGAGAAGGAAGCGCCCGTCGCGCAGGCTCGGGAGGCTGCTCCGTCCGCGCCGGTCGCGGGGAAGGCGACGGTCGTGCGGTACTTCGCTGTCGACGGCAGCACGTTCCTGGACGGCGATTACTTGATCCGGGGCGTGGCCGGCCGGATCCTGTGGTCGCTGCTCGAGCAGTACGACGCGGATGGCCGGGTCGACTTCACGAACAAGGAGATCCGGCTCGACTCCCGCCTCGAGCTCCCGGGATTCCGCGACAACCTCGACACGCGTCTCATCCTCCTGAAGCGCCGCCTCGACGAACGCGAGGCCCCGATCCGACTCGACAAGACCGGCCGCGGCCGCTTCCGCCTCGTGGTCGAAGGCGACGTCCGGCTCGACGAAGCCCGCCCCTGACCCGACCCGCCGCTCGCACTTGCAGCACAGCGCGTTCGGCAGACGGCAGGCCGCCGAAATCGGTATCTCGAACGAGGCGACTGCGGCTCGGGTGCGCAACGGCGCGTGGCTCGAGCCGATCCCGGGAGTGCTCGTGGTTGCCGCTGCCCGGAGGACTTGGCAGCAGCGATTCATCATCCCGACGCTCATCCGCCCTGGCGGCGTCGTGGTCTCGCAATCGTCGGCGGCTCGTCTCCATGGCCTTGACGGGTTCACCGACGACAGAGTTCACGTCACGGTGGCGGCCGGTGAGAGTGCGATTGTTGAGGGGGGATAGACATTCGGCCTGCCGACCAAGTCGGTCGAAGTCGGGCCGCCCTTTGAATCACCCGCCTAGGCTCGCCCGATGCTACGTGGGGATCAGATTGTGCTTCGGGCTCGCGCCGAGTCCGATGTCGCCGTTCTCCATAGCGAACTGTACGACGACGTGGCGACCAGGTCGCGGGCAGACGGTCGTCCGTGGCAGCCGATGTCTGCCGGGTCAGTGGCCTCACCATATGCAGTTACCGAACCGAACAACGAGACAGCGTGTTTCTCAGTCGCCGAAATCGCTACTGATGAACTCGTAGGCGAAGCATTGCTCTGGGGTATTGACACGCATTCGCGTGCGGCAAACGTGGGGATCTCATTGCGGCCCTCGTTCCGCGGTCGAGGATTCGGCACCGAAGTAGTGCGCGTTCTGTGCCGATACGGGTTCACAACCCGTGGATTGCATCGGCTCCAACTCGACACACTCGCTGACAACGCGGCAATGCGCGCTGTCGCTGTGCGGGTCGGGTTTCGTGCCGAGGGCGTGCTGCGAGAGGCCGCTTGGGTGGACGGAAGATTCGTCGACTCGATGGTGTTCGGCCTTCTCGTAACCGAATCGGATCCGCATGTGGCCAACCCGTCGGAGGATCAACGACGCGGCCTTGGATGATCCGTTCGGCGACGAGCGTTCGTTGGCACGGCGCGCCGAGCCGCGAGCGGAACGACAAGCAGCGAGACATGTGGTTGAAGCGCGATGAGTGGCACATCGAGTACCCAACGTGGGAGGAGGCACTGCAGCCCGCCGAGTTCGTCGCGATGATCGAGTCGCTCTACCTCAGTCGCGTTCGAGTGCCGCGTCGAGCTTCCTGAGGAGACGGCGCGGTGCGTCGCGTGGTAGGAGAGTCGCTTGTCCGACTCGACTCCGAACGATGCGACGCGCCTCATGCGGCTTGTCGACGGTTTCGTCACCACGCAGCTGATCTACGTCGCGGCGAAGCTCGGGATTGCGCCGCTGCTCGCCACAGGGCCGAAGACGACCGACGAGCTCGCAGACACAGTCGGTGTCGACGCCGCGCTGCTGCATCGCGTGCTGCGGGGGCTCGCGCTCGAAGATGTGGTCGACGAGAGGGACGACAGTCGCTTCGAGCTCACCAACCTCGGCCATGCGCTGATCGCCCTCGAGGCCACGGCCATCGTGCGCGGCGAGGTGTACTACCCGGCGGCCGGCCGCCTGTTCGAGGCGGTGACGAACGGCGGTGTTCCTTTCGAGCGCTATCACGGGCATCGGTTCTTCGAGTACTTCGCGCACAACCCCGAGCAGGAGGCGCTCTTCCAGACTTCGATGGCGGGACGCAGCCAGCAGGAGGCCGCCGATGTGGTCGCCGCGCACGACTTCGGGCAGTACGCCACGCTGGTCGACGTCGGAGGCGGACGCGGCGTGCTGCTCGCCGCGATCCTGAAATCGGCGCCCGCACTGCGCGGCATCTTGTTCGACCTCGACGCCTCGATCCCGGCAGCTCTCGCCTACCTCCGCGAGGTCGGGGTCGACGATCGCGTGGAGTGCGTCGGCGGCGACTTCTTCGACGAGGGGCCTCCCGGCGCGGATGCCTACCTCATGTCCCGCGTGCTGCACGACTGGGACGACGACGACGCGATGCGAATCCTCACCACATGCCGGAACGCGATGCGCCCTGACAGTCGGTTGCTCGTTGTCGACGCGGTCCTCCCCGAGCACGCCAGAGATCGACCCGACGCCGTTCACATGGACATCCTCATGCTGATGTTCCTCGGCGCTCGTGAGCGGACCGAGCTGGAGTTCGCTCGGCTCCTCGAGCAGTGCGGGTTCAGGCTCGACCGCGTCGTCCTCACGCGGTCACCCGCCGGTCTCGGCGTGCTGGAGGCGGCTCTCGCCTGATGCGGATCCTCAAGTGGGCGCTCGTCGGCGCAGTCGCGGTGTTCGTCCTTCTCCAGCTCGTGCCCTACGGCTGGACGCACTCGAACCCATCGGTCGTCGCCGACGCGCCCTGGCCGTCTGCCAGCTCCGAGTCACTCGCGCGCGGCGCTTGCTACGACTGCCACAGCAACGAGACCGACTGGCCGTTGTATGCGTATGTCGCGCCGATGTCATGGTTCGTGCGACACGACGTCGAGTCGGGCCGCGACGAGCTCAACTTCTCCGAGTGGGACGACCACAGTGACGCGCACGATGCCGCCGAGGAGATCGAGAACGGCTCGATGCCGCCGCGTCAGTACAAGCTCGTGCATCCCGGGGCGCGATTGAGCGACGCCGATCGTGCCGAGCTGATCGCAGCGCTCGAAGCGATGGAGGATCGGTCCAGCTCGTAGGTCCGGCTCGTAGCTAGTAGTGGATGGGACCTCGAACGCCGCCACCGCACGCGATCGAGTCGCCGTTGATCCCGACGCTCTTCGGTGACGCGAGGAACGCAACGAGGTACGCGACCTCGTCCGAGTCGACCATCCGGCCGATGGTGTTGCGTGTCGCCAGCTCGAGCTGCTGGTCGGTGGTGCGCTCCGTTCTGGTCATCCCGGGGTGCACGCACGTGACGTTGACGCCCCAAGGCCCGAGCTCGTCGGCGAGGTTCTTCGTCATCGCCGAGACCGAGACGTTGCGGATGGATCCCAACGTCGACCCCGTCTGGCGCGCCGCCAGGCCGCTGATGTTGATGATGCGGCCCCAACCGTTCTCGGTCATGTACGGAGCCGCCTCACGAGCACACCGCACGTAGCCCATGACCTTCGTGTTCACCTCGCTCCACAGTTCCTCGGTCGTGAGCTCGGCGAGCTTGGGAGGCGCAGTCAGCCCACCGACCTTCGCGGCAGAGTTCACGAGGATGTCGACACCGCCGAGCGCGTCGGCGAGGCCGCGCACCATCGCCCGCGCCGACTCGTCGTCGCCCGTGTCGCACGCCCAGGGGAAGATCCGTCGCCCTGTCGCGGCGGCGAGCTCTTCCGCTGCGGCGTCGACGCGTGACTGGTCGCGCGCCGCGATCCCGACATCGACGCCCTCCGACGCGAGCTGGCGAGCGATCGCCTTCCCGATGCCGCGGCTGCCGCCGGTCACGATTGCCTTCTTCCCGTCGAGTTCGAGGTCCATGGGCCGGACTGTAGGGCGGCCCTGCCGTCGGCCCTACCGCACCTGCACCGTGACGATCTGGATCGCGTTGCCCCCGTAGCCGAGCCGGTTCCACCTCGCGCGCTCGGGCTGCGTGCGTCCGGCGAGGTCGGTGGCGCGGGCACGGATCGAGGTGCGACCGGGCTCCTCGAGTCGCGTCGAGAGCTCCCACCACTGCCAGCTGTGTCGCCGCCGCTCACCGACGAGCCGCGCCGCTTGCCAAGGTCCGCCGCCGATCGAGACCTCGACAGCGGAGATCGGAGCCGCGCCCGACCACGCGATGCCTCTGACTGTCGTGTCTCCGACTGCGAGCTCGGTGTCCGCACCGGGCTCGGTGATGAGCGCCCGCACCTGTTGCAAGCGGACGGGCTCGATCTGCGTCGTGCCGTCCTCTTGGTCCCACTCGTACACGTAGCGGCTCGTTTGGAAGAAGCCGTCGAACGGCGTCGAGGTCACCTCGATGTCCGTCAGCCACTTGACCGAGGCGACCGCATACCAACCGGGCACGACCAGCCGGAGCGGGTAACCGTGTTCCTTGGGCAAAGACTCGCCGTTCATCGCGTAGGCGAGGATCGCCTCGGAGTTGCGCGCCTCGTCCACTGACAGGGCGCGCTCGAAGCGGATGGTCGCTGACCCCTCGGGAACGCCGGCATCCGCGCCCCGGAACACGATCGTCCTCGCCGCAGGCTGCAGCCCGGCGCGGTCGAGCACCTCGACGAGCGGTACGCCCGTCCACTCGGCGGTGCTCACCGCGCCCAGGCGCCATTGCTCGCCGTCCACCGGGGGGTCGAGCAGAGAGCGGCCGTTTCCCGCGCACTCCAGCGTGGCGACCAATGTGTCTGAGGGCAGCTGTTGCACGTCTCGCAAGGTGAGAGTGAGCGGCCGATCGACGAGTCCGTGCGCGTCGAGCCGCCAGGTCTCGGGATCGAGCACCGGTGTGGCGAAGTGGTTCCGCACGTAGAAGCGGGCGTTCGGCATGACGACTCCGCCGATGAGCTGCGGGACTGCGGTCTCGCAATTGAGCGGAGCGTCGCGATGTACGACGAGCCCAGGGTCGGTCGCCGCAGCGACCGGCATCCCGGCGGCGGCCCATGCGCACATACCACCGGCAAGGTTCACCGCGTCGAGTCCCTTGGCGCGCAGGCTGTCGGTGACGGCTGCCGATCGTCCCCCCGAGCGGCACACGACGACGATGGTGCGGTCGTCGGGAAGGTCGGCGAGACGGCCGTTCACCTCACCCATGGGCACGAGCAGTGATGCCGGGGCGTGCTCGGACTGCCACTCCTCGGTCTCGCGCACGTCGAGCAGGAGAGCGCCCTTGTCGAGGAGTGCTTGCGCGGCGCGCGGGCTCACATGCGGAGTGCCGCCGACGATCTCGTCTCCGGCGCCGATCGCGATGGGGAGACCCGCGGCGTCCCATGCGTGGAATCCACCCTTGAGGTCGGACACATCCGAGAACCCCGCCGAGCGCACGACGCTCGCGGCGATCGACGACCGGTAGCCGCTCTCGCAGTAGAGGACGACGGGATTCGACGGGTCGAGGTCGGCGAGGAAGTCGGTCAGCAGCGGCAGTGGGATCTCGCGTGCTCCCTGCAGCACGCCCTCCGCCGTCTCTGACGGCGCGCGCACGTCGACGAGCTGGAGGGCATCCTCGAGCCCACGCAGCTCGGCCAGCTGCTGGATCGTGAGCCGTGCGCTCGGCTCGGTGTTCTGCGCGTGGTCGCGGAGAGCGGCGGCGAGGTCGTCGAGCTGGCCGACGACGCGGTCGTATCCCACGCGAGCCAGACGGAGCTTCGCTTCAAGCGCCATCGCGGGATCGCCGACGAGCACGATGTCCGTGTCGGGCTCGAGCACCGAGGCGGCCCACTCCGCGAAGCGCCCACCGAGCCCGACATTGACCGCGCCCTTCATGTGCCCAGTCGCGAAGTCGGTGGGCTCACGCGGATCGAGGAGGATCGCGCCGGAAGCCTGCAGCGTCAGGACGTCGTCGATCGTGAGCACGGGCGGCGCTTCGGCGTCGAGCAACGGGCGGAGCCGGCGGTTCAGCTGAGCGTCGAACTCGAAGTAGTGGGGACGCGGAGGTTGCGCTTCGGTGACGAGCTCGACGAAACGATCCTCGTCCATCGGCCGGAGCGCGTAGTTCAAGCGCCGCTGCTCTCCGACGGTCGAGCTCGTCTCGCTCGAGAGGTTCCTGCCGCACGACGAGCCTGCGCCGTGTGCTGGGTACACCCGTGTCGAGTCGGAAAGCTTGGGAAGCAGTGTGTCGTGCAGCGAGTGGTACAGCTGGCGTCCGAGCACGTCGGAGGTGAGCTCGGGATTCGTCGTGGCAAGCAGGTCGGGCCGACCGACATCGCCGATGAAGAGCGTGTCGCCGGTGAGCACCGCGTATGGCGCGGTGTCGTCGGCGTGCTCGTAGACCAGGACGCAGATCGACTCGGGAGTGTGACCCGGCGTCGCGACGATCTCGAGCGTGACGCCGCCGAGCGAGAGCCGTTCCCCGTCGTGGAGAGCGTCGATCGGAAACCCGACCTCGGCCGCATCGCCGTAGCTGATGACGGCACCGGTGCGGGCGGCGAGCTCGAGATGGCCACTCAGGAAGTCGGCGTGGACGTGCGTCTCGATGACTCGCTCGATCGTGAGCCCGAGCTCGTCGGCCTGCGCGATGTACTCGCCGACGTCTCGGCGGGGATCGACGACCACGGCCCGGCCGGTCGCCTCGTCGCCGATGAGGTACGACGCGTGGGACAGACACCCGAGATAGTGCTGGGTGAAGATCATCACTGCCAAGCGTCGCGCCATCTGGTTCCGAGATGGTGGGAGACCGGGTGGAAGCGTGTGATCGAGGTCACGAGCGCCTCACCCATAGACGCAGCCAGGTCGGGGCCATAGCGTCCGGTCCGGGGACGAAAAGGGGAGCACCGTGCAGCAGCTGACCGGACTCGACGCCTCGTTCGTGTACAGCGAGTCGGCTCACGCGCCGACGCACGTGACGAGCATCATGATCTACGACCAGTCGACCGCGCCCAAGGGCGAGGTCACGTTCAAGGGGATCCTCGAGTACCTGCAGGATCGGGTGCACCTCGCACACGCGTTTCGTCGTCGGCTCGTGCGCGTGCCACTCGATCTCGATCATCCCTACTGGATCGAGGATGGCGAGTTCGACCTCGAGTACCACGTGCGCCACATCGCCTTGCCGAAGCCGGGTGACTGGCGGCAGTTCTGCATCCAGGCGGCTCGGTTGCACGCCCGCCCGCTCGACCTCGCACGGCCACTGTGGGAGATGTACATCATCGAAGGGCTCGATGGGATCGAAGGGTTCCCGAAGGGCTGCTTCGGGATGGTGCTGAAGGTGCACCACGCCGCGATCGACGGCATGGCCGGAGTCGAGATGATCACGGCGATCCACGAGCAGACGCCGAGTGTCGAGGCGCCGCCGCCGCCGGCCGAGTCGTGGGCGCCGGAGCGAGTGCCATCGACGGCGGAGCTCCTGTCGCGAGCGAGCGTCAACGGCCTGGCCCGCCCGGCGCACTTCGCCCGGGTGATGGGACGGGTCGTGCCCGGGATGGGACGTGCCGCCGCGCAGATGCAGCGTTCCGACGCGTCCTCGCGCCCGGCGGCGGCTCCGCGCACGCGTTTCAACGGGCCGGTCACTCCACATCGCGTCATCGACGCCTTCACGACCTCGGTCTCCTCGGCGAAGGGCATCAAGTCAGCGGTGCAAGGCGCAACGATCAACGACGTCGTGCTCACGGTCTATGGCGGAGGGTTGCGGACCTACCTCACGGCGAAGGGCGAGCTTCCCGACACGTCGTTGCTCGCGATGTGCCCGATCTCGCTGCGCAGCGCCGAGCAAGCCAAGGCCGGGGGCAACTCGGTGTCGGCGATGGTGGTGCCACTCGGAACGCAGATCGCCGATTCGCTCGAGCGGCTGAAGTTCGTGCAGTCGTCCAGCCACGCGTCGAAGGAGTTCGCCGAGGCCTCTGACGCGAGGTCGCTCAGCGAGATGAGCCAGTTCCTTCCCGGTGGGCTCATCGGCATCGGGATGCGGTTCTCCTCGCGCTTCGCCCGCCTCGCGCCGGCGATGGTGAACACCACGTGCACGAACGTGCCGGGTGCCCGCGAGCCGATCTTCTTCGCCGGGGCGAAGTGCGTGTCGTCGTTCGGCGCGGGTCCCGTCGTCGACGGCATGGGACTGATCAACGTGATCACGAGCTACGTCGACGACCTCGTGCTCGCGTTCACGGCGTGCCGGGAGATGATGCCCGACCCCGCGTTCTACAGGGAGTGCATCGCGGAGAGCTGGGCCGCGCTCGAGGACGCGGTCGGGTAGGGGCTCTCTACTCGTCCTCGCGTTCGTCGGGGTCCTTCGGAGGCCGTCGGAGCGGGGCGGCCGCGTAGTCCGCACCGAACTCGAACTGCTGCGCGGGCTTCCCCCCGGCCTTCCCTGGCGCGACCACGCTTCCTGTCGGGGTCACCAGTCCCGCCGATCGGGTCATCGTGCGGTGGAAGTTCGCCGCGTCGAGCTCGGTCTCCCACACCGCCTCGAAGACGTTGCGCAACGACTTCAGCGTGAAGGTCGGCCCGACGAAGGCTTTGGCGAGGCTCGTCGTCTCGAGGTCTCGGCGAGCGCGCTCGACCGCATCGCGGAGGATCTTGGCGTGGTCGAACGCGAGCTCCATGCCGCCGCCGAACACCTCGGCCACGGGCCACAAGCGCGCTGACTCGGCGTCGGTGTCGGCAGTCAGCTCACCCACGTCCCGGAGCACCGCAAGGAACCCGATGGTCACGACGTTCATGCGCGGGTCGCGGCCGGGGTCGCCATACGCACCGAACTCGCTGAGGTAATCCGCCGCCTCGACCCCGGTCTCCTCGCGCAGCTCTCGTGACGCAGCGTCCTTCAACGACTCGTCGGGCCGCTTGAACCCACCCGGCAGGGCCCACAGCCCGCGGTAGGGCTCGTCACGGCGCCGCACTAAGACCACCTGCAGGGTCTCGTCGACGATCGTCAGGATCACCACGTCGACGGTCACCGCGAACTGCGGGATAGTCGCCTGCGTCGTATCCCTTCGGAGCCTTGTGGCCTCGACGTCTCGCGGTCACATCTCGACTGTACAAAGAAAATGTCGATTCGACAAAAACCGGCTATAGTCACTTCGACAAGATCTGCTGTCCGGAAAAAGCATGGAGGATTGCATGACCGAGGACGTGTTTGCCGAGCTGGACGGGGCTGTTGGCCCCGTCGCCCTGATGAGCCTGCAGAACCGGGGCCTCCTGCCGAGCGCGGGCATCGCCTGCGGACGAGGTCCTGCCCGAGCGCGATGTCCTCCTCGACCGGGTCACCGGCGCCCTCCTCGGCGCGGCGGTGGGCAGCGCTCTCGGCCGGCTCGCGGAGAAGAAGCAGCGGCGCGCGGGCGCGGCTCAGTTCGTCGACGCCGACGAGCTCGCCCGCAAACGGCTCACCGGTCCGTCGGGCAAGGTGCGCGCGGGCGTGCAGCAGCTCCTCATCTCGGCGGATGCGCTCCTCAGCCACGGGGTCGGCGCCGCGCCGGTGGTGAGTGATCGCCTCGTGAGCCGCGTCCGCAGCCTCCGGGTGCCGGGTCGAGCGGTCGTCGCAACGGTCGACCAGCGCCGCGCAGGCGTGCCGTGGTTCGAGGCGGGAGCCGGCTCGTTCGGCGAGGGCGCGCTGTGTCGCGCCGTCGCCGCGGGCCTGATCTTCGCGAACGACCCCGTTCGCCGGCCGGTGATCGCCGGCCTCGATGCTGCCGTCACCCACGCGTCGCAGAAGGCGGTGCGGTCCTCAGCGGTCCTCGCGGATGCGATCGCCACGCTCGTGCGTGGGGTGGCCATGCCCCAGTCCGCCGTCGAGCGCGACGCGATGCTGGCCACGGTTTCGATCGATCAGGAGGCCGAGTCGACCGTTGCCGCCGCGCTCGCGGTGGTCGGCGCGTTCCGCGGGTGACCCTGTCGCGCGCGATCTCCACGGCCGCTTCGGTGCCCGGCAACGCCGACACGTTCGCAGCGGTCACGGGCGCGCTCGTGGGCGCAGCCTCGGGTGCGAGCGCGCTGCCTGACCGGTGGATCGCTCAGGTCGAGCTCGCCGCAGAGCTTCGCTCCCTCGCCGCGCGCATCGTCGCTCGCCTCATGAACGATCCCGAGGACGGCTCGCACATCTGGTTCCTGCTCGATCGATCAGGGTCGATGCAGTCGATCGCTGGCGCAGTCGTCGAGGGCTGCAACGCGTTCTTCGCCGAACAGCGCGCGGTGAGCGGCGCCGCACGACTCACGTTCGTGCAGTTCGACTCCGACGCCCCGAACGAGGTGCTGCTCGACGCCGTCGATCTCGCGTCCGTCGTCCCGTTGCGTCCGCACGAGTTCGTCCCCCGCGGGGGCACGCCGCTCCTCGACGCGACGGCGTTGCTCCTCGATCGAGCCGAAGCCCGTGGCGGCGCGCCGACCGACAACCTCGTCGTCGTGTTCACCGACGGCGAGGAGAACTCGAGCCACGTGTGGACGCGCAGTCGCCTGTTCAAGCGCATCGCCGAGCTCCGCGACCGAGGCTGGACGTTCGTCTTCCTCGGCGCGAACCAGGACAGCTACGCAGAAGCCGGTTCGCTCGGGATCGCCTCGGGGAGCACGTCGAACTTCCGACCGACGCCGAGCAACGTCGCGTCGGCGTATGTCGGGCTCAGCAGAGCCACCCGCGAGTGGCGTGGCAAGGCCGCCCAGATGCGCATGGTCGACAAGGAGCGGTTCTGGGGCGACCGCAAGGAAGCCGAGGAAGACGAAGCCTGAACCTCAGACCTTCCGACCGAGCACGGCGGCGAGCCGGTCGGCAGCCGACGCGCCCGGCGGAGCGACTCGTTCCTCGTCGAACATCCCCGGGCCGCGATGGCGTGTGGCGTACTCCCGAGCGAAGGGCATCAGGGCCACCGCGAGCTCGGCGTCGAGGTCGGTGCTTTGACCCGTTGCCTTTGCGACATCCCACGCGTGCGCGAAGTGATCGCCCATGAACATGGTCGCCACCGTCGCACCGGTCTCGGGACCCCAGGGCATCGGAATCGTCCGCTCGACCAGGCCGGGGTCTGCGCGGAACACCTCGACTGCGTCTGCCGCCGCCGAGCGATACGTCTCGACCGGGTCGCCCCCGCGAAGGTGGTTCACGTAGTAGTTCTCGTCGTCGGCGCGTCCGGAGAGCTCGAGGGAGACGATCTTGGCGCCACCGACCATGTGGTTGACGACGTCTCGTACCGTCCATCCCTCGCACGGGCTCGGAGCGTCCCACTGGTCCGGCTGCACGCCCTCCAACACGCCCGTTGCGATCGCGAACGCCCGCTCCATCTCGGCGACGACGTCCATCTGTCCAAACTAGTGACAACACGGAGCTGGCGGCGGAGGCCCCGTGAGGGCCTCCGCCGAAGAACGAGGCTCGTCAGGCCCAGTTGCCGATGGCCGTCTGCATCGACTTGATCCACGCCTCGTCCATCGCAACGACAGGAATCACCGTCGTCGTCTCGAAGAACGGCGCATACGTCGCCGCGACCGTCACGTCTTCCGACTCGCTGTCGACGACCGTGATGAACGTCTTGCCGTCGGTCCCTGCGTACGACCCGATCGTTCCGTCCTCGAGCCCGACCTTCCCGAACACGCTGAACGCGTGCTTTGCGGTGTCCACCCCGGGCAGAAGCTTGCTGATCACTACGTACTTCATGAGTTTCCTTCCACAGCCGACGGGAGAGTCCCGTCGCGCGGGACCGTACTCGTCGCCGGTCTCGAAATTCGCCGTAGCGTCGAAACAATGGACGGAATGTTGGCGGGGATCGGAGACACTCCGCTCGTACGACTCACTCGGCTCGTCGAGCCAGGCCTGGCCGAGGTGTGGGTGAAGCTCGAAGCGGCGAACCCCACCGGCTCCTACAAGGACCGAATGGCGCTCGCGATGATCGAGGGCGCCGAACGTGATGGTCGATTGAAACCCGGCCAACCCGTCGTCGAGTACACGGGCGGCAGCACGGGCAGCTCGCTCGCGTTCGTCTGCGCGGTCAAGGGATATCCGCTGCACATCGTGACGTCCGACGCGTTCGCCGAAGAGAAGCGCCGCACGATGGAGGCGTTCGGCGCGCGACTCGAGATCGTGTCGAGCCCCGAGGGCATCACGCCGCAGCTGATCCCGCGCATGCGTGCTCGCGCCGCAGAGCTCGCGCAAGAGGTCGGCGGCCACGAGACCGATCAGTTCCGCAACACCGACATGGTCGACGGCTATCGAAAGCTGGGCGCGGAGATCCTTGCCCAGCTGCCCGACCCGATCGACGCGCTGTGTCTCTATGTCGGGACCGCGGGCTGCTTCCTCGGCGTGAGCCAGACCCTGCGCGCACGCGACAAGGGTCTCCATCGCGTCGCCGTCGAACCGCGGGAGTCGGCGGTGCTGTCCGGCGGCCAGCCGGGCACACACCGAATCGAAGGTGGCGGCACGGGCTTCATGCCGGATCTCCTCACCGCCGACGACTTCGACGAAGCCTTCCCCGTGTCGACCGCTGACGCGTTCGCGATGGCGCGCCGTGCGACGAGGCAGGAGGGCCTCTTCTCCGGCCCGTCAACGGGGGCGAACGTCACTGCCGCCCTCGAGCTCGCACGCCGCGTCGGGCCTGCCGGCCGCGTGGTCACGATCCAGGTCGACTCGGGCCTGAAGTACCTCGGCGGGAGCGTCTACCGCGACGTCAGCTGATGCGAGTGGCGTGACCTGCCCAGTAGCGGTCACGCAGCAGGCGCTTGTAGAGCTTGCCGGTCGGGAGCCGGGGGAGCTCGTCCTCGAAGTCGATCGTGCGAGGGCACTTGAAATGGGCGAGGTTCTCGCGGCAGAACGCAATGAGCTCACGCTCGACTTCCGGACTCGCCTCGACGCCCTCGATGAGCTGCACGACGCCCTTCACCTCTTCGCCGAGGTCCTCGTTCGGCACGCCGAAGACCGCCGCGTCCATCACCTTCGGATGCGTGATGAGGAGGTTCTCGGTCTCCTGCGGGTAGATGTTCACGCCGCCCGAGATGATCATGTACGTCTTGCGATCCGTGAGGTAGAGGTACCCGTCGTCGTCGAGGTACCCCACGTCGCCGACCGTGCTCGCGTCGCCCGTCTCGTTGCGTGACTCCGCTGTCTTGTCGGGAGCGTGGAAGTACTCGAAGTTCGTCGCGCCCTTGAACCACACAGTGCCGGGTGTGCCCGTCGGCTGAGGATTGCCGTCCTCGTCCAAGATCAGGATCTCACCGAGGATGCACTTGCCCACGGTGCCCGGATGGGCGAGCCATTCATGTGAGTCGCAGAACGTGAACCCGTTGGCCTCGGTGGCGCCGTAGTACTCGATGATGAGCGGGCCGAACCACTCGATCATCTGTTGCTTTACCGGCACCGGGCAGGGCGCCGCGGCGTGGATGATGCACTCGAGCGAGGAAAGGTCCGCGGCGGCGCGCACGTCGTCGGGGAGCTTGAGCAGGCGCGAGAACATCGTCGGCACCATCTGCGAGTGGGTGATGCGGTACTTGCCGACGAGGTCGAGGAACTGCGCGGGATCGAACTTCTCCATGATCACCGACGGTGCCGCCGAGTCGCATCGTGCCCGAGATGCTCGCCTGCGGCGCGGAGTGGTAGAGCGGCGCGGGCGAGAGGTAGGTCTGGCCCACGCGGAACCGGAACATGGCCTGCACGAACTGCATCACGGCCATCGCCGCCTCGGGCGGCACGTCAGGAAGCGGACGCAGGATCCCCTTCGGCTGCCCGGTCGTTCCCGACGAGTAGAGCATCGCCGCACCGAGCTGCTCGTCGTCGATTGGTTCGGCCGGAAACTCGGCCACGGCCGCGCTCAGGCTCTCGAACGGCGCGTCCGCGCTGTCGACATCGGCCATGAGCCAGCGTTCGACGTTGGGACACAGCGCGGGCAGCTGCATCGCGACCTCGCGCTTCGCCGCTGACGTCACGACGATGCGCGACTCGCTGTCGTTGATGATGTAGGCCACCTCGTCGGGCGCCAGGTAGGAGTTGATGCACGTGTAGTAGAGGCCCGACCGCTCTGCCCCGCCCTCGCACTCGAGCATGCGAGGGTTGTTCTCGAAGAAGAGCGCGACATGGTCTCGACGCTGTAGCCCTTGCGCGCGGTAGAGGTGCGCCATGCGGTTGGCCGCTGCCTCGAACTGGCGGTAGGTCACGACCTCTCCGCTGTTCGCCATGATGAGGGCAGGCTCGTCGGCCCGCGTCTTTGCGTGCTCCCCCGCGTACATGCGGGCCGACGATAACCGGCTGGGCCGCTACATCGGCTGGCGCACGAGTCCACGGCGTCGACGTTCAAGAACTTCGGCGTCATCGCGGCGCGGCGCAACGAGCACGCCGAGAGCCACGATCTGTTCCGTCGCGGCCTCGCGCTTCGCTACGAGCTCGGCGACGAGGCCGGCCTGGCGGAGTGCTTGGAAGGCCTCGTGGGTTCGTATCTCGCGAGCGGGCGCGCCGCGGACGCTGCCCTCCTCCTCGGGGCCGCCGACTCGTTGCGCGAGGAGACCGGCGCCCCGACCGCCCTCGATGAGCGGGCCCGGGTCGAGGCCCTGATCGGACGCGAGTCGGGCGCTGCTCGAGACTCCTTCGCAGAGGTGTGGGAGACCGGCCGCCGGCATCGGAGCGCAGATATAGTGGAATATATTGAAAATGATGTTGCTTCTCGAACGCCAGTTCGATAACCTGCGAAAGTGATCCAGTCTCAGCGGGCGGACCAGCTGAATGACCGTCTCGGCGTCCTGATCGCGCAACACCACGCGATCGGCGCCGAGATCGTCGAGATGATCGCCGAGCTCGACGAGATCGAGGGGTGGCAGGGCGACGGGTACAGGTCCCAGTCCCACTGGCTGTCGGTGCGAGGCAGCTACACGATGTCGGAGGCCAGCCGGTTCGCGCGAGCCGCGGCGCGCCTCGAGCACGTCCGATCCATCCATGCCGATGCCCGTGACGGAAGGTGCTCGGTGGGCGTGCTCGCCATGGCCGCGCGCGTGGCGACAGCCGAGAACGAAGCGGCAGTCAGGAAGGTCGTCCGCGACGCGACGCCCAGCCAGGCGGCGCGCATCTTCGCCAAGTATCGCGAGTGCGAGTCGCGCAATGGCGACCCCAAGCCCGATCCCGACGTCGACTACTGGCGCAAGCGGTGGCGCGACGGCCTCGGCCGCGAGCGGTGGGAGATGGCGCTCGACGGGCCGACGAGCGCGCTCATGGAAGAAGCGTGGCAAGCAGCGCGAGCCGCAGGCGAGAGAGACCTCGACCCGACCGATCTCGAGCAGCGCCGTCGGCTCACCGCAAACGAGATCGCGACTCGCATGGCGCAGCTGATGATCGACGCGGCGAACCGAGCGGGCATGACGGCGGGGGGCGACCGGTTCTGCGTCCAGGTCTCGGCCGATCTCGAGACAATTGCTCGTGTGCTCGGGTTCGACTTCGATCCGACGAAGCCCGTCGGCCTCGGCGGCCACTGCTTCATTCCGTCGACGGGCCATCGGCTCAATGACGGCGAGCTCGCCGGCATCCTGTGTGAGTCGAGCGTGCAGCTGCTCGTGCATCACAACGGCGTGCCGCTTTGGCTCGGCAACGAGGTCCGCAGCGCGACCCGGCATCAGCGCAGGGCGCTGATGTTTCGTGCGGGCGTGAAGGGCTGCGAGTTCCCCGGATGCACGCAGACGCGGTTCGTCGATGCCCATCACGTTCGGTGGTTCACAGACCACGGGCCGACCGATGTCGACAACCTCGTGTTGCTGTGCGGCTACCACCACAAGCAGATCCACGAGAAGGTGTGCTCGATCACGACTGCGGGCGATCAGGCGTTCACGTTCTGGAGCGGCTCCCGCTGCCTCGGCACGACGACGAGAGCCGACTCGACGGGGCGACCACCCGATCTCGCCGTGCTTCCGTTGATCGAGCAGCTGCCCGATCCGCCACCGCGCTTCGGGTCCGACACACCATGCTCGACGGGTGGCGGCGAGCGACTCTCGAACTTCGGGCTGAGCGTCTTCGTCGAGCATCTGCTCGCGGCCTAGCGACCGCGCCTAGCTCGGCTCGCTTTCGCTCGACTTCAAGCCGAGCACCTGGTCGAAGAGCACTGCCGTCCTGGCGGTGATCTCGCGCACGCCCTGCAGCGTGAGCACTTCGGGATGGCCCTTGCGATTGAGCTTCGGGGAGATGAGCTCGCCGCCAGGCCCGAGGAACTCGATCTCGCCAACTCGGGTGTCGGCGACGTAGGCGTCGGTGCGCCGGGAAGTGCTCGAACCGGGCCGCGCGACGACGTGATCACGGCCTTCCCACATGGGTCGACCGAACAGCTCGTCGGCACGCTGCTGCGTGACGACGTCCTCGACGTCGAGGCGGCCGACGACACGGAGCCGACCGCCGGCGACCGAGATCACGTACATCCGGTCGCCGGCCGCCACGCCTCGCTGGCGGAAGACGCTCGAGACCGTGTGTCCGACGTAGGTGCCTTCGCCCTGGTCGACCATCTCGCGCTTCCAGTAGTGGGTCCAGATGGCCACGAGCGCGATCATGCCCCGTGGCGTCTGTGAACGGGGCGAAGCGACGGGCTCGCCGTGCGTTCCACAAGATGTTGGGCCACGAGCGCAGCAACGAGCTCGGGGCGCGCCCCGATCAGCACGAGGCCCCGCACTTCGCCGGGCCGGTCTCGCAGGTGTGCACCGCCGCACAGATCGGCGACCCGAAGCTCGCGACGTGGTGCGAGCGGATCCACCACCCGGTCCTGATGCATCGCAAGCTCTGGGAGTGGTGCTACATCCTCGAAGCCCTCGAGTCGTCGGGAGCGATCGGGCCGGGGGCGCGCGGCGTCGGCTTCGGCGTGGGCCGCGAGCCGATCGCGTCGTATCTCGTCACGCAGGGATGCCGGGTGACGGTCACCGACCTGCCGCCTGGTGCGGCCGAGGCCGATCACTGGATGGGCGCCGCGCAATGGGCGGCCGATCTCGATGCGACACGCGACGAGAAGCTGTGCTCACACGAGGAGTTCGCGGCGAACGCGGAGTTCCGTCCCGTCGACATGCGGTCGATCCCGAGCGACCTCCGCGGCTTCGACTTCTCGTGGTCGTCGTGCGCGTTCGAGCATCTCGGCACGCTCCGCGCGGGTGCCGAGTTCATCCATCGCCAGATGGAGGTGCTGCGGCCCGGCGGCGTCGCGGTGCACACGACGGAGCTCAACGTGTGCTGCAACTGGGCGACGATCGACGAGGGTGAGACCGTCCTGTACCGCCGTCGAGACCTCGAGCGGCTGCAGCGCGACCTCGCCAAGGAAGGTCACTCGATGACGATCAACTTCACGCTCGGCGACCGGCCCGAAGACCGCCACGTCGACACAGAGCCGTGGACCAACGTCCACCTCAACCGGCGGATGGACGGATACGTCATCACCTCGTTCGGGATGACCGTGCGCAAGCGCATGCCATGATCCCGGGGTGGCCGTGATGTTGCGTGGGGTGGCTGACGGGGCGCAAGGCGTCCTCCCGTCGCAGCTCATCCGCGAGGCGATCACCGCCGGCTACGTGCACGCCGACGGCGACAAGATCCCCGAAGACCGGGTGCAGCCGGCGAGCCTCGACCTGAGGCTCGGCCCCCGAGCCTTTCGACTGCGCTGCAGCTTTCTTCCCGGGGCCGAGACGGTCGACCGCAAGATGCGACCGCTCGTCATCGACGAGCTCGACCTCCGGGGCGGTGCGGTGCTCGAGCCGAACCGGCCCTACCTCATCCCGCTCACCGAACAGCTCGCACTGCCCGAGGGGATGCGGGCCAAGACCAATCCGAAGAGCTCGACCGGCCGCCTCGACGTGTTCACTCGCGTGGTCACCGACGGCAGCTACCGGTTCGACGAGATCGCAGACGGGTATCGCGGTCCGCTCTACCTCGAGGTCGTCCCTCTCTCGTTCGCGGTGCAGGTCGAGGAAGGGCTCTCGCTCAACCAGCTCCGCCTGATCGTCGGGCGCGCACCGTTGACGGATACCGAGCTGCTGGCCGCGCATCAAATCAGCCCGTTGCTCTTCCGAGGTGGTCAGCCGGTTCCCGCGGCCGATCTCGCGCTCGCCGACGGTCTGTTCCTGAGCCTCGATCTGCGCGGTGACCGGCGTGGGCATGTGGGGTTCAGGGCGAAGCTCAACACGCCGGGCCTGGACATGTCCGCCGTCGGGTCGCACCGTGTCGACGACTACTGGGAGCGGGTGACGAGTGAGGAGCGAGAGCGCATCGTCCTCGACCCGGAGCGCTTCTACCTGCTGCTGTCCGAGGAGAGCGTGCGGGTGCCGCCGTCATTGGCGGCGGAGATGACCGCGTTCGATCCGACGAGCGGCGAGCTGCGGACGCACTACGCGGGGTTCTTCGATCCCGGGTTCGGCTACTCGCGCGACGGCCAGCTGCTCGGCTCGCGCGCGGCGCTCGAGGTCCGCGCGCACGACGTGCCGTTCATGATCGAGCAGGGTCAAGGGGTCTGCAAGCTCACGTTCGAGCGCATGCTCGCCGAACCCGACGAGCTCTACGGCGACGACGTCGGCTCGAACTACCAAGGGCAGATGCAGACGTTGAGCAAGCACTTCCGCGGCGAGCGGGGTGCGCTTCGCGCGCGCCGACGACGCACCACAGCTCGACCTCTTCGGCAGGGAGACGTAGGCCGCGGGTAGCGTCCGCGCATGACGACGATGATCGGCCCGCTGCGGCGAGCCAACCAGATCGCCGCGGACCATACCGCCATCGCATGCGGTGACATCGAGCTCACGTATGCCGACACGTGGCAGCGCTGCCGGCGACTCGTCGGCGGGCTCCGAGGGCTCGGGGTGGGCGTCGGCGACCGCGTCGCGATCGTCGGTGCGAACTGCCACCGCTACGTCGAGCTCTACCAAGCAGTGCCGGGCGCGGGTATGGCGCTCGTACCGCTCAACCAACGGCACACCGACGCCGAGCTCAACTACGCGCTCCAGGACTCGCAGACCCGCGTGCTGTTCACGAACCGCGTGATCGAGGGTCTGCCCTCGTGCGTCGAGCTGGTCATCGATCTCGAAGACGGTTACGAGAAGCTGCTCGCCGACGCGGGTCCGGCCGACTTCCCGGCCGACCTCTCCGACTCGACCCTCGCGGGCCTCTTCTACACGGGTGGTACGACGGGCGCCGCGAAGGGCGTGATGCTCACGCATCGCAACCTCATCGCGAACGCATTGCACTTCCAAGCCTTTTCTCCGTTCCGTCCCGAGATGTGCTGGCTCATCGCGGCGCCCCTGTTTCACGCTGCGGGCTCGATTGCTGTGTTGCCGACCGTCTGGGTCGGTGGGCGTCAGGTCGTGCTGCCGGCGTTCGACGCGGCGGTCGCCCTCGACCTCATCGAGCGTGATGGCGTCACCGGCACGCTGCTGGTGCCGACGATGCTCGCCGCGCTCAACGACGAGCAGATGGCTCGCCCTCGCGACGCCATCAGCCTGAAGGCCATCTTCCACGGGGGCTCACCGGTCGCGACCGAGACGTTGCGCCGAGCGCACAGCGCCTTCCCGACCACAGAGCTCCTCGAGATGTACGGCACGACCGAGACCGCTCCGATCGCGACGACGTTCCGCGGCGAGGAGCACTGCCTCGACTCACCGCGCGCCCGGTCCTGCGGCCAGCCCGCGGTCGGCGTCGAGATCCGAATCATCGGCACCGACGGCGACGAGGTGCCGCTCGGTGAGGTCGGCGAGGTGAGCATCCGAGGCGACAACGTGATGGCCGGCTACTGGAACAAGCCCGAGCAGACCGCGGCCGCGCTCGTCGACGGCTGGTACCACTCGGGTGACCTCGGGTATCTCGACGACGAGGGCTACGTCTACCTGGTCGATCGGGCGAAGGACATGATCGTGAGCGGAGGCGAGAACGTATACAGCACCGAGGTCGAGGACGTGCTCTACCGGCATCCCGCGGTGCTCGAGGCCGCAGTGTTCGGCGTGCCCGACCCTCAGTGGGGCGAAGCCGTCTACGCCGTGGTGATCCCTCGCACCGACATCACCGAGCGGGAGCTCGTCGAGCACTGCCGGCAAGCGATCGCGGGCTACAAGGTGCCCAAGCAGATCGAGCTGCGCACGGAACCGTTGCCGAAGTCCGGCGCGGGGAAGGTGCTCAAGCGCGAGCTCCGCGAGCCTCACTGGGCGGGCGTGGAGTCGAGGGTCGGGGGCACGTGACCACCGACCTTCGGTCGGCTCGCGACGAGCATCTGCACGAGCACATCGACGCGATCTACGACGAGCTCACCGACGGACTTCGACGCGACCTTCGGGTGAGCGACCTCGTGTACGCGGCGGCCGAGCGCTATCCCGGCCTCGTCCCGACCCGCGACGACATCGATGCCGAGCGCGAGCTGCCCCAGAAGCAGAAGGCCGGCCTCGAGATCGACCAGGGCGTGTTCGTCGCGCATGTGCTGGCGCGACCTCGCAGCGGCCTGCATCTCATGCACGCGATGTCCCAGCCGCGGCCCGAGGCTCTGTCGCACATCGACTCGTTCCGGCGCACGGGCCACGTCGACCTCGGCCCGATCCTCCTCGAGCGAGATGGTCAGGTCGGCCGCATCACCATCCAGAACCATGCATTCCTCAACGCGGAGGACGACCAGTCGACCGCGGCGTTCGAGACCGCCGTCGACTTGGTGCTGCTCGACGACGCGATCGAGGTAGGAGTCGTACGCGGCGCGCCTGCGACGCATCCGAAGTACGAGGGTCGGCGCATCTTCGGAGCCGGGATCAACCTCACGCACCTGTACTACGGGAAGATCTCGCTGGTCGAGTTCATGCTCGAGCGCGAGCTCGGGGGCGTGAGCAAGATGTATCGCGGGCACAGCGTCGGTGCGTTCGAGGCCGACGATCTCGAGCATCGTCGCGAGAAGCCGTGGATCGCCGCGGTCGAGACGTTCGCCATCGGCGGAGCCTGCCAGTGGCTGCTCGTCATGGACCGCGTCATCGCGGAGACGGGCTCGTACTTCAACCTTCCGGCGCGCAAGGAGGGGATCATCCCGGGTTCCGCGAACCTTCGTCTGCCCCGCTTCGTCGGCGAGGGCCTGACGCGGCAGGCGATCTTCTTCAACTACGTGTTCAGGGCCGACACGCCCGAGGGCCGCATGATCGCGGCCGAAGTGGTGTCGGGAGCGGACATGTCAGCAGCCGTCGACCGGGCCGCCGGCGAGCTCACGAGCTCGGGGATGACGAGCCTCCTCGCGAATCGCAAGGCGCTGCGGGTCGCGCACGAGCCGCTCGACGTGTTCCGCCGGTACATGGCGAACTACGCCCGTGAGCAGGCCTACTGCCTGTACAGCCCGGCCTTGATCGACAACCTCGAGCGCAACTGGAACGCGAACAGCAGGCGGTTGTGAGCGAGACCGTTCGGTCTGCCACCCACGCGCTCATGCGTGATCTCGGCATGACCACGATCTTCGGCAACCCCGGCTCGACCGAGCTGCGCTTCTTCAGGGACGCGCCGGCCGACTTTCGCTACGTCCTGGCGCTTCAGGAATCCTCGGTAGTCGCGATGGCCGATGGATACGCGCAGGCGACCCGCAACGCCGCGTTCGTGAACCTGCACTCAGCCGTCGGCGTGGGCCATGCGCTCGGCAGCATCTTCACGGCGATGCGCAACCAGACGCCGCTCGTGATCACCGCGGGCCAGCAGTCCCGCGAGCTGCTCACGGGAGAGCCGTTCCTGTTCTCCGAGCAGGCAACCGAGCTGCCGAAGCCGTATGTGAAATGGAGCGTCGAGCCGGCTCGGGCCGCCGACGTGCCCGCCGCGATCGCCCGCTCGTACTACACCGCGATGCAGGCGCCGCAGGGGCCGACGTTCGTCTCGATCCCCGAGGACGACTGGGATGCCGATGCGGTGACCATCACTCGCCGCGAGGTTCGGGGCGACTTCGTGGGCGAGCCAGAGGCGCTCGGAGCGGTGGCCGCCGCACTGAACGACAGCGCGCATCCCGCGCTCGTGGTCGGTGCAGGCGTCGATCGAGACGGAGCATTCGATCTCGTCGTCGCGCTCGCCGAGCGCATCGGAGCGACGGTGTGGGTCAGCCCGTTGTCGGGCCGGTGCAGCTTTCCGGAGGACCACCCCGCGTTCGCGGGCTTCCTCACGCCGGCGCGAGGTCGACTTTCAGAGCAGCTCGCGCCGCACGATGTCGTGGTCGTGCTCGGCGCGCCTGTGTTCACCTACCACGTGCGTTCCGAGGGCGACGCGATCGCTGAGGGCACCGCGCTGTTCCTGCTCACCGACGATCCCGATGCCGCCGCGTTCGCGCCGGTCGGTGCCGCCGTCGTCACGACGCTCCGCCGTGGCATCGCCGACTTGCTCGGGCGCGTGATCGCGTCGGAGCGCGAGCCTGCCGGCCGCAAGTCGCGAGCCGTCCCGCCTGCTGGCGATCCGATGTCAGGTGCGTTCGCGCTCCACACCCTTCGTGAGGTGACGCCCGACGACGCCGTGCTCGTCGAGGAGGCACCGTCCCATCGCAACGCGATGCACGACCACTTCCCGATCCGACGCAGCGACAGCTTCTACTGCGGCGCGAGCGGCGGGCTCGGCTGGGCGCTGCCGGCCGCGGTGGGCATCGGTCTCGCTCGGCCGGAGCGGCGGGTGGTCTGCCTGCTCGGCGACGGGTCGAGCCTCTACTCGATCCAGGCGCTGTGGACTGCAGCTGAGCTCGAGCTCCCGATCACGTTCGTGATCCTGAACAACCGCGGATACTCAGCGCTCAAGGCGTTCGGCCTCGCGATGGGCATCGAGACGTTGCCGGGCGTGAACCTGCCGGGCATCGACTTCGTGAGCCTCGCAATCGGCTTCGGCCTCACCGCCGAGCGGGTCGACACCGCGGAGCGCCTCGCGCCCGCGCTCCGCGAGTCGTTCGAGCAGCCCGGCCCCGTCGTTGCTCGATGTGTGGGTGGACGCGAGGGTCGAGCGCTTGTACTGACACGCGGCCGTGCTCGCTAGACGCCTCGCGCGATGGCGATGAACGCCCGCGCCGCGGGGGAGAGCGTCGCTTCACGGTGGATCAGCCCGAGCTCGCGCCACAGCGCGGGGCGGAGTCGGGCGATGACTGCTCCCTGCAGGCGCGCCACCTCCGCCATCGGGGCCGGCACGACGGCAGCGCCCGCGCCGGCGAGCACCAGGGGGACGACCGCCTCGCGCTGATCGGTCTCGACGGCGATCATGGGCTCCTCACCGGCCGCCGTGAACGCGGCGTCCAGCGTGTTCCGGGTGGAGGTGCCCGCAGGCAGCGTGACGAGCGGGTGGCGCGCCAGCGCGTGCATGTCGAGCCGGCCCGGGACCTCACTCGTTGGCGGAAGGATCGCGACGAGCTCCTGGCGGCCGAGCGGGAGCGCGCGGAGCCGCTCGGCGGCGATCGGAAGCTCGGTGATCCCGACCTCGCTCTCGCCCGACCTCACCGCTTCGACGAGCGCGGTGACGTTCTCGGGATGAGCGAGCCGCACCGTCACGTTCGGGTGTGCGGTGCGGAACGCCCCGACGAGCGGCGTCACCGGATCGACCGCGAGCGTGGGCAAGGTGACGAGGTCGAGATGACCGGCGACGACGCCTGCGACGGCGTCGACTTCAGCCCGGAGGGTGTCGATCGCTCGCATCACCTCGCGAGCCGTGGGCACGAACGCCTCGCCGGCCGCCGTCAGCGTCGGGCGGCGGCCCACCCGATGGAAGAGGTCGACTCCGAGCTCACGCTCGAGTGTGCGGATCGCGTGGGAGAGCGAAGGCTGGGCGACGAAGCAGGTCGCGGCGGCCGCCGTGAACGTGCCCTCGTCCACGACCGCGAGGGCGTAGCGCAGCTGATGGAACTCCATAGAGGAAATCTATGGGATCAAGAGAAACATAGTCTTGGACCGCACCTTCTCGTCATGGTCCCCTGGAGAGGTGCACTGGATCGCCATCGCCCTGATCGGAGCGGGCGTCGGCTATCTCGGTGGCCTCTTCGGCAAGGGCGGATCGGCCATTGCCACGCCGCTGCTCGCCGCGATCGGCGTTCCCCCGCTCGTCGCCGTGGCCTCGCCGTTGCCGGCAACCATCCCGGGCACGCTCGTCGCGTACAACCGGTATCGCCGGTTCGGCATCACGGACGGCCGAGTCGTCCGCTGGAGCATCGCCTTCGGAGTGCCGGCGACGATCCTCGGCGCGTATCTCACTCGATGGGTCGACGGAGACGTGCTCATCAAGGTGACCGACGTGCTGATCGCGCTGATCGGCCTGAAGGTGCTCGTCAAGCCCGACGACGGTGAGGTCGTCCGCGATGACCTGCCGGGGCGGGCCCTGCGACTTGCACTGGTGGCGGTGGCGGTCGGCCTGCTCGCCGGACTGCTCGCCAACTCCGGTGGCTTCCTTCTCGTGCCGCTCTACCTCGCGGCACTGAAGCTCCCGATCAAGACGGCACTGTCCTGCTCGCTCGCCGTCGCCGCTGTCCTCGCGATCCCGGGCACCCTCGTCCACGCGGCGTTGGGCCACATCGACTGGACGGTGACGCTCGTCTTCGGGCTCGCATCGGTGCCGCTCTCGAGCCTCGGCGCCAAGACCGCGCTGCGCATGCAGGCGGCGATGCTGGAGCGGGTCTACGGCGCGGGTCTGCTGCTGCTCGGCGCGACGCTCTTCGTCATCTGATCCTCACCAGCTGGCCGTCACCGTGTCGAGCCAACCGTGGACGAAGGGGAAGAAGACGTCAGGCTCGTCCAGCCACGGCATGTGGCCGCTGTGCTCGAACACGACGCGCTGGCTGTGCGGCAGCCGGTCCGCGATCCGGTCGGCTTGAGGCGGAGACGTGATCAGGTCATGGCGCCCGACGGTGACGAGCGTCGGCACCAAGATGGCGGGCAAGCGGTCGACCGAGCTCCACGTGCTGAGGGAGACGAACCCCTGCACCATCGCGTCGCGTGCGTACACCGTCTGATCGAACAGCGCGGCGACCGCGCCTGCATCTGCTCGATGGAGATACAGAGGGACGAGCACCGCCATGCCCTCGGCGAGGTCCTCGTCGTTCTCGGGCACCCTCGACACGAGCTCGATCAACTCCGGGGGAGGCGGGTCGCCGCGATAGTCGTCTTCCGACTCGCCGGTGCCGAGCTGCCCGGGCGTGGTGTCGATCAGCATGAGCGCGCCGACGAGCTCGGGATGGCGCAACGTGAGCTCTTGCGCGACGAAGCCGCCGTAGGAGTGGCCGAACACGAGGATGCGATCGAAGCCGAGCGCACGGGCGAGCGCCGCTGCGTCGTCGGCGAGCTGTTCGATGGTGATCGTCTCGACCGGCGGTCGTCCTGAGCGTCCGTTTCCGCGGTGGTCGACGAACACGAGCTCGAGCCGCTCGGCGAGCGGCTGAAGCGAGCGCCGGTACATGGTGTGGTCGACGCCGAGGCCACCGTGGAGCACCAGGCACGGCGGCCCGATGCCATCGCGCTCGTACCAGATCGTCGTGTCGTTGACGGGAAGCTCGGGCATCAGATCGGCAGACCCACGTAGTTCTCGGCCATGAGTCGTTGCGCAGTCTCGGAACGAGCGAGGTTCGACAGCTCCGCCTCTTGCATCTTGAGGCCGAACTCGCCGGTCTCGGGAAAGCGATGCAGCTGCGTCGTCATCCACCACGAGAATCGGACGGCTTGCCACACGCGGCGAAGTGCGCGGTCGGAATAGCCCTCGATGCCCGTCGTGCCCCGCCCCGACAGCGCGTCGTCGAGCCCCTCGAAGAGGTAGTGCACGTCCGAGAACGCGAGGTTCAAGCCCTTCGCACCTGTCGGCGGCACGATGTGGCCGGCGTCGCCGGCGAGCATCAGCCGTCCGTAGCGGAGCGGCTCCGCGACGAAGCTGCGCAGCGGTGCGATCGACTTCTCGATCGAGGGCCCTGTGACCATGCGAGCCGCGACATCGTCGGGGAGCCGCCGGCGCAGCTCGTCCCAGAAGCGCTCGTCGGACCAGTCTTCGACCGAGTCGTCGAGCGGGCATTGCACGTAGTACCGGCTGAGCATCTTGTGGCGCATCGAGCACAGCGCGAAGCCGCGCTCGTGATGCGCGTAGATCAGCTCGTCGTCCACGGGCGGTGTCTCGGAGAGCACGCCCAGCCAGCCGAACGGGTACTCGCGCTCGTACTCGCGCAAGAGCGAGCTCGGGATCGTGGGGCGGCTCACGCCGTGGTAGCCGTCGCAGCCGGCGATGTACTCGCAATCGATGCGATGGGTGGCGCCGCCCTTCTCGTAGGTGACGTAGGGCGCGTCGGTGGTGACGTCGTGAGGGGTGACATCGAGCGCCTCGTCGACGATCGGCACGCCCTCGGCGTCGAGTGCGGTGTAGAGGTCCTTCGTGACCTCGGTCTGCCCGTAGATCAACACGGCCTTGCCGGTGAAGCGCTTGAAGTCGATGCGCACCAGCTGCCCGAGGAACGACATGCCGACGCCGTCGTGCACGAAGCCCTCGGTCATCATCCGGTCGCCGAGGCCGGCATCGCGCAGCATGTCGACCGAGCCCCACTCGAGCACGCCGGCGCGGATGCGCGCCATGACGTATTCGCGCGTCTGGCGTTCGAGGATGGTCGCATCGTGGCCAGCGAGGTGGAGGCGGTGAGCGAGCAACAAGCCCGCGGGCCCGCCGCCGATGATCACGACGCGCGTTCGGGTCATGTGAGGAAGTGCGTCAGCGCGTCGGTGAACGCCTCGGGCTGCTCGAGGTTGCTGAGGTGGCCCGCCTCGAGCAGGGTCAGGGTGCTCCCAGTGATCTGGGTGGCCAGGAGCTCCGAGAGCTCGGGGGGAGTGGCGACGTCGCGCGTGCCCGCCACGATCAACGTCCGCGTGGCGATCGCGTGCACGTCGTCTCTGAGGTCGGCGCCACGGATCGCCGCGCAGCATCCGGCGTAGCCCTTCGGATCGGTCTCGAGCAGGCGGAACCGGTACTGCTCGACGACTTCGGGCTGGTCGTCGACGAACTCCGGTGTGAACCAACGGTCGATGACCGCGTCGACGAGCGGTTCCATCCCGCGAGTCCGAGCGACCTCGATCCGCTCGTCCCACCGCTCGACCTCGCTGATCTTGGCGCCGGTGTTGCACAGCGTGAGCGAACGAACGCGGGCACCTGCGTTGAGTCCGAGCCAGAGCCCGATGAGCCCGCCGACCGAGAGGCCGCAGTAGTCGAAGCTGTCGATTCCGAGCCCGTCGGCGACCTCGATCACGTCATTGCCGAGACGATCGAGTGTGTAGTCGGCGTCGGGCGCGTCGCTCTCGCCGTGCCCTCGGAGGTCGAGGGCGACGACACGGTGCGTGCGGGCGAGCTGGCCCAGCTGGTGGTCCCACATCTGGTGGTCGCAGCCGAGCGAGTGAACGAGGACGATCGGCAGCGCATCGGAGTCGCCGAGGAGGTCGAACGCGATGCGCGTGCCGTCGCTCGCGACGATCGAGTCCGTCACGTGACCACCTCCATCGAGGACAGGGATTCCCGGCAGGCTTCCATCGCGGCGCCCGAGGTCATGAAGACCAGGGGGATCGCGAACCACTCGGCGTGCCACGAGCCGAGGCCACGTTCGAGCTCGTGGGGCTTCCCGGTGAGCACGATCGTCGCGACGCCCGCGCACGCTTCGGCCGCGGCCATCGCGCGCATCGCGTCGATCGGGTTCTGCTTGCCGGCCGCGGCGCTCGATCCGCCTCCTCGGGTCTTCACCTCGCCGAAGGCGCTGAGGATCGCGATGTCGCCGGCGACCTTCTCGGCCCACTGCGCGAAGCGCAGCGCCTGCGTGACGATGTCGAGGACCGGGGTGCGGTCGGAGTGCCACGCACTCTGCGCCTCGTCGAGCTCGAGCCAGTCGGCGGCGAGTCGCGCGACCTCCTCGCTGATGCCGTCTCGATCGCCGATGAGGCCGCCGATCTGCACGGGGAAGCGAGTCGGGAAGCACAGCAGGGCGTCGAGCGGTGCCATCCAGCGCTCGATCCGAAAGGCGAACGTCGTCTCGGCTGCGGGCTGCAGGAACGACCGGGCCTGGGTGGGGATCGTGCCGAAGCGGTCGATGGCACTCGTGAGTGCGGCCTTGGCTTCGGTGCCGAGACGGCGCAGCTCCGCGACGCTGTCGCGCGCCAAGCTCATCGTCGCGGTGTCGACGACGTCCTGGGTCGTGAGCTTGCGGTGGAGGTGCTCGGCGGCGCTGGGGTCGAGACGCGAGCGCAACACGTCGAGCAGGGGCAGCACGGGTGTGCCTGCGACCCAGCCGTCGCTGAGGACCCTCGTCGGCACCGGTTCGACCGCGGCCGCCGCGGCGATCGCCTGGGCCGCACCTTTGGGGATGTCGCCGGCTTCGCCTTGCGCGAACGCGACCGCCGACTCGACGTCGACCATCGCGTTCACACGCGACTGGTCGCTCCAGATGGAGTCCATCGCCTGCGTGGAGAAGCCCGGATAGACGCTCACGGCTACACGTCGAAGAAGACGGTCTCGTCGTCGCCTTGGTATCGCACGTCGAAGCGATACGTCGCGATCGGCTCGTCGTCGTCCGTTCGCTCGGCGATCAACGTCCAACGACGCGCGTCGGGAACAGTCGTCAGGACCGGATCGACCGCGTTCGCGTCGGCCTCGTCGCTGAAGTACACGCGCGTGTAGGTCGGGTCGAGCATGCCGCGCGACTGGACGATCAGCGAGAGATGGGGTGCCTGCAGCTCGCCGCTCGGATGCGGGACACAACCCGGCTTGATGGTGAGGAACGAGTACGCGCCGGTCTTGAAGTCGCTCGCGCAACGACCGAAGCCGGTGAACGCGGGGTCGAGAGGCACATCGTCTCTCTCGTCCGCCGGGTGGTTGTAGCGACCCGCGGCGTTCGCCTGCCACAGCTCGATGAGCGCGTCTTCGATGTGGTTGCGATCACCGTCGAACACGAACCCCTCGACCCGGATGCGCTCGCCGACGGTCTCCGGGGAGGTCAGGACGTTCTCGCCCTCACCCGAGAGCCGCATCGTGAAGTACGGCCCGACGGTCTGCGACGGAGTCGGCCCGTAGGTTGTCCGGGTCACTCCGTGCCTCGCAGCACGATGTCCCAGCGGTACCCGAGCGCCCAGTTCGGGATCGTGACGTCGTGGTCGTAGGCCGACACCATGCGCTGGCGTGCCTGAGGGGGCGCCGACTGGAAGATCGGGTCGAGGTCGAACAGCGGATCGTCCGGGAAGTACATCTGCGTCACGAGGCGGGTGGCGAGTGCGGGACCGAGCAGCGAGAAGTGGATGTGGGCCGGCCTCCACGCGTTGTGGTGGTTGCCCCACGGGTAGGGCCCCGGCTTGACCGTGAGGAAGCGATACTCGCCCTGGGCGTTCGTGCGGCACTGGCCGACCCCGAGGAAGTTCGGGTCGAGCGGCGCCGGGAAGTCGACCTCGCGCCAGTGCATGTACCGGCCGCACGCGTTCGCCTGCCAGATCTCGATGAGCACGTCGGGTTCCGGCTCGCCGTTCTCGTCGATGACGTGGCCCGTGATGATCGACCGTTGACCGATCGCCTCGCCGCCCGTGCCCGCGTTCGTCGTGAGGTCGGCGTCCTCCTCTGACAGCTCGGTCCAGACCGGGCCCGGGCCGGTGATCTCCGAGAGCGACTGCACCAGGGGGATCAACGGCATCGCCGGGGAGCGCTTCCGGGTGCCCTTGTAGTCGGAGTACAGGAACGGCGGATGGTCGTCGTAGGCGCGGGGCTTGTAGCTGATGCTCATGGGCGCCTCATCGGGCTCGGGCCGCTTTTGCGGCTTGGAACGCGTGGTTTGCGGCGGGCACGCCCGCATAGATGGCGACGTGCTGCAGCACTTGGGCGAGCTCGGCGTCGCTCACGCCGGTGCCGAGCGACGCTCGCAGGTGCAGGGCGAGCTCGTCGCGCCCCAGGGCAGCGAGGATCGCGATCGTGATCATGCTGCGGGTCTTGCGATCGAGCGTCGGGTCGGCCCACAAGTCGCCCCAGACGTTCGTCGTGATCCACTCGAGGAACGTGCGATCGAGGTCGGTCGCGTTGGCATTCGAGCGCTCGACGTGCTCGGCGCCGAGGACCTCGGTGCGGATCCGCTGACCGTCGTCGAAGCTCGGCACGGCCGAACGGTAACCCGCGAGCATGACCGTCATCGAAGTCACAGGTTCGCAGTAGCCCGTCTCGGGTACGCAGGAGTTCATGAAGCTGAGCCCGAAGTACCTCTTTGCCGTACCCGCCCTCGCGCTGCTCCTGAGCGCCACCGTCGCGTGCAGCGACGACAGCGACGACACCAACAACAACACGCCCGCCACCTCGGTGCCCGCTGGCGCCGTGACCACCGCAGGCGGCGCTTCCAGCTCGGACGCAGTCGCCACCACGGCCGCGAGCTGATCCTCGGGCGACGATTAGCGTCGCCCGCGATGGACCCAAGCGACATCGATCTCGTCTCTCCCGCGACGTTCGCGCACGGTCATCCGTGGGAGCAGTACGCGTGGCTCCGGAGCCACGCGCCCGTGTTCCGGCACCCGTATCCCGAGGGCGAAGACTTCTGGGCCCTCACCAAGTACGAAGACATCCGGATGGTGAGTCGGCAGCCCCGGCTGTTCAGCTCGTATGCCAAGGGGACGATGGTCGGTGACCCGGACGAGATGGGTCTCATCGCGTCCCGCCAGATGATGCTGAACATGGACCCGCCGCAGCACGACCGGTTCAAGCTCCTCGTGAGCCGCGGATTCACACCGAAGAACGCCGAGCTGCTGCGCGAGCGCATCGAGGAGCTCGCGCGTGAGATCGTCGACGACGTCGTCGAGCGGGGTGAGTGCGACCTCGTCGCCGACGTGGCCGGTCGCCTTCCGTCGGGCCTGATCGCGGAGCTGATGGGCATCCCGCGCGCAGATGGTGAGCACCTCTACGAGCTCACCGAGCTCATGCACACGAATGACGACGCGGTCGCGCCGCCCGAGCGGCGCGCGGCGGCCATGATCGAGATGCTGAACTACGCCGACCAAGTGAGCCAGGCCAAGCGCGAGAAGCCGAGCGACGACATCGCGTCGACGCTGGTCCAGGCCGAGATCGACGGCGACCGGCTCACCGACGCGGAGCTCAACTGGTTCTTCCTGCTGCTCGTCAACGCGGGTGGCGACACGACGCGGAACCTCGTTGCCGCAGGCGTGCAGCTGCTGTTCGACAACCCCGATGAGCGTGCCCGGCTGCAGGCCGACCTCGACACCCTCTTGCCGACGGCGGTCGACGAGATGCTCCGGTGCACCTCTCCGGTCGCGCACTTCCGTCGCACTGCGATGGAAGACACGGTGATCCGCGACCAACCGATCGCGGCGGGAGACAAGATCATGGTGTTCTACGGCTCGGGGAACCGTGACGCCGATGTGTTCGTCGATGCCGATCGCTTCGACGTGGGTCGCGACCCCAATCCGCACATGGCGTTCGGCGGCGGTGGTCCGCATCTCTGCCTCGGCATGCACGTCGCGCGCATCGAGATCGCCGCGCTGCTGCGCGAGCTGCTCACCCGATGCCCCGACCTTGCCCCTGCCGGCGAGCCCGAGCGCATGGCGTCGAGCTTCATCGCCGGGGTGCGTCACATGCCGGTGACGTTCACTCCTGCACGCCGGTGAGATAGGCCCGTTCGATCCGGTCGAACGAGTCGCGCAGCTCGGCCGCGGGTCCGCTGAGCTCGACTCTGCCGCGCCGGAGCACGACGACGTGGTCGGCGATGTCGAGGGCGCGCCGGGCCCGCTGCTCGACGACGACCACCGCCATGCCGCGGTCGGCGGCCGCCCGCAACGCGGTGAGCAGCCGATCGACGACGAGCGGAGCGAGACCGAGCGACACCTCGTCGGCCAGCACCAGCTGCGGCCGCCTTCCGAGGGCGCGCGCGAGCGTCAACATCTGCTGCTCGCCGCCCGAGATCAGGCCGGCGCTGCGCCCGAGGAGCGGCTCGATCTCGGGGAACAGCTCGATCGCGCTTTCGATCGACACGCCTCCGAGCTTCAAGTTGTCGGCGACCGAAAGCGATCGCACGGCTGACCGCTCCTCGGGCACGAGCGCGGTGCCGCTCGCGGCCCGGCGGTGCAAGGGTTGGTCGATCGATCGGCCCTGCCAGCGCACCTCACCCGCGAGCGGCCGCAGCTCGCCCGCGAGTGCCAGCAGCATCGTGCTCTTGCCAGCGCCGTTCGCGCCGAGCACGAGCAACACCTCGCCCGGCCGCACCGCGAGGTCGACGTCGTGCACCGCGGGCTGCTCGTTGTAGCCGGCCGAGAGCCCGTGGGCGGAGAGCACCGGTTCGTCGCTGGCGACCGATGCAGCGACGCGGGGCAGCGCCGCGGACTGCTCGTCGCCCAGGTACGCCTCGACGACGCCCCGGTCGCGGCTGATCGACTCGGGGTCGCCATGCGCGATGACCCTGCCGAAGTCGAGCACCGACACGCGGTCGCACACGCCGAGCACAAGTGACACGTCGTGCTCGACGAGCAGCACCGCCATTCCCCACTCGTCGGCGAGCCGGCGCACGAGGTGGCCGAGCTCGGCGGTCTCGTGCTCGCCGAGACCCGCGGCCGGCTCGTCGAGCAGCAGCACCGACGGCTCGGTCGCGACCGCGCGAGCGAGTGCCACCAGTCGGCGTTTTCCGAACGACAGCTCCTCGGGCTTGCGATCGAGGTCGTCCTCGAGCCCGAACTCCTGCACGACGGCTGACGCGGCCGCACTCAGGGGTGCCTTCCCCGGGTGCACGAGGTCGGTGAGGTAGGCGAGCCAGTCGCGCTTGTCGGCTGCCGTACGCAGGTTCTCGCGCACGGTCATGCCGTCGAAGAGCTCGAGGCTCTGGAACGACCGACCGACGCCGGCCACGGCACGCTTGCGGGCCGACCAGGACGTGATGTCGACACCGTCGAGCGTGACGCTGCCCGCGGCCGGCTTGGCGAAGCCGGTGAGCGCGTCGATCAGTGTGGACTTGCCGGCACCGTTCGGTCCGATGAGGCCGAGCACTTCCCGGGGACGCACCGTGATTGACACGCCGTCGAGGGCGTCGACGACCCCGAACCGCACGCGCACGCCCTCGGCTTCGAGCGTCTTCGGCGTGATGGTCGGCCGACCGCCCTCCCCGAGCGCTGCGCCCTTCGTCACCTGCTTCAGCACCTTCGTGACGATGCTCGCGATGCCGTTCGGAACGGTGAGGAGCACGACGAACACGAGTATCCCGAGCGTGAGCTGTACGGCGGCCTCGCTGTGGAACAGGTCGCCGAACGCGTAGGGGACGATCGCGCTCGGCGCGAGCGCGGCACCGATGAGGGCACCGGCGACGTAACCGATGCCGCCGATGACCGCGTACAGCACGACGAGGATCGATTGGAACACCGAGAACGTCGGGTAAAAGACGACGCTCGGCCGTCGGAAGCCGATGAGCACGCCCCCGACGGCCGCGATCGCGGCCCCCAGCCCGAACGCGTAAAGCTTGGCTCCTACGACGCTGATGCCGAGCGAAGCGGCGGCGCGCTCGTTGGTGCGGACCGCGACGAGGCGTCTTCCGGCGCGCCCCCGCCGGAGGTTGGCGACGCCGAACGCGAGCACGACGAAGCAGACGAAGGCGAGCACGGCGTAGCGCTCGGGATGCGCGGCGGTGTCGAAGTCGAACCCGAAGAACGACACCGAGCCGATCTGTGTGCCCGTGATGCCACCGGTGCGGCGCGGGTTGTTGAGGATCAGGCTCTCGACGACGAGCGAGAGTCCGAGCGTCGCGACGGCAAGGTTCACGCCTCGAGATCGCAGCGCGGGCAGGCCAACCAGGAGACCGACGGGCACGGTTCCCGCGATGCCGATCACGGCGGCCAGTTCGAACGGGAAGTCGTAGTTCACGACGAGGCGCGCCGCGATCCACGCGCCCGTGCCTGCGAGCGCGAACTGCGCGAGTGAGAGCTGTCCCGCGTAGCCGGTCACGACGACGAGCGAGAGCACGACGATCGCCGTGGTTGCGGTCGTCGTCGCCGCCTCGACGCCGTTCGTCGGGAGTCCGAATCCGATGATCGCGATGCCGAACGCGGCGAGCGGGAGTGCGACCGCGGGTCGCACCCGTCCGCTGCCGACCTCCGGCGGTCGTTCTGATGCCTCGCTGCGCAGGGGGAGCGCGCGCCCTCGCACCATGAGCACGACGATGATGACGACGAACGGCACCGACCGGCCCCACCCCTGCAGCGACGCGGGATCAGACACCTTCGTCTGCAGGAACGCGACCTCGCTCTCGAGGACGCCGATGAGCAGACCGCCCGCGAGTGTCAGCCAGTACGAGCGGAACGCGCCGACCAGCGCCGCCGCCATGCCGGGCACGACCAGCAGCGCGAGGTTCGTGACGTTGAGCCCGCTGACGTTGACGACCAGGATCGCGGCGACGACCGCGAGGCCGCCCCCGAGCCCCCAGTTGGCGCCGGCCACGATGTCGGGTGAGATCCCGAGCATCGCGGGGACGCGTCGGTTCTCGGCCACCGCGCTCGTCGCCATCCCGAAGCGAGTGCGCCGCGAGAGGAACGTGAGCCCGATCGTGAGGACGACCGCGACCCCGAACAGGATCAGGCGATCGACGCCGAGGTCGACGCCGGGGAAGACCGTGACGGTGCTGAGCGGGAGGATGTGCGAGACGATGCGCGGCGTGTCACCCCACAGTTCGAGGCCGAGCGCAATCAATACGGTCAGCAGCGCGAGGGTCGCGATCAATCGCGAGATCGCCGGCGCGCGACGCAGGGGCCGCATGATGAGGAAGTGGGTTGCGACGCCGATTGCGATGCCCAGTCCGACCGACAGCGCGAAGGCGAGAACGGTGGGCATGCCGTCGTCGCGCCACACGTAGAACGTGAACGCGCCGATCATCCCCATCGCGCCCTGCGCGAAGTTCAGGACACCGGATCCTCGATAGACGAGGACCAGGCCCAACGCCATGAGGGCGTACACCGAGCCCGCTCCGAGTCCGAGGAGCGCGAAGCGGACTACGTCCATATGGAAAGAGGATCTAGCAGGGCTTGCCCGTGAACATGTCGATGAAGCCGTCGCTCAGCGTCTTGAAGTCGCCGTTGTCGAGCTGCTGGAAATAGCCACAGACGTTGAACACGCGCGGGATCGCTCCCGCGGGGGTCGTGAACTGCAGTGGCGGCAGAAGGTCGACCTTCAGCCCCGTGACCGTCGGGAGCTTCGCGTAGAGCGCCGCAGCCGTCTTTTCGGGAAGATCCGTCAGCACCTCGGCGACGACCTGGACCGCGGAGTACGCGTTCGAGCGGAAGCCGGTGAGGTCCTTGAAACCCGCTGCCTCCATCGCTGCTTGGTACTTGCCGAACCCTGTGGGATCGGTCGTCGCGTTGTTGAAGAAGGCCGTGACGTAGATCCCGTTCGCGGCGTCGCCGAGCGCCTTGACGACGCCGGCAAAGTCAGTCGTCGTCGCAGAGATGGGGACGTTCGGGTTGGACTGCTTCAGGGCGATGATGAAGTTGGTGGCGTCCTGGCCGCTCAGGCCGACGAGCACGCCGTCGGTGCCTCCCTGCAGCACCGAGGCCACGTAGGTCGACATGTCAGGCGCCCCGACCGGGATGCTGACGTCGTTGATCACCTTCAGCCCCATGGGCGCGAGGGCCTGATTGGCGAAGATCCCGATGGCCGATGCCGCGGCGAGGTCGATGCGGGCGAGGCTCACTGCCTTCGAGCCAGCGAGCGTCGTGAGTTCGAGAGCGAGTCCAGCGGACGCACTGACGATGCCGCCGTACAACGGGAACGAATCAACCGACGTGAAGTCGGCGGCGGCTGCCGGCACGTTGCCGACGACCGGGATCTGGGCCTTTTCGAGGATCGGGAAGTACTGGCCCGCGTTCGCACTCACCGGGCCGACGACCGCCACCACGCCCTCGGAGACGGCTTGGTTGCCACACGCGGTGGCTGCGTTCGGATCGTTCTTCAGGTCGCACTCGACGAGCTCGATCGGCGATCCGCCGATGCCGCCGGCAGCGTTGATCGCGTCGGCCGCGGCCTTGGCGCCTTCGGTCACCTCGGGGGTGGCCACCGCGCCAGTGCCTTCGAACATCACCATGAGCTTGATCGGCGGGCCGGTGAGCTCCACCGTGGTAGTCGTCTCCGCCGCCGCTGTGGTGGCTGCGCCCGCAGCAGTGGTAGCTGCACCGCCGCCCGCAGTCGTGGCGGCCGAGCTGTCCGAGTCGTCGCCGCATGCCGCGGCTACGAACGTGAGCGTCAGAGCCAGAGCGAGTGCAGTTCTGAATGCCGGCGTTCCCCCGTGTCGCATCATTTGGCGAATGCTAGGCACCGTTCACACAAAGTCAAGCGAGGGGTACTGTCCGACGACATGAAAAGTGACGATCTCGCATTCACATCCGCGCTCGATCAGGCGTCGATGTTGCGAACGTGTGACGTGTCACCCGTCGAGCTCACCGAGCTGTACCTCGAGCGCATCGAGCGCATCAACCCTCGACTCGGCGCGTACATCACCGTGTCGGCCGACCACGCGCTCGACACCGCGCGCGCGGCTGAGAAGGCACTCAGCAGCGGCGAAGACGTGCCCGAGTTCTGCGGTGTGCCGATCTCGATCAAGGATCTGAACGACACCGCGGGCATCCGCTCCACGCACGGTACGGAGCTGTGGGCCGACCGCATCCCCGATCGTGACGACGAGCTGGTAGCTCGCATCCGCCACGCCGGCTTCACGATCCTCGGCAAGACCGTGACGCCCGAGTTCGGGCCGCTCAACGTGAGCGAGCCCCCCGCATATCCGCCCGGGCGCAACCCGTGGAACCTCGAACGCAGCTGCGGCGGGTCGTCGGGCGGAGCGGCATCAGCGATCGTCGCGGGGCTCTGCCCGATCTCGCAGGGCTCGGACGGCGGTGGATCGATCCGCAACCCGTCTTCGTGGTGCGGCACCTTCGGGCTGAAGCCCTCGCGCGGGCGAGTGTCCGCGGCCCCGCGTCCAGAGCAGTTCTTCTCGATCAACGGGCCGATCGGACGCACCGTCGCCGACACAGCCGCGCTGCTCGATGTGATGCAGGGATACGCGAAGGGCGACGCGCACTGGGTCATCCCCCCGGCGCGCCCCTACCGCGAAGAGGCCAGCGCCGACCCCGGAAAGCTGCGCATCGCGTTCCATCCGCATCCTGGCCACGAGGCGAACGACATCGCGCCGGCAAACCGCCAGGCGGTGCTCGACACTGCGACGCTGCTGAGCGAGATGGGCCACGAGCTCGTCGAGGCCGCGCCGCCCTCGTTCGATGCCGTGTTCCTCGCACAGTCGGCGCTGATCTTCGCCGGCAACTTCGCCGCGCGCGAGGCAGACCTCCCCGATCCGGCGACGTTCGATCCCTGGAACCGCATGCTCCTCGAGATGGGCAGGGGCGTTTCGGCGGGCGACTACGTGCGGGGCATGGGCGACCTGCAGCGTCGTTCACGAGACGTCGTCGCGTTCTTCGACGACTACGACCTTCTGCTCACCCCGACCGTCGGCAAACCGCCGCCGCTCGTCGGCGCGCTCAAGGACTTCGACTTCTCGAAGCTCCAGGAGGTCTTCATGCTCACGCCCTTCACGAGCATGTGGAACACGACGGGTCAGCCCGCGTCGTCGGTGCCCTCCGGGTTCGACGAGCTCGGGCTCCCCGTTGGCGTGCAGCTCGTCGGCCGACCTTGGGACGAGCCCACGGTCATCCGGGTCAGCGCGCAGCTCGAAGCCGCGCGCCCATGGGCGCATCTGCGCCCGGAGCTCTGATCTCGCTCAGTAGCCGTTCGCGAGGAGCTGCCACGGCCGCGCGTTCTCGTAGCGCGCCGCGACTTGCATCGCGAGCCCATCCTCGTGGCGGCGGGCGATGATCTGCATGCCGA
Source organism: uncultured Acidimicrobiales bacterium (assembly GCA_963802505.1). Taxonomy (GTDB): domain Bacteria; phylum Actinomycetota; class Acidimicrobiia; order Acidimicrobiales; family DATKAS01; genus DATKAS01. Next base: position 321,692 of record CAWDJB010000002.1, on the reverse strand, counting down.
CGGGCACGCCGTCGACGAGGCCCATGGGAACGCACACGACCGGGTTGCCCGACAGGTTGAACGGCGCGGTGAAGAGCGCCGGCGCCGCGGGGCCGATGTCTTTGCCTGCGACGACGGTCGGGATCGGTCCCTCGACGCCGAACGCGGGTACCGGTGAGGCGGGCACCAGCAGGATGTCCGCGTCCTGGAACAGCTCGGCGAGCTGCATGTCGATGAGGTGGCGCATCTGGTTCGTCTTCGCGACGCCCTCGAGCGTGAGGTCGGGGTCGGTGAACGCGAGCTCCATCAGCGGGGCCGCGCCCGGCGTCTTCATGAGGTTCATGAGGATCGTCGGGGCATGCTCAGCGCCCGCTGGGTCGGCGTCGGCGTACAGCACCGCCGCACCCACGGTGACGAGGTCCGGGAAGGACAGCGAGGCACTCGACTGGGTCATGCCGCAGGCATCGATCAGGACCGCAGCCGCATTGTGGAGCGCAGCCGCGACCTCGGGATCGCTCGGCGACATGCCGAGGTCGTCGACGACGGCAACCCGAAGACCCACGGGCAGCGCCTGGGCGATCTGCTGCTCGTAGGGAACCGGGGGCGGTGGAAGCGAGTACGGATCGCGCTGATCGACGCCGACCGCGACGTCGAGGAATCGCGCGCAGTCGCGCACCGTGCGAGCGAGCGGCCCGTAGTGGACCATGTTGGCGTGGCCGAGATAGCCCGGGCTGCGAGGGACTCGGCCGTAGGTGCCCTTCACGCCGACGACGCCGCACCAGCCCGCGGGGAGGCGGATCGAGCCGCCCATGTCAGACCCTGTCGCGAGCGGCACGAGCCCCGCGGCAAGGGCGGCACCCGAACCACCGGAGGAACCGCCCGGTGCCTTGCTCAGGTCCCAGGGGTTGTGCGTCGGGCCGTGCAGCACCGAGGTCGTGTAGAAGAGCCGCCCGACCTCGGGCGACGCGGTCTGCCCCACGGGTACTGCGCCCGCAGCGAGCAGGCGCGAGCTCATCGTGGTGGTCGTCGTCGCGATGCCGTCCCGGTACGCGGTCGAGGCATGCGTCTCGGGCCAGCCCTCGACCGACTCGAGCTCTTTGATCCCGAGGGGCACACCCGCGAGGGGGCCCAGGTCATCGCCCGACGCGACCTTGCGGTCGACCTCGGTCGCGGCGGCCAGCGCTCGATCGGGGTCGAGGTGCACGAACGCGTTGAGCGGCGGGTTGAGGCGATCGATTCGGTCGAGGTGATGCTCGAGGACTTCGATCGCCTTGAGGTCGCCCTTGCGCACTCCGTCAGCGATCGCCGTTGCGCTCATCTCATGCAGCTGCATCGTCTGCTTAGATTAGCCGTCGTTCACGTTCACGCTTCCGGCCACGAAGGAGCGCGTGTGAAGTCGTACGAGAACCTGCTGGTCGATCTCGACGCCGGAGTCGCCACGGTGACGCTGAACCGTCCCGAGGCGATGAACGCGTTCAACCTCGAGCTCACTGCCGAGTTCGACGACGCCATCTGGTCGCTCGAGCGCGACGACGCGGTGCGCGTGATCGTTCTCACCGGCGCGGGCAAGGCGTTCAGCACCGGGATGGACCTCGCGTCCGGCGGCGACGCGTTCGGCGCCGAGGCCCACGAGCGGCACAACGAGGAGGTCGGCGCGTCCGACTCTCAGATCACGGAGCGTTACTCGTTCTGGAACATGCGCACCCCGATGATCGCCGCGATCAACGGCATCGCGATCGGCGCGGGCCTCACGCTCACGTTCCTCGCCGACATCCGGATCGTCGCCGAGGACGCTCGCCTGCGTCTTCCGTTCGTGCGCCTCAACGTGTTGCCCGACGCGAACTCGACCTGGCTGCTCCCGCGGCTCGCGGGCGTCTCTCGGGCCATGGAGCTGCTGCTCACGGGCCGGTGGTTCACCGGACAAGAGGCCGCGGACATGGGTCTGGTGTCGAAGGCCGTCCCCGTCGCCGAGGTGCTGCCCGTCGCCCTCGAGATGGCACGCGACATCGCGGCCAACACAGGCCCGGTCGCGGTGGGCGTCACCAAGCAGCTGCTCTACAAGAACCTGATGGAGACCGATCGGGTCGCCGCGTTCACCGAGGAGACGAAGCTCACCTGGTGGGCGGGTTCGCAACCCGACACGATGGAGGGCGTCACCGCGCTCATGACCAAGCGCACGCCGCAATGGACCCAGTCGAAGCACCTGCCGATCCCGGACGACCTTCCGGAGCAGTAACGCCCGACGCCGCCTCGCGGCTTCGCCGGTGGGGGCCGTACGGCCTCGCGCCGGTGCTCCTCCTCGTCGCGGTCGCCTTCATCGACGGGATGGAGTCGAACTTCATCCCGGGCGTGTTGTCACTCCTCCAGAAGGAGTTCCACTTCGGCGACACAGCCGCGGGAGCGATCCCCGCCGCGATGGCGATCGCGGGGCTGATCGTGACCTTGCCGGCCGGATACCTCGCCGACCGGACGAACCGGAAGCGACTTCTGGCCATCGTCGTCGCGTCGTGGTCGGTGTTCACGCTGGCGTCCGGCCTCGCCACCACCTTCCTGATGTTCTTCGTCATCCGCGTGATCCTCGGAGCGGCGGCGAACATCGACAACCCCCTGTCGGCGAGCCTCGTCACCGACTTCTACCCAGCGAGCTCCCGCGCCCGGGTGTTCGCGTTCATCCGCGCCGGCGGCTACATCGGTCTTGCGCTGGGCATCGCGATCGGGGGCGCGCTCGGCCAGGCGTTCGGATGGCGCGCGCCCTTCTTCGTGATGGTGATCCCGGGCCTCGTGATCGCGTTCTTCGTGTTCCGGCTCACCGAACCGCCCCGAGGAGGGTTCGACGCAGAGCCGGTGCACGAGGGCATGCTCGAGCGGGGGGCCGGCGCCCTGTGGGCGGACTGTCGCGCGGTCCTCGCCGTTCCGACGCTGAAGTTCTTGTTCGTCGGTGTCGCCGTCGCGTTTGCGGGCTTCAACGGGCTCGGATACTGGCTGCCGAGCTTCTGGGAGCGCCAGTTCGACCTGAGCGAGGGCGAGGCTGCAGGGCTCACGGGCGCGCTCGCGCTCGTCGCGACGATGGTCGGGTTCTGGATCGGCGGCGTGCTGGGCGACCGCTGGCACCGCGAGCGTCCGAGCGGCCGCATCGATCTCGCGGCGATCACGCTCCTCTTGGGTGGCGCGCTGCTCGCTGTGTCGCTCGCGGTCGGAGTGCTCGCGCTCCAGCTGCCGCTCATGTTGTGCGCGGCGGTCTTGATCATCGTCGGCCTACCGAGCCAGACAGCGGCGGTCGCCGACGTGCTTCCCGCGGCGCGGCGCGGCATCGGCTACGCGCTGTTCAGCTTCCTCGTCGCCATCAGCACGTCGCTCGGGCCGCTCGTCGTGGGGATCGTGTCGGACATCACCGGCTCGTTGCGGACGGCCCTCATCGTGATGGCCTTGCCGTGCATCCCCGGCGCGCTCGTGCTCTCGAGAGCGCGGCGAACCTACGTCGCCGACAGCGCGGCGATCACCGTCACGAAGTGACGGCAGGCTCTCACGCCGTCACTGAGTGACGGCAGGCTCGCGGCAGGCCGAGGACGACCTCGCCGATGATGTTGCGCTGGATCTCGTCGGTGCCGCCGCCGATGTGCATCGCGATCGAACCGAGAAGAGCCGCGGGCCAGCGTCCCGCTTCGGGGCCGTCGGCACCCGTGAGCACGCCGGCAGGCCCCAGCACCTCGCACCCCGTCTCGGTCAACGCGGTGCCGACCTGCGAGGCGAACAGCTTGAGGATCGACCCTTCGACGCCGGGGATCGTCCCTCGGGCGAGGCTGGTGCGCACCCGTGCCGTGGTGAGGTCGAACAGCAGCGACAACGTGTAGACGCGGGCGAGCGCTTGGCGTGTGCGTGGGTCCGCGGCGGCGCCCGTCTCGGCCGCGAGGTGCGCGAGCGCCCGGTAGGGCCCGAGCGCGGCGCCCATCGCGCCGGCAGCGAAGCGCTCGTTCATCATCGTCGTGCGCCCGACTCGCCAGCCCTCGTGCTCCTCGCCGACTCGGTTCTCGACCGACACGCGGACCTCGTCGAAGAACACCTCGTTGAAGTGCGCGTCCCCCGTGATCTGCCGCAGTGGGCGGATGTCGATGCCGGGGGAGCGCATGTCGACGATGAGCGCGGTGATGCCGTGGTGCTTCGGCGCGTTCGGGTCGCTGCGGAAGAGCCCGAGGCCGAAGTCGCAGTAGTGCGCGCCGCTCGTCCAGACCTTCTGGCCGCTGAGGACGTAGTGGTCGCCGTCGCGCACGGCTTTGGACGAGAGCGACGCGAGGTCGCTTCCGGCGCCGGGCTCGCTCCAAAGCTGGCACCACACCTCGCGGCCCTCCACCATCGGCTTGAGGTAGCGAGACTGCTGCTCCGTGGTGCCGTGGGCCATGATCGTCGGTCCGATCATCGCGATGCCGATGCTGAAGATGTTCGTCGGCAGCTCGAAGCGGTTGAGCTCCTCGCCCCACACGAGCGCCTCGAGCGGCCCGGCGTCTCGGCCACCGAGCGCCGCGGGCCACGTGATCGCAGCCCAACCGCCGGCCGCGAGCAGGCGCTGCCACTCCTTGGCCTTCGCGAGCGCCTCGGTGCTGTCGTCGAAGCCCGAGAGCACGGTGATCCTCTCGGTGGCGTCGGTGCGGAGCTTCGCGTGCTGCTCGAGCCAGGCTCGTGCCTCGGCGCGGAACTCGGCTTCGCGGGGGGAGTCGTCGAAGTCCATCAGTGATCCTTCAGGTTGCGGGCCCCGCGAAGCACTGGGCGATCGCGAGCCACGTGGTCGCGCCCTCGCCGGTCGCCTCCAGGGCGGTCTCGGTGACATCACGCCGTTGGGTGACGACGAGGCAGAAGTCGAGCGCGTCACCCTCGACTCGTTCGGTTGCGTCATCTGGCCCCCAGACCCAGCGAGCGCCGTCGGGGGCGATCAGCTCGACGCGCGGCTCCGCGTCGGGGACGGGCAGGCCGCGGTTACGGAACGAGAACCCGCGGGTGCGCACTCCCAGGTCGGCGATGTGCCGCAGGCGCGTGGTGGGCTCGAGCTCGACACCAACGCCCTCTGCGACATCGTGGCCGTGCGCCCACGTCTCCATCAGGCGAGCGGTGGCGAACGACACGACGCTCATCGGGCCGGTGATCCACATGACGCGGTCGCGGTCGTCGCGGTCTCGGATCGCCGAGATCGTCTTGGCCGCGGAGGTGGTCCACCACGAGAGGAGCTGCGCCGGGCCGTGAGAGCGCGCCTGCGCCGCGTTCGCCGCCTCGACCGCGTCGAGATCGCCCATCAGCTCGACCAGGTGAGCGCTGAACGCGTCGGGGTCGGTGGCCGCGAGGGTCGCGAGATCCTCGGCGACGGCGAGATGTGCGACCTGGTCGCGCACCGCCCAGCCGGGCGCAGGCGTCGCGGTATCCCACTGGTCGGGAGTGAGCTCGTTCAAGAGCGCGGCGAGCGCGGCCTCTTCGGCCGTGAGGTCGTCGATGACGAGCGCGAGCACGTCGTGGGTTTAGCCGATCCTTTGACGCCTCTGCTAGCCGTCGTTAACGTCCGGGCCATGGCCGATGAAGTGCTGTACGACGTCGACGCGCACGTCGCAACGATCACGCTGAATCGCCCCGACCGCTTGAATGCCGCGACCTTCGAGCTCGGGGAACAGCTGCAGGAAGCCTTCCGCACCGCCGACACGTCGAAGGACGTGCGGGTCGTGATCCTCACAGGGGCCGGCCGCGGCTTCTGCTCCGGTGACGACGTCGAGGCCGCATGGGGCGATCCCCGCATGGAGGCGACGGTGGCCGAGCTCGCGTCGGCTCGCCCACCCATGACGCCCGAGGTCGAGGTCATCCTCGCCTGTCGCAAGCCCACGATCGCGGCGGTGAACGGCGTCGCTCTCGGCATCGGCATGGACCTGGCGGTGCTCTGCGACATCCGCATCGCATCCCAGTACGCGAAGTTCGGGCAGCTGTTCGTGAAGATGGGCCTCATGGCCGACGTCACCGGCTACTGGCTGCTGCCTCGTCTGGTCGGGCAGGACATGGCCACCCGGCTGCTGCTCACCGGCGACATCATCGATGCGAACGAAGCGCTCCGAATCGGGCTCGTGTCGCAGGTCGTGCCCTCGGACGACCTCATGACCGAGACGCGAGCCCTCGCCGATCGCATCGCCGCGAATCCTCCCGAGGCCGTCGAGCACATCAAGGAAGGGTTGCGCCGGGCGGCGGGCATGGACCGAAGCGGGCTTCCCGATCTCGCGGCGTTCGTGGGCAACGGGCTGGCCCGGCTCTTCGCGAGCGAGGGTCATCGTGAGGCGGTGGCGGCGTTCATGGCCCGGAAGTCGTGAGCGGGCCTCGCTCGATGGACGCAGCCTGATGCTCGACCGCGATCTCGTCCTTCCCCACATGATCGCGGCCCACGCGCGGGCGACTCCCGATCGCCTCGCCATGAAAGACGTCGCGGGCCGGACGGAGACCTACGCCGAGCTCGAGGCCGAGCAGCGACGGTGGGCGGGCGCGCTTCGCCGAATCGGGATCGAAGCGGGCGAGAACGTCGTCACGATGGTGCCGAACTCGTTCGAGTCGTACCACGTGTGGCTGGGCCTCGCGTGGCTGCGAGCGATCGAGGTGCCGACCAACAACATGTACCTCGGCGAGATGCTGCGGTACCTCATCACCAACTCGCAGGCTCGGTTCGCGGTGATCTCCGAGCGGTTCCTCGACCGGTTGATCGAGATCGCACCCAGCCTCGCCAACCTCGAAGCCGTCATCGTCCCCGACAGCGACGACCTGCCGGCCTGCCCGATCAGGCTCATCGGGGCCCACGAGTTCTTCGACGGCGCGACGCCGGTCACCGACGAGCCGGGGCCTGACTACTTCGACATCTGCTCGCTGATCTACACCTCGGGCACGACCGGCCCGTCCAAGGGCGTGCTCGTGCCGTGGGCCGAGCTGTTCGAGTTCGTGCGCATCCAACCACCGGACTTCATCCCGCCCGGCGGCGCGTACTACGCGATGTTCCCCGCCTTCCACGTGTCGGGAAAGGCGTCGCTCTACATCTCGGCGCGAGCCCATGGGCACATCGTGTTGCGCGAGACGTTCAGCCTCACCGAGTTCTGGAACGACATCCGCGCCAACGATGTCGAGGCGGCTGGTCTCGTCGGTCCGATGGCGGGTCTGCTGATGCTCGCGCCGCCGCAGCCCGACGACGCCGACAACCCGCTCGACCGCATCTACGTCGGGCCGATCATCCCGCAGATCGAGCAGTTCATGGAGCGGTTCGGCGTCACGCGCATCGGCACCGGGTTCGGGATGACCGAGATCGGCGCGCCGATCGCCTCCGACGGTCTCACGCTGGTCAACCACCAAAGCTGCGGCAAGCCGCGCAAGGGCCCGCCTCACTACGAGTGCCGGGTCGTCGACGAGCACGACGAAGAGGTCGGACCGGGTGTCGTCGGCGAGCTCGTGGTGCGCGCCGGTGAGCCGTGGGTGCTGAACGCGGGCTACTACGGCATGCCCGAGGCCACGGCGAACGCGTGGCGCAACGGCTGGTTCCACACGGGAGACGGCTTCAAGTACGACGAGGACGGCAACTACTACTTCGTCGACCGCCTGAAGGACGCGATCCGCCGGCGCGGGGAGAATGTGTCGTCGTTCGAGGTCGAGTCGTTCGTCAACCAGCACCCGAAGGTGGCCGAGTCGGCGGCGGTGGCAGTGCCTGCCGAGGTGAGCGAGGACGAGATCAAGATCTGCGTCGTCGTGCGGGCGGGCGAGGAGCTCGTACCCAGCGAGCTCATCGAGTTCCTCACTCCCCGGATGCCTCGCTTCATGATCCCGCGCTACGTCGAGCTGGTCGACTCGCTCCCGAAGACGCAAGGCACGTTGCGCACGCGCAAGGTCGAGCTTCGCTCCGCGGTGCTGAACGGCGACACCTGGGACCGGGAGGCGACATGACCACAGGCACCAAGCGCCGGCCGTACCGGCGAGACGAGATCCTCGCCGCGGCAGTGAAGCTGTTCCACGAGCGCGGCTACCACGCGACCGGCATGGACGACATCGGCGCCGAAGCCGGCATCAGCGGTCCCGCGATCTACCGCCACTTCAAGGGCAAGGAGGAGATCCTCGAGGTCCTGTTGCTCGACGCGGCGCAGACTGGCCTCGAGGCCGCCCGTGAAGTCGTGCGATCGGCGCCATCGCCTCGGCTGGCGCTCGAGCGGCTTGTGCGCCACTACGTCGACACCATCGCGACGAATCCCGCGCTTGCGTTCGTCGGGGTGTACGAGCGCCGCACGTTGAGCGCCGACACGAGAGCGCGGATGGACCGGCTCGAGCGATTGCATTTGGAGGAGTGGCTCCACGCGCTCTTGCAGATGCGGCCGCAGCTCCACGACGCGGAGGCTCGCGTGATGATCCGCAGTGTGCACGGCATGGCGGTCGCGGGGATCGTCTACCGCAGCGGGATGGAGCGAACCGCGCTCGTCGACCTCGTCTCGGACATGACCATCAAGGCGCTGCTGGTCAAGCGGCCCTAGGTCACTCGTCACGCGTAACGCGTCACTCGTAACGCGGCGGCCGCTTCTCGATGAACGCGGCGATGCCTTCTCTGGCGTCGGGACGCTCGGCCGAACGGACGAGCGCAGCCGCCTCCGCCTCGAGGTGCACGGCGAGCGAGTCGTCGAGGCTCGTGCGCAGCAGCCGCTTCGCCTCGCCCTGTGCGCGACCCGGTCCGGCGGCAAGGGCACGGGCGACCGTTTCGACCTCGGCGTCGAGCGCGTCGTCTGCGACGACCCGCGTGACGAGCCCGATCTCCCGAGCGGTGCCGGCGTCGACGGGTGCGTTCATGAGGGTGAGCTCCTGCGCTCGGCGCAATCCGACGAGCCGGGGGAGCAGAAACGATGTGCCGCCGTCGGGGTTGAGACCGATCTTCGTGTAGGCGACGACGAACCGGGCCGACGCTGCGGCGATCACGATGTCACCGCCTGCGGCGAGCCCGAGCCCTGCTCCCGCCGCGCTGCCCTGCACGCCGACCACGATCGGGGCGTCCATGCGGGCGAGTGCCACGATCGCGGCGTGCAGGTGCGCCGTGACCTCGCGGAGGTGCGCAGGGAGATCCTCGCGAGCGGCGAACGCCTTGAGGTCCCCGCCGACGCAGAAGTTGCGCCCCGCGCCCCTCATCACGACGACTCGCACGGTCGGATCAGCCTCGGCCGCGAGCGCCGCGTCGTGGAGGTCGCGGGCGAGATCGAGGTTCACCGCATTGCCGGCGTCGGGACGGTCGAGTGCGATCGTGCCGATCCCGTCGCTCGCCGTGAACGAGACAGTGCTCATCGAGCCACGGTGGCACTCATCGGAGCACGTCCTTACCAACCCATTCGTCGGTCGTCATCATCTCGACGCCGATGAGCCCGAGCGGTGCCAGCGCCGCCCGCTGCAGCGTCTCGGGATCGACCACGCCGCCGCCGACCGCCGGCATCGGCGGCACCCCGACCGCGTCGTGCAGGATCGCTGCGCCCATCCCCATGTGAAGTGCCTGCCGCGCGGTGGTGTCGCAGCACACGTTCGTCATGTAGCCGACGATCGTGACGTGGTTGATGTCTCGCTCACGCAACCACGATTCGAGGTCGGTGCCGGTGAAGCTGCCGGGCAAGCGCTTGTCGATCACGTGGTCACTGGGGCGGGACGCGATCTCCGGTCGCAGCTCCTGCGCCGGCGTGCCGGGCTCGAAGGTGCCGCCGCCCGGCTCGCCGACGTGGCGCACGACCACGATCGGGATGCCCGCGCTCGACGCATGGTCCATCGCGGCGCCGATGCGATCGAGGCTCTCGTCTCTCGGCGGGTACCCGATCGGGAGCCGGCCGGAGAAGTACTCCTCTTGCACGTCGATCACGACGAGCGCGGTGTCGCGCGGGGCAGTCATGCGGCGAGGTTAGACATCGACCGGTGCGAGCATCTGCAGGCCGTGGCGGGTGCTGATCTCCACGACCTGGGGGAAGAGGTCGGGTGTCGGGAGGCCGGCGGGGAGACTGTTCGCCAGGTCCTCGAACATCCCGATCGCTCGGTCGCCCGAGCTCCACACGAGCGCCTCGCACGCCGAGTCGGGTGTGGCGATCGTGTGCACTGCGTTGGGCGGCACGTGGACGAAGCCCCCCGGCTCGATGGTCTGCGTGCGGCGCCCGATCGTCACGTCGATCGCTCCGCCGGTGACGACGTAGAACTCGGCCCACGCGTGGCGGTGAGGCGGCAGCGCGAAGCCGATCGGGAAGCTGCCGACGACGAGCTCGAAGGACCCGTCGGTCTCGCTGCCGCGGGCGAGGACGGCGCCGTCGATGCCGAGCATGTGGAACGTGTCGGTCTCGCCGGACGGTCGGAAGATCGCTCGATGTGCCATGAAGGTCCCTTCGTCAGAATTATACTGTTGTGACTAGAATGAGACTGTATTGAATCATGGAAGGCTCTAGGATGCAAGCCATGGCTTCCGAGCGTCGCTACACGTCGACGCGACGCGCGCAGCAGGCGGCCGCGACGCGCCAGGACGTGATCGCGGCGGGCATCGAGCTGTTCGCCGACTCGGGGTGGGCGGGCACGACCATCGCCGCGCTCGCCGAACGGGCGGGCGTCGCGGTCGAGACGATCTATTCAGGGTTCGGTTCGAAGCGGGGCGTGCTGCGTGCAGCCATGGACGCGGCTGTGGTCGGTGACGCCGATCCGATCCCGCTCGTCGATCGCCCCGAGTTCGCGCGCCTTCAGGAGGGGTCTCTTGATGAGCGCGTCGCGGCGGGCGCCAAGCTGGTGGCTGACATCCATCGGCGCTCTGCCGGCGTGTGGCGCGCCATTGTCGAAGCGGCGTCGGCAGAGGCCGAGGTCGCGGCTTGGCGCGACGAGCTCGAAGCCAATCGTCGAGTCGAGGTTGCGCGCAGCCTCGAGCGGATGCTCGATCGGCGGGTGACGGGACGCCTGCTCGACCTCGCGTGGGCGCTGCTCGGCCCGGAGATGTACCTCAAGCTCGTTGTCGATGCGGGCATGTCACGAAAGGACTACGAACGCTGCATGGCCGACGCGATCGTCGGGCTTGCGACGATCGGTGGGACGGCCGAACGCTCTCGATAGCGGCTGTACGCCTTGCGCACGCGACCGCGCGCACGCGAACGCGGGGTTACGATCCCGCGAACGCGATGGGTTTGGGGGTGGACAGCTTGGCGATCGAGTCCGACGGGCACAGCCGCGGCAACCCGCGCCTGTACGAAGTGATCGAGCACGCGCCGAAGACCGGCAAGAGTCCGACGGTGTGGGCGTGGCCGCAGCTGATCGACTACCTGAAGGTCGCGGGCCAGCCGGTGCAAGGGCCGTGGCCGCCGCATCAGGAACGCCGACCTGACCCTGACTTCGAGTCGTTGCCGGTCGCGGTTCCCGATCCCGCGTCGCCCCCGAAGAGCTGAGCGCTCGTGTACCCGTCTCGGTTCCGGTACGAGTCGCCGCGCTCGCTCGACGACGCGATCGGTCTGCTCCATGACGGCCGTGGTGAGGCCAAGGTGCTCGCCGGCGGACAGAGCCTGATCCCCCTGCTCAAGCTGCGCTTCGCGTCCCCTGAGCTGCTCGTCGACATCAACGAGATCCCGGGCCTCGACTACGTGCAGTTCGGGTCCGACGGTGCGCTCCACATCGGCGCGCTCTGCCGGCACGCGCACCTCGAGCACTCGTCGCTGCTGTCCTCGTCACAGCCGACGATGGCGGCGGCGGCTCCGCTCATCGCGGATCCGATCGTGCGCAACCGGGGCACGCTGGTCGGGTCGCTGTGCCACGCGGACCCGCAGGGTGATTGGGCGTCGGTCGTCCTCGCGCTGGGTGGCCATGTGATCGCCCGTGGGCCGCTCGGACAGCGCGCGATCCCCGTGTCGCAGTTCGTCAGCGGTCCGTTCCAGAACACGCTGGCGTACGACGAGATCGCGATCGAGGCCGTGATCCCCGCGTCGACGAACGAGCGCGCCGGTGGCTACCTCAAGCTCGAGCGCCGCGTCGGTGACTTCGCGACGGCCGGCGTTGCCCTCGCGGTCGAGCAGTCGGGCGGCTCGATCACGCGCGCCGGGATCGCGCTCACCGGTGTCGGTCCGGCGACGATCGACGCCGTCGACGCCGCGCAGGCAATCGTCGGAGCGCCGCTCGACGCCGATCGCATCGCGCAGGCAGCCGACCTCGCGGCGCAAGCCGCGCAGCCCCGCACCGATCACCGCGGCAGCGCGGCCTACAAGCGCCAGATCGTGCGTACGTTCGTTGTACGCCTCCTCGACCGCGTCGCCGACTCGGCAGACAGGGCGGCCTGACATGACGAGCCTCTTCGAAGAGATCACTCCCGACCCGCCGACCGACGTCCCCGTTCGGCGGGTGACGCTCACGCTGAACGGCGAGCGCCGTGCCGCCGAGATCGAGCCTCGTCTCCTGCTCGCTCACCTCTTGCGGCAGGGCTTCAAGCTCACCGGCACCCACACCGGATGCGACACCACGAACTGCGGTGCCTGCACGGTGTTGTTCGACGGCGTGCCGGTGAAGAGCTGCACGATGCTCGCGGTGCAAGCCGACGGCCACGAGGTCGTCACCGTCGAAGGACTGGCGACTGCGAGCGAGCTGCACCCGATCCAAGAGGGGTTCAAGGACGCGCACGGGCTGCAGTGCGGCTTCTGCACGCCAGGGATGATGCTCACGGCGAAGGCATTGCTCGACGACAACCCGAATCCCAGCGAAGACGAAGTGCGGTGGGCCCTGTCGGGGAACCTCTGCCGCTGCACGGGCTACCAGAACATCGTCAAGGCCGTGTTGTGGGCCGCCGCGAAGCAGCGGGGAGAGTGACGCCATGACCGCACTCGACGAGATCAAGATCGGCGGGCTCGGCTCGAGCCGAAAGCGCGTCGAGGACAACCGATTCATCCGCGGCAAGGGCAACTACGTCGACGACGTCGTGCTGCCCGGCATGTTGCACATGGAGATCCTTCGCAGCCCACTCGCGCACGCGAACATCCGCTCGATCGACACGAGCAAGGCGTGGGACATCCCGGGCGTCAGGCTCGTGCTCACCGGCGAGATGATGGCGGCCCGCAACCTCGCCTGGATGCCAACCCTCTCGTACGACACCCAGGCCGTGCTCGCCACCGACAAGGTGCGGTTCCAAGGTCAAGAGGTCGCCGCGGTCATCGCCGACGATCCCTACATCGCGAAGGACGCGTGCGAGGCGATCGTCGTCGACTACGAGCCGCTGCCGGTCGTCATCAACCCCATGCAGGCGCTCGCCGAGGGCGCACCGCTCATCCGTGACGACAAGGAGAACCAGCACGACAACGTCGTGTTCGACTGGGAAGTCGGCGACAAGGACGGCACCGACCGAGCGTTCGCGGCAGCCGACCACGTCTCGACGCTCGACCTGCACTACCCGCGGTCGCATCCGTCGCCGCTCGAGTGCTGTGGGTCGATCGCCGACTTCAACCGGTCGACCTCGAAGCTCACCGTCTACATGACGACGCAGGCACCCCACATCATCCGCGCCGCCGTCGCCCTCGTCGCCGAGCTGCCCGAGCACATGATCCGGATCATCTCCCCCGACCTCGGTGGCGGCTTCGGCAACAAGGTGCCGGTGTATCCGGGCTATGTCGTGTCGATCCTGGCGTCGATCCTGCTCGAACGTCCGGTGAAGTGGATCGAGGATCGCACCGGCAACCTGATCTCGACCGGCTTCGCGCGCGACATCTACCTCCACGGCGAGCTCGCCTTGCGCAGCGACGGCAAGATCCTCGGCGTCCGGATGCACACGATCTCCGACCACGGTGCGTTCTTCTCCGACGCGCAGCCGAGCAAGTTCAAGATCGGGCTCATGCACTCGGCGTTCGCCTGCTACGACATCCCCGCTGCTCACCTCACCGCCCGTGGCACCTACACGAACAAGGCGCCCGGTGGCGTCGCGTACCGCTGCTCGTTCCGCGTCACCGAGGCGATGTTCTTCCAGGAGCGGATGGTGCAAGCGGCCGCTGACGACCTCGGCATCGATCAGGCCGAGATCCGCCGCAAGAACTTCGTCCGCGACGACGACTTCCCCCACCGCACGCCGTTCGGATTCCTCACCGACTCGGGCCAGTACGGCAAGTGCCTCGACATGGGTCTCGAGGCGATCGGCTACGCAGACTTCCTGAAGCAGAAGGAAGAGGCGAAGAAGCGCGGCCGGCTGCTCGGCATCGGCATCTCGACGATGACCGAACCGCTCGGCGCGGGGAACAGCCGTGAGTACGACATCTTGGGCATCAAGATGTTCGACTCCGCCGAGCTGCGGGTGCACATGACCGGCAAGGCGATCCTGCGCACCGGCGCCAAGTCGCAGGGGCAAGGCCACGAGACCACCTGGGCGCAGATCGTCGCCCACGAGCTCGGGATCCCCGCAGAGGACATCGTCGTCGAGGAGGGCGACACCGACACCGCGCCCTTCGGCATGGGCACGTACGCGTCGCGCAGCACGCCCGTCGCCGGCGCCGCGGTCGCGATGGTGTCGCGCAAGATCAGAGCGAAGGCGCGCAAGCTCGCCGCGCACCTGCTCGAGGTGTCCGAGGAGGACATCGAATGGGAGCTCGGCCGCTTCTACGTGCGCAGCGCGCCCGATCGAGGCGTGTCGATCCAGGAGTGCGCGATGGCCGCGTACAGCAACATGCCCGACGGCATGGAGCCGGGGCTCGAGAACAACGCCTACTACGACCCGCCCAACCTGACGTGGCCGTTCGCCTGCTACATCGCGACGGTCGAGGTCGATCCCGAGACGGGCGTGTGGGACGTGCTGCGAGTCGTCGCCGTCGACGACTGTGGCGTGCGCATCAACCCGATGATCGTCGAAGGTCAGATCATGGGCGGGCTCACCGAGGCGTACGCCATGGCGAACATGCAGTTCATCACCTTCGACTCCGATGGCAACTGCATCGGCGCGAACTTCATGGACTATCTGTTGCCGACCGCATGGGAGACGCCCGGGTTCGAGCTGCACGAGGTCGTGACGCCCTGCCCACACCATCCGATCGGAGCGAAGGGCGTCGGCGAGTGCGCGACGGTCGGCGGTCCGGCAGCGTTCGTGAACGCGGTGATGGACGCGATCAAGGACACGGGTGTCCGCAACATCGACATGCCGTTGCTCCCGGACCGGGTGTACGAGGCACTCACCGAGCGCCACGACGTGTCGGGCGCGCCTCCGGTGAGGGCCGACAGCTGAGATGAGCAGCAATCCACTCGCGGGCTGGGAGATGGTCGCGCAGGCGGCCGAGCTCGCGCAGCGCGGGGAAGATTGCGCGCTCGCCACGGTGGTGTGGCGGCAGGGACCGTCGTCCGGACAGCAGGGATCCCGAGCGCTCGTGACCGCGGCGGGGGAGATCAAAGGGTGGATCGGCGGAGCGTGCGCCGAGCCGGTGGTCATCCGCGAGGCCCAGCGTGCGATCGTCGACGGCGAGCCCCGACTGCTGCTCCTCGGCACGCCCGAGCAGTTCGGACACGTGCCCGACGGGATGACCGTCATCCCGATCGCGTGCCAGAGCGAGGGCGCGATGGAGGTGTACATCGAGCCGGTCGTATCGACGCCGCATCTGGTCGTCATCGGCCGGTCGCCGATGACTCACACGCTGTGCGACCTGGCTCGTGTGCTCGGATGGCGCGCCGACCTCCTCGACGGACCGGACTTCTCGGCCGCCGAGCTCGATCCCCGATCGGTCGTGGTGGTGGCGACGCAGGGGCACGGTGACGAAGAGGCGATCGAGCACGTTGTGACGGCCTCACCCGCGTACGTCGGGATGGTCGCGTCCCGCAGGCGCGGCGAGTCGGTGCTCGGGTACCTCGCCGATCGGGGTGTGCCGCGGCACCTCCTCGATCGCGTTCGCGTGCCGATCGGGCTCGATCTCGGCCACACGTCGCACACCGAGATCGCGGTGGCGATCCTCGCTGAGCTCGTGCAGCTGCGCGCGTCAGGTGCGCTCGCACCCGACCACGCTTCAGCGGTCGTCGCGCCCGCGACCGCGATCGACCCGGTTTGCGGCATGACGGTCACGATCTCGCCCTCCGCGCTCTCGCTCGAGCGCGACGGCGTCACCTACTACTTCTGCGGCGCGGGCTGCCGCACGGCGTTCGCCAAGGAGGCGCGGTGCTGATCACGAACGCGTTCGACGTCGCCCAGCCCGTCGACAAGGTCTGGCGGTTCTTCGACGACATCCCCCAGGTGGCCGCATGCCTCCCCGGCGCGGAGCTCACCGAAGACCTGGGCGACGGCAGCTACAAGGGCAAGGTCGCCATTCGCATGGGGCCGGTCAAGCTTCAGTTCGCGGGCACCGCGAAGATCACCGAGCGCGACGACTCGAACAAGCGCATCGTCGTCGACGCTGCCGGTGCCGACGAGAAGGGGCGCGGTCAGGCCGCCATGTTGGTCACCGCGCATCTGGTGCCCGCGGCGGGCGGCACGAAGGTCGAGGTCACGCAAGACCTCCAGCTGCAGGGCGCCGCCGCGCAGTACGGCCGGGGGATGATCTCGGACGTCAGCACGGTGTTGATGCGCGACTTTGCCGCGAACATGCAGAACCGCATCGCGGCCATCGAGCGTGGCGACGTCACCGCGCAGGCGGCGAGTGCGGCTGCCGCCGGCGGCGTCGGCATCGGCGTGCGCGCGCTGCTCATGGCGTTGAGCCGCTTGTCCCGCCGGCTCTTCCTTCCCTACCGACCCGCGGCGAGCTGAGGAGGCTCTCGATGATGGCGCTCTGGTGGATCGGCAACGTCGTGTTGCTGCTGGTCGTCGTCCCCGTGCTGCTGGGGTTGTTGAACCGAGTGCTCGCCGCCCTCGAGCGCATTCGTGGTGCGTCCGACAACATCCTGGGCCACGGGGTCGGGCTGATCGGCAACGTCGACCAGGCGCCGGAGCTGCTGGCCCAGACCGACGAGACCATCAAAGAGGTGCAAGTCGGCGCGGTTCGCTACGCCGGTTCCGTCGCCAAGCTGCTGCCGTAAGGGGAAACGACATGCCTATCGCTGCCTGGGTCACCATCGTGCTGATCGGCCTCATCATCGCGGCGGCCGCGCTCGGCCTGCTCCGAGTGATCGGCCACCTGATCGCAGTCCACCGCACGCTCGGTGCGCTGTTGGGAGGGGTGCAGGTGATCGCCGACAAGACCCGCCCCGTGCCGGCGGCGCTCGAGTCGGTGAACGCGAACCTCAAGCCCGTCCGCGACTTCTGCGAGTCGATCTGACGTGCACGTGCTCGCGCAAGACACGGCCGGCTGGCAGGCCGGGTACACGATCGGCGTCATCGTCGTGATCGCCATCGTCGCGCTCGTCGTGCCGATCCTCGTTCTCGCCCATCTCATCGGGAAGCAGGCGAAGGAGATCGACGAGAGCCTGCAGGAGTCGGTGGCCAACACGGCCGCGCTCGCGGGATTGCAGGCGACGATCGAGTCGGCAGAGACGATCACCGCCGGGCTCCGGCGTGGCCGCATCAAGCTGGGGGGCTGAGGATGATCTTCGCGTTGTCGGATACGACCGAGAACTGGTGGTGGGGAGCGCTTGCCGCCGGCGCGGTCGTGCTGCTGGCTGTCGTGGCGTTGCTCACGATCCTCGTGCTCCTCGTGAACACGATCGACAAGCGCACGATGAAGATCCGCGAGACGCTGCAGCAGGCCGCCGACAACACGGCTGACACTGCGCTGATCGCGGAGACCGCAGCCCGGGTCGACGATGTGCTCGCCGAAGGGCTCGAGCACCACCTGTTCCTCGGCCGAGTGCTCGACAAGGTGCGCTCATGACGACGCTCGTGGTGCTCACGGTTGTCGAGCTGGTGCTGCTGATCGCCGGGCTCGCCGCCTACCTGTGGATCGTCGGCACCCAGCTCGAGAAGGTGGCCGGCACGCTCGAGGACTGCAATGAGCTCGTCGCGACGATCGAGCAGAACGCCGCCGTGATCACACCCGGTGTCGAGCACATCAACCGCACGGGCGGCGTGATCGCGGGCGCGTTGCCGCTGCTCTACGGGATGGCCGAGGGCATCGTCGCCGGCGCGACCTACCAGGCACCGGCCGCCGACGCGGAGCGTCCGCCTGCCGTCCCCGCGTCGGGAACCCGCCGCTCCCGCTTCCACGACGCCGTCGGCTACCGCCCCTGACCGGTGGCCGGGTCGCGGCCTGTGGTGAGCGGGCCGGCCGTGGGCGCGCTGTACTCGCCGATCCACTCGTCTTTCCACGCGTTGTCGTACTGGTCGGGGTTGCAGCCGGGCCGGTAGATGGCGGTGAGCTCGTGGGCGATCTGCTCGCGGTGCGAGCGGAGACCGCCGGGCACCTCGTACGTGCAGATCGAGAGCTTGTAGCGATCGCCCGCCCGCTTGATCCAGCATGCAGCGCGCGGGTGGTTGAACGGCAGGCGTTCCGTCGAGAGGTCGTCGCTGTGATCGACGTAGATGACTGCGTAGGTCTCGGTCGCGGGCTCGGGCTTGTACACGACGGCATAGACGGCGGCGACGCCGGGCGGAGTCCATCCTGCGAGCACACGGGGTCCTTCGAACGGATAGCCGGCGAGCGAGCCGAGCCGGATCACTCGTCGACCTCGAAATCGAGATCAGCGTCCTCGCTGACGGTCTCGACGCGCGCGACCGGCCAGTAGGGCAGACCGGCGCGCTTGGCGGCCTCGACGAACTCGGCCATCGCGACCTCGACGGCCTCGTCACTGCTGTTCGCCTCGACGACGATCTGCGCGCCGTAGCTCGTCGCGCCGATGCCTGACGCGATGCCGTTGCACGCGGCGACGGCATCGGCGAGCTCCACGATCTCCTCGATCGTCATCTCGCGGTCGCCGTCGGCCACGAGGGACACACTGAACTTCATCGGAGCTCCGGAAGCAGCTCGGCGAGCTCTTCCAGGCTCGCGAGGTCGTGGCCGGACAGCAAGAGGTCGACGTGCGGCGCGGCCACCATCATCCCGAGCGTGCTGGGGCGGAAGTCGGCGTCGTCGCCCTTGTGGGGGTTCATCCACACGATGCGATGGCTCAGCCTCGCCAGTCGTTCCATCGCGTGCGCGAGCACTGCCGGATCGCCGCGGTCGAGGCCGTCGGAGCAGATCACGACGATCGCGCCGCGGCTCAGCCCGCGCCGTGCGAAGCCCTTCACGAAGGCGTCGAGCGAGTCGCCGATGCGGGTGCCGCCCTCCCAGTCGAAGACGAGCTCGGCCGCGGCGTCGAGCGCGTCGTCGGGTCGGCGGCGTTCGAGGGCGCGGGTGATGCGCGTCAGGCGGGTGCCGAAGCAGAACACCTCGACGCGTGATGCCGCGCGACGAGCCGAGTAGGCGAACTGCAGGAGGTTGCGCGAGTAGTCGGCCATCGATCCCGAGACGTCCAGGATCAGCACGAGAGGGCGCATCCTCAGGCGGCGCTTCCGCCAGAACAGCTCGGACGGCTCACCGTGCATCCGCATCGTCTCGCGAACCGTCTTCCGAGGATCTGGGCGCCGACCGGACGGCGAAGTCGTCGAGCGCCGGCTGCGCCGCCGAGGAGGCACCAGCCGGATGCGGGTGATGATGCGACGAAGGGCCGCGAGCTCTTCGTCTGTGCACGCGGCGAAGGCCTTGTTGCGGAAGATCTCGACGTCGGACGCGACGAGGCCGAGTCGGGCCTCGCGGTCGTTCTCTCCGTCGCGGCCCGGTTCGGTGGCGGGGACCTCGAGGACTGCCTGCGAATCGGTCGAAGCGGGCAGCGTCGACTTCCAGGGCTCGGGGAGTGTCTCGTGCTCGTCGAGGAAGAAGCGTCGGAACGCGCGGTCGTACACCGGGATCTGATCGCGCCGGGTGACGAGCGTGGTGCGGCCCGCCCAGTAGAGGTCGACGAGGTCGGCGGGGTCGAGCGTGGCCATCGCGGAGCAGTAGGTCATGACATCGCCGGAGCCGACCGCGATGCCCTCGGCGCGCAGCTCGTTGGCGAACGCGACGAACAGGTCGACGAACGCCGTCTCAGCCACCAGAGATGACGTTCTCGAGGTTCTCGCGCACGAGCTCGAGGTCGTCGCGCTCTTTCACGACCGCTCCGAGCGTGTCGTCCGCAGAGCGCACGTCGAGGTCGGTCTCGCCGAGCACCGTGAGCGTGTTCACCCAGTCGACCGTCTCGGCGACGCCGGGCGGCTTGGCGAGGTCGAGGTCGCGAAGCCGGTTCACGGCAGCGACCACCTTGCGTGCGAGCGCGTCGGACACGCCCGGTGCCCGCACGAGCACGATCTCGACCTCGCGCTCCGGGGTCGGATAGCCCACCCAGTGATAGAGGCACCGGCGCTTCAACGCGTCGTGGAGCTCACGCGTGCGGTTCGAGGTGAGCACCACGAGCGGCGGCGTGTCGGCGGCGATCGTGCCGATCTCGGGGATCGTGATCTGGAAGTCGGAAAGCAGCTCGAGCAAGAAGGCCTCGAACTCGTCGTCGGCTCGATCGATCTCGTCGATCAGCAGCACGGCGCGATCACCGGCGCGCACCGCGTCGAGAAGCGGGCGCTCGATCAGGAACTTCGGGCCGAAGAGCTTGTCGACTTGCGCCTCGTCCGCGACCTGGTGCTCGGACAGCGCGCGGATCTGCAGCATCTGCCGCGCGTAGTCCCACTCGTAGAGCGCCTGGTTCGTGTCGATGCCCTCGTAGCACTGCAGGCGGATCAGGCGGCGATCGAGCACCGAGGCGAGGGCCTTGGCCACCTCGGTCTTGCCGACGCCGACCTCACCTTCGAGGAGGATCGGTCGTCCGAGCGTCAACGCGACGTACAGCGCGGTCGACAGCCCGCGGTCGGCGAGGTAGCGGCCTCCGCGGAGGAGGTCAGTGAGGTCTTGGACGCTGTTCAGCGCGACTCAGCCGGACCGAGAACCAGATCGCGGACGCTGCCGCCGGAGGGGTTGAGCTTGCCTTCGCGAGCGAGCCGCTCGCGCCACGCTCCGGTCAGGTCGCTGCCGGGTTCGGCGTAGCCGTCGAAGGTGACGTCGCGCATGTTCTTGCAGTTCTTGGTCGGGCTGCAGTCCTCGTCGACGTCCGCGATGGTTTGGTCTTGTGCCGCCCACACGGCCCGCAGCACCTCGAGCGCGTCGTTCTCGTCGGGATCAGGCGAGTCTTGACTCATCGCTGTCCAGTGTACGCAGCGACGCCTCGGCAGCCTCCGCCGCGATCGCCTCGGCGAGGATCGAGATCGCGACCTTTGGCGGCGTGTCAGCACCGATGTCGAGCCCGGCCGGCCCGTGGATGCGATCGAGGTCGGTGATGCCGCGGTACGCCAACCAGTCGGCTCGGGTCTGCTGCATCTTCCGTCCGCCGAGCGCACCGATGTATCCAGCGTCGCTGTCGAGCGCTGCAGCGAGGGCGGGCCCCGCGAGCTCGAGGTCGTGTGCCGCGACGACGACCTTGTCGAGAGGGGCCAGCGCGGCGATGAGGCCGGTGGCGGTCGCGACGTCGTTGGTCGTCTCGGTGCTCCATCCGAGGAGTGCGGCTGCGTCGCGGAGCGCTGTCGCGATCGGCCCGCTGCCCACGATGACGAGCTTCGGCACGGGCCAGAAGATCGTCGTGATGCGGTCGTCGCTGATCGACGTCTCGCTGGGTGCGTCCGGTTCGAACAGCTCGGTTCTCGTGACGTCGCGGCCGTCGAGGTGGGCGACGAGGCCGACCGGTCGCCGGTCGAGCAGCCGGCCCCAGAGATCGGGGGGCAGATCGTCTGCGCGGACGGTGACGACGCGAGCGGTGCCGCCGCGAGTGAGTCCAGCGACGAGCGCGTCGACGTCGCTGATGGTGACGTCGACGAGGCGGTTGCCGACCGGCACCTCGACGAGGGCCCCCGACAGGAGCGAACCGATCCGACCTCCACCCGGGGTGATTGCGACGGCGTCGGAGAGATCGCGATCGGGGAAGTCGTGGCTCGCGACGATCCACGCCACGTCGACCTTGGTGCCCGCACGCAGGCACGCCGTGACGCTCAGGGCGATGTCGTACACGGCTTGAGCCTAAGAGTGCGCGCCCGATCCTCGGACAGCGCGCGCTCGGCGTCGTTTCCGGCGATGCGATCGAGCGCGCCGGTTGCCGCGATCGCATCGACGAGCTCGAGGGCCGCGGCCGGACCCGACGCCATCGACACCGCGACGGCCCGGTTGAGCTCGATGATCGGCGACGGAGTCGGGCCTGCGAGGCGCCCGTAGAGGTCGACGATCTGCTGCCAATCGGTGTCCTCGACGCTCGTCGCTCGGCAGTGACACGCGGCGATCGCAGCTTGCAGCGCGTACGGCCCGAGATCGGGCTGCAACTCCTCGGCACGCGCGAACGCCGCGAGCCCGAGGTGGATGTGGAGACGGTCCCACCGCCGCCGGTCCTGATCGGCGAGCAGCACTGCTTCGCCCGCTGGCCCGAGTCGCGCGGCGAGGCGCGAAGCCTGCAGCTCCATTAACGCGACGAGCCCGTGGACCTCGGGTTCGTCGGGCGAGAGCCGCGCGAGCTGCCGGCCGAGGCGCAAGGCCTCGTGGCAGAGATCGGGGCGCGTCCACTCGGGTCCCGCGGTCGCGGTGTACCCCTCGTTGAAGATGACGTAGATCACCTCGAGCACCGCGCCCAATCGCGTCGCTCGTTCGCTGCCCTCGGGCACCTCGAACGGCACGCCCGCGGCGGCGATGCTCTTCTTCGCGCGCACGATGCGTTGCGCGATCGTGGTCTCGGGTTGCAGGTAGGCGCGGGCGATCTCGGCCGTCGACAAGCCACCGACGAGCCGGAGGGTCAATGCGGTTCGAGCCGCCATCGACAGCACCGGGTGACACGCCACGAACATCATCCGCAGGCGGTCGTCTTCGATGTCGTCGTCGCCCGCCCCCTCGAGCTCGCTCGCGTCACGTACGAGTGGTGCGAGCTGCTCGTACTTCGCCGCCAGCGTGTGGTCCCGTCGGAATCGATCGACCGCCCTGCGCTTCGCGACGACCATCAGCCACGCACCCGGGTTGCGGGGCACGCCGTCGCGGGGCCATTGCACGAGCGCGTCGGCAAGTGCTTCCTGCGCGAGGTCCTCGGCGAGGCCGACGTCGTCGACGCGGCGCGCGAGGCCGGCGACGAGTCGCGGGAACTCGAGGCGAAAGACCGTCTCGATCGCGACCGTCGCGGCTGTCGCGGGCGTCGAGTCGACGGTCATCCCGTCGATTGAACCACCCGCGACAGGCGCGATGAGAAGCGTCACTCGGGACCGAAGACCGGACGCACCCGGACCTCGCCCTCGCCGAGGACGCCGAGGAACCGCTTCGACCATTCGACCGCTTCGGCCAGATCGCGGCAATCCATCAAGGCCCAGCCGCCGATGAGCTCCTTCGCTTCGGTGAACGGGCCGTCGACGACGGAGTACTCGCCCTTGCTGAGCGAGACCTTCGCCCCCATCGCGGTCGGGGCGATGCCGCCGGTCGCGACGAGCACACCGGCATCCATCGCCTCTTTGACGAACACGTCCATCTTCTCGAACAGGTCGGGGCTCGGCGGAGGGGTGGGCACCGACTCGTCACCAAGTGTGTAGCCAAGGAAACGCATGAGATCCTCCGTATCGGTCTCGTGAGGCGGCCTCGATGACCGCCTCCGACCAATGTGTCGAACAGGATCTCCGGAGATCGACAACGAGTGCGAGGAATTCTCCGCGCTGCTGTCGAGACGGCTACCGCTCCCGGACGGTGTAGGTCAGGTGCGTCACCCTGGGGGAGTGCTCCGCGCTCACCTGCTCCAAGGCCACACGTGCCGCGTCCACGCCTTCGAACAGGCGGATTCCGGCGCCGAACAGGACGGGTGAGAGCGCGATCGAGAACTCGTCGATCAGGCCGGCGTTCACGTACTCGAGGATCGTTGCGCCGCCGCCCCCGATGCGGACGTCCCGGTCGCGGGCCGCCTCGCGGGCCTGGTCGAGCGCGGACTCGATGCCGTCGTTGACGAAGTGGAACGTGGTCCCGCCCGGTCGCTCCCAGGGGTCGCGCTTCTCGTGCGTCACGACGAAGACCGGTGTGTGGAACGGCGCGTCCTCCGGCCACATCTGCTCGCCGGCGTCGAACATGCGCTTGCCCATCACGCTCGCGCCGGTGCGCTCGAACGTCTCTCGCGCGATGTCGTTGTCGCGCCCTTCCTCGCCGCCCTCGCCGAGCTTCAGGTTCTCCCGGAAGAACCGCGTCGGGAAGATCCACTGCTGCAGCTCCATCCACTGCTGCCCCATCAATTCCCCGAGGGACGCAGGCGCGATGAACCCGTCCAACGACATCGACACGCTGAAGAACGCCTTTCCGGCCATCAGTCCTCAACTCCGTTCCGAATGATCTCGGCGACGTAGGCAGCCAGGTTGCTCAGGGTCTGCTGGCCGCCTTCGATCGCGTGGTAGTTCTCGACCGCCTCGTCGCGTAGCTCCTTGGTGGGGAACACCGTGCGCATCTCGATACGGGTCGCCGCGCCATCGGGCGCGAACGTGAGGACCGACTCGAAGGCGTTGGGATCGTCGCGGGACTCACCGTGCAGCAGCGCGATCCGCTCCGGCGGGGTGATCTCGGTCCACGAGATCCACTCCTGGTAGTCCCTCCCGTCCGGTCCGTGCATCACGAAGTCCCACTCGCCGCCGACGCGGAACTCGAACGCCCGCGTGGTGGTGGTGAACCCCTCCGGTCCCCACCACCGCGACAGGTGCCGCACCTCGGTGAACGCCTCGAACACCAGCTCCCGTCGGGCACTGATGACCCGGGAGATCGCGATCTCGCGGTCGGCCGTCGCGCTCATCAGCGCTCCTCCTGCCGCGCCTGCTCGAGGTCCTGCACGTACTCGTCCAGCCGGTCGAAGCTCTCGTTCCAGAACCGCTCGAATCCGCCGGTCCACTCGTGCACCGGTCGTAGCCCGCGGCCGTCGAGGCCGTACAGGCGTTGCTTGCCTGCCTTGCGGTCCCGCACCAGTCCGACCTCCCGGAGCACCCGCAGATGTTTGGACGCTCCCGGTTGGGCCAGCCCCAGCTCCTGGGCCACCTCGGTCACCGGCCGCTCACCCGTCCGCAGCAGCACCAGGATCGCCCGGCGCTGCGGCTCGGCGATCGCGTTGAAGACGTCCGACGTCGTCGCTGCCCGTGCCATGGCGCGATCATATTCCGATATAGGAATGCGTCAAGCCGGGCGGATTCCCTGCAGCGCCCTCGGCAGGATTCGAACCTGCGCACCCGGCTCCGGAGGCCGATGCTCTATCCCCTGAGCTACGAGGGCGGGGATTCGAAGGGTAGTCGTCTCGACAGTTCGCTCGATCGGCTCCGTCGCGCAACTCGGCATCACCGACCAGACCGATCTCTTCCACACGATGGCGAGGGCCATGGGTCTGGAATGACGCATGTCAGACTCCCGCGATGACTGGGCTCGTAGCCGATGTCGTCATCGTGGGAGGCGGCTCAGCCGGATGCGTGCTCGCCTCCCGGCTGAGTGAGGATTCGCATCGGTCGGTCCTCCTGCTCGAGGCAGGTCCCGACTGGAGGCCGACCGATGCGGCGGTAGAGGTGCGCTCGCTGAACCCCGGTCTCGTCATCGGGCAAGACAAGTTCGAGGCGCTGCAGTACTCCGCATTGCAGGCGAGGCGCACGCGGCTGCAAGAGCCCGAGCTGTTCTGGCGGGGGCGGGGCATGGGTGGCTCGTCCACGATCAACGGGATCCTGGCGATCCGGCCGGTGCCCGAAGATCACGACGAGTGGGGCTTGCCGGGCTGGCGGTGGGATGACGTGTTGCCCGCGTACCGCCGGCTCGAGACCGAGCACGACTTCGGCGGCGACCCGTGGCACGGGGCCGACGGGCCGATGCCGATCTTCCGCATCCCGCAAGAGCGGTGGGGCGCGGTCGATCGAGCGTTGCGCGATGCGGCACTCGGCACCGGTTATGGCTGGTGCGCCGACCACAACGCACCGACCGGTTCAGGCGTGTCGCCGTACGCGATCAATGGCGATCCGGTGCGCGAGGAGCGGGTCACGACGAACGACGCGTACCTCGAGCCGGCGCGCGACCGTCCGAACCTGCGGATCATCGGCGACGCCCTCGTCGATCGAGTGGTCCTCGATGGCGGTCGAGCGGCCGGCGTGCGTGTGCAGCTCGACGGCGCGTGGACCACGGTGGAGGCCGGCGAGATCGTGCTCAGCGCGGGCGCGGTGCACTCGCCTGCCATCCTCCTCCGCTCGGGCATCGGGCCGGGTCTCGATGTCGACCTGCCCGTCGGGCAGCACCTCCAAGATCACCCGGTCGTCTTCGCTGTCCTCCCACTGCGCGACGAGGCGCAGCCCGCGACTCCGTTCGATCGCCACACCAACGTGTGTGTGCGCTACTCGTCGGGCCTCGCGGGAGCGGGCCGCAACGACATGATGATCGTCGGGATGAACCGCACACCGATCGCGCCGGTCGGGCTCATGGGCGTGTGGATCAACCAGTGCTATTCGGAAGGCACACTCCGCCTCGCGTCCCCCGACCCGGCCGCCGACCCGATCATCGAGGAGGACATGATCAGCGACGAGCGCGACCGCACTCGGATGGTCGACGGTGTCCGGCGCATCGTCGAGCTCGCCTCATCCGAAGAGGTGCGCGCGATCACGACGGGGGCTCCGATCGACCGGTTCGGGGAGGCGCTGCCGGCCGTCGACGCAAGCGATGAGGAGATCGCGACGTGGGCTGTCCGGGTCGCAGGTGACGCGCAGCACATCTGCGGCACGGCGCGGATGGGCGTGGGCGACGACGCGGTGGTCGACGCGTACTGCCGCGTGAAGGGCGTCGATGGGCTCCGCGTCATCGACGCGTCGGTGTTCCCCTCAGTGCCGCGGGCGAACACTCACCTCATGGTGCTCGCCGTCGCCGAGGTCATGGCGACGCGAGAAATGCCGTGAGGTGTGACAGGTAGACGTCGAGCGTCGGCGAGGCGTGCACGGTGTGCGAGGCGCCCGGCACCTCGTGGATGTGTGCGTGCGGATTCGCAGCCGCGTAACGCTCGGCGTCGTCGGGCGTGAACACCGCGAGCGTTGGGTCGGCGCGGACGACCGTCACCGGGCAGCCGAGCGTTGCGTCGGGATCGAACCCGCGCCACACGATGCCTGCGACCGCGGCTTCCATCGTCGTCGGATCCCAACGATGCAGTGACGCACAACGCGCGGAGGCTTCCTCCGGTGTCGGCTCGACGACGAGCGACATGTAGTCCTCGGCGGGAGCACCTCGTGCCTGGAGCTCGCGGACCGCGGCGATCATCTGCGGGAAGAACTTCGCGGTGGGGCTGCTGCTGCGGCGATCGGCGTCGCCCTCGTAGAGCGGCGGATCTTCGAGGAACACCGCGGTGACCAGATCGGGACGGGAGCAGGCGAGCTCGGCGGCCACGACCCCGCCGAGCGAATGGCCGACGACGACGGCGGGTCTTCCGACTTCGAGCTCGATGAGCGCCGCGATGTCGGCCGCGTAGCTCGCGGCGTCGTAGGCGTCGAGCGTGGCGCGGCTCGACTCGCCGTGACCGCGCAGGTCGATGTTCCACACGTCACCACGCACGTGACCCACGACCTCGCGGTATGCGAGCCGGCTGCCCGACAATCCGTGAAGGAGCGCGATCGGCGGTGCGTCCGGATCACCGACGCGATCGAACGCGAGGGTCTGTCCGGTTCTCAGGGAGGTGAGCACAGGAGCGAACGTTACGATCAGCGGGTGATCAGGGACGACCTCTCGGCGGCGGTGCGCGCCTCGCTGGCTGCGCTCGGGGTCGATCCCCCCGCCGAGATCGTGCTCGAGCGGCCGCGGGTGCCCGAGCACGGCGACTGGTCGACGAATGTGGCGTTGGCAACGGCGAAGGCCGCCGGTCGCAACCCGCGCGAGCTCGCGTCAGAGCTCGCTGCGTCGCTGAACGACGCTCACATCCCCCACGTCGAGACCGTCGAGGTCGCAGGCCCCGGCTTCGTCAACTTCCGCCTGCGAGAGACGTGGCTCTACGAGGTGCTCCGCGACGTCGTCGAGTCGGGCGTCGACGGCTACGCCAAGCCTGATCTCGGCCATGGCGAGCGGGTGATGGTCGAGTTCGTCTCCGCGAACCCGACCGGCCCGCTCCACGTCGGCAACGGGTGGTTCGCTTCCTACGGCGACGCCCTTGCTCGGCTGTTCGAGCGCACCGGGCACGAGGTGACCCGCGAGTACTACGTCAACGACACCGGGGGACAGGTGCGGCGCTTCGGCGAGAGCCTGCTTGCCCGCAAGCACGGGCAGCCCGTTCCCGAGGACGGCTATCCGGGACAGTTCGTCGCGGACCTCGCGGCGCGGTACGACGGTCCCGACGATGTGGCCGAGGCCGGCCGCTGGGGCGGCGAGCAGGTGCTCGCCGACATCAAGACCACGCTCGAGTCGATCAACATCCATTACGACGAGTGGTACAGCCAGGCTTCGATCGAAGAGAGCGGCGCCGTGGCCGAGACGATCGAGGTGCTCCGGGCAAAGGGGCTCATCTTCGATCGCGAGGGCGCGACGTGGTTGCGCACCGAAGACTTCGGTGATCCCCGCAAGGAGCGCGTCGTCATCAAGTCCAATGGCGACGTCACCTACCTCGGCGGCGACATCGCATACCACCGCAACAAGTTCATGATCCGCGGGTACGACCGGGTCATCGACGTCTGGGGCGCGGACCACCAGGCCCAGGTGCCGAGCCTGCTCGCCGCGGTCGAGGCGCTCGGCGTGCCTCGCGGCCAGCTCGAGGTGAAGATCGGCCAGATGGTCTCCCTGGCGTCGGGCCGCATGTCGAAACGCCTGGGGAACACCGTGGATCTGTCCGAGCTCATCGAGGACATCGGCCCGGATGCGACTCGCCTGCTCACCCTTCTCTCGTCGGTCGACTCCGCGACCACCATCGACCTCGACGTGATCCGTGAGCAATCACGGGAGAATCCCGTGTACTACGTGCAGTACGCGCATGCCCGCATCGTGTCGATCAACCGCGTCGCCGCCGAGCGCGGCGTCGACCGATTGCCGCTCGCGGACGTCGACGTCGCGCTCCTCGTGCACGAGCGCGAGCTCGATCTGTTGCGCACGCTGTTCGAGCTGCCCCACGTGATGCAGGCGGCGCTCGAGGAGCGCGCGCCGCACAAGATCACGACGTGGGTGCGCGAGCTCGCCGACCGGTTCCACGGCTTCTACCACGACTGCTACGTGATGGGGGAGGGCGTCAGCCCCGAGCTCACTCAAGCTCGACTCTGGCTCGTCGAGGCAGTACGGATCGGCCTTGCGATCGGCCTCGACGTGCTCGGCGTGCACGCCCCCGATTCGATGTGAGCGCGATCCCGCGCCATCTCCTGCCTGACACTTCTTCCGTCGACGCGCACGGTCGCCTGTCGATCGGCGGCGTCGACCTCCTCGACCTCGCGGCCGAGCACGGCACTCCTCTGTTCGTGTACGACGAGGAGCATCTGCGGTCTCGCTGTCGTGAGGCCGTCGCGGCGTTCGGACCGAACCTCGCGATCTACGCGTCGAAGGCGTTCCTGTGCCGCGCGATGGCGCGGCTCGTCGACGAGGAAGGGCTGCGTCTCGATGTCGCGACCGGCGGGGAGCTCCACGTCGCCCTGGCTGCCGGCTTTCCGCCCGAGCGCCTCGTGCTCCACGGCAACAACAAGAGCGCGGACGAGCTCCGCATGGCCCGAACTGCGGCCGTCGGGCGCACGGTCGTCGACTCGTTCGACGAGCTCGACCGTCTCGACGCGCTGCACTCGGAGGACGGGCTCGCGCCATCGGTGCTGCTGCGGGTCACGCCCGGAATCGAGGCGCACACCCACGAGTACGTGAAGACCGGGCAAGACGACTCGAAGTTCGGGTTCGGCCTGGCCGCCGGCGACGCCCTGCGGGCGGTCGAGCGAGCGTCCGCGTCACCCTCCGTCGATCTCGTCGGGCTCCACGCCCACATCGGCAGTCAGGTGTTCGCGGTCGAGTCGTTCCGCG
Organism: uncultured Acidimicrobiales bacterium; assembly: GCA_963802505.1. Lineage (GTDB taxonomy): Bacteria > Actinomycetota > Acidimicrobiia > Acidimicrobiales > DATKAS01 > DATKAS01. Next base: position 291,783 of record CAWDJB010000002.1, on the reverse strand, counting down.
CCGCGATCGAGGTGCTGTCGCCGTTCGTGAAGGACTGCGGGCTTCCCGAGCTCATCGTGGGCGGTGGGCTCGGTGTCGCCTACGTCGAGGGCGAGGAGGCCGCGACGCTTTCGCAGTGGGCGCACGTGCTGCACGCGGCCGCCGAACAGCACTCGCTGTCCGCGCCCCTCGCCGCGGAACCGGGGCGGTCGATCGTCGCGTCCGCGGCGGTGACCCTCTACACCGTCGGCACCATCAAGCAGCTGCCCGGCTTGCGCACCTATCTCGCTGTGGACGGTGGCATGAGCGACAACCCGCGGCCGGTGCTGTACGGCAGCGGCTACGAGGCGTTTCTCCCGCGAGCGACCAACGCTGGCCGCCCGCAGGTCGTCCGCATCGTCGGCAAGCACTGCGAGTCGGGCGACGTGCTCGTGCACAACGCCCACGTCCCCGAAGACATCGCCGTCGGGGATGTGCTCTGCACCCCCGTCACCGGGGCCTACGGGCACTCGATGGGATCGAACTACAACAAGGTCCCGCGGCCCGCCGTGGTGTTCGTTCGTGACGGGAACGCGCGGGTCGTCGTACGCCGCGAGACGTACGACGACCTGTTGCGCTACGACGCCTGATCGTCTCGGACTACTCGACCCGCGCCTTTGCAGTGCCTGTGACGACCGGCTCGCCGGCCTGGTTCACGGTCTCGACGGTGAGCTCGGCCACGCCGTCGTTCACCGACGTCACCGTTGCGGTCGCAGTGAGCGCATCGCCGGGCCACACCTGCTTCACGAACCGCACGCCGTAGGACAGGAGGCCCTCGGCGCCGAACCAGTCGGTGAGCACCCGGCCGGTCATGCCCATCGTGAGCATCCCGTGCGCGAACACTCCGGGGTAGCCAGCGATCTCGCGGGTGAACAGGTCGTCGGTGTGCAGCGGGTTGTAGTCGCCCGACGCGCCCGCGTACTGCACGATCTGTGTGCGAGTGAGGTCCTCGGTGAGCACCAACGTGCGCTGGTCGCCCTGCTTCACGCTCGCCATGTCACGCCTCCTGTTGGACGACGGTCTCGGTGCGGACACCCACGCCACGGGCGGTGACTACCAGCTCGCCGTTCTGGTCTCGGTACTCGGTCACCGACTCGGAGAACACGAGCTTGCCGCCGCGGCGGCCCTGCTTCTCCCATGTGTTGCCGGGTTTGACCGTGCCGGTGAGCACGTCGCCCGCCCGCAGCGGCCGGTGGTATTCGAAATGCTGCTCGGCGTGGAGGCCGCCGCCTCCACCACCTCCTCCGCCGCCTCCGCCACCACTGCCGCCCTCGCGCTTCAGGCCCGTGGCTTCCCGACCCGAACCGAACCACAGTTGGCCGATCTTCGGGCGCAGGAAGTAGTCGGGGTCGAACTGGGCGCTCGCCTGGGCGAAGGTGGGCGGTGCGGGCACCGGCTCGTCACCGGACAGCGCTCCGTAGTAGGCGGGGTTGGGATCGCCGATCGCGCGGGCGAACAACGCGATGTGACCGGCTTCGACGGGGAATCGATCGATGCTCACGGCGGGGGAGCATACGTCCGGCGCGTAGGCTGCGGCCCATGTCTGCACGCACTCGTGAGCTGCCGCGTCGCTCGTGCCTCTCCGTGCCGGGGTCCAGCGAGAAGATGTTGGGCAAGGCGCCCGGCCTTCCGGCCGACATGGTCTTCCTCGACCTCGAGGATTCGGTGTCGCCGCTCGAGAAGGAAGCCTCCCGGGCGAAGGTCGTCGACGCGATCAAGACGCAGGATTGGGGCGACAAGGTGCTCTGCGTCCGGATCAACGCGTGGGACACCGAATGGACGGTGTTCGACGTGATCGAGGTGGTCGGCCAGGCCGGCATCCGCCTCGAAGAGGTGATGCTTCCGAAGGTGCAGTCCGCCGCCGAGGTGGTGGCGCTCGACCTCCTCCTCACCCAGGTCGAGATCAAGGCGGGCCTGCCCGCCGGACACATCGGCATCGAGGCCCAGATCGAGACGACGCGTGGGCTCATCAACGTCGAGGAGATCTGCGCCGCCTCACCGCGACTCGAGACGATCATCTTCGGCCCGGCCGACTTCGCCGCGTCGATGGAGATGCCGGTGCTCACCGGCGGAGTGCAGATCCCCGAGTACCCGGGCGACCACTTCCACTACGTCTTCTCGAAGATCCTCATGGCCGGGCGCGCCAACGGGCTGCAGGTGATCGACGGGCCCTTCCTCAAGATCCGTGAGCCCGACGCGTTCCGCGACTACTGCCAGCGCACCAAGGTGCTCGGCTACGACGGCAAGTGGGCGCTGCACCCCGACCAGGTCGACATCCTCAACGAGATCTTCTCGCCCACGCAGGAGCAGTTCGACCGGGCGTGGGACATCCTCGATGCGTACGAGAAGGCGACGACCGAGGGCGACCGCAAGGGTGCGGTGATGTTCGGCGACGAGATGATCGACGAGGCATCCCGCAAGATGGCGACCAAGTTCGTGCGCCGGGGGGAGCGAGCAGGGTTCCGTCGGTCTGCGAGCTGAACCCGCCGTGACCTCGATCGACGCTGTCCTCTTCGACGCGGGCGGCGTGCTGCTGCTGCCCGACCCCACGGTGCTCGCGCCTCTGCTCGCTCCGTATGGCGCGAACACCTCGACCGAGTCACTGGTGCGTGCCCACTACGCGGCGATGCGCACCCAAGACTTCGAGGGCAAGGTCCACGACGACTGGCACGTGTACGACAACGCCTACGTTGTCGCATGCGGTGTCCCCGAGCACGAACGCGACGAGGCGGCGACGATCTTGGGGGCGACCCGCACCGCGCATCTGTGGCGATGGCCGATCGTGCCGTCGGTGGTCGCGCTGCGATCGCTCCACGAGGCCGGCGTGCCGATCGGCGTGGTCAGCAACGCCGCGGGCCAGATCGAATCGGTGCTTCGAAGGTTCGGTGTGTGCCAGGTCGGCGAGGGCGACGGCGTGCCGGTCGTGATCATCATCGACTCGACGATCGTCGGCGTCGCCAAGCCCGACCCTGCGATCTTCTCGTTCGCGCTCGACGTGCTCGACGCGAAGCCCGAGCACGTCGCCTACGTCGGTGACTCGTACGCGAACGACGTCGTCGGTGCGCGTGCGGCGGGGATGCGGCCGTTCCTGCTCGACCCCTACGACGACCACGCCGGTGCGGACTACGAGCGCATCAAGGCCGTCGCCGACCTCGTGCCTATCGTTCGAGCAGGCGACGACCGATCACGCTGAGCGCCAGGATCTCGTCGGCACCCTCGAAGATCGACAGCACGCGGGCGTCGACGAACAGACGGCTCACCGGGTACTCCTCGGCATAGCCGTAGCCCCCGTGGATCTGCATGGCCTCACGGGTGACCCACTCCGCCGCTCGGCAGACGTATGCCTTGACCATCGCCGCTTCCAGCGTGCCGACGCCCTTCGCCATCGTGCGGGCGACCTCGTACGCGAACTGGCGCGCCGCTTGGATGACCACCGCCATGCGCGCGAGCTTCACCTTCGTGAGCTCGAAGTCGCCGACTGGTCGCCCGAAGACGACGCGGTCCTGCGCGTACTGCGCTGCGGCCTCGTAGGCCGCCTGCATCACACCGACGGCGCGCGCCGCCGTCTGGAGGCGGCCGTTCTCGAAGCCCTCCATCGTCAAGTAGAAGCCTCGGCCGATGCCGGCGTCGCCACCGATCAGGCAGTCGTCGGGCACCCACCAGCCGTCGAGCGCTACCTCGTACGAATGCATGCCCCGGTACCCGATCGTGTCGATCGCACGACCCTCGATCTTGCCGCCGCCCGCTTGGGAGAACTCGAAGCCATGGCCCTCGCCACGCGGCTTGGGGACGACGAAGAGCGAGAGTCCCCGATGCTTCTTCGTGCGATCGGGATCGGTGCGCGCGAGGAGCATGAGCACGTCGGCTCGGGCGCCGAACGTGCACCACGTCTTGACCCCGTTGATCCTCCATCCGGGCTCGCCGTTCGGGCCGTCCGCTTTCGTCGCCGTGGACTTGATGCCTCCGACGTCCGAGCCGAAGTCGGGTTCGGTCACGGCCACGGCGACCATCACTGACCCACTCGCGATCTCGGGGAGCCATCGCTGCTTCTGCTCTTCGGTGCCGCCACGTACGAGCGCACGGGTGAGGATCTCGGGACGCGTGATCAGGGAGCCGCCTATGCCGAGTGAGCCGCGGCTCAGCTCCTCGGTCGCGACGACCATCCCCATGTAGTCGCTTTCGCCTCCGGTCGCGAAGCCGCCGTACTCCTCGGGCACCGACAATCCGAACACGCCGATCTCGGCGAGGCCGGTGATCAGGTCCTCGGGCACGTCCGCGTTGGTGCGGTGCACGTGCTCGGCGACGGGCTTGATCTGCTCGTCGGCGAAGCGACGGAACGTCTCGGCGGCGAGCTCGAAGTCGGCGTCGAGATGGCGCGGGCCCGGTTCACCGCACAGCTCGACGAGAAACGCCGGGTCGCGGTAGCGGGCGATGAACGATCGCGCTGCATCGAGCGCTCCGGGCTCGACTCCCCACAAGGCTTCGCGCCCGAGGATGCGACCGGACACGTCGTGGGCCGCATCGGCCACGAACGCGCAGGTGAGGCGGCCCTCGATGTCGCCCTTGGCGCCGTAGTCGAGCAACGACCGAGCGATCTCGACGCCGGCGGCGGCGTGCGCAACGTCGTAGAGCACCGCTTGCTGGGATTCGGGCTCCGGTGCGGCCGACAGGCGACGAACGGCCTGCTGGACCACACCGTGGGCGAGGTCGACGACGGACGCGGCAGCAGAGAGGTCGGCAGCGGTCACGCGACCGAGGCTAGTGAGGGGCGTTCGTGTCGGTCAGATCGATGACCAGGCTCGGGCCGGCGACCCAGTGGGGCACGTCGTCGGCCGCGAGTGCCGCCGACAGCAGGAAGCCCTGTGCCCGGTCGCACCCCATGTCGATCAGCGCGCTGAGCGTCGCCTTGTCCTCGACTCCTTCGGCAACGACGTCGAGACCGAGGTTGTGGCCGAGCTCGATGATCGACCTGACGATCGCACGGTCGCTCTCGTTGCGAGTCATGTCGAGCACGAACGACTGGTCGATCTTGATCTCGTTGATCGGCAGCCGGCGCAGATGCGACATCGAGGAGTAACCGGTGCCGAAGTCGTCGACGCTGGTGCGCACGCCCAACGTGGTCATGCGCTCCATCGCCTCGAGCGCCGCGACGGGGTCGGACATGAGCTGGCTCTCGGTTATCTCGAGCACGAGGCGGTCGGCGGGCAAGCGTGCCTCGGCGAGTGTGGCCGCGATCGTGTCGGTGAGCTCGCCGTCGGCGAAGTTGCGAGCCGAGATGTTCACCGACACGTTGATGTCGAGGCCCGCGTCGCGCCAGCGCCCGCACTGCGCCACCGCCGTCGCGACCACCCATCTCGTGAGCGGGTGGATCAGCCCCGAGACCTCCGCCAGCTCGATGAATTCGTCGGGGCCGACGACTTCCATCGAAGGGTGATGCCAGCGGAGCAGTGCTTCGACTCCCAGCCGCGCTCCCGCTCGGAGGGGCACGTTCGGCTGGTACTGCAGCACGAGCTCGTTGCGCTCGATCGCGCCTCGCAGGTCTGCGATGAGCGTGAGCCGGCGCAGGCTGAACCGGTCGTGCTCGGGCCGGTATGTCGCCCGGGGCACGCCCGCGCGCTCGGCCTCGATCAGCGCCATGATCGCCCGCTTCAAGAGCGTGTCGGCGTCGTCGCCGTGGTCGGGATAGATCGCGATCCCTGCGGTGCACCGCGTGTCGACCGGCACGCCCTCGAGCGAGATCGGTCGGTCGAGGCTGGCGGTGAGCCGCTCCGCGGCCTCGAGGGTGCTCGCCTCGTCGCCGACACCACTGAGGACCACGGCGAACTCGTCGCTTCCGACCCGTGCGACGGTGGTCGAGTCGTTGACGACGATCGACAGCCGGCGCGCCACCTGTTCCAGGAGCAGGTCGCCGTGGTGGTGCCCGAGCGTCGCGTTCACCTCCTTGAAGCGGTCGATGTCGAGGACGACCACTGCGACTCGTGACTCGGCCTCGATCGCCTGCTGCAGGCGGTCGACGAGCAGCACCCGATTGGGAAGGCCGGTCAACCCGTCGTGGAGCGCCTGGTGTCGGGCACGCTGCTCGGCGAGGGTGCGGTCGGTGATGTCCTCGATCGTGAGCCCGACGCCTTGGTCCGGGAGCGGGAAGGCGTTCACCGCGTACGCCGTGTCCCGCGTCCTCACGTTGTCGAGCGTCACCTGCACGCCCGACCTGACGACCTGGGCGAGCGTGCCCGAGAGGTCGAGATGGGAGAGCGCCGGAAACGCTTCCTCCGGACGCCGGCCGAGCGCATCGCTGTCCCGGACTCCGGTGACTGCCGAAGCCGCGGGGTTCGCCGCCACGAGCCGGAGGCTCCGCTCGTCTCGAGGGTCGTCGAGCCGAGCGACATACACGCCGATCTGCATGTGGTCGAGGACGTTGGCCGCCTGGCGCAGCGGGGTGCGCTCGCTCAGGTTCTCGTGGAGGACTCGGGCGATCTTGCGCTTCTGCGCCTTCTCGCGCCTCCATCCGATCGTCGCGACGATGGCAATGAGGACCGCGAGCGCTGCGATGACGAGGACGGCCGCGCCCATCCGGTGAGCATTGTCGCCACGTCGCCCCCGATCGGGGATGCTGCTCGCGAGCGGCGAAATGCGTGGTCGCTAGCCTCGCCACCATGACCACCTACGAGCGGCCGTTCGGTCGCTACCTCGAGGACTTCGCCGTCGGTGACATCTACCGACACTGGCCCGGGAAGACGATCACCGAATACGACGATCACCTCTTCTGCATGATCACGATGAACCACCACCCGCTGCACACGAACGAGTGGTTCGCGGAGCACGAGACGGTGCACGGCAAGAACGTGGTGGTCGGCAACCTCGTGTACTCGCTGGTGCTCGGCATGAGCGTCCCTGACGTGAGCGGCGCCGCGATCGCGAACCTCGAGGTCGAGTCGCTGACGCACAAGAAGCCGACGTTCCACGGCGACACGATCTACGCCGAGACGCGGGTGCTCGACGTGGTCGAGTCGTCGTCCAAGCCCGACCGCGGCATCGTCACCGTGGAGACCAAGGGTCTCAACCAGAGGGGGGAGGAGGTCTGCTACTTCCGGCGCAAGGTGATGGTCTGGAAGCGCGACGCCGCACCCGGGCGGCGCCGTCCGTACGACGAAACGGAGATCTGGGCATGAGCGTGAACCCGACGGCAGCATCGGGGTTCGGCGCCGGGGCCGAGGCCTACGAGCGGGGCCGTCCCTCCTATCCCGACGCAGCGGTCGCGCATGTGGTCGAGGTGCTGAAGCTCGGCCCGGGAAAGCGCGTGCTCGACCTCGCAGCGGGCACCGGCAAGATGACGCGACTCCTCGCGCCGTTCGGCGTCGAGATCGTGGCGGTCGAGCCGGTTGCGGGCATGCGGGTCGCGTTCGAGGCGGCCGTTCCCGGCATCGAGATCCTCGAGGGCACCGCCGAGGCGATCCCGCTGCCCGATGCTTCGGTCGACGCGGTCGTCGTCGCGCAGGCGTTCCATTGGTTCGACGGCGAGAAGGCGCTCGCCGAGATCGACCGCGTCCTTCGCGAAGGCGGCGGAGTGGCACTGGTGTGGAACCGGCGCGACGAGTCGGTGCCGTGGGTCGCGGAGCTCTCGCAGATCATCCACTGGAACCGCGGCCTCATCCCCGAGTACGACCATGTCCACCTCGACGGGTTCACCAGGTGGACGTGCGGCTATGTGCAGGCGCTCTCACATGACGGCTTGCTCGATCGCGTTGCCTCGGTCAGCTACATCGCCGCGATGGACGAGCACGAGCGCGCCGGCGTCCTCGCGCAGGTGAGCGAGCTCGTGCGCGGGTTCACCGAGCCGATCCCGCTCCCGTACGTCACCGAAGTGCACACTCGTACCTGATGCACCTGCTGCGCGATCTGCCGTGGCGCCGCACACGGGATCCGTGGGCGGTGCTCGTGTCAGAGGTGATGCTGCAGCAGACGCAGGTCTCGCGGGTCGCGCCGATCTGGCACGCGTTCCTCGAGCGGTTCCCGACCGTGCGCGCGTGTGCCGACTCCTCGCAGGCCGACGTCGTCACGGCGTGGGCAGGGCTCGGCTACAACCGCCGGGCGGTCAGCCTCCACCGCGCCGCGGTTGCCATGGGAGACGAGGTGCCGCGCGATCTCGATGCCTTGCTGGCATTGCCCGGCATCGGCGCCTACACCGCGCGAGCCGTCCTCGTGTTCGCGTTCGAGGAGGACGTCGCAGTCGTCGATACGAACATCGCGCGGGTGCTGTCGCGGCGAGCGGGCCGGCGGCTCACGGCGAAGGAGCTGCAGAGTGAAGCCGACGCGCTCGTGCCCGCGGGAGCGGCCTGGGGATGGAACCAGCGCCTGATGGACCTCGGTGCCCTCGTGTGCACGGCGCGCGACCCGTCGTGCGATCAGTGCTGGTTCCGCGACGGCTGTCGGTGGGACGGTCAGTACTGGCCGACGCGCCGGCAGTCGACCTTCGCGGGGTCAGATCGCCAGGGCCGTGGACGCCTCGTCGCCGCGCTCCGCGCCGGAGACGTGCCCGTGAGCGAGCTCGATGTCGTGATGGGATGGCCCGACGATCGCCCCCGCGCGGAGCGCGTTGCCGCCCAGCTCGTCGAGGAGGGCATGGTCGAGATCAGTCAGGCGGTGATGCGGCTCACGATGTCCTCGTAAGCCGCGTCTGCGTACGCCACCATCTCTTCGTCAGTGCGGTCCTGGATCGGGTGCGGCACGAACACACGCGCCACGGCCGAGAAACCGAGTGCCTTCGACTGGGCGGCGGCTGCCTCGACGAACTCGCTCGATGCGACGAACATCGACGGGATGCCCCGGCGCTCCAGATCGACGATGTCGTGCACACTGCACGACGTGCACGAGCCTCAATCGGCTAACGCTTCGATCACGAGGTCGCACTTCGTCGCGATCTCGTGACGGAGGTCCACGGGAGCCGGCTTCGTGAAGGTCGGCTTCGCGAACCGTTCGACACGGGCGCCCGAGGCTTCGAGCCGATGTTGCAGCCGGTCGAGGAAGATGTTGCCGCGCGGCTTGGAGATGTCGAGCAGGCCGATCGTGCGGCCCTCGACCGACGGCGGCCGCTGCAACAGCGCACGCTCGGCCGGGACCTGCTCGCCGGTGGGATCGAGGACGATGGTCATGCGATCACCCTTTTCATCCGATCAGACGCGTCGTGGGCTGGCTGCCGGTCTCACCGTTCGCCCAGCCGCCGATGATGGCAGAGAACAGTCCCGCGCCACCGCCTGCGTGCACGATCAGCAGCCCGCCCGGGCGGAACTTCGGCAGGGTCAGCTCACGCAGGTGCTCCGGGATGCCCTCCGCGATGCCCCCGGCGCCACGGACGATCTCGCTGCCGGGGAGCTGGAGGTTGCTCAGGATCTCGTCCTTCGCCCGCTGCTTCGACCATCCCGCGTCCTTGAACACGCGAGCGTGCTCGGGGCCGACGACGAGCACGGCGTCGAAGCCGAGTGGCAGCTTCGGGTGGTGCACCGTCCGCAGGCACACCGCCATCGTGCGCGCGAGGGCTTCGGGTTCGCGCACGAGCTGATCGACGACGCAGCGCGGTCCTTCGCCCGGGAACAGCGTCACCGTCGACGCGTCAGGCGCGAAGCCGCGCTCGACGGCGAGCGACTCCCATGGAGAGCCCTCCTCGTCCTCGGCGAAGCAGAACGACAGCTTGCCCGGGTTGCCGTGGGCTGCTCTGTCGACGCCGCCGGGCCGGCCTCCACCGACGTTGCGGATGACGAGCTGCACGGCACGGCCGATCGCGAGGTTGGCCCGATTGCCTTGGCCGAGCACGTTGCCGCCCGAGTTCATGCCGATGGCGTTGCGGATCGGGCCATTGACGATGATCACCGGACCGACCGGCATCGTCGTGGCGAGCACACCGTGGATGTTGAACTCGTCGGTGCACGCGGCCTCGAGCGCCGCGAGGATCACTGGCATGTACTCCGGCTTCGCGCCGGCCATCACCGCGTTGACGGCGACCTTCTCGACGGTGCACTCGACGAGGTCGGGGGGCACGACCGCAACCACCTCGTCGGGAGAGCGGGTCGTGCCCGTGAGCATCCGAAGCACTCGTGCCTCTGTCGGAGCGACCACGGGCAGGCCGTCGGTCCACCCTCGATCGAAGAGGGCCTCGGCTTCGTCCTCGAGCGCGGCGATCTCGACCCGCCGGCTGCGCAGCACCGATGCTCCGAACCGGACGGCGAGCACGTCGACCATGTCGGGATCGACCGAGAGCGAGCCGCAGCCGGGCCGCATGTCGGGGAGGCCCGGCCCCAGTCCCTCGACGGCGGTGATCGCTTCCCACGCCGACCGGGACCAGCCGAAGGTCCGTTCGACCTCGACGCCGTCCTTCACCCGGATCAGGGTCGGGACGGTCTCGATGTCGTGGTGGTATGAGACCGCGAGGTCCTCGTCGTGGATCGGTGCGAGGCCCTCGGGGAAGGTCGGCTCGTCCTGGGTGAAGACGGTGAGCTCGACGCCGGCTTCGCGCAGCTGATGCAAGACGGGGGTCACGAGCACACACGTGGCGCACTCGGCCTTGACGACGGCGACGACCCCATCGGGCAACGATCGGCCCACGCCCGGACCTTAACGTGGTGTGAGATATAGGTCACTCGGGGAACGAGACATACGTCACCCGAAGAACATTGATCCTCAAGCGTTCTGTACCCTTGCCGACCCAAGGGGGACCTGTGCTCAACATCACTTTCTTCGGGGTGCGAGGGTCGACACCGTGCTCTGGTGATCGAACTCGTCGGTACGGTGGCAACACCTCGTGCGTGGCAGTTGAGTCCCCCGGCCAGGATCCGATCATCCTCGACATGGGCACGGGCCTGCGCTACTTCGGCGAGACCCAACCCCTCGACGGGTCGTTCAATGGCAACGCGCTGGTCACGCACCTCCATTGGGATCATGTGCAGGGCCTGCCGTTCTTCGTCCCGCTTCTCAAGGGCGGCCATCTCGACGTGCACGCGCCGGTGCAAGACAACGGGCTCAGCCTGTTCGAGTCGTTCGATCTCTGCATCCGCCCGCCGTACTTCCCTGTGGCCATGGACGCATTTCCCGGCACGCTCTCGTTCCACGAGCGCGGCGAAGAGACGTTCATGGTGGGCGACGCGAAGGTGACGTCTCGATCGGTGCCCCACATCGGGCCCACCAACGGCTATCGCATCGAGTGGGACGGCGCGACGGTCGCCTACATCTCCGATCACCAGCAGCCTATCGACGGGGGTCACTCGATCGTCGACGGTGCGCTCGAGCTGTGCGACGGCGCCGACCTCGTCATCCACGACGCCCAGTACACGGTTCCCGAGTTCGCGGTGAAGTCGACGTGGGGGCACTGCACCGTCGAGTACGCGGTGCTGGTCGCGAAGGAGGCGGGGGCGAAGTCGCTCGCCTTGTTCCATCACGATCCCACCCGCAACGACGAGGCCCTCGACGAGCTCTCCGCGTGCGTGCGCGAGCTGGCCGACCAAGCCGGCGTCGAGCTCATCACTGCAGCCGAGGGGTTGACCGTCTCCTTTGGCTGAAGCGCCGAACGTCGAGCCCGCGATCTTCCGGCAGGTCCTCGGTCACTTCCCGACGGGCGTCACGATCGTCACCGCAGCGCCCGACCACAAACCCGTCGGCCTCGCAGTCGGTTCGTTCACCTCGGTGTCGCTCGAGCCGCCGCTCGTCGCATTCTGCCCGGGCAACACGTCGACGAGCTGGCCGCACATCGAGCAGGCAGGCCAGTTCTGCGTGAACATCCTCGCCGCCGATCAGGAAGGCCTGTGTCGTCACTTCGCGGGAAAGAGCGAGGACAAGTTCGCTGGCATCGGCTACAAGCCGAGTCCCCTCGGCTCACCCATCCTCGACGGCGTGCTCGCGTGGATCGACTGCACGATCGAGACCGTGCACCCGGGTGGCGATCACGTCATCGTGCTCGGCCGCGTGCACGACCTCGGCGTCGCGCACGACGGAGGCCCGTTGGTCTTCTTCCGCGGCGGATACGGGCGCTTCGAGGTCTGACCCGTGGGCGCGTGGGCCGGCGCGCTCGTCGGGGCGGTCTTGGTCATCGCAGGCGTCGCGAAGCTCACCAGTCGCGGCTGGCCGGCCCAGGCGCGAGCGATCGGAGCCCCGCCATGGGCCGTCCGAGTCGTCCCCATCCTCGAGGTCGCGATCGGTGCCGCCCTCGTCGCGGGCTTGCCCTATGCCGGGTGGGCCGCGATCGCGCTGCTCGTGGCGTTCACCGTGTTCCTCGTGCTCGCGTTGCTGCGCGGCGTGGAAGCGCCGTGCGCATGCTTCGGGTCGATGAGCTCACGACCGGTCACGTGGTGGTCGGTCGTGCGGAACGTCGCGCTGGTGGCCCTTGCCGCCGTCAGCCTTCGCTGACCCCGACGGTCGCGACGATGAACGCGAGCACCTCGGCTTCCTCGCGCCACGCGTCGTACCGGCCCGACTTGCCGCCGTGCCCTGCGACCATCTCGGTCTTCAAGAGCAACGGCTTCGAGCCCGTGCTGTTGGCGCGGAGGCGGGCGACCCACTTCGCCGGTTCGTGGTAGCTCACGCGCGGGTCGTTGAAGCCCGCGGTCGCGAAGATCGCCGGGTGAGCGACGGCGGCGACGTTCTCGTACGGCGCGTACGACGACATGTACGCCTCGAACTCGGGCTCCTTGGGATTGCCCCACTCCTCCCACTCCGACACCGTGAGCGGCAGGGTCTCGTCGAGCATCGAGTTCACGACGTCGACGAAGGGCACTTCGGCCACGACGGACGCGAAGAGGTCAGGTCGCAGGTTCACCGCCGCCCCGACGAGGAGCCCGCCGGCACTGGCGCCCCGGATCGCCATGCGATCGGCGCTCGTCCAGCCTTCGGCGACGAGGTGCTCGGCGCACGCCACGAAGTCGGTGAACGTGTTGCGCTTGTGCAACAGCTTGCCGTCGAGGTACCAGCGCCGCCCGAGCTCGCCCCCGCCACGGACGTGCGCGACCGCGAACACGAAGCCCCGATCGAGGAGGCTGAGCCGCGGCCACGAGAACCAGGGGGCGACGATCGACTCGTAGGACCCGTAGCCGTAGAGCACCGCCGGGTTGGAGCCGTCTCGGGGCAGGTCCTTCTTCGCGACGAGTGAGATCGGCACCTTGGTGCCGTCGGTCGCCTCGGCCCAGAGACGGGCGGTCTCGTACTCGGCCGGGTCGAACCCGCCGAGCACCGGCTGTTGCTTCAGGAGAACTCGAGCTCCGGTGACGAGATCGACGTCGAACACCGACGGCGGCGTGATCAGCGACTGGTAGTTGAAGCGGTACGTCGACGTCTCGTATTCGAGGTTCGTGCCCGCGGAGAGCGAGAACGCGGCCTCAGGCTGGTCGATCACGAACTGCGTGCCGTCGGAACGGATCACCCGCAACGTCGGCAGCGCGTCGGCCCACTCGTAAGCGACGACGTGGCCCGCGAACGCGTCGACGCCGAACAGGCGCACGCCCGGACGGTGCGGCAGCACGTCGGTCCACGAGTCACGTCCGACGCTGTCGACGGGTGCCTCGACGAGCCGGAAGTCGACGGCTTCGAGGTTGGTCACGATCAGCAACCGGTCGCCCTGGACGTCGACGCTGTACTCCACGCCGGGATCACGCGCGGCGATGAGCCGGGCCGGTGCCAGGGGATCGGCGGCGTCGACGAGCCAGACCTCACTCGTCGTCCGGCTCTCGGTGTTGATGACGACGAACTGCCCGTTGCGGGTGTTGTCGACACCGACGTCGAAGTGGCTGTCGTCTTCCTGGAACACGAGCACGTCGGTCGAGGCGTCGGTGGCGAGCTCGTGCCGCCAGATCTGGTACGAGCGCCACGCGTCGTCGGGTCGCGTGTAGAAGAGGTACCGGTCGTCCTTCGACCAGGCGGTGCCGTACTGCGTGCCCTCGATCAGGTCGGGGAGGTCCTGCCCGGTCTCGAGGTCGCGGATGCGCATGGTGAAGACCTCGGCACCGGTGACGTCAGTGGCGTACGCGAGCAATCGGTGGCTCGGGCTCACGTCGAGGGCGCCGAGCTCGAAGTACTCGTGGCCTTCGGCCAGTGCGTTCGAATCGATGAGGATCTGCTCCTCGGCGTCGTCGTCGCGGTGGGGACGCCGGCAGAAGATCGGGTACTGCCTGCCCTCTTCGGTGCGCGTCACGTACCACCAGGGCCCGCGTCGTGCCGGAACCGAGAGGTCGGTCTCGAGGATGCGGCTCTTGATCTCGTCGAAGATCCGGTCCTGAAGCTCGGCGAGGGGCGCGAACCACTCCTCCGTGAACGTGTTCTCAGCTTCGAGGTAGGCGACCGTGTCGGGGTCGTCGCGGTCGCGGAGCCACGCGTACTCGTCGACGACTTCGTGGTCGTTGCGCACGCTCGTCACCGGGACCCGCTTGGCGACCGGGGGCTTCTGCATTCGGCGAACCTAGCGGCGAGTCGCTCCCGTGACGGCCCACCGGTTGGTCATCGCGCGCCGGCCGAGCACCACGACTCGCGCGGCCATGAACACCGTGAACACGGCCCACAGCCAGCCGATGCCACCGCCCAGCCAGAGCACGATCGGCTCGCCGACGATCACGATGAGGCAGATCGCCGCCATCGCCTTCGCCAGGAAGCCGAGGTCGCCCGAGCCGACAAGGACGCCGTCGAGCACGAACGCCGGCCCGCCGAGCGGTTGGCTGATGGCGACCCACACCAACAGGAAGCTGGCCAGCGACGTGACCGCGGGATCGTCGCTGAAGAGGTCCGGAAGCACGTTGTGAAGCGCGAGGACGACGACTCCCGCCGCGCACCCGAAGCCGGTGCCCCATCGCAAGGTCCGGCGCGCGGCGAGCTGCGCGCCTCCGGCTGAGCCTCCACCGAGCGCTTGCCCGACGAGGGTCTGCGCGGCGACCTCGAGCGAGTCGAGCGCGAGTGCGAGCAACGTCCAGATCTGCAGAGCGATCTGCTGGGCGGCGAGCTCGACCTCGCCGAGGCGCGCGGCGGCAGCCGTGAGGACGAAGAACGCACCCCTGAGGAAGAAGGTGCGCAGGAACAGGAGCCAACCGTCACTCCCCGCCGAGCGGATCGCGTGGCGGTCCGGCCGCAGGCCGGCACCCTCCGAGACGGCGGCGCGCAGGACGACGAGCGCATAGACGGTGGCCGCGCCCACCTGCACCACGACCGTCGTGAGAGCAGACGCCCCCACGCCATAGCCGAACCCGTAGATGAGGACGAGCTCGAAGGCGAGGTTGATCACATTCGAGATCACTGCGACTGCGAGTGGGATCCGCACTCGCTTGCCGCCCCGCAGGTAGCCCACGCATGCGAGCGAGACCAGGAGCGCGGGGACCCCCAGAAGGCTGATGCGGAAGTACACATGTGCGTATGCGAGTGCTGCGCCCTCGACACCGACGAGGTCCAGGAGCGGATCGGTGAACACGTAGCCGAGGCCCGCGAGCGCGATCCCGATCGCGAGCCCGAGCCAGATCGCCTGCACTGCAGTGTGCGCGGCTGCCTGGCGCAGGCCGGCGCCGAGGAGTCGGGCGACCGCGGCGGTCGTGCCCATCGCGAGGAAGATGCAAAGCGAGTAGCCGGTCAGGAGCACGGTGGTCGCGGCGGCGACGCCGGCGAGCTGGGGAGTGCCGAGATGACCGACCACCGCGGTGTCGGCGAGCACGTACAGCGGCTCGGCGATCAGCGTGAAGAACGCCGGGACCGCCAGGCCGAGGATCTCGCGATCCAGGGAGTGCCGTTCGAGCCCCTTCACGACTGCACCGTAGGCTCGCGGCCATGGCGAACCCGTTGAAGATCCGAAGCCACGACGTCACGGACGGCAACGCGAAGGCCGGCGCGCGAGCGATGCTCCGAGCCGTCGGCATGGGCGACGAGGACTGGGACAAGGCTCAAGTGGGCGTGGCCTCGTCCTGGAACGAGGTGACGCCGTGCAACATGCCGCTCGCTCGACTCGCGCAGCGGGCCAAGGACGGCGTGCGGGTCGGCGGTGGGTTCCCCCTCGAGTTCGTGACGATCGCGGTGAGCGACGGCATCTCGATGGGCCACGAGGGCATGCGGGCGTCGCTCGTGAGCCGTGAGCTGATCGCCGACTCGGTCGAGACGGTGATGCACGCCGAGCGCTTCGACGCGCTCGTCGCGTTGGCCGGATGCGACAAAAGCCTTCCCGGGATGCTGATGGCTGCAGCCCGCCTCAACCTGCCATCCGTGTTCGTCTACGGCGGCTCCATCCTTCCCGGGCACCACAACGGCGTCGCGCTCGACATCGTGAGCGTCTTCGAAGGCGTCGGGGCATGTGCGGCGGGCACGATCACCGCCGATGAGCTCGGTCAGATCGAGAGAAACGCGTGCCCCACCGAGGGCTCGTGCGCAGGCATGTTCACGGCGAACACGATGGCCGCGATCGGCGAGGCGATCGGCATGTCGTTGCCCGGCAGCGCGTCACCGCCGGCCGTCGATCGGCGCCGCGACGACGACGCGTATCACGCCGGCCGCGCGGTCATGAACCTGCTCGAGCTCGGCATCCGTCCGCGGCAGATCATGACGAAGGAAGCGTTCGAGAACGCGATCGCGGTCACGAACGCGCTCGGCGGGTCGACGAACGCCGTCCTGCATCTCCTCGCGATGGCGAACGAGGCGGAGGTCGAGCTGTCGCTCGACGACTTCAACGCGGTCGGCTCCCGCGTCGCTCACATCGCCGACCTGAAGCCGGGCGGGCGTTTCCACATGGTCGATCTCGACGCGGTCGGCGGCGTCCCGGTCGTGATGCGCCACCTCCTCGATGCCGGGCTGCTGCACGGCGACTGCCTCACGGTGACCGGCAAGACGATGGCCGAGAACCTCGACGCGTTGTCGCCGCCTGATCCCGATGGCCGCGTGGTCCACCCGTTGTCCGATCCGATCCATCCCGAGGGTGGGCTCGTCATCCTCCAGGGGTCGCTCGCTCCCAAGGGCTCGGTCGTGAAGGTGGCGGGCCTCACGCACGACCAGCTGCACTTCGAAGGATCGGCTCGCGTCTTCGACGGCGAGGACGGCGCGATGGAGGCGATCCTCGGCGGACGCATCGAGCCCGGCACGGTGATCGTCATCCGCTACGAGGGCCCCAAGGGCGGGCCGGGGATGCGCGAGATGCTCGCGGTCACGGGCGCGCTGAAGGGAGCGGGTCGCGGCGCCGACTGTGCGCTCGTCACCGACGGCCGGTTCTCGGGTGGCACATGGGGGTTCAGCATCGGTCACGTCGCTCCCGAAGCCGTCGACGGAGGCCCGATCGCGTTCGTGCGCGACGGCGATCGCATCGTGATCGACATCCACAGCAAGTCGCTCGACGTGCTCGTCGACCCCGCCGAGCTGGCGCGCCGGCGCGAGGAGTGGAAGCTGCCCGAGCCTCGCTACACCCGTGGCGCGCTGGCGAAGTTCGCACGGTTGGTCACCGGAGCCGAGAGGGGCGCGATCACCGAAGCCTGAGTGCTCTGAGCGACCGGGCAGTCACGAACAGCCGATGGTCGCCGAGATGCAGCTCGAGCCACAGCCCCTTCAAGGGCGTGAGCGGGGTGTCCCGGGGGAACCGCTCGATCACCGCGCTCGGTTTGAAGGTGAACCGGCGCCCGGCCATGAGCACGACGGCGCGGTCCGTGACCACGATGAGCCGGCGCACGTAGAGGCGGGTGAACACGAGAAACAGGGCGAGCAGCCCGATCACGACGCTTCCGATCAGCAGCGAGATCCCGAGCCCTATGAAGGTTGCGATGCCCAGGCCGAGCCATCGGTTGATCCCGGACAGTGCCTTCACGACGTACTCGACCTGTTCACCCGACTCGAGAAACGGTGCGTACTCGCCTGACATGGGGTCGCAGTGTTACACTCACGCCGATGACTTTCGGCCTCGCGATTCTCGTAGGCACTTAGCGCACGCTTTTCATACCCGCGTGCGCTGTCCGACCTCCCAACCGGGAGGTCGTTTCAGTTTTACGGCTCGTTTCAATTCGGCACAGGTTCACAGCAAGGAGCAAGTGATGCAGCTGACCGGGGCGCAAGCCCTCATCAAGTCACTGGAGATGGAAGGGGTCGAGGTCATGTTCGGCCTGCCCGGCGGGTGCATCCTGCCGGCGTACGACCCGATCCTCGACTCGTCGATCCGCCACATCCTCGTGCGCCACGAGCAGGGCGCTGGCCACATGGCCGAGGGATATGCGCACGTCACGGGCCGGCCCGGCGTCGCGATGGTGACGAGTGGGCCCGCGGCGACGAACCTCGTGACCCCGCTTTGTGACGCGTACATGGACTCGATCCCGATGGTGGCGATCACCGGCCAGGTGCCTACTGCGGCGATCGGCACCGACGCGTTCCAGGAGTGCGACACCGTCGGCATCACGCGCTCGGTGACCAAGCACAACGAGCTCGTGATGACGGCGGAGGAGATCCCGCGGGCGATTCGTGAGGCGTTCCACATCGCAACGACCGGACGCCCCGGCCCCGTGCTCGTCGACGTGCCGAAGGACGTGCTGCAGGCGTCGATGGACTGGTGGTGGCCCGAGTCCGTCGATCTGCCCGGTTACAAGCCGACGACGAAGGGTCATCCGCGGATGATCCGCGAGGCGGCGCGGCTGATCCTCGAGTCGGAGCGACCGGTGATCTACGCCGGTGGCGGCATCTTGAAGGCGCGTGCGGCTGACGCGCTGCGCGAGCTGGCCGAGCTCACCGGCATCCACGTGGTCACGACGTTGATGGCGCGGGGCGCGTTTCCGGACGACCACCCGCTCTGCCTGGGCATGCCGGGCATGCACGGCAACGCGACAGCGGTCACGGCGATGCAGAAGTGCGATCTCCTGATCGCGCTCGGGTCGCGATTCGACGACCGGGTCACGGGCAAGGTCGGGGCGTTCGCTCCCGAAGCCAAGGTCATCCATGTCGACATCGATCCCGCCGAGCAGGGCAAGGTGCGCCGTCCCGACGTGCCGATCGTCGGCGACTGCCGGCTCGTCATCGAGGAGATCGTCCGCAACATCAGGGCGATGCTCGACAACGGCACGGTCCAGGCCGACATCGGCGCGTGGAAGAGCAAGATCAGCGGGTGGCGTGAGATGTTCCCGCTGACCTATGAGGCGTCCGAGCCCGGCGAAGCCCTGAAGCCCCAGTTCTGCCTCGAGGTGCTGCGCGACTCCGCTCCCGAGGACTGCATCGTCGTCTCGGGTGTCGGCCAGCACCAGATGTGGGCGTCGCAGTACTGGAAGTTCCGCCATCCCTACACGTGGGTCAACTCCGGTGGCCTCGGCACCATGGGCTTCGCCGTCCCGGCGGCGATCGGCGCGAAGGTCGGTCGGCCCGACCGCATGGTGTGGGCGGTCGACGGCGATGGCTGCTTCCAGATGACGGCGCAAGAGCTCGTCACCGCGTCGACCGAGCGCATCCCGATCAAGGTCGCGATCCTGAACAACGCCTACCTCGGCATGGTGCGGCAGTGGCAGGAGATGTTCTACGACGAGCGCTACTCCGAGGTGTACCTGTCGCCCGACCTGCCCGACTATGTGGGCTGGGCCGAGGCCATGGGTTGCATCGGCATCCGCGTCGAGTCCCCTGAAGAGGTGCAGCCCGCGATCGACAAGGCGAACGAGATCGACGATCGCCCGGTCGTCGTCGAGTTCCGCACCGATTCCGGCGAGAAGGTGTTCCCGATGGTGCCCGCCGGCCAGTCGAACGACGACATCGTGCTCTCGCCCGGACAAGACAAGGGCATGCTGCGATGAACGCGGCGCCGCAGCATCACATCCTCTCGGTGCTCGTCGAGAACAAGTCGGGCGTGCTCGCGCGCGTCGCCAGCCTGTTCGCCCGCCGCGGCTACAACATCTTCTCGCTCGCGGTCGCGCCGACCGAGGACGAGCGGTTCAGCCGCATCACCATCGTGGTCGACGTCGAGTCGGCGCCGCTCGAGCAGATCGTGAAGCAGCTCTTCAAGATCATCAGCGTCGTGCGCATCAACGAGCTCGATCCGCGGTACGCGGTCGAGCGCGAGCTGCTGCTCGCCACTGTCCGAGCCGAGACGTCGCAGCGGAGCCAAGTGCTCGAGCTCGTGCGCATCTTCGAGGGGAAGATCCTCGCGGTCGCGACCGACGCGATGACGGTGTCGCTCGAGGGTCATCCCGACAAGGTCGATGACTTCGAGGAGATGCTGCGACCCTACGGTTTCGTCGAGCTGCAGCGCACCGGCCGGGTGGCGCTGCCCAAGTTGGAGCGCGAGGCTGCTCGCCTTCGCTCGCTGAAGGGAAGGGCAAGCTGATGGCAGCCAACGTGTACTACGAGCGCGACGCCGATCACGCGCTGATCGCGGGTCGCAAGGTCGCGATCATCGGTTACGGCTCGCAGGGTCATGCCCACGCGCTCAACCTGAAGGACTCGGGCATCGACGTGCGCGTCGGTTTGCGCGCGGGTTCGTCGTCTGGCGCCAAGGCGGAAGCCGCCGGCCTGCGCGTCGTGCCGATCGACCAGGCCGCGGCGGAAGCCGACGTGATCATGATGCTGCTGCCCGACACCGAGCAGAAGCGGGTGTACGAGGAGTCGATCGCGCCGCACCTGCAGGCGGGTGACGCGCTGCTCTTCGCTCACGGCTTCAACATCCGCTTCGGCCGCATCACGCCGCCCGAGGGCGTCGACGTCGCGATGGTGGCGCCGAAGGGCCCCGGGCACCTCGTGCGCCGCACGTACACCGAGGGTGGCGGCGTACCCGCCTTGATCGCGGTCGAGCAGGACGCGACGGGCAAGGCACGTGACCTCGCCCTGGCCTACGCCGACTCGATCGGTGGCACGAGGGCGGGGGTCATCGAGACCACGTTCGCCGAGGAGACCGAGACCGACCTGTTCGGCGAGCAGGTGGTGCTGTGCGGTGGGCTGACGTCGCTCGTGCAGGCGGGCTTCGAGACGCTCGTCGACGCTGGGTACCAGCCCGAGATGGCGTACTTCGAGTGCCTGCACGAGGTGAAGCTCATCGTCGACCTCATGTACGAAGAGGGCATCGCCGGCATGCGGTACTCGATCTCCGACACCGCCGAGTACGGCGATGTGACCCGCGGGCCGCGGATCATCACCGACACGACGCGGGCGGAGATGAAGAAGATCCTCGACGAGATCACCTCGGGCAAGTTCGCCGAGGAGTGGGTCGCCGAGTCCGACTCCGGTCGAGCCAGGTTCAATGCGTTGCGCGGGGCGGGCCGTGAGCACCCGATCGAGAAGACCGGCGCCGAGCTGCGAGCAATGATGCCCTGGATCTCGGCCGGCAGGCAGAAGGTGAGCGACGCCTCCGGCGGCTAGGCCGACTCCTCGTCGCCTCGCCCCCTCGCCGCCTCGCCGCCTCGCCGCGGGATTGGGCAGTTGGGCGCGACATGAGGCGGCAAGTGCCCAATCCCGAGGGACTCGGGGAATGTCACACCCCCTGGGCACTGTGTCGGGTCATGACGGCGGCTATGCACCACCTCAACCGAATCACGCGGCGCCAACGAGCGCTCATCACGCGGGTACAAGCCTTTGAGGCAGGCCTCACTGAAGCCCAGATCACGAGCTTGTTGCGCCGCGGCGTCTGGTTCGAGATCCGTCCAGGCGTGTACGCGGTCGCGGGCGCGCCGACTTCCTGGGAGCAGATGGTCCTGGCGACCGTGCTGGCCACCGGACCCGACTCGTATTCGTCCCATCGCACCGGCGGACACCTCTGGAACGTTCGGTACGTCGAGCAGCCCGACTCCATCGAGGTCGTCAAGGCCGTCGAGCTGAAGATCCGGATGTCGGGCGTCGTCGGGCGTCGGTCGAAGGAGCTGTTCGACGCCGACCTCACCAGTCGACGTGGCATACCCGTCGTCAGTCCAGCGAGGGCGCTGGTCGACGTCGCTGGCGGCCTGACCCGCGCTCAGCTCGGCAAGGCGCTCGACGACCTGCTCCGTCGCAAGCTCTGCACGCTCGACGACGTGCGACGGTGCGTCGGCCGCCTGCACCCTGGTCCCGGTCGCCCTTTGAAGGGGATGCACGCGGTGCTTGCAGAACGGTGGCCGGGTTACGACCCCGGCGAGAGTGATCTCGAGACGAGGGCAGTGCGCGCAATCGCCGCAGGCGGTCTGCCACTGCCCAAGCAACAGCACCGCATGATCCTCGGCGGCAAGAAGGTTCGCATCGATCTCGCGTATCCCGAGCTGAAGATCGCGATCGAGGTGGACTCGTGGGAGTACCACGGTCAGATCCGCTCGCAGTGGGACTGCGATCACATTCGCCGCGACGAGCTCGTCCTGTTGCAATGGACCGCGTTCACGTTCACGTCGAAGATGTCGGACGAGTACCTGGTTTCGAGCACGCGAACGTTGATCGACCACGCCCAAACCCGGCTCGGGATTGGGCAGTTGGGCGCGGCATGAGGCGGCAAGTGCCCAATCTGGCGGGAGTCCCGGGTCAGGCGAGGCGTTCGACGACCCAGTCGACGCACTGGGTGAGTGCCTCGACGTCCGACGGATCGACCGCCGGGAACATGCCGATGCGCAGCTGATTTCGCCCGAGCTTGCGGTACGAGTCGGTGTCCACGATGCCGTTGTCGCGCAGCACCGACGAGACGGTCGGGGCGTCGACACCGGTCAGGTCGACGGTGCCGACCACCGCAGACCGCTGCCCAGGATCGGCGACGAAAGGCGTCGCATAGGACGACTTCTCGGCCCAGCCGTAGAGGATCGACGACGACTCGTCTGACCGCGACGCCGCGAACTCGAGCCCGCCGCTCTCGTTCATCCAACGGACCTGCTGATCGAGCAGGAAGAGCGTCGCCAGCGCGGGCGTGTTGTACGTCTGGTCGAGCCGGCTGTTCTCGAGCGCGATCGCGATGTCGAGCGACGCCGGGCACCACCGTGCCGACGCCCTGATCCGCTCGATGCGGGCGAGCGCGGCGGGCGAGCACGCCGCGATCCAGAGGCCGCCGTCAGAGGAGAAGCACTTCTGCGGCGCGAAGTAGTAGACGTCGACCTCGCTCGGCGACCACCGCAGGCCGCCCGCGGCCGATGTCGCGTCGACGACGACGAGACCGTCGGCGCCTTGGGGGCGCTGCAAGGACATCGCGACGCCGGTCGATGTCTCGTTGTGGGTGAGCGCGTACACGTCGACCTCATCGCGCGCGATGGAATGCGGGTGCGTACCGGGCTCGCTTTCGATCACCTCGGGCGTGTCGATCTGCGGCGCTGCGGTCGCGGCGACGGCGAACTTCGACGAGAACTCGCCGAACACGAGGTGCTGGCTCTGTCGCTCGATGAGGCCGAACGTCGCGACATCCCAGAACGCGGTCGATCCGCCGTTGCCGAGCACGATCTCCCAGTCGTCGGGCAGACCGAAGAGCGACATCAGGCCGGCGCGCACCGACCGCACGACTGCGCGCACCGGCTCTTGGCGATGCGACGTGCCGAGGTAGCTCTGACCCACGTCAGCGAGCGCGCGCACGGCCTCGGGACGCACCTTCGACGGGCCGCACCCGAAGCGGCCGTCGGCGGGCAGGAGCGATCCGGGGATCGAAATGTCGCGTCGGTCCGACGAGGTCACTGTGTCAGCATGGCAGCCGTGGAGCGCATCTCACGACGCATTGCCGCAATCGCAGAATCGGCCACGTTGGCAGTCGACGCCAAGGCAAAAGCCCTCAAAGCCGCAGGTGAGGACGTCATCGGCTTCGGCGCGGGCGAGCCCGACTTCCCGACGCCCGACGCCATCGTCGAGGTGGCCGCCGCTGCCTGCCAGGATCCCGCGAACCACCGCTACACGCCGACGGGAGGACTGCCCGAGCTGCGGGCAGCGATCGTCGCGAAGTCCAAGCGCGATTCGGGCCTCGAGTGCACCGAGTCGCAGGTGCTCGTCACCAACGGCGGCAAGCAGGCCCTCTACAACACGTTCGCGACGTTGCTCGACCCTGGCGACGAGGTGCTGCTTCCGGCGCCATACTGGACGACCTATCCCGAGTCGATCACCCTCGGCGGTGGCGTGCCCGTCGCGGTGCCGACGACGGTGGCGGCCGGCTTCCGGGTCACGATCGATCAGCTCGATGCCGCGCTCACGCCTCGCACCAAGGCGCTCGTGTTCGTGTCGCCGTCGAACCCCAGTGGCGCGGTGTACCCGCCCGCCGAGGTCGAGGCGATCGGGCGCTGGGCTGCCGCGAAGGGCATCTGGGTCGTCACCGACGAGATCTACGAGCACCTCACCTACGGCGACCACGTGTTCTCGTCGATGCCGGTGCTCGTCCCCGAGCTCGCCGATCGGTGGGTCGTCGTGAACGGCGTCGCCAAGACCTACGCGATGACCGGCTGGCGGGTCGGCTGGATGATCGGCCCCAACGACGTCGTGAAGGCCGCGACCAACCTGCAGAGCCACAGCACGTCGAACGTCGCCGACGTCTCGCAGCGCGCCGCGGTGGCCGCGCTGAACGGTGACCTCAGCGCGGTCGCGATGATGCGAGCCGCGTTCGATCGCCGCGGCCGCACGATGTACGAGATGCTCAACGCGATCCCGGGTGTCACGGCGATCGAGCCCCAAGGGGCGTTCTACGGCTTCCCGTCGTTCGAGGGAGTGCTCGGCCGCACGATCCGTGGACGCACGCCCGACTCGACGGCAGAGCTCAGCGAGCTGCTGCTCGACGAGGTCAAGGTCGCGATCGTCCCGGGCGAGGCGTTCGGAGCACCGGGCTACGCGCGCTTGTCGTTCGCGCTGGGCGACGACGACATCGTCGAGGGCATCACCCGGATCGCGAAGCTCCTGACCGAGTGAGCACCTCGTCGGCGGCGGCGAGCCCTGACAGGGCCGCGCCCTCGACGCGGCTCGGCGTCCCCCCATACTGATCACCGGCGAGGATCGTCAGCCTCGGAGCGTCGGTGACGACGCATCCAGGGCCGGTGATGGTGTGGGCCCGCCCGTGGCGCCAACGCAGCACGCGTGAGTCCACGATCGTCGCGTCCCCGATGAACCGAGCAGCGTCGTCGATGGTCGCGTCGCACCCCGGTCGTGCATGCAGCGTGAGCGCGGGCACCGGCGAGATGCCCTTCGTGTGGTTGTCAGCCACGAAGCTGAGGATCGGATCGTCGGTGAGCGGCACACCACCGGGCTCGGGCACGAGCGACGGCCGGTCGAGCACGCACAGGATCGCGATCATCTCGTCGTAGTCGTCGCTCGGCGCGGTCACGACCACCGCATCGGCGTCGAGCGCACCGACGTCGGCCACCTCGACCCCGAAGTGAACGTCGAGTCCCGGCACGAGCGCCGCCGCGATCGTCGCCATCCCTTCGACGCCGATGTAGCGCGGGAAGCCATCGGGCTCGGGACCGAAGCCCCGGCACCACTCCCGCACGATGCCGTCGGCGATCCACGCGTCCACATACGACTGAAACTCCGGGGTCCGGACGGTGAAGAACTGCGCGCCGGTGTCGAACACCGCCCCGCCGAACCGTTCGGTCGCGAGGCGGCCGCCCGGGATGGGCGCCCGCTCGAGGACCTCGACGTCGACACCCGCGTCGTGGAGCCGATGCGCACAGAGCAAGCCGCTGATGCCAGCGCCCACGACGACAACCCTCATCAGCAGCGAAGTTACCGGTTGGCCTCCACGCGACCGCCTCGACAAGGATGGCAAGCCGTGGCTCGTGTCCTCGTCACCGAAGAGATCGCCGACGGCGGCCTGCAGCTGTTGCGCGACAAGGGCCACACCGTCGACGTCCAGCTCGGGCTCTCACCCGCCGAGCTGCTCGATGTGATCGTCGGTGCCCATGCGCTCATCATCCGGTCGGCGACCAAGGTGACGTCCGACGTGCTGCAGGCTGCGAGTGACCTCGTCGTCGTCGGACGTGCGGGCATCGGCCTCGACAACGTCGACGTCGAGGCCGCGACTCGTCGCGGTGTGATGGTCGTGAACGCCCCGCAGTCGAACGTGCTGTCCGCTGCCGAGCACACGCTGGCGCTGTTGCTCGCGCAGGCCCGCAACATCCCGCAAGCGCACGCCGCGTTGAAGGATGGTCGGTGGGAGCGCACCCGGTGGGAAGGCGTCGAGCTGAACGACAAGGTGCTCGGCGTCGTCGGCCTCGGGCGGGTCGGGAAGCTCGTGGCGCAGAGGGCGCTCGCGTTCGGAATGCGCCTGCTCGCGTATGACCCCTTCGTCTCGCCCGACCGCGGCCGGCAGATGAGCGTCGACCTCGTGCCGCTGCCGAAGCTCATGGCCGAGTCCGACTTCGTCACCATCCACCTGCCGAAGACCGCCGAGACCGTCGGGCTTCTCGATCGCGAGATGCTCGGATTGGCCAAGCGCGGCGTGCGCATCGTCAACACGGCTCGCGGCGGAATCGTCGACGAAGAGGCGCTCGCCTGGGCGATCACCGAGGGGATCGTCGCCGGCGCCGCGCTCGATGTCTTCGCCGAGGAGCCGACCACCAAGTCGCCGCTCTTCGACCTCGACAGCGTCGTCGTCACGCCGCACCTCGGCGCCAGCACCCGCGAGGCCCAGGACAAGGCCGGCGACACGATCGCCGAGCAGGTGATGCTGGCGCTCGCGGGCGAGTTCGTTCCCTTCGCCGTCAACGTGAGTGCAGCGGAGGCGTCAGAGTCGGTGCGGCCGTACCTGCCGCTCGTCGAGCGCCTCGGTCAGCTCTTCGCCGAGCTCAACGAAGGCGCGCCCAACGCCCTCGACGTCGAGTACCAGGGCGCGCTCGCGGACTACGACACCCGCATCCTCACGCTCTCCGCGCTCAAGGGGCTCTTCTCACGCGCGCTCGACGAACCGGTGACGTTCGTGAACGCGCCGCAGATCGCGAAGGACCGCGGGGTCGAGGTGCGTGAGGTCTCGACGCCGCTTACGACGGACTACGTGAACCTCATCACCGTGCGCAGCGAGCAGCACTCGATCGCCGGAACCCTCGTGGGGCTTCGCGGTGAGCCGCGCCTGGTGATGATCGACGACCACAAGGTGTACGTGCCGCCCGCTCGTCACATGCTGATCGTCCGCAACGACGACCGCCCGGGCATGATCGGCCTCGTCGGCACCGTGCTCGGCGAAGCGGGCGTGAACATCGCCGACATGGATGTCGGTCAGTCACCCCACGGCACAGCGCTGATGCTGATCGCCACTCCTGATGCGGTGCCGGTGAACGTGATCGACGCGCTGCGCGGTGCTCCGGGCATCTTGTCGGTGCACTCGCTCAGCGGCTAGCCGCGGTCGTCAGCCTTCGACGGTGATTGCCGCGGTCGGGCACATGTCGGCGGCGGTTTCGACCTTGGAGCGCAGCTCCTCGGGCGGCTCGTCGGTCAAGAGATAGAGGAACCCGTCGCTGCGCACCTCGAACACCTCGGGGCATGTCTGCATGCACGCCCCCGTGCTCGCGCACACGTCGTAGTCGATGGTCACCTTCATGAACGGGCTCCCTTGATGTCAGCGCTTGGCGGGTCGCAAGCCGTCGGCCAGGGCTGCTTCCGCCGAGGCGTAGCAGCGGTCGGGCGTCGTGCGGGCATAGTTCACCATGCCCAGCTCGTGGAAGATGCCACTCGACAGCTTCGCCTTGATCTCGTAGCCGGGAGGGCACTTGCCGTCGACCGGCGCGCGCCACGGCGGCGGGGGAGAGGCGATGACCGGCGAGTCGGGCAACGCGACGTCGAACGCCCCTCGACTCCGCCGCGTCCACGCCATCACGATCGCGAGGAGCACTCCGAGGACGATCACGATCCGCAAGAGCCTGCGCATCACCGCGCCAACCTAGACGTCGACGCTCGTTGCGGGTACGATCCCACTTCGATGTCCTCGCTCCTGACCTCCGGCCTCCTCCTCATGTAGGCGAGCACCCACATAGGTGCTCGCCGAGCCTCCTGCGCCTCAGGGCCAGGAGGTTCTTGCGTTTTCCGACACAGACACCGAAAGGTTCCGTCATGCCTCCCGCACCCAAGCAGCCCCGGAAGATGCCGTACGAGAAGTACCGGCGCAACCTTCCGCTCCAGCTGCACGACCGGACGTGGCCCGACACGACCATCGACAAGGCGCCGCTGTGGTGCTCGGTCGACCTGCGCGACGGCAACCAGGCGCTCATCGATCCGATGGACCCCACGCGCAAGCTGCGGATGTTCCACGCACTCGTCGACATGGGCTTCAAGGAGATCGAGGTCGGCTTTCCCTCGGCGTCGCAGCCCGACTTCGACTTCATCAGGTCGCTGATCGAAGACGACCTGATCCCCGACGACGTCACGATCCAGGTGCTCGTGCAGTGCCGGCCCGAGCTGATCGAGCGCACCTACGAGTGCATCAAAGGCACGGCCAGGGCCATCGTCCACTTCTACAACTCGACCTCCGAGCTGCAGCGGCGAGTGGTGTTCGGCCTCGACAAGCAGGGGATCAGTGACATCGCCGTCAATGCCGCCAAGCTCTGCCGCAAGCTCGAGGAGACCGTGCCCGGCACCGCCGTGCGCTACGAGTACTCGCCCGAGAGCTTCACCGGCACGGAGCCCGACTTCGCGGTCGAGATCTGCGAGGCCGTGATGGACGTCGTGGAGCCCACGGTCGAGCAGAAGATCGTGCTCAACCTCCCCGCGACCGTCGAGTGCTACACGCCCAACATCTACGGCGACGTCATCGAGTGGTTCGGCCGCACCATCAAGGACCGCGACAAGGTCTGCCTGAGCCTGCATCCCCACAACGACCGGGGCTGTGGCGTCGCGGCTGCCGAGTTCGGCGTGATGGCCGGAGCCGACCGCGTGGAGGGCACGCTGTTCGGCAACGGTGAGCGCCCCGGCAACGTCGACATCGTGAACCTCGCGATGAACCTGTTCAGCCAGGGCGTCGATCCCGAGCTCGACATCAGCGACATCGACGCCCTTCGTCGCGTCGCCGTGTACTGCAACAGGCTGCCCGTGCACGAGCGCCATCCCTGGGCCGGCGACCTCGTCTACACGTCGTTCTCCGGGTCGCACCAAGACGCGATCAAGAAGGGCCTCACCGCGTTGCCTCCCGACTACGACGTGTGGGAGGTGCCGTACTTGCCGATCGACCCGCATCACGTCGGCCGCACCTATGAGGCCGTGATCCGCGTCAACTCACAGTCGGGCAAGGGCGGCGTCGCCTACATCATGGAGTACGAGCACGGCATGACCTTGCCCCGGCGGCTCCAGATCGAGTTCTCGAAGGCGATCCAGACCGTCACCGAGGACACCGGCACCGAGATCAGCCCCGGCGACATGTGGTCGGTGTTCACCGACGAGTACCTCCCCGAGGATCCGGCGGTGAAGCTGCTCTCCCACGAGACGACGACCGTGTCGACCTCGGAAGGCGATCGCGCGCGCGTCGTCGCGCAGATGCTCGTCGACGACGAGCATCACACCGTGCAGGGCGAGGGCAACGGCCCGATCGACGCGTTCGTGCACGGCCTGCGCCAGCTCCTGGGTGTGCAGCTTGACGTCGTCGACTACTCCGAGCACGCGGTCAGCGCCGGCGCAGACGCGCTCGCGGCGGCCTACGTCGAGACCGTGTGGCCCGACGGTCAGACCCGCTGGGGCGTCGGCATGGACTCGAGCATCCTCACCGCCTCGCTCAAGGCCGTGGTGAGCGCGATCAACGCCATGCGCTAGGACGTCACGCGGTGGGCAGCCACTCGGGACGGTTCGCCTCGAATGACGTGATGTCGTCCGCGTAGCGCAGCGTGATGGCGATGTCATCGAGGCCCTCGAGGAACCGTTGCTGGGTCGCCGGATCGAGCGGGAACGACGTCTCGAGCCCGACGGCCGGCGCCGACACCGTGAGCCGCTCGACGTCGACGGTCACGCTCAGGCCCGGGTCCGCCTCGACCGCGGCGAGCAGCGCCTCGCCGAACTCGCTCGGCACCTGCACCGGCACCAGCCCGTTCTTGGTGCAGTTGTTGCGGAAGATGTCGGCGAAGCGGGGCGAGATCACAGCCTCGAACCCGTAGTCCATGATCGCCCACACCGCGTGCTCTCTCGACGAGCCCGTGCCGAAGTTCGGCCCCGCAACGAGGATCGACGAGCCCGCGAACCGCTCGTCGTTCAACACGAACGAACGGTCGTCGCGCCACTCGGAGAAGAGGCCCTTGCCGAACCCCGTGCGTTCCACCTTCTTCAGCCAGTCGCTCGGGATGATCTGGTCGGTGTCGACGTCGCTGCGGTCGAGCGGCACCGCGGTGCCCGTGATCGCTCGCACGGCCTTCACCGCAGGTCCTCCGGAGTGGCGAACGTGCCGGCAACGGCGGTGGCGGCCGCAACGGCGGGGGAGACGAGGTGAGTGCGGCCGCCGCGTCCCTGGCGTCCCTCGAAGTTGCGGTTCGAGGTCGACGCGCAGCGCTCCTGCGGGGCGAGCTTGTCGGGGTTCATCGCGAGGCACATCGAACAGCCCGCCTCGCGCCAGTCGAACCCCGCAGCACGGAAGACCTTGTCGAGGCCTTCCTTCTCGGCCTGCAGCTTCACTGCGACGGAGCCCGGGACCACCATCGCCCGCTTCACCGTCACGTGCTTGCCGTCGACGACTGCCGCTGCGGCGCGCAGGTCCTCGATGCGACTGTTCGTGCACGAACCGATGAAGACGGTGTCGACGGGGATTGCTCGCAGCGGCGTGCCCGCTTCGAGGCCCATGTAGGCGAGGGCGCGCTCGGCGCTCTCGCGATCGTTCGCGCTCGCGAAGGTCGATGGATCGGGCACCGAACCGTCGATGCCGATCACCTGCGCGGGGTTCGTTCCCCATGTGACGTGGGGGACGAGGGTCGCCGCGTCGACGGTGACCTCGGCATCGAACCTCGCACCGTCGTCGGTGACGAGCGTGCGCCAGTCGTCGATTGCTTGCTCCCACGCCTTGCCTTTGGGTGCGTGCTGGCGCCCCTCGAGGTAGGCGAACGTGGTGTCGTCAGGTGCGATGAGCCCGGCGCGCGCGCCGGCCTCGATCGACATGTTGCAGACCGTCATCCGGCCTTCCATCGACAGCTGCCGGAACACCGAGCCCCGGTACTCCATGACGTGACCGATGCCGCCGCCCGTGCCGATCCGCCCGATCACACCGAGGAT
Organism: uncultured Acidimicrobiales bacterium; assembly: GCA_963802505.1. Lineage (GTDB taxonomy): Bacteria > Actinomycetota > Acidimicrobiia > Acidimicrobiales > DATKAS01 > DATKAS01. The sequence continues at coordinate 260,742 of CAWDJB010000002.1, read as the reverse complement.
CACATCCTTCGCGGTCGACCCCGCGGGCAGCTCGCCGTCAACGGTGATCGCCATCCACTTCGGTCGAGTCTGCGGCAACGTCTGCGTCGCGAGGACGTGCTCGACCTCGCTCGTGCCGATGCCGAACGCGAGCGCTCCGAACGCGCCGTGCGTGCTCGTGTGGCTGTCGCCGCACACGACGGTCATGCCGGGCTGCGTCAGCCCTTGCTCGGGACCGATCACGTGCACGATCCCCTGGCCGAGCTGGCCCATCGCGAAGTGGCGGATGCCGAACTCGGCGCAGTTGCGGCGCAGCGTCTCGATCTGGGTGCGCGAGATCGGGTCCGCGATCGGTTGGTCGATGTGCTCGGTCGGGACGTTGTGATCCTCGGTCGCGATCGTGAGGTCGGGCCGGCGCACCGTGCGACCGTTCATGCGCAGGCCGTCGAACGCCTGGGGCGACGTCACCTCGTGCACGAGATGGAGGTCGATGTAGAGAAGGTCGGGCTCGTCGGGGGCCGAGTGCACGAGGTGACGATCCCACACCTTCTCGGCCAGCGTTGTGGGCATGTCTCACATCCTGGTATTAGAATCTCGGCTTGTGAACAGCAGCATAAGCGGCGTCGGGGTGCTCGACAAGGCGATGACCGTGCTCGGCGCGCTCGAGCAGCAACCCCGCTCGCTCGCCGAGCTCATGGCCGTCACAGGATTGCCGCGGGCGACGACGTACCGCCTTGCCACGGCGCTCGAGGCGCATGGCCTCGTCCGCCGCGACGCAGACGGGCGCTTCGCACTCGGGCTCGGACTGGTCGCACTCGGTCGCGCCGCCGCCCATGGGCTGGGGCTCCCCGAGGTCGCTCGGCCCGCGCTCGAAGCGCTCCGTGACGCGACCGGCGAGAGCGCGCAGCTGTACGTGCGCGACGGCGATCGTCGCGTGTGCGTCGAGGCGCTCGAGTCGCCCCACGGCCTGCGCACGATCGTGCCGCTCGGTGCGGCACTGCCGCTCGACGCCGGCTCGGCGGGCCGCATCTTGCGCGGCGACCCCGATGCGCTCAAGCGGGGGTGGACCGAGAGCGTCGCCGAGCGCGAGGCCGGGGTCGCCTCGGTGAGCGCGCCGGTGCGCGCCCACGACGGAAGCGTGATCGCCGCGGTCAGCGTGAGTGGGCCCATCGAGCGCACGACTCGCCAACCGGGAAAGAAGTACGCCGCCGCCGTCGTCGAGGCCGCGGCGCGCATCGAGCGCGGCCTCAGGGGCGACGCGTGACGAAGACGTATTCGCGGCTCGCTTCGGTGTAGGGCTCGCGCTCGAAGCCTCCGTAGAGGGCCTCGACCTCGAGGCCGGCGACGTCGACCAGGCCGAGCCACTCGTTCTTCGTCGCCCACCACAGCCGGCTCGTTCCGCCGTCGTCGTGCTCGATGTCGATCCGGTTGTCGCCGACCGCGTAGCGCACGGTGTGGGGGAGTGGCTTGTCCTGCGGTCGGCCGTCAGCGTCGGCGGCGAAGTGATGGTCGAACGCGAACGCGTTCCACGCGAACCGACCACCGGGCTTCAGTGAGGCGGCAACCCGCTCGAACACCTGTCGGCGGTCGGCCCACGTCTCCAGGTGCAGGAGGGCGCGGAACGGGCAGTAGATCAAGGCCGCTGGTTCGTCGAGCGCGAGCTCGCGCATGTCGCCCTCGTGCAGGTCGAGACCGACGCCCGCCGCGGTCGCATTCGCCCTCGCCTGCGCCAGCATGGCCGGGGACGAGTCGACGCCCGCGACGCGCTGACCGGTGGCGAGCGCGACCGGGATAGCGACCCTCCCGTTGCCGATCGCCAGCTCGAACAGCGGCCCGTTCGCCTCGCGCGCGAGCTCGACGTAGAAGGGGATGTCGGCAGTCATGCGCGCCGACCACTCGTCGTAGTCCTCGGCGAACCCCTCGTGCCAGCTGATCATGCGTCGGCCCTCGCGTGCGTGCGCTTGTGGTGGTGCCAGCACACGAGTCGCAGGTTCGAGATGTTCGTGTGACCGCCTCGGCCCCAGTGGTGGTCGTGATGGATCTCGCACGCCCATGGAGGCGCGTGACAGTCGGGATCGGTGCAGTGCTGATCTCTCGCGATCACTGCTTTCGCCATGGCCACCGTCGGTTCTCTCGTTGCTCTTCCCACGTCGAGCACTTCGGACTTGCCTCGCATGATCACGCGACTCACACCTGCGTCGCAGGCAATTCTCCGGGCGGCGTGAGCCGGCAGCGGAGTGCCGGACGCAAAGCGAGCCGTGCCGAGCTCGGCCCCGGCGATTGTCTCGACGTCGGCGACGACGATCACGTGCGGTCGGCCGACTCGAGTCATCGCAGGATCGTCGACGTGCTCGAGGAAGTACCGCCCGATCGAGACGAGAGCGACTGCCCTTCTCTGTGCGATGGGCATGTCCTTCGGAAGCTTCAAGCGCTCCATGGCCGTGTGGATCGCGACGTCGAGCACCTCGCCGTCTTCTGCGTCGAGATCGGCCTCGATGCGTACGCGGTCGGTGCCGCGGCAGATGCGTGTCTCGGACGGCTTCGGTGGCTTGCCCTTGCCGTGAGCGAGCTTCGCCCGCTTCACGGCACGGGCGAGCTGCTCGACCGGCAGCGTCCGCGCTTGCGAGACAAGGTTGCCGAGCACCGCGGCCGGCAGCTCGACTCCGTCGACGAGCTCGCTCGCGGCCGCCTTGGAGATCGCGCCCGCGGCGAACGCATCACCGATCGCTGGCGTCTCTGCCATCGTCTCGGCGAGGCGAGCGTCGCGATGTACAGCGCCGCGGCGATCACCCCCGAGTGACGCAAACCACGCCGCCGCATCACGAAACCCGTGACGCACGTGCGCACCGCGCTTGGACGCCGCGCTCAGCAGTGCAAGCCCGGCGCGCTCGACCTCTCGCTTCAGCGCAACGTATGCATCGACGTGGATGTCGAAGGCCTCGTCGTCGAGCGCAGCCAGGTTGTCGACGTCGAGGGTTCCGAGCACGTCATGACCTTATCGAACATCTGTTCGTTCGTCAACCCCTATCAATACATTTCAATCAATTTCTGATCGCGCGATCGAGGGCGTAGTCGATCGTCGTGAACGCCTCGGCTGCGGTGATCTGCCCGTCGAGGACTCCCTGCGACAATCCCGTCACGACGACGAGGAGCACGAGCGCCTCCTGGCCCGCATCGACTCCAGCCCGGAGCTTTGCTCGCTCGAGCTGCTCCTTGAATGCGTGACGCATCGATGTCGGCACCGCGGCCGCCTCGTTCCGCTTGAGCGCAGGGTCGAGCAGCGACGCCGTGAACAGCGCGACGAACATCAACATCGCGTCACGGCTGTCGTCGTCGACGGGGATGAAGGAGCGCATGACCGTCCGCAAGACCTCGCGCGGAGTGCGCGGTGACTCTGCCAGCAGCCGGCGGATGCGCGCGACCGAGCGCTCCGCGACATGGCGCTGCGTCTCGAGCAGCAGCTGATTTTTCGTGCCGAAGTAGTACTGCACGAGTCGCACCGAGACGCCGGCTTCTGCAGCGACCTCGCGGAACGTCGCCGACGAGAGGCCGCCCTTCACGGTGAGCCGCACGACCGCGTCGGTGATCTCTCGCTTGCGGAGCTCGTGATCTACTCGCTTCGGCACGCGGGTTATGGTACAGATGTACCATGAAGGCTCCGGGGATCGGAAAGTGGCGGAGCGACGAGGCGCGGCGGCGATTCGTCGAGATGGAGGATCAGCTCTGGCGTGAGCACTGGCCCCGTGCCCCGATCGCGCTCGACCTCGAGTCCTTCGCCGGCACCACCCGCGTCTACCGGTGGCCGGGCGACGGCGAGGCCGTCGTCTTCCTCCACGGGATGGGAGCGACGGGCCTCTCGTGGTCGCCCTATGTCGAACGCCTCGCCGGCCGGGACGTCTACGCCGTCGACACGATCGGCGACGTCGGGCGCAGCGAGCAGCGAGAGGTGATCGCTGACGCGGCCGGCCTCGCGACATGGCTCGACGCGACCCTCGCCGGAGCCGGCCTCGATCAGGCCCACCTCGCGGGCACGTCCTACGGCGGGTTCCTCGCGCTCAACCTCGCGGCGCGCTCGCCGAGGCGGGTCGCATCGTTGACCCTGATCGACAGCGGCGGGCTCGCTCCCTTCCGCTTGGGCCGGTTCATGCTGTGGGGGATGCCGACGCTGCTCGGGTCGCTGGCGCCACGGCCGCTGCGGGAGCGGCTCGCACGAACCCGTCCGATGCTCGAGGACCCGCGCGTGATGCGCATGGCGCTGCACGCGCAGCGGAACCATTCGTTCCGGCTCCCCGCGGCGGAGCCCCTCACCGACGACGAGCTCCGCTCGATCTCGGCGCCGGCCGCTGTGCTCGTTGCGGAGAAGAGCGCGCCCTTCGCCTCGAAGGTGCAGGCCGACCGCGCCCGGCTGATCCCGCACGCCGACGTCGTCGTGATCAAGGGTGCGAGGCACGAGCTCTCATGGACGCACGTGGATCAGTGCGTCCCCCTTTGAGCCGGTAGAGGGTGTCGCCCTCGGTCACCCACGCACCAGTGACCGCGACGCCACCGACTCGCACGCATCGAGCAGCGCGGGCACGAAGCGGTCGGCCGCGAACACGGCGGCATCGTGATCCGCGTCGACCTGGTGCACGGTCGCGCCTTGGATCGCGGAGGCCAGCGCCAGCTGGCGTCGTGGCGAGACCAGGGTGTCGCGACTGGTCACGACGACCGCAGTGGGCACGTCGATCGTCCCGATCCACTTCGTCGACGAGAACTGGCCGACCGCCCGCGACGCCTCGAGCACAGCAGTGAGGTCGTGCCGGCGCATCTGTTCCCGCGCCCACAGCTCGGGCCCGCTCGCCTCGCGCCGCGACACCATGCCGTCGATGAAGCGGCGCTGCACCGCGCGAGGCGTCAACCTCGATGCCATCGCGAGGCCGCCGAGTCCGACGAACCCGAGCCTCGATTCGGGCGACGACGCGAACCGAGCGGCCGTCGCGCAGAGCACGAGACCATCGACTCGTGAGCGGTGCCGGCGCCACACGAGCTGCGCGATCGGTCCCCCCATCGAGTACCCGACGGGGATGAACGAGCGCACACCGAGCGCGTCGGCCACGTCGACGACGTCGTCGGCACAATCCTCGAGGCGGAACGGGCGCCGTGACCGGATGCCGCGCCCATGCCCTCGGTGGTCCATCGCGATCACCCGATACCGAGAAGAGAGCGACGGGTACGACGGGAACCAGTTGAGGTCGGCAGTGGCGCCGAGCCCGTGGAGCAAGAAGACCGTCGGGGCGCCCGGGGGACCAGGCAGGTCTCGCAGCCACCGCCCCGGTTCAGCCATCGCTGGTCGCTAGCGCTCGACGGCCACGACGGTGACTCGCAGCGTGGCACCGGTCGGTGCTTCGTACGAGACCGTGTCGCCCTGCACTGTGCCGATCAGCGCCTCGCCGAGCGGCGATGCCGGCGAGATCACGTCGAGCCCTTCGACCCGCTCCTCGATGCTGCCGACGAGATAGCGCTCGGCATCGTCAGACGAGTCGCCCTCGTAGACGATCGTGACGATCGAGCCTGCCTGCACCGCACCGGATCCGTCGTCCTCGGCGATCACCGCATCGCGCAGCATCGACTCGATCTTGCGGATGCGCGCCTCCATCATCCCTTGCTTGTCCTTGGCGGCGTGGTAGTCGCCGTTCTCGGACAGATCGCCGTGGGCGCGGGCGATCTCGATCTCCTGTGCCACTTCGGTGCGGCCGCGAGTCGTGAGGTCTTCGAGCTCGGCCTTGAGACGGGCGTGCGCCGACGGGGTCAGCTGTGTCTGGCTCACTCGCGTCAAGTTACCCGTGGTACGGTGGTCTGATGCACTTCGTGTTGCATTCGATCCACTCCGACGTAGAGATCATCATTTCGTAGCGCACGCCCTTTCCTGGCGTGCGCTTCCGACCGTCCCTCCGGGGGCGGTTTTCTGATTTTCGGGAGCAGCACCAACGCATGACGACCAAGTCACACCGCATCGCCGTGATCGGCGGCGACGGCATCGGTCCTGATGTCGTGGCCGAGGCCATCAAGGTCGCGCGTGCCGCGGGCGTTGCCCTCGACACGAAGGAGTACGACCTCGGGGGCGCTCGCTACCTGAGCACCGGCGAGGTCCTCACCGACGACACGGTCGACGAGCTGCGCCAGTTCGACGCGATCCTCCTCGGTGCCGTCGGCACTCCCGACGTGCCGCCCGGAGTGCTCGAGCGTGGCTTGCTCCTCAAGCTTCGCTTCGACCTCGACCTGTACGTGAACCTCCGCCCCTTCCTCCTCCCTCCGAACGTCGACTTCCTCGTCGTTCGCGAGAACACCGAGGGCACCTACGCCGGGGAGGGCGGCTTCCTCCGCAAGGGCACGCCCCATGAGATCGCGACACAGGGGTCGGTCAACACGCGCATGGGCGTCGAGCGGTGCATCCGCTTCTCGTTCGATCTCGCCCGCAGCCGCGCTCGCAAGCACCTCACCCTCGTGCACAAGACGAACGTCCTCACATTTGCAGGCGACCTCTGGCAGCGCACGTTCGACGCGGTGCACGCCGACTACCCCGATGTCACCACCGCGTACAACCACGTCGACGCGGCGTGCATCTACTTCGTTCAGGACCCGCAGCGCTACGACGTGATCGTCACCGACAACCTCTTCGGCGACATCCTCACCGACTTGGGCGGCGCGGTGTCGGGCGGCATCGGCTTCGCCGCGTCGGCGAACCTGAACCCTGCCCGCACGGGTCCCTCGCTCTTCGAGCCGGTGCACGGCTCTGCGCCCGACATCGCCGGCATGAACAAGGCAAACCCCGTCGCCGCGATCCTGTCCGCGGCGATGATGCTCGAGTTCCTGGGCGAGGCCGACGCCGCCGCCCGCGTCCGCAAGGCATGTGCCGAACCCGGTCTGTCCGGGTCGACAACCGAGATCGGCGACCTTGTCGCAGAAAGGGTCTGAGATGCCCATCACCCCCACCGAGAAGATCTGGATGAACGGCGAGATGGTCGACTGGGCCGACGCCAAGATCCACGTCCTCACACACACGCTCCACTACGGCATGGGCGTGTTCGAGGGGATGCGCGCGTACGAGACCGACGGAGGTCCCGCGATCTTCCGCCTCACCGACCACATCAGCCGCATGCGCGACTCGGCTCGCATCCTCGGCATGCCTCAGCCGTACTCGGTGGAAGAGATCATCGAGGCGTCGAAGGCGGTCGTGCGAGCGAGTGGCCTCCCCGCTTGCTACGTGCGCCCGATCGCGTACTACGGCTACGGGGAGATGGGTCTCAGCACGAAGCCGTGCAGCGTCGACGTCGCGGTCGCGTGCTGGCCCTGGGGCGCTTACCTCGGCGACGACGCGGCGACCAAGGGTGTGCGGATGAAGATCAGCTCGTGGGTGCGCCACGACCACAACACCATGCCGCCGGCGGCGAAGACCACCGGGAACTACGTGAACTCGTCCCTCGCGAAGATCGAGGCGCTCGACGCTGGCTATGACGAGGCGATCATGCTGAACCGTCAGGGGCTGATTGCCGAGTGCACCGGTGAGAACGTCTTCGCAGTGCGCCACGGCGCGATCATCACGCCCCCGCTGTCGTCGGGCGCGCTCGAGGGCATCACCCAGAACAGCATCATGACGATCGCGCGTGACCTCGGCTTCGAGTGCCGCGTCGGCGACCTCGCTCGCAGCGACCTCTACATCGCCGAGGAGATGTTCGTCTCGGGAACCGCGGCTGAGGTCGGAGCGGTGCGGTCGGTCGACGATCGTGAGATCCCGTGCCCCGGTCCGATCACCACGGCGATCGCCGACGAGTACTCGAGGGCCGTCCGCGGCCAGGTCGATCGATACAAGGAGTGGGTCGAGCATGTCGCCTGAGGGAGCCGGCGCCCAGGTCGAGATCTTCGACACGACGTTGCGCGACGGCGCGCAGCTCGAAGGCATCTCGCTCACCGTCGACGACAAGCTGCGCATCGCCGAGCAGCTCGACCACCTCGGCATCCACTGGATCGAGGGTGGCTGGCCGGGCGCGAACCCGAAGGACGAGGAGTTCTTCCGCCGCGCTGCGACCGAGCTCCAGCTCTCGACGTCGACGCTCGTCGCCTTCGGTTCGACGAGGCGCGTGAAGGGGAAGGTCGATGACGACCCGACCCTCGCGAACCTCGTCGCGGCCGGCACGAGCGCGGTGTGCATCGTCGGCAAGTCGTGGGACTACCACGTGACCGAGACGCTGACGACGACACTCGACGAGGGCGTCGCGATGGTCGCCGACTCGGTCGAGTACCTCCGCGGCCACGGCCTCGGAGTCATGTTCGACGCCGAGCACTTCTTCGACGGCTACAAGCGCAACCCCGAGTTCGCGTTGCGGGTGCTCGAGGCCGCCGCCGAGCAAGGCGCGTCGACGCTCGTGCTCTGCGACACCAACGGCGGATCGCTCCCGTTCGAGGTCGAGCAGACCGTGAGCGACGTCGTCTCCCACTTCCGCAACGACGTCGTGATCGCGATCCACACGCACGACGACACGGGCTGCGCGGTGGCCAACGCTGTCGCCGCAGTGAGGGCGGGCGCCCGCCAGGTGCAGGGAACGATCAACGGGATCGGTGAGCGCACCGGCAACTGCAACCTCACCACGGTGATCCCGAACCTGTCGCTCAAGATGGGGATGCGGACGATCCCGCCCGACCGGATGGAGCGACTCACCTCCGTCGCGCACCACATCGCCGAGCTCGTGAACGTCGCGCCGAACCCGCAGGCGCCCTACGTGGGCGCGTCGGCGTTCGCGCACAAGGCGGGCCTGCACGTGAGCGCGATCGCGAAGCGTCCCGATGCGTACGAGCACATTCCTCCCGACAGCGTCGGCAACGGCACTCGCTTCGTCGTCTCCGAGCTTGCCGGCAAGGCGACGCTCAAGATCAAGGCCGAGGAGCTCGGCCTCGACCTCGACGGCAAGGCGCTCGGCGACGTCGTCGACATGCTGAAGCGGCTCGAGCACGAGGGGTACCACTTCGAGGCGGCCGACGGCTCGCTCGAGCTGCTGATGCGCCGCGCCGCCGGGTGGGACCAGCAGTACTTCGAGGTCGAGTCGTTTCGCGTCACCACCGACGAGCTTCCGAGCGGATCGTTCACCACGGAAGCCACGGTGAAGGTGCACGTGAACGGTGAGCGCGTCATCCGCGCCGCCGAGGGCAACGGTCCGGTCAACGCACTCGACCAAGCCCTCCGGCTCGCGATCTCCTCGTGCTATCCGGCACTCGATCGTGTGCACCTCACCGACTACAAGGTGCGCGTGCTCGACACCGACAAGGGCACGGGCGCGGTCACCCGCGTGCTCATCGACTCGACGAACGGCGACCTCACCTGGTCGACGATCGGTGTGTCCGAGAACATCATCGAGGCCTCGTGGCTCGCCCTGTTCGATTCCATCGTCTTCGGCCTGCTGCACACGACAGCCCACACGACAGACTGAGCTGATGGCCGCGCCCGAGTACGTCCCTCTCAAGCCAACCGACCGGCCGCGGGCGTACGAGTCACCCGACCACGTGCCCGGGCCCTGGTTGGCCGTTCGGCCCGGGGACCTCGATGCGCTGCAGCAGCCCGAGGGACGGTTCCACGGCGACCCGGGCCCCGACCAAGGCTTTGCGCTCCTGCTCGCCAAGCGCTTCCACGATCGTCTCCACCTCGTCGCGCACGAGCACGCGGAGGACGCGATCGCCGGGTGCGTTGCCGTCGCGATGCGCCGCGCCTCGCTCTTTCGCCGCGCGCCCGTGATCCACGATCTCGATATTGCGTTCACGGTGTGGGGCTTTCTCGACCCGTCGGCGCCTTCGGAGCTGGTCGATCTCCGGCGGCCTCTGTTCCAGTCGGTGTCGCTCCCGATCCACTACCTCGACCAGCGGGCGATCGCCGCACAGGTGCCCGAGGAGACCCTCCGGATGACTCCGGACGCGGTGCGCGCCGCTTACCCCGCGCGGTGGTCGGTGTTGATCGGTCTCGTCGCCGCGAACCAGCCGTAAGCACCGAGCAGCCCGAGCGCGATCACGACGATCAAGTAGATCCAACCGCTCGCGCGATCCCAGTCGACGTCGTCGCGGAAGCGCACCAGCGAGTAGATCTCGAGCACGCCCAGCGCGAAGTTGGCCGCCATCGCGGGTTCGATGCGCTCCCAGTCGGCCTCCCACGCTGAGTGCAGCGATGCGATGCCGATGCCGACGAGCCACGCCGCGACGGCCTGTGCGGTGAGGGTGGTGAGCGCCCATGGCCACGACGACGCGACGGCGCTCGGGCGCACGAACATCACGGCGCCGTAGGCGATCAGCGCGACGCCAGTGATCGCGCCGGCAGTACGAAACCACATCGGCGTGGGGCGGATGCGCGGGCCGTCGACGCCGGGCTCGCGGGTCTGCCTCACCCAGATCACCGCCATGATGATCGGGACGACCGCGTAGACGACCAGCCAGCCCCAGGTGACGATCGACACGATGACGCCGGGATCGCCGAAGTGGAATTTCTCGAGGTTGTTGAGCGTCGCGATCAGCGTCAGGACGGTGAACGCGAACACGGCCGGCACGGCGACGCGGGCGTAATCCCAGGTGTGCCGGCGTGAGGCCTCGTACTCGAGCAGGAAGCTCGCCCAATACGCCGATCCGAGGAACGCAGCCGTCAGCGGCGGCTGGATCGTCCAGGAGAAGTAATCGGCGGTCTCGGTCGGCCGGAGCATGAGCGGGATGCCCACGGCGAGCACCAGCAGGCTGGCTACCAGGAGCAGCCTGCGCATCGCGGGGATGAGCGGGCGATCGACCATCGAATGGTTCTATCCCAGCGCCAGTTCGCGTGGCGCGACACTTGGGCTATGCAACCGATCACGCTGACCGACGAGCAGCGCCAGTTCCGCGAGGTCATGCGCCAGTTCAGCGAGGACAAGATCGCCCCGCGGGCCGCGGAGACCGACCATCTCGCCCGATATGACTGGGACGCGTTCCACGCCCTCGTGACGATGGAGCTGCCGGCGCTCGGCCTGCCGGTCGAGCACGGAGGCGCGGGCGCGGACCTCGTGACCCAAGCGATCGCGGCCGAGGAGCTGGCGCGGGTGTGCGCGTCGACGAGCCTCATGCTGCTGATCTCGAAGCTGTCGACGCTACCGATCACCAACTTCGGCACCGAGGAGCTCAAGCGCACCTACCTCCCGCGCGTGGCGAGTGGTGAGTCGCAGGGGTCGTACTGCCTGTCCGAGGCTGACGCAGGAAGCGACGTCGCCTCGATGACGATGCGGGCGGTCCGCGATGGCGACTCGTATGTCCTCACGGGCACGAAGGTCTGGATCACGAACGCCGGCATCTCCGACATCTACGTCGTGTTCGCGAAGACCGATCCCAGCGCGGGCCATCACGGCATCTCCGCGTTCGTGGTGGAGAAGGACTGGGGTGTGCAGGTCACGAAGCTCGAAGAGAAGATGGGCATCAAGGGAAGCCCCACCGGGCAGCTCCTGTTAGACGACGTGCGCGTCCCCGCGACGAACCTGATCGGCGACGAAGGCGAGGGCTTCAAGATCGCGATGCACACCCTCGATCGGTCCCGACCGACGATCGGCGCCCAGGCGGTGGGAATCGCGCAGGGCGCGCTCGACTACGCGGTGGGCTACATGAAGGAGCGCAAGGCGTTCGGCCGACCGATCGCCGATCTCCAAGGCCTGCAGTTCATGGTGGCCGATGCCGCGATGCGCGTCGAGGCCGCCCGGGGTCTCGTCTACCAGGCGTGCGCCGTCGTGGACGAAGGCGACCCCCACGGCGATCTGTCGAAGCTCGGAGCGATGGCGAAGTGCTTCGCTGCCGACGTCGCGATGCAGGTCACCACCGACGCCGTGCAGCTGCTCGGGGGCTACGGCTACACCCGCGACTTCCCTGTCGAGCGGATGATGCGCGACGCGAAGATCACCCAGATCTACGAAGGCACCAATCAGATCCAGCGGGTGGTCATCGCGAAGCGCTTGCTCGGCTGATCCTCGCCCGCAGGTCGTCGAGCAGTCCGTTGGTCTCCTTCAGGCCCGTGCGGGTCGCACCGCTCAGCGCCCAAGGATGGAGGCGGTCGAGGCTGGACTCGACTGCCTGCGGCCCCACGCCCTCCTCGGCCAGCGCGACGGCCCGCTCGGGACCGATCTTGAGTGACGACGACGCGGTGAATTCCGCGACGTCGTTCGCGAGCAGCAGGTCGGACGCAGCGAGCTCGCTGAAGCCGAAGTCGATCATCCAGACCTCGCCGTCCGCGGCGAGGAAGATGTTTGCGAGCCGCATGTCGCGGTGGGCGATGCGGTGCGTGCGCATCAACGCCACCTGTTTCCACACCGCGCCGAGCACCTCGTCGGTCATGTCCTCGGGCTCGACTCGGTCGAGGGACTTGCCCTCGACGGCCTCGTACGCGAGGACGAACGAGTTGGGCTCGGCCGACGCGAACGCGACGAGCCTCGGTGTGCGGATGCCGAGATCGCGCGCCGCCAACGCGACCATGGCCTCGTGCTCGACCGCTCGGCGTAGCGAGGAGAAGGGTCGCTCGTCGCCCAAGTCGCGGCGGTTGATCGTGCGATACAACCGAAACAGCAGGTCGGCGCTCCGCTGGTCCTCGCCCAGCGCCTTGACGAAGAGGCCCTGACCGTCTTCAGTCTTGCCGAAGTAGGGGGTCGACCCACGAGCGTCGACGCTCGCCTGCTTCAGCTCGGCGAGGGGAACCCCCACTGCAGCCAGCCCATCGGCAATCGCTTGGCCGCTCGGCCGCCGGGCCGGCGCGCCCAGGATCACGAGCGTCAGCGCTCCTGCGAGCCAGCCGCACACGAGGGCACGGGTGGAGTCGAAGGCAATGGCCGACACCAGCAGGTGGACCACCCACATCGCAAGGGCGACGGCCCAGCCAATGCGACGAGCTCGCCGGCTCAACCACGGGGCTGCTGCGGTGAGTGCGGCAGCGAGCGCCGCGATCGCGCTGTCGGTCGCCCAGCTGCTGGTGCCGGTGAGGGCGCCGAGTTCGTCGAGATCGACGACCGATCGGACCGAGGTGGTGTCAACGATCTCGAGCAGCGCCATCAGTCCCCAGGAGATCACGATCGAGATGACGACTGTGCCCAGCAGCCGGAGGCCCCCGTCACGCGCGAGGGTCACGATGCCGACGAGCACGAGGGCGATGGCGGCGAAGCGCGTGGCGATCACGAAGGTGTCGAGGATCCATGTCGGCACCGCGTTCAGCCCACTCAGGAGATCGTGCGCGAACCTCACGAGGGTGTCGCCTGCGAGCCAGTCGAGCAGCATCAGTCCGACGAGCACGACGAACGCGACGACCAGCCGCAGCAGGTCGGACGGCGATCGTTCGATTGGGTTGCCGGGCGCGGCCTCGATGACAGTCGTCATGAGTGGTGGAGCGTACGCAAGCGCTGTCCCGTCACGTGGTCTTCTACCGAGTAAGCAATTGGCCCTTCCCGCAGGAGGTTCGTCATGCCGGTTCCGCCCAATCTCAGCATCGAACAGCTGAACGAGCTGTTGGGCCTCCTGAAGACAGTCGACAGCGTCGAGCTCAAGCTCACGGTGCCGGCAAACCATGGCCGCCACATCATGCAGGCGCTCGGCATCGATCCCCTCGACGCCCAGATCCGTCAGGTCGTGTTCTTCGACACGCCCGACCTCGCGCTCGACCGGGCGGGCGTCGTCGTCCGGGCCCGCCGAGTGCAAGGCGTTGGTGACGACTCGACCGTCAAGCTGCGCCCAGTCCTGCCCGAGAAGCTGTCACCGACGCTCCGCAAGAACCCGAGCTTCGGCGTCGAGGTCGACGCGATGCCTGGGGGGTTTGTGTGCTCCGGATCGATGCGCACCGCGGGTCCCCTCGCAGTCCGCGAGATCCTGCTCGGCAACAAGCCCATCAAGAAGGTCTTCTCGAAGGAGCAACGAGCCTTCTTCGCCGAGCACGCGCCCGACGGCATGGACATCAACGATCTGTCGGTTCTCGGGCCGATCACCGTGTTCAAGCTGAAGTGGAAACCGGCGGACTTCGCTCGGAAGATCGTCGGCGAGCTTTGGAACTACCCCGACGGGTCGCGCATCCTCGAGCTGTCGACGAAGTGCCCGCCGGCCGAGGCATTCCAGGTTGCTGCCGAAGCCAAGGCGTTTCTCGCCAACAAGGGGATCGACACGACCGGAGAGCAGGCTACGAAGACGCGTACCGCGCTCGAGTTCTTCGCCCGCGAGCTCACGGCTGCGGGTCAATCGGGGTAGCGAGCCCGAGCGCCGCCTCGACGATCTCTGCGGCGTCGAGCGTCTTGTCGTCCGCGAACCGGTCACCGGTGAGGAGGACACCGACAGGCAGTCCGTCGACGAGGCCTGCGGGAACACACGCCGAGGGCAGCCCGAGCAAGTTGGCGGGCGTCACGCACCGCATCATCTCGATCGTCTCCGCAGGGTGGTCGAGGTCCCACCCGTGCTCGAAGGGCAGCTGCGTCCACGTCGGTGTCAGCACGAGGTCGGTGTCGACGAACCACGTAGCCCATTCGCGCATGAGCGCCTGACGGGTCATGAGGACCTGGGTGTAAGCGCCGAGGTCGAGCGGCTCGAGCGAGTCGAGGAGCGCGGCCAGGAACTTGTTCCCGTCTTCTCCCATGATCGGCGAGATCATCGGGCCCATCATGCGGATGTCCTCGCCGATGAACGCGAACCACGTGTTGACGACGTCCTCGAAGCGCGGCGGTCCGTCCTCGGTGACTTCGTATCCCGCCGCGGCGAGCGCGTCGGCGGCCGCCTTCACGCGATCGGCGATGCGAGCGTCGACCGAGCCACCGGGTGGCGTCGCGAGCACGGCGACGCGCAACGGGCGGTCGGCGGCGCGGGGAGAGGCGAGCGGTGCGGGCACAGAGTACGGATCGCGCGGGTCGCGTCCGGCGAGCAAGCCCAGAGCGAGCCGCACGTCTGCGATCCGGCGAGCCATCGGGCCCTCGACGGGCATCAGCTGGAACGAGGCAGGCCCGTCCGCCATCGGTCCGTACATGTACGACGGCACGATCCCCGCGGACGGCTTGAGCGACGCGATGCCACAGCACGTCGCCGGGTTGCGCAACGAGCCTCCGATGTCGTTGCCGAGCCCGAGCGGTGACATCCCCGACGCGAGGGCTGAGCCTTCGCCGCCCGAAGAGCCGCCGGCCGTTCGGGTCGCGTCCCACGGGTTCCGGGTCAGACCGTGCAGCGACGAATCGGTGTGGACGCGAAGCGCCATGTCGGGACAGTTCGTCCGCCCGATCGGGATCGCGCCGGCGGCCTTCATGCGCTCGACGACCGGTGCGTCGACGGGAGAGATCGCCTCGGCGAACGCGGGCACGCCGTGGTCACTCGCACAGCCGGCGAGGTCGATGTTCTGCTTCACGGTGAGCGGGACGCCATGGAGCGGCCCCAACGGCTCGCCGGAAGCCAGAGCGGCGTCAGCGGCTTTGGCTGCGGCGCGGGCTTCGTCGCCGAGCACCCGCGTGATCGCGTTGAGCTGCGGGTTGACCCTCTCGATGCGGACGAGGTGCGCGTCGATCACCTCCGTCGACGACACCTCTTTGCCCGCGATCATCGCGGCCAGCTCGGATGCGCTCTGCTGCCACAGCTCGGTCATGAGCGGGCAGCGTACGTTCAGTCGCGCTACGCGACCACGGCCACGCTCGAGATCGGGACGATCGGGGGATTGGCCCCGAGCGAGCCGACGAACGCGAGGTTGCTGAACGTGAAGATGCCGCCGTCTGACGCCACCATGAGGTAGCCGTTGCCGTAGCGCACCATTCCGACGACCGGACGGTTCAGGGGCGTCGAGCCCATCGAGCCGAGGAACGCGGCGTCGCCGAAGGTGAAGATCCCGCCATCGGAGGCGACGAGCCAGTAGCCGCTGCCCGACGCGGTGGGGACGAGCCCTCGCACCGGCTGGTTGAGTCGCTTTCCGCCCATCGAGCCGCGGAACACGGCGTCGCCGAAGGTGAAGATGCCGCCGTCGGACGCGACCATGTAATAGCCCTTGCCCGTGGGCGTGATGATGCCACCGAGCACCGGTCCGTTGAGCGCAGTCGCGGTCATGTCTCCGGCAGCGGGCGCGTCACCGAACGCGACGGCGCGTCCCCTTGTCGTGAACACGACGTAGCCCTGGCCTGTCGGCGTTGCCGCGAGCCCAGTGACGAGCTCGCCGGGGATCAGCGTGCCGGCGGCGACGGAGCCGAGCGCGGGCGCGGTGCCGAACGGGAAGACCTGGCCGGTCGTCGTGACGATCCAGTAGCCCTTGCTGTCGGGCGTCGGCGCGATGCTCACCGCCGACCCGTCGAGGCCAGTCGGGTCACCGAACGCTGCGGCGGAGCCGAAGGGGTACACCTTGCCGTCCGCGCCGAGCATCCAGTAGCCCGGGGCCCCGCTCAGCGGTGGCGTCGGTGTCGGCGCGGGGGCGGGGGCCGGTGCCGGCACCGGGGTGATCGTTGCTTGCAGGAACTGCAAGTTGGCCGACACCTGCGCGAAGCCGGCAGGGGTCACGTCGCAGGGATCACTGCCGTAGCTCACGACGCCGGCCACTCGGGTCGTGCCCTTCGTATCGGTCACGAAGAGCGGGCCGCCGCTGTCACCCGTGCACACGCCCACGCCGTTGGCACCAGCGCAGACTTGGTTGTCAGCGAGGAACGTGCCGATGAACCCAGTGCAGGTGGTGTCGGCGAGCACGGGCACCGTCGCGGCGCGCTGCTGGTCGACCGCCGTGTTTCCGTCGGGCGTGATCGAGCCCCATCCGACCACGATGCCGGTCGTCGACCCGTTGTAGGTGGGCTCGACGTCGCTGGACATGAGTGGCGCAACCGGAGCGCTGAGCGGGCTCGGCAGGCGGAGGAGCGCGAAGTCGTTGCGCCGGGCCGCCCGATCGAACGCGGGGTGGATGATCACCTCGGAGACCGCGACCTCGGTGCCCGTCGCCGTGCGAAGGTCGACGCGGCCACTCACGACGTGGAGGACCGACGGCTGGGTGCGGTAGTTCACGGCGCAGTGCGCCGCGGTGAGCACCCAGGTGGGCGCGACGACGGTGCCGCCGCAGAACTGGTTGCCGAACCGAGCGTCGACCAGCGCGACGACCGACGGAGCAGTTCCGGCGGCGGTCGGAGTGCCACCCATGACCGCGCCTGCCGGAGGCGTCGCAAGCCCCGAGGCGGCCAGGGTCAGGATCGCGACGGCGGCGAAGATGGCTCGGCGGCGAGACATGAGGGCTCATGCTGCCAGTGCGGGCCAGGCAGGTGGTGACGGGTTCAGTAATTGTTACTATCTAGGTAGTGCAATTTCTCTCGCACTCCCCATCGAGACGGAGCGCTCCCGCATGGCTGTGACAGATCTCGACCTTGGCAGGTACAAGCTCGGCTGGGCCGACGAAGAGGAATACGTGTTCAGGCCCGAGAAGGGCCTGAACGAAGACGTGGTCAAGGACATGTCGTGGTGGAAGGGCGAGCCCGACTGGATGGCGAAGCTCCGCCTCAAGTCGCTGCGCACCTTCGAGCGCAAGCCGATGGCGCCGTGGTTCGCCGTGAACATGCCCGACCTGAACTTCGACGACATCTACTACTACATCAAGCCCACGCAGGGTCAGGTCGACGAGTGGGACGAGCTGCCCGAGCAGATGAAGGCGACCTACGAGAAGCTCGGCATCCCCGAAGCCGAGCGCAAGTACCTCGCCGGCGTCACGGCCCAGTACGAAAGCGAAGTCGTCTACCACCGCAACCGTGACGAGCTCGCGGCGCAGGGGATCCTGTTCTGCGACATGGACACCGCGGTGCGGGAGTACCCCGACCTCGTCAAGCGGTACTTCGGCACGGTCATCCCGCCGGGCGACAACAAGTTCTCGGCTCTGAACTCAGCGGTGTGGTCGGGTGGCTCGTTCATCTACGTGCCGCCGGGCGTCGAGTGCGAGATGCCGCTGCAGGCCTACTTCCGCATCAACAGCGAGAACGCGGGACAGTTCGAGCGCACGCTGATCATCGCCGACGAGGGTGCGAAGGTGCACTACATCGAAGGCTGCTCGGCGCCCGTGTACACGAGCGACTCGCTGCACTCGGCCGTCGTCGAGATCATCGTCGGCCCGAGCGCCCGCGTGACCTACACGACGATCCAGAACTGGTCGCCGAACGTCTACAACCTCGTCACGAAGCGCGCCCGCGTGGAGACCGAGGGCCACATGGAGTGGATCGACGGCAACATCGGCAGCCGCCTCACGATGAAGTACCCGTCGGTGTACATGGTTGGGCCGAAGGCTTCGGGCGAGGTGCTGTCCGTCGCGTACGCAGGCCCGGGTCAGCACCAGGACGCGGGCGCCAAGATGGTCCACGCCGCGCCCGAGACGACGTCGAAGATCGTCTCGAAGTCGATCTCGAAAGACGGCGGCATCACCACCTACCGCGGGCTCGTCCACATCGACGAGGGCGCGTACGGCTGCAAGAGCCACGTGCAGTGTGACGCGTTGATCCTCGACGAGGAGTCGGTGAGTCGCACTCTGCCGTACATGGAGGTGGGGGAGCGCGACGCCGAGGTCGGCCACGAGGCCACCGTGTCGAAGGTCGCGGACGAGCAGCTCTTCTACTTGATGAGCCGAGGCCTCTCGCAGGAGCAGGCCATGGGCATGATCGTGAACGGCTTCATCGAGCCGGTGACTCGCACGCTCCCGATGGAATACGCGGTGGAGTGGAGCCGGCTCATCGAGCTGCAGATGGACGGCAGCGTCGGTTAGGTCGGGGCCCCGTCGTCCTTCGGGGCGTCCTCGGACTTCATCGACTCGAGCCGCTTTCGTATGCGCGCTTCGATGTCACCGGGATCCTCGGAAGCGCTGCCACCCGCAGCAGCCGGCGCTTCGTGCACTGTGCCCGACTTCGCTCCGACCATCGAGGCCGCGAACCAGCACAACGCGAACCCGAAGACGATGAAGAGGATCCCCGCCACGAGCCCGCTGAGCACGGCGATGAGGAACCCCGCCCACGCCACGCCGATGAGCGCGAACGTGATGCCCCGTCGCGCTGTGGGAGACACGCCGGACAGCAGGCGTTCGAGCACCCCGAAACGATACCGAGCGCTGCCCCGATGACTCGGGACCAGATCTGTTTGGCAAACTCGCGGCGTGCCGATGAGGGTCGAATGCAAGAACTACGAGAGCCGCACGTATCCCAATGGTGAGACCGTGCGGAAGTGCAACCTCGACCTCGCGCCTGATGCCCCGTGGCGGTGCCCGGACGACTGCCCCAAGTACGAGCGGCGGCTCGCCGACATGGCGTGGCAATACGGCACGTTGGTCGCGCCACCGACGCCCCAGGAGCCACCGGGTCTCGACGACGGCAGTGCCGCCGCGCTTCTCGACGAAGCCGAGGAGATCATCAACGCGGCGGGACCCGAGATCCTCGCCGAGGTCCAAGCCGAACAGGATCGGCGTCCGTTCTGGAGGCGTCTGCGCCGCAAGCCATAGCCTCGGACCGTGAGCCCCTTCACTGCCGACGCTGCAGCCGCGCTTCCGGGTCCGCCGTGGCTGCATGCGGTGCGGGTGGCGGCGGCCGAGCGGGCGCTCGCAGCAGCAACGCCGACCGAGGCCGAGGAGATCTGGCGCTACAGCCGCATCGGCGAGCTCGACCTCGACCGGTACGAGCTGGCGGGGCCCGGCCGACCGGTCGGCGCTTCTGACGCCGGCATCGCCGCGGCCGTGTCGGCGACCAAGGCGCTGATCCCCGATCGGGCCGCGTTCGTGATGGTCGTCGACGGTCAGATCGTGCTCCTCGAGGTCGACGATGCGCTCGCCCGCCGCGGGCTTCGCGTCAGTGCGCCCGGTGACACCCCCTCTGTCGGGGAGACCATGACCGAGGCGACGGACGTGTACGCCGAGCTCAACACCGCGTTCGCGTCGGCACCGATCGTCATCGACGTCCCCGACGGGCTGAGCGTGTCGGCTCCCGTGGTCGTCACGCACTTCACGGCGTCCGAAGGCATCGTGACCCTGCCGCGCGTCGTCGCGCGAGTCGGCGCCGACGCATCGATCACGATCCTCGACCACCACAGCTCCGCGGATTTCGCGACGCTCACGCTGCCGGTCTCTGAGCTGGCCGTCGGCGCGGGTGGCTCGCTGCGGTACATGGCGGTCAACCAGCTCGGCCATCGCGCCTGGCAGATCGCGTCGCAGGTGGCTCGCGGCAGCCAGGCCTCGTCGACGCTCATGGCGAACGTCGCTCTCGGCGGCGACTACGCGCGCGTGCGCACCGACGCGCGGCTCGACGGCCGCGGCGCGTCGGGCAACCAGATCGCCGCGTACTTCGCCGAGCAACACCAGATGCACGACTTCCGCACGCTGCAGGATCACGCGGCTCCGAAGACGACCTCCGACCTGCTGTTCAAAGGGGCGGTCGCGGGGCGGGCACGCTCGGTGTACAGCGGCCTCATCCGAGTCCGCAAGGAGGCTCCGGGCACCACGGCGTTCCAGACCAACCGCAACCTCAAGCTGAGCGAAGGGGCGTGGGCCGACTCGGTGCCGAACCTCGAGATCGACACGAACGATGTCCGGTGCAGCCACGCTTCTGCGGTCGGCCCGGTCGACTCCGAGCAGCGCTTCTACCTCGAGAGCCGCGGCGTGCCCCCCGATCGAGCGGAGGAGCTCATCGTCAACGGGTTCTTCAGCGAGGTGCTCGAGCGGCTGCCGGTGCCCGAGCTGGTCGGGCCCTTGCGGGCCCAGATCGCCGCGAAGCTCAGCCGAAGGGACCTCGTATGACCCGCGAGCATCTCTGCTCGATCCGCGACCTGCCGTCAGGGCAGGCGCGCCTCTTCGTCCTGGGCGACGTACCCATCTGTGTCGTGCGCATCGACGCGCAGATCTTCGCGATCGGCGACACCTGCAGTCACGCGAACGTGTCGCTGTCCGAGGGCGAGGTGCTCGTCGAGGAATGCGAGATCGAGTGTTGGAAGCACGGCAGCTCGTTCTCGCTGGCGACGGGCGAGCCGCTGACGCTTCCCGCGACCCTTCCGGTGCCGACCTATCCGGTCTTCATCGACGATGACCAGGTCTACGTCGACATCGCGGAGGACGACGCATGACCGTGCTCGAGATCGAGGGCCTCCGCGCCGCAGCCGGGGGCGCGAGATCCTGCGCGGCATCGACCTCGCGGTCGCGAGCGGCGAGGTGCACGCGGTCATGGGGCCGAACGGCTCGGGCAAGTCGACGCTCTCGCACGTGCTGATGGGACGGCCGGGCTACGAGGTGCTCGCCGGGTCGGTGACCCTCGACGGCGTCGACGTCCTGGCGCTCGAACCGTGGCAGCGAGCGGAGGCGGGGCTCTTCCTCGCGCTCCAGTACCCGACCGAGGTGCCGGGTGTGAGCCTCGACGCGATGCTCACCGAAGCACTGCGCGCGCAGGGCCGTGACGTCGAGGGGCTGCACGACCTCGTCGCGGCCGAGGCCGTGCGGATCGGGTTCGACGCCCGCTTCCTCGAGCGGCCGCTGAACGTCGACCTCTCGGGCGGCGAGAAGAAGCGGAACGAAACCCTGCAGCTCGCGGTGCTGCAGCCCGCGATCGCGATCCTCGACGAGCTCGACTCGGGCCTCGACATCGACGCGTTGCGCGCGTGTGCACGGCGGATCGAGGCGGCGACACGCGACGAGAACCTCGGCGTGCTCGCGATCACGCACTACATCCGATTGCTGCACGAGCTCCCGGCCGATCGCGTGCACATCCTCGTGAAGGGCCGCATCGTGCGGTCGGGCGATGCCTCGCTCGCGGCCGAGCTCGAAGCCGAGGGCTACGCGCCCTATCTCGACTGAGATGCCCGACCCCCTCGTCGCCATCGTCATGGGGTCGCGCTCCGACTGGGCGACGCTCGAAGGCGCGGCACAGGTGCTCGCCGAGCTCGACATCTCGCACGAGGTCAAGGTCGTCTCGGCTCACCGCACTCCAGTGCTCCTGCAGGAGTTCGCTACGGGCGCCGAGGCCCGCGGCATCGAGGTGATCATCGCCGGCGCCGGGGGCGCGGCCCACCTGCCCGGCATGGTCGCCGCGAACACGGTGCTTCCCGTCCTCGGCGTGCCCGTGATGTCGAAGGCGCTGAACGGGCTCGACTCGCTGCTGTCGATCGTGCAGATGCCGAGTGGCGTGCCGGTCGGAACGCTCGCCATCGGCGCACCGGGGGCTGTCAACGCGGGCGTGCTTGCCGCGGCGATCGTGTCGCGTGGGCGGCCCGAGCTCCGTGAGCGGCTGCGGTCGTGGCGCGATGCGCGCACCGCTGACGTGCTCGCCCACCCCGATCCCCGCGATCCCGCGTGAGAGTCGGCGTCCTCGGGGGAGGCCAGCTCGGGCTGATGCTGTCGGAGGCCGCGGCACCACTCGGCATCGACATCGTGCTCGTCGACCCGTCGACGGATCTGGCGCCACTGGTGCACGGTGAGCGGGTCGCCACCGCCTTCGACGACCCGCTCGCATTGGACGTATTGAGTCGCTGTGACGTCGTCACGGTCGAGCTCGAAAGCGTGCCTGTCGAGGTCCTCGAGAAGCTGCGGGCGACGACCGATGTCGCGCCTCCGCCGCTCGCGGTCGCGGTGAGCCAAGACCGGCTCGTCGAGAAGCAGCACTTCACGTCGATCGGCATCCTGACCGCGCCGTACGTCGACATCGTGTCGGCACCTGCGACGGCCGAGCGCGACGTGATCGTGAAGTCGCGCCGCGGCGGCTACGACGGTCGCGGGCAGCTCGTCGTTCGCGCGGGTGAGGCCATCACCGGCGACGATGCGATCGTCGAGGATCTCGTCTCGTTCGATCGTGAGATGTCGATCGTCGCTGCCCGCTCTCGTGATGGCGTCGTCGCTTGCTATCCCGTCGTCGAGAACGTCCATGCCGAGGGGATCCTCCGGCGCACCATTGCCCCCGCTCCCGCCACGACACCTGAGCTGCAGGCGCGCGCCGAGGGGTACATCAGCGCGCTGGCGGAGTCATTGGACTACGTCGGGGTGCTCGCGCTCGAGCTCTTCCAGATCGACGGGGAGCTCGTTGCCAACGAGATGGCACCGTGGGTGCACAACACCGGGCACTGGACGATCGAAGGCGCGGCGACCAGCCAGTTCACGCAGCATCTGCTCGCGATCACCGGGCAGCCACTCGGGCCCGTCGCCCCGATCGTCGCGGCCACGATGACGAACCTCATCGGCGAGCTGCCTCATCCGCTTCCTGCTGGCCCGGGCGTGCACGTGCACCTCTACGGCAAGGCGCCGAGGCCGGGTCGCAAGCTGGGCCACGTGACTACGCTCGGCTGAGTGGCGACACCAGCGGGTTGGGACATCGTCGATGGCAAGCTCCATCGAGAGCTCACGTTCAAGAACTTCTCCGAAGCCTGGGCATTCATGAACCGCGTCGCGCTGCTCGCGGAGAAGCAGGATCACCATCCGGAGTGGTCGAACGTCTGGAACAAGGTGACGATCGATCTCGCCACTCACGACGCGGGTGACACGGTCACCGATCGCGACACGAAGCTCGCGGACGCGATCAACGGCTTGCTCTAAGCGCTGAGCTCCTCGAGGCCCTGCGTGAGGGTGTTCCACGCAAGCGTGGCGCACTTGATGCGCACGGGGAACTTCACGACGCCTCGGAGCGCCTCGAGGTCGCCGAGCTTCACGTCGAGGACGTTCTCGTCCTCGCCCTCGTCACCGTCGAGCGAATGCTCGTGGATCGACATCATCGCCTTGAACGCCCGGATGACGTCACGCGCCTCCGCGACGCTCTTCCCCTTGACCGCCGTCGACATCATCGAGGCGGATGACTGGCTGATGGAGCAGCCCTGGCCGCCGATGCGGAGGTCCTTCACGACGCCGTCTTCGACGTCGAGGAACACGACCACCTCGTCACCGCAGAGCGGGTTGAAACCCTCGGAGCGGTGCGCGGGCGGAGTCGGCAGCTCGCCCCGGTTCCGCGGGTTGCGGTAGTGGTCGAGGATGATCTCGCGGTAGAGGTCTTCGAGTCCTGGCATCGTTCGTCCTCAGGCTCAGGGGGTGAAGAAGTCGGTGGCGGCGTCGAGACCGTCGGCGAGGGCGTCGACGTCGGCTTCGTCGTTGTACAGATAGAACGAGGCTCGCGCGGTGGCGCTCACGCCGAGCACCCGCATCAGCGGCTTCGCACAGTGGTGACTGGCGCGCACGCACACGTTCGTCTGGTCGAGCACCTGCGAGATGTCGTGGGGATGCAAGTCGCGGAATGCGAACGAGAGTGCGCCACCCCGCACCTCGATGTTTCGGGGCCCATGAATCGTGATGTCGTCGCCGAATCGCTCGGTGAGCCGGTCGATCGCCACCCCGGTGACCGCCATCTCGTGGTGACGCACGTTGGTCATGCCCAGCTCGGTGAGGTAGTCGACAGCGGCACCGAGACCGATCGCCTCCGCGATCGGAGGCGTGCCAGCTTCGAACTTCACCGGCAGCTCGTTGGGGGTGTACCCGTCGAGACGCACGTCGAGGATCATGTCGCCGCCACCGAGGAACGGAGGCATCGCGTCGAGAAGCTCCTCACGCCCCCACAGCACGCCGATGCCGGTCGGACCGCACATCTTGTGGGCAGAGAACGAGATGAAGTCGGCGCCCATCGCGACGACGTCGGTCGGCACGTGCGGCACGTACTGGCACGCATCGACGATCGCCACCGCGCCGTGCGCGTGAGCTGCGTCGCTCAGCTGACGGACTGGGTTGATGGTGCCGAGCACGTTCGACATCGCCGCGAAGCCGAAGGCCTTCGCACCGTCGAGCAGCTGGTCGAGATCTGTGAGGTCGAGCAGCCCTTCAGGGGTCAGCGGCACCCAGCGCAGCACGATCCCGCGCTCGGCGGCGAGGATGTGCCACGGCACGATGTTGGCGTGGTGCTCCATGTGGGTCAGCACCACGACGTCGCCTTCGCTCAGGTTCGTGCGACCCCAGGAGTGGGCAATGAGGTTCAGCCCCTCGGTCGCGTTCTTCGTGAACACGATCTCGCGCTCCGTCGGCGCGCCGATGAACCGTTGCACCTTCAGCCTGGCCGTCTCGTACGCCTCGGTCGCCTCGGTGGCGATCTGGTACACGCTGCGATGGACGTTCGCGTTGCACGTCTCGTAGTAGCGCTCCATCGCGTCGAGCACCGAGCGAGGCTTCTGCGACGTCGCCGCGGAGTCGAGATAGACGAGCCGCTTCCCGTTGATCTCTCGGTCGAGGATCGGGAAGTCCTTCTTGATGCGGGCGACGTCGAGGCCAGCGTTCACAGCCATGAGTTCACCGCCATGCCTCGTACCCCTCTCGATCGAGTCGCTCGGCGAGCTCGAGTCCCCCGCTGTCGACGACGCGGCCGTCGATCAAGATGTGGACGCGATCGGGCTCGAGGTAGTCGAGCAATCGCCGGTAGTGCGTGATGAGCACGACGCCGAGCGTCGGACGATCGGTGCGCACCTCTTGCACGCCACGAGCGACGACCTTCAGCGCGTCGATGTCGAGACCGGAGTCGGTCTCGTCGAGGATGGCGAGCTCGGGTTCGAGGATCGCCATCTGGAGCACCTCGTTGCGCTTCTTCTCGCCGCCGGAGAAGCCCTCGTTCAGGTAGCGATCGGCGAACGACGGATCCATGTCGAGGCGCTTCATCCAGTCCATGATCGCGAGTCGCAGCTCGAGGATCGACAAGTCGATGCCCTTGCGAGCGGACAGCGCCTGGCGCAGGAACTGGATCACCGAGACTCCGGCGATCTCCTGCGGGTACTGGAAGGCGAGGAACATGCCGCTTTTGGCTCGCACGTCGGTGGGCCACGTCGTGATGTCGTCGCCCTTGAACCGGATGGTGCCGGCGGTGACCTCGTAACCCGGATCGGCCATGAGCGCGTTCGCCAACGTGGACTTTCCCGAGCCGTTCGGGCCCATCAGGGCGTGCACCTCGCCGGGCTGCACCACCAGGTCGACACCCCTCAGGATCTCGGCGACATCGCCCTCGTCGCTGGCCGGACGGACGTGAAGGCCGTCGATGCGCAGGAGGTCGGGTGTCACGGAACCAGTGTAATAAGCACTACGGCGATAGGGGAAATAGTCGCCCCGAATCCCGGGCCAGAATGTCCCAGAAGGGGCCGAGTGGCCCACTCAGTGGCTCCCTGTGCGGGCCGATGGAGATCCATAGTGAAGCGAGCGCCAGTCAGCCCCCTGGACTCGGCTGGGCCCCCGGTCAGGGGCCTGGCCGCCCTTGCCTCGCTTGCGCGCGCCGTGGCTGCGGCCGATGACCTGATGCAGACCCTCGAGATGGCGGCCGAAGAAGCGCGGGCCGCGCTCGGTGCGTCGGCGGTCTCGATCGCCCGAGCCGACTTCGAACGCTCGACTCTGCAAGTGCTCGTCAACGTGGGAACGCTCGCCGAGGGCGAGGTTCGCTTCCCCGCCGACGAGGAGTACCCGTTCGAGCACTTCCCCGCGGTCGAGACGCTCCTGCTGAAGGGCGAGCCGTACCTGTCGTGCGCCGACGACCCGAACGAGGTGCCGTTCATCGCCGAGTGGCTCCGCAAGGGTGGGCGCAGCTCCGAGCTCGGGGTGCCGGTCATGGTCGACGGCGAGGTCTGGGGTGAGCTGTGGGCCGCCACCGCGCCAGGCGACTCTCCGCTCAGCACCGACGACACCGAGTTCCTGCAGGCGGCCGCGCTGTACGTCAGCGCGGCGGTGTCCCACGCCGAGCACCTGGCCCGACTCGAACGGCTCGCGTTCGAAGACTCGCTCACCGGCCTCGCGAACCGCCGCGCGCTCGACGAGCGGCTCGAAGCGGCGCTCGAGCGCGCCGAGATCACCGGACGACCGGTGTCGCTCCTCGTGTTCGACATCGACGGCATGAAAGAGGTCAACGACCGCTTCGGTCACGACACCGGCGACGAGGCGCTCATCGCGGTGGCCGACGGCCTCCGACATTCGATCGCGGGCGTGGAAGGCGGCCTTGCGTTCCGTCTCGGCGGCGACGAGTTCTGCATCCTCCTCGCGGGCCACGACGGCGAGGCAGCCGCGAAGGTCGCGCAGGACGCGCTGAACCTGCTGCAAGCGTCGTCGGGGCGCCGCCTCACCGCGTCGTGCGGTGTCGCGACGACCGGGCCCGGCGTGGCGCGACCCAAGGAGCTCTTCCGCTCGGCCGACGGTGCGCAGTACGCGGCCAAACGAGCGGGTCGCGGTCGCGTGCGTGTCTCGAGGCCGGCCGTCGAGAGCCAGGTCGAAGAGGTGCGAGCGCCGTGGCGGTTCTTCCGTGATCGCACCGACGGTGTGCAGAGCTTGCTCGAGACGGCACTCGGCTTGCTCGACGGTCCGCTGGCCCACTCCGACGAGGAGGAGCGCCTCGAGGCCGTTGCCGCGACCGCGTCGGCAGCGCTTGATGTCGTCTCTTGGACGATCTCGGCATCCGACGGCCGGGGTGAGGTGCGTGCCGTGCTCGTCGGGATGGCCCGGGTCGACGGTCTGAGTGGCCCCGAGAGCTTCGTCTTCGACGACGCGGTGAACTACGTCGTCGCCGACTATCCGATCACCGAGCGCGCCCTGCGCGAGGAGTCGGTGTTCTGCGTGGAGGTCGGCGATGCCGACGCCGACCCGGGTGAGGTCGCGATCCTCCGCAAGCTTCGTGCGTCACAAGTGCTGGGCGCGGCGGCTCGTGGCCGCGATGCCACCTACTTGCTCGAGCTGTACGGCGACGGCCAGACCTCGTCGCTGCATCACGCACGAGCCGAGATCAGGCTGCTCGTGCTCGAGGCGGTGCACGGCGCCGGGCGCCGCAGCGGCTAGGCCGACGGGGTGGTCGGCGTGTCTGACGGCTTGTCGGCGGCCTTAGGTGCGGGGGCGTCGTCGTCCATCTGAGCGCCCTCCTTGAGACCCGTCTTGAACTCCTTCTGGGCCTGTCCCAGCGAACGTGCGAGCTTCGGCAGCTTCGTGCCCCCGAAGACAAGCAGCACGATGAGCAGGATGATGATCAGCTCTGCGGGCCCGAGATCCATGTCGTTCCCCTTCGTGGGTGTCTGTAGGGAGTCTACGCAGCCCACCCTCGCCTTGGATCACCGGGGGGCGAGTTACCAGCCCCGGTCGATCCACTCCTGCAGGTGAGGCCGCTCGTTGCCGATCGTGGTGTCGTCCCCGTGACCAGGCATCACCAGCGTGGTCTCGGGCAAGGTCAGCAGCCGGCGGTCGATCGACTCGATGATCGTCGGGAAGCTGCTTCCGGGGAACTTCGTCGCACCCGGACCGCCCGGGAACAGGGTGTCGCCCGAGAAGAGCACCGGTGACCCCTCGACGAGGAAGCACATCGACCCGGGCGTGTGGCCCGGCGTGAGGATCGTGTGCAGGCGAACGTCGCCGATCTGGATGACCGAGTCGTCCTCGATGACCTCGTCGTACGACGGGAGCATGGCTGCGTCTTCGGCGGTCACGGAGACCGAGTAGCCGGCATCGCGCAGCTGTGGGACGGCCTGGATGTGGTCCCAGTGCCCGTGTGTCTCGAGCACTCGGCGCACGTTGAGCCGCTGGCACAGCTCGAGGAGCTTTTCGTGCTCGTTCGCGGCGTCGAGCAGCACCGCGTCACCAGTCGAGCGGCACCGCATCACGAACACGTTGTTGTCGTACGGGCCGACGACGAGCTTGTGGATCTCGACCTGATCGTCGCTGTAGTGCATGGAGGTGACCTCCGGTCTTTGGCCTGCATGTGCGCCTTGACCCGCGGGTCTAGTAGAAAAGCCGAGCCGCTTGTACCCAGTCTCGCCGTCCCAGGGGGAATGCCGTGAACTTCGCCTTCAGCGAGGAGCAAGAAGAGCTACGCCGCACCGTGCGGGCGTTCCTCGACCAGAAGTCGCCCGAAGCCGAGGTGCGCCGGCTCATGGACACCGAGCAGGGCTACGACGAAGCCGTCTGGCGCCAGATGGGTGAGCAGATGGGCCTGCAGGGCCTCATCGTCCCCGAGGAGTTCGGCGGGTCCGGCTACAGCTACGTCGAGCTGATCGTCGTCCTCGAAGAGATGGGCCGATCGCTTCTCTGCGCCCCGTACTTCTCGACGGTCGCGTTGGCCGCGAACGCACTGATCCACTCCGGCGACGATCAGGCGAAGAAGGAGCTGCTCCCGGGCATCGCGTCGGGCGAGACCATCGCGACGCTGGCGTTCACCGAGCCCTCGGGCAAGTGGGACGAAGCCGGCATCACCACGCCGGCGACCAAGTCGGGCGACTCGTGGACGATCAGCGGCACGAAGATGTTCGTGCTCGACGGCCACACCGCCGACCTGATCATCGTCGCCGCGCGCACGGGTGCGGGCGTGTCGCTGTTCGCCGTCGAAGGTGGCGCGTCGGGCCTCACCCGCACGCCGTTGTCGACGATGGACCAGACCCGCAAGCAGGCCAAGCTCGAGTTCTCGACCACCCCCGCACGCCTGATCGGCACCGACGGCGCCGGATGGAACGTGTTGTCGACGGTGCTCGACCTCGCTGCGGTCGCCCTCGCCGCCGAGCAGGTGGGTGGCGCTCAGAGGTGCCTCGACATGGCCGTCGAGTACGCGAAGGTGCGCGTGCAGTTCGGCCGGCCGATCGGCTCGTTCCAGGCGATCAAGCACAAGTGCGCCGACATGCTGCTCGAGGTCGAGTCGGCGAAGTCCGCCGCGTACTACGCGGGCTGGTGTGCAGCCGAGATGAACGAGGAGCTGCCGTCGGTCGCCTCGCTCGCGAAGGCGTACTGCTCCGAGGCCTACTTCCACGCCGCCGCTGAGAACATCCAGATCCACGGTGGCATCGGCTTCACGTGGGAGCACCCGGCGCATCTGTACTTCAAGCGGGCGAAGTCGTCCGAGCTCCTCTTCGGCGACCCGACGTACCACCGCGAGCTGCTCGCGCAGCGAATCGGCATCTGAACGTACTCATCGTCGTTGCCGCGGCAGCGATCGTCTTCGCGATCGCAGCCGTCGTCATCGGTCGTGAGGCCCATCGTCTCGATGCACGGTCGCCCCGGGTCGTGTTCGACATCGACGAGGCCGTGCTCTCGGTCAGCGAGCGCTTGCCCGAAGAGGTCACGTCACAGCTGAGCTACGCGGACGTGCGCGACCTCGTGCGCTGGCACATGAACGACCTCCGGTCGCAGGGGCTGAAGCCACCTGCGGCAGTCGACGAGCCGCAGGATCCGTCGAAGCTGGTCGTCGTGGACGAGGACGCGAGCGTCGGCTCGCTCGCCGCCAGGGTCGCGTCCGAAGGCCGGACCTACTCCCACGAGGAGATCGAGGCGGTCGTCGAGGCGCACTTCGAGTACCTGCGCGAGATCGGCGCGGTCGGCCCGCCGGCGGGTGACGCGCAGCTCTGAGATCCGGCTGTGACCTGAGCCACGTGACGTCCGACATACGTAGGTGTGCGGTGCACCCACAAATACGTAGGTGTGCCGATGCGCCCCCATGGTTCAGAGGCGCATCCTCATTCCGTGATGCTGCACCCGACCTTCGGCCAATCGATCCACTCCCAGCGGAAGGTCTCGTTCGAGAAGGCCGCGACCCGCCGCCGCTGGGTCAAGCGAGGGAAGCGGACCACGGCCTGATCCGTATGCTCGACCGCATGCTCGCGGGTCGCACCGGTCTCAGCCCGGTGATGGTGGGACGTACCTCCCCGTTGTCCCGCCTCACCGGGCTGATGACAACCTCAGCACGCGAGCCGGCCGTCGCACTGGTGGTCGGCGAGGCCGGTGTGGGAAAGACCCGCCTGCTGCGCGAGCTGGTCAGATCGCTTCCCCCCGACGTGCAAGTGCTCGCCGGCCAGGCCGAGCCCGGGTCACTCGGCCGTCCCTTCGAGCTCGCGCTCGATGCACTCGGTCTCGACGCAGTCCCCGACACGCCCGACCGTCTCGCAGCGGTTGTGCAGGCCTACCTCGACCGCGTCGCCAACGGTCCCGCAGTGATCATCTTCGAGGACCTGCACTGGGCTGATGCCGAAAGCCTCGGTGTGTTCGAGCGCCTCGCGTCCGGCACGCCGCTCGGCACGATGCTCATCGGTTCGTACCGGTCAGACGAGCTCAGCCCCTTCCTCCCCGCGGCCGATCTGCTCGTGCGTCTCGATCGCCGGCGCACCGTGCATCACCTGTGGCTCGACCGGCTCACCCAGCCAGAGGTCGCGCACTTCCTCGCATGCGTGTACGGGAGACCGCTGCCGTCGAAGACGACCGACGCCCTCCACGTGCGCACGGGGGGCAACCCGTTCTTCCTCGAGGAGATCTTGAGCGCAGCGGGCGATGCCGAGCCCGAGGACCTCGCCGTGCAACCGCTGCCGTTCACGCTCGCCGAGATCGTTCGCCGCCAGCTCGACGGGTTGAGCGGCGACGAAAGGCGGGTCATCGACGCCGCGGCCGTGCTCGGGCGGGGCGCGTCGTTCGACGTGTTGGCGGCTGTGACCCGCATGAACGAGCAGGAGCTCATCGGTCATCTGCGCGGTCTGGTCGACCGCGGGCTCATCACCGAAGACCGTCCCGACGAGTTCGTCTTCCGTCACGCGCTCGTGCGAGACGCGGTCGAGGACCAGCTGCTCGGACGCGAACGCCGGCGGTTGCACGAGGCCGCCCTGGCCGCGCTGCGCGAGTCGGGGAGCGCGGACATCGCCGGGCTTGCCAAGCACGCGCTCGGTGCGGGTCGCTACGACGAGTTCCTCGACCTCGCGCAAGAGGGCGCGACGTACTACCTCGAGCGCGGATCGTCGTATCAAGCGTTGCGCCTCGCGACCGACGCCCTCGTCGAAGACCCGGACTGTCTCACCCTGCTCGAGACCGCGACGCGAGCGGCGTGGCTCGTCGGCCTCAACGACGAAGCATTCGGTCACGCGCGGCGCTGGCGTGAGCGTGCCGAGGCGCGGGGTGACCTCGCGGCGCAGGCCGAGGCCGCGCACATGTTGACGAGGCTGGTCCGAGATCTCTCTCGGGTCGACGAGCTCGACGCTGCCTTGGCCGACCTCGAGCACCTGACGACTCGGCTTCCCGCCGGACCCGAACGAGCGCGGGCGTACGCCGCGGTCGCCCAGGCGCACATGCTCGCTCATCGCAGCGAGCTCGCCGTCGAGTGGTCGGACCGAGCGATCGAGGAAGCAGAGCGATGGGACTCCAAGCCGGTTCGCGCGCTCGCGATGGTCGAGAAGGGGTCGGCCCTCGCCGGCTGGGTGGGCCATCGCGACGAGGCGTTGGCGACGATCCGTGAGGCCGTCGCCGAGGCCGAGGCGGTGGGCGATCACGTTGCTGTCGCGCGAGGACTGCACAACATGCTCGAGTGCGTGTCGCTGCACACCCGCGAAGGGAAGGCGATCGTCGTGGCGCTCGACTTGGCCGCGGAGCGCGCCGGCTACGACGCGATGATCCGCACCAAGCACGAGGACTTGCAGGTCGAGATCGCGATCAGCGGCGGCGACATGGCGCGCGCGCAGGCTGGGCTCGACAGCTGGGTTCGGCGCGTCGGCGAGGTCACGCCGAGCGAGGCGCAATGGCCCGTCCTCAACCAGGTGTCGATCTGGCTGGAAGAAGGGCGCACGGAGGAAGCAGCGGCACTCGCGGCGCGAGCGGTCGACCTCACGAGCTCTGACCACCCGTGGGAGCTCGCGGTCGCTGTCCATCTCGCGGAGCGCGCGCGGGCACCGCGACGAAGTCGAGCCGCTGCTCCGTCGCCTGGGCGATGCGGGGAAGGCCAAGCTCTTCTCCCCGAACGTCGAGTGGACCGCGCTGCCGGTCGATGCGGCCCTTCGCGCCGGTGTCGCGCCAGCAGTGGTGCGCGACCTGCTCGGCCCGATGCAGGAGCTCGCGCGTGAAGCTCCGTGGTTTCCGCTCGGGGAGGCCATGGTGGTCGCGGCCGAGGGCGATCACCGGAAGGCGCTCGAACAGCTCGACCTGGTCCTCAGCCATCCCGAGCCTGAGGTCCCCGCCTACGTGCTCGCCGCTGCGTGGTTCACCGCGGCGCGCTCTCACCTCGCGCTCGCCGCGCGAACCGACGCATCGGACGCGGCGTCTCGCGCTCGTGCGCTCCTCGAGCGGTGGCCGGGCTACCGACGAGACGAGATCGATGCGTTCCTCCGCCGAACCGATCGGGCCGCACCGCAGGAGGACGGAGACCTCACGACCCGCGAGCGCGAGGTCGCGGGCCTGGTCGCGCAGGGTCTCACCAACGCCGCGATCGCCAAGCAGCTCTACATCTCACCCCGCACGGCCGCGGTCCACGTGTCGAACATCCTGGCCAAGCTCGGGCTCGCGAACCGATCCGAGCTCACTGCCTGGGCGGTCAGGTCGGGTCTCGCCGCCGCGAACGAATAGCGCGCGCAACCCCTGCGCAGATGTGGTTTGCTGGTGCTACCGAGGAAAGGAGGTGGTCCAGCTGAGTAGTCATAGATCTGGGACCTCGGAGGTGGCTGGCCGCTAGGCGGCCCGCTGGACCACCCGGCGAATACCCGCCAGCAACCGTCGGACCCGCGGCTGGGAAATGGTCCCACCCAGTTGGGCTCTCGCAGAGCCCGAACGCCATCCGATCCTCTAAGGAACTCAAGCCATCAGGGGCGCCTCGCGGCGCCCCTGATGCGCGTCCGAGGCCAGTAGCGTGCGCCCGGTGCAGCGGCCGACGCGGTTCGAGGACCATCGCTGGCTGGGCGACAAGCGCAGCCAGGTCGTCCACGACGTCGACGCGTGCGATCACCCTGAGGTCGTCGACGAGCTGATGGCGTCCGAGAAGTTCCTGTGCTTCGGGCCCGACACGCTCCCCGAGGCGCGCAACCGTGGGTACCACCTGTGCCGCCGCTGCGCGAAGGCCGAGGCCGCGGCCGCTGACGCGTGAATGGCTGGTTCAGCTCCGGCGGACTGAAGCTCGCGCGCTACATCGCCCTCCCGAACGGAAGGGCGACCCCGGCCATGCCCGGGCTCGTCCTGTGCCACGGCTTCCCGGTCGGCCCGCTGGACGCTCGCCAGTCCGCCGGCACGTTTCCCGAGCTGATCGACCGCATCGCCAGCGAGATGGGTTTCGCAGCGATGACGTTCACGTTCCGAGGCTGCGGGCAGAGCGAAGGTGACTTCTCCCTCCTCGGCTGGCTCGACGACCTGCGGGCTGCTGTCGACCACCTCGTGGACGAGACCGGCACCTCCAACGTCTGGCTCGCCGGCACGAGCACCGGCGGATCGCTCGTGGTGTGCGAGGGCGCGGTCGACGATCGAGTGCGCGGCGTTGCCGCGCTCGCCGCGCGCGCGGACTTCGACGACTGGGCCGGGCAGCCTCGGCGCTTCCTCGACCATGCTCGGGACATCGGCGCGGTGCGCAACCCCAACTTCCCGCCGTCGTTCGAGGCGTGGGCCCGCGAGCTGCGAGCGCTGCGTCCGCTCGATGCCGCGCGGCGCTTGGCGCCCAAGCCGCTGCTGATCGTGCATGGCGACGACGACGAGTACGTGCCGACGCTCGATCCCCGCCTTCTCGCGGAGGCGCACGGATCGGCCGAGCTCCGCATCGTCACGGGCGCCGGCCACCGGCTGCGTCACGATCCACGCGCCGTCGCGGTCCTGCTCGGTTGGCTCGACCGGGAGCGCAACCGCGTGGCAACGTCACCGGCGTGAAAGGCAGCGCATGAAGGTCGGAGTCTTCCCGCCGTTCGCCAACCCGTTCTGCACGCCCGAGCACGTCAGTGCGGTAGGGCGGGCCGTCGACGAGCGCGGCTTCTCGTCACTTTGGGTCGCGGAGCATGTCGTGCTGTTCGACGAGTACGCGTCGCAGTACCCGTACCTCGAGAGCGGACGCTTCCCCGCGAGGCCCGACGTCGGCTTGGTCGAGCCGTTCGCCACGATGGCGTTCCTCGCCGCGGTGACCACGAACGTGCGGCTGGGCACCGGTGTGCTGCTCGTGCCGCAGCGCAACCCCGTGTACACCGCCAAGTCGGTGACGACCGTCGATTGGTTGTCGAACGGGCGCGTCGACCTCGGCATCGGGGTCGGGTGGCTGGCCGAGGAGTTCGCGGCGCTGGGTGTGCCGTTCGAGCATCGCGGCGAGCGCTGCGACGAGTACCTCGCCGTCATGCGCTCGCTCTGGACCGACGAGGTGTCGACGTTCCACGGCTCCTTCTACGACCTGCCACCGGCTCGGCAGTTCCCGAAGCCGGTGCAGCAGCCCCACCCGCCGATCCACGTCGGCGGCGAGAGCAACGCCGCGCTGCGCCGAGCGGCTCGCCTCACCGAGGGGTGGTACGGCTACAACCTCGAT
Source organism: uncultured Acidimicrobiales bacterium (assembly GCA_963802505.1). Lineage (GTDB taxonomy): Bacteria > Actinomycetota > Acidimicrobiia > Acidimicrobiales > DATKAS01 > DATKAS01. Next base: position 225,568 of record CAWDJB010000002.1, on the reverse strand, counting down.
CCGGCGGGAGCGGCCGAGCGCGTGACGAAGCTGCGGTCACTGATCGCCGACGCCGGTCGGCAGCCGAGCGACGTGATGGTGAGTGTGTGTCCCTACCTGCGGCCCGTCGGCCCGGAGGAGATCGACGGGTACGCCGAGGCAGGTGTCGATCAGCTCGTGCTCTTGGCATCGATTCGGTCGACCGACGACATCGAGCGCGTGCTCGATCCGCTTGCCGCCGTCATGAGCCGAGCACTCTGAACCCGAGCGATCGCGGCGTCAGCTGACGAACGAGGTTGCGACGCACTTCGAGAGGGTTATTCGCCTCGGTCCTCGGCGAGCACGTCGAGCACTCGTAGCGGCGAGCGGAAGCGCTTCGGCGCCTTGCCCAGTCCACGCGTGCTCGTTGGCGCCGTCACCCAGCCCTCGGCGATCGCGTGGTCGAGGCTGATCGAAGAGGGAAGCGGCGAGAGGACGGCGACCGGGCGCCCGCGGTCGGTCACGGTGATGACCTCGCCGGCGGCGGCGCGATTGATGTACTCAGAGAGATGTGCTTTGAGCTCGTCGGACGCCGATGTCCATACCTCAATCCTGCTTGGTCTTGCCCTTCGCCTTCATCATCTTCTTCCACTCGCGCACCTTCGCGAGCGAGGCGGGGCTGTCGATGTCGGCGACCGAGCGGGGTGTCGGGTCGGCGAACGGTCCGGCGACCTGCTCCCACCCTTTGGGCTTCACGTTCATTCGCTTCGCGAGGATGGCGACGAAGATCTTCGACTTCTCCTCGCCGTAGCCGGGCAGCGCCCGGAGCCGCGCGAGCAGCTCGTCGCCCGTCGTCGCGTCAGCCCAGACCTTCTCGGCGTCGCCGTCGTAGTCCTTCGAGATCGTGACGCACAGCTCATGGGCGCGTCGGGCCATGCTCGCGGGGAAGCGGTGCAGCGCCGGCTTCTGCACGAACACCGCGACGAGCTCCTCGGAGTCCATCGCCGCGATCTCGTCGGCGTCGAGGCGTCCGCCGAGTCGCTGCTTCAGCAGGGCCGGGCCCTTGAACGCCCACTCCATCGGTACCTGCTGGTCGAGCAGCATGCCGATGAGGAGTGCGAGCGGATCGGTGTTGAGCAGCTCGTCGGCCTTGGGATCACCGGTGACGGCGAGAGTTCCCTGCATAGAGGCCAAATCCTACGAGCGGTAGTCCAAGATCTGCTCGGGCGGCGGGAAGCCCTCCTCGACGTTGATGCCGTGCACGTCGCGCACGTGGTCCCGGAACCACTGGTCGAACGGGTCGTCGGAGGTCGCCATGCGGCTAGGCGCGCGCCGGGTCGATCGCCTCAGGATCGAGGTCGTAGTGCGCGATCGCGTCGCGCACCGTCTCGGGCTTCACGTCACCCGTTGCGGCGAGCGCGGCCAGCACGGCGACGACGACGTTCGGTGCATCGACCTCGAAGTGACGGCGGAGCGACTCACGCGTATCCGATCGGCCGAACCCGTCGGTGCCGAGGGGGATGAACGGTCGATCGACGAACCGGGCGACCTGCTCGGGCACCGCTTTCATGAAGTCGGTGACCGCGACGATGGGACCCTCGGCGTCGGCAAGCATCCGGTTCACGAGAGGAAGTCGCGGGGGCTGCGAGGGATGCATCCGGTTCCATCGCTCGGTGCCGAGCGCTTCCTCGCGGAGCGCCTTGTACGACGTCGCCGACCAGAGCTCGACTCCGACATCCCACTGCTCGGCGAGCTCGGTGGCGGCGACGCGCGCGGCGCCCTGCGCCGAGCCGGAGAACAGCACTGTCGCTCGCTCGGCGGGGCCCTCGGGAGCGTCGGCCCACTTGTAGAGGCCAGAGACGATGCCCTCCTCCACGTCAGGGGGCATCGGAGGCATCGGGTAGTTCTCGTTGTACAGCGTGAGGTAGTAGAAGACGTCCTCGGGCTGAGGCCCGTACATCCGCCGCAGGCCGTGCTTCACGATGGTCGCCATCTCGTACGCGAACGCGGGGTCGTAGGCCTGGCAGGTCGGCACCGCGGACGCAAGCAGGAGGCTCTGCCCGTCCTGATGCTGCAGGCCCTCGCCGAGGAGCGTCGTGCGACCCGCCGTCGCGCCGAGCAGGAACCCGCGGGCCCTCGCGTCGGCGGCGAGCCAGATGAGGTCGCCGACGCGCTGGAACCCGAACATCGAATAGAAGATGTAGAAGGGCACCATGGGCACGCCGCGGTGTGCGTAGCTCGTACCCGCAGCGATGAAGCTCGACATCGCTCCGGCCTCGGTGATGCCCTCCTCGAGGATCTGCCCGTCCTTGGCCTCGCTGTAGGAGAGCAGCAGGTCCGCGTCGACCGGCTCGTAGCGCTGGCCCTGCGAGGCGTAGATCTTCACCTCGCGGAAGAGGGCGTCCATGCCGAAGGTGCGGGCTTCGTCGGGGATGATCGGCACGACGCGAGGGCCGAACCGCTCGTCACGGGTGAGGTTTCGGACGAGGCGGGTGAAGGCCATCGTCGTCGAGACCGCCTGGTTGCCCGAGCCGGCCGTGACCTCGGTGAACGTGCTGTCGGCCGGGAGCTCGATCGGGCGGCGGGCCCGGACGATGCGGCGAGGGATCGCGCCGTCGAGCACCCGGCGACGCTCGACCATGTACTGGTATTCGACCGAGTCGGTGGGTGGCCGGTAGTACGGCGGATCGCCCGACTCGAGCGAGGCCTCGGGGATCTCGGTGTGCAGCAGGAGGCGGTCGCGCAGGATTCGCAGCTGCTCGGCCGTCATCTTCTTGATCTGGTGTGTCGCGTTGCGACCCTCGACGTCAGGGCCGAGCGTCCAGCCCTTGATCGTCTTGGCGAGGATGACCGTCGGCGCGCCTGATCCTTCGTTCTCGACGGCAGCCTTGTAGGCGGCGTAGAGCTTGCGGTAGTCGTGCCCGCCGCGGGGCAGCAACCGCAGCTCGTCGTCGGACAGGTGCTCGACGAGTCGACGCAGGCGCGGGTCGGGCCCGAAGAAGTGCTCGCGGATGTAGGCGCCCGACTCGACGGTGTATCGCTGGAACTCGCCGTCGACGGTGGTGTTCATCTTGTTGAGCAGCACGCCCTCGACGTCGCGCGCGAGGAGGGCATCCCACTTCGAACCCCAGATCACCTTGATGACGTTCCAGCCCGCGCCGCGGAACGACGCCTCGAGCTCCTGGATGATCTTGCCGTTGCCGCGCACGGGGCCGTCGAGCCGCTGCAGGTTGCAGTTGACGACGAAGAAGAGGTTGTCGAGCCGTTCGCGCGCCGCGAGCGAGAGCGCACCGAGCGTCTCGGGTTCGTCGCACTCGCCGTCGCCGACGAAGCACCACACCCGCGTGTTGCTCGTGTCGTCGAGGCGCCGGTTCTGCAGATACCGGTTGAAGCGTGCGTGGTAGATGGCGTTGATCGGGCCGAGGCCCATCGACACCGTCGGGTACTCCCAGAAGTCGGGCATGAGCCTCGGGTGCGGGTACGACGACAGCCCGCTGCGCCCGATCTCGCGCCGGAAGTGATCGAGGTCGTCTTCGGTCAGGCGGCCCTCGAGGAACGCACGTGCGTAGATGCCCGGCGCGGCGTGGCCCTGGATGTAGATCGCGTCGCCGGGTTGACCGTCGTCCTTGCCGCGGAAGAAGTGGTTGAAGCCGACTTCGTAGAGGCTCGCGCTCGACGCGAACGTCGACAGGTGTCCGCCGATGCCGTCGGCGTGCTTGTTGGCCTTGATCACCATGACGGCTGCGTTCCACCGGATGAACGCACGGATGCGGCGCTCGATGAGCTCGTCGCCGGGGAACCACGGCTCGCGCTCGGCCGGGATCGTGTTCACGTAGGGGGTGCTGACCGTGGCGGGGAAGCCGACCTGCAGCTCGCGCGCCCGCTCGAGGAGCTTGCTGACCAAGAACCGCGCCCGTGTCTTGCCGTGCACATCGACGACGCCGTCGAGGCTGTCGAGCCACTCCTGCGTCTCCTCGGGATCGATGTCGGGCAGCTGGTTCACGAACCCGTCGAAGATCATGAGCCCATTCTCCACCCGCTCCCGCCGTTTCGGGTGCCCCGTGTGTGAACATTCAGGCCGTGCGGCCCGAGCTCGTCGACTTCCTGCGCGCCCAAGGGCTCACCGACGACGAGATCGCGGCTGCCGGAGAGGGGCGCGAGCTCATCGATCTCACGCTCAGCATGGCGATCCTGCCGAGCCGGCGGGCCTACACACTGTCCGAGGCGGCTGAGCGGGCAGGTGCCGATCCCGAGGCCGCGACGAGGCTCTGGCGGGCGATGGGGTTCCCGGATCCGGAGCCCGACGACCGAGTCGCGACCGACATCGACGTGCTGGCACTGCAGGGCGCCCTCGAGCCCGTGCGCACCGAGGAGGAGCTGGAGAAGTCGGTCGAGCAGACGAGGGTCATCGCCGGCGCGGTGTCGGTGGTCGCCGAGGTGTGGACCGACAGCCTCACGAAAGCCGCCGAGGAGATGGCCGACGCGGGCGTGCGAGCCGACGATGTCGCGATTCGCCTGCGTGACTCGCTCGAGCTCGAGCGGCTGAGCTTCCTGCTCGACTACCTGCATCGGCGGCAGCTGATCGCCGCCCTCGAACGCCGGTTGTACTGGAGCCCCGACAGCGCGCTCTCCGACCAGGTGCTGACCGTCGGGTTCGCCGACCTCACCGGATACACGGCGCTGACGCAGCAGCTCGACGGCCACGAGCTCGACGCGCTCGTCAGTCGGTTCGAGTCGCTCACCCGCGATGTGATCGCCGAGTACGGGGGGCGGCTCGTGAAGACCATCGGCGACGAAGTGATGTTCCTCGCGGCGAACCCGATCGCGGGCGCCGATCTCGCACTCCGTCTGGTCGAGGCGCACACCGAAGACGACCTGCTGCCGGCGGTGAAGGTCAGCCTCGACAGCGGGCCGGTGCTGCTGCGCGACGGCGACGCGTTCGGGCCGACCGTGAATCGGGCGAGTCGCATGGTCGATCTCGCCAAGCCGGCGACGGTCGTCGTGCCGTCGAGTGTGCGAGATGTGCTCGATCCCGAGCCTGGCTTCCGCCTGCGTCCGCTCGGTGTGCGGCGCCTGAAGGACATCGGCACGACATGGCTGTGGGCCGTGACGCGCGGTGAGGCGGCGTGAGCGCGTGAGCGAACGACGAGTCGTCTACACGGACGGCGCGTGCAGTGGGAATCCCGGCCGAGGAGGATGGGCGTGGGCCGTCGACGGCGGGCGTCCTCACGCCAGCGGATTCGAGCCGATGTCGACGAACCAGCGCATGGAGGTCATGGCGGCGGCGAAGGCGGTCGAGGCGCTCGACGGACCGCTCGAGGTGAGGTCCGACTCGATCTACGTCGTGAACTGCTTCAACAAGAAGTGGTACGTGAAGTGGCTGGCGAACGGATGGAAGAACAGCGCACGGCAGCCGGTCGCGAACCGTGATCTGTGGGAGCCGTTCATCGCGCGGGTGCTCGCTCGGGGTGACGTCGTCTTCCAGTGGGTGAAGGGACACAGCGACGACAAGATGAACGATCTCGTCGACGCGATGGCCGTCGAGGCCGCGCAGACACAATCCGCTCGCACAAGCGAGTAGCGCGACCTACCGCCGCGCGCCGACCACGCCGGCCGCGCGGAGCGCCGTGATCTCGTCGGCACCCAGGCCGAGCTCGTGCAAGATCTCGTCGGTGTGCTCGTCGAGCTTCGGCGCGTGGCGGCCCAGCTCGGATCGGTCGCCTTCGAAGCGGATGGGCGGGAGCGGCTCACGCACCCTTCCGACCCATGGGCGCTCGTGCTCGACGAGGTTGGCGTTGTGCACGACCTGCGGATCGAGGTGGACGTCAGCGACTGGCGTGGTCGCCGCGCAGGGCACGTCCTCGGCGTGCAACCGTTCGACGAGGTCCTCAGTGGTGTACCTCGCGAACTCCTCGTCGATCAACGGTGAGAGCGCGTCCATGTTGCGCTCTCGATCGGTCATAGATCCGAATCGGGGATCCTGGAGCCAGCGCTCGGTGCCGAGCGCGCGGCACAACAGCGGGAACTGGCGGTCGGAGATCGCCATGCTCGCGATGTGCCCGTCCTTCGTGGCGCGGATCATGTAGTTGTCGGCGAGGTGCGCGCCCGGCGTCACGTCCTCGGCCAGGAACGAGTGCTGCATCATGCCGTCGGGCCAGAGGAATGCGAGCGCCGTGTCGATCATCGACAGTCGCACGTGCTGGCCTCGTCCGTCCGCTGATCGTTCGCGAGCGAGGAGCGCGGCCGTGATCGCTTGCGCGGCCACGTATGCGGTGACCTTGTCGACGACGGCGTTGCGGATGAGCGCAGGGTCACCGTCGGGATCGGCTTGCAGCGCGGCCATCCCCGTCAGCGCCTGGATGACGTAGTCGTACGACTTCTGCTCGACGTAGGGCCCCGTCTCGCCGAAGCCGGAGATGCTCACGTAGACGAGCCGTTCGTTCTTCGGGCGCAGTCGCGGCTCGTCGATGCCCAGCCGCTCGGCGACGCCGGGGCGGAAGTTCTGGACGAACACGTCGGCGGAGGCGACCAGCTCCCCGAGCAGCTCGACTCCTCGCGCCTGGGTCAGGTCGAGAGCGATGGTCCGCTTCCCTCGGTTCACGTTCGCGAAGAGCGCTCCGATGGTTCCGATCCGATGGCCCAGATAGCGCATCCGATCCCCGCCAGCGGGGTTCTCGACCTTCACGACTTCGGCACCGAGGTCGGCGAGCACCATCGAAGCGAGCGGGCCGGCGATCATCTGCGTCGCGTCGATCACCGTGAAGCCCGTGAGCGGTCCGCCCATCGCGGCGACGTTAGCGGTGTGAGTAGGTTCGCCGTCCATGCGCGTCGGGGTCGACACGGGCGGCACGTTCACCGATGTGGTCGACGAGTCGGGCCAGCACGTGAAGGTGCTGTCGACGCGCGCCGACCCGGCTGAGGCGGTGCGGGCGGGGCTCGACGCCGTCGCCGAGGTCGACGAGCTCGCGCACGGCACGACTGTCGCGACGAACACGTTGCTCGAACGACGCGGCGCGTGCGTCGCTCTGCTCACGAACCAAGGGTTCGAGGATCTCATCGAGATCGCCCGGCAGGATCGTCCGTCGTTGTACGACCAGTGGGCCGACCGGCCGGAGCCGCTGGTTCCTCGGTCACTCCGGTTGACGGTGCCGGGACGGATCGCCGCCGACGGCACTGAGCTCGTCGCGCTCGATCTCTCGCAGCTCCCGCCCATCCCGGCCGAGGTCGAGACGATCGCGGTGTGCTTCCTCCACGCCGACCGGTGGCCCGCACACGAGCGCGCCGCGGTCGCCGAGCTCGAGCGTCGCGGGCTCGATGCCGTCGCCTCCCACGAGGTCTCGCCTGAGCACCGCGAGTACGAGCGATTGGTGACCACCGTGGTGAACGCGTACGTCCGCCCGTCGTGCCGCGCGTACCTGTCCCGGCTCGCCGGCTTCGCGCCGTCGGTGCTGGTCATGACCTCGGCCGGCGGCCTCGTGCCCCTCGCCCGAGCCGCCGACCGTCCGGCGACGCTGCTCTTGTCAGGGCCCGCCGCCGGGGTGCGCGCGGCAGCTTCGGTCGCGGCCGCGAATGGTTGGCCGAACGCAGTGAGCTTCGACATGGGCGGCACGTCGACCGACGTGTGCTTGATCACCGGCGGCGTTCCCGCACCAGCGCCCTCCCGTGAGATCGCCGGATTTCCCGGTGCGTCTCCCTGCGCTCGACATCCACACGATCGGCGCGGGAGGTGGATCGATCGCGCGCATCGACTCGGGTGGCGCGCTCCGGGTCGGACCGGAGTCAGCGGGCGCCGATCCCGGGCCGGCGTGCTACGGCCGTGGCGGCACCGAGCCGACGGTGACCGATGCCGATCTGGCGCTCGGCCACATCGCACCGGGGAGCGAGCTGCCCGGCTTGGGGGTGCTCGACGTCGTCGCTGCTCGGGCGGCGCTCGAGCGCGCGGGTGTCACCGCCGATGGCGTCGTGTCAGTCGTGGATGCGGCGATGGCCCAGGCAGTGCGCAGAGTGACTGTCGAGCGCGGTGTTGCTCCGCGGGGGCTCGCGCTCGTCGCGTTCGGCGGAGCCGGCCCGATGCACGCCTGCGCGCTCGCAGATCTCGTCGGGATCAGCACGGTCATCGTTCCCGCTCGGGCGGGCGTGCTGTGCGCAGTCGGGCTGCTCGCGTCACCGGTGCAACACGACCTGGTGCGCTCCACCGTCGAGGGCACCGACGTGGATGCGGCGCTCGACCAGCTCCGGCGCGAGGCGGCAGAGGCTTTCGCCGGAAGCGTCGACGTCGAGATCGTGACCGCGGTCGACTGCCGCTACCCAGGGCAGAGCCACGAGATCACCGTCCCCACCGTCGCCGACTTCCACGCCGAGCACGAGAGGCGCAACGGCTATGCGCGCCCCGACGCTCACGTAGAGGTCGTGGCGCTGCGAGCTTCAGCGCGGGTGGCGTCACCCGTCGACATCGAGGCGCTGCCCTCCACTGATCGTGCCCCGGTGCGAGGGCCCGTCGTCGTGTCCGAGGCGGACTGCACGATCTGGGTGCCCGACGGATGGAAGGGCGAGCCGGGAGCAGCGGGCGCACTCGTCCTCACGCGCACGTAGGTCGACATAGGTTTGGCTGCGTGGACACGCAAGAGCTCAAGGCCCTGCAGGCGCCGCTGAAGCAGCAGTATCGAGAGGACCCCGCGAGCGCAGTGATCACGCTGCACGCGCAGGGCTCGCTCACCGACGGCATCTCCTGCTCGGTCGAGACGGGCCGCGCCATCGTGGAGGCGGGCTTGCATCCGGCAACGGGCGGCGACGGCTCCTTCGCGTGCTCGGGCGACATGTTGCTGCAGGCGCTCGCCGCGTGTGCCGGGGTGACGATGTCGTCGGTGGCCACAGCGCGTGGCATCGAGCTCCGCGGTGGCACGGTGTTCGCCGACGGTGACCTCGACTTCAAGGGCACGCTCGGTGTCGATCGCGAGGCGCCCGTGGGATTCACCGACATCCGCCTGCGGTTCGAGCTCGACACCAACGCGACCGACGAGCAGATCGCTGACCTCTTGGCGACGACCGAGCGCTACTGCGTCGTGCTGCAGACGCTGCTTGCTTCCCCGGCTGTCGAAGCGTCTGTCTCCCGCGGCTGACGACGTGACCGTCGACGCGGCCGAGCTCGCTGTCCTCATCGGCCGGCTCGAGGGCATCGCCGACGAGATGGGGGCAGTGCTGCGCCGCGCGGCGTTCAGCCCCAACATCAAGGAGCGAGCCGACTGCTCGGCCGCCCTGTTCACCGCGGACGGAGAGCAGCTCGTGCAGGCCGAGCACATCCCGGTTCACCTCGGTGCGATGCCCGCGTCGGTGCGCGCCGTGCTCGATGCGTTCCCGCGTGCGGAAGGTCTCGGCGCGGGTGACCAGGTCGTCGTCAACGACCCGTTCGCCGGCGGCACGCACCTCAACGACGTCACGTTCGTCGCGCCGGTCTTCCTCGACGGAGTGCTCGTCGGGTGGGCGGCGAACCGCGCCCATCACGCGGACCTGGGTGGCGGCGCGCCGGGCTCGATGCCCGCGGACGCGACCGAGATCTACCAAGAGGGATTGCGGATCCCGCCCGTCGTGTACTCACGGGCCGTTCGCGATGTGATCCTCGCCAACTCACGCACGCCCGACGAGCGGGGCGGCGACCTCGACGCGCAGGTCGGAGCGAACGTCCTCGGCGCGAGCCGGCTCGCCGAGCTCGTCGCGACAGGGGAGCCGCTCGACGAGGTGCTCGCGTACGGCGAGCGGCGCATGCGCGCCGCGCTCAGTGCCATGCGTGACGGCACGTGGACGTTCGAGGACGTCATCGACTCGACGGGTGAGGCCGCCGATCAGCAATGTGCTGCGCGCATCGTGGTCGCCGTCACCGTGTCCGGTGATCGCATCACGTTCGACTTCACAGGTACCGACCCGCAGCGCGCCGGCAACGTGAACGCGGTCGAGGCGGTCACCGTCTCGTCGGTCGCGTTCGCTCTGCGAGTCGCCACCGATCCGACGATTCCGGCCAACGGCGGCGCGTTGCGTCCGGTGGAGGTCATCGCGCCTGCGGGCACGATCGTCGCGGCTCGGCCTCCGGCAGCGGTCGGTGCCGGGAACGTCGAGGTGAGCCAGCGGGTCGCCGACGTGTGTCTCGGTGCGCTCTCGCTCGCCACGCCGGGCACTCTCGGCGCCGCGTCTCAGGGAACGATGAACAACCTGATCGTCGGGGGCCACGGCTGGGTGTACTACGAGACGCTCGCCGGCGGACAAGGTGCACGACCGGGCCGTGACGGCATGAGCGGCGTGCACACGGGCATGACGAACACGCGCAACACGCCGATCGAGGCGCTCGAGCAGTCGTATCCGATGCGGGTCGTGAGGTGTCGGTTGCGGACCGGATCGGGAGGCGACGGCGCGGCGTGTGGTGGCGACGGCATCGAGCGCGACCTCGAGGTGCTCGAGGATGCGACGGTGTCGCTGATCACCGAGCGTCGCGTGTCGCGTCCGTGGGGCGTCGACGGCGGCGAGAGCGGTGCGCCCGGAGAGAACTGGCTGCTTCCGGGCGGTGACGAGTCACGAGCCACGAAGCTCGCGGACAAGTGCACGGTGCGCGTGCGTGCGGGTGACGTGATCCGTGTGCTCACGCCTGGCGGCGGAGGGTTCGGTGACCGTGCCTGAGACCGAGCGTCTGATCATGCGCGCGTGGCGCGAGGGCGACCTCGAGCCGTTCGCTGCGCTCAACGCCGACCCGATTGTGATGGAGTTCTTCCCGAGCACGTTGACTCGGCAGGAGAGCGACGCGCTGGTCGTCCGCATCACTGCGCAGCTCGACACCCTCGGCTACGGGCTCTGGGCGCTCGAGGTCGCCGAGACCGGTGAGTTCATCGGCTTCACGGGCCTCGCGGTGCAGACGTTCCCCGCGCACTTCACCCCGGCCGTCGAGGTCGGGTGGCGGCTCAAGCAGTCAGCCTGGGGTCACGGCTACGCGACCGAGGCTGCACTCGCGGCGCTCGCCTACGGGTTCCACGAGGGCGACCTCGACGAGATCGTGTCGATGACAGCGACCCTGAACGTCCGGTCGCAGCGGGTGATGCAGCGGATCGGGATGACGCGCGATCCGGCCGACGACTTCGATCATCCCAACGTCCCCGAGGGTCACCGCTTGCAGCCTCACGTGCTGTATCGCATCTCGCGGTCGTAGATTCCGCCGTCGTGGAGACGGTTGTGCTGCTGTTCACCGACGTCGAGGGCTCCACGCGCGCCTGGGCATCGAGTCCGGGCATGGTGCGCTCTCTCGAGCATCACGACGCGATCCTGCGGGCCGCGTTCAGCGCGCACGGCGGTGTCGAGTTCAAGCACACCGGCGACGGGCTGTGCGCGACGTTTCCTTCGGTCGCGGACGCCGTGCTCGCTGCCGTCGACGCGCAGCGCGCGCTCGATCTGGCCGATTGGGGTGACGGTCCCGCGCTCCGTGTGCGGGTCGCCATCCATGCCGGCTCCGCCCATCGCCGCGGTGACGACTGGTTCGGGCTCGTCTTTGAGCAGGTGCGCGCGCCTCATGGGCGCGGCGCACGGCGGCCAGGTGCTCGTGTCAGGCGCCGCCGGCACGCTGCTGACAGAGGCGCCGGCGGAGGGTGCGTCGCTCCTCGATCTCGGGCGCGTGGGCCTGCGTGACTTCCCCGAGCCCGAGCAGGTGTGGCAGGTCGTTGCGTCCGGCATCGACGCCGCCTTTCCGTCGCTCCGCACTGCGACGGGCACGAAGGGAAACCTTCCTGCCGACCTCTCACCGATCGTTGGGCGTCGCCGACGCAATCGACGAGAGCGCTCGCGCCGTGAGGCGGTCCGGCTCGTGACGCTGACCGGTCCCGGTGGTGTCGGGAAGACGAAGCTTGCGCTCGCCTCGCCGCGATCGCTCGCCTCCGAGTTCGCCGACGGCGTCTGGCTCGTCGAGCTGGCGTCCGCGCAGGCGAGCGAAGACGTCGACGTACTGGTCGTCGCGGGCGGCCTCGCCGCAACGCCCAAGCCGGGACGGCTCGATCCGGCAGTCCATCGAGGACGGCGATCGGTGCCCGCAAGGTGTTGCTGGTGCTCGACAACTGCGAGCACGTGCTCGACGGAGTCGGCGGGCTGAGCACCGAGCTGCTTCGCAGCTGCGAATCACTGGCAATCGTCACCACCAGCCGTGAACCGCTGGCGTGTCGAGGGAGAACGAACCATCGGCGTTCCGTCGCTCGATGTCGAGACCGAGGCCGTCGCTCTGTTCCTGGCCCGGGCCGATCGCCGCAAGTCCCGGGTTCGCGGTCCAGGACGACAGCGCCGTCCGTGAGATCTGTCGCGACTGGACGGCATCCCGCTCGCGATCGAGCTCGCCGCGGCCGCCGTCCGGACGCTCCGCCGGCGACATCGCCACCCGACTGCACGACCACGTCGACGTGTTGACGGCCGGTCGTCGCGGTCGAATCGAGCGACACGCGACCGTGCGTGCCGCGATCGACTGGAGCTGGAGTCTGCTCACCGACGATGAGCGCTACGCGCTTCGCGCCTTTCGGTGTTCGCCGGCCGCTTCGACCTCGACGGCAGCCGGAGCGGTGATCGGCGACGGAGCGCACGCGACCCGGTCGACGAAGGTCGCGGCCCTGGTCGACAAGTCCATGGTGGTCGCCGACCGCCACCGGTCGCTCCGTTCCGGATCCTCGAGCCCTGCGACAGTACGCCGCCGAGCAGCTCGTGATCGAGGGAGCGGTGGAGGAGACCGCCCGTTCGTCATGCGGAGCACTACGCCGACGCTCGTCGAGTCCCTGGCTCGCCCCGCAGCTCGAGTCCACGACGAGCTCGGTGCCGTGGTCGAGTCTCGACGCCGCCCGCGACAACCTGCGAGCTGCGTTTGCCTTCGCTGCGCGCAGCGTGACGGACGTGACCTCTGCCTTCCGCATCGTGGCCGCCGCTGTCGAGTACGCGAATCAGGCCACGTGTGGGCCGAGGCGTGGTCGTGGGCTGAGGTCGCGCTCGAGCATGCCTGGCGATCCGACGTGCATCCCCTCGCGGTGCAGGCGCTCCTGATCTCGCAAGGCGAGGGGCATGGCAGCGCGGTGATCAGGCAAGGGCGCTTGACGCTCGCGGACGAGGCGCTTTCGACCTCGTAGTGCCGGGCTCGGAGGACTGGCGGCACGTCGAGGAGCACCGAGCGGGCGCACTCATCTTCCTCGGCCGCTTCGAAGAGGACGCGGCAGCCGCGGCGGTCGCAGTCGGTGACCCACCTCACTCTCGAAAGCCACGGCGACTTCACGGCGGATGGCACCTACCTGCTCATCCGCGACCTGGTGGAGGGTCCCGATGTCCCGGCGGCCCTCGGCCTCCTCGGGCGTACGAGGGCGGGAGCCCACCACGCACGCACTGGCGCTGCACGTGGCCGGGATGTCGATCGCCCCGACCGACCCGGCGCGCCGCGGTCGAGTATCAGCGTGCGGCGGCGGATCTGAGTGCCGTCGTCGGGGCGGTGCTCGTGCACGGCTTCGCGTTGGTCGCATTGGCGGCGTTGCAGGTCGACGCGGATCCGTCCGAGAGCGTCCGGCGCGGAGCCTTCGGCGGATGTTGGCGCACTACCTGCGGTCGGAAACCGGATGCATCTCCGCGAGTTCGCACGGGCGATCAGTCGATCCCGCTCGTGCATGTGCGAGCGTGGGAGGCCGCCGCGACCGTGGAAGGCGCGACCCGCTAGTCCGCGCTCTTCCAGACGCACCTCGGCGAGCCGTTGCGCGACGCGCTCGGCCGCGCACGAGGGAGGTGATCGGTCGACGCCTACGACGTGTGCAGCCGGCACGCGGTGCGAGCGATGTCGGACGACGACCTGGTCGGGTACATGCAGAGGCCGTGGCTTCGGAGCTCTGACAGAGCGCCCCCTTAGGCTGCATCGCCATGGACATCAAGGGAGCAGCAGCGATCGTCAGCGGGGGAGCGTCCGGTCTCGGTGAGGCCACCGTGCGCAGGTTGGCCGCGGGTGGCGCAGAGGTCACGATCCTCGATTTCAACGCCGAGAAGGGCGAGGCGCTCGCCAAGGAGCTGGGTGGCGCGACGAAGTTCTTCAAGGCCGATGTCACCAACGCGGAGCAGGTCGCCGAGGGCGTCGCGATGGCTTCCGAGTCGGCGCCGCTGCGCGTGGGGATCAACTGCGCCGGCACCGGCACGGCCGTGCGCACGATCAGCAAGGACGGCGCGCCGCACATCCGCAGCGAGTGGGACCGAGTCGTCGGCATCAACCTCATCGGCACGTTCCTGTGCTTGACGAACGAGGCTTCCGAGATCGCGAAGTCAGAGCCTCTCGCCGACGGCCTCCGGGGCGTGATCGTCAACACGGCGTCGGTCGCGGCCTTCGACGGGCAGATCGGCCAGCTTGCCTACAGCGCGTCGAAGGGTGGCGTCGTCGGCATGACGCTGCCTGCTGCGCGCGATCTCGCGGTCAGCGGCATCCGCGTGTGCACGATCGCTCCCGGTCTCATGGACACGCCGTTGCTCGGCATGCTGCCCGATGCAGCGAAGGAGTCGCTCGGTGCGAGCGTCGTGTTCCCCCGACGGCTCGGGAATGCAGACGAGTTCGCGAAGATGGCGCTGCACATCGTCGAGAACGACTACCTCAACGGTGAGACGATTCGCCTCGACGGCGCCATCCGGATGGCGCCCAAGTAAGTCGGCAGCGCGGGTCAGCTCTCGACGACGCCCGCGAGGCGATCGAGGGTCGACTCCATCGACCTGCGGTTGCGCTGTGGCACCCGCATCAGCTCGAGGGCCCACGGCGCGCGTGAGTGAGCCCAGTCGAACGTCTCGGTGACGCGCGTCCCGTTCGCAACGGGCTCGAGCTCGTAGCGCCACACGTGGTGTCCCATGTGCCGCCACGCGACGCGGCGGTCCTCCTCGAACTCGACGACCTCGTTGTCGACTCGATAGGGCATGCCGATCTTCATGTCCATGCCGAAGTGCGCTCCGAGCGACAACCGCTCGGGCGTGCCTTCGCGCACCTTGCGCACCGAGCCGGAGCCGTCGATCTCCGAATGGCGCCGGGGATCCGCCAGCACCTCGAAAATCGCGTCGGGCGAAGCCGCGATCACGCGTTCGACGCTGATCGCGCGCTTGTCATTGCTCATCACGAACCTCCGGTGAGATCGGCGAGCACGGCCTCGCCGGTGCGTCGTCCCGAGTAGAGCGCTCCCTGGATCGATGCAGTGTCGCGATGATCGCCGGCCACGTAGCGATGCTCGCCGAGGCGCACTTCCTGCTTCGGATGAAACGGCGGCCGCTGGTCGGGTTGCGCGTGGTCGATGAGATACGTGCGGAGGTGGCGCCAGCGCTCGACGGCCTGGCCGAACCAGCCCATCATCTGACTGCGCACCGCGACCTCGGTGCCGGGGGCCGCAGTGCCGGGGCACGCGGCTGCGATCAGGTGCTCACCCTCGGGTGCGTAGGTCGGAGCGATCGAGCTCACGACCGCGAGGTTCGCCACGGGCCCGCTCGCCTCGCCGTCGAGGACGATCGAGCGCCCCTCGATGGGAGCCGTCGGTGCCGCGTACCAGACGCACGCCGCTTGCTTCGATCGCACCGCGGGCAGCCCGAGCAACCGACAGGCCTCCGGCGCCTCGGTCGCGACGACCACCGCTCTCGCTTCGATGCGCACTCCGCCGTGCAGCCAGAGCGTGGTCCCCTCGATCGCGCCGACGCGGCAACCGAGCCGGATGGCGTCGGCGGGCAGACGCGCCGCGAGCTGCGCGGGGATCGCCCCCATCCCCTTCGCCGGAAGTGCTGCCGTCCCCTCCGCGAGCGTGCGGAACATCACGTCGAACATCCGATTCGAGGTCGTGAGCGACAGGTCGAGCTGGATGCCGCCGAACAGCGGGCGGAAGAACCGATCGATGATCTCCTCCGAGAAGCCGCGGTCCCGCAGTGCCGCCGATGTCGTGACGTCAGGGCCACGCAGGAGATCCGAGGCCGACTTCGACAGCAGGGAGTGACGGAGCTTCGCGATGCGCACCTTGTCGGGCAGCGTCCCGACCGGAGCCCGCGTGATGTCGAGCGCATTCGTCGCGACGCCTCGCACGCCGTCCGACCGAAACGGGTCGGGCACGTGGTGGAAGTGGCCGCCGAGGCGCACGATCGCTCCCGGCTCGAACGACTGCAGGTCGAGCGCGTCGAAGTCGAGCTGACGCCTGGCTTCGGGGTAGGCGGTCAACAGCACCTGGAAGCCACGGTCGAGCTGAAACCCTTCGACCAGATCGGTGCGCACGCGGCCGCCGATCCCGTCAGACGCCTCGAGCAGCACCACCTCGTGCCCGCCCTCGGTGAGCACGCATGCGCACGCCAGGCCGGCCAGGCCGGCGCCGACGATGGCGACGTCGGCTCTCTCGGGCACGGTCGTGCGCTCGCTCACCGTGTCAGTCACGTGTGTTGAGCATGCTCTCCAGCGCCCCTTCGAGACAGGGATGGGCGAACACGAAACCCGATTCTTTGAGCCGGTCGGGGAGCACCCGTTGGCTGAAGAACAGCAGATTGTCGGCGAGCTCGCTCCCGACGAGCAGCGCGGGGCCGAACTTCGGCACGGGCAGCACGGCGGGCCGGTGGAGCACATGACCCAACGTGGCAGCGAGCTCCCGGTTCCGTACTGGGTTCGGTGCGGTGAGGTTCACCGGCCCGGATAAGGGAGTCGTCAGGAGGTGGAGGATCGCGGCCACCTCGTCGTCGATCGAGATCCAGCTCTGCCACTGGATCCCCGAGCCGAAGCGCCCCCCGACGCCGAACCGAAACATCGGGAGCAGCTTGGCCAGCGCGCCGCCCTTCGGGGTGAGGACGATTCCCGATCGGATGTGCGTGACGACCGTGCCCGCCTGCTCGGCGGGCGCGGTGGCCGCCTCCCATGCCTCGCAGAGCTCGGTGAGGAAGCCTTCGCCGGGACCGCTCTTCTCGGTGAGGATCTCGTCGCCGCGATCGCCGTAGTACCCGATCGCCGATGCACTCACGAGGATCGGGGGCGGCTCCCGGAGCGCCGCGATCGCACGGGCGAGGAGTCCCGTGGTCTGCACGCGGCTCTCGCGCAGGACACGCTTCTGGTCGTCGGTCCATCGCTTGTCGCCGATGCCGACGCCAGCGAGATGGATCGCCGCGCCGGCACCCTCGATCGACGCGCGGTCGAGCCGGCCCGACGCTGGGTCCCACGAGATCTCGTCGGCACCAACAATGGGTCGTCGCATCAATGCGATCGGTCGATGGCCTGCAGCGACGAGAGCGGGTCGCAGTGCGGTCCCGATGAGTCCGCTCGCGCCCGTCACGAGAACGTCCATCGTGTCAACGTTCCCCGGGCGCCAGCGCGTCAGTCATTCCACGAGTGTGGGCACCGAGGTCACGACGGTGTTGGGGCGGAAGAGCAGGCGGGCCTTGAGCGCCAGCGCGCTCTGGTTGTGCAGAGGCTGCGCGTACCAATGCGAGACCACGACCTCGGGGATCACGACAGTGATGATCTCGTCGGGGTTCTCGGCGTCGAGCTCGTCGAGATAGCTGAGAACAGGCCCGGTGAGCTCGCGGTACGGAGACAGGAGGAACTCGAGTTCGATCGGCGGAGCCGCTTCGTCCCAAGCCTTCTGGATCTCCTGCTGCTCCTCTGCAGATGCGACGACCGACAGCGCGACCAGCCGGTCGGGTGCCAACGACCGTGCATAGGTCAGCGCCTGGAGGGTGGGCTTGTTCAGCCGGCCGACCAGCACGACGACGTTGTGGGTGTATCGCCGCGGCTTCCACTCGGGCTCGATCGCGGTCTCCTCCGCGACGTGCTTGTAGTGGCGACCGATCGCCTTCAGGGCAGTGACGATGATCGGGATCAGGACGACCGGGATCCAAGCGCCGATCGTGAACTTCGACACGACGACGACGGTGAGCACGATGGCGGTCGCGACCGCGCCGACCGCATTGACCGCGAGCTTCGATCGCCATCGAGGCTCTCTCAGCGTGTGGTGGTGGATCACCATGCCGGTCTGAGAGAGCGTGAACCCGGTGAAGACGCCCACCGCGTAGAGAGGGATCAGTGCCGAGGTCTTGCCGCCGAACACCACGATCAGCAGCGTCGCGACACCCGCGAGGACGAGCACGCCGTTCGAGAACACGAGACGGTCGCCGCGGTTCGCGAGCTGGCGAGGGAGGAAGCCGTCCCTCGCGATGATCGACGAAAGCCGCGGGAAGTCCGCGTACGCGGTGTTGGCGGCGAGGATCAGGATCGCGAACGTCGAGAACTGCAGCACGTAGTAGAAGATCCCCGACCCGAACACGGCCTTGCCCATGATCGAGAGCAGGGTCTCGTTCTCCGACACCGTGGGGCGCAGGCGGTGCGCCAGCACGGAGATGCCGAAGAACGTGGCGCCGAGGATGGTCGACATCCAGATGAGCGTGCGGGCCGCGTTCTTCGGCTCGGGCGCTCGGAACGTGGGCACGCCGTTCGAGATCGCCTCGACGCCCGAGAGCGCGACGGCGCCAGACGAGAAGGCACGCAGCAACGCGAACAAGGTGACGCCGGTGAGCAACGAGCCGTTCTCCGTGATCTGGTTGAGCGACTCTTGGTTCACGGGCAGCGCACCGAGGTCGCCGAAGAAGGATCGGTAGAGCCCGACGATGATGAGCGCGGACAGCGCAAAGACATAGATGTAGGTCGGCCCGGCGAAGAGGCGACCCGACTCCTTCACGCCGCGGAGGTTTCCGACGGTCATGAGCGCGACGAAGAAGATGCACATCGGCACCCTGATGTCTTGTGTCCCCGGGAACGCCGACGTGATCGCAGCGACGCCGGCTGAGACCGACACCGCGACGGTCAGCACGTAGTCGACGAGCAGCGATGCCCCGGCTACGAGCGCCGGCGTCACGCCGAGGTTCTCGCGAGACACGATGTAGGAGCCGCCGCCGTTCGGGTAGGCGAACAGCGTTTGCCGGTAGCTGGTCGTGACGATCGCCAGCAGCACGACGACGATCAGCGACAGCGGCACCAGGTCGTTGAGGGCGGCCATGCCCGCAACGGGCACCAGGACGAGCAGGATCTCCTCGGTCGCGTAG
Organism: uncultured Acidimicrobiales bacterium; assembly: GCA_963802505.1. Taxonomy (GTDB): domain Bacteria; phylum Actinomycetota; class Acidimicrobiia; order Acidimicrobiales; family DATKAS01; genus DATKAS01. The sequence goes on along the minus strand of CAWDJB010000002.1, from coordinate 206,548 downwards.
GCGGTGGAGGAGATCGCGTCGGAGGCGAAGACCGCCAACGCGATCACCTTGCTCAGACGCTGGTGGTGCTCTTCGCTCGAGGGGATCGGGCGGCCGACGAAGATCCGCTTGAGCGTCGAGTACACAGTTAGTCGACGATAACGGGAACCGAGGTGACCACGGTATTTGGGCGGTAGAGGAGCCGGGCCTTGAGGGCCAGGGCGCTCTGGTTGTGGAGCACGTTCGTGTACCAGGTGGTCACGACGACCTCAGGGATGACGACCGTGATGATGTCGTCGGGGCTCTCGCTGTCGAGCTCGTCGAGGTAGCGCAGCACCGGCCGGGTGAGCTCGCGGTAAGCCGACAGGAGGATGTGGAGCTCGACCGCGATCTCGTACTCGGCCCACTGCTTCGAGATCCGCTCCTGCTCGAGCTCGTCACTCACGACGGTCACGGCGATGAGTCGGTCCGGCGCGAGTGACCGTGCATACGTGATCGCGTTCAGGACACCCCGGTTCACCCCGCCGACCAGCACGACGACGTTGTGCGTGTGCCGCTTGGCCCGCCACCCCGGCGGCACGTAGATCGCCTCGCGCACGTGCGAGTAGTGGCGCCCTATCTGCACGAAGAGCAGGACGATCGCCGGGATGACGACAGCGGGGATCCAGGCGCCCTTGGTGAACTTCGACACGACGACGACGAGCAGCACGATGAACGTCGCGATCGAGCCCACGAGGCTGATGATCGAGCGCCCCTGCCAACCGGGTTGTCGGTGCGACCGCTGGAACCGGAACATGCCGAACTGCGACAGGGTGAAGCTCGTGAACACGCCGACTGCATAGAGAGGGATCAGCGCCGCAGTGTCCCCGTCGAACGCGACGATCAGAAGGCTCGCGAGCCCCGCGAGGAAGACGATCCCGTTCGAGAACACGAGGCGATCGCCTCGGTTGGCCATTTGCCGGGGCAGGAAGCCGTCTCGGGAGATGATCGACGACAGCCTCGGGAAGTCCGCGAACGCGGTGTTGGCGGCGAGGATCAGGATCGCGAAGGTCGAGAACTGCAGCACGTAGTACATGAACGACCCTGGGCCGTAGACGGCCTTGCCCATGATCGAGAGCAGCGTCTCGTCCTCCGACACCGTGGGTTGCAAGCGGTGAGTGAGCACGGCCAGCCCGAAGAACGCCGTCCCGAGGATGACCGCCATCCATGTCAGCGTCGTCGCCGCGTTCTTCGATTCGGGCTTGCGGAACGCCGGCACGCCGTCCGCGATCGCCTCGACGCCGGTGAGCGCGACCGCGCCCGACGAGAAGGCTCGCAACATGATGAGCGCGGTCGTGCCCGTGAGCAGCGCCCCGTTTTGGGTGATCTGGTCCAGTGCCTCTTGGTTCACCGGCAGGGGGCCGAGGTCGCCGAAGTATGAGCGCGCCAGCCCGACCAGGATGAGGCCGTAGAGCGCGACGACGTAGATGTAGGTCGGGCCTGCGAAGAGACGGCCCGACTCCTTCAGGCCGCGCAAGTTCGCCAAGGTCATGAGCACGATGAAGCCGAGACAGAGCACCACGCGCGCGTCACGCAGCTCGGGGAACGCCGAGTCGATGGCCGCGACGCCGGCTGATACCGACACCGCGACGGTCAGGACGTAGTCGACGAGGATCGACGCACCCGCGACGAGCGAAGGGTTGCGACCGAGGTTCTCTCGCGACACGACGTAGCTGCCGCCGCCCTGCGGGTAGGCCTTGATCGTCTGCCGGTAGCTCGTGACCACGACGGCGAGCAAGACGCAGACGACGAGGGCCAGCGGGACGATGTCCTGGAGCGCGGCCATGCCCGCGACGGGCACGAGGACGAGCAGGATCTCCTGCGTCGCGTAGGCGGTCGACGAGATCGCATCGGAAGCGAACACGGCCAGCGCGATCTTCTTGGTGAGCCGCTGGTGGTGTTCTTCGCTGCTGGGGATCGGAACCCCGACCACGAGTCGCTTCAGGGTCCCCCACACGGGTCGTCATCGTGTCAGACGCGAGGAGGGTCCCCGGCAGGGCGGTGCCTAGGATGACCCCCCGCTGCCGGGAAGCCGCAGCCGGACAACGGGAGGAACTCGTGCACGTGGTCGTGGTGGGATGCGGGCGGGTCGGCTCGTCGCTCGCGACGGGGCTCATCGACGCCGGCCACTCTGTCGCGATCATTGACAAGCGTCCCGAGGCGTTCGACCGCCTCGGGCAGGGCTTCACCGGTCAGGCGATCGCCGGCATCGGGTTCGATCGAGACCGCCTCACGGAGGCCGGCATCGAGAAGGCCGCTGCTCTGGCAGCGGTCACGAACGGGGACAACTCGAACATCATGATTGCCCGGGTCGCCCGCGAGACATTCGGCGTCGAGCGGGTCGTGGCTCGCATCTACGACCCTCGGCGAGCCGCGATCTATCAACGACTCGGCATCCCGACGGTCGCGACGGTCTCGTGGGCGTCCGAGCGGGTGCTGCGACACATCCTCCCCGAGCTCGCGGCGGTCGACTGGGTCGACCCGAGCGCCAAGGTGTGCCTCATCGAGCGGGCCGTTCCCGCATCGTGGGCGGGCCACCTCGTGTCCGAGCTCGAGGAGCCTGGCCGGGCGCGGCTCGTGGCGATCGGACGCCTGGGGGTCGCCCAGATCCCCAAGGCTGACCTCGTCGCCCAAGAGGGCGACATCGCGTACGTCGCGGTCGGTGGTGACGCCATCGCCGCGTTCGACGAGCGGCTCGCGCAGGGCGCGACAGGACGGCACTGATGCGGGTGGTCATCGCAGGGGGCGGAAGCGTCGGCAAGTTCATCGCCGAGTCGCTCCACAAGGGCGGGCACGAGGTCTTGATCATCGACAACGACGCCGCAGTGGTGCGACGCGCTGTCGCCGCGAACGAGCCGCCCGGGGTGCCGTGGATGAAAGCCGACGCGTGCGAGGTCAGCCGCCTCGCTGAGGCAGGCGTCGACAAGGCGGACGTCGTCGCCGCGGTCACCGGAGACGACGAGGACAACCTGGTCGTCTCGTTGCTCGCGAAGCAAGAGTTCGGGGTGCCCCGCGTCGTCGCCCGCGTGAACAACCCGAAGAACGAGTGGATGTTCAACGAGAGCTGGGGCGTCGACGTCGCCGTGTCGACGCCGCACCTCCTCACCGCGTTGGTCGAGGAAGCTGTGTCGGTCGGCACGCTCGTGCGCATCCTGTCGTTCGAGGGCGGCAAGGCCCGGCTCGCCGAGGTCACACTCGCCGAATCGTCGCCCGCGGCCGACAAAGAGATCGTGGAGCTGCAGCTGCCCCGAGACTCGACCGTCGTCGCCGTGCTGCGACGCGATCGCCTCGTGGTGCCTCGTGGTGACACCGTGCTTCGCACGGGCGACGAAGTGCTCGTGCTCGTCACCGACGAGTCGGAAGGCGACGTCCGCGCGATCCTGACCGGCTCTTAGGCGAGCAGCAGTGTAGGCCGGGTTGACGATCACGAGACGCCCGCGCTCCGCGTGCGCAACCCCTTCCACGAGGACGCCACGGCCGGGATTCAGCCCGCCGATCGAGCGGCGCCCCGTGAAGACCACGACGACCTCGCCGGTGCCGTCGGAGAGCATCGCTTCGATCGAAGGCGATCCCGCGCGGGGGACGACCCGCAGCCGCTGCACCTCGCCTCCCACGCGCACGGGTGTGCGCGCCGCCATCGAGCCGATCTCGGTGAGCCCGAGCCCCGAGTAGCGATCGTGCAGACGTACCGCGTCGAGCTCCTCGACCGACGAGGTGAGGCGGCGCTTCAGGTCCTTGAGGCCCACGACGGTCAGCCTGGCACAATCGCGCGCGCCGGTACCCTCGCAACGTGGCCACCCGAAAGCTGATCATCGCGGCGCTCTGCTGCGGCCTCCTGATCCTCCTGGCCGGCGGCGTGTGGCTGGTCGCGACCGCGGGCGACGACGACACGAGCGAGCCGCTTCTCAACGTGGGCCAGACCGCGCAGGTCGACGATCTCGTCGCGACGGTCGCCGACGGGCAGGTCGACGGGACCACCGCGGTCCTCGTCGTCGACATGTCACTTCCGCCGAGCGCATCGGAGTCGGTGACCGATCTCGCGACGGGGTGGACGTTGCTCAGCCCGAGCGGAGCCGACGTCACGCGAGCGCCCGACGCTCCGTCGGCCACGGGCGTCCCCGCGTGCGCGACCACGACGGTCGACGCGGGAACGACGCAGCGGTGCGCGCTGATCTTCACGTTGAGCGAGGCGGACACCGATCTGTCCGGCTACACCGCCGTGTACGAGCGGGGAGGGGACACCGCAGCCTGGCTCGTCATCTAGCCAGTCTCATCTCGTCGCAGGGACAAACACGCGAAACAGAGCGGAAACAGGGCCGACCTAACGTGCGGGGTCGTGACCTCGCTGTTCGGGGGCTATGAGCACGAGGGCTTCTTCGACGAGTTCATGGACGAGCGCGGCGAGGTGCGTCCCCACTACCGCCAGCTCGCCCTTCGGCTCGGGGCGCTCAGCCCCGACGAGCTCGCTCGGCGCGAGCGGCTCCGCGACGCGGCGTTCAGGTCGGCGGGCATCACGTTCACGGTCTACGGCGAGGACGCGGGGCTCGAGCGGACCTTCCCGATGGACCTCGTGCCGCGCATCATCCCCGCGGCGGAGTGGGCGCACGTCGAGCAGGGCCTTGCGCAGCGAGTGACCGCCCTGAACATGTTCCTCGACGACCTTTACGTCGGCGAGCGGGCTGCGGTGAAGGACCGCATCGTCCCCATGAGCCTCATCACGTCGAGCGACGGCTTCGAGCGCGAGGCGTTCGGGATCCCCGTGCCGAGAGGCGCCCGGTGCCTCGTCGCCGGCATCGACCTCGTGCGTGACACCGACGGCACCTACCGCGTGCTCGAGGACAACCTGCGCAACCCGAGCGGCATCTCGTACGTGCTCGAGAACCGAGCGGCGATGACCCGCGTGCTGCCCAGCGTGTTCGGCACCCACCGGGTGCAGGCGGTCGACCACTACGGAGCGTCGCTGCTCGCGGCATTGCGCCACGTCGCGCCGGCGGCCGCGGGTGATCCGTGCGTCGTCGTGCTCACTCCGGGAGTGTTCAACGCTGCGTACTTCGAGCACGCGTTTCTCGCGCGGCAGATGGGTGTCGAGCTCGTCGAGGGACCCGACCTCATCGTCGACGAGCACGTCGTGTTCATGCGCACCACGCGGGGGCTCCAACGAGTCGACGTGATCTATCGCCGGATCGACGACGCGTTCCTCGACCCCGTGGCGTTCCGCAGCGATTCGACGCTCGGTGTCCCTGGTCTGATGGCGGCGGCCCGCGCCGGGAACGTCACGATCGCGAACGCCGTCGGCAACGGGGTCGCCGACGACAAGGCGATGTACACCTACGTGCCCGACCTCATCCGCTACTACCTCAACGAGGAACCGCTGCTGCCGAACGTCGACACCTACCTCCTGTCCGACGCGGACCAGCTCGAGGCCGTGCTCGGGCGACTCGACGAGCTGGTGATCAAACCCGTCGCCGGGTCGGGCGGCTACGGGATGCTCATCGGCCCTCACGCCAGCGACGAGGAGATCGAGTCCTTCTCCGTGCTCATCGCGGCGAACCCGCGCGGATACATCGCGCAGGAGATCGTGCACCTCTCACGGCACCCGACGTTGGTCGGCGACCACCTCGAGGGCCGCCACGTCGACTTCCGGCCCTTCGTGCTGTCAGGTGAGCGGATCGAGGTCATTCCGGGCGGGCTGACGCGCGTCGCGCTGCGCAGGGGGTCGCTCGTCGTGAACTCGTCGCAAGGCGGCGGGTCGAAGGACACCTGGGTGCTCGCGGGGGACGCCGACTGATGCTCGCCCGCCACGCCGAGTCGCTCTTTTGGATGGGCCGCTACATGGAGCGCGCCGAGGACACCTCGCGGATGCTCGATGTCACCTACCACGGACTCCTCGAGTCGCCACCCGAGGAGGCGACCCGCGCATGGCTCGACCTGCTGTCGGTGCTGAACCTCGAGCACACCTTCGGCGAACGTCACCACGAGGTGACCGCCGGTCTCGTGAGCGAGTTCCTCGTGCTCGACGAGAAGAACTCCGGCGCGATCGTCGGCGCTGTCGGGCACGCCCGCGAGAACGCGAGGAGCGTCCGCGAGCTCATCTCGACCGAGCTCTGGGAGGCCGTCAACACGTTCTGGCTCGAGCTGCTGGCCCGCAACCTTCGGGCGGACATCGAAGAGCAGCCCTACGAGCTGTACGGCCTCGTGCGGCGGCGCTGCCAGATGGTCAACGGTGTCGCGTCAGAGACGATGTCGCGAGACGACGGCTGGCGGTTCTTGATGCTCGGATGGATGCTCGAGCGCGCCGAGATGTCGTGCCGCCTCCTGAACGTCCGCTACGGCGAGCTGTCGGGCGCCACCGATCTTGCGGGGTTCCACCTCCTCATCGGAGTGCTCAAGTCGGCGGCGGCGTCGGAGGCGTATCGAAAGACGTACGGCGCCGCGATGGATCCAGCGCGGGTCGTGGAGTTCCTGCTGCTGTCGCGCACCTTCCCGCGGAGCGTCCTGTACTGCCTACGCCAGGCCGAGCGCGACCTTGCCCGGCTCACGGCAGGGGACGCGCTCACCCGTCCGGAGCGGATCGTCGGGCGCATCCGGGCCGAGCTCGAGTTCTGTGACGTCGGCGAGCTGCTCGAGGGTGGCCTCCATGCGCATCTCGATCGCATCCAGGATGGCGTGCGCGAGGCGTCGGACGCGATCGCCGGCCAGTACTTCCGGAACGTCCACATCGACCTCCACTCGATCCACGGTCGCCCCTTCGGAGAGCGAGGCTGACCGGTGCGGCTCGACATCAGATACAGCACGAGGTTCGAATACGACGCCCCGGTGCACGAGTCGCAGAACGAGCTGCGGGCCGCGCCGATGAGCGATCCCCGGCAGCTGCTCATCTCGTATCGGGTGACGACGACTCCGGCGTCACGCGTCTTCTCGTTCACCGACTACTGGGGCACGCGGGTCGATGCGTTCGGTGTCCGCGAGGCGCACGAGTCGCTCGAGGTCGTCGCCGAGGCGTCGGTCGAGACGCGCCGTGCTCCGATGCTGACCGCGTCGCCTCACATCGACGAGATCCGCGGCGAGGAATTCCGAGAGGAGCATCTCGAGTACCTCCTGCCGACTCCCCACGCTGACTGGGGGCCGGGCGTGGCCGACGCGGCGCGCCGCGTGCTCGACAGTGAGGGCCCCGACCTCGTCAGCGTCGTGTTGGCGATCCACCGGAAGGTCGGCGAGTCGATCCGGTACCAGCCAGGATCGACGTATGTGGGCGTCGAGGTCGAGGACGTGATCGGCCGTGGAGTGGGCGTGTGCCAGGACTTCGCACACCTCGCGGTAGCGATGTGTCGCAGCGTGGGAATTCCCGCGCGTTACGTCTCGGGCTACCTGTTCACGACCGACGACGCAACGGGTGAGGATCCCGACGCCGAGGCAGTGCGCGTGCAGACGCACGCCTGGTTCGAGGCCGCCGTGCCCGGTGCCGATTGGATCGCGCTCGATCCGACGAACGCAGCCGAGGTCGGGCTGCGCCACGTCAAGATCGGCCATGGGCGCGACTACGACGACGTCCCCCCGTTGCGAGGAGTGGTCGGCGGAGAGGCAACTCCGAGCCTCGGGGTCGCGGTGGACATCCGCCGGCTCACGCCGAAGACCGTCGCCGCCGATGCCGCGCGTGCGGCCGCTGCTGCGCAGCAACGGCTCGCTGAAGCTCGGGAACGTCGCGCGCGCAGCCAGCAGCCCCAGCAGGCACAGCAGTAGGGCGGAGATAGCCTGCGTTCGTGGCTGAATCGTTCGATCTCGTCATCATCGGCGGCGGCCCGGGTGGCTACGCGTCTGCGCTCTACGGAGCAAGTGCCGGCCTCACGGTCGCCATGGTCGAGAAGGACAAGGTCGGCGGCACCTGCCTGCATCGCGGATGCATCCCCGCCAAGGAGTTCCTCGAGACGGCCGCGACGTTCCGCCATGTAGCGAACGCGAAGGAGTTCGGCATCGAGGCTGGCCAGCCGATCGTCGACTTCGCGGTCACCCAGGCGCGAAAGCAAAAGGTCGTCGACACGCTCTACAAGGGCCTGCTCGGCCTCGTGAAGGGCCGCAAGATCGTCACGTACACAGGTGTCGGGTCGCTCGGTGCCGGCCACGCCGTGACGGTGAAGGCCGAGGACGGGTCGACCGTCGAGCTGCACGGCGAGCACATCGTGCTGGCTGCTGGCTCCGTTGCTCGCACGATCCCTGGCTTCGACGTCGACGGCCGCATCGTGCTGACGAGCGACGAGGTGCTCATGCTCGAGAAGCTGCCGACGTCGGCGGCGGTGATCGGCGGCGGCGCGATCGGGTGCGAGTTCGCCTCGATGATGTCCGATCTCGGCGTGCAGGTGACGATCCTCGAGGCGCTGCCGAAGATCCTTCCGGGCTGCGACGCCGACGTCGCGAATGTCGTTGTGCGCTCGTTCAACAAGCGCGGCATCCAGATCAAGACCGGCGTACCAGTCACGGGTCACGAGCCTCAGCCCGACGGCGGCACGATTGTGCGCTTCGGATCGGGCGAAGAGATCCGCGTCGACCAGGTCATCGTTTCGGTCGGACGCCGTCCGTACGCCGACCTGCTGGGGCTCGAGGGCACCGCGGTGCAGACCGATCGGGGCTTCGTCAAGGTCGACGAGTGGTGCCGGACGGATGAGCCCGGCGTGTATGCGATCGGCGACCTGATCAACACGCCACAGCTCGCCCACGTGGGCTTCGCCGAAGCGATCACGCTCGTGCAGGACATCCTCGGTGAGAACCCCGTCCCGGTGGACTACGGGAAGGTCCCGTGGGCGATCTACTGCTCACCTGAGGTGGCGTGGGCGGGATACTCCGAAGAAGGGGCCAAGGACGCCGGCTACGAGGTGGTCACGTCGAAGCATCAGTTCCGGGGGAACAGCCGAGCGCAGATCCTCGGTGAGCTCGACGGGCTCGTGAAGATCATCGCCGAGAAGCGCGCTGACGGCAGCGCAGGCACGATCCTCGGCGTGCACATGGTCGGGCCGTGGGTCACCGAGCAGCTCGGTGCCGGCTATCTCTCGGTGAACTGGGAGGCGACCGTCGACGAGGTCGCACACTTCATCCAGCCACATCCGAGCCTTTCCGAGCTGTTCGGTGAGAGCGTGCTGGCGATGACGGGAAGGAGCTTGCACGGCTGATTGGAAGCCGAGTCCTCGTTCGGCGCCGTAAGGGTCCGTCAGCCGCTGAACTAATCTGTGCAGGTCGGGACGTTCTCGAGATCGGGAGTTCGGATGGCGGTCCGCCAGAGACTTGAGATGTTGCGTAGATACCTCGGCTTCGTAGCGAGGACGGGGTCGAAGCAGCCGCGCTCGTTGCGTGCTGTGCCGAGGTGGGCCGTGTACTCGTTCCTTCCGAACCGCTCACGACCGCCCGCCGGCGGAGAGGTCTTGTCAAGTTCTCAGGTCGACGAAGCCGTCAAGGCATTTCGGCGCGACGGCTACGTGGTCCTGTCCGACGCGTTGACCCAAGAAGAGGCGGCAGAGCTCGGTCGTCTGATCAGGACCCGGGGCGAGGAGGTCGTGCGGCTGGAAGACGCCGGCGAGCTACCGGGGCGCAATCCTTGGCGCGAGCTCAAGCGGTACGCGTTCAACGACTACGGACCCTCTCCCCAGTGGGAGTACTTGGCCTCCAACGAACCTGTGCTGAGAGTGCTCCGGGGCATCTGGAAGGGCCGAGACTTCGGGTGTTGGGGGACGGGAGGCGACTTCGTGATGCCGGGGGGAACCTGGCAGGTGATTCACAGTGATCTCGAGTGGGACTCCGCCGGCGATGAGGTTCCGCTCGTGCTCGTCGTCAACTACTACGTCTCCGAGGTGTCACCGACCAACGGTGCCATGCGCCTGCTCCCGGGGACCGCTCATTTCCCGCCGCCGTCACACTGGGTAAAGCAGTCCGAGCCATCGTGGATGCAACAGTCACTAGTAGCCGGCCTGCCTGGGTTCGCGGTGATTAGGGATCCGAGGGCATGGCACGGCGGCACTCCGAACACCTCGAGCGAGCCCCGGTACGTGCCGAGCGTCGAGTATGTCCTGCGCAATGTGCCTCTGGGCGGCCTCACCGCGAAGATGGAGATGGAGCCGCCACACCAAAGGGATTGGGTCGCCGAGTTCTCGAACTCCTGACGGTGCAGGTGAGAAGCGTGCAGCCCGTCCGGTCTGAACGGGTCCGCGACGACTTGCCACTCAGGCGGAAACGGAATCGGCACAGGGCGCATACGCTGCCCCCGTGTCCGTGCTCATCACGGAAACAAGGAGCCTGCACGGCTGATGCCTGACGTCACCATGCCTCAGCTCGGCGAGACTGTCACCGAGGGCACGATCACCAAATGGTTCAAGAAGGTCGGTGACGCGGTCGCGGTCGACGAGCCGCTGTTCGAGGTCTCCACCGACAAGGTCGACACCGAGGTGCCGTCGCCGACTGCCGGCTTCATCGCCGAGATCAAGGTCAACGAGGGCGACACCGTCGACGTCGGTGCGGTGATCGCGGTGATCTCCGCAGACGCGGGTGCACCGCACCCGCACCGGCGCCGGCCGAAGCACCTCCGCCTGCTGAAGCACCACCGCTCGCCCCAGCAGCACCCGCTCCGCCTCCCCCTGTCGCGGCGCCACCCGAACCGGCACCCGAGCCCGAGGCTGAGCCACTGTTTCCTGCCGCGTCGGCGCCGGCTGCTCCTGCGGCCGCCGAGGGCGGTGCGACGGGCAACCGGTTGCTCTCACCCGTCGTGCGGCGTCTTCTCGCCGATCACGGCCTCGACCCCGCCACGATCAACGGCACCGGGGCAGGGGGCCGCATCACCCGCGAGGACGTGCTCGCCCATATCGACGACCGCCACGCGGGCGACGCCGCGCCGACGCCAGCTCCTGCCGCCCGTGCAGCCGCGACCGCGCCTGCGCCGGCGGCCCCCGCGGCACCGGCTGCCCCCGCGGCGCCGGCAGCGCCGAGGCCCGCGGCCGCGGTGGCCCCGAGCGCCCAGCCCGGTCAGCGCGACGAGGTCGTGGCCCTTCCGAAGATCCGCAAGCTGACCGGCGACCACATGGTCATGTCCCTCGCGACGTCGCCGCATGCCTTCAGCGTGGTCGAGGTCGACTACGAGAACGTCGATCGGGTGCGCCGAGCCAACATGGATGCTTGGCGCGCGCAGGAAGGCTTCACGCTCACGTATCTGCCGTTCGTTGCCCGCGCGATCATCGATGCGATCGCTGAGTTCCCGCGTATGAACGCGACGGTCGGCGACGGCGAGCTCACGTTGCATCACTATGTCGATCTCGGCATCGCGGTCGACCTCGACTACGAGGGCCTCCTCGTGCCCGTGATCCGCGACGCCGACGCGAAGCGCCTCCGCGCGATCGCGCGGGAGGTCTACGACCTCGCCACACGTGCGCGATCGCGGAAGCTGTCGCCTGACGAGATCCGCGGCGGCACCTTCACGATCTCGAACAATGGCTCTGCAGGCAGCGTGCTCACGGCGGCGATCATCAACCAACCGCAGGTCGCCATCATCTCGACGGATGCGATCAAGCGCCGCCCGGTGGTGGTCGATGCGCCGAGTGGGGGAGAGGCGATCGTCATCCACTCGGTCGGCAACCTCGCGATGAGCTGGGACCACCGGGCCTTCGACGGCGTCTACGCCGCCCACTTCCTCGTGAAGGTGAAGGACATCATCGAGACGCGGGACTGGGAAGCCGAGCTGTGACCCTGCGAGTGCGGTGGCTGGGCCGCGTGCCCTACCGCGAGGCACTCGACCTCCAGCACGCGCTGTTCGAGTCCGCGGCGAGCGATCACCTGCTGCTGCTCGAACACCCGCCGGTCTACACACTGGGTGTCCGCGCCACGACAGAGCACATCCTCACGCCGCCCGCCAGCGTCGGGGCCGACCTCGTGCGCGTCGATCGCGGTGGCGATGTGACCTACCACGGCCCGGGGCAGCTGGTCGGCTACCCGATCCTGACTCTGCCGGGCAAGCGTGGCGCGGCGACGGGCATGGCCGACACCGTCGCTTACGTCGCCAGCGTCGAGCAGCTGCTCATCGACGCGTTGGCCGAGCTCGGCGTACGCAACGCCGGAAGGCTGCGGCGCTACCCGGGTGTCTGGCTCGACGTCGACACCGAGACACCGCGCAAGATCGCGGCGATCGGTGTGCGCTTGTCACGCGGCCGCTCGATGCACGGCTTCGCGATGAACGTCTCGACCGATCTTTCGATGTTCGGGCACATCGTTCCGTGCGGGATCGCCGACATGGGCGTGACCTCGCTCGCGGCCGAGGGCGTCGCAGTCGACATGGCCACTGTCGTCGATGTCGTCAGCAGACTGGCCGTCGAACGCTGGGGCGCGCAGGGATGGGAGCGCCACGACATCGCATGGCGGGAGCGCCCCGAGGATCTCTCGCTCTTCAGCCGCGGGCATGGTGCGGGTGAGCCCGTGCGGATGACGGGCCGGCTCGCGCAGGCGGGCGTGACCGAGGGCTTGCAGATCGAAGCACGCAAGCCCGAGTGGCTGCGGGCACACGTGAAGCACGATCGCAGCGTCCTCGGGCTTCGCCACACGATGCGCGAGCTCGGGCTCACCACGGTCTGCGAAGAAGCGGGTTGCCCGAACCTGTCCGAGTGCTGGGCGGACGGCACCGCGACCTTCATGATCAACGGCGCGTCGTGCACGAGGGCGTGCGGCTTCTGCCTGGTCGACACGAGCCACCCGGTCGCGCTCGATCCGGGCGAGCCGCAGCGCGTCGCCGAGGCGGTGCGGCGCATGGGCGTTGCGCACGCGGTCGTGACCGCAGTCGCCCGTGACGACCTCGACGACGGCGGCGCGAGCGCGTTCGTCGCGACGATCGACGCGATCCGGGCACAGACGCCGGGCGTGGCGGTCGAGGTGCTGATCCCGGACTGCAAGGGGGAACGGGACGCGCTGGACGCGATCTTCGCCGCGCGTCCCGATGTGCTGAACCACAACGTGGAGACGGTGCCGCGCTTGCAACGAGCCGTGCGTCCGTCAGCTGGCTACGGCCGCAGTCTCGCCCTGCTCGCCCGCGCGAAGGCTTCCGGTCTCGTCACCAAGTCGGGGATCATCGTCGGCATGGGGGAGACCGACGACGAGGTCGTCGACACGCTCGCCGACCTGCGCGGGGTCGAGGTCGACATCGTCACGATCGGCCAGTACTTGCGGCCGACGACCCATCACCTCCCGGTCGCGCGATGGGTTCTGCCGGCGTCGTTCGAGCGGTTCCGCCGAGAGGGCGAGAAGCTCGGGATCGCGCATGTCGAGGCCTCGCCGTTGACCCGTTCCAGCTACCACGCCCGCGCTGCTGCCGCCGCTGCGCAACCGTTCGCGGCTTCGGGCCGTACCGTGTCGGCATGACGGGACCGACTTCCGCGTACGCCGATCGGCTGGCGAAGGTACGCGAGGCGATGACTGCCAACGGCGTCGACGTGCTGCTGCTCTCGGTCGGCGCCGACTTGCCGTGGCTGACCGGCTACGAGGCCATGCCGCTCGAGCGGCTGACGATGCTCGTCGCCCATCGCGATGGCGAAGCGACGCTCGTCGTGCCTCGGCTCGAGGCGCCGCGTGTCGTCGAGCAACCGGGTGTGTTCACGATCCGGCCGTGGGCCGAGACCGATGATCCTGTGGCCATCGTCGCCGGCCTGGCCGGCGCGGCGAGCACCGCGGCGATCGGCGACACGACGTGGGCGCGCTTCCTCCTCGCGCTGCAGAAGGACATGCCGGCGACGGCGTTCACGCGAGCGGTCGAGGTCACCGGCGCCCTTCGCGCGCAGAAGGATGCCGCCGAGATCGAGGCGCTGCGACGGGCCGGCGCGGCGGCCGACCGCGTGGCGACCGCGTTGCAGGCCGGCGACATCGCCCTCGTCGGGCGCACCGAAGCCGAGGTGTCGGCCGAGATATCGGCTCGGCTCCTGGCGGAAGGCCATCACCAGGTGAACTTTGCGATCGTTGCCGCGGGTGAGAACGCGGCGAGCCCGCATCATGACGCGAGCTCGCGGGTCATTCGCACCAACGAGGTCGTGCTCTGCGACTTCGGCGGAACCCTCGACGGCTACTGCAGCGACATCACGCGGTGCGTCTCCATCGGCCAGCCGTCGGCCCAGATCCGTGACGCCTACGACGTGCTGTTCGCAGCACAGGCCGCGGCGGTGAAGGCGGCCACCGTGGGCACGCCCTGTGAGGACGTCGACGCGGCCGCTCGCTCGATCATCTCGGGAGCCGGGTACGGCGAGCAGTTCATCCACCGCACCGGCCATGGCATCGGCGTCGAGGCACACGAGGACCCGTACATCGTCGAGGGCAACGAGCTGCCGCTCGCGCCCGGCCACGCGTTCTCGATCGAGCCCGGGATCTACGTGTCAGGTGAGTTCGGCCTGCGCCTCGAAGACATCGTCGTGGCGACCCCCGATGGGCCCGACGCGATGAACCGAGTCGCTCACGAGCTGGTCGTCGTCGACGCCTGACCAGGCCGGGAGAACGCCGCGGGGTCGGCGTCGGAGGCGAACGATGTGAGCTCGATGTGCATCGCGGCGGTGTCGAGCAGCGCCAGCAGTCCGTCGCCGGTGACGCAGTAGGTCTCCTCGCCACCGCCGACCGGCACGTGCAGGCACTCGGCCCCGATGCCCGCGAGCTGTGCGGTGTCGACGGTCGGTGGTGACGACTCGCGTCCCACTGCGACGCGGAGCTGCTGCGCGGTCGCCGGGCCGTAGAAGCGTGAGCTCACACCGATGTCGGAGATGCGCTGCTCGAGCAGACCGTCTTCGCACGTTCCCGTCGCGGCGTCGCACGTCTGCTGGGGTGGGTCGGAGAAGAGCGAGACATCGCCGACGCGGACGAGTGTGGCGGGTGGCAGCTGCACGACGCTCGCGCTGCGTTCGAGATCGCCGAGCTTGCGCCGGATCGCGTACGACGCGGTGAACGTCTTTCCGTCGACTCCGTCGAGGCGAGCGAGCACGCGGTCGACATCGACGTTGCCGGTCGGCTCGTGCGAGAGCGTGTCGACCGGCGCGGTGCCGAGGGTCGGCCGGCTGTCCGACGGCACGCACGCGGCTGCGCCGAAAAAGACCACGAGCGCCGCGAGGGCGACCGAGGTCACAGGTCGGACGCGGGGCATGACGCGAAGGGTAGGGCAGTAGCCTGGCCCCGGTGGTAGGCAGGCGTCGGTGATCAGCCTCGATGCGGCCACCGTCCTCCTCCAGTGGGCGGTGGGTGGGCTGTTCTGGCTGTGGGTCACGACTCGCCGTCGAGAGGTCGGCCTGGGATACGGCTGGCTGCTGCGCAGCGTTTTCCTCGTCTTGGCGATCGGCTCGTTCGCGGTCGGGGTCGCCTTCGACACCGTTCCGGTGCGCGAGGTCTCGACGATCGGCGTCGTCATCGCGACGGCGTGCGCGCTGACGGTCTCGATCGTGCGCAAGCGAGCCGGGGTGTCCGGTCACCGGGCCGAGCACGACCGTCGCTCCGCGCGCGTGGCCGCGATGACCGGCATCGATCGGGCACATGCGGCGGAAGAGGACGCGCAGAGCGACGGTCGCGAGTTCCCTCCTGGTCTCGATCTCGTTGCCCCGATCATCGGCGTCGTCGGGCTCGTCGCCGCGGGTGTCGCGGCCGGGGGGCCAGCTCCTCTCGCGATCGCGCGCACACTCGTCGGTGCTGCGTTCCTGGGGGTGGTCACCGACGCGATGCTCCTCGGCCACTGGTACCTCGTGCAGCCAGGCCTGTCGCGCGGGCCGCTCAACGAGCTCGTGCGGTGGCTGGAATGGATCTGGCCCGTCGAGCTCGTCGTCCTCATCTGGCCGGTCGGGATGCTGTCGGTGCTGTCGGGCACTGTCGACGACGGTTGGAACGGCACGCTCGGTTGGATGTGGGTCGCCTGCGCGCTGACCACGATCGGCCTCGCGATCGCGACGCGAGCGGCGCTGAAGGAGAAGCAGTACTCGGCGGTGATGGCCGCGACGGGGCTGCTCTACCTCGCGATCCTGACGGCGTTCGGCATGGATCTCGTCGCCCGGGCCGTCCTTGCCGGCTGAAACTGGGTTTCTGCGGGCTGAAACGTCATGGAAGTGCACATTCGTCACACCCCTTGAGCCTGTTCAAGCCGGGGTCGGGGCGGGCAAACTGGTGACATGCCGCGCCCGCTTTGGAACGGGAGCATCAGCTTCGGCCTGGTGACCATCCCCGTGAAGCTCTTCAATGCCGTCTCGCGCAAGAACGTCTCGTTCAACCAGATCGACACGCGCAGCGGCAGCCGCATCAAGATGAAGAAGGTCTCGGCCGTCGACGGCAGTGACGTGCCCGACGACGCGATCGTCAAGGGCTACGAGCTGACCTCGGGCAACTATGTCCTTCTGACCCAAGACGAGCTCGACGCCTTCGAGGCGCGCGCGTCGAAGGCGATCGAGATCGACGAGTTCGTCGACCTCGACGAGATCGACCCGATCTTCTACGACAGCGCGTACTACCTCGCCCCCGACAAGGCGACCGTGAAGCCGTATGCGTTGCTGATGCGGGCGATGGAGCAGTCCAACAAGGTCGGCATCGCGCGCTTCGTGATGCGGTCGAAGCAGTACGTCGCCGCAATCCGCCCGAAGGATGGCTACCTCGTGCTCTCGACGATGGTGTACGCCGACGAGGTCGTCGACCCCGCGTCGATCTCCGAGATCGAGGAAGCGGGAGAGGTAGAGGTCTCCGAGCGCGAGCTCGCGATGGCCCAACAGCTCATCGAGTCGCTGGCAGCGGCATTCGATCCCGAGCAGTTCAAGGACGAGTACCGCGAGCAGGTGCTCGGTCTCATCGAGCGGAAGGCGTCTGGCCAAGAGGCGATCGAGGCGCCCATGCCCGCGGCATCGACTCCGAAGGTCGTCGATCTGCTCGCCGCGCTCGAGGCGAGTGTGCGCGAGGCGAAGGCGGCCCGTTCTCGTCACCCAACCGGTTCGAGTGACGTCGAGGAGGACGAGGCTGCTCCCGCTCCCGTCAAGGCGGTGAAGGCGGCGAAGAAGACAGCCAAGGCGCCGGCGAAGGCGGCCGAGAAGGCGCCGGCGGCTCGCAAGCGCAAGTCCGCCTGACCCGGCGCGCATGGCCCCCGAGGGTGTCGACGTCGAGATCGACGGGCGGCAGCTCCGACTCAGCAACCTCGACAAGGTGCTGTATCCCGAGGTCGGGTTCACGAAGGGCGAGGTCATCGACTACTACGCGCGCATCGCGCCGACGATGCTCCCGCACATCCGGGAGCGCGCGCTCACCTTCAAGCGGTTCCCGAACGGCGTCGACGCGCCGTCGTTCTTCGAGAAGCGGTGTCCGAAGCACCGACCGCCGTGGGTGCCGACCGCGGGTGGTCCGGGCGACGGCAAGGGCACGATCCAGTACTGCGAGCTCGACGAGCGCGCCGCCCTCGTGTGGGCCGGCAACATGGCGGCGCTCGAGCTGCACGCCCCCATGGCGCGGGCAGAGGACATCGAGACCCCTTGCGCGATCGTGTTCGATCTCGATCCGGGCGCGCCAGCGACGATCGTCGAGTGCGCGCAGGTTGGACTGCTCATCCGCGACCTGCTCGACAACCTGTCGCTCGAGGTGTGTGCGAAGACGTCGGGCAGCAAGGGCATGCAGCTGTACGTGCCGCTGAACACGCCGGTGACGCATGACGGCGCGGGGGACTTCGCTCTTGCGGTCGGTCAGCTGATCGAGCGCGCCCACCCAAAGCAGGTCACAACGGTGATGCGCAAGGACCTGCGCGGCGGAAAGATCTTCATCGACTGGAGCCAGAACACGCGGCACAAGACGACGATTGCGCCCTACAGCCTGCGAGCCCGGCCCCACCCGACGGTCTCGACGCCGGTGTCGTGGGACGAAGTCGAGGCGTGCGCGAAGGGCAAGGCTCCGCTCGTGTTCGAGGCCGCGGATGTGCTCGAACGGGTCGACGACGTCGGCGATCTCTTCGCGCCGGTGATCGAGCTGAAGCAGAAGCTCCCGACGCCGAGCTAGCGGCGACATGCACTCGGACGGTCACCGGCGCTTCGAGCTGCGCGGCGTGGTGTCGAGCGTCGGCTTCGCGTCGGGCGACCGCTTCGTGATCGGCCACTGGATCTCGTCGCCTATCGGCGCGTTCACCGATCTGATGTGGGCGACGCCCGACGGGGTGCGCCACCTGCGCGTGCCGTCGCCACGCGCGCTCGCGTTCGTGTCGGGGATCTACGCCTTCGATGCCGCGGAGGTGACGCCCCTCACCGCGACCGTGACGGAGTCGTCGGTCGAGGTGCATGCGGGTGCCATCGAGGTCGAGCTCCATGCCGGTCGAGCCCGACCGATCCCGTTCAGCATGGTCCCGGGTGTCACCCGCTGGATCCAGGACCCGCTTGCTCGTCTGACCATGGGCGTGCGCACCTACGGCAAGAGCCCGCACGGTGTGAGGGAGTGGTATCGCGCCGACTCGTACCGCTTGGTGCAACGGGCGTCCGCGAGCGTCGAAGGTGTCGATCTCGGGCCGCTGGCCCTGCGCATCGACCCGCCGGTGCGGTTCGGCTTCAGTGAACCGCCGCGGCGTCCGTCGATGGTGTGGCTGCGACCGCTGCTCGAGTACGGGTCGGAGGACGGCGACGGGGTGTGAAACGGAACAGGCGCAGGCTGTTCGACACGACGAAGAGGCTCGACAAGGCCATGGCGGCGCCCGCGATCATCGGGTTGAGCAGACCGCTCGCGGCGAACGGGATCGCGACCGTGTTGTAGGCGAACGCCCAGAACAGGTTGCCCTTGATGGTGCTGAGGGTCCGCTGCGAGAGGCGGATCGCGTCGGCGACCGCGGCGAGGTCAGGCCGCACGACCGTGATGTCGCTCGCTTCGATGGCCACGTCGGCGCCGGTGCCCATCGCGATGCCGATGTCGGCCTGGGCCAGCGCGGCGGCGTCGTTCACGCCGTCACCCACCATTGCGACGACGTGCCCTTCCGCCTGCAAGCGCTCGATGACAGCGAGCTTGTCGGCGGGCATCACTTCGGCGATGACGGCAGCCTCGGGATCGAGCCCGAGCTGAACGCCGACTGCATGTGCAGTCGTCCGATTGTCCCCGGTGAGCAGCACCACCGACAGCCCGAGATCTCGCAGCTCGCCGATCGCTGCCGGGCTCGTCTCTCGGACGACGTCGGCGACGACGAACGCAGCGCGCACCTCGCCCTCCCACGCTGCGACGACGACCGTTCGCCCGTCCGACTGTGCGCGTTCGACGGCGTCCGCGATCGGACGCGGGAGCGACCCGTCCGCGACGAGAGCGGGCCGACCAGCGACCACAGCGTGGCTCTCGACGACGCCTTCGACCCCGAGGCCGGCGCGGCTGCGGAAGTCGTCGACGCGGGGGAGCGGACCCTGGGCTGTGGCCGCGCTCGCGATCGCACGCGCGATCGGATGTTCGGACGCCGACTCCACAGCACCGACGATGCGAAGCGCGTCGTCGCGGGTGGTGCCCTCGATGGTCACCACGTCAACGAGCGTCATCACGCCGGTGGTGACGGTGCCGGTCTTGTCGAGCACCACGGTGTCGAGCCGTCGCGTCGTCTCGAGCACCTCAGGGCCTCTGATGAGGATGCCGAGCTGTGCGCCGCGGCCCGTGCCGGCCAGGAGGGCCGTCGGGGTCGCGAGTCCGAGTGCGCAAGGGCACGCGACGATGAGGACGGCGACCGCCGCGGTGAGAGCCTCGTCGGCGTCGCCCGTGGCGACGAGCCAGGCGACGAGCGTCAGGGCTGCGATGAGGATGACGGCGGGGACGAACACCGCTGACACGCGGTCGGCGAGCCGCTGCGCCTGGGCCTTGCCCGACTGCGCCTGGGTCACGAGCCGCCCGATCTGCGCGAGGGCAGTCTCGGCGCCGACCCGCGTCGCCTCGACGACGAGCCGGCCGCCGACGTTGATCGTTGCGCCGGTGACCGACGAGCCGGGCCCGACTTCCACCGGGAGGCTCTCGCCGGTGAGAAGTGACGCGTCGATCGCGGAGGCTCCCTCGACCACGACACCGTCGGTGGCGATCTTCTCCCCCGGACGAACGACGAATCGGTCGCCGACGTGCACGTCGTCGATCGGGACCTCGCGCTCGGTGCCCGCGACGTCAACGACCGACGCGGTCTTGGCGCCCATGTCGAGCAGCGCGCGGAGAGCCGACGTGGCCTGATGCTTCGCTCGCGCCTCGGCGTAGCGGCCGGCGAGCACCAGCACCACGACGACGGCGGCGACCTCGAAGTAGAGGTGGTCCTCGCTCCCGCTCAGCAGGACCGCGAGAGACCAGATGAACGATGCCGCGACGCCGAGCGAGATGAGCGTGTCCATGGTCGTCGCCCGGTGGCGCAGGTTGACGAGGGTCGCCTGGTGGATCGGCCACGCGCCCCACGTGACGATCGGCGTCGTGAAGGCCAGGGCGAGCCACTGCCAGCCCATCGCCATGAACGCGGGGATCATCGCGATCGCGACGACCGGGAGGGCGAGCAGTGCGGACACGACGACCCGGTTGCGCAGCGAGCGCATCCCCGCCTCGTCCTCGGGTCCGTGGTGGTGCTCGTGCGGCGACGGCACCGACGCTCCGTATCCGAGCGACTCGACGGCCGTGACGAGGTCGTTGCGCGCGACCTCGGTTGGGTCGAAGTCGACCGCTGCCGTCTCGGTCGCGAAGTTGACGGTCGCGGTCACGCCGTCGAGCCGGTTCAGCGTCTTCTCGACGCGCGCCGCACACGACGCACAGGTCATCCCTCTCAGGTTCAGGTCGACGTGTTCGGTGTGCGCGCCGGCGCTCACGACCGCACCAAGCGCTCGATCGCCCGACTCGCCTCGGTGACGAGACGTTCCGCCTCGGCGGCATCGTCGGAGCGGGTGGCGTCGGCGACACAGTGGCGGAGGTGCGCGTCGAGGAGCTCGACCGCCATGCTCTGCAGCGCGCGGGTCGTCGCGGAGACCTGGGTCAGCACGTCGATGCAGTAGACGTCGTCCTCGACCATGCGCTGCAGGCCGCGCACTTGTCCCTCGATCCGGCGGAGCCGCTTCTGCACGTCGTCCTTGGTGTCCGCGTAGCCAGCCATGGTCATACCCTACCGGGGTATAGGTATGAAGCAACCCGGCGGTCGCCTCCTACGATGCGGCTCTCGTGGATGCCCGCACCTTCCTCGGCCTGGAACCGAGCCACAACCCCTACCGCTGGCACCTTCCGGTGACGCCGGGCATCTCCACCGGTTCGGGGTTTCTGTTCGGCGGGTCGGGCCTCGGCGCTGCGATCGAGGCCATGGAGGGCACGACCGAGCGGCCAGTCGTGTGGGCGACGGCGCAGTACCTGTCGTACGCCGCGGCCAGGCACCGTCATGGACATCGACGTCACTGTCGCTGTCGAGGGTCACCAGATCACGCAGGCGCGTGCGGTCGGACATGTCGGCAACACCGAGATCCTGACGGTGAACGCGGCACTCGGCGTGCGCCCCCTCGAAGCCCACGGCCAGTGGGCGCAGATGCCGGAGGGGATGCCGGCACCGGATGACTGCGTGGACCGCCCGTTGCGCATGCACGTCGAGGAGTCGATCAACACCCGTCTCGACGTGCGCGTCGCCAAGATCCGTGACTTCAGTGAGCTCGACGGCACTCCCGGCGACGGGCGCACGGTGATGTGGGCGCGGATGCCCGAGGTGCTCGACATGTCGGGTGCGGCGCTTGCCATCCTCGGCGACTACGTGCCGATGGGGGTAGGCCAAGCGCTCGGCCTCATGGCCGGGGGTAACAGTCTCGACAACACGTTGCGGGTGGCGCGACTCGTGCCGACCGAATGGGTCATGCTCGACATCCGCGTGCATGCGGTCGACCACGGCTTCGGTCACGGCCTCGTGCACCTGTGGGCACAGGACGGCACGTTGCTCGCGACGGCGAGCCAGTCGTGCATCGTCCGGTTCTGGAAGGACGCACCCCGCTGACGTCGGCCGTTGCCCGACCCATCTTCGGCACTGAGCAAGTGGCGGAGGTGACGTCGATGCTCTCGTCGTGGGCGCGCGAGCGCCTCGGCTCGGCGATCTCGGCGGTCGACCAGTGGCACTGGTCGGTGGGTGCGGTCGCGATCGTCGAGTTGTCAGACGGCCGTCGGGTCGCGCTGAAGGCATTCCCGCCGCGCTGGACCGCTGACTTCTTGACCGCCGTGGTGACGGTGCAGCGACATCTCGCGGTGCGGGGCTTGCCGTGTCCAGTGCCTTTCGCGGGGCCGTTCCCGCTCGACGGCGCGGGTGTGATGGTGTGCGCGGAGAGCAACCTCGACGATCCCGGGTGGCCGCCCCACCCGCTCGGCGAGCGCGAGCTCGTGGCTTCGGCGACGGGCTTGGCTCGGCTCGTGACTGTCGCCGAGGAGCTGGCCCCGAGTGCTGTCGCCGCGCTCGCTCTCAATCCCATGCAGACGCCCGAGGGCGAGCTCTATCCCCAGCCGCACAGCCCGCTGTTCGACTTCGAAGCGACGGGAAGAGGTGCAGGGTGGATCGACGATCTCGCGCGCATGGCGCTCGCCGCGCGCGACGGCGACACGTCCACGCGCGTCGTGGCGCACACCGACTGGTCGGCGAGGAACGTGCGCCTGTGGCCCGAGGGCATCCGGGCGATCTACGACGCTGACAGCCTCTCGCTCGTCCCCGAGAGCACCGCGGTCGGCATCGCGGCGGCGACGTGGTCGGCGTTCGGCGAGGTGGGCGAGCAGATCGCGCCGTCCCCCGAAGAGGCCGCAGCGTGGGCGTGGGCCTACGAGCGTGCCGGTCGACCGTTGACGCCGGCACAACGTCATGCCGCGGGTGGTGCGATCCTCCACGCGCTCGCCTACACGGCGAGGTGTGAGCACGCGTTGGAGGTCGGCCATCCCGAGCTCGGCTGCCCGCGGCGGGCCCGTGACCGGTTGGAGCCAGACGGCGCCGAGTACATCGAGCGATTCGAAGAGGCGTGCGAGGTGCGGCGCTAGCGTCCGGCGCCATGACCTTGCCCATCCGTCCCGGCATGACGGTGCCCTTCGGGGGCCCTCTCCATGCGCAACGCGCCAAGTTCGAAGAGCTCGCCGACCTCGGATACACGGACGTGTGGTCCGCCGAGTCCGACGGCGGCGACGCGTTCACCCCGTTGCTCCTGGCGTCGCAGTGGGCCCCGGCATTGCGCCTCGGCACGGCGATCGTGCCTGCGTTCACCCGCGCGCCTGCGGTGATGGCGCAATCGGTCGCGTCGGTTGCGTCAGCAGCCCCGGGACGGTTTGCGTTCGGCATCGGGACGTCGTCGAACGTGATCGTCGAGCGTTGGAACGGCGTGCCGTTCGTCGAGCCGTACAAGCGCGTGCGCGACATGGTGCGCTTCCTGCGGGCAGCGTTGACGGGGGAGAAGGTCGCTCAGAAGTACGACACCTTCGAGGTGCAGGGCTTCCGTCTCGGCCTCGTGCCCGAGGTGCAGCCGCCGATCCTCGTTGCCGCGTTGCGCGAGGGGATGCTGCGCTTGGCCGGCCGCGAGGGTGACGGGGCGATCATCAACTGGCTGTCGGCCGACGACGTCACCAAGGTCGTGCCGCATGTGCACGCGGGCGGCCCCGACAAGGAGATCGTGTGCCGCATCTTCGTCGCGCCCTCCGAGGACGCGGACACCGTGCGCGCCGCCGCGAAGTATGCGATCGCGACCTACCTGAACGTGCCCGTCTATGCCGAGTTCCATCGGTGGCTCGGGCGCACCGATGTGCTGCAGCCGATGTGGGACGCGTGGAAGGCCGGCGATCGCAAACAGGCCCTCGATGAGATCCCCGACTCGCTCGTCGACGAGCTCGTCGTGCACGGCTCACCCGCCGAGTGCCGCGCCAAGATCCAGCGCTACTTCGACAACGGCGTCACCACCTCGAGCCTCGCCGTCATGCCCTTCCCCGGCATCGACCACTGGGAAGCCGTCCGCGCCCTCAGCCCCAACGCCTAGCCGGTAGCCGGCTCTAGCCGGTTTTCTTGGCGCGAGGTTGTCCTGCAGGCAACTCTCCGCCAAGAGAACGCGCCTCGATCGCTCGCCAGATTCGCTCAGAGCTGGCCGCCTGCTCATGGCGGATATGTCGGCGGGTGAAGTGCTGGGTGAGCCAGCCGCCGAGCTGCAGCAAGCCGTCACGCGTGTTGTCGGCGTCGGTCTTGCTCGCTCCGAAGTGGGGCTCGTCGCCGTCGATCTCGAGTGCGATCTTCAGGTCTGGATACGCGAGGTCAATGCGGAAACGTCGTGAGGCCACCACGACCTCGTGTTGACGCACTGGTTCGGGCAAGCCCGCGCCTCGCAGTAGCTGAAGCATCTCGGTCTCGAGGTCGCTCTCAGTCGCTGGGACGCGTCCCCGCAGCTCGAGGACCGCGCGGAGCGGCTGCACTCCTCGCCGGCCTTGGCGACCTACCTCGTCGATGTACTTCCAGAGCGCCCCGAGGCTGGTGACCCGGCGGAAGAGGGCTCGCTCGAGGCACTTCTCGAGTCGATCTTGGGAAGCCACCGAGCCGAGGTCGAGCAGCGTCCGCGCAACGGAGGTCACCGGGATGCCGTCGATGGTTTCGGCGTCGATGTGTGGGTCGTCGACGCTCCGATGGACAATCGCGACATCGCTGCGGTAGTGGCGGTTCGGCTCAACCGTGAGCTCGGTGAGGTCAGCTGGCCAAAGGCCGAGCGTCCGGAGCATCGCCGCGGTGCGATGCGAGGAGACCCCATCGGACGCGAGACAGGACGCAAGCACTCGCTGCTGCCATGTGACGGGTGCACCGCCCACCCGGAACACGTTGTGGTCGCAGAGAACGAGCAGCCCGCGGCCGACGCGGTCATGTCGCTGGGTCTTCGACATGCCGAGCTCGGCGGTTTGGCGCCCGGTCACGAGGCCGTGCTGGTACTCCGCGAGTGAGGCCACCCTTGTGTCAACGTCAGTGTCTTTCATGCTCCGTGGTGTACACGGGGGGTGCGACATTCCGGATCTCTTGGCGGAAGGGTGTCCCTGGGACAACCTCGCGCCAAGAAAACCAGCGGGAGGGGAGGCAGGGGGTCAGGCCGCGGCGAGGACCTCTCTCGCCCAGGCGACCCGGTCTTGTACTGAGTCGATCGAGAACGCGGGGACGGCCATGTCGGTCGCGCCGATCGACTGGGCGCGCGCCCCCAGCGCCTTCGGGTCGGGATCCGGGACGAGGATGTCGTCGAGCACGTGGTCGGGCACGAGCGACACTGCGTTCGACGCGCCGCCCTGCACGAGCGCGGCGCGCACGGCGGCGAGGTGCTCGTCGTCGACGCCCCACGAGGCCCGCAGCGCCTTCGACGCGTTCAGCACGCCGTACGCCGCGATGACACGCGCTCGCTCGCGGCCTTCAGGCCCGACGTCGACGAGTGGCGCCCAGATGAGCGGCGCGTCGCCGCCTGATCGCACGACTCCGACGAGTCGGTCGAGGTCCGAGTCGGGGATGGCCCACAGCAACACGTGGTCGGCCATCCGCCCGCCGACCCGCAGGATCTTGCTGCCTCGCCCCGCGATCGTGATCGGCACCGGCCGCATCGGCACCTCGAGCGACCGGCCGCTCGCCTCGTCGAGCGGACCGCCGTTGCCAACTCGCCGCAGCAGCGTCACCAGCTCCTCGATCCGCTCGGCCGCGTCACGACGATCGACCTGAGCCGCACCGCTCACCTCGGACCCACCCGCCGCGATCCCCACGAGCACCCGATCGCCGTACCGATCTTGGACCGTCGCCACGGCGGCGGCTGTCTGGAACGGATGGCGGAGGAATGGGTTCGTCACCATCGGGCCGACGCGGATGCCGTCGGTCGCTTCGAGCGCGGCGTCGACCAGTAGCCACGTGTCGCGCCACCAGAACGCGTCGGGCAGACCGAGCCAGTCGGCACCGGCGGCCTCGCTCGCTCGAGCGAGCTCTGCGACCTCCTCGAGCGTCGGGTTGAGCAAGTGGCACGTCACGCCGACCTGCCCGCGCTTGGCCTGGTTCACGCAGCTACCTCCGAGTTGACGACGGCGAACGCCTCGGCGGCCGCGTCGATCGCGCGGCTCATGTTGCTGGCCAGCAGCGCGAAACCGACGCTGTCGGGCCCGATCCGCCGAGCATGGCCCGCGAGCACGCGACCGACCTCCGCGGGCGTTCCGCGTACCAGTACGAGCGCGAGGCGCTCGTCGGTCATGAGTCGCCGTGCCGCGGCGTCGTCACCGGCGGCCAGCGCGCCGGACGCTTCCCGCAGCTCGTCGAGCGTCACCCCGGCGCGCGCTCGGAGCTCGTCAGGGCCGTTGAGGAACGCGTGGATGAGCGTCGGACGGCTGCGCTCGACCTCGGTCTCGTCGAAGCACGCGCTGATGTAAAGCGCGACAGCGATGGGGCGCACCGAGCGCGCCCAGCCGACGACGGCGTCGAACAGCGATGGGGCGACGCCCGCGATGAACACACCGTCGGCGGCCTCGGAGGCGAACCGGTTGAAGCGCTCGCGGCGCGCGCCGATGTAGATGGGCAGATCGGGTGCGGTGAAGCCGTGTGCCGGAGGGTCGTAGCCGTCGGTGGCCTTGCCCCGGCAGACGGCCCTCACGATGCGCACCGCGTCGCGGCAACGGGTCAAAGGGGCGATGGGCTCGATGCCGAGCGGGCGCAGAGCGACGTCCCCACCAGGGCCGAGCCCGAGGATCGCGCGGCCATCGGAAAGCTCGTGCACCGTCATCGCCGCGACCGCTGTGATCGCGGGGTGTCGCAGGTACGGATTGGTGACGCCGACAGCGAGGCGGAGATGCGTCGTCGCTGTCGCTGCGGCCGCCAGCAGCCCGAACGGGTCACGGCCCGGCCCTTCGTCGCCGACCCACAGATCGCCGATGCCCGCGGCCTCGCATTGGCGCGCGTGGTCGACGAAGGTGGCTGACGTCATCTCAGGGAACAGCCAGATCCCGGTGCGGAGGCCGCTCACGCGGGCAGAGCGGTCACTTGGGAAGCGCGGAAAGTGCGTGCTCGACCGGGATCTCGGTGAGGAGCCCGAGCCCGTTCGCGACCCGGTTGATGTAGCAGTAGTACGCGACGATGTTGTTGAGGTCGACGATGTCGAGGTCGTCGAGGCCCACCGCGCGCAGCGCCTCCACGTCGGCCGACGTCACGGCGATCGGCTGCTGCGACAGACGCCCCGCATACCGCAGGATCATGTCGAGCCGGTCGTCTCCCGTGCGTACGTGCGCGGCATCGGACGTCACCGCGTCGATCGTCGGCTGATCGACGCCGAGCGTCGGCAGCTTGACGCGAAGACCCGACGCGCAGTGTCCGGTGCCGTTCATCATCGATGCGACGTAAGCGGCGAGCTGGCGTTCACCCGGCGAAAGCGACGATGGGCATCCCTCGACGGCGCGGTACAGCTGCAGCCGCTCCATCACGATCTCGGGATAGAGGCTGCCGAGCATGGTGAACTCGGTGGGCTCGCCGAGGCGCTCGGCTTGCCAGTCGTAGGCCTCCTTGAGCAGTCCGGTGGCATCCGCGGGGTCGACAGTCCTGATCCAGGGCACGGCAGAGTCTCGCGCCAGCAGCGGTACGGTGGCGCATGGCCGTGTCATCCGGGTCCGTGTCGTCCGCGGCGTCGTTCGTACCCTGCCTCCGCCCGCCGCCGGGAGCCGACGTCGACCACGCGAACGAGCGCTGGTTCTACGTTCGTGGCGACGACGTGCTGGTGACCGACGGGCCGGCCGAGCTCCCGTTGCGAGGTCAGCATTTCCTGGGGATGCTCGGCGACCGACCTTGCTGGGCCGGCGACGTCGAGCCGCCCGAGTCGAAGGCGGACGACGACGGTTCGTTCATCGCTCTGCGAGCTCTCTGGGGCCGCGTCAGCGAAGTCGAGTGGACGGTCGCCGGACGCGCGGTGCAGCTGGTCGAGTGGGATCGCACGCATCGGTACTGCGGACGCTGCGCGAACGAGACGGCGCCGTCGTCGGACGAACGGTCACGTCGGTGTCCCCATTGCGGCCTCACCGCGTTCCCGCGCCTCGCGCCGGCGATCATCGTGCTCGTCGAGCGCGACGGTGCCGACGGCTCCGAAGCGCTCCTGGCGCGCGGGCGTCAGTTCCCCATCCCGATGTACAGCTGCCTCGCCGGGTTCGTCGAGCCGGGTGAGACACTCGAGGACGCGGTGTACCGCGAGGTGCGCGAGGAGGTCGGCATCGAGCTGTCCGACGTGCGCTATGTCGCGAGTCAGCCGTGGCCGTTTCCACACTCGCTCATGCTCGGGTTCACCGCCCGGTGGGCGAGTGGCGACATCGTGATCGACGAGACCGAGATCGCCGATGCCAACTGGTACCGCGCCGATGACCTCCCGATGGTCCCGCCCGGGATGAGCATCGCGAGGCGTCTCATCGACGCGTGGGTCGAACGCGCCGAGTGACAGTCGACGCTCGCACCGGGGAGGTCGTCGAGCTGCTGCAGGCGCTCATCCGCAACCGATGCGTGAACGACGGCGAGGTCGACTCAGGCGGGGAGAGCCGCAACGCGGATGCGTTGCACAGCTACCTGGGATCGGTCGGGATCGACGTCGAGCGCTTCCATCATCCGGACACGCCGCAGCGCGCGTCCCTCGTCGCACGCATCGAGGGGACCGATCCCGACGCTCCCACCGTCGCGTTCATAGGCCACACCGACGTCGTGCCCGTGTCGGAGGACAGCTGGACGCGCGACCCCTTCGGCGGCGAGCTCGTCGACGGCCCGGCGGGGATGGAGGTGTGGGGGCGGGGCGCCGTCGACATGTTGAACCAAACCGCGGCGATGGCCGTCACGATGCGCCGTCTCGCGGAGTCTGGATTTCGGCCTCGCGGCACGTTGCTCTATCTCGCGGTCGCGGACGAAGAGGCGGGCAGCATGCAGGGCGTCGCGCATCTGCTCGACGCCCATCCTGATGTCGTGCGGGCGGACTACGTGCTGACCGAGGTGGGCGGCATCGTCAGCGAAGGCGCGCACGGCACGAACGTCGAGGTGGTCACCGGCGAGAAGGGCGGCGCGGTCGTTGACATCGTCGTCACCGGCACGCCGAGCCACGGATCGACGCCGTTCGGCGCGGACAACGCCGTCGTGAAGGCGGCCGAGGTGGTGCGCAGGCTTGCCGAGCACCGCCCGGAGACGCACATCAGCGACTCGTGGCGGGGCTGGGTCGAGGGGCAGCCGTTCGACGCGGATCTGAAGGCGGTGCTCACCGATCCCGAGCGGCTGTGGGACGCGCTGCCCGACCTCCCGCACGCGCTGGCCGCACGGGCGCACTCGTGCACGCACACGACGTATGCGCCGACCGTGATCCACGGTGGGCACAAGCGCAACATCATCTGCGACCGCGTCGTGGTGCAGCCCGACATCCGCATCGCTCATGGCGAGAGCGTCGAGCTGGTGGTTGCCGAGCTGCACCGGATGCTCGCGGACCTCGGCGACAGCGTCGAGATCAACGTGGTGCGGTCGGGGGAACCGACAGAGTCGTCCACCTACACCCCGCTCTGGTCGGCGCTCGAACGGGCCGCGCGGCGCGCCTACCCCGATGCCCATCTCCTGGCGTCACCTCTGACGGGCGCCACGGATGCTCGGTTCTTCCGACGCGCCGGCATCCCCGCGTACGGCTTCGGTCTGCTGAGCCGGCAGGTCACGCCCGAGCAGTACTGGTCGCGGTTCCACGGCAACGACGAGCGCATCGACGTGGAGTCGCTGCGGCTGTCGGCGGACATGTGGGAGCAGCTCGCCCGGGACTTCCTAAACGACGAGCGATGACCGAGCCGGGCTTCGACGACCTCGACCTCGACGCGCTGCACCAACGGCAGTCGTCGAAGTGGCGAAAGCACCCGCCATCAGTGCTGCCGGCGTGGGTGGCGGAGATGGACTTCCCCGTCGCGGACCCCATCCGCGAGGCCGTCATGTCGATCGCGGCCGAGGGCGACTACGGCTACCCGGCCGATGACGATCCTGACTGCATCGAGGCGGTCGGCGCGGCTCGTCTCGAGCGCCGCTTCGGCTTCAGGCCCGACCACGAGCTCGGCTTCAAGCTCACGGACGTCATGCGGGGTGTGATCAACGCGATCGTCGCGTTCACCGAACCGGGCGACGGCGTGCTCGTCGCGACGCCGATCTACCCGCCGTTCCTCGCCGCGATCGTCGAGAACGGGCGTCGCATCGTCGAAGCGCCGCTCCGGCCCATCGACGAGGGGTGCCGGCTCGACATCGACGCGCTCGCGCGAGCGGCGAGCGACGCTCGCCTGCTGCTGTGGTGCAACCCACACAACCCGTGCGGACGGTCGTTCACCCGCGACGAGCTCAACGCTGTCGCGGCCATCGTGGTGCAGCACGACCTCACCGTTGCGGCCGACGAGATCCACGCCGATCTCACCTATCCCGGCTCGACGCACACACCCTTCGCATCGCTCGGCGCCGATGTCGCCGCGCGCACGCTCACGCTGACGTCCGCGACGAAGGCCTTCAATCTCGCCGGTGTGCGATGCGCGGTGGGGTACTGCGGGAGTGAGGCGCTGTTGGCACGCTACGTGCAGCGCTACAACCCGATGATGCACGGTGTCTCGCCGTTCGGTCTCGTTGCCACGCGCGCTGCGTGGACCCGAGCCGACGAGTGGCTCGCACGCGCGGTGGGGTACCTCGACGGCAACCGTCACTGGTTCGCGGCGACGATCGCCGAGTGCCTTCCCGCGCTGCGGCACCGCGCGCCTGAAGCGACCTACCTCGCCTGGGTCGACGGGCGGGGCCTCGGGCTCGACGTGTCGCCCACGGAGCACTTCGTCGACCAGGGCCGCGTCGCGTTCGCCGACGGGGCCGCGTTCGGCGATGTCGGCAATGGCTTCTTCCGCGTCAACTTGGCGACGTCGCGCTCGATCCTGGAGCAGATCGTCGAACGGATGGTCAGCTGCTTGCCGCCGGCAGCGCGCGGCGTAGCGACGCGGTGAGGTCGCCCTTGCGGCCGACCGTGACGCGCTCGAGTCCGAGCCATTTCGCCATGAGCGCCAGCTCACCGGCCAGCGCGCTTGCCACCTCGCCGACGTCGACTCCCGCCTCCGCGAACGCCCCGGGTACGACGAGCGTCTTTGCCTTGCGGTCGGCCTTCGCGTCGACACGGGCGACGATGCGGTCGCCGTGCAGGAAGGGCAGCACGTAGTACCCGTACACGCGGTTCGGCGCGGGGGTGTAGATCTCGATGCGGTAGTGGAAGTCGAACAGCTGCTCGTCTCGTTCGCGGCGCCACACGAGGTTGTCGAAGGGCGTCAGCAGCGCGGTTGCCTCGACCTTGCGCGGCACTCGCGCGTCGCGATGCCGGAACGCCTTCTGCTTCCAACCTTCGACCGCAACCGGCTCGAGCACCCCGTCTTCGACGAGCTCGGCGATCGCGGAGCGGCTCTTCGGGATGTTGAGCATGAAGTAGTTCGTGAGATCGCCCACCGTGCCGACTCCGAGCACTCGTGCGCCGATCTCGAGAAGCGCCTTGCGGGCCTCCGACTCGCCAGGCGTGGGCGCGGTGAGCACCTCGGCCGGGATCGCCCGCTCCGGAACGTCGTAGACGCGCTCGAAGCTCGTTCTGCGGTTCGCGGTGACCTCACCGGTCCAGAACAGGTACTCGAGCGTCTGCTTGCCCTTGCTGTACCCCCACCACGGCCCGCTTTTCTTGCCCGGGTCGCTGAGCTCGCCTGCCGCGAGGGGCCCGCGCTCGCGCACCTCGTCGAGCACCGCCGCGACGTAGCCCGGGTGCTCCTTCTCGAGGGCGGTGAGCCAGCTCGCCTGTCGGTCGTGGCGGCGCTGCGCCATCTTCCAGCGGTGCAGTGGATGCTGCTCGACCGGCAGCAACGACGCTTGATGCCCCCAGTACTCGAAGAGGTGGTGTGTGCCCCATGCGAGCGTGTCGAGCTCGTTCAGCGGATATGGCCCGAGCCGCGAGAAGAACGGCATGTAGTGCGAACGCACTGCGACGTTCACCGAGTCGAGCTGGATCACGCCGAGGCGGTCGACGACCTTCAGCAGGTGCTTGCGGCCGACCGTGCCTCTCGGTCGCTTCTCGGCGAAGCCCTGTGCGGCCAGCGCCATGCGGCGCGCTTCGCCGATCGACAGCTCGTCCATGAGGCGCCGACGCTATTCGGAGGACGCGATCCGGAGGAACCGACCCTCTGCGTCACGCTCGACCGAGCGGACCTCCGTCACGGCCGAGGTCTCGATCGGCCCGTACACGTGCGGGAACGTCCGTTGCGGATCCTCGTAGCGCACCGGGGCCGTGAGCCGGTCGGTGTCGATGCTGAGCACCACGTACTCGCGTCCGTCGCGTTGGTAGTAGCGGTTCGCCGTGTCGATCACGGCGCTTTCGCCGTCGGTGCAGTGCACGAAGCCGTCCGCGTCGAACGCCTCAGGCTCGTACACGGGCTTCGTCCGCTGGGCATCCCACACCTCACGCGGCACGAGGTGAAACGTGATCATCGGGCTTCGAGGAGAGCGCGGATCGCTCGAAGCTCGCCTTCGATCGTGTCGAAGCGCTTCGTCGCGGTGTCGGGCTCCTTCGGGGTGATCGCGATGCGTCCATTGGGGAAGAGCTCGACGGTGTCGACGTCGGCCATCCGTTCGCCCTGGTCGCCGATCGCTGACTCGAGCTCCTCAGGCGTGATGCGGACCTTGCGCAGCTCCGCTTCGTTGCGCACGCCCCCTGCGACCAGCGTCGCGGGTGTCCCCTCCGTGACGCGCTGCAACCTCCGACTCCGCACGATCGCAAACGCCAACGCGAAGTTTGCCGCGAACAGTGTCAATGCGCCGATCCACGCTCCGGTAACAGAGTCGTCGGCGCCGATGATCCCGTTCTGCACGGCGTTGGCGACCGACAGCAGCACCACGAAGTCGAACGTGCTCAGCTGCGCGAGCTCGCGCTTGCCTGCGAGGCGGAGGGCGATCACGAGGAACCCGTACACGAGGAGTGCGCGCAGGATCTTCTCGGCGACGGGGATGGGAAGAGCGAACATGGCGTGCCACATAGGCACGCACGCTACGACGGGCTACTCCGCGAGCCCGACCGGAGCGCCGTCGATGATCTGGTCGAGGTACTCGGAAAGCCCGTAGCCGACGCGACCGTCGTCGAGCGTCCACTCGGTCATGCCCTCGCTGATGCGCGTCAGGAGCATGTTGCCGTCGGGATCGGGGCGACGGTTCCGCAGGGGGATGAGGTTCATCACCCTGCCGCTGATCTTCCACTCCTTCTCGGACCGGGATGATCGCAGCACCGCACTTATCGAGTCGTGGTACTGGTCGTCGCCCTCGTAGGTCGTGGTGAGCTCGAACGAGTCGCAGTAGTGGAGCTTGCCGTCCTCCCAGACGAAGCCGCCTCGGGTGCCGTCGCCGTCGCGACGGGCGACCCGGCTCCCCATGAAGCCGAAGTCACGGCCCACGTTCGCAGTCAGCCACCGGTAGTACCACGGCGCCTGCCAGTAGCGCGGACCCCAGGAGTGGTCTCGCAGGCCGAAGCCGACGACGAGCCACTCGCGCTCGCCGACTCGGATGCGGCCCTTGCCCGCGACGAGCTGTTCGTAGTGCCCCTTGGCGAACTCCTCGCCGGGCGTCTCGTGGGGCTCGTCGGGCTCGCCGCCGAACATCGACGGGCGGCCCTGCCCGGTGAACGTGATGTCGATCTCGGCTTCGGCATACGGGTTCTCGGTGAAGGCCTTCTTCGGATCGGACATCTCCGTCGGATCGTCGAGCAGCACGACCTTGCCGTCATAGGTGACGCGCAGCTCTTCGAACGGCGTGATGATCTGCCAGCGCATCCCCGCGGCGTCGAACGCGTCGTTGTTCGCTATCTCGGCTCGCTTGAACCGGAAGCCCACTTGGCCGTCGGGAAGGTAGAGGCACACGGTCATCTCCGCGTAGGCCTCGTTCGCGCGGTTCCCGATGCGGAAGAAGCCTCCGATCTTGTTCTCGGGATCGAAGATGTTGACGTACATGCTCTCGTTGAAGTTCGGCTCGGGACCGAGCTCGTGCATGTATTCGTCTGCCGGTTCCAGTCGCACACCCATGGCGCGCGACCCTACGCGCGGCGGCGCACGCGTGCGTTGTGATGTGTTGTGTTCAGCGCTAGCAGCCGGCGGCTAAAACACCGTCGGCGACGCAGACGCAGTCGAACTCGATCACCCGGAACCTGGAGTCCCGGCCCACTGGAAAAAGGCCGGACAGGCTGAAACCGCACTTCTCCAACTCACGGATCGACTCGTCGAAATGCGGCATGCCGCAGTAGATCGGCCTCACCGAGACCTCCGACTGGAGTGCGACCGTGCTCGAGAGCACGTCGGTCGCTCCGGCCAGAACCTGGAGGTCCCACCCCTGCGTGTCCATCTTCAGGTAGAGACGCTGCGACCTCCAGTTGGGCAGCAGCTCGTTCAGCACCCCGTCGAGGCGTCGGACGGGCACGAGCTCAACGTGGTCGACCTCCGGTCTCCGTTCGTGTTCCTGCAACGCGTCCTCATTCGGGAGGAGGAACGAGCTGAAGTCCGTGTGTCTCGTCACGTTGATCTCCGCGGTGCCATCCTCCGATCCGAGCGCGATGTTGACAGCGTCCCATGCGTCGTCACCAGCGCTCAGACAGACGAGCTCCTCGAAGCTGGCTCGTACCGGTTCGAATGAGACGATCCTCCCCGCGAAGCCGTTGTGGCGGAGCCATAGTCCGTACTCACCGAGGTGAGCGCCGACGTCCAGCACCGTGTCGACTCGTGCTGCGGCAAACAGCCAGTGCAGGTGGAGAGCGAGGAGGCTCTCCGCAAAGACCGGCGTTCGCGACGGGGGAACTACGCGGATGACTTCGAACCCGTGCTCGCGGAGGAGGTTCCTCACGCGGTACTTCGCACCGATGATTCGAGGGCCGCGCAATCCGCGCCTCCACTCCGCTCCTGGCTCGCCGACGTCAAGGTTAGACCTGGATCAGGAGATACGCAGGGTTGCCCCAAGCGACTCAGGATTCATCACCCGCGACGAGGTCCGGAAAGCTCTCGCCTCGGCGCAGCAACGAGACGACGCCGTCGTCGACGACGACGACCGGTGGACGCGGGAAGGAGAACGTCGTCGCGAATGGGACGAAGTACGCGCCTGCGTCCATGATCGCCACCGAGTCAGCCGTCGTCAGATGCGGAAGCTTCGCGGCCCAGTACAACGTGTCGCCGGGCGTGCAGATCGGCCCGACGATCGTGTGGATTGCGGATCTCGGCTCGGTCGCACGGTTGACCGGCAACAGCGCGTGGTACTCGGAGCGGCAGCTCTCGGCGAGGTTGATCCCCGCGTTCAATATGGCGTACGTCGTGTCCTCCTCCGCCTTCGTGCTGAGGACACTGGCGAGCAGCATCTGCGTGTCGCCGGTCATCGATCGTCCCGGCTCGATGAAGATGCGGGGTCGGGGGCGGCCTCGCACGCGGAAGAACTCGTTGACGAAACCGATGAGCGTCGTCGTGTACCGCTCGATCGACAACGATGCGGCCGGGTCGGCCGGAGTCAGCTCGCGTTGGAACGTCCGGTTCATTCGGAGGTCACGCGCACTGAGGCCGCGGACCGTAGGTGTCGCCAGGCTGCCCCCGAAGTTCAAGATCTCGAGCGACATGCCGAGATTTGCGAGGAGGACATCGGTGAAGCCGAGCACCGCCTCGGCGAACCGGCGCAGGTCGTCCTCCGTGTGGATCATGCCACCTCGGTGCGCGTGGAGCCCGACGACGTCGAGCCACGGCGACTGGCGTGCCTCCGCGTACGCAGCCAGCGCCTGCCCGTCCGCGACCGTGACCCCGAACTGCCCCGACCATCCCTGTCCGACCTGCACCCGGATGCCGACGCGCACCCTTTTGCCGACTCGCTCGGCGACGCGTGCCACCGCCGCGATCTCCTCCCGATGGTTCACGTTGAGGATCTGGACGCCGGCGTTCACCGCATCCGCGATGGCTGCCTCTGACTTGCCGGGACCGTTGAACACGATCTTGTCCGCCGGCACTCCGAGATGTCGCGCGAGCCAAAGCTCATAGTGGGAGATCACCTCTGCGCCGATGCCGAGGGCGTGCAGCCTTCGCAGTAACCCGGGGACCGGATTTGTCTTGTAGGAGTAGAAGACCTCGCAGCCGGTTGGCTCCCCGAGCGGCGTGGCGAGGAACCGATTTGCGTTGTCGCGTAGCCGAGCGCCGTTGACGACGTGGACGGGGAATCCCCACTCTGTGCCGAGCGCGTGGAGGTCGACGCCGTCGAGTGCGAGCCGCCCCTCGGGCGTTGTTTCCAAGCCCCAGTGCGCCGGCGTTGGTATCGGGCGCGCGTCCGATCGACTCACGATCGGGCGGAGCGCTCGCTTCACGATGCCCTTCGACGTACTTACAAGACTCATGGGTCGGTGGAGTAGATGAGCCAGTCGTACTGCCCGAGCACCGACTGTTCGTGACGAACCTCTCGGAGCCAGCGGTAGCGGGAGAAGACGTCCTTCACGGCAGTCGTCGCCGAGCTGTACAGGAGGTACGCGACGACGATCTGGCGCGGCCGCGCCTCGTAGGCCGCCTCGAGCTTCGCCAGCACCCCCTCTGTGATGGGCGTCTGGAACGGGTGGTACAGGTGCACGAGGAGGTTCGAGTCTGGGTAGTCGGCCGTGGTGGCGTCGATGTTGCGAACCTCTATAGCTGCCACGCGACGAGAGGCCGGCTGATAGCGCTCTGCGTTGGCACGCGCGATCGCCGCGAGCTCGGACGAGATCTCGACGCCGATGATCTGCTGGAACGGGTAGTTGGACGCGACCAGCAACACGCGGCCCTTCCCGCAGCCCAAGTCGATGAACGAGAAGCCGCGATGGTCGATGCCGATGTGGTCGAGCATCCAACGGGTCACCCGGGTGGGAGATGGCAGGTACAGGATGGCGCTCTGCCGCGCGTGAGGATCAGTGATGCCCAAGTCGCCTGGAAGGACGCTCCCCGCCGTGTCCGTGCCGTACCGCTTGTCGAAGGACTTGTCTGCTTCCGGGCTGTACGCGAGCAGGATCGTGCCGACATCCGCGAGCCCTCGACGCAACCCCGCGCTCGCGATCGAAAAACGGATGCGCCGCAGCTTGTCGCCGAAGCCAGAGATCTCGGACACCCGTTACGACCGGTTCAGCACCGTCGACAAGACGAACTTCCGCGGATGGCGCCCATGCCCGATGGTGTGATGGACCGCTGCCAGCCACGACGGCACCCTGTCGGACTTGTCGAGGACCGCGAAGGTCGCGCTGCCCCGGTGTCGCTCGTACCAGTCCCTCCAGTGGCGCTGGTCGTCGGCGCTCAGCGCGCCCGACAGGCGCTGCGCGATGAGCAGCGTGCGCAGCGACAAGAGGTCGATGAAGACGCGGCCCGTCTGGTCGTCCTGTGAGCCGAGCGATTGGCAGTCGTGGTCGACGACGGCGTGTTCGCCGAGCGCATCGAGGTAGGCGAGCGTCGGCAGCGAGAGACCTCGGTCGATGTCGAACGCCATCTGGTTGTAGAAGCGCGGGTTGAAGTCGATCAGCAAGGCGCCAACCGAGGTCCTGATGAACTCTGCTTCGAAGACGCCCGAGTAGCCGACCCTCTCGACCAGCCGCTCGAGGCCCGCAGCGAGATCGAGGGCGACCGGGGCCGCTTCGAAGCACACGCCGACGCCGAGCCGACGCGGCTGTTGAAGGACCTTGCGAGCGCCGCGAACGCCGCACAGGCGCCCCCGGTGCACGTAACCGGAGATGTGGTAGATGCCGGTCGCGGCGTCCGCGAAGTACTCCTGGACCATGGGCCGACCCGCGCTCGGATCGAGGTCGAGAAGGTCGTGCCCGTGGGCTTGTCGTGAGAACGCCGCATATCGGCGGACGAGCTCACCGGCGGACTCGACGATGACTCCTTTGCTCTGCGTGGGAAACATCACCTGCGTACGCGGCTTCACGATCACGGGGAATGCCGCCTCGCTGGAGCATTGCGCCACGTCGTGGGCAGACTCGGGAAACCAGGTACGAGGAACATCGAGCCCCACGGACCGGGCTTCCTCATAGAGGAGCCGCTTGTTCAGCAGCCGATAGATCGGATCGATCGACGCGGACGGCAGATAGAAGTACCGCGACAGCGCGTCACGGTGCAGCGCGTACAGCCACGCGGTGTCGTCGTTCGTCGGGAGCAAGACGTGCTCGCCGTACCTGCGCCCGAACTCGAGCAGCCACGCGATGAAGCGACTCGCCTCGCGAACGTGCGGAGAGTGCACTCGCGTTGTGGTGTGCCTCGACCACTTGCTCACCGCAAGGCGGTTCGGATCGGCGGTGGTGACTCGGACGCCCGCGCGACCGAGCGCTCGAACGGCCGCGAGGGTGCCGTTGTAGTTCGCCATCGTGAGCAGCGCGGGCGGCAGCGCCGCCCCCAGGATGTGGAGGTTCACACTCTCGTCCGCCGCACTCGCTCGTGTCCCCCTGTGCTCATCCCGAGACCTAAGTCAAGAAGTCTGCCGCGTGGAGGAGTCGCGCCTGCGTGAACCTCGCTGATCTGGGATGATGTCAAATGATGAACCGGCGGCGGCTCATCCAGGCGGGTGTGGCGGTCATGCTCTTCGCGGTGTGGACGAGCATCGTGCGGAGCGGCATCTCCGACGGCAGTCGCGACAGTGCCTGGCTGGGGTTCTATCCATTTGATGAATGGCCCGACGAGGTGCACGACGTGCGCGCCACCAGCGACATCAAGCTTTCGATCTTCGCGACGTACGCCTCGGGCGGTGCGACGTCTGGGCTCGATGAGACGATCCCCGACCTGTTTGGTCATCCGGTGATCGGCAGCGACATCGACAACTTCGATTCGGGCAGCATCAACGGTTCGCGCTTCACCACCGGCATCCGGGCCGGAGAGCTGGCATCGATTTCGGGATTCGTCGCTGGCCCCGTCGATGAGCCTCCCAACGATCAGTTCCAACTCGCCATCTATGAGGACTCGAACGGAGCACCGGGTCGCAGGTTGGCGACGACGGCCTCGGGCCGTCTCGCGCCGGACGCCTGGAACACTCTCGCCATTCGAGCAGTGCTCCAGCCCAGAACCGCCTACTGGCTGATGTACACCAGCAACGGATCGAATGGGGTCGTCAACAACCTGACCTACACCCCGGTCGTTGGCAGTTTGCTCGACAACGCATTTCGGCGTTCCGCGGTCAACTCGAATCCTCCGGCCCGTCTCGTGCGAGCGGCCGACCGCGCCACCTCTCCCGGCGACATCCGTCCGATGGTCGTCGCGATCGTCATCATCAGCCTCTTTGCCGCGACGAGGCGGCCTCGGGCTGGCATCGTGCTGCTCGCAGGGTTCGCCGTCGCTCTGTTCATCGCGTGGGCGGTTCGTGAGGCGATCTTCGAACCCTTCGGCGGCTACCCGAGCGGCCACGCGCTACGAGCCACCTATGTCGGTGTCGCGCTCTGGGTCGTGACGACCTCGCGTCTCGTCCGGCTCGCGGCGTGCACCTTCGTGGCCATCATCTGCCTCGGGGCGGTCTACACGGGGAACCACTACTCCGAGGAGATCATCGGAGGGATTCTTCTCGGTTGGGGGATCGCCACTCTGGCGCGGGGTGTAGCCGGAGGGTCCACCCGCACCCCGCCCGATCCGGGTACGGATTCGGACCTCGGACGGCCGGGCCGCGACTCGTCGGGAGTCGTGGACATTTCTGACGATGCGGTGAAGCCAGCGACGTTCGATCGGTAGCGAACCCCGATGACGCACCTTCGGATGCACGAAGATGAACCCGACATCGACGGAGACTTGGTGGCGAGTTACCGCTCGAGCAGCCGGGCGCGGAGTCGCGAAACGACGCGAAAACACGCATCTCGTATGGAGAACAGAGTTCGAAAGAGCGCCGCGTTGAGCCTCCCGCCCACGAGGCTCGGGTAACGTGACACACTCACGAGCCGCAGCCGGTTTCGGGCACCCGGGACTACCAGTTCCCGCCCGCGCGCCGCTGCGTCGAGTGTGCAGCGGACGACCTCTGAGGGTTCCATCCATCCGCCCGTCGGGACGTTCACAACGGCTGCAGCACTGGCAGACTTCCTCGTCCGCGTGGGCCCTGGGAGCACGGTGGTACACGTCAGTGCGGTCGGTGCCCACTCCTGTGACAGCGCTTGACCGAAGCTCGTGACGAACGCCTTGGACGCTGCGTACACCGCCTCGTTGGGAAGAGGCCATGCCGACGCAATCGAGGACACCTGGATGACAGTGCCGCCGGGGACCTCGCGCATTCGGGTTGCCGCCGCGTGGGTCAGCGTCACTACCGCGACGTTGTTGACGAGCACGGATTCGACTGCGCGGTCCAGAGGTAAGTCGAGGAACGCTCCCCGCTGACTGAGTCCGGCGTTGTTGACGAGCAGGTCTATCCCGGGCGAGGAGCCCTGGATTTCACGTACGACCGTGGCGAGGCCGGCCGCGGTCGCCAGGTCAGCCGTGATGACGTCAGCTCTGACCCCGCGCGCCCGGGCCCGCAACGCCACGGCCTCGAGCCGGGCGTCGTCGCGTCCAACCAAAACGAGGTCGACCTGGCGCTCCGCTAACTCATCGGCGAAAGCTTCACCGATGCCCGACGATGCACCGGTAACGAGCGCCCGACGCCAATGCGACACGCCACCACCCACCTTCTGTGAGCGCCCCTGCCGCGCTCAGGTTCTCATCAACGCAACGTAGTCCCTGAGGGGACGGGCAATAGCCGGAACCTCGACTCAGTCGGTGTGAAACCTCCCTCCGATTAGCCTCGCGACGTGTCTCGCACCGCTCGACTGGTCCTCCTCAATGTCATAGCCCAGACCCTGTTGTTTCCGAGCAGTGTTCGTGTTCGCATCTTTCGCCTCGCGGGCTTGACCGTCGGGAGGAGCACGGTGTTGTCGTCCATCTACGTCGGCGGACACCGATTGACGATCGGCGACGGTTGCTTCATCAATCGCCAATGCCTTTTCGACGCTTCGACGGACATCGTTCTGGAAGACAACGTCTACCTGTCGTACGGCGTGTCCTTGATCACGTCAACACACCACATTGGCGCGAGCGAACAGCGCGCGACCGTTGTGGAGTGTCAGCCGATTCGAGTTGGCCGGGGATCGTGGCTTGGCGCCCACGTCACAGTCCTTCCGGGCGTCAGCATCGCACCCGGTTGTGTGATCGCGGCGAGCGCCACAGTCATCCAGGACACCGAACCGGATGGACTGTACGCCGGGACCCCGGCCACTCGTGTCCGAGACCTCGGGCCCTAAGCATGGGATATCTGGGTGAGCGGGGCTGCGTTCAGGCCGCGCCGCGACCGCTGAGCACCACACCGACTGTCTTCGCGCAGATGCGGATGTCGTGGGTGAGCGACCAGTTGTCCACGTAGTAGAGATCGAGTCGCTTGTAGTCCTCGAAGCTGGTGTTCGAGCGGCCGGAGACCTGCCACATTCCCGTGATCCCGGGCCGGACTCGCAGACGCTCGTGGACCTGCTCGTCCCAGAGCGCTGCCTCCTCCGGCAGCGCCGGTCGCGGGCCGACCAAGCTCATCGACCCACGCACAACGCAGAACAGCTGCGGGAGCTCGTCGATCGAGAGCTTCCTCAGCACGCGACCCACGGGCGTGATCCTCGGATCGTTGGTGATCTTGAAGAGCGGCCCGTCCATCTCGTTGCGATCGAGCAGGCCCGCCTTCTGCGCCTCAGCATCGACGACCATCGTGCGCAGCTTCGTCATCGTGAACGTCTCGCCGTTGACTCCGACCCGAACCTGGCGGAAGAAGACGGGTCCCTTGCCCTGGACACGGGTCGCGACCATCGCCGCGAGCAGCAAGGGGAACGTGATGACGAGAGCCGTGCAGGCCGCTGTGACATCGAAGGACCGCTTTGCCACCGAGCGCCACCCGTGCCGGATGACCGGTTCGATGTAGA
This sequence comes from uncultured Acidimicrobiales bacterium, assembly GCA_963802505.1. Taxonomy (GTDB): domain Bacteria; phylum Actinomycetota; class Acidimicrobiia; order Acidimicrobiales; family DATKAS01; genus DATKAS01. Next base: position 164,666 of record CAWDJB010000002.1, on the reverse strand, counting down.
GCATGGCGTGCCCGTCGAACTGCTGCGGGCGCAACCGCGTCATGTCGATGTCGCGAAGGCTGGAGGAGAGCGCGACGTGATAGCCGAGGTCGGTGAGCCTTCGCGCGAGTGCGTTGATGTCCTCGTCCGACAACGACGGAGAGACAACGACACCGTTGGCGTCGTGCTCGCGCAGGACGTGTTCGATGTCGTCGATGGAGCCGAGCAGCCTGACGCCACCGCGCTCCCCGATGTCTTCCGGGCCGACGAACCCGAGAACCTCGTAGCCGAGATCTGGGCGCCGCTGGAAGGTGTGGAGCAACCGCACCGCATGTGCGTCGGTGCCGACGATCACGATCGGACGGCGCAAGCGGCCCTGCTGGCGCAGTCGGGTGAAGATCCTCCGTGCGATGGCGCGCTCGGCGAAGAGTGCGAGCGTGGTGCAGATGGCCAACGCGATGACCCAAAAGCGTGACAGGCCTTCGTAGTTGAGGAAGAAGGCGATCAACACCAGGCCGCCGACATTGACGCCGACCGCCTTCAAGATGTTGACCCACTCTTCGGCCTGGCGCTCGTTGGCGCGGGCGACGTAGAGGCGCGCGAGCAGCGCGCCGCAGACGAAGAACGGAAGGCTGCAGATCCAGAGCCTCACGTGATCGTCGAGGTACAGGCCGGCTGGACGGTAGAGCGCGAGCAGCGTCGCCGTCAGGAATCCGACGACCAAGGCCGCCGAGTCGGCGAACACGAGTCGCCGCTTCAGCGACGTGGCCGAGAGCTGCGGCGACCGGTCGTTGCCGGTTTCGCCCGGCCCGCGGCCCGCGGAAGATCCGCTGCTCTTCGTGAGATTTGCTTGTATCGGTGGAACGATCTCGACCGCCGACGACACTCCGCCCGAGTGCCCCATATCCACAGACCTCCCGCTCAGGTCCCCCGCTCAGTTCTTGCGCACCGTAGCACTCGCGTTCGACCCGCTGCCAGAGCGCGCTTGTGAACTTGGGCCTTACGACTGGATGACCCATGCCACACGGACTTGGTGACGTTGCGTCTATCCACAGCCTCGACGGCCGTTCACCGTCTCCCTGTGGAAACCACGCGCGACGTCCGGAGCCTGACGGAAGTTTTTTTCGCGCTCCCCGCGGTCGGCCGAGGGGACTGCCGATGGTAAATTCGGAAGCGCGCTTTCGCGCACCGAGGCGGGTGTTCCATGCAGCAGTTCCCTGAGTCGACCGATGCAGCAGCGCAGGCTGGCCCGCGCCTGTTCATCGGACGCCTCCTCGAGACCTTCTTCGGGCGGTGGTGGCTGTACGTCCTGCCCGCCTTCCTCGTCATCGCGCTCGGGGCGTCGATCGTGGTGAACCGGGGCACCAGCTATCACGCGGCCGGTGTCATCCAGGTGAACCGCGACTCGTTGCTGAACGAGATCACTTCCGTTCGCACAGGGAACAACTTCGGCTTCGATACCCCTGCGACCTACACGAGCCGGCAGTTCAACACCCTGCTCGACACCGACTCGTTCCTCGATGCCGTGATCAAGCAAGCGGGCCTGAGTACAGCCGTCGAGTCCGGCGCGCTCGCGCGTCTAGACGTCCGTCGCTCGCTGTCGGCGTCGGCACGGGGCGACGAGCTCGTCGTGGTCAACTCGACGTCGCGAGATTCCGAGCTCTCCTACCGCCTGGCAGGCGCGGCGATCGCGAGCTACCTGCAGTGGGAGATCGACAGCGACGTGACGCAGAGCCAATCAGCCGAGAAGTTCTTCGAATCGTTGCTGGACCCCTACCAGAAGCGACTCGACGACGCCCGCGAGGCGCTCGCCACATACGTCAATCAGCATCCGTCTGCCGGCAGCGAGGCTGCACGCCCTGCGGACGAGGTGGTGCAGATCGCGAGCCTCACCGAAGCCGTGAACCGGGCCGACGACCAGATGGCGACCGCGAGGTCGTCGCTCTCGGCGGCCCAGGTCGCCAACGCGCAGACGACGGCGGACGTCTCTCAGCGCTTGCACGTGGTCGACGAGCCCGTGAAGCCGCTCGCGCCTGAGCCGCATCGGAAGAAGGACGCCCTCACGCTGGCGATGTTCATGATCCTCGGCGCGCTCGTCTCGGGTGCGGCGCTCGTCGTCGGCACGCTGCTTGACCGCACAGTGCGATACGCGGAGGAGATCGAAGGTCATCTCGACGTGCCCGTCTTGGCGATGGTCCCGAACAGCCCGGGCGCCATTCAGACCCGGGTCCTCTAGGGCTCGGGGGCGCAGGATGGGAAAGCGGAGAGGGGCGGCCGTGGGCGACGTCGATACGGCTCGGGTCGAAGCCAGCCTTGCCGAGGGGGGCTTGGCCGTCTTCGCGGAAGACGGCGTCTTGCTTCACGCCGCTCCGCCGAACGTGACGAACTCGCTGAGGTTCTTCCTCTCTCGCCTGTGGCAGGCGGGAGAAGTCGGCTTTCCTCCGACAATGGCCGTCACCTCGGCCCTCGCGGGCGAGGGCGTCACGGTTGTTGCTCGTAGTGTCGCAGCGGTCATCGCGCACGATCTCGATCGCAGCGTCTGCGTGCTCGAGACCAACTGGTGGTCCTCGCCCCACAGCGCCGCGATGGACCGGCGTACCGGTCTCGCCGATGTGCTCTCGGGCAAGTGCACGGTCGACGAAGCACTCGTGCACACGAGCGACGAACGCCTGGTGCTGCTGACGCCGGGATACGTCCCCATCGCCGCCCGACCCGCGGCAGTCGCCGGGAGCGCCTTCACCGACGTCTTGAAGCTGCTCTCGAAGGTCTTCGATGTCGTGATCATCGACGCCCCCCCGATTCTGAAAGCCGCGGAGGCGACCACGGTCGTCCGGCACGCTGACGCGGCAACCCTGGTCGTGAAACAGGGGGTCACGACCGAGCGTCAGCTGGCGACGGCGATCGCTGAGCTGACCGGGATCGAACTCGGCGTCATCATCAACCGCTCGTCCACGCGCGTCCCGAAGCTCCTCCGGCGCTTCACTCCGCCGACCTGAGCTCGAGAGGAACAAGATGAAGTTCCTCCTCGCTTTCATGTTCGGCGTGATGGTGCTGTCGATTTGGGAGCTTCGTGGCGGGCCGAAATGGCGCACCCCGGTGGTGGTGGCGACCTGCGCCGCCTTTGCGCTCGTCTACAGCTCGCTGCAGTTGGTGACATGATCCAGACCCTTCCGCTCCGCGTCGACTCGGTCACTGCCCAGGAGCGCGCGAATCGCCGCGACTCGATGTGGGCCTACCTCGCAGTGGTCGGCGCCGGTCTGGTCATCGGGCTCGCCGGGTTCGGGCCGTTCGGCGATTTGTTCAGCCTGGCATTCGCGCTTTTGGTGTGCGTGGCGGCTGCCATCGTCGTCCGCCCGATCTTGGGCGTGTATCTCACTGTCTTCTTTTCGCTGCTCGGCGACCAGGTGACGATGGTCGGCTATCCGTTCAACGCGAACTTCTCGAGCCCCGAGTCGATGCTCTTCGTCGCGAACAAACTGACGTTCAGCCCGGTCGAGCTGTGTCTCTTCCTCACCGCAGCGAGCTGGCTGGTGCGCGTCGTTGCAGCTCGACGATGGCACCTGTTCGGTCGACCACTCCTCTGGCCGATGATGGCGTTCGGCGCCTTCGCGATCGGCGGCTTCGTCTACGGGGTGTTCCTCATGGGCGGCGACCGCAATGTGGCGATTTGGGAGATCCGACCACTCCTGTACCTCGTCGCGATGTACGTGCTGGCGTCGGCCTTGCTGACCCGCGCCGAGCACTACGTGTGGCTCGCCTGGACGGTCGTGTTCGCGATCTCGGTGCAGAACCTCTTGTCGCTCCGCTTCTACTACGCGCTTTCGGGGACGGGGCGGGAGGGGCTCGAAGCCCTCACCGAACATCCGACCTCACTCTTGTACGCGTGGATAATCCTCCTGGCCGTGGGGGTCTGGGCTCTCCGAGGCTGCTCGGGGTGGGCGAGGTTCTTCCTGCTCCTTGCCGCCGGCCTGAGCGGCTGGGTCTTCGTGCTCTCCGAGCGGCGCGCCGCCGTGGTCGCCCTCGCAGCCGGTTTCGTGGTCTTCGCCACCATGTTGTTCTTCCGGAACCGCAGGGCGTTCCTCTTTCTCGTGCCCATCGTGGTGCTGCTCACCGCGACGTACACCGCCGCGTTCTGGAACTCCACTGGCGGTGTCGGTTTCGGGGCCCGCGCCGTGAAGACGGTGTTTGCGTCCGACGATGTCTCCGCACGCGACTCATCGTCTGATAACTATCGCGTGAGCGAGAACTTCGACCTCGTCAATACGATCCGTTTCGAGCGTTTGACGGGCGTCGGGTTCGGCAAGCCCTTCTACCAGCCGGCGCCCCTTCCTGAGATCAACTTCGTCTTCTGCTCGGTACATCCCGCACAACTCCGTCTTGTGGATCTGGCTCAAGATGGGCTTCCTCGGTTTCGTCACGATGTTCCTTGTGATCGCGGTCGCGATTCGCGCGGGTGTTCGCGCCGCGCTGACGCTGCCCACAGGCGATGCACTCGCAGTGACGATCGGCGCGCTTGCGTTCATCGTCATGTTCTTCGTGTTCGCATATGTCGACATCGTGTGGGGGAACGAAGACCTGCCTGTTCCTCGCGGTGTGCTTGGCCACGTGCGTGAACATGCCTCGACTGGCGGCGCGCTCTGCAACTGCGGCTAGCGGCGCAACCGCGGTCCGTCGCCACGAGGTCCTCGCAGGACTGGACCATGAGTGAGAGCGGTCGCTGATCCGGCGACCGTCGGCCGGCTGCTTCGACGCCTGGCCCCCACCGGGGCGGGAGTCGCCGCGAGCAGGGTCGATGCATCGTTCTTGGACGAGCTGAATTCCCAAGAGCGCATCCTCGTTGGGTCCGCGCGAGTGGCTCGCCAATCGGAGTTCGCAACGGGCCGGTCATGCGCTCACCGGGCGCTCGCTGCCATCGGCGCCGACGTCGAAGCGATCGGCCAGGGCTCGAGACGGCAGCCGATTTGGCCAGATGGCGTCACTGGCTCGATCAGCCACGCCGTCGGGCTCGCGGCCGCGGTGGCGACCCGCGCCGACGGTGCGGTCGCGTCCCTCGGGCTCGACGTCGAAGAGGCCGAGGGCGTGGGACCCGAGCTCTGGCCTCAGGTGCTGACGCCATCCGAGAGCGCTCGTTGTCGTGCGTCTCGGCACCCAGCCGCTGCCGCGACGGCGATCTTCAGCGCCAAGGAGGCCGCGTTCAAGGCGGTGTTCCCACTTTGGAACGCGGAGGTCGAGTTCCTCGACGCCCACACGCAGATCGGCGGCGATGCCTGGCAAGTCGAGATCCCGACCCTCGGCGCGTCAGTCGCTGTCCGTCAGGGTCGCGGCGACACTCTCGTCGTTTCCCTCGCGGTCGTCGTCCCGGCGACGTGACCGCGCGCCTGAGCCGATGCGCTCGGCATGTTGCTCGACTCTGAACGCTTCCGTCGCTTGCGCACGATTCCGCGCCCCGATCACCGCGGCGCGGTCAGCGTGGCGATGGGCGTGTCCTCCATCCGACCTGACACGATGGCCCCGTGATCCCGAGCTCAGCCTTCATCACGGTGGGCGAATCGGCGGCCAGCATGGCCAAAGTCGAAGCGGGACGTGCGCCGACCGCTGAATATGCGGTGCTCCGCACGGATCATTTCGGCAAAGTCGTCGCGATGGCGGACCGCGGAGCGGATCCGAAAGCGATGGGCCGTTTCGCCGCCGCTGCGTACGCGTCGACTTGGGATTGTCGCAACATCTATTTGGGCGAGGAATTTCCCGGGATTCAGTATCTCGCGGTCCAGGCCGCGCTGCGTAGGAAGAAGCGCATCGCCATGCTCGTGCACAACACCGCGAGCTTGCGACGTCGGCTACCGCTCGCGACCCTCGGCCTCGGGCGCCTCGTGCATCGCTACTTGTGTCTTTCGGAGCGCAGTAAGCAGGAGCTCGAAGCGAGCTACCACGTCGATGCGTCGCGCATCACGGTCATCGGCTCGCGCGTCGATACCAAGTTCTTTACGCCCGATCCCGATGCGCGCATCCAGCTGCAGGTGTGCTCGGCGGGCGCGGTGAATCGCGACTACGCCACACTCATCGACGCAGTGGCGCCGCTCGGGATTCCGCTGAAGATTGCCGCGGACACGGCTTGGCGCTACTCGACCCGCGAAGTGACGTCACAACAGGTGCCGCCCTTCGTCGAGATGCGATCGTGGGGCACCTACGAGAAGCTCCGCGAGCTCTACGCGACGTCGGCGGTCGTCGTCGTCCCGCTCGACAAGCCCATGTTGAGCGGTGTCACGGTTGTGCTCGAAGCGATGGCGATGGGGCGACCCGTCATCGTCTCGCACAACGTGTACATCGAGGACTTCGTGCGCGACGGCGAGAACGCGGTGTTCGTGCCCGCGGGCGACCCCGAGGCGCTGAGGAAGCAAATTCGGTACTTGCTCGACCATCCGGACGATGCAGCGCGAATGGGACAACGGGCGCGCGAATGGGTGCTCGACGGCTTCAGCGTCGAAGCCTACGTCAGCCGCATCCTCAGCGTTTGGGAGTAGAACATGCCGACATCATCTCGGTGCCAGGCGGTAGAGGCCAACGTCGGCGGCCGTCGCCAGGAGTTGACCGCGCTCCTCGAGAAGTCGACTGAGAGAGTCGTACTCTTCCTCACGGACCAGGTCGGCGACCGCGCGTGCGCTGACGAGTGGTGGCAACGGTTTCCCATCAGCGACGAACGTGGGCGCGATCACGTACCTGACCCCCAACCTGTCGAGGTCATCGTTGAAATCATCCCAATCACCCATTCGCAGCGATGTCTCGAGCGTGTCAGCGCACACCGACGGGCCATCGAGGTAGAACCCACCGCAGCCAAAGCCCATGAGCACGGTCTCGTCGTCGTCTGCCGCTGCGTTGGCCGCGTCGTAGACGGAAGCGAGTGGGAGCAGTTTTCGGCCGATCCTCTCGCGCGCACCACCGTCGACCGACGCTGCGATGCGGCTTCGGGGGTCGTTCTCGAGCCACGGTCGAACCTCTCGCACCGAGAGCACCAGCGTGAGCAAGAGCATGCCGGTGAGCGCTATACGACGATCGAGCCGGACGAGGATCAGCGCTAGGACGGGGATCTGCAATACGGCAGCAAGAGGTACCCAATACCGAAGGTACAGGCCCGCAGCCAACAGCTGCACCACAGTTGTTCCGACCACGACGATCGTGACCGCCCGGACGGTGGGATCGCGCAACCGCCAGTAGACGACACCGCCGATGAGGAGCACCACCAGCCCCATCGCGACGAGCAACAATCTCCGCTCATCAAGACTCAGGTGATAGCCCCAAGACGTGCCCCAGATCATGTACCGGTTGTAGCTCTCGAAGGCGCTCGCGACATCGGGCGGGAAGTTCTTCGACGGAATCCACCGTGCCAGTACGGGGAAGACTGGGTTGCCGACGACGAGCGTGGACCGGATCATCCACGGGAGCATCGGAGCCACACACAGACCCGCCAGGCCGGCCATCCAACCCCATCCCAACCGCGCGGTGCCCGTCTCCTCGCGACCGCGGCGGCTGACGATGAGAATCGTGAGGACCGCCAAGGCGACTGGGAAGACAACCGCCGTCAACTTGAACGTCACCGCGGTGCCAGCAAGCAGGGCCGCCGGGCCTAACCAGGCAGGCTTGGCAGAGTCGAACCACAACATCCAGCAGAGCGTGCTCGCGACGATCGCCAGTGTGGCCGTACCCTCAGCAAAGCTCGTAGGCATCAACGAGTAGATCCCGAACGGACTGAACAGAAACAACGCGCAGCCCACGTGGCCAACCATTGGTGCGCGAACCCGCTTGCCGACCCGCGAGCCGAGAAGGTACACACCTCCCGCCGCCAGCAGTGCCGCTGTCATGTGAAGCAACTTGGCGCCGGCGTCGCCTACCAAAGCGAGCGCCGAGGCATAGAGCATCTCGGAGCCCATCGGCCCGTTCGTGTATGTCATCGTCGGGAGGTATGCCAACGATCCGAGGTCCAGCCAACGCTTCGCCGCCATCAGGTGGTAGCCGACGCCGTCGGGATCGAAGGATGGCAACAGAGCGTCGAAGAACGCCGCCAACACCGGCGCGGCCAGGAGGACGAGCCAAGCCCACTCCCACGCGTGCAAGGGACGACGCCGGTGCCACCATCGATTCGCCGCGGCGACGATCGCCCGAAGGTCGAGCAGGCAGATGAGGACGATTACTACGAGTGTGGTGTTGAGCACTGTCGTGCTCAACACTCCGAGCGCGCCAAGCGCAAACGGAACGAACTGAAGGGCCCCGAGGCCTATCGCGCCACCGATGACGAGCTTTTCGCTCGGTGTCGCCTCGTGTCGAGCACCGAAGATGAGCAAGACGCGCCGGCCAATGACGACGCTCGCGTAGACCATGCCGACGACAAACGCGGGCGCCGTGAGCAACGTGGGATTCTGGCTCACCAGTTCCGCCGCTGGCACGGTCGTTGACGGTAGCAAAGCCGTAGTCGAGGACCAGCCTCACGCGCGCACTTTCCGGCCCACTCACAGGAGGACGAAGCGCTCCGCGGCTACTCTCTCGAAGGTGGAGGACGGCGGCGGTGCCGGCTCGGCGCTCGATCCCGGGTCGGGAGTTGATCTCGCGAAGTTGCGCATCGCGGCGATCGTGCCCTGCCACAACGAGGAAGCAGCCGTCGGTAAGGTCGTCGAAGACTTGCTCGCCGCGGTCCCGACGATGGACGTCTACGTGTACGACAACCGCAGCACAGACGCCACCAGCGAGCGCGCTCGCGAGGCCGGCGCAATCGTGCGCGTTGAGGACGTCAAGGGTAAGGGCAACGTCGTGCGACGCGCCTTTGGCGACCTCGAGGCAGACGTCTACCTGCTGATCGACGGCGATGACACCTACGACGCCAGGGCAAGCACGTCGATGATCCAGGCGCTGCTCACCGGTCCGTACGACCACGTGCTCGGAGTCCGGGAGCCGGTGATCGGCTCCTCGTCGGCCTATCGGCCCGGTCACGAGCGCGGGAATCGGGTGCTCAATGGCATCGTCGGATGGGCATTCGGCACGAATGTCGGCGACATGCTCAGTGGCTACCGGGTGTTCTCGCGGCGCTTCGTGAAGAGTTTCCCCGCCCTCTCCAGAGAATTCGAGATCGAGACCGAGCTCACAGTGCACTCGCTCGCTCTGCGCGTTCCGCAGACGTCGATGCGAGTCGGCTTCAAGGACCGACCGCCAGGTTCCGAGTCGAAGTTGCGCACCTACCGGGACGGTTCGCGCATCGTGCGGCTGATCTTGAACCTCGTCCGGCACGAGCGGCCAGTCGCGTTCTACGGACTGATCGGGCTCGCTCTTGTCGCGATAGCGACTGTCCTCGCCGTCCCAGTCGTCATCGAGTTCGCTCAGACGGGCGTCGTCGAACGCTTCCCGACGCTATTCCTCGCCTACACCTTCTTCTTGGCGGGATGCCTGATGTTGACAGCTGGGCTGATCTTGGACGGAATCCGAAAGTCACGCCAAGAGCAGGCTCGGCTGTCCTACCTCATGTATCCGGCCGTGCCGGTGCTCGCCGCTCAGACGCGTCCACTCGCCGACACCGCGATCGGCGCGCACCAGGGCGCGCCGCGGTTCTCGTCCGCTCGCGACCCTGCTGGCTAAGCGAAGCGCGGTCGCGGCATCGCGCCCGTCAGCGCTCGCTCACCGCAGCGCGCCGTCGCGGAGATCATCGGCGAGTCGGTCGGCGGCGCGCGCGGCGAGCGCCATCGCGGTCAACGTCGGATTTTTCTCGGGGCCCGTGGGGAAGCAGCTCGGATCGACCACGGCGACGTTCGGCACGTCGTACATGCGGTTCCACCGGTCGAGCACACCAAACTCCGGGTTCGCATGCATCCTCACCGACCCGCCGTAATGAAACGACGAACCCGGCGACAGCTCATGGAAGGGTCCCGGCACCGTCGCGTCGATGCCTGCCGCTCCCAAGACCTCGCGGATTCGGTCGCGAGCGGCCACCAAGTTCTTCACCGTGTCGTCTTCATAACGCAGGCGAATGGCCGGCCGCGACCCGTCCCACTCGTTGATGGAGATCCCCATCTCGGGAGTCGGCACCATCGTTCCGAGCACTTGCACGCCTAGGGCGGTCGCGCGGCCGCCGTAAAAGGTGCGCAACCGTCCGAGCGCGGACTCGAGGCCAAGCGTCATCGAGCTGCCCATAAGCGGGTCGCTGTCGGCGTGATCTGCACGTGCGACGTACACGGGATGGGCAAGCGCCGTGAGCGGTCTCCGTGTCTCTACCGTCCACCACTCTCGGGGATGGTCGTGCAGGTAGCGACCCACCAATCCCGTGGAGTTTCCGAGACCGTGCGGGAAGTCGGCCGACGTGGATCGCAAGACGATCACGGTGGAGTCGATTGCCCCCGCGGCGAGCACGACGGCGCGACCCCGGACGTGCTCGCGGGCTCCGGTCCGGCGGTCGACATACTCGACCGACTCGACGCGGCCGGACGCGGACGACCAGTTGAGCCGGGTCACGTAGGCCCCGGTCTTCAGCTGGAACGAGGAGGGACTCGACGACTCGAGCGGCGCAACGATGCAGTGGTAGCTGCAGAACTCAGTGCCGCGCCGCACGGCCATCCACGGGCCACCTCTGGCCATCGGCAGCGCTCCGAGACCGTGGCGCTGTGCCGCGGCCAGCGCAGCCACTGACCGCCAGTCGCGTGGCAGGCGAATGCGATAGCGCGCGTTCCCCGCCGGGACGCCGCGGAACGCTTCGCCGGCCGTCAGACCCATCGTCGGCTCGAGCAGGTCGTAGTAAGGAACGAGTTCGTCGTAGGTGACTGGCCACGCGAAACGTTCGTCGATGCGTGCCCCGTCGCCGAAGTCCTCGGGGGCATACCTCGGGATGGCCGACGTCCAGTAGTTCGAGAGGCCACCCAGTGACAGGCTGGAGGCCCACACGACGTCTTCGTCGGTAGACGGGTCGTGGCGATGCTGTGAGTACTCGGCCCAACCCTTTCGCCGCCAGACTGTCCTGCCGGCGAGTCGAACCAGTTGGCCGCCGGGGGCGTGCAGCCCCGCGTCGAGCATGACCACAGAGATCCCGCGTTCGACCAAGCGTGCCGCGGCCGTCGCGCCGCACGGGCCCGACCCCACGACGATCACCCGATCGTCGTCGTCGTGCTCGCTCACGCGTTCTCTTCGCCTTGTAGCGAGGCGTTGCTCGCGTCGAGCACGGCACGGAGCACCGGCTCCTCGAGCGGCGGTTCGGTGAGCAGCTCCACGTTGCGACGAAGATGTGCAGCCGACGTGCTCCCGACGAGCACGGTCGACACTTCGTCCGCATACGCACGTACGAACCGGCACGCCAGCTGATACTGGTCCAGTCCTGCATCGGCGGCGATCTGCCGCAGGGCTTGGACGAGGCCCCACTTCGGGTAGTCGACGAGCGTCTCCGGAGCCCGATCGGCGATCGCGAGGACGCCGCCGCCGAAGATGCCTCGCGCCCAGACGTTCCGGCGACGCGCTCGAGCGAGGGGGAGAGTCGTCGCCGCGGCTTCGGGATCAAGGATCCCGAAGGGCACCTGCACGACACTGATGCCCGGCACCGCGACCCAAGCGTCGGCGGCCGCAACGGACGACGCGCCGACGCCGAATTCGGCGACATCGCCGACGACCACGAGGTCTGAGAGCTGGTCGACGAGATCAGGGAGCACGTGCGGGGGGGCGTGGAGCTGGTAGAGGTCGATGTGGTCCGTGCCGAGCCTCCGCAGGCTTGCGCGCACCGCGTCGCGGAGGTGCCGAGGTGAGAAGTCTTGTTCAGCGTACTGCGTCTGCACCGGGGCCAGCTCGGCTCGTCCCTTGCTGGCGGTGCCGATCGCAGTCTTGGTCCAGCGGCGAGCCCACCGCTCCGCGCGGGTGCGATCGCGAAAGGCGAAGCCCCCCTTCGTCGCGATCACCACCTCGTCACGGCGGCCCTTGAGCGCCTTGCCCAGAACATGCTCGCTTGCGCCCGCTCCGTATGCGTCCGCGGTGTCGAACACGGTGACGCCGACGTCGATCGCTGTGCGCACGAGGCGCACATCGTCGGCCACTCGTCGTCCGGCGCCACTTCCCAAGTCGACGCAGCCGAGGCCTAGTCGCATCGGATCGTCATCCGGCTCGGTCGAGGAGTGACTCCAGCCGTTCAGCGAGGCGCGGTGCATGCTCAGGGAAGAACATCGCCCAATGATCGCCCGGTGTGCCGGAAATGGCTATCTCGCCGCGGATGTACCGCGACCAGTGGTAGTCGTGTGGCCGCACCGGCCAAATCGAGTCAGCCTTCAGCAGAACCATGTCGGCTTCGACACGGCTCATCTGGTACCGCTCGGCTGCCGCGCTGAAGTAGTAGTAGAGATCGACGAAGCCCGCGTCCTCACCGCCGGCCAGCCCGATCTGGCGGGCAGTCTGACGTCGGTCCTCCGCTCGGCCAAAGCGGTCGAACCTCTCTGGGCGGATCGACTTCAACACCTCCCGGCAACGCCACCGCACGTACGGCACCATCTCGGCGACACCATGTCGGCGGACGTTGCGGAGGAAGTAGAGGAGCTCCTTCGCGTTGCTCAGCTCCGCCTCACCAGGGACTGGGCTGTCGAAGAGGACCAAGCGCTCGACCTCTTTGCCGAGCGCGCTGAGCTGGCGCACCATCTCGAACGCGACGATGCCGCCGCCCGAGTAGCCGCCGATGATGTAAGGCCCCTCGTGCGCCGACGTGAGCTCGGCGACGTACCGCTCCGCCATTACCTCGATCGAGGGATCGGGCATGTCGCGGCCGTCGACTCCACTCGCTTGGAAGCCGTAGACCGGACGCGTACCCGCCAGAGCGCGAGCGAGGGTCCAGAGAAACAGCACGTTCCCGCCCGCTCCGTGCACGACGAAGATCGGCGTCTTCTCTCCCGTGGTGCTGATCGGCACGAGAGATCGGTGAGCCGCAGTCCTCTCGTCCGCCGCGGTGACCGTCGCGGCCGCCGCGTCCGCCGCGTCCGCGAGCGCGCCGTCGAGACCGGGTCGCACCTTCAGCACTTCGGCCGTGAGCGTGGCGATGGTGGGTGCGTCGAAGATCGCGGTGAGCTCGAACCGGACCCCGAGCTCCTTGTGGACTCGAGACAGCATCCGAATGGCGATGAGCGAGTGTCCGCCCGCGTCGAAGAAGTCTTCGTCGACGCCGATGTCGGCGACACCGAGCAGCTCAGCCCAGATCGCCTGGATCGTGGAGATCACGGATCGGCCCGCTGCGGCGCCGCCGGATGTCTGGCCGGGGACATCCGTCGGGGCAGCGGGGGCAGCCGCGGAACCGACGACTGCCATCACGTCCTCGAGCTCGATGCTGGATGCGATCAGCCGTCGGTGGTCGGTCGCAAGGAGGCGCTCGAGCATCTCGACGCCCTCATCGGCGACGATGCCTTGCTGCTCTGCGACGGTCAACAGCAGCGGCAGCCGATGGCCACGGTCGGGCAGCGGGCTCGCGGTCGGCGCCGCTCGGTCGAGCACGTCGGAGCTCGTGACGGCTCGAAGTGTCAGGCCCTCGATCGTGAGGATCACGTTGCCGGCGTCATCGCCGAGCGCGAGGTCGAGCCGCAGCACGTCATTCGAGGGAGAACCGCTGCGGCGGGCACGCACCCAGGGCGTCGCCGGCAACGAACCTCGTCTGGTCACAAGGTCGTACCCGATCGGCACGTGGAGCCGGTCTGGTTGCTCCCCGAGCAACATCCCGAACGTGGTGGCGACGTCGACGAGAGCGGGGTGGGCCGACCACGCATCGACCTCGTCGCGGTACTGCTCCGGGAGCGCGAGCCGCCCGGCCACCTCGTCACCATCCCGCCACGCGTCCGCGACTGCGTCCCACCGCGGACCGAACCGCATGAGCGAAGCCGGGCCAGCGACCGGGTCGACGTCTGAGGCGGTGCTCGGCCGAACCGGAATCGGCGCTGAGCTTCGCGGGGCATCCGAACGGGGAAGCACTCGTGCCTCGCTGTGCAGACGCCACGATCCGACCCCCGCGTCGCTCTCGAGTCGAGCCCATCGGCTGCCGTCGTCGTCCGGGCTCGCCACGGTCACGCGGACGGTGACCGACTCGGCGTCACGAACGACGAGGGGGTCGAGCAGCGTGACCGACCCGATCGTCGTTCCTGCGCCAGCGAGCTCCGCTGCCGCGAGGTAGAGCTCGAGGTGACCCGTACCCGGCAGCACCGCCGCGCCGTCGGTCGTGCGATGTTCGTCGAGGAGCCAGTGGTGGCGAGTCGTGAGCGTTCCGACCACATGGGTGTCGCCGCCGCGGTCGACGGAGATCTCCGACAGCACTGGATGCGACACCGGCTCGCCGTCGTCGAGGCCGAGCCGGGCCCGATGCACCGCGACCGCACCGCGCTCACGCCAGATGCCGTAGCTCAGCGTTCGCACGCGGAGTGCCTCACGGTCGCCGGCGAGCGCGTCGAGCACGCTGTTGGCGGCGACATAGGACGCTTGTCCTTCGGGAGCGAGCTCCGTCGACGTCGAGGAGATCAGCACCAGCAAGTCGGCTCCCCGTCGCTCGAGCTCGTCGGCGAGGACAACCGCACCGCGCGCCTTGGCTCCGAGCACGATCTCGTTGTCTTGCTCGGTTGCGAGCTCGATCGGTCGGTCGCGCAGCTCGCCTGCCGCATGCACGGCGCCGTCGAGCCGACCGAGACGCCCCTCGACTCGCGTGAGCGCGGCTCGTAGCGATGCGGAGTCGGCGACGTCGGCGGCCACCGTGATCACGTTCGTGCCCAAGGATTCGAGCTCCTGGAGGCGAAGGATGCGGCGACTCGTTGCATCGTCCGGGCCGTGCGTCACGAGCCACGCGGCACGCTCGGATGGCTCGGGCACCTCGCGGCTCGTCACGATCGCGAGATCCGCCGAATGTCGCGTCGCCAATGAAGATGCGATCGCGAACCCCACGTCTCCGAGCCCTCCGGTCACGAGGTAGCGACCGCGATGACGGAAGGTGATCGCTTCTGCCGGCGCGGGTCCGACGCGCTCGCGCTCGATGCGGGGGACGAGCCGCTGTCCGCGGCGGTGCGCGACCACCTGGTCCGACCCGTCGACGAGCTCGGCCACGATGGCCGCCGCGTCCGCGGCCAGCTCGTTCGGTGAGGTGCGCGTGGGATCGAGGTCGATCAGCGCCGTGCGCATCGCCTCGTACTCGCGCGGCGCGGTCCGGACGATGCCGAGGGCCATCGCATCGAGCGGCGCTGTCGCCGGGCCACCGGCGTCGGTCGCTCCGCGGGTGACCGCCACAAGGAGGGTCTGACCGCCGTCGACGGCTCCAAGGGCCCGCGCCGCCATCGACGCCCCTGTCATCCATGACGCAATGGCCGCATCGAGGTCGGCCGTGGGTCCGACGATCACGACAGAGCGCTTGCCGAGGAGTGCGCCGTCGTCGACCGTTGTCGTCGCGTCGACGGCAGCGCCGCGAGCCACGAGCACGCCGACGAGCTCGCGCGCCAGCTGGTCGCCTGGTGGCGCGACGACCAACCACGGTCCCTCGGGCTCCCGCGCCGGCGCATTGAGCGTTCGCTCGACCCACGTCCGCGCCCAGAACGCGTCGGTGAGGTCTGCGACCCGCCGCGTGGTCGGCGACGTCACTACGACTGTCGAGCGGCCTTCGGCAACGACGGGAGTGGACAGTGCCTCGCCGGGCTCGATCCAGTGACGGACCCGTCGGAACGGATAGCCCGGCAACCGGAGGAGTCTTCGCTCCGGACCCGCGAACCGGTCGACGTCGATGTCCAGACCGGCGGTCCACGCGCGCCCCGCCGCGAGCAGCGCAGCGGCGGTGTCGTCGATGTCTTGGTTCGGATGTCGCAGCACCGGGATCGCCGCGACGGGCTTCACCGGTTGGCGCCGCGCGTATGACGACAGCGAGTGACCGGGGCCCATCTCCAGCATGACCATCGGTCCGTCGGAGAGCGCCGTGCGCAAGCAGTCGGAGAACCGAACGGTTTGGCGCAGATGATCGACCCAGTACTGCGCGCTGGTCGCCTCTTCGGCGGTGATCCAGCTGCCAGTGAGGTTCGAAAGGTAGGGGATCTGCGGGGGCGACAGCTCGATCCGCCGGACGTCCTCGAGGAACGCAGCCAGGATCGGGTCGAGCAACGCGCTGTGCGCCGCAGCGTCGAGCGGGATCAGCGTCGGTTGGATCTCCTCGTTCGCGATCTGCTTGGCGAGGATCTCGATGTCCTCGATGTGACCGGCGATCACACACTCGTCGTCGGCATTGACCGTCGCCACCGAAAGAGACGAAGGCAACAGCGGCTCCACCTCTTCCACTGGCAGCGGCACGGCGAGCATCGCCGCCCCGACTCCGCTCACTCGGTCCATCAGAGTCGCACGAGCGACGATCAGCTCGAGCGCATCGTCGATCGATATGACACCGGACAGGTGTGCGGCGGTGTATTCGCCCAAGCTGTGACCTACGAAGGCGGTCGGAGTCACGCCCCATGCCATCCATTGGCGAGCGAGCGCGACCGACGTCAAGAAGACGGCGGGCAACGAAGCCGTCGCCTTTCGGAGCGCGTCGGGCGAGGCACTGTGCTCGAGCAGCGGAGCGAGGTCCAGGCCATGGCACTGGCGAAGACGCCGGAGGCCGTCGTGCATGACGTCGTGGAAGACGTCGAACCGGTCGTCGAGACCTGCAGCCATCCCGGCGTAGTGCGCACCGCCTCCGGGGAAGAGGAACGCGACCTGAAGTGACTCGTTCGAGGCAATCGCGGACGCAACCCGGTTGCGGTCGCCTTGCCGCAACACATCGATCGCGTGGCTGACGTCGGTCACCGCGAGCACGCGTCGGTGCGGCATGGCGCGCCGACCGACCGCGAGCGTGTGAGCGACGTCGGCGAGATTGATGCCGGGCTCTGCTTCGAGCGCGTCAGCGAGCCTTCGGGCAGTCAGGTCCAGAGTTGCACCGTCGACCGCCGAGAGCGCGAGGAGCTGTTCGGGCCGAGCGGCCGGTGTCGGCGACGGCAGTGGGGCTTCCTCGACCACGACGTGCGCGTTCGTGCCACCGACGCCGAGCGAGCTGACGCCGGCACGCCGTGGGGCGTCGTCAGGCCACGGCAATGGCTCCGCGGAGATCAGAAACGGAGTGCGCTCGATGTCGATCAGCGGGCTGGGCGCTGTGTGGTTGGCGAGGGGCGGGAGGGTGCGGTGTCGCATCGCTTGGATCACCTTGATCAAGCTGGCGACCCCGGCTGCCGTGTCGAGGTGTCCGATGTTCGGCTTGGTCGACACGAGATGGCAGAACCCGAGGTCTGGAGTCGACACACGGAAGGCCTGCGTGAGAGCGGCGACTTCGATTGGATCGCCCACGCTCGTGCCGGTGCCGTGCGCCTCGAGCAGCTGGAGGTCGCGGGCGGACAGCCCCGCGACCGCGAGCGCCTCCTTCACGACGTCGGCGTGGCCGTCGACGCTCGGAGCGAGGTAGCCGACCTTGCGCTGACCGTCGTTGTTGACCGCCGAGCCCTTGATCACCGCGAGGATCGGGTCGCGATCGTGCGAGCGCGTCCGCGAGACGGCGAAGCGCAACGACTCCTGCGCCATTCGTCAGGACGGTTCCCGCGGACAGCTCGTCGAAGGCTCGGCAATACCCATCGGGCGAGAGGACCTCGCCCTCGTGGTACCGGTAGCCGGCGCGGTGGGGCACTTGGATGGTCGAACCGCCGGCAAGCGCGATGTCGCACTCGAACGCGAGCAGGCTCTGCACCGCGAGGTGGACAGCGACGAGCGATGTCGAGCACGCCGTCTGGACGTTGATGGAGGGACCGCGTAGGTCGAGTCGGTATGAGACCGTCGTCGCCAAGAAGTCCTTGTCGTTCGCCGTGTGGCGGAGCAGGAACATGCCGACCCCGTCGACGAGGGCTTGGTTGGTGAGCAGATTGCTCAACATGTAGGTGTTGAAGCCGCAGCCGGCGAACACGCCGATCGAGCCGTCGAAGCGCTCGGGGACGTGGCCGGCGGTCTCCAACGCTTCCCAACAGCACTCCATGAAATGGCGATGCTGGGGGTCCATGATCGCCGCGTCGCGCTTCCCGATCCCGAAGAACTCCGCGTCGAAGGCCTCGAGGTCGTCGAGCACTCCCGCCCGCGCGACGTAGTCGGGGTCGCCGAGCTCCCGCTCTGGCACGTGTTCGGCTCGCAGGACGTCGCGCGACAGGTCGACGAGGCAGTCCTCGCCGGCGGCCACCCGGCGCCAGAGCTCGTCGACGTTCGGCGCTCCGGGGAACCTTCCGGCCATCCCGACGATGGCGATGTCGGTGTCGGGATTGCCGGTGTCGTGGGAACGGTCGTCGGTCACCGGTCGTCGCCTTGCGTCACGTCACGGCCTCGGTGAGCGAGCACTCTCCTGCGCATCGCACCCCGGTCGACACCGGTCGCGCCCCCGAGCGGCCGGCCGGCCGGTTCGACCGTCGACGAGCCCTGAAGAGCGGCGATGTGAGCGGCGATCGTCCGGACTGTCGGGAAGCGGAAGACGTCGGTCAGTGCCAGCGGCGCATCGGTGGCGTCGCAGATCCGACGGAACACCTTCACCGCGAGCAACGAGTGTCCACCGACGTCGAAGAAGTTGTCGTCGCGCCCGACTGACACGCTGAGCTCGTCGGCCCAGATGCCGGCCACGAGCTTCTCGGTGTCGTCGACCGGCGGCGCCGTGGTCGGCTCGAGGCGGGCCGACCCGCTTGCTCGGTCGACGGCGGGCAGCGCCTTGCGGTCGATCTTGCCGTTGGGCGTGAGTGGGAACGCGTCGAGCCGAACGATGGCCGAGGGCACCATGATCGACGGCAGGGTGGCGGCCACGTGCACACGCAACACTTGCGAGGAGGGATCGGAGGCCGGACCGGTGACCACGTACGCGATCAGGCGGGTGTCGCTGTCATCCGCCTGAGCGACAACGACGGACTGGATCACCGCCGGGTGCTGGTCGAGCACGGACTCGATCTCGCCCAGCTCGATGCGGTGACCCCGGATCTTCACCTGGTTGTCTGCCCGCCCGGCGAACTCGATCTCGCCGTTGCGATGGATGCGAACCACATCGCCGGTTGCGTAGACGCGGCCCATGCAATGGCTGTCGACGAAGCGCTCCGCCGTCAGCTCGGCGCGGTCGTGATAGCCGCGCGCGACTCCCTCGCCGCCGATGTGCAACTCGCCGAACGTGCCGAATGGCACTCGGTTCCCGGCGGGGTCGAGCACGAACACGGTCGTGTTGGCGATCGGCCGGCCGATGGGGATCGCGGCCGGCAATGGCTTGGCGAGCTCGTGGGTCAACGACCAGATCGTGGTCTCGGTCGGCCCGTACATGTTCGTGAAGCGCTTCGGGAGCACACCGCGCAGCTCCGAGGCGAGCGCGGTCGGCAGCGCCTCGCCGCCGACCATCAGGTGGCTGATCGAACGGAGCGCCTCGCGATCGCCGGGGTCGGCAGCGAGCATCGCGGCGAGCGATGGCGTGCACTGCAGGTGCGTCACCGCGTGACGAGCAGTCAACGCGGCCACGCTGTCGTCCCGCGGGCTGGCCACGCTCGAGGTCGGCCGGGCATCGACCTTGTGCTTGGCCTCGAGCAACAGGTCGAGCGAGGCGAGCGCGTCGTCGGTGCCGACGCCGAAGTCGATGAGGCACGCCACCTCGTCCACCCCTGAGGCGGCGAGGGCTTGTACGAAGGCGGCGACGTCGTCGGGCGTGCCGAAGAGCCCGCTCGTGTCGATGTATCGGTGCGCCGCCATCTCGAGCAGCTGATCGAGCTCCTCGGCCGAAAGCGACGCCAACAGGTCGTCCGCGTCCTTTCCGGCGCCCGCGAACGTGGGGAAGGCGGAAGCGACGTTGCGCAGCAGACCGACCGACGTCCGCAGGTACTCCTTCATCGGGTCGAGAGCGACCGAGCGGGCGTTGTCGGCATCTCGTTCGAGGTAGGTGTGCAGCATGAGGGTGACTCGGCCCTCGCCTTCGTGGCCGGCCTCGCGCCATGCGGTGCGGTAGCGCGCGATGTTCTCGGCAACCTCCGCGACCGACTGGCCGAGCAGATGGGTGAGCACGTTCACACCGAGCGTGCCCGCCCGCTCGAACGTCGCCGGCGTGCCCGCCGAGGTCAACCAGACCGGCAGCTCGGCTTGCACCGGACGAGGCAGCGTGCGCACCTCGACCGCTTCCCCGTCGTGGCCCGGGAGCGTGACGGTCTCGCCTCGCCACAGCCGCTTCACGGTCTCGATGTTGCGCGGCAGATCCTGCTTCGCGTTTGCGAACGCCGAGGGATTCAGCACGAAGTCGTTGGGCTGCCAACCGGCTGCGAACGAGATCGCGACCCGACCTCGCGACAAGTTGTCGACCACTGCCCATTCTTCGGCGACACGGATCGGAGAGTGAAGCGGAAGCACCACGCTTCCGGCCCGAATGCCGACGTTCTCGGTGATCGCGGCGAGCGCCGCCCCCGTGACGCTCGGGTTCGGGTACGCACCGCCGAAGGCATGGAAGTGTCGCTCCGGTGTCCACACCGCCTCGAAGCCATTGCGGTCCGCGAAGCGAGCGCTCTCGAGCAGGAGCCGGTAACCGTCGGCGGCGGCGTCCTCGCCTGCGGCGAAGTAGAAGAGGCTGAAGGAGATCGGTCGCGTCGATGCCGCAGGCGGCGCAAGGGACGAGACCGAGCCGACTTGGGGAACGCCACGATCAGCCTTGAGCACGACATGGAAGCCGCGCGTCAGAGTCCACAGGAGCTCGAGCACCGAGATGTCGAACGACAGGCTCGTCACCGCGAGCCAGACTCCGGGCGGATCGTGGTCGATCACCTGGTCCATCGCCGCGAAGAAGTTGGTGACGTTGCGGTGCTCGAGCATCACGCCCTTGGGCAGGCCGGTCGAGCCCGACGTGTAGATGACATAGGCGAGATCGCTCGGCACGTGCGACGGCGTGGGCAGCGCGCTCGAATGCCCTCGCCGCTCGGCGGGATCGATCACCGCCGCGCCTGGCGGACACAGCTCACGAGCGGCCTCGCTCTCCGCGAGGAGAGCGGCGATCCCCGCGTCACCGGCCATGAAGGCAAGCCGTTCGGTGGGATACGTCGGATCGAGGGGGACGTAGCTCGCGCCCACTGCGAGCGTGGCCAGCACCCCGACGACCATCTCGACGTTGCGTTCGGTGGCGATCCCGACCCGGTCGCCTCGTGTGATGCCGGCCGCACTGAGCCGACCGGCGAGCGCCTGCACTCGCTCGTGCAGCTCGAGATAGGAGAGTGTGACGTCCCCGAACGAGAGGGCCGGCGCGTTCGGTGTGCGGGACGCCTGCGAGTCGAAGAGCGCGTCGATGGTGGCGGAGCGGTCGTGGTCGAGATCGGTTTGGTTGCTCGCGTCGAGGAGCGCGAGCTCGGTGGCGTCGAGCAGCGGGAGGGAGTCGCACCGGGCAGAAGGGTTGCGCGTCGCTTCGGTGATCAGCGTGGAGAGCTGTTCGGAGGCGCGCTCGATCGCGTCGGGGTCGGCGGGGTCGACAACCGCGTCGAGGGTCAGCGAGTCGTCACGAATGGCGATGCGCAGCGCAGTCCCGGCCCTCCAGCACGACGAGCCATCTGCAGCGGCTCCGTCGAGCTCGACGAGCACGGGCCACACACCGGCCTGGCCCCTGGTGCGCGGATCTCGGCCGATCGCGTCGCGCAGCAGCACTGATCGGGTTCGCGTCGTCTCGATCTCAGCCGCGACCGCGGAATGCAGCTCGGCAAAGGTCGCTCTTGCGATGATCGGGACGCTGACGACGCCGGGGCGCGCGAGAGGTGCGAGCCGCTCGAGCAGGCTGCTCGACGACGCGTCTGTCAGCGCGAAGCCGACGGTCTCGACGCCGGTGGTGCGGGCGATCCACAGCGCGACCGCCGCCAGCGCCGCCGCCGTGTCGATTCCACTCGCGAACTCGACGGTTCGAGTCGCGCGCGAATCGCCGGCCCGGCCGAATAGGGCGGGTGACGACGGCTCGGCGACAGTGAGCCGGTCGAGCCAGAAGCTCTCGTCTCGCGCGAGTCGCGGTTCGAGGTCGGCGACGCTGGCGAGCAGCGCCGGACTGGGGCCGTGCACGACCTCGCCCACCTGGACGCCGTGTGCGGTCATCACCGCGGCGACATCGACCGGGCTGCCCTCAGGAGTAGCGAGCGCGCTCACGACGAGATCCCCGTCGATGGTGGCCATGCGAACGCCGTCGCCGTCGAGCGCAACCACCGTGCCCGGTTCGGCCCCCGAGGCCTCCTCGTGCACGCGTGCCGCGGTGACGACGTAAGTCTCGTCGCCCAAAATCCAGCGCATCGAGCCCACCGTGTTCGCGATGCGCGGCCCGAGGTCGAGTGCGCGCACCTCTCGCGCCGACACAACCGAAGCCGTCGTGGGATCGAGGAGCCGCGCGGGTCGGTCGTAGCGTCTGAAGGTGCGACGCTGCCCAGCGGGTTGAGCGTGAGCATCCAACCGGTCGGCCGCGACCGCGGCCGCCACGGTCGGGAACGTCGCGAGCGCCGCCTCGTAGCAGCGGGCGTTCAGCGAGAACGCCGTCTCCTCTTCCTCGATCGGAAATCGCTCGGTCGCAACGACGTCGCCACCGTCGACATCTCCGGTCATCAGATGCCACGTGATCGCGTGCTCGCGTTCGCCGTTCAGGATGGCCCACGTCGTGACGTTGAGGCCTGCGTACCCCGGCAGTGGGCCGTCGTGGAAGTTGATCGCCGTTCTCACCCGGGCGAGCACGTCGTCGGGGAGCACACGCAGGTTGGCGATGCTGAAGAGCACGTCAGACGGGTAGTGATCGAGGCCAGCAACGAGCTCCGCGCCGTGGCCGACCGTGGGGATGTGCTCGGTCGTGGCGAAGTCGCGGACGATCGGGCTCGTGGTCGCCACGAGCACCGGCACCAGGCCGTGGGCCTGGGCGATCTGGATGCACTGGGCGACCAACGCCTCGTCGCCTACGAACGCGCACCGCAGGGCTTGCCCAGCTCTCCCGAGCATCGACCTTCCGTCCACCGCCCCTTACTCCGCCTCGCGTCGGTCCCGCCTGCGAGGGTACATCGGCAGCCTGGGGGAATCTTCCAGCGAAATGTGACCTACGGCATCCCCGGGCTCGTCGCTTCGACCAGCGAGGCGAGGTCGGCGGCGTAGGCCCTTGATGTCCGCGTGCGCACGCACCCAGCGCTGACCCGCTGCGGCGAGCCGGGCCGCCTCGGCGGGGTCGGCCAGCAGATCCTCGATGGCTGCCCGAAGCGCCGCCGGCGTCGCCGACCGGCACGTATCTCCCGGTCTCGCCCTCGACGATCGTGTCGGTCTGGCCGGTCGTCCTCGTGCAGACGATCGCCCGACTCATCGACATGGCTTCGAGGATCGTCGTGATGCCGGCCTGGAAGTCGGTCTCCTGCAGGGGCACCACGACCAGCGCGGCGTCGGCGTAGAGCTGGCGGAGCTCGAAGTGATCACAGGGGCGGACGGTGACGTTCGGCTGGGATGTCCAGACCGGCGGACGTGTCGTCGCGCTTCGACCACGGGCTGGCGGCCGCGATGACCACGTCGGCGTCGAGGCCACGCACTGCCTCGACCAGCGTCGGGTAGTCGCGCAGCTCCTGACCGACTGCGCAGATCATGGGACGCGGGCCCGTTGTGGCGGTGACGTGCTCGGGACGCCAAAAGGCGGTGTCGACCATGAAGGGATGAAGCACGACGTGTTCGGGCGGGTACCCGAGCTGCTCGATTGCGAAGCGTCGTTGCTCTGACGCGTAAACGACGACGCGGTCGACACGGCGCTGCAGCCGGAGGAGTCGGTGCACGAGGACCTTCTTCCGCGCGGACAACCGGTGCCCGATCATGATGTGGCGCGGTCGACGGCGAGTCAGCCAGCACAAGGCGGCGAAAGGCAGACCGACCTGTTCGCCGTCGGTGAAGACCACTCGATGTCGTCGCCTGTTGACGAAGCAAGCCATCGCCAAGGTGAGGTTCGAGCCGGCGAACCGCTCGACGAGCGCACCGACACGGCCGAGCTGACGGGTTGCTGCCGGATGGTCGAGCAGCGTCGCGTCAAACGCCTTCGCCATCTCCGAGTAGTCGGCGCGCGGACGGCGACCGATCTCGATGGAGTCGTCGAGGTCGGATGGAATGACCCCGGACACGGTGAGAAGCACGGGGCGGAGTTGGGTTGCTGCGTCGAGAGTCATCGCCGGTCAACACTCCGCCGCAACGGGATGGGCCCTCACCGTAGCAAGAGGCGACGGGGTAGGGTCCAGAGCTTCCGAACACCCACGCGGGGATGATCGCTCTCCCCTCAGAAGCCTTGGGGAGTTTCCTGCTTTGGGCGAGACGAGCTCGTGACGGGCGCCGAGGTCCCGACAGCGGTCGTCTGCACGCGGAACCGTCCGGCCGACATCGTCAAAGCGGTTCGTTCGCTCCTTAGGAGCCCCGAAGACTTCGAGCTGCTCGTCATCGACCAGAGCGACGGGTCCGAGACCGAGCAAGCGCTGAATGCGCTTCGCAGCGATCGGCGTCTTCTGTACGTTCGGTCGGAGACGCGGGGTAAGGGTGCCGCCCTCAATGAGGCTCTCCGACTCGCGCGGAGCAACGTGTTGGTCTGTACAGACGATGACTGCGAGGCACAGCTCGGCTGGGTCGGCGCGATGGCAAGCGTGTTCGAGGAAGAGCCCAGCGCGGCGCTGGCGTTCTGCCGCGTCGAAGCTCCGCCCTACGACCCGGCTGCCGGTTATGTTCCCGAGTCGACTGAGCCGAGACGCCTGCTTCGTTCGATCAAGGAGCTCTGTGGGACGCGCGGGATGGGCGCTGGCATGGCAGTACGTCGCGACGTGATGCTCGGGCTCGGTGGGTTCGACGAGCTCTTCGGGCCTGGGGCCCGGTTCATGTCGGCCGACGACGTGGACATCGCGGCCCGCGTGTTGCTGCGGGGATGGCACGTGTACACCACAGGAGACCGGCGCGTCGTGCATCACGGATTCCGCACGCTCCGGCAGGGACGAGACCACGCCCGTGGTGACTACGTTGGTATTGGCGCCGCGTGCGCGAAGCCGATTCGTGCGGGGGAGCTTCGCTCGGTGGTTCTGGCCGTCTGGGAGTTCTCTCATGCATTGTGGCCGCCGATCGCCGACCTCTTCCATCTGAGACGACCTCACGGCCTCGCGAGGATCACCGGGTTCATCGCCGGGTTCGCGGGCGGCATCCGTCTCCCGGTCGATGCGAGGACCTTGCGCTTCGCGGTGCCGACCCGCGACTAGTGACGCGCTCGTCGCCGAACCGGCGAAGACCTTTCCTCGGCGGTCGACGGGGGCGATGACGCCCTTGGCGAGTCCGCCCCACTTGTAAGCCACCTGACCGAGGCCGATCCTTTGCCGGTGCACGACGCAGCTCGCGACGAAACGAAGGTCCTGCGCGGTGATCCGGGCCGCGACGATCGCCATTCGGCCGTCGCCGATCCGAAGGTGCTTTCCGATCACGGCGCCTTCTCCATACGCGTAGTTGCGCTTCAGCACGCCGCCCGACCCGTCGGCGTATGACCGCGCGCCCCAGTGAGTGGCGGTGATCTGAGGCGCGAACGCTACGGATCGCCCGCTCGCGAGAGCCCGGTAGTAGACGTCGTACTCCTCGCACGATCGGAACCGGGCTCCGGGACCGATCTGCTCATCCCAGCGACCGATTGCGTCGAACATGTTCCGCCGCGCAGCCATGTTTGCGCCGGCGCCGCCGCGAAGGTGTCCCGAACGTGCGTCACTGACGATCCGAAATCCTTTGAACGCGACCGCCGGTACGAAGACATGGCTCGGGTCATGGTCGATCGCCCGCAGCTCCCCGAACGCCATCGCGATCTCCGGGTGATGATCGAACAGCTCCTCGACGCAGGCAAGCCAGTCGGGCGGAACGGTGCAGTCGTCGTCGGTGAACGCGATGAGATCGGCGCGTGCCGCGGCAATTCCGATGTTCAGCGCAGCTGACTTTCCCCGAGACTCGGTCGGGAGGTATACGACGCGGTCATCAAGCGAAACGGTTGAGCGAGGATCGCTTTGGTCGACGACGATGACCTCGAACGCATCGTGCTGGCACGCGAGCACTGACGCTAGGCACCGTGCGAGGTCCTCAGGGCGGTCGCGGGTCGGAATGACAACTGAGATTCGGGGAGCGTTCACCGCGTCCCTCATACCGCCGTCACTTTCATCGCTCTTCTTCCGCCAACCTCATCTGCCCCACGGCCGGGCCGACAGGCAATCATGTTGCCGCACGCGGGGCCTTCGCGCCATGCCACCCGCAGGATCGCCACTAACTTGACGCAGGTGAGCGAGCAGCCGAGAGCATTTCGGACATGAAGGTCGTGCTGCTCGCGGGTGGACTCGGCAGCCGGATCGCCGAGGAAACCACCGTTCGACCCAAGCCGATGGTCGAGATCGGTCACCGGCCGATCCTGTGGCATATCATGCAGCACTACTCGCACTTCGGGCACCGTGAGTTCATCGTCTGCCTGGGCTACAAGGGTGACCAGATAAAGCGCTACTTCGCGGACTCGCTGGCGCTCGGGGCGGATGTCACCATCGATTTCGCCACGAATTCGGTCGAGGTCCTCGACACTCCCCGAGACGATTGGCGAGTGACGCTCGTGGACACGGGTCAGTGGACGCAGACCGCCGGACGATTGAGCCGGGTGCAGTCGCTCCTCGCCGACGAGCCGTTCCTGATGACGTACGGCGACGGGGTCTCCGACGTCGACCTCGACGAACTCATCGAGTTCCACAGGCGAATGGGCCGTGTCGCGACGGTGACAGCGGTTCGCCCACCCGCGCGGTTCGGCAAGCTGACGGTCGAGGATGGTCAGGTGACGCATTTCGACGAGAAGCCACAGATGTCGGAGGGTTGGATCAACGGGGGCTTCTTCGTATTGGAGCCCGCCGTGTTCGACTTCATCCCCGGCGATGTCGACTTCGCTCGCGAGCCCCTGGAGAGCCTCGCCGACGCGGGCGAGCTGACCGGCTTCCGCCATGAGGGCTTCTGGCAGTGCATGGACACCGCTCGAGACAAGGACTTGCTTAATTCGATGTGGGACAGCGGGGACCCTCCGTGGCAGGTGTGGAAGTCGTAGCCCATCCGGACGGCGAGGTGCGGGCAACGTCGATCGAGGGCGTGTTCGTGCTCCGGCCACGCGTCACGCGCGACGAGCGGGGTTGGTTCGTCCGCACGTTCAACGTCGCATGGTGTCGCGACGCTGGGCTCGACGCCGACTTCGTGCAACAGAACCAGTCGCGCTCGGACAAGGGAGTGCTTCGTGGGCTACACGTCCGCGGTGGGCTCGGCGAGACGAAGCTCGTGCGCTGCGCCCGCGGATCGGTTGTCGACTACGTCGTCGACACTCGGCCGTGGTCTTCGACCTTTCGGCGTGTCGAGCGGTTCGAGCTCGACGACGTCGCTCATCAGCATCTGTACCTCTCGCCCTTCATCGCGCACGGCTTTCAGGTCGTGTCGCACCAAGCCGACGTCTGCTATCTGCACTCGCGTCCGTACGAGCCGGAGGCCGAGCTCACTGTGGCGTGGAACGACCCGTCGCTCGCGCTCGCATGGCCGATCGAGTCGCCGATCCTGTCAGCCCGCGATGCGGCCGCCCCGACTATCGACGCGATCGATCTCGACTCGGTCTTCGACCGTTTCGAGGGCTGAGTTGGTAGCGTCGGCCGCTTTCCGTACGAAGAGGAGACTCATGGGTCGCTCGAAATGGTGAATTCCCTCGGACGGTTCTTCACCGAGCAGGAGCAGGCGTATCACCAAGAGCGTGAGAGGTTGGCCCGCTCGGTTGATCCGATCCAGATCGCTGACAGCCCTTTCCTGTTCGCACGGCGCCAGGCGGTTGCGGACCTCGTCGCACGTGTCGAGCTCTGTCTCATGGCGCGCGATGTCGGTGGGCACTTCATCGAGTGTGGCCTGAATAAAGGCAATGGCCTGATGCTGCTCGCACACATCTCATCGGTCATCGAGCCCTACGCAATCAATCGCCGCATCATCGGTTTCGACACCTTTGCGGGATTCCGTTCCCTAACTGACGAGGATCCTTCCGACCTCTCCGAGGTCGACTTCTCTGCGTCAGGGGAGGAGACCTTGCGAGCCGCACTCGACCTGTTCGACATGAACCGAGCCGTCGGTCACATGCGCAAAGTCGAGCTGGTGAAGGGTGATGCAACCGCGACCATCCCAGAGTTCGTCGAGCGAACTTCCGACCTCACGATCGCGATGCTCTACCTGGACTTCGACCTCTACGAGCCGACTCGCGTCGCGCTCGAGCATTTCCTGCCCCTCGTCGCGAAGGGCGGTGTCGTCGCCTTCGACGAGTTCAACTACGAAAAGTTTGGCGGCGAGACCAAGGCAGCGCGCCAGGCGTTGTGTATGAACGACGTGGAGCTGAAGCGCTTCTACTACGCGCCGTTCATCTGCTACTACCGAGTCTGAGGCGTCACAGGTGAAGGCTCGCCATCATCCGGCGATCCGGAGAGGACGCGGGACAGGCACGTAGAAGCGTCCGCCGCCGGCAACGTATGCGGCCTGCTGGTCGACGATCTCGTCGGCGAAGTTCCACGCGAGCAGCAGTACGTCGTCGGGTCTGTCCTCGAGAAGTGTCTCGACGGGCTCGATCGACAGTCGGCAGCCCGGCATGAGCTTTCCTTGCTTGTGCACGTTGCGATCGACGACATAGCTCGATCCGTTCGCGGCCGATGCCAGTGCTGTTGAGAAGGGTCGCGCCTTTGGCGGCTGCGCCGTAGGCGGCGACCCGGTGCCCGTCGTGGGTCAAGTCGTCGAGCAGCGACCGGAGCTCGTGCTGGCACATCTGCACCTGCTCGGCGAACCGAGCGTAGTAGTCGATTCCGGTGATGCCGGAAGCTCGCTCGGCATCGAGCTGCCGTTGGCACCGCAGGGAACGGTTGGGCTGGCGGCCGATGTGCCATCGCAACGAGCCACCGTGCAGGTCCGGGAAGTACTCGACGTCGTTGAGATGCAAGCCGTGTCGCGTCATCAGCGCGTCGACCGACGAGCACGAGAAGTAGCAGTAGTGCTCGTGGTAGATGGTGTCGAACTCGACGTGCTCGACGAGATCGCGCACGTACGGGTTCTCGACCGTGAGCAGCCCGTCGTCGGCGAGCAGCGCCGCGAACCCGCCGACGAAGTCATCGAGGTCGGGGACGTGCGCCATGACGTTGTTGGCGACGATTACATCGGCAGGCCCATGATCGTCGCGGATCGCGAGCGCGCTGCTCGACGCCGAAGAAGCCGACGATCGTCGGTACGCCGATCGCCTCGGCGGCGGCCGCTGGCCCCGGCGCGGCGTCGATGCCCAGCGCCGGCACACCGGCAGCAACGACGTTGCGCAAGAGATACCCGTCGTTGCTCGCCACCTCGACGACGAGCGACGTCTGGACCGAGGCGGCGTTCAGAGATGAGTCGATCGACGTGGGCGGCTGCATGCGCGCAGAGCGCGTCCGAGAAGGACGAGTAGTACGGGTACTCCTCGTCGAAGATGTGTTCCGCAGGCAGAGCATGTCCGAGTTGCACGAGTGCGCAAGTGGTGCAGAAGACCACGTCGAGTGGAAACACCGGATCCGTGTCGGCGGCGTCGTCCGGGTCGACCAACGCGTTCGCGATCGGTGTCGAGCCGAGGGACAAGACCTCGTGCAGCTCCCGCCCGCCACACGATCGGCAGGCGGTGACCGCGACCGCGTCAGGGTCTGTCACGCGGTGGTGGTCCAGAACAAGTCGTCGGTGATCTGCCCGGTGTCGAGCAGGTGGCGAATCTGCTCGAGCCGGGTGTAGCCGCGCCACCGATACGTCGGTTCGTCGAACCGGACACGGGCGAAGACGTCGAGCAGCTCGGCGACGCCGCGCTCGATGTCCCACGCGCAGGAGAAGCCCGGCAAGGTCGCCTCGATCTTGCTGAAGTCGATCCGGTAGTTGCGCTTGTCGGCACTGGAGTCGCCGAGGCAGACGGCGCATCCCGGTACGAGGTCGCCGACGATCTGGGCGATCTGGCGGATCTGATAGTTCGACGCCGGACGAGCCGACGTTGAAGATCTCGCCGTGCACGATCTCTCGTGGTGACCGAAGCACGCACGACACCGCAGTGGCGACGTCGAGCAGATGGACGAACGGACGCCACGGCGTGCCGTCGCTCGTCATCCGGATCTCCTTGTAGAGGTACGCGCGTCGCCGCGAGGTCGTTGACGACGAGGTCGAAGCGCTGCCGCGGCGAAGCGCCGTAGACCGTGGCGTTGCGGAGGAAGATCGGCGAGAAGGTGTCGTCGGCGAGCGTCGCCGACCGCTTCTTCGACCAGCACCTTGCACCGAGCGTAGGCAGTGAGTGGCTCGACAGGATCGTTCTCCGTGCTCGGCCGATCGCCGGAGACGCCGTAGACGCTGCACGAGGACATCTGCACGAAGCGCTCGACCCCCGCGCGCTTGGCCAGCTCCGCGAGGCGGACGGTGCCCTCGTGGTTGATCCGATATGTGACCCGCTCGTCGAGTGCGCCGACCGGGTCGTTCGAGACCTCGCCGAGGTGGACGACGGCGTCGAACCCCTCGAGATCCTCTCAGCTCGCAGCTGCCGGGTGTCCTTCGTGATCATGGCCGGGCGCAGGTCGGTGCTGGGGTAGAGCCAGCCGACACGATGGAATCCGCTGTCGAGACCGACCACGTCGAAACCCGAGCGCAGC
Source organism: uncultured Acidimicrobiales bacterium (assembly GCA_963802505.1). Classification (GTDB taxonomy): domain Bacteria; phylum Actinomycetota; class Acidimicrobiia; order Acidimicrobiales; family DATKAS01; genus DATKAS01. The sequence continues at coordinate 134,010 of CAWDJB010000002.1, read as the reverse complement.
AGGTGATCGCCGAGACGCACACCGATGTAGCCGTCCGCCCCGGTCAGGAGCACCCTCGCCATCGCGGACAGCATCGCACGCCCTCGGCCACACCACGTGGTCGCTCCTGCGCGCGGGCGGTACCATTTCCTCACCCTGGTGAACTCACGGCGGACGACTCAGGTGGAGAGCAGATGAGCGGCGTGGATCCTCTCGGTGTATTCGACGACTATTCGTACTCGGCGTTGGCGGTTGCCGGCTGCGATTCGTACCAGGAGGGCCGAGCCGTTTCCCCACGGCGTCTACGACGACTTCCTGCCGCACGACCTTGCTGTCAGCCTCGCGGAGTCGTTCCCGACGTTCGACTCGATCGAGTGGGTCGTGCGCGACAACGAGCAGAACCGCCGTGTGTACCAGCAGGACGAGACCAAGCTCCCGAGTCTGCACCGGCAGATGCTGCGTGAGCTGAACAGCCGGCAATTCCTCCTCTTCATCGAGACGCTGACCGGCATCGACAACCTCATCCCCGATCCGTACTTCATCGGCGGTGGTGTGCACCTCAGCGGGCCCGGCGACTTCCTGAAGATCCACGCGGATTTCAACTGGCACCACAAGCTCCAGGCGTATCGGCGCGTGAACGCACTGCTCTACTTGTCCGAGGCATGGGAGGAGGAGTGGGGCGGCGCGATCGAGTTCTGGGACCGGGAGATGACCGGGCCGGTCGACCTGGCTTATCCCCGTTTCAATCGACTCGTGGTCTTCTCGACGAGCGAGCACTCGAATCACGGCCAGCGTGTACCGAACTCGTGCCCTCCCGGGGTGACGCGCAAGGTCCTCAACCTCTACTACTACTCGACCCACCGCCAGGACGAGGACGCCAGCGCCGATCCGCACTTCACCCTGTACAAGACGGAGGCGTCGCCGTTGGCTGCGCAGCTGGGCGAGGAATACCGGGCTGGAGCGGAGCGCGCCAGCGCGAACGCCCGTTGAGCGATCCCCGACCGCTGAGCGCCGCGGACGCGGTCGTCGGGCCACGCCCGGGTGCGATTCCCGTGGCTGGGCCGTGGATCACCGAGCGCGAAGTCGAAGCGGTCGCCGCCGCCGCCCGAGGCTCCTGGTATGAGGGCGCGACCCTCGAGAGCCGTGCTTTCGAGGCCGAGTTCGCCGCCGCCGTCGGGCGACGCCATGCGATCGCGCTGCCGTCTTGCACCAGCGGGCTCCACCTCGCCCTCATGGCGCTCGGCATCGGACCAGGCGACGAGGTGGTCGTTCCCGAGTCGACCTGGATCGCGACAGCCGCGCCGATCCACTACGTCGGGGCGACGCCGATCTTCGTCGATGTCGAGCCAGACACCTGGTGCGCTTCCATCGAGTCAGTGCTGCCGGTGCTCACGCCTCGCACGAAGGCGATCATGCTCGTCGATCTCTACGGAGGGTTCCCCGATCTCGTCGCCTTCGAGGCGCTCGCAGCCGAACACGACATCGCCTTGATCGAGGACGCGGCGGAGGCCGCGGGCGGCTGGCAAGAGGGCCGCGCCGCGGGTTCCTTCGGAACGGTCTCGACCTTCAGCTTCCACGGATCCAAGACGCTCACGACCGGCGAGGGCGGCATGGTGCTGTGCGACGACCGTGCGCTTCACGAACGGATGCTGTTTCTTCGCGACCACGGCCGGCTCCCGGGTGATGTGTCGTTCCGCAGCGTCGAGGTCGCATGGAAGTACAAGATGAGCGAGCTGCAGGCCGCCCTCGGACGTGTGCAGCTCGACCGCATCGAAGAGCTGATCGCGAAGAAGCGTGAGATCTTCGGTTGGTACAGGGACCGACTCGAAGGACTCGCGCTCGAGCCTCAACGTTGAGCGCACCGGTGAGCGAGCGACCTACTGGATGGTGACCGCGGTCTTCGACGAGACGACGGGCGTGACGGGCGACAACGCGCGCGATGCATTGGCGGCTCATGGGATCGCGACGCGTCCCTTCTTCCCGGCCCTCAGCTCGCTGCCCGCGTTCGCTGACTCGCCAGATGTCGCTCGGGCAGCCCGGGTGAACTGCGTGAGCTACTCGCTTGCCGCGCGAGGAGTCAACCTCCCCTCGGCTCTGATGCTCTCCGAAGCCGACGTCGACCGCGTCTGTGACGTCATCCGTCCGCTCGTCGCCGCCAGGAAACCACCCGCCGATCGGAGCCTCTGAAGATCGCTATGTACAGTGAGGCGGTGGGGGGAGATGGTCGGTTCGGCGCGCCCGGCTGTATCGCCGCCGATCGCGCGGAACGCGCTGACCCGGAGACCACGTCATGAGTCCGACCGTCAGCGTCGTCACTCCCTTTTACAACACGGCCGACTACCTCGAAGAATGCATCGGAAGCGTGCTCGCCCAGACGTTCGAGGACTTCGAGTATGTCCTCGTTGACAATCACAGCACCGACGAAGGCCGCGAGATCGTCGAGAGCTACGCGAAGAAGGACGATCGGATCAGGCTCACGAGCCCGCCCGAGTTCCTCTCGCAATGCGCCAACTTCAACTTTGCGCTGGCACAGATCTCAGAGACGTCCACGTACTGCAAGATGGTGCTGGGGGACGACTGGTTGTACCCGCAGTGCCTGACGGAGATGGTCTCGCTCGCGGACGCGAACCCAAGCGTCGGCATCGTCAGCTCGTACACCCTGATCGACAAGGCGCTGTGGGGCGACGGCCTTCCCGTGGACCGAGTCGTCTTCTCGGGTCAGGAGGTGGGGCGGGCGCACCTCGCCCAGGGAATCTTCCCGTATGGAAACCAATCCACCGTTATGTATCGCGCCGACATCGTTCGGGGGGCGGAAGCTGCCTTCTTCAGCGAGGCCAGCGTGTTCTTCGACACTGACGCCGCCCTTCGAATCCTCGCAACCTCCGACTTCGGGTTCGTTCATCAGGTTCTGAGCTACTTGCGGATCCATCCATCGTCGATCACCAGCTCGACGAAGGACTATTCGCCCATCGCTGCTGACAGCATGATCGCGCTGCGCCGGCACGGTCCCGCGTTTCTCGACCCGACCGAGCTCCAGGACCGTCTCCGGGCGCAGGAGAACTGGTTCTACGAAGGTCTCGGCCGGCAGCGCCTGCGCGAGCTCTTCACGAAGCGCGACGACGACTACTGGGAGTATCAAACACGGTGCCTGGCTGCGGCGAGCATGCCGCTTCAGCAGATGCGCGTGTGGAAGGGCGCCGCTCGGGCCGTCGCCGTCTCCGTGGTCACTCCGGCCGCTCAACGGCGCCGACTTTGGGCGTGAACACGACCACGACACCGACGTCGCAGATCGGCCCCGGGCTAACGTTGGCGCCGTAGATGCCGACCGTAGGCCTATGTCTCGCGCCTCGTCATGCCGTTGTAGCTCCGCGACGAGCTGATGTCGTCGAGCCGCGCACGCCGTCGTCAATGCACCTGGACCCCGCCCTCCTGAGGGTGCCGTGCAGCCTCGAACACTGCCGAGGGGCCAACGAGGTCAGCGACCCGCTTCAGCGACTCGCCCGTTCCGATGCGGTCCCGGTTCTCGGGTGACCGCTCCGCCCCGAGTTGCATTCGTGCTCGAGCAGTCGCTCGGGCATGTCACTCACTCCGACAACCTCATTCGGCTGGTGAGCCCCGACCCTCGGATCGAGGCCGCGTTCGCTCCGATCGACTTCGCGCTCGGCCGACGTTGGGCGCGGCCTCCCGGATATGGGTACTGGACGATTCGTGCCGGATTCCGGGCTCGGCATGCGGTGCGGGAGATGGGGCGCGAACGAAGGTTCGACGCCCTCTTCGTGCACACCCAAGTCGCAGCGACGCTGATGCCCGATGTGTTGCGCCGGATCCCGAGCGTGGTCTCCCTCGACGCGACGCCTATTCAATTCGACGCACTCGGCTTCTACTACGGGCACGCCACGAACGGCGCGACCATCGAACGGATCAAATGGCGCCTGAACCGGTCCTGCTTCGCCCGCGCCGTGTGGCTCGTCGCGTGGTCGAATTGGGCGAAGCAGGGACTCGTCGATCGGTACGAGGTACCGCCCGAGAAGGTCATCGTCATCCCGCCGGGTGTGGACTGCGACCACTGGGTCGCACGGCAACGTCTCCATGACGACGACGCCGCCGCTCCGGTCCGAATTCTCTTCGTCGGGGGAGATTTCGCGCGGAAGGGTGGTCCCGAGCTCCTCGCAGCGGTGCGGCGGCTTCGGTCCGGCGGCGCCGACGTAGAGCTCGACATCGTGACGCGCGACGCGCTCCCGACCGAGCCGGGAATCACCGTTCACTACGGCGTGGAGCCGAACAGCCCGGCACTGATCGACCTCTACTGGAACGCCGACATCTTCTGCTTGCCGACATTGGCTGACAGCCTCGCTCTCGTGCTCGCCGAAGCCGGCATCGCCGGCCTGCCGCTCGTCAGCACCGACGTCGGCGCGATCAGCGAGCTCGTGCGCCCGGAACAGACAGGCCTCCTCGTGCCGCCTGGCGACGACGTCGCCCTCGCCTCCGCGCTCGATCGCCTCGTCTCGGATCCGGCACTTCGGCGCGAGTTCGGCTCGAACGCGCAGCGCGTTGTGCGCGACGAGTTCAACGCGGCCACGAACGCGTCACGCCTCGTGGACCTGCTCGTCGAGACGGCTCGGCGCCGTTGACGTCACAGTCCCAGCTCGCGGATCGGCGCCGGAACTGTCGGACGGACTCTTGACCGGGGAAAGACGTTCCGCGGGTTCGCGAGGCTATGAAGTTCCCCAGAAGCGGCGGCTAGATTGTCCGTCGTGACGAGGTCTGACGGCAGTGCTTGAGCGGACAACGGACGCGGCGTGGGAGTACTACGGCCGGACAGACCCGTATTTCGGCGTTCTCACCGCGGACCAGTTCCGAACGGCAAACCTCACCGCCGACGCGAAGCGTGCGTTCTTCGCGTCGGGTGAGAGGTACATCGATACCCTGCTGGCGACAGTGCGCGAATGCCTCGCACCCGATTTTCGCCCGGAGCGGGCGCTCGACTTCGGCTGTGGCGTAGGGCGTCTCGTCGTCCCGCTCGCGATGCGATCTGCCTCCGTGGTCGGCGTCGACATATCACCATCAATGCTCGTCGAAGCGCGGAAGAACGTCGTCGAACGGGGCCTCACCAATGTCGAGCTTTTGCAGAGCGACGACACGCTCTCCCGAGTGACGGGAACGTTCGATTTCGTGCACTCGCTCATCACGTTCCAGCACATCCCACCGAAGCGCGGTGTAAAGATCTTCGAGCGACTTGTCAAGGCGTTGCGGCCCGACGGCATTGGTGCCTTGCACGTCACATGTGGGTTCGCCACTCCGGTTCCGCTTCAGCGGCGGCTACTGATGGACGCTCAGGAGCACATCGCACTCGTGAATGCTCTCTGCAACCTCCTCAAGCAGCGCCCCCTCAATACGCCAGTGATGCAGATGAACCGATACAGCGTGGATCAGCTACTGCGAGTTCTGCAACGCGAGATGTGCCACCAAGTCCATGTCCGTTTCACGGAGGCGATGGTTCGCGGTCGCCCCTTCTACGGGGTGACACTCCTCTTTCGCAAGACCGCTCTCGACGCAAGCGCATTTGCCTGAAGGGGACTGTCACGAATTGCTGTACTCGGCGCGATCTGACCGTCCCCGACTGGGGTCGTAGGCTCGCTACCGCAGGGGTCGCGGCTACTGCGCGGATGTACCGAGCTGTTTGTTCGAGTGCCTTGGCCATCTGGCGGGAGGCGGCACCGAAGCGCCGCTCCGCCCCGAGGCGGATCGCCGTCTGCCAGGTCCCGCGCACGTAGGTCGTGTAACCCATCCGAGCCGCGCGGAGTTGTTCGGGTGTGTTCGACCGATCCATCAAGGTCTTGTCACGCGCCCTGAGGACTGCGCTGCGCCAACTCGGCGAGTGATAGGACTGGGCGCCAGCGTGACGCCTCCAGAGCAGCAGCGCCGTATCGACTCGGCCGAAGTCGCCCCAGCGGCTCAGTCGGACGACCATGTCCCAGTCGTCGGCCGGGACGGTGCTCGCGTCGAAACCACCGGTCCGATCGAAGATCGGCCGGCGAACCAGCAGCGCGCCTGGTGACACCACCCAGTTCTCGAACACGAGATCGGCAAATGTGGTCGGCGCCGACGGCTCAACCGACGTCAAGCGTCCGTCGTGGAAGCCCTTGCGGTCGCGCAGCCGCTGCTCGAGGTCGTCGGTTGGTACCAGGTCCCCGAACTCGTCGATGCACCGCACCAACGTGTGCGCTCCGGCGTACTCCGGGTGAGCGTCGAGTACCGCCACGAGGGAGTCGAGCATCTCGGGCAGCCACACGTCGTCGTTGTCGAGAAAGATGACGAACTCGGAGCGGGGGTCGGTCTCCGCAAATCCCCGGTTGCGGGCCACTGCAACGCCTCGGTTCTCGGCGGAAATGACCTTGATACGGCTGTCATCGGCGGCGAATTGCCGAGCCACCGCCTCCGTGGCATCGCTCGAGCCGTCGTCGTACACGATCGTCTCCCAAGCCGAGAAGGTCTGGGCGATGACGCTCTTCAACGTGATGCCGAGGTAGGCCTCGGAGTTGTAGGCCGGGATGACGACCGATACGCGGGGGGCCTCAAAAGGGCGTTCAGACATGGAACCGAGCCAGGCAGTCTGTACGCGGACGGCTGGCCTTTGATGCTTTCAGCGGCCATTGGACGAGGGCGTGGCTGGGCTGTGTGACGAGCCAGTCCGTTACCACAAGGACGTCGAGACGCTGGCAGGCGACCATCGGAGGCATCGTATTCGCGCGCGTGTTCCCGTCGGTTCGAGCATGCTGGACGTCGGCTGCGGCAGCGGTGAGCTGCTCCCCCAGCACGACCGTGTCCAGCTCACGGTCGAGCAACGAGTTGCCGCACGAGGCGCGCGAGCGGCACGCGGAAGTCATCGAGCAGCGGGAAGCCCGCCGAGCGCAGTGCCGCGTTGTCGAGCACCGAGTTCGCGGGGCGAGGCGCCGGTCGCGCGGGGCGAAGTTCCGCGGTGCGGATCGGGCGGACGCGGTCAGGATCGTCGCCTGCCTCCGCCAGCACCTCACGCGCGAACTCAAACCACGAAACCGGGCCCTGGTTTGTCACGTGGACCAGCCCGGGCACCCGCAGCATGGTGAGCGTCCGGATCATCGCTGCAAGGTCCTCGGTGAAGGTTGGGCATCCGCGCTGGTCATCGACGAAGGCGAGATCCTGGTCTTGCTCAGCAAGGCGCAGCACTGTCTTGACCATGTTCGCCCCGTTCAGTCCGCAGACCCAAGACGTACGTACGATCGTCGCCTGGGGCCCGGCCTCACGTTCGCCCGCGAGCTTCGAAGCTCCGTAGACAGAGAGCGGCGCGGGTGTGTCCTGCTCGTTGTATGGGCTCGCTTTCAGACCGTCGAAGACATAGTCCGTCGACACGTGGCAAAGGTGGGCGCCGACCGACTCGGCGGCGTCCGCGACGTAGCGGACAGCCAGAGCGTTCGTGGCAAACGCCCGGTCGGGATCCGACTCGCACGCGTCCACTGCAGTCCACGCCGCGCAGTGAATGACCGCGTCGGGTCGGGCTGAGTCCACGGCGTCCTGTACGGCCGCCCGATTCGTGGTGTCCAGCACTGCGTGCGGTGCGGCGACGACGTCGTCGTTGGCGAAGGCGCGTACGACGTCGTGACCGAGCTGGCCTCCAGCTCCAGTCACGAGCACCTTCATGTCGTCGCGCGAGCCTTGAGCGGTTTCCACCACTGGCGATTGTCGCGATACCACGCAACTGTTCGCTCGAGAGCGGAGTCGAGGTCGTGTCTCGGCGACCAGCCCAGGGCACGCACTGCAGACGTGTCGATGGAATAGCGCCGGTCGTGCCCGAGCCGATCCTCCACATAGCGGACCGACGACTCGTCGCGACCACAGAGCGCGAGGAGTCGGTCGGTGAGGTCGCGGTTCGTGACCTCGTTGCCGGCGCCGACGTTGTAGGTGCGGCCGACGTCGCCTTGGCGGCGCACGACGTCAATGGCGGCACAGTTGTCCTCGACGTAGCACCAGTCGCGAACGTTGAAACCGTCTCCGTATAGCGGCACGGTTTCCCCGTCGAGCAGATTGGTGACGAAGAGCGGGATGACCTTCTCCGGGTACTGGTACGGACCGAAGTTGTTCGAGGACCGCGTGACCACGACCGGTAGCCCGTAGGTCTCGCGGTACGCGGCAGCAATCAGGTCACTACCCGCCTTCGATGCGGAATACGGCGATCGTGGCTGCAGCAGGTCGGTCTCGTGAAAGCTGCCTTCAGCGATCGAGCCGTAGACTTCGTCGGTCGAGATGTGTACGAAGCGTTCGACCGCGACTCGGCGTGCCACGTCGCAGAGGACATTGGTCCCAAGGCAGTTCGTGCGTATGAACTCATCGGGGCTGACGATGGATCGGTCGACGTGACTTTCCGCAGCAAAGTGCACAACCACGTCGTGGCCCTCGAGGGCCCGTTGCACCGCTTCGCGGTCGCAGATGTCTCCGACCACGAAGCCGAATCGGGGATCTGACGCGACGTCGTCGAGCGTCGCCTTGGTGCCCGCGTAGGTCAACGCGTCGTACACCGTGACGCTGTCGTCGCTCGTTCGAAGGATGTGACGGACGAAGTTCGAACCGATGAAGCCGGCCCCGCCGGTGACGAAGAGACGGGTCATCGGTCGCCGCCCATTCGCGGCCGCAGAGCTGCGGGAATCGCGGCGCGGGACGGATTGGCCTCGTCACGTGCCGACAGAGTCGGCTGTGTGACTCCCCAATCGGCACCGACCGCGGGATCGTTCCACGCGACCCCCAGCTCATCCGCGGGGTTGTAGTAACTGTCGACGAGGTACGTGATCGTCATGTCGCTGAGGGCAGCGAAGCCGTGGGCGACACCGGGCGGGATGTAGACGGCGCGATGGTCGTGAACTCCGCCGGGCCTCGAGCCGAGGTCAATCACCTGAGTGGCGCCGTCCGTTGCCGAGCCGTCGCGGAGGTCGTGCAGCACGACGCGGCATTGCCCCGAAGGCACGTACCAGTAGTCGGCCTGGTGCAGGTGGTAGTGCAGGCCAACGACCGCACCCGCCCGACGGTCGCCGCGATTGCCCTGCACCATCTCCCGGCCGCCGGGAATCCATTCCCTGCGGTAGGTCTCGACGAAGTAGCCCCGATCGTCACCGTGGACGTCGGGATCGACGATGTACACGCCGTCGATCGTGCTCGACTCGCTGATTCGTGGCATCGGCGCTACCTGCTCACTCGAGCTCGAGACGGGAGTCGTCACCGACCATGAGGCGCAGGGCCCTTGGGCGGTGGTCCGACCGCAGGATCTCGACGTCACGACCGATCAGGGAGTCGGTGATCCGCTGGATGCCTACGATCTGGCTCCCTTCGAGGACTACTGAGTGGTCGAGCTCGCTGTCGACGATCTGGCATCCCGAAGCGATCGATGTGTAAGGGCCGACGTAGCTGTTCTCGACCCGGGTTCCGGCGCCGATGATCACGGGCCCTCGCACACGTGAGCGCACGAGCGCCGCTCCTGCCTCGAGGACGACTCGACCTTCGACGACCGACTCCGCGTCAACCGATCCGTCGCAGCGCGCTCGACAACGTCTCGAGCACGCGGCGATTGGCCTCGAGCAGAGGGTCCTTCTTGCCCGTGTCGATCCACCAACCCTCGAGGACCTCGTGCGAGACCCCGGCTCCGTCGTCGAGGAGCCACTGGATCGCGTCCGTGATTTCGAGCTCTCCCCGCGCCGATGGGGTGATCGCTGCGACCGCGTCGTGGATGCGGCGGTCGAACAGGTACACCCCGACGAGAGCGAGGTCTGACGGGGGCACCGAAGGCTTCTCCACGAGCCGTGTGATCGCACCGCTTGCGTCCACTTCGGCCACGCCGAACGCACTTGGGTTCTCGACCTTCGCCAAGAGCAGCCGGGCAGCAGACTTCGCGCCGCTGGCATCACGGTTGCTCTCGAACCTCGAGACGAAGTCGACGAGGCCCTGCTCGATCATGTTGTCGCCGAGGTACATGACGAAGTCATCGTCGCCGAGGAACGACCGAGCGATCAGCACGCAGTGCGCGAGCCCGAGAGGTGAAGCCTGATCGATGTAGGTGACCTGAACGCCGTGCGCGCTGCCGTCACCCAGGATCTCCTCGATCTCGGGCCTCGTCGAACCGACGATCACTCCAATGTCGGTGATCCCCGCGGCCGCCATGTGGGCGAGCCCGTAGAGGATGATCGGCTTGTTGGCGACGGGCACCGCTTGTTTGGCGCTCGTGTAAGTGATGGGTCTCAGCCTGGTGCCCGCGCCGCCTGCCAAGACCAGGCCCTTCATCGCGCCTCGAAAAGCGGGAGGATGGCGTCGAAACGCCTCAACTGAGCGTCCGCGGAAGGGCCAGGCGGCCATGGCGCGCCAAAACTCGGGATGCCAACATGAGATTCCGCCACTCTCTCGTCCTTCGCGCCGAGGCCTCGAATCGCCATCCCACGGTAGCAGAGCCACTCCCAGCACGGCCGGGCGGCGCTGACGTCACGGATCCAGCTCGCGGATCAGCACCGCGGGAACGCCTCCGACCAAGGTGTTCGGCGGGACTGACCGGGTGACGACTGCGCCGGCGGCAACGACTGACCCCTCGCCGATCGTCACGCCACCGAGGACGATCGCGCGGGCGCCGAGCCACGCCCCGCGCTGGATCGAGATCGGCTCCGCGACGGTACTGCCAGCTCGTTGCCATCTGTCACCCATCTTGTGGCTGGCAGTGAGCACGGCGACCTCGTGCCCGAGATACACGTTGTCGCCGATGACCACGGGCGCGGAGACGTCGAATCGGCAGGCGTCGTTCAGGAAGCACCGGGCTCCGATCTGAAGCCGGCTGCCCGGCTGGGGACCACCAGCGACCCACAACCGCCCGCCGATCCCAGTGTGCTCGCCGATGGTCAAACCCCCGGCTCGGAGGAGACGGATTCGCAACCATCCCGAGGTGTACGGCGGAAGAACGCCGGCCAATGTCAACGCGACCGTCAAGCCCGGCTGAAACCATGCCACTTGGGCGCGGGCTGATCTCACTGCACGGGTGAGGTCGTCCGGGCCGGGGCGCACTGCCCACACACTAAGCAGGTGCCGAAGCGAAGACGTGCAAGCCCGGCACGGCTTCACTCACGGGTGCGGGTCGAGCTCGTGGTCCGTTCGCGAGGTGGGCGCACCTGCGCTGATCTCGTCACTCACCTCCGCGTCGCCGGATGGGGCAGGCTCTCCGGCCTGACCTTGGCTGACGCTCGACCGACTGAGCACGCTTCGCAGCTCGGCCACCTTGATGTCACCGAAGGCCAGAGACGCGGCGCCGTAGACCACAGCCCCCACTGTCACCTGCACCGGGAGTAGCGCGCCCGACAGGACGAGGAGGAAAGGCGCCATCGCGGCTGTTGCGGCGAGGATGCGCAAGATGCGCTTGAACTCGGCCCGGTCGACCACACCGGGCGACCGGAAGTGGAGGGCCCCGAGCAGGATCCAAACCTCGGTGAGCACCGTTACCGCCGCCGCGCCGATAGCCCCGTTGCCGTACCGACTGTCTGTGATCTGGATCGCGACCGCGCTTGCGATCGGGTTGAGGCAAGCCGCGATGGCGGCGACGGCGAGATAGCCCTTGACCCTGTCAGCGGCGATGAGCGCCGTAGCCAGAACGGTGTCTATGGCGATGATCGGGATCCCGATCGCCAAGATCTGGATCAACACGATCGACGAGTCGAAGTCCTGGTTGTAGACGAGCCGGATGAAGTCGTCAGCGACGAAGATGAGCCCGAACGACGCGGGGATCGTCACGAAGAGCACGATCTGGAGAGCGCGGTTGACGAGGGGAGCGAACTCCTTGCTCACCGGCTTTCCATGCGCAGAGAACGCGGGGTAGTACGCAGCTCCCACCGCGGTCGTGATGAACAGCGGGATGCCGACCCACCTCAGCGCGACGCCGTACCAGCCGACGGGTTCGCTCCCGGCGATGGCGTGGAGGATCGGCACGTCGAGCGTGCCGTAGAGAAGGTTGAGGAACGCGAGTGCGAGGAGCGGTGCGCCACCGACCACCAGCAGACGCCAAAGCTGGAAATCGAAGACTCGGTGCCCGCGAACGAACGGGCGCACCATGAGCGCGGTTGCTGTCATTGGGATCACGACGCTGAAACTCATGATGACAGCGAAGGGCACCACGCCGCCGCCGAGCTCGAGCACCAGGATGCTCCCGACCGTCGAGGCATAGGTCTGCACGACCTGCCACATCGCTGGCCGCGCCAGGCGTTGCATGCCCCCCAGCGCTCCGAAGAACACCTCACAGAGGAGATACGGGAGCATGCCGCCACATCCGATGGCGATGAGGAGGAGCGTCTGTCCTCGGTTGCCGAGCGCGTAGGCGACGCCGAGCGCGACCGGCGCCAGCAGGGCCCAGACGACGAGCTTCAGCAGGACGCCATTCCAGATGTACGAACCCATGAGGCTGTAGTCGCGGGCGATCGCCCGGGCCAGAAACAGTGAGGTGCCGAGTCCGCCGATCAGCGTGAAGAAGCTCACGAAGGCGCCCGCGTACGCGAACGTGCCGAAGTCGGTGCTTCCGAGCTTGTTCGGAACGATCACCAGCGCCGCGAACGTCGCGGTCCACGTGCAGAGTTGTGAGACGAGCAGCCAAAGGATGTTCCTTCGGATCAGGTTCATCAGCGGCACCCCGCCCGGTTGGTCCGCACGACAGAACATGGTACGAACACACGGGGAGGCGACGAAAGCAGGGAAAGGGGCCGGTCGTCACGATGCCGCGAGGTGAACGTCAGCTCGACGACCCCATCCGGGCGCTGTTCTTGGACACGAAGCGACAGCCGCCACTCGAGGCAGACACGTGGGTCCACCTGGAGATCATGCGAGAGCTCGATCGGTCTCGTGTCGAGGTCCATGCCGCGTGCGTGAGGGGTCCAGCGAACCGCCCGACTCCGACCTACGAACGCATCCGCGACTTCCCGGAGGTCACGATGATCGACGTCAACCTTGGACGCGAGATGCCCCGCAGCTCGTTGGTGTCGAAGGCGGTGGCTGCGCTCAGCCTGGTGCCGGCCGCCTGGAGCGTACTTCGCCTTGCGTGGTACGTCCGCCGGCGTGGGATCGACGTGATCCACACCGCCGATCGCCCGCGCGACGCGGCGGTCGCTGTTCTCCTGAGTCGCATCACCGGAGCAAAGAGCATCATCCACGCACACGTCGGCTTCGATGCCGAGTGGATGCGAGGGACGCTGCAGCGCTCGATTCGCGGTGCCGACGCGCGCATCGCGATCTCGGAGTACGTCGCCGGCACGCTGCGCGAGGCGGGCTGCGATCCGCGCTCGAGCTATGTCGTCCTGAACGGCATCGAGCCAGCGCGCTGGCAGCCCGGGCGCGGGCGCGAGACGGTCCGTCGGGAGCTCGGGATCGCAGACACGACACCCGTGCTCCTGACCGTCTGCCGTCTGTTCCCCGCCAAAGGCGTGAGCGAAGTGATCAAGGCTCTGCACGACGTCAGCGGCGAAGTCCCGACCGCGGTGCTCCTCGTCGTCGGCGAGGAGACACAAGCCGGCTACCTCGACGAACTGCGAGAGATGGTCCGCGCCTATGACCTCGACGGCCGGGTGCGATTTCTCGGTCGACGCGACGACGTTCCGGCGCTCATGGCAGGTGCCGACGTGTTCGCCATGCCCTCCATGTTCGAGCCGTTCGGGTTGGTCTTCGCGGAGGCCATGGCGATGGCGTTGCCGGTCGTCGCACTCGACAACGGCGGAACGGTCGAGGTCGTCGAGCAGGGTGTGACGGGCCTGTTGTCGGCGCCCGGGGACCGCGACGCGCTGGCCGCGAACCTTCGCCGTCTCTTGCTCGACGCTGACACGCGGGCTGAGTACGGGAAGCGCGGACGCGAACGGGTCGAGAGGCAGTTCACCACGAAGCGGATGGCCGATGACACAGCGAAGGTGTTTGCCGACGTGGTCGGTCGAGCGGAAGATCGAGCCGATCGTTCTGGTACCGTTTAATCGGAACAGGCGGAGCGTGGAACCCCGCGGGAGTGGGCATGTTGGGCACCGTAGGCATCGATGCCGATGAGTTTGCGAAGGCGTTGGATCTCGACGGCTACATCGTCATCCCCGGCGTCGTCTCGAGCGACCGACTGGCGGCGTTCACCGACGAGCTCCTCGAGGCGTTCAATCACCAGGTGACGCAGGGTCTGCCGTTCAAGGGCGGCGGGCTCTTGAGCGGGCACCTCAATTGCTTTCCTGGTGAGGGCTCTCGGTTCGTCTACGACGAGCTTTCCGAACGTGGCGTGATAGATCTCGTCCGGTCCTACCGCCCTGACATCGTCGACGCTGTGCGGGCCACGCTCAACCTGAACCTGCCTGGCAGCGTCGCGCAGCATTACCACTTCGATGACGCCTACTTGAAGGAGTTCCTGATCTGCAACACCGCGGTCGTCGACACCGACGTCACGAACGGCGCCATCGACGTCCTCCCTGGCACGAACCGTGAGTTCTACAAGTTCTGGAGATACGCGCTCGAGCGCAAGTATCGACTGACCACGCGCGTTCCGCTGCACCGCGGTGACGTCCTCGTGCGGAAGTCGACGCTGTGGCACCGAGGGATGCCAAACCGCAGCTCGACCCCACGTCCGATGATGGCGATCACCTTCGGCGAGATCCAGCACAAGGTCGCCGATCCCTTCGCGATGAATGGTGGCGAGATCGAGTTCTATCCCAACTGGTTCAAGACGAGCCGGCTCGGGCAGCTCCGCGAGAAGACCTTCGTACGCGCGCCCATCACGTACTCGACCTACCGCTTCGTCACATCTCTCCACGGCAACAAGGGCTACGAGCCGTACTGAGCGCGACGAACACAGACCCCCCGCTGTGAAGATCCTGTTCGTCGCGCCATTCCTCCCCAGCCCACCGCGGTTCGGCGGCCAGCGCCGCATCGACGGCCTCGCGCGCTACCTCGCCGCTCGGCACGAGCTGACGGTGTTGGCTTTCAATCGGCCGGACGAGTGGATGGAGAGCTCGCTCGACACCACCGACTCTTACTGCCGGACTGTCGTGGCCTTACCCGAACGCGACTATGAGGACGGAATCAAGCGCCGCCTTCAGCTTCGGTCAACGGTGTCGCTGCGCAGCTTCGAGCACCTGGTCAAGGCGCGCCGTCGCGACTTTCAGCGAGAGCTCGATCGGGTGCTGGCCAGCGAGGCCTGGGACATCGTCCAGTTCGAGTTCATGCAGATGGCGGCGTTCTCGTTTCGCCGCACCGGCGCGCGCCGTCCCGTCTTCGTTCTCGACGAGCACAACATCGAGTACGACGTCGTGCGGCGGACGGCAGAGGCCCGGACCAACGTCGAGCGACGCGTGTACAACGCGCTGAACTGGCGAAAGCTCCGCCGGGAGGAGCACACGAGCTGGCGCAGGTTCGATGGAGTGGTGCTGACGTCCGCGCGCGACGAGACGTTCGTTCACCAGGAACTGCCTGGGATGCCGACGACGGTCGCCCCGAATGGGGTCGATGTCGACGAGTTCACGCCTGTCCCTGGGCACGAAGAGCCCGACTCGCTGCTGTTCTTCGGCGCCATCAACTACTTCCCGAACCATGACGGAGTCGTCTTCTTCATCGACCAGATCTTGCCGATGATCCGCGCCCGGCGTCCCAACGTGAGGCTCCGGATTCTTGGTCCCGGAGCGAATTCCGAGGTTCTGGCCCGAGCGGGAGACGGCGTAGAAATTCTCGGCATGGTCGACGACGTCGCGCCGTTCATCGAGCGCGCCGCCGCCGTCGTCGTGCCGCTGCGAATCGGCGGCGGTACCCGTCTGAAGGTCGTGGAGTCCATGGCGAAGGGCAAGGCGATCGTGTCGACGCGCGTGGGGGCGGAAGGGATCGACGTCGTCGACGGAGAGCACGTACTCCTCGCGGATGAGCCTCAAGACTTCGCCGACGCTGTCGAAAGAGTGCTCGCGGATCGACCGCTCGCAGCGCAGCTCGGCGCGGACGCGAGGCGGCTCGCGGAGGAGCGGTACAGCTGGAAGTCGGTGGGCGGGGGGCTCGAGCGCTTCTACCGAGACCTACTTGGAGGATCCCCGACACTCGGCGCGGCCGACGCTCGCAGAGATGCGCCCGAGAACGGGGGTTGAACGCTCTGCGAGAAAACGTCATGCCACACTCATCCCGTGATCGGCGTGACTCACCTGCTCAGGCGACGGCGGAACGTCGGCGCAACTCGAGGGATCGTGGTTTCGATGGTGCTGGCGGGCGTCCTGCTGGCGACGGGCTGCGGCGGCGGCCAAAGCCCTCCGCTCGTGTTCGACAGTGTCCCCCCGACGACCTCGACGACCACGCCATCCGTCACCGACCCGCCGAGTGCGCCGTCCACCGAGCCGGTGCAGCTCGGTCCGTGGGTCGACGCGACGGCGAACCTCGCGGGCCTGCCTTCGGAGTGCGGCAACATGGGCTACGTCGGGTCCAACCCCGGGCGCGACCAGCTCGTGGCTGGTGTCGCCAAGCAGGGGCTGTGGCAGAACGACGCGACGACCGGCCAGTGGAGCCGGCTCGGCGACAGCGTCGTGAACCGAACGAGTGCGATCGTCTTCGACCCTGAAGTTCCCGATCGCTTCTGGGAGAGCGGGAGCTACGGCCCCGGAGCGGTCCGCACGGTGAACGGTGGTCAGACCTTCCAGGCCCTCGGGCTCAACCATCTCGACGGGATCAGCGTGGACTTGTCCGACCCGAATCGCGCGACGCTGCTCGCCGGGGCCCACGAACGGACTGAGCTGTTCCGCTCCACCGACGGAGGAGCAAGCTGGACGAACCTTGCTTCCCGCCTCCCGCCGGGGGTTGGGTACGCTTCCTGGCCGCTCGTCCTCGATAGGCAGCGCCACCTCCTCGGGACGTCCCGCGGCGACGCGTCAGGCATCTTCCTCACGACTGATGGTGGGGCGACGTGGACACAGGTCGCGACGAACAGCGTGTTTGGCCCGCCGCTCGTCACGAGAGACGGTGGGATCTACTGGGTGCTGGAGAGCGGCGGTCTCCTTCGAAGCATCGACGCCGGCGCGACGTGGAAGCTCATGAGCGGTGGAGTGTTGGCCGCGCACAACATCGTCGAGCTGCCCGATGGGAGGCTTGCGGGGGTCGGGAGCACGCGCGTTGTTGTCTCTGACGATCACGGCGCGACATGGCGGGGGCTGGGGCCGCCAGTGCCGATTCCTGCGGGCGCATTCGGGCTCGCTTATTCAGCACCACGAAACGCGATCTACATCTGGCAGTCGGATTGCGGCAACGAGGTGCCTGCAGGATCCGTGCAGCGCCTCGATCTCACGCCGCCCGCGGGCTGACCGATCAGTCGCGCTGACCGTGTGATGAACGTGAGAGGGTGACCTGCGGTCATCGCGCGCGTCGGGCGCACTCGAGGACGCGGTGTTACCTTGGCCGGACCCTGAGTCGGGGGCCGGCCGGCATCGGTGGGCGCCGACGTCAAGGAGATGCCGGTGAAACGATCTCTTCTCGGTGCCTTCGGCTTTGTCGCCGTGTTGGTTGCTGTTGTGGGTTGCAGTAGCCAGGCAATCCTGCAACGCGCTCGGCGGCGCGCAGGTGGTGTCCCTCCCATTCGAGGCGAAGTTCGAGTCAGCGAACGATTTCTTTGGCCGGTTCGACTTTGGCTATTCGGGTATCGGCCCGCTCGGTCCAGGTGGCGGTATCAGCAATTTCCACGGTGACCATGACATGTCATGCAGCGGGCCGACAACTGACCGCAACGTGGCGTTCGGCGGCACCCAGTCCGCCATCGACTTCTCACAGCTCTTCTGGTATTGCGCTCCGGGCGGCGACCCGGCGAAGGGCCACCTGATGACCGGCCTCACGACGACCGGCTACAACCATCTTTGGTTCTCGCCGAAGCCCGAGTTCACGGGCATCACGAAAGTCTGTTGGGACATCAACGAGACGACCCAAGGCGGCAAGTGGACCGAGGTCCAGTTCGTCGACCATGCCGACGCGACCCGCTACCCGGTTGGGACTGTCACCGCAGGCGGGAACAGCGTCGCGCGCGGTACCGGCGGGTTCGACCTCGGCTACACGGACCCGGAGTTCCGCGACACGATCGGGCCGAGCAACGGACTGCTCCCGGCGAGTGGAAATCTCGCCGGGCTGAAGATTGGTATCGGGTCGATTTTCGACTGGTGGCAGGATCAGGACACGGTCATGGCGACCGGTGTCGGATGGCCGGGGCTGCTCCCGGACCAGGGCGGCGCCGGGCCGGTCACCGACAAGGCGACCCGTTTCACGACCTGCATCGAGAACGCGCCGGGCAACCAGATTCAGATCACGAACAACAGGCCTGACGGTCTGCGCACCTACCTCATCCCGGGCCAGATCCCCCAGGACGCTCGGCGAGTCGTGTTCCATGACGCCGAGTACGACGGCCCGAAGCGCGGCGCCTACAACCCGACCTCGTTGACCTGGCACTGGGACAACATCCAGATCCATGCGGCAGCCGCGACTGCGACGCCTGCCCCGCCGCGCATCGATCTCATGGCTCCGGTCAGCGTCCCGCCACAAGCGGGCGCGGTTCCCGCGTCGGCAACTACTCCGGCAGCCGAAGTCGAGCCCAGCCGTGGCGCCGCCATCGCGGCCGGCAACGTCGTGGGCTTTGGGGTCACTGTCGCTGCCCTCGCAGTGGCGGTCCTCTTGTGGCCGGCCCGAACGCGTCGCCGAGCCGAGTGATCGCCGGACTCGGCTAGTACCCGCCGTTCCATCGAAAGAGCGTGATCGAGTAAGCGGCAAAGTCGTAGCGGATCTCGCCGTTGGCGACACCGGAGACGGTTCGACCTGACTCGGTGAGGCCGACGCTCGGTGTACTCGAGCCGTTCCAGGTGACAGTCGTCGAGTTGAGCGATGGCGCTTGCACGACGTCAGCTGTGACCTCACCACGCGCTCGGCGGGTCGACCGAGATCGTCGCGCCGAACGCGTTGGCCGACGGGTTGATCACGAGGAGCTGTGTCGTGCCGTCTGCGCTGCTGCGGCCGCCGTAGAGGCCAAGGCTGTCCAGACCCTCATCAGCATCGATGTTCACGAGCTCGTCTCCGAAGCGTGACCACATTGCCATCGCGTAGTACGCGGGGCTGCGTTGATGAGTCTGCACGTCGATGAGGCCGTAGTCAGTGCCGCTCGCGGCGCGACCGTTGGCGAAATTCCACTGATCGGCGATCGTCACGCCGTTGACCGCCATCTGGCCGATCGTCTCGGCGAGATAGAAGGCGTTGACGGCCTGCGCCATCAGCTGTTCGTCGTCGTTGTCGATGGATGCAACGAGGTTGTGCTCGGTGATGGCGATTGGCGTACCGCCCTTGATGTCGTGGTCGGCGAAGGCCTGCCGGACGTCGTTGGTGATGTCGGGCCATGCACGACGGGGAATGCCGAACGCGTCGTCCGCGGAGACGTCGCCGTTCGAGCTGTATTGGTGGACGACGTAGAAATCGATGTCGGCCCCGGCTCCTGTCATCACCTTGTTGTCCCAGTCGCCCCATGCGCCTCGATCGCCGACACCGACGGCCCCCACCTCGATGTCGGGGTCGACAGCGCGCATCGCCTGGCGGAACTGAAGAAATCCGTCATGGTCAGTCGTGCCGTCGACGTACTCGGTCCCGTCACAGGTCCATGCGTCTTCCCAACCCCAGGACGCGCAGTCCGGGCCGGCCGACTGCACGGCGCCGTAGATCTCGTTGCCGATCTCCCAATAGCGAATCGAGGCCGCTTTGGGCTGGCCGTGCTCAGTCCGGAGCTGGGCCCAGTGTCCGACCGTCAACCAGTCGCGGCCATTCCGGTCCGTGCCGATCGGCCGCGTGTCATCGACGTCGCCGTTGAAGAACGCCACCAAGGCCGCCGCTTCCTCCGCCGTGCTGTTGATCGAGACCGTCCACATCCCCGGCAATCCCGTGCTCTGGAGCAGCGCGAGGTATTCCGACGGCCGAATCGCCCAATGCCAGTCGCACCGTTGCGGATCACCGAGCTCGCACCCCAGCCAGTCGTAGGCGTCGCTCCAGCTGCCGCCCGGCATCCGAATCATGGTGGCGCCAGAGGCAAGGAGAAGGGCTTTCACCTCG
This sequence comes from uncultured Acidimicrobiales bacterium, assembly GCA_963802505.1. Classification (GTDB taxonomy): domain Bacteria; phylum Actinomycetota; class Acidimicrobiia; order Acidimicrobiales; family DATKAS01; genus DATKAS01. The sequence continues at coordinate 113,934 of CAWDJB010000002.1, read as the reverse complement.
TCGTCGGTCGTGAAGCCCGCCCCGAGCCAGGCGGGCACATTCGTGCCGAGGAGGCGCCGATCGAATGGCGCTGAGACCTGATCGGCATGGACGACGATGCGGTGGTTCGAGCCGCTCGGAGCGCCAGAAGCAACGCTGCGGGTCGCGCACGCAGGCGCGAAGGCCATGATCACAAGCAGGCAAGCGCCGATTCGTCCGCCACGGGTGGAGAACCGCCTCTCCCTCACCCCTTTCAGGGTAGATCCCCGTGCTCAGACTGCGCGGTCGACCGCCCATCGTGGCATCCCGTTCCCCCTCGGCCCCTGCCGCTACCCTCGCCAGCGTGGGCTACGCAGATTGGGGCTCAAGGTTTTTCGGATCACCGTCGATAGCCATTCGGGTTCGCCGCTAGTCCCCGAAGAGCACGTTCGAGTCGGTTGCCCATCTCATCCTCACCGCCGCTGTGTTTGGCGCGCCCGCCCCGGGCCAGACATCAAGGAGACCGGTTTTGAAGAAGTCCGTGTTCGGTATCGCCATTGCTGTGGTGGCGGTGGCCGCCGTAGTAGTGGCGCTTGTTGGACCCTTCGACACATCTGGCACCCGTGCGGCGTCAACGTTGGCGTTCGAGTCGAAGTTCGAGTCAGCGAACGATTTCTTTGGCCGGTTCGATTACGGCTATTCGGGTATCGGCCCGCTCGGTCCTCTTGGCGGCATCAGCAATTTCCACGGTGACCATGACATGTCATGCAGCGGGCCGACAACTGACCGCAACGTGGCGTTCGGCGGCACCCAGTCCGCCATCGACTTCTCACAGCTCTTCTGGTATTGCGCTCCGGGCGGCGACCCGGCGAAGGGCCACCTGATGACCGGTCTGACGACGCTCGGCTACAACCATCTTTGGTTCTCGCCGAAGCCCGAGTTCACGGGCATCACGAAAGTCTGTTGGGATATCAATGAGACGTTCAACGGCGGCAAGTGGACCGAGGTCCAGTTCGTCGACCATGCCGACGCGACCCGCTACCCGGTTGGGACTGTCACCGCAGGCGGGAACAGCGTCGCGCGCGGTACCGGCGGGTTCGACCTCGGCTACACGGACCCGGAGTTCCGCGACACGACCGGGCCGAGCAACGGACTGCTCCCGGCGAGTGGAAATCTCGCCGGCCTGAAGATTGGTATTGGGTCGATTTTCGACTGGTGGCAGGATCAGGACACGGTCATGGCGACCGGTGTCGGATGGCCGGGGTTGCTGCCGGGGAACAACGGCGGGCCGGTCACCGACAAGGCGGCCCGTTTCACGACCTGCATTGCGAACGTCGGCGCATCCCAATTGCAGATCACGAACGCTCGGCCTGACGGCACGCAGACGTACACCATCAACGGTCACATCCCGCAGGACGCTCGGCGAGTCGTGTTCCATGACGCCGAGTACGACGGCCCCAAGCGCGACGGGTACGACCCGAACGCGATCACTTGGCACTGGGACAACATCCAAGTCTTCACGGACGACGGCACCGGCCCTGCGCCGACCACGCAGGCGCCGGTGACCGCGGCGCCGACGACGACGGTGGCGCCGGTGACGGCGGCGCCGACGACGACGGTGGCTCCGGTGACGACTGCAGCGACGACGACGGTGGCTCCCGTGACCGCTCCGGTGACCTCTCCAGTGACGTCTCCGGTGACCTCGGCGCCGACGACCACGCTCGCTCCGGTGACGACGCCTGCGCCGGCGACGACCCAAGCTCCGGTGACGACGCCTGCGCCTGCGACGACTCAAGCTCCGGTGACGACGCCTGCGCCGACCACGACCCAGGCCCCGGCCACGACCCAGGCCCCGGCCACGACCCAGGCTGCGGCGACAACCCAAGCCCCCGCCACGACTCAGGCTCCCGCTCCGACGCAGGCTGCGGCGACAACCCAAGCGCCCGCGACGACCCAGGCTCCGGCGACGACCCAGGCTCCGGCGACGACCCAGGCTCCGGCCACGACCCAGGCTCCGGCCACGACGGCAGCCGCGACCAACGATCCTCCGCAGGTGACGATCATGTCGGGCCCCTCGGGCACGACGACCGACACCAGTGCAACGATCGTCTTCGACGTCAACAACCTGCAGCCCACTCAGGAGCTCAGCGCCCCCACGGTCACCTGCACCCTCGACAGTGGAGTCCCACTGCTGTGCGATTCACCCGCTCGGTACTCGGGGCTCACCGTCGGTGACCACCAAGTTGTCATCAAGGCAACCGGCTCGACCGGCAGCGTCGGCTCTGCTCGAGTCGCCTGGAAGATCGTCGCCAACGGCCAAGCCCTGCGAGGCGTGGTCCCGAAGGCCGTACCGCCGTGGGTGCTGAACTTCCCGAAGGTGTTGCCTCCCAGGATCCCACGGGCGGTGCTTCCCAGCGGCCCCGGCTTCCGCACTCACGTTGCCGACAACGTGGTGACCCGAAGCGACTCGTTCGTACCGGCGGAGGATGTGCTGCCCACCACGGGCTCCCGGACAACCGAGAACATCCTCGTCGGGTTCGCGGCGCTCGGGATCGGGGTGGCGCTCCTCGGAGCTGCATCCTTCTCCCGCCGCAAATCGGTCTGACCGCCCGCGGGGTCGGGCATCGGGCTAGCGCCCGTGTCCCGACCCCGTGAAGGTGGCAGTCTGCGGTGACCGCGGATCGCCTCCTCGTAGACCATGCGCCCTCCCTTCGTCCCTCGTCCGACTCAGGTTGCGGCTTCGGCACTCACGATTGCCGCTGCCGCGGCGGTCGCTCTGCCGAGCGCCTACCTGCTCGTCATCAGCGCGGCCGGGCTGCTCCCGCGACGACGCCGGAGCGATGGTGTCGAACCAGAGACCAGGTTCACGATCCTCGTCCCTGCTCACAATGAGGCGGCCGGGATCGGACGGACCCTCGAGGCGTTCAACGCGCTCGACTATCCGTCCGATCTGTTCTCGGTGCACGTGGTTGCGGACAACTGCTCAGACGACACCGCTGAAGTCGTGCGACGGAGTCGCTGGACGGTCCACGAAAGGCGTGCTCCAGCCGACCCGGGCAAGGGCCCGGCACTGAACTGGCTTCTCGATGAGCTCGTCGCCGGTGGCGAGGCGTTCGACGCCATCCTGATCGTCGACGCGGACAGCACCCTGGCCCCCGGATTCCTGCGGGCGATGAACCAGGTGGTGCGAGAGGGCATACAAGCTGCACAGGGCTTCTACTCGGTGCGCGACGCCGACCTCTCGCCCGCCGCGAGCTTCCGGTTCGCCGCCCTCGCCTGCCGGCACCACCTCCGTCCGCTCGGCCGAACGCGCCTCGGCGGATCCGCCGGCTTGTACGGCAACGGCATGATGTTCACTCGATCGCTGTTCGACGGGCGCCGCTGGACGGGTCACCTCGTCGAAGACGCCGAGCTCCAAAATGAGCTGCTCCTCGAAGGGCAGCTCGTGAGCTACGCGCCCGACGCCGTGCTGTGGGCCGAGATGCCCGAGTCCGTGTCTCAGGCAACGAGCCAGAACCTTCGATGGGAGCGTGGCCGCATCGAGCTGGCCAAGCGATATGTGCCGAGGCTGCTCGCCGGGCTCGGCGCGGCGCGCGGCCGTCGCCTCGCCCGTGTCGATGCCGTCTTCGATCACCTCGTCCCGCCGCTCTCGGTGCTCGCGACCTTGCAGCTCTCCGTCGCCGGAATCCACACGGTCGGGGCGGTGCTCGGTCACCGTCCCTCGCGGACTGCCCTCGTCATCGATGCCGCGGCGATCGGTGCGTTGGCTGCGCACACGATCGCCGGGCTCGCGTCAGTCGGGGCCCCTCCCGCCCGATACGAGGCCTTGCTGTCCGCGCCGCGACTCGTGGCGTGGAAAGTCGGAGTGTGGATCAAGGCGCTCCGCCCGCGCGAAGAGGTCGAGTGGACGCGCACCGCGCGAAACGCGGAGACTTCACGGTGATCCGCCCCCCGGCGTTGCTCTTCGGAGTGCCGATCGCGGACCTCAGCATGAGCGAGACCATCGCGGTGGTCGGCGAGCTGATCGACGATGGCCGGTCGTTCGGCCGCTCGCACCAAATCGCGACCACGAACGTCGACTTCCTCGTCAACGCCCTGGAGAACGCCGACGTCCGCGCCATCCTTCAAGGGGCTGATGTCTGTCTGGCTGACGGCATGCCTGTCGTCTGGGGCGCTGCACTTCTCGGCATGCCGATCACCGAGCGAGTGGCCGGCTCGGACCTCGTCCCACGGCTCGTCGAGGCCTCGGCGTCGACCGGCTGGCGCATCCATGTGTTCGGGTCGTCTCCCTCCGTGGCCGACCGCGCCGCGGCGCTGTTTGCGGAGCGTTGTCCTGGCGCGCGAGTGTCCTTCGAGCCCGGCCCGCAGATCCCCGACCCCACGACGGTCGACGATGGCGTGATCGAGGCGATCTCGGCGACGGGCGCGGACGTCTTGTGCGTCGCGTTGGGGAACCCCAAGCAGGAGCGATTCATCGCCACCTACCGTGAACGCCTCGGCATCCCGGTGATGATCGGGGTCGGCGGGTCTCTCGACATGTTCGTCGGAGAGCGTCGCCGCGCTCCGGCATGGATGCAGCGGACAGGAACGGAGTGGATCGCGCGGCTCGTGCAGGAACCGGGCCGGCTCGGTGGCCGCTATGCCCATGATCTCCGGGTCTTCGGCCCTCGGCTGGCTCGGGAATGGCGAATGGTTCGTGCGCGGCGAGATGAGCCGGGACTCCAGGTCGACGTCACCGCCGGCGCCGTCGAGGTTCGGATCGGTGGCGAGATGTCGGAGGCAGACGCGTGGCGTCGGGCGGTGGGCGGCCTCGCCGAGCGTCCGGAGCTGCACCTGTCGTGTGGCGCGACGACCGCGGTCCGCGACAAGGCACTCGCCGTGCTCATCGGTCTCGTCGGAGAGGCACGGAGGCGGAACGTCAAGGTGCTGTGGCTCGACGACCCGTCCTCGTTGAAGTCGTCGCTCGAAAGTCGCTGTGTGCCGTTCGGACTCATCGCATGGCCATGAAAAGCGGTCGTCATGATCCTCGGCTTGAAGCCGAACTAGTACTGTGCCGACGGGTGCCGCCCCCCACGGAACGACCGGTGGGCCCTCTTGCGCTGCGTCTCGAGCAGAGGAGGTCGCCGACATGAACTTTGGTGACCGCGAGCGCGTCATCATGCCGAACGGCAACGGCTCTTCCGCCCAGCGGAGGCGGGAGCGGCCCAACAGCAAGCCAGCGCTCAACTCGCAGGACCCGTACGCCGTTGCCCTGTGCATCGACACATTGGATCCGTTCGATGAAGTGATCCGGCTCAGCGACCTGCCCTCCGCTCGCGTCGGGGTTGCGCCAGTCGAGGTCGTGGTGGTCACCGAGATGATCGACCCTCGCGAGCTCGCCGAGACGATCCGTGCCGAGGCGAAGCAGCGCGAGGCCGCGGGCGCGTTGGCCACCGACACGGTTGACTCCCGCGAGCTCGCCGACAGGATCCGCGCCGAAGCAAGACGGTGGAGCGAGAGCTACGTCGACGAAGCCGATAAGAGAGCAACGCAGGAAGTCGCCGAACAACGAGTCGCAGAGCACCCTGGGGTAGTCGGGGTCGCAGAGATCGCGGCGGTCGCCGACACGGTCGACTCGCGCGAGGTCGCCGAGAGGATCCGGCTCGAAGCGAAGCGGTGGAGCGAAAGCCACCTCGCCCAAGCGGATCAGATCGCGACGCAGCGTCTCCTCGAAGCCGAGTTCGCGGCACGCCAGATCGTCGAGCAAGCTCGAACGGGAACCAAGCGGCTCTATGCCGAGCCGCAGCTGGCCGAGCCCGAAGCGCCCACGCCCGAGCGGGTGCCCGTGCAAGGTGAGCCCGAGCCGCTGCCCTACGCCACACGCCGCCGATGGTTCGCCCGACCCCTGGCGGTCATCGCGGGTCTGGCCCTCATCGTCGCCATCGTTCTGGGCTCGGTGTTGATTCGCAGTTATGTGGCGGAGCCATTCACGGTCGAGTCGAGCTCGATGGAGCCGGCGCTCCACGAGGGGGATCGTCTCCTCGTGAACAAGGTCGCGTACCACTTCGGCGGCGTCGCGCGCGGCGATGTGGTGGTGATCGACTCCGGGCAGATCCCCGGTGCCTCACCCGATTTGTCGGACACTGTCGTGAAGCGTGTGGTCGGCCTGCCGCTCGAACGCGTGAGCGCGCTCGATGGCCGACTGTTCATCGACGGCTCGCCCATCGACCAGCCCTGGTTGGGAGACGTGGAGACACCCGACTTCGGACCGGTCGTGATTCCCCCGGGGTCGTTCTTCGTCCTCGGCGACAACCGGTCGTCTTCGATCGACAGCCGAAACTTCGGTGCCGTTCCGACTGACGCGATCATCGGTCGCGTCGAGGGCGTCATGTGGCCGCTGAGCGACGTCGGGCGAGTCTGATCTCTCAGGCGGGGTCGGTCACGCGCGCCTGGAGCCGACGCATCCCTCTCAGCCACCGGTCGTAGTCGTCGGTCTTGCGTCGCCAGTAGGTGAGCACCTCGGGATGGGGGAGCACCAGGAACTCCTCCGCGGCAATCGTCCTGACGACCGCGTCGGCCACGTCTTCCGGCTCGAGCACCGCACCGCCCGCTCTGACTGCGGCAACGCCGAGTGCGCGGACGCCGACGTCGTTGTTGCGCAGCATGTTGGTGCGCACCCCTTGCGGACAGAGGCACGAGACCTTGATGCCTTCGTCGCCGTAGGTCACCGACAGCCACTCCGCGAACGCGACGGCCGCGTGCTTCGTGACGGCGTACGGCGCCGAACCGATCTGGGTCAGCAGTCCCGCGGCTGATGCGGTCGCGAGGAAGTAGCCCTCGCCGCGCGCGAGCCATCCGGGCAACAGCGCTCGGGCCGCGTACACGTGCGACATCGTGTTCACGCGCCAGATGCGCTCCCAGTCGTCGTCGGAGGTCTCGGGACCGCGACCGACGCCGATGCCCGCGTTCGCGCAGAACAGGTCGATCGGCCCGTATGTCGCCTCTGCGCGTTCGACGAGTCCGATCACTTCGGCCTCGATGCCGACGTTCGCCGGCACGGCGATCGCTGTGCCGCCGGACCCGGCGATCTCAGCGGCGACCGCCGCTGCACCGTCCGCGTCGACGTCCGCGACGACCACTCCGGCAGCCCTGTCTGCTCCGAATCGCCGAGCCAGCGCGCGACCGATGCCACTCGCGCCGCCGGTCACGACGACGACCTTTCCCTCGATTTCCACTTTCCCCCCTCAGGCTTGTGCTGCTGCCTCCATCGTCGCGACCGTCACTGCCATCCGGTCCTTGCCCCACGGAAGGGCCATGAGCACCGGCACCTCCACGCCGCCGTCGAGGTAGGCACGCACAGTGTCACGGACTGTGTCGGCGCCGCCCATGACGTCGATGCCGTCGACCATCCGGTCTGACACTGCGCTCACCGCTCCCTCACGGTCGCCCGCCGCGTGGCGCTCGCGGATGTCGGCCACCTCGTCCGCATAGCCGGCCAGCGTGAAGCTCTTCGCGTACGCGTCGACGACCGCGTACGAGAACAGGTCGCGGCGGGCCGCGTCGATGCCATCGGCACGATCGGGAACGACACCCGCGTGGATGTACGCGTAGATCGTCGCGCCGCCGCCCTTGCGCACCTGCTCGACCGACCAAGGGACGTGACTGGCCGGGATGTAGTTGAGCAGGACGCCGTCAGCGACCTCCCCGGCGAGCTGGAGCATCCCCTCGTTCAGCGCGCCGATCACGATCTTCGGACGCCGGTCCCCGAGTCGCACTCCGAGCCGAAATCGACTGACCTCGTAGAAATCGCCCTGGAACGACACCGACTCGCCGCTCAGGCACTCCCGCAGCAGGGTCACATATTCACGAGTCTGGGCGAGCGGTCGCTTCGCCAGATAGGGCGCCCCGTGCCAGCGGCCGACCACGACCGGTGACGAGATCCCGACGCCGATGATGATCTCCCGTTCGGGGTGGAGCGCCTGGAGCGTCGCGGCCGCCATGGCGACGAGCGGCGGCGTGCGCAGCTGGAGCGCGAGCACCCCGGTGCCCAGATCGAGCGACGGTGCCGCCGCTCCGGCCGCTCCGAGCAGGGAGAACGCCTCGGTGCCATTCGCTTCTGCGACCCAGAACGACCGATATCCGAGCTGTTCCGCTGTGCGGGCCACGTCGATGCCGCCCTGCACGCCGAGGGCCCCGAGGCTCGCGTAGGTGACTCCCAGCGCAGGATGCGGTGACATCGCCAGAAACTATCGGTCAGTCGAGTGTGCCGGTCTCGTGACGGAAATATCTCTTTGCTTGAAACAGGCGTGTCACACTCGACCGGTACGGTTGGTTGTGCAAGCAAGACTGTGACGATCGTCCGGGAATGCTGGTCCGGCGGACAGGGTTGGAGGGCACGATGACGCAGACCTACGACACCGAGCAGATCGACGAAGCCCTAGCGATCATTGACCGTGGTCTGCGCGAGATGGTGGCGCGTGAGCTGGTCTCGACTGCTGAAGTCGCGGATCTGTTGCTCGACGTCCGCACGCTGTTGACCCACTCTCCCGAGCCGGTCCCCGCTTCCGTCAGCTGACCTTCGTCAGCTGACCTTCTTCACGGTCCTCTTCGCCGGCTTCTCCGCGCCCGACTTCTTCGAGGCTGATTTCGCGCGCGGCGGCTGACCCGCCGAGATGAGCTCGGCGAACGACTCCTCCATGAGGGTGCGCAAGAGCACTGGGTCCTCGACGGCGGCCGCGTCGATGTTGAGGCCCATGTCGAGGCTCCCCGCGTACGACAGCAGGGTCAGGTTGAACGCCGTGCCGCCGGTCGGGCCGATGGGGTAGTTCTCGTCGACCCGGGCGCCTGCGAGGAACAGCGGTACGGGGGAGCCCCGCACGTTCGACGTTGCCAGGTCGACGGTCTCGGTCTGCTGTCGAGCGATCCGCACGAGCAACGAGGTCGGCAGCGCGGCGGTCACGCCCGCCAGTGCGTTGAGGCTCGCCTGGCCCGATGCCGCGCGCGCCGCGTCGGTGGCTTCCTGGATGCGCTTGAACCGCTCGCCCAACCCCATGTCACTCGTGGGCACGAGCATCCGGGCGAGGGTGAACGCGTTCGCCTCGCGGGTCTGCTTCGTGCGCGTGCTGATGGCCATCGAAGCCCGCAGCTCGTCGACCGGCGCGCCCTTGGCCAGGTGATAACGACCGGCGGCATCCGCGGCGGCGGTGACGAAGGCCGTGTTGATCGAACCTCCGAGTGCCGTCGCCGCGGCCTTCACATCGTCGAACGGCGCTCGCAGAGTCTCGAGCCGGCGGGACAGGGAGCGAGAGGTCCAGAGCGGTGACAGGGCTCGCTTCGTGTCGGAGAGCTGGCGCACGATCGCGCGGATCTGCGTCACTGCTGCTGCGCTCGTCTCGGGGATGCGCTGCGGGTTCGCGACGAGCTCGCTCCACTCTCGGGCGAGGCCGAGCGGGACGCGCATCGTGCTCGTCACGACGTCGCGAGCGACCTCAGCCGCGCTCGCGGGGGGCGGGGGCGGCGCGGCGTCGGTGAGCGGCGGCACCGGCTTCTCGGGAGCATCACGTTCGAAGTCGAGGAACTGCAGCGACAGGCGCACGCCGCCTTCGCCGTCCATGAGCGTGTGATGGAACCGCATGAGCAGCGCGGCGCGCCCACCGCTCAGGCCTTCGATGATGACCATCTGCCACAACGGGCGCGTCCGGTCGAACGGGTCGGCGGTCAACAGCGTCGCCAGGTCGAACAGGTCGCGCTCGTCTCCCGGCGGCGCGAGCGCGAGGTGGCGAAGGTGGTAGGTGAGGTCGAAGTCCGCGTCGTCGACCCACACGGGGGGCTGCAGTCCGAGTGCCGGTTGCACCCGCTGCCGGAGCCTCGGGACGATGCGCGTGGCGCGCAGCATGCGCTGGGCGAGCCGCTCCATGTCGGGCGGGCTGTCGAGCACCGTCAGGTTCGCGACGGTTGACGAGAGGTACGGATCCTTCTCGAGCCGCCACATCAGCCCCTCCGCGTCGGACATGCGGGGACCCATTTCGACGAGCGGTTCGCTCATGGGCGCAGGCTACGCCCGAATGCTCCGGGAGGGATCCGAGCGCCAAGCGCTCGAGCGTGGCGTGGTCAGCGCGGGATCGACGTGTGCTTGAACTCGTTGAGCCCGGGCCAGCCCGTCACCAGGTCGACCACGCGGTCGACGGTCCTCGTCGCGAGCTCGCTGTCGCCCTTCGGACGATCCATCAGGCGGACGAACACCGACTGCGACTCGCCTGCGAGGTCGTCGGCGATGAAGGTGGGCACGCCCCAGACGCGGTGCTCGTTGACCGCTTCCTCATGCTCCTTGCGGATCGTGTCGAGGGGGCCGCCGCTGGCGATCTCTGCGAAGACGGCATCGGCGTCGACACCGCTCGCGCGCAGCACGTCCTCGATGACCTCGGCCTCACGGATGTGGCGTCCCTCGTCGTGGCGGGCCGCGAACAGCTGGATGTGGGTGTCGAAGAACTTGTCGGGATGCAGGTCCCGGACGACGACGCCGGCCTGGAGGGCCAGCAACCCGGTGTCCTTGGAGGGCTCGTCCCAGACATCGGTCTCGCCTTCAGCGACGTGGGCTTGCCCCAACGAGAAGGGCACGAACCGCACTTCCCACTCGGCGCCGGCCCGGAGCGCCTCGACCACGTGCTCGTGCGCGGTGCGGGCGAAGGGGCAGCGATAGTCGAATGTGACGGCGAAGGACCGGGCGGGCATGTGTCACCCAACCCCACCGCGGGCAGGAAGATTCCGGTTGACCCGCCTCCAGATCCGTTTCGCGGCGACGCCGAGGACGACACCGACCGCCGCTCCGGCTGCGACGTCGGACGCGTGGTGGACCTTGACGTAGACCCGGCTCGTCGCGACCACGCCCGCGAGCCCGTACCAGAAGAGAGCTTCGGGCAGGGAGCGACGGTCGGAGAGCAACGCTGCCGCGAGAAAGGCGGAGGAAGCGTGCCCGCTCGGAAAGCTGCTCGTGAGCGGCTTGCGCAACCCGTGAGGCCTCTCACCGTCGTGTGTTGGCCGGGTGCGGCTGAACAGGGACTTCAGGCCGACGTTGACGAGGGCTGACTCGGCGCCCAGGCTCACCGCAAGCTCGACGGCGTCGCGCAGCTCTCCTCCCGGCGCCAGCGCGCGGCCGAACCCCGCGAGCTGCCAGATCAGGCTGTGGTCGCCGAGCGCCGAGGCGAGGTAGAAGATCCGATCCGAGACCGGTTTGCCGCGCAACCCTTCGAACCAGGTGTCGACCGCCTCGTCGAATCGGGCGATGGTCGGTCCGAATGGGGCGTCGGCCACGCCGCTACAAGAGCACAGGCTCGGGCAAGGCCTCGACGACAGGTGCTCGGGCCAGCATCGGGTCGCCGCCGAACGCCGGGCAGTAGGCCTTGAACGCGCAGTAGTCGCACAGCACGCTGCGCTTCGGCCGGAAGTCTTCGGTGAGGCACGCTCGCTCGACCGCGGTCCAGATCGCTTCGACCTTCCGATCGAGGAACGCCATCTTCTGGTCGGACGGCGTTGCGATGATCGCGATGGGCTCGCTGAGGTAGAGCAGCTGCACGCGTGCGGGCCTACGGCCGAGCACCCGCTCGCACAGGAGGGCGTAGAAGTTGACGCCTGACAGCCGACCCTGCTCGTGGGTGACCCGCGGAGGGCGGCCGGTCTTGTAGTCGGTGACGACGAGCTCGCCGTCCGCGTCGAGATCGAGGCGGTCGATCACGCCGCGCAACGTGGTGCCGCCGACTTCGGCCGACAAGCGGAGCTCGAGACCGATCGGATTGACCGTCGTCGGGTCTTCGAGGCGGAAGTACTGGCGGACGAGCTTCTCGGCTTCATCGAGGAAGGTCTGCGTCTGCTCGTCATTGAGGCCGAGCCCGGTGAGGTCGGGATCGGTGCTCATCTCAGTGAACGCCCGATCGAGCGCGGTCATCGCGGCTTCGAGCGTGCGACCCCGCGCCGGCTCCTCGAACAGCAGCTCGAGCGCTCGGTGGACGAGCGTGCCCTTGGTGGTCCAGGGCGAGGGTGGCTCGGGCAGGCGGTCGATCGCGCTGAACCGGAACGCGAGCGCGCACGACTTGAACGATTCGACCTTGCTCGGCGAGAGGCCGTAGGGCACCGGGAGGGCCATGAGGCGATGGTAACGGTGGGGTGTGACATTCCCGGGGACCCGACCCGAGCCCGGAGCACTACGGTCGATCGGGCATGACAGAGGCGGATCTCGAGGCGGTGCTCGAGGCGAACCAGGCCTTCTACGAGGCGTTCGAGGCCCGCGACATCGACGCGATGTCCGACCTGTGGGAGCACGCCGATCGCGTGGTCTGCACCCACCCGGGCTCGGTCACGTTGCGAGGCTGGGGGCTGATCGTCGGCTCGTGGTACAGCCTCTTCGACAACAGCGAGCACCTGCAGTTCATCGTGACCAATGCGCGCGCCGAGGTCGAAGGCGACATCGGCTGGGTCGTGTGCGATGAGAACATCCTCGGCGGCGCCGGTGGCGGCACGGTCGAGACGCTGAACCTGTTCGCGAAACAGCCCGGGGGCCGGTGGCGGATGATCGGCCACCACGCCAGTCCGATTCTCGGCTGACTCAGCTCTTGGGCTCGCGGGGCAGGCCGAGCAGCCGCTCGCCGATGATGTTGCGCTGCACCTGGCTCGTGCCGCCCGCGATGCGACCGCCCGGCGCGGCGAGCATCCCCGCGGCGTCGGCGCCTTCGAGCATGGCCTCGGCGCCGGCAAAGTCGCCCCGCAGCATCGACGCGTTGAACATGAGCTCGGTGATGCCGAGCTTCATGAGCGATCCCGCAGTGCTCGCGACCGGGCCCTGACGCAAGGCGAGCGCTCGGTAGGCGTTGCCGGCGGAGAGCAGCAAGGCGAGGCGATCTCTTTCCACGGCACCGAGGTCGCCGTCGCCCATCGCGGCGATCTGCTCGAGCCGGCGCTCGAGCCCGATGATCGATGCGCCGATGTGGCCACGCTCGCTCGTGAGGGTCGCCATGCCGACCATCCAGCCCTCGTTCTCCGGCCCGATCAGCGCGTCGATCGGCATCTCGACGTCGGTGAAGAAGACCTCGTCGAACTCGGCCTCGCCGGTCATCTGCCGCAACGGCCGCACGTCGATGCCGGGCAGCGACATGTCCATCAGGAAGAACGAGATGCCCTTGTGCTTCGGCGCGTCGGTGTCGGTGCGAGCCATGAGGATGCCCCAGCTGGAGTAGCGGCCTCCGCTGGTCCAGACCTTCTGACCGTTGACGATCCATCGCTCGCCGTCGCGCTCCGCTCGTGTCGCCAGTGAGCCGAGGTCACTCCCCGCGCCGGGCTCGGAGAACAGCTGGCACCACAGCTGGTCGGCGGCGAGGGTCGCCCGCAGGTGCTTGGCCTTCTGCTCGTCGGTGCCGAACTTCTGGATCACGGTGCCGGCGAGCACGATCCCGACCATGTTGATGAACGCCGGGACGCCCGCTCGCGCGCACTCCTCGATCCAGATCGCGTTGTGATCGGGGGTGAGGCCTCGGCCGCCGTGTTCGGTGGGCCAGTGGATGCCGGCCCAACCGTCGGCGAAGAGCAGTCGCTGCCACGCGATCCCAGCGTCGACGAGCTCGTGGGGGATGATCGCCCCGTAGTCGCGCGGTGCAAGCTGCTTGTGCGCGGCGAGCCAGGAGCGCGCGTCCGACCGGAACGTTTCCAGATCAATCACGGGGTCATCCTGCCGGTTGGGCGGTTGTGATCAAGTTCCGGAGCTCGCGGACAGCGACCGAGAGGGTGGTGAGGTCGAACGTCCCCCCGGCGCGGATGCCGGCGAGCACCTGCTGGAAGCGCTCGACTTGCTGGGCGCTGCGACCGATCCACCTGTCGACGAGCGCGTATGCCGCTTCGTCGTCCGAGCGGAGCCGCAGCACCTCGGCCGTGAGCTCACGTTGCTCGGCGACGAGGTCGTCGCGGAGCGCCGCCCGCGCGAGTGTCTGCCACTCGTTGTCGCGCGCGAGGGCGAGCACCCGTTCTCGGAGCCAGTCGACGCCGAGTCGGTCCGTGATCGCGAAGAACACTGCCGCCGCTTGGCTCACCGACGCGCCGCGGGCAGTGGCGACCTCGATGATGTCCATCGCCGAGAGCTGCGCGTCGAGTGCCGCGGTGCGCCACGCGAGGTCATGTCCCACGCCGGCCGCCTCGTAGGCGGCGGCCGTTGCCTCGAGCTGCTCGCGGTCGGATCCGAACAGCACATTCGGGATGGCGTCGGAGAGCTCGCGTGCCCCAGTCGAGAACGCGGCGACCGTCGCGGTGATGTCGAGCGGCGCCCTGCGATGGCGCAGCAGCCACAGTGCGCCCCGCTCGACCATGTGCCGCACCGCCAGGATCATGCGCAGCTGCACGTCGGGAGCGACGGCGCCGTCGAGCGCCTCGATCGGCGCCCACAGGTCGCCCATGGCGAAGATCGCCCGCGCCGCGATGTGCGCCCGGGTGCTGTCGACGACGGAGGCCCCCGTCTCCTCGGTCATCCGGAAGTCGTAGGAGATGCCGGCCTTGTTCACGGTTGCGTTGACGATCCGCATCGCGACGATCTCGCGGCGCAGCCGATGACGATCCATCTCGTCGCGGAATCGCTCGCGCAAAGGCGTCGGGAAATAACGCGCGATCTCATCGGCAACGAACGGATCGTCGGGAAGCTCGGACGCAAGGATCTCGCGCGTGTTCGTCGCCTTCGTGTACGCGAGGAGGACGGCGAACTCCGGAGTCGTCAGCCCGACACCCGAAGCTTGGCGGTCGGCGAGCTGGCGCTCGGTCGGGAGGAACTCGAGCGTGCGGTCGATCAGGTCCTCGTGCTCGAGCGACCGGATGTACCGCGCGTGCACGTCGATCATCGACACCGTCTGGGCGCGGGCGTTGGCGAGCGCCCGGTTCTGCTCGTAGTTGTTCCGTAGCACCAGGGCAGCGACCTCGTCGGACATCTCGTCGAGCAACGCGTTGCGCTGCTTCACGGTCAGGTCTCCGGCGGCGACTGCGCCGTCGAGGAGGATCTTGATGTTGACCTCGTGATCGGACGTGTCGACGCCGGCCGAGTTGTCGATCGCGTCGGTGTTCACGAGCCCGCCCGCGAGCGCGTACTCGATGCGGCCGCGTTGCGTGAGGCCGAGGTTCCCGCCCTCGACGACGGCGCGGCAGCGGAGGTCGACACCGTCCACCCGCAGCGGATCGTTCGCGCGGTCGCCGACCTCGCTGTTCGACTCGGTGGACGCCTTCACATAGGTGCCGATCCCGCCGTTGAACAGCAGGTCTGCCGGGGCCCGCAGGAGCGCGGAGATGACCTCGGCCGGTGTGAGCGCGGTCGCCTCGGTGCAGAGCAGCGCGCGGGCTTCGTCGGACAGCGGGATCGACTTCGCGGCGCGCGGCCACACCCCTCCGCCCTGCGAGATGAGGGAGCGGTCGTAGTCGTCCCACGAGGAGCGCGGAAGGTCGAACAGCCGGCGGCGCTCGGCGAACGACGCGGCCGGATCGGGCTTCGGGTCGAGGAAGACGTGGCGGTGGTCGAATGCGCCGACGAGCTGGATCGTCTGCGAGAGCAGCATCCCGTTGCCGAACACGTCGCCCGACATGTCGCCGATCCCGATGACCGTGAACGGATCCTTGTCGGGATTGATGCCGAGCCCGAGAAAGTGACGGCGCACCGACTCCCACGCTCCGCGGGCCGTGATGCCCATCTCCTTGTGGTCGTAGCCCGCAGAGCCACCCGAGGCGAACGCGTCCCCCAGCCAGAAGCCGTACTCGGAGGAGATCGAGTTCGCGAGGTCGGAGAAGGTGGCCGTCCCCTTGTCCGCAGCCACGACGAGGTAGGGATCGTCCTCGTCGTAGCGGACGACGCGAGTCGGTGGGACGACCGTGCCGTCGACGATGTTGTCGGTGATGTCGAGGAGTCCTCTGATCAGGATCTGGTAGCAGGCCTCGACCTCGGCCTGCAGCGCATCGCGATCACTCGTGGTCGGCGGCCGCTTCACCACGAAGCCACCCTTCGCGCCCACGGGCACGATCACCGCGTTCTTCACCATCTGTGCCTTCATGAGGCCGAGGATCTCGGTGCGGAAGTCCTCGCGCCGATCCGACCATCGGATGCCGCCGCGCGCGATGCGGCCGCCGCGCAAGTGCACGCCCTCCGACCGCGGCGAATACACCCACACCTCGACGAGCGGGCGGGGCAGCGGGAGGTCGGGAACCTGCGCGGGGTCGAGCTTGAACGACATGTAGGGCTTCGGCTGCCCCGCGGGATCGCGCTGATAGAAGCTGGTGCGCAGCGTCGCCTGGATGAGGTGCAGGAACGACGAGAGGATGCGGTCCTCGTCGAGGCTCGCGACATCGGTCAGCGCTGCGACGACCTTCGCCGCCAGCGCCTCCTGCCGGGCCGCAGAGCCGTCTTGCGCGTCGGGGTCGAACCGCGCCTCGAAGAGCTCGACCAGGGTCGCTGCGATGCCCGGGTTTCCCGCGAGAGTGTCTTCGATGTAGGCCTGACTGAACGTCGAGCCGATCTGGCGCAGGTACTTCGCGTACGCCCGGAGGATCGCGACGTTCCGGCTCGTCAGGCCCGCTCTGAGCACCAGGCGGTTGAACCCGTCGCTCTCGGCCTCGCCTCGCCAGAGCCGGCCGAACGCCTCGCAGAACGCCGTGCGATCGATGTCGTTGTCGAGCGAATCGAGATCGGGGCTGGTCAGCCCGATGTCGTAGATCCAGAGGGGTGGACCCGAGACGGGGTGCACCTCGTACGGTCGCTCGTCGACGACCCTGACCCCCATGTGCTCGAGCAGCGGGAGCACGTCCGAGAGCGCCATCGGCTCGCCGACGCGGAACAGCTTCATGCGCACGACGTCGCGGGGCGCGTCGGGAGGTCGCGCCACGACCGACGAGAGGCCGCTCGTGGTCGCGCTTCCGAGCAGCGCCTCCATTCGGTGGATGTCGCCGACCGCGGCACGCGGATCGACATCCTCCCGATAGGCAGCGGGAAACGCGTCGCCGTACCGTCGGAGGAGATCGATGCCTCGTTCTTCGCCGTTGTGCTCGAAGAGCTCGTCGGCGAGGTCGTCGGTCCACGAGCGGGCCGCATCGGCGAGACGAGCTTCGATCGCGGGGATGTCAGGCGTCACGGGCACCGCACCCGTCGGCAGCGTGACGATCACGTGCAACCGGGCCAGCACCGACTCGGATACGCGGCCCGTGCTCTCGACCGAGCTGCCCTCCAGCGCGTCGCGCAGGATCGACTCGATGCGCCGCGCGAGCTCGGTCGTGAACCGGTCGCGGGGGAGGTAGACGAGGCAGGAGAAGAACCGGTCGAGGTCGTCCTTGCGGACGAAGAGGCGCACCCGGCGACGCTCCTGCAGGCTGAGGATTCCCTTCGCAGTCGTGTAGAGCTCGTCTTCGTCGATCTGGAACAGCTCGTCCCTCGGGAACGTCTCGAGGATCGACACGAGGTTCTTCCTTGCGTGCGACGCCGGCCCGAAGCCGGACCTGTCGAGCACCGCGGCGACCTTCCGGCGCAGCAAGGGGATCTCGAGGGGAGACGTGTTGTACGCCGCGGATGTCCAGAGGCCGAGGAATTGGTCGGACCCGACGCACACCTGCTCCATGTGCACGGGACGGTGGACCGTGGCCTTCACGTCGGCCTTGCGCACGGTCAGCCCCGCGTGCTGCCCGGAGCCAGGTGGAACGGCCTCGTTGCGGAGGATGCCGAGCTCTGATCCCGGACGGCTCGTATCGCGGTAGCCGAGGAACGTGAAGTGGTCGTCGACCATCCACCGCAAGAGCTCCGCGGTCTCCGCATCGGCCGGGTCGGACAAGGCCAGGGCGATGGTGCTCGCCCGTTCGCGCATCTCGCCCCAGTCCGCGACGGCCGCACGCACATCGGCGAGCACGCGCAGCAGGTCCGCCGCGGAGCTCTGCAACGACTGACTCGTCGGTCTCACGATCGACCTCGAAGTGCATGAAGGCCTCGCGAAGGCCCGCTTCGTCGAGGTCGGTGAGATGACCGTGCTCGTCGCGCCGCACTCCGATGATCGGATGCACGACGAGATGGATGCCCAGCCCGTGCCTCGTCAGCTCCATGCTGAGCGAGTCGACGAGGAATGGCATGTCGTCGGTGACGATGTCGACGATCGTGTGCGTCGAGTCGTACCCGTCCTGCTCGAACGTCGGGGTGTACACCCGTACGAGCGGCTCACCGGGCTTGCGCTCCTCGGCGAGCCGCAGGTGTGCGCGGGCCGCGCCCTCGCGGTCGTCGGGCGTGCGCTCCTGGGCGTCGTCGGGGGCGAGGTGCGCGTAGTAGAGGGCGACGAAGCGAGCGAGCAGGCCCGACGACATCAGTGTCACCCCCCTGGCATCAGTTCCTGAAGTACGGCAAGTACAGCGCAGTTTCCTCGCCGAGGTTGGCCGGCACTGCGTACCCCGCCTCGTCGCGGATCGTGTCGAAGTTGTCGCGGACGTCCTCCACAGTGAGGCCGTCCTTGTAGAAGCCGGGTGTCTCGGCGATGAACACTCGGGCAACACGGCCGCCGGCGACGGAGTAGATCTCGCCCGTGACCGGGCAGTCCTCGTGGGCGAGGTAGGCGACGACCGGCGAAACCTTCTCCGGAGCGACCTTCGACGCCATTGGGCCCATGATGTCCTCGGTCATCCGGGTGAGCGCGAGGGGCGCGATGACGTTCGCCTTGATGTTGTGTTTCGCGCCTTCGACCGCGAGCACCCTCGTGAACCCCACGAGGCCCATCTTCGCTGCGCCGTAGTTCGTCTGACCGAAGTTGCCGAAGATGCCAGCGGCACTCGACGTCGACACGACCCGGCCGTACCCCTGCTCTCGCATCGTCACCCATGCGGGGCGGGTCACGTTGAACGCGCCCTTCAAATGCACGTCGATCACCGGGTCGAGCAGCGACGCGTCCATGTTGTGGAACGTCTTGTCGCGCAGGATGCCCGCGTTGTTGATCACGATGTCGACGCGGCCGAACGCGTCGAGCGCGGTCTTGACGATGCCTGCTCCGCCCTCGGGCGTTGCGACCGAGTTCGTGTCGGCGACGGCGATGCCGCCGAGCGACTCGATCTCCTTGGCGGTGGTGTGTGCGGGGCCTTCGGATCCGCCGGTGCCGTCGACGCTGCCGCCGAGATCGTTGATCACGACCTGAGCGCCTCTCGACGCGAGGAGAAGGGCGTGCTGACGGCCGAGCCCTCCGCCCGCGCCGGTGATGATCGCAACTTTTCCGTCGTAACCGAGGTCAGCCATGGCGGCCGACGGTAGCGGAGCCGATCAGCGGGAACGCAGCTTGGCGAGCAGCCTCAGGATCTCGAGATACAGCCACACGAGGGTGACCATCAGGCCGAACGCCGCGAACCATTCCATCTGCTTCGGAAGGCCCGCGTTGGCGCCGCGCTCGATGAAGTCGAAGTCGAGCATCAGGTTGAAGGCGGCCAGCCCGACGATCGCGACGCTGAACCCGATCGAGAAGAGGCTCGCTCCCGTGATGAACGAGATGCTCGCCCCGAACAGGCTCGCGATCAGCGCGACGCCGTAGACGACGACGACGCCGAAGGTCGCGACGATCACCATCCGGCGCATGCGGTCGGTGACCTTGATGATGCGGGTCGAGTACAGCAGCAGCATCCCGAAGAACACCGCTGCGGTCAGGAGCACCGCCTGGATCACGATGCCGTTCCACTGGGCGTCGTAGATGCGCGAGATCGCCCCGAGCACCACGCCCTCGAGCGCGGCGTACGCGAAGCTCGTGAACCGGGCGAGGTGGGGCTTGAAGATCGTGAGGAAGGCCACGCCCAGCGCGCCGAACATCGGGAGGAAGATCCAGCTCGGCCACTCGACCTCGCCCACGGGGCTGGTCGTGACCGCGGACCATCCGATCGCGCCGAATGCCAGCAGCACGACGAAGAGCACGCCGGTCGCGCTCATCGCGCCGCCCATCGTCATGCGGCCGGTGCGGTAGGGAGAGATCGGGCCGTCGTCGATCGGCGCGTGGTACGTGCCAGGGTCGGCGGTGCCAGTGTCGGCGGTGCCGGCAGCGGGGGCGGCCCAGCCGACTTGGTCGTCGGCGACCGCCTTCTTCCAGGCGTTCTCGTTGAGTGCCGGGTTCGGCATGTTCGTGTGTTCCTCCGTACGGGTCGCCGCCGGGGTTCGACCACTTCGTGGCCACTGCCTCGATGGTACGGCGATCGGGCCGAGGAAGCGAACGTCGCGGCCCCTCTGCGCCGCCGCCTGCGCACGAAGTGGAGCACCAGCGGTCGCCGGGGGACCAATCCCGCGCCAATTCCCCGTCGCCGGTTTGCTGCGCCCTCGGCAGCGCTCCGCCTGCGGCGCCCAGTTACCTTTCTTCCCGTGGACTTCGACCTGCCTGCTGAGGATGCCCCCGAACGGCTCGAGGTGCGTGAGTGGTTCACAGCCAATCCCAAGCCGACCGGTCGTGAGCTCGCCGAGGCGGGCTTCGTCGCGCCGCACTGGCCGCGGCCGTGGGGGCTCGACGCCAGCCCGATCATGCAGCTCGTCATCGACGACGAGATGCGGCGCGCCAAGGTCGCTCGGCCCCAGAACCAGATCGGGATCGGGTGGGCCGGTCCGACGATCCTGTACGCGGGCAGCGACGAGCAGAAGGAGCGCTACCTCTTCCCGTTGCTCGCGGGCGAGGAGGTCTGGTGCCAGCTCTTCAGCGAACCCGGCGCCGGCAGCGATCTCGCGTCGCTGACGACGAAGGCGGTGCGCGATGGCGACGAGTTCATCGTCAACGGCCAGAAGGTCTGGACGTCGGGCGCGCAGTTCTCGAAGTTCGGCATCCTCATCGCCCGGACCGATCCCGACGCGCCGAAGCACCGCGGCATCTCCTACTTCATCTGCCCGATGGACACGGCCGGCATCGAGGTGCGCCCGATCAAGGAGATGACCGGCACCGCTCTGTTCAACGAAGTGTTCTTCACCGACGTTCGTCTCCCGGCGGCGAACCTCGTGGGCGACCTCAACGGTGGGTGGGCCCTCGCGAAGGTGACGCTCGCGAACGAGCGCGTCTCGCTGTCGGGCGGCGGCGCGCTCTGGGGCAGCGGACCGTCGGCGAGCGACCTGCTCGATCAGGTGCGGGGCGAAGGAGGCACCGTCGATCCGCTCATGCGCCAACGTCTCGCCGCCTTGCACATGGAGGCCGAGGTGCTGCGGCTCATCCGTCTGCGGACGGTCACGGCGGCGATCCGTGGCCGGCCACCCGGGCCGGAGGCATCGGTGCGCAAGGTGCTCTCCGACGAGCACGGGCAGCACATCATGGAGCTGGCGAAGGACCTCGCGGGCACCGCAGGCATGCTCACCGGTGAAGGCGCGGCGAACGACGTGATGTGGCATCACGGCTACCTGTTCGCTCGCGCGCTGACGATCGGCGGCGGTACGGGCGAGGTGCAGCGGAACATCATCGCCGAGCGGGTGCTCGGCCTTCCGCACGATCCGGCCGCGGCGTGACAACCGGCGGGGCCGTGCTCCTCGAGCGGGCTCGCTCGCTCGGCCCTCGCATCCGCACCTTCTCCGACGAAGCCGAGTCGCTGCGGCGGTTGCCGCCCGACCTCGTGACGGTCCTGGCCGAAGCGGGCTTGTTCAAGCTCTGCCTGCCCGCGGAGTACGGCGGCCCCGAGGTCGATCCGGTGACGTTCATCGAGATAGTGGACGAAGTGTCGCGACACGACTCGGCCGCAGGGTGGTGCGTGATGATCGCGTCGACCACAGCCCCGATGGCGGCGTACCTGCCTGCGGTGGAAGCCGAAGCGATCTACGGGCGTGACCCACTCACGATCACCGGTGGGGCCATCGCGCCGAGCGGCACCGGGCGTTCCGTTGAGGGCGGCTACATCGTCACGGGACGATGGCAGTGGGGGAGCGGCACCCAGCACTGCTCGTGGATCTGCGGCGGCACGCTGACCGACGCAGGCGACTACCGCCTCATGTTCTTTCCGGCGACCGACGTCGAGATCGTGGACACGTGGCATTCGTCAGGGTTGCGCGGCACGGGCTCGAACGACTTCGCCGTCACCGAGCTGTTCGTCCCGGCTGGCCGCGCGGTGGCGATCGTGGGCGCGCGTCCGCGCATCGACCGCCCGCTCTACGTCTTCCCGCTGTTCTCGCTGCTCGCTCTGGCGGTCGCGTCCGTCTGCTTCGGCATCGCCCGCCGCGCCATCGACGAGCTCGTCGACCTCGCCGCAGTGAAGACGCCTGTGTTCACCTCGAAGCGACTCGAGCGGTCGACCATGACGCAGGTCGATGTCGCGAAGGCCGAAGCAGCGCTCGGCTCCGCGCGCGCGTTCCTGCTCGACGAGGTCGGCGCAACATGGGACGACGTCCTCGCTGGGCGCGAGGTGTGTCTCGACCAGCGGGCTCGAGTCCGCCTGGCGGCGACGAACGCCGGCGTGCGCTGCGCCGAGGCGGTCGATTTCGCATACAACGCCGGAGGAGGGTCGTCGGTCTTCGCGACGAGCCCGCTGCAGCGGTGCTTCCGCGACATCCACACCGCGACGCAGCACATCATGGTGCAACCCCGCGGCTACGAAGGCTTCGGCAGGTTGCGGCTCGGCCTTCCGTCCGACACGTCGATGCTGTAGCGGCCGACCGTCAGTTGATGATGAGCACCGTCGTGCTCGTCGTCGTACTTCCCGGCGCGCAGCGCAGCAACGTGCCGGTGGTGCTCGCGGTGCTTCGGTTGCCCGCGGTGTCGATGGCCGTGATGAGCACCGTGATCACTGCGCTGGTTGCGTTGTCGTTGGGCGAGAACAGCCCTTTGAACGGCCCGACCGTGCCGGAGTACAGCTCGTCCACGTTCGACAGCGCCGCGCTCTGCGTCGTTCCCTTGACCTGCGCCTGGGAGATGACCGACGCGACTCCGCTCGGGTCGCTCACCGTGACCGAGAGGTCGGCGACGGTGGGGCCGTTGCCGCACAGTGCTGCGGCTCCCACCACGCCGGGTTGATTGATCGTCGACAGGTTGCAGTCGCACCCGGCCGATCAACGGCCCGTCGGTGTCGGTCGTCGTCGTGGTCGTCGGCTCCGTGGTTGCGGTCGTCGGCAACGTCGTGGCCGTTGTGGCTGTCGGCGCGTTCGTCGGTGCGGTCGTCGCCCGAGGTGTAGTGGTGCGCGGAGTCGTCGTGGGCGGCGCGACCGTCGTCGCAGTCGTCTCGGCAGTTGTCGTCACGATCGTCGTCTCGCTCGTCTCGGTGGTGGTCGTGGTCGAGGTCGTCGGCGCCGTCGAGGTGCAGTCGGGACCGTCGAACGCCGGGTCGGTCACCGCGGGCAGGCCGAAGATCTCCGCCGTCGTCACGCCGCTCGCCGCGTCGGCATCGGTGGCCTCGGCCCAACCCGCCGTCTCGCCGCCGGCCGACACCTCACGGAACTCGCCGTGACTGCCTGAGTAGGTGGTCGTGAACCGCACCGTCTCGCCTTCGGCGACCTCACCCGCACTCGGCCCCCCGGGGCACAGGAACACCGGCAGGGGCGCGGCGAGCCGGTACGACTGCAGGCTGAAGTCGCACCAGCTGAGCGTCGACGCGATCAGGGCCACGACGATCAGCGCGGCGGCGACGATGCCGACGTCGCCGTACCAGCGGGGACGGTGGCGCGGGGCGTCTGTCAGGTACGACTCGACGTCGGTCACGACGGTGGTCTGGTCATCAATGGCAGGGTATGGGCCGACCTCGAGGGGGATGGTCCATGGAGCTCTACGACGCGTTGCTCACGACGCGGGCGATGCGCAGGTACTCCGACGCGCCGGTGACCGACGCGGAGGTCGTGCACTGCCTCAGGGCCGCGCAGCAGGCGCCGAGCGGCGGGAACCTCCAGCCGTGGCAGTACCTGGTCGTCACCGACCCGGCGCTGCGGGCCGAGCTCGGCGCGCTCTACCTCGCGGCCTACGACCGCTACGAGCGCACGCTCCTCGCCGTCACGCCGCGCTTCCGGTCGCCCGAAGACGAGACGTCGTGGGAACGCAGCACGGCCGCGTCGAGACATCTGGCCGATCACTTCGGGGAGGCGCCCGCCCTCGTGCTGTTCCTCGTCCCGATCATCGACTGGACGCCGAGTGACGAGGAAGGCCCGATGGACATCGGTCCATTGCACGCGTCGGTGTATCCCGCGGTCCAGAACTTCATGCTCGCGGCGCGCGACCTCGGCATCGGCACCGCGTTGACCACGGTCGTGCGCATCCGGCAGGACGACGTGCGCGTCCTGCTCGGCATCCCCGAGGCGATGGAGGTCGCGGCCGTCGTCCCGATGGGTCGCCCCACTGGGAGGTTCGGCATCGCTCGGCGGAAGCCGGTGAGCGCGGTCACCCACTGGGATCAGTTCGGCACGAAGCGATCTGACACTGAGCCCGTCGCCTGAGGAAGGATTGAAAGATGGCGATCACGAGCATCTCCGACCTGGCCAGAGTTCACGGCGTCGAACGCCGTGACCATGTTGCGCTGCGCGTGGGCGACCGCGGCATCACCTACGGCGAGCTGGACGAGCGCACGAGCCGCGTGGCAAATGCCCTGCTCGCCGAGGGCATCGACCCGCAAGACCGGGTGGCCTTCCTCGACAAGAACGGGCCGGAGTACTTCGACGTCCTGATCGGAGGGGCGAAGGTCAACGCCGTCGACGTCGCGGTGAACTGGCGGCTGGCCGCACCCGAGGTCGCGTACATCGTCAACGACGCCCAGGCCAAGGTGTTGATCGTGGGCGAGGAGTTCGTGCCCGTGCTCGACGCGATCGAGGGTGACCTCACGACGGTCAAGAAGATCGTGATCGTCGGTTCGCATCCTCGCCATGAGTCGTTCGATGACTGGACGGCTCGTCACGACGCGACCGATCCCGGGCTTCAGGCCGGTCCCGACGATGTCGCGCTGCAGTTCTACTCATCGGGCACCACGGGCCTCCCCAAGGGCGTGATGCTCACCAACACGAACCTCTTCACCGCGATGGACGGGCTCAGCCGCCGGCTCCTCTTCACGCCCGACTCGGTGAACCTCGTCGCAATGCCGCTCTTCCACATCGGCGGCGGCGGATGGGCGTGCGTCGGCCTCACCGCCGGTTGCGAGGACGTGATCGTGCGGGAGGTCGATCCGGCCGCGCTCGGCAAGATCATCGAGGAACGCAAGGTGACGCACGCGTTCCTCGTGCCTGCGGTCTTGCAGTTCATGTGCATGCTGCCCGACATCACGAGCACCGACTTCTCCGCGCTCGAGATGATCGCCTACGGCGCCTCACCGATCTCGGGACAGGTGCTCGAGGACTCGCTCCGCGTGTTCGGGTGCGGCTTCACCCAGCTCTACGGGTTGACGGAGACGACCGGCGCCGTGACGGGGCTGTTCCCGGAGGACCACGATCCGAACGGCCCGAAGGCGCATCTGCTCCGCTCGGCGGGGAAGCCGCTCGACGGCGTCGAGATCCGGATCGTCGACGCGGCAACCGGTGTCGATGCCGGGGTCGACGAGGTCGGCGAGATCTGGGTGCGCACGGTGCAGAACATGAAGGGCTACTGGAACCTCGACGACGAGACCTCGAAGACGATCCTCGACGACGGGTGGCTGCGCAGTGGCGACGCCGGCTATCTCGATGCCGACGGCTACGTGTACATCCACGATCGGGTGAAGGACATGATCGTGTCGGGCGGGGAGAACATCTACCCCGCGGAGATCGAGAACGTGCTGATGGCGCACCCCGCGGTCGCGGACGCCGCGGTGATCGGCGTGCCGTCAGACCGGTGGGGCGAGACGCCGAAGGCGATGATCGTGCGCGCCGCCGGCGCCGATCCGACCGAGCAAGAGATCATCGACTACTGCCGCGAGCGCCTCGCGAAGTTCAAGTGCCCCACCTCCGTCGACTGGGTCGACGCGTTGCCACGGAACCCCTCGGGGAAGATCCTGAAGAAGGACCTCCGCGCGCCGTATTGGGCGGGCCGCGACCGCTTCGTCTCGTAGAAGATCCGGGCGTAGGCACCGAGCCGCGCCCCTCACCGCGAACTCGCGCGAATAACCCGCCAATAAGTGGCCGGTCATGCGAGCGCGAGTCGATCGTCGTGGCTTCATGATCGCGGTCGACCGCACCGGGCGAGGCGACCCACAACGGTTGAGGCGGCTGCTGGCGGGACGGTCGGTGCTCTTGGGCAGGTATTGGCGGAGCAGCCCTTGTGCTCGTTGGAGGGCCGCTCCGGGCGAGTGGGGGTCGCAGAAGTAGATCTGGATGCCGGTGTCGACGGTGAAGGCGGCGTGGCGGGCCATCTCTTTGCCTTGGTCCCAGGTGATGGTCCGGAAGAACTCGCCGGGGAGCCGTAGCTGCGCGTCGCGTTCGCATCGACCTTGTCGGCGTCTCTGCCGTCGGGAAGGTGGAGCGGAGCACATAGCCCGTGGTCCGCTCGACCAGCGTGCCGACCGCGGAACGGTTGTCTTTGCCGATGATGAGGTCGCCTTCCCAGTGGCCCGGGACCGCGCGGTCGTCGACCTCGGCGGGACGCTCGGAGATCATGACCGGGTCGACGACGTGCGCTGCGGCTGGTAGAGCGTGCCGATGAAGAAGGGGTGATCGGCGCGCTCGACGGCCCGGACCTCGCCGGTGTCGTCGATCGCGCTGGCTCCGACCCGCATGCCTTGGGACGACGCGACGTGGGCGAAGTCCGGCGCGAGGCCGTAGCTGCAGTGGGTTCGCTCGACCCGAGCAGTGGCCCGCCGCGAGAACGTCTGGCTTCGCGCGACCCCGACGAAGACCTCGCGTCGGGTGACGACGTGCCGGCTGGTAGAGCGTGCCGAAGGGGTGATCGCGCGCTCGACGGCCCGGACCTCGCCGGTGCTCGATCGCGCTGACCCGCATGCTCACGACGTGCGACGCGCGAGGCCGTAGCGTGCTCGGGCCTCGCCCGGGTGGATGCCGGCGAGAGTCGTCCCGGGTGTGATCGCGATCTCGATCTGCGACTCCGCCAGTGAGCACGAGAGCAGGCTCACGACTTCGACGCCGCCACCGCCGTACTCGGCGTGGCTCGCCGCGTCGATCCCGAGGAGGTTGCGCGCATGCTCGACCAGCATGTGTTGGAAGCCGCCTCACGTGCCGACGAGAGGGAGCCCCTTCTCGCGGGCGGTCTGGATCGCGGCTTCGGCCGCGGTGGGATCTCGGTACGGGCTCCCCGGTCCGATGACGACCCCGTCGGCGAGGCGTGGATGCGAGTCCGTGCGGACGACCTCGAAGGTCACGGCCGCGCCGGACCAGGCGATCGCGTGCTCGAGTGCAGCGACGGTGTAGCGATGCGAGTCGTTCGACTCGGGGAGATCCATGAGGACGGTCACGGCACGACTCATGGAACGCCGACCGTATCGGTCAGCCGGTGGTGGTGGCCGAGCAATTGAGCTCGGCGAGGATGCCTTCCCATGCGTCGCGGAAGTTGGTGCGGGCGGTCTCGATCTGCTGCCCCGCCTGCTCGAGCGTGTCGCTGTTCGTCACGTCCGCGAGGTCGCTCTTGAGCTGGTCGTAGGCGTTCGCCAGATCGGACTTCACCTGATCGGACACTTCAGAACCGGCGTTCGTGATCGCGTCGACCTGCGACTGGATGTCGGCGAGCGTGCTCTTCACCTGCGTCACCGAGGTCGCCTTCAGGTCGATGTCTTGACCGGCGACGCTCTGGATCGTGGAGTTGAGTGCCGACACGTCGGAGCAGAGCTGCTCGACGTCGCCCGACAAGGAGTCACTGTCGTCGCTGCACGCGGCGAAGAGGAAGGTGCTGGCCGCGAGAGCGACGAGGGTGAGGGCGATGGCTCGCTTCATGGGGCCGAGCCTAGGAACCCGCTCGTTGCCCCGCATCCCAGCTGGTGAGCGCAACGAGCCGCAGGGCGACGACCGACTCGATGCCCCCGTTCTCGTACTGCGCGTACTTCGCGACGAGCAGTGCGGTGAGCTCGGCGAGCTGAGTGGCGTCGACCTCTGTGTGCAGCAGCGATGCACGCACCCACCAGAGCGCTGTCCAGTCGTCCGCGTCCCAGTGCTCGACCAGCAGCGTGGCGCGGGGATCGGCCTCGAGGTTGCGCAGGCGACCCAGGCGTGTCGACAGTTTCGGCTTCACCGTGTCGATCGGGATGCCGACGACGTCCCCGGCGACGACGAAGCACACCGGCACGCTGTCGATGCCCCTGGTCGGATGGAGCGTGCTCAGCACGCCGTGGTCAGCCCGCTCCAATCGAGTGCGGGCGTCGGTCATGGCACCATCGTCGCGTGATCGAGCACGTCGCCTGGATCTCGCTGCCCGACGGGCGACGGCTGCACGCGCGCGTCTGGCGTCCCGACGGCTCCGACCCGGTCGGAGCGGTGCTCAGCTACGACCCGTATCCCAACCAGTGGCTCACCCGCGCGGTGGACGGGTCACACGGCAAGGCACTCGCTCAGGCAGGCATCTCGTACGTGCGGGTCGCGATCGCGGGCAGCGGCGACTCGGATGGCTTGGTCCGGGACGAATACCTCGCGTCCGAGCTCGAGGACGGAGTCGCCGTGATCGCGTGGCTCGCCACACAGCCGTGGTGCAACGGCCGCGTGGGGCTGCGCGGCTTGTCGTGGGGCGGCTTCAACGCGTTGCAGATCGCCGCCCTACGGCCACCCGCGCTCGCGGCCGTCGTCAGCGCGTGCTCGACCGACGACCGATACCGCGACGACGTCCACTACATGGGCGGCAACGTGCTCGGCTACGACATGCAGCTCTGGGCGACCTGGGCACACCTGTTCTTCGTCGCGCCCCCCGATCCGGACGTCGTCGGCGAGAGCTGGCGCGAGCGGTGGCTCGAACGGCTCGAGTCGATCGAGCCGGTCATCGGCACGTGGCTCTCGCACCAGCGACGCGACGAGTACTGGTTGCACGGGTCGGTCGGCACCGATCCGCACGCGATCACTGCGCCGGTGCTCATGGTCGGCGGATGGGAGGACGGGTACCGCGACGCAATCTTGCGCTTCGTCGCCGCGCGTCCCGAGAACACCTGGGCGGTCATCGGTCCGTGGGGCCACGGGTGGCCGCACCGCGTGCTGCCCGGTCCGCACATCGACTGGGTCGCCCGCGAGGTGCGCTGGTGGCGACACTGGCTGAACGGCGACGAGAACGGGATCGAGCACGACGCCCGCGTCGAGGCCTTCGTGCAGGACGCTCGCCGGCCCGACGAGCATCTCTTGCAACGGTCGGGTCGTTGGATCAGCTGCGCTCATGACGAGCTCGAGCGGTCCCGCCGCTCGCTCGGAGGCGAAGGCGAGCCCATCGTCGTCGCCCGGGGTCCGGCGCAGGGGATGCACGCGCCGGTGTGGTGTCCTGACGGCGATGCTGCCGATCTCGCACTTGATCAGCGCTTCGAGGACTCCGTCTCGGCGGTCGTCGAATGGAATGTCGACGAGGACTTCGCGTTGCTGGGCCGGGTCATCGCTCGCCTGCGCGTCGGCGTCGACGTTCGTATCGCGCAGCTCGCGGCGCGCCTGTGCGACGTCACTCCCGACGGCGCGTCGACCCTCGTCGCGATGGGTGCGGCTCGCCTCGATGGCGCCGCGGAGCAGGAAGTGGAGGTGTCGATGCGGGCAAACGGATACGTGGTGCCCGCGGGCCACTCGCTGCGGCTCGCCATCACTCCTGGCTACTGGCCGATGCTTTGGCCGCCGCCGAACGCCGCGACCGTCACGATCCTTCGCGGGCAGTGCAGGCTCGACCTCCCCCTCGTTCCATCCACCGCGACGACGCTTTCGGTCGTACCTCCGGAAGTCGAGCCTCGGGGCGACCGACGTCCGCGGTCGCGCTGGTCGCAGCAGGTGTTCGGCAGCGACGAGGTGCTCATGGAGCGAGTCACCGACTCTGGGGTGGTGCCACTCGACGACGGCTCGTGGTGGCGAGTGGGAGGTCGCACCACGTGGTCGACGGGCGATGACCCGCTCGACTCCACGACGACCACTGCCGCGGTGATGGAGCGAGGCCGCGGCGAGTGGCACGTGCAGTGGAAGGCAACGAGCACGATGACGGCCGACTCCGAGTGCTTCCATGTCACGGTCGACGTCTCGGCGTTCGCACGCGACGAGCCGCTGTTCGAGAGGAGCTACCGGTATGACATCGCCCGCGATGACGGCTGAGACGATCGAGCTCTTGCAGACGTTGATCCGCAACGGCTGCATCAACGACGGCACGCCGAGCTCAGGCTTCGAGCACCGCAACGCCGACACCCTTCACGCGTTCCTCGGCGACGCCGGGTTCGATGTGGAACGCTTCGAGCCGACCGAAGGCCGGGTGTCGCTCGTCGCTCGGATGGCGGGCCGCGACCCGAGCGCGCCGAGCCTGTGCTTGATGGGCCACACCGACGTGGTGCCGGTGAACCCCGAGGGCTGGAGCCGCGATCCGTTCGGCGGCGAGCTCGTCTCAGGCCCGGCCGGCGCCGAGGTGTGGGGTCGCGGCGCGATCGACATGCTCAACATCACGTCGTCGATGGCGGTCGCCTTCCGCCAGCTCGCACGCGAGGGTTTCCGGCCGCGAGGCGACCTCATCTACTTCGCCGTTGCTGACGAGGAGTCGGGCAGCGCGCACGGCGCCCGGTGGATGGCCGACCACGAGCCCGACGCCATCCGGGCCGACTACGTGCTCACCGAGAACGGGGGACTTCACTCGGGGCCGAGTGAGGCTCCCTACGTCGGGGTCAACGTGGGCGAGAAGGGCGTGGCGTGGCGACGGTTGCGCGTGCGGGGAACGCCGGGCCACGGGTCCGCGCCTTTCCGCAGCGACAACGCGCTGGTGAAGGCCGCGGCGGTCGTGCAGCGGCTCGCCGACTATCGCCCTGCTCCGAGGTTCCACGAGCTCTGGCGCGAACGCG
This sequence comes from uncultured Acidimicrobiales bacterium, assembly GCA_963802505.1. Lineage (GTDB taxonomy): Bacteria > Actinomycetota > Acidimicrobiia > Acidimicrobiales > DATKAS01 > DATKAS01. The sequence goes on along the minus strand of CAWDJB010000002.1, from coordinate 83,154 downwards.
TCGAGACGCTGGGAGTGGACGACGATCTCGCCGCGATGCTGCTCGATCCCGCGCAGGTCGACGCGGTGCTCGCCGCGATGCCGAACCCGGCCGCGGCCGCTCACCTCCATGCATGTACGCACACCACGTTCTCGCCGAACGTGACCAGCGGACCCGGCAAGACGAACGTGATCCCCGACTGCATCGACATCGAAGTCGACATCCGCACGCTTCCCGGTGAGGGCGCCGACGAGGTACAGGCCCACCTCGAGACGGCACTGGGCGACCTCGCCGAACAGGTCGAGGTCGAGATCCTCATGAATGACCCCGCGAGCATCAGCGCCATCGACACCCCCTTGTGGGACAGCCTGCAACGGGCGGTCGCTCGGCCGTTCCCGACGGCTCGCCTCACACCGCAGTTCATCGTCGGCTTCACCGATTCACGCATCTACCGGCAGATGGGTGCCGTCGCGTACGGTGCCGCGCTGATGAGCCCGACGGTCGACCCGGCGGAGTTCGGTCGGCGGTTCCACGGCAACGACGAGAGGGTCGACGTCGAATCGCTGGCCCTCACCGCCAACCTCTGGCTCGACGTCGCACGAGACCTCCTCGGTTGAGCGTCCTAGGTTGAGCGGATGAGCGACCGCGAGCGATTCGTCCGTCCGCCGAGCGTGGAGTCGATGGGGGAGGCACCCGGACGCGGTCGGCTCGACGGGCGACGAGTGCTCGTCGTGGGTGGCGGACAGCGAGTCGTCGATGCCGCCACCGATCCGATCGGCAATGGGCGTGCGATGTCATTGCTGTTCGCGCGAGAGGGGGCGCACGTCGCTGTCGCGGACCGGAACGAGGACAGCGCGGACGAGACCGTCGAGAAGATCGTCGAGGAAGGTGGCCGCGCCTTCACGATCGAAGGCGACATCACTGACGAAGAGCACGTCCGCCGGACCATCGATCAGGCCCGCGTCGGGCTCGGTGGCCTCGACGGATTGGTGCTGAACGTCGGGATCGGCGCGGGTGCGCTCGGCCTCGCGGGCGTGAAGGTCGACGACTGGGACCTCACGCTCGCCACCAACCTGCGCGGCCCCATGCTCTGCTGCCGCGATGCACTTCCCGTCCTCGCCGAGGGCTCGTCGATCGTGTTCATCTCGTCGATCGCCGGCATGACCTCGGGCTCTCGGCTTCCTGCGTACGACGCCTCGAAGGCGGCGCTCGGCGGGCTCATGCGTCACGTCGCGCGCGAAGGCGCGGCGCGCGGCATCAGAGCCAACGTCGTCGCGCCGGGCCTCGTCGACACTCCGCTCGGCAGGTTGGCGACCGCAGGCCGTCCGTCGCGCGCGGCGACGAACGTCCCCTTCGGGCGTCAGGCGACCGGGTGGGAGATCGCGTACGCGGTGCTGTTCTTCCTCTCCGACGAGAGCGTCTACGTGACCGGGCAGACCCTCGCCGTGGACAGCGGTCTCACTGGCCTGTGACGAGGTCGAGGGCGGGCACGACGCCCATGCGCCCGGCCTGGTAGTCCTCGAGCGCCTGCACGATCTCGGCGCGCGTGTTCATCAGGAACGGGCCGTAGTGCGCGATCGGCTCACGGATGGGCAGACCACCGAGAAGCAGCACCTCGAGGTTCGGCGAGTCTTCCGGCTGCGCCGCGGCGGCCTCGATCGTGATCACCTCTCCGGGCCCGAAGACAACGAGCTCGTGCTCGTTGACGGGGCGGCGCTCAGCACCTGCGTAGCCGCGTCCGCCCAGCACATAGACCATCGCGTTGTAGCTCTCGTTCCAGCGAACCTCGAGCTGTGCGCCCGGCGTAAGAGTCGTGTGCGCGTAGGTGATCGGTGTGTAGGTGACGCCCGGGCCTTCGGTGCCGTCCAGGTCGCCTGCGATCAGCCGCACCAACGCGCCGCCGTCCGGAGACGACAGCAACGTGAGGTGGTCGCCCTCGATCGCCTGGTACCGAGGCGCGGACATCTTCAACGCGGCGGGGAGGTTCACCCAGAGCTGCACGCCGTGCGTGCGTCCGCCCGAGCGCAGGAACGCCTCGGTCGGCACTTCATCGTGGAGGATCCCCGAACCCGCGGTCATCCACTGCGTGTCGCCTTCGCCGATGGTGCCGCCACCGCCGTTCGAGTCGTGGTGTTGCACCACGCCGTCGATCACGTAGGTCACCGTCTCGAAACCACGATGCGGATGCCACGGCGCGCCGACGGCCTCGTTCGGCGCGTACTCGACCGGGCCGAGCTGGTCGAGGAGGAAGAACGGGTCCGCGAGGTGCGCGTCGATGCCGCCGGGGAAGGGACGCCACACCGAGAAGCCGGCGCCCTCGACGGTGTGATGGGCGGCGACGACGCGCTCGACGGGTCGACGCACCGCCGTTGCTTCCGGCGTGCGCAAGTGGGGGAGGACCAACGGGTTTTCGACAGTCACAGCGGGCATGCCGCACCGAACATCGTTGACGTTTCAACTATTCCGTACCGCGCCGCCCCTCGGTAGCCTCGGCGTCGGATGTCCGATCCGAAGCACGCCGTCGACTGGGCCGCGATCGCCGAGCACATGGCCGGACGCCAGGCGCTCGAGGCCCCACAGCTGCGCCAGCTCCTCGCGTGGCTGGCGTTGAAGCCCGGCGCGACGGTCGCCGATGTCGGGTGTGGCGCCGGCGGGATGGTCGAGCTCTTCGCCGAGCAGGTCGGCGCGACCGGCATGGTCTACGCGGTCGACGGTTCGGAGGCCATGAGAACGGCAACTCAGGCCCTCGTCGCCTCGTGCGGTGTCGCCGGGTGGGTGAAGGTGACGGACGGCGACATCGAGCACGACGACGTGCGGTCCATCCTCGGCCGCGAGGTCGACCTCGTGCATGCAAGCGCCGTCGTGCATCACGTCACCGACGAGGTCGCATGCGTTCGGGGCCTCGCGACCGGCGTGAAGCCCGACGGCCGCGTCGTCGTGGTGGAGGGCGGGCTGAGCAACCGGCATCTGCCCGCCGACTGTGGGCTCGGCCGGCCCGGGCTGGAGGGGCGGATGCTCGAGCTGCAGCAGGAGTGGTTCTGGAGCCATGTCCGTCCAGCGGAGCGGCAGGTACGAGCGGGCGAGCCGTCAGGCTGGAACGAGAAGCTCGCGGCAGCCGGTCTCGTCGACGTCACCAGCAGGTCGTTCCTGCTCGATCTCCCCGCACCGCTGCCGGTGCGAGCGCGTGAGGTGGTGCGCTCCCATTTCGCCGAATGGCGCCATCGTTTCGGTCACTTGCTCGACGGGGAAGACAACGAGGCGCTCGCGGTGTTGCTCGACGAGAACGACCCCCGCGGTGTCCTCCATCGGTCCGATGTGTTCGTGCTCGGTGCCCGCACCGCCTTTGTCGGAAGGAAGGACGCCTGATGTCTGAGCAGCCCACTCCCGAGCATCGCGGGCAAGTCCGCGTCGAACCGGGCCACAAGCGCGTGCGCGCGTACCTCGGCGGCGAGGTCGTCTTCGACACGATCCACCCGTCGCTCGTGTGGGAGATCCCCCACTATCCCGCCTACTACATCCCCATCGGGGACGTCACGGCAGGCCTCATCCCCACCGACACGGTGACCCACTCTCCGAGCCGCGGCGACGCACACCACTTCACCGTCAAGAGCGGGTCGGCGGAAGCGGTCGACGGCGCGTGGCGCTACTCCGAGTCGCCGCTCTCGTCGATCCGCGATCTCGTGCGCTTCGACTGGAAGGCCATGGATGCGTGGTTCGAAGAGGACGAAGAGGTGATCGTCCATCCTCGTGACCCGTACTCGCGGGTCGACACCCTTGCGAGCAGTCGACATGTCCGTGTGTCGATCGACGGCGAGGTCGTTGCCGACTCGACCCGACCCGTGCTGCTGTTCGAGACCGGGCTGCCGACTCGGTACTACGTGCCCCAGACCGACTTGCGCACAGAGCTGTTCACACCGACCGATCGCTCGAGCCAATGCCCGTACAAGGGCACTGCCCGCTATTGGTCGGTCAAGGTCGGCGACACCGTGCACGAGAACATCGCGTGGTCCTACCCGACTCCGCTTCCCGAGAGCATCAAGGTGGCCGGCCTCGTGTCCTTCTACAACGAGAAGGTCGAGATCGAAGTCGACGGAGTGTTGGAGGAGCGTCCGAAGACCCCGTTCAGCTGAACCTCCTGCGTTAGCGTCCCATGCGTGGCGCCTGCTCGCGCTCTCGCCTCGCGAGACGAGGAGATCTTCGAGGTCATCCGGCAGCGGGGCGGGCGCGTGCACCGCGCCGACCCGGCTCGTGGTGAGCGTGCTCCTCGACACCGATGCCCATCTCACTGCTGACGACCTGATCGATGCAGTGAGCCGGCGGAAGAAGGGGGTAGCGCCCTCGACGGTGTATCGGGTGCTGCAACGTCTCGGCGAAGTCGGTGTCGTCGAGCACGTCCATCCGGGGGACGGGCCCGCCTTCTACCACCTGCGCGCAACGGGCCATGCCCACCTCGTCTGTCATCGGTGCAACGCCGTGATCGACATCGCCGACGGGGCCCTCGCCGGGCTCGCGAAGAAGGTCGATGAGACGCATGGCTTCGCCCTCGACACGCACCACGCGGCCTTGCTCGGGCTGTGCGCGCGATGCCGGGCTCAGGCGGGCATCTGACCCGCATGGCGATCGACTCCGAAGCGCCTTCTGAGGCGAGAGCACACGGCCTTCTCCCGATCCCCGACGTCAAGGCATGGCGATCGATCTACGCGTCGCGAGGAGACGAGCCCCGCCGGCGCCGCGCCGCGGATGCAGTGCTGTTCGTCTTGGCTGCTGGCGGTCTGCTGATCGCGAGCCTGATCGCGAACAGCCAGCTGCAGGGCGAGGCGAATGCGATCGCCGCGATCCAAGACCTCTTCGACTGGCTCGATCCGGTCTGGCGCGTCGCCTACGCGCTCGCCCCGCTCTTCGCTCTCGCGCTCGTGGTCGTGGCGTTCGCAACGAAGCGTCGCCCTCTCGGCTTCACACTCCTGATCGCCGTCGGGCTCGTGATCGGCATCAGCGAGATCGTCGCTCGTCTCGTCTTCGATGAATGGGCCGGGCTCAAGCCGATCGTGTTCTACGGGGAGCTGACGTTCCCCCCGCTCCGGATCGCGGTTTGCACGGCAGTGATCGCGGCAGCGAGTCCCGACCTGTCCCGGCCCGTGCGACGCTTCGGCGGAGGCCTGGTCACCGTCGCTGCGTTCAGTGCTGTGATCTTGGGCGAGAGCACCTTGTCCGGAGCGGTCGCGGGCGCATCGGTCGGCGTCCTCGTCGCCGCGCTCATCTACCTGGTGATCGGCTCGCACGCGGGCTTCCCGCCTGACAGCCGCGTGCGCGCCGGCCTCGCCGAGCTCGGGCTCGCAGTGAGCGAGCTCACGCCGACCGACCGCCAGCTCGCAGGGGTGGCGACCTACGAGGCCACCGACACGGCGGGACGGCCAGTGCTCGTGAAGGTGTACGGCCGCGACGCGCGTGACTCACAGCTCGTCGCTCGACTCTGGCGCACCATGTGGTACCGCGATGCAGGGCCGCAGATGGCGACCAGCCGCCTGCGACAAGTCGAGCACGAAGCCCTCTGCACGCTGGCCGCGACGCGAGCGGGAGCACTGACGCAGGAACTGCTCGCCGTAGGGCGCGTGCGCAGTGGCGACGCGCTCATCGTGCTCGAACGTGCCGTCGGCCCGACGCTGGGAGACCTCACGCGCGACGACGTCGACGACGACATCCTGCGGGACGCGTGGACGTCGCTCGTGCGACTGCACGACGCCCGCATCGCGCACGGAGGCATCGACCTCGACGACCTCGTCGTCAGCGATGGCCGGGTCGTGATGAGCGATCTCGCGACCGCCCGGCTCGCCGCCCCCGAGAGCGATCGACAGGTCGACGTCGCCGAGATGCTCGTCGCGAGCGCGGTGCTTGTGGGACCTGAGCGAGCGCTCACCGTGGCCCGACTGGTCATCGGCGACGACGAGCTTGCGGCAGCGCTGCCCTACGTCCAGCCCGCGGCGTTGGTTCCGAGCCTCCGCGAGGAGGCACACGACAGCGGTCTCAAGGTCAACGACCTCCGTGCACAAGCGGCGAAGGCCTTGGGAGTGCCGCTCACACCGATCGCGGAGCTCCGCCGAGTCACGGTCAAGGGGATCTTCTTCGTCGCCCTGACCGCGTTCGCCGCATGGCTGATCCTTTCGCAGCTGGCCGACGTCGGCCTCTCGACGATCATCGACGAGCTGCAGCAGGCGTCGTGGGAGTGGCTGCTGGTCGTGCTCATCCTCGGACAGCTGCCGTTGCTGAGCCAGGCGCTCTCGCTTAGCGGCGCGGTCCCGAGCCCGATCCCGTATGCGCCGACCGTAGCGCTCGAGTCGGGCATCAAGTTCGTAAACCTGACGGTTCCGAGCTCGGCAGGGCGCATCGCGGTCAACATCCGGTACTTGCAAAAGCAAGGACTCAGCTCGACCTCCGCGGTCGCCGCCGGCGCACTCGACGGCGTGGCGGGGACCATCGTCGAGGTGATCCTGTTGCTGCTCATCCTGCCGTTCACGGATCTCGACCTGGACGTCGACGCCGGCTCGGACGTCTCTGCTCTCGGATGGATCGTGATCGCGTTCCTCATCGCTGCAGTCGCGGCCGTGGTCGTCCTCATCGTGAAGCGAGAGTGGCGACGCAAGCTCGTGCACACGCTGAAGGACGGGTTCGAAAGCCTGAAGGTCGTGCTCGTCGCGCCGGCCAAGCTGGTGCGCCTCTTCGGCGGCAACATTCTCACCGAGCTCGGCTGGGCACTGACCTTGGCCGCCTCGGCACACGCTTACGGCGCCGACCTCGGGCTCGCTCAGGCTCTGGTCGTCAACATGTGCGCGAGCATCTTTGCGTCGGTGATGCCCGTACCGGGTGGCATCGGTGTCGCCGAGGCGAGCCTGGCAGCAGGGATGATGGCGTTCGGGGTTCCGTCGAGCGAGGCCTACGCTGCCGCGCTCACGCACCGGCTGGCGACCTTCTACCTGCCGCCGATCTGGGGCTGGTTCTCGCTCCGCTACCTGACCCGAAAGGGCTATCTGTGAGCCCGATCGACACGCGGCTCAAAGGAATGGTGCACATCCCGAGCGGCGAGTTCCGAATGGGCTCCGACCGCTTCTATCCCGAAGAGTCACCGGTGCATCGGGTCGAGGTCGACGAGTTCTGGATGGACGATCACCCCGTGACGGTTGCCGAGTTCCGTCGCTTCGTGAAGGCGACGGACCACGTGACCGACGCCGAGAAGACGCCGAACGCTGCCGACTATCCCGACGCCGACCCCGACCTGCTGGTGCCCGGGTCACTCGTGTTCGTGAATCCGGGCGGGCCGGTCCCGCTCGACGACTGGACGCGATGGTGGGAGTGGGTGCCGGGCGCGGATTGGCGTCACCCGGAAGGACCCGGCAGCAACTTGAACGGACGCGACCGACATCCGGTCGTGCATGTGACTCATGCCGATGCCGAGGCATTCGCCGCATGGGCGGGCAAGGAGCTGCCCACCGAGGCCGAGTGGGAGCGCGCGGCTCGGGGAGGGCTCGACGGCGCCACCTATCCGTGGGGCGACGACCCGACTCCGAACGGCAGGCAGATGGCGAACACGTGGCAAGGCGAGTTTCCGTGGCGGAACTCGCTGCTCGACGGTTACGCCGGAACGTCGCCGGTGAAGCACTACCCGCCGAATGGCTTCGGCCTCTACGACGTGGTCGGCAACGTATGGGAGTGGACGGTGGACTGGTTCACGCCGCAACACACGAGTGACGCTGAAAAGGCGTGTTGTGTCCCGCGCAACCCGCGCGTGACGTCGCCCGAGGCGAGCTTCGCGGCCGGCGAGAGCGGCGCGCACCAGGCCCGGCGGGTGATCAAGGGTGGCTCGCACCTGTGCGCGCCGAGCTACTGCCTCCGTTATCGCCCCGCGGCTCGCCAGGGCGAGACCATCGACACCAGCACCGCTCACATCGGGTTTCGCTGCGTGATTCATCCGTAGAGGGGGAAGCGGACCTGACCTCCGCGCGGTAAGTTCCGCTTCTCACCCCCCGACCCAGGAGTGCCGCATGGGAAGCACCTCGAAGCCGATCGGACCTGTGCAGTGCGCGGTCTTCGGATTCCCCGGAAGCAACTTCAAGGGCGCGATCGCACCCGCCCTGGCGGACCTGGTCGACAAGGGCATCATCCGAGTCATCGATCTCGTCTTCGCGATCAAGGACGAGCAAGGTGACGTCGCGGTCGTCGAGCTCCAAGATCTCGATGACGAGCAGCGGAGCCCATGGGCCGGCATCACAGACGAACCGTCGGGCTTGCTCACCCATGAGGACGTCGACGCCATCGCCGATGCGCTCGAGCCCGGTGACGCGGCCGCGATGCTCATCTGGGAGGACGTGTGGGCGGGCCCCTTCGCCCAGGCGGTCCGCAATGCCGACGGGGAGCTCATCCTGTACGAGCGAATCCCTTACGACCTGGTTGTCGCCGCCCTCGAGTCGGGCGACTGAGCCTTCATTCAAGCGAGAGGACGACAGAGATGATGAGACGAATGGGTCGCCGAGGGGTCGTGGGGACCGTGGCCCGCACTGCTGTGGTGGCGGGCACTGCGACCGCAGTCGTCGGTGGCATGTCACGCCACTCGGCGGGCAAGCAGCAGCAGGCCGCGGATGCCGCCGCGTATCAGCAGGAGCAGCAACAAGCGCAGATGCAGGCGATGGCCCAGCAGGCCGCCGCCGAGCAAGCCGCAGCGCAGGCTGCCGCCGCACCCCCGCCTCCTCCCGCCGCTGCGCCCGCGAACGACCTCACCGCGCAGCTTCAGCAGCTCGCCACCCTCAAGGAGCAGGGCGTGCTCAGCGACGAGGAGTTCGCCGCTGCCAAGGCAAAGCTCCTCGGCGGCTGAGAACAAGGGCGGGTCACCGCCGGCCGGTGACGGCACTGATCTGAGAGGTCGCACCGATGCCCTGGAGAAAGATCGGCACCATCGTGCTGGTGGTCATCACGAGCCTTCTCGTGCTCGTGGCCTCGATCGCCGTATGGGGGAAGCGGACGATCTTCGACACGGACCGCTTCACAAAGGTCGTCGCGTCCGCCCTCGACGACCCCGCCGTGACGGGCGCGCTCGCTACCAGGCTCACCGACTCGGCGTTTGACGCGGCACAGAGCACGGGCGTCGTCGCCGACAACGTCCCGTCACAGCTCCAACCGCTGATACCTGTGATCCGAGGCGCGCTCCGAAGCTTCGTCGAGGAGCAGGTCGACAGCTTCCTCGCATCCGACACCGGCCAGCAGATCATGGTGCGCGCCGTGAGCCGATCCCACCGCGCCGCGATGCGGGTGCTCGATGGCGAGAACCCCGGAAACTCGGTCAACATCGAAAACGGGGCCGTGGTGCTGAATCTCGTCCCCGCGGTAAACGCGGTGCTCGCGCGCGTGCAGGAGCGAGGGGTGCTGACCGACAAGAAGCTTCCTGCGCTCGACGACTCACAGACGCCTCAGGAGCAGATCAGCGCGCTGAGTGACGCGCTCGGCGTTGACTTGAAACCGACGTTCGGTCAGATCACCGTCTACCAGAACGACAAAGTCGCCGATGCCGAGACGTACGTGTCGCTCGCCCAGAAGATCGCGAAGCAGATCAAGCGTCTGGTCGTGCTGCTGGTCTTGGTTGCGCTGTTGCTGGTGGTCGTGACGATGGTCGTGGCCTACGACCGACGGCGCACGGCGATCATGCTCGGCATCGGCGTTGCGACAGCGGTGGTGCTCGCTCAGATCGCCGAACGTCGGCTTGTGGAGCGCATACCCAAGCTGCTCACCGACGCCGAGTCGAGAGCCGCCGCGGAGAGCGTCATCTCGTCGTTCACGCACAGCCTCGGCAACGTGAACATCGCGCTGTTCGTCATCGGGATCCTGGCCGCGCTCATCGGGTACATGGCTCGGCCCGGCGGCATGGACCTGCGCGGCCACGCCACCGCCGCGCGGATCGTGATCGGCGCGCTCGCGTTGGGGGCGCTCTGGATCGTCGGCCTCCATTGGTGGTCGTTCCTCTTGGTCGCCGCGTTCGTGGCGGTCGGCTTCGCCGCGGTGGCGCGTGCTGAGCAGCTCGAGAAGACGGACTCAGAGCCGGGTGAACCAGAGCCGCCCGCGGACGCGGACGTCAGCTCTCCTTCGGCTGCGCCTTCTTCGTGAGCGGGGCGATCTGTGAACCGTCGAGCTGGCCGATGTCGACGCCGTTCTCGAAGTGCACCCAGTAGCGGAACCGCTGGAAGCCGTTGACCAACATGACCTTGCCCTTCGTCCCGATCGGGACATCGGGGAGATCGGCGATCGCCTCGACCTTGGCCCCGACCTTCAGCGTGATCTGACCGGTCAACGGGTTAGCGAGCTTGTGAGGCGTCCAGCTGGGCACGAGCGCCGACGTTAGTCGTGGGCGAGCACTGCGCCGCCCCGTCAGTCGTGCAGCGCTGCCTCGGCGGTGGCTTGCATGCGATCGACCGCGTCCTTCGGTGTGATCTTGCCGCGAAGCGCGGCGTTGATCGATGTCCAGGCGGCGTCCTCGATCTCCGGGAAGCGGGGCAGGGGCGGATAGGTGGTCATCCCGTCCTCGACGGTGGCCCGGGTGATCTCGAGCCGTCGCGCGTCGGTGTCGTCGACTGGTTGCACCGCGGCGAACGCGTCGACCCGGGCGCACACGGTGCCGCTCTCGGCATCGAGCGCATGAGCGTCGAAGGTCGACAGCTCCTCGATCAGCGCCGTCGCACCGGCGACGTCACCGCACGTCCGCGGGATCGCCCACCCGTGGCACCCCGAGTACGAGCGCAGTCCCACCGGACCTGCGAGGTAAGGGTGCGGGTCGAGGCGGTCGTACACCTCCGCCGACCGCAGCGGGCCGTACCCGCCGGGCCATGTCGCTGCCATCGCGACGTCGCCGCGCGCGAGGGCGGCATCGACCTGGTCGTAGTGCCACGACGGGAGGTCGGCCAGGCGCACGGCCGGCGAGACGACACAGCGCGTCGACGGCTTCCTCGCCGAGCGGAGTCGCGAGCGTCGGCTTCAGCGCAGCGTCGAAGACGTCACCCCCGTGGGCCGCCACGTACTCGAAGAACGTGCCGAACAGGCCGGACTCCCGCCCGGTGAAGCCGAACACCGCGTCGCTCGCGAGCAGCTCCGCCCACGTCGCGGGCGCCCGATCGACGAGGTCGCGGCGCACCCACATCACTCGTACGTCGATGTTGCGAGGGACGCACAGCAGGGCGCCTTCGAACGTGCACAGGTCGACCGCCCGATTCGCCATTCCATCGGCGAGCGTGGGATCGAGCGGCTGCAACCACGGTGCCTGCGACGGCGCGTACTTGGAGTGGGTCGACAAGAGGTCGATGCGAGTGCCTTCGGCGAGGAGGTCGGCGACCGCGCGGTTCAAGGTCGGATGGTCCGCGTGTACGACGACCTCGGTGCCCTCGGGCAGCAATGAGTACAAGCCGTCGTACATCGGGCCGCCAACCAACGCGACACGCAGCGCCATCGTGGGTCCTTTCCTTCGGGATCGCGGTCGCGGATAGCCTCGCCGCAAATCGACCAGCCAGGGGGAGCCATGAAGCTCAGCATGCAGCTCAGCTACGCGGGCGGATTCAAAGAGGCGGCCAAGCAAGTCGTCGACCTCGAGAAGGCCGGCCTCGACGTGGTGTGGGTGGCCGAGGCGTACACGTTCGACGCGATCAGCCAGATGGGCTACCTCGCCGCGATCACGGAGCGAGTGCAGATCGGCTCGGGCATCGTCAACGTGTTCTCCCGCACACCGACGCTCCTCGGCATGACCGCGGCCGGCATCGACTTCGTGAGCGACGGGCGGTGCATCCTCGGTCTCGGGGCGTCGGGCCCGCAGGTGGTCGAGGGCTTCCACGGCGTGCCCTACGAAAAGCCGCTGATGCGCATCAAGGAGACGATCGAGGTCGTGAGGCGGGTCGTCCGCCGCGAGGTGATCGACTTCCACGGGCAGACGATCGACATCCCCTTGCCCGAAGGCGAAGGAACCGGCCTCGGCAAGCCGCTGAAGCTCATCAACCGTCCGGTGCGCGACGCCATCCCGATCTGGTGGGCGTCGCTCATGGGCAACGCGGTTGCCGCGACCGCCGAGGTGGCCGACGGTTGGCTGCCGATCATGTTCATCCCCGAGCGGGCGCAGAAGGTCTGGGGCGACGATCTCAAGCGTGGCCTCGCGAAGCGTTCGGCTGACCTCCCGCCTCTCGACATCTCGGCCGGCGGCATGCTCGCGATCGGCGACGACCTCCCCGTCGAGAAGATCCGCGACATGGGTCGCCCGGGCACGGCGCTGTACGTCGGAGGCATGGGCGCTCGCGGCAAGAACTTCTACAACGACCTCGCGGTGCGGTACGGCTTCGAGCAAGCCGCGAAGGAGATCCAGGACCTGTACCTCGACGGCAAGAAGGACGAAGCCGCGGCCAAGGTGCCGGAGGAGTGGTTGGAGAAGACGTCGCTCGTCGGTCCCGCGTCGTACATCGCCGAGCGGGTCGCGGCCTACAAGGAGGCAGGAGTCACCGTGCTCAACGTGAACCCCGTCGGGTCTGATCCGGTCAAGACGATCGATCAGCTGCGCGAGATCGTCGACGCGGCATGACCGACGTCGCTGCTCCCACCATCGGCGGCACGGTCGAGCCCGGCTTCGAAGCCGTGCGCGACGCGTTCGTCCGCAACTTCACCGAGCACGGCGAGCTCGGCGCCGGCGTCGCCGTGCACGTCAACGGCAAGAAGGTGGTCGACCTCTGGGGCGGCGTCGCCGATCCGGCGACCGGTCGGGCCTACGACGACCGCACGCTCCAGCTCGTCTTCTCGACCACGAAAGGCGCCACGGCGGTGTGCGTCGCGCTGCTCGCGCAGCGGGGCGAGATCGACTACGACGCGAAGGTCGCCGACTACTGGCCCGAGTTCGCCGCCGAGGGAAAGGGTGAGATCCCCGTGCGCGTGCTCATGTCGCACCGCGCCGGTCTCCCGGTGATCGACCGCACGCTCACGGTCGACGAGGTCTTCGCGTGGACGCCGGTCATCGAGGCGCTCGCCGCGCAGGCGCCCGTGTGGGAGCCCGGCACGAAGCACGGGTACCACGCGGTCACGTATGGCCACCTCGCGGGCGAGCTCGTGCGCCGCATCAGCGGCAAGAGCCTCGGCACGTTCTTCGCCGACGAGGTCGCGAAGCCGCTGGGCCTCGACTTCTGGATCGGGCTGCCGGCGTCGCAAGAGTCGCGCGTCGCGCCGCTCGTGCCGTCACCACCGCCGCCGCCCGAGATGGAGGCGATCATGGCGCAGTTCATGGGCCCCGACAGCCTGGCGGGCCGCGCGCTCTCGCTCGGCGGTGCTCTGGGTGCGTCCGCTGGCGAGATGATCTTCAACACGCCTGCGATGCACGCGGCCGAGATCCCCGCTGCGAACGGCATCACGAACGCGGCGTCGCTCTCTCGCATGTACGCCGCGTGCGTGTCCGAGGTCGACGGCATCCGCCTGCTGACCCCCGAGACCGTCGCCAAGGTGAGCGAGACGCAGACGAGCGGGGCCGACCAGGTGCTCATGCTCGAGTCGACGTTCGGCCTCGGCTTCATGACGCCCGGGATCATGACGCCGATGCTCGGCTCGTCGTCGTTCGGCCACGCGGGTGCCGGCGGCTCAGTCGGCTTCGGCGACGCCGACAGCGGTGTCTCGTTCGGCTACGTGATGAACCAGATGCAGATGAACCTCGCGGGCGATCCGCGCCCTGCCGGTCTCATCGACGCGGTGAAGGCGAGCCTGTAGCTCTCAGCGGGCGGCGCGGACGGCGCTCAACCGGTCGATCACCTTCTCGGCCTCGGCGACGAACTCCTGCACGAGCTCGGCGGCGGGACGGAGCTCGTGGATCGCACCGACACCCTGGCCGCACGGGAAGAACTCGCGGTCGCGGTCGACCGTCGTCTGCTCGTCGCCGCCGAGGTGGCTCACGCCGGCTTGGGTCGACGCGAGCATCTGCTGCGGGAACGGCTTGAGCTCCTCCGGGTGCTCCTCGAAGTGCTGTGTCCACTCGTTGCGAACGACGCGGCACGTCTTGCCGGTGTACGAGCGTGAGACGACCGTGCCGTCCTCGGCAAGCCCGATGAGCACGTCCTTGTAGCCGGGCACCGCGCGGGCTTCGGGTGTCGCGATGAATCGCGTGCCGACCCAGACGCCGTCCGCGCCGAGCGCGAGTGACGCGGCGAGCCCGCGACCGTCGAACAGACCACCCGCCGCGACGACGGGCACGCGATCGCCTACGGCATCGACGACTTGGGGAACGAGCGCCATCGTCGCGACCTGCCCGGTGTGACCGCCCGCTTCCGTGCCCTGCGCGACGACGATGTCGCATCCCGCCTCGACCGCTGCCGTGGCGTGGCGCACCTTGCCGCACATGCTCGCGACGAGGACGTTGTTGGCATGGCACAGATCGATCACGTCGCGCGGCACGCCGAGGCCGGCGACGAAGACGCGAGCGCCGCCGTCGATCACCGACTGCACCTGCGTCTCCACCTGCCCCGCGACCGCGGTGAGGAGGTCGACCCCGAACGGCTTCGCCGTGAGCGCCCGGGTCTTCGCGATCTCGTCGATCATCATCTCGTGACCCATCGTCGACGCGCCGAGGCAGCCGAACCCTCCAGCTTCCGAGACGGCGGCCGCGAGGCGGTGGTAGGAGACACCGCCCATTCCAGCGAGCATCACGGGGTGTTCGACTTCCAGCACGTCGGTGAGGCGGGTGCGCATGGGCCCGCATCGTAGGAGGCCGGTCACGCGGCGAGGCCCGTCACCTCCCCGGGGGGACGAGAGAGGTGACGGGCCTCGACTTGCGAACGCACACCGCGCGACCGGCGTGGCTCGATTGGGCTCAGAGTACGGAGGGGAAGTTTCCGGCTTGTGTCGTCGCAGTGAATGGCGCGGGTCGACCGTCTGCCCCGGCGAAGGCGCCGTCGCGGTCGAGGAAGTGGCGGTGCCAGCGACGGGGAGTGAGCACGATGCCTCTCGGCTCGTCTTCGAAGAGCCATCGCCCGAAGTTCTTCCTGGTCCACCCGCTCATCCCCGCGACCCGGATCGCAGCCCGCGCGCCAGTCGGCCACTGGAGGACCTTGCCGAGCGCGACCGACATGTGGTGATCCGCGGCGAGGTTGCGCAACACCGCGTCTCGGTAGCCCGCGGCGATCTGCCCCGGGTCGGCGAGTCCGTGGTCGAGGATCGCGTCGGCTGCGAGCGCGCCGGTGAGCAGCGCCTGGCCGATGCCCTCGCCCGTCAGGCGGTCGGTCGCGCCGGCCGCGTCGCCGACGAAGAGCGCCCGCGGCGCGGTGAGGGGCAGCGAGCCGATCCGGGCGGGGATCGGCCAGGCCTTGTGGGGCGCCTCGGCGACCGCTGACCCGCCGAGCACGGCGTGGATGTGAGGCCGTGCCAGAAGATCGGGCCACAGCTGCTTCATCGCCTGGGTGGAGATCGCGCCACCTCGCGGGATGCCGAACCCCACGTTTGCCCGTCCTCCGGCGAGTGGGAACGACCATGCGTAGCCCGGCAGCAGGTCGGGCTCGAACCACACCCACAGCTGACTGGCCGCCGCGGGCCCGACCTCGGCGAAGTACTGGCGGAACGCATGCCACTCGCCGAGGTAGCCGGCCTCGGCGGCGCCGAGCATCTTGCGCAGGGGTGACCACATGCCGTCAGCGCCGATCGCCATCCGCGCGCTGATCGTTCCCACCTCGTCGACGTCGAGCTCGATCGCGTCGGCCGTCGCACGCACGCCCGTGAGCGTCGAGCCCTCGTGCACGTCTGCTCCTGCGTCGCGGGCGCGATCGACAAGGAGCGCATCGAGGTCGGTGCGGCGAGCGACTGCGGCGTAGACGCCGCGGCCGCTCGGCAGGGGCAGCTCGACGACTCGTCCCGAAGGCGATCGCACCCAGGCGGCGTCGACCGACTGCCACGAGGGCAACGACAACGGGGACACGCCGAGCTGCTCGAGCAGGCGCAACGCGCCGGTCGTCAGACCGTCACCACAGCACTTGTCACGCGGGAACGTCGCCTTGTCGACGAGTGCGACGTTCGCGCCTGCCTGTGCGAGCGTGATCGCCGCCGCGCTGCCCGCGGGCCCCGCGCCGACAACGGCGACATCGACCTCGACAGCGGGACGCGGCACGCGGCCAGGGTAGAGGCGCTCAGGCGGCCCGTGACTTGCGCAGGCGGTTCGCCTTGGCGAGCACCGGCAGCTCGGCGAGATCGCTGTACTCCGGGTGCGCGGCGATGAAGTCGTGGGCGCGGTCACGCACCCGCTGGGCGCGCTTGCGCGCCGCGTCGGGAGACAGGCCGTATCGCGGCGCGACTGTGTGCGACGGCGACGGATCGCCGGCCGAGCGCTGCTCCGCGAGGTCGAGCAGCAGCGCCACATCGTGCGGGGCCGTGCTCACGGCATCGAGCACCGACAAGAGCGCGGCGACGCGTGGCTCGCCGGCGGCGAGCCGGGCCACGGTCTCGAGCAGGCACGGATCGTCGACGGCGCCGACGACCTCCTCGGCCGATTCCTCCTCGTGGGGGTCAGCCAGCGCGAGCGGCCAGAACCCGCTGTTGCGCCGCACCTCGGTGGTGAGGTGCGCCCACGCCCACCGCCACGGCAGAGCGCCGTCGGGCCGCCACGCCCCGGCATGCTCGGCCAGCCAGGTGCAGAAGTCGGTGGCGACCGCCTCGACCTCGTCACTCGGCAGCCGGCGCCCGACCTCGGCCGCGGCCTGCCGTACCGCTCCTCGCAGCTCCGCGTCGAAGACGAAGCGCAGCTGGAAGATGGCCTTCCGGTCGCCTGCCGCCATGGCGGCCATCAGCCGCTTCAATGTCTGTCGTTTCCGTGCGTCCACCAACTCCTCCTCTGCCTTCTCCGCCAGTGTGAAGGGGGGGTGGTGCACAAACTGGATGGCTTGGAACGCGATCGCCGTCGCCCGCTAGACATGGCCGACAGCGGTAGCGAGCACCGAATCGACAAGGGGGACACCAATGCCCGGGCTGTGTGAGGGACGAGTCGCGATCGTGACCGGTGCGGGCCGAGGCATCGGCCGCGAGCACGCCCTGATGCTGGCGTCGCACGGGGCCAAGCTCGTGGTGAACGACCTCGGCGGCGAGATGGACGGCACGGGTCAGTCGACCGGCCCGGCGCAGGACGTCGTCGACGAGATCAAGGCGATGGGCGGCGAGGCCGTGGCCAACGGCGACAGCGTCGCCGACTGGGAAGGGGCCCAGCGCCTCATCAACACCGCGGTCGAGTCGTTCGGGCGCCTCGACGTGTTGATCAACAACGCCGGCATCTTTCGCGACCGCATGCTCGTGAACATGACGGCCGAGGAGTGGGACTCGGTCATCAACGTCCACCTTCGCGGCACGTTCGCTCCGTCGCGGTGGGCGGCTGCCTACTGGCGTGATCGTGCGAAGTCGGGTGAGGCGAACGACGCTCGGATCATCAACACGACATCGGTGTCGGGCATCTACGGCAACCCCGGGCAGACCAACTACGGCGCCGCAAAGATGGGCATCGCCGCATTCACGATCATCGCGTCGCGCGAGCTCGGCCGCTACGGCGTCACCGTCAATGCGGTCGCGCCCGGCGCGCTGACTCGCATGACGCAGGGCCTCGGCATGGGCCAGGGGAGCGACGAAGACCGTGAGCAGATGTCGCCGCGATGGATCGCTCCGATCGTCACATGGCTCGCGAGCGATCAGTCCGCCGGCGTCACCGGGCGCGTGTTCGAAGCGTCGGGTCGAGTGCTCGCGATCGCCGAGGGCTGGCACCGCGGTCCGCGCGTCGAGCCGGTCGACGATCCGGTCCGCATGGGACCGGTCGTGGCGGACCTGCTCGCCAAGGCCCGGCCCAACGCGGGCATGGACGGCGAAGACGCCAACAGCTGAGAACGCGAAAACCGAGACAGGAGCGATTGCGCGATGCCGATCAACCCCGACGCTGTCGGAACCGAGTCCGAGCCGAACGAGACGTCATGGACGTCGAAGGACGCGTTGCTCTACGCCGTGGGCGTGGGAGCGGGCGTCGATGAGCTCGCGTTCACCACTGAGAACACCTCCGGCGTTCCTCAGCAGGTGCTCCCGACGTTCGCGGTGATCGTGGGGATGGGCGGTGGGGCGTTCGGAAGCATCGGCACGTTCAACCCCGCGATGCTCGTCCACGGCCAAGAGGCGATCGAGCTGCACCAGCCGATCCCGCCCGAGGGCACGATCCGCACCACGAGCAAGATCACCGGCATCTACGACAAGGGCAAGGCCGCGCTCGTCGTGAGCGAGGCGAAGTCCGTCGACGCGAAGACGGGCGAGCCCATGATGACGACGCGCATGTCGGCGTTCATCCGCGGCGAAGGCGGTTGGGGCGGCGATCGTGGCCCTGGGGGCGCGGTCAACGTTCCGCCCGAGCGCGCGCCCGATCACAGCGTCACCTACCAGACGTCGCCCGATCAGGCGTTGGTCTACCGGCTGTCGGGTGATCGCAACCCTCTGCACTCCGATCCCTCGTTCGCGGCGATGGGCGGCTTCGACACGCCGATCCTCCACGGTCTCTGCACGTACGGCTTCACGGGTCGGGCGCTGCTGCACTCGTTGTGTGGCGGTGATCCCACGCGGTTCACGGCGATGGAGGGTCGGTTCTCTTCGCCGGTGTTCCCCGGTGACAGCCTCACGGTCGACATCTGGGTCGACGGCGACGGACACGCGGTGTACGTGACGAAGCGCAGTGGCTACGGCGGTGCGCAGGATCTCGTCGTCATCGACCAGGGCGCGTGCACCTTCAGCTGACGCGCGTCAGAAGAGCTTGAGGTCCTCCGGCCGCATCCCGCGCAGCACGTCGTAGTCGATCTCGACGCATCGAAACCCGCGGTCGCTGGCGAGCACGCGCGCTTGCGGCGTGATCGACTGTGCCACGAACACGCCTTTGACCGGGCGCAACGCCGGATCACGCTCGAGCCGGGCGATGTAGCGCGTCAGCTGCTCGACGCCGTCGATCTCGCCTCGGCGCTTGACCTCCACGGCCACAGTCGCGCCCTCACGATCGCGACACACGAGGTCGATCGGGCCGATGTCGGTCGGGTACTCGCGCCGCACCAGCACGAGATCCTCTGCGATCGCGTCGGGCCGAGCGGCGAGCAGTGCCTGCAGCTCGGCCTCGACGCCGTCCTTCTCGAGGCCCGGGTCCGAGCCGAGCTCATGGGCGGTGTCGGACAGCACCTCCTCGAACCGGATCACCAACCGCTCGCCCTTTGCATTGGTCACCGACCACGTGGTCACCCCATCGTCCGAGGTTGCCTCGACCAGCACGTTGGGCGCGATCATCCAGTTCAGGGGCTTGTACGCGCCGCCGTCAGCGTGGATCGCGACGCAGCCGTCGGCCTTCACCATCACCAGGCGGGTGGCGATCGGCAGCCGGGCGCTGAGGCGTCCCTCGTAGTCGACCGAGCATCGGGCGATCACCAATCGCACGAAACGACGTTACGCGAACCTCAGTTCGCTGCAGGCGGGGCCGATTGGGTCAGGTGATGTCCGAACCTCGGCCCTGGAACTCGGCTCCGCAGCGGGTGCGGCCGAAGGTCGGTCGGTTGCTCATGGAGGCTCGCCTCGACGCCGGCCTGAGCCGGCGTGACCTCGCACGCGCAGTGGGCGTCGACACGTCGCGTGTGCGGGCTTGGGAGCGCACGGACAGGGTGCCCACCGACGTGCCGGTCGAGGCGATCGCGAAGGCGTTGGGTTTGACGCCCGAGGTCCTCGTCCCTCCGCGGAAGCCGCTGTGGTTCGATCCGATGCACGGTCGTCTCGTCGTGGGCGACCAAGAGGTCCGCATCGACCCCGAGGTCCTCGGTAACGAAGGCGTCCTCCGCTGTTACCTCTCGATGGTGCGATTCGAGCGCGGGCTCGGCCCCGAGGCGCCGGTGACGCTCCGCCTGGACGACCTCGAGGTCTTGGCGATCGCGCTCGACGTCACCGACCGACAGCTCGAGAGCCTGCTCGTGTCGTTGGCCGGCATCTCGGAGCGGAGCGCCGCCGACATCCGTCGTCGCCTCGTGCGCCGGCGCACTCCGACTCGCGTTGCCGCGCTCGCGCTCGGCGTGCTGGCGGCCGTGCCCGTGGTGAACGTGCGCGCCGCGCATCACGATGCGCCACAACCTGCGCAGACGACCCCCGCCGACGAGGCGCCGGTCGACATCGGCGTAGCGCTCACCATCGAGCGCGACGGCACCCAGCCCTAGCCGAGTACACCTAGCCGCCCGAGGCGGCTGGACTCGGCACCGTCGCTCCAGCATGCTCTCGCAGTGCCCGTTCGTCCCTTCTGCCGTGTCGCGCGCCGTCGCGCCGGCACCCTCCTCGTCGTTGTTGCCGCCAGCGCGGCTCTGAGCCTCGCTGCGTGCAGCGACGACAGCTCGTCGGCCTCGACGACACCCGCGCCGACGGCTGAGGACCTCGCGAAGGCTCGCGTGAGCGGTGATTGGGCGATCACGTTGACGATCGACACGCAGGCCCCGCCTGCCCTCGACGAGCGGCTCGAGCAGGGCGACACGGTCACTCGTCGCTATGTGCTCGCGACGGGCTGCGACGTCGACACACCCGACTGCAAGGTCAACCGCGAGTCGGGTGTCGGGACTTCGTCCGAGGTGTGGTCGCGCACGGGTCCGCTGCTCAGGTTGCACGTCGAGGCGCCGGTCACGGTCTCGTGCATCATCGACGGTGAGGACACGCCGGTCGACTACACCGCGACTGTCGACTTCAGCCTCGAGGTCACCGACGCGGTGGAGGTCGGGGGCGGATGGACCGCGACCTCGCTCGCGTACGCTCGCACGGCCGACATCGAGCCGGGCCCCGACGCGGCAGCCAAGGGATGCAAGCGTGGTTCTCAGACCGAGAGCGGCTCGGGCACCGCGGCGAGCCCGGCGCCTGTGACGACGGCTCAGTCGCCGGCGACGACCGGCGCTACTCAGACGACCGGTTCCTGAGCCGCTTGCCGATCAGCTCGCGGCGCCGCTGCAGATCGCGGTAGGTCAGGGACTCGGTCGAGGCGTCGACACCGAACGACGCCTTCACTCCTTCGAGGTCGATCGGCACGTCCATCGGGTGGATGCCGATGTCGGCCGCGAGGCGATCGCCGTGACGCGTGGCGAAGTAGGCAGAGATGGCCGTGATCTCGGCGAGGAGGTCGAGGTCGGGGGCGAGGCGGGCGATCGCGCCGTCGAGGAACACCATGTTCTTCACGTAGAGCATCAGCTCTTTCGGCATGCGCGCGCCGTAGCCGAGGAGCGCCTTCACCGTGCGCTGGATCTCGTGGACCAGCTCTTCGCCGGAGAGGGTCGTCGGGTCGACCGGCGGTTGGTCGAGGCGCAGGTCGTGGATCACCGCGTCGAGGTCGGTGTCGGCAGGGAGCGCGCCGAGATCGCGCAGCGCCGCGAGCTGACCCTTGATGTCGTTCGTCGTCGCACCCATCATCAACCGCAGGAAGGCGAGCCGACGCGGTTCGCTCAGTCGACCGACGATGCCGAAGTCGAGCAGCGCGGTGCGGCCGTCGGGGAGCACGAACAGGTTCCCGGCATGCAGGTCGCCGTGGAAGATGCCGTAGATCAGCGCCCCTTCCATGAAGGCGACCATCCCGGTGCGGATGACGGCGGTCGTGTCGATGCCGGCACGTTGCATGCTCTCGACGTCATCGAACCCGAAGCCCGACAGGCGTTCCATCACGAGCACCCGTCGCGTGACGAGCTTCGGATGCGGCCGCGGCACGACGTAGCCGCGCTGGCCGAGCTCGGTCAGCACGCGGGCGATGTCGAGCATGTTCTGGGCTTCGAGCCGGAAGTCGAGCTCCTCGGTGATGGTCTCTGCGAACAGCTCGACGAGCGCGGGCGGGTTGGCGAGCGCGGCGATCGGGATGCGGCCCACCAGGTGCGGGGCGAGCCACGACATCGCCGCCAGGTCCTGGCGGACGAGCTTCGCGACCTGTGGCCGCTGGACCTTCACGACGACGCGCTCGCCGGTGTGCAACGTGGCCGCGTGCACCTGCGCGATCGAGGCCGCCGCGAGCGGCACGCGCTCGAACTCCGCGAACACCTCTTCGAGCGGGCAGCGCAGATCTTGTTCGACCACGGCACGCACCCTGTCGAAGCTCTCCGCCGGCACTCGGTCTCGACAGAGCTTGAACTCGCTCACGAGCTCTTCGGGAAACAATCCCTCGCCGGCGGAGATGATCTGCCCGAGCTTGATGTAGGTCGAGCCGAGGTCAGTGGCGGCCACGCGAAGGCGCCGCGAGATCCCGGCACGCGAGACGTGCTCGCCTTTTCGTCGTTCGAAGAGCGCCCACCCGCCGACCGCCCGTCCGAGGCGTGCCGTCACCCGCGCGACGCGCCATCCCGGCGGCACCCGGCGCGGCCGGGTGAGCTCGGGGACCTCGCCTCGACATGCCGCGCGCACGGCCTCGAGCCCCGCGAGCCACGTGATGTCGTCGGGATCGAGCACCCACGGCGGGTCGTCGCTGAACGCGCCGAACGCGAGGTCCGCCGGGCCGCTCTCGCCGGCGGCCGCCCGTGTTGCTGGCTCGTTCACGTCGTCCAGTCTCGCAGCCCCCATCGTTGGCGCGAACCGGGACGACTACTCTGCGCAAGCGCCGCGGGGGCGGTGAAACGCTGACGTCAGGGGGAGCGACCGATGGTCGAGCGCTGGATCGCCGACAGCGAGCTCAGCACGAAGTGGCCCATCTACACGCGAGCAAATGTCGGCGAGGTGTTTCCAGACCCGGTGACGCCGTTGACACGCGACACCGGCATCTGGCTCGCCGAGCTCGGTTGGCGCGACGCGTGGGCGCGGGTCGGCGCCTTCGATCACGAAGAGTTCGATCCGGACAACATCGAGCAGCTCGGCATCACGGGTGGCTACTGCTACTTGAACGCATCGCTGATCCGGCTGTTCGGCGAACGGGCGCCCGGTCTGTCTGCGGCGGCGATGGACGAGCAGTTCTTCGGCGCTCAGCCCGGCATCCCGCCCTACGAGGAGCAGCCCGGCGACGTCGACTTGGGCAAGACCGAGAGGATCGGCCAGACGTTCGGGTGGGCCCTCACGACCGAGGATCTTCCCGAGCTCATCGACGACCAGATCATGACGAAGCGGCTGCGCGACGAGCGGCCCGACCTGGGCGCGATGAGCGACCGAGAGCTCGCCGACCGCTACTTCACACTCATGGACGCGCATTTCCGCGACCTCTTCGCACATCACATCTTCATGTCGTACATGGCGACGCTGCCGGTCGGGATCCTCACGGCGATGGCCGCGGCAGTCGGCGACCCATCGCTGATGATGCGCTTGATCGGAGGGCTGGGCGAGGTCGATTCGGCAGCGCCGTCAGTCGCGATGTGGGACATGGGCCGGGAGGTCGCTGCATCGCCGTCGTTGATGGGCGAGTTCGACAAGGGCATCGAGGGGCTGCACGATCGACTGCGCGCGTCGACCGACGAGAGCGCGGTGAAGCTCTGCCAGATGATCGACGAGTTCCTCTACCTCTACGGGTCGCGAGGCCCGAACGAGTGGGAGATGCGCTCTCCGACCTGGGAGACCCGACCCGACCTCGCGCTCGCGGCGGTCGACCGCATGCGCCTCTCGCCGCTCGGCGCCGCGCCCCTCACGCAGAACTCACGCATGGCGACCGACCGAGAGGAGCTCACGGCCCAGCTCAGCGAGGCGCTCGCCGGAGATCCCGCGACACAGGGGCAGTTCGTCGCGGCCGTGCGCGCCGCGCGCGTCTTCTTGCCCGGACGTGAGCGCTCGAAGACCAACGCGATACGGATGCTCCACGAGTGCCGGATGACGCTGCGAGAGCTGGGCCGCCGAATGGTCGAGCGCGGAGCATTCGACGAGATCGAAGATTTCGGGATGCTGGGCAAGGTCGAGTTCGACGACTTCCTCGCCGACCCGACGGCGTTCACGAACACGATCCGTGCTCGTCGCGAGCAGTACCGCGAGCTGCAAGCGCTCGACCCGCCGTTCGTGTTCGTCGGCGAACCCGACTTCCCCGCGGCGTGGACGCGCCGCGACGCCGTGCAGGTGAGGCGGCTCGAGCCGGGCGACTCGCTCACCGGCTTGTCCGGGTGCCCCGGTGTCGCCGAGGGCCGCGCCCGCGTGATCCTCGACTCGCACGATCCCACGGCGCTCGAGCCGGGCGATGTCCTCGTTGCGCCGATCACCGATCCGTCGTGGACGCCGCTCTTCGTGACTGCGTCTGCGGTCGTGGTCGATGTGGGTGCCCTGCAGAGCCACGCCATCATCGTGAGCCGCGAGCTCGGCATCCCGTGCGTCGTCTCCGTCACTGGGGCGACGAAGGCGATCCCCGACGGTGCGCGGGTGCGCGTCGACGGCTCGACCGGAACGGTCACGGTCCTCTGATGTCAGAGCGAGTGACAGAGCGCTGGAGCGCGGACACCCTTCCGAGCGAGAAGTACTCGATCTACACAAGGGCGAACGCGGGCGAGGTCATGCCCGACCCGGTCTCCCCGCTCTCGTCGACGATGGGGCTCGCGTCGGCAGGCGACCTCGGCTGGCGCGACGCATACGTGAAGGCAGGGTCGTTCTTCTACGACGAGTTCGATCCGGATCGGCCCGACACAGTCGGCGTCTTCGGTGGCTACCTGTACCTCAACATGTCGATGACGCGCATCTACGGGTTGCGCACGCCTGGTCTCTCGCCCGAGATCGTCGACTTCCAGTACTTCGGCGACATGCCGGGCATCACCCCGTACGCCGACGAGGCGCGTCCCGACGACGAGAACGAGCTCGCCACGCAGCTTCTCCAGGAGTACCTCGACGAGCTGTTCACTCGAGACGACCTTCCCGAGCTGCGGGCCGATCGCGATCAGGTCGACCGTCTGATCGCCCGCCGGCCCGACTTCGACGAGCTCACCGATCAAGAGCTCGTCGACTACGCCCGCAGCTTCCTGCCGCTGTATCGCCGGTTGTTCTGCCGGCACATCCTCGTCTCGGGAGCGTCGGGCATCGGCATCGGCACCGTCGTCGGGGTGCTCGCGGCGATCGAGCAGCCCGAGCTGATCATGACCCTCGTGGCCGGGCTCGGCGACGTCGACTCCGCCGC
Organism: uncultured Acidimicrobiales bacterium; assembly: GCA_963802505.1. GTDB lineage: Bacteria > Actinomycetota > Acidimicrobiia > Acidimicrobiales > DATKAS01 > DATKAS01. The sequence continues at coordinate 58,082 of CAWDJB010000002.1, read as the reverse complement.
GCCGAGCTGGTCGATGTGGGATATGTCTCGCATCGTGAAGGGCTCGCCCGATCTCACGGCGGCGTTCGACACGGGGTCGATCGGCCTCCACCACCGTCTCCGCGACCTCGCCGAGTCAGGCAACCCATCTGCCGAGGACTTCTGGAAGCTCTTCGGCAGCTTCATCGACCGATTCGGAGCGCGCGGCCCGAACGAATGGGAGCTCCGTAGCCGCACGTGGGGCATCGATCCGGACGTGCCGCTGGCGGCGATCGATCGCATGCGCTTCGCTCCCGACGACGACTCGCCGCAGGTTCGCACCGAGCTCCGCATCGCCGAACGCGAAGCTGCCACCGACTTCGTGCGCGAGGTCGTCGCTGGCGATGCGGAAGCGGCCGGCACGTTCGAGGTCGGCTTGCGGTGCGCGCATCTCTACAACGCGGGCCGCGAGCGAACCAAGACGAACAACATCAAGCTCGTGCACGAGCAGCGGCTCGCACTGCGCGAGCTCGGTCGTCGGGCCGTCGCACGCGGCGATCTCCAGAACATCGAGCAGATCTTCATGCTCGTCGATCTCGAGCTCGACGACTTCGTCGAGCGCCCGGCCGACTTCACCGCGCTCGCGAAGGAGCGCGAGGCGTTCTACCTGAAGCTCTGGGATCTCGAGCCGCCGTTCGTCTCCCGCGGCGCGCCGCCCCCGATCTCGGAGTGGCGGCACCGCGCCGCGGCCAGCGGCGCTGATCACGCGGTCGCGGGAGAGGTGCTCACCGGCATCCCGGGCTGTCCGGGTGTGGCTCGAGGCCGAGCGCGTGTCGTGCTCGATCCGTCCGACCCTCGAGGGCTGGAGCCAGGCGACGTGCTCGTCGCGCCGCTGACCGATCCGTCGTGGACGCCATTGTTCGTCCCCGCCGCTGCGGTCGTCGTCGACGTCGGTGCCCAGATCACACACGCGGTGATCGTGAGCCGCGAGCTGGGCTTGCCGTGCGTCGTGTCCGTCATCGACGCGACGCGTCGCATCCCCGATGGCGCAATGATCGAGGTCGATGGCCGGGCAGGAACGGTGACGGTGCTCTGATGCTCGACCACCTGCGCGTCGTCGAGCTGTCCGTGTGGGTGGCTGGCCCCGCGGCCGGCGGCGTGCTCGCCGACTGGGGCGCCGACGTGATCAAGGTCGAGCCGCCCGAGGGCGACCCGATGCGCAAGCTGTTCGGAGCGATCGGCGTGCGGCAGACGAAGGTTCCGCCGTTCGAGCTCGACAACCGCGGCAAGCGCTCGGTCGTGCTCGACCTGCGATCCGAGGCCGGCATCGCCGCGATGTGGAAGCTGCTCGAGACCGCGGACGTGTTCCTCACGAACCTTCGCGTCGACGCGCTCGAGCGCCTCGGGCTCGACCCGAAGACCGTGCGCGCGCGTCTGCCGCGCATCGTCTACGCGAGCGTGACCGGTTACGGCCTCGAAGGACCCGAGCGCGATCGAGCGGGCTACGACATCGGGGCGTTCTGGGCCCGGAGCGGCGCGGCCGCGACGCTCGTGCCGCCGACCGAGGTGCCGCCCACCATCCGCAGCGGGTACGGCGATCACACCACCGGGCTGACCGTCCTCGCTGGATTGCTCGGCGCACTCCTCGAACGTGAGCGCACCGGTGAGGGGCGCCTGGTCGAGGTATCGCTGCTGGGCACCGGCATCTACTGCATGGGCTGGGACCTCTCGATCCTGTCGGGCTTCGGCAAGATCTCCTCGACGAAGTCGCGGACGCTCGCTCCTGCGCCCCTCGTCAACTGCTACAAGACGGCCGACGATCGATGGTTCTGGCTGCTCGGCCTCGAGGGAGATCGCCACTGGCCCGGGTTGTTGCGGTCCATCGATCGCACCGACCTCGCCGAGGACGAGCGGTTCAGCACGTCGGTGGGGCGACGCGAGAACTGCGCGGCGCTCATCGCCGAGCTCGACGAGCTGTTCGCGACGCGCACCTTCGACGAGTGGGTCGAGCGCTTCGACGCGCACGACGTGTGGTGGGCGCCGGTCAACACGTTGCGCGACGTGCTGGCCGACCCGCAGGCGAACGCCGCTGGCATGTTCGTCGAGATGGCCGGCATCGACGGGGAGCAGTACAAGTCGGTGTCGACGCCGGTGCGATTCGAGCCGGCGTCTGACCATGTCGCGGCACCCGGCCGTGTTCCCACGCTGGGCGAGCACACCGCCGAAGTGCTCGCCGAACTCGGCCTCTCCTGACCGATCGCCCAAACCACCCGCCCGTTCGCGCGTTTGCCGCACTATGCCGCGGGCGATCGCGGCGAACGTCGCCATGGCGCGGCGGTACAGCCGCTCGACGACCGACACCAGGTACTCGTCTGTCATAGCCGAGGTGAACGTGACCGGCGACCACTCGGCGACAAGAAGGTCGTCGCGCCGGGCATGGTCCGCGTCGAAGGATGAGCGGAACCGGTGTGTGTCCCAACCGTCCAGCTCGATGGCGATGCGCTGCTCGGGATAGGCCAAGTCGATCCGGACGCGTCGACCTGCGAGCTCCATCCGGAACTGCTGTCGGGGCGGCGGCAGCCCGGCGCCGACCAGCGCGCGTAGCGCGCGCGTCTCGAGGTCGCTGTCTCCCGGCGAGTAACCGGGGAGTCGGTCCCTGAGAACTCGTTGCATCCCCTTCATGGACCGCCCCGGCGCCGGTCCCAACCGCTCCGCGCAACGCCGTAGACCCTCTAGCGACATGAGTCGCCGGCGGAGCGCGTCGTCGACCAGGTAGCCGAGCTCCTTCGGGACGAGCCGTCCCGACACATCGACGATCGCTCTCGCCGCGGTCACAGTCAGGACTGACCCGCGCACCGTGAGGTCGCTGTCGAAGAGCGCGCCCGAGCGGTGCCCGCGCACGCCCTCCAAGCGCGACAAGCGCCCAAGAGCAGTGACCACTTCGATCGAGTCGGGAACGTCGAGGAAACCCCGTATCCCCCAGAGGTGGGCGGCCGACGCGTGCGATGCGTAGGCAGGCCTCCCCGTCAGCGTGACCGCGAGAAGGGCCTGTTCCCACGACGGAGCCACACCTCCGAGTGCGTAAACACCCGGGCGCATCTCGACCCAGAGCCCCGATCGGAGTCGATGCGTGATCTGCCCTTCGGTCAAGCCGCACGCAACGCACTGCTCGCGCGTGATGAGCCCGAGCTGCCGTTGGAAGAACCAGATGATCCTCGCCATGTCCGCCATCCCGCGAGCATCGCTCAGGGGTGTGACATTCCCGGGGCCCCCGACCGTTCGCGCGGTAGCCGCACCGTGCCGCAACCGATCGCGCGAACGCTCAGCCCCAGAGGGCGGTGAGCACGGCTTCGGCAAGCTCCTTGCGGCAGATGAGGAGGTCGGGGAGCCAGGGGTCGGCGCGGTTGTAGACGAGCGGCGATCCGTCGAGGCGAGTGACGTGAAGTCCGGCGGAGATCGCGACTGCGGCGGGCGCGGCGCTGTCCCACTCGTACTGGCCACCGGAGTGCGCGTAGATGTCGGCGTCGCCGCTCACGATCGCCATCGCCTTGGCACCTGCGGAGCCCAACGGGATGATGTCCGCGCCGAGGCTGTGCGCCACTACCGCGGCTGCGTGCGACGAGCGGCTGCGACTCGTGATCACGCGGAGGTTGCGACCGTCGATCGGTGGGGGATACGGAGGCGGATCGCCCGTGTCGTACACGACGCCGACTGCGGGGAGCGCGACCGCGCCGACGAGGGGCTCACCGCGCACCGCAAGTGCGATGTGCACGGCCCAGTCGCTGCGACCCGGTTGGCCGAACTCGTTCGTGCCGTCCAGCGGGTCGACGACCCACACGCGATCGGCGGAGAGTCGAGCGGGGCCGTCGCGTCCTTCCTCCGACAGGATCGCATCGTTCGGGCGCAGCTCCGCGAGACGTTCGACGATGAAGTGATGGGCGCGCATGTCGCCCTCGTCCATGACACGCCATGACGGTGCACCCGCGGTGACGAGCTCGGCGCGGAGCGCGACCAAGAGGACACCCGTCGCCTCAGCGATCTCGGCCGCGATGCGATGGTCGTCGGCGTCCGGGTCGCTCACGCGGGCAGGCTAGACGGCGTCGTTCGCGAGGAATTCCGCCAACGCAGCGTCATCAGCCACGACGGCGTCGACGATCTCCCAGAGCAACGAGACCTGTGACGAGCGCAGACCGTCGTCCCGGTCATGGACGGGATCGGTCGGGTCGGGGCGCACGGGTGCGTGATCTGCGTCGACCAGCGCGCAGACGAGCTGGTCCGGCTCGGACCGCACCTCGACACCGAACGCCTCGCCCCACTCCCACGCGTCGGGGTTGGCCGCGCTGTCGAGCGCCACGAGGATCCGAGCTCGGCGGTCGTCGCCTTCGGCGTGCAGGTCGAACCAGTACACGGCGAGCGCGTCGATGCCCGACTCGACAAAGCCTTGGCCGGATCTGATCTCACCGCCGCAGGACGTGCAGTGACGCAGCTCGATGGCATCGGCGAACGACAGCCGCAGATCGCCGGGCACTCCTGCAGGCTAGGTCCGCAACCAGCTGGAAGGATCGTGCGATGGAACGCACAGCAGTCAACCCATGGCAGTGGTCGCTGGCCTTCGGCTTCAACCAAGCCGAGCTGGTCGAGGGTGCGACCAAGGTCCTGTTCTGCGCCGGCCAAACGTCGGTCGATGCAAACGGGGCGCCTCAGCATGCCGGCGACATGGCCGCGCAGATGTCGCTCGCCCTCGACAACGTCGAGGCGGTGCTGCACGACGCTGGCCTGGGGCTCGGCAACCTCGTGCGCCTGAACTTCTACACGACCGATGTCGACGCCTTCCTCGCGAACGAGCGCGTGCTGGGTACTCGTCTCGGTGCCGTCGGTGTGATGCCCGCGGGCACGTTGCTCGGTGTCAGCCGCCTCGCGTTTCCCGAGCTCATGGTCGAGCTTGAAGGCACCGCGGTCGGGTAGCGCTGCGCTCACAAACACTCAGAGCAGGTCGATGACCCTTCCCAGTGCGTATCCGCAGAAGGAGTAGACCGCCGAGAAGAGCAGCGCGTAGGTGAGCGACGCAGTGCGGATGCGCTGCGCCCCGACCGGTGAGCCGGTCACGACCCGCGCCGTCGCCACGACGAGGATCGCGTTGATCACCGCCGCTGCGAGCGCGTAGCTCCGCGCCGACCCGTTCGTGATCCAGCCGATCGGCTTCTCCAGGGACTTGCGGGCGCGCAGCTTCTGGATCCTCGCTTCCACGCGGCCGCCCGGACCTGCGGCGAACAGACCCCAATTCGCGTCGACCCACGTGCAGCACGCGACGTTGAGAAGGAACACCGAGAGCACGGCGATGCAGAACACGGCGAGCGAGTTGAACCGCACGGCGAGGACGAGGATCGGCAGCCCCACGATCAGCGTGTCGAAGACCGCGTAGAGGCCGATCGCGCTGCCCAAGATGGCCGACGCCGAGCTGGACTGTGTCTTCACGACCGAGCCCTCATGGTGGTGGGATCGCTCCGGCCGCGACCTGGGCCTGGTAGTCGAGCTCGAGTCGTGCGGCTTGCAGCAGGTTGATCGCGTAGCGCATCGCCCCCGAGGAGTAGGTGGTGCACTCGAGGCTGCCGGTCGTCGTCGACACCGGGCAGAAGTGGCCGTCACTGCCTCGGACGGTGATCACGCCGTCGGCCGCGTCGCACGCCTCGCGAGCCTGCGGGATTCGCTGCTCGAAGGGCAGGCACCGCTGCGTGTCGACGAACTTGCCGACGGGCGAGATCGCCACGCCCGCGTCCGCGTACTGGATTCGGGGATGCGAAGCGGCGAGAAAGCGATAGACCGAGTCGAGCTGCTCCCAGACATCACCGGGAAGGTGCGGTGCCGGTGGCGAGGCGAGGACGAAGGGCACGTTCCCGGCCTCAGCGGCTTCGATCGCCTGCTCGGTGTCGTCGTGGTACCTGTCGAACAGCGCTTGCCCGCCGACGGGCTTGCCATCGGCGCCGAGCATGCAGCTGCCGACGCTGTTTCCGCTGAACGCCCATACGGCGAGGTCGACTCGTTTCGCCGCGACGTCTTCTTGGATACGAGGCACGAAGTCGCACGGAGCGGTGCCACCGATCGCGCGCGCCTCGACCTCGAGGCCGAGTGCGCGCGAGACGATCTGGAGATAGGGCTCGGCCTGGGTGACGAGCGAGTCTCCGTAGATGATCACGTGAGGCATCGCTGCCGGGGTTTGTGTCGCGGCGGCTGGCGTCGCAGCTGCGACTGTCGTGCTCGGAGAGGGGGTGTCACCGCGCTCCTGCGCAGAGCTTCGGCCTGTGACCACTCCGCAGAGGAACAAGACGAGGGCGACGACGAGCGCGGCGCTTGCAAGCGTGGCGCGACGAAGCAGGGGCTGTTGCATCCCATGTGTCTAGCCGGGGCCTGCCCCTGTCCTCATGGCGGTCAGGCGGCAGTGCCGTGGGGGCTGCCGGCTTCCTCGTAGCACTCGTAGTGGTAGTGCTCGACTCGGTCCCAGCGGTCGCGGACGTACACGTTGCAGATCACCTGCTGTGCCCGCACCTTCGCACTGAACTTCACGCGATCGCCACAGCTCGCGCAGACGACCTCGCTGCCGGGCTCGATCGTGCGAACCACGGCACGGGTCCTCAGGGCGGTCTTGGTCGCCATGATTTCCTATCGGCGGCGCGTCGCCGATGCTTAGGCGCAGGTCAGCGGCCTCGATGCAAACGGGTCGCCTTACCTATGAGGTCCCGCAGGGATGCCTCGTCGGCTCCCGCAGCGACGAGGGCCTGCACGCGGGCTTCGATCTCTTCGGCCAGCGCTTCGTCGACCTCGGCCGCTGCTGTCTGCTTCGCCTCGAGCGAGCGTGCGGTCGTCGCGACCGCCATGAGCACGATGATCGACACTGCGGTGATCAGGCCGAAGGTCACCACCACGCCGTTGTTGTTGTCGGCGATCGAGCCGATGATCATCCCCGCGATCCCGACCACGCAGATCGCGATGACCGCCCACCGCAGGACCCGAAGGGTCATCGCACGTCGCGAGTCATCTCGCCAGCGGCTTGTACTTGATGCGGTGAGGCGTGTCGGCATCGGCGCCGAGCTGCTTGCGGCGGAACGCCTCGTACTCCGTGAAGTTGCCCTCGAACCACCGGACGAAGGAGTCGCCCTCGAAGGCGAGCACATGTGTGGCGACTCGGTCGAGGAACCAACGGTCGTGGCTGATGATCACCGCGCATCCGGGGAAGGCGTCGAGTGCGTCTTCGAGAGCTCGCAGCGTGTCGACGTCGAGGTCGTTCGTCGGCTCGTCGAGCAGCAGTACGTTGCCGCCTGACTTCAGCACCTTCGCCAGGTGCACGCGGTTTCGCTCACCCCCGGACAGCTCGCCCACCTTCTTCTGTTGATCCGAGCCTTTGAAGTTGAACGATGCGACGTAGGCACGGCCGTGGATCTCCCGATTGCCGACCTTCATGTGCTCGACGCCGTCGGTGATCTCCTCGTAGACGGTCTTGTCCGGATCGAGGAGATCGCGCGACTGGTCGACATACGCGAGCTGCACGGTGTCGCCGAGCTTCACGCTGCCGGTGTCAGGCGCCTCGAGGCCCGTGAGCATGCGGAAGAGGGTCGTCTTGCCCGCGCCGTTCGGCCCGATGACGCCGACGATGCCAGCGGGCGGCAACGAGAACGTGAGGTCCTCGATGAGGAGGCGGTCGCCGTAACCCTTCGACACATCGGTGACCTCGATGACCGTGTCACCCAGCCGGTTGCCGGGAGGGATCGAGATCTCGAGCTTGTCCCCGGCGCCCGAGTCGGCCTCGGCTTCGGCGAGGAGCTTCTCGTACGCGCCGAGTCGTGCCTTGCCTTTCGCCTGCCTCGCCTTCGGAGCCATTCGCACCCACTCGAGCTCGTGCTCGAGCGTGCGCTGCCGCGCGGAGCTCTGCTTCTCCTCGGCTGCGAGACGAGCGCGCTTCTGCTCGAGCCACGACGAGTAGTTGCCCTCGAAGGGGATGCCTCTCCCTCGGTCGAGCTCGAGGATCCAGCGGGCGACGTTGTCGAGGAAGTACCGGTCGTGGGTCACGGCGACGACCGTGCCGGGGTACTCCTGCAGGAACCGTTCGAGCCAGGCGACCGACTCGGCGTCGAGGTGGTTGGTGGGCTCGTCGAGCAGCAGCAGGTCGGGTCTCGACAGCAGCAGCCGGCAGAGCGCGACCCGGCGTCGCTCACCGCCGGAGAGCACGCCCACCTCGGTGTCGCCCGGCGGGCACCGCAGGGCGTCCATGGCGATCTCGACGTTGCGTTCGACGTCCCACGCGCCGGCGGCGTTGATCTTGTCCTCGAGCGCGGCTTGCTCGGCACCGACCTTCTCGAAGTCGGCATCGGGGTCGCCCCACATCGCCAGCACCTCGTTGTACCGCTCGAGGAGGGCCTTGGTCTCGCCGACGCCGTCCATGACGTTGCCGAGCACGTCCTTCGTCGAGTCGAGCCCGGGCTCCTGCGCGAGGTGGCCGACCGTGAACCCGGGGGTCAGGCGGGCCTCGCCGATGAAGCCGTCATCGGAGCCCGCCATGATGCGGAGGAGCGACGACTTGCCCGAGCCGTTGGCGCCCAGCACCCCGATCTTGGCCCCCGGGTAGAAGGACAGGCTGATGTCCGCGAGCACCTGGCGGTCGGGCGGGTAGAAGCGGCCGAGCTTGTAGGTCGTGAAGATGAACTGCGGCGCCATGACCGCTCGACCCTACCGATGCCTGGCCAGGACCGACACCGGTGATACGTTCCGCCACGTTCGGTAATGCAACCCCTGGGGGGACGCACATGTACGCACTCGAGCTGCTCGACCGAGCGGGCCTCGCATTCACCTCACGGTGGCTCCACATCCTCGTGGGCATCACCTGGATCGGGTTGCTCTACTACTTCAACCTCGTGCAGGTGCCGGCGTTCGCAGCGATGAGCGCCGGCTCGCGTACCGAGGCGATCGAGATCCTCGCCAAACGCGCGCTCTGGTGGTTCCGGTGGGCGGCGGTCGCGACTGTGCTGACGGGGCTCATGATCATGGGCTTCACGAAGGACTACTTCGACAACTTCGGCAAGTCGCCGAACGGGCTCTCGATCTCGACTGGTGTCCTCATCGCGCTGATCATGTTCGTGAACGTGTGGGGGATCATCTGGCGCAACCAGAAGATCGTCATCGCGTCCGCGGTGCAGGTGCGCGGCGGGGGCGAGCCTCTTCCTGAGGCCGCCGCTGCCGGCAGGCGAGCAGGAATGGCCTCCCGCCAGAACGTCTTCTTCTCGGTCACCATGATCTGGTTCATGACGTTCACGAGCCACTACTCGTTCAGCTACGACACGAGCAGCGGCGGCGCTCGCGGCGTCTACTGGGCGATCACGGTGATCATCCTCGCCGCGCTCGAGGCCAACGCACTGGGTGTCATCGGTGGTGGGTTCAAGCCGGCGGCCGAGGCACCTACGAACTGGCCCTACGAGACAGTCAGGAACGTGCTGATCTCGAGCTTCGTGCTCTGGGCGGTCTTCTGGCTGATGTGGGAGATCCTGTTCGCCCCGTGAGCCAACGTGCCGCCTACGCCAGCGACTGGATGTAGGCGAACAGCTGGTTGACCTCTTCCTGGCTCAACGTGAAGTGCGGCATCACGTTGCCGTAGCCCTTGACGATCTTGGCGCCGGGATCGGTGATCGACTCTTTGACGTAGGTCTCGTCGGCAGTCACGGTGGTGCCGTCCGCGAGCTCGACCTCGCTGCCGTAGAGCCCTTTCCACGTCGGGCCCGTGCCCTTGTCGCCGTTGCTGCTGTGGCAGCTCGTGCATCCGCGGTCGCGCGCCACTTGCTTGCCGGCGTCGGCGTCTGAGGACGCAGCGCTCGAGCCGGGCGCTGCCGACCCTCCCGAGCCTCCCGAGTCGTCTCCTCCGCAGGCGGCGAGCACGCCGGTGAGCACGAGGACCGGGACGAGAGCGAGCAGCGCGCGTTTCACGGCCGGTCAACCTACTGTCCCATCCCGGCCGTGAAGGGCCCGCCGGTAGCATCGAAACGTGGCAGACGCGCAATCGCAAAGCTCCGCGCAACACGACTCGACCGAGCAGTTCGGTCCGAACGCGTGGCTCGTCGACGAGATGTACGAGCAGTTCCGCGCCGACCCGAGCTCGGTCAGCGAGAGCTGGCGCGAGTTCCTCGCGGACTACAAGCCCGGCGCGGTCACGATCGCTCCTGCGCCGGCCCCAACTCCCGCGCCAGCGCCGTCTCCCGCACCTGCTCCGGCCGCGCCGGCGGCCCCGGCCCCCGACGAGGCCGGCGACCCGATCCGCGGTGCGGGCGCCGTGATCGTCTCGAACATGGAAGCCAGCCTCGGTGTCCCCACAGCGACGAGCTTCCGGGTCGTGCCGGCGAAGCTGCTCGAGGTCAACCGCAGCATCGTCAACGGCTACCTGGCCCGCACGCGGGGCGGGAAGGTGAGCTTCACCCACCTCATCGGGTATGCCGTGGTGCGCGCGATCGCGGACGAGGTCCGGGTCATGAACTCGACCTACCTCGAAGGCGGCGACGGCAAGCCGAGGGTCGTGCGCCACGAGCACCTGAACCTGGGGATCGCCGTCGACGTCGAGAAGTCCGACGGGAGCCGCACCCTCGTGGTGCCCGTCGTGAAGGCCGCTGAGCAGATGTCGTTCGCCGAGTTCGTCGCCGCGTACGAAGACCTCATCCGCAAGGTGCGCACGAACAAGCTGACCCTCGACGACTTCCAGGGGGCGACGCTCTCGCTGACGAACCCCGGGACGATCGGCACGGTGCAGTCAGTGCCGCGGCTCATGCCAGGCCAGGGCGTCATCGTCGGGGTCGGCGCGATCGACTTCCCGGCCGAGTATCAAGCCGCCGACGAACGGACGCTCGCCGACCTGGGCGTATCGAAGGTCGTGACGATCACCTCCACCTACGACCACCGGGTGATCCAGGGTGCCGAGTCGGGTCTGTTCCTCAAGCGGGTGCACGAGCTGCTGGTCGGCGAAGGCGGCTTCTACGACTCCGCGTTCACTTCGCTCGGCGTTCCCTACGAGCCGGTGCGTTGGCGCCGCGACGTCAACCCGGCCGACCACGACGACGCGCGGCTTCAGAAGCAGATGATGATCTCGACGCTCATCCGCGTCTACCGCGTGCGCGGTCACCTCATCGCCGACCTCGATCCGCTGAAGTGGAAGGCGCCGCGGATGGAGCCCGAGCTCGATCCCGCCACCTACGGCCTCACGATCTGGGACCTCGAGCGCGAGTTCCTCACGGGCGGACTCGGCGGAGTCGAACAGCTCGAGCTCGGCGAGATCCTGCGGATCCTGCGCGACGCCTACTGCCGCACGATCGGCATCGAGTACATGCACATCCAAGACACTGCCGAGCAGAAGTGGATCCAGGAGCAGGTCGAAGGCGTGCGGTTCGTGCTCAGCCACGAAGAGCAGCTGCACTTGATGTCCCGCCTGAACGCCGCTGAGGCGTTCGAGAGGTTCCTCGCCACGAAGTACGTCGGACAGAAGCGCTTCGGCCTCGAAGGAGCCGAGTCGGCGATCGCCATTCTCGACTCGATCCTTTCGTCGGCAGCGGACGAGGGTCTCGACGGAGTGGTGCTCGGCATGCCCCACCGCGGCCGGCTGAGCGTGCTGGCGAACATCGTCGGCAAGTCCTACGACCAGATCTTCCGTGAGTTCGAGGGCTACGTCGACCCGACCTCGACGCAGGGCTCGGGCGACGTCAAGTACCACCTCGGGGCGTCGGGCAAGTTCGTGAGCCCCTCGGGCGCCGACATCAAGGTCGAGCTCGCCGCAAACCCGTCGCACCTCGAAGCAGTCGACCCCGTCGTCGGGGGCATGGCTCGGGCGCGCCAAGACATGATCGATCGCCCGGGCTCGTACTCGGTGCTGCCGATCCTCATGCACGGTGACGCCGCGTTCGCCGGCCAGGGTGTCGTCGCCGAGTGCCTCAACATGAGCGACATCACCGGCTACCGAGTCGGTGGCACGATCCACCTGGTCGTCAACAACCAGCTCGGCTTCACGACCGCGCCCGAGCATGCGCGCAGCTCGCAGTACGCCACCGACGTCGCCAAGATGATCCAGGCGCCGATCTTCCACGTGAACGGCGACGATCCCGAGGCATGCATCCGCGTCGCTCGGCTCGCGTACGCGTTCCGTCAGACGTTCCACAAAGACGTCGTGATCGACATGGTGTGCTACCGGCGTCACGGCCACAACGAGGGAGACGACCCGAGCTACACGCAGCCGCTGATGTACAAGCTCATCGACGAGCGGCGCTCGGTGCGCAAGCTGTACACCGAATCGCTCGTGAAGCGTGGCGAGCTCAGCCTCGAAGAAGCCGAGCAGTCACTCGACGACTTCCAGCGCCGCTTGCAGGTCGCTCTCGACGAGACCCGTCAGACCGCGCCGCCGACGCCGGCGAAGGCCGCTCGTCCGCCTGCGCCGCTCGGCGTGCTGCCCCACATCCCGACAGGGGTGCCGCGCGACACCCTCGATCGCATCTTCACGTCCCTCACCTCGGTGCCCGACGGCTTCACCATCCATCCCAAGCTCGCGAAGCAGTTCGAGGCCCGCGCGCATCTCTACGAGCAGGACGGTGTGGTCGAGTGGGCCACCGCCGAGGCGCTCGCGCTCGGCTCGCTGGTGCTCGAGGGCACTGATGTGCGGCTCACCGGCGAGGACACGCGCCGGGGGACGTTCAGCCAACGGCACGCCCTACTCGTCGACTACCACACCGGTTGGGCGTTCTCTCCGCTCGCGTCGCTCGACGAGAACCAGGGCAAGTTCTGGGTGTACGACTCGCTGCTGTCCGAGTACGCCGCCGTCGGCTTCGAGTACGGCTACTCGGTCGTGCACAAGGACGCGCTCGTGGCGTGGGAGGCGCAGTTCGGCGACTTCGTCAACGGCGCTCAGATCATCATCGACCAGTTCCTCGTCGCAGCCGAAGACAAGTGGTTGCAGACGTCGGGCCTCGTCATGCTGCTGCCGCACGGCTACGAGGGGCAGGGGCCCGAGCACTCGTCAGCTCGGATCGAGCGCTTCCTCACGATGTGCGCCGAGGACAACCTCCAAGTCGTGAACGCGACGACGCCTGCGCAGTACTTCCACGTCCTGCGACGCCAGGTGCGGCGTGAGATCCGCAAGCCGCTCGTGCTCTTCACGCCGAAGTCGTTGCTCCGCGCGAAGTACGCGCGATCGCCGATCGAGGAGCTCACTGTCGGGTCGTTCGAGGAGGTGCTCGACGACGCGTCGATCGCCGATCCGACAGAGGTGCGTCGCATCATCTTCTGCTCCGGCAAGGTCGCCTACGACGCGATCGCCCGGCGCGACGAGCTTGCCGCTCCGGTTGCGGTCGTGCGCGTCGAGCAGCTCTATCCCTTCCCGCGCGACCAGCTCATCGACATCTTGCGCCGCTACGAGAACGCTCGTGAGGTGGTCTGGCTGCAAGAGGAGCCCGAGAACATGGGCCCGTGGCGGTTCATGTACGACCGCAGCCACGAGATCGAGAACGCGGGCTACAAGGTCCACCAGGTGTGCCGCGTCGAGTCAGGCAGCCCCGCGACCGGCTCGGGTGTCATCCATCTCCAAGAGCTCAACGACCTGCTCGACGAGTCCTTCGCCGGCCTGTAGGTCGGGGCGTCAGGCCAACGGGAAGCCGACGACCGCCTCGAGATCCGCGAGGGCTTGCTGCGGGCCGAGCACCTTGATCGTCGTCATTCCCATCGCCCGAGCGGGCTTCAGGTTGATCCCGAGGTCGTCGAGGAACACGCAGGCCTGGGGCTTCACGTCGAGCAGCTCGCAGGCCATCTCGTAGAAGCGAGGATCGGGCTTGCGCACACCGACCTTGCTCGACTCGACCACGACGTGGAAGAGCGCCATCACCTCGGCCATCTGCGGCTCGCGATCGACATGTCCAGGGGTGGTGACGAAGTTGTTGGTGAGGCATGCGGTCTTCAGCTGGGCGGAGCATCGGCGGAGCGCCTCGACCATCTCGGGACGTAGCTCGCCAGCGAGCGCCTCGAGAACGCGCCGAGCGTCGATGGTGTGGCCCGCCGCGGCAGCTTCTTCCTCGTAGAGCGCGCAGAACTCGTCGATCGAGACGTCACTGCGCTCGAGTCGAGCCCAGGCGTTCGCGTCGGGGTTCGTCGCGTTGAGCCCGCGCAGCAAGCCGTCGGGCACGCCGATCTCGGCTTCGTACTTCGAGAAGGCCTCGAACGGGCTCGTCAGGATCACGCCGCCGAAGTCGAACAGCACCGCTTCGATCATGCGATCAGCCGAGGAAGTCGATCGCGAGCGCGTGCCACATCTCGGTCGAGAGGCGCAGCGACTCCTGGTCGACGCGCTCGTCGTCACCGTGGAACATCACGCCGTAGTCCTCGAACGTCATGTTGCGGCTGAAGAGCCCGAAGCCGTAGGCAGCCGATCCGGCCCGGCGGAAGAACCGGGCGTCGGTGCCACCGACTGTGAGGAAGGGCACGAGCATGCCGTCGGGGTAGAAGCCGCGGCTCACCCGGTTCATGGCGTCCCACATCGGCGTGTCGAAGTCGGACGCCGTCGGACCATCGTCGTTGAACGAGACGAGCTGGACCGAGCTCGACAGGTCACCGAGCGCTTCGTCGAGCATCGCTCGCACCTCGGGCTCGCCCTGACCGGGCAGCGTGCGGATGTCGACGGTGAGGTCGACGGTGTCGGGGATCACGTTGGTCTTCGTGCCGCCGTGGATGATCGTCGGCGCGAAGGTCGTGTGCGTGCAGGCATGGAACTCGCGCGCCATCGCGAGCGGCAGCTCGTCGCACAGGGCGACGAGGCGGTCGGGGTCGAGCAGGTCGGCGACGACCTCGGGCGGCAGACCGATGTCCTGCACGAAGCGACGCCACGTGTCGTGCAGCTGCGTCTCGGGCTTGTACTCGGCGAGGCGACGCACGACCTCGGCCGCCTTCACCAACGCGTTGTCGGTGCGGAGCGGCATCGACGCATGACCCGGGGTGCCGGTCACTCGCAACGTGCTCCAGAAGGTGCCCTTCTCGCCGACGATCACCGGCAGGCGCACGCCTCCGCCGAGATCCATGGGAAAGCCGCCGGCCTCGGTGAGCACGTAGTCGGCGACGACGTGCTCACGCTCGTGGTCGACGAGGTAGTCGGCGCCGTACGTGCCGAGGGCTTCCTCGTCGGCGACGCCCAAGTAGATGAGCGTTCCCTTCGGCTTGAACCCCGACGTCGCGAGGTGCTTGAACGCGACGGCCATGGAGGCAGTGAGGTTGAGCATGTCGACGGCTCCGCGACCCCACACCTCGCCGTCGATGACCTCGCCCCCGAACGGGTCGTGGCGCCAGCGGTTCTCGGTGACGGGCACGACGTCGGTGTGGCCCATGAGTAGGAGCGACGGGGAGGACGGGTCGGAGCCCTCGATTCGGGCGACCAGGTTTGCCCGGCCGGGGACGGCCTCGAAGCGCTCGAGGTCGAGCCCGGTGCCTTCGAGGTAAGTGGCGAGGACATCGGCGCTCGCCGTCTCGCCGCCCGACTCCTGGGTGCCGTCGTTCACGCATCGATTGCGGATGAGCTGCTGCAGGAGCTCGGTCACTTCCCCGGTGGGGTCGTCCATGCCGGCACTGTAGGCGGGGCCGATGCCCGGCCTTCCGCCCTCTGGATGGTTGACTGAGGACCACCATGGCTCGGAACCTCCCCCGCCACGTCGTCGTCGACGGCTCGAACATCGCAACCGAGGGTCGTTCGCACCCCAGCCTCAAGCAGCTCGACGAGGCCGTCCGGGCGTTCATGACCGAGAACCCCGAGCACACCGTGACGGTGGTCGTCGACGCGACCTTCGGCCATCGCATCGACAAGGCCGAGGTCGCGGGCTTCGATGCCGCGATCGACGCCAACGAGCTGGTGTCGCCCCCGGCCGGCGCGATCGGCCGCGGCGACGCGTTCGTGCTCCAGATCGCCGACAAGGCCGACGCGATGGTGCTGTCGAACGACAGCTTCCAGGAGTTCCACGGCGAGTACGACTGGTTGTTCGACGAGGGACGCCTCATGGGCGGCAAGCCGGTGCCCCACATCGGGTGGGTCTTCGTGTTGCGCAGCCCGGTGCGCGGGCCGACCAGCCGACGGGCGCTGCGCGGCGCGAAGAAGGACGGAGCCGGCCCGAGCGGCCGGGGCGCGAAGAAGGCTGCCAGTCGTCCGTCACCGGCGGCCTCCGCCCCCATGCCCGTTCCGAAGGCGCCGCCCCCCAGCAAGCGGAAGGCTGTGGAGGAACCCACTGCTCCTGCCGCGGTCGATCAAAAGGGGAAGAAGGCAGAGGCGCTCAACCCGCTGCTGCCGTTCGTCGAGTTCGTCGCGCACCATCCCGTCGGCTCGCCCGTCGATGCCACCGTCGAGTCGTTCTCGTCGCACGGCGCGTACGCGATGTCCGAGTCGGTGCGCTGCTACATCCCGCTTCGCTACCTCGGCAAGCCCGCACCGCGCAGCGCGCGGGAGGTGCTCACGCTCGGATCGACGATGTCGTTCACCGTCGTCTCCATCGCGGCCGGTCGCCGGGGCGTCGATCTCGCGATGCCCGGTTTCGAGCCGGATGGCCTCGTGCCGACCGAGGCTGCGCCCGGCGCGCCGGCCAAGACGGCGGCGACGAAGAAGGCCGCCGCGAAGAAGGCGGCGGTGAAGAAGGTGGTGGCGAAGAAGGCCGCGGCCCCGAGGAAGGCAGCCGAGAAGGCGTCCGCGAAGCCCGAGAAGCCGGACGACTTGCCGGTGAAGAAAGCCGCGGCGAAGAAGGCGACGGTGAAGAAGGCCGCGATCAAGAAGGCGCCGGCCGAGAAGGCCGCGGCGAAGAAAACCGCCGCGAAGAAGTCGGCGGCGAAGAAGGCCGCTCCCTCAGCCTGAGGTCGACCGGGCGATCATCCGGGTGACCCATTGCTCGATCGTCGACCGATCCTGCACGCCCGGGATCAGCAGCTTGCCGTCGAGCAGCCACGCCGGGGTGCCCGTGACCCCCACCTCGTGCGCGGCGTCCATCGAAGCGCGCACCGCGTCGGCGCCCTCGCCGGCCTGCGCCGCGCGCACGACTGCGTCGCCATCGGCGCCGCTGCGCGTCACGATGTCCGCGAGCCGCTCAGGATCGCCGATGTCCACACCGTCGACGAACACCGCCGCGAACAGCGCAGCGTCGAGGCGTGTGAATCCGTCGAGGTCGTCGGGGCGCACGATCTCCGCGGCGCGCTGGGCGAGCCGAGTGTTCGGGATGTGCTCGGGCGGCGTGAACGGCAGCCCGACGGCGGCGCACTCGGCGCCGATCCGCGCCACCACCTCCGCGAGCCGTCCGGTGGGCGACACGCGCCGCCCCGCCGCCGGCAGCTCGGGATGCAGGTCGTAGGGGAGTGGAGTCACCGCGACGCCGAGCTGTTCGAGGAGCGTCGTGCGGTCGCGCCCGAGGTAGCACCACGGGCACAAGTAGTCGCTCCAGACGACCGCCTCCACCCGGGGGAGGCTACTGGTGCCCCGGGTAAGGTCGACTGGTGCGCGTGGCGACGTGGAACGTGAACTCGCTGAAGGCCCGCCTGCCTCGAGTCGAGGAATGGCTGTCGATCGGTGATCCCGACGTGCTGTGCATGCAGGAGACGAAGCTCGCCGACTCCGCGTTTCCGGCGATGGCGTTCCAAGCGCATGGGTACGAAGCGATCCACGTCGGCGAAGGCCGATGGAATGGTGTCGCGATCTTGAGTCGCGTCGGCATCGACGACATCGTCGCCGGCTTCCACGACGGCGAACCCGCCGATGCCGAGGCGCGGCTCGTGACCGCGACATGCGGAGGCGTGCGCATCACGAGCGTGTACGTCCCCAACGGGCGCTCGATCGACCACGAGCAGTACACCTACAAGCTCGCGTGGTTGAAGCGGTTGCGCGCCCACGTCGCGGCGACCGCAGAGCCGGACGACGACGTGATCGTGTGCGGTGACTTCAACATCGCTCCCGAGGACCGCGACGTGTACGACGCCGCGAAGTACATCGACACCACCCACACGAGCCCGGCCGAGCGAGCCGCCCTCCGCGAGCTCGAGGGTTGGGGGCTCGTCGACGTGTTCCGTGAGATCTACCAGGAAGACAAGCTGTTCTCGTGGTGGGACTACCGCGCCGGCGACTTCCACGAGGGCCGGGGCATGCGCATCGACTTGATGCTCGCGAGCCAGTCGATGGCGAAGCGGGTGCGGTGGGCGCTCATCGACCGCAACGCCCGCAAGGGCTCACTGCCCTCTGACCACGCGCCCCTCGTAGTCGACTTCGACGATCGTGGCTGACATCTTTCCGCCGTACCACGAGCGCTACCAGCAGCTCATCGGAGCCGAGGTCAGTGGGCGCCGAGCCGAGCTGTATCGGCTCGCCGACGCGCTGCGGGTCGCGATCGACTGCCTCATCCACACGCGAGCCTCCGACGCCGACATCGCCGAGGCGGCCGACCTCGCCGAGGCGCTGGCGGCCGTGCTCCGCGCGCAGCCGCGGGGTCGGGTCATCGACGGCTGGGCCGAGGCTGCCAACGCGGGGGATGCATTCGGCTTCTTCGACTACTCGCCGGTGTTCGGCCGGGCGAACCCACTCGCACCTCCGGTGGAGATGCAGGTGACCGACAACGAGGTGCGCGGCCAAGCGCGCTGGGGTGCCGCCTATGAGGGTCCCCCCGGGTGCGTCCATGGCGGCCACATCGCAGCCGCGTTCGACGAGGTGCTCGGCATGACGCAGTCGATCGCGGGCGCACCGGGCATGACCGGCATCCTCACGGTCAAGTACCGCAGTCCCACGCCCCTGCACACCGACCTGCAGTTCGTCGCGAGGGTCGCACGCATCGACGGCCGCAAGATCTACACAGAGGGCACGCTGTTCAACGGCGAGGTGGTTTGCGCCGAAGGCGAGGCGCTGTTCATCTCGGTCGACTTCGCGAAGTTCGAGGCGATGCGCGCTCAGGTCGATCGTGACGAGACGAACGCCGACACGAGCTCGAGCACCTCGTCGCCGTAGCGTTCGAGCTTCACCGGGCCGATGCCCGGCACCGCCCGTAGCGCGGTCTTCGTGCGGGGCTCGATCTCGACGATCGCGGTGAGGGTCTTGTCGTCGAAGATCGTGTATGCGGGCGTCTCGGCTGCCCGGGCGCGGGCAAGTCGCCACTCCTTCAGCGCCAGGAAGAGCGGATCGTGCCCGTCGCGCTTGCCGGAGCGGGCCGCGTCGAGCGTGCGCCGCGCGTCGCGGAGCGAGGCGCGGTGGTCGGTCTCGGGGGACCCTTGGCGCATCGCCTCGCACTCGTCCTCGATGGATGCGAGCAGAGGGGAGGGCGAACGGTTCATCTGGCGGGTGCCGAAGGTGCGTTGCTCCGCCCACGTGATGTAGAGCTCGCGCTCGGCACGCGTCAGCGCGACGTAGAGGAGCCGCGTCTCCTCTTCGAGGGCCTCGGGAGTGGTCGCCTGGCCGATCGGAACGAGCCCACGCTCGAGGCCAGTGACGACGACCACCGGCCACTCGAGCCCCTTCGCGCGGTGGAAGGTCACGAGATCGACCGCGTCGGCGTCGGGCGAGATGTCGTCAGTGCGCAGCGTTGCGCTCAGCCATTCGGCGAACCCGACCGAGGTGCCGGTCGGATCGAGCGCGAGATACTCATGCCCGACGCGCACGAGCTCTTCGAGGTTGCGTCGGCGCTCGTCGGTGAGCCCGCTCGCAGGATCGTTGCCAGGCGCCTCGTCGTCGGCCTCGTCGAGCAACGCCTCGAGGTCGGCGAGGCGGGGAGCCACCGGTGTCGGCCCGCGATGGCGCGGATCGCGCAGCCACGCCTTGACCTCGGGCTGCTCGAGCAGGCTGCCTCCGCCGCGCATTCGGCACGGCACCTGGGCCGCGCGCAGCGCTTCTTCGATCAACGTGAGCTGCGCGTTGGTGCGAGCGAGGACGGCGAGATGGCGCCAACCCATCGCGGGCCCGCGCCGATCGCGGATGCGTCGCGCCACCGCTGCCGCTTCGGCGACGTCGGTGGGGTGCACGGAGATCGACGGGATCGGCCCGTCGCCCTGCACCGTGCGCCGGCTTCGCCGTGCGAGCACTCGAGACGCCGTGCGCACGATCTGCGGCGTCGATCGGTAGTTGGTCTCGAGCCGCACGATCGTCGAACCCGGGTACCGACCGCCGAAGTCGGCCAGCGCGCTGACGTCGGCTCCGTTCCAGCCGTAGATGGCCTGGTCGGGATCGCCGACGACGCAGAGATCGGGTCGCTCGGCGCGCCAGGCTTCGAGCAGATGGAGCTGCAGTGGGTTGATGTCTTGGAACTCGTCGACGAAGAGATGTCGGAACTTCCACCGCTGCACGGCTGCGAAGTCACGGTCGTCGCGCATCGCGCGTGCGCACTGGATGAGCACGTCGTCGAAGTCGATCAGCCCGCGTTCGCGCTTCAGCCGCTCGTAGCGCTCGTAGATCGACGCCACGATCGTGGGTGTCAGCGGGGGGCGGCGGCCGGCTTCGTCGCACGCGGCCGCGTACGCACCGGGGTTGATCATGCGCGCCTTCGCCCATTCGATCTCGGCCGCGACATCGGCGGGCTGCACGTACTGCGCTTGCCCGCCGCGTTTGGCCGATTGGCTGACCAGCGGCGCGAGGAGACCGGCTTTGCGGTCGAGCAGCGACGGGGGAGTCACGCCGGCGTCGGTCCAGCGCTGGCGCAGCTGGGCCAGGGCGACCGCGTGGAAGGTGCCGGCAACCGCCTGCCCGCGCAGGCCCAGCGCGCCGAGCCGACGGTTCAGCTCGGTCGCGGCCTTGCGCGTGAAGGTGATGACGAGGACGTGGCCGGGGTCGGCCGTGCCCGTCGCGAGTCGGTACGCGACGCGACGGGTGAGCACCCGCGTCTTGCCGGCGCCGGGACCCGCGACGATGCAGAGCGGGGCACCCGAGCTCGTGACTGCGGCGCGCTGCTCGGGGTCGAGATCGTCGAGCAGCGCGTGGGCGTCACTCGCGGCAGCGTCGTCGGGCACGGCGGTCACCTTAGGGAGGGGGTGGTGCACTGTCGGCGACCCTCATTCGCTATCCCCAAGGGCTGTGGAAAACCCCCGTGAACGCAACGGCGCGTAGGGCGAGAGCCTGTTCAAAACGCGGTTCGGCCCCGAGTAGCCTTCCGGCCGAAGCCGTCCGTACTCCTCGGGGCCGCACCCCGTTCCACGTCTCGTCGCTTCCTTCGCGCCTTGCAGCGCTCCGGCGCTTCGGGCGTCCCCTGGCCTCCGAGAGTGCCCACTTGCGTGGACCCACCCGGCGGTGGACGACACCTTCGACGTGACTCGTGCCGCACACTCGCCGCACCACCCCGCCCGGAAGCTCCATCCCCCTTGCGGGCTTTGGCTCCCCCGAGCCGGGCGCTCACCTTTCGGCGTGCTGCTCGCCACCCGGGTTTTACCCCGTGCGGCGTGCGGTGCATTGCGCATCCGGTGGCGTCACTTTGCCGATTCGCAACACAACCGTCAAGAGAGTTTCGACAACTTTCGACATCTCTGGATAACTTGTGGACACTCCTGTGGAGACCTTGTGGACGATATGTGGGTGACGGCCGTCACATTGTGGACAGCGCGTCAGTAGGGCACCGTCGATAGCGTCCGAGGCGTGCTCGTGTCGGCGGAGCGGTTCGAGGAGCTGGTGGCCGAGGCGCTCGACGGCATCCCTCCCGAGCTCGGGTCGAAGATGGACAACGTGGCCGTGTTCGTCGAGGACCGCGGCCGTCAGGCGAATCTCCTCGGGCTCTACCACGGCGTGCCGTTGACGTCGCGGGATGCGGGGTACGCGGGGATGGTGATGCCCGACAGGATCACCATCTACCGGTTGCCGATCTGCGCGATGTGCGCGACCGAAGCCGAGGTCGTTCGTCAGGTGCGGGTCACAGTGGTGCACGAGGTCGCGCACCACTTCGGCATCGACGACAACCGCTTGGCCGAGCTCGGCTGGGCGTAAAGTCCGGGCTCGTGGGTTATCCGACGCGGTTGCTGAACGACGGCGAGGAGATCATCCTCGACCTCAAGCCCCACTGGATGTACCTCGTCCCGACGGTCATCGTGTGGCTCGGCGCGACCCTCGCCGCGATCGTGCTCGAGCAGGTGACCGACCAGGGATGGATGTGGTGGGTGGTGCTGGCCGTGTTCCTCGGCCTCGGCGTCAACGCGGCGGTCCGCTGGTCGAAGTGGGTCACCACCAGCTTCACAGTGACGAACGACCGCATCATCTTCCGTCAGGGCATGGTCGCGAAGTCCGGCGTCGAGATCCCGCTCGAACGGATCATGAACGTGAACTTCAAGCAGTCGATCTGGGAGCGCATCATCGGTGCCGGCGACCTGCTGATCGAGTCCGGCGGCAAGGACGGGCAGAGTCGCTTCAGCGACGTGCGCAAACCCGAGCTCGTCGCGAAGGAGATCCACGAGCAGGCGAACCAATACGAGGAGAAGCCGGCGCGTCGAGCCGCCGCTGCTGCCAGCGCGGGTGCCGCCGCAGCCGTGAACGCGAACCTGCCGCCTCCGCCTCCCGTACCTGCAGCTGCCGCGTCGGCTCCGGGCGACGCGACCGAGCAGCTCGCCAAGCTCCATGACCTGCTGACCAGGGGCGCGATCACGCAGGTCGAGTACGACGCGAAGAAGGCCGAGCTGCTCAACCGGCTCTAGTGCGAGTCGTCAGCCTCGTCCCCTCGGTCACCGAGTCGCTGCTCGCGTGGGACGTCGTTCCGATCGCGGTCACACGCTTCTGCGAGCACCCCGAGCTCCCGCACATCGGCGGCACGAAGGATCCCGATGTCGACCGCATCGTGTCGCTCGCTCCGGACCTCGTGGTGGTGAACGACGAGGAGAACCGCAAGGAGGACTTCGATGCGCTCGAAGCCGCCGGCCTCGCGGTGCACGTTCGTGCGCGTGACGAGGGTCGAAGATGTTGCCCCCGCGCTGGCCACACTCGCCCGCGTTCTCGGCATCGCCTTCGACGCAGCGCCGCTTCCGCCCGCGCTCCCGGAACGGATGCGAGCATTCGTCCCGATCTGGCGGCGACCGTGGATGACGATGAACGCGGACACGTACGGATCGTCGGTGCTCGCGCACCTCGGCGTCGCGAACGTCTTCGCGACCGCGGGCGAGCGGTATCCCGAGGTCGCGCTCGACGACGTGCACGACGTCGACGCCGTGCTCGCGCCGACCGAGCCCTATCCCTTCGGGCCCCGGCACGAAGCCGAGCTGCGCACCGTCGCGCCCGTCACCTTCGTCGACGGCAAGGACCTCTTCTGGTGGGGCGTGCGCACGCCGGGCGCGCTCGAGCGGCTGGGAGAGGCGCTCACTCGGCTGTGACCGTTGCGCCGCCAACTGGCCGCACGATCCATCCGACGTCGCGCACTGCGCCCGCGTCGGCGAGGGCGACGACGCAGCCGCCGAACCCCGCGCCGGTGAGCCGGGCGCCGTAGACGCCCGGGCGTGCGCGCAGCGCGGCCGCCGCCCGATCGAGGCCCGGAGTCGACACCTCGTAGTCGTCGCGGAGACTCGTGTGGCTGTCGTCCATCATGAGTCCGGCGTCGGCGAACGCGCCGGCCCTGATCGCCTTGGCGAACCCGCTGACTCGTTCGTTCTCGGAGATGACGTGGCGGGCGCGCGCGCGAACCGTCGGGTCGGCGATCTCGTGCACCTGCTCGATGGTGGCCTCGCGCAGCGGACCGATGATCCGTTCTGCGGCTTCGCACGCTCGCACTCGATCTTCGTAGGCCGACGATGCGAGCGCGCGGCGCTCGCCAGTGTCGACCACGATCACATCGAGGTCGTCCGGGATCGAGACCGGCGACACAGTGAGCTCGTGACAGTCGATCGCGAGCGCCGCGCCTTCGACACCGCCCGTCGATGCGAGCTGGTCCATGATCCCGCACGGAACGCCTGACGCTCGCTGCTCGGCGGCCCGGCACAGCCGCGCGATGTCGAGCGCCGTGCCGTCGGCGCCGAGAGCCAGGGCGACCGCGACCTCGAGTGCGGCGCTGGAGGAGAGCCCAGCGCCGATCGGGATCGTGGTCGAGACCTTGCCCTCGAATCCCGTCGCCGGGCGAAGCTCGGCCACCACTCCGGCGATGTACCGCGCCCAGTCCGGCTGGAGATTGCGGGGTTCGTCGATGTCGATGGGGATGAGCGCCGGTTCGGCGGCGTCGCTCGACTGCAGCACCACACGGTCACCACCGCGCTCGCCGCGCACCTCCGTCCACCGGTCGATCGCCATCGGCATGACCAGGCCACCCGTGTAGTCGGTGTGGTCACCGATGAGGTTCACGCGCCCCGGTGCGCGGGCAACGATCACGCCGACACTGATCGCAACGCCGCGGCCGCGACCTCTGGAGGCACCGGGTTGAAGAACACGCCGGAACCGAGCTCACCGGCGGCGACGAACCGAGCGACACCGTCGTCGCGCCACGGCGACACGAGGTGCGCGTGCAGCGGCGGGCCGTGCCACTCGCGCCCGTCGAAGGGTCGCTGATGGAACCAGAGCATGTAAGGCAGCGGCTTGTCGTACAGGCCGTCGATCCGGCCGGCGACGTCGACCAGCAGCCCAGCGAGGTCGTCGCGCGACTGCGGGTCGAGTGAGGGCAGGTCGGGGGCAGCCTCGTCGCCCGCGATGCGCAGGTCGATCGGCCAGGTCGACGCTCGCGCCGTCCATGCGCTCCATGCTCCGACACTCGAGACGTGTCGGTCGTCCTGGCGCGCGGGGCGATCGGCCATGAGGTCGCGCTCGGTGGCGGGCGCCGGCGGGACGGCGTCGAACGCATAGATCTGGCCGTGCGGATGAGCGATCGTCGCACCGACCTCGGCACCCCGGTTCTCGAACACGAGCACGTACGCGACGTCCTCACGCGCGCCGAGCGCCTCGCTCCTCTCGGCCCAGAGATCGACGACCCGCCGGGCGCCGACCAACCCGAGCGAGGCGAGGCTGGCGTCGTGTTGCGGCGTGTAGAGCACGACCTCGCAACGATCGTCGGGCATCGACGGGAACCGGTTGACGAACGCGCGCACCTCGTACGGCTCGGGTGCCTCGAGGCCGCCGACGCAGAACGGGCACTCACCCTCCGGGAGGTTCGGCCTCGATTGACGCGCCCCGACCGTGACCGTGTGGGCGCCCGTGAGTGGATCGATCAGCACAAGTCCAGCGCACGCGCCAGGCGTTCGATGGCGTCGCTGTCGAACGGCGCGCGCAGCGCGATGTTCACCTGATCCACGCCGGCCCCGACGTACTCGCCGATGCGGTCGAGCGCCTCCTGATCGCTTCCTCCGAGCACGCCCGGGCGCACGTAGTCGGCGAGGCCGCCAAACTGCTGGCGCAGGCTCTCCTCGGTCCACGCGAGGCCGAGGTTGACCGAGGTGCGGATGTCAGCGGGGTCGCGACCGACCGAGTCGCAGTGACGATGCAGCACCTCGCGCTTGTGCGCGAACGCGGCGGGGTCGACGAACGGGACGTTCCAGCCGTCGGCCCACTCCGCGGCGATGCGGAGCGTGCGCTTCTCTCCTTGACCACCGATCCAGATCGGCAGCGCCGGTTGAACAGGCTTGGGCTCACACCGAGCGTCGTGCATCTCGAACCACTCGCCCTTGAAGTTGGTGACCTCGTCGCGGAGCAACCCGCGGACGCATTG
Organism: uncultured Acidimicrobiales bacterium; assembly: GCA_963802505.1. Taxonomy (GTDB): domain Bacteria; phylum Actinomycetota; class Acidimicrobiia; order Acidimicrobiales; family DATKAS01; genus DATKAS01. The sequence continues at coordinate 32,481 of CAWDJB010000002.1, read as the reverse complement.
GATCGCTTCCTCGAGCTGGTCGAGGCGGACCTTCACCCGAGGAAAGGGGATGCCGTAGGCGAGATACTCGATCTCACTCCATCCGGCGCCGAGGCCGATGTCGGCCCGGCCACCGCTCAGGTGATCGATCGTCGCGATGGCGTTCGCGAGCACTGCCGGATGGCGATAGCCGACCGAGTAGACGAGCGACCCGCATCGCACCTTGCTCGTGTCGCACGCGAGCGCGGCGTGCGTCGCAACTGCTTCGAGGCACTCGGCGCCGTCGGTGAGAGTCGCCGAGTAGAAGTGGTCCCACACCGATATCCATCCGAAGCCGAGGTCTTCGACTCGCCGCCACAGCGCGCGGAGTGATGCCATCGACGTGTTCTGGAGGCCGGCATGGACACCGAAGACGGTCACGCGCGCGACCGTAGCCGTCATGCTCTGGCGAGAGCCTCGAGTGCGCGCACGTTCACGACGTGGATGACGCCTCTTCCCGGCAGCACGAGACCCCGGGAGCGGAGACGCTGGATCGCGCTCGTGGTGGTCTCGGTGTCGGACCGCAGCATCGTCGCGAGCTCTCCTTGGGTGACGTCGAGCATCACGATGCTGCCCTCCTCGATCCCGCGAGTCTGCGACAGCTCGACCAACGTCGCCGCGAGACGCCGATCGATGTCGTGCGGCGCGTGTTGCACTGCGAACGCGGTCGTCGCGCGAAGGCGGGCTGCCATCACCCGCAACAGTGCGGCAGCGAGCGAGGGATGCTCGCTGAGCAGCTGGTCGAGGATGGCGGGGGACACGGCGGCGACGGTCGTCGGTTGCGTCGCGATGGCGCTCGCGGATCGGGGGCGCCCATCGATCGCGGACAGCTCGCCGAAGACCGCTCCCGGGCCGAACAACCCGACCTCGACCGCGATCTCGTCGTGCGCCGCCTCGACGCGCACCTCGCCTTCGAGGACGGCGAGCGCGGGGCCGGCCATGTCGCCCTCGATGAAGATCCACGCGCCGCGCCGGTACTGGCGGCGTTCTCCCGCGCCAACCAGCGCGGTCCACGCATCTTCGGGGAGCGAGGTCCTGATCATGGTTGAGTACCTGCCGCCAGCATGGGCCTCCCCGTACCGGGCGTAAAGTCGCCCCGATCACAGAACCGAGGGGACCAGCGACACGGCGCGGGTTCCGGGGACGAGTGCAGGAGGACGCACGATGGCCGGACCGCTTACCGGATACCGCATCATCGAGATCGCAGGCATCGGCCCGGGACCGTTCTGCGCGATGTTGCTGTCCGACATGGGCGCCGACGTGGTGCGGATCGACCGGGCCGAGCGTGCCTCGGGCGACGCATCCGCTCCGCCCCCGTACTACGACGTGATGGGACGCGGCCGGCGCTCGCTGGCGGTCGACCTGAAGAACCCCGACGGCGTAGAGACGGTGCTCAAGCTCGTCGAGACCGCCGACGGGTTGATCGAGGGCTTCCGTCCCGGGGTCATGGAACGGCTGGGGCTGGGCCCCGAGCAGTGCCATGCCCGCAACCCGAAGCTCGTCTTCGGGCGCATGACCGGTTGGGGTCAAGAGGGTCCGTACGCGGCGTGGTCAGGACACGACATCAACTACATCGCGCTCGCCGGCTGCCTCGCGCACATCGGCAACGTCGACGGGCCTCCCGTGCCGCCGCTCAACCTCGTCGGCGACTTCGGCGGCGGCGGGATGTTCCTCGCGTTCGGCGTCGTGTGCGCGCTGCTCGACGCCCAGAAGTCGGGCCAAGGTCAGGTCGTCGACGCGGCGATGGTCGACGGCGCCGCGATCCTCATGTCGATGTTCCATGGCTTCTTCGCCACCGGGATGTGGAACGACGAACGGGGCACCAACCTCCTCGACACTGGCGCCCACTTCTACGACGCGTACGAATGTGCTGACGGCCAGTACGTGTCGATCGGGTCGATCGAGCCCCAGTTCTACGCCGAGCTCATGCGCATCACGGGTCTCGCCGACGATCCCGAGTTCGCCAAGCAGATGGATCGATCCGCGTGGCCAGCGCTGAAGCAGCGCCTGCGCGAGGTCTTCCTCACGAAGACCCGCGACGAATGGTGCGCGCTCATGGAGCACACCGACGTGTGCTTCGCTCCCGTGCTCACCGTCGGAGAAGCCGTGAAGCATCCGCACAACGTCGCCCGCAAGACGTTCGTCGACATCGGCGGCGTCTCGCAGCCCGCGCCGGCACCGCGCTTCTCGCGGACGCAGGCCGAGATCTCGCGCCCGCCGTCCAACGTCGGGCAGCACTCCGACGACGTGTTGTCCGACTGGCTGTCCATGGGCGCGGACGAGGTCACGAAGCTGCGTGAGTCGGGCGCGGTGCGCTAGCCGCGAACCTCATGACGACACTGGTCTGCTTCCACGCGCATCCCGACGACGAATCGATCACCACAGGCGGCACGATCGCCCGCGCCGTCGCCGAGGGTCATCGAGCGGTGCTCGTCGTCGCGACCCGCGGCGAGTGCGGCGAGGTGCCCGAAGACTTGGCGGAGAACGAGACGTTGGCCGACCGCCGGGTGGCCGAGACGATGCGATCAGCAGCGGTGCTCGGCATCTCGCGCGTCGAGTTCCTCGGCTACACCGACTCGGGGATGGACGGTTGGGACCAGAACAACGAGCCGGCCAGCTTTTGGCAGGCCCCGGTCGACGCCGCCGCCGAGCGGCTCGCAACGATCCTGCGCGAGGAGTCGGCCGACGTCCTCACCGTGTACGACCCGCACGGCAACTACGGGCATCCCGACCACGTGCAGGTGCATCGCGTCGGCCATCGCGCCGCCGAGCTCGCCGGCACGCCCGTGGTGTACGAGGCGACCATGAACCGTGATGCCGTCAAGCGCATGGTCGACATGGCCGCGGAGCTCGCTCCTGACATGGACTTCGATCCGCCCGAGATGCCCGAGGACATGGAGTTCGGGATGCCCGAGGCCGATCTCACCACGGCGGTCGACGTCTCGCCCTACGTCGCGCAGAAGCGCGAGTCGATCACGATGCACGCGAGTCAGGTCACCGACTCGACGTTCTTCCTTCGGATGCCTCCCGCGATGTTCGCCCGCGCGTTCTCGACCGAGTGGTTCATCCGCAAGGGCGCTCCGAAAGGCGTCCACGAAGACAAGCTCGCCGGCTTGTGAGCCGGCTCATCCTCGTCCGCCACGGCCGTGCCGCCGGCGGTTGGGACGACGACCTCGATCCGGGTCTCGACGAGCTCGGCGTGCGCGCAGGCCGAGGCGATGGCCGATCTGGTCGCGCCACGCGGCCCGCTCCCCATCCTCGTCAGCCCGATGAGGCGTTGCCGAGAGACCGCGCAGCCGCTCGAACGGCGTTGGCAGGCCACCGCGACCGTTGACGCCGAGGTCGGTGAGATCCCCTCGCCGCCCAGTGTCGAGATGGAGCAGCGCACGGCCTGGTTGCGGAATGCGATGGCAGGCACGTGGGCCGATGTCGGCGCCGACTACTCGGCTTGGCGCGACTCGGTCGTGGCGCGTCTGACGCGCGATCGATGAGGACACCGTTGTGGTGAGTCATTTCGTCGCGATCAACGCCGCGATCGGGGCGGCACTGGGGACCGACCAGATCGTGATCGCCGCCCTCGACAACTGCTCGCAGACGGTGATCGACGTGGTGGACGGCCGACTCGTCCTCGTCGAGCAGGGGTTCGAGGCCCCTGACACGCTGGTGCGATGAGCGACCTGATCGGCGAGGCGTGGACCCATACCGGGTACGCGCAACGGCTCCACTTCGGCGCCGGCGTCGTCGCCCGTTTGCCGGAGATCGTGAAGGAGCTGGGCATCCGGCGGGCTCTCTTCGTCACGACGGAAGGACGGGCGGAGTCCGAGGACGGCGTGCGCATCACGAAGCTGCTGGGACGCTCGATCGCCTCGAGGTTCACCGAGGTCCGCTCGCACGTGCCGACGACGCTCGTGCAAGCGGCGATGCAACAGGCGCGCCGTGACGCAGTCGACGGCGTCGTCTCGTTCGGAGGCGGGTCGTGTGCTGACCTCGGCAAGGCCGTCAGCTACTTCACCGAGCAGGAGGCGGGAACTCCTGGCGCGTCGTATGCCGATCGGCCCGCGCTGAGGCACATCGCCATCCCGACGACCTACTCCGGTGCGGAGCTCACGCCGTTCTTCGGGATGACCGATGAACGTACGCACACCAAGGGAGGTGGTGGCGGCCCGACGACGGCCCCGATCGCCGTCGTCTACGACCCGTTGCTCACCCTGAGCACGCCCGCGCGCGTGAGCGCCGAGACCGGGATGAACGCGCTCGCTCACTGCATCGAGGTCGTGTACTCCCCTCACCGCTCGCCCGAAGCCGAAGCGATCGCGCTCGCGGGGATCCGCCGCCTCGCACGCGCGTTGCCGGCAGTCGTCGACGACCCGGACGATGTCGATGCGCGGACCGATGCGCTCGCCGGCGCGGCGCTGGCCGGACGATCGCTCGAGAACGCGACGATGGGCGTGCACCACGGTCTCGCGCAGCTCGTGGGCGGGCGTACGGGCATCCCGCACGGGCTCGCGAACGCGGTGATCCTGCCCCACGCGATGCGCTTCAACGCCGACGTCGCTCCCGACGAGATGCAGCGCATCGGCGAAGCGCTCGGCGACCCGGACGATGCGCCCAGCGCCGTCACGCGGCTGATCGAACGGCTCGGTCTCCCGACTCGGCTCCGCGACTGCGACGTCGACGAGGACGACCTCGATGCGGTCGCGCGCATGTCGCAGTCATCGTTCGCGGTGCAAGCGAACCTTCGCCCCGTCGGCGAGACCGACGCGCGAGCCATCCTCGAAGACGCTTTCTGACCCGCACCCCGCGCGGGATTGGGCACTCGGCGCCTCATGTCGCGCCCAACTGCCCAATCCCGGCGCACTCGGGTCGACGTCACGTGCGCGATCCTCGAAGCCGTCCTCGTCGCCGCGGTCGTCGCCATCTTCGCCCTCGGCCCGAACCGCAAAGTGCCGACAGCGAGCCTCGCCGGGATCATGAGCGTGCTCGGTGTCGGAGCGCTGTTCGCATCAGGCCTCGCGATCTTGTCGCCCACGTCGGGCACCGCCGCGGCAGGCCACACGCATGAGCACGGACCGGTCACCCAGGTGCCGCCGACTGCGGAGGAGCGTCACGTCCTCGCACAGCAGCTCGTCGATGCCCGCGTGGTCGCCATGCGCTACCCGACCGTGGCCGATGCCGAGGCAGCGGGCTACCGGCGAGCCGGGCCGTTCAGTCCCGGTGCCGGGGCGCACTACGTGAAGATGGACGGCACCGGCACGAACTCCGACGGCGCGATCGACTTCGAGCATCCCCTCGCGTACCTGTACGACGGCACGAGCGAGACGAGCGAAGTGGTCGGCGTCATGTACTACTCGCTCGCAAAGGACGCCCCACAGGGCTTCGCCGGGCCCAATGATGTCTGGCATCAGCACTCCGGCGCGTGCCTCATGCACAACGCCGACGGCACCGTCGATTCGCCACTGGCGGTCGACCAGGACACCACACCGGCGATGTGCGACGCGGTCGGTGGCGAGTTCCTGAACACGACGGGATGGATGCTCCACGTGTGGTCCGTGCCCGGCTACGACGCTCCCGACGGGGTCTTCGCCCACGACAACACCCTCGTGCGGTGCGCCGATGGCCGAGTGACGATCGAACCCGCCCTCCTCAACCTCGGGTGTCCTGGCACCTGACGTTGCGGGGCATCTGACGTTGCCCGGGTGACGCGCGTCGCCGCGCGCCGCTAGTCGGCCCGCTGCAAGTAGCTCTGGAACACTCCGACGTGCACGAGAGCCGGATCGGCCGAGTTCGGCCACAGATCTTCGGCGTCGAAGCGGACGTCGTAGGTCGGCTCGTCGGCCGCCTGGACGCCATGCGCGTGGGCATCCGGGAAGGGATAGGTCGGCGTCTCGCTGACCACGACACCGACCTTGCCGCGGATGTAGGCCGGCATGCGCACGTGGCCGGGCACGTAGTCGTCCTTCACGCGCACGCGGTCGCCCGGCATGAAGCGCTCGCGATCGGGCGCATTGGGCCGCCCGGGTCCGATCGGCTCCGAAATCGGGAACGCACCGTCCGCACGGCGGTCCAACTCGTCTGGCGTCGTCATGCCCTTCTCCACGAGGAGCGTGGCGAGCCCAGTCAGCGAGCGCTCGTAGTAGCCGGCCGACAGGTAGTGCCGTGGCTCCATGCGCTCGATCGCGTGGCGATACTCGTCCATGTTGAAGATGCCTCGCTGCATCGCGAGGGCGGTAAGGGCGTGGGCGCGTCGCTCCCACGGCGCGTGGAAGACGTCGGCCTGGGCTGAGTAGCGCACGCGACCGAAGCCCTGCTTGCCGCCGAGGTCGTGCATGCCGTCCATAGTCGTGCTCCGCTCTACAGGCGGGTGACGCCGATCATCGAGTCCTTGGTGACCAGCTTGGAAAGATCTGCCTCGGGCCAACCGATCGTCTCCGCCGGTTGCACAGGGAGCACCATGTAGCGGGTGTCCGCCGATGTGTCCCATACGCGGATCTCGATCTCTGGAGGCAGGTCGAGCCCCATCTCACGCAACACCGTGCGCGACTCCCGCACCACGCGAGAGCGGTACTCGAAGTCCTTGTACCAGTCGGGGGGCAGCCCGATGATCGAGAAGGCTGTGCAGGAGCACTGGGTACACACGATCACGTTGTGCACCGCCGGCGTGTTCTCCAGCACGACGAGATGTCGGTGGTGGACCGGCATCGTGAGGCCCAGCTCGGCCACCGCATCGCGACCATTCGCCAGCAGCCGCCGCTTGAATGCAGGATCGCTCCACGCCCTGGCGACGACGCGGGCGCCGTTCTCGGGCACCCACTGCTCCTCGACCACGTTGGTGAAGTCCTTGACGAACTCGGCGGGCTCCATCCCGCGTTCTTCGAACAGGGACTCGATGGCGGCGACGCGCTGCTCGACGGGAGCCGCCTTGCTGGACGTGTGTGTGCCGTCGGCCACGCTGCATCCTCAGGTGAGAGCGAAAGCATGACACGCCGGCCCAGCGAGCACCGGTGCTCCTGGCCGGGTTGGCCCCAGGCCCTCCCGTTGTCCCTCATCCAGGAGCTACGGGTACGCTGGCGCGAGCTGAACGGAACCACGCTGACGGAGGTAGGGGTTCGATGAGGAAGCTGATGCCGGCCGGTGAGCTCGCCCGCGACGATCGGTTCGTGCGCATCACCATGGAGGACGTGATCTTCGATCCCCGAAACGCGTTTGTGGCGACCCGTCGCCGTGAGAACGGTTTCGATCCCCGGGTCGCCGAGGCTCCCGATAGCGCTCGTGGCCTGATGCACGGCATCTTCGTCGGTGAGATCCAGGCCCTTGAAGGCGCCGGCCGCACCTGCTGGGACTTCGAGACGGGCAGCAGCGCGGGGCATGTCCCGTTCGAGCTGAAGCTCGACATGGCCCGTCAGTGCTGGGACGAGGCTCGCCACGTCGAGATCTCGGTGAAGCTCTCCGATCACATGGGCACCGAGCTGGGGGAGTTCTCCGAGCAGACGCTGCTGTTCGAAGCCGCATGCAACGAAGACCCGGTCCTCCGCCTCGCCGGCGTGAACCGGGCGCTCGAGGGCCTTGCGATCGACGTCTTCACTGCGATGCGCGACTTCGGTGGTGCGTTCGCCGACCCGGTCCTCTACTTCTGTGAGGACTGGATGCTGGCCGACGAGGTCACCCACGTGAAGATGGGCTCCGACTGGTTGCGCCGCATCACCGCGAAGGATCCCGAGCGGCAGCAGCGCGCACTCGACTTCCAGCGCACGGTCGACAAGGTCTTCTCATTCGGCGGCTTCCGCGGCGAGGAAGAGGAGAGCCCGGTCCACCTGGCCCGCAAGTTCCGGGGCCTCGCCGGCTTCACCGAGGATGAGATCAGCGATCTCGTCGATGTCGCCGCCGAGGCATACACCGAGGCGCTCGCGCAGGCTGAAGCGGCCGCCGCCTCTCTCGCCAGCGCCTGACCCGCCCTGTACGCGCTCGTCCTGCTCGACCTCCACGAGGGTTGGGCATGGATGGTCATCATCGGCAACGGGCTTGCGGGCGCGTGGGCGCTTGCGGCGAACTGGCTCGAGTGGCTGCGCATGCGCGCCCTTTGGTGGTTCACCGCGTTCGTCGAGCTCGCGATCTTCGTGCAGGTCGCACTCGGCGTTGCCCTTGTCAGTGGCGAGGGGTTGGTCGCGCCGCAGTTCCACATGTTCTACGGCTTCGTCGCGATCATCGCGGTCGGGATCTTGTACTCGTACCGCGCCCAGCTGCGCAGCCGTCTGTACCTGCTCTACGGGTTCGGCGGCCTCTTCCTGATGGGCCTCGGCATCCGCGCCCTGCTCGTCGGCCGCACCTGAGCTAGAGGTTGACCACCGGGCAGGTGAGGGTGCGGGTGATGCCGTCGATCATCTGGATGCGGCTGACGACGAGGCGCCCGAGGTCGTCGACCGTTCCGGCCTCGGCCTTCGCGATCACGTCGTAGGGCCCCGTCACGTCGTCGGCCGCGACGACACCGTCGACCGCTCCGACCTCAGAGGCCACCTTGGCTGCTTTGCCCACCTCTGTCTGGATGAGGATGTACGCGCTCACGGCCATGTGCGTGAGCGTAGGGCGTCAGCCAGCGAGGCGCTTCTCGAGTTCCACGAGCTCGGCGCGCAGCTCTGTCGGCAGGTGATCGCCGAACTGCGCGTAGTGCTCCTCGATGAGTGGGACCTCCGCGCGCCAACCGCTCAGGTCGACCGCGAGCAGCTGCTCCATGTCGGCCTCGGTCACGTCGAGCCCTTCGGTCGAGATGGCGTCGAGCGTCGGCACCAGCCCGATCGGCGTCTTCACGGCCTCGGCCTCTCCGGCCACGCGCTCGAACACCCACTTGAGCACCCGGCTGTTCTCGCCGAACCCCGGCCACAACCAGCGGCCATCGGCGTCCTTGCGGAACCAGTTGACCATGAAGAGAGACGGCAGCTTGTCGGGATCGGTTGCCCGCCCGATCTCGAGCCAGTGGCCGAAGTAGTCGGCCATGTTGTAGCCGCAGAACGGCAGCATCGCGAACGGGTCTCGCCGCAGGTTGCCGACCGCGCCGGCCGCCGCGGCAGTCGTCTCCGAGGCCATGATCGAACCGAGGAACACGCCGTGCTCCCACGAGGTCGCTTCGTTCACGAGCGGCACGACCGAGGCGCGGCGGCCGCCGAAGAGGATCGCCGAGATCGGCACACCCTTCGGGTCTTCCCACTCGGGCGCGATCGACGGGCACTGGGAGGCGGGAGCAGTGAACCGCGCGTTCGGGTGCGCTGCGAGCGTCGGCGTCTCTGGCGTCCAGGGGTTGCCCAGCCAGTCGGTGAGCCGCGGCGGCTTCTCGGGCGTCATGCCCTCCCACCACACGTCGCCGTCCGGGGTCAGCGCGGTGTTCGTGAAGACGCAGTTCTCCTCGAGGGTCATCATCGCGTTGGGGTTCGTGTCCATGCCCGTGCCGGGCGCGACGCCGAAGAACCCGGCCTCGGGATTGATCGCGTAGAGCCGACCGTCGTCGCCGAACTTCATCCAGCAGATGTCGTCACCGACCGTCTCGACCTTCCAGCCGGGGATCGTCGGCACGAGCATCGCCAGGTTCGTCTTCCCGCACGCCGACGGGAACGCGGCGGCGAGGTACTTGGTGACGCCCTTCGGTGACGTGAGCTTGAGGATGAGCATGTGCTCGGCGAGCCAGCCGTCGTCGCGCGCCATCACCGAGGCGATGCGCAGCGCGAAGCACTTCTTACCGAGAAGCGCGTTCCCGCCGTAGCCCGACCCGTACGACCAGATCTCGCGCGTGTCGGGGAAGTGGACGATGTACTTGTTCTCGGCGTCGCACGGCCACGGCACGTCGGCCTCGCCCGGCTCGAGCGGCGCACCGACGGAGTGGAGGCACGGCACGAACTCACCGTCGGACCCGAGGACGTCGAGCGCCGCCTGCCCCATGCGAGTCATCGTGCGCATGCTCACGGCGACATATGCCGAGTCGGTGAGCTGCACGCCGATGTGCGCGATGTTCGACCCGAGCGGTCCCATCGAGAACGGCACCACGTACATCGTGCGCCCGCGCATCGCGCCCGTGAACAGCTCGAGCATGTCGGCGCGCATCTGCGCGGGGTCGCGCCAGTTGTTCGTCGGGCCCGCCTCTTGCTCGGTGGCCGAGCAGATGAACGTGCGATCCTCGACCCGCGCGACGTCACCGGGGTCGGAGTGCGCCCAGTAGCTGTTCGGACGCTTCGCGAGCTTGGTGAACGTGCCCGCGTCGACGAGCGCTGCGCACAGCCGGTCGTGCTCCTCTACCGAGCCGTCGCACCACTCGATTGCTGCGGGCTGGAAGATCGACGCCCAGTGGTCGACCCAGTCGCGCAAGCCCTTGTGTGTGCTGGTGGCGCTCATGTCTGCTCCGGCTGGTTGGGGGTGTGGGAGCTAGCTCTCGGTGGAAGGGGTGTACCCAGGTGTACCCATGTCGACCTCAGACCCGAGGCGCAGCCGCGTGGCGAGCCCCTGGTCGTCGAGGTCGAAGATCACGCGCTGGCCCTGGCGCAGCATGCGGAAGACCGAACCGGCCAACGCGTCGGACGCGAGGTCGAGCTCGGACAGATCGGAGTCGCGCACGACCACACCGTCACCGGTACCCGGGTCGTAGGACTTGATCACGCCCTGCATGCCCAATCGAGGTTACCGGCGGGTTTCCGACCGGACCAACCAAGGCGCATGGGTCCCGCACGTCAGCCGATTGGACGCAGGTCGCCATCGAATGTGGAGAGGGTCGCGAATCCGAAGTGGAACGCATCGACGTCGTCGGCGCCGACGACCGGGTTGCTCAGTGGCGACGCACAGTCGGGCGCCACGAAATCGGACCGTGAGTGGATCGAGACGGGGACGGTCATCAGACCTCGAAACGTCCCGCTCGGGCACGTGGGCACGTTGATGCTCGTCACGATCGGCGGGGCGCTGCCGTCCAACAGCTCGGCGCGATGGTCCTCGAGCCACTGCGCCGCGAGCGCGGCACCCGCGGCGAAGTCAGGGGGATCTCCCGCGCCCTGGCTGACGGCGAGCGCGGGGAGGCCGAGACGGGCGGCGGTTCGCGCCGCGCCGATGGTCCCGGAGTGCTCGATCACAGTGCCGAGGTTCTCGCCCCAGTTGACCCCTGACACCACGACGTCGGCGTTCGCGAGCACTCCCGCGCGGTCCGCGTAGAGCACCGTGTCGGAGGGGAAGCCGGCGAGGGCCACGGCGGGATGGCCGCTCCGTGTCTTGCTGACGGTCCCGAACAGGACGTGGCCGGACCGCGACTCGCCGGTGCCGCTGCGGTCCGACGCCGGGGCGAAGACACGCACCTCCACGTCGGGCAGCTGATCGAGGGTGCGCACCAGGATGTCGATGCCTGGCGCGGCGACGCCGTCGTCGTTCGTCACGACGACCCGCAGCGTCCGATGATCGGCCGTCGTCGCGCATGCGGAGAGCGACGGCAACACCGCGCTCGCGAGGATTGCGAAGGCCCACCGATACGATCGCCGTCGCATGACCGCCCCATCGGCAGCGGCCCCACTCACCCTGAGTGATCTGCACGCAATTCCGGTCACGGCGCTGAAGGGCGTCGGGCCCAAGAAGGCTGATGGCCTCGAGGAGCTCGGTGTCACGACCGTGCTCGACCTCCTGACGTACTACCCGCGCCGATGGGTGGACCGCACGAACGAGGCGACCGTCGGCGACCTCCGCGAGGGGGAGGAGGCGCTCGTCCTCGTGACGGTGCGCTCGGTCCATCGCACCATGACCCGCACCCGAAAGGTGATGGTCACGGTCGAAACCGCGGACGAGTCGGGCCGGCTCCGGGCGGTGTTCTTCAACCAGGCGTGGCGCGAACGGCAGCTGCACCCGGGCCTCCAGGTGGCCCTCTTCGGGCGAGCCGAGTCGTATCGCGGCCGGCTCACGATGACGAACCCGGTGGTCGACCTCATCGGCGACCGGACCGGACGGATCGTCGCGGTCTACCCGCAGTCGGAGAAGGCCGGGCTGACGACGTGGGAGATCGCGGGATGGGTCGAGACGGCGCTGGCGCGCAGCCGCGTCCGGGGCATCGCCGATCCGGTGCCGCAGAGCGTGCTGCAGCGGCTGCGTCTCGAGGGGAGGGAGCAGGCGATGCGGGCGATCCACGCTCCCGACTCGATGGACGCGCAGCGCCTGGCTCGACGCCGCCTGGTCTTCGACGAGCTGCTGCGGGTGCAGCTGGCACTCGTGCTGCGCAAGCGAGCGATCGAGCAGGAGTCGGTGGGCATGAGCCACGTCGTCGACGGCGAGCTCGTGTCGCGGTTCCATCAAGCGCTGCCTTTTCCGCTCACCGGTGCGCAGCGACGCGTCATCGAGCAGATCGAGGCAGACCTCGCCGACGCGCGGCCGATGCACCGGTTGCTCCAGGGCGACGTCGGCGCAGGAAAGACAGTCGTCGCGATCTCCGCGCTCCTGGTCGCCGTGCAAGGCGGACATCAAGGCGCGCTGATGGCACCCACCGAAGTGCTCGCAGAACAGCACGCGCTCGGCGTCCGCGCGCTGCTGTCTGACCTCCAGGTGCCAGACGACGCGACGCTCACGGGTGATCGACCGCTTCGCGTCGAGCTGCTCACGAACCGCACCACCGCGGCCGAGCGCCGTCGCATCGCGGCGGGCCTCGCGGACGGGACGGTGGACATCCTCATCGGCACGCACGCGCTCATCCAAGAAGGCGTCGAGCTGCGGTCGCTCGGCGTCGTCGTCATCGACGAGCAACACCGCTTCGGTGTCGAGCAGCGCGCGATGTTGCGCGCGAAGGGCCGCGACGGCGCGGTGCCCGACGTGCTCGTCATGACGGCAACGCCGATCCCGCGCACCGCTGCCATGACCGTGTACGGCGATCTCGACGTGAGCGTCCTCGACGAGATGCCTCCGGGTCGCACCGCGATCGTGACGAAGTGGGCGCGCGGCGAGCTCGAGGCGATGGAGGTATGGGAGGACGTCCGCGCCGAGGTCGCGTCAGGTCATCAGGCGTATGTCGTGTGCCCGCTCATCGACGAGTCGGAGAAGCTCGAAGTGGCCTCCGCGACCGAGACCTTCGAGCGCCTGCAGGCCGGCGAGCTCAAAGGGCTGAGGCTCGCCCTCTTGCACGGACGCCTCGCCGCCGCGGAGAAGGCGTCGATCTTCGAGGCGTTCAGAGCGGGCGAGGTCGACGTGCTCGTCGCAACGACCGTGATCGAGGTCGGCGTCGACGTTCCGAACGCGACCGTGATGGTGGTGCTCGACGCGAGCCGGTTCGGCATCGCTCAGCTGCACCAGCTCCGAGGGCGCGTCGGTCGTGGCACCGCCGAATCGATGTGCTGGCTGATCGACGACGGCGCCGCCGAGGGTGCGGAGGCCCGCCTCGACGCCCTCGTGCAGACGACCGACGGGTTCGAGCTCGCCGAGGTCGACCTCGAGCTGCGCGGCGAAGGAACGATCATGGGGGAGCGCCAGAAGGGTCGCAGCGACCTGCGGCTGGCCTCGCTGCGCCGCGACCGGGAGATGGTCGCGACGGCGCGGGAGGTGGCCTTCGAGATCGTGGATGCGCCGGGCGGCATCACCGACCAGCCCGGCCTGGCCGACGAGCTCCGCCTGTTCGTGGGCGACGAAGAAGCGGAGTTCTTGCTGAAGGGCTAGCGGGAGGGAGGAGCGTCAGGCGAGGACGGCGTCGAGCTTCTTCTCGACTGCTTCTTCGCTCGTGTTGAGCGAGAAGCTCAGCTCGGACACGAGCACGCGCCTCGCGTTCATGAGCATCGTCTTCTCGCCGCTCGACAAGCCGCTGTCGCGGTTGCGCAACGAGAGGTTCCGCACCACCTCGGCGACTTGGTACACGTCGCCTGACTTCAGCTTCTCGAGATGGTTCTTGAACCGACGAGACCAGTTGGACGGCATGCGCGCGTCTTTCTTCGCGAGCACGTCGAGGATGTCTTCGACTTCGTCCTTGCTGACCGGCGGACGGATGCCGACCTCCTCGGCCTTCTCGACCGGGACCATCAGCGTGAGATCGCCGTGTGTCACTCGCAAGACCAAGTACTCGACCTTCTCACCGAACATCTCGCGCTTCTCTTTGCGCTCGATGACGGCTGCCCCGTGATGGGGATACACCACGCGGTCTCCGACCTTGAAAGCCACTACGTCCTCCGCACTCCGCACGCGTCAACACCAAGGATGCCAGAAACGACGCCGTTTCCGTACTCGGTGCTCACCGCTCACTCCGCGGTGTCGTCGGGCACAACGAGGTCCCATCTGTCAAGGCAGTCCGCGCAGCGATACGTCACGACGTCTCCTGGCGACCATTCGCCGTCCTCGGGTGGATAGGAGAGGAGGTGCGCGCGGCCGCCGCAATCGATGCAGGTGATGACCTCGTCGACCTGCACGTCAGCGAGCTCGATCCTGGAATCGGGCGACGCCGTCCGCGAACGCGGGATCGAAGATGACGGCATCACCATGCCGCGCCTCGTTCGCGAGCGCGGCGTCCAGATCGAGCCCGATGCTCTCGTAGACCGAGAGCCGATCGTGGATGACCGCGGGCCACGGTGACGAGGTGATCTGCTCGGCGATCTCGATCGCAGCGTCGAGTGCGCCGCCGGCCGGCACCACGCGGTTCACGAGTCCGATCGCGAGCGCCTCGTCGGCGTCGATCTCGCGTCCGGTGAGGATGAGATCGAGCGCGCGTCCGAGCCCGACGATGCGAGGGAGGCGCACGGTGCCGCCGTCGACGAGTGGCACGCCGTAGCGGCGTTCGAGGCAGCCGAGGCGGGCCGTTGCGCCCGCGATGCGCAGATCGCACCAGCACGCGAGCTCGAGGCCTCCGGCGACGCACCAGCCTTCGATTGCCGCGATGACCGGCTTGGAGAGCTGAAGCCGCGTGGGCCCGAGCGGCCCGCTCGGCCGGAGGCGGGGGAGGTCCTTCAGGTTCGCGCCGGCGCAGAACGCGGTGTCGTCACCGGTGAGGATCGCGACTTTCGCATCCGGGTCGGCCTCGAACGCCAGGAACGCGTCGAGCAGTCGCTGCGCGGTCTCGGTGTTGATCGCGTTGCGCACGGCAGGTTGGTCGATCCGGACGATCGTCACCATCACGGCCGACGATAGGGTGCTCCGCCAATGCGCGTCGTAGCCGGCCGAGCGCGCGGCCGGCGGCTGGTGTCTCCCAAGGGCAGCGACACCCGGCCCACGAGCGACCGGGCCCGCGAGGCGATCTTCAACGCCTTGCGATCCGTCGACGCGATCGATGGCGCGCGGGTGGCGGACCTGTTCGCCGGCAGCGGTGCGCTCGGCATCGAGGCGCTCTCCCGGGGCGCCGCGTCGTGCCTCTTCGTCGAGCGCGAGCCCGCCGCCGTGGCCGTGATCCACGAGAACCTCGAGCGGACGGGCGTGGCCGGAGGGACGGTGGTGCGGGCCGACGTGATGCGATGGCTCGCCGGCGCGACTGCGCCACTCGACCTGGTGCTGGCCGACCCTCCGTACGCCTTCGACGAGTGGCCGGCGCTGCTCGACGCCACCTCCGCCCCCCTGGTGGTGATCGAGTCGGACCGTGAGATCGACCCGGGAAACGCCTGGTTGATCACGAGATCGAAGCGCTACGGCGGTACCGTAGTGACGTTCGTGGCGCGGGCGGCCCAGCGCTGAACCCCTTTCCGCCTGCCCGCCGCGAGCAGCTGATACAAGGAAGCGACCGTGAGCAAGGTGCTGTATCCGGGGTCGTTCGACCCCCTTCACAACGGACACATCGAGATCATCGAGACTGCGGCGCGCCTGTTCGACGAGGTGGTCGTCGCGGCGATGCGCAACCCGCAGAAGGGCGAGCCCACGTTCTCGTTCGAGGAGCGGGAGGCGATCCTCGAGGAGTCGCTGGCGCATCTGCCCGGCGTCTCGGTGACCATGTTCTCTGGGTTGGTCGTCGATCTGGCCGATGAGCTCGGTGTGGACTTCATCGTCAAAGGCCTGCGCGCCGCGTCCGACTTCGAGGTCGAGCTGCAGATGGCGCAGATGAACTACGCCGTCTCGGGAGTGCACACCGTGTTCCTCCCGTCGACGTCGTCGCACTCGTTCCTCGCGTCGAAGTTCCTGCGCGACATGGCGCGGTTCGGCCGGGACGTGAGCTCGATGGTGCCGCCGCCGGTCGCGAAGCGGCTCCAGGAGAAGTACGGACAGTGACCACCAACCAGGACGACAACGACACCGGCGAGCATCCGGTCCCTCGCCTGAGCGACTCCGAGGCGCTCCTGCGACGCGTCGCCGACATCATCTCGTCAGCGAAGACGATGCCGCTCTCGTCATCGGCGATGATCAACCGCGACGAGATCCTCGAGCTCCTCGAAGAGGCGAACAACCGGTTGCCCGAGGAGCTGCGTGCCGCCCGGTGGCTGCTCCGAGAGCGTGACGAGTTCCTTGCCAAGACGCGCCGCGAGGGCGATGACATCCTCGACGCGGCCCGCGCGCAGGCAGAGCGGATGGTGCAGCGCACCGAGGTCGTTCGCGCGGCGGAGCACCGCGCCCGCCAGGTGGTGACCTCGGCCGAGGACGAGTCGCGGCGTCTGCGCCACGAGGTCGAGGACTACTGCGACCAGCGTCTCGCGCAGTTCGAGGTCGTGCTCGACAAGGTGCTGCGCACGGTGCAGGCGGGACGCGAGCGCCTCGCGCCCACGGGTCTTCCCGAGCTCGACGAAGCCGAAGCGGAAGCCGCCGCCGCGCACGAAGCAGTGTTCTTCGACCAGGACCAGTCGTGACGACGCTTCCCGGGCTCGTGACGCCCGTCGCGGATCTGCTCCGCCATCCCGGCGAGCGCCGCCACATCGCGCTCGAGCTGCGCGCCACCGAGATCGACGTCGGCGACGCTGCCGTGCCCGATGGCTCCGTGCTGGAGATCGAGGCGGACCTCGAGTCGCTCTCCGACGCGATCGTGGTCAGCGCGACGGTGCGAGCGCCGTGGCGAGCCGTGTGCCGGCGCTGCCTCGGCCCCGCTCACGGTCAGCTCGTCGCACGCTTTCGCGAGGTGTACGCGAAGCCTGGACGCGAGCTCGCGACCGACGACGAGGTCTTCCCGATCTCCGCCGACTCGATCGACCTCGGTCCCGCGGTGCACGACGCGCTCGCGCTCGAGCTCCCGCTGGCTCCCCTGTGCCGCGATGCCTGCGCCGGCCTGTGCCCGATCTGTGGGGTGGACCGAAACCACGCCCGCTGCTCGTGCCGGGTGGACAACACCGACCCACGCTGGGCTGCGCTCGACGTGCTCCGCCTGCCTCCGAAGGCGCGGTTCGACCCCGGCCCTGCTGGTCGCTAGCCTCTCCCAGCCCGCTCGCGCGAAGGATCCCCATGGCAGTCCCCAAGAAGAAGACCTCCAAGGCGAAGAGCCGCAGCCGGCGCGCGTCGGCCTGGACGCTCAACGCTCCGGCACGCAGCACGTGCCCCCGTTGCGGCGCTGCCAAGCGGCCGCACAACGTGTGCGGCACCTGTGGGTGGTACAAGGGCCGCCAAGCCGTCGACGTCGGCTGACGCCCTCGGTGATCCGCTAGTCCTCGTGCTGCCGATCGCCGTCGACGCCGTCGGCGGCGACCACGCCCCAGAAGAAGTCCTCGCCGGCGCTCGCGCTGCTGCCGACGACCTCGGGATCCCCATCCTCCTCGTCGGCCCGGCGGACGTCGTCGCTGACTCGGGGTTCCCTCACATCGTCGCCAGCGAGATCATCGCGATGGACGACGACGGCGCGCAGGGAGTGCGACGGAAGAAGGACTCGTCACTGGTCCGTGCCGCGGAGGCCGTGCGCGACGGCAAGGCGTCGGCGATGGTGAGCGCGGGCAACACCGGCGCGACCATGGCAAGTGCGTTGCTGCGCATGGGCCGCATCCGTGGGGTCTCTCGGCCCGCGATCGCGGCGCCGTTGCCCGTGCCGGGCGAGACCCCGACCGTGCTGCTCGACGCCGGCGCGAACGCCGAGTGCCAACCCGAGTGGTTGGTGCAGTTCGCGCAGATGGGCACGGTGTTCTCGCGGCAGCGCTTCGGGGTGGCCAGCCCACGGGTCGGGCTGCTGTCGATCGGTGAAGAAGCCTCGAAAGGCAACAGCTTCGTGAAGGAGGTCCACCACCTCCTCGACGGCGCGCCGGGCGTCAACTTCATCGGGAACATCGAGGGCCACCTCGTTGCGACCGACGCGGTCGACGTCGTCGTGACCGACGGGTTCAGCGGCAACGTCGTGTTGAAGACCCTCGAGGGCGGGCTCGAAGTGATCGTCAGCGTGATCAGAGCCGGGCTCGTCTCGACTCCCGAGGCGCGTGCTGCGGCCGACGTGCTGGCGCCCGTGCTCGAGCCCCTCTTCGACTACATGGGACCTGAGACGACGGGGGGAGCGGTGCTGCTCGGCGTCGACGGCGTCTGCATCATCAGCCACGGTCGGTCGTCGGCTCGGGCGGTGACGAACGCGATCGCGCTCGCGCGCGAGATGGTCACGGGCGACATCGTCGGCGGCCTTCGCGCCGCGATCGCCGCTCCCGCCTGACGCAAACGCGCTCGACTGTCAAGCACGAAAACTGGTAGAACACACTGAAATTGACTGTTTCGTCACGAGCCATACGCACGTGATTCTGTGAATTCCACTAGAATCCCGGCACCGCCGCCTTTCCCGATTCCCTCGAGGCGGCGCCCGGAAGACGGAGGAGTGCGTGCCCGCCGAGACCCACGTAGAACGAGCGCCGCTCGATCGGCAAGCGGTGTTCGAGCTGATCCGTGACCGGCTCGCAGACATCCTCGAGATCGAGCCGAGCACGATCAGCGAGAGCGCGTCGTTCGCGGACGACCTCGACGCCGACTCGCTTGCGTTGATCGAGCTGGTCGAGGCCCTCGAGGAGGAGCTGAGCGAGCGCACGGTCGGCTTCCGCATCGAAGACGAAGACCTCGAAGACCTGAAGACGGTGCGTGACGCTGTCGACTACGTCTACGGCCGGGTGGGCGAAGGTTCTGGTTGAACAGCCCGCGATCGAGGTGCTGAGGCGCCGGATCGGGCATGAGTTCGCGGACCCTGCCCTTCTCGTGCAGGCACTTGCCCATCGTTCGTGGTGTGCCGAGCAGGCGAGCCCGGTCCAGCCACCACCGCCGTCGAATGAGCGGCTCGAGTACCTCGGCGACGCGGTCCTCGGCGCGATCGTCGCCGACCATGTCTACAACGAGTACCCCCAGCTGCTCGAGGGTCGGCTGACCGACGCGCGGAAGTCGGTCGTGAACGCGATCGCGCTCGCAAGCGTCGCTTCGCGTCTCGGCATCGGGCCGGCGTTGCTTCTCGGGCGAGGCGAGACTGCGGCCGGCGGGCGCGAGAAGACCTCGATCCTGGCCGATGCGCTCGAAGCAGTGATCGCCTCGGTGTACCTCGACGGCGGATGGGAGTCGGCGCGCGCGTTCGTGTTGCGCGAGATCGGAGCCGACATCGCGGACGCGGTGGCGGGTGTGGGCGGGCACGACTTCAAGAGCCTGCTGCAGGAGCTTGCGGGACGACGCGGGCTCGGCCCCCCGCGCTACGAGGTCGAAGAGGCGGGTCCTGACCACGCGAAGGTCTTCACGGCGCGCGTGACGCTCGGGGTCCTCGCTCTCGGCGAAGGCACCGGGCGCTCGAAGAAGCAGGCCGAGCAGGCAGCGGCGCACGTCGCGTACGAAGACCTCCGTGAGCGAGCCGAGGGGCGGTTGGCTGACCATGCCTGAGCTCCCTGAGGTCGAGACGATAAAGCGCGACCTCGAGCGCGAGATCGTCGGCAAGCGCATCAAGACTGTCGAAGTGTCGGGCACGCGTTCGATCCGCCGCGGCACGAAGAAGCAGTTCATCGGGCGGCTCGAAGGGGCGAAGGTCACGGGCGTCCAGCGCAAGGGCAAGTACCTGCTGCTGAAGATGGACACCGGCGACCTGCTCGTCGTGCACCTGCGCATGAGCGGGCAGCTGCTCAAAGCGGTGGCCAAGGATCCGGTGGCCAAGCACACGCACGTGACGCTCACCCTGCAGCCCGCGGGCCAGCTCCGCTTCGTCGATCCCCG
The DNA here is from genome assembly GCA_963802505.1 of uncultured Acidimicrobiales bacterium. Taxonomy (GTDB): domain Bacteria; phylum Actinomycetota; class Acidimicrobiia; order Acidimicrobiales; family DATKAS01; genus DATKAS01. The sequence continues at coordinate 12,438 of CAWDJB010000002.1, read as the reverse complement.
CACGTTCGGCGAGATGTTCGTGAGCGACCCCGACCATCTGGCGGAGGACGCACCCGAGCTCGCCGACCTGGGGTTCGATCCGCTCGACGAGCCGATCTCCTGGATCGACTTCGGGCGGATGCTCATCGCAAAGCCAGTGCAGCTGAAGGCCTTCCTGATGGATCAGCACCTGATCGCCGGCATCGGCAACATCTACAGCGACGAGATCCTCTACGCCGCCGGCCTGCGCTACGACCGCATGAGCGACACGCTCACCACGCAGGACATCCGTCGCCTGTACCGAGCGGTGGTCGAGATCGTGCACGAGGCGGTGAAGCACCGCGGCTCGTCGCTCGCCGACGAGCAGTACCGCGACTTGTTCGGCCGAGTGGGCGGCTACCAGAACGAGCACCAGGCGTACGGGCGGGAAGGCCAGGCGTGCCGGCGGTGCCGCAACACCATCGAACGGGCCAAGTACCAGAGTCGTTCGACGTTCTACTGCCCCAGCTGTCAAGTCTGAGATCCTCGTCGCCGTCGATCGGTCGCGACGGGCCGCCGGCGCGCCAACTTGTACCTCTCGACGCCCGAAAGGGCGCCCACAGGTACAAGTGAGCGGGAACTAGGGGCGTCGGCGCGCCAACTTGTACCCCGCGACGCCCGAAGGGGCGCCCACAGGTACAAGTGCGCGGGAAAGACGCGCGCGGCGCATTGCGCCGCCCCTGACCATGCACGGGGAGCGCGTGCTCCCCGGTTAGTTTCGATAGCAGCCATGTTCTTGCGATCGCTGACCCTCAAGGGGTTCAAGTCCTTCGCCGACACCACGTCGCTCGACCTCGAGCCGGGGGTCACCGTCGTCGTCGGGCCCAACGGAAGTGGCAAGTCGAACGTCGTCGACGCGATCGCGTGGGTGCTCGGCGCGCAAGCGCCCAGCGCGGTGCGCAGCCAGAAGATGGACGACGTGATCTTCGCGGGCACCGCGAAGCGCGCCGCGCTCGGGCGTGCCGAGGTGACGCTCACGATCGACAACTCGGCGGGCCTGCTGCCGATCGCCTTCACCGAAGTGACGATTCGCCGCACCCTGTTCCGGAGCGGGGACAGCGAGTACGCGATCAACGGAGTGCCGTGCCGGCTCCTCGACGTGCAGGAGCTGCTGTCCGACACGGGCGTCGGTCGTCAGCAGCACGTCATCGTGTCGCAGGGCCAGATCGACGCGGTGCTCAACGCTCGACCCGAGGACCGGCGGGCGATCATCGAGGAAGCCGCCGGCGTGCTGAAGTACCGCCGGCGGAAGGAGAAGGCCGAGCGCCGGCTCGAAGCGACCGAAGCGAGCCTGCTGCGCCTGCAAGACCTCCTCCGTGAAGTGCGTCGTCAGCTCAAGCCCCTCGAACGCCAGGCCGACGCTGCTCGCCGTCATGGTGATCTCGTCGCCGAGCTCGCTGCCCTCAGGTTGCATCTCGCGGGCAAAGAGATCACGACGTTGCGCAACCGACTCGAGAACACGGTGCGCGACCGGCGCTCGCTCGAGCAGCAGACGAGCACGCTGAAAGCCGAGCTCGCTGCCCTGGACACCGAGGTGCTCGCGACCCAGTCGCGGCTTGCCGCGCTCGGCGGCTCCGACGTCGGCGACAGCCTCGTGCGGTTCGAGTCGATGCGTGAGCGTGCCCGCGGGTTGATGGCGCTGCTCGCGGAGCGGCGGCGCGGTGTCGAGCGCGACCGCGGCGGCTTGCTCGACGCCGACCTGGTCGCGTCGCTCGAAGCCGAGGCCGCTCGGGTCGCGGACGAGCTCGCCGAAGTCGACGCGCAAGCGCTGGCCTTGCTGCCCGAGGCCGATCGGGTCTCGCAGGCCGAGGCCGCTGCTGGCCGAAGAGCGAGCTGCTTTCGCCGCCGATGGTGCACTTCCCGAGGTAGGCACGCCGACCGCGGGCGCAGGCGCCGGTGAGGCGCGAGGCGAGCTCGCCGCTCGTCGTGGTGCGATCGAACGCGCCGTGGGTGAGCTCGCCCGTGTCGAAGCGAGGCTCGCCGCGATCGAGGCGCGCACCGCGCAGCTGGCCGCCGACGGCGACCTGCACCGGCGGGCGTGCGAACAGGCCGAAGAGCTCGAGCGTCCGCTCGTGGCGCGGGTGCAGCGTGCAGAGGCCGCTCAGCATGAGGCCGAGGCCGACCTCGCCGCCGCGCAGGACGACCACCGCGCAGCCGACGCCGATCGTCACGTGTGGTCGGCGCGTGCCGAGGCACTCGCTCTCGCACTCGATCAGCGAGGCAGCGACGCCCAGTGGCGCGAGGTCGATGGCGCCGTCGGTGCCCTGACCGACCTGGTCGACGTCGACGAAGGATGGAGCGCCGCGTTCGAGGCTGCCGTCGGCGACGCACTGACCGCAGTGATCGTCGATGGCACGGTGTCGGCGCGCCGCGTGCTGGCCGCCATCAGCACTGGTGGCGACATCGGCGCGGTGCTCGCGCCGACGCCCGAGCGCACGCGAGCGAACCCCGACTCGGTGCTGCGATCACACGTCCGGTCGAGCCATCCGGTCGTCGAACAGCTTCTCGACGCGCTGCTCTCCGGCGTGATCGTCGTCGAGGGTGGATGGGAGCGCGCCCTCGACCGCGCGCTCTCGCAGCCCGACTCGATCATCGTGACTCGCGACGGAGACCGCTTCTCCGCTGGCGGATGGCGACTCGGCGCCGCCCGTTCGCAGGTCACCGCCGCCGCACTCGACGAGGCCCGCAATCGCGCGGCCGCGGCAGCGGATCGGGCGACGACCGCGGCCTCGAGGGTGGCGGCGGCGACGCTCGCTGTCGAAGCGGCGGCCCACGAACGAGAGCAGATCGAGCGTGAGCTCGAAGAGAACGATGCCCAGCTCAATGCGGCCGCCGATGGGCTCGCACGCGTGCAAGCCGCGCAGCGTGAGGTCGACACGGAAGCGCACGCCTTGCGCTCCCACCATGAAGCGCTCGCGGAGTCGGTTGGCGCAGAGCACGCGCGCACCGCCGAGCTCGAGGGCGTGCTGCCCGCTCTCGAAGCCGACGAGGAGGCCGACGCGAGCCGGGCTCGTTCGGCTCACGCGGTGAGGGCGCGCCTCGACGAGAAGTCTCGAGCCGTGGCCGCGCTGCGGACGCATCTCGAGGTGCAGGTCGCCGGCCTCGACGAGCGCCGGCAGATGTTGCGCCGGCGCCGTGACGAGGTCGAGGGCCGTCTCGAGGCTGACGCCGCCGAGCGCGAGCGCGCCTCCGCTCGACGCGAGAAGCTCGAACGCAAGTTGGGCGTGCTCGATCGACTCGCCTCGGTGGTGGCAGAAGCGGCAACGATGATCGAGGGGCGGCTCGCCGATCTCCACGAGGAGCGCCGACGCCAGTCCGAGGAGTCGCGTGCGATCGCCGCGGCCCTCGATGATCAGCGCCAGCGTCGCACCAACGCCGAGCGGCAGCTCGAGGAGGTGCGCGAGCGGTCACGGCGCGCCGAGCTCGACGAGGCCGAGATCACGCTGCGCCTCGAGTCCGCCGTCGAGGCCCTGCGCAACGACCTCGACCGCGAGCCCGACGCCGCGATCGCGGCCGAGTGTCCGCCGCTTCCCGAGGGCATCACACCCCACGCTCGTGTCCGTGAGCTCGAGCGCGAGCTGCGCCTCATGGGCCCGATCAACCCGCTCGCGTTGGAAGAGTTCGAGGCGCTCGAGGAGCGCCACCGCTTCCTCGAGTCACAGCTCGAGGATGTGAGGTCGACGCGCCGCGACCTCTCGCGGGTGATCAAGGCGATCGACGGCGAGATCGTCGCGGTGTTCGCGTCGGCGTTCGCCGACGTCGCCTCGAACTTCGAGTCGTTGTTCTCGACGCTCTTCCCCGGAGGACAGGGCGGGTTGCGCCTCACCGATCCCGAGCACTTGCTCGATACGGGCATCGAGGTCGAAGCGCGGCCGTCGGGCAAGAACGTCCGCAAGCTCTCGCTGCTGTCGGGTGGTGAGCGGTCGCTGACTGCACTCGCATTCCTGTTCGCCGTGTTCCGGAGTCGGCCGTCGCCCTTCTACGTGATGGACGAGGTCGAGGCCGCCCTCGACGACGTGAACCTCCATCGCTTCCTCGACCTCGTGCACGAGTTCCGCGAAGAGGCGCAGCTGCTGATCGTCAGTCACCAGAAGCGCACGATGGAAGCCGCCGACTGCCTGTTCGGGGTGACGATGCAGCCGGGCGGATCGTCGCGGGTCATAAGCGAGAGGGCTGCGCTCCACACCCCGTAGCCGTCGATGCGGACGGCGGCGACGCAGATAAGTTGGCTGGGACATGTTCTTCCTGATCCTCGCGATCGTCGTCGTGCTCTTCGGGCTCGGCGTGGTCGTCGTCAACCGCCGGCGAGAACGGCGCCTCAGCCTCGAGCGGGCGCGGCCCCCGACCAAGCCGGTGGAGAAGCCGCCGCCCGAGGTGCTCGAGCCGGAGGGCGCCTCCCCGGATCTCGCCGAGCCCGAGGTTGTCGAGGAGCTCGAACCTGAGGTCGAGGAACTCGAGGACGAAGTCCTCGCGCCGCCTCGGTTTCGTGATCGGCTCGGCAAAGCCCGCGCCGCGCTCGCCGGGGCATTCGCGTCGGTGCGCGCGCGAGGCAGCATCACCGAAGACACGTGGGACGACCTCGAGGAAGCCCTGCTGCGGGCCGATGTCGGTGTCTCGTTGACGACCGACCTCATCGACGACCTCCGCGCACAGGTCAAGGCCGATGGGCTCACGACACCCGACGAAGTGCTCGACGCGCTGAAGGCCGACTTGTTCGAGCAGCTCGACGGCGTCGACCGCGGCCTCGTGCTCGACCCGAGACCCGGCGAGCCGTGCGTGTGGCTCTTCGTTGGTGTCAACGGCGTGGGGAAGACGACGACGATCGGCAAGGTCGGGGCACGCCAGATCGCGGACGGTCACACTGTCGTGATGGCCGCTGGAGACACGTTCCGTGCCGCCGCCGCCGAACAGCTCGAGCAGTGGGCCGACCGAGTCGGTGCTGACCTCGTGCGCGGAGCCGAGGGCGGCGATCCGAGCTCGGTGATCTTCGATGGCGTGCAGCGCGCCGCGGCGCGGGGTGCTGACCTCGTGCTCGCCGACACCGCGGGCCGTCTCCACACAAAGGTCAACCTCATGGAGGAGCTCCGCAAGGTTCGACGTGTGGCCGACCGCCCGCCGGGGCATGTGAGCGAGGTGCTGTTGGTCATCGACGCGACAACTGGCCAGAACGGCCTCACGCAGGCACGCCAGTTCACCGAAGCAGTGGAGGTGACCGGCGTGGTCCTGACCAAGCTCGACGGATCGGCCAAGGGCGGCATCGTGCTGGCGATCCAGAAGGACCTCGGGCTGCCGGTGAAGCTGGTCGGGTTGGGGGAGACGGCGGCAGACCTCGTCGACTTCGACGCTCGCGAGTTCGTGGACGCCCTCTTCGAATGAAGATCGTCTTCTTCCCGATCAAGGTGACCGGCCGCAGCCTGCGATGGGTGGGGCTTCGGCGTCTCCTGCTCCTCGGGCTCGGCGCAACGCTCGCCCTGTTGCTCACCCCCATGACCGGCGCCGAGCTCCGTCGGCGCATCGGTCGGCTGACTGCTCGGCGCGTGCCCGATGCCGACCTCGCGGCGCGGGTGCGCCACGAGCTGTCGCACTCGCCGCGCACCTGGCACCTCCCGCAGCCCTCGATCTCGGTGCTGCAGGGCCGGGTGGTCCTGGCCGGAGAGGCGCCGCACGCCACCGGACGGGCCGATCTCGAGCGCGTCGTGGCTTCGGTGCCAGGCGTGCTCGCCGTCGACAACGAGATCATCGTCGCCTAGGGCCACTGAAATACCGTCGCCTAGGGGCTCCCGGACGGCTCCGGTAGCCTGAGAAACCGCATGTTCGATTCCCTCTCCGACCGTTTCGACGGCATCTTCAAACGGCTCCGGGGCAAGGGGCGACTCAGCGACAGCGATGTCGACGAGGTGTTGCGCGAGATCCGCGTGGCCCTTCTCGAAGCCGACGTCAACCTCACAGTCGTTCGCAGCGTCGTCGCGCGCATCCGCGAGAAGTGCCTGGGCGCCGACCTCGCGAAGAGCCTCACGCCGGCGCAGCAGGTCATCAAGATCGTCAACGAGGAGCTCGTCACCGCGCTCGGAGGCGAGACCCTCCGCATTTCGTACGCATCGAAGCCGCCGACGGTGGTGCTGCTCGCGGGACTTCAGGGGTCGGGCAAGACGACCGCGTCGGCGAAGCTGGCTCGCTGGTTCAAGGCCCAGGGTCGCAACCCGATTCTCGTGGGAGCCGACCTGCAGCGCCCCGCGGCCGTCGATCAGCTCCGCACGCTCGGTCGCCAGATCGAGGTGCCCGTCTTCTCCGAGCCGACCGATCCGATCGCCGTCGCCGGCGGAGGCGTCGCCGAGGCTCGCCGGGTTGGCCGCGACGTCGTCATCGTCGACACCGCTGGTCGCCTCGCGATCGATGCCGAGATGATGGAGCAGGTCCGTCAGGTGTCGGCGACCGTGAAGCCCGATTACACCTTCCTCGTCGTCGACGCGATGACGGGACAAGACGCGGTGACAGTCGCGGAGGCGTTCAACGAGACGCTCGCGATCGACGGCGTGATCCTGTCGAAGCTCGACGGCGACGCGCGAGGTGGCGCCGCGCTCTCCGTCAAAGAAGTCATCGGCAAGCCGATCGCGTTTGCGTCCACGGGGGAGAAGCTCGCCGACTTCGAGCAGTTCCATCCCGATCGCATGGCCAGCCGCATCCTCGGGATGGGCGACGTCCTCAGCCTGATCGAGAAGGCCGAAGAGGTCTACGAGAAGGAGGAGGCCGAAGCGGCGGCCGCCAAGCTGCTCGAGGGCGATTTCACGCTCGACGACTTCCTCGAGCAGATGCAGCAGCTGAAGAAGATGGGGCCGCTGTCCAGCGTGATCGGTATGATTCCCGGGCTCCCCAAGGAAGCCCGCAACGCCGAGATCCACGATGACCAGCTGAAGCGGGTCGAGGCGATCATCCGGTCGATGACGCTCGACGAGCGCCGCAAGCCCGATCTGGTGAACGGTTCGCGCCGGTTGCGCATCGCCAACGGGAGCGGCACCACCACCGCAGAGGTCAATGCACTCCTCAAGCAGTTCAAGGACGTGCAGAAGATGATGAAGCGCATGGGCGGTCTCGGGTCGAAGAAGGGCAAGCGCCGCATGCCGACGATGCCCAACGTGCCGTCGCTCAACTAGCTCACGAAAGCAAAGGACAACTCAAGTGGCAGTGAAGCTCCGCCTCATGCGGATGGGAAAGAAGAAGCAGCCGACCTACCGAGTGGTCGCGGCCGATGGCCGCGCGCCGCGTGACGGCCGCTTCATCGAGATCGTCGGCACTTATGAGCCGCGCGCCGAGCCGTCGGTCGTGAAGATCGACAACGCCAAGGCGGTCTCGTGGCTGCAGAAGGGTGCGCAGCCGACCGAGCGCGTCGAGAAGCTGCTGAAGATCTCGGGCGCGTGGGACGAGTTCCAGGCCGCGAAGTCAGGCAAATGACCGAAGCCGACAACACCGTCGACGACGTCGAAGGCGACGACGACTTCGAGGATGAAGACGAGCTCGACGGCAACAGCGACAACGAGCTCGGTGACGACTCCGACGACGCAGACGACGCCGACGACGTCAACCGCATCCCCGCCGCGACGGCACGGGCGGTGCTCGACTACCTGGTCCGTGCCCTCGTCGACGATCCCGACTCGGTCGAGGTCGACGCGGTCGAGGGGCGTCGCGGGGTGAGCCTGCGTGTGAGCGTGGCTCCCGGCGACATGGGTCGCGTGATCGGCAAGCGCGGTCGCACCGCGAACGCTGTGCGCACCGTCACGAGGGCGGCTGCAGTGCGCGACGGAGTCGAGGTAGACGTCGACTTCGTCGACTGACCGCGCCGAGGCCAGGCACGTGCTCGAAGTCGGATCGATCGGTCGGGCGCACGGCCTTCGTGGTGATGTCGTCGTCCACCTGGTGACCAACCGCCTCGAACGGGTCGAGCCCGGAGCGGTGCTCGAAACGACGAAGGGGTCGTTGCAGATCGAAACATCGCGGCCGCAGTCCGGCGCGTTCGTCGTCCACTTCGCCGGCGTCGACACCCGCGAGGCTGCCGAAGCGCTGAACGGCCTCGTGCTCACGGCCGAGCCGATCGACGATCCTGACGAGCTGTGGGCGCACGACTTGGTCGGGTCGTTCGCGTTCGACGTCGCGGGCAATCCGCTCGGGCTCATCACGGCGCTGGTCGCGAACCCCGCGAGCGATCTGCTCGAGATCGAGGGCGGCGCGCTGATCCCCGCCCGTTTCGTGGTGTCCAGCGAAGAAGGACGGGTCGTCGTCGATCCTCCGGTCGGCCTTTTCGAGTGACCACGCGCGCCTGACATGCGGATCGAGGTCTTCACGATCTTCCCGGCGCTGGTCGAAGGGTTCCTCGGCCACAGCCTGATCGCGCGAGCTCGCGACGAGGGACTGCTCGATCTGCGCGTGCACGACCTGCGCTCGGCGACCAGTGATCCGCATCGCTCGGTCGACGACTCGCCGTTCGGCGGTGGACCCGGCATGGTGCTGATGCCCGAGCCTCTGTTCGCTGCGGTCGATGCCGTCGAGCCGGTGCGGCCGTTGTTCCTGCTCGGGCCGGGGGGAGCGCGGTTCGACCAGGTGCGGGCACGCGACCTCGCCACGACGGATGGCTTCTCCTTGCTGTGCGGCCGCTACGAGGGAGTTGACGAGCGCGTGCGTGCCCATCTCGTCGATGGCGAGCTGTCGGTGGGCGACTTCGTGCTGTCGGGGGGCGAGGTAGCCGCGCTGGTCGTGATCGAGGCGGTCGCCCGCCTCGTGCCTGGCGTCATGGGCAACGAGGAATCGGCGTCCGACGAGTCGTTTGCCGACGGGCTGCTCGAGTACCCGCAGTACACACGTCCGGCCGAGTTCCGCGGCTGGAACGTGCCGGACGTGCTGCGGTCGGGAGACCACGGGAAGATCGCCAGGTGGCGTAGGGCGCAGGCGCTGGCCCGCACGATCGCGGACCGGCCCGATCTCATCCAGCAGCGGGGCGGCCTGTCCGAGGAGGACCAGCGCGCCTTGGAGGAATTCGGGTTCTCCCGCTATCGTGGCGAGTCCCCTCCCGGCGAGCGTCAGCAGGAGTCAAGCGCGCCATGAAGTCCACTGACCTGGTCGATCAGCAGTCTCTCCGCAGCGACGTCCCCGACTTCGCGCCCGGCGACAACCTCAAGGTCCACGTTCGTGTGGTCGAGGGCAACCGTGAGCGCATTCAGGTGTTCCAGGGCCATGTGACTCGTCGTCAGGGGTCCGGCCTGCAGGAGACGTTCACGGTCCGCAAGGTGAGCTTCGGCGTCGGCGTCGAGCGCACGTTCCCCGTGCACACGCCGATCATCGCCAAGATCGAGGTCGTGACCCGCGGCGATGTCCGCCGGGCCAAGCTGTATTACCTCCGTGACCGGGTCGGCAAGGCCGCCAAGGTCAAGGAGAAGAGGGTCTGAGCCCCGAAGATCTCGAGGCCTACGAGGCCGAGCGCGAGCTCGCCCTCGCCCAGGAGTACCGCGACGTCAGTGCGATGTTCGCGTACGCGATCGAGACCGAGCGCCGCTTCTACCTGGCGAACAAAGTCGACGTCCGAGTGCAAGGCGACGGGGCACGTCCCCTCATCGAGGTCGAGCTGACCGACGCGTGGGTCTGGGACATGTACCGCCAGACCCGCTTCGTCCCTTCGGTTCGCGTCCTGACGTTCAAGGACGTGAATGTCGAAGAGCTCCCCAAATCCGAGGTCTGATCCGCGCCGCGTGCTCGGCGCGCAGGGGGAGGCGCTCGCTGCCGCGTGGTACGAGGAGCGCGGCTTCGCGGTGATCGACCGCAACTGGCGCCGTCGCGAGGGCGAGATCGACCTCGTCGCGCAAAGCGATCGTTTGCTCGTGTTCTGCGAGGTGAAGGCGCGGTCGTCGACGCGGTACGGCATGCCCTTCGAAGCGGTGACGCGTACGAAGCAGCTCAGGCTTCGCCGGCTCGCGGCGATGTGGCTGGCCGAGCACGCAGTCCGCGGGCGCGCGCTGCGCTTCGACGTCGCGTCGGTGAGCGGCACGACCGTCGACGTGATCGAGGGCGCCTTCTAGCGACACGCCTCGTCAACGTCTGCGGTGCCGTTCCTCCCAGCACGGGTAGTGCCAGTGACGCCGGAGGTCCGGCGCGTGCTTCGGGATCACCACGAGATGGCCTTGTCCCCGCCTGATCGTGCCGAGGCAACCCGGGCAGACGTAGTCCTTCAACGCCTTGTACGGCTGAACTCGCTGGGTCTCGACGTCGTCGTCGTGCCAGGCGACGTCGCTCATGCGTTCAGAGGAATGCCCAGACGACGAGAGCCAGGCACGCGACGAGCGCAAGGGCGACCATCGCGTACTCGAAGACGCCGGGCGCCCGCCTGGGGCGGTAGGGGTCGAGGCCCATCGGACTCAGTATGGTCGCGCGCATGGAGACTCTCGAAGTTGCGCGTCGCGACCACGTCGTCACCATCACCCTGAATCGGCCGGAGAAGAAGAACGCCGCGAACGGGACGATGTGGACCGAGCTGCTCGACACCTTCCTCGACATCAGGGAGCGCGACGACGATCGGGTTGTGGTGATCACCGGTGCCGGGGGCAACTTCTGTTCGGGGGCCGACCTGTCGGGTGGGGGCGCCGAAGACGCGCGGCGGCATCAGCTCGCCGTCATGCGCCACATCGGCGACGCCGCGCTGGCGTTGCACCGCATGCCCAAGCCGACGATCGCGAAGGTCAACGGGGTCGCCGTGGGAGCGGGGTGCAACCTCGCGCTCGGCTGCGACCTGATCGTTTCGTCGGACGAAGCCCGGTTCTCCGAGATCTTTGCTCGGCGCGGGCTCACGATCGACTTCGGAGGCTCGTGGCTGCTCCCGCGGCTCATCGGCATGCACCGAGCGAAGGAGCTCGCGTTGCTCGCCGACATCATCTCGGCGAAGGAGGCCGAAGCGATCGGCCTCGTCAATCGGGTGGTGCCCGTAGGCGAGCTCGACGCGTTCGTCGACGACTGGGCGACGCGGCTCGCAGCCGGCCCGCCCATCGCACTCGCCCAGACGAAGCGACTGCTCGACAACGCGTTCGCGGTGACGTTCGAGCAAGCGTTGGAGGACGAAGGTGCCGCGCAAACGGTGAACTTCGGAACCGAAGACACCCGCGAGGCGATGATGGCGTTCCTCGAGAAGCGCGACCCGAACTTCAAGGGCGCCTGAGCGGACGGCACGTTCTCGGCGAGGCGAGATCGGCATTGGCGCGTGTGCGGCCCCTCTGGGGCCTCTGCCGCGCCAATGGGCGTGGTGAGGGTTCGCCCTGGCGCGCCAAGATCGGCATTGGCGCGTGTGCGGCCCCTCTGGGGCCTCTGCCGCGCCAATGAGCGTGGCGAGGTGGCGCAGGTCGCACCGCGTCTATGCGCGCCAGGTGCGAGGCCAGGCCTCGGGCTTCGTCGTGCCGCAGCGCCGGGGATCGAGGGGAGCGGGCCGGCGGCGCCAGCGCCGTTCGGTCGGGCGGCGCTTCACGATGCCGCCTTGGTGGTGAACAGGTCGAGCACACCCACCCATCCGAGCGAGTACCCGTGGCGCGTCACCGCGGCGACGTCACCCAGTCGTTGCCAGTCGCGATGAGTGAGCTGCACGGTGGTCGAGTCGCCGTCGATCGCGGTGAACGTCACCTCGACCTCGGTCATCGCGACCGGTTCGACGCTCGGGTGCCATGTGATGACGAATCGATTCGGCGGTTCCCACGCCAGCACCTCACCCCACGCGTATTCGGTGCCGTCGTCGAGGCGCTCGTACAGCCGGCCATCCTCGCGACCGTCGAAGATCACATCGGCCGCGCGGTCCTCACCGATCGAGTGCGTCGCTTTCGGCCACCAGGTGCCGATCTTCTCGGTGAAGAGGATGAACGCGTCGTCGACCGATTGCGGCACGGTCACAGTGAAGACGAGTGGGGAGAGATCGAGGTCGGTCTTCTCACTCATGAGCGCTTCCTTCTCTTCGACGGCGGCGGTGCGGGTGTCGCCGCTTCCTTGTATGCCTGCAGCACGTCAGTCCAGAAGCTGTCGAGCCAGGCGCGCAGCGCGCTCAACCCGTCGGGGCTGACCGCGTACAGCCGGCGCGTGCCTTCCGCGCGATCGGTCACGAGGCCTGCTCCCTTCAGCACCTTCAGATGCTGCGAGACCGCGGGACGACTCACGGGAAGGTGGGCAGCGATCTCGCCGACGGCTTGCGGTCCCTCACGAAGCTGCTCGAGCACCGCACGACGCGTGGGGTCCGCCAACGCCTCCAATGCCGCTCCGTAAGTTGCCACGAACGGTAAGTTACTACTTACGGAGCAGTGACGCAAGGGCCCTTCGCTAGGGTGATCCGCTCCGGGCGACGTGGCCGAGTGGTTTAGGCAAGGGCCTGCAAAGCCCTGTACAGGGGTTCGATTCCCCTCGTCGCCT
>CAWDJB010000001.1:0-12772 GCA_963802505.1 uncultured Acidimicrobiales bacterium | reverse complement strand
TGAGGGGCCGGCCCGCCTCGCTCCAACCGTTCGCGCGGTAGCCGCACTATGACGCGGGCCAACGCGCGACCGGTCGCCGGGGTGAGCCGCGTCCAGAGCGACCTGCCGGCGTTCGCGCGATTGACGCACTATGTCGCGGGCGAGCGCGCGAACGCTGGCTGGGTTCTGGCAGGCTGAGCCCGTGAACATCCACACCCACAGCTACGACGCCGTGATCGTGGGGGCAGGGGGGGCCGGCCTACGGGCGGCGATCGAGGTGGCCGGCAAGTGCCGCACCGCCGTCATCACCAAGCTCTATCCCACCCGCTCGCACACGGGGGCGGCGCAGGGCGGCATGTGCGCCGCGCTGGCCAACGTCGAAGAGGACTCGTGGGAGTGGCACACCTTCGACACGGTCAAGGGCGGCGACTACCTCGTCGACCAGGCCGCCGCCGAGATCATGTGCCGCGAGGCGATCGACGCGGTGATCGAGCTCGAGCACTTCGGCCTGCCGTTCAACCGCACGCCCGAGGGCCGCATCGATCAGCGCCGCTTCGGTGGCCACACCCGTAACCACGGCGAGGCGCCCGTGCGGCGGGCGTGCTACTCGGCCGACCGCACGGGCCACATGATCCTGCAGACGCTCTTCCAGCAGTGCGTCGCCCGCGACGTGAACTTCTTCAACGAGTACCAGGTGCTCGACGTCGTGTTCGAGGGCGAGGGCGCCGATCGGCGTGTAGCCGCGGCTGTCGCGTACGAGCTCGCGACCGGCGACCTCCACGTCTTCCAGACCAAGGCGATCCTGTTCGCGTCGGGTGGCTTCGGGAAGATGTTCAAGATCTCGTCGAACGCCCACTCGCTCACTGGCGACGGTCCCGGGCTGCTCTACCGGCGGGGCATCCCGATGGAAGACATGGAGATGTTCCAGTTCCATCCGACGGGCATCTACAAGATGGGCATCCTGCTGTCGGAGGCGGCCCGAGGCGAGGGCGGCATCCTGCGCAACTCCGACGGTGAGCGGTTCATGGAGCGCTACGCCCCGACGGTGAAAGACCTCGCGCCGCGCGACATGGTCAGCCGGGCCGAGCTGCTCGAGATCCGCGAGGGACGCGGCTGCGGCCCGAACAAGGACCACATCATGCTCGACCTCACCCATCTGCCTCCCGAGCAGATCGACGCCAAGCTCCCCGACATCACCGAGTTCGTGCGCACCTACCTCGGCATCGAGCCGAAGAAGGACCTCATCCCGATCCAGCCGACGGCGCACTACGCGATGGGCGGCATCCCCACGAACATCCACGGCGAGGTCGTCGTCGACGCGATGGGAACCGTGCTGCCGGGCCTGTACGCAGCAGGTGAGTGCGCGTGCGTGTCGGTGCACGGCGCGAACCGCCTCGGCACCAACTCGTTGCTTGACATCGTGGTGTTCGGTCGCCGCGGAGGTCAGGCAATGGCCGAGTTCGTGGCGACTGCAACGATGCCCGAGCCTCAGGCCGACGCCGCCGACGACACCAAGGCGCGCATCGAGCGCCTCCTCGCGTCGACCGGGCACGAGAACATCTCCGACATCCGCAAAGAGCTGCAGGACGAGATGATGGACAAGGCGTCGGTGTTCCGCACCGAGGAAAGCCTCGCCGAGATGCTCGAGATCCTCGCCGGCCTGAAGGACCGTTACGAGCGCGTCGGCGTGCAGGACAAGGGCGCAGTGTTCAACTACGACCTCACCGAGGGCCTCGAGCTCGGCTACCTGCTCGACCTTGCCGAGTGCCTCGTGATCTCGGGTCGTGCTCGCACCGAGAGCCGCGGCGCGCACTGGCGTGAGGACCATCCGCTGCGCGACGACGCGAACTGGATGAAGCACACACTCGCGTGGCGCGAGGAGGATGGCTCGGTCCGTCTCGGCTACAAGGAAGTCGACTCCGGGAAGTACCTACCCATGGAACGGAAGTACTGATGGTCGCTGTCCACCTGAAGGTGAAGCGGTACGACCCCGAAGTCGACAAGAAGCCTCGCTGGCAGGAGTACGAGGTCGAGGTCGATTCGAACGATCGCGTGCTCGACGCGCTCCACGAGGCGAAGTGGCACCACGACGGCACGCTCACATTCCGGCGCTCGTGCGCCCACGGCGTGTGCGGATCCGACGCGATGATCATCAACGGCCAGAACGGCCTGGCGTGCGGCCAGCTCATCGAGAACGTCGGCACCGACATCACGCTCGAGCCGATCCGCGGCCTTCCGGTGATCAAGGACCTGGTCGTCGACATGGAGCCGTTCTTCGCGCAGTACCGGTCGATCCTGCCGTACCTCATCAACAACGACGATCCGGGCTACAAGGAGCGGTACCAGTCGGCGGAGGACCGTGAGCGGTTCGACGACACGACGAAGTGCATCCTGTGTGCCTGCTGCACGACGTCGTGCCCGGTGTACTGGGGTAACTCGTCGTACGTGGGTCCGGCGGCGATCGTCGGCGCCCACCGGTTCATCTTCGACTCGCGCGACCAGGCCGCCGGCCAGCGTCTCGACATCCTGAACGAGCGCTCTGGGGTGTTCCGGTGCCGCACGGCGTTCAACTGCACCGACGCCTGCCCCCGCGGCATCAAGGTCACCCAGGCCATTGAAGAGGTGAAGCGAGCCATCCTGTTCGACCGGGTGTAACCGCGGGCGAGCGAACCGTCCTGTCCTTACGCTGCGGGCATGGATGAGGCGGACAACGAGCTGATCGGCCGGATTCGGCATCGCATACCCGGTTGACCGAGACTCTTCTGTCATTACAATGTATGGACATGGACAAGAAAGACAGGGTGCTGAACCTTCGGGTCACCGAGCGGCAGCGAGCTGTGTACGAACGCGCCGCAGCCCTCGAGGGAGTCTCGGTCTCGGCTCTGGTCACCTCTGCCGCAGATTCCCGAGCTGATGAGCTTCTTCACGCTCACGCCTCGATGAGCGTTCCGGCCGACGTGTTCGACGACCTGCTCGCGGCACTCGATCGACCCGCTGCGCTCGCACCGGCACTCGAGAAGGCGCTGGTGGAGCCCCGGTTCGAGAACCGGTAGCTCGGCGGGCGTGGATTTCGTCTGCGAGGTCGTCGCCGACGAGCACGACCTCTCGCAGTTCGACAGCAGCCATCCGGCCTTGGATGAGTGGCTGCGGAAGTCGGCGCGCGACAGTGACGGCCGGAACCTCACTCGCACGTACGTGTGGCATCGGGGCGACAACGTGGTGGTCGGGTACTACGTCCTGATGCCGTACTTCATCGAGCGGCAGACGTTGAGCAAGAAGCAGGCGCGGGGACTCCCGGACCGCATCTCGTGCTTCCTCATCGCCCGGCTCGCTCTCGACCGCGCTCTTCATGGCCAGCGGCTCGGCTCGCAGCTGCTGGCGAGCGCGCTCACCCGCGCTGCCATGGGAGCGTGTGACCTCGGCGGACGGTACGTGATCGTCGATGCGATCGATGACGTGGCGGCGTCGTTCTATCGCCACCACGGGTTCGAAGAGATCCCCGGTCACCCGGCTCGTCTTGTGCTGACGACGAAGGCGCTCGAGCCGTACCTGCCGCGCGACATGTGACCCACCTATCGAGGAGACGAGACGGCACTGCTGATGAATCGGGCCAGTCAACGAAGACTGCATCACGGACGAGTTGGGGCAGGCGCGTCAGCCGCGGAGGTACCTGGCGCGGAGCTGCTGCTCCGTGATGCCAGTTCCATCCGTGATGTCAGTCTCGGCGTTGCGAATCTCGGGCATCGCGTTTGGGTCCGACAGGATGTCGAGCGTTTCCTCGAGCGAGAGCGCCGCCAAGGTGTCGGCGTGTTCGAGGTAGGGGTAGTCCTCCAGAACTTGCTCGATAGTGCGGCCGGCCGCGACTTGTCCCAACACCATCGCAACTGTCACGCGCGTGTCCCGGATAGTCGGGAGCCCGCCCATCTTCCCGGGGTCAACGCCGGTGCGCTCGAAAGCCATGGAGGAAGCGTAGGAGTAGAGGGCACTCACGCGGGGCTGAGATCCACGTCCGGGAGCGCATAGCGTGACGGCCGGGGGTTCAGGTTCGTCAGCGTGCGGTGGCGACTACTCGGTCCAATCGTGGCGAGCGCGCGGGGCGTTGGCTGGCTTCTCGCGTCGACGTGATCGCTGTTGTTGGTGCGACGTTGTTGATCGCCGCTCAGCTCGCTCCCGGTGATTGGTTTCGGTCGACCATCGCGACGGGCGGCGATCTCGGCGGTCACTGGTGGTGGCCTCGCTTCCTGAGCGCACACGCGTTCAGCGCAGGGTGGCCGAGCGCGTGGACGTCCTGGACGGCGGCGGGTTTGCCGTTGGGGTGGTTCTACTTCCCAACGCCAGCGCTACTCGTCGCGCTGCTCGCGCACGTCGTGGGCTACAGCGTCGCCTTCAAGTTGATCGCGGTGCTCGGTCTTCTCTTGATGCCGCTCGGCGCTGCTGTGCGGGTGTGGGGGTGGGGCGGCGATCGTGTCGAGTCCGCAACTGCCGCGGTGGCGATGGTGGTGCTCGTCGTAGCTACGCCGTCCATCGCGCTCATCGGCGGTGACATCCACTCGGCAGTGCTGGGCGAGTTCTCCTACCAGCTGGCCCTGGCACTGGGGATGTGCGCGCTCGGCGCGCTTGGCCGGGTCGCGCAAGGCAAAGCGCGCGGGCCGCTCGCGGCTGTGGTGATCGCGGCGACACTCACGGCGCACGTGGTCGCCTCGCTGCTGGTGGTTGTCGGGAGCGTGGCGGTGGTCGCGATCTGGTGGCAACGCAGCGGCATCCGAGCGGCGGCGACTGCAGTGGTCGGCGCGGCGATTGCGGGTGTGTGGATGATCCCCGTCCTGGTCCGGTCGGGTTGGGCGACGGACATCGACCCGGAACGTTGGACGAGCACATGGTCGGCGCTCTTCCCTGCGACCTACCGGTGGCTGACGTTGTTCGCCGGCGCAGCGCTCGCGTTTGCAGTTGTGCGGCGCTCACGCGTCACCATCGGCATCGCGGGCGTGGCCGTTGTCTTCGGGCTCGCCTACCTCTGGTTTCCGGCCGGTCATCATCTGTGGAACGCGCGGCTGTTGGGTGTTTGGTACGCCTGCATCGCGATGCTCGCCGCTCTCGGCGTCGTTGCCTCTGCCCGCGCAGCGCGTCCATTGCTCCCGCCAATCGGTGGTCTCGCGCCTGCGCTCACGCTGCTGGCGGCGGCGGGCGTCGCGATCTGGACGATCGACGCCGGCGTGATCCCGCGTACGGAAGCGCGGTCGTCGCTTGCTGGTTTCGAGGCGAGAGCGACGTGGCCGGAGCTCGATCGGCTGCTCGACACCGTCGCGGCCCTGCCATCGGGGAGGCTCGCAGCGGAGTACACCGAGGCGTTGACCACCTACGGGTCGTGGCGCGCCTTGGACCTGATCCCGGTGCGTACCGACGGTCGTGTGCAGGTGTTGGACACGTTGTACGCGGAGTCGTCCACGACGACGCCGTTCATCTACTCGAACATGTCGTTGCTGTCGGCCGAGCCGTCGCGGCGGATCCCGGGCCTCGAGCTGGGGACACCGGCCGACTTTGACCGCGGCGTCGACCAGCTCGAGCTGTTGGGCATCCGATACTTCCTCGCGTCATCCGACGCGATCACGGCAAAAGCCGACGACGCCGCTGCTCTTCGCAAGGTCGCAGATCTGCCCGCGCTCACCGACGCCGGGATCCACTGGCGGCTCTACGAGCTCACGGACCATGCCGTCGTCGAGGGTCTCGATGCGCTCCCGGCGATCACCGATTCTTGGGCTGGCGTAGAGTCGCTCGAGACCCTGGTCCGGGGCTACATACCCCATGGTCAGCTCGGCGTGACGAAAGCCGGCGAGATTCGCTCTGCCGGTGGCATCGTCGTTCGGAACCCGTTGGATGGGAATCCATACCACTGCCTCGTCAGTTGCATCAGTCCCGTGACCCTGAGCAACCTTCTCCGTCCCACTATCAAGAACCCGTACCAATGAGCGCGCAGATCGTTACCGACGCGGAGTTGGAGGCGCTCCGTCGCCTCGCGCACGCGGCGTCGCCTGCGCCGTGGCGTTCCATGATCGAAGGACGGGACCACGTCGCGGGCGATAATTTCATCATGATCGGGCGGGAAGACGACCGCGACGAGGACCTCTACCTGCGTTGCGACAGCGGCCCGGCCAGCGTGGCCGATCATGACTTCGTCGCCGCCGCACGGAACTACATCGAGCGATTGCTGGACGAGATCGCACGACTTCGGAGTTCCACTGACGGAGTCGGGCATGACCTATGACTACGACATCGGCGCTCACCGCCACCCATGAGCTTGGCTGGGCACGATCACCATGACCTTCGGCATCCTCGCTCGGCTTCCTTCGACCACTGGCGAGGTCGGACGTGACCTTGACCCGTCGGGGAGACACCTGACTCTGGGATGAGTCCCTGGAGGAAGGCGCCGTGTAGCTGATGGCGAAGCGGGTGTACCAGCTGGGATTCGATCCCAACGAGTTCCAGTGCCTCTTCGTCGACTCCGGCGATGCCGAGGTAGTCGCACGGCACGAACTCAATGGGTCGCCGATGTCGTCGACGTGGGTTCCGCCGCCCGTCTACATCGAGTTTCCCACCCACCGCACTCCGGAAATTTGGAACCTTCCCGACCTACACGCGATGGTGCTCGCACCGAAAGCTGACGGTGCGCTCACCAACTTCCTGCTCGAGGCCGAGCTCCTTCCCTTGCCCGTCGGAAGCGAGCTGTTCACGGTCGTGAACATCCTCGAGGTGCGGAACTATCTCGACGTGCAACAGACCAAATTGCTCGCCGACATCGAAGGCGGCATACCCGAGATACCCGAGTTCGTCACGCATCGGATCGGTGGCCCATCGCTCTTCAAGTTGCCCGATGACAACGTCTGGATGTACTGCTGGGAGGACGACGCCGCTCCCGGCGAAAGCTTCAGGGCTGCGGTCCTCGACGCCGACCTCAGCGGTGTCGCTTTCGACGAGATCTGGAACAGCGAGACCGGCGGTCGTCGACCCAGGAGCGTCCCCGGCGCCTGAGGAGGCACCTGGCAGTGGAGGCTGCGAGCGACGAGCAATCGGAGGAGCGCAGAGCTGATCGCGGATCTGGTGATTCGCGCCACCTGTGAGACGACCCGCGAAGATGAGTTGATAGTGGTGCGGCATCGGCTCCTTGATCCCGCAGCAGGGTGAGGCGCAGCCTCGTCGTCCCCTTGTTCGAGGAAGCCACGCGCGTCGCCGCCTGCGTGCCCAGCCTCTCGGACTCGTGGGCGAACGACGACCGCGAACTCATCTTCGTCGATGACGGGAGCACTGACGGCACCGCGGACGTTCTCGCCGCAGTTCTTGCGTCGACCGCGCTCAGCGCCAGGGTCATTTGTCTTCAGGTGAACCGTGGGAAGGGCGCCGCAGTCAGGGCCGGGGTTGCCGCCGCGACGGGCGATGTCATCGGGTTCGTCGATGCCGACCTGTCGACATCGATCGACGAGATCGAGAAGTGCTTCGGGCTGGTCGAGTCGGGCGATGCCGATGCGGCAGTCGCGACGCGGGCACGCCGTGACAGCGTGATCACGTCCCACCAGCCCCGCGCCCGTGAGCTCGCCGGCAAGAGCTTCAACCTGCTGGTGCGTGCGCTCGGCCTGACCTCGATGCCCGACACGCAATGTGGCCTCGAGGTGTTCACGGCGGACGTCGCCCACGCCGTCTTCCCGGCGCTCACCACCGAGCGGTTCGCCTTCGACGTCGAGGTGCTCGCCCGAGCGGAGCGCCTCGGAGCACGCATCGTCGAGGTCCCGGTCGAGTGGCGCCACGTCGAGACGAGCCGGGTTCGACCGGTGCGCGACGGTGGCCGAATGGCGTGGGACGCGGTCCGAATCCGCCGCGCGATGCGCCGTTTCACCTGCTGAGCGGGCATTTCGCATCGCCACGGATCGCTCCCTAGACTCCCCCGGACCTTTCAGCCAGATTGCGCCGCGAGACGCGCGGCAGCACAACGAGGGGACTTCGTGACGCACATCCTCGCCGCCGAAGGCGGCTACCAAGAGTTCACGCTGTCGGGCGGCGAGTGGGCGATCCTCATCGCGTGCGCGTTGACGGCGCTCCTGGCCATCGTCGTCGGCTTCATCCTCGCTCGGCTCGTCCTGGCCGAAGACGCGGGCACGCCGAAGATGCAGGAGATCGCGAAGGCGATCCAGGAGGGCGCCAGCGCGTACCTCAACCGTCAGTTCAAGACGATCGTCCTCATCCTCATCCCGCTGGCCGTCGTCGTGTTCCTCACGTCGGTCGCGGTGGTGAAGCCGAACGAGACGAATGCGTTGTCGTTCGGCGAGTCCGGTCTTTACCGCACGCTCGCGTTCATCCTCGGGTGCGTCATGTCGGGTCTCACCGGCTTCATCGGGATGACGCTCGCGACGCGCGGCAACGTGCGCACTGCGGCAGCGGCAAAGACCGGTTCAATGCCCGCGGCACTGAAGGTCGCGTTCCGGACCGGTGGCGTCGCCGGCATGTTCACGGTCGGCCTCGGCCTGCTCGGCGCGACCGTCATCATCATGATCTTCCAGAACACGGCGACCGCGATCCTCATCGGGTTCGGCTTCGGCGGCTCGCTGCTCGCGCTGTTCCTCCGAGTAGGCGGCGGCATCTTCACGAAGGCGGCCGACGTCGGCGCCGACCTCGTGGGCAAGGTCGAAGCCGGCATCCCCGAGGACGACCCCCGCAACCCCGCCACGATCGCCGACAACGTGGGCGACAACGTCGGTGACTGCGCCGGCATGGCTGCCGACCTCTTCGAGAGCTACGAGGTCACCCTGGTCGCCGCGATCATCCTCGGCGTCTCCGCGTTCCACTCGATCTATCCGGACGACCCGAGCAAATGGGCGCTCGGGCTCATCTTCCCGCTCGGCTGTCGTGCCATCGGCGTGGTCGCGTCGATCGTCGGTCTCTTCTCAGTGCGCGCCACCGAGAAGGACAAGTCGGCGATGACGCCGATCAACCGCGGCTTCGCCGTCGCCGGCATCCTCACCGTTCTCGGCACGCTCGTGTTCGCGCTTGTCTATGTCGGAAACGACGAGGGCACGCTCAGCAACCCGGGTTGGCGGGTGTTCGCCGCGGTCGTGATCGGCCTCGTGCTCGCACAGATCGTCAGCCGGCTCACCGAGTACTTCACCTCCACCGAGACGCGGCCCGTCCGTGAGATCGCCGAGGCGGCCCGTACCGGCCCCGCGACCACCGTGCTCTCCGGCATCGCCTCCGGTCTCGAGTCTTCGGTCTGGGCGATCATCGCGATCGCGATCGCCATCGGCACGGCGATCGCACTCGGCGCTGGGAACCTCCAGTTCGTCTTCTACCTCGTCGCCCTCACGGGCATGGGCATGCTCGCCACGACCGGCGTCATCGTGTCGGAGGACACGTTCGGCCCGGTGGCCGACAACGCGGCCGGCATCGCCGAGATGTCGGGTGAGTTCACGGGCGAGGCCGAGCGCATCATGGTCAGCCTCGACGCCGTGGGCAACACCACCAAGGCCGTCACCAAGGGCTTCGCGATCGGATCGGCGGTCATCGCTGCGGTCGCGCTGTTTGCATCGTTCATCGAGACGATCGGCGCCGAGCTCAACCTCGACGCGGTCGGCAACGCGCTCTTCCACGACCCGCTGACGCAGATCAACGTCGCCGATCCGAAGACGTTCATCGGCCTCCTGATCGGTGGCTCGATCGCGTTCATGTTCAGCTCGCTCGCGATCCGCGCCGTCGGTCGCACGGCGGCAACCGTCGTGCAAGAGGTCCGCAGCCAGTTCGCCGACGGCAAGATCATGAGCGGCGAGAAGCTGCCCGAGTACGGGCCGGTCATCGACATCTGCACGAAGGCCTCGCTGCGTGAGCTCGCTACGCCGGCGCTGCTCGCGGTCCTCTCGCCGGTGATCATCGGGTTCGGGATCAACTACTTCGCGCTCGGTGCGTTCCTCGCTGCGGTCATCCTCACCGGGCAGCTCATGGCGAACTTCCTGTCGAACTCCGGTGGCGCCTGGGACAACGCGAAGAAGTACATCGAGGACGGGCACGAAGGCGGCAAGGGCTCCGAGGCCCACAAGGCCGCGGTCATCGGCGACACGGTCGGCGACCCGTTCAAGGACACGGCTGGCCCCGCGCTGAACCCGCTGATCAAGGTGATGAACCTCGTGTCACTGCTGATCCTGCCCGCGGTCATCAACCTGCAGGACAACGACAGCGCGCGGTTCACGATCTCGGGCGGTGCGCTCGTCATCCTCCTCGGGGCGATCGCGTTCGCCAAGCGCAGCACGGGCTCGATGACCGACTCGCCGTCCGCACCGGCGGCCGCTGCCGCGCCCGAACCACAACCGGTGAGCTGACGCCCTGCCTCAGTCGCGAGACATGGCGGCGGCCAACTCGGCTTCGAGATCGACGTAGGCGTCGTCGGCGACGTCGAACACGACCTTGACGATGGTGCCCCCGCTGAACTCGAACTTCGGTTTGTACTGCCCGCTGACGGCATCGCCGCCGTCGTAGCCGATGCAGAGGCCCTCGCCGCAGAGGCTGTAGCGCGAGGCGATCGTGCGCATCTCCATCTCCGCGACGACCTCACCGTCGATGTGGAGCCTCATCGGACCGAACACCTCGTGGTACTCGCCGCTGCGTTCCTTCGCGTACTCGACGCCGACGATGTGGGTGCCCGCGGTCGGCGCGGCGACGGCAAGGGTCTGCTCGGGCGGGATGCCGAGGAAGTTGTAGACGTAGGTGAGCTTGCCGTCCTTCACGAACAACGAGTAGCCGCCGAAGCGTGAGCCCTGGGCGACGATCACGCCTTGGGAGTCGCGCGTGAAGTCGACCTCGGCGAGGATCTTGTACGACACGTTGATCGTCTTCGCCGCCGATGCTTCGGGGATCTCCGAGGTTCCGGGGTAGTACACGTACTGGCCGCTCTCGGGCACCGCGATCTCGAACTCGAGGGCTCGGTACTCGAAGATGCCGAGGTCATTCAGCGGAAGCACGGCGTACTTCTCGGCCTCCTCGAGCCAGAGCGCCTTCAGCTCCTCGAGCTTCTCGGGATGCTGGTCGGCCACGTCGTGCGCCTCGGAGCGGTCGTCGTCGGTGTGGAACAGCTGCCAACGGTCCTGGTCGAAGTGGCCGAGGTTCATCGGCACCGGGCCGTGCTCGGTGACGGCCTTCCATCCGTCCTTCCACATGCCCCGAGTGCCCAGCATCTCGTAGTACTGCTGTTCCTTCGGGGTCGGCGCATCGGCGGTGTCGAACGAGTAGCGCATCGACACACCCGGCAACGGCGTCTGCTCGTGACCGTCGACGACCGCTGGCATCTGGACCCCGCAGCAGTCGAGGATCGTGGGAACGATGTCGGTGCAGTGGTGATACTGGCTCCGCACCTCACCCCGCGCCTTGATCCTCTTCGGCCAGGAGATGACGAGCGGATCGCACACACCTCCTTGATAGGAGTAGCGCTTGAACATGCGGAACGGTGTGGAGAAAGCGACCGCCCATCCCGTCGGATAGTGGTTGTAGGTGTCCTCCGTGCCGAGGCGGTCGATGAGGGCCATGTTGTCCTCGATCGTGTCGGGCCAGGCGTTGAAGAACTTTCCCTCGTTGACCGAGCCGTTCGGGCTGCCCTCGCCGGAGGCACCGTTGTCGGCGCAGTAGAGCACGAGCGTGTTCTCCAGCTGTCCCGACTCCTCGAGGTAGTCGATGATGCGCCCGACCTGAGCGTCGGTGTACTCGGAGAACGCGGCGTACACCTCGGCCATGTGCGAGAAGAGCCGCTTCTCCTCGTCGTTCAGCGTGTCCCACGGGCGCATCGAGTCGCCTTCGCTGAACGTGCCCGGGGTCATCGGGTTGATCGGCGTGAGCTCGGTGCCCTCAGGGAGGATGCCGCGCTCGATCATGCGGGGAAGCACCCACTCGCGATACGCCTCGTAGCCGTCGTCGAACGCCCCCTTGTACTTCGCGATGTAGTCGGCGGGCGCGTGATGAGGGGCGTGGTTGGCACCGGGGCAGAACCACATGTACCACGGCTTGTCGGGCTCGGACTGCTTCGAGTCGCGGATGAACGCGAGCGCCTTGTCGGCGAGGTCTTTCGAGAGGTGATAGCCGTCCTCGGGACCGTAGGGCTGGTCGATGTAGTGGTTGTCCTCGGCGAGGTCGGGATACCACTGGTTCGTCTCGCCGCCGAGGAAGCCGTAGTAGCGGTCGTAGCCGAGACCCAGCGGCCAGTCCTTCTTCGACGATCCCATCGTCCAAGCGTCAACCGGCGTGTTGTGGTTCTTGCCGACCCAGAACGTGCTCCAGCCTGCGTCGCGGAGCACGGTCGCCATCGACGCGCACTCGCGAGGGATGTGCGAGTTGTATCCAGGGAAGCCGACGGACGTCTCTGAGATCGTCGCGAAGCCGTTCTGGTGATGGTTGCGCCCGGTGAGGAAGACCGAACGGGTGGGCGAGCACAGCGCGGTCGTGTGCCACTGCGAATAGGTCAGGCCGTTCGCCGCGAGGCGATCCATCGTGGGCATGTTGATGCGCCCGCCGTAGGGCGACAAGGCCGCGAGACCGGTGTCGTCGTACAAGACGACGAGCACGTTCGGCGCACCTTCGGGCGCGCGATCGGGGAGGAACGCGGCCCAATCGGGCTTCGAGTCGCGGATGTCGAGCCTGATGTCACCTTGGAACGGCTTGGGCACGGGGACTCCTTCCGGTGGGGGATGCCGGTGGCCCCGCAGGTTCTCAGCCGTCTCGCGAGTCGTCAACCCGCGCCGACGAGGCCGACTTTGCCGCCTTGTTCTTCTGCCGC